>NZ_AZEE01000001.1 GCF_001434895.1 Secundilactobacillus odoratitofui DSM 19909 = JCM 15043
TTTGCTTCTGGTTTTGCTTCTGGTTTTGCTTCTGGTTTTGCTTCTGGTTTTGCTTCACTTTGTTGCATTAATGCCGGCTTCGATACTGTTGGCTGATTCGACTCTTGTTCCGGGTTCGGCTCTGAGGCTGGTCCTAGGCTCGATTCTGGTTGCTGATTTAACTCCAGTTCTGGTTTCGATTCTGGTTCCGGATTTGATTCCGATTCCAGGTTCGATTCTGGTTCCGGCTTTGACTCCGGTTCCGGCTTTGACTCCGGTTCTGGCTTTGACTCCGGTTCTGGCTTTGAGTCTGGTTCTAACGCCACGTTTGAGGCCATTTCGAGGGCAGTTTGATCAGATACTTCAAACCGAACAATGCCGTCACCCTCTTCATCGTACGTAACGGTCTGCTTCACTGACTCTTTATCAACCGTATTGACATGGCGCTTTAGCTCAGTGAGCTTTTCATCAATATCTTGAAAAGCCACTGTGACTTGCTTTGGTAACTGGTGTTGAATAACTGATTGTGTGGCCTGATTAACCACAATTATCTTTAAATGAACCTGACGACGATGAATTACTGTTTCAAACTTTGTCTCGTCTACAGTGATTTCTTTTTCCTTTTCATCCGCCAGCCAGTATTGTCCTTCTAACTCGCCTGAAATAACTGGCTGATAGGCCCCGCCGTTTGTGCCGTATGCATACTCATATTTTTCAAAAATTTTTGAGCTGACGGTTTGATCCGGATTGACAAGTTTGTAAGTTAAGCTAGGGTGATGAGCCAGCCCCCTAATTCGATAACGAGCAGTGAAGACTTTGTTCTTAATTTCAGTGCCCAAAAATTTCGATGCATCATTTCGTGACTCATAACCTGGAAAGAGTGTCAATAAATCAAACCCCTTGAGTCGCTCGTTCATAACACTTACACCTGGTATCAGAGCATCCACAAAATGTGAATGTTGCTCCGCTTTTACTCGAAAATCTGGTGCGTTGGCATCTTGAACCTCTCGGTCAAGATGGAACTTAATCGTATACGGTATGAACTTTTGTGCTGCTTTTACCGTTTGCGATTGTGGACCGGTTAGCATCCCTACCATAATACCGAGTCCCATTAAAATCTGATTGCGTTTGCTTACCATTAAAACACTCCTTCTCACCTTGGTACCCATACCTACGAAAAAAGAGCATTCGGTTGTTTTAAACTCGATACAGTTCACAATCAAAAAGGATGAACGTCAATGACGTTCATCCTTAATTCTAACTTTTCAGTTAATTGTTAATTACTTGTTTTGGATAGCTTCGCGGGCTTGTTCGCTCAAGTTGTAGAATGAGTGGATACCCTTGTAGTCAGAAACTTCACCAAGTTGGTCTTCGATACGCATCAATTGGTTGTACTTAGCGATACGTTCGCCACGGCTCATTGAACCAGTCTTGATTTGGCCTGCGTTCAAGGCAACAACCAAGTCAGAAATGGTGGTATCTTCAGTTTCACCAGAACGGTGAGAGATGATAGCTGTGTAACCAGCTTCCTTAGCCATTTCAACGGCTTCAACAGTTTCAGTCAAAGTACCGATTTGGTTAAGCTTGATTAAGATTGAGTTTGCAACGCCCATCTTGATACCCTTTTCAAGGTAATCAGTGTTGGTAACAAACAAATCATCACCGACTAATTGAACCTTCTTGCCTAAGCGAGAAGTTGCCATTTGCCAATCTTCCCATTCGTTTTCATCCAAAGGATCTTCGATAGAAACAACTGGGTACTTGTCAACGATGCTTTCAAGCAAGCTAACAAATTCTTCGGCAGTGTATGACTTACCGTCACCAACCAAGTTGTAGGTCTTAGTTTCAGTGTTGTAGAATTCTGATGATGCACAGTCAAAGGCGATTGCAACGTCTTTGCCAGGTACATAGCCAGCCTTCTTGATTGCTTCAACCAAGATTTCGAATGGTTCTTCGTTGTTCTTCAAGTCAGGTGCAAAACCACCTTCGTCACCAACGGCAGTAGAGTAGCCGCGGTCGTTTAAGATTGCTTTCAAGGCGTGGAAAGTTTCGGCACCCATACGAATAGCTTCCTTAACAGAAGGTGCACCAACAGGCATAATCATGAATTCTTGGAAGTCAACCTTGTTGTTGGCGTGCTTCCCACCGTTGATAACGTTCATCATTGGTGTAGGTAATAAATGACCGTTGAAACCGCCTAAGTAGTTGTAAAGCGGAACTTCAAGTTCATCAGCAGCAGCACGGGCAGCAGCTAATGAAACACCCAAGATGGCGTTGGCGCCAAGCTTGCCCTTGTTAGGGGTACCGTCTAACTTGATCATGGCCTTATCAATAGCGATTTGGTCAGTTACATCGTAGCCGACAATTTCCTTGGCAATCAAGTTGTTAACGTTGTCAACAGCCTTAGTAACGCCCTTGCCACCAAAACGGCTCTTGTCACCGTCACGTAATTCAACGGCTTCGTGTTCACCGGTTGAGGCACCTGAAGGAACGATTCCGCGGCCAACAGCGCCGGCCTCAGTGTAGACTTCAACTTCAACAGTTGGGTTACCACGTGAGTCTAAGACTTCGCGTGCGTAAATATCAGAAATAATTGACATTATATTCTCTCCTTATGAAAGTTTAACCTAGCGGGAAACAATTCCCCGCAGTCTATTCTATTAGTTTACCCTTGAACTTGCAATTATAATTTGGCTTTATTTTTGATAGTGTGCTAATTGCAGAAAAGTTTCGGCCTTCAAACTGGCACCACCTGCTAAAACACCATCGATGTTTGGCTTGGCCATGATCTCCGCAATGTTATCCGGATTAACACTACCACCGTATAGCACACGCATTTGATCAGCTACCGCGTCACCGTAAATGTCAGCGATTGTTTGACGAATGAGGTAACAGCCCTCTTCAGCTTGATCCGCGGAAGCTGATTTGCCACTACCAATCGCCCAACTTGGCTCGTAAGCAATAATTAACTGTCGCGCCAACTCATCACTCACACCCTTTAAGGCACCAGTAACTTGACTCACGACCCAGTGAATTTTCTCACCGGCTTCGAGACGCCCCATTGTTTCATCACAACACAGAATTGGTGTCATATGATTGCGATAAACAGCATGAACCTTACGATTAATCACATCGTCAGTTTCACCGAAGTAACTACGCCGCTCAGAATGACCAACAATCACGTATGGAATACCCATTTCGGCCAATGCCATCGGACTCGTTTCGCCAGTAAAAGCACCCGAATCCTCGTAATAACAATTCTCTGCACCGACTTTTAACCGGTTGGTCGTGTTTAACTCAAGCATCGTTTCTAATAAAATAACTGGTGCTGCAATTGCCGTTTCAACCTGATCTGGTGCCGGTAATTGATCAACAACCGCTTGCATGAAAGCACGGGCGTCATTGACCGACTTATTCATCTTCCAATTACCCGCAATTAATGGTATCCGCACAGTAAACGCTCCTTTTGTTCAACAATTTGAAGTAACAGGTTCATTTTATCGAATTGAAAACGTTTTATCCAGTATCTTGGGCCTCATCGCCACTGTCAAAAATGGCCTAATCGCTTAGACTAAAGAAGCCAGGAGGTGTCCTGGCTTCAAAAAAATTAATTTATTTATCACTAATTGCGGCGATACCTGGTAAAGTTTTACCTTCAAGGTATTCAAGTGAAGCGCCACCACCGGTAGAAATATGGGTTAATTGATCGCCAACACCTAATTGTTGAACAGCAGCGGTAGAATCACCACCACCGACAATGGTTGTTGCATCGCTTAAAGTACCCAAGAATTTACCGATTTCAAGTGTGCCTTCGGCGTAGTTACTCATTTCGAACACACCCATTGGGCCGTTCCAAACAACTAACTTAGCTGATTTCAAAACATCCTTGAATTCAGCAACTGACTTTGGTCCAATATCAAGGGCCATGTAACCATCAGGAATGTCGCCTTCAACAGTTTTGTGGGCAGCATCGTTATCAAACTTTTCGGCAACGATTGAATCCACAGGCAAGACAAGCTTATCGCCAGCCTTATCCATGATTTCTTTAGCCAAATCAATCTTATCGGTTTCAACAAGTGAGTTACCAATCTTCATACCCTTTGCGGCGTAGAAAGTGTAGGTCATCCCACCACCAATGATAACTTTATCGGCTTTGTCTAATAAATTATCAATGACACCAATCTTATCAGAAACCTTAGCGCCACCTAAAATAGCGACAAATGGGTGAGCTGGGTTGGAAACGGCGCCACCGATGAACTTAATTTCTTTTTCCATCAAGAAACCAGCAGCAGTTTGCTTCATGTTGGCAGCAATCCCAACGTTTGAGGCGTGTGAACGGTGTGCGGTACCAAAGGCATCGTTAACGAACACATCGCCAAGTGAAGCCCAATACTTACCCAATTCAGGGTCGTTCTTTGATTCGCGCTTAACTTGTTCACCATTTTTAACATCTTCATAACGAGTGTTTTCCATAACCAAAACATCGCCGTTTGACATCTTGTTAATGGCTTCTTCAAGTTGAGCACCTTCAGTCGTTGGGACGAAGGTAACTGGCTTGTTCAGCAAGTTTGATAAACGTTCTGCAACTGGACGCATTGACAAGCCTGGTTTGTCATCTTCAGACTTAATGCGACCAAGGTGAGAAAGTAAGATGGCTTTGCCACCATGATCAATCACGTATTGAATGGTTGGTAATGCAGCAACGATACGATTATCGTTACCAATCACACCATCCTTGATAGGAACATTGAAATCTACACGCATTAAGACTTTTTTGCCTTCAAGCGCTAAATCAGAAACAGTTAATTTAGCCAATTTAAAACCCTCCTGGTTAATTCTCAATTAATGCCGTATTGACGATAAAAGGCGAAGAAAGTCTCCTCCCTCCGCCTTTTAATTGAGTACTTTATTTAAATTAAAGTGAAGCAAAGTGCAACAAAGTACGTACCATGTTGCAAGTGAAGCCCCATTCGTTGTCGTACCAAGCAACAGTCTTAACGATCTGAGTGTCACCGGCAGTCGTAACTTCAGTTTGAGTTGGGTCAAATACTGAACCATGAGGGTCGTCAATGATGTCAGTTGAAACGATTTCGTCATCGTTGTAACCAAAGGCATCGTTGTTAACAGTGTGCTTCTTGATTGCTTCGTTGATTTCGTCAGCAGTGACCTTCTTGTCAAGGACAGATACTAATTCAGTCAAAGAACCATCAACAACGGCAACACGTTGTGCATGGCCTTGTAATTTACCGTTCAATTCTGGGATAACCAAACCGATAGCCTTAGCAGCACCAGTTGAGTGAGGAATGGTGTTGATGCTTGCGGTACGGTTGTTACGCATCTTCTTACCGCGAGGGCCATCAAGAATTTGTTGAGTAGCAGTAAAGGCATGAATCGTGGTCATAGTACCGGCCTTGATACCGAATTCTTCATTTAAGAAGTATGCCATTGGTGCTAGACAGTTAGTTGTACATGAACCGGCAGAAACGATCACATCGTCAGCCTTCAAAGTATCCAAGTTAACACCTGGCACAACAGTCCGAACGTCACCTGCAGGAGCTGAAACTAAGACACGCTTAACGCCGGCGTCCAAGTGAGCTTGTGACTTTTCTTCTGAAGTGTAAAAACCAGTACATTCAAGTACAAAGTCAACCCCGTCGTTCTTAACCCAAGGAATGTTTTGAGCCTTTGGTTCTGCGTATACAGGGATTTCCTTGCCGTCAACAACGATACCTTTATCGGTTGCTGAAACTTCGCCAGGGAAACGACCATGTGTTGAATCATACTTTAAGAGGTATGCCAACATTGAAGGGGTAGTTAAATCATTGATAGCTGCGACTTCGATGTCGTCAGAATGAAGTTCGTGAATCCGCTTGAACGCTAAACGACCAATGCGGCCGAAACCATTAATACCAATTTTTACAGTCATAACTGTGTTTTCCTCCTTTAGGAAGTAAAAATAATTATTTTAAACAGCAATACCTATATATAGTATCACTTCTTTAAAATCATGTCAGCTAAACCTTCGTCTGTGACCAAAAAAGTTCCAGTCGGAGGTATTTTGAAATATGCCTCAACAGCGGCAGCCTTACTATGACCGCCTGCCACGGCAACCACGAGATCCATTTTTTCCAAATCGGATATCGATAAACCAAGCTTGGGAACCCGGTAGACAATTTGACCGTTTTGATCAAAGAAATCACCGAATGCCTCACCAACGGCTTGCCGCTTGGTTAACGTTGCCATGTCCGTTTCAGACATTTGACGTCTCTGAGCCATTGCCATTGCATCCCCAACACAATGAATTGCAACATTTGCGTTAGCAATAATGGACAGGGTTTTCGCAATTAATGGCTCACGACGCAGTGATGAAGATGTTGCTTCAGACGTTAGCTCAGGCAGATACAGTGCTTGATACCGACTGTTCGTTGCAGTCGCCATTCTGGCACAAACCGTATTTGCTTGAATGTCGGGCGACTCACCCATGCCACCACGGGCGGGAACAAACGTTAAGTTGCGTTCATCGGTCAACGTTGCCGTTAAGTTATTGGCAACGGCCGCCATCGTGGTGCCACCCATTACAGCAACAATGCTATCAGCTGATGGTAATTGCTGCCTGAGTAAATCATTGGTAACGCGTCCCATGGCCTGTTTGACGTCTGGCTGCGAATCAGAATCACCCGAAACGATCAGACACCCCTTTAAGCCAAGTCGTTCTTGAAGTAACGCTTCCTTTTTACGAATACCGGTTAAGTCTTCAACCAGTGGCTGCAAATTCAACACAGCCTTTTGACCATCGCCAGTAAGACGCACACCCTTAGGCGCCATCTCAATCAAACCACTCTCAACCAAACTATCGAGATCAGTTCTGACCGTTCGCTCCGTTAGCGCCAACTTCTCAGCGAGCAGTCGCCGACCGACCGGTTGCATCCGGCTCACGGTCGACAATAACGAGTAACGTCTGAGCAGTTTTTGGGTCATCTTCGGTACTACCGCATTCACCCATCTCCACTCGAGATCCATAACCATACCCACTCTCTGTTACCAATTGGGACAATATATGTCCCATGTTGACGTAATACGACCCAGTGAGGTCAAAAATTAATGGGTTACCTAACCCACAAAGCAAATTATAGCAGTCAAAATAACGAAATGCAACTTAGTCGATAAGTTGGTTGCGCTTGCAATGACGACAAATTTTGGCTGGTCGTGCCCCTCAACTTGTACTAAAATAAAAATTTGATTACTAGGAGGTCCACTTTTGAATAAAAAAAGTATCGTCATCGTGATCGACGTCATTTCTCTGATCATCATTATTGGCTTTGGCATCACTCACAGCTTACAAGCCCATTTGAGTCACTCTGCTAAAGACCAAACAGCCATTACTGCCTCGCCAAGTCGCGTCGAAAACCGGTCTCTGTACAGCTCGTTACTTAAAAAGCAGTGGCACTATCGTGTTTACTTGCCGGCAAATTACCAGCGCTTGAAAGCCCAAGGTCAACGATTTGCTTCAATTTACATGCTTCACGGTACCAACGGCGACCAGACCGACTTTACGACGAAATCCCAAACAAAACACTTTTTGGATAAACTGGTAAAGAAATTCAACGAACCAGTCATTGTCGTCTTCCCTTCAGCTGAGGATTCTTTCTACTTAAACACTAAGACTCAACCGTATGAACAGGCCATTATGCGTGAACTCATTCCTAAAATCACGCAAACCTATCAAACAGCTGGCGGCAATAAAAGAGCCATTGGCGGTTTATCAATGGGCGGGTACGGCGCTGCACGCCTATTATTCCGCCATCCAAATCAATTTTCAGTCGGTATCATGCTCTCGCCAGCCGTTTGGCAAGTTGCGACACCTCACATCCAAGCGAATCCGACCATTGCTGGTTGGCGTCAAAACGGTAGCTTTTCCACGACGTTGTATAACGCGTCAAAGCCAACGCGATTTGTTAAGTCTTACCTTCAAAAAGCCACCCCACCGGCCGCACTTTACGTTGAAAGTTCAAAATACGATACCCATGTTCCAATCAAAAACGTTAATTATTTTGTTAAACGGTTGCGTCAAGACGGCCTAACCGTCAACTATCAAGTTGATAACTTTGGCGGTCATAGCTGGACTTACTGGGATCAAATCTTACCGCAAGCTTACCAGTTTGCTTTCCAACAGTTTAATAAAGCAACACAATGAATTTAGATCACGAAAAAAGGATGCCAACTGGCATCCTTTTTTATCTGAGTGCGCCTGGAGGGAATCGAACCCCCATTTCAAGAACCGGAATCTTACGTGCGATCCATTACACTACAGGCGCATAGTTTGCGTTTCAACACTAGAATACTATACCTGAATTTGAATATAAATTCAAGGGGCAATTCAGAACTCTCAAAAACAACAATTAGCAATATAAGCTTTAGACTGCCAGAAAATGGTAAAATATGGTATTCTAACTAGTGTGAGATTGAGACGCCAATGATTAACTAGTTTTAAAATCTTTTTGTTTGACCTTTATTGACCTTTGGGTTAAACTACAAATCAGTTAGTCATCAGACGGCTAATCTATAACGAATTGATCATAAGGAGGCTGCAAAGCTATGAACTTAGTCCCAACGGTTATCGAACAATCGTCCCGCGGTGAACGTGCTTATGATATTTACTCTCGCCTATTAAAGGACAGAATTATCATGCTTTCCGGTCCAATTGAAGATGATATGGCCAACGCCATTATCGCACAACTTTTGTTCTTGGATGCACAGGATTCAACGAAGGATATTTATCTCTACATTAACTCACCAGGTGGTGTTATCACTTCTGGTATGGCAATTTACGATACGATGAACTTTATTCAGTCTGATGTTCAAACCATCGTGACTGGGATGGCTGCTTCAATGGCCAGTGTCCTTGCTTCTTCAGGTACTAAGGGCAAGCGTTTCGCATTACCACATTCACAAGTCTTGATTCACCAACCATCAGGTGGTGCTCAAGGTCAACAAACAGAAATTGAAATTGCTGCCGAAGAGATTTTGAAGGCACGGAAGATGATTAACCAGATTTTATCTGATAACTCTGGTCAACCAATCGAACGGGTTAATACGGACACTGAACGTGACCATTACTTAACTGCTCAAGAAGCCGTCGATTACGGTTTGTTAGATGCAATTATGACCAGTTCTAAAGATCGTAAATAACCTGCAATTTAAGACACAAAAAAGGTGAGCCGCTTGGCTCACCTTTTTTGTGTCTTAAACCACTTTTGCTTCTCTTAAACTATCCGCATACTCACTAATTTTGCGTAATCGATGGTTAATGCCAGATTTAGAGATCGCACCACTTGGAATCATGGTACCTAACTCCTTAAGGCTGACTTCGCGATTAGCTAACCGAGTTTCAGCCACTTCGCGCAATTTAGGTGGTAACTGGCCCAATCCAACTGAAGCATCAATAAATTCGATGCTTTCAATCTGTTTACTAGACGCAGTTGCGACTTTATCCATATTCGCGTTTTCGCAATTAACCAACCGGTTAACTGAATTACGCATGTCACGCATGATGCGAATGTCTTCAAACTTAAGCATCGCACTAGTTGCCCCAATCAACGACAAAAAATCCGCAATTCGTTCGCCTTCTTTTAAATAGGTAATAAACCCACCGCGACGAGGCGTTGTTCTTGCGTTTAAATCGTATTGATTGATCATCTTAGCAATCATCTGGTTATGGGTTTCATAAACAGAATAGATTTCCAAATGATACCGCGAGGTTTCCGGATTATTCACTGAGCCACCTGCCAAAAAGGCGCCCCTTAAATATGACCGCACCTGTGCATCACTCTGCAATAATGACTCTGGTACATCTTCAATAATTTGACCATCCTTAAAAATGCCCAAATCGTCCAAAACTTTATCCGTGCCTTCATTAACCCGCACAATATAAAGATTATTCTTCTTTAATTTCATTTTACGCCGAACCATCAGTTCACTTTCGACATCGTAAAACTGTTTAAGTAACTGGTAGATGCGTCTAGCGATAGCAGGATTTTCAGTTTGAATATTTAACACAAAATGATGATTGGCAATTGCAATTGAACCATTCATCCGAATTAAGGCAATGAGTTCCGCCTTAGCATTCTCCTTATGAACTTCCAACGTTGTTAGTTCTTTTTTTACTTCACTTGCGTATGACACCCTGTCTACCTCCCCTCAGATACACGCGAATTGACCTGACCTAGCAGGTTCATTAACTCTTCCACAACTAATTTACCGTTATGAAAGGCACCGTTATCTCGCAATTCCAAGAAATCGGCTGAAATCACGCGACAATCTTGTGCCCGTAATCCCTTAAAATCGTGAATCACTTGCCGTGACATCTCGTTCCAGCGTTGATAATCAATGTATTCATCTGGTACTTTTTTCGTGTTAACTAATACCGTATTGATCACGTTTTGGTGTAGGTGTTGATTCAATACTCGGACGTGATCGGCATCCGTAAACTTTTCAGTTTCACCCTTTTGCGTCATGATATTGCAGATGTAAACCACTTCAGCGGGCGTCCGCCGTAGCGCTTCACCCACGTTACCGATCATTAAGTTCGGTAAAATACTGGTAAACAAACTACCAGGCCCCAGTACGATTTGGTCAGCTGTCATAATTGCTTCAATCACCTCATCAACCGCCTCCGGTGCAACATCGTGATGTTGGCTAGATGTCACCCAAACGTGTTTGATTAGTTTATGCGCTGCAGTGATTTCGGATTCACCGGTCAGCGTTGTACCATCCGAAAATTCGGCATTGAGCTCTAACGGTTCGTTAGCTGCCGGATAGATATGACCGTCCACTTTCATAATGTGGGACAATTCCTGCACAGCATCAAAAATACCGTTTCGCATTTCAGATAACGCTGCAATCACTAAATTCCCCAGCGCGTGCCCGGCGAAAAATTGATCATTACTATCAAAACGATATTGGAATAGTTGTAAATCAATCGTTGGCAGTGATGATAAAGAAACCACCACGTTACGAATATCGCCAGGTGGCACAACATTGACATAGTCTCGAATAATACCAGATGAGCCACCATCATCCGCAACGGTCACCACCGCAGTGATATCCACATCGTGGCCTTTTAGGTTGCGCAAGATAACGGGCAAGCCAGTACCGCCACCCATCACCACAATCTTAGGGCGATGTCGTTCTTCCATCATTAATTCGTTTCCTTTCGTTTCGCAATATCGCGGTGACTGATGTGCACGGGGTAAGTTTCCCCAAGCGCATTACCAATTCGTTCAGTCAAAGCAACCGACCGATGTTGACCACCAGTACAGCCAATTGCGATTGTTAAGTTCGTTTTGCCCTCTCGTTTATAACCGGGCACCGTGGTTGTGAGCAGACTCAAAAACTGTTGGTAAAACTGCTCTGTTTCCGGCTGCTGCATCACGTAATCATAAACTGGTTGATCTAAGCCCGTTTGATTTTTGAGCTCTGGTAGATAGTACGGATTAGGTAAGAAGCGGACGTCCATAACGATGTCGGCGTCAATCGGCAACCCATATTTGAACCCAAACGACATGAGTTCGATGTGAAAAGTCTGATTCTCACCAGATTCAAAACTGTGAAAAATCTCTTCACGTAATTTACGCGGTGTGAGTTGCGTCGTATTGATAACTAACTGCGCAGCTTGTTTCAACGGCGCTAAAAGCTTACGTTCATCCTTAATGCCATCAACTACCCGGCCATTTCGCGCTAAGGGGTGTGACCGCCGCGTTTCTTTATAGCGAGAGACCAAAGTTTCATCATCCGCATCCAAGAAAACAATTTGAGCCATATCTGACTGACTTAAATCGGAAATGTCAGTCGTCATCTGCTTAATTTCACCGTAAAAAGCCTTGGACCGTAAATCAATGACTACGGCCACTTTTTTAATTTTGCCTGATTCTTGAACCAACTCCCAAAACTTATTCATGAGCGAAGGCGGCATATTATCAATGCAAAAATAACCTAAATCTTCAAAGGCCTGCATGGCAACTGTCTTACCAGCACCACTCATGCCTGAAATAATGACTAATTGTTCTCCATTATCCATTGCGTTATCTCCCATCGACCCAATTTAATTCATTTGACCATTCTAGCATACCTGGCGTGCCATTACTAATAATATCCGGGTGTTGCACTTTATTTACGCGATATTTGGCGAATCGTTTGTGCCATAACTCGCCTTAAATCAATCAATTCAGGGTTCGGCTCATGATCTAATCCAATCAAATAAAAGTTACGATGATACTGCTGGCTAAGTGACCGTTGTGGTACGGTGGCAGGTAACACCCCTGCTGACATGAGGGTTTTACCGATTCCGTGTGCGAGCAAGCCAATAATACTTTGATTACTATCGATCACAAGAGTCTGTTTTGGCACGATGCCCTGCTCATGTAAGTAAGCATCCGTATAGTGTCTGACGCCAGAACCTGGCTCACGTAACAGCCATAATGTTTCATCTGAATTACCAGCCAACACCAGTTCGTCACCTGGAATGGTCACTTGTTGGACGTAGTCGGCGACAATTGGCTTTTCAATAATGCCAAACGCAATTTCGCGATCAATCACTGCTTGTAAAATTGCTTCGGAGTTCATAGTATGGATCGTAATTGAAAACCTTGAGTCGGCCAAAAGCGAATGAATAATTGCGGGTAACAATTCCACCGAGGTCGTCTGTGAGAAACCCAAGATAACGTTTTTTCTAGGATGAGCTGCCAGCTGTTGCACTTCTTGGGTGCCTTGCTGCCAAGTTTGCAGCAATTGTTCTGCTGTTTTGTAAAAATGAGTGGCCGCCGTCGTTGGGCGAACTTGACGATGCCCATTTCGTTCGAATAAAACAACACCCAATTGTTCCTCTAACTGATGAATCTTGACGGACACACTTGGTTGTGAAATAAACAGTTGTTTAGCCGCCAACGAAAAATTACGGGTTTCATATACCGCCATGAACGTCTTAATGAATTTGTCCATTACTGACTCCTTTCGATTAAAAATATTAATTAAAACTATTATAAATAGATATTTTATTAATAGCAAGAATACCTGTATACTTCACAAAGTATTAAAAGAGAGGGAGGAGTCATTATGAAACCAGAACGGGCAGTGTTACCCGGATTCGGCCTCAGTTTGTTACTTGCAATTATTAGTCAAGCGTTAAATTCTACCATTTTAAAGGGGTTCGGCGCCCCCACAATTGCCTTACTGATTGGGATTTTGCTTGGTAATACCATCATTCGGCAGCCATTTTGGCAAAGTGGTACCGCCTGGTCAGAAAAGCGGCTCTTAGAGTATTCCGTCATGTTGCTCGGCGCCACGATTACGTTTCAAACCATCCAAGCCCTTAAACTGAGTGGAGTGGTGTTCATCCTGTTACAAATGACCATTACAATTTGTGGGGCCATGCTATTAGGTAAATTACTTCACTTCTCGGAAGGGATGACGTTATTGATGGCTGGCGGCAACGCCGTTTGCGGCTCTAGTGCAATTGCAGCCATCACACCAG
Source organism: Secundilactobacillus odoratitofui DSM 19909 = JCM 15043 (assembly GCF_001434895.1). Taxonomy (GTDB): domain Bacteria; phylum Bacillota; class Bacilli; order Lactobacillales; family Lactobacillaceae; genus Secundilactobacillus; species Secundilactobacillus odoratitofui. The sequence goes on from NZ_AZEE01000001.1 coordinate 13,508, forward strand.
CGATTGAAGCCCGCGATGAAGACAAGCGATTGGCGGTCACGTTGGTGAATTTGATGGGCACGATTTTAATGCTTTCATTACCCGTGATCAGTTTACTCACTTTTCACCACCAAAACTTTTTATGTGGTGCGTTAATTGGTGGCACTGTTCAATCAGTCGGTCAAGTCATTGCCAGTGCAACCATGGTCAATGATCCGACAACCACTTATGCAACGTTGTTTAAAATTTTGCGGATCATCATGTTGGTTGCGGTGGTACTCCTCTTCAGTCGCATCCATCAGCATAATCAATCGTTGGCGGGCAACCAAAGCACGGTTCAAAGTAGCTGGCGTCGCGCACTCCCCTGGTACGTGATTGGGTTTGTTGTCTTATGCGCGTTAAATTCATGGCTGCACTTCGATCCGGCCATCTCTGGTCTGGCACACGGTTTATCGGGTTGGTGTGAAGTTACCGCTCTGGCAGCAATTGGACTGCGCCTCAACTTTGCGGCCTTCATCAAAGCCGGCAAGAAACTAGCGTTGTATGGCGGTGGTATCCTAATCGTTCAGGTGGCAAGCGCCATCCTTTTGATCACACTACTGCTTAAATAAAATAAAAAGCACCCGGACAACAGGTCGCGACATTGTCGCCGATTTGTTGTCCGGGTGTTTTGATATTCGTCAGAATTAACTAAGCTTGCGATCGCTTAGCATCAGCCATTCGTTGCTTATCACGTGCCAAAACTGGCGCAAGATATTGGCCAGTATAGCTCTCCTTGACTTGAGCAATTTCTTCAGGGGTTCCGGTTGCGACCACTTGGCCACCGCCATCACCTCCTTCTGGTCCAAGATCGATCAAATGATCAGCAGTTTTGATTACATCCAAATTATGTTCAATGATCAATACGGTATTGCCACTATCTACTAGACGATGTAAAACATCCAATAAGCGTTTAATGTCGTCAACATGGAGTCCAGTAGTTGGTTCATCAAGAATATAGAAGTTTTTACCATCTGACTTCTTTTGTAACTCAGAAGCCAGTTTCATCCGTTGTGCTTCACCGCCTGAAAGGGTAGTAGCTGACTGTCCCAAGGTGACGTAGCCTAAGCCCACGTCATGAATGGTTTGAAGTTTACGGGTGATTTTGGGAATCGCACTAAAAAATGCTAATGCTTGATCGACTGTCATATCAAGCACTTCAGCGATATTTTTGCCCTTATATTCAACTTCCAGGGTTTCTGAATTATATCGCTTGCCATGACAAACTTCGCATGGTACATAGACGTCCGGGAGAAAGTTCATTTCAATTTTCAAAATGCCATCACCATGACAGGCTTCACAACGACCGCCTTTCACGTTGAAACTGAACCGTCCTTTTTGATACCCCCGAAGCTTAGCCTCACTAGTTTGTGCAAACAAACCACGAATATCATCAAAAACACCGGTGTAGGTTGCGGGGTTACTTCGCGGTGTTCGGCCAATGGGGCTTTGATCGATATCGATAATTTTTTCGATATTTTTAATGCCAGTAACCGATTTGTACTTACCTGGTTTTTCCGAGTTATGGTTAATCTTTTGCGCCAGTACCCGTTTCAAGATCGTATTGACTAACGTCGATTTACCTGAACCTGAAACCCCAGTCACGACCACAAATTCACCCAGCGGAAAGTCAACTGTAATTTGCTTCAAGTTGTTTTCGGCTGCGCCAGTGATCCGAATCTTCTTGCCGTTACCTTGGCGGCGTTCAGTTGGCACTGGCACGAATTTCTTACCAGACAAGTACTGTCCCGTCAGTGATTTTTTCACCCGAGTGACTTGCTTTGGCGTCCCGGCAGCCATTACTTGACCACCATGTTCACCAGCGCCCGGACCAATATCAATCAGGTAATCTGATGCTAACATGGTATCTTCATCGTGTTCAACCACAATCAAGGTATTGCCCAGGTCCCGCATTTTCTTTAAGGAAGCGATTAATCGATCATTATCCCGTTGGTGTAACCCAATTGAAGGCTCATCGAGGATATAAAGGACTCCAGATAGATTGGACCCAATCTGGGTAGCCAATCGAATTCGTTGCGCTTCCCCACCAGAAAGGGTGCGGGCTGCCCGACTCAGCGTCAGGTAATCCAACCCGACGTTTTCTAGGAACGTTAACCGATCACGAATTTCTTTCAAAATGGGACGTGCGATGGCTTCATTTTGCTCACTAAATTTAAGTCGATCAAAAAACGGTAATTCTTTGCCAATCGCTAAATCAGAAACTTCACCAATGTGTTGCCCGTCAATTTTAACGGCTAGCGCCTTGCGGTTTAACCGGTAACCATGACAGGTTTGACATGTCAGTTCACGGAAGTACTGTTGCATCTGACCCTGGGTAAAATCAGAACCATTGTGGTAACGACGATCAACGTTATTGATCACGCCTTCAAAAGGCGCGTCAGTCTCACGAACACCACCAAAGTCGCTATCTAACACAAAGTGATATGACTTGCCCTTTGAACCATACAGAACAAATTGTTGATCCTCTGTTGAAAGTTTTTCCCAAGGTGTGTCCATATCCACCCCAGCTTGCTCACAGGCTTGACGTAGCATTTCAGGGTAATACTTCGAGCTAGAGTTCCAAGGTGCTAAGGCGCCCTCACGCAAAGTCTTAGTTTGATCAGGTACGATCAAATCAGGATCAACTTCCAACTTCATCCCCAGCCCGTCACAGTCTGGACAAGCACCAAATGGCGCGTTAAATGAGAACAACCGTGGCTCTAATTCACCGACCGTAAATCCGCAGATTGGACAAGCATAGTGTTCTGAAAATAAGATCGGTTCGCCGTCAATCACATCTGCAACGGCGTAGCCACCGCTAAGTCGAAGTGCGGCTTCAAAGGAATCAAATAAACGGGAGCGAATGCCATCCTTGACCACGATTCGATCAACAACGATATCGATCGAGTGCATTTGATTCTTATTCAAGTCAATTTCTTCATCAATATCATGAATTTCGCCGTCAATTCGAACGCGCACAAACCCCTCGCGCCGAATTTTGTCGAAAACTTTTTTGTGTTGCCCCTTCTTCTCACGAACAATGGGTGACAAAATCTGTAGCTTGGTTCGTTCTGGTAACGATAAAACCTTATCAACCATCTGCTCAACTGTTTGACTAGTAATTTCGGTCCCATCATTTGGACAAATTGGTGTCCCAACTCGAGCCCACAGCAATCGTAAATAATCATTGATTTCAGTAACCGTTCCAACCGTTGAACGCGGATTTTTGGAAGTGGTTTTTTGGTCGATTGAAATTGCTGGCGATAGACCATCAATTGAGTCCACATCAGGTTTATCCATTTGGCCCAAGAATTGACGTGCATATGCGGACAAACTCTGGACGTAACGGCGTTGACCTTCCGCATACAGCGTATCAAAAGCTAGTGAACTCTTACCTGAACCAGACAAACCGGTTACCACAACCAGTTTATTCTTAGGAATTTTAACGTTAATGTTTTTTAAATTATGGGCGCGTGCCCCGTGAATATCAATATAGTCGTTTGACAAAGTGCTCCCCCTTGGCTAGCCATCTAATTCGGTTTTAAGTTCCAATACCGTATCACGTAACGTGGCAGCGTGTTCGAAATCAAGTTTCTTAGCTGCACTACGCATCTCGTCTTCAAGCCGCTTAATCATATCCAGTTGTTCTTCGTGTGACATTGACTCAAAGTCGCTTTCAACAAAGTCATCCTTCTCGCCACTACCCTCTGACGGTTTCGTCACACTGATGAGGTCACGAATATCTTTTTTAATGGTCTTAGGTGTAATGCCATGCTTTTTATTATAGGCAGTTTGAATCTGACGACGACGAGCTGTTTCATCCATCGCACGTTGCATCGAATCTGTCACGTGGTCGGCATACATAATAACTGCCCCGTGTTCATTACGAGCAGCCCGACCCATGGTTTGGATCAGTGACCGTTCATTTCGAAGAAAACCTTCTTTATCAGCATCTAAAATCGCCACTAGGGAAACCTCGGGTACGTCGATCCCCTCACGTAACAAGTTGATACCAACTAACACATCGTACTTACCAAGTCGTAAATCACGGATAATCTCAGTTCGTTCCAAAGTCTTAATGTCACTGTGTAGATAGGCAACTTTAATGCCCAAATCTTTCAGATAGTCCGTTAAATCTTCTGCCATTTTTTTAGTTAAAGTTGTCACGAAAACGCGTTCGTCTGCATCGATTCGTTGATTGATTTCACCAACTAAATCGTCCATTTGGCCCATAATTGGCCGGACTTCAACCGTTGGATCAAGTAAACCAGTCGGCCGAATAATCTGTTCGACGACCGTATCAGTCTGATCCATCTCGTAGTCACCTGGCGTCGCCGACATGTAAACGACTTGATTAACGTGATCTTCGAATTCATCGAGCTTTAACGGCCGGTTATCCAAAGCACTTGGCAAGCGAAAACCGTAATCAACCAGCTGTTGTTTACGAGAACGGTCACCATTATACATACCACGCACTTGTGGCATCGTGACGTGTGATTCATCGACAACCAGCAAGAAGTCTTTGGGGAAGAAATCCAGCAGTGTATACGGTGGCTCACCTGGTTTACGACCGTCCATAAACCGTGAGTAGTTTTCGATACCGTTGGTGTAACCCATCTCGCGGAGCATCTCAATATCGTAAGTTGTTCGCTGTTTTAAGCGCTGTGCCTCCAACAGCTTGCCGTCACCTTCTAAAACGGATAAACGGTCTTTTAATTCATCTTCAATCCCAGTAATGGCATGATCCATAATATCGTCATTGGTCATAAAGTGGGTTGCCGGGAAGATAGCGACGTGTTCGCGGTCACCAATGATCTCACCAGTAAGGGCATCAACTTCACGGATACGGTCAATTTCGTCACCGAAGAATTCAACCCGTAACGCCCGTTCATCACGTGAGGCCGGAAAAATCTCGACAACGTCACCATGAACTCGGAACCGACCACGTTGAAAGTCGATATCATTTCGGTCAAATTGAATATCAACCAGTTTGCGCATCAAATCATTTCGTTCGATTTGTTGACCAACTCGCAACGAAACGGTGTGATTTTTATACTCATTAGGATCCCCCAAGCCAAAGATCGATGACACTGAGGCCACCACGATCACATCGTTACGCTCAAGCAACGAACTAGTCGCTGAGTGTCGCAGTTTATCAATCTCATCATTAATGGAAGAGTCCTTTTCGATGTAGGTATCACTTGAGGGCACGTAGGCTTCCGGTTGATAATAATCGTAATAACTGACAAAGTATTCAACCGCATTATTCGGGAAAAATTCCTTAAATTCGCCATATAACTGTCCAACCAACGTTTTATTATGCGATAAAATCAACGTTGGTTTATTGACGTTCTTTATCACATTAGAAATCGTAAAGGTTTTCCCAGTTCCAGTCGCACCTAATAATACTTGGGCGCGTTTACCTGCATCAATACCAGCCGTCAGTTCCTTGATGGCATTAGGTTGATCTCCCGTTGGCTGATACTTGGACACTAAGTCAAATTTACGATTCTCCTGTCGTTCAATCACGCTCGTGACCCCCTTAATTTAAAACACGTTAAAAGTAGGAAAGCATTCGCCTTCCTACGTGCGTTCGTCTATTCTAACATACCGAACGTATTTTCGCCACTAACCGGGTTATCACTGCTAAATCAGTCAATTAGAGTGCTCGTTGATAGACGATTGCGTCCACGAATTGACCATTGATCCGGGTTCGCGTCTCTGATATCGCCTGAAACCCAACTGCTTCATAAAAGTCACGACCTGCCTGATCGGCTTTTAAAACCAATAACTGCACTTGAACAGCTGTCAATGCCTTAAGTGTCGTTAACACAGTGGCCATGATGGCCCGTTGATCCGCCTCCGAAAGGTGTTCAGCATCGACAAAATATTGTCCTAGCCAGACTAATTGCGGTAGCGGATAATCAATGGTTAAATCCAGCGTTGCAATTAATTGGCCATGATCAAACAACCCTAAGTAGTTTTTTTGTGCTGGCGTTGCGTCACTGGCAACTTCATCTAAATCACGAACCGCTTCCTGCTTTGTTAAGCGATGGTCCAAAAACAAATCAAAGTAAGCCTGATGTTGTTTCTGCAAAGCGTATATTTGATCTTCATCCTGATGAGTCAGTGGCCGTACCTCATAATCCAGTTGTGCTTCAAGCTGCGTTGCAAGTGTCTCCATGGTTTCGCCATCCTTTTTCTCATTTCAATTACACACTTAATTATACCGAGTTTGGGAGTTCAAAAAAAGCGGTACTCAAAGTCAAGTTTGAGTGCCACTTTCATGAATAACATTGGTGTTAAACTAAACCGTTGCTCCGGTATCAGCAAGTGATTCAATGTACTTAAACACTTGTTGACCCGCAACGCCACCATCACCAACTGCAGTAGTGATTTGACGAAGATCCTTAGCTCGAACGTCGCCAATGGCAAAAATACCAGGTACTTTAGTCGCCATATTCTTATCAGTTGGAATCCAACCGGTTTCGTCAGTAATGCCAAGATCACCAAATTGCTCAGTCTTAGGCAAAATACCAACGTAAATGAAGACACCACTGGCATCAATCGTCTGCTCTTCACCAGTCTGATTATTAACGACCTTAACACCGGTGACTTTTTGATCATCACCTAGAACTTCCTCAACGTTACTATTCCAAATGAAGTTCATCTTGTCATTAGCAAATGCCCGGTCTTGAATAATCTTTTGGGCGCGTAACTGATCACGACGATGAATCACAGTCACTTTGGAAGCGAGCTGTGTCAGATAAAGTCCTTCTTCAACAGCGGAATCACCACCACCAACAACGATGACTTCACGGCCTTTGAAAAAAGCACCATCACAAACTGCACAGTAAGAAACACCGCGGCCACCATAAGCTTCTTCGCCAGGTACACCTAGTTTACGGTATTCTGAGCCGGTCGCAATGACGACTGCCTTCGCTTCAAAACTGTCAGTATCAGTTTTAACCACTTTAATCGCACCGTGGTCTTCAATTCCTTCAACGTTACCATAGGCGTATTCCGCGCCGAACTGGGTCGAACCTTGATACATGTTCTCAGCCAAGTCTGGGCCCATCACTGAAGAAAAACCTGGATAATTTTCAATTGCCGCTGTGTTGTTCATTTGACCACCATAAATCCCGCGATCCAACATCAAAACGGATAGGTTAGCTCGTGACGCATATAGCGCTGCAGTCATGCCACCAGGGCCTGCACCGATTACAATCACATCATATTGTTTTGCCATCAAAGTTCCCCTTTCACTCGTACCATCGAGAAGTTAATTTAATGGCACTAACTTTACTATCTTTTTGTAAGTTTGTCTAGCATTTAGCCAACAAGCAATTTGTCGCACCCTTAAAATTCTGATCGACCCTCACGTTGCATCAAATCAGAAATAGCTTCTCGGATATCCTTGCCTTCATAAAGAACTTGGTAAATCGCCGTTGTGATTGGCATGTCCACACCCCGTTGCTTAGCTAATTCGTAAGCCGACTTGGTAGTTGCCACACCCTCGATCACCATACCCATGGTGTCAATCACTTCTTCAAGGGACTGACCTTTGCCAAGTTCATCACCGGCACGCCAGTTACGGGAATTGTGGCTAGTCCCAGTCACAATAATATCACCAACGCCTGCTAAACCAATAAAGGTCAGCGGGTTAGCACCGAACGAAGCACCTAACCGTGAGATTTCAGCTAAACCACGAGTCATCAAAGCAGCCTTAGCATTGTCACCATAGCCAAGACCGTGTAAAGCACCAGTCCCTAAGGCAATAATGTTCTTCAAGGCAGCCGCAATTTCAACACCGATTACGTCTGTGTTGGTATAAACCCGGAAGTAACGGTTCATGAATAATTTTTGAACGTGTTCAGCGGCGCTCAAATCAGTACTTGCAGCTGTTACCAAGGTAATATCCTTTTTGGCAACGTCCTCGGCATGACTAGGACCTGAAAGGACGGTAATCGACTGACGTGATTCTGCAGGGATCTCTTCAGCTAAAATCTCCGACACCCGCTTGTAAGTATCCTGTTCGATCCCCTTACTGGCATGAATCAGTGCTGGCTTTGTATGTAGCTCGGCTAATGCACGCTTGGTTTGACTAGCAACTGAGCGAACTGCTTTAGTTGGAACCACAAACAAGACGGTTGTGGCGTCTTTCAATGCAGCTTTAAGGTCAGAATATGCCACTAAGGTTTCAGAGTAGGTAAAATCCTTAATATAATGCGTATTAGTATGGTGTTGATTGAGTTCGTCGACCTGATCTTGTTTATAAGACCAGAGTGAAACGTCGTGACCATTTTCGTCTAACAAGTTCGCTAAAATACTACCCCATGAGCCTGCGCCTAATACTGCAATTTTTTCAGACATAGTTATTTCTCCTTAATTTTTCGCCTTCACGGCTTTTTTTGAAAAAGGGTTACCTTCAAGATACATTGGAATCTGACTGCCAAGTCGACGTCGATAGAGCATCAACCCAATCGCACCGACAAACAAAACAACCGACAATAATTGTGACACGCGAATAACGTTCATCAACATTAAACTATCTGTCCGCATGCCTTCGATGAAGAATCGGCCAAATGAATACCAAATGACGTAGCTTAGAAAGACCTCTCCCTGTTTAAAGAGCCCAGTTCGGTGTCGCAGACTCATTAAAACAATGAACCCGAGAATATCCCAAGTTGATTCATATAAAAACGTTGGTTGCCGATAAGCGCCATTAATGAACATCTGGTTGATAATAAATTGAGGTAAATGTAAACCTTGTAAAAAGCTCAAGCTCGTAATCTGACCGAAAGCTTCTTGGTTCATAAAGTTGCCCCAGCGTCCAATCCCTTGGGCCATGATAACGGTTGGCGCCGCAATATCTAACATTAACCATACTGGTATAAATCGTGCACGGCAAAAGAAAAACACAACCAAACCGGCACCAATCAGCGAACCATAAATGGCAATTCCACCATCCCAAATTCGGATAATTTCGCCCAAGTGTTTCGAATAATACGGCCATTCAAACGCAACGTAATAAGCACGCGCTGCGATAATGGCCGCCGGTAACGCCCACAAAATCATATCGTAAATGTCATCAGCATCAACCGAACGTCGATTGCCCTCGCGGACTGCTAAATATACCGCAATAATAACGGCACTAGCAATGAAAATACCATACCAGTGAACCTCTATTGGACCCAAGTGAAATGCAATTGGGTTCAATGCTGCCAAAACTCCCCGCAAGGATGCCACCTCTTAACTTCTCTTATAGTGAATCTTAACTATTTAGATTTTTTATTTGAATTTTGTTGAATCAACCGGTTCAAATTCTGATCAAAAACTTTAGTGGCATCGTAACCCATCGAACGCGCACGGAAATTCATGGCAGCGGCTTCGATAATAATGGCTAAGTTACGACCAGTTTTGACCGGAATGGAGATTTTAGGAATCTCAACGTCGAAAATCTTTTGCGTTTCGTCGCCATTACCGAGTCGATCAAACCGTTTATCAGCCGACCAAGCTTCCAAGTGAACAATCAGTTCGATATCAGTTTCACTTCGAACAGCTCCAGCACCAAACAAGTTCATGACATCAATGATACCGATCCCTCGAATTTCAAGTAAATGGGCTAAGATAGCTGGCGCTGCACCAACTAAGGTTTGTTCATCCTGTTGATAAACTTCAACACGGTCATCCGCAATTAACCGGTGACCACGCTTAACCAATTCCAGCGCGGTTTCACTTTTCCCAACCCCTGAATCACCAGTGATCAAAACGCCGACGCCATAGATATCAACGAGAACCCCGTGAAGCGATTGTCGTTCTGCCAACTGGCCTTCAAGGTAGTTCGTCATATTACTTAAGACCCGAGACGTTGTCATCTTAGTCCCCAAAATGGGAATCTGATTTTCTTTGGCCGCTTGTAAGAGTTCCTCTGGTGGTTCGAGTTGCGTCGAAATCACAAACGCTGGCGTTTCTGGTTGACACATTTGACGCATGACACTCAATAGCTCATCATGACTCATTCCCTTGGCAAAGGAAGTCTCCGTAATACCAAGAAGTTGAACTCGCTTAGCTGGATAATAGTTAAAATAGCCAGTTAATTCGAGACCCGGTCGTGAGATATCACTCGTTGAAATTTCGCGATCATCCAGTAAATCATCACCGTATATCACATCCAGCCGAATGTTTTCAACCAGGTCAGCAACTGTTACACTATCTGCCAAATCATTACCCGCCACTGATGCCACAAAAATAATGGTCAGTTTGATTCCCGATTAGCCAACGGGAGGTTTTATGAACATCACTAAACGTATCGTCAATTTAGCTAATTGTCATCAGCAGCAGGACACCCTTCTTTCTGATTTGACGATCTATTTTAGTAACCAATTAAACGCATTAATCAGTATTACCGTGACCCACGTAGTTTGAAATAATCGTATTACATAGCGACATCAACACAGCGACGAGCATCGAAGCTCCGAACGAACTAAACCGAAAGTCCTGTCCAACGAGTGCGGCTGTCAATTGCAACATCAAACCATTGATCACGATACTGAAAAGCCCCAGCGTCACCACCGTGATAGGTAATGACAAAATCATTAAAAACGGTTTAACTAGCGCGTTCAAAATTGCGAGCACTAAACTTGCAAGTAATGCGATCCATGGGCTAGCAACAAAAAAGAGACTCTTTAAAAAACCTGCGAGTGCCATAAAAAGCACTGCGTTAATTAATATTCGAACCCAAAATTTCATATTCTCTACAACTCACTTTTTATCAGTATCTTCCTCAGTAACGTCGTGGAGCTCTTTTCGTGATTGTGACTGATCAGCGTTCCAAAAGTGACTTTGCCGCTGTGTACCAGTGTTTTCGGGAATAATAACGGTGAGTAGTAGGTAAACTAACAGACCGAATACAACGTGCCCAGGAAAAATGGTCAGTACAACGAAAATGATTCGTACCAGTGTTGCACTGATGCCAAAGTACGCTGCTAAGCCGCCCAAAACGCCCGTAAAAATTCGGTCAGAGGAACGTGTTAATCGTCGTTTGCTATTCATCAAAAAATCACCTCATTTCTAGTTACCAATTACAGAATAGATAATGTGACGCTCGAAAGCAAGTGAAGAAACCGATTTAACACGATTTATTAACATAAACAGCCTTAAAATGTAATCGATTACATTCTTGAAGGCGTGATGACCTTTTTATCGATCTGATTCTCAATTCAACGGTAGATTTGTCAGAGAATCTTATGGTGAATTATCCAAGTCATGAGGCATAAACAGCCTTCCCTGATGGTGGTTTGGCGTCAAATTGACGACTCAGAAAACGCCGCCGTTTCTTCAATCAGAAACTGACGACGTTTTTGAACATAATATTCAGGTCCTGCATGACCCTTTTTGATTTGAAATTTTTACTTCATCAGCTTTAATTCAATGATTTTACCCGTCTTTAAGTAGACGATCCACTCACCAACATTGGTCAAGTAATCCGCAATTCGGATCAGGTCACCAGCAACACGGTTATAGTTCATGGCCGCAATTAACACTTCGGAATCCTTGGTAATTTGGTCGTAACTTTCACGCATAATTTGATCATGAAAATCGATCAACTGATCGTTAATTGTGACTAAATCTTTAGCCGCAACCTCATCCTTGTCAACGTACGCTTGAATCGCCCGCTTAACCATATCCGTTGTCAATTGTCCCATTTGGGCAATCTGGGATTCAATTGACGCAACCCGAGTATTTCCCTTCACCTCAATTGTGGCATAGGCGATATTACGAGCATGATCCCCCGCTCGTTCCAAATCGGACACTGCCTTTAGAATCGTCACAACTTCCCTAAGATCCGTCGTCACAGGTTGATACAGAGCAATGATCTCAAATGACTTGGATTCCAAGCGAATCTCACGTTCGTTAATATCGTGGTCGTGATCAATAATTTGTTGGGCAGCGGCGCGATCGTGGTTGATAAAAGCGTCTACTGATTGCTGGACCACGTTACTCACCAAGATGCCCATCTCCGTGAAGCCGTTATCTAGCTCGTCTAATTCTTCGTCAAATAACCGTCTCATCATTTTCCTCCATTACTAACCGAAGCGACCACTAATGTAATCCTCAGTTGCTTTTTTAGCTGGGTTCATAAAAATTTTTTTAGTATCATCAACTTCGACAATTTCGCCGTCCATGAAGAAGGCCGTTCGATCAGCGATACGTGACGCCTGCTGCAAATTATGGGTCACCGTAATAATCGTATAATCGGTTCTTAATTTTAACAAAGTCGCTTCGATTTGGCTACTTGAGATTGGATCCAACGCACTGGTGGGTTCATCAAGTAAGATAATTTCAGGCGATACTGCTAACACCCTGGCAATACAAACTCGTTGCTGTTGACCACCTGAAAGTGATAGCGCACTTTCGTGGAGATGATCCTTAACTTCATCCCACACAGCTGCTTGTTTGAGGCTAGTTTCCACAATCTCATCGAGTTGTTCGCGTTGCTGACTACCAGCTAACTTTAACCCAAAGGCCACATTGTCATAGATTGAAAACGGAAATGGGTTGGGTTGTTGAAACACCATGCCAATTTCCTTACGTAAAGTCACTAAATCGGTCTGTGGCGCATAAATATTTTGACCGCGAAAGGCAATATCACCGGTGATCGTAACATTCGGAATTAAATCATTCATCCGATTGAGCGTCCGCAGATAGGTTGATTTACTTGAACCTGACGGCCCAATCAAGGCGGTGATTCCCTTCTCCTCAAAACTAAGATCAATGCCCTTTAATGCTTCGTGCTTGCCATAATAGACATGTAGGTCGTGCGTCTCTAAAATCGCTGTCATCGTTATCTCCTATCCAAAATCGCCAGCAACGTAATTATTGGTTAACTGAACCTTGGGCCGAGTAAAAATTTTTGAGGTTTCGTTATATTCAAGCGCCCGTCCCATGTTAAAGAAAGCTGTATAGTCACTAATTCGAGCTGCTTGTTGCATGTTATGCGTCACGATTATAATGGTGTACTTCTGCTTAAGTGTCATCAAGGTTTCTTCAAGTTTCCCAGTTGAGATTGGGTCAAGCGCACTGGCCGGTTCGTCCAAGAGTAAAATATCTGGCTGTACTGCAATGGCGCGGGCAATGCAAAGTCGTTGTTGCTGTCCTCCGGAAAGTGCTAAGGCACTTTTTTGAAGGGAATCCTTCACTTCGTCCCAGATGGCCGCCTGTTTTAGGCTTGTTTCAACAATTTCATCCAGCGTCGCTTTATCAGTCACACCCCGTCGCCGAAGCGCAAACACGATATTGTCATAAATCGATTTTGAAAACGGATTTGGGCGCTGAAAGACCATGCCAATTCGGCGGCGCATTTCGTAAACGTCAATTTCGGGTTGATTCACATCAACACCACGATATAAGATTTGACCCTTAACCGTTGCGACGCCATCGTTCATACGATTGAGCGATCTTAAAAAGGTTGATTTACCAGAACCAGAAGGGCCAATTAACGCTGTGATTTGATGTTCTGGAAACTTCAAATCACCCTCATGAATGGCCTCGTTTTCACCGTAAAAGACTCGCAACTGTTTCGTTTCCAAAACGATTGGTGAATCATGACGCTCACTTGGGTCAACAATATTTCTTTCGAGCCAGCTATCACCTTGATGCGGGCTAGTTGGATTAATTAACATGAACTGCCTCCAATTCTGCCAGTCGTTAGCTAGCTGTCAAACGCTTAAATAATCGTTTCCCGACGAAACGAGCGAGTAGGTTAAATGCCAAAACTGAAATCACCAGTACGGCCGATGAGCCCGAAGAAATTGCCTTTGCATCGGGCATGATTCCCTCCGAATTAATTTTCCAAATATGAACGGCTAGCGTTTCGGCTGGTCGCATTGGGTTCAATGGACTGGTCATGTTGAATGGATTCCAATCCGCAAAATTTAAAGCAGGTGCACTTTGACCAGCGGTAAAGATCAATGCTGCCGCTTCACCGAAGATTCGTCCCGCACTTAAAATCACTCCAGTTAAAATCGCCGGTAGCGCCGCCGGAACAATAATATGGGTCACCGTTTCCCACTTTGAAAGGCCGAGTGCCAAGCCGCCCTCACGCTGTGCGTTGGGAACGGCAGCCAGCGCTTCTTCAATGCTTCGAGTCAACAATGGGAGGTTGAAAAACGTCAGGGCAAAGGCGCCAGACAGAATTGAAAAGCCAAAGTCAAATTGCACAACGAAGATTAAAAAGCCAAACAATCCAACAACAACGGAAGGCAGTGAACTCAAAATCTCAATCGCGGTTCTGACTAATGCAGTTACCCAATTTTGTTTAGCATATTCGTTCAAATAAATCCCAGCACCCAAGGCAATGGGAAATGAGATCAGCATCGTTAGAATAAGTAGGTAAAACGAATTAAATAACTGAATCCCGATGCCACCACCACTCGTAAAGGCACGCGCTGGTGACGTTAAGAAGTGCCAGTTAATGGCTGGTAACCCACTAATGATAATGTAGCCTAGCAATGCTGCTAAAATGACGATGATAGTACCTGAAATAACGTAGAGGACCGAAATGGCGATCCGATTACTTAGTTTGGGATTCATTTTGACATTGCCCCCTTACGTCCGATTAAGCGAATTACCAAGTTGAAAATTAGTGACATCACCAATAACACGAGTGCTAATGACCACAACGCATTATTTTGTAATGACCCCATGACGGTGTTACCAATACCAGTCGTTAAGACAGAAGTCAGGGTTGAAGCCGGTGATACCAAACTGGTTGGTAATAAGGCAGCGTTACCAATCACCATTTGAACTGCTAATGCTTCACCGAATGCTCTGGCCATGCCAAAAACGATTGCCGTCAGCATCCCCGGAGTAGCCGCTCTCAAGATGACTTTATAAATTGTCTGCCATTGGGTCGCACCTAGTGCCAGTGCTGCTTCGCGATAGTACCGTGGCACAGCACGAAGGGCATCGACACTCATCGACGTCACCGTCGGCAAGATCATCACAAACAGGACACAGGTCCCGGACAAAATGCCAAACCCGCTACCACCGAATAGGCTCCGAGTCAGCGGCACAATTACCGTCAACCCGATAAAACCGTAAACTACCGATGGAATCCCCACCAATAACTCAATCACCGGTTGTAAAATTTTAGCACCTCGTTGTGGTGAAATCTCAGTCATGAAAATTGCGGCGCCAATTGCGAACGGCGTGGCAACTAACGCGGATAAGATGGTCACAATGAACGAGCCTGCAATCATGGGTAGCGCACCGACCTCTGGCTGTCCCTTGGCGTTCGTGACTGACGGATTCCAATTTTTCCCGGTAATAAAATCCACGAAACTCACGTGGTTGCTAAAAAACGTTGAAAATCCCTTTGACGCGACGAAAATAATAATCGCGAACACGGTTACGGTGATCAACATTAACGCCAGAAAACTCACGCTTTTTCCCAAGCGTTCCAGCTTAGCGGCCTTTGATCGTTTTAATAGCTGTTTTTTCAACTGATTATTCATGGCTGCTCCCCACTTGCGAAATGGTACCGTGACCATCACGCGAAATTTTCATTTCAGAAATGCTAATATAGCCAAGTTGCTTGACGAGGGTCTTTTGAATCTTGGCCGATTGAATGTAGTGAATGAACGCAGTTGCTAATGGCTGCGGTTGGCGGCCAGTATACATATGCTCATACGACCAAATTTTCCAATGATTTGTGGTCACATTTTGGTTAGTTGGCGCCACACTGTTCAACGATACTGCCCGAACCGTTTTATCAACGTACGAAAAGCCAACGTAACTAATTGCCCCCGGTGTGGTTGCTACGATTTGGCGAACCATGCCTGAGGAATCTTGTTCTTGAGCCGCAATACTGCGATGGCCGTTCAACCCATATTGTTCAAAAGTTGTTCGAGTTCCACTGCCTTGAGCGCGGTTTAAAATCACGATTTTTTGATGATGACCACCGACCTGCGACCAATTCGTTACCCGGCCAGTGAAGATGGCAATCAGCTGTTTGGTTGTCAGGTGGCTGACCCCGACTTTAGGATTAACGATTGGTGTGATGCCAACCACTGCGACGCGATGATCGCGTAAACGACTGGGCACAATTCCCTTTTGCTGTTCCGCGAACACATCGGCGTTGCCGATATCCACTGCACCTTCTTGCACTTGGCTTAGCCCAGTCCCCGTGCCACCACCTTGAACGTTCACAAACGTCCCTAGATGCTGACCCGCGTAATCTTCACCCGCTGCTTCAACTAACGGTTGAAGTGCCGTTGAGCCAACAGCCGTAATGGTTTGGTTCGTATGACTGACCTGTCTGGTCTGATACGCCCAACCACCTAAAATAACGATACTGATTACCAGTAGAATCTCAATCCACCGCGCTTTTGACATGCGTTGTCCCTCCATCTCATCTTTCAAAATCAGTATACGAAAGCAATGTAAATGTCAGGCACACATCTTTGTAAATGTTTTGTAAATATTTTCGATTTTCATCTATACCATTCCGGATATAAATAAAACCAGTCTAGGCATTTAATTGAATAAGCGCCTAGACCGGTTTTATTAATATGTTTATTTTTGAGTCTTAATTGGAAAAGTGACCGTAAATGTACTCCCAACACCACGTTGACTGTGCACTGAGATTTGGCCGCCCATCGACTGCACTAATTCGGCTACAATGGCCAAACCGAGACCTGTACCACTGACAACCTGTTGGGTACGAGAACTATCAACACGATAAAACCGCTCAAAAATTCTGGCTTGTTCATTCTGCGCAATTCCAATACCGGTATCTTGCACCATGATTGACCAATCCTCATTATTCGCTTGATAACTAATCTTGACTTGTCCACCTTCATGATTATATTTTATCGCGTTAGACATCAAGTTCTTGATAATTTCATCAAGTTTTTTCTCATCGGCACTCACCTTGACATCATCAGAAACCAGATTACTAAAGGTGACCCGTTTCATGGAAGCAATCTGTTGCAATACTCGAGTTTGTTCGGTCACCATCTCCGCCAGCTTAATCGTTGTCACCTGTTGTTCAGACAATGACTGTGATTCAATTCTTGAAATGGCAAGCACGTCTTGGATGAGCTCAGTTAGGCGCTTGCTTTCCCGTTGAATAATTCCTAAAAACTCATCTAGAGTCGCTGGGTCATCCTTAGCACCACCTAACAACGTTTCAGCAAAGCCAGCGATTGCGGTAACCGGCGTTTTTAATTCATGGGAGGCATTTGAAATAAAGTCCATTTGCATCTTTTCAACCGCGTAAATTTCGGTGACATCATACAAAAGCACCAAAATCTGGAAGAAATCTTCAGTTGTCGAAGTGTACACCACCGAGACCTCCACGCGTTTTTCGGTTGGTACACCGGGCAAGGTGATTACTTGCCGTCTGGACGTCTTATCACTAATCACCTTCCCGATTAATGACACCAACTCAAATTGATGAATGTCTTGTGTATAGGGATGACGGTGCGGATTAATTTCGGTCTGCAAAAACTCTGCCATCGCGGCGTTTGCCATCTCCACTTTTCGGTAGCGGTCGATCACCATCACACCGATGGGTAAGTAGGCCAACAGTAACCGTAGCTCTTCAGTCTGCTGCGTTTTGGCTCGCAATAGTTTTTGTTGATGCGTCTGTAACCGATTAATGGCCATCGCCAGTTCGTAGTAGTCGTCATTATGCCGCAATAAAACGTGCGCCGGCTGCTCATCTTTCAGCATACCTTGTACCTTGTGGGTCATCGCATTGATTGGTTGCTGACGGTGTAAAAAGGCCCAGTTAAATAACCCAACTTCTATAATTGACGCAATCAAATCAAGGAAACCTAACTGGCTGATAGTCGAACCCGTTAACTGAGAAGCACCTAGCATACGCATGGCGATGAAGATAACTAAAAAGTTAAGCAAAAAAGTGATGCCAAGCTCTAACCCTAACCGTTTCAATAGATGCCTTTGCTTAATCATGTTGGGGTGCCTCGAAACGATAACCAAATCCCCTGACGGTCTTGAGATAGGTCGGATGCTTTGGATCTGGTTCAATTTTGTCTCTCAAGTGAGAAATATGGATATCAACCATTCTGGTTTGACCGGCATAATCAAACCCCCAAACGCCCTCAAGTAACTGGTCACGTTTTAAAACTTGGTTTGGTCGTTTAACTAAGTAAACCAGTAGTTCAAATTCTTTGGGTGTTAGTTTTACCCGTTGTTGATTAACAGTGACACTCACAGTAGCTTGATCGATCATGATCTCACCAACTCGCAACTGCTGGCTATCATCAAATTCACTATCAGTTGCTGGGCCACCCTGAGTTCGCCGCAAAACTGCCTTAAGCCTAGCTAAAACCTCGCGAGGACTGAACGGTTTGGTAATGTAGTCGTCCGCACCCAACTCTAACCCGAACACTTTATCAAATTCATCCGTTTTGGCTGTGATCATGATAATTGGGGTGCTCACTTTTTCTTGTCGTAGCTGCTTGGTGACTTCGACACCATCTAGTCCGGGTAACATTAAATCGAGTAAAATTGCATCAAAGTGCTTCTCACTGGCTAAGTTAACGGCGTCATGCCCATTAATTGCCGATTCCACCTCGTAGTTAGCTTTTTCTAAATTATAGGTTAACAGTGTGACAATTGCAGGTTCATCATCAACAACTAAAACTCTTTGCATAGGGCCCTCCTAATTTTTAAACATCACAATTCCAATCTCATGCGGTGCACCATCAAAAATGGCAGTTTCGGTAACTTTGTAATCACCTTCTGGCGTTTGAATCTTTAGCCGGCAATACGTTGGGTTAATCAGCAAAGCCTCATAGAAACCTTGTTCAGAATTAACGGCTTGTCGGTTGCACTCGGTAATAATATCACCAACTGAAATGGCCATTTTAGCCGCTGGCGTCCCCGGTTTAATGCCCAGTACCCGGACGCCATGATCAACTTTGGAAAACCAAAACGAACGGGTTCGATCACGCCAACGCGTCCAAATTAGGCAACCTAGATATGCCAGATAAATAACTAAGAGGCCGGGTACGGCCAGATCGTTCAACTTCAGCGTAACGAGTCCCAACACAACGGCAATTAGTCCTAAAACTAGAATGTGACGAGCAAGCTGCCGTTCTGCAATCCGCGGCTGTTGTTTAAAGATGGTCAATCGCAATCCCAAAATAAGCGGAATAAACAGCGGGGTTACAGTAGTGTGACCCATTGCCAAGACTGGCCAAAAGCTCAAATGACTGGTAATCCAATCACCTGGCACCAGAATCAAGGTTGGGACGACTAACAATTCATTAAAGGTATAGCCTGCAACTAATTTCCCCCGTTGTTGACTTAATACTTTGGGGGCCGCAAAGCGTCCGCCAGCAAATCGAACCCAGATACCAAGCCCGATAAAGGCCAACGCGACAAAAATGACTAAATCCGCTACTGGTACGACCGAAAAATTGACACCAAAACTTCGACTTAACCCAAAATGGTCGAATTTAACGTCAAAGTATTTGACCAAGTCATACAATACCACGGATCCAATTAAAATCGTTGTTGAAAGACCTGCCGCCGGACCAATCAAGACGGCAATCAGCGCCAAACTAAGATAAATCAACAGCCACGTCAGCGGGACCGTCACCCCTAAACCAAACGTTACAAGGGAGAGTAAGCAGCCTAATGACAAGCTGAGTAGTATGAAGTGTCTGACTTCATACTTGTCCGAATAAACCGCACTGCCAAAGGTCTGCCGTTCTTTTTTAATTCGTCGATTCGAGGTCCACCATTCTCGAATAAGTCCGATCCACCAGATCGGTTGAGCCACTAAAGTTAAAATTAATAATCCAATTCTCATCACAAACACCCACGTTTTCATTATCTGTTCCTAAAAGCAGTATAGCATAAACCCCGTGTTGCTTGAGCAACTGTTGGCAAACGATAAGAAAAGACTGATTTAAAATGCTAGGCACAAAAAAAGTCGAGAACGGCAACCCATTCTCGACACACTGATTGATTTAAACGTAACTACATCAATTGATTCTAGTCGCCATTAAGCGCCCGAATCACTTTTTATCAATCCGGATTAGACTGCTCCAGTTGATATTGCAGGTAGGCATTGATAAATGGATCTAAATCACCATCCATAACGGCCTGACCGTTACCCGTTTCATAGTTGGTCCGGTGGTCTTTAACCATCGTATAGGGGTGAAAAACATAGGATCTAATTTGAGAGCCCCAACCAATATCCAGCTGTTCGCCCTCAATCGCGGCTTTTTGCTTAGCCTTCTTTTCTTCTTCTAATTCATAGAGTTTGGCCTTCAACATATTCATTGCGGTTTGACGGTTTTGGAGTTGAGATCGTTGTGCTTGAGAAGCGACCACGATACCGGTCGGCTCATGGGTAATTCGAACTGCCGATGACGTTTTATTGACGTGTTGACCACCAGCACCACTGGCCCGATAAACATCGACCTTTAAATCAGCCGGATTAATCTCAATATTTACTGAATCATCAAGCTCTGGCAACACGTCGACTGAGGCAAATGAGGTATGTCTTCGACCAGCGGAATCAAACGGTGAGATGCGGACAAGTCGGTGAACACCCTTTTCAGAGCGTAAATACCCGTAGGCATTATGTCCAGAAATCATCAAGGTTACTGAACTAATACCAGCAACTTCACCCGCTTGATAATCTAACGTTTCAACTTTGAATTGATGTTGATCAGCCCAACGAGTATACATCCGTAATAGCATCGCGCCCCAGTCCTGTGATTCGGTGCCACCTGCACCTGGGTGGATTTCAAGAATAGCATTATGACTATCATACGGGCCATTTAACAGTAAATTTAATCGGTATTGCTGCAACTCACCTTTCAAATGATCCAGATTGGTCTCTAACTCTAGCTGAACCTCTTGGTCAGGTTCTTCTTCAAGTAACTCAACAGCAACTTGTGCATCAGATAACTGTTGCGTTAATGTCTCAAATGATTCTGACTTACCCTTAAGCAGATTGGTCTCATCAATTAACTTCTGAGCAGTTTCTTGATGATCCCAAAACCCCGGTTCAGCCATTTTGGCCTCATTGATAGCGATGCTTTCATGCAATGCATCTAAGTCAAAGAGACCTCCCAAAGCCAGCAATTTCAGTTGCCATCGCTTTTAAATCGCGTTTAATATCACTTAATTCCATCATAAGCGCTCCATTCATTGTTTTATCGTTACTCATTCCCATCTAGTTTAACGCAATCATTGCGTTGTTGGATACAACAAGGTTCCACCGAATCATCGTGAGATCAATCGGTGGAACCTTGTTTGTTCGAGCGAAACTGTTAGAAAATTAGTTAACTAACTGCTAACGCTGCTTATTGTCGCAATGAATCGCTAAGATTAACGGGTAATATTTTGACGGATTTCAGACTTCATGAATAAACGAGTGGCATCGTAATCGATATCCGCAATCATTTCTTCAAACATCCGGTAGCCATCTTGTTGATACTCAACGAGTGGGTTCAATTGGCCATACCCACGAAGACCAATTGAAGTACGCAATTGATCCATCACGTCGATATGATCAGTCCAGTGTGAATCGACCACTCGTAAAATAACGACCTTTTCAAATTCTAGCATTTGAGCAGGATCATACAATTGTTTTTGCTTTTCTTGATAAACGCCTTCAGCTAAGTCCATCAAAATTGACTTAATCTGGTCAGCATCTTTATCTTGAAAATCTTCGAGTTTGACTTTGTCAGGACTAACCAGAGCTGAGATAGCAAAGTCCAAGATAGTTGAAAGATCCCAATCCTTCTGTTCACCTTGTGTATGAAGGTTAACAACGCGATCGATGGTCCGTTGAATCATTGGCATGATCACCCAACGAAGTGAGTCATCTTCATTGATGATTTGGTTACGTTGTCCATAGATCACTTCACGTTGCGCACGCATCACATCATCATACTGCAAAACGTTCTTACGAGAATCGTAGTTGTTCCCTTCAACCCGTTTTTGGGCAGATTCAACTTGACGACTGATCATTCGACTCTTAATGACGGCATCCTCACCATCAACGTTCATCCGTTCCAAGAAGGCCTTTACCCGATCCGTCCCAAAACGGCGCATTAAGTCGTCTTCAAGTGATAAGAAGAACTGTGTCAAACCAGGGTCACCTTGTCGACCAGAACGGCCACGAAGTTGGTTATCGATCCGCCGTGACTCGTGTCGTTCAGTCCCGAGCACCACTAGGCCGCCTAATTCACGAACACCCGGTCCAAGCTTGATATCGGTCCCACGACCAGCCATGTTGGTGGCAATCGTTACGGCGCCACGTTGACCAGCGTTCATGATGATATCGGCTTCCTTGGCGTGGTTTTTAGCGTTCAAAACCACGTGAGGAATATTAGCTTCATCAAGTTTTTCAGACAAGTATTCTGAAGTTTCAACGGCAACGGTCCCAATCAGCATGGGTTGTCCCTTTTCATGAAGTTCTTTAATGCGGTTAACAACTGCATTAAATTTCGCTTCAAGTGTTGGATACAATACATCTGGTTCATCAAGTCGAATAACCGGCTTGTTAGTTGGTACTGAAATAACTTCCATATTGTAAATTTCACGGAATTCTTCAATTTCAGTCCGAGCAGTACCCGTCATCCCAGAGAGCTTACGATACATCCGGAACAAGTTTTGGTAGGTAATGTTAGCCATAGTCTTGGACTCTTCTTGAATGTCCACGCCTTCTTTGGCTTCGATGGCTTGATGAAGACCGTCAGAATAACGACGCCCTTCCATGACCCGTCCAGTAAAGGAATCCACGATCATGACTTCACCATCTGAGACCACGTAATCTTTGTCACGTAGCATGATAAAGTTCGCTCTTAAGGCCTGATCCATATGATGCGTCAATGCCGTGTTATCTGTATCGTAAAGGTTGTGCAAGTTAAAGTACTTTTCAGCCTTGGCGATACCCTCTTCAGTCAGTGACACACTCTTTGATTCCAGGTCGATCTTGAAATCAGTGTCTTCTTGAAGCGTTTTGGCAAACCGGTCAGTCCGTTGATAAAGCTGTGAGGTACCTTCAGCTTGACCAGAAATAATCAGCGGGGTCCGCGCCTCATCAATTAAAATTGAGTCAACTTCATCGACAATTGCAAAGTTCAATGGTCGTTGCACCATATCTTCTTTGTAGACCACCATGTTATCCCGCAAATAATCGAACCCAATTTCTGAATTGGTTGAGTACGTGATATCAGCGTTATAGGCCTCACGCTTTTCTTCTGGTGACTTCTCAGTCAGGTTTAAACCAACGCTTAACCCTAACCAATTATATAATTCACCCATTTCAGTGGCATCACGTGAAGATAAGTATTCGTTAACCGTTACCACGTGAACACCCTTACCTGAAATTGCGTTCAAATAAACTGGCATTGTCGCGGTCAAAGTTTTCCCTTCACCGGTCTTCATTTCAGCAATGTTACCTTCATGAAGAACAATACCACCCATGATTTGAACATGGAATGGGTATAAGCCCAAGACCCGTTTAGCACCTTCACGGGCAACTGCAAACGCCTCTGGTAATAAATCGTCTAAGGTTTCGCCATCTTGATATCGTTTTTGAAATTCTGGTGTTTTTGCTTTAAGTTCATCGTCAGATAAAGCGTCGTACTCTTTAGCGTACGCGTTAACTTTATCTGCAAGTTTACTAATTCGTCGAAGTTCGCGCTTATCACTTTCGACCCATCGTTGTAAAAAATTGGCCATACTTGATTCCCTTCTATTAATCGTGTCATTGTGGTTTTAGCTGTTTTTAAAAATCAATTGATTGCATACCATTAATCAGTCTAACATTTATGGAAAGGATTTAAAACTCATCAGGTAATGATATTTCAAAAAAATTAGTGATACCGTTTTCAGCACCCCAAAGGAAAGGGACCGAAGTCTCACTGCAATGACTTCGATCCCTCACACGGTTAAATTCAATTAAATTATTCTTCGCCTGCTTCAATCAAGCCATAACGACCGTCATTACGACGATAGACGATATTGACGCCTTCGGATTCAGCGTCTTCGTAGATAAAGAAGTCATGCCCTAGCATATCCATCTGAAGGATTGCCTCTTCATTGTCCATTGGCTTCAAAGAGACGCGTTTCGTACGAACAACCTCTAACTTCGATTCTTCATCCTTAGCGGGTTCAGCCGTTTCAGGTGTAAATTCGAAGTTCTTAAAGCCCTTTTCACGTGACTTACGGTTGATCTTAGTCTTGTACTTGCGGATCTGACGCTCTAGCTTATCCGTCACTAAATCAATACTTGCATATAGATCTGGTGACGTTTCTTCAGCCCGTAAGGTTAGATAAGGGAGTGGAATGGTAACTTCCACCTTTGAATCCTTATTTTGATAAACCTTCAGATTAACGTGAGCTGTTGAATCGACGCTTTGCTCAAAATACTTCTCAAGCTTACTGATCCGTTTTTGAACGTAATCTCTGATTGCCTGAGTGACCTCAATGTTTTCACCACGAATATTGAATGTGAGCATAGAACTTCTCTCCCTTCCACAACAAACAAAAGTTAATTTAAATACACATTAAATTGGTATTCAAATGTTTGTTTTGTTTATAATTTTATTATAATAGAAAGCGCTACAATACACAATACTTTAGGCCATTGTCGAGATGAATTAAATCATTAAAGTGATTATCCGTGTGCTAACGTCAGTCCTTTGACGGTTGTTGCACCGGCTTTTTTTAATAAAAGTGCGGCATGTCGAATCGTTCGGCCAGTGGTATAAACATCATCAACGATTAAAACATTTTTACGATATAGTTGCATTGAATCTACAGCCAACTTAAACGGCTGGGCAGTTGTGAGGCGCTGCTTTCGGTTCTTGGCGGATTGATGTTGCGCCTTGGTTGCCGAAATCGTGGTGAGGGCACGTAACATTGGTAATTCACCGATTAAACCCTCAACTTGATTAAACCCTCTGGCTGCTAACGTATCCGGATGGAGGGGAATTGGCACGACCACATCACACTTCGATGCTTGAATTTCTCGTTGAATTTCAAGTTGAAAAACCGTTCGAAGTCGGTAATCACCGTTAAACTTATATTGCGACATATACGCCTTCATCGCCGTGTTATACGTGTAACAGGCTCGGTTGCTAAACTCAATTTCAGACGACCAACGTTCGCAATCCGAACACTTCTTTTGATCGCTTAATCGACCACAGCTTTGACAGCCAAGTTGTGGATCGATTGCAGAGAAAGCTTGGCGACAACGCGTGCAAACTATCTGTTCAGTAATTGGTTGAAAATTAATCAGTTGCCAAAGCGTTAATGGTGCCGCTATCTCACGATGGCATAATAAACACATCGTCATAACTATCCTTTCTTTAATAAACCAGACCGTCGTGCACGCGAATTAACAAATTTAATTTGTCGATTTGCCTCACGAATTTCTCGCGTATAACAATCAGCAAAAAAACGGACTAATCCGGTTGGTGCCGTTTCTTTTCGACCAACTCGACCAGCAATTTGAACTAACGCAGCCGTCGAAAAGACTGGATCATTGGCCCCTATCACGATGACATCAATTCCTGGAAAAGTAATGCCTCGTTCTAAAATTGTGGTTGTAATTAAGCAATTAATGGCCAGATCTCGCATCAACTGAACTTTTTCGTGACGTTTGGGATCTGCGGCGTGAACCGTTTCAAAGCTTAGCTCTGGTATGAGTTGCTTTAGGGCCGCCCCTGTTGGTGCTAGATTGCTGATATGGGGAACAAAAATTAGGAATCGATGCTGCTGTCTCATAAGCGACATCAGTGTCTGTCGAATCTGAGATGGCAAACGCCCTTTCTTCAAACGCTTTCGCCAGGCAGGCGTCAACTTCACCGTGATTTCTGGTAACGGGTAACCGTGATAGCGCGCTGGTAAGTAACTGACTTGAATACGTCCCTGACGCTGACTTTTTAACAACGCTTGACTGGGTGTGGCAGTTAGATAGAGGAGCGCACCAGACTGCTTTTTGGCCTGTTGAGCAGCATAGTGAAGGCCATCATCTGCAGCGAATGGAAAGGCATCCACCTCGTCAATGACTAACACATCAAAGGCGTGGTAAAATCGGAGTAATTGATGCGTGGTGCAAATCGTCAACTGACAATATTGGTATTGCCCTGGCATATCGCCATAAAGCGTCACTTGCGGTACCGTAGCAAATGCGGCTTCAAAACGTGGCATTAATTCAAGACAAACGTCAACTCTTGGCGATGCAATGGCGACGCGTAATCCCTGTGAAAGCGCCCAACCAACGCCTTCAAATAGCATCTCCGTTTTGCCTGCACCAGTCACCGCCCACAGCAAATGATTGCCACCAGTTTGAAAGAAATCCCGAATTTCGCGACTGCAGGCCGCTTGAGCCGTCGTTAACTGTCCTTGCCAGGTTAACGGCCTTGGTTGGGGACTGAACTGATTTTCCTCAGGCAAGGACCAAAGGGATTGATTAGATGTCACCCGCCCTAGTTGAAAGCAATGACAACAGTATGTGGTTTCGTCAGGTAATTGAACTTGATTACGACGACTTTTTTGGCCACACCGCTGACAAATACACCAATCACCAGCTTCTAAAATGGCTGGTCTGCCCTTGAGTTTTAGACCAGTTTCACTCAGCTCCGGCTGCGTCACTGAGAGTACTTGTCGACCGTACAATTGTTGCGGTTTTAAAACCATTCATATCACCTTCCTAGAACTAACTACGCAGAAATGGAGTGTAAATTTTATGTCAGATATTTTTCTCACGCTCAAAGCAGCAGGTCAACATGAACTGGTGATCAAAAAATCTCAGTTTATTTGTTCACTACAGCGGGTTGAAACTGCCGCAGCAGCGGATCAATTTATCGCCGAAATCAAAAAGGCGAATGGTAAAGCTAATCATAACTGTTTTGCCTACATGATTGGCGAACATGATCAGATTCAACGAGAAAGTGATGATGGTGAGCCTTCAGGAACAGCTGGTGTCCCTATTTTGGAGGTCTTAAAGCGGCTCGAACTTCATAATGTCTGTGCCGTTGTCACCCGTTATTTTGGTGGTATCAAGCTTGGAGCTGGCGGTCTGATCCGGGCATACAGTAATGCAACCTCCAAAGCCATCGAGCAAGTGGGTATCGTGTCATTAGTGCTACAAACCGCGATTCAAATCACTGTCAGCTATGCTAATTTGGACAAGCTCAACTACTATCTAACACAGCAAGCCATCAGCATTACTCAAACGGATTACACTGACCAAGTTCAAGTGACAATTGCGGTTGATACAGCCAATCTCGACGATGTTCAAACCAACATCACCAATTTATTGGCTGGTCAGGTCAGTTTTAAAATTGGTGACGAAAGCTATCATGAAGTTGATATGCCCCTATACCAAGAGTAATCTGCGACAAACTCAAAATTCACATCAGTGTGAACTGAGCCCACAGATATAACACGTTCGACGGCTAGTCACTCACTAAAGCAAGTCAAAGCGTGCCAATGCCAATTTGAAACATCTAACAAAAATAGCAGCGTAAAGAATTTCGGAAATAAATTCTCTACGCTGCTATTTAAAATTAATCATCAGTATTAAGTTAGTGTGAATTTTTAGAGGTTGTCCCTTTAACCAGCTTTTTGATCCAATTAAGGAGTGGCTGCCGATTCGTTCCAACCAGCCCGATAGCTTCAACAAACAACTCCAAACCAATCAAACTGGCGATCGTTAAACTGATAGTGCCCCATTTCGGTGAAATTGGGTATAGCAGTGAAATGAAAGCAAAGATCAGTGCAATACCATAAATCACTAAGACTGTTTGTCGATGTGTCAGACCCATCTGCATCAGTCGGTGATGTAGATGGTGCTTATCCGCGTGTGAAATCGGTTGTCGGTTTAACGTCCGTCGCAAAATGGCGTAAACC
The DNA here is from genome assembly GCF_001434895.1 of Secundilactobacillus odoratitofui DSM 19909 = JCM 15043. Lineage (GTDB taxonomy): Bacteria > Bacillota > Bacilli > Lactobacillales > Lactobacillaceae > Secundilactobacillus > Secundilactobacillus odoratitofui. The sequence continues at coordinate 41,450 of NZ_AZEE01000001.1, forward strand.
GTGTCCGTGATGGGGACACCTAAAATAATGACCGGGATGATCATGGTAATAAAGGTCACATTTTTTAAGCCATAGAGCGAAAAGACCGACATCATGAATCCGATAAATAGAGAACCCGTGTCACCAAGGTAAATTCTCGCCGGAAAGAAATTGTAAGGTAAGAAGCCCACCATTGCAGCAACTAAGGCAAAAATAATGATGCCAACAAAGGTGTTCTCAACGTTCAAAAAGAACAGTCCGGTAATCCCCATGGTTGATAAGGCAATAATGCCAACACCTGTAGCCAGCCCATCAAGACCATCAATTAGATTAACCGCGTTGGTAATCGCTAAAATCCAAATCCAGGTAACCGGCAAACTCCACCACCCTAGGGAAATCATCCCAACAAACGGGATCGTTAGGTGGCTCATTTTAACCCCAGCCGCAAAATAAACAACTAAGGCCGCTAATGAAATCCCAAACACTTTTTGGCGCGGTTTCAATTCAAAGATATCGTCAATCATCCCTGTTAGGATAATCACACACTCACCGCCGAAGACTCCCCAAAGCTGACGCGTGGGAATCTGTTGACGCAATAAGAAAACTGTCGCAAAGGTATAGGCTAGAAAAATCGCTAACCCGCCCATCGTCGGCATTGGTACTTTATTGACCCGTCTAGCATTGGGATTATCAATTGCGCCCAGTCGAAAAGCAAGTTTACGGACGAAGGGCGTCAAGATTGCGGATAAAATCATAGTCGCGACTAGACTGACGATGATTTCAAATTTCATAGAAAATTCCTCTCTTCACGACGCATTGGTACTATTATACAAATCGCTTTCATGAAACACAATCATGCCAAGCGAAATTCTTTGAACAACCAGCTCACCCTTGAACAATATTTGTTCTCTTTTGCTGATTTCACAAGGCTTTAGAGATTAAAATACAACCCTCTATGTCTAATACCTTGCGTTTAAAGGTAAAAGTCATTATACTGTAAATGTGAAGTGAAAGCGCTTCGCAAGTTTGTGAAAAGTTATCTATATTTTGAAAGGAGTGTTTACCCATGGCAAGTAATCAACAAGCTGCCAAAACTTCGGAGGTTGAACACGAACCGGCGCCAATTTTGCAACAAATGGCAATTTTTGCGACTGTTCTGTTTGTCTCTTCATTGATTTCACCATTATTCCCCAAGTCGTTTCCTGTTCCAACACCGGTTATTGGTTTAGTTTTGATGTACGTGCTCTTGGCATCACACATTATCAAGCTGTATCAAGTGGAAAAAATGGCTGATTTCTTAATTAGCTTGATTGCCTTCTTGTTCGTCCCATCTGGGATCCAAATGGCTAATTCACTGAACGTCTTCACTGACGGCGGTGCGATGACTGGGGTTATGTTGATTGTCACAATCATCTTAGCAACCATCATCCTGTTAGTCGTAGTGGCTTACACAACTGCTGGATTTATGGCCATCAGTCGTAAAGTTTTCCACAAGAGTACAGATGTCGACTAATTTGGTACCGTTTCTTATTAAAGAAAGGAATGAGTTAAATGAATTGGGCCCCGTTTTTAGGTAAAGCTGTTGCAAATCCAGCTTCCGCACCGCTTTTATTCTTTGGTATTTTCTTGTCACTCATCGTTTTTCTAATTGGCCAATATTTATTTAAAATTTCAAAAGGGTTCTTCCTGTTTCAACCATTATTCGTTGGGATGGTCCTAGGTATTTTCATTTTATGGCTTATGTCAAAATGGTTAGGTGTATCCTTACCAGACTTCTACACGCAGGCTTACAAACCAGGTGGCGACCTGCTATTCTGGTTCTTGAACCCAGCCACGATTGCGTTTGCCATCCCGCTTTATCGCCGGAACGACGTTGTTAAAAAATTCTGGCTTGAAATTGTGCTATCATTAATTGTTGGTTCTATTATTTCATTGTTCGTTATTTACTACGTTGCCAAGATCTTCGGCTTGAACAACTCGATGATCGCATCAATGTTGCCACAAGCTGCAACGACTGCGATTGCGATGCCAATCTCTGGTGCTATCGGTGGTGTACCTGCCGTTACTGCCATGGCATGTATCTTAAACGCCGTCTTGATTTACGCCTTAGCTGACTTCTTGATCAAGATCTTCCGTTTGAACAGCGATCCCGTTGGTGCTGGACTTGGTTTAGGGACTGCCGGACACACGGTTGGTTCTGCCAAAGCCGTTCAACTTGGTTCAGTTCAAGGTGCGATGGCTTCCATTGCGGTGGTTGTCATCTCAATTGTTATTGACTTAGTTGTACCGACCTTCGCTTCAATGATGGGTCTCCACTAGTCGATAGCGTATTAGATAACACATCGGTTAATTAAAAAAATAGCCACTGTTTCGACGTGATCGAAACAGTGGCTATTTTTGGTTCTATATACTATCTCTTAATTAACAGATTCCCAATTTACAATCAAACGGTATCATTTGCACTTTAATGCTGTGAACCTTTCAGCAAGTTAATCCACTCAATTTAGCCACCCTATCAGCCGTTTAGATCAAGGACTAGTCGCCACCTCTAAAAGTCATCGACCTAACAATTAAAATCGCGTAGATGCCCAAATTTAAGCATCTACGCGATTTTAATTAACTGTTAACTAGCGTTTCAGGTGGTAACTATAAGTTGAAACGATAATGTTTTCTCGTGTATTTAAAGCGGTTCTGAGGCGCAATGCCGTTTGGTTATGCAGTACGTTTTGCCATGGCCGGCGTGGTACGAACTGCGGTACCAAAACCGTTGTGGTAAAGTTGCGTTCTGCCGCCCGTTTCGCAATCACATCACAGAATCGCAACGTTGGCGTGATGATTGACCGGTAAGACGAATGAATGTCGACAAACCGAACGTCTGGGAACTCAGCCTTAAACTTTTGCGCTGTTTTATGTTCTTTACGTGGATTCTCGTCAAACGAAACGTGCATGGCAATCACATAATCACCCACGGAACGCGCATAGTCAATTGCATTGGCTGTAACTTGCGTCACGTTGCTGACTAACACGATTACCGTTGCGCCATCGTAATGGTGGTTAACTGACGCGCTTTGCGCAGTGACCTTTAGCTGATGGGCAACATTCATGTAGTGTAAATGAATGCGGTAGAACATGTAATAAAGTGCCGGCATCACGATCAAGTAAGGCCAGACATTACTGAAACGAAGGAAAAACAGTGACACAACTAAGCCAAGTGAGATGAACGCACCAAGAAAGTTGATTGTCGCCTTCAATGGCCAAGCACCTTCACGAACACGTAACCAGTGCCGAATCATCCCGGACTGTGACAGGGTAAATGGTACGAAAACCCCCACAGCATACAGCGGAATCAGTAAACTGGTTTGACCGTGGAAGATGAGGATCAATACGATGGCACCCAGAGCGAGGGAAATAATCCCGTTTGAGTACCCTAACCGATCACCACGATCTAGATAGGCGTGTGGCAAAAATTTATCCTTTGCAAGGTTGTAAGCCAAAATTGGAAAGGCTGAAAAACCGGTATTTGCCGCAACTGCCAGGATCATCGCTGTCGCTAATTGTAAAATGTAGTAAATCAAACCGTGACCAAACACAGCGGCCGCAATCTGTGACAGCACCGTGTTATCAGCCATTGGTCGAATACCAAGGTAATAACTTAAGAAGGTGATACCACCAAAGAAGACACCTAAGATAGCTGCCATGATTGCCAGTGTTGCACTGGCATTATGGCTCTTAGGCTTATGGAAATTTGGTACCGCGTTACTGATGGCTTCAACCCCAGTCAGAGATGATGACCCGCTTGAAAAGGCCCGTAAAAACAGAACCAAGGTCATTCCTTGAACCGGGGCACCGATTGGCGCCGCCGCATGATACGTGATTTGACCCGTCACAATTTCAAAGAAGCCCCAACCAATCATTGCAATAATCATAACAATGAAAAGATAGACCGGAATGGTTAAGAAGGAAGCCGATTCCCGTAACCCCCGTAAGTTCAGTCCCATCACTAAAATTACAATAATGATCGAAATGCCAACCGTGTGTGTTCTTAACGCCGGTATGGCTGAAACAATGGCATCAGTACCAGAAGTAACGGAAACCGCAACGGTTAACATGTAGTCAACCAATAACGATCCTCCAGCAACCAACCCAGCTGGTTGCCCCCAATTCGTGGTCGCCACCACATAAGCGCCGCCCCCAGATGGATAGGCGTGGATAATTTGCTGATACGACAGTGTGATTGCAAATAATAGCACTAAGACCAAGGCTGCGGCCCAAAGTTGGTATACCAAGGCTGCGGCAGATAAGGTGATCAGCACCGTCGTAATTTGTTCGGTCCCATATGCCACTGAAGAAAGTGCATCAGAGGACAATAGTGCCAATGCTTTAAACTTCGTTAAGGCCTGGCCGCCCTCTTCTGTGGTCTTCAGCGGTTTCCCAATCAGGACCCGCTTCAAATAACGCCACATGTTATTTACTCCTTTTCGACGAATAACAGCTATCGACCACAACACTGCATAATCGATAGCTCCATCCGCACAAGACTATTAAGTTTGATTCAATACAATAATTGCATGCAAAATCAATTGGTATTGTACACCAATCTGGCAGCAAATACTATTGAATTTCAATTCTTATTTCAAGTGACCGCTGAAGTAACCAGACAGTGACACTGTTCAATCAATTCTATCTGTCATAAATTCAGTTAACGGTGTTTTCAACCAATAAATAGCCTACTCTCCTGTGATCAAACGCTCATCCTTTGACAGAAACAAAAAAACCACTCCTGAGAGTGGTTTTTTTGTCTAAAGATGCTAATTACATCATACCGCCCATACCTGGTTGTGCAGGTGCAGCAGGTGCAGCGTCATCCTTTGGTTCGTCAGCAACAACGGCTTCGGTCGTCAACAATAACGCTGATACAGAAGCGGCGTTTTGTAATGCTGAACGCGTTACCTTGGTAGGATCCACAATACCAGCGTCAACCATGTCGACATATTCGTTAGTTGCTGCGTTGTAACCAACACCAGCATCTAAAGTCTTCATGTGTTCAACGATGACTGAACCTTCCAAACCGGCATTTTCAGCGATTTGACGAACAGGTTCTTCCAAAGCACGGCGAACAATGGCAACACCAGTTGCTTCGTCGCCTTCAGCTTCAACCTTGTCTACATCACCAATGACGTTGATCAAAGCAGTACCACCACCGGCAACAAAGCCTTCTTCAACGGCAGCACGAGTAGCGTTCAAAGCATCTTCAATACGGTACTTACGTTCCTTTAATTCGGTTTCAGTAGCCGCACCGACACGGATAACGGCAACACCACCGGCCATCTTGGCAAGACGTTCCTTTAACTTGTCACGGTCAAAGTCTGAAGTCGTTCCTTCGATTTGTGACTTGATTTCAGCAACACGTTCGCCAATTTGTTCCTTAGAACCAGCGCCTTCAACGACAGTCGTATCATCCTTCGTCACGTTAACCTTGTTAGCTTGACCAAGTTGTTCAATAGTAGCGTCCTTCAAGTTAAGGCCTAAGTCATCGGTAATCACAGTACCACCAGTTAATACGGCGATATCTTGCAATTGTGCCTTACGACGATCACCAAAACCAGGTGCCTTTACAGCAACCACGTTGAAGGTCCCACGCATCTTGTTCAATACAAGGGTTGGTAAAGCTTCACCAGTAATGTCATCCGCAATAATCAAGAGTGAACGACTTTGTTCAACAACTGATTGTAATAATGGTAAGATATCTTGGATATTTGAAATCTTCTTATCAGTGATTAAGATATACGGGTTGTCAAGGTTAGCTTCCATCTTATCGTTGTCGGTAACCATGTACTGTGACATGTACCCACGATCAAATTGCATCCCTTCAACAACATCCAAACTAGTATCAACACCACGTGATTCTTCAATCGTGATAACACCGTCGTTACCAACTTTTTCCATGGCATCGGCAATCAGCTTACCAGTTTCTTCGTTTGCTGAAGAAATTGCAGCGATTTGGGCGATATCATCTTTAGTGGTCACTTCATGGCTCATCTTGTGCAAAGCCTTGACAGCTGCATCAGTGGCCTTTTCAATTCCGCGACGAATACCAACTGGGTTAGCACCAGCGGTCACGTTCTTCATACCTTCGTTAACGATAGCTTGGGTTAAAACAGTAGCGGTCGTAGTCCCATCACCAGCAATATCGTTGGTCTTTGATGCAACTTCTGCAACTAACTTAGCACCCAAGTTCTCAAAGTGGTCTGAAAGTTCAATTGCCTTAGCAATCGTAACACCATCATTAGTGATGGTTGGGTTGCCGTATGATTGTTCCAAAACCACGTTACGACCCTTAGGACCGATCGTCGTCTTAACTGTATCTGCTAATTTATCAACGCCACGTAACATTGCTGCACGAGCGTCTTCAGAAAACTTAAGTTCCTTAGCCATAATTTTAATTCACCTCATAAAATATTGTTTAAGTTTAATTCAATTGTGGAAAGTGATTAGTCAACGATTGCAACTAAATCCTTTTCGTGGACAACCAAGTATGTGGCATCTGCATATTTAACTTCAGTACCTGCGTATTTATCAAATAAGACAGTGTCGCCTTCCTTTACACTTGGCGCAACCTTTTCACCATTGTCAAGCACGCGGCCATTACCAACTGCAACTACCTTGGCAGTTTGTGGCTTTTCTTGGGCATTGCTTGCCAGCACGATACCACCGACAGTTGTTTCCTCTTCTTCTTGTGCTTGTAAAATAACACGGTCTCCTAATGGTTTTAACACTTGAATCCCTCCAATAAATCTAAAGTTTAGCACTGTTAGCACTCATCTAACATAAGTGCTAATCACAATAACTACTATAAAATGTTTCGTTTTCAATTGCAAGTAATTTAACCAATTCTACAAAAAAACTGACCAATTCTCGTTTTAGAGTCATGGTCAGTCAAGTTAAAAATAGCGTTAAACCTCTTCGTTATAGTGATCGAGGAAGTAAATCAAAGTTTGCAATTCATTGGTTAAATCAACGTTTTGAACCCGCACATTAGATGGCACGGAAACCCGAAGTGGGGTAAAGTTTAAAATCCCCCGCACACCACCAGCAATTGCTTCATCGGTAACGTCTTGCGCATTCGTTGCTGGCACCGTCAAGATCACGATTTTAATCTGTTGGTCTTCCAGTTGCTTGCGCAGTTCAGCCATTGGGTAAATTGGTACACCACTTTTAACGGTGTTGGCCAATTCTGGCTTAACGTCAAAGGCAGCGCTGATTCGGACATTACTGTTTTGGTGGAAGTTAAAGTTTAACAGTGCGTTACCTAAGTTACCAACCCCGATTAGGGCGGCGTTGGTAAGCTTATCTTGGTTCAAAATTTTCTTGAAGAACTTCAATAAGCTTTCAACGTCATAACCGTAACCACGCTTACCTAACGCACCAAAATAAGAAAAGTCGCGTCGAATTGTGGCAGAATCAACTTTGACTGCTTCAGAAAGTTCCGTTGAAGAAACCCGCGTCTTATCTGCGTCACGTAAAATATTCAAATAACGATAATAAATTGGCAATCGTTTTGCCGTTGCTTTTGGAATCTTTGTTTCACTCAAGTCTCATTTCCTCCTTGTGAATTTTCACGAATTAAATGTTAGCCATTTTTTATCACAACTTGTTTTTCTTTAAATTTAAGATTGTGAAATCACCATTCCTGTACATTGTAGCATATTCATCGAATTTGTGAAATAATTTTCAATAAAAAATGCACAAACAACTGATGAGACTATCCGACCACCACCTAATAATGGTAAAATAGTTTCACAATAGAAAGGTAGCTGAACAACATGTTATTACAAGTCCAACAGGTTACGCGTCGGTTTGGTGCTGACACCCTCTTTGACAACGTTAGCTTGGATGTCCCGGAACATGGACGTGTCGCACTTGTCGGTCGTAACGGTGCCGGAAAATCAACCTTGATTCGAATGATTACCGGTATTGATGCACCAGATGAAGGCCAGATTATCTATAAAAAAAATATGACGATCGGGTATCTTGCTCAAGATACCGGGTTAGATTCCACTAAATCGATTTGGGAAGAAATGGCTAGCGTGTTCAAGGATTTACAAGATCAAGAAGACGCCCTCCACCAACTTGAAGCTCAGATGAGTGACCCAGAGATTATCGATGATCCAGAACAATTTGAACGTCTTTCAAAAACCTATGACCAGCGTCAGGCCGCCTTTAAGGCCAATAACGGTTATGGTTATCGTGCCGAGATTCGGGGCGTACTTCATGGCTTTGAATTTGACGAACCAGATTACAGCCGGTCGATTACCGAGCTTTCTGGCGGTCAAAAGACCCAGCTTGCACTTGCTAAGTTATTATTAGAAAAACGCGATTTGTTAATTTTGGACGAACCTACCAACCACTTAGACGTTGAAACGCTCACTTGGCTTGAGGGGTACATTCAATCTTACAAAGGTGCGCTACTGATCGTTTCACATGACCGGTACTTCCTTGACCGCCTGGTGTCAGAAGTTTACGAAATGGCCAGCGGGACGGTGACCCACTTTCACGGTAACTACTCAAACTATGTTACTCAAAAGGCCGCCAAGCTCCAACGGGAATGGAAAGAATACGACAAGCAACAGCACAAAATCTCACAACTCGAGGATTTTGTGAACAAAAATATCGTCCGAGCGTCTACCACGAAACGTGCTCAAGCTCGTCGAAAACAGCTGGCTAAAATGGATCGACTTGAGCGGCCAGAAAACGATGATAAAGTTGCTCACTTTGCGTTCACGCCCAACCGTCAGAGTGGCAATATTGTCCTCACTGTGACTGACTTAGCCGTGGGTTGGAATCCAGATCAAATCCTAGCCCAGCCCGTTAACTTGGACATCAAAAAGCATCAGGCAATTGCCATTGTCGGTCCGAACGGTGTCGGTAAATCAACTTTGTTAAAAACCATTCTGGGCAAAATTCCGGCCATCGCCGGTGACGTTCGCTTCGGTACTGGTGTTGATACTGGTTACTATGATCAAGAACAACGCTCGTTGCACGACAAAAAGACCGTTTTGGCTGAACTTTGGGATGACCACCCAACCACACCAGAGCGCGATATCCGGACAATTTTGGGGAGCTTTTTATTCACTGGTGAAGATGTGGACAAGTTAGTGCACAGTCTAAGCGGTGGTGAAAAAGCCCGACTACTCCTTACTAAATTAGCGATGAAGCATGATAATTTCCTAATTTTAGATGAACCAACGAACCATTTGGATATTGATAGTCGTCAAGTGCTTGAAAACACCCTCAATGATTTTGACGGCACCATTCTCTTTGTTTCACATGACCGTTACTTTATCAATCAAGTGGCGACGTCGGTGGTTGAACTATCAGCCAGGGGCTCAGAATTATTCTTGGGCGACTATAATTATTACCTTGAGAAAAAAGAAGAGCAAGCTGCAGTAGCTGCACGTGCCCTTGCTGAACAAACCGCTGGTCAACCAGTGACTAAATCAGTGAGTCAAAGTAAACAAAGTTATCAGCAGTCTAAGGACCACCAAAAGCAACAACGTAAATTACAACGTGAAGTTGAGCGTCTTGAGACGCAGCTCACTGAACTTGGTGATCAAAAGTCGCAGCTTGAAGTATCCATGACTTCCCCAGATGTCTTCAATGACCAAGCCAAAATGGCGGAACTTCAGACTCAGTTAGAAACGATTACGACTCAAATTGAAACGGTTGAAACGCAATGGGAAGAATCCTCCATGGCACTTGAAGACTTAGACTAGCCAACCAATTACCAGTTCGCAACGACACTGCAACATAAAAAAACAAGTGAACCACTTCCGAAATTGAAAGTGTTCACTTGTTTTTATTTTGACCTCATTGTGATTACGCATTTGCTTGTGTAGTTTCAAGCCAGTCGAACTCCAGACTAGGGTCAGCGTTTAACCCAGCATCACCAAACTGATTGAGCTGATAAGAAACGTACCCGGCAGCCCCAATCATGGCGGCATTATCACCACACAACTTGATTGGTGCCTTTAAAAAGGTAACGTCTGGAAATTGTGTTAATTCAGTTGTTAACCGATCTCTCAACCCTTGATTAGCGGCCACACCGCCAGCCAAAATTAACTGTTTAACCGGAAATGCCTTTAGAGCGCGAACCGTTTTGTCCGCCAGTACATCCACGACTGCTTGTTGGAAGCTGGCAGCAAGATCTTCACGATTTAACGTCTCACCGATTTGATCAGCATGGTGGACAGTGTTGATAAACGCACTCTTTAGTCCACTAAAACTAAAGTCGAAACTATCATCCTTGTCCATAGCTCGTGGAAAGTGGAAGTTATCCTTGCCTAAGTGAGCCAGACGGTCCACTTCTTTACCAGCTGGATAGTTGATACCCAGCACCCGGCCAATTTTATCGTAAGCTTCACCAGCCGCATCATCGCGCGTTTCACCAATGATTTCAAATTGGCCCGGTTCGGCCAAATAAACTAACTCCGTGTGGCCACCAGAAACTAACAGTGCCAAAGCTGGAAATTCAATCGGGGCAACGTACCGCGCTGCGTAAATATGTCCAGCCATGTGATTGACCGGAATGAGTGGCAGTTGATGGGCGTAAGCCACCGTCTTAGCAGCGGTAACGCCAATCAACAGTGCGCCTACTAAACCTGGGCCATAAGTGACGGCAACGGCTGATAGGTCATCATAAGTCACTTGGGCCTCCGATAGCGCCAAATCAATACAAGCCGTAATCTGTTCAATATGGTGTCGGCTAGCGACCTCTGGTACGACGCCACCAAATCGTTGATGACTCTTGATTTGGGTTGCCACAATGTTAGAAAGGATTGTTTTGCCGTCCTCAACCACAGCAACACTGGTTTCGTCACAACTTGATTCAAATGCTAAAATTAAATTTCGTTCCATTCACTCGTCGTCCCCTTTCTTAACATTCACAATAAACTTCATTAAAATAGCGTCTTCATCCGGATTGCTGTAATATGCCGGTCGTTTACCGATCACTTTAAAGCCCACTCGTTCATATAGCGATTGAGCTGCAGTGTTTGAAACCCGAACCTCTAAAAAAATTGCCGATCCCGTGGCTAATTGCGCCACTAGGGCTTCGAATAACGCCTGAGCATGACCACGTCGTTGATAATCGGGGTGAACAGCCACACCAGTAATGTCGACTTGATCCAAAACTTGGATGATGCCAATATAGCCCACTAACTGATCATGGTCATAGCGAAGCAGGTACGCCCGTTTAGCCGTTGCCATATCTCGTTTGAAGGTTTCAACCGACCAAGCAGCGCCCGCGGGGTAAGCTAACTGAGCAATTTCGGCACACTTCTCCGCAAACTCGCCAAGCTCTGGGTAGGCAACAAATTGGTTCTTATACTGTGTCATGATCACTGATTCCCGTGGTTAAAACCATATCAACAGCATCCTCATGATCACCAAAGTAGTAACCCTTTTTAATCCCGGCCTTTTCAAAACCAAGGTCCTGATACAGCGACTGTGCCCGAACGTTACTTCGCCGAACCTCCAGCGATACCTGTTGGAGTCCTAGATGACGCGCTTTTTTGATCATGACCGCAATTAAAAAATGACCTAAGCCACGATTTTGATAATCGGTGACGACAGCAATATTAGTAATGTGGGCGTCACTTTTGACGTCGTTAAACGTACAGCCAATAAAGGCAAGCAGTCGGTCGTTGCGACGCAATACAAGATATAATCGGTCCGTCTCACGACGTAATTCGCTGGCAAATGCAGCCGAATCCCAGGGCGTTTTACCGCCGTACACCGCACGCTCAATACCAAGCATTTCGGGAATATCCGTAAATTGGGCTTTGGCTAAGAAGTAAGCCACGTCCTGAATATAAACCTCATGATTTTTAATATCTAATACGTCCTGATACTTCGCTTCTTGAACCTGAAAAATTTGGCGATACCAGTCCTTAAACTTTTTCAACATAATTGCTACTATCCTCTTCTGGGTGTTGCTTTTGCCAATCGGCTTCTGCCTTGGTTAATCTTAGGTAACGTGGCACAAATGCATTGATGTCTGCCACTGGCGCAACACTGTTTCCTAATCGCGCCAGCTGAACAGCACTCGGTAAATTAAAAGCTGCTGGATATTGCAGATAACGGTCCGCTAAGACATTTTTCAGTCGCTCTGAAAAAGCACTAAGTTCGCCTAAAACCACGACTGATTCATTAAGGTCAGCAATGCGTTTTAAAAAGTCACCGAAGTCCGCGTGCTGATCTTCAATCACCGTAACCGGTTGCTGGTCTTTGATACGGTAGACCCCGGCAAAAACGTGGTCGTTACGGCCATCAAAAAACACCGCCACCAATTGGTTGTCAGTCATCACATTGGCTGCAATGGTTGCTAAACTCGAAACGCCAACTAACTGAAGTTTTAACGTATCGGCCAAAGTTTTGGCGGTTGTAACGCCAATCCGAAGACCAGTGTATGAGCCTGGCCCGTCCGCAACTACTACGCGATCTAAATCAGCCGGTTTCAAGCCAGCGACTTTCATCAACGACTCAATAATTGGTAGTAAGTGTGCTGCGTGTTTTTGCGTGATCGTAACCGTAGTCGTCGCCAAAACTTGATCATCTGACAAAACGGCTACGCTCAACGGGCGATTAGATGTGTCTAATGCCAATACTTTCATTTAGTTTAAATGCCCCTTTTTATTCATGTACCTATTTTGTTGAGAACTTAATGTTTGATAATTGGTTGCCAATGAAACTCGGCTTCCGTCGCCACATCACCGTTTTCCATGAGAATTCGATGCTTCGTCACGATTGGTTCCGAGACATCCGTCATCAACGTTGCTTCACTGGTCACAACGTGGTGATACTGAACTTCATTTTCGAACCGAATGTTAATTTCGGTCAAATCGTGGCGCGTCAAAAAGCTCATCGGTAAAGCATCCAGTAACCAATCAAAATAACGTGAATTATTAACGTGACCGTTACCATCGATATCAAAATACCGAACTCGATACTGTTTCGTCAGTAACTGCTCTTCAGGCGTCAATCGTTTGGGACGGCCCAAGCGCGGAATCATCTTGACTTGTTCAGATTGAAACGGCGCAATAATGTCGTCTGGAATACTGACAATTTTACGAGTCTGATGATTCATTGTCACCCAAATACTTTCGACGTGCACACATTCAGCTCCTGCTGCGTCGTGTACCCAAAATTCACGAAATGCAAAATAGCGATTGTAACACGTTGCCCGTGTGGAAATCGTGATCGTTTCATCAACTTTAGGTAGCCGGGTAATGGCCATCTTATACTGGGTCACAACCCAGCCAATTCCTAATTTAATAACGACGTCGCTCCCAACCCCTAAAGAGGTGGTTTGGTCTTCTGAGGCTAAGATAATCATGTTGATCAACATTGCCGGTGTTACGGTGTTTGTGACATCAGTTTCGTAAAAGGTAATCTGATGTTGTTCTGAAAATGTGGTTGCACCCATGTGGTAATCCTCTAATTCCTATTAATTCTGATCTAAGTGATGATAAATTTGATAAACGGCCTGCTTTTTAAGTTGCCGGTAGTGGGCCACCTGTTTGATGGCATCGTTGGGTTTCAGGCCAGTTTCAATCAGCTGGTTCACGAAGTCTTCAATGCTTAATTCTGGTTGATCACCCGTTGCTTGGTCACTTGGTCCATCCGGGTTACCCCCAACAATGACGACAAACTCGCCACGAACTTGATCTGATTCAGTTGCCCAATCTAATAATGATTGCAACGTTCCACGAACAAACTGTTCATGCTTTTTAGTTAGTTCCCGGCACAGTGAAGCAGGTCGTTGACCACCCAACACCGTGACCATTTGAGTCAAGGTTTTCGCTAAGCGGTGCGGCGCCTCATAAAAAATCAAACTTTCCGGACGGTCTTTTAACGCTGACAAGGTCTCACGTTGAAGTTTTGGCTTACGATCCAAGAAACCGTAAAAATAAAACGGTTGTGGTGATACGCCGGACGCAATTAATGCGGTTAACGCAGCATTGGCTCCCGGTAACGGCACAACCGGAATCTGCGCTTCTATACAAGCCATCACCAATTCATGACCAGGATCGCTAATCGATGGCATCCCCGCGTCACTGACTTGGGCCAGATCTTCGCCAGCAACTAACTTAGCAATGAGTTGTGGAATTCGTTCTTGGGTATTATGTTCATGAAAGCTAATTTGAGGCGTCTCGATTTCAAAATGATTTAACAGTTTTTGGGTATTGCGGGTATCTTCAGCAGCAATCAAACTCACCTGCTTTAATACCGCCACGCTTCTGTATGTCATATCGCCTAAATTACCAATCGGGGTGGGCACCAAAAACAACGTTCCCGTCTGATTCTGTGCTGAAAAACTTAACTGTGACTGCACGCTTAATCCTCCACTCTATCGTTCACCGTAAATAACCTCTACACAAAAAGCACAAGGCTCGTTGTTTTCACGACGTTTACCATACTCATAATTGCAGACATGGAAGCCTTGTTCATATAATTTTTCAAGGTTTTGCCGCGACTTAGACAACTGTGGTTCTGGATTGTCGCTATTCAGTTCCCGTTCGTGATCACTGCGCAGGACTTCTCTTAAATGCTGGTTTTCAATCTCTAACTCGGCATTTTGCTCTAAAGTTTGGGTGACTTCGTCTTGCACTTGCTCAAACCTTGTAATAATCTGCGTCATTGCTAGTTGTAAATTTTTTAAATCTTCATAAACGTCACGTTTTACCAAGATGGCACCCTCTCTTCAATAATTCTGACTGGTCGTTATGTATTGAACGGTGTGCTATACCGCTCTAGCGCTGAACTAAAATTGATCTAAAATTGTCAATGTGAGTGATTCCAAAATACTTTGAATGGCCATGTTGCCAGCTAACGACTTTTTAGTAGTTAACGTGGCTGTCACAATCGTAAGAAGTTGGCGGCGCGATAACTGCTGCGCTAATTTGGTGATCATAGCGTCTGCTTCCGGAAAACACCCTGATTCCTCAGTTGTGATAAATTTACGGTTTAAGGTTAGCTGCCAAATCAAGATGATGACATCCAACAGCGTCGCTTGGTGATCTCGATCTCCCGCCAGAGGCATTAATCCAGTTGAAACGGTCACAAACGCCATGTCGTCGTTTTTAGCGAGTTGCGTATACCAGCGACTCACCTCGTGCTGACATTTAACCAACCAATCATCCGTCATCAACATCTCTGAAACTGCCATGCTGTTGGTCAAGGCACTCAACAGCGGGATTTGATTTTCAGAGATACCAGCTTGGCGCAACGTTTCCGAAAAAGCGGTCGCACTCAACGCTGGAAATTCAACGATTTGAGTTCGGGAAAGAATCGTGGGCAACATCATACTCTTATTGGTAGTCAGCAAGAAAATGGTTCGATTAGCGACCGGTTCCTCAATAAATTTGAGGAGACCATTAGCAGCGTTACTCGTTAACGTTTCAGACCCCTCAATGATGAACACTTTGCTGGCACCTTCAACAGCGCTTTTACTAAATTCATCCTTGATATAACGCACCTGATCAATCTTAATTCGTTGACCCTCTGGTTGAACCATCACAACATCGGGGTTATCCCCTGCCAAAATGCGTTGACACTCGGCGCACACGCCACAGGGATAGCCATCGGCTGTGACGTCTGAACAAAAGAGCCGCATTGCCACTAACTGTGCGACCGCTTGTTTACCGCAGCCCGGTAAACCTGAAAACAAGTACGCGTGACTCAGGCGTCCGGTTGTGACCAGGTGTAAGAAGTGGGCAGCTAGCTGTGGCTGTTTTTGGGTTGCTTGTTCAATTATCGTTTGCGTCGTCACACCTAACCCCCACTAAAACTGATGAAATTGTTCGATTGGCATTACAAAGACCGTGGCCCCACCAACTTGCACTTCCACTGGATAACCCGAAGTACTATCCATTTGAGCATCCAAATTAATCGGTGGGGTCATAAATTGCTGACGGGTTCGCGACGTTTCATCGATCAAATCCAACACTTCTTGCACCCGTTTGTCTTCCACACCAATCATATAGGTTGTATTACCGGACTTTAGAAATCCACCAGTCGTTGATAAGCGCGTGGCGCCGATTCCGGCCTTTACGAATTCACTTCGAAGTCGGTTTGCATCTTTATCTTGTACAATTGCAATCACTAGTTTCATCTTAAAAATCCTCTCTTATTGATGACGTTTGATAGCGTTTGTAATCAGTAACTTAGCTTCATTGATCACTTCTGGCAGTGGTTTAGTGGCATCGATCGTTACAATTCGATCCGGATGAGCGGCTGCCAGTCGTTGGTAAGCTGCTCGAACCCGTTTATGAAATGACAAGGTTTCGGCATCTAAGCGATCAACCACGTCACGGTGGGCCTTAATGCGCGCCAGTCCTACTTCAGACGGTACATCCACGTAAACGGTTAAATCAGGAGTCAAACCATTAGTTGCAAATTGGTTCATTTGGTACACTGCGTCCTCCCCAATTTGTCGACCAGCCCCCTGGTATGCAACTGAGCTATCAACAAACCGATCACACAAGACAATTTTGTTTTCGTCGAGTGCCGGCTGAATGGTTTCTTGAATATGCTGACGTCGTGCAGCAGCGTAGAGTAATGCTTCTGTTCGAACGTCCATTTCTGTATTTTTTGGATCTAAGATAATCCGTCTGATTGATTCTGAAATCTGATTGCCACCTGGTTCTCTGGTGACGACGATATCACGACGTTGCGCTTGGTTAAATTGTTCGGCGATGGCTGATAATACAGTCGTTTTTCCAGCACCATCTGGGCCTTCAAATGTAATAAATAATCCTGACAAATTGGTTACCTCGATCCACAAAAATAACGGTTGGTATCAACTTATAACTGTCCAAAAATTGATACGACACGCTTCAATTGTACTTGAAACGTACAGTGATGTCTAGCAATCCTATGGGCCAATTTGGGACTTGAATTGACTCAGTCGCGAGACCTTTCATACAGTTGAATTGTTTCACCCAACCCACTATTATTCCTACATACAAAGATGAGGTTGGAAAAAGTCTATATTGACAAAAATCGAACGAGTTGCTTAGCTTCAAATTAAATAAAAATTTCAATTAATTTCAAACCTATTATCTAGCCTAATCGTGTGATAAAACTCAAGTCCCGGCCATAGAAGCGAAAAAATCGTGAATTCCTACAAATCAGGAATCCACGATTTTTTCGCTTCTATTCTGGGACCTAAACGAGTTTTGTCCCACACTCAGATATTGTTCTAGAAATCAAAAACCGAGGCTTGAATATGTTGTCCGCGAACATGGCGCAGTCGCGCTTCTCGATACAAGAAGAGGTACTTTTGGCGTGCCAAAGCGGTTTGAGCAGTAATTTCTTCATCAACATCAGCGATTGCTGCCTCAGTTTGTTTGGCGTGATCCCACTCTTCCTTTGCACGCTCAATGGTCGTTAATAACCGCGCGTCATAGTCAGCTCTTAAGTGTTGCTTTTTACTACCGAACACGTTTACACTTCCTTACTTACATTTCTGTACGACCCTCAACGGCTTTAAATAACGTCATTTCGTCGGCGTACTCGATATCAGTACCAACTGATAAGCCGTGCGCTAAGCGGGTGACTTTGATACCAGCCGGTTTAATCAAACGGGATAGATACATTGCGGTTGCTTCACCTTCTGGCGTTGCATTAGTGGCAACGATTACTTCTTTAACAGCTTCATTAGTTTGGAGTCGTTTCAAGAGGCTGGCCATATTTAGATCTTCTGGTCCCTTACCTTCAATGGGTGACAAAACACCATTTAAGACGTGATACAGGCCGTGATATTCCTTCATCTTTTCCATGATCATAATGTCTTTGGCTTGTTCGACTACTAAAATCTGACTTTGATCACGGGTTTTATCTCGACAGATGTCACATGGATCACTTTCGGTTAGGTTGCCGCAAATCGAACAAAAATGTAAATCTCGCTTTGCCGAAATCAATGACTTCGCAAACCGAGTCACATCATCACTATTCATATCAATTGTGTAAAAGGCTAATCGGGTGGCGGTCTTTTGACCGATTCCCGGCAACTTCATGTAACTATCAATTAATTGGGCAATCGGTTCAGGATATTGCAAGACTCACATTCACTCCATTCTTTAACTACATACCAGGTAAATTATTGGTGTACTTGCCAAGAGTCTGTTGACCCTCCGCATCAATTTGCTGAAGGGCATCGTTGACCGCTGCTAAAACCAGGTCACTTAACATATCCGGATCATCTGGATCAATTGCTTTAGGGTCAATCGTGAGTGCCTTCATCACCCGTTTGCCAGAGAAAGTCGTTTTGACTAATTCATCTGGTGAAACACCCGTAAAGTCCTTACTTTCCATGACTTTTTGTTCTTCGGCCAATTGTTTTTCCATCTTTTTCATTTGCTTCATCATGTTTCCCATGTTACCCATTCCACGCATCATTATTAATTACCATCCTTATTATTTAATCGGTTTTTACTTCGACAACGTCTTCACCAAAGAGTTGTTCGGCTTTTTCAACAACCTCAGTTTTAGTCGCTGGTTGTGTCTCCGCTGACGCTGAGGTCTGTTCATCGTCATGATTAGTCTCGGCAGCCGGTTTGCTTTGACCGGTCACCTTGTGTTGTTGAATGTATGTTTTACGAATTTGTGGCCATTGATCAATTGGTACAAACACAATCTTAGGGACTTTGTGCATCAACCGGTCAAGCCCATTCTCAAGCGCATCAATTAGTTCTTGATCGCCATTAGCGTGCTCCTGCATAAATGCATTATCAAACGCAATGATGGCGCCATCCTCACTTGCCGCAACCGGTTTTGATACACCCATAACGGACCGCTGTGGGATTGACAACATATTCATCAAATCTCCCCAAACTTCCTGGAGTGCGGATAAATCTTGACGGGTGGCAGCGCCAAGAATTGGATAGACTTGGCCAAGGTTAACTTGACTTCGCTTAGCTGTTGGCTTTGGTGTACTCGTTACTGGCTTAGCAGGGCTTGAAACTGTCGGTGCTTGTTCTAGCTTTTGAACGGTTTGTTTTAACTGACGCACTTCTGCCATCAAACGTTCCAACTCACCGGCATCTGCCTGACTGGTTGGTGCCGCCGCTATAGGAGTCGATTGTGGTGTCCCTGCAAGACGAACCGTTAAGACCTCCAGATAGACATCTTCGTGGGTTGTAAACCGCATTTGTTGCTGGATATCGTTTAAGTCATCAATTGTTTGATAGAGTTGTTCTGGCGTCACACTACTTGCCAACTTTTTGAACGATTCATCCACTTGGTCCATTTCAATTTGCGTGACTAACTCCGGCGATTGTCGATATAAGAGTAAGTCACGGGCCAAATTCACTAAATCTTCCGTGAACCGTTCCGGGTCTTTACCATCGGCTAAAACGGCTTGAACCGTCATTAAGGCCTGCTGCGTTTGCTGAGTCGTAACCTGAGTCAAATAGTCGACTAACAACTGCTTGCGAACAGCCCCCGTCACTAACAGCGCGTTATCTAGTGTAACGGTTTCATCGCCAAAAGAAATCACTTGATCCAAAATACTTAAAGCATCTCGCATACCACCCTCAGAGGCTTTTGCGATAACTTTTAAGGCTTCATCATCGTAACTCAGCTTCTTTTCATCCAAAATATGCGCCATCCGTGCCAGACTATCCTTGGCTTGAATCTGCTTAAAATCAAAGCGCTGGGTTCTTGAAATAATGGTAGCGGGAATCTTGTGTGGCTCCGTCGTGGCTAAAATAAAGATCACGTTAGCTGGTGGTTCCTCAAGGGTTTTAAGTAGTGCGTTAAAAGCACCAGTTGAAAGCATATGAACTTCATCAATGATGTAGACTTTATAATCAGCTTCTGTCGGTGCGTACTTCACTTTATCCCGAATATCGCGGATTTCTTCCACACCGTTATTGGAGGCAGCATCAATCTCAATGACATCGTTTAACGTGCCCTTTGTAATGGCCTGACAAGTCTCACACTCATTACAAGGTTCACCATCTTGTTGATGACGACAATTGACTGCTTTGGCAAAAATTTTGGCCATCGAGGTCTTACCAGTCCCACGGGGACCGGCAAATAAATACGCATGACTGGTTTGTTTTGTTTTAATTGCGTTTTTTAACGTCTGAGTAACCAGTGTTTGGCCAATCACTTCATCAAAACGTTGTGGTCGCCACACCCGGTATAAGGCTTGGTAACTCATGTTTAGTCCCTCGATTCTTGTTTGATCACGTCTCTAGTGTACTGCTAAATTATTATATAGTGTTTAGGTCGCAAATACTACCTGTACCCACTGTCATTTCTGCAAAATTAATTCTTTAAGCATAATAAGAGGACGGCAACAAAACGATGTTTTGTCCCGTCCTCACTCATAATCATATTAACTTGGAACACAAGATAACACAGACTTAGTGCTGCTTCCTTCCGGACCTGACACGATTCGTAAGATTACCCTTGTTCCAAGGCCTTGCGGCACTTACTACTTTAGCATATTTAACGGTTCAATGCCAACTAATTTATTGATTTTTGTTGGTCTAATCGTTTTGATTGCTGTTTTTGCAACTTTCGACGCTTGCGGGCCGCTTTAAAAAAAGCCTTTAATTGTTGACTAGCGTCTGCGGCCAAAACACCTTCCGTTACTTCCACTTGGTGATTAAGTCGTTGGTCGTTAAGCAACCTATAAAGGGTACTAACCGCACCAGCTTTAGGGTCACGGGCACCAAATACCACCCGCTTTAACCGAC
The DNA here is from genome assembly GCF_001434895.1 of Secundilactobacillus odoratitofui DSM 19909 = JCM 15043. Lineage (GTDB taxonomy): Bacteria > Bacillota > Bacilli > Lactobacillales > Lactobacillaceae > Secundilactobacillus > Secundilactobacillus odoratitofui. The sequence goes on from NZ_AZEE01000001.1 coordinate 62,197, forward strand.
TGTTCACAATACCACCACTACACATGATGCACGGCTCTAACGTAACATACAGCGTACAATCTACTAGACGCCAGCTATTCAAGACTTGATTGGCTTCTTCAATCGCCATCATTTCCGCATGATCGACAGCGAGTTGGCTGTGTTCCCTCAAATTGTGACCGCGACCGATAATTTCATTGTCATGGACCACAACCGCCCCAATTGGAACTTCACCAATTAAAGCGGCTTTTTTTGCTTCCAACAGCGCTGCTCGCATAAATTTTTCATCAATTTTTGACATCCGACATCCTCTTCATCGTACAGGTCATTCACAAAAAATATTTTTACCAACTAAAAGTAAGCACAGTTCCCGGTGTTGTCCCATATTTAGTATTGCAAAACCAAAACGAACACAAAATATAGGGTCAAGACGGTTGAAATTTCTCCAGACTGGTGTAAACTCTATTTATCGAGATTACATAGGAGTGATTGAAATGGCAAAAGTAACTGTTTATTCAAAGAACAACTGTATGCAATGCAAAATGACCAAGCGTTTCTTAACGGAACACAATGTGGATTTTGTAGAGCACAATATTAACGAGAGTCCACAATATATCGATTACTTAAAAGATCGTGGGTTCCAATCCCTGCCCGTCATTGAGACCGAAGACGTGAAGTTTAGCGGCTTTAGACCAGATAAACTTCAACAACTGGCCATTTAACACGCAGGCTGCAGGTGGCGTTGTCTGGATACCAGAAAACGTCACCTTTTTTATTTTACTTAATTTAACCCCAAGAGAAAAGAGTGAGTTTAAAAAATGAGCTTAAAAGACCTAAAAGATGTCACCTACTACGATCTTAACAACGAAATCAATATTCCGGTTGATGGTCAAATTCCTTTGAATAAGGATCAAGAAGCCCTTGAAGCATTTCTAACCCAGAACGTGCAGCCTAACACCATGCAGTTTGATTCACTTCAAGATCGTTTTAACTACCTATTAGATAACGACTACATTGAAGCTGATTTTTATCACAAATACCAATTTGCATTTATTCAATCATTATACGATTATTTAAATTCTCAAAACTTTCACTTTAAGTCCTTCATGGCTGCCTATAAGTTTTACGCCCAGTACGCGTTACGTACCAATGATAATAACCTATATTTGGAACACTTCATTGATCGGGTTGCGTTGAACGCGCTTTACTTCGCTGATGGCGACGAACGACTTGCGATGGACCTCGCCGATGAAATGGTCCACCAACGTTATCAACCAGCCACACCTAGCTTTCTTAATGCTGGTCGTAAACAACGTGGCGAACTGGTTTCTTGTTTCTTGATCCAGTCAACTGATGATATGAATACGATTGGTCGGACGATCAATTCTGCACTGCAACTTTCACGAATTGGCGGTGGCGTTGGGATCAACCTGTCAAACTTGCGTGGTGCCGGCGACCCAATCAAACATATCGAAGGCGCCGCCAGTGGCGTTGTGCCCGTCATGAAGTTACTCGAAGATAGTTTTTCTTACTCCAACCAACTTGGTCAACGTCAAGGTGCTGGTGTGGTCTATCTCAGTGTATTTCATCCAGATATTATCGCCTTCTTATCTGCTAAAAAAGAAAACGCCGATGAAAAGATTCGGCTAAAGACCCTATCCCTTGGAATTACCGTTCCCGATAAATTCTATGAACTATGTCGTGATAACGCTGAAATGTATCTTTTCAGTCCTTATGATGTTGAACGTGAATACGGGGTGCCATTTAGCTATGTCGATATTTCAAAAGAATACGACAACATGGTTAACAACGATGCAATCGCTAAAAAGCACTTACCCGCTCGTGAACTTGAAACTGAAATTGGTAAGTTACAACAAGAATCCGGTTACCCTTACATCATCAACATTGACACGGCTAACCGTGACAATCCCATTGATGGCCGCATCGTGATGAGCAACTTGTGCTCCGAAATTTTGCAGGTCCAAACCCCATCAACGGTGGATAATACGCAAGCTTACGAACAACTCGGTCGCGATATTTCATGTAACCTGGGTTCCACTAATATTGTAAACTTAATGGCCAGCCCCGATTTTGGTCACTCAGTCGCAACCATGGTTCGGGCCTTAACCTTCATTACGGACCACTCCGACATTGATGTCGTGCCTTCAATTCAAAATGGTAATCGTCTGGGTCACACCATCGGACTTGGTGCCATGGGTCTTCACAGTTTCTTTGCTAAAAACCAGATGATGTACGGTGATCCAGAAACCGTTGAATTTACCAACATTTACTTCATGCTCCTCAACTACTGGACACTCGTCGCTTCAAACCAAATTGCTAAGGAACGCCAAACAACCTTTTATAACTTTGAGAAGAGCGATTACGCTAACGGGACGTACTTTGATAAGTACACGACCGCAAACGACCAATTCCAACCTCAGTCAAAGAAGGTTCAAGCACTCTTCAAGGATGTCTTCATTCCATCCGCAGCAGATTGGGAAGCCCTCAAACGCAACGTCATGAAAGACGGTCTGTATCACCAAAACCGCTTAGCAGTCGCCCCTAATGGCTCAATTTCGTACATCAACGATACGACGGCTAGCCTCCACCCAATTATCAACCGGATTGAAGAACGCCAAGAAAAGAAGATTGGTAACATCTATTACCCAGCACCTTATTTGTCTAACGAAACGTTACCTTATTACAAGTCTGCCTATGATACTGATATGCGTAAAGTCATTGACGTCTACGCCGCTGCTCAACAACACGTTGACCAAGGCATGAGCATGACGCTCTTCATGCGGTCCACCATTCCAGCCGGCCTCTACGAATGGAAAAACGGTCGAACGGATAAAATGACCACTCGAGACCTCAGTATCTTACGAAACTACGCACACAAGAAAGGCCTCAAGTCGATCTATTACGTTCGGACCTTCACCGATGATGAAGGTGAAATTGGTGCCAACCAATGTGAAAGCTGCGTCATCTAAAGCAGGCTGATTGGCAATGACACATTAGACGCAAAAGGAGCTTAATCTTAATGACAGACTCATACCACGCAATTAACTGGAACGCAGTCGATGACCTCATCGACAAGGCAACCTGGGAAAAACTAACCGAGCAATTTTGGCTCGATACTCGAATCCCCCTCTCAAACGACTTAGACGACTGGCGTGAATTAGACGACACGCATAAGTGGGTCGTCGGCCACGTATTCGGTGGTTTGACCCTACTAGACACCCTACAATCACAAGATGGCATGGCCAGTTTACGTAAAGATACACGCACACAACACGAAACTGCCGTATTAAACAACATCCAGTTCATGGAATCCGTTCACGCCAAGAGCTATTCCTCAATTTTCACGACGCTCAACACACCGGATGAAATCGACGAAATCTTTAAATGGAGTGACAGTGAGGAATTTTTACAAAACAAAGCCCTCCGAATCCGTGATCTTTACCATGATGATAGTCACCCACTTAAAAAGAAGATTGCAAACGTCTTTCTTGAAACTTTCCTATTTTATTCCGGCTTTTTCACCCCACTTTACTACCTTGGTCACAATAAGTTAGCCAACGTGGCCGAAATCATCAAGTTAATTTTACGGGATGAATCAGTCCACGGCACCTACATTGGTTACAAATTTCAAGTTGGTTTTAATCAATTGGGTGAAAATGAACAACAAGAAATCAAAGACTGGATGTTTAACTTCTTGTATGAACTATACGAAAATGAAGAAAAATACACCCACTTGGTTTATGATCAAATTGGCTGGACCGATGAAGTCCTTTCCTTTATCCGCTATAACGCCAATAAGGCCCTTATGAACCTCGGCCAAGATCCACTGTTCCCAGATACTGCAGACGATGTTAACCCCATCGTAATGAACGGTATTTCGACTTCTACGGCTAATCACGACTTCTTCTCGCAAGTTGGTAATGGTTACCTGCTTGGCAACGTTGAAGCCATGGAAAACAGTGACTACGATATTTAAGCATTGAGGCCCATTCTAATGTAATTTAAAAGCTCAAACGCCATTTTTAAGCGTTTGAGCTTTTTGATTAGACATTTTAATCTAAATGACCGATTTGGCATCGCAGCGGTTTGATTGTCCTCATGATTTCTGGCCAAGTTACTCACGAAAACCTGCTATTACTCTCCAGATTAATAATGTCTTGTTATTTGAGCACAAAAAAAGACGCTCGATAAAATCGAACGTCTTTTGAGCGGATTCCTTAAATTACTTAAGGGTAACCACGCCACCAACTTCTTCAAGCTTAGCCTTAAGATCGTTGGCTTCGTCTTCTGAAACGCCTTCCTTGATAACTGAAGGTACGTTATCAACAAGACCCTTAGCGTCCTTCAAACCAAGACCAGTGATCTCACGGACAGCCTTGATAGCCTTAACCTTTTGGTCACCTGATTCAGTTAATTCAACATCGTATGAATCCTTAGCAGCACCGCCATCGGCACCAGCAGCAGCAACTGCAACTGGAGCAGCAGCTGAAACATCGAATTCTTCTTCGATTGCCTTAACAAGGTCGTTTAAATCTGAGATTGACGCTTCTTTTAATGAAGCGATGATAGCATCTTTATCAAAAGCCATTTTTGTTTCCTCCATTTATTGTGGGATTATTAGTAGTAGTTGTGGCTTAGGCAGCTTCGCCTTCACCTTTGTCAGCGACAGCCTTAACCGCACGCGCAATTTTACGCATAGGATCAGACAATGCACTAGCAAGCATTGACAACAAGTCTTCACGACTTGGCATCGTTGCGTATGCGTTGATTTCATCAAGCGTAGCAACTTTACCTTCAACCATACCACCCTTTAATTCAAGGGCATCGTGGCTATCAGCAAACTTCTTCAAGATCTTAGCAGGTGCAATTGCATCTTCATCAGAAAAGGCAACAGCAGTAGGGCCAGCAAATACGTCGTTTAAATCAGCGTAACCGGCTTTTTCTGCGGCACGGGTCAAAATCTTGTTCTTGATAACACTCATTGAAACGCCGGCTTCACGTAATTGCTTACGTAATTCCGTTACCTCAGCAACAGTTAAACCACGGTAATCAACGACAATGGCTGATTGAGCGGATTCAAAGCGCTTCGTTACTTCTTCAACTTGTTGTGCTTTAACAGCAACAGTTTGTTCACTCATTAGTTTCACCTCCTGAAATAATCTGGGAATAAAAAATCCCTATGTCGCCCTGACATAGAGAGAAATGTAAACTAACGGTCACATCTTCCTCGGCAGGCATAATTAAGGCTTTCACCACCTGAGTCTTGGGCAGAACAAATATCAACCTTTTAAGCATACCGAAAGGCTACTTAAAAGTCAATACGGGATTTTTATTTTACTTAATTAAAGGGATGCAACATCGACATTGACACTAGGGCCAAAGGTTGATGCGATTGATACGTGTTGTACGTAAGTCCCTTTAACGGCTGCTGGACGGGCTGAAACAACCACGTTAGCAATCGTCTTTAAGTTTTCAACTAACTTGTCTGCATCGAATGATACTTTGCCGACAGGAACAGCTACGTTACCGTCACGGTCAGTCCGGTAAGTCACCTTACCAGCCTTAGAATCGTTAACGGCCTTTGCAACGTCCATAGTAACAGTACCAGTCTTAGGGTTAGGCATTAAGCCCTTAGGACCAAGAACCCGACCTAAACGACCAACTTGGGCCATCATATCTGGTGTCGCAATTGCAACATCAAAGTCCAACCAGCCGTCTTGGATCTTAGCAACTAAGTCGTCTTCACCAACAAAGTCAGCGCCGGCTTCTTGAGCTTCCTTAGCCTTATCACCCTTAGCAAATACAACAACAGTCTGATCTTTACCAGTACCGTTAGGCAGTACGACTGCCCCACGGAGTTGTTGGTCAGCTTGCTTTGTATCAACGTTAAGCTTGAATGCAATTTCAATTGTTGCATCGAACTTAGCGAAATCAATCTTCTTAACTAAATCAACCGCTTCATCAAGGGCGTAGAATTTTTCTTGTTCTACTTGCTTGACAGCGTCTTGATACTTTTTACCTCTTTTATGAGCCATCTTGTGTTTTCCTCCTTGCAAATGTGGTTATAACGGCTTGGCCTCCCACTTGATACATTTGCTTTTACAAAGTATCCGTAGTGTTAGTAGCTGGGATTAACCTTCTACAGTGAAGCCCATGCTACGAGCAGTACCTTCAACCATGCGCATAGCTGCTTCTACGTCAGCGGCGTTTAGGTCTTGCATTTTGGTTTCGGCAATTTCCTTAACCTGAGCCTTGGTTACCGTAGCAACCTTCTTAGTGTTAGGTTCGCCTGAACCGTGTTCAACACCGGCAGCCTTCTTCAAAAGAACGGCAGCTGGTGGTGTCTTGGTAATGAAGTCGAATGAACGATCTTCATAAACCGTGATCACAACTGGAATGATCATTCCAGCTTGGTCAGCAGTACGAGCGTTGAAATCCTTCGTAAAGCCCATGATATTAATTCCGGCTTGGCCCAATGCTGGTCCAACTGGAGGGGCTGGTGTTGCTTTACCCGCAGGAATTTGTAATTTAACAATGTTAGCTACTTTTTTAGCCACGAGACATAACCTCCTTGAGTCCGTGTTGTGGTAAATGGAGAGCAGATTTCTCCTCCCACACGTGTATGAAAAACATACTCATATAAGTTACCACAATTCAATCAAAATGCCAAGTGAATCAGGCAATTTAATTACATAATTGGGTCAACTTGATCAAAGTTCAATTCGGCGCTGGTTTCACGACCAAACATGTCAATATTAACCTTTAACTTCGCTTTTTCATGGTCAACTTCGGTAATCTTACCTTCCAATCCTGAAAAGGCCCCATCAACGATCTTAACGGTATCGTCAATGTCAACATCCAGGTCTTCGTGGCGGCTGCTCATACCAAGTCGCTTCAAAATCAGCTCAACTTCTTCTGGTAACAGTGGCGTAGGCTTAGAACCTTGACCGTGAGAGCCGATAAACCCAGTAACACCTGGTGTGTTACGGACGATGTACCAGGCTTGATCAGTCATGACCATTTCAACTAAAACGTAACCAGGAAAAGTCTTGTCCATCTTGATCTTTTCCTTACCGTTTTTTACCTCACGCTCTTCTTCTTCAGGAACGACCACTCGATAAATGAAATCTTGCATTCCCATTGATTGGGCACGCGACTCCAAGTTCATCTTAACTTTATTTTCGTAGCCAGAGTAAGTATGCAGTACATACCATTGCTTTTCAGCTGATTCAACCATGTTGTTCCATCCTTTCCAAAATGGGTTGACAATGTTTCATTCCAAATAAAAAAACTCCGACAGCGCGAAGTTTCACCAATCACATTATAGCATAAATATCTGTCTCGTGACGTTAGACAAACAATTTTAAACCAGCTTGTACTAAATAATCGACGATGCCAAGGAAAATGGCCATGGAAATGGCAACTGAGATAACACTCCCCGTATCCTTACGCGTTTGCTTGGCGTTTGGCCAAGAAACTTGCTTCATCTCATCTTTAACGCCCACTAAAAATCTGAAAAAACGCATGAGTTCCTCCTTACGTTCGACAACATTGCCTACCGAGTCTCTCGGTGTAGGGTATGTTTTCCGCAATACTTACAATACTTATTGACTTCAAGTCTTACTTTTCGATTAGGACTAGCTGGAATCGTATAGTTCCGCGATCCACAGACAGAACATGCTAACGCAACTTTTCTTTGAGCCACGTTTAACACCTCCTTATAGCAAACTTGATTCTATCATTGACGCCCCGGATTGTCAAAGTAACAACTAAGTAAGTCAGTCTCCCAACTCTTGGCGAACCTTACGTTTAATTCGTTCAGTAGCGTTGTGCATTTGCGTGGTCGTTAACGACAACCGTTGTTTAATTTGGGTATCCGTCATGCCAGAAATAATCGCCATCACAACGGCGCGTTCTAGTTTGGACAAATCATGTTTGATTAATTCAATCAGCTGTTGGCGAATGGCAACCAGTTGATCAATCGAGCTACTCACATCATTGGTCAAAAAATCAGCAAAATAAGTTGGTTGGGCATCAATCGATGTATCTGGATAAAGACCGCGTCGCTTCTTTGCGTTTTGCCGTCTTGTATAATCATGTCGCCGATTGATCAAAGCAATTTTGTAGTAACTGCCAAACGCGCGCGTTCGAGCGGTATCAAATTTTCGAACAACACTCCACAAAATAATCATGGCTTCGTGCACCCATTCCGTCAATTCATATTGTTGATTCGAAAATCGAGCATGAACACTCAAAATCAGCGGCTTATACCGGTCCGACAGAACCTGCAAAGCTACTTCATCCCCATTGCGTGCCAATTCCACTAAAGTCCAATCGTTTGATTCGTTCACATCAATTTGCATACTGACTCCTCCACTTAATTGATACCGTTACTATACCAACCACAACTCAAGGTGCGTACCAAACGAAACCCAACTTTAAAGCGATAAAAAACAACCAATTGCCCTAAATTGGCAATTGGTTGCGATATGATGATAATTTTTGAACTAGACCAATGTCGATTATTGGTTGATATTGTCAAGATACTTAAAAACTTCTTAATGTTTATCTGTTGATTGTTCATCGCCCAAGGTATCCCTTAAGTTGGCCAATTTTGATAATTGACCGTCACTCCAAGGTGAATGTCGCACCTGACCCAGATCCGCAATCTTGACGGCCTGAGTTTGAACTTCCTTTTTTGTTCGGACAAGGTCTGTCAGTAATTCAGCGGCCGGCACGCGCAATGCACCAGCTGAAAAAACCGTCCATTGTTCTGCCTGATCACTGGTTGCGACCTTGACCTGTGTAAAACGAGACTGTTTTTCCTTAGTCAATGCTTCAATATACTCATCCGCCGTTTGATCCTGCCCGGTCCAAACAACTTCGAGACCATAATGGTCGTACTTTTTGGACATACCTGGCACAAACATCGCATCAAAAACCACGATAATCTCAATTCTCAAGTATTTACGGTACTCAGATAAAATACTGAGTAATTGATCTCGTGCCTCTTCCAGACGACCGGTCAGTTTCAGGTGATTCAGATCTGGCCAATTGCCAATCATATTGTAAGCATCAACAATCAATATCTCTTTTTTCATTATCGACTCACCACCTTAATCAAGGGGATGTCTAGATTGAAAGGCCTGATACATCAGTAGGCTGGCAGCCACACTGGCATTTAAACTTTGAACGTGACCTACCATTGGGATGGTCAACATCTCATCCACCGCTTTTTTAAGCAGTGGTGAAATGCCCTTACCTTCATTACCAATAATAATGCCAACTGGCCCGCGAGCGTCAAAACGCCGGTAGTCCGTGCCGTTCATGTCAGTACCAAATACCCATAGGCCACGATCTTTTAGCTCCTTGACCGTGTTCACAAGGTTCGTCACGCGGGCAACTGGCACGTGTTCAATCGCACCAGTGGATGTTTTAGCGACGACCGCCGTTAAACCAACTGAACGACGCTTAGGAATAATGATGCCATGGGCACCAACTGCATCGGCTGTCCGCATAATTGAGCCAAGATTATGGGGATCATTAATATTATCCAGAATCAAGAAGAACGGTGGTTCACCGGCGTTGTCCGCCGCAGCAAACAGGTCATCGATACTTGCATAGTCATAAGCAGAAACAGCCAACACGACCCCTTGATGATTTTCTCGGGGCACCAACCGCTCCAATTTAGACTTTGGAACCATCTGAATCACAAGTGACCGTTTTTTAGCTAACTTAATGATTTCACCAATCAACTCATGCTTTAAACCGTCTTGGATAAAAACCTTGTTAATTTCTTGATCACTTTTTAAAGCCGCGATGGCTGGATGACGACCAAAGATAAATTCGGAGGGTTCCTGTGGTGCCGTTGGTTTATTTTTCATTTGCTAATCTCCCTGCTTCAACCTGTTCAATGCACCATTGTGCTAACTCTGCCAAACGATTAGTCTGATTGCTCAACGTCAGATAACCAAAAAGTGCTTCAAAACCCGTTGAGATCCGGTACGTCATGACACTTGTGTTCTTAGCATGGGTATAACTTTTGGCGTTGCGGCCACGTCGGAAATAGTTTTGTTCCTCTTCAGATAAAATCGCATCCGTGTTCATCAAATCAATCAAGGCAGCTTGCGCCTTGGCTGAAACGTACATGGTTGCTTTATGGTGTAACTTGGTGGGCTTGGTCAAGCCCTGTTCAATTAAGTGTCGGCGAACGAACACTTCATAAGCGGCATCACCCATGTAAGCTAACGCAATGCCGTTTAGTTGTTGATAATCTTGTTCTTCGGTCATAGTGTTCCTTTCTCGTCTCGATGCCACCGGGTCCCTTGTGGCGTATCCTCTAAAATAATCCCTTGTGCTTTCAGTTGTTCTCTGATTTCATCGCTACGCTCAAAATTACGATCTTGTCGTGCCTTTAATCGCTCATCAATCAAAGCTTGAATGCCCTCATCGTTCAACGATTCTTCTTTGAAGACGATGCCAAACACGTTCACTAACTCAGTTAACGTTTTTAGGATGAAGGCAACGCTTGTCTTAAACACCACTGGTCGTTCAGCATAAACGTTGGCCAACTTGGCCAATTCATACACTTGAGCAATACCGTTTTGGACGTTAAAATCGTCATCCATTGAGTCTACAAAGTCAGCTTCAATCTGACGAATTTCCTGTTCGATCTTTGGATCCGAACCTGCTTCAGCGTCTTTAAGTCGGTAGGTCAGATTATTATAAGCTGTTTGGAGGTGCTTAAGATTGTTTTGCGCATCCGTTAAATTATCCTGAGTGTATTGAATTGGGCGTCGGTATTGCGTCGTTGACATGAAGAACCGTAGCACTTGTGGATCCACCGTCTTCAAAATATCATGAACCGTCACAAAATTTCCCAGTGACTTACTCATCTTCTCGTTATCATCACCAACGGTCACAAAACCATTATGGAGCCAGTAATTCGCAAACGTCTGACCAGTTTTGGCCTCACTCTGGGCAATTTCATTTTCATGGTGTGGAAATGTTAAATCTTGGCCACCACCATGAATATCAAACGTATCACCCAGATACTTAGTCGACATAACTGAACATTCAATGTGCCAACCTGGTCGACCCTCGCCCCAAGGTGATGGCCAAGAAATCTCATCGGCCTTGGCACCTTTCCAGAGTGCAAAGTCCACGGGGTCTTCCTTACGGTTTACTTCTTCGGCATCAACGTGCTGGCTGGCACCGACCTCTAAATCATCAATGTTTTGATGGGATAGTTTACCATAACCTTCAAATTTACGAGCTCGGTAATAAACGTCCCCCTCAGCTTCATAGGCGTATCCTTTAGCGACTAAGTCTTGAATAAAGGCAATAATTTCTTTGATATTTTCAGTTGCCCTTGGGTGCTTGGTTGCAGGTTCAATATTCAACGCAGTCGTATCGGTCATAAAAGCATCGATAAACCGATCAGCGATAGCCGGTACGGTTGTATTGGCTTCTTTAGCGGCCTTGATCATCTTGTCATCAACGTCCGTAAAGTTCGAGACGTAGTTAACATGATACCCCTTATATTCAAAATAACGGCGGATCGTATCGAAAGCAATCGCACTGCGGGCGTTACCAATATGAATATAATTATAAACAGTTGGGCCACAGACGTACATGTTCACAATACCAGATGTGATGGGTGTAAACACTTCTTTTTGTCGTGTGAGTGTATTAAAAACTTTTAGCATTTGCGAACCCCTCTCTAATTAATCGTAAGTTCATTTTAGCATATTTAGCCGGCGTCCTTACACGGTTTCAATACTTCGTTTAGATTATTTAACCCGTCTACTTAAACAAAAAGGGCTTACTCGCACTGGCTAGCACCAAGTTGCGAACAAGTCCCTTGTTTGGATCTAGTTTTGATTAAGCTGTGCTAAGGTTTGAGAAATGTGTTCCAAAGCCTTTTCACGACCGATCAATTCAATTGATTCAGGTAATTCTGGCCCGTGCATCTCATGGGTAACCGCAATTCGAATTGGCATCCAAAGCTTACGGCCTTTGATCCCCGTGTCCTTTTGGATGGCCTTGATGGTCGCCAAAATCTTCACAGTATCAAAGATTTGAAGCTTCTCAATTCGGTCTGCAAATTCCTTTAAAACCACCGGTGCAGTTTCATTGGAGATTTCTTCCAGCGCTTCACCTGAAATTTCAGCTGGTTCGTGGAAGAAGACATCTGCCATGTCGTTAATTTGAGCCATGTAACTCATTTGTTGCTTGTAAACATTGATTAATTTACGTGCCCATTCAACCGTCTTAGCGTCTGGATTAGCAGGTAAATTACCAGCTTCAACCAACTGTTGTAACGCAAGGTCCATCACAACATCTTCGTCTGAAGACTTTACGTATTGGTTATTAATCCATTCCAATTTTTTCTTATCAAACGTAGCGGGTGACTTACTTAACCGCTTTTCGTCATACATCTTAACAAATTCCTTCAAAGAGAAGATCTCATCTTCGCCAACTGGTGACCAGCCAAGCAAGATAATGAAGTTAAGCAATGCATCAGGTAAGTAACCCAATTTACGGTATTGTTCAATAAATTGAAGCACTGTTTCGTCACGCTTCGATAACTTCTTACCGGTATCCTTGCTGATAATCAGACTCATGTGGCCGAACTTAGGTGCGTCCCAGCCAAATGCTTCATAAATCATCAGCTGCTTTGGTGTGTTAGCAACGTGGTCGTCACCACGGAAAACGTGGCTGATTTTCATCAAATGATCATCGAGCACAACGGCGAAGTTATACGTTGGAATACCGTCTGCCTTGACGATCACAAAGTCGCCGCCAATGGTATCTGAGTCAAAGGAAACCTTGCCTTTGACCATGTCATCCCAAGCATAAGTGGTGTGTTCTGGCACGTGGAAACGAATAACTGGCTTTAAGCCGTTTGCTTCAGCTTCAGCCATCTTAGCTTCGCGTTGTTCGGCCGTCATACCTGCATACTCGTATTCGTAGTGTGGCATCTCGTGACGCGCGCGTTGTGCTTCACGATCCGCTTCAAGTTCATCTTCAGTCTTGTAAGACTTGTAGGCTTTACCTTCATCTAATAATTGTTGGATGTATGGTTTGTACAATTCAGACCGTTCTGATTGACGATATGGTCCCACGTCACCAGGTTTATCTGGCCCTTCGTCCCAATCTAAACCAAGCCAACGGAGGTTATCAAGTTGACTCTTTTCACCATCCGCCACGTTTCGTTTGGTATCGGTATCCTCGATTCGAATAATAAACTTGCCTTTGTAGTGACGCGCAAACAAGTAGTTAAATAGTGCTGTCCGTGCGTTACCGATATGCAGATGCCCAGTAGGACTTGGTGCATAACGAACGCGAATTGAATCATTTGCCAATATTTTTTCCGCCTCTTTCAAAATATTTCGACTGACAGTCATCATTATCGGCCGTCAAAATCGACATCATGTCTAAGTGTACAATGGAACTTTCAAAAAGAAAAGTTAGTTCGACCGCTTCTTCGGTTTTTGTTTGTGATTAGGTTGCTTATTGTCGTTATTTTCTTCCGTGATTTCATGTTGAGAATGGGCGGGTTTTGCAAAAATCATACGCCCAGCATCCGTTTGGATTGCAGAAGTCACAATCACATCGAGATGCTCGTTGAGATAGAAACGCCCGTCTTCCACCACCACCATGGTGCCATCATCAAGGTAAGCCACCCCTTGTTGACGCTCAGTCCCATTTTTCACGACCATCACGTCCAGATGTTCACCCGGAATGACCCGTGGTTTAAGTGCATTGGCAAGTGCGTTGATGTTTAAAACTTGCACCTTCTGGAACTCAATCACCTTGTTGAGGTTATAATCGTTCGTCACGATCACGCCATTAACTTCCTTAGCCAACCGAATCAACTTATTATCAACTTCGGAAAGATCCTCATAGTCGCCTTCATACATCTCGACTGGCACAATATTTTCTTCACGCAGTTTGTTTAAAATGTCTAAGCCACGACGACCACGAACCCGTTTAATACTATCACTAGAGTCAGCGATGTATTGCAGTTCATACAGCACAAAGTTAGGGACTAACAGCGTCCCTTCAATGAACCCCGTTTTGACTAAGTCATAAATTCTGCCATCAATCAAAATGTTAGTGTCCAAAATCTTGTAATGATGGTAATTCTCGTCAATTGGTCGGTCAATAATACTACCAGTGTCATCTTCGTTTTTCTTACTCCGAAACGCAAACAGCTTCCGCCATTCTTCTCGTTTCGTCGTCCCTAAACGAAAACCAAGCCAGCCAAAGAGAATCATCAAAATGATTGGCACAACACCGCTGAAGAACGGTGAATCAATTCGGTAAAGTGGCGTTGAAATCAGAATCGCAAAAATCAGCCCCACGATGGTCGAAACACTGCCAAATAATAGGTAAGCCGGACTCTTTGACGTGAGCGTTTTTTCAAACTGATTGATCAGGCGTTCGATGGAACCTGAAAAAATAAGGGATAATAGCCAAAACACGAGCGCACCAATAATGGCGTTTGAAATTTGATTGTTATACCAGGTCTGAGTCGTGTAACCCGCCGCCTGCCAAATAACTGGCAGATAGACTGCACCAATCCCTAACCCGATAAACGCAAAGATACTCCGAATAATTAATCGTTTTTTGTTCAATCGCTTCACCTCCATAAAATTTTTAAGCCAAGATTTGTTTCAATGCCTGACCAATTGTTGCAACCCCAATCACTTCGATGCCAGTTGGTGGTGTCCAATCTTTTAGGTTATTCTTTGGGATATAAATCCGCTTAAAACCTAACTTATGGGCTTCACTAACCCGGTCTTCGATTCGATTCACGCGTCGAACTTCACCCGTCAAACCAATTTCGCCAACGTAACACTCACTTGGATCAGTGCCCGTATCACGATAAGAGCTGGCAATACTAATAGCAAGGGCTAAATCAATCGCTGGTTCATCGAGTTTCACGCCACCAGCTGCTTTAAGGTATGCATCTTGATTTTGGAGCAATAAATTAGCCCGTTTTTCCAATACCGCCATGATCAATGACACTCGATTACGGTCAACCCCTGATGCCGTGCGTTGTGCGTTACCAAAAACTGATGGTGTCAACAACGCTTGAATCTCAACCAAAATTGGCCGGGTCCCCTCCATGGAAACCACAATTGCAGAGCCAGTGGCATCCTTCAAACGTTCTTCAAGAAAAATTTCTGAAGGGTTGGTGACCTCTTTTAGCCCATTTTCTTGCATTTCAAAAATACCTAACTCATTGGTCGATCCAAACCGGTTTTTAACCGCTCGTAAAATTCGATAGGTGTGGTGTAAATCGCCCTCAAAATACAGGACTGTGTCCACCATATGTTCAAGAATCTTGGGACCCGCAATGGCACCGCCCTTCGTCACATGGCCCACCACAAAGATTGTGATACCCTGTGACTTGGCAATTCGCATCAATTCGGCCGTCACCTGTCGAATTTGAGAAACTGACCCAATTGCAGAAGTGATGTCTGGTTCAGACATTGTCTGAACCGAGTCAATCACCACATAATCGGGTTTCATCGAGTCAATGTTAGCTCGAATTCGACCCATGTCCGTTTCGGGATAAATAAATAAATGTTCGCTGGAAACTGATAATCGATTGGCCCGCATCTTAATCTGGTTAGCACTTTCTTCCCCAGAAACGTACAGAACGGTACCGCCAGTCTGACTCAACTGACCGGAAACTTGTAAGAGTAAGGTAGATTTCCCAATTCCAGGATCACCACCAATTAAGACTAAGGAACCAGGCACCACACCACCACCAAGCACTCGGTTCAACTCAGCCAATTCAGTTTTGACACGTGGTTCACGTTTAGTTGACACTGCATCTAACCGTTCGGGTTTCGAGACCGCACCGCTCACCAAAGTCGATGATGCCTTTGACGCTGGGGTCGTTGGTGCAATGACTTCTTCTTGTAACGTATTCCACTCACCGCAATTTGGACAACGTCCCAAAAAACGCGGCGTTTGATACCCACAGTTCTGACAAACAAACTGAGTTTTTGCTTTTGCCAATACCATTCCATCCTTCCTGGTTAAAGTTTGACTTTTCCTAACCAATTCCATTTTAGCATAGTCTTAGGCCTTTGCCGTCATTGAAAAATCAGTTTTAGCGCTTCTTAAGGTCATTTACCCGATGAACCAAAACCGCCCTGTCGATCCTGTTGTGGTTTCAACTCATCATCAGCTGCTAAATAGTGCATGAAGATGCCTTGTCCAATGCGCTCACCTTTTTTGATCTGAACATCAAAAAGGCTGAAATTCAGGACTTGCATGAAAATTTCGCCCTCGTTTTTATCATTATTATAGTAATCAGCGTCAATCACACCAATTCCGTTTGGAATCACTAGGCCACGCTTTAACGGGTTGCTGGAACGGTTAGCCAAAATCAATACCTCGTCCGCGCCCATGTAAGCTTTGATCCCCGTGGGAATTAAATAGGGTTTTAAGATGCGTTTTGCTTTTTCAACCGTTTCAGGTGTTGCTGTCTGTTGGTGTTTGATTGCCCAAAGTACTTTTAAGAAATCGAGTTTCCAAATGCTAGGGACGGTAAAATCCACTGCGCTTTCAAAGTCATATCCGGCAGCCTGTTTGGTTGCACGATACGGAACGTGTAATGCTTGATTTGCGTAGCTAGAAACAACTTCAAATCCTCTTGCCATGTTATTTTCCCCTCTCGTAAATTGTGCTTGTCTTATCTTACACTATCTCTACTACTGAAAACAGCCTTCTCTGTGTAATCAGTCTACCCAAATCTTTCATTTCGACAGCAGAATGCGGTACAATGGACTTTATTAAAATACAAGGAGAGTGACTCATTTGTCTAATACCAATGATGCTGCCATTAGCAGCGAACAAATTGATCGTTACCAAACGTTATTTAACGCTCGTAAGGATGCTAAAGTGGTTGAACGGGCTGTCAGCCACCAAGGTATCTTAGCCACCAGTGCTGATTTTAAAGCAGATACCGACATGACACCGGTCTTTTCAATCGACCTTGATACTGGCAAGGTAGCTAACCAAAAACAAAGCGGTCGTTGTTGGATGTTTGCCGCATTAAACACCATGCGTCACCACTTGGCAGATTTATTTAAGCTAACTGATTTCGAACTTTCTCAAAATTACACTTTCTTTTGGGATAAGTTTGAAAAATCAAATTACTTCTACCAAAACGTGCTTAACACTGCTGATCAACCCTTAGACAGTCGTAAAGTGGCCTTCTTAATGACCACCCCACAACAAGACGGCGGTCAGTGGGACATGTTATGCGCCATTATCGAAAAGTACGGGATCGTCCCTAAGTCGGTGATGCCAGAAACTTACAGCAGTTCCAAATCAAGCGAACTTAACAGCACCCTTAATAAAAAGCTACGCAAAGACGCTGTAACTTTACGCCAATTAGTTGCAACTGGTGCGACTTCAGATGAAATTGCGTCAGCTCGCGATAAAATGCTGGGCGAAGTCTATCGGCTGCTCTGCTACACCTTAGGCGAACCTGCCCAGACTTTTGATTTTGAGTATCGTGACGATGATCATCAATACCACATTGATCGTAATTTAACCCCCAAAACTTTTTACGACAAGTATGTTGGGTGGAACCTTGATGATTACGTTTCAATTATCAACGCTCCAACTGATGATAAGCCTTACAACAAAACATACACAATTGAGATGCTGGGTAACGTCTTGGGCGGTCGCGAAGTAAAACACTTGAACGTCACGATGGCTGACTTCAAGCAACTGGCGATCAAACAACTTCAAGATGGCCAAAGTGTTTGGTTTGGTTGTGATGTTGGTCAAAGTTCTGATCGTCAAAAGGGCATCATGTCATTAGACGCCTACGATAAGAACGCCCTACTCGACATGGATTTAAGTATGACTAAGGCCCAACGACTGGATTACGCAGAAAGCCTGATGACTCACGCGATGGTGATTACCGGCGTTGATCTAGTTGACGGCAAACCAACTAAGTGGAAGGTTGAAAACAGCTGGGGTGAAAAAGTCGGCACCAAGGGCTACTTCGTTATGAGCGATCGCTGGATGGACGAATATTGTTACCAAGTGGTTGTGAACAAGAAGTACTTATCAGATGCACAACGTCAAGCACAAGCTGAAGCACCAACCACGTTATTACCATGGGATCCAATGGGCGCCCTTGCTTCAAATTAAAACCTCGATTTAATCAAGTGACACCTATGAGCTTTACGTTAAAGTTCATAGAAAATACTAAAGCATCACGGTCTCCAAACTCGGAAACTGCGATGCTTTTTTAGTTGAAGCTTATTGATTTAAAACTTGTTTATCAACCACGTGCAATTTGGTATCAAACTGATAGACGATTGGTTCGCCATTGGGTACTTCAAGCTGGTCGATTGCAACATCATCAATTCGCTCAATATATTTAATTAATGCGCGTAAGGTACTGCCATGCGCAACCACCAGTTGGTTATGCCCCGATAACAGGCGTGGCGCAATCTGGTCTTGCCAATACGGCATTAACCGGTCATACGCCATCTGAAGACTTTCGCCAACGGGTTCGGTGACGCCCAGTGCTGCGTACCTTGCATCATAATCAGGCACCGTTAGCAGTGGTGGCACGACCTTGTAACTTCGACGCCAGCGCTTAAACTGCTGCTCACCCACTTCGGCTTTGACCGCAGCTTTTTTCTTGCCACGTAACGCACCATAGTGCCGCTCGTTTAACCGCCATGATTTCGTTTCCGGAATATATAACTGATTAATCTCATCAAGCACAATATGAGCCGTCGCAATTGCACGCTTCAACATTGACGTGTGACAGTGTTCAAATTGCAGACCAGTTGAAGCAATCAGCCGACCAGCTTCGTGCGCTTGGGCAATCCCCTTTTCGGTCAATGACACATCACTCCAACCAGTAAAAATACCATCACGATTGGCTTGACTCTCACCATGACGCAAAATGACTAATTCAACCACTGTTCAAATCTCCTTAATCTAATGTTGGATCGTTGTTTTACCCGTTTTGACATAAACTTGTCGCGCAACTGCTGCCGATTTGGCATCAGCGACTTCATCATTGACGTCATCACGATTCAAAAAGACAGATTCACGAGCTTTGACACGGTTACCCATGAAGGTGATGACAGAACCAATCAAGATGATGACGATTCCCACAATGGTGGCCGTGGTAATTTTTTCGCTCAGAATCACAGCTGCAAGGATCGGCGCTAAGCCTGGTTTAATAAAGAACACCAGTGAGGCCGTTGAGACATCAGAACGTTCCATTGCCAAGAAATAAAAGGCAAAGCCGCCCCCGGTAACCATAACCCCGATGAAGAACAAGAGCCAAAAGTAAGTCATTGATACATTTTGTAAAACTGGAATCTGTTTAAATGCCGCCAAGAAACTCACTTGGCCCATGGCATTGGCGACCACTGGAATATGGGTGACTAAAACTAACACTAATAATTCAGCAGAACCCGCTAAAAACGTGTAAGCGGTCATCACGATCCCACTAAAATGATGACTAACCGAACCATAACGAGACACGATACTGTATAGCCCAAAAGTCAGCGCTGAGGTAATCGCTAGCACTAACCCAAGTGGATGAGTCAAGTGACTCGGATTAACAATGACCAATAAACCTAGAATTGAAATAATCACAGCAATCAAGTTGGCTCGACCCAGCCGTTCGTGCAAAATTAAGTATGAAAATAACAGTGCAAACACCGGATTGCAACTAAACAAAACGGCAACTGTTGAGGCTTCATCATACACAATGGCCAACTGATACAGCGTCATACTGACGATCACACAAATAAATCCCGTCAGTGCAAAAAGTGCCCAGTCCCTGAGATGAATATGCTGCTTTTGCTTAGCATTCGTTCTCAATGCAATCGGCAACAGGACGAGCCCACCAATGAAAAAACGAATCAAATTTAATTGAATGGGATTAAAAGCCTGACCCGCAGATTTCAACGCAATTTCCATCGAACTAAACATTAAAGTTGAAAACACAATGTACAAAATAGTTTTTCGCAAACCGTCTGAAACTTCCTCTCTATTATGCCTATTACGATAACAGTATAGCACCCATTGTTAAGCCAAGAAAAGGACTCCCACTGGTTGAAGCGGGAATCCCATAGTTAAACAACACCGTTTAACAACATCATGAGTATTGGAATGACAAGTAAACTGAGTAACGTCGTTTCGGTAACCATGACAGCTGCAAAACTTGAATCAGCACCATACAGTTTAGAAACTACCGGGGCATTGGTCATAACGGGCATCGCAGATTGAATGATGAACACCTGTTTCATCATGATTGGCATGCTAGTTGGTAATACTAGGAGCGCCATCAATGCCGGCGCAAGAATGAACCGACCACTTAAAATGCCCAGGCTTGCTCGGTTAAGGGTCAAATCATGGAGGTCAACATTGGCAATCGCAATCCCAATAAAAATCATCGAGAGTGGGACCGTTAACCCACCAATATAATTCAAATCAGCCATGATGAATTGTGGTAATTTGATTTTGAGCAACACCAAAACCACACCCACCATAAAACCAAGCAATGGTGGTGAAAAGACCTTCTTCAAGGTCTGACCTAAACTAAACTTGTAATCACCCTGTCCATCGCGCTGAATTAAGTACACGCCAAGCGTCCAAAAGATGGTGGTATTGGCCATATAGTAAACCAAAACGTATGGCAGGCTCTTAGCGGCACCGAATAACGCAACGTTAACGGGTAAGCCGACAAAAACCGTATTGGAATTAAAAAACATTGACTCGAAAAGTCCACGATGACTTTCCTTTATATGTAAAACTTTCGCAACTACGATTGAAACAATGAACAAAATCAGCATTGAAACGACGGGAAACCTTAGATCCGGTAACGTCCCAATTAATTTGTTGAACGAAAATTTACTGGTTATGGTATATGCCATGTAAGCCGGTAACGCGACCTGAGTCACGAGTCGGGCAATCAACTTGCTTGCTGATTCGTTAAACCAGCCCAAGTTGGTTAATAGGTAGCCCAAAGCAATCATAATTAAAATTTCAACCACGCCCGCAACACTCCGAGCGAATAATAGCAACATTTTAAAACCCCTCCCCTCACATCAAAAATTAATTTTCATTATACCACACGTTACTAACGTTGACCCAGCAACGATTAAATTTATGGTCAAAAGGATGCAAAGATAACTTAAATGAAGCTAAAAAAATAGCATACTTCAGATTATTCTGTTTACGCCCGCCCAATTTTGTGATGTAATAGTGCAGTTAGACAACTAAACGAGAACCCTTAATTTTTATTAAAATCGGTTTAAGCTTCAACTAATGACAACTTTTTGAACTGAATTTAACCTATAATGCAAAGAGATTTTACAAAGGCGAGGATATTTTATGGCATCGAATAATTTTAATTCAAATCCAAACGAGCAACCAACTCGACGCAGCGACCGGCAACACTTCAAGCCCCGAAAACGACATCGTGGCCTTCTCTGGAGCTTACTCATTGTCGTTTTGATCTTAGTCACCGGGGGCGTGGCGTACGGTTATCATGCGTATAATGATGCCAAGAACACCTTTAGCAAGACCTTTGAAGCGGGTCAGACTAACAAATTACGGAACGTCGATGACGTGATCAAAAATGGTAAGCCATTTTCAATCTTACTACTTGGTACTGATACCGGTGCCCTCGGTCGTTCGGATGTTGGCCGGACCGACACGCTAATTGTGGCAACCATTAATCCTAAAAAGGAAACTGCCTACCTCACAAGTATCCCACGTGATACGCGGGTTCAGGTCAAAGGTGACTCTCAACCTTACGAAAAGATCAACGCTGCCTACACAATTGGTGGGGCATCAAGTGCAGTCACGACCGTTGAAAACCTACTGGATATTCCCATCGACTTCTATGCAATCGTAAATATGGGTGGCCTTGAGAAGATGGTCGACGCTGTTGGCGGTGTAGATCTTGTGCCAACCATGACCTTCAAGTACGGTAACGCTAACGTGGTCAAAGGTCAAAAAACTCACTTGAACGGCAAACAAGCTTTGGATTACTCACGGATGCGTTACGACGATCCACTGGGTGACTACGGCCGTCAAAAACGGCAACGACAAGTGCTCCAGAAGTTGGTTGTTAAAGGTGTCGGTATTTCTTCACTCACCCGTTACAAGCAGATTTTGACCTCACTCAACGGCAATATGAAAACTGATATGACATTTAATGATATGATTGCAATTCGGACCAAGTACGGTGATGCAACTCACCACATTAAGTCCCAAACCTTACAAGGCGAAGACGCTATGATCGATGGTGTTTCGTACCAAGTTGCGCCACTTTCTGAACTTCAAAAAGTGTCCAACAACATTCGCAGTACGCTGGGGTTAAGTGATTCTACTAAGTTAACTGCCAACTCTACTGGTACTGGCGATGACAGTGCTTATACCACTTCCAGCAGTTCAGCAACCGGTTATTAATTCTTAACTTACATCAAATAAAGCGCTCATAACTTCCTGAAGCTCCAGGAGGTTATGAGCGCTTTATTTGATGTGACATTATCCATTCATTGTTGCATTTCAATTTCTAACACCCGTGAATCAGGCGTGATTTTTAAAATTATTGATGTCTAACCGTCCCCCGTGGCAAATGCCGGTTCAACACGTGAAGAATCGGGCGAATCCGCCTAGATTGCAGATGATACTCTTCGGTAGTCGTTTCAATCAGCAACTCACGGTAAAAACGTCCCCAAATAACTTGCACCCAGACGTGCTGAATCTCTTCATAAGCAATCCACGCCGTTTGTTGACGCAACGGCCATTCAAGCAAAATACCGCGGTTACCCATGCTCAACTGGACCGATACCTGATGATAGTTCGTCTGCTGCAATCGAGCAGTCACCGCTAATTCATTAATATCATTACCCATCGTTATTTTCCTTATTTAACGCCCAACAGACCAATCGAATAACCGAAAATACTCAACACTAAAATACCGAGCATTAACCAAATTGGGTTAACTCGTTTTCGAATCAACCACAAACAGATTAATGTCAACAATACGGGCACGAGCCCAGGTAAAATCCGGTCACACACATTTTGCAAGGTGAGCTGTTCAAGCTGGTCATGAGCGTGAACTCGCGCAATCACAGTCGGCATCTCAATACTTGTCCAGCGTGGGATAACAGCGCCCATCACAAACATACCCAAAATAGAAGCCCCCTGCGTGAGCTTCGGCAATAAATTACCGGTCTTCGTGGTGATGGTCACCCCGAGACTATAACCGACTTTTTGACTTTGCCAGCGAAAGGTCAGTCGCGCAATATTCCAACCGAAGAAAAATAAAAGTGGCCCAATTAAACTTGCTTTACCCTGGGCCAAACCTGCAGCAAATGCGGCCAAAACTGGTCGAAAAGTGCCCCACCAGATTGGATCACCAACGCCCGCCAACGGGCCCATCATCCCAACTTTAACGTTGTTGATTGCCTGATCATCTAATTGACTGCCATTAGCGCGTTGAACCTCCATATTGGCCACCACACCAGTAATCGTGGATTGCATATATGGCATTGTGTTAAAAAAGCCAAGGTGTCTCAAAACTGCAGCTCGCTGATCCTCAGGTGTATCATAAAGCCGTTTGATGGCTGGCATCATCACGTAAACAAAGCCAAGATTTTGCATCCGTTCGTAATTCCAAGAACCCTGTTCAAAACTTGAGCGCCAAAAAAGCCGAAAGAGATCTGGTCGAGTCAACGTTTTAGGCATCTGATTATTTGCTGATGTCATCACAGATCCTCCAATTCTCGATCGAGCTCATCCATCTCGTCATCAGGTCCACTAGGCGGCCTGGTTTGCGACTGAAGTTGCACATAAATAATCGCCAGCGCTAACCCGATCAAACCAAGTGCAATCATATTCAGCGCTGTAATAGCAGCCAAGACAACGCCAAGGATGAAAAATGGCCAAAGCCACTTGGTTGCCATCATGTTCACCACGATTGCGTACCCAACGACCGCTAATAACCCGCCAGCAACTGCCAAGCCCATCACCACGTTATGTGGCAATCCGGCCTTGAAAGTCTGCATTAACGTTGTTGGCACTAAGAGAATGAGTGCGGTTGGTATAACAACCCGTAAACCTTGCAGCGTCAGACTCAGCAGATGCACTCGCGTAATGACATTCAGATTACCTTGTCGCACACTACGTTCTGCATAATGCACAAGTTTAACGACCAAGCGCCGAACAATCACGGTTAACCCCTGCCCAATCAAAGCCAGTGGTATTGCGATTGCTAACCCCTCTGCAACGGTCAGATGAGCAGGGCCACAAACCCAGATTGCCGCACCAACTGCAGCAAGTGCAGTATCGGGAGCGACTGCTGCGCCAATATTCATCCAACCAATCGTGATCATTTGTAGACTGCCACCAAACAAGACACCCGTTGTCACATCACCAAGCAGCCAACCAATTAAGGTACACGCCACAAGCGGTTGTTGAAATTCCCATTCATCTAGGATACCATCCATGCCTGCGAGGAAGGCAACCACTAGAATTGCTATTATGACGGTCACACTCATCATTGTCCCTCACTTCGAATTTTTATAACCCATGTTTTTCAAGTAATGGTAAGATTGGCTGGGTTTTATCACCAGGTACCTTTTGGATTGAGACGTTTAATTTTGCGTCATTCACCAAGTATTTTAAAGCTGCAGCCCCTGCGTTATCTACGGCGATGGCATCCGTCAGCGTAGTCATGCCGTCTTCAAAAGCGAGACTTCCGACATTGATACCAATTTGACTAAAATCAATACCACCCTTAACCAATCGAACCATATCTTGGGCGGATTCTGTCAAAAGAAGCGCCTTAAACACGTCAAAGCGAGGATCCGTGTAGATTTTAAGCATCTTATCAATCGTAATCACGTTTGCCTTAACACCAGGTGGTGCGGCCTGTGTAATCAGCGTTTTACGCAGATTATCTTGCGCAACGTTATCTGAAACGACCAAAATACGATTGGGTGTGACGGCCTTGGTCCAAACCGTTGCAACCTGACCGTGCAACAAGCGACTGTCAATTCGGGCTAAACGAATATCCATCGTCATAATAAATCGTCCTCCTCATCATCAGATGTTAACTCAAGGTGTCTAATTCCGCGCTGGCCGCTTGTTTCCAAGTGACTCACCACCTTGGCTAAGGGTTGGTCTCTAATTGTGAAGGCATCAATCAAGATGGGTAGATTAACACCGGTTAACACCGCCATCCGATCTAAATGCGGTGCAGCCAGTTGACTTGCAACGTTAAATGGTGAACCACCCCATAGGTCAACTAAAAATAAAACAGGTGCATCTGGCTCAAAACTGTCCAGTGCCAGCTGATACTTCGTTTTTAAATCATCCGGTCCTTCGTTAGGTTGAAACGTGACCGTTTTAATCTCGGTTTGTTTTCCAAAAATCATAGTTGCCGACTGTAATAACCCAGTCGCAAAATCACCATGACTTGCAATGATAATGGCAATCACGACGTTGCCTCCTCGTTATCCATATTCAATTCGAAAAGTATCTTTGAAACCGCGTTCAACACCTAATATGATAGCACACCGCTAAACCAATCAGCTACACCAAATCAACGATTTCATCCGGAAAGGCAAAGACATAGTCCGCCTCACTAACCCCTTGTTGATTTTTAGCACCCCACGCGACCAAGCCAAACTTGATCCCCGCTGCGTGAGCCGCCTGTAAATCATACTGTGTATCCCCGATGTAGACCGATTGCGCTGGGTCTGCGTGAAGGCGTTTAAGGGCCACCAAAATCGGATCTGGTGCCGGTTTACCGTGTTCATAATCCTCAAAAAAGACAAATTCACTGAAGTATTGATCTAATCCAAGCGGTGTCACATCCCGTTTAAATTCATACTGCTGCTTAGACGTCATGATTGCCACTTGCGTTCCTGGTGCAGCATTCAACCGCTTTAACATGTTTTGAATTCCATCATAAACCTTAACCGTAGACTGAAAATCAGGAATTGCCTGAGACCATTCGGTTAAGACTTGGTCAAGCATATTAGCTGGCACTTTTAATTGTTTCAGTGCGTCTAAACTCGTGATGCCAAACGTTTGGGATAACGTTTCGTAAGGATAAGCTAACCCGTGTTGGCGTAAAACCCGATCCAAGGCTTTCATGTACATGGCTTCCGTATCCAATAACGTCCCATCAATATCAAATATAAAGGTTTTCAATGTGTTGACCTCCCGTAAACTTTAAACAAAAAGACTCGGAACATTTAACTTCTCAGTCAAATCGTTCCGAGTCTAGTTATGCGGCCAAGAGGACTCGAACCTCCACCGGGAAAACCCCGACAAGATCCTTAATCTTGCGCGTCTGCCAGTTCCGCCATGGCCGCATCAACAAGAAATAATATACCAGAATTATGACTTGTTTTCAATAGTTATTTGCAAAATATTATAATTACTCGGCATTTACAGTAGCGCCAACTCGGTCAATATCAAAAATTCGAAGGCTGCCTAACAGGTTCATATCCGTTAATTTCTGCCGTAAAACAATGAGTTGCGCTTCAGTGCCAAAGGTAGCAATCGTTGGACCAGCGCCACTAAGGTAGGTCCCAAAGATGCCTAATTGATGGGCAGCTTCACGAATAACCGGTAATTCTGGCACAAGTTTAGTCCGCGCATTTTCATGAAATTGATCGCGTTCCATCATTTGGGAAGCCGTTGCCCAGTCACCGGTTGCTAACGCTGCAACTAGTAAATTGGCCACACTGCTCCCTAAAATCGCCTGTTGACGTGGTAAAGTATCGGCCAAAACACCACGACTTTCTGAAGTTAAAAGCGGCTGTTTTTTAATAAAGGCCAGCGCTTTTAGGTCATCAGGTAAACTGAGTTTGACGGTTGTCGCTGTTTCACCGTCGAAATCAGCAACCACAACGTCACCTAAAATCGCCGGTGCAACGTTGTCAGGATGGCCTTCCATTTTGGTAGCCAAGGTGACTTGTTGTGCCAAGGATAAGTTCATTTCACCTAACGCATTGGCAATCTTCACACCGGCAACGATGGCCGTTGAGGAACTGCCTAGGCCGCGAGCCACTGGAATATCAGACATAACTGTCAATTGGTGCGGTGATAGTTTGGGATTCACTTTCAGAGCCGCTTGAACAATTAAATTGCGCTCATCGTTTGGCACGTCAGACCCCAATGCGTGATTGACTCGCCACTGATTAGTTGCTTCTTCAACAATGACCGTTAAGTATAGGTGAAACGCCACGCCAATTGAATCAAAGCCTGGTCCCAGGTTAGCACTTGTTGCTGGTACTCGAACAATTATTTTTCCCATTTTTAACCCTCCAATACTGGATATCCGGCCATGATTTGACCGAGCCGCTGTGCCCGACTCATAAACGACGACATCGTCGTGGCTTCAGAGCACTGAACTTCGACACTACTTAATGTTTGATGTGGATCAAGTCCCCGAATTTGGTCAGGTTGAGTAACTTCGGCGCCCGCAAATAGCAGTTTAATATTGGCAACTAAGTGCGCAACATCAGGCGTTGCCAATAACAACCAAAAGGTATGATAACCCTTTAAAACAACTGGTACTTCATCAGTTGTTTTCAGCGCAAATGGCTCTGCCGGTACTTGATCAACTATGGTTTTACCCACTTGAATCAAATCTGTGACCACGCTATTACCGGTTGGTAACTGACCAGCGCCCGGTCCAACGTAGAGCGCCGTTCCGATATTATGACTGCGAACCCACACGGCGTTGTTCTCATTTTGAATTTTTGCCAGCGGTAATTCTTCGTGAATAACCATTGGTGCAACAGCTAACTGAAGTCCTGCTGTAGTTTGGTGTGCTAAGCCAACGAGCTTTAGTTCGTATCCCGCAGCTCGGGCTGCACGAACATCCGCCACAGCCAATTCGCGAATACCCGTAATCTCAATCTGGTCTTGCGTCACGTCAAAGCCAAACGCCATCTTGGTCAAAATACCAAGTTTGTAGGCTGCATCGAACCCATCGACGTCGTTAGTGGGATCACTTTCAGCAAATCCACGTTGTTTTGCCATGGCCAACGCCTCATCGTAACTCAATCCCAGCTGGTCCATTTGTGTCAAAATAAAGTTAGTCGTCCCGTTCAAAATACCAGCAATTTGTGAAATCGGGTCTGCCGTGTAAACGGTTCGTAGCGTTTGAAGAATTGGAATGCCACCAGCCACACTCGCTTCGTAACGAAGGGTAACGTGATTTTCAATTGCTAGCTGTGCCAGTTGCTGTCCGAACTGCGCAATTAAATCCTTATTGGCTGTAACGACGTGCTTATGTGCGCTGAGTGCTCGCTCGATAATTGGCTTGGCCCCATCGACTGATCCCATAACTTCAACAATAATGTCAACACTAGGATCATCGATCAACGTTTTAGCATCTGCCACTAGTGGCACCTGTTGCAGGTACTCTTCACGTTGGCGCTTTGGATGAGCAACGACTGCACCCACAACTTCAAAAGCGAGCCCGGTCTGTTGTTTAATCATGTTTTGTGTGTCATTTAAAATTCGGATCACACCGCTTCCAACGGTCCCTAATCCAATTAATCCAATTTTTATCGCAGTCACGCGTGTCACCTCGTTAATTCGTCATAATTTGTTGTAATTTCAACCGACCGTGGCAACGCCCACAAACGAATTTTTGGGTGTTGATACGTCGTTTACGATAATACAGTTGACCACAAGCCTCACAGCGATAAACCAGCTGACGGGCCGTTTTTGAACGTTGTTGGGGCGTGGTTGGGGCGTAGCGCGACCCACCAACTGCTTGAAGGAGTTGTTTGAAGGCCTTCGTCCGGTGTTGACCAGATAAGCCAGCCAAGTGCAGATGATAGTGAACCAATTCATGCTTGATGACACCAATCAACGTTGCTTTATCAAAATCCGTTAACATTCGCGGATTAATATCAATGTGGTGATCAGCCAAATGGTACCGTCCCCCCGTGGTTTTAAGCCGTGCATTAAACACCGCTTGATGCCGGAAAGGTTTGCCGAAAGACTGAAGTGAAATTTGTTCAACCAATTGTTGTAGTTCAGAATCAGTCATCCGGTGCCACCATTGACAATTGAATACGTTGCCGCTGTTCATCGACTTCTAGTACCCACACTGTCACGATGTCGCCAACAGCTGCCACGGTGGCTGGATTGCGAACAAAGTGATCAGCCAAGTGCGAAATATGCACGAGACCATCTTGTTTGACCCCGATGTCCACAAACACACCAAAATCCACCACGTTACGAACGGTCCCTTGTAACTTCATCTGGGGTTTTAAGTCACTCATTTTTAAGACGTCCGTACGCAAGAGTGGTGCCGGCATTTCATCACGCAAATCTCGACCAGGCCGTTTTAAGCTTTCTAAAATGTCGTTTAGCGTGGCTACGCCAACTTCTAGCTGCTGACTTAATTGGTTGATATCTACTTGATCAATCATTGCTTGCGCGGACGCAGTTCCCACTTGGTCAGCATTTAAGCCCAAAGTTTGTAACACGCGTTTGGCCACCGGATAGCTTTCTGGATGAATGTCAGTATTATCCAACACGTTTTTGCCATCAATGATTCGTAAGAACCCCACCGACTGTTCATAGGCTTTCGGTCCAAGTCGTGGGACTTTTTTTAGTTCCGGCCGGCTATTAAAGGTTCCCTGCTCTTCGCGGTAGGTCACGATATTGGTCGCCGTTTGGGTCGACAACCCCGAAATATGTGTCAATAATTGAATACTGGCCCGATTCAAATCGACCCCGACTTGGTTAACCGCCGTTTCAACCACTCGGTCCAACTGGTCATCCAATTGACGTTCAGCGACGTCGTGTTGATATTGACCAACGCCCACTGACTTCGGGTCGATCTTGATGAGTTCTGCTAACGGATCTTGAAGTCGTCGACCAATGCTGACAGCCGAACGCTCCTCAACGTTAAAATCAGGAAATTCAGTCCGGGCAACCGTGCTAGCAGAATAAACGGAAGCCCCAGCCTCGTTCACGATGGTATATCGAACGTTGCGATTGGTTTGCTTAATAGCCGTGGCCACAAACTGTTCGGATTCTCGACTTGCCGTACCGTTGCCAATGGCAATCATGTCGACGTGGTAGGTTTCCAACAGCTTAATAAACTGTGGCATGGCGGCAGCCCGTTTCGCCTCAGAAGCGGGCTTATGGGGATAAATGACTTGCTTAGCTAAGAATTTACCATTACCGTCCATAATTGCAAGCTTACAACCCGTTCGATAAGCGGGATCAAAGCCCATCACCACGTGGTTTTTCAGTGGTGCTTGCATTAATAAGTGGTAAAGATTGTTGCCAAAGACCTGAATGGCGTGTGTTTGCGCATCTTCAGTCAATTGTCGTCGTAACTCGCGTTCAATTGCCGGCGCAATGAATCGCTTATACGCGTCTTGATAAGCCGCGGTAACAATCTCGGTAGCTGGGCCAGTATGCCGACCAATTAATTGAAAATTCAAATACTGCTCAATCGCAGTTGGTTCAACTGCAATTTTAACAGTCAACACACCACTTTTTTCGCCCCGGTTCAGTGCTAAAGTTTGATATGGACTAAGCTGTTTAATTGGTGAGTCAAACTCATAGTAGATTTGAAATACCTGCTGTTCATCAGCTGCCTTGCCCGTCTTCTTTAAACGACTCTCTAACTGACCATTGCGTTGGGTATACCGTCTGATCCACTCTCGAAAACTAGCCCGTTCGCCAATGGCCTCGGCTAAAATCTCGTGCGCACCGTCAATGGCTTGTTGGGCATCCGCTACCTGATCATTCACAAATTGAGCAGCCTTAGGTTCAACAGCATCCGGTCGAAATTGCAATAACCATTGTGCTAACGGATACAAGCCTGCTTCTTTAGCAATAGTGGCCTTAGTTCGGCGTTTTTGCTTATATGGTAAATAAAGGTCTTCAACTTGTTGGAGTTGCGTGGCCGCGTTGATTTGCTTTTCAAGTGACGGTGTTAACTTTCCCTGCTCCGTAATCTGGTTGATTACTTCGCCCTTACGTTGTTGTAATTTCACAATTCGAGACGCTTCGTCTTGAATTTCGCGAATCTCAACTTCATCAAGATTACCAGTCATTTCTTTTCGATAACGGGCAATAAAAGGGACTGTATTATTGTCATTGAGCAACTCAAGTGTGGCATCGACCTGATGCGACTTGAATGCGGGTAACGCCTGTTTAATCAAATTAATTGTTTCAGTGTCCATTTTAATCATCCTTCAGTGTAATGCTTTTATTATAACATGTGACGATTATGAGGTTTCCTTAATCTTAATCAATTATGGTCTTTATGACTAAAATCAGTTGCTATTCACACCTACGTCATCCCGGCCAAATCAGTTCATTTGACAACGCACTTAATTACGTCAGACAGAACCTTACGCCGGATTCGATGACAAACTAGCGCCCAATTTCCAAAATAGAAATTGGGCGCTAGTTTGTCAGAATATCAAAACCAATACCAAGTAGCATGCTACCTGGTACCATTAGCATTACATCACGGTTGCCATGATTCGTTGGGTTGTCGCGGTAATTTTTTCCATCATATTTTCTTGTTCGTGTTCAGAATCATTAAATGCATCCACATTCACGGACTGACCTTCCGGATCAATGGCGTCAACCATTGCTTGGCATGCCTCAGCATAGTTACGGTAAGCCCCTACTAGTTGTTTATGTCGACCAAGAATTCGCACTGGTACACTGGCTTGTTGCAATCGATTGACGTTTTCAGTGTAGGTGTCGGTCCCCGTCTGGAAGGTCGTCTTGATTTCAGTTAAGGTATCCGTCCCTAACTCACTCACTTGACCCTTGTCAATTGCTTGACGTAACTTCTCAAAATCAGGGTTCATTTTAGTCCCAGTTTGATCAGTTGCTTCAATAATTTTGGTTAAGGCCGGTAAATAACTTGCCATAGTTTTTGGTTTCATAAGATGTGCCTCCGTTTTAGTTTTCAAACTGTCGTTGAACTGCTTTGACAATTTCAACAATTAGAATCATCAATACGCCGCTGCCTAATACAACCAACCACTGTACAAGGTTGAGTGTCGTTAAGTGAAAAACTGTGTTGAAGCCAGGAACCACAATGGTGATAGCCAGCAACAAGAACGCAGCTAAGATTGCCCAATTCAGTGCATGATTTTTGAAAAAGCCGACTTTAAAAATCGACTCATGAATGGTCTTTGAATTAAACGCATGAAATAGTTGAATCAAACCTAACGTGGCAAATGCCATCGTCAAGGCATCAGCATGTGCGAGTTGCGAACTAGTATGAACTGGAAATTTGATTGCTAATCCGTAGACACCAAGGGTCATTAGCCCTTCTAATAGTCCTTGATAAATAACGTTACCAAAAACACCACCAGAAAAGAAGTTAGACTGTCGCCCACGGGGTTTGCGTTTCATAATGTTAGGTTCAGCGGGTTCAAGCCCCAGTGCAATTGCTGGGAAAGTATCCGTCACTAAATTAATCCACAAAATTTGCACGGGTGCCAAGATCTGCCAACCAAGTAGGGTCATTACAAACAAGGTTAAGACCTCACCGATATTAGCGGAAAGCAAATATTGAAGTGCTTTTTGAATGTTGGCAAATACCTTCCGCCCCTCTTCAACCGCAATCACAATGGTCGAAAAGTTATCATCGGCAAGCACCATGTCACTGGCACTTTTGGAAACCTCAGTCCCGGTAATTCCCATTCCAACACCGATATCAGCTGCTTTCAGCGCTGGCGCATCGTTAACACCATCGCCAGTCATCGCAACAACTTTGCCACGTTTTTGCCAAGCGTTCACAATTCGAACTTTGTGTTCGGGTGCCACTCGAGCATAAACGGTATACTGAGTGACCTGCTGCTCGAAGTCGGTGTCACTCAGTTCATCAAGTTGAGCGCCAGTAATCACTTGATCTGCGAGTGACAACTGCTCGTTCAAGATACCCAAACGCTTAGCAATAGCGGTGGCAGTATCACGATGATCACCGGTGATCATCACTGGTTGAATACCAGCGGAATGTGCCTCTGCAACTGCTTGAGCCACTTCAGGCCGTTCTGGGTCAATCATGGCAATCAAGCCAATAAAAATCAGATTCTGTTCGGCTGACTGACTATCCAGTTGCTCCGGAACAGTCGCCAATTCACGGTAACCAAATGATAAAACTCGTAAGGCTTGAGTAGCCAGCTGATGATTAACCTTTAGAATTGCTTCTCGGTCGGTATCATCAATTGGTCGAACTTCACCATCAATTAAAATACGATCAACTCGCTCGAGTAATTGGTCTGGCGCACCTTTGACGTACTGAACAAGCTGATCATCGGCAGTTTCATTAAACGTCGACATAAGTTTACGCTCTGAATCAAAGGGAATTTCAGCTTCGCGCTTATTCACACTAATGGCCGTAGACACTGCAGCATCTTGGTCTAAATAATATTGAATCAACGCCGTTTCAGTGGGATCGCCCACCAAACCAGTTTCGGAAAACTTAGTATCGTTATTTAAAATCATGGCCATCGCCAGCGGATCAGTTATATCAACCATCAACTGCTTAGCATCCATTAATCGACCGTTCTCATAGATTTGTTCGACTGTCATCTTGTTTTGGGTCAATGTACCCGTCTTATCTGAGGCGATTACATCCGTACTCCCCAGTGTTTCAACTGCCGGTAGTTTGCGAATCAACGCATGCCTTTTAGCCATCCGCTGTGTACCTAAGGCCAATGTAATCGTGACGATAGCTGGCAGGCCCTCTGGTATTGCGGCAACGGCCAACGAAATGGCGGTCAACAACATATTAACGAGTGATTCTTCGCCACGTACCATCCCAATCACGAAGACTAAAACAGCAATCGCTAAAATTAGGGCTGTGAGCCATTTGCCGAGCTGAGCCAAATTCTCTTGTAGTGGTGTCTTGGTATCCGTTGCTTGATTGATCATTCCAGCAATCTGACCAACTTCGGTCTTCATACCGGTGCCAACAACCACACCACTTCCTCGACCAGCTGTGACGTTAGCAGTCATGTATACCATATTCCGACGATCAGCCATCGCCAAATTAGAATCGTCAAGCGCCCCGCTTTGCTTGGTGACTGGCACTGATTCACCGGTCAAGGCTGCTTCTTCAACGCGCATAGCGTTAGCAGTCACCAGCCGAATATCCGCAGGAACAATGTCGCCCGCCTCTAGGTGAACGACATCACCTGGCACTAATTCGTCGCTTTTAACGGTCACAACTTGACCGTTACGTTCAACTTGAGCAATGGGCGCCGCCATCTCACGTAACGCATTAATGGCGCTTTCAGCCTTTGATTCCTGAAAGACACCAAATACGGCGTTTAAAATGACGACTGCCAAAATAATCAGCGCATCAACTAATTCACCGGTTAAACCAGCAACCACCGCCGCTACGATTAACACGATAATCATAAAATCCTTAAACTGGGCGACAAATTTTTCAAATAAGGTTGATTGTCGCTTTGCCGTCAGTCGGTTTTCACCGTATTCGGCGCGTCGCTGCTTCACGCTGGCTTCTGTCAGTCCCTGTTCCTGTGTCGCAAGGTTCGCAAATAATTCATCGGTTGTTTGCTGATACCATGCTTTTTCTGTCATCAATTGTCCTCCTGAAAGTTACGAAACCTGGTTATTCACGTCATCAGTCTCACCACGATGGTTGCACCACGGGCATTTCGCATAATTACACTTATCGAAATTGTCCTTTCAAGAACATTACTTCCAAAACGTATCAAACACCGTTACGGGTAAATGCCGCTTATGCTGTGATTTTTGGTACCAAGTTTCAATAGTTTGGGCAGCTTTTTCAGAGACTGTCTTACCTTCAAGGTAGTCATCAATGTCATCGTAGGAAACACCTAATGCAACCTCGTCTGGCAATGATGGTCGGTCCTCTTCAAGATCTGCCGTTGGTACCTTCGTATAAAGATGAGCTGGTGCATTTAAGTAGGCTAACAACTGCTTACCTTGTCGCTTATCCAAGCGCCAAATTGGTGTAATATCGGCAGCACCGTCACCAAACTTAGTGTAAAAGCCAGTCACCGCTTCTGCGGCGTGATCCGTTCCGACTACGGCACCTTGGTTGGCACCGGCAATGGCAAACTGCGCGATCATTCGTTGACGAGCCTTAATGTTGCCTTTATTGAAGTCAGTTATGGTTTCGTCATTGGCTTCAACCGCGGCCACTGCCGCATCAGTAGCCTGCTTGATATCGACACGGTCAACTTTGTCCGCTGCCATAAAATCAATGGCAGCCATTGCGTCAGATTCATCGGCCTGAACACCGTATGGTAACCGGACCGCAATAAACTGGTAAGTTTTATCGCCAGTTTCTTGGCGTAACTGTGTCACTGCCATCTCACAAAGCTTACCGGCTAACGTGGAATCTTGACCACCAGAAATGCCTAAGACCAGTGCTTTAAGCCCCGTTTTTTTTAGGTAGTCTTTCATAAACGTGACGCTTCGATCAACTTCAGTTGCTGCGTCAATCGTTGGTTGAACTTTTAAAGCCGAAATAATTTGTTGCTGTTGTTCTCGCATGTTAGCCCTTCTTACGTTAATCAAAGTTAATGGTCTTGACGTATTCGTGAATTTCTTTAATCAATGTCATCTTGTGATCCCAGCACTTTTGTGATAAATCAACTGGGTACTTTTGAGGATTCAAATCCCGTTTATATTCTGGCCATAAGTTTTCTTGCATTTGTTGACAGCGGGCCTTAATGGCCTCCAAATCAGGTTGTTGGTAGACCAAACGCCCCTGTTCAAAAATCGTCTGCAAAATTGGCCGTGCATCAAAGTCAGTGACCGTTTTATTGATGTAGGTGTAACTTGGATGGAACATATAAAGTGCATCCGTGTCCCGTGGATCCTCATCCCAAAGGGCCACGTAATCGCCTTCAGATTTACCGTCACCCTTTTTGGTGATTCGCCATACTTGTTTACGGCCTGGTGTTGAGACCTTTTCAGCGTTGTTTGACAGTTTAATGGTATCTTGCATCTGGCCATTCTTTTCAATGGCAACCATCTTATACACGGCACCTAATGCTGGTTGATCAAAGGCCGTGATTAATTTGGTACCAATGCCCCAAACGTCAATTTTGGCACGTTGCATCTTTAAGGACATAATGGTCTTTTCATCTAAATCATTCGAAGCGTAAATCTTAGCGTCGGTGAAACCAGCCTCATCCAACTGTTCACGCACCCGCTTAGATAAGTAGGCCATATCACCAGAGTCGATTCGGACACCCAAGAAGTTGATCTTATCACCCATCTCCTTGGCGACCCGAATGGCACTTGGCACACCACTTTTAATTGTGTCGTACGTATCAACTAAGAAAACACAGTCGCGGTGGGTTTCTGCATACGCACGGAAGGCATCATAATCATTGCCGTATGTTTGAACCAGCGCATGAGCATGTGTACCACTAATTGGAATACCAAATAGCTTGCCAGCTCTTACGTTTGAGGTAGCATCAAACCCGCCAATATAGGCGGCCCGAGTGCCCCAAATGGCAGCATCAAATTCCTGTGCACGCCGAGTTCCAAACTCCATAATGCCATCATTACCGGCAACGGAACGAATCCGTGCCGCCTTGGTGGCAATCAGCGTCTGGTAGTTCACGATATTAAGCACCGCGGTTTCAATTAATTGACAGTCTGCCAAGGGACCTTCCACCTGCATCATAGGCTCGTTATTATAAATTAACTCACCTTCAACGGCTGAACGAATCGTCCCTTGAAATTTAAAGCCACTTAAATAGTCAATAAATTCAGGTGAGTAATCACCCGTTTCTTTTAAATACGCAATATCAGTTTCAGAAAAGTGAAGATCTTCGATATAATGAATGATGTGCTCAAGTCCTGCAAAAACGGCAAAACCGTTCTTAAAGGGCATGTCACGGAAATAGACTTCAAAAATGGCCTGCTTATTTTGGATACCTTTCTCAAAATAAGTTTGAATCATACTTAATTCATACGCATCCGTATGCAACGTTGTGCTATCATCTGGATACAGCTTTGCCATGTCTTTTACTCCTTTTTACTAGTCTGGGCTACCGCTTACAAATGAGCCTGCAACCTAGTTATAGTCATTATTTTATCATTAAACGGCATGTGCGTCATCGAAACAGTCAGTTCTATTCAAATTTAATTCAAAACAGGTGGTTAATATGTCCGAAAACTTTACTCACGTGAACGTGCTTGGCGTTCCGTTTATCTCCGCTACTCAAGCAGCATTTTTAAATACCGTCGAGGCCCGTATCAATCGTCGCGAAAATACCTTCGTTGTCACGGCCAACCCTGAAATTGTCATGTATGCCAGAGAACAACCAGCTTACCAAAAAATTCTCGCGACGGCTGACTACATCACACCAGACGGCATCGGCATCATTAAGGGCGCTGCCATCTTAAAGCAACCATTGCCCGAGCGAATCACGGGTTACGACACCATGATTGACTTATTAGCTTGGGCCAACGAAAATCACAAGTCGGCTTACTTTGTCGGCGCTAAACCAGAGGTGATCGTGGATGTCGCCAAAGTTGTTGCCAAACGTTATCCACAATTACAAATTGCTGGAACGCATGATGGTTACTTTGATGACTTCGGCCCCATCGCTGAAGAAATTCGCAAAGTGCGGCCAGACATGGTCTTTCTAGCAGTTGGATTTCCTAAACAAGAGCAACTCATCTCGGATTATCGCCATGTCAATAACGGCCTATGGATGGGCGTTGGTGGTAGTTTTGACGTTTTGAGTGGCCATACCAAACGCGCTCCGAAATTTTTCCAACGTCATCATCTAGAATGGTTTTACCGATTATTATCGGAGCCCACCCGTTTTAAGCGCATGTTAGTTTTGCCAAAATATCTCAGAACGGTCAAAAAATCTGTTCGGCAAAAGTAGTCGCCATTATCCGACAAATTCACTTTCACGTTATAAAAAAATCCGTGTGACGTTAATGACGTCATACGGATCTTTTTGATTTTCAAACAATGTTGCGATTATTTTTCTAAGACAAATTCAAATCGTTCGCCAACGTATTGTGTGCGGACATATTCAAATGGCCGACCATCTTGTAAGTACGAGATTTGACGCAACCTTAAGATGGCATCTCCCCGTTTGATAGCCAAAAACTCAGCAATGCGTTCTGAAGCTGAAGATGCCGACACCATTTGTTTGGCGTGTCCAGGAATCAGATTTTTCTTAGTCTCAAGTGTCCGATACAAGGAATCGGTCACTTCCGGTTTAGAAAGGCCATCCACAATTTCAATAGGAATCGTCGCCACTTCGAAACTGATGGGAATATCATCACCGTAACGCACCCGTTCCATCCGCAAAACTTCATCGCCGTCTTTTAACTGCAATTTTTCAGCTTCACTTAAAGAAGGACTCATCACGTGATAAGACACCGTTTTACTAGATGGTTGCTTGCCCTGTGCCAGCATTAGATCGGTAAACCCAGTGACCCCTGACATTTTTTCTTGCACTTTTTGGTTGGCCACAAAGGTTCCCGAACCAACGAAGCGTTCCAAAATCCCCTCTTCGACCAAAGTTTGAATGGCTTGCCGGAGTGTCATTCGACTGACATTAAACTGAACTGCCAGTTCTCGTTCCGATGGGATTCGGTCGCCCACCGACCACTTTCCAGCTTCAATTGCCTTTTTGATCTCATTATGAATTTGAATATATACAGGTGATCCCATAGCGTTAACGACCTTTCTTACCTACCTATTCAGCTTCGTCAGACTTAAATGCCCGGCCATAGCTGTAGGTGGTTTGCAAATTAAGCGCGCGGTCAAAGACATTCAAGTCAGCATCCATGCCAGGAAGCAGTTTGCCCTTTTGAGTTAAACCAAATTCTTCAGCTTGATTGACTGAAGCCATTTGAACCGCGTCTTCAATGCCACAGCCGGTAAACGAAATAATGTTTCTAAAAGCATCATCGTAACGAAGAACGGAGCCTGCTAAATTACCACTCTCAAGCCGGGCTTGTTTATCCTTAACGATGACCTTTTGACCACCTAACTCACTCACACCTTCGGGCATTCCTTTGGCGCGCATTGAGTCGGTGACTAGTTCGATCCGGTGTGGTCCCTTTTGTTCATAAGCGAGTTTAATCATATCTGGTACGATGTGGAAACCATCGCAGATCAATTCTGCGTACATGTTATCTTCAAGCATTGCGTGACCGGTAACACCGGGTTCGCGGTGTTTAAACTCACGTTGTGCATTATAGAGATGCGTGACGTGAGTTGCACGACTGGCCAGCATTTGAGCGCGAGTTGCGTTGCTGTGACCAACTGATGGCACGATGTTGTGCGCTAAGCAGTAGTCTTCAAACGCTTGTGCGCCTTTGTCTTCTGGTGCATAAGTAATGAGCTTAACTAAGCCACCTGATAACGCATTCCAGTGATCGAGTAAGTCAACGTCTGGATCCTTAATGAATTGTTCTGGCTGAGCGCCTTTATAAATGGCTGCAATAAATGGCCCTTCCAAGTGGACGCCCTTGATCACTGGGTTAACAGCCGCCGCTTCTTTAATGCCAGTCATAGCGTGACTAATATTGTCATTAGATTGCGTCATGGTAGTTGGGAAGACCGTTGTAATGCCTTCCTTAACCATCAAATTAACCATCTGATTAATTTGATCAGCGTTACCATCCATTGAGTCAAATCCATAACCACCATGGGCGTGGACATCAATAAAGCCTGGTACGATCACTTTGCCGTTCACAAAGGTCACTTCATCGTTTGGTTGAGCTCGGTAATCAGCCATTGCACCAACTGCCTCAATTGTTTTATTAAAGCGGATAAAACCATCCGTGATAATCTCTTCACCAGTATAGATTGTCGCGTGTTTCAACACGATACTCATAAACTCTTCCTCCTAATTCGCTCGCTGTATTCGATCAAGTTTACGGAGTTTATTATATACTGGTATAGACCACGTTGCAAGCTGAGTTATTTTAGACTTATTCAGCGTTATTACGAGCAATCGTGGCATCGATTCCCTTAACGACTGATGTCATAAACCCGGCCTCTTCCATTGCCAGCAAGCCAGCAACGGTACTGCCTCCAGGGGATGAGACTTGGTCGATTAAACCAAACGGATTTTCGTCAGAAGCTAGCACCATTTGAGCAGAGCCCATAACAGCTTGAGCAGCAATTTTGGTTGCCTGGGCCTTCGTTAAACCATATTTGACGCCAGCACGACTTAAACTGTCGATAAAGAAGTAAACGTAAGCTGGACTTGAGCCAGCAAGTGCGGAGAACGTCGCAAAATCGTCTTCTGGTAACGTCACCGTACTACCAATATGATTAAACAAGCCAGTAGCCGCATCAAGTCGGTCACCAGTTAACGCCTCATTAGCATGAACCGCCGTCATCCCAGCGCCAATTGCGACGTTCAAGTTTGGCAACGTTCGCAAAATTGGGAGATCATAACCAGCTAATTCCTCGAGTCGTTCGAGGCTAAGACCTGCCACAATTGAAATGAGTGTCGTCCGCTTTGGGTCTAGCTGGTCACGAATTTCTTTTAACACTGGCACTGCAGCGTTTGGCGTCACAGCCAAAGCTAATTGATCGCTGTTAGCAGCGACTTCAGCATTACTGGTAGCTACCTGAACACCAGTTGCCGCGGCCACTTTTTCATACGTTGAGGCATGCGCACTGTGGATTAAAATATCCGCCGGTTTTACTTGGGCTTGACTAATCAGCCCCTTAATGATGGCCTGTGCCATACCGCCAACACCGATAAAGCCAATTTTCATAAGGATCAACTCCAGTTCATAATTGTTATCAATATAAACATATTATAGCAAAAAAAAGACCAGTCACACACCGTGACTGGTCTTTTTTAGTTGGGCTAGCTGGGTTCGAACCAGCGCATCACGGGATCAAAACCCGTTGCCTTACCACTTGGCTATAGCCCAATAAGATATGGACGGGAGTGGATTCGAACCACCGAACCCGAAGGAGCGGATTTACAGTCCGCCGCGTTTAGCCAGACTTCGCTACCCGTCCAAAAGAACTAAAAACAACATCAATAACTATACGACACTTTGGATATCTAGTCAACCCTTAAATGAATTGAAATTGGGCTAGCTGGGTTCGAACCAGCGCATCACGGGATCAAAACCCGTTGCCTTACCACTTGGCTATAGCCCAATAAGATATGGACGGGAGTGGATTCGAACCACCGAACCCGAAGGAGCGGATTTACAGTCCGCCGCGTTTAGCCAGACTTCGCTACCCATCCAAATTGATCCATCACAAATCAACTTCACTATAATACCAAATTCCAGTAAGAATAGTCAAGCCAGTTTTAACGTTTTCTCTATAAAATGTTGGTTTCATTCATTATAGGAGTGTCAATATCCGAACTCGGTTCAACCATTCCTCTTCGAAATTGTCAGCAAGCCATTCATGCCGCCGTTTTGTTCCGTAACCAACTGATTGATTATAGTACCATGTATGGCCAAGTTGCCGTGGTTGTGGGTGAATATGCATATGGCCAAATAACACGTGTGAGACTCGATACTGATCAAGTAACGTGCCCATTTTAGCACTGCCTAACATTGCGTTAGCCATATTCCAGAATCGATTATCGTTTGTCGTTCGAATGTAAGCCGCGTTGGGTACGAAATGAGTAACAAACAACACTTGTTTATGCGCTATTTGTGCGGCCTCGAGTTGCTTTGAGACGATGTCTAATTCAAGCTGGAGTCGCTCAGGATCACTCATCGGCTGTTTAATTGCGCCATCAATCCAATAAGCGCGTTTCCAGTGTAAAAAATCACGCTCCGTTTTTTGGGTGCTTGCTGAAAAGGAATAGTCGTACCAGCCATTATTACCAATGATCCGCCAATTAGTACCTGCAACATCAAGCGTGCGGCGATGCAAATAAGTGGCTGATTCAACCTGATTTAGTGCTGTGTACGAAATATCGTTGACCATATCATGATTACCAGCAACAAATCGAACAAGTGTATGAGGTGTCATGGCTTGCAAATGTTCAACAAAAGCTAATGACTTATCAAAATGGTTGTACAGATCCCCAGCAATGAGATAAACATCGATCTGGTTGTCGATTAGCCACTCGCTTTGTTGAACCAGCGCGCGTTGTTCATCGACTCGGTTAATATCTAAATGTAGGTCGCTAATCATTGCGATTTTTGCCATAAGTTGCTCCAATCAAAAAAAGTTGTATCACGATAATATCGTAACACAACTTTTATTAAATGCGTTTATTGAACACCAGCCATCAGTCGCTTAATTGGTTTGACCATCAAGAATAAGATAATAGCAAACACAATTGAAACGATCCCAATAGCAGTGAAGTAAGTGACTTCGTTTGCAGGTGTATAGAACTTAACGATTTGAGAGTTAACCGCCTGCCCGGCTGAATCAGCCAAGAACCACATACTCATCATCGAAGACTGGAAGGCCTTTGGTGCAAGTTTGGTTGTGACAGACAAGCCAATTGGTGAAATCAACAGTTCGGCAATTTCAACGATTGCCCAGCTACCAACTAGCCAGAGTGGACTAACTGCAGCGTGTGGCCCAAACATGGCAACTGGAATAACCATGAACAGGTATGAAACCCCAGCGAAGACCATCCCAATTGCAAACTTAGATGGTGAGGATGGTTGTTTTTTACCCAACTTAGTCCACAGCGTTGCAAAGATTGGCGTGTAAATCAAAATAAACAGTGGGTTTAATGATTGGTAGTTGGCAGGATTAATGTTCATGCCTAAGAAATGATTATTAGTCTGTTCCTGAGCGAACATCGCTAACACAACTGAGCCTTGTTCTTCAATTGCCCAGAAAATTGCGGCTGCAATGAAGAGTGGCACGTATGCCCAAACACGTGAGCGTTCCTGTTTATCAACCTTTTTGCTGGTTAACATGACTGCAAAGTATGCAACTGGTGTCAACACGGCAATGATACTGAGTAATGTGATAAACGAACTTAATGTGAGTGCATTAAGCACTTTCATGATCAAAAGAATCAATACAAATGCGATGATTCCTAAGATAACTCGGAAGGATAACTTACGCGCATCGCCCGGTTCCAATGGATCATCTGGGAACATTGAATCTTGGCTCAAGTACTTTTTACCACCATATAGGTAGAAGATAAGGCCGAAGAACATCCCGATAGCTGCTAGTGAGAAACCAGCGTGGAAGTTGAAGGCACTCCACATACCACTGACAGCAAACGGTGCGACTAATGAACCTAGGTTGATCCCAAACACAAAGATGGTAAACCCTGAATCACGACGGACATCGGTTTCACTATAAAGGCCACCGACCATCTCAGAAACGTTAGGTTTAAGTAAACCAGTACCAATGGTAATCAAACAAATTGAAACAAAAAGTGCAATTTTACCAAATGGTAATGCCAAGCAAATGTGACCAAACATAATGAGCACACCACCGTAAAAGACGGTGCGTCTTGGTCCCCAGATTCGGTCACTTAAAAAGCCACCTAGAACTGAAGATAAGTAAACTAACGACCCATAAATGGACATCACAGAGGCAGCAAGCCCCTTGTCCATGCCAAGGCCACCTTTTGCAATTGAGAAGTACATATAGTAAATCAGAATTGCTTTCATACCATAGTAACTGAACCGTTCCCACATTTCAGTGAAGAAAAGTGTCGACAACCCTCTAGGTTGACCAAAGAATGAACGATCCAAGTCCTTATTCCCTTGGTTATCCAAAAAACAATACCTCCAAACATCTCTCACTCAAGCAAGCCATTTATTTACCAGAGTGATATTACCATTGGCGCGGCCATGCCGCTCCTCATGATTTTCTAATTGAAACATATAGGCTATTATACGCTGTTCATTCGAGCAACGCAATGCCAATCATGCTAGTAATTACATGCTAGGTTTGATTTTTCGGGAAAATTGTCCAAGAGCAATAATTAATATTTATTCGACAGTTTGAATTTGGACTTAACCGGCAACCTTATTCTTATCTAATTCTGTCATCGTAAATTTAACCAGACTTTCACCGTTCAT
The DNA here is from genome assembly GCF_001434895.1 of Secundilactobacillus odoratitofui DSM 19909 = JCM 15043. Classification (GTDB taxonomy): domain Bacteria; phylum Bacillota; class Bacilli; order Lactobacillales; family Lactobacillaceae; genus Secundilactobacillus; species Secundilactobacillus odoratitofui. The sequence continues at coordinate 106,285 of NZ_AZEE01000001.1, forward strand.
CCAGCCATAGATATCGTCAGGCATTTGCTTGACCGGAACGTTGGTCGTTGCTAAAGATTGGATGTCATAGTCAGCTTGAGGCGCAATCAAAATGAGTTGATATTGTTCAAGATCAGCGAGTTGTGCTTGTTGAAAATTTGCCGACTCAAAAATAATGTCAGCTTGATAGGCTTCCGTTGAGCGCTGTGCTGATTCCTTCAATGATTGACTAGAAATGCTACTGCCACAAACGATTAATACACGTGCCATAATTTTGGCCTCCCAGATATTACGCATATGCGCTTTAATGAATTCAGCATACCACTTCGAAGACTATACCACAAGTGTAATACGTTAATCTAAGTCAATGATAATGGTGCTTTTAATATCTATACCAATTTTATAAGGGTATCTCATGATCCTAAAAATTCATCAAAAAAAGACACTAACAACTGTTAGTGTCTTTGAAACCGTTATATTGATGCCGGCTGAGGAATTCGAATCCCCGACCCTCGGTTTACGATACCGATGCTCTACCAACTGAGCTAAGCCGGCATTACTTATTATTGACTCCGGCAGGCGGGCTCGAACCGTCGACAACCTGATTAACAGTCAGGTGCTCTACCAACTGAGCTATGCCGGAATAATATAGCGTGGCAACGTCCTACCCTTGCAGGGGGCGATCCCCCAACTACTCTCGGCGT
>NZ_AZEE01000025.1 GCF_001434895.1 Secundilactobacillus odoratitofui DSM 19909 = JCM 15043
GCCGTTGAAGTACTGTTGATGGCCGTGATGTCATCGTTTAGGTGATCAGCCGTGGCTGCTGACACGATTCCGTCAATCAGAGCCGATTGTTTAGCTGCTTCCTGAGAGGCGGCAGTTGCGACGGCAGTCTCACTGGAAGCAACGACAGATGCAGAACTTGCAGAAGCACTATTACCAGCACTCGCAAAATCACTGGCCGCCTTAGCGGCACTACTTGCAGCATTAGCTGCTGTCGAAGCAGCAGTTGAAGCGGTATTGATTGCTGAACTTACGCTGTTAATTGCTGTCAAAGCAGAAGTAATCGTTGAATCATCTGAATAGTCAGTGTGCATACTTGAAACTGCATTTACAGCACTAGTGGCATTATCAGAAACAGTAGACAATGCCGTTGAAGCCTTACCCGCATCGATTGCCGAACTTGCTGCAGCTGAAGCATCCGCATTCATATGTGCATTGTTCGCATCAGCGACAATACCAGCAATCTTAGCTGCTTCATTGGCAGCGATGACAGACTGCTCACTTGCAATCGATGATTGAGCGGCAGCTGATAATGAATCGCCCGTAACAGCTGCACTATCACTGCTTGCTGCATTGGTAACGGCTGAAGTTGCAAAACCATTTGCTGACGTTGCAGCATTCGAGGCAGCAGTTGATGCAGATTGAATTGCTACACTCACGATATTGATGGCAGCAGATGCAGATTGCAATGCAGAATTATTTGAATAATCACTAAGCAAAGCTGCAATTGAAGCACTGGCATCCTTCGCTGTTGTTGATTCAGATGATTGATTAGCATCTGCAGTCGCTGCTGTTGCACTATCAGAAGCTGCACTGGCATCTTTATTCATGTGCCAGTCCATAACTTGTGTCGTATTATCATTTGCAGCAATGACACTGTTTTGAGCATCTTGAGCAGCAATGGAAGCTGACTTAACGCTTGTTAATGCTGAAGCAACGATCGTACTTGCTGTGGTCAAATCCTTCGCTGCAATTGCACTCGACAGCGCCGAAATAGCACTGGTAACTGCAGTCACAGTCGATGTTGTTGTATCGTTATTTTTTGCAATGTTATCTGAAATCTGAGCGACCGCTGTAGAAGAAGCAGTTACGCTGGCAGAATCATCAGAATAATCTGAAAGTGCGCTGTTGATACTCGTAATATCACTATTAACAGATTTAATTGCGTTACCAGTAGTCGTAGCGTAACTGTTGGCAGACGTTAACGCATTATTAAGATCCTGCGTATAAGTCCAACCCGTATAAGCATCGGAATCACTGGCAATTGCATTACTACCAGTAGTTAAATCATTGTTATTGTTAAATGCATTTGATCCAGCAACATAACTAGTCATGGCGCTGGCAACACTATTGTAATTACCAGCTGTAATTGCACTGCTCATATCAGATACTGCACTTATCATCTCGCTGTATGCACTGCTTGCAGCTGTTGAAACGTCAGCGATACTGTCAAGAACCGACTTAGCATTAGCAAGTAATGCCGCTACCGAAGAATTTGATGCGTTACTTGCAGCAGCGGTTGATAATGCATTATAACTTGCAAGAGCACTATTGTAGTCATTATTTACCGTGGTTGAAGTGGCAGCCAAACTGGCTACGGTTGAACTTGCGGAAGCGACTGAGGTTGCAATGTTAATATTATTTGCAATCGAAGTAGCCTCTGCACCAGTCACCAAGACATTGTCATTAGCAAGAGTTAAATTAGCGAACGCAACTTGTAAACCGGCCGATAATACAGTCATTCCAGAAGCGTTACCAGCCACATCAGCAGCACTGATTGCGTTCGAAAGTGTTGTAATATCCGCATAGATTGAACCAGCAGCAGAACTTTGAGTATTCAAGCTTTTTACTCGATCTGATAGCATTGACATCAGCGTTGTTAAGCTTGAATCATTGGCAACGTACCCGCTAACGGTGGTGCTGGCACTGGTAAGCAATGTATTACCTGAGGTAGTAGCGGTATTTACTTGTGTTGAAGTTGCTTTTGCAGTTATAGAGATTGAATTAGCAACTGAAACTGCGTTGTCGATGGTGATACGGTCGGAAGCTGTAGAAGTAGCAGTTTGTCCTGTCGTATTCGTTGCAGTAGCACTGGTGCTTGCCTGTGTAGCAGTTGTCGAAGCAGTTACAACTTCATTGGATAATGAAGCTGCATCGATACCGTAGCTTTCAGAAACTAAATCTGTATTAACAACTGCTGATACTGCGCCAAGACTTGTCAGTGTATCACTGATTGCCAGTAACGAGGCTTGTAAGTCTGCAATTGCTGAATTAGCAAGTACAACTGCTGCGCTAAGGCTTAGATCAGACACACCATAACTCGTAATGCCACTTTGCAAAGTAGCCACACTATTTTGCAATGCCAAAATTGAATTGTTTAATGCAGTGCTCTCTGCAGTCCAGGTATCGATAGCAGTAGATGCAGCACTTGATACTGTCAATAAATCATTTCTTGAAGATGCTGCTGTCGAAGCTTCTGAGTATGCTTGCGCTGCTTCAGTTGTAGCGATGGATGCAGAACTAATTGTGGCTTGATTTACAAGCACTTCGATAAAAGCTGATTCAATACCAACAAAATTGTTCGCATTAACAAATGAAGATATATCTGAAAAGGCAGAAGTCAATGCGCCAACTGCACTACTGACAGCATCACTATTACTCATGTAATCTGAATAAGCTGCGTCTCTCTCAGTAGCTAGCGATTGCAACTTTGTATCAGAAGTACTGTACGAAATACCACTTGTTAAACTCAAATTCTCAATTGAAGTTGAAACTGACGCTGCCGATGAATTAATACCACTAGCTTCTAGGCCTACTCCATTGTTATACAAATCTTCTGCATAATCTACGACGCTTCCATCCATGTAAGAATTCATTACTGTCGCAATTGAATTATATACATCAAAAGCAGATATTGCAGCACCGAGATCACTAGCTGTAGATGCCGACGTAAAATCAGTAGCATATGATCCAGCCGATTCAGCTGCAATCGAATTTGATATCGGAGATACGTAGCTTACTATTTCGCTGAATTGGTTGATTGCACTCAATAATGATGCGTCAGAACTATTACTGCCATACTTGCTTTCAAGACCAGCAAGCAACTGATCTATACCTGAATAACCGTTCATGAAATTATTGTAGTTGTTTACATTTTTTGCAGCAGATGTATTCCAATTGTTTAAATTAGCCCATGCCAAGGATTGTGCCTTAACGGTTAAACTTGAAACTGTTACAACTCCAGTTGAAGCGGCTGAAATTCTAGTCTTTAAATCTGTAACATTATTGTTTAATTCAGAAATCGTACTTACTGGCTGTGTCTTATTTAAGATAGAGGCCATAATTGCGGAGGTCGTTTCTGCATTTGTCACTTCATTAGATAGTGCAATATACGCACTTGAAATGTCGCTCGTTGCCGATGAACCGGCCAAATCCGGATATTTTGTAATCCCACTTGCTAGGGTGCTTGCGTCTTGTAACTCACCTTGCAAAGAATCGATAACTGTTTTAGTCACAGTACTCTCAATGCTTGCCATACTTGCAACATTTGTGTTCATAACACTGTTAGCTGACGAAGTTGCTGATGCAGCCGCTGCAAGTGAAGTTGTTAATTGGGTTAAAGTAGTGGAAGCAGCAGCAATTGATGCTGAGTCAGTCATTGTTGCCAGATTTGATATAAGGTTACTTAGGCTGGCTCCTAACGCTAAATAGCTAGCAGCTACAGAATCAGTAGTTCCAAATAGCGCCAAATACGTGTTAAAAATTGCTGTTGAGGCAGAGGTTAACGAAACCGCGTGATCAGCGTATCCTGAAGCAATTGCTAAATAAAAGCCGACACTACCCACCATTGAATTTGTTGCAATTTCAGAAACTGCCGAACTCAACGAACTAGCGTACGATTCCGCTGCTGCAATAGCATCAGCCATATCAGCAACCGATGCATTTACTGTGGCTGTAGTCATCGCCTTAACCATCGGCGTTCTCAAAACAACCGACTCCCGAGTATCAGAAGAAGCGGCAGCATTAGAAGCAGCAGTTAAACTATCACTCAAGGTCGAGTTAATATCTGATGTCGTGTCTGAGCTGCCATTAGTAGCCGCATCACTCAACATCCCACTAACATCCGAACTACCACCCGAAATAGCGGCAGTATCCGAGCTAGCAGAAGCACTTAAATCATTACCACTCGCAGGGTCACTTGCAGAATTACTATCCGCACTCTGGCTGACCGTAGTCGGTGTAGCGCTAACATTGTCACTACTACTTGTCCCAGCACTGGTAGTATCGCTTTCTGTACTGCTTGCCGTCGTTGTGCCGGCGGATTGCGTTGATTGCACACTGGTATTATTGGCGTCATCTGAGGCCAATTCGTTGGTTGACTTGTCAGTGGTTTCATCGGCGACTTTCACGGAAGTGCTGGCGTCGTCTGAAGTTGCACTTGAAGAAACGCTGCTTACTGCGGCAACGCTGGTATCGGCAGCCATACTAGTTGTACTGGCTGCTGTAGCACTTTGCTGTAAAGTGTACGTATCTGATTGCAGTGACGTCCCCGAACTGGTGGCGTTGGATGCAGAATCAGGTGAATTGTTGTTTGTGGTTGCAACTGTATCGGCGTCCGCAACGGTACCGCCATCAATCACATAACCGCTGATTGAGGTGAAGAAAAGCAGGATGGCACTGTACATCCATCGCTTCCCAGCCTTAAACATCTTATAATGACGCTTTTCGGTCACGTCATTATCATTCTTTGGATTTCTAAATCGACTACTCATATAGTTGGTTGCCCCCATTTCATAAAAAAGCTACTCCTAGCTCATAATTAACTCTGCGTCATACTTCTTAACTTCATTGCTTAAAAAATAATCAAAAGCGGTTTGTTCGCTATCGAACCAGCGATGTTCACCGTCGTAGTCCATGATTTCAAAACTCGTTTGGACCACTGGCCATTCGTTTTGCGTTTTACCCTTCAGGTGTTGCCACATAAATGATGATTGTGCGCCGACTCGACCCTCACCGTTATAAAAGATGATGTGGGTCAAGCCGCCGTACGTCGTGTAGTACCGGGTAGCGGAGCGAAAACCGCGCCAATCCCAGATATCTGAAACCACGTTTTCCTCTCGCCGGTCCAAGTAGTTGAGCATCGATACTTGACCCAGCGGTTGTTCACCGAACAAATCAATGTCGATCATGGTCCGACCGTAATCTACCCCGTCGCGCTTAGCTCGAGCTAAGGCAAAATCGGTTCCCTCTAAATGATACTGAGTCTTATCGATTTCAGGATTGTAACGGTAATGAACAACCTTTTCTGGCATGTTTGTCGTGCCTAAGAACACATCGTACATATTTAATAAATCGCCACTATCCAGACCGTAGTCCTTCAAATGGGCGTGTTGATTAGGAAAATACCCCCGCACAACGATTTTAGCTGCAATGCCTGCGTCCTTATCCTTCTTGACGGCCTCAGCGACTGCCGGGTCCAAGTTAGGATTATTTGATTTATCAACATATAGTTTCATAACTAGCCCTCCAGTCGCTAATTGCGTTTAAAGTATTTGACAGACTTCGGACCGCGCCACGTCACTTCGTTGGCACGTTGCCCCATCTGATACTGGGTGTCCATTTCACCCTTATAAGCAACGCCATAGCGTGGTAAATCATAGTGTTGCTTGTAAAGTTCCGGCCACTGCTTGTTGGCGTCATCAATCAAGGCCTTCCAAGCATCCCAGACTGTTTCTTCATAGAATCGTTTACTCAAGTCATAGGCTTGGTCAGACAAATCTTGGAGCTTCTTATCACTGCTGAAGACTTCGTAGAATCGATCGGCCATTTCCTTAACAAAGAGGTTTTCTTGTCCCTGTGGTGCCCAACGCGTCAAGTAACCGTTCTTACCGTGAATGATCAGGTCATTTGGCCCGTAGTTCACGTCGGTGGAGATAGCTGGTTCACCGTTAGCCATGGCTTCCATCATCGAAATATTGAAACCTTCCATAATTGACGCTAAGGCGTAAACCTGGTGAGAGCGGTGAATGCGATATAACTCATCGCGATCCGTAATGTAGTTGTGTAAGGTCACCACGTCGGATTCGAGGCGCCTGGCCTTGGTGATATCATCCGTTGGCTTATCCTGATCATCTAACATGGTTGGCTTATCTAATTTGAAATCTTCGAACAGTTTGAGCAAATCGCGGTTAGTTTGGTTGTTGTTGCTGCCATCAAAGTAGCCGTAGACGTCCAAATGGGCATTTAAGCCGGGATGTTCGCGATTAGCAATCATCAAAGCTTCCGTAACAGCGTTGATTCGCTTATCAGGCGCTCGACGGACGATCATCAAAACGGAATGCGGATCACGTTCATTCATTGGGACGCGGTCTAAGTCCCGAATCGCTTGTGGTACGACCCCAACTGGAATCGTGAAGCCAGTTGCGTTTGATTTATAACGCTTATTGACATCTCGACGTTGCTTGTTAGTCGCCGAAATAATCGCGTTGAATCGATTATTGTTGATTAAATCATATTCATAGTTGTTGTTAGCATCCGTTGTCATCACGTCGCGAGTATCAGAGGCGTGCAAGTTATGCAGATGCAGTGCCTTATAGGCTGGTTGTGACATGTTCACCATGCCATCACCAGCTGCACTGGTTCGGTCAGAAATGAAGACGTTCGGTGTTTTTTCACTGAAAAAGTCGTTGTTCAAATCATCTAAGAAGGTCTTAGTTAATTCGTCAAATGAATCGATCATGTAGGTAAAGCCGTTTGGTTTGATCAGACGGTAGCCTGTGACAAACGTTTCTTCCTTCGGTGCTTCAAACTTGCCTTCTTTAAACTCAGTCCCGTTTAATTCAGCGTTAGCTTTACGTTGACCCTCGGCCTCAAAAAACTTTCGTCGTCGAAGATTTATCTCGCTTGTACGTAACGGCTTTTTGCGTAAAAATTCCTCAATGACTGGACGGCCGTCACGATCCAGGTAGACGTTGGTGTTTGGCGTGCCATCCGGATCAATATACTGGGTTTTTGAAACAAAACCACGGGTATCGTAAAAATCTACCTTATATAAGTTACCGAAATGTTCAAACACTTCCGTAAAGGTAACAATGTTGTCATGTTTGGCATCCGTATGAATGCGACCCATAAACTTAGTTTTTTCGTTGTCTTCCCAGACCATGGTCACTTCTGGGTTCTTTTCGTCAGGTTCCAAGATTGCCGGCGTTCGACCGCCCCAATCAACATCCTGAGCGTGAACTGGGTGTTCTGGTACGTATTCAGTCTGTGCGTAGTAATCAAACAAGTTGATCAGTTCCGCATCGTTAATGTTCCATGCGAGAATATCGCGGTGACCAGTTTGCGTGTAAGTCCGGGTCACAATTTTAAATGACACTTCATTCTTGCGGAATAGTAAGCCACGCTGTACCTGTGCATGTTCGATACCTGAACCCTGCTCAGCGACGCGTTCATTTACAAAGAAATACATATTAAGTTACCCCCGTAACGTAAAAAAATGCCTGTAAGTTCGATACTCCTACATATCGTTTAATGTGTTAACCATTAAGGTTATAACACTCGTGACTATAAATATCGTAACTTCCATTATACTAAATGTAAGTGAAAATAACAGCATTTAAAGCATAATCTTAACAATTTTACGACGTTATTTGATTTCCTCAAATAATATAAATTCACTTTTCTGTGTAGGTGACTCACCATGATCAAACAGCAGGTTGAGTGGACGATCAATTTTGACTTATGTTCATAACATTTGAATCCAAAAAGCATGACTATTTAAATTGACTTTGATTAGTTTTTTACCAGTTTCTCCATCTGGCAAAAGCCCGGTATAATCCTTTTAATCGGAATTCTCTCTTCTCAAGGCATCAATAATAGTTTACTTCCCTATCATAATCAACTTACCTTTGAAAAAACTTAAAACTCGCATTTAAAACTCAAACAAAAGTAAGTCACCCTTACCCAATGAATTCCCCGTTACCACAATGGGTGATAAGTCCTGTTATAACGGGATTTAGTAGTTTAAATTTATCACGACTTTTACGGGTTTGTCGATAAGTATAGCAGGATAAGTTATGGTATTAATGACCTTTTCAGTATTATACTCCTACTTATTTATGATGATTTCATAAATTTGGAGATTTTCATTAAATTATCGGCACTGAAAGTAGTCAGAATCAAGTGAGGTCAAAATTAGAAATGTCGAGCTTAGTTTCCAGGACTTTCTCAGCACATTTATTCAAAAAATAATCCAACGTATTAATTAAAGTAATACCTTTCTGCACCTACATTGTAGTCGGTTAAAAAATTTTTAGTTGGAAAATGCAATTTTTTATTCTTGATTTAAGATTATTGGAGTATGATTAGAGCTGTAACTACATATTAATAATTCGAAAGTAGGTTTTAAACATGTCTAAACGATACAGCAGCGACAAGATGAAAAAATTGGTTCGCGATATTTACAGTGCGTACGGTTTTAACGACCAACAAGCACAACAAGTCGCAGACACACTTATTTATACCGACATGCACGGCATCGCCTCACACGGTGTTCAACGCATGGTGATGTACGATCACTTCATTCAAAATGGTAAGGTTCGAGTGAAGAGCCAACCCGAAATTGTCACCGAAACCGATGTCAGTGCCGTTGTGGATGGTCACTTTGGCTTAGGTTCGCTCATCGGGACCTACAGCATGAACGTTGCCATCGAAAAGGCCAAAGCTCACGGTGTCGGCATCGTTGCCACCCGTAATTCCGGTCACTACGGTATTGCTGGCTTCTACGCCAACATGGCGGCCGACCAAGGCTTGATTGGTTTATCTTCAACCAACTCGCGTCCTGCAATGTTACCAACACATGCCCTGCAAGCTTTCGTGGGCACCAACCCAATTGCATTCGCAATGCCAGCCAAGCCACATAACTTCATCTATGACGCGGCCACTACAACCGTGCCTCAAGGCAAAATTGAAGTTTACCGGAAATTGGAAAAAGACTTACCCGCATTCTGGGTTGCTAAGGAAGGCGACGAAGAAATCAACGACCACACCGATGACGTTGACTTGGACGCTTTGCGTGATCCATACTCACACGTCGGCTTAACTCCACTTGGTGGTGTTGAAGAAGCCACTGGTAGCCATAAGGGCTTCGGACTTGGTATGATTGTCGAAGTCTTCAGTGCAATCTTATCTCAAGGGAACACTTCACCGGAAATCACCCCTGAAGACCTACAAGTTGGCCCTAGTCAAAGCTTCATTGCCATCGATCCATCAATCTTTGGTAATCCCGATGCCATCATCAAGAAGTTCTCCGATTACCTGCAACAGATTCGTGAATTACCAGCCCGTCCAGGCAAAACAATTTACGTTCATGGTGATAAAGAAGCGATTGCTTATGACGATCGTAGCAAGAACGGTATCGTGGTTGACGACAAGACGTTAGCCGAAGTTACTGGCATTGCTGACCGGTTGGGTGTCACTTATGGTGATTTAACTGAATAATTACGCCACATGTCACTGACGTCAAACTGAAACAAGCCATAGATAACGAAAATATCGTTGTCTATGGCTTGTTTTAATTTACCGCTATTAAAATTATTAATCATCACTGTCACGACCACTCCAGGTAACACGCCTTTTCAGCTGCTGTGGGACCGACTTCAGCCACGAAAAACACGTGTCTTCCGCCTCGCTTGTGAGCCTTCAAAACCCGAAGTCTCACAAACGTCCAGTTCGAGTAACCGCTAAAGCGCTAACTCGAACTTGTCACTGCAACTGAAAAACCGCGTTACCTTCCGCTCACGTTACCATGATTATAGTAGTAATAATTGTCCTTCACCAAAAAGTTACTGAACAATCCGACTATCAACTATCGAATTCATGTAACCAAAATTCGACAAATTTTCACCCACTACATAAGCCGTAGTGCCAGAAGCCAGTCTTTTGGGCGGGTAGCAGTGACTAGTGCCACTTTGCGCGTAGCGCTTAGTGGCACTGGACGCTTCTGAGCCTCGAAAATCACGAGTCTCAGAAGCGAGACGGAAAACGCGAAGCGGTTGAAGTCGGTCCCACAGCTACCCGCCCAAAGGACTGGCTGGCGGCCGAAGGCGGACTTCTAACTAATTATCAAATAATCGAAACGTTCCCCTCATTTAAATCAACATGATTCAAATAAGCGGTTTGGTTATAAACGTCAACGTAATAGCCATCAGGCCGAACCCCAAGAATTGAAGTTGACAAGTTTTTCAATCCCAGCAAGTGTTGGTTACCAGTTGCACCCTTGATACCGAGTTGACTAATGCCGCCATGAGAAAAAATCAGGGCATTTTCATCCGGACCCAATGATGCGGTAATCTGATCCAAAGCCCGCACATATCGTTGTTGTGCTGCATTAAAATCTTCGACACCAATCGCCGTTAGACCTGGATCATTTTGACGTTTTGATAATTGTTTGAACAAGTCTGGTTGAGCCACTATCAGTTCTGCTTTGGTCTTGCCCTCCCACTCACCAAAAGAGAGTTCTTTTAAATCCGGCAGCAGTTGAATATCATCAATCGGCTGCTTCATGCGCAACGTTACCAGTTTGGCTGTATCCACCGCGCGTTCAATGGGACTGCTGTACACCTGGCTAAACCGATACGTATCCAAATAAGCGGCCAATTGTTCGTAACCAGTTAAATCATCCGTAAGCAACGGACTGTTGGCACCGGCCCCTTGCAGGCGTTTTTCAAGATTCCACTGTGTTTTACCATGACGAATAATGAATAATCGTTTCATATTAATTAAACCTTTCCGACTGTATCGCCACGGAGACCACGACGAATCGTTGCAACCGAGATGGCGTCCTCAGTGGCGATGTTTCCAAGATTAACTGCCGGACCGTATTTCAAGACCAACGCCACTTGTTGTGCTTTTAGTGGCGCTTCGATAATCAAGTGTTCTACGCCGGCTTGTGCCAGCACTTTCAGTTCATCATCGATAATTTGCCCATTGGCATCATAGATACCAATGTTCTTACCAGCTTCGCGCGCTTCGAGAATCACATAGTGCGCACCATGGTCAAGGTCAGCTTGGATCATGGCTAACCGTTCAGTTGGCGTTAATTCGTGGTCTAGGTCAGGGTTCTTTTTACCAACCTCTGAAATCACGAAAAAGCCGGCGTCTCGTGCCTGCTTGATTAGTTCGCCCCGGGTAACAGCATCAATGACGGTCGACCCATCCGAGACTTCAATGCCGGTAAAGCCGATTGCGCGCGCTTCATTCAGATATTCAGCGTACTTACCTTGCAACACTGCAACTTCAAGTAACGTACCGCCCGGATAAGTTGTGATGCCAGCAGCGTTATAAGCTGCCACTTTCTGCTGAATGAGATTTCTGTCTGACACGGCACTGGTTCCCCAGCCAAACTTCACAAAGCTGATATGAGCACCAGCGACAGCAATTAAATCCGTTACCTCATTTAAGCCCAGCCCCTTGTCTAGCACCATGGTTTTACCCATTGGTCGATCAGTCGTTAAAAAGTTAAATGCGTTCATACGGCGCCTCCTGTTTTTAATGTTGCTATGATTATAGCAGAGTTGGCTTAAGTGGAACTAAAGGATCCCGAGCAGTAGTGTGGTTTTTATCAGATTACAGTTGTTGTTTTGGCTTCTTGGCCTGGTGTAACACTAACTGAGATGACGCACTAGCCAATGCAACGCCCAGTCCTAGTGGCAGAAGTGCCGAGTAGTCCAGGTGGCAGACCTCAAAAATCATGAAGAGTGCCATTAACGGCGCTTGTTGTGAGCTGGCTAACAGCGTTGCAGCACCAATTAGGCCGCCCTGCCAAATGGCGATGCCAGGGATTAGCATGTGCGCCACGACACCAAGAGCCATACCAATCGTTGCGCCGATGGCAATTGAAGGCGTCAGGGTACCACCAGAGGCACCGGCTCTGAGTGAGAACACGGTCACCAGCGCTTTAGCGAGGCCGCCAATTAGAAATAAGCCAACCAATCCGGCTGATTGATTTGTCATCGCCGGTTGTGCCAGAGCGCGACCATTCCCCGAGATTTCAGGATAGAAGTATGCAATCGCGCCGGTTAACACGGCTACGACAGGCAGTAGCCACAAAATTGAACGGTCCCGGGCCTGATGCTTGTTGGCCCATTGAAAGAAGCGACGGAAGTATGCGCCCACAAAGCCACAAAGTGGTCCAACGATAACCACTAATACCACCGAAATGGGTGAGAAATCACCATTACCGACGGCGTAGTACGGGTGAAAGCCCCGCAAAGTTGAACCCATCAACATCGCAATTGACGACATAGTGAGGCTCACTGCAACGGCTCTGCCAGTCACCTTCTTATACAACAGCTCGATGGCAAACATGGTCCCGGTTAACGGTGCAATATAGATACCAGCAAATCCAGCACCCGCAGCCGCCGCAATCAGTAACTTTCGATCCTCTTCATCAAAGGTGATGCCAAACCGATGTAAAAACCGTTGCCACGTTTGCGACAACATCGCACCAAATTCTCGTGGTGCCAATTCACGACCGACTGATCCGCCTGTGGCCACAAAGAAAATTTGGGTAAAAACGTGAACCGCAGTGGTCCACACCGGCATGGTCTCACCATCCAGCGCCTTGGCAATGCTAACGGTTGGCTTCATTTTAGTTCGCATGTAGTACCACACAATGGCCGCGATGACACCGCCAATAATCATCGAGACTAACCTCCGCGTACCACTGACGTTAGCTGCAAATGGACTCAGGGGTGTTTCGTTGAAATTCAAGAAGAGCTTTTCAATGATATCCAAAAAGTTGGCCAGAATCAGCGACCCCAAGCCGGCAATCACCCCCAGCACAACTGTTGAAATGGTCATCATTAATCTTTCACGTGTTTTTGTCATATGATTCAAATTCCCTCTTATTTTAATATGTAGACTTTCCGCCTAAATTAAGGTAGCACGGTTAGCGACGAGATTCAACTTAAACTCAAGTTCATTGTGACTGTGACAGCTATTAGCCAATTAGTTGTGCGTTTTTACTAGCCAGATTCGGCGAGACAATGTGGCCAACGCGGTAACTTTGTCACATCATTACTGCCACTACCACTTCAGAAAACGCGAAGCGGTTGCAGTCGTTCCCACAGCTACCCGTCAAAAGCCAGGCTGGCGGCCAAAGGCGGCATTTCCAATCCCTTTTACAATTCAAAGAATAATTTGAGACATAAAAAAACGACGCCCATACGAGCGCCGTCTAAAAACTTACTATCCTTATTTAATGTTAACAAGTGGCAAGTTAACCATCTTAGTGAAGTCTTCGATTTGTTGTGCAGTAACTGCATATGAGAATACCGTGTGGTGGCCACCGCCGTTTTGGATCCAAGCAGTTGCGCCTTCCTTAAGGCCAACCTTTGGTGTCCATAATTGCTTAGCAACTGGCAATTTTGGCGTTTCAGCTTCTGGCTTGTTTGCGTCTACTTCATACATGATCATCTTGAAGTCGTCGCCAAAGTCAGCCAAGGTAACATCGATTGCGTCGCCTTCTGAACCAGTGAAGACCAAACGTGCAGGATCATCTTTACCACCAATATCCAATGGGTGAACTTCAACACGTGGCTTGTCTGAAGCGATTGAAGGATCAACTTCCAACATATGTGAACCCAAGATTGCTTCGTGACCCTTACGAAGATCCAATGTGTAGTCTTCCATGAAGGCAGTCCGCTTGTTGTGGGCGATGATCTTCATCAAACGACCCAAAGCAGCAGTCTTCCAGTCACCTTCAGCGCCGAAGCCGTAACCTTCAGCCATCAATAATTGAGTAGCCAAACCAGGTAATTGCTTCATACCATGTAAGTCTTCAAAGTTGTTTGTGAAGGCAGTTGCACCACGATCATCCATGAACTTCTTGATAGCGAAGTATTCGCGGATTTGGTACTTAACTGATTCTTCAAACTTGGCAGCATCGTTGTCGCCTGGCGTGAAGGTGTATTCCTTTTGTAATTCGGCGTATTTCTTGTCGATGTCAGCATCAGAAACCTTGTTGATTTCTTCGACTAAATCACCAACGGCCCAGTAGTCAACTGTCCAGCCTAATTGAATTTGGGCTTCAATCTTGTCACCATCGGTAACGGCAACGTTACGCATCTTGTCACCAAAGGCAACCACTTTGATCTTGAAGCTTTCGTTATAGGCAACAGCAACGTCTTGCCAGTCAGCGATTTCTTGTTGAGTTTCTTCATCGCCCCACCAGCCGTAAACGACTTTGTTGTTCAAACGAAGACGGGCGTTGATAAAGCCGTATTCACGGTCACCATGAGCACTTTGGTTCAAGTTCATGTAATCAAAGTCAATGTCTGCATATGGAATCTTGTTCAAGTATTGAGTAGCCAAGTGAAGTAATGGCTTTTGAAGAAGTTGTGTCCCACGGATCCAGTTCTTAGCAGGACTGAAGGTGTGCATCCAAGTGATCACACCAGCAACTTCGTCATCGTAGTTGGCTTCCTTCATGAACTTAGTGATGTTTTCGGCAGTCGTTGCAACTAACTTGAATTCGACTGGGTAAGGCAACTTACCAGAAGCGTTCAACTTGTCAACGATGTCTTTAGCATCTTTTTCAACGGACTTTAATTGTTCTTCACCATAAAGGAATTGTGAACCAGTAACAAACCAAAACTTGTAATTTGGGGTACTTAACATAGTAATAATCTCCTTTAAAATAAATAGTTTTAATAGTTGGTTAACATAAATTATGAATTATTCGTGCTTAGCATGGCTTTGTGACTTAGCGTTATTTTGGCCATAATAAGCGTTGGCACCGTGCTTACGGTAGTAGTGCTTATCGAGCAAGTACTGAGGTAGCCGTGAGTTATCCATCGTCATTTGCATGGCGTGGTAGTCTTCTTCAGCCACAACTTCAAGGACTTTTGAGTTGTAAACGGCCTTGGCTGGTGTTGGTCCCCAAGCAAATGGGCCGTGTTGGCTGACCAAAGCAGCTGGAATGGCTTCGTAGTCGATACCGCGTTCTTCAAAGGTCTTCACGATGGTCTTACCCGTGTTACCTTCGTAGTCTTCTTCAATCTCTTCCTTAGTTAAAGCATCCGCAGCTGGTACGTCACCGTAGAAAGTATCAGCGTGAGTCGTGTTCATGGCTGGTACGTCCAACTTAGCAGCGGCGAATGAGACAGCCCATGGTGAATGGGTGTGCACAATACCACCGATCTTTGGGAAGTGATTGTAGAGGTACGTGTGAGTTGGTGTATCACTTGATGGGTTCATGTCACCTTCGACGACTTCCCCCTTCAAGTTAACGACCACGAGGTCAGAAGGCTTTAATTCGTCATAATCAACACCAGATGGTTTGATAACGAAGAGTCCCTTCTCACGGTCAATACCACTCACGTTGCCCCAAGTAAAGGTCACTAGACCCAACTTTGGCAATGACATGTTAGCTTCGTAGACTTCTTGTTTTAGTTCTTCAAGCATTTCGACTAAACACGCTCCTTAATTAAAGTTCAATTGATTTAACAGCTTGCGATTCAACTTCAAGCCCCTTCTTATAGGCTTCGATAAATTCGTTGCAACCCTTGACTCCTTCTGGGTTAGGCTTAACCGTGACACTTTCAGGATCAGCAAAGACCTTGTCGTCCAAGAAATCGGCCAAACTTTGCTTGCCATCGTTGTTCTTGGTATAGAGGGCCAAAACAGCCATGCCCCAAGGGCCACCCTCACCGGCGTTACTCATGACGGTGATTGGCGTATCCAGTGCGTCAGCCAAAACTTGTTGGCCAACTTCTGGTGTCTTGAACAGACCACCTTGAGCGATGAAGACGTCAGCCTTGATGTGTTCATCGTTGGCCAGGATGTCGTTACCAATCTTGAGTGGTGCGAAGGCGGAATAGAGATGCGTCTTCATGAAGTTTGGTAAGTTAAAGCGACTGTTTGGTGTCCGAACAACCATTGGCCGGCCTTCAGGCATCTTGGTGATGTTTTCACCTGAAAGATAGGCGTAACTCAGTAAACCACCGGCGTTATCTTCAGCTCGCTTTGAGCTGTTGAATAAGGCACCGTACAAATCGTTCGGTTTCAAATCAACGCCAATTTCTTTGGCGAATTCATTGAACAGACCTACCCAAGCGTTGATATCTGATGAACAGTTGTTGGTGTGCACCATAGCAACTGGATCACCACTTGGTGTCGTGACCATATCGATATCACGGTGAACATTATCCATTGGTGAATCCAAGACCACCATTGAGAAAGCTGATGTGCCGGCACTGATGTTACCTGTCCGTTTACGAACAGCGTTGGTTGATACCATCCCGGTCCCAGCGTCACCCTCAGGCGGTGCCATGACGGCGCCGGCTTCAAGAGTGCCACTTGGATCAAGTAATTTCGCCCCTTCAGCGGTCAAGTTACCAGCACTTTCACCGGCAAACTTGATGCCAGGTAAAACGTCCTTTAGGCTCCAAAGATACTGACGAACGGCTGGTTGCTGATTGAATTTATCAATCATCCCCTGGTTGTAAGTCTTAGTAGCGTCATCAATTGGGAAGACCCCTGACGCATCACCAATTCCTAATACCTTTTCACCAGATAACTTCCAGTGAACATAGCCGGCTAAAGTCGTAATAAAGTCAACGTCCTTGACGTGATCTTCTTGATTTAAGATGGCTTGGTAAAGGTGGGCAATACTCCAACGTTGTGGAATGTTGAAGTCGAATAACTCGGTTAGATCATCCGCAGCTTGTTCAGTAATGTTGTTACGCCAAGTTCTAAATGGCACTAACAAGTTACCTTCCTTATCAAATGGCATGTAGCCGTGCATCATCGCACTGATACCAATGCCACCAATTTTCTTTAACGCCACGTGGTACTGGTCGTTAACATCGTTGGCCATTTTTTGATAACTGCTTTGGATACCAGCCCAAATCTTGTCGACTGGGTAAGTCCAAATGTTATTGACCAATTCGTTCTCCCAAGTAAAGTCGCCAGCAGCAACGGTTTGGAAGTCGTCTGTTACTAAAACAGCCTTGATCCGCGTTGACCCTAGCTCAATACCGAGGGAAATGTTTCCGCTTACAATTTCATCTTTAATAGCACTCGAATCCATGGTTTAAATCCTCCAGAATGGCTTTGCACTTCTAAATTCGTTTCAAATTCGTATCGCTTACAAAACAAATTGTAGAATATTTATCCGTATAAATCAACAATTAATTTATTTATCTGTATAAAAAATTAGTGAAAAAAAGACACGAGCCTTACAAGCTCGCGTCATAAAAGTTCTCAAACAATTTTTAATTTATTTTTTTGACGGAATTTCGAACGATTAATTCAGGGTCATACATGATAGATTCTGCAGGTTCTTTTTCGATCATGTTGATCAACAGCCTTGCTGCATCGTGCCCCATTCGTTCCTTTTCATGCACCATAGTAGTAATGGCCGGATCCATGTAACGGCCCAGTTGATAATCATCAAAGCCAGTAATTGAAATGTCATCTGGAATACTGAGGTCCATGGACTTCACCAGATCAATCACTTGAATGGCCAGTTGATCATTATAGCAAACAATTGCGGTTGGCCGCTTATCCGTTCGAATATGTTGTTCAACTTGTGCCAACACCTCTTTGATTGGATCGGTAGACCGATACATGACAATATTGCTCTTTAAGGTGATCTGAGGATGTGCTTGATACGCGTTGATAAAGCCGTTCATCCGGTTAACGCCTTGAACGTCATCAACCTGAAAAACGCCCAAGATGCGTTCGTGACCCTGATCCATTAAGTAGTTGGTGAGCTTTTCGATTGCGCCCTGATCATCAGTCGTAACTGAAACACCATCGATGGCGTTGTACTTGGCGTTAATGAAGACCACTGGCAAGTTTAACTCATGAATTTTTTGATATAAATCCATGTTTGGCGATTGCAAAGTACTTTGCGTTGGTTCGATAATCAACCCCGTAACGTTGCTATCCAACATCGTAATCAGTGATTTCCGTTCCCGCTGCGGATCATTATGAGTGTTAGCAAGTAACATGGCGTAACCGTTATCCGAGATAATTTGGTCAGCCCCACTAATGATATTGGGGAAAATATAGTTGGCAATGTGGGTGGTGATAATGCCAAGCATGCGGTTTGACGTGGTTTCTGTCGCCTTGGCACTCTGCCAATCGTTCACGTACATACCACCACCTTGAATCCGGTACACAAAGTGCTCGTTTTCTAGGTCACCGATTGCTCGTCGCACGGTATAACGACTGACGGCATACTTTTGCATCAACTCCGTTTCAGTGGGTAATTTGTCGCCAACCTGATACTCACCAGACAGGATCTTTCCCTTGATGCCTTCTTCTACTATTTCATATTTTGCCTGCATATTGACAACTCCATTTACTAGATTGTACGTGTTCTATTCTATGTATCGACTTAAGAAACTACTATTATTAATATAGCATAAAATAACCTCAAATTGACTTGAAATCGTTGGATTTACCAGATGTTGTTGACATTTATACGGATAAATTATATCTTGTAAACGGATACATTATTTAATCTGGAGGGATAACCCATGCAAACTAGCCAACACGTCTTTGATCAATACGAAGGTCACGATGTCACTGCTTTTCAACTCACCAATGATAACGGCGTTTCTGCAACTATTTTAAGCCAAGGTGGTTTGATTCACGAATTTAACGCACCAACTGCGGATGGTGGTCACCAAAACGTTCTGTTGTCATACCCAACTACTGCCGATTACTATACCAACCCATTTTACGTCAACATGGCGATTGGTACGGCTGCTGGTCGTACGAAAGCGGCTAAGTTTGTGATTGATGGTAAGCAAGTTGACGTTACAGCCAATGAAGGCCGTAACACCCTTCATGGTGGCCCTCACGGCTTTAGTAGCGTCAATTGGGACGGTCAGACAGCCGTAACTGACGCTGGAGCAACGTTAACCTTAACCCACCACTTTGAAGGCGGTGCCGGTGAATTTCCAGCCATGGACGTCACGATCACTTACGTCTTGGATGCCAACAACACGTTATCACTGACATACACGGCCACCAGTGAAGCGCCAACCGTCTTTAACCCAACCCAGCACGTCTACTTCAACTTGACCGGTGCAGACAGTATTCGCCAACAAGTTCTCCAGTTGAACACAACACGTCACTTAGACGTTGACGCCGAAAAATTACCAACTGGTGACTACCTTGATAACGCTGGTACACCGTTTGACTTCAGTAAACCAACCGTCTTAGGCGACGCAATTGATGGGATGCAAAATACTACCGAAAAGGGCTTTGATGATATTTTTGAAGTCAAGCCTGACGCCGATAACACAATTGCTCGTCTCAGCGACCCTGACAGTCAGCTGGCCGTCACAATTCACTCATCACGCAACGGACTTGTCGTTTTCACTGCCAACTCGTTCACTGATGACATGAACCTTACAATTGGCCATGGCAAGCCTAATATGGGTGTAGCACTTGAAGCCCAGAACTTGTCAGACGCAACCCGTCTGCCACAGTTTGGCGATATTACGCTAAAACCTGGCGAAGAGAAATCATACACGATTGGCTATCACCTATCATTTTAAGCTAAATATTTCTAATGTTAAAACCGACTAATTCTAGTATAAATAAAAGAAGCGCTCCCTATGCTTACGCGGGGAGCGCTTCTTTTACATCTTATAAGTCGCTAAACGATTGTCTTCCGCCTTCGGCTCCCGGTCAGGGTGGGGGATGCTGTGGGGCCGGTCCGAGCCAAAATGCTGTCTCGGACCTCGAAGTTGAATCGTGCCAAAACCCATGCACGTTTCAACTTCGTCCCCGACTGGTTACCCAGTCGTTTCACTGCATCCACCACCCTGACCGTCCGCACTACGGCTTACATTATACATTTAGGTTCGTTTGGCTAATTGGAAATACAGCGGTCTTCAAGACACATTGGTCCTGTTGCAATCATCAAAAGTTAAATGCAGCAATTTATATTTGATAAATTCTCTACTTAAACTCTTCCATTTCAACTAGATAAGCTTCCAACCTGGATATAAGCCGTAGCGCCACCAGCCAGTTTTTCTGGCGGGTAGCAGTGACTAGTGCCACTTTGCGCGCCAGCGCTTAGTGGCACTGGACGCTTCTGAGACTCGTAATTTTCGGGGCTCAGAAGCGAGACGGAAAACGCGAAGCGATTGAAGTCGGTCCCACAGCTACCCGCCAAAAAACTGGCTGGAGGCCGAAGGCGTCCGCTACAAGTTTCGCCATTTCAAAAAGAGACCCACCAGTAAAGGTGAGTCTCAAATTCTACTATATAAATGAACCTTTAGAATGTACCTGGTTCGCCAGCTTCAACGTGACCCTTAGCGTGAGCACGGCTACGAAGATCGGCTTCAAGTGATTCCAAAGTCCGGTTACGAGTTTCAATCGTAAACTTGGCAATGAACCAAATCGCAACGAAACAAAGAATACCGTAAACGATGAATAATTTGGCAATGCCTTGGCCTTCTGCGTTGACTGCGTGAGCAGGCGTAAAGGCAATCAATAACATTGGGAAGGTTTGGGAAACACCGAAGTTGGCAGCCCAGTTGATTACGGCACCAAATGAGTTCCCTAACCCACGAATGTTAAGTGGGAAGGCTTCACCAATCATAACCCACATAACTGGGCCCCAAGTTGCTGAGAAGAAGGCGATGTAAAGTGTTAATGCGATAACACAGATCCATGAACCCAAGTTACCATTACCGGCTTTCAAGACCAACATAGCAGTTGACATCACCAAAAGTGACGCACCCATCCCGATGGCACCGTAAGTTAACATCTTCTTACGATCAATCTTATCCATGATCTTAACGGCAATCGCAGTCACAATCACGTTGAACAATCCGATAACAATGTGAGATTGAAGTGCAAAGTGTTCGCTAAAGCCAGCTGAGATAAAAATCTTAGGCGCATAGTACAGCACCGTGTTACAACCCATCACTTGTTGGAAAATCGCAAGTCCTAAGGCCATAATCAGAACTGGCCGTGCCATGGTACCAAATAATTCTTTGAAACCGCCTGAAGGAATTGAGGCTTGTAACTTGATGTCTTCCAATTCTTCATCAACGGCATTATCGTTTGAGTTAATTTGAAGTAAAACGTTACGGGCGTCGTCATTACGACCGGTTTTAACCAAGAACCGTGGTGATTCTGGTAAGAATAACCCACCTAAGAACAGTAGTGCGGCTGGCACAGCAGCTAAGGCAAGCATCCAACGCCAACCAACAGCAGGTGATAAGCCAAACATCCCTTTAGGAGAAAGCCATTCGTTAGAAACGTAAGCAAGGAAGATCCCAGTCATAATCATGAGTTGGAATAACGTCCCAATCCCACCACGTTTTTCAGCGGGTGCCAATTCGGCCAAGTAAGTTGGAATCAAAGCTGATGCACCACCAACGGCGATCCCCAACAGAACCCGAGAACTAACCAGCACAGCATAATCTGGTGCGAAGCCAGAACCCAGTGCCCCAACAAAGAAGATAACAGCGGACGTCAATAGTAACTTTTTCCGTCCTAACTTATCAGAAAGTGGTCCGATAATCGCGGCACCCAAGATGGCACCCAACAATACTGAAGCGGTGATAAACCCATCTTCAAAGGAACCTGCTTTAATGCCTAATTCTGCACCAATAAATAACATGGCCCCAGAAATAACACCAGTATCATAACCAAACAACAAACCACCGAGGGCGCCAAAGAAGTAGATGAAGTTGGTTGACATTTTCTTCTTGCTACTAGTCATACAATAATCCTCCTACATGACGAAATATAATTGCTAAAATATCAGTGAAATAAAAAAAGAAACGTAAGCGCTTTCTTTGCATGTGTATACCATATACTACTTGGTTGGTTTTTTCAACCAACTAAAGCAATTTTGTTTAAATTTTTTATTGATTGATAGATACTTCAATTTTTTCGACTTGTGATTTAAACCCGAATAGTTGCAAGAATTACTAGTATTTCAATCGTTTGTTCGGTGGTTCAAATTCACAAAATAAGTCATGACACAAAAAAACAGCTCACCCTGAACTGGGTGAACTGGTCTAGTTCGATATATGACGTTAAGAAAACTTCCTCAATAAATAGAACTTGAGGTTACTCATTTTGATTTCGGATTCATTTAATCAGGTTGAGAGGCCGCATTTTGGCGATACTTGGTTGGTGCGATGCCGGTATATTTCTTAAACGACGTCGAGAAATAGTAAATATTTTGAAAGCCAACGCTCAGCGCGATTTTTTCAATCGAAGCATCCGTATTTAGGAGCCAACGAGCGGCCTCTTCCATTCGATACTGCATTAAAAACTCTGCTGGTGACAGCCCAATTGTCTGCCGTAATACACGGACCAAATAGTTTGGGCGTTCATTAAAATGGTCGCTCAGCGTTGCAGCGGTAATTTTTTGATTAAAGTTCTTCTTCAAGTACTGTTGAATTGACAATGATAGCTGCGTTAACTCATTCTTGGCGTTGTCCTGCGCTTGTAAGCTTGCCAATAATTTGAGGAATAATTGCTGGGATTCAAAAAACTGCTTTGAATCACAATTATAGGCTTTTGACACTAACTGATCGACCATTGGGTAGATTTCAGTCGTGTTATTAAGCGGTCGATGCTGCATCAAAAACAGCGTTTGTACCGGCACTGGTGGGTGTAACATCAGCTTTTCCATTGAATTTTTGGCTGGCGTCAAGTTCGACTGAGTATGCCAATCCCCCGCAACATACCCATAGATCCAATCAAGTTCAACCTTCTCTTCGGTAGCCCACCAGACGTACTGATGGTGGCCCGGAGTCATGATGTATAAGTCATTCTCGCGAACCGTCTGCTCTACGCCATCCTGAACCATGGTCAACTCCCCCTTGCGCACAAAGGCAAACACGAAGTATTCCAAATGAATCTGATTCATCTTACTGCCATCTGGTTTGATTTCAAGCCGACGTCCTTCAATGAACGTCGGCAGTGGCAGGCAAGATAGCGAAAGATATGCAGTTTGTGCCATGATTCATTCCTCCTAACAACATTCGCTATCACTCAATCATTATTGAAAGCTACGATACCTTCTCCATAATATCACGATTACTAATTGGTCTATTTAATCACAACCCTATTTTACCAATATCACACAGGTTATAACAACAAAAAGTGTTGATAAATCCGAATCTTTCGGCTTTAACAACACATTTTTATCACTTTTGTCCTTTTTTGAAGGCTTTAATTAATCCTTGTATAACTAAGTTATCCGCAGGTTTACCAATTGTAACCCGCAACCAATTCTCGCCAAGACCGGTTCGAACTAAATAGCCATGATCGAGCAACAATTCACTTAGCTGTTTGGCGCCATTTATTTTGAAAAAGACAAAATTAGCCTGGGACGCGTCAAACTGCAACCCAAGTTCCGCCAAAAAGTTTAACCATTGGGCACGTTCTTGTGCCACTGTCTTAACCACACTATCTACAAAAGCTTGATCTTGATAGGCTGCCACCGCTGCAATTTCTGCTACCGTACTCAAGTTGTACGGTAATCGAACGGTTTGCAACAACCGAGCTAACGGCTTGGCGACCACCGCATACCCCACTCGAAAATTGGCGAGCCCGTACGCCTTTGAAAAAGTACGCAACACGACTAAGTTTTCAAACTGTGGTGTCAAATCGATCACCGAAGCCTGAGATTCAGCCGTGACAAAGTCAATGTAGGCCTCATCCACAACCACTGTAACAGTGGCAGGTACCTGTGTCATAAAATCCGCAATCGCTTGATGTGTCACGTAAGTTCCAGTCGGATTGTTCGGATTACATAACCAGATCATTTGTGTCTTCGGCGTAATCGCACGTAACATGTCATTTAAATCCGTTTCCCCCGTGTCTGTGGCTGCAACGTTAACTAGTTTAGCGCCTTCAATTTCGGCGTGGAGCCCATACTCTGAAAACGTTGGTTGAGTCAAAATCACTTCATCATCCGGTGACAACAGGGTCCGGGATAACAGCTGAATGACTTCATCCAGGCCGTCCCCAAAAACCAGTTGCTCTGGATCAATTGTTAACCGATCGGCAATAACACCTCTCAGTTGAGCAACGTTACTATCCGGATAACGATTCACATCGGTAATGCCCCAATCGAGAATCGCCTGTTTGACTTTCGGAGAGGTTCCCCAGGCGTTTTCGTTTGCTGACAACCGGACTAATTTGTCTAACCCGCGCTGCGCCTTCAAGGCTGCCAAAGTTTGCTCGGGAACGTAGGGTGTTAATTGTTTAATTGCTGATTTGACCATTTGCTCCCCCCCTATAAGTCCTGAATATCACGGCGTTCCTTGGTTTTACTCATGAGCCCCTCACGTTCAGCGAGTTCACGTTTGATTTGATCCACGCTAATGCCACGATTAGCCATCAAAACCAGGACGTGGTAGGTCAAGTCGGCCACTTCATAGATAAATTCATCATCACTATCATTTTTAGCAGCAACAATGACTTCGGTGGATTCTTCGCCCACCTTCTTCAAGATTTTATCCAATCCCTTGGTAAACAGATAATCCGTATACGACCCTTCTTTGGGGTTGGCCTTACGATTTAAAATAAGTTGGTAAAGTTCATCGATATCTTGCATTTAGTTTTCCTCCTGCTGTGCTGTTTCAAGGTTAATTTCACGATAAAAGCAACTGGTATGGCCTGTATGGCACGCTGGTCCGGCTGGTTTGACGCGGACCATCAATGTATCTTCATCACAGTCAATCCAAATTGCGACAATGGTTTGCGTATTGCCACTCGTCTCACCTTTGTGCCAGAGCGACTGACGACTCCGAGACCAAAACCACGTTTGCCCAGACTCCAGGCTCAAGCGATAACTTTCAGCATTCATATACGCCATCATTAACACCTGTTGCGTTTGGTCATCGACCACGATGGTGGGTACCAGGCCATCTGGATATTTTGCAAAATCTGGTTTCAACGTCATCTGACCGTCACCCCGTTTCGTTTCAAAGCTTGTTTGACAGCCGGAATCGTGAGTTCACCAAAGTGAAACACTGAAGCGGCCAGTGCGGCATCCACGTCAGTTTGAGCGAACACATCCGTAAAATGACTCACTTGACCACAACCGCCAGACGCAATAATTGGCACATTCACGGCCTGCGTGAGCTGCTGATAAAGTGGCAGATCAAAGCCAGTCTTAGTACCATCCTTATCCATGCTGGTCACTAACAGCTCACCGGCACCAGCAGCGACACCCTGTTTGGCCCATTCAATCACATCCAGGTCGGTGGCTTGACGACCACCATTCACGTAAACCTGGTACCGTTTTGTCGCGTCGTCCCACTTACTATCAATCGCAAGGACGACACACTGACTGCCAAATTTCTCGGCGCCGGCCGTAATTAATTGCGGATCGCGAACAGCTGCCGAATTGACGGCGACTTTGTCCGCACCTGCTTTTAAGAGTCGCTGCATATCATCTACCGTATGAATACCACCACCGACAGTTAACGGCATAAAAACCTGACTGGCGACTTGTTCGATCGTATCCACAATGGCTGGCCGTTTTTCATTGGTTGCCGTGATATCCAAGAAAACTAGTTCGTCTGCACCCTGTTTTTCATACGCTGCCGCAATGGCAACTGGGTCACCAACATCCGTTAAATTAACAAAGTTGACACCCTTCTTAACTCGGCCGTGGTCGACGTCCAGACAGGGAATAATCCGCTTAGCTAACATCTTTGACCACCTCCGCTAAAGTCGATAGTGGCAAATCACCCGTCGCCATTGCGCGACCGACAATGGCTGCCTTAATACCGGCCTGTGCCAGCGTCTTAAGGTCAGCCACCGTGGTCACACCACCTGAAGCAATCACCGAAGTAGTTGGATAAGCATTTTGTAATGTCGTCAACAACGCTGTATTAGGGCCGCTCAGCGTCCCATCCTTAGCAATATCGGTCACAACGAAGTTCACGACACCAAAGGCGACCATAGACGCCATCAGCGTACTCATGGTAACGTCGCTTTCTTCCAGCCAACCAGATATTGCCACTCGGCCATCCTTGCCATCGATTCCCACCACAATTTGATCGTTACCAAACTGATTAATGGCTTCCTGCACTAAGTTAGGATTCGTCAAGGCCGCTGAACCAAGGATCACGCGGTTGACACCACTGGTTAAATAACCATTGATTTGAGCTAGGGTTCGAATGCCGCCACCGACCTCAACTTTGACGTTGGTCTCGGCACAAATCTGTTGAATCAAACGTCGATTGACGGGCCGGCCACTCTTAGCACCATCCAGGTCAACTAAGTGGAGTCGGCTTAACCCAGCAGCTTCAATTTGTTTTGCCTGTGTCACTGGATCATCAGCAATCAGCGTCGTTTGTTCAAAATCGCCCTGATATAACCGGACGCTTTGCTGATTCTTTAAATCAATTGCGGGAATAATTTCCATTTTCTACCAACTCCTTAAAGGCCAGTAAACCGTTCAGTCCAACTTGACCGCTTTTTTCCGGGTGAAATTGCATGCCGATGACGTTGTCTTTTTGAACAATGCTTGGCAGCGTCACACCATAATCACAGGTCGCCAACGTGTATTTTTCACTGGTTTTAACGTAGTACGAATGCACGAAATACGTTGCTTCTTGATCAAAACCTTTGGCAATTACACTTGGTTGTGTGACCTGGTTTTGGTCCCAGCCCATGTGTGGCACCTTGACACCTAAGTCATCCGGAATTGCGACCACTTCACCCGGAATCAGGCCAAGTCCGGCCGTTTCACCAAACTCAAAACTACGATCAAATAATAACTGCATGCCCAGACAAATGCCTAGCATTGGCATCCCCGACTTGGCTGCTGCTTGAATAACGGGAATCAATTGCCGTTCGTTCAGTGCATCGACCGCTTTTTTAAAGGCCCCCACACCGGGCAGAATCAACCCATCTGCTTGATTGATTACCTCAGAGTCTGCTGACAAAACATTATCAATGTTGAGATAATCCAGCGCCTTTTTCACGTTGCGGGTATTACCCGTATCATAATCAATGATGACAATCATCAGATCACTCCTTTAGTCGACGGCACACCCTTAATTTCAGGATTTAGTGTCACGGCTGCGCGTAACGCCCGACCTAACGCCTTGAAGAGCGTTTCAACTTTATGGTGAGTGTTACGACCGTACAGTACTTCGGCGTGAAGATTCAACTCTGCATTAAATGCAAAAGCTTGGAAGAAATCCTCGGTGACTTCTGTATCGTAATCGCCTAATCGTGGACTAGTTAGTTCCGCGTTGAAAACCAAATAACTACGACCAGATAAATCAACCACTACGCGGCTTAAGGTTTCGTCTAATGGAATTAAAGCCGATCCAAACCGTTCGATGCCCTGTTTATCACCTAACGCTTGCTTGAGTGCCATACCAAGCGCAATGCCAACGTCTTCGGTGGTGTGATGCGGATCAACGTCCAGGTCACCAGTTGCCTTTACAACCAACCCAAAGCGACCGTGCCGAGCAAAGGCGTCTAACATATGATTGAAAAAGCCGATACCGGTATCGATCTCAATCGTGTCGTAATTGTCCAAATTAAGGCTGAGCTCAATTTGTGTTTCGTTGGTGTCTCGTTTTATCGTTGCTTGTCTCATGGTGTACTCCTTTGGGTGTGTCTGCTTTTCCGTTAAAATGCTGATTCGTGATTCTACTACTATTTATCCAAGTAAACGTGACTGTTTGACTACCACTCCGGTTATCAGCGGTGGTCTGCTGCTGTGGGACCGGCTTCAGCCACTCTGTTTCTTACGCCTCGTTATCAAGCCTTGAAAATCACAAGTCTCGGTAACGTCCAGTGGTTGTAAGTGCTAAAGCACTAACGACCACTTGTCACTGCTGCTGACCACCGCTGATAACCTCCGTTCTCGTCTGGCGTCGATGCGGTGAGAAAAACAGTACGAATAAAAATCATCAAACAACAATATAATCATTCTGCTCGATCTCAGCCGGAGGTAACCAAGTCGGTTGGCTACCGCTGTGAAACGATTGGTGGGTTTCACCAATCGGGGACAAGTCTAAGACGAGCAATGGTTTTTAGCTCGGCTTGGACTTGAGGTTCGAGACCGATCTTCGGCTCGAACCGGCCCCATAGCGGTAGCCGACCGACTTCGTTGCCGGAGGCGAACATCACAGCAATGTACGTTTACTTAGTGTTATTTAAACCGAGCTTCAACAGCACGAGCGTGGGCTTCAAGCCCTTCAACCCGAGCCAACGTTGTGATCGCCTTTTCCTCTTTCTTCAAGGCCGCTTTCGAATAGGTCACAAACTGAATTCGCTTCACAAAATCAGATACCCCAAGTGGTGAGAAGAACCGCGCAGTCCCACCAGTAGGTAAAATGTGATTGGGACCGGCCACATAATCACCAACCGGCTCCGAGGCGTTGAAGCCCAAGAAAACGGAGCCAGCGTTTTTAATTTGGTTCAAATATTGCATGGCATCGGCCAGCTCAATTTCCAAGTGTTCTGGTGAAATGGCGTTCATAACTGTGAAAGCTTCATCAAGGTTATCAACCACAGCGATAAATCCTTTATTCGCAACTGATGCACTAGCAATTTCTCGTCTTGGTAAAGTTTCAAGTTGCCGATCAATTTCAGCACTCACTGCATCCGCAAAGGCCTCACTTGGTGTGACTAACATTGGGCGAGCTAACTTATCGTGTTCGGCTTGTGATAGTAAGTCTGCAGCAACATTCTTTGCATCCGCACTGTCATCTGCAATTACGCCGATTTCAGAAGGTCCGGCAATCATATCAATGTCCACTTGACCAAAGACCTGCTTTTTCGCTACAGCCACAAAAATATTACCTGGACCAGTGATTTTATCGACACGTGGTACACTCTGTGTCCCGTACGCTAAGGCTGCAATTGCCTGCGCACCACCAATTTGATACACTTCATCGATGCCAGCAATTTTAGCCGCTGCTAACACAGCTTGGCCAATGCCATCCTTTTGTGGTGGCGTGACCATCACAATTTTTTCAACGCCCGCTAACTTGGCTGGAATCACGTTCATCAAAATCGATGATGGATAGGCTGCGGTACCACCTGGCACGTATAGCCCGACTGCTGCCAAAGGGGTAATCTTTTCGCCACGCACAACACCGGGCTGTTCAGCGTCAACAAAACCATTTTGAATTTCTTTCTTGTGATAGCTGATAATGTTACTTTTAGCGAGGTTCAAGGCGTCGATCAATGATTGATCTGCGTTTTGATAAGCTTCATCAATCGCTGCCTGTGACACACGGAGGTCATCCAGCTCAACTTGATCAAATTTTTGACTGTAAGCCTTTAGCGCCGCATCACCATTTTTAATGACATTAGCAATAATTTCCGAAACGGCCGCTTCAACTTCTGGCTGGTTAGCCTGTTGGTCGGTTTGACGATCAACTTGTTCTAGTAATTGTGAGAGGGTTTGATTTTTTAAAATTTTCATTGCGCATTCACTCCTTGGGTTTGTTGTAAGGCATCAATTAAACTTCTAATCTGTGGTTGGTACTGTTTGAGCGCCAGTCGATTCACGACTAACTTAGTGCTAACGGGCTGCAACTCCGCGTAGACGTGCAGGTTATTTTCCTTCAGCGTCGTGCCCGTTTCGGTGATATCAACGATGGCATCCGCTAAGCCAATTAACGGTGCCAATTCCACGGAACCTTCAATTTTGATAATTTCAACATCTTCGCCAATACTTTGAAAGTAACGTTTAGTGATATTCGGATATTTGGTTGCAATAATTTTTCGGCTAACTTGCTGTGGATCGAAGTCACTTGTGGAGGCGAGAACGAAACGACAGCGACCGACGCCTAAATCCAGCATGGCGTACTGTGGATTACGTTGCTCGTCTAAAATATCGCTCCCGACGATACCAAGCTGCACCGCGCCACTGTTGAGATATGTTAAAACGTCGGGACCCTTCACCAAAATAGTTTCGTAAACGGGATCTTCATCAAAAATCAACCGCCGCCCCTTGCTGCGAATGCCAGAACAATCAATGCCACTGGCTTCCAGTAACGGCACAACTTGTTGTTCCACGCGGCCCTTAGTTAACGCTATCTTAATTGGCATTTGCTCACCTGCTTTCTGTTAAATCAATCAGTTGCTTGGCGGTGCTAACGGCAATTCGTTCTGCTTCCTCACGACTGTCCGCCAAACATAACGTACTATTTGGTGTTCTTGCTAAGGTTGCTTCAGCTAGTTGCCATTGATCAGCATCAAAGTAGATCAAGGTTTGGGGCGGTGTTGCGGGTGTTGCCACCTTGTCAGCCAGGGCATCAACGTCAAAGGCCAACCCAACAGCCGGCTCCTTGACCTGTTGGAAACTCTTCAAGAGGTCATCGTAGCGACCACCACTAAATAAGTAATCCGACGCGTTTTGCGTATACCCTCGGAAAGCCATTCCCGTGTAATAACGTTGCGGTGACGGAATGCTGAGGTCTAATACCACTCGTTGCGATGGTGCTTGCTGCTTAAGGAAAGCCGCAGTCGCCTTTAAATCATCAATCACCGGGGTTAAGGCAGGAATCGCTGGTAATTTGGCAACGACTTTCATCACGTCATCGAATTCACCGAACAACCAGGGCCATTCAGCTAAAAACGGACCAAACGGTGTCTTTGCCAGTAGCGCTGAAATTTGCTGATAAGTCGTTAGATTCTTTGCAAATAGTGCTTGTTGCAACGCTTGTTTCGTTGGCGTTGGTACTGGCAGTGCTTCAAGGACGCTCGCAACGAACCGGGCATCGCTGAGTTCTAACGTCATTTCAGTGACACCAGTTTCGCGACAACCTGCTAACGCAATCATCAATGATTCCCATTCGCCCTTAAGACCACCATAGCCGACCAACTCGAAGCCGGCCTCGCTGATCTGGTTATAGCTGCCGGATAACTGTTTCTTGACCCGAAAAACGTCGCCGCTGTAATACCACTTAGCGGGTAGCTCCACACCAGTCGTACTCAACATCCGTGCCACTGGTAACGTCAAATCAGGCCGCAGTACCAAGGCTTCACCTTGCTCATCCAACAACTGATACGCGCGGTTGTTTGTGAGATTCAACGGTTTAAATACATCCGCGTATTCCAAGATTGGTGTGGTGAGTTTTTCAAACCCGCGTTGCTTTAAGATGGCCAGTAGCTTTGCGGTAATCTGTTCCTTCACCGCGGCTCTGGGACCAAATTCATCTCGCGTCCCACTTGGTAAATTTCGATTTTTCATTGTCACGCCCCTTTTCGACCATCGCTGTGTTTAGAAAATAAAAAAGTCCTCGCAAACTAACTTAATAGTTTACGAGGACGATATAATCGCGGTTCCACCTCAATTTGCCGACACCTCACGATGCCAACCTTACGTTGCCAATAACTAGTCGTCGAAGCCCACTTCGAGAACAGTTACGGTAACCCTGATAACGCTAAACATGCGGAGGGGCTTACTTTATTCAGCCCATCAGTTCATAGAGGTGTTTCACGGTATCAATGGTCTGGTTCACACCGGCCCAAACTCTCTTAACATTGACTCACCGTTACTTTTTCTAATCACAACTTTATTTTGTCATTTAGTTTTAATTTATGAGTTAAATTTACCACCAAATTCTAATTTGTCAACTGATTTTTCTTAAAAATAATCAAGTTACATTTTAAATTCCGGATAATCATAACTCGTTTGACTGCCACTCCGATTACCAGTGGTGACTAGCTGCTGTGGGACCGGCTTCAGCCACGACATGTCTTACGCCTCGTTGATGATCCTTGAAGTTCACAAGTCTCATCAACGTCCAGTGTTTGTAAGTGCTAAAGCACTAACAAACACTTGTCACTGCAGCTAACCACCGCTGGTAACCTTCGTTCTCGTCAGGTAATGTAAAATCTTATTACATATCTGTCCAGGCCATTGGAATCGAGACGTACAACTTCAGCGTACATTTCAAACCAAAATTTCTAGCAGCCTTCGTCCACTGCATCAGTCAGAGATGGTCAACTCGGTCGGTTGTTGCTGTGAAACGATTGGTGGTTTTCACCAATCGGGGACAAGTCTAAGACGAGCAATGGTTTTGGCTCGGCTTAGACTTGAGGTCCGAGACCGCCGTTTGGCTCGGACCGGCCCCATAGCGGTAACCGACCGAGTTGACTACCGAAGGCGAAAGTCACAACTTGAACTTATTAAATTATGATGCCGCAACTTGGTCCTTAGCACCAAAATTAAGTTTATCTTGAATCTGCTGACGGAACTTCAAGAACTCATCAGAAGTCCGCTGACGTGGATAAGGCAACGGATTCGTCACAATTTCCTTAATTTGACCAGGTCGCGGCGTCATTACAATAATCCGATTAGATAGGTAAACCGCCTCATCAATATCGTGGGTCACCAGAATCATCGTGGTTTTGGTTTGTTGCCAAACCCGGTAAATCACATTTTGAATATCCGCCCGCGTAAAGGCGTCTAGGGCACCCATTGGCTCATCCAGCAATAACAGCTCGGGATGCATAATAATCGACCGTGCCAAAGCAGCTCGCTGTGCCATCCCACCAGAAACTTGATGTGGGAATGCCGATTCGAAGCCCTTGAGGCCCATTAAATCAATGTATTGATCAACGAGGGCTTGATCAAAATGTCTGCCCTGGGTTACGCGTAATCCGGCACTGATATTGTCTCGAATCGAAAACCAGGGAAATAAACTACCATGTTGGAAAACATAGCCACGTGAGACATCTGGTTTAGTAACCAACTTGTCGTTAACTTTAACGGTCCCCGACTCTGGTTGATCCAGTCCTGAAATCAAGCGCAGCAGCGTTGTCTTGCCACAACCTGATGGCCCAATCAGCGATACGAACTCGCCGGGTTCCACATCAAAATTAATATTGTTTAAAACCGGTACTCGTTGGCCGTTGTTATCAGTCAGAATTCGGTTTACAGCTTTAACCTCTAATAAACTCATTGTCGTTCCTCCCTAACGTCCGGCATCGCGCCACCGGAGCAATCGTGCTTCTACTTTATTAATGACGGCAAAAATGACTGAGAACAGGA
This sequence comes from Secundilactobacillus odoratitofui DSM 19909 = JCM 15043, assembly GCF_001434895.1. Classification (GTDB taxonomy): domain Bacteria; phylum Bacillota; class Bacilli; order Lactobacillales; family Lactobacillaceae; genus Secundilactobacillus; species Secundilactobacillus odoratitofui. The sequence continues at coordinate 33,062 of NZ_AZEE01000025.1, forward strand.
GTGCCATGATTGCGATGGCCGCATAAACTTGCGTGTAATTACCGACACCCTTCGCCCAGTTGATGTACCAGCCGAGGCCAACCTTGGCGCCAATCATTTCAGAAATCACTAACATGGTGAACGAGAGGCCCATCGCCGTGAAGACACCGATAAAGATGCTTGGTAGCGCACCTGGAATAACAATTTTACGCACAATTTGAAACTCACTGAAGCCCAGTGTTTTGGCGGATTCAAAATAATCCTTCGAGATGCCCTGTACGCCACCAATTGTCATAAAGGCAACTGGGAACCACACAGAAAACGCGATTAGAAATACTTCCGCCATATAGCTGGTCGGAAAAATCACCATTGTCAATGGCATCCAAGCTGCGGCCGGAATAATCCCAATGACTTTCAAATAGGGAAAAGCCCAGTAATTAAACTGCCGATAGCGACCCATGAAGAGGCCTAAGAAGACCCCAAGTAATGTCCCAACGACAAAGCTCACCGCCCAAAGGCCAAGTGACGACAACGTTGATTCCCACAGTAGTTTGGCATCCTCGTGAATTTGCTGCAATATTTGAGCAAAGCTAACAAAAAACGGTAGCGCCATTAATGCAAATTTTTCGGTAATTAAATCTTGTATGATGAGCAAGATACCAATTGAACTATTAAGCTGTGCAAAGTGGCCACTATAACTCCGAACGCCACCGTGGGTCACCTGTCCGATGACGTAAACAATGATCAAATAAGCGATGTAGGCCCCTAAAAACCAGTGATAATACCGATTATCGACGGTTTCTTGCGTGGGTACTAGAGCGTTTTCCAAATAAGCCAGTGCGATAGTCAACACGCTAAACACGTTCCAGCCAATTGACCATTTTTTCCAATAATTGCGTTCACGCTCGTGCTGTTGAATCAGCTGACGTTCTTGTTTTACTGACGATTGCATGTGAAGACTCCTTTAGCGAATAGACTAGTTCAACTTGGGATTCCAGTAAGCCTGCTTCAATAATTGCTTGTTGTTCGTGTCCTTCTTCAGGTAACCGGCTTGCTTGAGCTGTTGAATGTAATAACTTAGGTCCGACTTGCCCTTCTTAAGGTTCAAGTCAAAGTGTTCGTCTTTCAAAATCTGGGTAACGTTTTTAACGTTAATAAACTTGGTCTTTGAGACATAGCCCTTGTTCAACTCAATCTTGGCAGTTTCTTCTGGATGCTTGTTGATCCAATCAGCAGCTTCCTTGTATGATTTCACAACGGCCTTAGCTTTGGCTGGGTTCTCCTTGATCAGCTTGTTAGAGAGATACAAGTAACAGCATGACCCTTGCTTCTTCATCCCCATAGCGGCCATTTTGTTGCTACCTGAATAATTGTTGTTATCAATGATTGCTTTGAAGCCATCCTGTTTTTGGGCTTGATAAGCGTATGGATCAACTGTCCCAACTGCATCTATTTCACCCTTTTGAGCTGCCTTGGCCAGTAAATCGGTGCTGTAAACTTTCCACGTCACGTCCTTCTTCGGATCAATGCCAGCGTGTTGTAGCGCAATCGAGGTCACGTACTGGGGTGTTGATCCTTGGGCTGGAATACCAATCGTCTTGCCCTTTAAGTCTTTGACGCTCTTGATACTTGAGTTTTTAGGGACCAACAACTTGATACAACCTTGGTGAATGCCACCAGCCGCCTTAATTTGAGCACCGTTTTGAATGGCGGGTAAATATTGAAAATCACCGTTTTGGGCATCGTATTTACCACTAGCGAAACCGGCTTCCAAGTCGCTGATATCCCGTGGATTGGCCACAATCTTGGCCTTAATTCCATTTTTCTTGAAGAACCCTTTTTCATATGCAATGTAGTTCGGCGCGTTACAAATCGAACCATCCTTCGCTGGGATCGTAACCGTCCCATACTTGTAGGTGCTACTCTTGCCTGCGGTTGACTGATTGCCACAACCTGCAAGCACGCTTCCCAATGCTAAAACACCAACTAAACTTAACAATGTCTTACCAATTCTCATACCCAATAACCTCCCTAAAATAAAAAAAGTCGTCCTCGTATCGTTACGATACAAGGACGACAAAGTCGCGTTACCACCTTAAATTTAAACACATTTCACAATGTGTTCCTTAGAGGTACTGTCTTTTACAGTCGATCAACGCCACCCTCCTTGTACTTCGGAGGCCAACCAACGTTGAGCAGTGCATCACAATACCCGCCCGCTGTAACGGGCGGACCCGTTGATGACTAATTGTTCGCCATCAAATGACGATAAGACCATATTCACCACGTCACATTGGCTGGTTCACATCAACCCCAGCTCTCTAAGCAATGCGTTATGGTTACTCAACTTACCATTGTCAAAATGTATAAAATTAGGCTTAAAACTTGAATATACATTAAATTATAATTAGAAAATTTGAGTTGTCAATAGCTATTTTTCATTTAGCATGGCAGCTAACGTATGAAAGCCGTGCCCAACTTCCGCGATACTGTGTGCATCTGAGCCAAACACTAACGGAATTTGCAGCCGTTGAGCAAGTTGGACGGTTGGTAAATCTGGGTAGACTTCATTACAAAATGGTTTGTAAAGACCGGCCGCGTTGTAATCTAATTGGCGACCTTGTTGTGAGATTAAAGTCAGCAACTGTCCTAAAACCGCCTGTGTGTCAGCATCGTACGTCCGAGGTAAGTAAAAATAGTCTTGAAACTTGCGAATGAGCGTGATGTGACCAATGCGCTTGGGTGCAAACGGTCCTAGGTCAGTGGAAACAGCTTCAATCAGGGCGTTAAAATACTGTTGGTACAGAGTCTGCCCATCCGCAGCATTGGCTAATAAACCACGTTCAAAATCTGGCATCGTATCATCCACACACCAAAAATGATCGTCTGTCCCCTGCATAAAGTGAACTGACAAAATGTTGTCGCTAGTTTGTGGCCCATACTCATTCATGAAATCACGGGTCCAGGCGACGTGATGTGGTAAAAAGTCGAGTTCAAAGCCAACGTTAATTTGAATTTGATCCCCGTATTTTGCCTGCATCTGCCGGCATTTTTTGAAATACGCAGGTAAATCAGACATCTTCATCGAGGCCTCAGTAAGACCAGTCTCATTTCCCGCATACTCCGCTTTAAAATCATCAGGTAGTGGGGCATGCTCAGTAATGCTATACGTCTCAAAGCCTAATTTAATCGCCTTTTGAATCATTTGTTCAACATCGTCGCCGCTACCGTGTGGACAAAATTCAGTATGTGAATGGCCTTCTTTTTTTAACATGTCGTTTCTCCTTCGCGTGCGTTTGCTATACTTATACCACAAAATATGGCCAAGGATCTTCTTTTATGCAATTTTATAAAAGTCGCCCCACCCAATGCGAAAAATTGTTATAATAAGCAAGACGTCTCATCAGATTTTCATTTTTGAAGGAGGTGCTAGCATGCCAATCGAACCAAGCATGACCGTTGCTAAAAGTATTGCGCCAGACGGTGACTTTATCAATCTACAAAAAATCGATGATAGTATCATTGTTGATTTAAAATACGCCACTGAAGACAACTTTACTGGCCAAGTGATTTATCAATTTCAAACTGCGGTTGCTCGTGTGGGGACCGCTCGTAAACTCGGCATTGCAGCACAATTATTTAAGGCACAGGGCTACCGAATCAAAATTTGGGATGCATATCGTCCAACTGTAGCGCAACAACGACTGTACGATGTTTATCCTGATGATACTTGGGTGGCCACGCCCAACCCCAACTACAGCCACGAAAAAGGTGTTACCTTTGATATGACGCTCACCGATCTTGATGGCCACGAACTGAACATGCAGAGTGGCTTTGATGATTTCTCTGACCGCGCCAAACGCAATTACCATCGCACCCCTGAACAAGAACGCAATTACCAATTACTCAACACCATTATGACTAAGGCCGATTTTCACGGCTACGAAAATGAATGGTGGGATTTTATGGACAATGATGCGGATGCCTACGGACCATCGCAAGTTGATCCAAATGATTATCGTTAAGGAGGCTTCATTTTGGGATTATCAAAACCTTTTTTAGACCCGGTTAGCGAAACCCTACCCGGTCCACGTAACCTCATTACCGACGTGCCTGGTGTAAGTGTGGGTCAAACAACTATTCAAGACGGGGTGCATAACACCGGTGTGACCGTGATCAAACCGGCACCAGATAACGTCTTTTTAAACAAGTTAACAGCAGCCACTCACGTTATTAACGGCTTTGGCAAAAGTACTGGCTTAGTTCAGATCAATGAACTGGGGACCCTTGAAACGCCTATTGTGTTAACCAACACCTTTGCTGTGGGGACTGCCCAAAATGCCTTGGTAAAAGCGATGTTGGCTGACAACCCAGATATTGGTAATACCACCAGCACTGTCAATCCGGTCGTCATGGAATGTAACGATGGTGATATAAACGCCATTCGCGACGTTCACGTTACTGAAGCGGACGTTTTATCGACACTTGATCAAACGGCTGAAACGTTTGAAGAAGGCACGGTTGGTGCTGGCGTTGGCATGAGCTGCTACGATCTAAAGGGTGGCATCGGTTCAGCTAGTCGGGTGATCGACATTGATGGTCAATCATTTACCATGGGTGCACTAGTTCTCTCAAACTACGGCTTTTTACGCGACCTTAACATCTATAACGTACCAGTTGGTGCTAAGTTAGCAGCCGATAAAGCGGCTCAAAAACAAAAGGAAAAGGGCAGTATCGTCACGATTCTAGCGACTGATATTCCCTTCAATGAACGCCAGTTAACTCGAATTGCCAAACGGGCCAGTGTTGGCATTACCCGTACCGGTGCGTTTATTGGTAATGGTAGTGGCGAGATCGTGTTGGCATTCTCAACCGCTAATCGCATCCCACACTATCCAAAAACTGAGTTAACTACCCACGCCGCCATCAGCGACGATAAGTTTGACCGTTACTTTCGAATGACCGTTGCCGTTGTCGAAGAAGCCGTTTTGAGTGTGTTAACTCATGCCACAACGGTAACTGATCGAAAGGGTCAGCCACGCCTGAGTTTGACTGATGCGCTTGACCAATACCAAACAACTTATCAAGATAATGATATTGCACGTTTGCAACAGCAATTGGGCATCTAAATTAGTTTGGCTGCCACTACCACTCCAGGTAAGGCGTTTTTGCAATTGCTGTGGGACCAGCTTCAGCCACGAAAACCACGTGTCTTTCGCCTCGTTTGTGAGCCTTCGAAGACCAAAGGCTCACAAACGTCCAGTTCGAGTAATCGCTAAAGCGTTAACTCGAACTTGTCACTGCAACTACAAAAACGCCTTACCTTCCGTTCTCGTTACTTACACCTGTACACCACAACGTTGTTTGACAATATGCCAGTTGATCATTGACTTAAAAAACCATCGTATGGTCGAATTTCACCCGCAATATGAGCCGTAGTGCCAGAAGCCAGTCTTTTGGGCGGGTAGCAGTGACTAGTACCACTTTGCGCGATAGCGCTGAGTGGTACTGGACGTTTCTGAGACTCATGGGTTTCGAGGCTCAGAAGCGAGACGAAAAACGCGAAGCGGTTGAAGTCGGTCCCACAGCTACCCGCCAAAAAGACTGGCTGGCGGCCGGAGGCGGCTTTCATCAGTGTACTTTCAGTTCAAGCTGCCACAGTAAAAAAGATGGCACGTCGAAAAAGTCGACGAACCATCTTTTTAATTGCTAACCAATTGATACCGCCCATTTACGAGCATCATAAGCCTGTTTAAATCGCGCCGTACTTAGCCAGTACCGGCCATCGATTGGATCCGAAACATGGAGTAAGTCATCGCCAAAATAACCGTCCAATAAAACGGCATGATTATTACTCAAAGCCTCACCAAACGAATATTGCGCCGATTCAGGTGTCTCAAAGCCGACCGTCACGTACGTTACGATGGGCTTTTTTTGTGCAATCAATTGACGTAAATCTTCAATTTCAGCATTGGCGAGTTGATGCGCTGGTCCGTATTGTCGTGCCCATTTGGCCAACGGTTCTGGAAAAATTGCCTCAAAGTGACCTGGCACGTTCTCGTCAGGTTCACCGCCAAAACCATGATAAGGATTGTAATCAGTCGCTCGTGGCATCTCCGCAATAAAATCAAGGTAACTTAACGTTTGGGCATAGCCCATGAGGTGTAACCCCTCCAGCAAAGCGGCCGGTTCACACCCGTTTGGCATCCCCCAACGAATCTGATTGATATTCTCGGCATTCAGGTAATGATACTCTGCCTGATCGTCGTGTGCTGCTTGCCATTTCGTAATCTCGGTAGTGACATCGTTTTTTAAAACAAAGCGATCAGGGTCAAGCTGATAATAATGGCGACCTTTTTCATCAACGACTTCCGCTTCAATTTTGAGTTGTTCGTGCGGTGCAGTGCGCTTAATCAAGTCGCCATCCGCATCAAACAACCGTGCACCGGCCGATAAAATCACCACAACCGTCGTTGCCTCGGGCTGGTGTGGTGCCAATGCATGAATTAACCTTCCTGCCATGACTGTACCTCATCGATGACCGCCTGGGCCATTTTGTTAGATTGTTCGTTAAATAGTGGTGGTAACTGGTCTAAGGCAAAGTACTTCACCTGCTTGGTTTCATCCGTGACGTGATCCAGTAGTTGACCACCGGTTTGCTTAACTAAGTAAAGTGCTGTGATCAACTGTGTCTGGTCACCGTTGGGATAGGTATAAAAATCCTTGTCGAATAACTTCAATAGCTTAAGTGGTTCGACCTCAAGACCCGCGTCCTCGAGATACTCACGCTGACAGGTCTCTGCAAAAGAGGCGCCAAATTCCATGTAGCCACCTGGAAAGCTCCAATCACCAGTGTCAGTTCGTTCCTGTAACAGCAAGCGATTATCATCATCAAGCAGCGCACCAGCCGCCGTGTTCAGAATCATCGGCCGGTGTCCCACTAACGCGCGCATCTCATGAATATAATCTGCCATTAAAACCACCCCTTCAATTTTTTCGTGATTCTATTATATCAGTTACTCGGCTTCTTGCGTATGCTCAGGTACTGTTTTAAAAATGTAACCAAAGCCTCGAATTGTTTGTAAATACTGTGGTTGTTTAGCGTCTTCTTCAATTAACTTACGTAATTTACTAATGTGAGAGTCAATTGCGCGCATCGTAGAGTCACGACCATTACGCCAGACGCCCTCCGCAATTTGGGCTCGGGTCAAGACGACGTTTTCGTGTTGCATAAAGTACACGAGTAAGCGAAAATCTACCGGCCCCATGGTAAGCTTGCGTCCAGCCACGCTCACCATGTAGTGTTGAAAATCAACTTGTAACTGGCCAGTGTTTAATATTTCACGACTCTCTTCTTGCGGTTGGTAATATCGCCAGATTTTTTGCTGAATTCGAGCGTGTAATTCACGATTCGACATCTCTAATGAGAGTAACTCATCAAAGTGGAACCGTTCAAAAATATCGCATATCATTGCTGCCGTGAGTCTTTGGCGGTGAATGGCTAGTAATGGTCCACGAAATTGCTGGCGCATTAAAAATAACGTATCTGGACGCTGCCCAAGTTCTGAGAAATGGTCGAGATCTAACAAAATCAGGGTTTGACTATCACGATTCAATAGAATATCAGGGAGGTAAGTTGGGCTACTAATGACTTGCCAGTCGGTCATAATCTGCTTCAGACGTTTCAAAAGATTAGGATTATCACTAATCAGTAAAATGCTGCGTTCCATGGCGATCCTCTTTTCGTTTTAGTCGTTACAATAGTTATCGCACGTTTATTTACCCAACAAAACCCGTTTTACATAAACTTTACACGACCTATACATTAACTTTACGCAAGCGTCTTATACTGTCCCTGTACTTAGAAATCAGGTGTTTCTAGGACAATACTTTTAAAGGGGAATATGCTCATGCACAAAAAAACACTCGTTTCCACGTTAGTTGCATTTAGCCTTGCCGGGTTGCTCTTAGGGGGCTGTAGTTCTAACTCCAGCAAAAAATCAAGCAGCAGCGACACAAAGGCAGCCAAGGTCACTAAGATCACCGCTGTTGGCTCAACTGCCCTTCAACCACTCGTTGAACAAGCTGCCCAAGACTACCAAGCAACTAACAAAGACGTCAACCTAACCGTTCAAGGTGGTGGCTCTGGTACAGGGCTCAGCCAAGTTCAGCAAGGTGCCGTTCAAATTGGAAATTCCGATATTTTTGCAGAACAATCTTCTGGTATCAAGGCCAAGCAACTCGTTGATCACCGGGTAGCCGTTGTGGGAATGACACCAGTTGTTAACCCAACTACCGGTGTAACGAACGTTACCATGGCTCAACTCCGCGATATTTTCACTGGTAAGATTACCAACTGGAAACAAGTCGGTGGTAAGGACCAAAAAATTTCAGTCATCAACCGTGCGCAAGGTTCAGGTACGCGTGCCACCTTTAAATCAGCCGTTTTGGAAGGTAAGAAAGCCGTCACTTCACAAGAACAAGATTCGAATGGTACGGTTCAAAAATTGGTTGCTAGCACACCTGGCGCCGTCAGCTACTTAGCTTTCTCATACGTCAACACGAAAGTTAAGGCTCTTTCAATCAATAACGTTAAACCAACTGATACCAACGTTGAATCCAATAAGTGGACGATCTGGTCTTATGAACACATGTACACTAAGGGTCAACCTGACAAGGCAACTGCCGGCTTCTTAAAGTACATGACATCAAGCAAGGTTCAAGGTGATCTCGTTCAAAAACTTGGTTACATCAGCATTCACGATATGAAAGTAACTAAAAACGCTAAAAACGTTGTCACAAAGTAACAGCGTTAAAGGATCAAACTAAACTCGTTTCACCCAACTCACCCCAATTGATAAGCGGAAAACCGGATTGTTTGATAACGATTTGGTTTTCCGCTTGTCTATCTCAGTATGAACTATTCCCACTCCCACCATTCAACCACCAAGGAGGATCACCATGGATGAGATTCAAAAAAAACTAGTTTCGCCCTCCAAAGCTTCCCATGAAGATATCCTGGGTCGCATCATTAGTTACACCTGTATTGCCGCCATCATCATCTTAGTTGTCAGTATCTTGTACTTTATCACCTCACGTGGTATTGCCACTTTTACCAACGATCACGTCAACCTCTGGCGTTTTTTAAGCGGCACTGACTGGAACCCTGGCAGTCTAGATGCTAAGGGAAACCCACAAGTTGGGGCGCTACCAATGATTGTCACTTCGTTTAGTGTCACTGTACTGGCTGCCCTAGTGGCAACGCCCTTTGCAATCGCGGTTGCCCTGTTTATGACCGATATCGCACCAAAAACGGGTGCTCGTTTTCTTCAACCGGTGATTGAATTACTGGTCGGTATCCCATCCGTTGTCTACGGTTTTATCGGTTTGACGGTCATCGTGCCCGCTATTCGGCAGCTATTTGGTGGCACTGGATCAGGAATCCTCGCCGGTACCATTGTGTTGTTTGTGATGGTGCTACCTACCATTACCTCACTTTCTGTTGACGCACTAAAAGCTGTCCCCGGTTACTTTCGTTCAGCGTCACTGGCACTTGGCGCAACCCGTTTTCAAACCATTTATAAAGTATTACTTCGAGCTGCCATGCCACGGCTACTGACCGCCATTATCTTTGGGATGGCACGAGCATTCGGTGAGGCGTTAGCCGTTCAAATGGTGATTGGTAACGCCGCGTTGATGCCACATAATTTGATTACACCTACTTCGACCTTAACGAGTCAATTAACGACTAACATCGGCAATACGATCATGGGGACACTTCCTAACAACGCGCTTTGGTCGCTTGCCCTAATTTTATTACTCATGTCACTGGTCTTTAACCTGCTCATTCGTTTTATTGGAAAGCGAGGCACGATTAACTCATGACGCCACATCAAACTGACCGCGTTGCCACCCAAATCATCAATCTACTCGTTGCGGTAGTGGTTTTGATTCTCTTGTTCCTACTCGGTGACATCATTATCAGCGGTCTACCCCACATCAGTTGGCACTTTTTAACCTCACCATCCAGTTCATTTAGCGCTGGTGGCGGCATTCGTGATCAACTGTTTAACTCGTTATATCTATTGGTCTTAACCCTGGTCATCTCGTTTCCACTGGCATTGGGTGCCGCAATCTACTTATCCGAATATGCCGGTAATAACTGGTTTACCGGCCTCATTCGAACGGCTATCGAAGTGCTGAGCTCGCTACCATCCGTGGTTGTCGGCTTGTTTGGTTACCTCCTTTTCGTGATTTCTTTTCACCTTGGCTTTTCGATTCTTTCCGGTGCAATCGCACTGACTTTTTTTAACCTGCCACTCCTGGTTCGAAGCATCGAAGGTTCACTTCACGCAGTGCCAGATAGTCAACGTGAAGCCGGTATAGCCCTTGGCCTCTCGAACTGGCGAACGATTCGCGGCATTATTTTACCGGCTGCGTTACCTGGCATCTTAACTGGCATTATTTTAAGTGCCGGTCGAGTATTTGGTGAAGCCGCTGCCCTCATCTACACCGCTGGTCAAAGTGCGCCCATCGTCGATTACACCAACTGGAATCCCGTTGATAGTAACAGTTTTCTAAACCCGATGCGACCAGCAGAAACCTTAGCCGTTCACATTTGGAAAGTGAATACGGAGGGGGTCACGCCGGATGCCGTTAGTATCTCAGCCGGTGCGTCAGCAGTGTTAATCATCGTGATTTTGATTTTTAACTTTGGCGCTCGCGCCATCGGAAACCACCTTTACAAAAACATGACCGGCGGAAAGTGAGGACCTTATGCAAAGCTATAACTTAAATGAGACCCATATTGTGACACCTGATGAAGAAATTGCGCTGTCCACCCACCAACTGCAAGTCTTTTATGGCAGCAATCACTCAATGACCGACGCCAGTTTGAGCTTTCCCCGGTTTCAAATTACGGCGTTAATTGGTGCCTCAGGATCTGGCAAATCGACTTATTTACGATCGTTAAACCGAATGAACGATCGAATTGCAACAGTTAAGGGCGAAATTATGTATCGGCATACTGATATTAATAGTCGAAAAGTGAACGTATTTGAAGTTCGTAAACATATTGGCATGGTGTTTCAAAAGCCCAACCCATTCGCAAAGTCTATCTACGACAACATCACTTTTGCTTTAAAGGCAGCCGGACTAACCAATAAAAAAGTACTAGACGACCGCGTTGAAAGCAGTCTTAAAGAGGCGGCTCTCTGGGACGAAGTCAAAGACGATCTTCATAAGAGTGCACTATCCCTATCTGGTGGGCAACAGCAACGACTGTGTATTGCCCGTGCAATTGCGATGCAACCCGACATTTTGCTACTCGATGAACCGGCCAGTGCACTGGATCCCATCTCCACTGCCAAATTAGAGATGACCTTGAAGAATCTGACGGAGAAATACACCATTATCATCGTGACCCACAATATGCAACAAGCCTCTCGAATTAGTACTTACACCGCCTTTTTCCACTTAGGTCACGTGATTGAATACGACAAAACAGAAACCATTTTTCAAACACCCCAAATTCAGGCTACTCGCGATTACGTTACCGGTCACTTTGGCTAACCACAGGAGGAACGTTATGACACCAATTCTAGCAACCCAAAACGTGCGCCTGTCGTATGGCGAAAAAGAAGCGCTCCACGGAATTGATCTTAACTTTGACGAACATAGCATTACCGCTCTGATTGGTCCGTCGGGATGTGGTAAGTCAACTTACCTACGCTGTCTCAATCGGATGAACGACCTGATTGCTGACACGACCGTCACAGGTAGCTTTCAATTCCATGAACAAGATATCTACGCACCTACGACCAACTTAGTTGAACTTCGTAAGCAGATTGGCATGGTCTTTCAACAGCCAAACCCATTTCCCTTCTCACTCTACGAAAACGTCACCTATGGCTTAAAGCTTGCGGGTCATAATGACAAACGTTTTCTGGACGAGCAAGTTGAACGCGCGCTAAGACAGGCTGCAATCTGGGAGGAAGTCAAAGACGATTTGCATAAAAACGCCTTTTTGTTTTCTGGTGGTCAACAACAACGCATCTGTATTGCGCGATTACTTGCAGTTCAACCTGACATTATTTTACTGGATGAACCCACTAGTGCACTTGACCCAATTTCAAGTGCACAAATTGAAGAAACGCTTCTGACACTGAAAAACGACTACACGATTATCATCGTGACCCACAATTTACAACAAGCCTCCCGCGTTGCCGACCGCACCGCCTTTATGCTGAATGGCGATCTAGTTGAAGTCGACTCAACCAGTCAGCTATTTACTCAACCCGCCCACCAACAAACTAGTGACTACCTTAACGGGAAGTTCGGTTAGGAGATTGCACATGAAAAACATTTTTTCAGAGGAACTCAAAAAGTTATTCTCAGATTTCACCGACATGGGAACTGCTGTTAGCGGACAAATTGCTCAAGCCACACAATCCTATATTGATCATGATAAGGCCGCAGCCCAATCGTTGGTTACGCATGACCAATCTATTAATGGCAATGAAGTTGACTTGGAAAAACAAGCCCTCACTTTGATGACGCTACAACAGCCCGTCGCCGATGATTTTCGGGCGGTCGTCTCAATTCTCAAAGCGAGCGCAGATTTAGAGCGGATTGGTGATCACGCAACGAGTATTGCGTCTGAAACGATTCGGGTAAAGGGTTCGCACCGTAACCAGTCCGTTGAAGTTAAAATTGCCTCATTGTCTCAACAAATTCGTGATATGCTGACAACTGCCTTAACGGCCTTTAACGCTAATGATGCAACTCAGGCCGAAAAAATTGCCAAACAAGACCAATCAGTTGATGATCAATTTGACGAAATTCGAAACACCGTTACAGTTGCCATGCAGCAAGACCCGGAAGTTGCAGCGGCTGGTGCAAGTTATTTACTCGTCACTAAACTACTCGAGCGAATTGGTGATCGAATTGTCAATCTTGCCGAAGAACTGGTATACAACCAGACTGGTGAAATTATCGAATTAAATCAAAGTCGAATTCGCCCGGATGGTGATTAGTTCACTCGAACTTAGGCGTGAATCCCAACAACATCAAAAAGAATTAACTAGGGAATAGAAGCCATCTCATGCACTTCGTTGCCAAAATCACCGTGAGTGTTGAAAAGAATTAGTTGCTATTCGGTCGAACAACTGGTAAGCTGTTAACTAATGTATTTAATACTTCGAAATTTTGGTACGACGTTCGTAAGAATGACTTCCCTATTTCAAAAGTTTCAGATACACAAATATATTGCGCTATGCGCTCGGAGGTTTCATTCTTATGGAACAAGGTACTGTTAAATGGTTCAACGGTGACAAAGGTTTTGGTTTTATTACATTGGAAAACGGTTCAGACGTTTTCGTACACTTCTCAGCAATCAATGCTGAAGGTTACAAGACGCTTGAAGAAGGCCAAAAAGTAACTTTGGACGTTGAAGACGGCGACCGCGGCCCACAAGCTGCTAACGTTACTGTTGCTTAATTCAATTTAAGCGTTTAAAGAAACCATCATTTCTTCGGAAATGGTGGTTTTTTGTGTCTTAAATTTTGGTAATTCACTCTCACCAAAGTAATCTTATAGCTGCCACTGTCACTCCAGGTAACGCGCTTTTGCCGTTGCTGTGGGACCGGTTCCAGCCACGAAAACCACGTGTCTTCCACCTCGTTTGTGAGCCTTCACAACCCAAAGTCTCACAAACGTCCAGTTCGAGTAAGCGGTAAACCGCTAACTCGAGCTTGTCACTGCAACGGCAAAAACGCGTTACCCTCCGTTCTCGTTACTAATGTTAATGGGACAATTACGGCAAGTTTTTCTTTTTTATCAATCTGAGTCTGTTCACCAAGAATTATTTTCAAAGTTACGTGTAAGAGCCAAAACCATAATAAAAATAAACATTGACCACCCTATAAGCCGCAGTACCAGAAGCCAGTTTTGGGGACGGGTAGCAGTGACTAGTACCACTTTGCGCGCAGCGCTTAGTGGTACTGGACGTTTATGAGACTCGTGGTTTTCGAGGCTCAGAAGCGAGACGGAAAACGCGAAGCGGTTGAAGTCGGTCCCACAGCTACCCGTCCCCAAAACTGGCTGGCGGCCGGAGGCGGAATTCACTCGTTTTAAATTGACCAAGTACAATAGCAGGGCGATTATCAGTAAATCGATAATCGCCCTGCTATTGTAAATTCATTTCAATCATTAACTCGTCTGCGATGCCATTTTAGGCTGGTTAACCGCATAGGTTGGCGTTTGACCAGTCAATACTAGATCAATCATTTTAGCGGCCGTCATCGCCATCTCTCGGTTGGCCTCAACCGTGTTGGCACCCACATGGGGCGTTAAAATCACATTATCAAGACGGTACAATGGGCTATTTTGTGGCAATGGTTCGACTTCAAACACATCCAACGCAGCCCCCGCAATCTCACCCGTAGAGAGCGCGTGAATCATGGCCGATTCGTCAACAATTGCACCGCGGGCTAAATTAACGAGAAAGGCCGTGGGTTTCATTAACTTAAACGCTGTTTCATCAATACTACGAAACGTCTCAGCGTTAGCCGCAACGTTGATTGAAACAAAATCAGCTTCACGAAGCAACGTCTCTCGGTCAACAAAGGTACCAAGCGTTGTTTCAACGGGCTGACGCGCATTAATCAGCGTCCGAACACCGAAACTGGTCAGCAGTTGAGCTAAGGCCTGACCCACATGGCCGAAGCCGATGATACCAACAGTGGCCCCACTGAGGTCATGCCCCATTAACTGGTACGCACCCGCCCAGTCACCTTGACGGGTCCGTTGATCAACCGCTCGGAATTGACGGGCCAACATCATCATATCCATCAACGCCGCTTCAGCGACACTACGGGCGTTCGCGCCTGGTGTATTAGTCACCCACACACCGTGTTCTGCTGCCGCATTCACATCAATGTTATCGTAACCAACGCCACGTCGAGCCAGTACTTTTAGGTTTGGCATCTGCTCATAAATTTGGTTAGAGAGTTTCTTACTGATCATCATCACCGCAGCAGCATCTGGCGCCACCGTGAGTAATTCCGTTTCACCAGGATTATCCACCGTCACCACGTCATAACCCTTTTTAGCAAGGTAGTTATCGGTCAACTCAGCCGCCACTTTAGGCATCAATACTTTAGGTTTCATCTTGCACGCTCCTTCTTTACGCAACTATTCTGCCGCAGTAACCGTCTTGACGTTTCGATGGCCACTCAACGAATCAGCGTAACGATCAGCTTGTGCTTGATCAAAGGCCCCTTCTGATTTTGAGACGACCACGGAAGCTAGCGAATTACCAAAGACGTTCACGCATGTTCGACCCATATCAACGACCCGGTCAATCCCCGCAATGAAGGCCAGTCCTGAAGTCGGTACGCCAATGGTTGACATGGTGGCAAGCAAGACCACAAAACAAGCACCGGTAACACCAGCGGTCCCCTTGGACGTCAGCATTAATACGATTACAAGTGAGAGCTGTTGCGCCAAACTCAAGTGGATATTGTACGCTTGAGCAAGGAACAGTGCCGCAATCGATTCATATATGGCAGCGCCGTCCAAGTTGAAGGAATAACCAGTTGGAATAACGAACGAAACGAACGATCGATTAACGCCATAGTGTTCCATTTTATCCATCAGTTTTGGTAAGACAGTTTCTGAACTCGATGTTGAAAAAGCTAACACGATTTCTTCCTTCAAAACGCGCATCAACTGGAAGAAGTGAACTCCGAATAAACGCGCTGTTAGCCCAAGAACACCAAAGACAAACAAGAAGAACGCAGCGTAACAGAGTACAATAAAGTAACCTAATGGCGCTAAAGCCGATAAACCCATCTGTGCAATGGTGGCCCCAATTAATGCACAAACACCAATTGGCGCAATTTTCATGACCCAGTTTGTGACTTTAAACATGGCCTGTGAAACTGCATTTAACAAATCAATAATGACCTGTCCTTTTTCACCAAGAGAAGCTACACCAAGCCCAAACATCACACAGAAAAAGATGATTGGCATCATATTGCCTTCACTTAACGAGCTAAAAATATTAGTCGGAATGATGTCCATCAATAGGCCCCAAAAGCCGCCGTCTTTACTATAACTTTTGGCACTTGAAACATATTGACTGATGCTAGTTGCCTTCAGTGAATGAATGTTAACGAGGTCACCGACGTGAAACACATTTGCTAAAATGAGTCCTAAAACAATCGCAATTGTAGTAATGATCTCAAAGTAGACCAGTGTTTTAACCCCAACTCGTCCTAACTTGCGAACATCACCCATGCCGGCTATTCCGACTGTCAAACACGACACTACAATTGGCAGCACGATCATTTGAATCAGATCGATAAACATGGTTCCAATATTTTGCATGGCCGTAATGGCCGTGGTATTTTGATAAAAAATAACGCCTAGAATCAATCCCAGCGCAAGGCCAATCATAATTTGCCAACTTTGCGAGATTCGGAATCGTGACTTGCTTTTTTGCATAAAAAAGATCCTTTCAGTATGTACAAACGTGACAATCAACGTTTAGTACGTTACCTGCAGGACCTTAACTTTAACTTAAGTACACTCATTATATCGATTGATGAAGTAGCCGAAACAACGCTACCGTACCGGAGACCACTTGACAATAACACCAGTAATTACAAGTGGTGTGCGGGATCATTAACCCTTACTCATTGCGTTTAACAAAGTTGAAATCACGACCGCCATAATCCTCAATGTATTGGTATAAAATCAGTTCCATTAAGGCTATCGTCGAGATTCGCGAACTAATATCAGTGCCATTAACTCGGACAGCATCGGAGAAAATGTATAAATTAATGTCACTCAGATTTTGAATGGTGTTGTTATCCGGTTCCGTAATCGAAATCAAAAACGGTCGCGTTGTCTGTCTGAGCATCTGATTCATCATTTCTAAAAACTCGCTGTCCATACCGTCATAGGTCATGATAAAAACTAAGTCGTCAGGTTGCACTTGACCGCGGACAACGCTCCGATACGAATGTTCACGCGGAAATTCCACCTGAAAACCTGCCATGATAAATAGATAGTAAATGTAATCCGTGGCGTGCTTACTGACACCCTTAGCAAAAAAGTAAATTTTGGGATGGGCTGACAGTAATTTTGTAATTTCATGCAATTTGCTGGTGGGCACAACTCGAACAGACTCAGTGATGTTCTTCAAGTACTCTTCACGGTAATCCGTTTGAGAAACCGTAAAGGGCATGTCACTTTCAGTGTCCTGGTCGTCGTTTAACAGCGTGTATTTCAACACCGTTGTAAACTCACTAAAACCAGCAAAACCAATTTTCTTAACAAACCGCAAGAAGGTGGCGGTGGACACGAACGTCTCCCCCGCTACCTCCCGAATACTTTGATTCTTAATTTGATTCATATTTTTTACGACATAGTCGAAAAGTGCTTGTTCGTTGTTTGTTAATGAACTGAGATGGGGATTAACAATCTCAAAAAAGTTCATCGAACGCCTCCTGTCTGTTGACCTGGCACACTCAGTAAGATTGTGTGCAAGCCCCCGCCACCGGTTAAAATCTCACGGGCCGGAAAATCAATTATTTCTCGATCTGGGTAAAGCTCAGCTAACTGCTGATGTGCAACTGAATCTTGCGGGTCGTCAAATTTAGGCATCACGATGATGTGATCCGTCGTAATGTAATTGACGTACGTCGCCGTTAACCGCTGATTAGCAGTTCGGGGCAACATCCCGTTGATTGGATCAACACCGTTCGCCTCCTCTTCGGTGAGGAGTAATTGGGCTGGCAATTGCAACTGATGCACTTTGAAGTGTCGCCCTCGTGCATCCGTGGCGTGCTCTAACACTTCAAGCGCTCGCCGACAAATGCCATACATCGGATCAGTCTGGTCATCCGTCCATGATAAAACCAGTTCTCCCGGTCTAACCAAGCTGACCATGTTATCAATGTCACCACCGGTTTCGTCTAAGAAAAAGCCCTCAGGCAGCCAAATAACTTTTTCTGCGCCAAAGTAATCGTGAAAGACCTGTTCTGCCTCTTCTTTAGAGGCATTAGCATTACGCCCCTCCGATAAGATCACGTCTTCAGTCGTCAAAATGGTCCCCTCGCCATCAGTCGTGACTGAGCAACCCTCTAACACGCGATCATGATGATAATAATCAAGTCGATTTAAGCCGGCTATTTTTTCGGTCAGTTCATTATCCTTGTCCCACGGAAAATACAGACCGTCCAACAAGCCACCCCAAGCGTTAAAGTTAAAATCAGCAATTCTAACCGAACCCTGTTTATTAATTAAGTAAAATGGGCCGGTATCCTTGATAAAGGCATCATTACTGCTCATTTCGATCACTCTAACTTTATCCGGTAACATTGACCGTGCATTTTGATACTGGTCCTCATTAACGAGCATCGTAATCGGTTCGTGTTCGGCAAGTAACGTAGCCAATTTGGCGAACGCATATTGAGCCGGTTTTCCGCCATCACGCCAATTATCAGGCCGTTGTGGCCAAATCATATACCCCGCTTGATTTTCTTCAAAGGCTGCGGGTAATCTGAAGCCATCTTCGACTGGTAAGGTTGTTAGCTTCATAAAATCTCTTCCTTTCTGATTAAATTACACGCACCTTGACGGTCACTGATCAGCATTTTCTGCAATGCTATTATACGCATAGTTATCCAGTAATTGTTACTATTTTTTCATAGATATAACAATAATCCGTATGATTGACTATCAATCACGCGGATTATTTTGACACTGAAGTACTCTGAAAATACCTGTTAACGACTATTTTGTGGCATTCTCAGCAACTTTTGAAATAATGGTGCCTTCGCCGCTTGCTAAAAACTCACCAATATTTTCAAGTGACGTAATCACTGTTTGACCATGATCAGTATGCTCAACAAAATCAATCGCAGCCTGAACTTTTGGTAACATGCTGCCCTTAGCAAACTGTCCCTCTTCAATGTACTGCTTTAATTCAGGAACCGTGACCTTAGTCAAGGACTTCTGGTCTGGCTTGTTGAAGTTAACAAACACGTGATCCACGGCCGTTAAGATAATCAACGTATCGGCATTGATTTGTTCAGCCAATTTTTCTGAGGCAAAATCCTTATCGATGACAGCTTCGCGGCCCTCAAGGCGATTGCCGACCCGAACAACTGGCACACCGCCACCACCAACTGAAACTGGAATGATGCCGTTATCGACTAAGTTTTCAACCACGTCAGCTTCCACCACGTTCACTGGTTTAGGTGATGGCACAACGCGACGGTAGCCACGGCCAGCATCTTCAACGTACCGATAATCGGGGTGCTCAACGTGTTGCTGTTCAGCAACTTCACGGGTGTAAAATGGTCCGATTGGCTTGCTTGGGTCTTCAAAAGCGTGGTCAGTTTCACTGACTTCCACCTGAGTAACCACCGTTGCGACAGACTGGGTTAAACCGGCGTTAACGAGTTCTTCGCGTAACGCGTTTTGTAACCAGTAGCCGATGCTGCCTTGGGTCATTGAAACGGCGGTATCAATTGGCATGGCTGGATTAGTTTCGGTACTACCAGCAGCTTGTTGTAATAACAAGTTCCCAACTTGTGGCCCATTACCATGTGAAACTACCAATTCGTCTCCTTGTTTCACAAATTGAACTAAATACTTTGCGGTTTGTCGCAGTGCTTCTTGTTGTGCTTGTGCTGAAGCATCCTTTGAAAGGATGGCGTTGCCACCTAGGGCAACGACAACGCGTCGTTTTGCCATGGTTATTTCCTCCTGAAGTTAAATTCAATTTTTCTGAAGTCTTATTTTTAATCAAATCGTGCATCAAGAAACTCGCACTTATGTATAAGGGGTCCACGGTTCTATCCCAAGTTCGGGGATAATACCGTGAACCCCTTACACGCTAGTCTTAAAGCGCTTGGTTCTATACGCTAGTTTTCTGGTACTTGTTGGGTAATGCAGTGAATGTTACCGCCGCCAAGGAGAATTTCGCGGGCTGGTACACCGACGATTTTACGGTCTGGGTATAATTCAGCCAACGTTTCCTTAGCCTTTTCATCGTTAGGATCGCCAAAGGTTGGGAAGACGATACCGCCATTAGCAGTGTAGTAGTTAACATAGCTAGCGGCTAAACGTTCGCCTTCAGTCCGTGGTAAGGTCCCGTCGACAGCGTCAACCCCTTCACTTTCTTCCTTAGTGATCGTTACTGGCTTTGGCACGTACAACTTAACAACTTTAAGCTTACGACCCTTAGCATCAGTAGCATTTTCCAAGATTTCTAAGTTTTCTTTTGAGATCTTGTATTGTGGATCAGACTTATCATCCGTCCAAGCTAAGGCAACGACACCTGGCTTAACGAAGTTAGCAATGTTATCCACGTGACCGTTGGTTTCGTCGAGATAAATCCCGTTCTTTAACCAAATCACCTTTTCAAGGTTCAAGTGTTGTTTGAGCACTTCTTCGATTTGTTCACGTGATAATTGTGGGTTACGACCCTTTGATAACAAGCATTCTTCAGTCGTAATCAAAGTCCCTTCACCATCAACGTGAATTGAACCACCTTCAAGCACAAAGTCGTCTAAACGATAACGGTCAGTGTGTTCTTGTTCTGCCATCTTTTGAGCAACCCGGTCGTCCTTGTCCCATGGGAAGTAAAGACCATCTTCTAAGCCGCCCCATGCGTTAAAGGTCCAGTCAACCGCGCGCAAGTCACCCTTGTCGTTCTTAACAAAAGTAGCGCCACAGTCACGAATCCAAGAATCATCATTTGAAATTTCAACGACTTCAACGTTATCAGGTAACATGGTCCGTGCGTTAGCGTATTGATCATCGTTAACACCAACGGTCACATGCTCGAATTCGGAAATGGCTTCAGCAACCTTCACGAAAGTCTTTTGAGCAGGCTTCCCACCGTTACGCCAGTTATCTGGACGTTGTGGCCATAAGATATAAACGCCTTTGTGAGGTTCGAATTCACCGGGCATTCTGAAACCATCTTTTTTAGGGGTGCTATCTAAAGTTTTAGTCATGATAATGAACTCTCCTTTGATTGAGTGTTTTGGGTTTTAACTTTGTTTTTGTGTTCGGCATAACGAACGACGATTTCACCAATAATAAGTGTCACGATCGTTCCAATTAGGATTGGCATTTTACCTGAAATTTCTTCGGAACTACCATTTAATGGTACCGCAGTGAAGACAACGGTGGCAATCAAGAGAATTTCTGGTACCCAAGTCATGAGTTGAATCATAACTGGTCCACCAGGCACCTTGAATGGTCGTTCTGTATCAGGATCTGATTTACGCAACTTCAGGAAGGCTGGGAACATCATCGTGTATGACAAGAGTAATGCCACCACGTTCAGTGAGAAGAAGGCCCAGAAAATGTCTTGGTTAGGAATGAATGGTGCAGCAACCACAAGAATTGATGCAACTATCCCATTTAAGTAACCTGTACCAACTGGCATCCCCTTCTTGTTTTCAGCACCGAAGATGTTAGGTAGCACGTGGTCCTTAGCAGCGTAGTCCGCCACGTAGTTGATACCAAGTGCCCATGACACCATTTCAGAAGCCAAAATGTAGAGGAAGAAAATACCGATTAAAATAACGAACCAGTTCATGTTACCAATTAAGAGAATGAAGCTGTCGAGTAACCCACTTGAAGCTGAAAGCTTGTCGGTTGGCACGGCGACACTCATCCCAAAAGCTGATACCAGGTAAAGGATCGCAATCAAGAGACCACCATAGATGATGGCTTGTGGAATCTGTTTCTTAGGTTTGTCCATATCATCGGCCATTGTAGCCACAACTTCAAAGCCTAAGAAGTTAAAGATGATGACTGACAGGTTGCTTAATGAACCAACGTTCATTTGAGGCAACAAGTTCTTTGGTGAAAAGTCATTAGCGACACCCTTCGTCATGGCAACGTAAATACCAAGAACGGCTAGGGCAACGATTGTAAAGATCTTCGCAAAGGCTGCTAAGTTCATGATCCACTTTGATTCTGACACTGGTTGATTCCCTAAGATCACAACGACCCAAACGAAAATCAACTGAATGATCATGCTGGTAGCGGTGTTCATCTTCCAGCCGGCAATGGTGCCCAGCACTTGCTGGAACAACACGGCCAAACTTGACATCCAAATTGGGTAATTGATCCAATACAGCCAAGCTAACCGCCCGCCCCAACGAGCGCCAAATGCTTGTTTGACCCAGTCATACAGGCCACCTTCACCAACGTAGGTCGTTCCTAATTCTGATGAAATCAGTCCATATGGTAAGAAGAAGAGGACTAGTAAGAAGCCCCACCAGAAGAATTGAGAGGTCCCAATCGCTGCAGCCGGTGCCACCGATTCCACAACCATGATAACAACCACGGACATGAGCACGGCGTCAAATAATCTAAATTTTTTCTTTGGTTTCCCGTTTTCCATGACGCTATCTCCCATCTATTGCGTACAACACGTAATCGGTTTAATTATTTTTCGTTACGTGTATCAACTGCGTTTCTTAGCATGAGTTCAAATTCTGCGTCGTACTTTTCAGCAACGGCCTTTGAAGCATACTTCAATTCTGGGTTCAGCAAGTAAACGAAGATTGCACGCATCGCCGTCTTACGGTTTTCAGCTTCGTCCCAAACGATTGAGTAATCTGAATCAAGCACTTCATCGGTAACTTCTTCACCACGAGTTGCAGGTAAGCAGTGCATGAAGCGAACGTGATCAGAAGCCTTAGCAACCATCTTGGCATCAACTTGATACTTAGGATAGAAGATGCTCATCCGTTCGTCCTTACCCATTTCAGCGTCGTACAAGCCATACCATACGTCGGTGTAGATAAAGTCGGCATCCTTCATGGCTTCATCTTCGTCTTCAGTCAAGGTAACACTGCCACCATACTTCTTGGCATTTTCCTTACCAATCTTGACAACGTCATCCTTCATCTGGAAGTCCTTAGGGCCAAATTGTACGAAGTCCATGCCCATCTTAGTTGTCATAAACATGGTTGAGACACAAACTTGAGTAGCGTCGCCGACAAAGACGATCTTGCAATCACTTAACTTCTTGCCCTTTGGTAAGTGTTCAGTCATGGTGATGATGTCACCAAGTTCTTGGGTTGGGTGGTTGTAATCACTCATAAAGTTAACAACTGGCACCTTAGCGAACTTACCAACTTCAGCAACGGTGTGATGACGATCAACCCGGGCACCGATGATGTCAAGAATCCGACCAAGAACCTGTGATGTATCTTCAATGGTTTCGTGACCACCTAATTGGATTTGGCCTGGTGCAAGGTATTGTGCGTGACCACCAAGTTCAGTCATTGCAGCTTCGGCTGAAGTACGGGTACGAGTTGAGCTTTGTTCAAAAATCATACCCAACGTCTTGTTCTTCAATAGTGGTGGGTAGTAACCATTCTTGATTGATTCCTTGATCTTAATGCCTAAATCAATCATGTATTGAATTTCGCTTTGTGAATAAGTATTAGTATCGATGAAATCACGTTTTGTCATAGTAAAAACTCCTTTAGTTTTGTTTGTTCATTTGTTTACATATGCATCATACCGGGTATCGAAAAATAATAAAAGCGTTTTCATGCTGTTTGAACGGGCTTTTCACGGGGTGTCACGTGTTTCATATCGTGTAACATGTTTCATCGTCTTGCTACCATTGTGGTGTCGCTTACATGATTAATGTGAAGCCTTTATCTTTCCGGTTTAAAAGCTTCTTTAACTTGAACTAACATGCATATGTATAATATCTAATTGTTTGCAATCTTTATTCATCTCATCCAAATGAGAGATTAGCGGCAAAATCCATGCCGATTTGTTTCATGTTGTTGATTTACCACGATTAAGTAACGCTGACTAAAATGTGAAAGGCCTTGTCTCACTCGCACAAAACCACCATGGCGATGTGATTAGCGGACACAAAAATTCCCCGCACAACGTCACCGTCGTACGGGGAATCCAGATTGCTTCTATTAAAGGTTGCTAAATCACATGGCGTTCAAATGGTTGGTCTGAAATACCTTCACTCAAAATCTTCTTAGACCATTCTTTAGCGGAGAATAATGAATGGTCGCGATAATTACCGCAGCTATAGATATCAGTGCCGGGAACATCTTCCCACTTGATATCATTGGCAATTTGTTCGAGGGAACTCTTCAAAGCCTTGGCAACCTCAGTCGTACTTGGTTCGCCCCAGGCAATCAAGTGAAAGCCAGTCCGGCAGCCAAATGGTGAGCAGTCAATAATGCCGTCCATTCGGTCACGTAACAGCCCTGCCAACAGGTGTTCGATTGTATGAAGTCCTGCCGTTGGAATGGCATTTTCGTTTGGCTGAACCAATCGTAAATCAAAGTTGGAAATGGCGTCACCACTAGGCCCCTTCTCGACAGTAATCAAGCGAACGTAAGGTGCCTTTACTTTTGTATGATCTAATTCAAAACTTTCTACTTTAGCCATGAACTTCCTCCTTGAAATAATCTCAATACGACATCAGTATAGTAGCGACCGGAATTTCTCGCAAGTACTGCGACCCGGTCCAATCCATGCACTGTCTCGTCATAAAACAGTCTGAAACACCCGTCTTATTCGTACAATTCTGGTCGTCGGTCTTCAAAGACGGGCATAAACCCACGAACGTGATCCGTTTCATCCGTATCGATGGTAACCGTCTGAAGTTCTTCACGACTATCTAGGCGTAACACTTCGTTGCCAAGTGGATCGATCACCACTGAATTGCCACCAAAGTGATTGTCAGGATCACTGCCGACCCGGTTAACCGCCACCACAAAGCTTTGGTTTTCGATTGCGCGGGCTGCAAGTAATTTACGCCACTGTGCAATTCTTGGGCTTGGCCATTCGGCCGGCACAAAAATAATGCGACTGTCCGTCAAACTTAACGTCCTTAACCACTCTGGAAAACGAATATCGTAACAAATCACGCTGGTTGCGGGCACGCCCTTGACTTCAAAGCGACTCTTCTGATCACCAGCCGCGAGAAAATCATCTTCGCGCATTAAACCAAACAAGTGCACTTTGTCGTAGTTACAAATCAGTTGGCCGGCTTCATCCGTCACGTACGTCGTGTTATAAAATTGTTGGTCGCGTTGCGTGGCCACTGAACCACCATGAATCATCAAGTGGTACTTCTTAGAAAGTGCGGACAGAACGTGCTTCGTCTGTTCGCCATTAACATCCGCAATATCGTTTAACCGAGTCAAATCATAGCCGGTGTTCCACATCTCAGGAAAAACGATGATATCGGCATTCGCTTGTGCCGCTTTGGCGACGAACGATTCAATTCTCGAAAAGTTCTCTGCAGGTTGGCCAAAGCTAATCTTCATTTGTGCAATCGCAATGGTTAGTTTCATCGTGTTACCTCCGTTTATTCACAAGTATAGTCTCGTTTTTTGAGTTGTAAAGTACCATTTGCTTTTACACCAATTTTCAAGCACAATAGGGTTTAAAATGAAAATGAAAGAGGTTATTCCCCATGAATCCATTCACCGTTTATCTCGTCCGTCATGGCAGTACTATGCTAAATGGTTTTGACCGTATGCAAGGTTGGATCGACTCCGATTTATCTGAAGATGGTATTCAACAAGCTGAACAAGCTGCTGAAAAATTAGCGGGTATCCCGTTTGATCGAGCTTTTTCATCTGACCTCGGTCGGGCAGTTGATACGCGTGATATTATCCTCAACGCCCTACAGCAGACCCCCACTGAAACGCGGGTATTACCAGAATTCCGTGAAGTTAACTTCGGCTTTTTTGAGGGCTTGAACTCAACCGACATTTGGTCTGGTATCGCGGCACCATATGGCAAGCATAGCCAAGAGGATCTAATCGAACTAGGCGGTCTTGCCGAGACACGAAAAGCGATGAAAGCTGCTGATCCGTCACATACGGCTGAAGATTACGACGAAGTCATGGCGCGAGTCAAAGCTGGGTTTCAGACGTTACGTGAGCACTGCCAGCCAGGCGAAACCGTCTTGTTGGTTAGTCATGGTACGCTAATTCGGACTATTGCCGACTACCTCGGTGTCGACACCAATGATAACTACCCTAAAAACGGTGGTATTAGCGAGTTAACGATTTATGAAGACCAGGCTGTCTTTGAAACTTATAATCAATAATTGTTGTGAATTGTAATCAATTTTCAATCTAGAATGTTGATAAATCAGGATTCGTCCGTGGTGGTCGAATCTTTTTTGTGCTAATCATTGAAAACGGTTACATTCTTCGTTAGACTGTACTTAGTGCTACAGATTATAACGAGGTGGAAAATACCATGACAAAAACATTAGCAATTAACGCAGGCAGTTCAACACTCAAGTGGAAGCTATTCTCGATGCCGGATGAATCCGTGATCGCCAGTGGCCTAGTGGACCGCCTGAATTTACCTGGGTCGATATTTACCGTTAAACGACCAGATGGTGATAAATATCAGGTCACGCAAGATAATATCGATTATCGTTTAGCGGCCGCCATGGTGCTTTCTCACTTAAAAGAAGCCGGCATCGTTAAACACTTACACGAAATCACTGGTATCGGTCACCGGGTCGTGGCTGGTGGGGAGATTTTCTCTGATTCAGCCGTTGTGACTGATGAAACGTTGAAGCAGATTCACTCATTAGCACAGTATGCACCGCTCCATAACCCAATCGAAGCCCAGTACATCGAAATTTTCCAGCAATTACTACCAAACGCCAAGCAGGTCGCTGTTTTTGACACATCCCTTTATACCAACATGCCAAAAATCAACGCACTTTACCCAATCCCATACGAATATTACGAAAAATACGGTGCGCGTAAATACGGCGCTCACGGTACAAGTCACCGATACGTGGCCAACCGTACCGCTGAATTATTGGGTAAACCATTGGCAGACCTTAAGCTGATCACTCTGCACTTAGGTTCTGGTTCTTCAATTTCAGCCTTTGACCACGGTAAAGTCATCGATACATCAATGGGCTTTACGCCGTTAGCTGGTGTGATGATGGGGACTCGTTCTGGTGACATTGATGCGTCTTTGGTCACCTTCTTGGCCGAGAAACTCAACATCAGTATGCAAGAAATCACTGACATTTTGAATCATAAATCTGGCTTACTTGGCATCTCTGAGTTATCCCCTGACCAACGGGATTTGGAAGATGCTGAAGAGACAAATCCAAAGGCCAAGTTAGCGTTAGACATGTTTGCTAACCGAGTCGTTCGCTACATCGGCACTTACGTTGCTGAACTCAACGGCTTAGACGCACTAGTCTTCACTGCTGGTTCTGGTGAGAATGGCATCGCTATGCGTCAAAAGATTGCTGATCAACTCAGCTACTTCGGCATTCAAATCGATACCGAAAAGAACCAAGTTCGTGGCAAGGAACGGACGATTAGCCCAGATGGTGCACCAGTGGACGTTTTGGTCGTTCCAACTAACGAAGAGTTAATGATTGCACGTGATGTGCAACGTTTGACGAAATAATTTGATGTAACGCACTTTTTAAATGCTTTGAGACGATTTATCTCCTAACGAACCGTTGTTTCTAATTTTTAGAAGCAATGGTTCGTTTTTGCTACATATTCGGTTTTGATGTGTGTTCCCTCTATCGGTGCGCTCCCAAGTTCATCGTGTAGCAATTATCCTAGAACTTGCAATTTGATGTCAAACCTTACTGTTTGGTTAAATCACTTGAATTAATCAGCCATAATCATCATACTTAAAGTTTAGTGAAGAATTTTAAGGAGTTATCCCATGCTTAACCGTAAACGAACTTGGTTGCTCGGTGGACTACTGGTCCTACTCGCAATTTTAGGTTTTGGCTATGATCAATTGAAAAGCCAGCCCACACCGACTAAAGCGCCGGCAGTCCGAAATATGACCTCGGCAACCAGTAACCAAATCAAAACAACTTCAAATAAATCAGATATCCCCACTTTATTTGTCCATGGGGTTGGCGGGATGCTTCGGTCCGAAATTCCCATGGCAAAGCAGGCCGTGCACAACGGTAAAGCTAGTTGGGGCATGATTATCCACGTCCGACCTAATGGTAAACTTGCCATTAAAGGGACATTGAAAAACAAGCACAACCCCATCATTCTCATCCGTTTCGATAATAATGTGGCCGGAGAGGTTCAAGATGCCGCTTGGTTACGCACAATCCTAACCACGCTCAAAACTAAGTATGGTGTCACCAGTTATAATTTAGTCGGCCATTCCATGGGAGCCTACGCAGCCGTTTACTACGAAGAGTACTACAGTCACGATGCTAATCAACCTCAGTTGAATAAGCTCGTGACGCTGGCTGGTCCCTTCGACGGAATTTTAACCCGGAAACGGTATCGCTGGGAAGGTCGAGCGCCAAAGGCAATTCTTAAGTTATGGGATGATTCTGAAAATCTCAATCATCTCAATAGTGCCGGCAAACCGACTATTATTCACCCCGAATACCGGACGTTACTGCAACAACGCGGGCAGTTTCCGCGTCAAGCTCAGGTCATGAACCTGTACGGCAACGTCGGTAACGGGCATAACTCAGACGGAACCGTTTCAACGGCTTCAGCTGGTTCGCTTAAATATCTGTTAGCATCTCGCGTTCGAAGTTACGAAGAACATGAAATTCGTGGTGAAGATGCGACTCACTTTATGCTGCACGAGAATAACGCCGAAGTTCGTCGGTTATTAACGGCGTATCTTTGGGAGAATTAGCACAACGGTATAATCTATTTGTGCTCGATTGCGCCTTCGGCTCCCGGTAAGGTGGGGACCTGCTGTGGGGCCGGGTCGAGCCCAGGTCTCGACCCTCGAAGTTGAACCGTGCCAAAACCCGTGCACGTTTCAACTTCGTCCCCGACTGGTGGCCCAGTCGTTTCACTGCAGGTCCCCACCTTACCGGGAGCACTACGGCTTATATTGAATCGGACCTTTGATATTAAGGACAATCGGCTTAATCGCGTAATGTCATAATAATTCAGCGGTGTAACCTTTCAACCGAAAAGTAAGCGACTACTACTGTTCACCACTACGTAAGCCGTAGCGCCAGAAGCCAGTTGGTTTGACGGGTTGCAGTGACTAGTGCCACTAAGCGCTGCGCGCAAAGTGGCACTGGACGTTTCTGAGACTCGCGGGTTTTGAGGCTCTGAAACGAGACGGAAAACGCGGAGCGGTTGCAGTCGGTCCCACAGCAACCCGTCAAACCAACTGGCTGGCGGCCGAAGGCGGACTTCATCGCATCAATATACTTGTAATGACTTTCATACACATCAAAAAAGTGTCAGCCAAACTTCCACAATGGGAAATTTGACCGACACTTTTATTTATTAACTCACTATTTTACATAAGCATCTTTAAAGTTATAGTTGGCACCGGCTGAGTTATAGACAATGTCTTTAACGTTTTGGTTAAACAGCCATGGCGCTGATGATTGATACAGTGGCGTAATACCTTGATCCTTCAAGAGGATGTTTTGCGCCTGAACCATGTCATCCCAACGCTTGGAAGCGTTATTAGCATCCGTAGTTGATGATGCCTTGATCAATTGGTCATACTGACTATTTGACCAACCGGAAATGTTGCTTGGGTTACCCTTCGTGTAGATGTTCAAGAAGGTGATTGGATCGGCAAAATCAGCAAACCAGTTTGCAAAGGTCACTTCGTAATTATGTGAAGCTTGCCGAGCTAACACTGAACGGAATGGAATGTTTGAAACCGAAACCTTCAGACCTGGCAGGTTCTTTTCCAAATCACTTTGGAGGTACTCGGTCACTTTCTTACCAGCATCGCTATCGGCCGCTAAAATCGTGAAGTTTGGATTAGTGATACCATTTTCTTTCAACCCTTCTTGCCAGAGTTTCTTAGCTTGGGTTGGGTTATACTTCATTGAAGCTGGCGTCGTGATGTCTGACGTAAAGTCTTTGTTCGTCTTAGGGTTTGTTGCTAATCCCTTAGATACGAAGCTACCGTTGACAATTGAGCCGTCACCCAAGACACGCTTGGTAATTTGTTGACGATCAATGGCCATGGAGATGGCTTCTCGAATTTTCAAGTTCTTAAACAAGGCCTTCTTTTGGTTCAAAGCCAAGTAGTAACTGCTTGATTGTGGCCGTGAAATCAGGTCTTTGTTCTTCGATAAGTTCTTGGCTTGGTTACCAGTTAATGGCGCCCCAATCAACTTCTTAGAGTTGTATTGGTTCAAGGCCGTCTGGTTATCCTTCACAACTTGATAATGAACGCTGCTTAGTTTAACCGCCTTTTTATCCCAATAACTGTTATTCTTCTTAAGTGTCCAAGTGGTCCCCGTACCATTCCAATTGGTTAACTTAAATGGTCCGTTGTAGACCATCTTGTCACTACGAGTCCCATAGCCGCTACCGTATTTATCAACCACTTTTTGATTTTGTGGATAAAATACAGGGAACCCAAGGAGCAACTTGAAGTATGGAATTTGTTGTTCCAGGTTGATAGTTAACTGGTACTTACCGGTTGCTTTGATGCCCAATGTTGAGGCTGCTTTTTTACCTGCTGAAATCGCATCGGCGTTTTGAATACCACTGAATAAATAAGCATATTGTGAAGCAGTCTTCGGGTTAACTGTCCGCTGCCAAGAATAAACGAAATCCTTGGCGGTAACAGTATCGCCATTGCTCCACTTCGTGTTGTGTCGAATATCGATCACGTACTTTTTACCATTATCGGACTGGGTCAACTTGGTTGCCAGTCCAGTTTCAGGCTTACTGTTCTTCCCTAAACGGTAAAGGCCTTCGTTGGTATTATTCAACATGTCAAACGTCCCTAACGCCGTTGACTTCGACAAGTCAATGGTGGATAACTCACTATCAGTTGGCATCGTAAAGCTTTGCGACTTACTTGATGAACTGTTCGATGAACAAGCGCCAAGTAAAACCGCTAACCCGGCAATGCCAAACGTCACCGCCCATTTCTGAGTGAACTTCATAACAAACATCCTCCTAAACACACACAAAGTAACAACACATTAATCATATTTTAACATATTTATGAGTGAATACTCGTTTTTTCTAATAAATACTTAATTTTGTCATCTGAAATTACTTTCAGCTAATCATAAAAATGCCTGAGTATTGCGTTATTTGGAATTATTTCGTATGATGACATCAATTGATAAAAATAAAGTTATGATATCTTTTTAAACTATCATTAGATTATTCTGAGCGAGTTTTCGTTCGAGAAAGAAGGCTCATTATGCAATTAAACGTGCCCCTTATCGCCCAGCGACCTGAATTACCCACCGGTTGTGAAATTACCGCGGTGACGATGATGCTCAAGTACATTGGCGCAGATGTCACAAAAGTCCAGCTCGCTAAAGAAATGCCGTACGATGCAAGTGACTGTGATAAAGGATTTGTCGGCGATCCTTTTACCGACAATGGCAATAGCATTTATCCACCAGCCTTGTTGGCCTTGATTTCAAAATACGCCGGTCACGCGACCGATCTAACTGGCGCAACCCTGACAGACCTTCAGCGTGAACTCGATGCAAACCGCCCAGTGGTCATCTGGGTTGGTGAATTCGATGGGTTTCACACTCATGCGCTCACGTTGATTGGCTATGATGCAGATCACGTCATCGTCAACGACTGCTGGACTGAAAAAACTGAGACGCTGACTAACACAGAATTTGCAGCGATTCGTGCTAATAAAGGGAATCGTGCCGTGGGACTATAGACCTATTTAAAAGCTCATCCTTAAGTCTTAAATCGTAAAACAAACTAAAAATCACCTATGATCAACTCGCTCTTCTAGGCGTAGCGTGCTGATCATAGGTGATTTTTTAAATGTTGAGTGGTGTATCACTATCAGCCGCAAGGTAAGCGCGACCGGTGTTTTTCACCACCACAAATTGTTTTAAATCATGGTTAATTTTTTGACGGAACTTAGCAATCACATCGCTATGATCAAGCTGTGTCTGACCGTCTTGATACAAGTCTTGCACATACTCATCATAACCATCCTCAATCACTTCTCTAACACTTCTCACATTAGAATAACTTGGTGGGTTATTCCCCTTTTTGTGGTAGTCACTAGGACTGGCGACGTCGTACTCTAGCACACTCGGATTAACGTTTAGTGCCGTAAAGACGTCTTGAATCGTGGGCAAAAATAACTGTGCCACGATCTCGTCGGCTGCCAATTCAGGTAGAGACATTCGATTATCACTTCCCTCTAATTAGATTACTTAATTATTATGGCATTACAAAAAGTCGTTCATGTTAAATAAATGATAAGCTTTAATTAAATATTACACTTTACGCAAAACGTAACGCTAAGCGTGCATTTTGAATACCAAAGACTGTGTGCTGACAAAAACTATTCATCACCGTTCTTAGGAACACCGCCACCACTTCAGCCAGTTGTTGCCGGTTATCACCACTCATCATCGGTTGCTGATAACGAATCGTCAACACCGCGCGATGGTGCTCATGGTCAGCCCTTACAGCAGCTAACTTAGCCGTGCCCTTAGCATGGCGCGTTGTGTACGGTACATCGGTCTGCCACTCATCAGTCCACGGACTTTGTGATAACAGCAGTTCATGAATAGCAACTTCCAATTGACGACCAGTTGTCGCGTGACGTTGATCATGTTGATCTAGCCAATCAATATAGACCGGTAACTGAAATATGAACGTGGTTGCGATATGAATCCCCTACCTTCCTGTGCGAGCTCACATTGCTAAGAAGTATACCCCATGATAATAATCCGGTTCAAGTGTTTACGGGGCAACTTCGAAATTTTTATTTATTATTAAGTTCTCGATATTAAAAAACGTGTACCGCTTGATGGGTCGGTACACGTTTTACGCTATCTTTACTTCGTTTCAGACGACTTTAATAACTTTCGAACCCGCTGTCCAATCACAGCCCGACCCGCAAAATCTTGATAAACCGTTTGATTTAAGATTGTGGCAACACTTGCATTAGACAAAACCTTATTTGCAGTAATCTGGGCCTGGTTACACCTCAGTAAGCAGTCACTGAGAAGTTCTAGAAGCATCGTACGATTGCCAATGATCAATCGACCATCAACGGATAATGCCTCGATTTTGGTACCATCATTTAACGTTGCAATATATGGGATGCCACCATCAGAAAGCATGAGTTGGTCATCAGGCAGCACTTCAAATGGCCAGTTTGTTAACTGATCTTTCTCGCCTAAAATGGCAACTTGACTCAGTTCATCATGTTTGAGTAAATAACGATACAGCGTCAGTAATATGGTTTGGACACTAGCCGTTAACGGAATGTTAAGGGTCTCGATGCCAGCGTGCTCGGCTTCACCGGATAAACGAATCACCAACTGAGTACCCGCAGCATAGTGTGGCACTTCATCGCTCACCAACGGTTGAGGCGCGTTTGCTAAATCAAAGGTTGCTTCAATTAATTCAAAATTAACGAGCCTTGCCTGCTCATTATTAGCACCAAGTAAATAAGTCTTGTTTCTTTCTTGTACCGGCGTTTTGAGACTCAGGATGACTTTTTCATTCTGGTTCAATAACTCAATTAACTGTGTCGTTTCATTGAACTGCCAGTGTGAATACTCAGGCATGAACCGAACGTTAGTGGGCACTTTAAGTTGACCTGTTGACAAAAATCGCAACATCAGTGCCCCGCCGCCACTACCCATGCCAACCTGAATCCAATTTGAGGTACTCAGCACTTGGTAGATCCACGTTTTACCAGTCAGTATGGTCACTATTTCAGATGTTAACATGGTCCTTCCTCCTACTTGTGTTTGAACCAGGCAGTACTCGTTTTTTCCTGGTATAAGAATCGAGATGTTACTTGCCTGCCGTGAACCAGTTGAGTCGCAAAGTCACGATAGGCAACGTAGTTTAACAGTGCCATTTCCAAATAACCGACGTGTCCTTGACCCGTGAGTTGAATCTCCGCCACGCGTTGACTAAGTTCAACCACAACGGCACCAAGGTAAGCCAATACAGTTTGCCGATCACCAGCAATTACGCCAGGATTGAGCAGCTGTAATGTTTCATATTTTTCAAAAAAGTCGGCCATTGCCGGTGAACCAATATTCTTTTGAATGATATACACCGATAAATCTGAGCGCTCATCACCAAAATACAGTTTGCCAGGTTCCATTTCGTCAAATGGATAACGCAACATGGTCACATCCCCCACATCTACGAGAGCTAGTTTTTTAATTTCAGGATGCTGTTTTAAAAACTGAAACGCCATTTCCCAACGACGGAAGTATAGTGTAACGTTCTGATAGTCTTTAAACATCGGCACTGTGCAAATCGATAAATTCGGCGTTTCTAATTGGTCAGGTGAATCGGTCAATAAAACCGTTTTAAGGCCAAAATTAGCGACAGATTCAACGAGTTTGTGTGAAACTTCTAAAAAATCAGGTCGTTGACGTTGAATTAGCTGCACATCTTGCATCGAAGTGATGTACTCACTCAGAACAATCTCAGCCGGAAAACGTTTTTTGGGAATTTGTGGCATGGGTATCTCATTCAGTTGTTTTAAGGCTTCTAAATTCACGTTAACGTGCCCCTCTTCTGTATGACTTGACTATCTAAAATTATACCGCAAAATGATGATATTTCTCCGTCTTCACAATAAAGAGGACCTGCTTGCTGGCTTAACCATACAAGTAGGTCCTCTTTGTTTATCACAGAATT
Organism: Secundilactobacillus odoratitofui DSM 19909 = JCM 15043; assembly: GCF_001434895.1. Lineage (GTDB taxonomy): Bacteria > Bacillota > Bacilli > Lactobacillales > Lactobacillaceae > Secundilactobacillus > Secundilactobacillus odoratitofui. The sequence continues at coordinate 67,723 of NZ_AZEE01000025.1, forward strand.
TAACAATTACTTGTTCTGATCGTCTTTCTTACGACGGAAACCGAAGAATCTGAGAATCATTAAACCAAGTGCAGCTAGTCCAGTTGCAGCAGCAGTTGAAGAAGCCTGTTCATTGGTTTGTGGTAATTTTTCACCTGTTGAAGCTTGATTCTCAGAAGTAGCTGCAGAAACTAACGATGTGCTCTGATCAAGTGAAGTCAATGACTCGCTCGTTGAATGACTTAAATCAGTATAGTTTTCTGAAGTACTTACTAGGTTATTGTAGGAAGTCGAAACGCTATCAGCATCTGAATCGCTCGTGATAGTACTATCAGCATCTGATTCACTGGTGGTCGTCAAATCACCATCTGATTCGCTCGTGGTCGTACTGTCAGCACTAGATTCACTCGTGGTCGTACTGCCATCGTCTGAAGTACTGTACGATGTTGAATCGGTTTGAGATTCACTCGTAGTTGTACTGTCGTCACTTGAAGTGCTGGCTGTTGTAGATACGCTAGCGGAAGTACTCTCACTTGCAGAACTTGATCCGCTCTGTGATTGAGACCCAGTTTGACTTTCAGAATTACTTTCTGATAACGAGATTCCAGTTGAAGTACTCTGAGAAATTTCGTCTACCAGACTTCTTGATGCGCTTTCCGAAACCGATGTGCTCGTTGAATCGCTCTGAGAAATATCATCAATTAAACTTCTCGATGCACTCTCTGATACTGACACACTCGTTGATCCGCTTCGTGATATATCATCTGTCAAACTTCTCGATGCACTCTCTGATACTGACATGCTCGTTGAATTGCTTTGTGAAATATCATCAACCAAGCTCCTCGAAGCACTTTCTGAAGTTGAGGTGCTCGTTGATTCGTTTTGCGAAACTTCATCAACCAAGCTTCTCGAAGCACTTTCTGAAGTTGAGGTGCTCGTTGAATCAATCAGCGACGTTGAGGTTGAATCACTTACTGATGTTGAACCAGATTCACTAACAGAGATTGAACCTGAATTACTCAATGATGTTGATGTTGAATCACTCACTGAGGTTGAGCCAGACTCACTAACAGAGATTGAGCCTGAATTACTCAATGATGTTGATGTCGAGGTTGAATCACTCAGCGACGTTGATGTTGAGTCACTTACTGACGTTGAGCCTGATTCACTGACAGAGACTGAACCCGAATCACTCAACGATGTTGAGGTCGAGGTTGAATCACTCACTGAGGTTGAGCCAGACTCACTAACAAAGATTGAACCTGAGTTACTCAATGATGTTGAGGTCGAAGTTGAATCACTCAACGACGTTGATATTGAATCACTCACTGACATCGAGCCGGAATCACTGACAGAGATCGAACCTGAATTACTCAAGGATGTTGAGGTTGAATCACTGACAGAGATCGAACCTGAATTACTCAAGGATGTTGAGGTTGAATCACTCACTGAGGTTGAGCCAGACTCACTAACAGAGATTGAACCTGAGTTACTCAATGACGTTGAGGTCGAAGTTGAATCACTCAACGACGTTGATGTTGAATCACTCACTGACGTCGAGCCGGAATCACTGACAGAGATCGAACCCGAATTACTCAATGATGCTGATGTTGAGTCACTTACTGACGTTGAGCCAGACTCACTAACCGAGATTGAACCCGAATCACTCACTGAGGTTGAGCCGGATTCGCTAACAGAGATTGAATCTGAGTTACTCAATGATGTTGATGTCGAAGTTGAATCACTCAACGACGTTGATGTTGAATCACTTACTGACGTTGAGCCTGATTCGCTTACGGAGATAGAACCTGAGTTACTTAAGGATGTTGATGTCGAAGTTGAATCACTCAACGACGTTGATGTTGAATCACTTACTGACGTTGAGCCTGATTCGCTTACGGAGATAGAACCTGAGTTACTTAAGGATGTTGATGTCGAAGTTGAATCACTCAACGACGTTGATGTCGAGTCACTTACTGATGTCGAGCCTGATTCACTAACCGAGATTGAGCCTGAATTACTCAAGGATGTTGATGTCGAAGTTGAATCACTCAACGACGTTGATGTTGAATCACTTACTGACGTTGAGCCAGACTCACTGACAGAGATTGAGCCTGAATTACTCAAGGATGTTGATGTCGAAGTTGAATCACTCAACGACGTTGATGTTGAGTCACTTACTGATGTTGAACCAGATTCACTAACCGAGATCGAACCCGAATCACTCAACGATGCTGAAGTCGAATCACTTACTGACGTCGAGCCAGACTCACTAATCGAGATTGAACCCGAATCACTCAACGATGCTGAAGTTGAATCACTTACTGACGTCGAGCCTGATTCACTAACCGAGATTGAGCCTGAATTACTCAAGGATGTTGATGTCAAAGTTGAATCACTCAACGACGTTGATGTCGAGTCATTTACTGATGTCGAGCCTGATTCACTGACAGAGATTGAGCCTGAATTACTCAAGGATGTTGATGTCGAAGTTGAATCACTCAACGACGTTGATGTTGAGTCACTTACCGATGTTGAACCAGATTCACTAACCGAGATTGAACCCGAATCACTCAACGATGCTGAAGTCGAATCACTTACCGACGTCGAGCCTGATTCACTAACCGAGATTGAGCCTGAATTACTCAAGGATGTTGAAGTTGAATCACTTACTGACGTTGAACCAGATTCACTTACGGAGATCGAATCCGAATCACTCAATGATGCTGAAGTTGAATCACTTACTAACGTCGAACCAGACTCACTGACAGAGATTGAACCTGAATTACTCAATGATGTTGATGTCGAGGTTGAATCACTCAACGACGTTGATGTTGAGTCACTTACTGATGTTGAGCCGGATTCACTAACCGAGATCGAACCCGAATCACTCAACGACGTTGACGTCGAATCGCTTACTGATGTTGAGCCGGACTCACTAACCGAGATTGAGCCTGAATT
>NZ_AZEE01000026.1 GCF_001434895.1 Secundilactobacillus odoratitofui DSM 19909 = JCM 15043
TTTGACATTCCAGTGACGGATACTGAAGTGACGCCAGGTCAAAGTGTGACGGCAACGCCAGACAAAGGGAACCAAAGCACTAATCTGACAGTTCCAACTAAGCCAACAATCACCGATACTGGCATTTCAGGTAATGTGGATGGTTATACGGTCACAGGTAAGACGACACCAAACACGACAGTCACATTAACTGATCAAAACGGCGATCCAATCAATGATGCCAATGGTGATC
>NZ_AZEE01000027.1:0-93162 GCF_001434895.1 Secundilactobacillus odoratitofui DSM 19909 = JCM 15043
ATATACCCTGCACATTTGTGAAACGAAACTTTGTTCAGTTTTCAAAGGTCTACCTGCTAATTTATTTTTTAAAATCAGCTTTTAAAGTATATCTCGTCAAAATCAAACTGTCAACCAAAACTTAATATATCAGCTTTTTGTTAAACCTTTTAATTTCTCGAAGCAACTTTCAAATCATATCATCTAAGAATTAAGATGTCAACCTCTAAATCACTGAATTTGTAATTGGTCTGGCTGACAGTTTTGATTCGCGACAACAGTTAACATTTTACCAACAATCTCCCATGTTCGTCAACTACTTTTTCAACTTTTTTATTATTCTTGCAAATGATTGAAACCAACCTCCACTCTCATAAAAAAATCCGCCGCACTACTTCCGAGTGACAAAAGCAGCGTGGCGGATGAATGATTAATATTTGAATGTTGTTTTTCTTCTACTGAGTTACTCGAGCTAGGAAATAGCGTTTCTTACCCCGTCGAACAATCACAAACTTACCATCGAAATGGGTTGCCGGGTCAATTTCATAATCAACATCCGTCACCTTTTCCCCATTAATTCTGATAGCACCGTTATTAACGTCTTCCCTTGCTTGGCGTCGTGAGGGTTCAATCTTAGTTACGTCGACTAACCATTCGACAAGATTACGCTTCTCAGCAGTGATTTCGACTGAAGGCATGTTCTTAAAGCCCTGTTCAATTTCACTAGCTGATAAGTTTGAAACATCCCCAGAGAAAAGCGCCTTAGAAATGTTCTCAGCCTCTTCTACCGCAGACTGACCATGGACAAACGCAGTGACTTCTTCAGCCAACCGTCGCTGCGCTTCACGCTTCTCAGGTTGAGTCTCCACCTTTTGAGCAAGTTGTTCAATCTCATCTTGATTTAAGAAGGTGAAGTACTTCAGGTATTTCACAACATCTCGGTCATCTTGGTTAAGCCAGAATTGATAAAATTCGTAAGGTGTGGTCTTTTCAGCATCTAACCAGACTGCACCACCGGCAGTTTTACCAAACTTAGTACCGTCTGCTTTAAGCATCAACGGAATCGTTAGCCCATATGCCTTTGCATCGCCACCCTCAATTTTGTGGATCAAGTCAATACCAGCTGTGATATTACCCCATTGATCAGCACCACCAACCTGAAGTTGAACATCTTCAGCTTGATATAGATGAAGGAAATCAATCGATTGTAAAATTTGGTAAGTAAACTCTGTAAAGGAAATGCCGACTTCCAAACGAGAGGCAACCACTTCTTTAGCCAACATGTTATTAATGTTAAATAACTTGCCATAATCTCGTAGAAATTCTAGTAATGAAATCTTTGACAACCAATCATAATTATTTACGATCTTAAAACTACCGTCTTGACCAAATAAACGCTCCATTTGCGCGGTGATTGCCTCTTCGTTATGGTGAACCTGTTCCATCGACTGAAGAACCCGTTCAGACTTCTTACCACTTGGATCACCAATCGAACCAGTCCCGCCGCCAATGATGATGTACGGCCGGTGACCTGCCAGCTGGAATCGTTTTAAAATCATGAATGGAATCAGATGACCAATGTGCATTGAATCACCGGTTGGATCGATACCAACGTAAAGACCGACTGATTTTTCCTTTACTAAGGCCGTTAAACCCTCTTCGTCGGTCTGCTGATTAATCGCGCCACGCCACTTTAATTCATCTAAAATCGTCAAAATGTACCCTCCTTAAATATCAAAAAAGTCCCTACTAGTTTTCACTAATAGGGACGAAATGAATTCCGCGTTACCACCCAAGTTATCTGATTGCTGTTAATCAAATCGCTCGACATGTATATCGGCATGACCCGCTAGTTAAAAAAACTAAATTGCTCCACATTGTAATTCAATAACTGGGACGCTTAACTTGCAGCAACCGTTAAGTTTCTAAATTCGTGGGCCAGTCATCTACTCCCTGCTTCATCGCTTGCTTAATAGTACAAACCCCAGCAAAAAAAGTCAAGTTAGCAATCGGTATAGAACAGTTTTAGTTTCATTTCTGTAAATTATCTTGTAAATTATTTACATTTTTACTTGCACTTCTTCACAATCTTTTATATACTAAGTCCGTTGCAAGATCACAGAAAAAAACGAAACGAGGAGTTTTTCTAATGAAATTAGGATTAATCGGATTAGGCAAAATGGGTATCAACTTAGCCCAAAACATGATTCGTAACAATAATGAAGTTGTTGGCTTCGATTTAAGCACTGACTTAGTTGAAGAAGCTGCTACTTACGGCGCTTCAAAGGCAAGCAGCCTTGAAGACATGGTTAGCCAATTACCTTCACCAAAGATTGTTTGGGTAATGGTTCCAGCCGGCAAGCCAACGGATGCCACAATTGATCAATTAGCAGACACTTTAAGTGAAGGCGATATTTTGATTGATGGCGGTAACACTTTCTGGAAAGACTCCCTTCGTCACAACCGTCTTTTGGGTGAAAAGGGTATTCACTACTTTGACTGTGGTTCATCAGGCGGTTGGCGTGGTGCCTTGAACGGTGGTAACTTCATGATCGGTGGCGACGATGCCGCTGTCTTCGAAACCATCCGTCCACTATTTGACGATATTTCATTACCAGATGGTTACCTTTACACTGGTAAGGCCGGTTCAGGTCACTACTTGAAGATGGTTCACAATGGTATCGAATATGGGATGATGGCTGCCATGGGCGAAGGCTTTGAAGTACTTGATGCTTCTGACTTTGACTATGACTACGAAGCCGTTGCGAAGGTTTGGAACCACGGTTCAGTTATCCGTAGCTGGCTGATGGAACTTATCCAAGACGCCTTCAGCAAGGATCCTAAGTTGGATGCAATCAAGGGTCGTATGCACTCTAACGGTGAAGGTCAATGGACTGTTGAAGACGCAATGGCTCATGGTGTTCCTACGCCAGTTATCGCTGACGCTGTCATGACTCGTTTCCGTTCATTACAAGACGATACCTTTAACGGTAAAGTTGTCGCTGCCCTCCGGAACGAATTCGGTGGCCACGCAATGGACAAGAACTAAACTTAATCAATAAATGTAAAGACTGATGCTCAGTTGAGCGTCAGTCTTTTTTTGTTGCTTTTGACTGCGACTGTGATATAGTCAAAAACCACTACCGGGTTATACCAGTAGTGGTTTCATTGATACCTTAAATTAAGTTGTACTTGGCGTTCGATGTGTGTTGAACCAACGTTTAAAGTAACGCCAAGCAAGGGCAATCAGAATTGGTGCAATCAACCCTGCAATAATTTGAATTCCCCAGTGATCCAAAATTGCGAACTTGGCGACAACGTCAAAAATCATTTTGTGCGAGTACATAATCATGCCTGAATACCAACCCAGTGGCAATAACCACTTAAACCAGCCCCACTGCGTCATGTAATCACTTAAAATAAAGACGCCTAAACATAACGTTAATGGAATGAATGCCCCTAAAAATGAATTCGCAATGTTATGGGCCTTCAGATAAAAGCTAAACCGTAACACGCCTTGGTACTTACGGACAATCAGTACGGCATAAACGAATAGAATTGCTAAACCGACAATTGGCTTATGTGGTAACCGGGTATAGTAGTGGAACCCATAATAGCCACATAACATATATAAAGAAGAAATCAGAACAATATCGGCATCCCAAGGGACGTACTTAAACTGGAAAAAGCCCATGTGCACGTATGACATCCCTGCCAGATACATCATGAAAACAATAAAAAATTGTGCGGGTATTGAATCGACCCAAGTAATAATGGCCACTACAACGATTAAAGTTAAAATGTAGACGGTCATGTACCAAAAAATTGATAACTCATGGTTCAGCGTCTGGCCACCATACAGAAGTCGAACAAAGTACATCAACGTATATTGCCATGTTTGCGTCTTAAGAAAATGACTAATGATAATTAAGACGCCACCAGCAAGTAGGTAAGTTCTGACGTTTGGAAAAATACGCCGTTTAATAAACGCCCAAGTCCCTGCCCAATCCCTGGACATGGGTTTTAAGAAAAAACCACTAATAATGAAAAAAAGTGGCATGTGCCACCAATAAATAGCGGAAAAGGCAGTGCTCATCATTGGGTGCTGGTCAACCAGTGGGTGAATTGCATGGCCCGTTACAACGGCAATCATCCCAATTGCCTTAGCCATATCCACCCACTCAATCCGTTTTCCCATTCTCTCTCATCCTTTCAATGTTACTCTCCGAAACCTATTTTACAGATTTTTTTTAGAAAAACACGGGTGTTACACAAACGTAACTTTTTTTATACATTCGTGATTCACTGGTTAAATCAGCATTCTAGGAGACGGTTGACGTAACTGATATAGGCAACAAATCACATTGTTGTCGCCATCACTCACTAGTCGCGTACCCAGCTAAACTCGTCCAAACCTAATTTGCCCAATTCACAGAGTTAAGCGATAATGAAGTATCACATGCACGGGGAGAAACATATTGAAAAGGGAAAACTATCGGGTGCCGGTGTGGTTTGCTTACACACTAGCCTTCATACTCATTATTTTACTAACATTTGGTGCCCTCCACACGATGGGCCGCTCAACTATTTGGAGCTTAGACGGGATTGCACAACACTACCCGATTTTAAAGGAATTCTACCAAATTTTACACGGCACAGCTCATCAGTCGCTTTTTAGCTGGTCATGGAACTTGGGTCTCGGTGCGGACCAAATGACGACGTTTGCGTACTACGTGGTTGGTGACCCATTCAGTTACCTCATTGCCCTCTTTCCGGCTAATCAACTTGAACTCGGTTATACGTTGCTCACACTGTTGCGCCTATACGTCGTTGGCCTATCCTTCATCGCCTTAGCCAAGCAATTTCACTTCCGACGCGGTGGCACTCTAATTGGTGCCTTGATCTACACCTTTAATGGGTTTACTTTTTACGTCAGTTACCACCACCCATTCTTTTTACTACCAATGATTTTATTTCCGCTACTTTGCTTAACGATTGACCGAATTTTACACGGCCATTCTTGGCTCTGGCTGGCGCTTGTAACTGCAATCGTTTTGATTTGTAACGTCTACTTCGCCTATTTATTAGCAATTGGCGCAGCGCTCTTTCTATTCATCCGCTACTTTGATCTTAGAATCAAACACACTCAACTACCAAAGCTCTGGCAACTGTGTCTTCGATTGGGCTTGGCAATCGTCCTTGCACTATTGATTGCGGCCGTCATCTTGCTACCAACGGCACTTGCCATGGTCACCAGTTCACGGGTGGGTGGGGCCACCTTTGCCAACGGCTTGACGTGGTATCCTGAGATTTACTACCGGACACTGCCCGATAATTTGTTGACTTCAAATGGTACGATCTACTACTGGGCCACGATTGCCACCAGTGGTATCGTCTTAATTGCCATGGTTTGGTCAATGCGACGTTTCCGTCAGTACTTGGCCATTAACGTCACACTCATCTTAATTGCAGTCGGCCTCCTGATACCAGCAGTATCGGCTACTTTGAACGTGATGAGTACACCAAGCAATCGCTGGTTATTAATGGCCCAGTTGGTATTTGGATTGTTAGCCGCAACGCTGATTGATCACTTAAACTTGTTTGATCAACGTGATTTTTGGTGGCTAACTGGTGTGACGATCATTTTTATCATCTTGATTTGGATTGCCAACGGGTTTATCTTCAAGTTCCGCGATATTCAAACGTTACTTTACGTGATCTTCTTCATGTTCGTTTGGCTGATGAGTTTAATATTACTGAATCCCCACCACGTTTTACAGTTTAAACTCGGTATGCTTGGCGTTGTCATGTTAAATACCATCGCGATTGGCCTCAGTTTTTACAGTAGCAATTACAGTGGCGCACCCGCCAATGAATTACCCACCAAAACGGCGGAAAAATGGTCCGTTGATTACTTCGACCGGGCAGACCAATACTTGAATCGTATTGATCACAGTTTTTATCGTACCGCCACCAGTAATAACTACTACTCAATGCTCACCGTGGGAAACGATATTCCAATGCTACTCAACACCCACACCATCAGTTCGTATTATTCCGTTCAAAATGGTGACGTCAACACCTTTAATCAGCAGCTCGCAAATAGTCAAAACAGTATGAATAACCCGACAAGTGACGTTGACACTAGAACCAGTCTATTGTCGTTACTGAACGTTAAGTATTTATTTGCCCGTCAGGATGACGTTGCTAACCATCAAGCTATGCCATACGGCTTTACCCAACTTAAAACTGCCAAAGGTCACGCTGCTATTTTGAAAGATCGGCCCGTTTTCGGCGTTGGCAATGGTACCGGTACGGCTATTTTGAAAAATAAGTATGCCCTACCTCTGGCCTATACGCAATCCTCACAAATCACGCCAAAGACTTTCAACTCATTGTCCGCTATTCAAAAACAGCAAAGTTTGTTGCAGGGTACTGCTGTCACGCACAAAATTGATGGCTTAAAACAAGCAACTTTAACTTCAACCACCCATCAAGCTGCCTACAGTGTTAAATTAACCAGTGAACCTGTCCTGACAATTCCAGATGCCATCAACTATCGTTTGACGCATAACATTAAGAAGTCAATGTCAGCTTCAGTCAAAACCAATCTGAAACCGTCAGAGGCAATGAAATATGCAGCTGCCACGGGACTAGAAACGCCATCGGCCACTGTCCAAAAACTACTTGCGGATAACCAAGCAACCATTGATAACAATCGTGAAGCAAATCAGCACGGTCTTAAGGCAATGACCAGTGATGTCTTGGGCACCCCTCAAACGTATCAATTGAAACTCAAACACCCATCACGATACCAAAAAACTGAACTATATTTGGATTTATCTGGTATTACCACCACTTTTTCAACTACCTCTGATCGTCTAACCCAATTAAGTCAGCAATCCAAGCTTGCTGGCACGCCACTTAGTCGTGGTGAAAAAACCGCCAACTGGCGTTCAATTACGAATTCACCACTGTTCGATGCTTACACGCTCAATGTCAGCACTAGTGGTGGTAAAACCATTTTTAACCAACTTGGCATCAACAATTTATCGGATTACGAACCAAAACACCACTTGCTCATTAACCTTGGTTATTCCGATAAAGTTCGCAAAACCATCAATTTATCATTTATCGGTGCTAATCAAATCTACTTTAAGCACGTCAAAGTTGTGGCGGTTCCCTATGGCAAGACTTATCGTCAACAGACCAAGCAACTGCAATCAACCGGATTAACCCATCAACACGTTACCAACAATACCGTTGAAGGGACCTCAACTGCCACCACCCGCCGAATCTTAACCACCAGCATTCCATACAGTAAAGGCTGGCAGCTTTCCGTTGATGGTAAAAAACAAGCGACCCAAGTCGTCAACAGCGGTTTTGTTGGCGCAATTTTGCCGAAGGGCCAACACCAGATCACTTTACGCTATCAAACACCTGGCCTAAGATTAGGTCTCTGGTTATCAATTCTTGGCGTGAGCTTATCACTCGTCCTGATAGCAGGCGAAATTGCGAAATGGTACCTCACAAGAGTACAATATCGACGATAAATAAGTGTCAGTCAATTCAAGATTAAACACGGGCAGATTGCCCGTGTTTTTTTAATTGCGTGATAACGGTCTAGGTACTGATTTTAACTGAAGTGACCCATTTTTCACCGTTGTTACCGTTTTCAAAAATCTGTTATAATGGTGTAAGCAAATAATTTACAGGAGGGGTTACTTTGAAAACATTTACCGCCTACTTCGTTCGACATGGTCAAACGATGCTCAATCATTACAATAAAGTGCAGGGGTGGATCGATTCACCACTTACTCAACAAGGGATTGCTGACGCCAAACGGGCTGGAGAACAGTTAAAAGCCATTGATTTTAACGCGGCTTACAGCAGTGATTCCGGTCGGGCTATCGAAACAGCAGCCAACATTTTAAAAGCCAATCCGAGCAACATCAATATTATTAGTTATCAATACCCTGAGTTTCGAGAACAGTGCCATGGTTACTTCGAGGGTAACGATTTAAACCAGATGTGGCAATTTGTCGGTGAACAAGTTAAGTTGACATCAGAATCAGCAGTGCTAGGCACTTACGGCTTGGAAAAGGCCCGCGATCTGATTCATCAGGCCGACCTATACGGTGAAGCAGAAAGTAATGACATGTTTTGGGAACGCTTGAATCGCGGCTTTGATAAACTACGGGCTAACACCAAAGACGGTGACACCGTTTTGGTTGTTTCTCACGGCATGACGATTCGTTCCATCGTTGATCGGTTTGCACCAGAACTTGACGAGGGCATTGCAACCATTAATGGCAGTATCACCAAATTAACGATTTCTGACAGCGATATCAAAGTTGACTTCTTTAATCGAACTGACTTTGTAGCTGAGGCTTAACAATCGCGTCTTGTTTGAGCCATCAAAGTTTCTAAAAACGGGACCTGAACTTACTAGATTTTCATCCAGTAAGCTCAGGCCCCGTTTTGATTTCGATATAAATCACTCGTCAATGCGCACTGGCACTGTTTCGAACTGCGGTTGCATATTTTTAAGTGCGACGATCACCCGCCCCGTTAATTCCACCACTCGCCAGTGGTCGTCTGGGTGGTAATCTGTCACTAACACCATGGCAGTCCGTTCATAAAGTTTTTCAACCGTTCCTTTAAACGGTTTTAATAAATTACCGTTCGGTTGACAATGCACGCAGTCATTTAATTTAATCATGATATTACCACCTTTCATCCCTGACAATCAATGATCGTCATTGCTTTGGCATTTGCTTGATCAACGACTAACTTGTACCCATTTGTTTCTACGGCTCGGCGATCTCTGAAGTGATAGTTCATGACTTCCACCACAAGCCGACACCCAATTACTTGCAAGACTCGGCCCAAAAATGGTTTCTTCATTTCACCATGCTGGCACCTCACTAACCAGCCGCTTTCAAATTGCAGTGCTTCACTCATCATCGCCGCCTCCTTTTCTTCGTCTGATTATAAGTTATCAGAACAATAAGAATTGATTAAGAAAGATAAGTGATTATTTTGTGAATTTATGATTAAAGCGTGTGTACCGTTGCAATTCACTTTCAATGTGGTTGAATACCCAGGTTCCTGTTCGCTTGCAGTCAATAAAAAAACCGACTGGTGTATCTCCACACCAGTCGGCTTAGTCAAAAAATCATTTTAGGTTATCTGCTAAGAAATTACTCAAAATACCACTCATCGCGGTATATGTCTTTTGTGTTGGGTGAAGACGCTCATCACCAAACACGGTTTTCCGTGAATCAGTAGTCGGAATCAATTGTCCTTCATAGTCCCGCCAGTCCAAAGTTTTGATTGAATAACTCTTGTAAACACTAGCTTCTATGTCTCGTAAATCGTCCAAAGTATAAGCATGGGTTGAATATGGCGTGATGGCTGCTGAAACATATAAGCCACTGTTAGCATCCTTCACATAGCAATTTAACGGTAATACTCCCACAATCTGCAAGTGTGGATACTTCGACTTCAGGTTTGATATTTCAGTACTTAACGTTTGCTTCACATCCGAAAGGTCTTGATCATGGAAATAATCATTCACACCGTAGGCAATCGTGACAACATCGTCATTTTTAAAACTATGATTGTCAATATTGTACGTTAAATCCAGTGAGCTATCACCAACAACCTTGCCATTGTTTTGGCCAAGATTAGTTGATGTCATCCCTAGTGTGTCGCCGACTTGAGCTGGATATGGATTCGTTGCATAACTCACACCAGTCCACCCCTTGGTGATGGAGTCCCCTAATGCAACGTATGACATTTGACGCAAGTTGCCACTATAGATCCACCCCTTAACACTCGGCTTACTTGCAACTTTGACGTAGTAATATTTTAGGCCACTTTTAAGGGTTGCTTCCTTCGTTGCAATTAAAGACTTGTATGTGTAGTTCTTAAGCCAATGGGTCTTCTTAGCCGCTGCATTAGAACCATATGGATAACTCCAAAATGCAGCTGTTTTAGCTGAACTTGCACTTGTTTTAACAGTTAAACGTTCTGATACCGACACAGTTTTTTTAATCTTCGAATTTGCTGATACTTTGGCTGCGTGTGCCTGAGGCGCCAAGCTCAGTGCAGCAACACTAAAAAAAGCCCCCGCTAGCAATACCTTCATTAATAATTTCCCAGATTTTTTCAACGCTTTATTTCCTCCTCTTAACTCATGCCCTTAATTATAACTTAGGTTGTGAAATAAGAACGAGGCGTAACTAAACTGTAGCTTGAATTTAACATTATGCTATATTTTTCTCATTTTGTGATCAAACGACCCCAGACGCGAAAGTGCATCCTTTAAAATCGATCGGTCAACCGCGAAATTGAGTCGCATAAACCCACTGCCACTTTGACCGTATTCGATTCCGGGATTCAGCATTAAACGACCATCCTGTTGCAAGTGCTCATCTAGTGCTTGATCGGTCAAATCGTAAGCCATGAAGTCCAACCACATTAAGTAGGTCGCTTGAGGCAACATTGGTCGAATCAGTGGTATATTTTCACGAATATACTCATAAGCATAATCGCGATTATCCTGAAGATATTGGTTCACTTCGTTCAGCCAGCGTTCCCCATGTTCATATGCCGTTTGTGTCGCAACGACGCCTAACGTATTCACCTCTTGAATCGCTTCAGCATCGGCTGCCTGTTGCAACTTCGCCAATAGTTCCGGATTTTTCACCGCCAAATAAGCCAGCTTTGTACCCGCGATGTTAAAGGCTTTTGAGGCCGATTTGAGTAACACCGTTTGTTCAACAGCACTTTCACCCATCCGATTAGCCAACAGCGAAACGGGCTCATTATCTGAAAAAGTTGTGTCATCATGAATTTCATCCGCAATAACCAATACCTGGTGCTGACTAGCAAGGTCTTGAAGCCGTAACATCTCTGCTGTTGTCCAAACCCGGCCACCCGGATTATGAGGGTTACAAACCAGAATGGCCCTTGCGTGAGAGGTCGACATCACTTGATCTAAACGTTCAAAATCAATGACGTACTGCCCCTCCCGTTGTACCAATGGAAAATCAATCATTTGGCGTTGATTACCTTCCACTAACCTTCGATACGGTGGATAGTAAGGCGACATCACAATAATCGAATCATTGGTCTGTGTTAAATGCCGAATGACAAAGGCCAGTCCAGTAACCACGCTTGGTAATAAAATGAGCTGATCGCGTAGCAGGCTAACATTGTGGCGTTGCCATTCCCACTGAATGATTGCATCATAAAAACTGGCCATTGGCATACTATAACCTAAAACCCTTTGATCCAATTCGTGTTGCAACGCTTCACGAATAAACACTGGTGTTGCAATATCCATATCAGCAATCGTCATTGGTAAAACACCTGGATCCTTTTTGACTGGTGACCATTTGATGTTATTACTATTACGTCGATTCACATTGGTATCAAGCATTCTCAAGACCCCATTTCTACGACTAGTTTTAGTTTAGTTTGCGCTAAAGTACAGCACGAATCAAGCAACTCGCTGTTAAAAAGCAAAAACGCCTTCAGTCAATTCTGAAGACGCAGTTGAATCCAATAAAATTTAAAAGTCTTAAATAAAAGTCGTGTTGACGCCCTGTTGATGTGACAGCCATGCCAGTAACTGACTAAGTTGCATTCCAAATCGACGTTGACCATCAAAACTGGCAGTTTGTCGTAATGCCACTGAACTGCCACTTACCGCTAAGCTAACCGCCTCAGATAGTGAGCATTGTTTGCTCAATGCGCCACTTAGTATCGCCGCAAAGACATCACCGCTCCCATAGAAATGACCCGAAAGCTTCTTCGTAAGAATCGTTTGAATAACTGGATCAGCTTGACTTTGATAGGCTGTTAGTATCCCAGTTTGAGTCGGAATTCCCGTCACCACAAGTTGGGCCTCTGGTTTTACCAAAAGTCGAAATTGTTCAAAAACTTGGTTAAGGTCGTCTTCACTGGGAAGTTCGTCAAACTGTACTTCTAACAGTAATTGAGCCTCAGTCCAGTTCGGCGTAATCACATCCGCCAGTTTAACTAACTGTCGCATATGCGACACGTAATCCGAAGTCAGACCTGGGTACAACGCACCATCGTCACCCATCACAGGATCCACAATTAGCAGTGGTACTGACTGCTGGCTCAAGAATTGTATCAAGTCAGTCATAATTACGTCGACACCAACATATCCAATCAGCGCCCCAGAAAAGTCTAGCTGCTGGGATTGCCAATGTCTGAGTGTATCACGCAGCCAGGTTGTCGATGACATTGCCGCAGGTGTGTTAAAACCCTCAGTTTGCGTTGAAAAAATTTGGGTAGGTAAATTAGCAGTAACCACGCCAAAGGCCGCCAAAATTGGGATTGCAACACCTAGTGACATTGTCCCAATTGCCGATAGATCTTCAGCCAACAGAAATGGCATCGGGTTAAGCCCCATTTGTTGTTCAGAACCCATTATTCACCCAACAGCCGTGGTAAGCGACTTTCTAGTGGCACCGAAACAAAGTAGGCCACAATGCCACCCACGATACCTTGGATGAAGTTTGTTGGCACGCCAATCAGACCAACCTTAAAGCCGTAAAGCAATGTATCGGTTAACCAGTAGCCGGCAACCATTACAACGACACCAACTGCCATTGCGACAACTTTGGTGGTGTTCTTTTTGTTACCGCCAATCCAGCCCGCCACAAACCCTTCAAGGCCGTGAACGATAAATGAAAAGAACATGTACTGTGTGTAACCGGAAATTAAATCCAATAATAGGCCACTAAAGGCACCAACGATTGCACCTTGTTTGCGGCCGAGTAAAATAGCAGCAATAAAAATACCCGCATCACACAAATTAATGTTGCCATGAGTCATCGGAACCGGAATCAAAAAGAACCGGGAAATAACAACCGTAACTGCAATTAACATCGCCAAATAAACAATCTCGCGGGTTGAAGTATGCCGCTTGTTTTCCATCATCAATCACTCTCTTTGCCATATTTTTTTAATCTTCTAATCATATTACAACACTGGCGCCTTTAAATTACAAGTCCAGTGTGGCATTAACTCACTTAGTATAGCAAGATTTAGGCGCTTATCCTAGGCAGTTCACCTGAAGTTTGAGCGTTTTTTTCAGATTAACTTGGTTAATCGTTTTACTTTTATACGCCGGTTAATTCATCTTTACACTTTTAAAGTGAGCGGTAACTTAACGGCCATTAATTATTCTAACGAACCGGGACAATTAGTTGTTGCTTGAATAATGCTTGATTAGAGAAATCTACTAAACCCGTTATCGCTCAGCCTCCGGCCAGCGGTCGTTTGGAACCTGAAGTGGGGACCGGGACGAGCCAAAAAGCGGTCTCGTCCCTCGCATTTGAGCCTCACCAAGAATCGTTGTGAGTCTCAAACGTCGTCCCGTGATATCAGGAGAACCACCTGACATCACCGCCACCACAGGTTCCAAACGACCGCTGGCACTACGGCTTTATACTGGTTGAAAATGATATTTTACGTTACTCACTTTCATCATATTGAAACCCGGTTAGTTAAATCTCACACCAAATACATAAAGCCAAACATAGTAATAGCTCCCAATACAGAGAAAAATATCTGTGTGTTGCCGTTGCATTTCATAGGCAACTGGTTGTTAAAAAAGTGATGTTCGCAGTTGTTGTCCAATTCTGATACAAGTCAGTAAGCCTTCACTAGTAAACGTAGTCGGAAGTTACCAGAAATCGGGGGCTTGCCGTGAAATGACTGGTGGAAAATCCACCAGTCAGGGTCGAATTAAAGACCCGCGCGATTTTTGGCGGGGCTAGAATTCGAGGTCCGAGACCGCTCTTCGGCTCGGACCGACCCCACGGCAAGCCCCCGATTTCTGGTAACTGGAGACGAAAGTCTCAGCACACAATTCCAATCTTAATAAAAACAAAAAAACAGTCATCATGCACCCTCTCCGTGGTAACACGATAACTGCTTCATGCTTAAATACAATTATTTTTCAGATTGCTCTGCTTCAAGCTTCTTTTCAAGATCAGTCACAATTTCTTTGTGCTTATCTTCAGTCAACTTAACCTTGAAGAAGTAAACGCATGCAGCCAAGAGAATTAATACAACTGGGCCGTAGAACATGTACATCTTGAAGTTAGTGAGTTCTGCTGACGTAATACTGCTTGGAGCGGCGTTACCAATCATGCCTGAGTGAACAGCGGCAAGACCAACAACACCGTTAGCAACGGCACCGGCCAACTTATCGATCAATGGACGAACTGACAACGTAACGGATTCGTTACGAGTCCCGTTCTTCCATTGCCCATACTCAACAGAATCGGTAATGGTCATCAAAGCGGCCAAGAAAATCATTGGGTATGGGAAGAAGAAGATAGCAACGGCAACTAAGACGGCTAATAAGCTGTGGCCTGCAAACAAGAACAGGATATAACCAACAACCATCATCAAAATCCCACCGGTGTAAATGGCTTTACGTTGAATCTTAGCCACGATGGTTGGGAACAATGAAACGGAGATCACACCCAAAATAGCCATGATCCAACCGGCAAAGGTGAACTTACCTGATTGACCTAAAACGTAGGTGAAATAGTAAGCTAACAGTGAGTTAGTGACAACATAACCTAAAGCAAATAGGAAGTATGATAAAGCCAACCACATCAATTGGTCATTTTTACCAAGAGCTTTAAAGACGTCAATCACCCCAACTTTTTCGGTGTTTTGACGAATCAAGCTCTTCTTTTCCTTCGTCCCTAACGTGGTTGCTAAGGCACCTAAGAACGATACTAAACCAATCACGATGGCAAAGCCCATCCAACCAGCATGGGTCTTAGTTTGACCACTAGTACCAGAGAAGGTTTGTGAGAAGAAGACGATCAATGGGTAAATGACAATTGGCACAGCCTGTGCACCAATCGTTGAACCTAAACGACCAACCGTCCCAAACCGGGCACGAACTTTTTCGTCGACACTCAAAGCTGGTAACATTGACCAGAAGGAAATATCTTTGAATGAATAGAAAATATCCAAAATGACGTAAGCAATCCCGAAGGCAACTAAGTACATTGTTGGGTTAGAAGTTGTCAAGCCACCAAAGTCGGTGAAGATGATAACCAGCATAACAGAACTGATCGTAGCACCCGTCATCAACCACGGCTTGAACTTACCCCATCTCGTATCGGTGTTATCAACGAAACCACCAATGATTGGGTCAAACACAATTTCAACGATCCGGATAATCATCATCATATTGGTGATCATCAAAATCATGTGTGAATCAAATGCCTTGTCAGACGTATTAAACAACTGACTGGTAATAAACAGCATTAGGTAAGTACTCAACGTTGCATAGAACGCATCATGACCGAAAGCCCCTAACGCGTATGAAGTATACTGTTTAGTATGATTACTCATTTACTTGTCATTCCTTCCCGAACCTTCGTAACGGTGTTCAATAATCTTAGTGAGGATATTGTTACGTTGTTCGGCCTTTGCAACATCGAACTGAGTTTCCTCTAACCCGTTAAAATCTTGTGCCAATAAAAGCGCTTCGAGGTACAAGGTCAACTGACGCTTAATGTAGACCTTGTCTTCCTCATCATCACGCTTGGGATTACCACCTAAAACCGCTTCAGCGAAAGCCTTGGGATCCAGGGTAATCTTGTCGTTCTTACTAGCCATGTGTCATACCTCCCGTTTGGATAATGAATGGACCGTTCAGTTAAGCAGTAGGGTGAAATGTTTACTAAAATAATGTCTAATTCGTAAATGTATGCCCTTACAATTCTTAACATTACGATCTTTCAATTCGGCTAACCAACCTAATTGATAAGCTCATGACTCATTCTAGCACAACTTACCAAAAAATGTAAACGCTTACTAAAATTTCAATAAAATTTTACTCAGTTTTTTAGTTAAACTTACTAAAACCCTATTCTTACCACCTCTTGAATTCAGATATTCCTGATTAATTCTTCCTGTCCTGAAAACAGCCTGCAAATTCAGAACTAATTTACCGATAAGTAATAATCAAAAACACCCGTAATCTGAGTGATTACGGGTGTCAATTTCAACACGTTATGATTTAATTAAAACTTACCAACCAATTTCATCGGCGTTGTCTGGTAATGATAACTTACCAGCAGCGTATTCGGTGAAGGCTTGATCTAAGATATCAAACGCCTGTTGCAACTGTTCATCGGTAATGACCAACGGTGGCTGAAATCTAAGGACATTGGTCTTCAGACTGATGATGATGGCACCAAGTTCAAAAACACGATAAATAATCTTGGTTGTGGCATCAGCATCCGGTTTGCCCGTTTCTGGATCAACAATATCGATTCCACCGTCTAACCCATACATCCGGACGTCACCAATAAAGTCAAATTTTTGCTTTTCAGCGACAAAGAATTGCGCAGCCCGCTCACCTAATTTGGCACTACGGTCGAGCAAATGTTCGTCTTCAATGACATCAATCGTTGCCATAGCGGCCGCGGTCGTCACTGGGTTTCCAGCCGTCGTGTACACGTTAGCTGGTGAGCCGAGTGCATTCATGATCTCCTGGCGCCCAATGACGGCACTCAGCGGTAGTCCAGAAGCAAGCGATTTGCCGACTGACATTAAATCGGGTTCCAAGCCAAAGTGCTCGATTGACCACCATTTGCCAGTCCGTCCCATCCCTTGGTTCACTTCATCGACCGCAAACAAGATGCCGTGATCATGGGCGTAGTCATAGACCTTATGCATGAAAGCGTCAGGTGCTTTTACAATACCGCCATCACCTTGAATCGGTTCAATTAAAACGGCGGCTACTTCTTCAGCTGGTAGGTATGTCTCAAAGGGCAATTTGAAGGCGTCAAACATCCGGTCAACAAACTCAGTTTCAGACTCACCTTGGCGTTTTTTCCACGGATCTGGGTATGGCACCTTCACGATCCCTGGTAATAGCGGCCCAATCTTCCGACTCATATTCAAGCTCACGGAAGACACACTGATCGACCCATACGTTGAACCGTGGTAGGCCCCCGTAAAACTCACAATGTACTGTCTGCCGGTGTATGCGCGGGCAAACTTAATGATGGCGTCATTGGCATCAGACCCAGAATTTCCCCATGCCAGTGCGGTTGGTCCACTGATGGGTGCCAAGGCTGCCAATCGTGGTGCCAACTTAGCAGCATTTTCGTTAGCAAAATACGCCGGTGTGTACTGCAGTAACTTGGCTGCCTGGTCCTGAACCGCTTTGACAACGTGCGGATGTGAATGACCAGTATTAGTGGCGCTAGCACTGGCCAATAAATCAATGTACGATTTACCATCAGCATCCGTAATAACGGCACCCTTACCAGACTCAATCACAATGTTGTAGTACTTAACGCGTGCAGCTTTGGAGAAAGCCGCCGATTCGTTAGCTAATAAACGTTGATTTTCACTCATGAAATTCCCTCCCTATTTGAAAACTACCCTTTAACTATCTATAGTTTACATCTTCTAATGCTTGCATAATATAGTAATAATTAAATAATGATTGATCTGACTCAAAAAAGTGACAGCTATGTCTGTAAAGACAACAATATCCCGTACGACTAAAGTCATACGGGATATTGTAAATATTATTCGCCAAAATATTGGTTAATCTTTATTATTCAAATACGAATGGCGAGCACCGTATAACAGGTAGACAATGATCCCAACGACGAACCAGACCAATGCATAAATCTTGGCATCTTTATCCAATCCCCAAAAGACGGCCAATGCACCTAAGAAGGCCACGAATGGCAAAACTGGGTACCACGGCATCTTAAACGATGGATCAGGGATATCCTTGCCTTCACGTGGACGCAAGCGATAAATACCAAGCGACACAAACATGAACGCAATTAAAGTCCCTGCAGAAATCAGTTGAGATAAGAATGCGAATGGGAAAAGTGAGCCAATCACAACGCCGACCACGGTAATCGTGGTTAACGCGTGATTAGGTAAATTATCCTTGTTTAACTGGCCCAACCACTTTGGTAATAAACCATCGCGGCCAAATGAATAAACCAAACGAGAGCCAGCTAGCATCATACCGATCAAGGCAGTAAACATCCCGACCACGGCAATGGCTTGAACAACGGTAGCAATAACCGCGTGGCCACTCTTACGGAGTGCCCAGCCAACGGGTTCAGCGTTGTTTGCGTAAGCACTGTAGTGGAACATACCGACCAATACCAAGGCCACAGCCACGAACAAAACAACCGCGATCACTAATGAACCTAAAATACCACGTGGCATGGTTTTTTGAGGATTCTTGGCTTCGGCAGAGTTAGCAGCAATCGAATCAAACCCAATATAGGAAAGAAAAATCATCGATACACCAGCGTAAATACCTTGCCAACCACCAAATTGATTCCCATTCACAACTTTATGAGCGGGAATAAATGGCACGTAGTTTTGCGCGTGAATTGCTGTTGCGCCAACCACGATAAAGAGTAAAACAGCCAAAACCTTGAGAACCACTAAGATGTTTTGTACTCGGGCTGCCGTTGATACCCCTCTTGATAATAGAAAGGCAACTAACAACACCACAACAACAGAAGTGATATCAATGATACCGCCATCCGTACCAAACGGATTAGCGAGTGCTTTGGGATATGTAATGCCCAATGGTTGAATCAATCCTCGGAAGTTAGCAGAAAGTCCCGAGCCGACAAAGGCCACCGCAATAAAATATTCAGCTAACAGCGCCCAGCCGGCAATCCAGCCAAAGCCTTCACCAAACACAACGTTGATCCATGAATAAGCAGAACCAGCAAATGGCATTGCTGACGCCATTTCAGCGTACGCAAACGCGACTAAACCAGCAACCACTGCGGCTGCTAAAAATGAAAGGGCCACGGCTGGACCGGCATGTTGTGCGGCCACAACCCCTGGTAACGTAAAAATAGAAGTGGAAACGATGGTCCCAACCCCTAGCGCAAGGAAGTCCTTAACTTCCAACACACGCGCAAGGTGAGAATCTTTATCCTGATACACCGCAGGATCTTCCTTACGCAAAAAAGTACTTTTAAAACCCATACAATTCCTCCTGTGACGGATACAGTCCGCCTATGTATTCCAACTTTAAACCTAACATGCTCATGTACATTAGAAATAAATGAGTATATTTTAACAAGAATTTTAAATCTGTGCAAGTCACAGTATATAACACGCCCTTAACAAACTTGTGATACCGCTTTTTTTCAACATTTAACAACGCTAAATTTATACTAAATCCTCTCATTTTAATGACGTCTGTCATTCTAAATCAAATGGCGTACAATAAAAGGAAAACTATCGGAGTGACCATTATGAGTTACATCTTAAACTTACGACAAAAAGTTGGCCATGATCCATTAATTTCAACCGGTGCTGCCACGCTGGTCTATAATGCATCCGCCCAGCTACTATTCGTCTATCGGAGTGATACCCATCTCTGGGGGCTGCCATCCGGTTCTAAAGAAATTGGGGAACAACTAGAAGACACCGCTATCCGGGAAGTTCTGGAAGAAACCGGCGTTCACGCCTCTCGGTTACGGTTTGAAACTATCTTGAGTGGCCCGGATATGCAGTTTGTCTATCCAAACGGTGATGAAATCGACGCGGTGATCGCAGTCTATCAGGGATTCACCCAAGATACCGCGCTTCAGCCACAGCCCGGTGAAACTGAAAAAGTCGCTTTTTTTAACCTCGAACAGTTACCAGACGCTATGACGGCCTTCACACACCAAATTTTAGAGGCTTGCCATTTGGTTTAAGACACATTTGGACTTATGCTTTAAATAGAAGGAAGGGTTTAACATGCAAACTGTTACACTAACTGGTCGACAGGTACCTGCCATTGGCATCGGTACGTGGCATATGGGCGACGACCCGCTTAAACAAGAAGCCGAGATTGCTGCGATTCAAGCTGGGCTTGACGCCGGTGCTCAGGTGATTGATACCGCAGAAATGTACGGCTCCGGCCGCTCAGAAACCTTGGTTGGCAAGGCAATTAAGAATATTCCTCGTGACCAGCTCTATTTAATTTCAAAGGTCCTACCTAATAATGCCTCGAAAGCAAAGATGTCACAAAGTCTCGATGCAAGTCTCAAACGACTGGGCGTTGACGCTTTGGATCTCTATCTCTATCATTGGCGTGGTGGTGTGCCACTTGTTGAGACCGTTGATGAACTGGAACGACTTAAAACAACCGGTAAAATCAAGGCCTGGGGCATCTCTAATTTTGACACTGATGACTTGAAGGAGCTTTGGCAATTACCATCCGGACCGATGGCTGCAGCCAACGAGGATCTTTACAACCTTGGGAGCCGTGGTGTGGAATATGACTTGCTTGCTTGGCAAACTACTCATAATCTACCATTTATTGCTTATAGTCCGGTTTCTAATGGTGATCAACTCGGTGCCAATTTGACCACAAATGCTAATGTGTTGACCGTGGCCAACCGTCACCATGCGACCCCGTATCAGATTATGTTGGCGTGGGTCATTTCTCGGCCACAGATTTTAGCGATTCCACAAACCAGCGATGCGACCCATATGGTTGATAATGTGACAGCTGGCAACCTGAAGTTAACAGCCGACGACCTGAAGTTACTCGACCAAGCGTACCCTGCGCCAACAGAAAAGCAGCCACTCGATGTTTTATAGCCTGACAATTAGCAACCGTTAGAGAACCGCACAGTGCAGTTGATTTTAAATGGCCCAAAATTTCCGATTAGTCAGGAAATTTTGGGCCATTGGTGTCCCTATTCAGATTATTTGTACACAGTGAAACTAATCATCTATTCTGTCTGGTTGGTGTTGATTACCGGTTGAGTACCACGTTCAGAAATAATCGTCACCATGACGTTATTGATCAGCTGAAGTTTACGGTCATCTGATAGTTTTAAATCCGTGTCCTTTTCCAATTTAGCAATCGCGTCTTCAGTAATTGAAACCGCACCCTCAACAATAATTTTTCGAGCGGAAAGGATGGCCGCCGATTGCTGACGCTGTAACATGGCACTGGCAATTTCAGTGGCGTACGCCAAGTGCGTTAATCGAGTCTCCATCACTTCTACGCCAGCGATTTCAAGACGAGACTGAAGTTCTTCCGTTAATTTATCAGAAACCTCAGTCGGGTTACTCCGCAGAGTCAACGTATCTTTTTCATCAAAAGAATCATACGGAAATTCAGAGGCGACATGACGGATTGCCGACTCACTTTGAATTTCAACAAATTGCTCATAGTCGTCTACGTCAAACAGCGCCTTACTGGTATCCACAACCTTAAACACGATTACGGCAGCAATTTCAACCGGGTTACCCCGCAAATCATTGACTTTGAGTAAACTACTATTAAAGTTACGAACCCGTAATGACACCGTTGCCTTATTGGTCAACGGCACCGTCATGAAAAGGCCAGCTGACCGGATCGTGCCAATATATTGACCAAAGAAGGTCAACGCTTTCGCTTCATTTGGTGCAATAATCGTTAAAGAGCTTGAAGCAATCAAGGCGACGATGATTACGATCGTGCCAAAAATAATACTGGAAACTGACCGCAACCAAAGTAACCACGCACCACCTAACAACATTAAAATTGCAATAATTAGACCCAAATAGCCATTAACATGGAAAACAGATTTCTCTTTCATCACGCTTGCCTCCCTTTTAATACTTCTATTATACGCCACAAAAATTTAGCAACTATAAATTTGTACTAATCTGAGTCGCTTTTCTTTGATTTTGTCAAAAAAAAGCTATAATTTGATTAGAGCGTTTGTGTGGGGTACTGCTCCCCCTACCCTTCAACTTTATAGTTGCGCAGTGACTCCCTCCTCACATAAACGCGCTAACTACCCGCATCGGGCAGTCTAGTTACTCATCTGGCGAAATCTCTCCATTTCGCTGGATTTTTATTTTTTAAAAATTAAAAGTAAATTAAAGCGCACTATTTTAGTCGCACCAAAAAAACAACTATCCGTGTCGATTCGGTCAAAAATGGCCCCTGAATTCTCAATTATGAGAACCAGGGGCCATTTGCTTGATTTATCATTGGCCAAAACTTATGATTCTGATTTTGAAATCTGATTAGCCGATAGGACACCATCTTGCAATTGATAAACGTTATCAGCCACAGCCATTAGTCGCGTATCATGTGTCACGATTACTACGGCTTTGTTACGTTCAACTGCAAGTTGTCGAAATAGTCGGCCCACCGTGGCTACCCGTTCACCATCTAACGCCGCCGTTGGTTCATCTGCCAAGATGACGGCAGGATCTGGATAAAGGGCTCGCGCAATCGCAACTCGTTGTTGCTGTCCACCAGATAGTTCACCTGGATACTTATTAATTAAATCACTGATGCCAAGGGTGCCCAATAACGATGCCAACTCGGCCGACGTTAAATGCGTCTTCGGTTTAATGTGGTCCACTAATTTGAACTGGTCTGCAACGGTCAGATAGGGTAATAGATGATAGGCCTGCAACACAAAGCCAATTTCATTGAGCCGCAAGCGATCCCGTTCTTGCCTGGCTCGCTCACTGTATGGTTCACCTGCCAAACTGACCGAACCACTGGTTGGTGTCAATAAACCACCGGCAATCGTAAGTAAGGTACTTTTACCCGAACCAGACGGCCCCATGATCAAGCTTAAAGTGCCGGGTTCTGCTTCAAAGGAAATGTCGTGCAACACTTGTACCCGTGCCGTGCCAGTTCCAAATACTTGATTGACATGCTTAATTGATAAAACTGCCATGACTTTATCCTCCAATCACACTCACCGGGTCAACCTTCAGCACACTTCTAACGGGAACGAGGCCACCCAATAACGACATCAACAGTAATCCGAATCCGACACTACCGAGAATTGGTAGATCAAAGGCCATTGGTACGGCAGCAGGCATTGCAAGCGCGGTCGCAATCGTCAAAACTGTTGCAATCAATAAGCCACCAACCGCCAGCAAGAGTGATTGACTGATCGTAGCCCCAACCAGGATACGACTCGGAACGCCTTGCACTCGTAGCACAGCGTAGTTTGGTAACTTTTGCAACGTCAGGATGTACAAAAAGACGGCAATCACAATAAGTGAAATCAACATTA
The DNA here is from genome assembly GCF_001434895.1 of Secundilactobacillus odoratitofui DSM 19909 = JCM 15043. Classification (GTDB taxonomy): domain Bacteria; phylum Bacillota; class Bacilli; order Lactobacillales; family Lactobacillaceae; genus Secundilactobacillus; species Secundilactobacillus odoratitofui. The sequence continues at coordinate 23,097 of NZ_AZEE01000027.1, forward strand.
AAAAGCCAATCATGAGTTCAAAAGTCATGGTTTGGGCGGTATAGCCCGGTAATTTGTTAATGAACGTCTGCTTCGAATAAGTCTTCACCCCTGATTGGTGATTACGATAATTTGCATTCTTTGAAACAACAGCACTGGCATAAATGCCGCGCATCGAAGACTTAAGGCCGTGCCACGTCGACAACTGGCCGTACAGTACCGGCGCCACGTTCATCTTGGCGTTTTTGGTAAAGCCAACAATGGTGTACCGATGCTGTCCGTCGTTTAACTTGATTTGATCACCCAATTCATAGCCCGCTTGCTTAAAAGCTTCGTCTGCCACAACTTGATATTGGTTTTTCGATCGGTGGCCACTGGTCAGCTGAATTGATTTGGCTACAAATTGATTTGCCTTTGTGCCTACCAGAACTGCTACCGAGTTGGCATGCCCCTTTGCTTTGGCAACCACCGAGGTTTGACCAACAACCGCTTCTTGTTTGCTCAAATGACCGACCTGTTGCTTGGTCATGAATGACTGACGCATATCGACATTCGCACTATCACTCAGACTAACATTTTGAAACCCCCATGAATTATAGGCATCCGTGTTCTGTTGGGCCAAGCCAAGCGCGAGTCCCGTCAAAATAAAAATCAGGTAACCAATCAATGCAATCATGGCAACAATTAGACCTGAGCGAACTTTTTCTTTCTTAATTTCCCTTAACGCTAAAAACATTGTTGGCTCCCTTCAGTCACTCGTTATTTCATTTATCACTTGATAAATATAGCACGAAATAAAAAACTGTCAACTTAAGATTTATGACCAAATCTCATTGACAGCTTTATAATTCGGTACCTTTTACAGGTTAGTTAAATGCAATCATTACATCAAATGTGTCCCTTTATCGACATAAATGGTATCCCCGACGATTCCGGTCGATAATGAACTTAGCAGGAAGGCAGCCGTGTTACCAACTTCTCTCGCGGTAATTCCTTCACCATCAACGGAACGTTCATTGGAAATTTCGATTAGCTTGTTGTAGTCTTTCACACCCGTGACCGCCAATGTCTTAATGGCACCGGCAGAAATCGCGTTCACGCGGATTTTTTGACTGGCCAGATCACGTGCTAAATAACGAACCGAAGCTTCCAAACCAGCTTTGGCGATCCCCATGATGTTGTAATTTGGTACGGCTCGTTCCGAACCCATGTAGGTCAAGGTAACAATTGATCCACCTTCATTCATGATTTCACGCCCATACTTAGCAACTGAAATCAATGAGTAAACACTGATTCCCTGGGCCTTGGTGAAGCTGTCTAAACTTGCATCCGTGGTTTCGCCCTGTAAATCTTCAGGATCAGCATAAGCAATCGCGTGGATAATGCCATCAATGTTACCAATACTCTCGTGAATGGTTTTAAAGGTAGCTTGAACGTTTTCTGGATCACTCACATCACATTCCACTTTAGTGACTGACTCATCAATAAACTTGTTCAAACTGCGTAACATCCGCTCGTTTTGGTAAGTCAACACGATCTGTGCGCCTTGTGCCTCAAGTGCCTGAAAACATCCGTAGGCCAGACTACGCTTATTAGCCACACCCATGATTACAATTTTTTTACCGTCTAAAATGCCGCTCATCATAATACCTCTTTTAATCAAAATTTAAATAATAGATTATGCCATTAACTAAATTGGCTTATTCCTTATTCTACCTTATTCACCTTGTCAAACACAAGTAACGGACACGAGCTGCTATCTGTCCGTTACACATCACGATCTGCTGACTATAATATAATTTGTAAAGTAGTTGAACCCATAAGGAGGAACTCAATATGACTAATGTTTTAATTTTAGGTGCAAATGGTAAAATCGCCAAATTAGCTGAAACCCAATTATTGGCAGAAACTGACCACCATTTAACCCTCTTCTTACGCCGTGCGTCACGCCTAACTGTGGCTGACTCAACCCGTGAAACCGTGATTGAAGGCGACGTAACTGATCAACCCCAACTTGAAAACGCCATGAAGGGTCAAGATATCGTCTACGCCAACCTTGGCAATCAAGCCATCGAAAACCAAGCCAAGTCCGTTGTGGCTGCTATGAAAGCAACTGGTCTCAAGCGACTGATTTGGATCTCAACCTTAGGTATCTACGATGAAGTCCCTGGCAAATACGGTCAGTGGAACCATCAAATGCTTGACGGTGGCTACCTTGAAACTTACGCTGCCGCTGCTAAGGTAATTGAGGCCTCAGACTTAGACTACACCATTATTCGTCCTGCCTGGTTATCCAACAAGGATATCGTGAGCTACGAAACCACGCAAAAGAGCGAACCCTTCAAAGGCACGGAAGTATCACGCAAGAGTATTGCCGACTTAGTGGTATCACTCATCAATAAGCCAGCCAATTCAATCGGTCAGTCGCTGGGTGTTAACCAACCCGATACTGATGGCGATAAGCCCTCATTTTATTAATGATCATTACTGACTAACGCGCCCCTCCAGCGAACTAGTCTTTCAACCTAGATAAAACCAAGCAATCAATGACCTCCCCATCCGTCTCCCCAACGGATCAGTCATTGATTGCTTGGTTTTTTGTGTCATTTTAACTTGATATGTAAACCGACTCACCAAATATCAGTGAGCCGCTCGATTGATTCTAATGATGCTTAACTTAATTCCACCAACTCATAAGCTTCATCAGCTGTGCATTGATGGCTTGTTCATCGTACTGCGTCCCGGCAACTTGCTCATCGGCAGTACGTGAATCCTCTGCAGGTGCCGCACCAGAACCATTGATGACGACGGGTAACTGTTGATAGCCCGCAGCCACAACTTTGTCATAACTCAGGGTATCAGTCAGTTCAATCTCATGTTGCCAATCATCACCAAAATCGTAAACATAGGTTACAGGACCCTGCTTTAAATCTGGTAGTGCTGTAAACTCACCTTCTGGCTTAGTTTCAACCAGCCCAAAATCATCATCGGCCATGACGATCCCATATTCGACTTTGGTGTCATTACTTGGCCGAAACGCGTGTAAATGGGCATTTTGCCAGTTAAATAAAATTTGAATAATTGCGTGTAGTTGATCATAGCGCACTGTGTCTGGCACCAAAATCTCGCGTGAAACTGGTTGGTCGTTGACATCCTGCAATGTAATTTTAAGTTGTAGTACCTTTCCTTGGGCCACGTTAACGTCCTCCTAGACAGTTGGTTTTATTTGTAAGTAATCGATTACGTTGTGAACAGTCAAATGACTCAACAACGTCTGCCGTTTTTATTTTACCATGACTTGAACTGATTTAATGACGTGACTTTCAAATTCCTATTTAGACGTTCACATCAAAAACTTGGTATAATGATGGGATGAACAATTTTGAACGAGATTAACGGAGGCTTTCATTTGAACGAGCGTGACATTCCTAATAAAATTTTAGCCCGTGGCCGGACAATTGCCCGCGAACAGCGATTGTCAATCGATTATATCGATAATGATCAACGAGAAGTCAATGCAACCGTCAATGGCACATACGACTACGGTGTGACGGTGAGTGCAAGTGGTGAAAACGACTACTGTGAGTGTCCCTACTTTCCAGAACACGGTTACTGCAAACACATCGCAGCCGTACTATCACTACTAAAGAATCAGCATCGTCCACTAGCAACGCTCTTTAGTAGCGTCGATCGTGATGATCATTTTGAAGAGGAATTTCCGGATGACTTTCTTACTCGTAGTGCAAACTTTGAATCAACGCTGCGTCGTCACCCGTCCGCTGCCGCACGGATCTACCCCAATAAGGCTCAGTACAATTTGTTACGCTCTGATAGCAAGCAACTGACTGATTTTCTCGCCAATCATCCTGAGCCAACACCAGATTCAACCAGCGTCTTGCCGAATCTGTCTCAACTTGACCCAGACATTGAGCGCTACTTTGCTCGGTATCAACCACAAAACCGGACCTCAAGCGGTGCTAATTTTTTGGCCCAGCTCAACCTGCCTGATCAGCAGTACTTTACACCTATCACTGAAAATGAAGTGACTTCCCAACCCCTTGATCTTGCGGTTACGCTAACTATTTTGCCATACAGTACGGACTGGAGCTCAATTGATTTACGGGCGTTTATTTCCCTCCACATTGCTGACCAAGTTCAGCATCGTTTCTATAAAGTCGCCAATATCAATCAATTCTTAACGATTTACCAGCAAGAAGGTAATTACCAAACGGGTGGTAAAGGCTTGTTTCACTTGTCCTCATCTGTATTTTCAGAAGCTCAGGTACAGTTGCTGACGCTTTTAATTAACGGTTCTCAACCAGAACCTAACCGCTTTCAAGGGTCCAATAATGATCGCAACGCCAGCCGCTTATTAGCGAGTGGCGACCTCGCTCGTCTTGCACCACTGACTGAGCACTTAAATAACTTCGATTATGAATCCACCAATTTGCGCAATTATGATCGCCTAAAATTAACTGACTATCACGCTGAGGATGGTCTATTAACCGCTCATGTATCACCATCGACTACTGGGTATGACTTTATTTTAACCAGTCAAATTGATGATACGCTGACAAAGGATCACCTGGTTACCAGCGGTGAGCAACTCTTTCAGCTGACTGGTCCACAGTTCGAGAGGGTCAGCGATTTTCTAGATAACTATGAAGAAACTGCTACTTTTGATACCCAAGCCGATGCGGGTAAGCTTCAATTCAAAACGAGTGAAATTGACAGTCTAATGCGGTTAACTGATTACTTTAAACAAATCGGAACACTGGACGAACTTCCAGCTAGTATCGTTCAACCCCACACGACACCCCACTTTGATCTCAGTACTGATTCAACTTGGTTACTGCTCAAGCTGACCTTTGATTATCAGGGTAAGTTATATGCTAAATCTGAGTTGGATCAAGTACCAGCTGAACAACGCCAATTTGAAAAGGAACGACAAACTGAGATTTATCTGAGTTCACTTGGCTTTACCAATCAAAATGGCACTTGGCAAAAAGCTTTCAATACACCAGAAAAGCTCTATCAATTCTTCATTCGTGAGTTACCCAACCTACAAATTAATGGTGTAACGACGGTGAGCGCTGACCTCCAAAGCCGGCTGCAATCTGGCAGTCAGGTCCAGTCAACCATAGACGTGAGCGAGGATAACGGCTTGTTGTCCGTTAACTTTTCACTAAGCGGCATTGACGAGCAAGATGTTGATCAGGTCCTACAACAGCTAGACGTTAACCGACCATACATTGCCCGTGCGGACGGCAGTATCATGCTGGTTGATCACGATTTAAAACAACTTAATCAGGCGTTGATCAAATTGCGTCATCAAGGTCAGTTACTTCACGGCCGCATGCAAGTGAACGCAGCTCAAGCACTAGCGGTTCAAGCCGCAGTTGGTGACACTGCGCAATTTGACGCCAGTTTCAAACAGCTTGCCGACGACCTTGCTCACCCCGAACATTTCGACATCACCGATGAGTCCGCGGTTCAAGCAACCCTGCGTCCATACCAAATTACCGGAGTAAAATGGTTTGAAATGCTGAATAGTCACGGCTTTGGCGGTATTTTGGCTGATGAAATGGGACTTGGTAAAACACTCCAAATGATTACCTTCTTAAACAATCATTTGGATGCTGACCATCCTGATCTCGTTGTATCACCCGCTTCGCTCATCTATAACTGGTTAGCGGAATTTCACAAGTTTGCACCCAACGTGGCTGTCGCTGTCGTAGATGGCAATAAGGCGCAACGTCGGCAAATTATCAATGATACGACCAACACAGTTCTGATCACCAGTTACAATAGTGCCCGTCGCGATGTTGAACTCTACAATCAGCGCGGCTTAAACTACCTAGTGTTGGACGAGGCACAATTCGTCAAGAACAGTACGACCAAGACTCACCAACAATTGCGTCAACTCAATCGTCGCAACACCTTTGCGCTATCCGGTACGCCAATCGAGAACCGGACTGAAGAATTATGGGCCATTTTCGCACTGGTCATGCCAGGACTCTTACCTAATAAAACGGCGTTCCGGAAACTGACACCAGACGACATTACCGTTCGAGTCAAACCGTTTATCTTGCGTCGAGAAAAGGAAGCCGTTTTAACGGACCTGCCACCAAAAATTGAAACTAATTTGACTAATGACATGACGCCGGAGCAAAAAACAGTTTACTTGGCACAACTCCAGCAGATGCAAGTTAAAGTTCGCGGAATGTCTGCCACTAAATTCGTTAAAAATCGAGTTGAAATTCTGGCTGGCTTAACCCGTTTACGCCAAATCTGTGACACACCAGCGCTCTACATGGATGATTTCACAGGTACCTCTGGCAAGTTAGAACAATTAATTGAGCTACTCAATCAAGCAGCTGAAAATAATCGCCACGTCCTGATTTTTTCACAGTTTACTAGTATGCTGAGTATCATCGAAGAACACTTGGCGCAGGCTGATTTACCAGCCTATGTGTTGAAGGGTGACACCAAGCCAAAAGACCGGCTGGCCATGGTTGACGCCTTCAATGCTGGTGAAAAAGCCATCTTTTTGATCTCGCTAAAGGCCGGTGGTACTGGTCTCAACCTAACCGGGGCCGACATGGTTATTCTAGTCGATTTATGGTGGAATCCTGCCGTTGAAGACCAAGCAACAGCCCGGGCACACCGAATCGGACAGCACCATCAAGTCGATGTGTACCGTTTGATTACGCAGGGTACAATTGAAGAACAAATCTATAAATTACAAGAACAAAAGCGTGACCTTGTGGACCAAATTCTCAGTGGTACCGAGAATAAAGGTGCACTGACTGAAGAAGAAATTCGCAGCATCCTTGGGATTTCATAGTGCCAAAACTTTAAACTAAAACAAACGCGGTTTCATCAAAATCCAATCTGGGATTCTCGATGAAATCGCGTTTTTGGTTAATAATTAATGGTGATTCTACTATGCATAGGAAGACTGTAACCGAGTCTTGCTCCATCGTTCAAACAGGAGCGCATGACTAGGCCGGAATAGATCAATCATTAAGTCTAAGCCAAACACAATAATCACAATCGCAACATAGATAAACATCACAGCACCTAAAATCGAGTACAAAATACTGGTGTGATCGATCACCGCTGCGATACTCCCAATCACAGCCGGTAAAATAAACATACTGTATCCAATCAGCCATCGCGTAATGATTGCCTTTGTAGGTGCTAATTCACCACCGACCGTTGTCACTTTCAAATGAACTAGTCGCATCCCAAGGGTCTGATGCCACGCAAGTTGCGGCAGCAAAATGACGAGGATCAGTGCGAAAAGGGCAATGGGCTGAGCAACGGATTCAACTGTCAAACGTGCTAAGCTCGCAAAAATCAGTAGGCCGCTGTTAACCATCGCGAGGCTGATCAGGTCAACCACCAGTGCAGTCGCATGACGGAAAGTCGACACTTGTCTGGACTGAATCTGCAGCCGTTCAGTAATGTGCTCGCTGGTTGGTAGCAACGGCAAAACCCAACCTGTCAGCCAAAAACCGACTATGCCACCGGTGGTATTTAAGAGTAAGTCATCCACATCGAATAACCGGTAAGGTCGTGGATAGAACCCGTAATCTCCCGATAGCTGGGTCAATTCGAAAAATAATGACAGGCAAAACGCCATCAACAACGTTTGTCGCCAAGATTTACGAAAATAGGCTCTGAGGTAAAATCCAAACGGAATCGTCAAAAACACGTTGAATAATGGCTGTATCACTGTCGGGCTCTTGATGGTTGCAATCCAAGTATGAATATTTGTGACTTGCAACGGACTGTACTTGATAAATTGCCGGACAAACATCAACGGCTGTAAATTATACTTTGGTGTCGTCAACTTGGCCACTTCAGCGACGGATGGTAACGGCAATATAATCAAAAAGTACGCACACATCAGGTAGAAAATAAAACTGTATAACATGAGTATCGACCATCGTGAAACTGCTCCAAAACGATGGTAATGCCACAACAATACTGGAAAAGTGATCAATAATGCCACGAAGGGAAATATGATCATCGCCATTTTAATATCGAATAAGTAAACCATGACTGTCCTCCCAAACTAAGCTCATCTTAATGTACCCTTGGAGAGGTTATTCTGTCAATTATTCGAATACTGATTGCTGCAAGTGTCATTGTCGTTGTTTATGCCACTACAGACTGACGCCCCAGTTTCCGATTTCGAAACTGAGGCGTTAATGGTTATTCTACGTAGTTATTTAATAATCTCGTGAATCAACGTCAACGGCTTGGCGCTGGCTTCGATCTTAATGTTGTCATACAACAACTGTTTGATGTCTTCAACATCTTCACGGTCGGCATAAATCGTTAGCAACGATTCGCCTTCGGCTACCGCGTCGCCCACCTTTTTGTGTAGCTCCAGACCAACGGCATAATCGAGTTGATCATCTTTGGTTTGCCGGCCACCGCCTAATAGCATGCTGGCAATGCCCATTTCATCAGCTGTCATTTCGCCAACGACACCACTAGCTTTGGCAGGTAACTCAATCTTAAACTTCGCTTGTGGCATGATAGTTGGATCATCCACAACGCGACCGTCGCCACCCTGAGCAATGACCATTTGACGGAAGGCTTCTAGGGCTTTACCACTCTTAACACCTGCTTCAAGCATTTGACGGGCTTCTTCAAGGGTATCCGCTTTTTTAGCTAACACGACCATCTGGCTACCAAGGGTCAGGACTAAGTCAGTGATATCTTCAGGGCCTTCACCCTTCAAAATATCAATGGTTTCTTTGATTTCGAGCGCATTGCCAATCATGTTCCCCAATGGCTGATTCATGTCGGAAATAACTGCCATGCAGTCCATCCCAACACTTTTACCAATTGAAACCAGCGCCTTGGCCAAGTCACGGGCTTGTTCTTCACTCTTCATAAAGGCCCCGGAACCAGTCTTAACATCCAGCACTAAAGCATCCGTTCCAGATGCAATTTTCTTACTCATGATGGAACCGGCAATTAACGGAATTGAATCAACAGTGTCGGTAACATCCCGCAGTGCGTAAATTTTCTTATCAGCTGGCGCGATGTTACCCGTTGCACCCACAATGGCTAGGTGAATGTCTTTGACCTGTTGTTTAAATTGCGCTTCAGTTAGCTCAACGTTAAATCCTGGGATGGCTTCAAGCTTGTCTAAGGTACCGCCGGTATGGCCCAACCCACGACCAGAAATCATTGGGATTGGAATCCCTAACGCCGCAATCATTGGTGCAAGCGGCAAACTGGTTTTATCGCCGACACCACCAGTCGAATGCTTATCAACCTTGATGCCAGGAATGTCAGATAAGTCGAGCTGATCACCAGATTTCAACATCTGCATGGCTAGTTCTGCCTGTTCATCATCTTGCATGCCGTTAAAATAAATTGCCATTAACAGGGCACTGGTTTGATAATCTGGTATCGATCCGTCCGTTACACCATCAACAAAAAACTTAATTTCTTCTTTCGATAAAGCGCTTCCATTTCTTTTGTGATCAATCACGTCGACCATTCGCATCGTAATTTCCTCCGTTCGTTAATTGCTGTGATTATCATGGCGCTTAAACCTAACCTTCATCTTCAAGTAAGCGGTGAGCGGTATCGATATCAGTTATCAAACAGTTCGTATACCCACCGGTCAAAGCACCTTTAATGGCGTCAAATTTTCGTTCGCCGCCCGCAACTAAAATTGATTTTTGTTTATGTTTGAGGTCAGCTAACTGTACACCAACCGTCCGTGCGTTAATTTTAGGGCACGCCACTTGCCCGTCACGATTGTAAAAGCGTGAACAGATGTCACCAATCGCGTTTTCTTGAATGCCAGCCTGTTCGGCTTTTGAAAAATAGCCGGTTTGAAATAACAGGGCATCGTCATGAACCGTTCCCACCGTATAAAGGGCAATATTAGCCTGTTGACCAAGCGCAATCAGCTTTTTAATGTGTCGATCTTGCATCACGATGTCATGCGTCGTTTGAGTCTCAAAAATGACCGGTAGCGGCATAATACTTGGTGACGTATGAAAGGCCCGACCAAATTTCATTAAAATATCTTCGGCAAACACTGGCGTTGGCGTGTAAGTCATACTCCCCTTCAGTTCAACCACCGTTACATTCTGAGCGGCTTGTTCTTCAAGGTGGTCAGCGACTTGGTTCATCGTTTTCCCCCAGCTGACCCCGATAATATCATGGTCCTTAACGGTTTCAGTTAGATAATTCGCCGTATACTTACCCAACGCTTCAATCAATTGTTCGTAATTCGGCGTACTGGTATACACAACGTGCGCTTCCTTTAACGAAAACCGATCGCGTAGTGCCCGTTCCAGATTCGACACACTGGCAAATGGGTCAATCACCTTAATTTGGACGTAGCCCTCATCCAAGGCAAACTGTAAGAGTCGCGAGACAGTTGGTCGTGAAATTGACAGTTTTTTGGCAATTTCCGCCTGTCCTAGTTTTGACTCGTAGTACAGTCTTGCAACTTGAATACTGTCGCTAATTCTTTTTTCGCTGACGCTTTTGTCCATGAGTGATCGATCCATTTCTTTATTATTTTGTGAGCAGCTCATATTTGCCTAATCGGGCTTCAACAAGCAGAGACTTGCATGTAAGGGACGACCCACACCAACCCAAGTTCGGGGTTGGCGTTGGCGTTGACACGCTACTGTTTTATTGCCTAATCGGGCTCCTACAAGCAGAGACTTGCATGTAAGCGACGACCCACACCAACCCAAGTTCGGGGTTGGTGTGGGTCGTCCCTTACACTCCAGTCTCTAAACACTTGTTTGTGCACCTTATTTATAACTTAATCGCTGTTTCCAATGCGACTGTCATCATATCAGCGAATGAACTTTGACGTTCTTGCGCTGATAAGGCTTCACCAGTCGTAAGGTTATCACTTACGGTATTGATTGACAATGCCTGTACGCCGTATTTGGCAGCTAACATATAGAGCGCTGCAGTTTCCATTTCCGTGCCTAAAACACCGTAATCAATCAATTGTTGATAATCGATCTCATCGTTGTAGAAGCGGTCAGCACTAAAAATGTTGCCCACCTTAACCGGAACATCCGCCGCTTTAGCCGCTTCGTAAGCCTTTAACAGCATATCAAAGTCAGCCGTTGGGGCGTAGATAACGCCTGCCTTAAAGGTGTTTTGGATAATTGCTGAATCCGTACTTGCCGATTGCGCGATTAAAATATCTCGAATCTTAACGGCTTCACCAAACCCACCAATGCTACCAATCCGCATCAAGTGTTTAACCCCAAAGAACTTGATCAGCTCGTTGGTATAGATTGAAATAGAAGGAATCCCCATCCCGGTGCCTTGAACTGAAACCTTGTGACCCTTGTAAGTTCCAGTATAACCAAAGGCATTTCGAACTGAATTGTACTGAACAACGTTCTCCAAGAAATTATCCGCAACATACTTTGCTCGTAATGGATCACCCGGCATCAAAACCGTTTCTGCAATATCGCCCATTTCGGCGCCAATGTGTGTACTCATGGTGTTGTCCTCCTATTAGTCGTTTGTGGTTAATTCACTCAAAAAGCTTGTGCCGACTTGGTTGCCACTTACGCCAAAGTTCTCAAGCACCGTTGCGCCAAAGTCAGCGTAGGTTCGACGAATGCCAAGTGACTTGCCGTGCTTAAAACTTGGTGAGTAAGCAATCAATGGAACGTATTCACGAGTGTGATCCGTTCCCTTGAAACCTGGATCGTTACCGTGATCGGCCGTGATGATCACCAAATCGTCGGCGGTTAAGTTGGTCAAAAAATCACCCAACTGTTGATCAAAAGCCATCAAAGCTTGACCGTAACCTTCAGGGTTGCGTCGGTGCCCATACATCGCGTCAAAATCAACCAAGTTTGTAAAACTAAAGCCGTTAAATGACTTCTTAGCGTTTTCAATCGTCTTGTTCATGCCGTCTTCATTGCTTTCAGTATGGACGCCTTCAGTAATGCCGTGACCTGAGAAGATATCATTGATTTTTCCAACGGCTAACACGTCTAACCCAGCAGCCTTTAATCGATCCATATCAGTTTCGCCAGTTGGTTCTAGCGCAAAATCATGTCGATTGGCGGTTCTGGTGAAATGATCTTTATCAGGCCCCACGTATGGTCGTGCAATAATCCGACCAATTCGATATGGTTGGTCAATCGTGATTGAACGGGCATACTCACAGATTCGATACAGTTCTTCAAGCGGAATCACATCTTCATGTGCGGCAATCTGCAGAACTGAATCACCAGAAGTATAGACGATCAAGTCCCCGGTAGCCATCTGATGCTCACCATAATCATGAATCACATCCGTGCCAGAGTATGGTTTGTTGACGATAACGTGTCGACCACTAAAGTCTTCTAGTTGTTTAATCAGTTCAGCTGGAAAACCCTCTGGGAAAAAGCCAAGTGGCTCTGTGACGGGTAAGCCCATCATCTCCCAATGGCCATCCATACTGTCCTTACCAACTGACGTTTCGTGCATCTTGCCAAAGTAAGCGATGGGGTCATCAACCACAGCGACACCTTCGATTGGGTTATCTGGTCGAATATTTGAAAGGCCCATTTTCTCAAGGTTTGGTAGTTTCAACTTTCCTTGGAAATGTTCACCAATGTGGCCTAAGGTATCTGCACCAACATCACCGAATTGATTGGCGTCACTGGCTTCACCGATACCGACGGAGTCAATAACGATTCCAAATACACGCTTAAAAGTCATTTAAGTTGCCTCCTTAGTCTTCCGTTACGATCTTAACGCTGGCACTGGCACCAATCCGTGAAGCGCCAGCAGCAATCATTGCTTCGGCTTCAGCCTTTGAATGAACACCACCAGAAGCTTTGACACCTAAACGATCACCAACGGTTTCACGCATCAATTTAACGTCTTCGACCTTTGCGCCTGCTGTACTAAAGCCAGTTGAAGTCTTAACGTAGTCTGAACCGGCCTTTTCGGATAATTGGCAGGCACGGACTTTTTCTTCTTCGTTTAGCAAGCTAGTTTCGATAATCACTTTGAGCAACTTACCCTCAGCATGAACCGCTTCAGCAACGGCTTTAATATCAGCTAATACGGCATCGTCATGGTGTTCTTTTAATTCACCAATGTTGATCACCATATCAAGTTCGTCGGCGCCATCAACAATCGCCTGCTTGGCTTCGAGGACTTTACTTTGTGTGGAAGTAGCCCCCAGAGGGAAACCAATAACAGTACAAGTATTAACATCACTAGCCTTTAGGGCTTCGGCAGTGTGTTTTACCCAATATGGGTTAATGCAAACAGAAGCAAAATCATATTCGATGGCTTCGTTAATAACCTTATCAACGTCGGTTTGTGTGGCATCGGCGTTTAAAATGGTGTGATCAATATACTTTGCTAGTTTCATGGTTGGACTCCTTTGTTAAATCAACTTTTTAGTGTATGTGTTTTGTAACCGTTTACATCATATCATCTGATTGAACATATGTAAACACTTACACTGAAATTATGCAAAGATTGTTCAATTCGTAATTAGTGTTCGGGTTAATCAAAAAGGCGCTTACCGAATTTGGTAAGTGCCTTTAAATCACCTATTTAGCTGGTTTGATCGTCTTGATCTTAAACATCTTCACTAACTCATTAACTGTGGTTTCTAACTGTCGTTTATTGACCTTCTCAGTACCTTCTGCCACGTAACGTTCAAGAATGCCCATCAGCATGCCAGCTACTGCACTGTTCATAATCGTGGGATACTTAGACGATCTGATTTTATCAATGACCGGATCATCAATGGTACTCTCCTGGACGCGCTGATAGATCAACTCCCACAAGATATTGTTTAAAATCTCGTGGACGTCCGCGCGACTTTGGCGGGTTGGCGCCAAGTGGCGTAGAACTGGCCAATAAACTTCAACATAACGTACAAACTGGACCATCAACGGTTGATCTGGAATGGTCTTATCAACCGTCTCTTCGATCTCAGCCTTCAAAAGCGACTTCTTATCTGGAAAATAACGGTAAAACGTACTGCGAGTGACGAAACTCGCCTCGGCAACGGCGGAAATACTGATCATATCATAGGGCTTGTTCATCAGTAAATCCAAAAAGGCTGTCAAGATTTGACGCCGGGTTCTCTCTTGTGCTTTCCCCATATCAATTCTCCAATTCTCTTAATCAATTACTCGAATCATCCCAATTCACATTAGAATTGTACTAACTCCACTTGCGATATTCAAGTAAATCAACTTGCTAATTGGATTCCTTAATCGTTTTATAATCGGCTTTGTAAGCCCATTCAACGATAACGAGGTTAATCAGGACTAGACCAGTCGTCATTAGAAATACATAACGATAGTCTAAGACCCCAGCGACACCAGAAGCTAACATTGGTCCGACAACTGAACCAATTGCTTGAGCTGACTGATTATAACTAAAAATTCGACTAATGGACTCTTGAGGAGTTGCTAAGGTCATGACTGTCTGAGTAATCGGCAATAAGGCCGCATCTGAGATGCCGACTAAGAAACGGAACACACCCAGGGCAACCACGCTGGTAACAAAAAACATTGGTACAAACATGGCTGCACAGAAAATCAAACCAGCAACTAACACTTTTCTGGGCCCGATATGATCACCAAGTGCACCCAGTCTCGGTGCCGCCAACAAAGTGGCAATCCCTGGTAAGGCAGCAATCACTCCGCTGGCCATGGCAATGTTGCCCCGGTTATGCATCAGTTCCTTAACAAACAAACTAATGATTGGGTTGATTGAAGTAGTCGCTGCTTGAATCAGCATTGAAGAAATAATCATTGCCCAAACCACCCGCACTCGTTTTATGCCGACAAAAGCGCTTTGTTTCGCATATTTAGGATTGTCAATCGGCGTAAAGTTTTCCTTGACGAAGAAGTAAGTCGTAATTGAGGCGATGAACATCAGTCCCCCGAACATAAAAAACGGAATCCGGTAACCAAATATACCAGCAATGTAACCACCAATAATCGGCCCAATCAACTGACCACTCACGTTACCAGTCGTCAACGTTCCCATGGTCTGACCGCTCTTTTCATTCGGCACCTCACTGGCAATCAGGGCATAGGCGTTATTAATGTAGCCCGAAAACGCCCCTTGGATCACCCGTAAACTGATCAGAATCCAAACGTTGGGTGAAAAACCAGTCAGTGTTGCCGTAACGGTCATTCCCAGCGCAGCACGCATCAGCATTGGTTTCCGACCCGTTTTGTCCGCTAATTTACCCCAAAACGGCGAAACGATTGCCTGACTTAAAAAAGTGCCAGAAAAGGCTAGTCCTGCATAAAGCGTCAGTTCCCACTTTGGAAACTGCCCCATTTCACTAATAAAGAGCGGTAGGAACGGCAAACTCATGCTGGCCCCTGCTCCTGTAATAAAGTTACCGACCCACAACGCGTAGAGGTTGCGCTGCCATTGTGGGCGTTTTGTTGTCGCTGCCATCTAATCATCCATTCTATGTATGTATTTACAACAATTTTAGCACTTGCAAACCCAGCCGGTTACACAATTTCGTATGAAAGCGCCACCGATTAGAAAAGTCAACGTAACTTAAAAAAGTGCACCGACGCCATCGCATCCAGTGCACCCTATATCACTTTATTCAGTTTTATCGTCGTTATCAGCTGTTTTTTCGTCACCATCTGCTGGCGTCTCTGGCTTTGATTCAGTCGTTGATTGATCAGCATCGTCAACTGGCGACACTACCGTTGGTTCTTCATCTGACTCGTCTTCTTGAGCAGCCAAGTTAACGTAAAAGTTAGCCATGGTCTGATTCATGTATGGTACGACCCAGATAATTGGAATAATCAATACGCAGGCGATGCCCCAACCAATGAAGCTTAGCTGCATCACAAAGTATTCCCATTTATGACCGTCCATCATCTTTCGACTCAACGTGATGGCCTCTAAAAAGCCAATCTTGTGACCCTGATCCAAATAATCACGATAAATGTAGATGGCCTGTGAATAAGCTAACCCCTTAATGATCCCAGGAACTAACAACAAAACGGACCACAAAATGGTAAAAACTGATGTAATAATCTCAAGGGCAAATGCACCCCATAAGTAAGCGCCACGGTTAAAAATCGTGAACGACTTGCTAACGGGTTCTGTGAGTTCAGCCACGCCGCGTTGTAAGTCGATCAGCACAAAACTAACCCCGACTGTGAGCAATCCGCTGATAATGCTCAATAAGCTCAAAAGGTTATAGCCAGGATTATCAACCCCAGCCCCGTTCATCCACTGCGGTACTGCAGTGACGATCATAATAATGAAAATCGGTAAGAATAATAGCAAATAAAACCGGAAGTTACGGTCTAAAAGCTGGCGCGCATCCGCCTTAAATTGGCGACGGCGTGTTGACATGGTTTCTTCCATCGATGTTTCTCCTCTCAATTAGAGCCTGACCTCCAGTGACCAACGTCCCCTGACACGGTGTCTCTCTGCTAAAAAGTATACTGATATTACAAAAAGATGTCAATATTACACATTTTGAAACAAAGTTTACCCCTGTTGGTCGTAACGCCAGATGTACAAAATAACGCAATCTCTCTATCCAGAAAGATTGCGTTATTTGGATTGGCCATTTTAAATTGAATAATTGATCCAAACCCGTTACTTTTCAACGCGCTGATTAACTACGAGACGAACTTCGTATCCCGCAGCTTCAAGTGCGCGTTTCACCGCGTCACCATCCGTTTTATCAACGTGCATTTCGATCATAATGGTCCCTAAATTGCGCGTGACAATCAGCGTCTGAATGTTAAACCCGTTGTCGGCCATAATCTTACTCATCTCGTAAATCACACCGGTACGGTCATGTTCGACCATCACCTGAACAACCGTCGCGTCAACGAAATAATCGGTAATATCCAAAAAACCGTCTAAAATATCATTGGTGGTAATGATGCCCACCACTTCAGTGCCATCCATAACCGGTAAAACGCCAATATGGTTGTGCCGCATCGTTGAAATGGCATCTTCCAGCTGTGCGCTATGTTCAATCGTTTTGACGTCTTTTTCCATCACATCTTTGACCGTCATTTTATTGAAGAGATAATTCACTTCATAAATCGACAGACTAGTTGCCTTGGATGGTGACGCTTCTTGAATGATGCCCTCGGTCACAATGCCGACAAGTTTGGCACCATCAATGACCGGTAAACGATGAATCTGGTTATCCTTCATCACGTTAATGGCCACGTTAATTTTAGTATCCGGCGAAATGGTAATCACCTTTTTAGTCATGTAATCTGCAACGCTCATCTTTTAGCCTCCTAGGTATGCTTTTTGAACATCTTGATTGGCTAGCAGTTCTGCTCCGGTGCCAGACATCTTGACTTCACCACTTGCCAGCACGTAGCCGCGGTCCGCAATTGCCAACGCTTTTTTGGCGTTTTGTTCAATCAGAAGAACGGTCGTCCCCTGTTCTTTAATCGCTTCAACGATATCAAATATTTCATTGATGAAAATTGGTGCCAATCCCATTGACGGTTCATCCAGTAACAACAACTTGGGTTTGGACATCAGTGCTCGACCCATAGCCAGCATTTGCTGTTCACCGCCTGAAAGAGTGGCTGCATCTTGATCGAGTCGTTCCTTTAAAACGGGAAACCGCTGATAGACCGCTTCAAAGCTGTCAGTCATCGATTGACGATTACTTTGCAAAAAAGCGCCCATTTGAAGATTTTCCTTTACGGACATACCCGGGAAGATATGGCGTCCTTCAGGCACTTGTGAAATGCCAGCAGCCACGATTTTGGGCGCCTTTTGTTTTTGAATTGGCTGTCCTTCGTATGTAATCGTGCCACTTGCCGGTTTTAAGAGGCCGGAAATCGTTTTTAGGATTGTAGTTTTCCCCGCCCCATTGGCACCAATTAAAGATACGATCTCACCCTGATTGATTTCAAAGCTGACACCTTTAACGGCGTTGATCACGCCGTAGTTGACTGCCAAATCCTTCACTTCTAACATCGCCATGATTACGCCTCCTCGCCTAAGTATGCTTTAATAACCGCTGGATTTTGTTGAATTTGCGCCGGCGTACCTTCTGCTAACAGTGAGCCGTGATCCAACACGTAAATTCGTTCGGCCAGGTTCATGACCAGCGACATGTCATGCTCAATCAACAAAACGGTAATGTGAAACTCACGCTGAATCTGACGAATCAGTCTTGTTAGATCAGCAGTTTCTTCAGGATTCATCCCGGCTGCCGGTTCGTCTAAAAATAGGACCTTGGGTTTCATTGCCAAACCACGGACAATCTCCAGTCGGCGCTGAATCCCGTATGGCAAATTTTTAGCCAATTTATCCACGTCGTCTTGCAGATCAAAAATCTTAAGAAGTTCAATGGCTTCCTGGCGAATCTGGGCTTCCGTTCGATAAAACTTAGGTAGTCGAAAGACTGATTGCACAAAACCTTCCTTATAATGAGCCGTCATGGCAATCAAGACGTTATCCAACACAGACAGTTCTTTAAAGAGTCGAATATTTTGAAAAGTCCGAGCCATCCCCAAATTAGCAATTTTATAGGCCTTTTTCCCATTAAGTGGAATCGTGCCATTTGGTCCCCGAAACGTGATTGAGCCTGAACTTGGTACGATCACGCCAGTTAATAAGTTGAACAAAGTGGTTTTACCCGCCCCATTCGGCCCAATCAAGGCAACTAATTCATCGTCGTTAAGTTGCATGGTGACATCCGAAACGGCCGTCAAGCCGCCGAAATTTTTAACTAAGTCTTCTACTTTAAGTAGTGTGCTCATGACTTGACCTCCGTCTTCGTTTTTTTAGTAAACAGGCGTTTGAATGAGAGTTCCCAAGTACCCATGATGCCAGATGGCTTGAAAATCATAATCAAAATCAAAACCACCGCGTAAATCACCATCCGCAATGCGCCAAAATTTTGAAGCGCTGTATCGACAATCCCCAATATAATAGCAGCGACAAAACTTCCAGTGACACTGCCAACACCACCAAGTACAACAATAATCAAAATGGCAATTGATTCCATGATGTTAAAGTTACTTGGTGCAATGGTTTGCAAGTATGAGGCTTGCATCGAACCAGCAACGGCTGCAGTTGCAGCACCAAGCACAAAGGCAGCCAGTTTCCACTTGAAAACATTGATTCCCATTGACTCAGCAGCAATTTCGTCTTCCCGAACGGCCATTGCGGCACGACCACCACGACTGTGAAT
Organism: Secundilactobacillus odoratitofui DSM 19909 = JCM 15043; assembly: GCF_001434895.1. Classification (GTDB taxonomy): domain Bacteria; phylum Bacillota; class Bacilli; order Lactobacillales; family Lactobacillaceae; genus Secundilactobacillus; species Secundilactobacillus odoratitofui. The sequence continues at coordinate 42,292 of NZ_AZEE01000027.1, forward strand.
AAAGTTAACGATGATAATCGTAGTGACACAGATCATAATATAAACCACTGGCCAAGTTGCGAATTGGGGGATGTTGAACATTCCGGAAGGTCCGTTCGTAATTTTCAAATTATTGATCACAATCCGAATAATTTCTGCAGCCCCCATCGTTGCGATAGCGAGGTAGTCCCCGCGAAGACGCAGTGTCGGAATGCCGACAACTAGCGCAGCAACAATCGCAATCACGACCCCCACGATAATTGAGACGTAAAAGGCACCTGCAGTAGGCGTTTTGCTAATGATAATGGCGGTGGCATACGCACCAACTGCCATGAACCCAGCGTGGCCCAATGAGAACTGACCAGCAAAACCAATCACAAGGTTCAAGCCAACGGCCAAAATAATATTGATGCCGATCGTGACCAACATGTTTTCAAGAAACGAATCGATCACGCCGACTAAAATCAGTGTGTTCATCAGGTAAAAGCCAGCGACCATCAGAATGAGCCAGCAAATATTGTATTTCAAGTTTGCTTTCAAAATCATCACCTAGACCTTTTCTTTGACGTTCTTACCGAAGATTCCGGCTGGCAATACCAATAGAATAATAATCAACACGAGATAGACAGCCGCATCCTTGTACGCAGACAGGCCGACCGATTGTACTGCGGTTTCCAATAGACCAATCAAGAAGCCCCCGAGTGAAGCCCCTGGTACGGATCCGATACCACCAACAACAGCAGCAACGAAGGCTTTGATACCGGGTGTCATGCCCATGAGTGGATCAATCGAGTTATAGTACAACCCAATCAAGACACCGGCTGCACCGGCCATTGATGAACCCAAGGCAAAGGTAAATGAAATGGTGCGGTTAATGTTGATGCCAACCAGTTCAGCTGCATCCGCATCAACAGACACGGCACGCATTGCCCGGCCCATCTTGGTTTTTTTGATGATCAGTTGCAGCAGGATCATCAAAAAACAAGCAGTAGCCAAAATCAAAATTTGAATGTTGGAAATTCGAACGCCGAAAATCGTGTAATTCACTTGTTTGATGACTTGGGGAAAGTTTCGTGTGTCGGCACCGTACAGATACGACATGATATTTTCCAAGAAGTATGAAACCCCAATGGCGGTAATCAACGCCGTGATTCGTGGCGCGTGTCGAAGTGGTCGGTATGCTAAATACTCAATTACAACGCCAGCCACGGCGCAGACAAACATGGCGGATACCAACGCGAAAATAAAGTTAAAATGCCAAAAGTTGATCGTGTAGTAACCCCAAAAGGCACCTAACATGTAGATATCACCATGCGCAAAGTTAATCAATTTGATAATACCGTAGACCATGGTGTAGCCCAGTGCCAAAAGCGCGTAGATGCTTCCCAATGACAGGCCATTTATGAGTTGTTGCAAGAGTGTAGTCAAGGTGTCACCCTCCTTATGTAGTTAGAGTCCGTCTAAGCAGCTCTCGTCAGCCGTGGCTGATTGGTATGACTTCCAACCACTCCCAGTTGACGAGAGCCCCCTAGCAGGGAACTCTACAATCAGTTACTTGATTTGTGTTGAACCAACAACCTTACCGTTATTCAAGTGTTCAACAGCGATTGGCTTGTTAGCATCGTGCTTTGAGTCGATGGTGATCTTACCAGTAACGCCATCGAAGTTCTTAATTTTAGCCAAGCCGTCACGAATTTTAACTGAGTTAGCTGACTTTTCGTTTTCAATTGCTGTCTTGATCATGTAGGTTGAGTCGTAAGCCAAAGCTGAGAAGGTTGGTGCATCAGTGTGGTAACGTGCCTTATAAGCCTTCAGGAACTTAGCTGCGACTGGGTTGCTCTTGGCAACTGTTTGCGAGAATGGTGTGGTGTAGTAGATGTTTGAAGCATTCTTAGCACCAGCGATTTGAACCAATTTAGCATCGGCCATCCCATCTGAACCAACGATTGGAACGTTTAGGCCCATTTGACGTGCTTGCTTGATGATCAAACCAATTTCTGAGTAATAACCTGGTGCGTAAATTGCATCGATTTTCTTATTCTTAAATGACGTCAAGATGGCGTTGAAATCCTTGTCACCTGAAGCGAAGTACTGCGTATCAACAACCTTACCCGTGAACTGTTTCTTAAATGCCTTAGCAAGGCCTGTCCCGTAATCAGTTGAGTTATCACCCAGAACTGCAACCCGCTTGGCCTTCAAGTTATTGGTCATAAACTTAGCAGCGGTGCCACCTTGGAAGTTGTTTTGGTAACATGCACGGAAGACGTATGGTTGGGCCTTGCCGTTCTTTTGCAACGTGAAGTTTGGATCAGTCGCCGATGGACTCAGTGCAGCAACCTTTGCCTTGGTTTCGTTAGGAATGGCTGCGGTCCCAGCGTTGGTTGTGGCCGTCCCAATGATGGCGTTGACCTTATCGTTGTTTGACAACTGGGCTGCAATTGAAGCACTGGTACTCGTTGAAGTCTTGTTATCTTTGATGATCAACTTGATCTTCTTCTTTTTACCGTTAACGTTGACGCCACCCTTATTGTTAATTTCTTTGGTGGCCATCTCGATACCTTGTTTCATTTGGTTCCCATAACCACCAGCGGCACCGGAGAGTTCCAAGTTAACCCCGATCTTAACGGTGCTACCTGTTTGATCATTGCCTTGACTCGTTGTCTTGGCTGTTGAACACCCTGCAAAAATCGCTGCAGACATCATAATTGCTGCAATCCCAGTAACTTTCTTAATCATGCTTTTTTTCATAAGTTTCTCCCACTTTCTGATCGTTTGTATGTAGTCTTGGCTGTCCTGGTCTTCTTCCCTCCCTCACCAGGGCAATAAAAAAACCTCATCCAATAATGAATGAGGTCTAAAGTCAGATTTATCATCAAGCCCTCATCATTAAAAACATAAATAAGGGCTCAACTTGTTTAATTTGTAGTATAACTACTAAATTAAAGTTGCGTCCTTGGTTTTTAATAATAAGACTAAATTCTGACGAGCAGAGGTTACGTTAAATTGTTGAGTTGTTGGTGTTTTCATGGTGTAACCTCCTTGTCAGAATTTATTTTTTCTTGATTGAATGATGTTAGTATAATCGTAATCTCATTTAGCGTCAACAGTTTTTTAATATTTTTTTCATGTCCGTAAAAACAACCTGACGTGTAACCTTCAGTTTTTCGGAGTCCCTTTTGGCATATTACACCAGTCCGCCTCTGGCAGACAGCGAGACCGGTTGGTAGCTGTGGGACCAGTTTCAGCCACGCAAAAAACGCGTGTCTTCCGCTTCGATTCTGAGCCTCGTATAACCCACGAGTCTCAGAATCGTCCAGTCCCACTAAGCGCTTCGCGCAAAGTGGGACTTATCACTGCTACCAACCGGTCTCGCTGACTGCACGCCGGCTTACATCGTGCATTATTTAACAGGCTGGATTCGATAAATATGACATTTTACCAAGCGGTTTTATTGTCTCCAATAAACAAATTAAACACCTTTCAAATCTAAATCAAGTTGCCAAAACTACCCTGTAAGTCCACCAGAGGTAACAGCATTTACTTGACCGTTACGACTTACTTTCTCGACCAATCAATCTCGCTTTGATCAGCTAAAATCGCATCAATCTGAGCCAATTCATCATCACTGAAATCTAAGTGGTTCAACGCTTTGACATTGTCCACCAGTTGTCCAGGTCGACTAGCACCCACCAAGACACAAGCTAACTCTGGTTCACGTAAGTTCCAAGCTAATGCCATTTCGGCTAACGTTTGGTTTCGTGAAGCAGCAACGTCATTTAAAGCACGCACCGTCTTAAGCGTTTGTTTCACTTGCTTAGGTTGCAAAAAAGGACTGGTTGATTTGGCTGCCCGCGAATTTTCGGGAATCCCATTCAGGTATTTATCCGTCAACAGACCTTGGCACAGTGAGCTAAAGCCCACCGCCGCTTTATGATGGGCTTTTAGAACTGGGAACAAGTCCTGTTCAATGCCACGATTAAACATGTTATAGCGTGGTTGGTGAATCACAAACGGCGTGTGCATGTCTTCAAAGCACTTAATGATGGCTTCTGTCTGCGCGCCACTATAATTGGAAATCCCAACGTACAGCGCCTTGCCTTGACGAACTAAGCTGTCCAAGGCCTGGGCAGTCTCATACACGTTTGTGTCAGGATCTGGTCGATGACTATAGAAAATATCAACGTAATCTAACCCTAAACGTGCCAAACTCTGATTGGCGCTGGCGATGATACTCTTGCGTGATCCCCAGTTACCGTATGGGCCATCCCACATCTCATAACCAGCTTTGCTAGCCACAACAATTTCATCACGGTAGGGTTTTAAATCAGTTGCTAAAATACGACCAAAGTTTTCCTCGGCACTACCTGGAATTGGACCATAATTATTCGCCAAATCAAAGTAGGTAATGCCCAAATCAAAGGCTTGCTGAACAATTGCCCGTTGGTTTTCATAAGCATCAACACTACCAAAGTTGTGCCATAGTCCCAAACCAATTGCAGATAGTTGTAGACCACTATCGCCAAGGTGGTTGTACACCATGTTGTCATATCGTTTTGAATCTGCTTGATACATCAAAAAGCCCCCAATATTAGTCTAGTAATCGGTTACATTATACCTTTTACAACGTGATAAACCAATCTAACAATGTTGATCAATCGTCTCATATTGACACAATAACGCCGGGCACGTATAGTGAATAAAGCCCTCTGATGAAAGGATGATGACTTTGACGGGTGAACTTAGTTTTAAAGCCGGGTTGCGTGACACGCTGCCAACTGTCTTTGGTTATATTAGCATCGGCCTCGCATTTGGTATCACAGCCAAAGCGAATGGTTTAAGTGTTTTAGAAATTATCTTAATGTCTTTAATTACATATGCAGGCTCCGCCGAATTTATCATCGTGAGTCTGTTAGCTGTCCACGCTGGTTTTTGGGCCATGATTCTCTCAGTCTTTTTAGTGAACGCTCGCATGATTCTCATGAGCACTGTAGTTGCACCCTATACTTCCCACGAGAGTTTGCTTAAAAACATCTGGGCTGGCACGCTACTCACTGATGAAACTTTTGCGTTAACCATGAACAAGCTGAACTACACGGACCACAAGCTGAACTTTACTTGGCTAAATTCCGCTAATTTATTTGCTTACCTGACTTGGGCGGCGGCTTCAGGCGTCGGCGGCATCTTAGGTAATCTGATAGACGATCCACAAAAGTACGGGTTCGATTTCGCGTTAGTGGCCATGTTCATTGGCTTACTATATTTGCAAATCATCGCCGACCGTTCGATTAAGTTCAACGTTCAGTTAACCGTGATTCTCTTTGTTGCCGTACTCATGTACTTTGGCATGGCCTTTATCACGGCCAACGCCCTGTTATTGATTGTAACCCTACTTGGCTGTGGATTTGGGATGGTGTTGAAGCATGTCGTTAAATAGTTATGTCCTATTAGTTATCTTAGGTACTGGCCTAGTCACTTGGCTATCACGTATCACACCGTTCGTGCTACTCAAGCGGTTTAAATTGTCACCCATCGTTGTGAATTTTTTAGGCTTTGTACCAATCAGCATTATGACCGCGCTTTGGATTCAAAGCTTGTTGGTCCAACATCTGGGACAACTCCCTAGCCTAAACGTGCCAAACGTCTTGGCAAGCGTACCAACTTTGATCAGCGCTGTGATCTCCAAAAATTTGATGGTCATTGTGCTTGTTGGCGTGATTTCCCTTGGTGTTATTAATTTGTTAATGTAGTCTCAAAAAGTGAGAGTGGGCAAAAACTCGTTTAGGTCCCAGAATATATGAGAACCGGCCCGTGGATTCCTGGTTTTGGAATCTGCGGACCGGTTCTCATATATGGCCGGGACCTGAGTTTTGGCGCACGACCCAGCGAAGCTTGGAAGCCTATCTGGCGTTTAGACTAGATAACAGTCTTGAGATAAAGTGAAATTTTTTACTCACCTCGAATTAAGAAATTAATTCGATGCTTACCAATATGGACTTTTTTCCCAGCCTCCCTATTTGATTTGCATTAATACCTGCTATTTTTATTCAACAACATCAATCAACAGACGCCGAGAACTGTAATCTGCCAAAGCCTTGACTTCCGCAGCCTCATCAAAAATTTTATCCATGAACAACCCAGCGTTCATGAGTTCATCACCGTAATAAGTTGCCTCACCGCCATTAATCCGGTACTGCTTATTCGGATCTAATCCGCGAAGGTAGAAGCGAATATAGGGGGCGTTAATGTGATTCAAAATTTGGTAGCGAGTCGCAATCGCGTGATTTTGTTGGTCGTCAACGACAATCCAGCTCATGACGTTGCCATCCCCCTCAAACGGACTGTCAATTCGGTAAAGTTTCCCAAATTGGTAAAGAGCACGGTGTTGCTTATAAAAGGCCACTTGTTCCTTGACTTCAGCGGCTTCATCATCTGGCATCTGCGAGATATCCAGCTCATAACCAAACGCACCGTAAAACGCTACGTTCGCACGCGTTTCGAGCGACGTCATCCGACCATTTTGTTCATTTGGTACGGCAGAAACATGCGCACCCATCATCGCTTGTGGGTAGCCGTATGAAGTCCCAAATTGAATCTTCATTCGCTCAACGGCATCCGTATCATCACTGGTCCACGCTTGCGGTGCATAATACATCATGCCCAGATCAAATCGGCCACCACCAGAAGCACACGATTCAAATAAGACGTCTGGATAGGCCTTAGTTAGACGATCATAGAGCTGATAAACACCCAGAATGTATCGATGGGCCATCTCTAATTGGCGGTTAGCAGCTAAATTCGTGCTGTACATTTCGGTAATGTAGCGGTTCATATCCCACTTAATATAGTCTAACTTAGTATCGTCAATCACAGTGCTCATCAGATCATAAATGTAATCAACTACTTCTTGGCGAGTGTAGTCGAGCACGTACTGATTGCGACCAGGTGTTGCCCGCCGCTCTGGCACGTGAATCAGCCACTCTGGATGCGTTTCGTAAAGTTTGCTATCGATTGAAATCATCTCAGGTTCAAACCAGAGCCCAAATTTAAGGTCTAAATCATGAACTTGATCAGCAAAGGCACCAATGCCGTTCGGTAACTTCGTTGGGTCCACGAACCAGTCACCAAGTGAAGTATGGTCGTCATCACGATGACCAAACCAGCCATCGTCCAAGACAAACATTTCAATTCCAAGTGACTTGGCCTTCTTGGCAATCTTCAGTAATTTTTCATCATCGAAATCAAAGTAGGTTGCTTCCCAGTTATTCACAAGGATTGGCCGCTCCTGCTTAACGTACTTGGAATTAACTAAGTGGGCCGCATAGAAGTCAGCCATTTGCTGACTCAATTGGTTAAAACCAGCGTCAGTATAACTCAAAACGGCTTCAGGTGTCTGGAAACTCTCATCCGGATCCAAATGCCAAGCAAAATCGGTTGGATTAATCCCGACTAAGATCCGACTAGTAGACCATTGATCAACTTCAATTTGATCTAAGAAATTACCAGAGTAGATTAAGTTAAAGCCAAAAACTTCACCAGCATCGTCTGTCGTCGTAGGTCGTGCCAACATCATAAATGGGTTTTGTTGTGGACTTGAAGTTGCCCGAACTGAGTCGATGGCTTGTAAGCCTGACCGCAGCGGGGTTCGGATCAGATGACGTTCTTGTGACCAAGTGCCAGAAAACTGGACCATGTCATATCGACTATCAGGTAAGTCTAACTGTGCACTCAAAGCGGCATCTAAAGTAACTCCTGCAACACCGTGGTTCTTAAAGTTAGCGCTCCGTACGATAACGTCTTGGTGTGGGAAAACCGTGTATTGCAACTCCAAGTCCAATTGAATGGCAGCATCCGTGAGGTGGATGATCAAAGTTTCAACGTCATCTTGGGCATCGTCATCAAAACTCGACGGTAAGTCAGCCAATCGTTGCTTGCCCTGAACCACTTCATAATGATCGTACTTTAAATCGGTGATTCGACTGCCATTTTCTTGGGTCACCTGGTAAGCTGGTCGACGAAAATCACCAGTCCCGGTCGCAGCATATTCCTGTTTAATTGCGTCTAACTGAAAGCCAGGATCTTCTAGTGAGTATGACGGTGTGGTGTTCTTCCATTCCCGCTTTAGTAAGTTAGCATAGTCAGCGCGCACGTGAATCTGCTTGCCATAATACACCTGGCCTAAAACGCCATGTTCGAGTACTTTAAAAACGTAACTGGTATGGTCAGTTTGGATGTGAAATACTTGGTTGGTTTCATCAATATGAATTGGCAATGTCTGTCTTCCCTTCCTGTAACCTAATTGGTATTTTGTTCACTTTAACACAACATCAATATCACAACAGCCCTGCAGCCAACAGTCCCACGGATTGCGGTTGCAGGGCTTATTGTGGGAAAACCTCACCGGGTTTTCGTTTCAGTAAAGCTCATGAGTTTATTTGTCGCAGTATAACCGTAACTATTGTTGATACGACATCACTGAATCGCCGTGGTTAACCATGCCTGAATCTCGCAACATGTTTGTGGCTGACACGTGATCAGTCATGACCATCATAACGGTATCATCGTACCCAGCCGCTTTAATCTCGGCAGATGAGAATTCAAGCAACAAGTCGCCCTTCTTCACTTTTTGGTCCTTTTCAACGTGGGTGACAAACGATTCACCGCGCATATTAACGGTCCCAATCCCAATGTGAATTAGAGTTCCAACGCCTTGGTCAGAAACTAAGCCCACGGCGTGCATGGTTGGGAAGGTCACTTTAACCGTACCATCAAATGGCGCATAAATTTTACCATCCGTTGGTTTGATTGCAAACCCGGCACCCATTTTACCTGAAGCAAAGTTCTCATCGTTAACGGTGTTCAATGGCCGAATCTCACCATCCACTGGTGCTTCGTAATCGTAGCTCACACCACCGTTAGCGTCAATGTAGTCCACGTCTTCGCCCAAGGTTTTACCCCAGGTTTTTTCAAGTTCTTCAACAATTTGAGCATGTTGCTTTTCGTCCAACGTCACTTTCTTGAAGAAGATGAAGGTCCCAATCAACATCAAGGCAGCTGGAATCCCAAACATCATTAACTTGAAGACCATGTGACCGTGTGTCGTAATGTCAGTGGCAGAGGCACCGGCAGTCATCCCAGCCCAAACGGCGGTTAAACCAACCACCCCGTTTGAAATGGCACCACCCATTTTATCCAACAATGGTCGAACAGAAAGGGTCAGTGATTCATCACGGTGACCGAACTTCAATTGACCATATTCAACGGAGTCGGTGATGATCATCAAAACAACTAAGAACACAAGTGGTTGTGGAATGTAGAAGATCACAGCGGCAGCCAAAATCATCGGTAATGAATTACCGGCAAATAAGAATAAGATCAACCCGATAATCATGACACTAATGGATAAGAAGAACACGTTCTTACGACTGAACTTCTTAGCTAGTGGTGGGAACGCGATAACCGCAAACACACCGATGATGGCGTTGATAGATGCCAAGATACTAAATTGTGAGGCATCACCCAAGATGTAAGTAAAGTAGTAGAGTTCCAAAGCGTTGGTGATTTGAGCACCCGCCGTATAAAGTGCATAGGTGAGTGATAACCACATGAGTTGATCGTTACGAGTCAACACTTTTAGCACTGCACGGAACGTCGTTTTTTCTTTGTTCTTACGAAGTTCTGAATTCTTTTCCTTCGTCCCCAATCCCACAACTGCGGCCGAGATAAACGAAGTCAAAGCAACGACCATTGCGAAGGCGAACCACCCACGGTTATCACCTTGGCCGTGATTTGAGACTTGTGAGAACATCAAAACGATTGGCATGACCATCACACCAACAATGTTGGCACCAATGTTTGACCCAACACGAGCGAAGGTCGCCGTTTTTTCACGTTCCCGTGAATCAAATGATAGGGCCGGAATCATTGACCAGAAGCCAACGTCCTTGAATGAATAGAAAATATCCATTGTGATGTACAAGATAGCGAATAAGATCAAGTACAGATATGGGTTGGAGGTGTTTAACCCGCCCATGTTCGTAAATAGGATGGCAATGGTGATTGAACTAATTAACCCACCACCAACGATCCAAGGCTTGAAGTTCCCCCAACGGGTCGAAGTATTATCGATCGTATTCCCAATGAACGGATCAATGGCTAATTCGACAAACCGTAAAATCATGATGATCAACGTAATGTAGCCAATCATCTTAGAACCAGTGGCGCCACTGCTCTTATCAAACAAGTGAGACGTGACGAACATAATGAAGTATGTTGACAATGTTGCGTAAAACATATCGTGGCCAAACGCCCCAAAAGCATATGATAGTCTTGAGGTTAAGACCTGACCCTGTTTTTCTTCTTCCATGAGACAAACCCCTCTGCATTAGTAGAATTGTAAAACTTGTTTCAACGACTCAAATCGTAAGCGGTTTCAAATAACTGAAAACAAATAATGGCATCTGGTGTTGCCACCAGAATGAACGGCTTAGTTTTGAGTCAGTGTCGCCTGTGCAGCTGCCAAGCGGGCAACTGGTACCCGGTAAGGTGAGCACGAGACGTACGTGATGCCAATTTGATTAAAGAATTCGATGGAAGCCGGATCGCCACCAACCTCACCACAGACACCAATCGGTAACTCTGGGTTAGTCTGACGGCCCTTGGTAATCGCAATTTCCATCAGCGCGCCAACCCCTTGCGTATCAATCGTTTGGAATGGGTCGGCAGGCAAGATGCCTTGCTTGATGTACTCTGGCATAAACGAGCCTACATCGTCACGCGAATAACCAAAGGTTAACTGCGTCAAATCGTTGGTACCGAAACTGAAGAAGTCTGAGACCTCCGCAATTTGGTCGGCCGTGACACAGGCTCGTGGCATCTCCATCATCGTGCCAACCGTGTAGTCGACGCGAATGCCACTGTTGTTGACCATCTGTTGAATCTGATCAGTGACCAAGTCTCTGACCCACGACATTTCGTCGCGAGAGTCGGTGAGCGGAATCATAATGTGTGGGTGCACTTCAAGCCCCTCATCATTCAACCGGATCACGGCACTCATAATGGCCTTAACCTGCATTTGATAAATGTCTGGGAACGTCACGGCTAGTCGATCACCACGGTGACCAAGCATTGGGTTAAGTTCCTTTAGACTGGTAATTCGTTCACGTAATCGTTCGGGTGTTTCTTGAATTTGGTTCGCCACAATTTGAATTTCGGCTTCATCATGTGGTAAGAACTCGTGAAGCGGTGGATCAAGTAGCCGAATGGTGACTTCTTTATCACCAGCTAATTTGTATAACTGGTAAAAGTCCTCTTGTTGCATCTGTAGCAGTTGACTGAGCGGATCTCGACGTCCCTTGGCGTCCGTCGCCAGAATTAACCGCCGCATTTGTAACAACCGTTCTGGTTTAAAGAACATGTGCTCAGTCCGCGTTAAGCCAATCCCGTCAGCGTCAAAGTCCAAGGCTTTTTGAAAATCCTGTGGCGTATCCGCGTTGGTATAAACCCCCATTTTGGCAACGTCTTTCGCCCAGTCAAGCAGGGTTGATAATTCCCCCTTCACCCCAGCTGGCGTGGTATTGATTTGGCCTAAATACAAGTTACCGGTTGTCCCATCAACCGATACCCAGTCACCTTCATGAATCACTTGATCGCCGACTTTGGCAACCTTCCCAGCGTAATCAACCGTGATCTCGTGGGCACCAACGACACCCGTTGCCCCCATCCCACGAGCAACCACAGCGGCGTGTGATGTCATGCCACCACGTGAGGTGACGATGGCTTGACTCACAATCATACCTTCAATGTCTTCTGGTGACGTATCTTGACGAATCAAGATGACTTGCTCGCCACCATCACTGGCACGCTTTGCATCTTCAGCAGTGAAGTAAGCCCGGCCAGTGGCAGCCCCTGGTGAGGCTGGTAAACCAGTCGTTAACTTGGTGTGTTGGCCTAAATCAGTTTCATCGAACTCAGGATGTAGCATCGCTGAAACTGATTCGGGACTCACACGTTTGAGTGCTTGCTCCTTGGTAATTAACCCTTCGCCGACTTGATCAACCGCAATTTTGACGGCCGCATATGGCGTTCGTTTACCATCACGGGCTTGCAGTAAGAAGAGCTTGCCATTTTCGATCGTAAACTCTAAGTCCTGCATATCTTGATAGTGGTTTTCAAGCTTCTCAGCAATCCCCATCAGTTGATCATAAATAACTGGCATCGCGTCCTTTAATACTTCGATGGTCTCAGGAGTTCGAATACCCGCAACCACGTCTTCACCCTGAGCATTCAAGAGGTATTCACCGAAGACTTTTTTCTCACCAGAAGCTGGATTACGTGTAAACGCAACCCCAGTACCAGATTGTTCACCGGCGTTGCCAAAGACCATTTCCTGAACGTTAACGGCTGTTCCCAGTGATTCAGAAATGTGATTTTGCTGACGATAGACTTGAGCCCGGTGGTTATTCCAGGACTCAAATACCGCATTCACGGCGGCTAGCAACTGATCTTTAGGGGACTGAGGAAATTCACCCTTACCAGCAGCCTGATAGATTGCCTTGAAATCAGCAACAATCTGTTTCAAGTCATCGGCAGTTAATTCCAAATCACTGTCGTAACCCTTCTGTTGCTTCAAATCGGTCAGCACGTGGTCGAAAGTTTCTTCTTCGATGTTATAAACCACGTTACCAAACATCGCTAACAACCGCCGATAGCTATCGTAGGCAAATCGTTCATTGTTAGTCAGCGTCGCAAGTGCAACCACGGTTTGATCATTCAAACCAATATTTAAAATTGTATCCATCATCCCAGGCATCGAAATCGCTGCGCCAGAACGTACAGAAACAAGTAGTGGCTGAGTATCGCCATTAAACTGCTTACCCGTCGTCTGACTGAGCGTTGCCAAGGCTTCGTCAAGCTCGGTTAGTAACTCTGAACTCAGTGAACCAGTTTCTTGATAACGGTGACAGGCTTCAGTTGTTAATGTAAACCCGTGTGGAACCGGCAAACCGAGGTTGGTCATCTCGGCCAAGTTAGCACCCTTTCCGCCAAGTAAATCACGCATCGACATGTTACCTTCGGAAAAAGCATAGATTTGTTTTGTCATATAACCACTCTTTCTGTAAATACAACGTCACATTTGCTTGGTTTATAATTTATATGACTTTAAATGTGATTGCAAGTGGTTTTAATGAAATAGTCTTACAATCCCCGTCAGAACGCGGTTTGAAAATTTAGGGGACTGTTTTATCACTTTTAGTTGGTTGTGAAAGGCAACTTCAATAACGTCATATTTGAAGTTGATTTGAAAATATTCAAGCCTTTTTTCGTGACTTTTCAAGCTTTTGGGACAAAAAAGCCATCACCGATAATCGGTAATGGCGAATGCTGAATCTGGATCATTCTTCTTTTGCGTAAGTCATAAAGTGCTGGAATAGTCGGTTTTTGGTGATCTTACCAATCACCGTTTGTGGCGAATCTTTATCCACCACTGGCAGGGAATCCACTTTGTGTTTTAACAATAACTGGCCCACTTCGTTGACTTTCATATCTGCCGTTACCGTCACAATATTGGGCATGCGCGTCATGATCACGCTGGCTAAAATCGAGCTAGGATTCGCGTTGTTAAAGCTGGCTCGAAGCAGATCCTTACGGGAGATCACCCCTACTAAGCGCTCACTAGCATCCACGACGTACAAGCTCCCCACGTCCTGCAAAAATAGTTTACTGATGGCGTCTTGTAGCGTCGCGTTATCCTTGATAACTGCTGCCGGCTGCATAATGGTTGAAATTGGGTGGTCATAAAGTGTCTTATAGTCAACCCCGGCTTGGTTTTCACCACGATACACGTAGCCGACTTTTGGTCTGGCAGCCAGTACTTCCACTGCCGTCAGCAGCCGCAGATCGCCACGAATCGTTGGCACACTTAACCCAAGTTGACCAGCAATCTCTTCACCAGTCAATGGACTCTTTGCCTTCAGCATCTCAATGATCGTCCGCTGCCGTTTTGTGAATTCCATATGAACAACCCCACCCTCAACTTTAATTCATGCTATCTTTTAGAGATGATTATATCACTTATATAACGTTATATTGCAAGGATTAATTTAATTATATGATTTTAATATTGCATGTATCGTTTATAACGCTTGATTTATTGGGCATTTTTACTTTTTGAAATATGATATCGGATTGAAGCAACAATATCCAATATCGCCTTGAATAGATAATGACACAATAATACTCAAAAACCTCATCGACAACCAACATCCCATTTTTATCACTCCAAAAGTCAATCGTCGAATTTGAATTTAAACTGTTCAGTTTCCAATGTAAACAAAAAGTTCTAGAATTAACCGAATTGCTTCGATTAATCCTAGAACTCGTCTTAGATTATTTTGCGATTACCACAAATAATCCACTGGATTTTTAATATACTGGTCATACACATCTGAAACAATCTGCATCTGTTCAGCCGTCAATGGTGGTAAGGCTGACGCAGCCGTATTACGTTCAATCTGTTGCGGTGAACTTGCACCAGGGATAACCGCTGAAACAGCGTCATACATCAAGATGTAACGCAATGCCGTTGCGGCGAGGTTATTAGTCCCCAGCCGCTGCTTTAGAGTATCAGCGGCTTTCACCCCGGTTAAGTAATCGACGCCAGAGAACGTCTCACCCTTATCAAACAATTCACCATTCCGGTTAGTCGTCCGGTGATCTTCCTTACCGAACTTGGTGTCAGCCGTATACTTACCGGTCAGCAAACCACTGGCCAAAGGCACTCGTGCTAAGACGCCGACGTTGTGCTGTTTAGCCAGATCAAAAAATAGTTTAGCTGGACGCAAGCGGAACATATTGAAGATAATCTCGACAGCCGAAATATCATAATCAAGCGCCTTGATGCCCTCTTCAACGCGTTCGACGCTGACCCCGTAATTTTGAATCTTGCCAGCTTGCTTGAGCTTATCCATCTCAAAGAAGGTCTCTGGAGTGTAATAAATGCTCATTGGTGGGCAGTGTAGGAGCACCATATCCAAGGATTCTACACCCATATTCGTCAAAGAATCTTCAACGTAACGGGTCAAATTACCTGGTGCGAAGTGATCAACACTGAGTGGTTCTTCTTTACGACCAATCTTGGTTGTAAAGTGAACATCTGGGTGCGTTTTAAGAAAAGCCCCGACAGCCTTCTCGCTATCGCCACCCTGATAACCGTCGGCAGTATCAAAGAAGTTGACGCCTTGTTCATAAGCCTCAGCTAACGTTGCGTCAGCATCTTCGATATCAAAAGGTGCCCCCCATTTGCCACCCAATTGCCATGTTCCTAATGAAACTTCACTAATATTAAAACCAGTTTTACCTAACGTCCGATAATTCATATAATTCCCCTCCGAACTTCAATTTAATGCCATTATAGAAGTTATAGGGTACTCTAGGTCAAGCCTCGGACCAAAATAAATTTTTGAGTCGCCAAAATACCAGGCTTATACGCTGCCATCAGACTGGCGACTAATACCCAAGTACTGTTCCTCTGCTTGATGACGCGCCTCAATTGCCTCATCAATTGTTTTAAAACTCTTAAGGAGTACGTACTTATGATCCACCATGAGCCGTGCGAACCACTTGTTAGTTTGCTGGTCAAAGGACACACCAATCACACCGCTCTTATTACGGGCGGATTCATAAATTGAACTGAGCGAAACCCCGTCCTTATTACGTAACTGGTCAGAACGACCCATGTAGTCGACGAACTTTGGGTTGTTATAAACGCGCTTACTTGATAAATCTTTTCTCAAGCAACCACAACTCTTCGTGATGCCGGAACGGAGCCGAACCCCATCGACAACCGTTTTGTTCCCGCAATCACACTGGCAAAGCCACATTGCGTTTGAATTGGCCGGGTTATTCCCGTGGTATGCCAAGACGACTAGCCGGCCGAATCGTTGGTCAGTCAGGTCAATCCGTTTACTCATATTCTACACGCCATCCTTTAATCACTTTTGATAATGTTTATATTTTTTGAGCGGTTTTTAAACGTCTCTGTTAATTTTTTCAGTTTGAATTTATAACAATTTTCCAGTTTCTATATTCTACCATTCATCACATTTAATGTTAAATATGATTAAATTCTCATATTAATTTGGTTTAATCAACCATCTCTATGAATGTGATGCCTAATCATTCACCGCCGCGCAGCTAAATACAACGTCACAGTCTAAAACTCGATACATTTGGAACTTCTACATTGTATCATTGTCCAGAATTAATTTGCACACTATTTGCTGGGTTTAATGGAATTTTAGGGATACTCACAGTTTATAGGTTTTGTTAGCCAATTAAACGATGATGAGTAAGTGCCATTAATTGTTGTATCTTTGCTGGTAACGGATGAATATTACGATTACGAATTACTCGACTATGTTAATCAATTTACCTGCGACGTTCATTAAAATGTTAATGTATTAGCGTGCAAATGATTAATAACGAATGTAAGTATAAGCTAATATGCTATACTTAAAACATCGTGTCTAAGAGGGAGTCTAGTAAATTGATAAATCTACAGGATAAATCGTATTATTTTCGCTTGTTTCTTTTTTTCATAATTGAATTTTTAATTAGTCAGATATTGGGAAATCTGATTACCATTAAAATTGGTCACTTTGCACCTTGGGCATTGATTGTCTGCAAAACCACAGAACTATTGGTTATCCTTGGCTTGAACGCATGGTTGCTCCACCAACGTTTATACTTTCACCATTTAAAACGTGATACCATCATCATTCTAGTCGGCATTTTTGCCATTTTGATTTGGATCGTTTTCCAAAACGAAATGATTTATCGAATACCAGCCGCAATTACAATCGGATTACTAGGTGCGCTTCCGGAAGAGGTAATGGTTCGTGGTGTTGCACTTGGCAGCCTGCTAGCGCACATGTCGGGTAAGTGGCTTCGAACTAGGGCCGTTATTCTTTCATCTTTAGTATTTGCGTTACTTCACTTGGGAAACCTGACCATGCAGAGTTTTCCTGCAACCATCACGCAAGCGGTAAATGCTTTTGCCAGCGGTTGCTTATTCGCTGCTTTGTACTTACGTGCAGGTAATCTATTAGCGCCAATCATTGCTCATTTTGGTTTGGATTTTGTGGCTACCCTTGGGAGCAGCAATGCAAATCCATTCTCGATTGTTAGCAATTATCAACGTGGTGAATGGGTGTCTGATTTAATTCAATTCATTCTCCAGATTCTGATTGCCATCCTTTTGATGACGCTCGGATCAAAACAACGACGCGATCGTTTAAGTTCGCAACTTGCTGGTCATTAACGTGGATCAATTTTTCTAAATCATCAAATTATTCATACTCAGTTCTGCTTGAGTAGTTCAAAAAAGAGGTTGGGAAAAGAATCCATATTGGTAATCATCGAATTAATTTCTTAACTCGAACTGAGTTAAACATTTCACTTTATCACAAGACTTTTATCTAGTCTAAACGTGCGCCAAAACTCAGGTCCCGGCCATAAAAGAAAACCGGCCCGTAGATTCCAAAACCAGGAATCCACGGGCCGGTTTTCTTTTATTCTGGGACCTAGACGAGTTTTTGCCCACTCCCTTTATTTTACTCATTCGACTTCAACGCTTCAATCATATCCACACGCTGCAAACGGCGATGGGTAACTAGCATCACAATCAGTGTGAACACCAGCATTAAGGCCGTTGCAGTCAGATAACCTGGCCAGTGGATCGTGGTTGGAAAAATCACTTCTGCGGTGGCAGCCTGCATCATAATATATGCTGTCAGCAGCTTTCCGACACCGTAACCCACAACGATACCAACCAACGTTAAAATGATGTTTTCACGCACGATGTACATCGTGACCTCACCGTCGTAAAAACCGAGCACTTTAATCGTGGAAAGCTCTCGAATCCGTTCAGAGACGTTGATATTAGTTAAGTTGTATAGCACCACAAAGGAAAGTATCCCGGATAATCCAATAAAAATCAGTACAACAGCGCTCAGCGACTTAGACATACTGCTGACCGTGGTCCGTTGGTCATCTGTATAACTCGTACCAACAACCCCGCCCTGATTCAATAATTGATGTGCTAGATGCTCGCGTTGTGTGCTAGATTGATGATCTAATCGAACCAGCAACGTATTTAATGCTGGTTTTTCACCAAATAAAGTGCGGTAAGCATGACCACTCAAGTAGACAAAATGGCCCATATAGTTCTTAGTGATCGCCGTCACCTTCGCCGTGCCCTTCAAGTGGTCAGTCGTAGTGAGCTTGACTCGGTCACCCACTTTAACGTGTAACAGGTTCGCCATCTTTTCAGTGAGCACCACACCAGTTTGCTTGAGGTGGATATTATGATTATCAGTCGTATCCTTCAAACTAACGTACCGGGTAAATTGCTGAGGGTTCTCAGGCGCATAGATGTTGGCGTCTTCGACCTGATGTCCCTTCACTGAAACGGTGGCAACACTGCCCGCAACCGTGGTATGACTGTAGTACTGCTTTGTGTGATTCAATATCATATCCGCTTTACTCTGTTGACCTGCTTGGGCTAAGCGGACCGTGGCTTGGTAGTGCACAATATCTTGGTACTGCTTAGTGGCCGTACTACCAATGGAATCTTGAATACCAAACCCTGTCAGAATCAGCGCTGTCCCACCGGCAATGCCGATGATGGTCATCCACATCCGTGATTTGAAGCGAAACAGGTTACGATAACTCACTTTGCGATTAAAGCTCAGCCGTGACCACAGTGGCGTAATGCGTTCCAGCAAGATCCGTTTGGCCGACTTCGGTGCTTTCGGTCGCATCAAGGCAGCCGGCCCTTCACGTAGCTCTTGGGTCACAACAATGATGGCGGCACCAAGGGTTGCCATCAACGCAAACAATAACGCTAAACTGATAGCGGCCCACTGCGGGTGAACGACCCAAGTGAGTGGAATATAGTTTTTATAGAGCGCCAAGACGATCCGTGGAATGCTGGCATTACCAATTGAAGCACCCAAAACGGTCCCCAAAACGCCAGCGGTCAGTGCATAGGCCAGATAATTACGAGCGATTTCCCACTTTGTGTAACCCAGTGCTTTGAACGTGCCAATTTGGCCACGGGCCTCTTCAACCATCCGTGTGACCGTTGTAAAGGTAATCAACGCTGCAATCAAGAAAAAGAAGACTGGGAACACGTTCGCAATGGCTGCAATTCGTGCTGAGCTATCACCGTACGCTTGGAAACCGGGTAAATCATTCCGATTTTGCCAAGTGTAAACAGTGGTTGTAGCTGTTTCAAATTGATTTTTGGCATTCGCTAATTGCCGTTCCTGTTTCGCCAGTGCCCGCAGTTTTTGGGTAACCGCTTCTGGACCAATTTGATTCACAGACGCTTTCAACTGCGCCTTAGCCTGTGTTAACTTGGCCTGAGCTGCCGCAAATTTGGCGGGTTGAGCGCCTTGCAGTTTCGCTGTTCGCTGACTTGCTCGGGTGTTAAATAATCGCTTTAAAGTTGTTATTTTTTGATTCACACGATGCTCATACGTGTTCGAAAAAGTGTCCAGTCCTTGTAACTGACTAAACCAAATCGACAGCATCGTCGCGACCTTCAAGTTCATCTGTGAAGCCGGTATGTAGGCAAAATACTGGACCGTTCCATCGCCAACGTTCGCGGATCCTCGACTTGCGTTTTCAATATAGCGTGGTGAATCCACGAAGCCAACGATACGGTACTGTCGTTGTGATAGCTTAGCGGATTTGGCAAAGGTGTAGGTCTGTCCTAATCGGTAACCGTACTTGGTCTTTGCACGTTCATCAAGGACGATTTGGTTCTTGGCCCGTGGTAAATGACCGCTTCGCACCGTAAGTCGATTTTGCTTTTGGTTCGCCTCATACCCGTACAATGAAACGGCCGAAGATTCATGACCGCCAACCACCGCCCGGTACTTCACGGCTTCAACTTGTGCGTCTTTGACCTGACGTGCTACTTTGACATCCGCCTGCGTAAAGCCAGTCGTCGAGATTGCCTGGATATCACTTAACTTGGCATCAGTCACCGTTTTTTGTGCCGACTGATTCAGAGATGGGCCAGCCGCCTTGACACCCACAAAGATCAACACACCCAACATAATAATGAGGATGATGGCAATAAACCGGCCTTTGGCTCTGGCGGTTTCCCGCCACATATTTTTCGTTAATGGTTTCATCTCACGTCACCTACCATTCAATCTTATCGATCGACGTCGGTGTCTCATTATCTACCACTTGGCGAACTTTCGCGTCATTGATGTAAATGACCCGATCGGCCATCTTAGCCAATGCAGCGTTATGGGTAATAATTATAACCGTCTTATGTTCTTGCCGACTAGCCACTTCCAGTAATTTCAACACCTGCTTACCCGTTTGATAATCCAGTGCACCCGTTGGTTCATCACACAACAGTAGCTTAGGATTTTTCGCTAACGCCCGCGCAATCGCAACTCGTTGCTGTTCGCCGCCAGATAACTGAGACGGAAAGTTGTCTAACCGGTCTTGCAAGCCGACCTGGTTGAGTACTTCGGTTGCATCCAGTGCGTCACTGACAATGGATGAGGCCAGCTCCACGTTTTCCTTCGTGGTTAAATTGGGGATCAAATTATAAAACTGAAAGACAAAGCCAACGTCATTTCGTCGGTATGTGGTCAACTGTTTAGCCGAAAAAGTCGCAATATCAACGCCGTCAATCACCACTTCGCCAGCCGTTGGTGAATCCATACCACCTAAAATGTTTAAGACCGTTGACTTGCCCGCACCACTTGGGCCGAGAATCACAGTTAGCTGTCCTTGTTCCGCCTCAAAACTAATGTCGTGGTTAGCGATAATCTCAGTTTCACCCATCTGATAACGTTTATCTTCATGTTTAACTTCTATGTAGGCCACGTCGCGTCCTCCGTTCTTTAGTCACGTGATTAATACCATTAATGATAACACCTTTATGAGCAAATTGAGATTAAAGTCGGGTAACACCCGAACACCGACGCCCGTTTTACTCAGCAATCATTCGGTTTGAGAGTGCTGAACTTGCTTAAAATGACTAAATCGAAAAAATGTTTGAGTTAGAGTATACTCTAAGTATTATCATAATTTTATTCATACCGTAAAGGAGCTAAAATAATGCCATATTCTATTGGTCAAGTTGCCGAGAAAACGGGGCTGAGCACTTACACGCTTCGCTATTACGATCGTGAGGGCTTGATGCCTTTCGTTGGTCGTAACGCGGCAGGTCGGCGTGAGTTCACCGACGACAACCTTGATTTTATCGACCTCATCACCTGTCTAAAAGCAACTGGTATGCAACTCTCTGAGATTCGTAAATTTGTGGACCTCGCCATGCAGGGTGACGCCACTTTAGAAACACGATTAAATATTTTCAAGCAACAACGTCAAGCCGTTCAAAAACAGATTGAGCAGTCCCAGAAGTATCTTGCTAAACTTGATTATAAAGTACGGTTCTTTGAGGCTGCCTGTGACGCGGGTTGTGAAGCCGCTGTTTCCGGCGACTGTGATATTCCGGATGCACCAATCGTCATTGATGACAGTTTGCGGGTTAACCGGGCTAAAGTTAGTGGTCGGTAACCTAATGTGTAGTTGTCCTAGGACAGTAAAAAGCCATTGAATGCTAATTTATCGCATCCAATGACTTTTTTTACGTTCAAACATTATCGTTGATCGTATTGACATCCGCTGTGTTTTTATCAATCAACAATCTGAAAAATCGTTAATCACCTGCTGGTACCAAGATAATCTTGTACCAACCGTAACCTGAGAAGGAGCCGTGGTCATCTTTGGCAATTGAACCAGTTCCAATTTGCCAGCCGGCGTAACTGGTTGGATCAATGCCCTGCTTGGCCAAATCTTCTTTAACGTATTCGGCAAAGCTGATCTTACCGGACCACAGATTATTCTGGAGGGTGTCATCGCCAGATTCTTGTAGAACTATTTTATTCGCAACCTGACTTGGGGTTAATTCCGCCCAAACGGATTTTTCAAGATTCATCCACTCATCGGTACCCTCTGCATCACCGTTAGCCAGCTGACTCGCAGCCCGCGCAAGTGATTGGTTGTAGACAGTCCCAGTAAACAAGGCTGACATGGCGTTATTTTGCGCCAATTGTTCATTCTTGACTTGGGTGGTGCCGTCCATGGTCACGATGGTTGGAATTTCCGAACTCGTCGGATTGGCATTAGTTGACGTCACATTGGTCGTCTTAGTGCCGGCATAGGGACTGACGCCCTTGGTTAAATAACCGCGCCAAACGTAACCGGTCGTTTTTTGATTGCCACTCTTGACTTGGTAGTAAATGGAACCACGCATCTTGACACTCTTAGATAAATACCAAGTGGTGCGCGGATAGTTTTTGAGATTATGCAATTTTCTCGTGTGGTGAGCATCCCACATGTAAGCTGTCGTACCACGATTCTTCTGATGGTACGCAACTGGTGTCGCATAATTTTTAGTTTTCGTCCAATAATAATAGGCTGCATGGGCGGTTGGCTGATTGATTGAAATAAAACCGATCCCCATCCCCAAAGCAACGCCAAAGATCCCCAATGGTTGTTTGAATTTCATTTTGAAACGCCCCTTTCGTGGAAATTATAGCATGTTGTCAAGGGCAAGACTGTGTCGAGAGGCTTTATTAACCAATCCTTATTTTTCAGCACTGGCGACAATTTGAGTGTATGCCCTAGCAACATAATCTGAAAAATGCTTATCATCATAATCACCCCAAAAATAGCGAAACTGGAAAGAAAGTCTCTTTTGACAAAAATCAAACTCGATTTTTCAACTCAAAAACAATTAAGAATTGAAATTAATTTCAAGACTGTTATCTAGCCTTAACGTGTGCCAAAACTCAAGTCCCGGCCATAGAAACAAGAAAACGCGTAGATTCCAACAAATCAGGAATCCACGCGTTTTCTCGCTTCTATTCTGGGACTTAAACG
Source organism: Secundilactobacillus odoratitofui DSM 19909 = JCM 15043 (assembly GCF_001434895.1). Lineage (GTDB taxonomy): Bacteria > Bacillota > Bacilli > Lactobacillales > Lactobacillaceae > Secundilactobacillus > Secundilactobacillus odoratitofui. The sequence continues at coordinate 65,248 of NZ_AZEE01000027.1, forward strand.
AGTTTTGTCCCACTCACGCTATTTTAGCTAGACAAACTTAACGTTTAAGGCAAAGTGTTGCCCGCAGCCATGTAAATGTCATACCACTCCTGCTTCGTTAATTCGACATCAGCACCAGTGATACTCTCCTTCAAGTGTTGTTCGTTCATTGAACCGAGAATAACCTGCATGTTAGCTGGATGACGTAAAATCCACGCAGTTGCAATGGCGTTCTTAGTGACACCCTTCGCCGTTGCTAAACTCTGGAGGGCTTTGTTTAATTCAGGGAACTTTGGATTATCAATGAATGGGCCTTGGAACGCACCCCATTGATAAGGCGACCAAGCCTGGATCGTCATGTTGTGAAGTCGTGAATACTCAATGATCTCACCATCGTGGTTGACGCTACCTGCATCGCTCATGTTGGTGTGCAAACCGAAATCAATTGGGCCGGTATGCATCACACCAAATTGAAGTTGGTTAACCAACAAACGTTGGCTGATTGCCGATTGGATCAACTCAACTTGCATTGGGTTGCAGTTTGACAATCCGAAGTGACGAACCTTGCCTGAGGCCTGTAATTGATCGAAGGCCGCCGCAATTTCGTCAGGTTCCATCAGTGCATCTGGTCGGTGCAACAAGAAGAAATCAAGGTAATCGATTTGCATCCGTTCCAAAATACCGTCTACAGCTTCAATCAAGTGGGCCTTAGAAAAGTCATAGCGTTGGCCAAGGACTACTTCACCATCACTCTTGTTGGGATCAAGAATGATACCACCCTTTGATTGAATAATCAGGTCTTCACGCTTGATGCCTGACTTCTTGAGTGCTTCCCCAAAAATTTCTTCTGATTTGCCAACACCATAAATATCAGCTGAATCAATGAAGTTAACGCCAGCGTTCACCGCGGTTTTAAGCACATTAGTGGCGTCATCAACATTCAATCGCACCATCCGCATAATTCCTAACGCAACGGCTGATGCTTCAAGGTTGGTGTTTCCAATTGCAACATTTTTCATCATATTTCCTCCCTTTTCAACACCCTGAGCTTATCAGTTAGAGTACCCTCTAGGTCAAGGCAATTTTAGCATAAATTTATTTTACTACGAAATTCATTCCAGCATTGGTTTTGAGACGTACTAAACACTAATACATTTGTGTCCTTCGGCCACTACCACTCCGGTTAGGCGGGTGGGGCGCTGCTGTGGGACCGACTTCAGCCACGAAGAACACGTGTCTTTCGCCGAGCCTTTGAGCCCCGTCAAAGACAGACGGGTCTCAAAAACGTCCAGTGTTTCTAAGCGCTTCGCGCAAAGAAACACTTATCACTGCAGCGCCCCACCCGCCTAACCTCCGTTCTCGTTACAAAGTGAGTGATCATCGCATAATGTGCCATTTATAAAGAAACACATGCATCGGTTCACTAACATGAAAATGCTCTCGTTTCGTTTCCGGACTGCAAGTTGACCTAATTTTGTAACACCAAACTTTTATTAACAATGTCATCCATCGTCATCATGACATACATGATTAGCCGGAGCACAGTTGCTGGTCTTTTTTGGTGGTGGCAGTGACTAGTCCTCAGTTTGCACTTTAGCGCTTACTGAGACTGGGCGTTTTTGAGATTCGTTGGGCTTTACGAAGCTCAAAAATGAGGTGTAAGACACGTCAGTGGCTGAAACCGGCCCCACAGCCACTGCCAAAAAAGACCAGTAACTGCCGGAGGCGGTACCCACTATTAACAAAAAGCTGACACAAGCACAGCGCTCGTATCAGCATTCAAAAATATCTACATCAATTTACAACACGCCAGCAATCTTAAAGTGAAGCGAATGATCCGCTTCAGCCGAGATGTGATATTGTGGCTCAACATCAGCACCCCAGCTGTCGATTCCACCGACACCACGAACAGCGCCATAAACGGTCAAAACCGTTCGCCGAGCAGCCGGTAATTCTTCAATATGCGTGGCATTTTCGAGTTCCTCAGCCGTATATGGTAGGCAGCTAAACGCAAACGGTTCATCCGCTTGATTCAGGGTCAACTCAAACGGCGTGTTGGCGCGATCTGCGTTATTCAAGGTTCGATTCCGTGTCACGGTGACCTGCTTAGTCGCCATGTGCATCCCGCACTCTTGTGGTACAAGGTACTTGGTTACCGGTAATCCTTCAACGGTATACGTGCCTTCAACACCGCCTGCCATCCGATCTGGATAGGTTTCACCTGACAAGCCATCGTAGGTGAACTCAGTTGCAGGCGTTGGCATGACGAACCGTAACCCGAAGGCAGGCAGCTCTGGCAAACCGCTAGCACCGTGATAATCAGCTACCACGTCAATTTGGCCATCACCTGTAACGGTGTAGGCAACACTTACCGTGGTTGCTGGGACAGTGTTGGTCTCGTAAGTGTAAGTAATCGTCACGTTGTCCGCAAACTCATGGTCGCTGTACTGGTTATTAACCGGTGCAATTGGCAATTCAATTGCGTTACCGTTTACCGCAACTTCGACACCAGTTGTCTTTAAGAACATGTCCGTTCCCAACCAAACAGCAGACTGGGTTGAAAAGCCGTTACCGCGGTCGTTATCGGTCGTTGCACGCCAAAAAGTTGGTTTTGGTGTCCGGAAGAGCCATTCCTTACCGTATTGCACCAGCGACTCCATGCCGCCGCGTTCATAACTAAAGATATAGCCAAAATGATTGCCACGTAGACCTAACGTTGCGTCACCGTAAATAATCTGAACTTGTTTAGTTGATGTGCTTGCCATAGTAGTAGCTCACCTCCTGAAGGGCTGGTTTTGGTGTTCGGTCAGCAAACATCAGACCGTCACCAGAAAATTCATAATCAGAGTGACGATCATCAAAGTCGCCACCATAGCGTAAGACTGGTTGACCGGTGATTTCATCCGGCATCTCGATTGCTTGATCAATGAAATCCCAGATGAAGCCACCCTGATACATTGGGTATTGATCAATCAACGCATCATAAGAAGACATGCCACCAAGTGAATTACCCATATCATGCATGAATTCACAGTTAATAAATGGCTTCTTAGGGTCATTGTCCAAATACTCAGCAATGGCCTTTGGTGGATCATACATCATACTTTCCATGTCAGAGATTTGATCCTCGTAGACTCGGTTGCGGCAAACACCTTCATAGTGGGTCAAGCGCGTGTCGTCGTGTTCCTTGTAAAAAGCATTCATCGCGGCGATGTTGTCACCGGCGTATGATTCGTTCCCGAGTGACCAGAAAAGAATTGCCGTATGGTTTTTGAACGTTTCGTAGTTGCTGCGGGCCCGGTCTAAAACAACCTCGCGCCACTGTGGTAACGAGCCGGGCACGTTGTATGACGGTTCAACGGCGCCCATTTTTTGCCAAGTACCGTGTGACTCCAAGTTATTTTCAGCCATCATGTAAATGCCGGCGTGATCACACATGTAATACCAATCGATCTGATCTGGGTAATGGCAAGTCCGCACAGCGTTAATATTGTTAGCTTTAAACGTTGCTAAGTCAGCCACCATGTCTGCATCGGTGATGGCTCGGCCCGTCTTAGCGTTCCATTCGTGCCGGTTAACACCATTGATGACTAACCGCTTGCCATTTAATAACATGACCTTATCTTTAAGTTCAAAACGGCGGAACCCGAAGTCATACGGAACGACTTCAAGTACGTCGCCATTGCTATCAAGGAGTGTGACCTTGAGGGAATAAAGATATGGATCAACGTGCTGCCACAAGTGAACTTGATCAAAATCTTCACTAATCTTCAACGTATCACTAACTGACTGAGTCGATGTCATGACAACTTTACCGGCTGCATCGCGCACCTCAATTTCAGCGGTACCAGCCGCGTTCTTTTCGCGTTGCAACTGCAAGGTTAAGTTCAGCTTTGCGTTTGTCAATTCAGGCGCAACTTCGCCACGAATGGTCATATCAGCGACGTGGATAGCGGGCTGACCAACTAGGCGAACGCTTCGGAAAATACCAGAGAAGCGGAAGAAGTCTTGATCTTCGATGAAAGCGGCAGTACTACGCTTGAAGACTTCAACAGCCATCAAGTTTTCGCCGTCTTGTAAGTATGGGGTTAAATCGAACTCAGACTGAGAAAAACTGTCCTCAGCGTAACCAACGAATTGGCCGTTAAGCCACAGATACATCGCCTGTTCAACACCATCGAATTGGACAACAACTCGTTTATCGCGAAGTTCCGGATTCAATGTAAAGCGCGTGACGTACGCACCCACCGTGTTATCTTCGCCTTCACTAAACATGCCTTTACCGGTATCGTCCGGATTCAAAGCATAAGCTGGGCGGCGGAAGAGCTTGCCTTCCCACGGGTAAGTGGTGTTGATGTACTTAATCTGACCATACCCTGCCAGTTCAATGTGGCCAGGTACCTTAATTGTGTCAAAGTCGCTATAGTCAAAGTCTGGGTCGTAAAACCCAACTGGTCGCTCACCGGGGTTCTTAGCGAACTTAAACTGCCAAGTACCGTCCAGCGACTGCGTCAGTTTACTTTGATGCGCCTTTAAATCAGCATCACCTTGATAGATACGGTGATCACTGTGGGCTGGTAATTGATTGACCCGAAAAACTTGTGGGTCATCTAACCAACTAATTTCTGGTGTCATACTGGAAACCTCCCATAAAATTATCACGCTTTGAATAAAGCGCTTACAAACACATCATAAATGATTTTCAGTAAAGATAACACCCATTTAGTAAAATTTTTAAATTTTTCATGAAAATGAGAACTCAATGAGGTCAAAATGCATAATGAATAAATAATCTTGGTAAAATGAATATTCACATCAATAAGGCCGTTAAATCAGCATTTGGTAAATTTTTATTTAAAAAGTTCTTAACATTTTCTCATTTTGTGCTAATCTATATGTAATGTTAGTTTATATGACATCAATTGGGTTTTGGGTTATGTTGCTGTAACGTGTTCAATCAGGCAGTCCTTGGCCGTGTAAGCAATCGATTCGTCTGACCAAGTCCCGGTCATCCAAATCGGTTGCTTACACTCTGGGGACTAACCGCCTGATGGAACACTTCTAAAATTGGAGGGAATCTGTATGAGAATGAACCGTTTACTGGCGATTAGTGTCAGTGCTGCTAGCGTAGCGTTATTGTTGGGCGCCTGTTCTTCGAAAAGTAGTTCTAGTACCAAGCAAGACATTACCATGCCGTCGACACAAGAGTTAAGTACCATCGACTTATCTAAGTCAACTGCCTTGGATACCTTTAACACGCTGAACAACACCAATGAAGGTCTTTATCGGTTGGGTAAAAATAGTAAAGCAGAACCTGGTATCGCCAAGAGTGAATCTGTCTCAAAAGATGAATTGACCTACACGTATACGTTACGAAATAACGCCAAGTGGAGCAACGGCGACCCCGTAACCGCCCAAGATTTCGTTTACTCTTGGAAACGGACCGTTAACCCCAAAACCGGTTCACAGTACAGCTACCTCTTTAGTGGTGTGAAAAACGCTGATGCTATCTCTAGTAACAAAAAATCTGTGAATACACTGGGTATCAAAGCCCTTGGTAAATACAAATTACAAGTTACCCTCGAAAAGAAGATTCCCTACTTCAAGTTATTACTCGGTTTCCCAGTCTTCTTCCCGCAAGATCAAAAAGTGGTCAACAAATATGGCAGTAACTACGGGACGAGAAGCAGTCGGATGGTCTACAACGGACCATTTAAGTTAACTGGCTGGAACGGGACCGGGACCACCTGGACCTTGAAGAAAAATAACAACTATTGGGACAAGAAAAACGTCAAACTTAACCAAATTAAGTACCAAGTGGTCAAGGATAACAGTACGGCCCTCAACCAATACAACCAAAAGAAACTGACTGGGGTCGCCCTCTCTGGTGCGCAAGCTAAGAACGTGAAGGGGCAGTCAGATTACGAATCATTGATGACCAGTTCTTGTTACTACTTGTCGCTGAACCAAAAAATGAAACTCTTTAAAAACCAGAAAATTCGTGAAGCCTTCTCCATGGCTATCAACCGAAAAGTGTTGGTTAATAAAGTGCTCGACGATGGTTCAATTGCGACCGGTAGCTTCGTTTCCAAGGGTTTAGCCACCAACCCTAAGACTGGTAAGGACTTCACTGAAGATGCCAGCTACCCAGCAAGTGACAGCTACAACCCAACGAAGGCTAAGCAGCTCTGGCAAGCAGGTTTGAAAGAACTTGGTATGAGTGGTAAGTCAATTGATTTAACATTGTTAGCTGGTGATGATGATTCGACTAAGGAAGTCACCCAGTACTTACAAAGCAGCCTCGAAAAACACTTACCAGGTCTGAAGGTCACAAACAACAACTTACCATCTGCTAACGTTTTGGCTAAGCAATCTTCACACAGTTTCCAGATCACCCTTTCTGACTGGTTCGCCGATTTCTCCGATCCAATCACCTTCTTAAACATCCTAACGACTGGTAACACCAGTAACCAATCACAGTGGTCAAATGCGACTTACGACAAGTTGATCAAAGCTAGTTCGACTACCGATGCCAATGATCCAGAAGCCCGTTGGCAAGATATGGTCAAAGCCCAAAACATCTTGTTAAAAGATGCCGGGATCGCACCACTTTACCAATCAGCTTCACCTTGGTTGATGAACCAGAAGCTGAAAGGCTTAATCTATAACACTGCCGGCGCTAACTATAACTTTAAGTCGGCTTATATGAAATAAGAGTGAGACAAAAATCGTTTAACGCCCAGAATGTAAGTAAAACCGCCGGATATTGTGTTTTTGAATATCCGGCGGTTTTACTTACATGGCCGGGCGTTGACTTTTATCGCAGGTTTAGTCATGGTGGCAGTACCGAATTTAATCTTCAATAGATTAAAGTTATCAACTGCCGCCTCCGACCGCCGGTGTTGGTTGGGGGGTGATTGCAGTGAGACCAGCTTCAGCCACCAACACCGTCAGCGCTCCGGTTAACCTAATGTCCGAATGCCACACCCCAAATAATCCACAAGTGAAATGACTAGGACCACAATCTCGGTTGGATCCTAGTCATTTCGTTTATTTCAAAAAATCTGAAAGTACTCAACACAGTATTTGATACTCTCACGAATATGCAAACTGCTTCAACCACCCACGAAATTTATTAATCATCCATTTGACGTAGTATAATGTACACATCATTCAACTATAAAGGAGTTACCGCTATGCCTTACCTTTGGCCCCTCGTTCTCACCATTTTTGCAAACATGATTTATCAACTCTCCGCCAGAAACGTCTCTAGCGGAATTGATCCGTTCTTTTCACTCATCATCACCTATGGCGTTGCGCTGGTGGGGTCTTTACTGATGTACCTGCTTAGTGGCAATCATCAGTCACTCGCTGTCAACTTGCACCAAATCAACTGGGCCTCAATCACCATGGGGCTCGCCATCATCTTCGTAGAATTCGGCTACATGCTTTCCTACAAGTCCGGCGCACCGATTGGCACCACTGCCATCACAGTTAACGCCACCATGACGTTACTACTCATTCCAATTGGCCTGATTTTCCTACAAGAAGGCTTTACGTTGCGTAACGCGCTAGGCTTTGTATTAGCAGTGGCCGCGCTTTATTTATTGAACAGTTAGGCCATTTTCAACCCCTGTGGCGCTCAATATCAGGTATAATGTGGTCATTACGAGATAGAGAAGAAGGGTAACCATTGAAAGCATTCTTTGACGAACTACCACGCGAACTCCAACAACGACTCAAAGTCATTGGCGTTTTAGCAGTCATTTTAGTCGTCATGCTGGGGGTCATGCACCACGTTTTAATGACCAAAATCACCGTAGATGCCACCAGCGCCGACCAGGCCGCCTCACCACGCCAAGTACATACGGCTCAAACGCAGATCAAACAACGGCTGCAACGTTACGTCAATCAAGTAACCGCCGACAAAACGGCCAGCGTCTACTTCTACAACTTAGGTCCAAAATCTGGTAGTCATGCTGCCAAATCCGCCAGTGGTGCTTTCTACAAGTCTGGTAATCTGGCTGTGAGTGCTCGTGCACACGTCCCCACCATCTCGGCTAGTACCTATAAGCTCTTCATGGCTGGCTACCTCTTCTCACTCGAAAAATCCGGCAACTTTGCCTGGAATACCACCACTAGAGACGGCTTCAAACGGATGATTGTTAACAGCGATAATGATTTTGCTGAAAATGAACTGGATACGTTTGGCTTAGTCGGCATCAACCAATTCATCCAAAACCACGGTGGTTATAGCCCAACCTTTATCCAAGGCCAAACATCAATTACCACTGCGGCCAGCTTGGGCATCTTCTTACGTGACCTGGCAAACGCTAAGTCGCCCTTTGATCAAACACAGGACCGCCAGTACCTGCTGACACTCATGCAACAACAGGTCTATCGCACCGGTATACCAGCTGGCGCATCAGCTGCCAAGGCCGGCACAACCGTTCAAGACAAAGTTGGCTTTTACGCAGACACCAACAACGACGCTGGTATCGTGACGTTACCGAATGGCCAGCAGTACGTCTTAGTGATCATGACGGACGGCCATCAGCAATCCGGACTGAGTGGCTTCCCACGAATCGCCACGATTACCGAAAACATTCAAAAGATTGCTTATGGCAAGCAGACGACTGCCAAGGTTAAGGCTTTGTATTAATAAGTTAACTAAAACATTAAAAGCGGTACCTTTCTGTAAAATGAAAGGTACCACTTTTTTCAGACATTTCTACTAAAACACCGCATAAAACAAAATCGGCAAGAACGGCGCCACAATCAGATTGGCCACCTTAATGTTCGTCAATTTCAACATGTTGAGACCAATCACGAGGATCAACAGTGAGCCGACACAGGTCATTTCATTAATCACCGTTTGGGTGAAGAGCGGCGCAACCCACTTTGCGAGAAGTGTCAAGATGGCTTCATAGCCAATCACTGGGACGGCGGCAAAAATCACCCCGATACCCAATGTCGTCGCTAACACTAGGATAAAGATCCCGTCGATCATTGATTTCGTATATAGAATCGAATTGTTACCAGCCATGCCACTCTGCAGTGAACCGACGATGGCCATGGCCCCAACACAGACGAAGAGTGATCCGGTAACGAAGCCCTCGGATATCGAACTTTCGCTACCCGTATTCAGTCGACGTGCCAGCCAGTCGCCCATTCGGTTAAACTGGCGGTCAAAATCAATCAATTCGCCGATGATGGCCCCAATCACGAGTGACAGTACCACGTACACCGTGTTATTGCCTTTCAGCGACCCACTGATCCCAACGTACATCACGCAGATACCTAGGCTCTGCATGACCAAGGTCTTGATCCGTTCCGGGATTCCCCGTTTAAACACCAGGCCGATGCCGCCACCTAGCGCTACGGCCAGACCATTTGCGATTGCACCGAATAACATCATGATAATTGCTCCTTATGTATGAAAAAATAATGAATATGTATATTGTTTTATCATAATTGGTTCGAGTTTAGATTGCAAGTGGCCGACCAAGTTGCCAGTCATGACCTGCTTGTTCTAATTAATTTCCCCACGTTAAAAAGAACCACATCACCGATTAAATGATGTGGTTCTTTTGTATGGGTCTAATTCTGTACCCACGGATAAACTTTTAAGTGTTAATGAACCACTGCGTTCAAAATCAGAACACAGATCAGTCCCACGACCGACAGCACCGTTTCCAGCACTGTCCAGATTGCCAGCGTTTGCTTGACTGTCAAGTCGAAGTATTCTTGGAACATCCAAAAACCAGCATCGTTCACGTGAGAGGCAGCCACTGAACCAGCACCAATGGCCAACACCATCATCGCTGGATCAGCATGTGACGCAATCATCAACGGTGTCACTAACCCGGCAGCGGTCATACTTGCAACGGCAGCTGAGCCTAAGGCAATTCGGAGCACGACAGCGATTAACCAACCCAGGATAAGTGGTGACAAGTTAACACCGGAAACTAAGTGTTGAATGGCATTACCGACACCACCATCGAGTAAGACCTGCTTGAAGGCTGAGCCCCCACTGATGATCATGAGGAGCATCGCAATCGACTTGATGGATTCAGTCAACGCGTCACCAATTTGTTTCATACTACGGTGTTGGTGAATCCCCATTGACCACACAGCAAACAGCAGTGAGATCAGCATGGCAACCACTGGGCTACCGATCATTGACATGTAGGCGTTCACCCCATGCCGCGCCGCTTTACCAGTATCACCTGCAATCAGCTGATAGATGGTAGCCGCACCCATAAAAATCACTGGGAACAGCGAGGTTAGAATTGAAATACCGAACTTAGGTGTTTTTTCTAACTTAAACGACTTGATTTCGCCAAATGCCGGTAGCTCTTTCTTATAACCAAAGGCATCAGGTGCGTACTTTTGCGCCAACTTGGTAAACACAGGACCCGCAACGATCACCGTTGGAATAGCCACGATGATACCATACAACAACACGGTCCCAATGTTAGCACTCAAGGCTGTTGCCACGGCGGTTGGTGCCGGTTGTGGTGGTAAAAATGCCTGAGTCGTGGATAGTGCGGCCACCATTGGCAAGCCAAGGTACAGGAATGGCACACCGGCCTCCAAAGCAATTGAGAACACAATTGGTGTTAAGAGTACTAAGCCCACTTCAAAGAACATTGACATCCCAATGATGAAGGATGCCACGACAATCGCCAACTGAAGTCGTTTCTTCCCGAACACGCCAATCAGCGTCTGCGAGATTCGATAAGAGCCACCTGCTTCTGATACTAGACGACCAATCATGGCCCCGAAGCCGAAGACAATGGCTAATTCGCCCATCGAGTTACCGATCCCTTTGGTAATGGTATCAGCAATGTCGTATGGATTCATACCCAACCCTAAGGCGACCAAGACCGCCGTCAGAATCAAGGAAATGAACGTGTTTAACTTCACACGAATAATCAGGAACAACAGCAGTGCGATCCCTAATAATAGAACAACAAATTGCAAAGTAACTTCCTCTTTTCTCTCTTATGCGTTATAGCGAAAAAAGTATAACAGAGCAATTGTAAAGATATTTAACACAAAGGACAAGCGTTTTCGTAAATTATTTTCACAAAAATCGTTTGAATTGGTAATTTATTTCATGAAAACGATATCATTTATCTTGAGTATCAAAATGCTTTCGGAAAAACGCAACGATTGGACCACTTTGTTTCAAATAAGTCAAAGCGCTTTCATTTAGTTTTCCGACTCGTTATACTGTGCGCACTTGGAGGAAAGGAATGATTCATATGACAAGCTATGCACCCCGTGATCCACAAACCGACCGACTCTTATCACCTGACAACAGTGTGTTTGTTCTCATCGATTATCAACCGATTCAGATTCAATCCATCGAATCGATGAACCGGTTCCAGCTGGTTCAAAACATCGTAGCCACCACGAAACTCATGGTCGACTTTCACGTACCCATTATTTTATCCACGGTCAACGTTGCGACTGGACGCAATAAGGACACGATTGCGCCGCTCAAAGACTTGCTCGGCGATACACCATCCTATGATCGAACGACCATTAATGCTTGGGAAGACCGTGAATTCAACGAAGCACTGCAAGCAACTGGTCGCCACAACCTGATCATGACCGCGCTGTGGACGGAAGCCTGCCTGACCTTCCCCGCAATTGACGCGCTTGCTGAAGGCTACGATGTCTATCCAGTTGTTGATGCCATCGGCGGGACCAGCGTTGACGCTCACGAAGCTGCTTTACGTCGGGTTGAACAAGCCGGTGCACGACCAACCTCGTTTACGCAATTAGCCTGTGAATTTCAGCGAGATTGGAACCGGACTGATACGGTCAAATCGTTTTTCGACGATTTGAGTTCCGCTGGGAAGTTTTTGGAATTGTAAATTGTTTGTGTGATCACCTGCTGAATCTGCCACTTCACTGCGGACTAACCGCCTGGAGCCAATTGCTGTGGGACCAGCTTCAGCCAGGAAAACTGCCTGGCTTACGCTTCGCTTCTGAGCCTCACAAACCGAGTCTCAGAAACGTCCAGACCTTCTAACCGCCAAGGCGCTAAGAAGGTCTTTTCACTGCAATTAGCTCCAGGCGGTTAGTCCTTCGTTACGTTACAATGTGCAATCAGCTAAAGTACCAATCAGTGCTGTTACGCTCATGGAAAATATCCAAATACGAAGTGGGACGATTGCCTAGAAACCGGCAATCGTCCCACTTCAAAAACCTATAATCCCTTATACGACAAAAAAGTGCCACCGCCAATATAAAGCGATGGCACTTCTTGCTGTTGAACAGTAGACCCTAATTTAATTCTGTTGATGACGCTGACCTCGCGTCTGATACGCTAAGAACGCCCACGCCACTGCGCCGAAGAACACCGGTCCAATGATCGTCCAGAAGGCAGTTGAATAATCGTGCGTCATAATTGGGTAAGCCGCGGTAAAGATAATCCCGCCGCCAATCACAATCAAAACTAAGGCAACCACGACATTGGTCCAGACTCGGTTAGTGTAGACTTCAAACGGTCGTTCAAGGTCTGTCCGCCGTTTAAAGAATGGGAAAGCCACAATTAAGAACAAGTATGGGAAGGAGGTTGAGATATTCCCCATATTGGTCAAGATGGTGTAGAACTTAGCAGCTGTGTTACCACCGAAGGCGACCAAGAAAATCATCACAGCCACGATGGCCGCTTGCGTCCACATTGCGAACGCCGGCATGTCGTGGTCGTTTAGCTGGGTCATCTTCTTGGGCCAAAAGTCCGGGTTGGAACCCATAATAAATGACTTGAGTGGTGAATAAATCAACACAAAGAATGAACCCATATACGCGATAAACATACTCAAACCAGCAAACCGGGCAAACAGTGTGCCAAGCATAGTTGCAGTTCCTGCTGACAAGTGGAGGCTCTGTCCAAGCACAACCCCTAAATTATTCATCAGCACGTAAGTAATGTTGCCTAAGTTCACTTGGTTGCCACCTAAAACGTGTTGCCAGTTAGTGCTGATCCCCCACAGAAAGATTGATAATGAGTAGGCAATCGTTATCACGACGGTCGCAATAATCAAGCCACGAGGAAAAGTTCGCTCCGGTTTATCCATACTATCGGTGACACCGCCAAGCGATTCGGCACCAGCGTAGGCAAACACGGCGTAAACCACAAATGAGATGAACGCCATGGGTGATTGAAACTCACTGTTCGGTGAGTTCACAAAGCTTGATAGACCATGAATCGGTTCAGCCAGTTGCCCGCCGTTGGCAATCAACACCGTGAAACTTGCGAGCACAAAAATAACGGTCAGCAAGCTGACGAAAATTCCGCCAATCGACGAAATTTTGGCAATGGCATCAATGCCGTGGACCGCAAACCACGTTACCGCCAAGATCCAAAGTATCCCTAATATCCCAATCACTTGAGTAGAACCTAGCCCAAGTATGTGCCAGCTTGGTGTACTGTCGTGGCCGGAAATCAACGTGGCTAACGGAATCCAAATCTTAGATGCTGTTGACATCATCCAGATGATCCAAGATGATAGCCAAATGAACGTACCAATAAACGCCCAACGCTCACCAATTGCGCCAGCCATCCAGGAATAAATCCCACCATGGGCATCCTTGAACGCTGAGCCATACTCAGCAAACATGAGTGAACTTGGTAACAGAAATAATAATGCCGCCAAGATGTACCAAACAATACTAGCGTAACCCATTTGATCAAAAGCCACGGTGGTGTTTGCAAATCCATATATCGTGGTAAATATCATCAAAATTAAGTTAACCAGTGTAATTTTTTTCTTCTTCGCCATATCCCTACCTCAATTGGTTATACAATAAGTGCAACATTATATAGAATACTTTAAGAGTAAAACGTTTTGTATAATCATTCAATATTTATGAGTGATAATTAATAATCTTAGGTCCTTGCCATGAATCGCGTTGGCCAGTTAACACGTTAAATGTGAACAAGATAGCATTTAAACTGTTAATAGAAAATGAATAATATGCAATCTTATACATTATGAAATCAGCCTAAAATAAATGGCAATTAAATTAAAAATATATTTGACAGCTCACATTTTTGTGCTAGAATGAGGACAACTTGATAAGCAATAGCGTTAATGAGGACCAAGTTGATGCCCCTCAGCGAGTTCGGGTCGGTGAAAGCGAACAACTGCATCAACAAATCACCTCTAAGCTCTTTTGATGAACGGTGACTAGTAATCAAAAGCGGAGTCATCCTCCGATATCAACCTGGGTCTGTGATGGCAGATCGTAAGCTCTAACCGGCGACGGCTGGAGAACATAAAGGTGGTAACGCATACGTGCCCTTTAGATCAGAGATGGTCTGAAGGGCTTTTTTGCTTTCAAATTAAAATCTATTTGAAAAGGAAGTACATATTATGAAATTTACAGTTGTTGGCGCAGGCGCCATGGGATTACGTTACGGTGTTTTACTACAGGATGCAGGTAATGAAGTTGATTTTGTTGATGGTTGGGAACCAAACGTTGAAAAAATGCGTGAACAAGGTGGCGTTTATGTATCACGTGACCACGAAGACAAGCACCTCGTTAACGTAAACGTGTACTACCCTGAGGAATATAAGGGTGACCCTGATTGCTACATCTTCTTCCTAAAGCAAATGCAACTGACCGACATGTTGAAGCGTTGCGAACACTTCTTCAAGCCAAATCAATATGCCTTCACCTGCATGAATGGGATGGGCCACGTTGAAAAACTGTTGAAGTATTTCAAGCCTGAAAAATTGGTTGCCGGTACTGCCCTAGTTGCCACCGTTCTTAACGGCCCTGGCGATGTGGACTTCATCGGTAAGCGTGGTGCCGGTTCCATGAACCTTGCCAATTACACTGAAAAACCAGACGACTTCACCCATGCACTCGTTGCAGAACTTGAAAAAGCCCAGTTCAACCCGAACCTGACCACGAACTTCCGCGGAACTTTGATGGCCAAGGTGGTCTTCAATTCCGTGGTCAACACGCTTTGCACGATGTTTGAAGTCACCATGGGCGAATACGCCGATTACGAAGGCGCTGACGAAATGAGTCGGCAATTGATCGACGAAGCCTACGATGTCTGTGAACGCGATGGCGTAAAAATGATCAACACCCGTCAAGAAGAACTCGACAGTGTTAACTACGTTTCTAAAGTCGCTAATCCGCTACATTACCCTTCAATGTATCAAGATATGCATAACTACCGCCCAACTGAAGTTGATTACATCAACGGTTACTTAGTCAAACTTGGGCAAAAGCATAACTATAACGCGAAGACCCACGCCTTTTTGACCCACGAAGTGCACTTGGCTGAACGTGGGAAGCAGCGTGAACTCAAACGGATGCAAGCTTCAGAGAAACAAGCCCAAACCGCTTAATCACAGCATCAGTTTATACCAATCAAAAAAGACAACCTTTCACTGGTTGTCTTTTTGTTTGCATACATCTCACGCAAAGTGAACTATTTTGCGTTTAATTAACAATTCAGTTACACAAAATTGCCGATGATCTGAAACGGCCTGGCCTGATTTCATAGCCATAATCGTTGTTCTCCCCGTCGTAATGGTGCACACTAGTATGAAAGTATGCTTTTGAAGGAGGCTACTATGCTACTATCTGATTTACTTTCGATTAAGTATCCCATCATTCAAGGCTCAATGGCCGGCATCTCACGCGCACCGCTTGTCAGTGCCGTCAGTGAAGCAGGCGGACTTGGCGTCTTAACGACCGTTGGGTTAACCGCTGAGACATTACGATCACAGTTGGCGGCGGTCCGCGCTGCCACGACAAAGCCCTTTGGCGTTAATCTCATGCTACAACAAACTAACATCGCGGATTTAATCCCCGTGCTACGTGGCGAGCCAGTTCCGGTGGTCTTCACCGGTGCCGGCAATCCGGCAAGCTTCATGCCCGACCTCCTTGCCGTTGGTACAAAAGTGATTCCGGTGATTCCTAACGTCAAAATTGCTGTCAAGATGATGAATTTGGGCGCGACAGCGGTCGTTGCGGAAGGCATGGAGTCCGGTGGTCATATTGGTACCGAAACGACACTATCCTTGGTCCCCCAGGTGGTAGCTGCCATTCCAATCCCAGTTATCGCTGCCGGTGGGATTGCCACCAGTGCTGGTATCAACGCTGCTTTTGCCCTAGGTGCTTGCGGCGTGCAAGCTGGTACAGCCTTCTTAGTGGCTGAAGAAACCCCTATTTCACCAAAATACAAACAGTTAGTTATTGATGCCACTGATACTAGCACCGTGGTCACTGGTCAAGGCGCCAATCGAGTTCGCAGCTTGAAAACCCCACTCACGACTGAACTGCTGACCACCACGGACGAAACGACCTTTACGCAACTAGCCACTGGTTCGCTTGATCGAGCCATTGCTGGTGACGTCGACCATGGTAGTTTCATGGCTGGGCAAATTGCGGGTGCGATCAACCGAATTTTACCCGCCGGCGAAATTATCACAAACCTTTGGCGCGGCGTCACAAAACCGGTATAATGGACGGATGATTAAGTATGAAGGAGTACGTTTAACATGATTAAAACAATCAACCACTCTGTGGCCTTTTTACAAAAGAAGGCCACTAAAGCCACACCAATGGATAGTGCCGTAGTCACAGACTTGATGGACACTTTAAAGGCTAATACACAACGTTGCGTCGGTATGGCTGCCAATATGATTGGTGTCAACAAGCGCATCATCGTGGTCCAAATGGGCATGCTTTCGGTTCCGATGATCAACCCTGAAATCGTGAAACAAAGTGGTGCTTACGAAGCCAAGGAAGGCTGCCTGTCACTTGAAGGCCAACGAAAAGCCACCCGTTATCAAGAAATTGAAGTGAAGTACCAAGATCAAAATTTTAAGGCTCATACCCAAAAGTTCAGTGATTTTACAGCACAGATTATTCAGCATGAGATTGACCATACAAATGGTGTTTTGATTTAAGACTGTCATTACTAACAACTTTATTAAGGCCATGGATGAACGATAAATCGTTTATCCATGGCCTTTTCTAATTGTGTCTATTACTGCCACTACCACTTCAGGTAACGCCCTGTTTCAGTTGCTGTGGGACCAGCTTCAGCCACGAAATGCACGTGTCTTCCGCTTCGCGTGTGAGCCTTCATAGTCCGAAGTCTCACACGCGTCCAGTACGAGTAAGCGCTAAAGCGCTAACTCGTACTTGTCACTGCAACCGAAACAGGGCGTTACCTTCCGTTCTCGTTACAATGTTTTATCGTTCATACCGGTTCGTTCAGAAAATAGCTTTACACTTCATTAATTACAATCGGTTCAACAGAAACTTTAAAACAGTCGAATTATACCCAGTACATCAGCCGTAGTGCCAGAAGTCAGTTTGTTTGGTGGGTAGCAGTGACTAGTGCCACTTGGCGCGTAGCGCTTAGTGGCACTGGACGTTTCTGAGACTCGTGAGTTTCGAGGCTCAGAAACGAGACGGAAAACGCGCAGCGGTTGAAGTCAGTCCCACAGCAACCCACCAAACAAACTAACTGGCGGCCGAAGGCGACATCAAGCACAAATTGGCACGTGAACCTTTAGAAAGAATTAATCTAGAAATCTTCTAATTTAAGGTAGAATTAAGCTGAATTTCTATACTTAGATAACATAAACAAAAAACAAAAGGAGTTGTGCTTACATGAAAAAATTTATTGCATCCGTCGTTTCTTTAATCGTCGTCATCGCCCTTGCCATCGATGGCTACTTTTTGTTCTTTAAGCAAAAAGTGACCGGATCAACCTCGCAGGCGGACAGTGCATCTAACACGGCAACCAGTAGTAGTACCACCTCGTCATCATCTTCAAGTTCGAACGCCTCTGGCAAATACAAGGATGGCACCTACACTGGTAAGGCAACCGCCACACAATGGGGGGACGTTCAGGTCCAAGCCGTCATCAAAAACGGTAAGTTGACTACAGTTAACGTGCTTGAATACCCCAATGATAACGGTCACGATAAGCAAATCAATGCACAAGCTTTACCCGTCTATAAATCCGAAGCAGTCAAAGCACAAAGTTCTAAAATTAGTCTAGTATCAGGTGCAAGTGAAACTTACAAGGGCTTCACCGGATCACTACAAAATGCTCTCACGAAAGCGGAGGTGTAGCCTATGCCAACTAAACAATACCAACTTAAAACCACCACTGTTGAAGCCATGACCATGCCCTTCACCATTCAAGCCGTATTAGTCGATCATGACGAAACAACAGCAGAAAATTTAACCAAAGCAATTTCACGCACCCATGCCTTCCTACAACAAATTGACCGTGACTTTTCGCCTTTCAAAGCTAATTCACTGGTCACGCTTTATCAGCACGGCGGGTTAAAACCAACACAATTCACGGAACAATTCCAAGAAGTTTACGGTCTTGCTACTTTGGCGACCGAATTAACCAACGGCGCCTTTTCTGCTCATTACAACGGTCACTATGACCCCACTGGCTTAGTAAAAGGCTGGGCCATTCAGCGAGCCTTTGAAAAGTATTTAAAACCATTACTTGAACTTGACCGAATTGAAGCCATCGCGCTAAATGGCGCGGGTGATATTCAAATGGGCGTGGCCGATGGCAGTGACTATCAGTGGCATGTAGGCATCGAAGACCCCGCTGATCCGCAACAGTTACTACAAGAAATTACCATTCAAACCGGGGCCATGGCTACTTCGGGATTCAGCAAACGTGGTCAACACATTAAACTATCGACCGACACACCAAGTATCGTGCAGGCAACCATCATTGCTAGTGAGCTGATTGAAGCTGACATTATGGCAACAACGGCGATTGCAATGGGCTTAACCAAGTTCCAGGAATTCACCGAATCGGTCGAAGTTCACGGACTACTAGTTGATCAAAACGCAAATCAAATCGCGATATAGGGGGCAAACGAGATGTTAAAACGATTCCCATATCTTCAAGGCTTAGTCTGGGCCGTCATCTTATTCGTTCTACCACTGCCGTTGATTCAGACGTTAGCAGTCGGCCTCCCCGTAATTTACAGCAGTGAAGCGCTGGCCATCCAAGTTGGTTCAATTGCCTACGTTTGGTTTCTTGCCGCCATCTACCTGGCCACCCGTCCGAAATGGCTTGACCGCTTGATTGGGCTGCCAAGTATCTACTTTATTCATGGTATGTTGAGCCTATTTGCCATCGTGCTTGCTTATCTCCATAAATCCGGCACGACCTCAAACGGCCTCATTAAGCTCACCGGTGATTGGGCCTTTGACTTGTTGATTGGCCTCATGATCTACTCGCTTGTCTTTATGGCGGGGTGGCTGACGAGCCGCGTGCCAATTTTGAAATGGTTGAAACACCAGTTAGAGCGTCTGTTCCGTCACGAACTTTCATTGTGGTTGCACCGACTCAACCTGGTTGCAACCGTGCTGGTCTTCATCCACGTCCAGCTGATCAGCTATATTACGGCAATCACACCCTATATGTTCTTATTCAACGCCTATTCTGCTATCGTCCTCATCGCCTATATTTATAGTAAGGTCCAAAACGCTACGTTACTCTCACCAGCTAAGTTAGTTGCTAAACGAGAACTTGCACCCAATTTTTACGAGTTTACCTTACAACTTCGCCATCCAAGTCGCACTCAAATTTTGCCAGGTGACTACGTCTTCATTAATTTTCCAACTCAAGACCACCTTCGTGAATTACATCCGTTCTCGGTGGTCAATCATGTTCAGTCGGACGGCCAACTCATTTTGGCGATTCGCGGTGACGGTGACTTCACCCGCCTAGTACAAGATTTACGTCTGGGTACAAAAGCCACGATTGACGCTAGTTACGGTCGGTTTAACACGATGATCAACGAGCACAACGCGGACGAGCTGGTCCTAGTTGCTGGCGGCAGCGGCGTGGTGCCCATGCTTTCATTGATTGATGCTTATCCTGACAAAACCATTACGCTTTACTATTCCGCCCACCGCAAAGATGATTTGATTTACGCCGAAAAGCTACAACAATTAGCCAACACCCGCCCAAATTTCACCCTTAAAATGCAGGCGGGTCGATTCGAGGTCAACAACGAAGTCAATCAATTGCCTGAATACCAAACGCTGTACCTATTATCCGGTCCAGCTCAAATGGGCTTCACCTGGCGTCATGCACTACAACGTCACCACGTCAGTCCAGATCAAATTTACTACGAAGAATTTAGTTGGTAACCGGCTTTACCATTTCTTAACCAATTTCGTTGCCGCTTTTAAGTTAGCGTTAAGCTCAAGTCAGTAAATTATAGTTATTGAATCACAGAGAGGATTCAATCTTATAAACGACTAAAACCCTGAACCGCTTAAACGGAGGTAACGATTATGATTAAAACTAACACGATTAAAACTTATAACTTAACTGCCATGGCCCTCCCCTTTGTCCTAACCTTCGTCTTGTCACCAGAACAATTGGAACAGACACCCGACTTAAACGCCGTGACTGATCAAGTTCACGCCTACCTCGACCAGATTGACCAGGACTTTTCGACCTTTAAACCAACGTCACTAGTCAGTCGCTACCAACGTGGCGAACTTGCTGAAAATGAATTCACTGAACAGTTTAAGGACATCATGACTTACACCACTCGTGCAGAAGACATGACTGATGGTGCCTTCAATCCTTACTTTGCTGGTAAATACGACCCAACTGGGATGGTCAAAGGCTGGGCTATCGAACACGCCTTTGAAGCCTACCTCGAACCGTTACTTCGAACAGAACAGGTCACCGCAGTCGTTCTCAACGGTGCCGGTGACATGAAAGTTGGCGTCATGGAAAGTAGTGACTTCGAATGGAATATCGGTATCGCTGATCCAACCGATAACACCAAAATGATTTATCAGCTCGACATTCAAAATGGTGCGATTGCCACTTCGGGCATGGGCGACGATGGTCAACACATCCAACCCCTTGGCCTTGAAAGTAGCTTAAAGCAGGCCACGATTATCTCAGATAGCTTAATTGATGCTGACATTCTTGCTGTTGCGGCTGTTGCAATGGGCCGTGACCGGTTTATCGCTTACGCCGATGAATACGACGCTAACGGGCTACTGGTTGATGATCAGTTGGCTGAGATTGAACTTTAAACTTAATGGTTTAATCATAAAAACGGCGTCATCCGCTTGGATGACGCCGTTTTTTGTTGAATATTATTTTGGGGATTTTTTAGTTAATCTTACGCCCTGGATTTAACAACCCCATTGGGTCAAACAGCGCTTTGATTTGATGTTGAATCTGATCGACGTCTTCACCAAGTTCTTCGTTGTTCCACTGGTTCTTCAACGTCCCAACCGCGTGTTCACCAGAAATCGTACCGCCAAGTTCAAGGGTTTTGTGGAACATCAACTGCAATGCTTCAACCACCGCCTGTGGCGTTTCCGTCTGTTCCTTTGGCCAAACAATCGTTGGGTGAACATTCCCGTCACCAGCGTGCCCAGCTACGTAAATCTTGAGTTGCTTCTTCTCACCTAGGTCGTGAATGTAGTCCATCATTGGTGCCAGCTTTGATAATGGCATGGCCATATCTTCCATGATGTGGTTTTGACCAGCAAAGACTGCTGGTAACATATCGCGACGCAATTTTTCCAATTCAGCTTGCCGGTCCGGATCAGTTGTCACCGTTGCATTAGCGGCACCATGAGCAGCCATTAAGGCCTTTAACTTATCAACGACCTCAGGAATACTGTTATCGACCTTAAAAATCAACATGGCGCCGCTATTATCACTGTAATGCGTCCCTTCATAAGCATCCAAGGCCGCAATCGTGGCACTATCTAATGCCTCAAGCATCGTGGGGTAAACACCAGAGATTCGAATTTCCGCAACAGCTTCAGCCAATTTGGTCATATTATCGAAGAAGGCAACGCCCATGGTTGGTTTCCCAATTGGAATCGGCATTAACTTGACCGTGACTTCTGTGACGACACCAAGCGTGCCTTCAGAGCCGACAAACAGCTGCGTCAAGTTATAGCCAAAGGCCTGTTTCAATGTGCGGCCCCCAAGTTTGATTTCACGCCCATCTGCTAAAACGACCTTTAAACCTAGGACATTATCCTTGGTTGCACCGTATTTGACCGTACTCATGCCACCCGCATTAGTTGCAACGTTGCCACCAATTCCTGAGATTGGCTTTGAGCCAGGATCTGGCGCGTAAAACATGCCTTGCTCCCGGGCAGCCTTATCCAAATCACCGTTGATGACACCAGGTTCAACCACCGCAACGGAATCGGCACGGCTAATTTCTTTGATTTGATTCATCTGCTTCGTCGAAAGGACAAAGCTACCAGCAACACCATCCGCTCCAGCAACGGTACTCGTGAACTGATCTTGTGGAATCACTGGCACGTGAAACTTCCGTGCCGCTCGCATAACGCCCTGCACATCAGCGGTCGATTGCGCTTCAATATAAGCAAGGGCCAAACCACTATCATCGCTGCTTAAACGTGGACTAAACGACTGCTTTTTTAACGTCGCTTCATCCGTATATACGGTACCATTCGAAACCTGTTGCTTTAAATAATCAATCATTTCTGTTTGACTGAACGCACTAAAAACTGTCAAAAGACCAAGTCCCTTCAAGTTATTTTTCACAAGTTAGTATAGTCCCGCCATCCTGAAAATAATAATATTTCAACTTCAAAATCATCACAAATTACTTAATATTTGTTAAAACGGCTAGGTATTATGCTACAAAAGAGTTACCCTTAAGGCTCGTTTAAGTTCAGCATGATTAACTTAACAACAATGAAATTATAACTAAATTACGTCTACTAAAGGAGCCACGCATGCAGAATCAATTTCCCCGACACTCGAAACCTAAACGGCATTTTCGTCTTCGCGTTTTTCTCGCTTGGGTGTTTTTTACTTTAATTACCGTGGGCAGTGCGAGCGCTGCTTATGTTTACTACCAAGCCAAGTCCAGTATTGATAAAACTTACTCGGCTGCACAAGGCGCCAAAACCGCGAAAGTCTCAAGTACAAAGCCAATTAGCATTTTACTGATGGGAACTGATACCGGTGCGCTTGGCCGAACGTATAAGGGTCGTACCGACACCATGATCGTCGTCACCATCAACCCTAAAACTAATAAGACCACCATGGTCAGCATCCCACGTGATACGCTCGCAAAAATTTCTGCGACGAGCAGTAACAGCTCAAGCACGCAAAAAATCAACGCAGCATATACCGTTGGTGGTGCAACGACAGCCATGAAGACTGTCGAAAGCTTGCTCAACATTCCAATTAATTATTACGTTACCATCAACATGGGCGGTCTGGAAAAAGTGGTCAATGCCATCGGTGGTATTGATGTGAACGTACCATTTTCTTGGAGCGATTCTCACACCCACATGTCCTTTAAGAAAGGTAAAGCGCATTTAAACGGTAAACAAGCCTTAGCTTTCGCCCGGATGCGTTATGAAGATCCGAATGGGGACTATGGTCGTCAAAAACGGCAACAACAAGTCATCCAGCAAATCGTCAAAAAGGTGACCAAGTCCGGTAACGTTTCAATGTACCGTAAACTCTTGAGCCTACTCTCTAATAACATGAAGACCAACCTGTCGTTCAGTGACATGGTGAGTTTGGCTGAAAATGATAAGTCTGCCACTAAGTCTGTTAAAAAATACACGTTACAGGGTGTCGGCGCGTACATCAACGAAGAATCTTACCAAGTGCCAACCACGAAGGAGCTCCAAAAGATGTCAAACACTCTTCGTAAATCACTTGGCTTATCCAGCGAAACTTTAAGCAACTACAATACTTCAGAAAACAAGCTGAATACTGCTAATGGATTTGACTGGTCTGGTGACAATCCTGACTATACCCTTTACGATAGTACTTCGACGACGAGTGATAGCACGAGTGATACCGGTACGACTACCGCTGGTGGCGGTACTGCTACTATGCAGCCTGGCTACTAATTTTTAGATATTGGTTATGCTACTAAAGCTGTTGTCGCTCAGCCTTCGGCCAGCGGTGATTGGGGACCTGAAGTGGGGACCGGGTCGAGCCAAGGTCTCGCCCCTCGCATTTGAGCCTCACCCAGAACCGTTGTGAGTCTCAAACGTCGTCCCGTGATACCAGGAAAACCACCTGATATCACCGCCACCACAGGTCCCCAACCACCGCTGACACTACGGCTTTACATGGTGTCAAAATGGTGGTTACACTGATCTGCTTACCACTCAATGACGACGCGTATACTGACTCTTTAGAGATTTAAACAACTTTTAGGACAAAAATAGTCATAACGATCGACCACTTAAGGTCATGTCGTTATGACTATTTTTTCGTCTTTAATAATTTACGTTCAACCACGGTTAAGGATTTACACTGTAAATAACAATTCAGACAATTTACCACATCTGTTGTCCGTTAATACTATCTCAGTCGGAAGTCTCAGCTAACCCATTTAACTAGTGAGAACCCATTATTTTTCAGTATGCAATTGACTGTGCCAAACACCATAACTAGCGTAAAGAATCACACCAAGCGCAAACCAGACAAGTGAAACGATCCAAGTATCGAGTGGTAACTGAACCAGCATCCAAATACACAGGCCCGCAGAAATGATTGGTAAAACAGGATAGAACGGCACCTTGAACCCGGTATTTTCGATATCTTTACGTTTACGCAGTGGTAAGACACCCAGTGACATCATCGTGAAGGCAATTAGTGTTCCGATATTAACTAATTCAGTTAGTCGATCCAGTGAAACCAGACCACCCATGATTGCAATCACAATAGTAACGGCAGCCAAACTATGGCTCGGCACTTGATGCTTCATATTAATCTTACCCAGTTTTTTTGGAAGCAACCCGTCACGACCGATTGAGTAAATCAACCGTGATGAACTATAAATCATAGAGAGCATCATGGTGAACATCCCGGCTAAGGCCCCGACGGAGATCACACCGGCCACCCAGTTCTGATTCACAATTTGTAACGCATATGACACTGGTGCGGCAACGTTTAACTTGGTGTAAGACACCATCCCGGTGAGTACGGCGGCTACTGCCATATAAAGTAATGTACAAATAATTAGCGTGCCGATAATCCCAATTGGCATATTTCGCTTAGGATTCTTCACTTCAGCAGCGGACGCTGACACGCAATCAAAACCAAGATAGGCATAGAAGACAAGTGACGCACCACGCATGATACCGTGTGAACCATATGGTGCAAATGGTGTCCAATTACCTGGTTTAACGTAGAACAGGCCGACCACAACAAAGAGTAAAATAATCACAATTTTAGCAATCACAATAATGTTGTTGATTCGCGTCGAGGTCTTGACCCCTTGCGTCAATAACAAGCTAATTGCAAGGACAATCAACACAGCAAAAATATTAATGTAGGTACCATGTGCCGGATCAAAGCTCCCGGTAATGGCCTTGGGAACGTTAATGCCAAAACCCTTCAAGAATGAAATGAGATAAGCTGACCACCCGGTTGATACGGCAGCCACTGACAACATATACTCCAAAATCAATGCCCATCCGATAACCCAACCAACAAATTCGCCGAAGACAATGTTGCCGTATGAGTATGCACTACCCGCAACTGGCAGCGCACTGGAAAATTCAGCGTAACACATTGCTGCCGTCGCACAAACTAAGGCGGCCAAGACGAAGGAAATAATGATGCCAGGGCCACTATAAAGTGCTGCCACGGTGCCTGGTAAAATAAAGATCCCAGTCCCAATCACGGTTCCCACACCCAGTAGTAACAGGTCCTTAGCGTTCATAGACTTCTCTAATAAACTATCCTTATCAAGATATCGATCAAGTGATTCTTTTTTGGTTAAACGGCCGACAAGCCGGTTGACCATTGTGGTTGATTGCATTGTAATTCCTCCCATAAATTGACTGTCAGGTGACACTCAGTGGTAAGCGAGCCATAAAAAAACACCAGGGACCAAATTGTCCGCTGGTGTTTTAACCAGCCAGACAGCCCAAGCATCTCGCCTAGCTGTCTGACCAATGAGTGATAAGTGCCATGCTAATAGCAACTTCTCTAACTTACCGGTTGATAGCCAGGCTGGTTAAAGAAGAAGAAAAATCGCTGTGAAATTGAAATTAGACGATCTAGCATGTTCAGCACCCTTTCGTTAGTTAATGACCACAGTATACCGAAACAATGAGAAAGTTGTCAAGGCTCTAATTTAATTCTAAAAATACGTGGCGTTTTTCAAATTAGTTCATATGCGAAATAAACTTTATAATATCAACGCTCAATAATATGCACCAAACGAATTTTTGATACAGTGCTACGATAGCGTCACTTCTCTTCTTAAATTCTAACTTGTCTCATGCATTCGAACCCGATACGCTATGACTGTCGCCCGACTTTCAACATGTAATTTTGATTACTGCGAAGGGAGGTGCTGACCTCATGCCTTTCATTTTGACAGTGGTTGCTGGTATTCTTTCCGGTATTGTTGTGGCGCTCTTTGCCAACTGGTTGAACCGGAGAAAATAAGCTAACCGGGCGACAAAAATCAACCAGATGTTTTATTAGCACACAGAAAAGGGACGCCCGGCATGGCGTCCCTTTTCTGTGTGCTAACCACATGACTTTCATTTGAATTCATTTTACCAAGCTATTTAAATAAGTCAAGCAATTCGTTGAACGCATCCATCAATACGCGATGGACATCCGGTTTAAATCTTAAAACTGTTCTTGACGCCTCATCTCATTTAGCTTTCGTCCTCGTTGCAACAAATAAATGGCAACAACTACTAGAACCGAACCAGCAACTTCAACCATGCTAATTGAGAGGTGCAAGAATAGCACGCTTAAGATAAACGTCATCACAGGCTGGGCAGCATCCACAATGCTAATCACATCAGATGGTGCGTAATTGGCACTGAACAAGAGCAAACAAAACGGCATGATAGTGCCGACAATGATCACCGTTGCCATCGACATGATCAACGTACTGGTGATATGAGGTGGGTTAACCCAAATTGGCTGGTGTAGGTTAAATAACACACCGGCAATTAACGTTCCCCAGCCTAAAATCAAGATTGGCGATTCGCCTGCTTCCACCACGGGTCGAGGCAAAACAACGTAGAAGGCTGCGGTAATACCGGACCCCACGCCCCACAAGAGCGCGTTCATTGGAATGGCAAGTTCGGAAACATTACCCTTGGTGATGGCTAAAAACACACCAAGTGCGGAAACAACGAAAGCTATGAGATCACTTCGCAACGGTATTTGACGTTTAAATACTAACCCGCCAATGACAATAAATAGTGGACTTAAATACTGCAGAATCGTTGCGGAAGCCGCATTACCAGTTTGGACTGACATATAAAAGGTCAATAAATTGGCACCAAGGCCAAAAATAGCGTAGGCAATCAACCAGCCTGCCAATCGCCACGACTTGAAAACACCCCAGATTCGACCGCGGGTCATGACACCTCCAATGAGGAGCAAAACAACCCCTGCACCTAACGTTCTGGCAGACAAGAACCAAGCCGCTGGTATGTTTTGATTCTGTGAAATGAACTGTAAGACAGTCCCTGAAATCCCCCACATGGCACTGGCAATCAACGCCAGCATGATCCCCTTAGTAACGTGATTTGATTTAGTCATGCTTAACTCCCTGTCTTAAAAAATTGATTCTTTTCAGAATACTAAATCATACTGAAAACTACGTGGGAATTATTGGAAAAGATTTCTCATTTTTTATTTAATTAGAAGAGGTTTGGAAAAAGTCTATATTGGTAGGTATCGAATTAATTTCTTAACTCGAAGTGAGTAAAAAATTTCACTTTAACTCAAGACTATTATCTAGTCTAAACGTGCGCAAAAACTCAGGTCCCGGCCATATAACAAGACCGGCCCGTAGATTCTAAAACCAGGAATCCACGGGCCGGTCTTGTTATATTCTGGGACCTAAACGAGTTTTT
>NZ_AZEE01000027.1:93172-245250 GCF_001434895.1 Secundilactobacillus odoratitofui DSM 19909 = JCM 15043
CTACGTTTCTCATTTTAATGACTTGTTTCAACCCACCTCTTAAGCATCAAAACGTTCAGCAATGATTCGATGACGATGACAACCGCGATCCAAATCAGGTTGATCAGCACTGGACCAGCTCCCGTAGATGTTGTATGCAAAGCGCTCATGGTCCCAGTTGGCGCACGGAAGACCAGTTGAGCGATGTACAAAATAACAAAGGTCACGAAAATGTACAAAATCACCTGAACAGCTTTTTGTCGACTAGCTGGCAGAAACAGTGAAATACTGGTGGTGACCAAGTGAATCAATGAGATGGTTGTCCACATCATCACGAGCACCAAAAACATTAAACACAGGATGCTCAAAACAATCACCCAGATGGGATAGTTACCAGGATGGGCGACCCACATTTCAGATAGTGTTTTAGAAAACGCATGCCAGCTCAACAAACCACCCACGACGTGTAACAACACTTGCAATAAAACACCATAAAGAAAGGCAACCATCGAAGCAGTTAAATTAGCGAGATACAACTTCGTATCATTCAACGGCATCAGTCGAATCGAATCACTGACGAAAGCCCGCTCTGTGAATCGAGCCATTTCAACAAAGAGGACCAGATAAACGACAAATGACCAACCACCGATAATGCCGAATAGATCCCCATTTGCCAAATCAAAGTTACCCGAAATCATGGTCCAAGCAGTGGTCACCACAATGGCAATCAGTCCCGTTAGTGCAACTTGATGTACTCGTCTGATTCGGCCGCTTAACAATGCACCGAAAACTGAACTAAATTTCGTCATGTGTAACACCCTCCTCATATAATCCTTCATAGTAAGCTTCAATACCTAGGCCAAATTCTTCCCGAATTTCATCGGCATCCTTATGTGCGACAACGGTCTGATCCTTAATGATCACAACCTCATCAAGGATAGTCGCAATCTCAGACACATAGTGATCACTGATAATCATAATCGCCTCAGCCGGTTTCCACTTTAAAATGCTATTAATGATTTTTTTACGACTCATACTGTCAATACCGCTAAAGGGTTCATCCAACAGATAGACACTGGTTTGACGCGCCAAGGTCAGAGAAATGACAAGTTTCTCGCGTGTTCCTTTTGACAATGCAGCCAATTTTAGGGACTCATCTAACTGTAGAAAATCAGCTAGTTGTTGATACTTAGCCTGATCAAAATCTGGATAGACTTTTTCATAGAAGGCCACCACTTTGCTGATTGGTGTATTAGGCGCAAAACCACCTAACGGATTGCTATAACTCACCAAGGCCTTCTTTGTATCAGCTTCAGTATCATCTTTGATGGCAATTGTGCCACTAGCGTTTTTAGCCGTGCCAGCAATTAATCTCATCAAAGTCGTTTTACCAGCACCATTTTCACCCAATAAGCCGATAATTTTATCGCCTTCAAGCGAAAGCGAGACATCTTTTAAAATCGTTTTTAAATTTCGTCGATAATTCAGTTTTTCAATTTCAATGGTTGTCATCTGAATTCCCCCGTCTCTCAATGTACGTCACTAACGCATTGATGATATCTTGATCATCGATATTTAACCGATGCAGCTGTTCATACAAATTCGATAAGTGCTCTGTAATCAACTGTGTCTTAATTGTTTCAATCACTTGCGTATCCTCCGTCACAAAATTGCCCTTACCACGTTTTGAGACAATCGCACCCTCGGCAATCATTTCACTCAGCGCACGTTGCACGGTATTCACATTGACTGTAAGCGAAACTGCCAATTGGCGAACTGCCGGTAGTTTTTCACCGGGCTGCCGTTCACCAGCGATGATCTGGTCGTAAATAACTGTTTTGATTTGGTAGTAGATGGGGACTTTATCGTTAAATTCCAAAGCTACGCCTCCTAACGTGTACTAGCTTACTATTACACTATATCACTAGTACACGAATTGGCAAGTTATTTCGTCATTTTGGCCCCAAAATCATTGTAATAAAAATGTAATAAAACTTTTTTTTACTGAATTATCGGACCAATTTTTTGAATCGGTTAACAATTTTTATTCGCATCTCTGTTTCGAATAAACCGCGCCATACCGGTAATCATTAAGTGACTTTTTAATTGAGACCCTTAATTATGATTTCTATACTATTTCAATAACCCAAAACCAATAAATTTCAATTTGTTATGGCATCTTCACAATTTCTTCACATTTATAGCCTATATTGTACCCATAGCCTAATATTTATATTAAGGTATAAATATTAAGTAAGCTTTTTCATTTTACTCCTCCAAAGTAAAATTAATATTTCCGTGAACCCCATCACGAAAATGCCTACTCCTATATTAGATCACCCTCCCCCGGGTGATCTTTTTTTGTAGAGCGATATAAAAGGCCCTTAGATTCCAGAAGACAAGAAGAACCCATCAGAACACAAAAGCCTGATCTTAGGATTTTATGTTCTGATGGGTTCTTCTTGTCTGGCCGGAATCTGCCTTTTATATCGCGTTTCGTCTATACCCAAAATTAAAGATTGTCACAATCAAACCAAATAAACACAACAAAAAAACACTCACAACTCGTCTCCCCAGACGGACAATGACTGTTTTTTTCAACTATTTGGGTCTAATTCATTAATTCCTCCAAGAATTAATAACGCTGACTCCATAATGACAACGCCAAAGGGCGCTCCAACTATGAGAACCGAATGACAAGTTTGCATCCCCATGCAAACCTTAGTTACACTGCAAGTGGCCTCCAACCACATTAGGACGGTATCGCTTATGGGTGTCCAATTCCCGTTGATCACGACGCATCGTGATATTTCTAAAAGTTAGCGACTCCACTCGCTGAGACAATTAGATTCAAGCGATATCTGCAACAATCATAGTAGGCTTTTTCATTTTATCGCATCCCTACCAGTCCATGAATCCCCCGGAACTGATAGCAATTTCTGTTAAGAATAAAAAAGACCCGGTCATTCGACAGGTCGTTAAACCTCCGAGAACGGGTCGTGTCCCAATAAAGGAACTGAGCATTTAGATTAAATTGCTTTTTTATATTCTTAATATATATGTACTTTATCACATAATCATGGCATTGACAAGTATAATACGGAGATTTTTTTGATTTTCGTTCATTTTTGTATCCGTTGCCATTCCACATATGTCTAATAAAGCAGCCACCTCCGCATCGTGTGACTGCCGAAATCAATTCTGTTCATGATGCTGTGTCTCTTGTACCGCAGTGACATGATTAGGTGTTCGTCATGCCAAACGTTAGCACCCATCGTTTACCCATTTGATTCAAATTAAAATAAATCACATGCGGATAACGTCTGACCATCACGCGTTGGGGTACACCCTCTTCTTCACTTTAGCGCCTCCTCCACCAGGGGTCGGTAGCGGACTATTCAAAACTCAGGTATCGACAAACTGCTGATTCCCATCACTTACCTTCTCCCACCTCCATCAGCTAGTAAAATTTAATCAGATCCATCCCCCGACCTGATCATTATCACGGGATTGTCTAGCTTAGGAACAATATAACGAATAAGGTTATCATAGTCAAGTATTTACGCCCGATTTCCTTATAATTTAAATCAGTTCCATTCAGTACTGGTAAACACTGGTAACGTTGATTTTATCGTCGTATCTCACAGAATTAAGATAAGAACAAATCATATATTTACGTTATTTCGAAATATATAGATTATATATCACATGATAAATAAATATAATTATCACGCGAAAATTTGAGCTTATTTTCAACCTTAACGGCCCCAATATGCGATAATGCCCCCAAAGATACTTAACGGCAAAAGTGCACTGCAGTTTGATAGAAAAGAAATGGGGGATTCATATGACCGCGAAATATACAACTGACTTAATCAGTAAGCTATCAAAGCGACCGTTACCAACCTTAGAAGCGACACTAGCACGTCTCACTGAATCTGCTCAACCTTTGTTAGGTGATGCGGAACAAGCAAAATTAGCCGACCTCATCGCGGCCTTTCAACAAAGTGACGGTCCAGTACTTCAATCGGCATTACATCGGTTACAAGTCGAAACAAACGCCAATTGGACGACACCACTTCAGTCAGAGCGGTATTTGACTAACCAATCCGCTCTTCAAGTCGCCACGAACTTTGCCTTCACAATTTCACCATCCCATTTACCTGATCGACCACCGATTGAACTAGCGGCCAAACTACTGCAAAACATCGCCGATCAATACCTCGCTTTTGCAAACGAAACGGCCCCGGTCGAAGTTGACGATGACGGTCGGCCACTTGATATGAGTGGTTACATTCCCTTGTTTCGCTCACAACGACTCCCCCACACACATCGAGATCATTTTCACCAAACCCGTTTGGCACTGAAAAATATTGAAGCTACCGTTATTTACCGCCAAACGGTGTACCAAATTTTGCTGATTGACCACGCTGGTCGAGTTGCGACCCTTCATTCATTAACTGAGGCACTTCGCTTAATATTCGCTCAATCAGACCCAGACGACCGCTTCATCGGCCAATATACTGGTTTGCCACGTCAGCTAGCGGCCAAAACCTGGCATCGTCTAAATAAAAACGATCAAAATCACCAAAATTTCGAACGTGTCGCAAATAGTCTACTTGTCATGACTTTTGCCGATTTAGAAGCATCCGCAGGTTTACGCCAGACTTTGCTTGGACCCAATGAACACTTTTTCGATAAAACTATGCAGGTGGTGATCGATTACGAAAAGGGCATTGGTTTTAGCTTCGAACACAGTCACATTGATAGTCAACCGGCGGGCCACATCGTTGATGCCGTTATTGCGGACCTCAAAAAGCCTGAAGATCAGTGGGACAGCAAAGGGAAGCCTCATTTTGAACGCTTAGCTTGGGAGCTTGATTCAAAGTCACTTATCGCACTCCAACAAGCTCAGATCAAAACCACGGTTTTTTCCGCTAAGTTACAGTTTGCTGCCGCAACACTTACCCAGTTTGGTCGCACAGCGTTAGAAGCACTTCACGTTTCACCAGACGCTTTTTTCCAACTCGTACTGACATTGGCACAATACCGATTGACGGGTGGCTGGCACCGGCTTAACGAACCCGTTTCGATGCGCCACTTTTATCAAGGTCGCCCTGAAAGCCTCAACACATTATCAACTTCGGCCAAACAGTTTGTCACCGACTTTGCCAGTGGCCAACGTGATGCCGCAATTCGCCAATCCTTTAATCAGGCAATCACGCAACACACTGCTGCTATTCAGGAAGTCCAAGAAGGTAATGGCACGGATCAGCACCTCCTTGGACTCCAAACGATGATGAACACTCACGGTGGCAAAGCAGCCTTTCCAGACGCAGCAGAGCTGTTTGATTCCGATGTTTACCAGCAGCTCACCACCAACTTCTTTGCCACGGCTAGCGTCGCCTGCGACATTATCGATAACTTCTCATTTGCACCACTGGATCCATCGGGATATGGGATTTACTACGGCATTTTACCGGAAAAAGTCCTGCTCACTGTGTCTGCCTGGCAAACGAATCCTTTTTCAGCTCAGGAAGTGGCCGACGTAATCGTGTCCAGCGCTGAAGAGATCTATGACTGGTTAGTCGCCTTTGATGAATAGTCATTTCATCGTGGGACAAGCTCGTCTAGGTACCAAGATGTCAAGAAAACCACCACAGTTTCTGGAATTTAGGGACTGTGGTAGTTTTAGGTTGGCGCCAGATTTTTATTCTTAAAATTTGTCAATTAAATTATGTATCATGCGTAATTGGCGTAAAATTTTCGTACACGTATGCGTTAGAATGTTGTTTTAATTCGCCGGGTGTCTACAACAACATAAGTAGTCGGAAGTTACCAGAAATCGGGGGCTTGCCGTGAAATGACTGGTGGGGCTTTCCCACCAGTCAGGGTCAAATTAAAGACCCGCACGACCTTTGGTGGGGCTTGAATTTGAGGCCCGAGACCGACCTTTGGCTCGGACCGACCCCACGGCAACACCGCCCCCGATTTCTGGTAACTGGAGACGGCAGTCTCTGAACTAATTTGAAAAATGGTAGTCTACGAATTACTGATAATCACCTAAAATTTGTCAACAGGCCATCCACATACCCGATATTGCGTAAAAAGGCAAAAAAATATCCGCCCCCCCGGACGGATATTTATTTCTAGTTATTCATCTGTCGATTAACGGTAACTTTGTTTTAAGCCATTCACATCAGGCTTAGAAACTGATTGTGACCGTGTTGCGTAATACATAACACTTGCTTTACCAACGTTATGTTGTAACCCAAGTGCGTGACCTAATTCATGTTCAGCAACGTGAGCACGTTCAGCCTTTGAATACTTGTAACGGCTAGCAACATTTCGATAAACATATGACTTCGCACTTGCCATCACTTTCAATGAATGAATCGTTGAATTGTTATAGTAAGACGAGTAGGTGATGCCGACGGTACCGTTTGTACTGCTCTTAGCATTAGCCGTTGATAGCGTAATGTCTGCTTTGCCCTTAGTTGGCACTAAATCAATGACGCCTGACTTATTCCAACGTGATACGGCGGTTTTCCAAACGGACTTATAATAACTTGAACCACTTGAAATCTTGTAAGTGATCGTGCTTGATTTCCACCGCTTAGAAGCAGGTGTTAAGCTAGCTGAGCCGGTTGCATTGATATCACTTGCTGATGACACGGTATTGGCTAAAATACTGGTCTGAATCTGGGCCCCGCTACCATCTGACTCTGTTACGATCTTGGCACTTGCTTGATTACTTGATACAAAACTCAAACCTGCTGCAACTGCGACAATAGCAACTAAACGACCTAAAACATTTTTCTTATTCACTGATGAGTCTCCTTTAAATAAACCAGGTTGTCTCGACTATCAGCTTTTTCGTAATGTCTCCAAATAAACTTATATACACAGAACAAAAGAGAAGTGCGTATCCCACAAATACATGTGTTGCAAACGATTGCTCAAAAAAAGAGCAAGTTGTCCCCGTGAGTTAATTATTGACCCCCCAATAAGTAACACAACACCGAAACTATAACACCGGATTCCAAGCTTTACCATTACAGAAATGTTACAAAAATGAGAAGGGGCTTGCTTGTGAATTAACCATTTTAACCAATTTTAACCAAAGTTTACCGGTTTAATAAGCTTACAAATAGTAACAACGTTATAACGATTTCAAAATTTATCTCATAAACCGTTTAATTCACAAGTAAATTATTTTCAAAAAAAGATACTTTCCCTAGAAATTGGTCTAGACAAAGTATCTTTTTTAGTTTAACTAGAAATAAATATCCGTTACCTTTTTACGAATTCATTTGCCACGATGGAGACAATCACCATGACTTCCAGAATCGTACCGGTGCAACCTCACTTTGAATAAAAGCCAAAGTTGCTAATTAAATCGTGCTTAATCGTTACAGTTAATTTGGGGGGTAGTATTAACTCAACTGGGACTCGATTGCTCGAATCAAAAGGTAAACTTTTAAAGCTAAATTTAAAATAATCTTGTAAAAAGCTCATGAGAGCATAATAACCCGGCCAGGTCTCTCTCTTGTCCGGGTCGTGTCACTAGAAAGCTTCTCTAGTGCTGAGCAATTTTATTTAATTAATCTAAATCAACTTTAATTCAAGACTCATTATACATACGATCTATGGTTTGTGCAAGCCTTTTTTTAACTTTTGTAGAAAGTTTTTTGCATCGCGTTGATATCACACGTGCTGCCTTCATCTATGCCAACTTAGTAGCAGAAAATCATGCATCTCTCGCTACTTTGGCATATGATTAGGATATCTTATATTGGAGGTTTTTGCAATGCGAAACGTGTACTTCAACCACGACGGTAATGTCGACGATTTAGTTTCCCTACTATTGTTGTTACAAATGCCAGACGTTAACCTATTGGGCGTTGGTGTTACTGATGCCGATGGTTACGTTGGTCCAGCATCTTCGGCTTCTCGTAAGATTATTGACTTATTCGGGCACGAGGATCGTAAACCTGTTGATGTTGCCAAATCAAATTCTCGTGCGGTTCACCAATTTCCAAAAGAATGGCGCCTAAGTGCTTTTTCGTTTGACGATTTTCCCATTTTAAACGAACACGGTCCCGCAAAAACGCCCCTTGCTGACAAACCTGGCCACCTTGATATGATCGAAAAAATCCAAAACGCCGATGCCCCCGTCACGTTAGTTATGACTGGGCCCTTAACTGATTTGGCCCGTGCACTCACAATCGAGCCAAGTATTGCTGATAAAATTGATCGCCTATTTTGGATGGGCGGTGCCATGAACGAACAGGGTAACGTAGCAGAACCTGAACAAGATGGCACCATGGAATGGAACGCCTACTGGGATCCTGAAGCCGTCAAAACCGTCTGGGATTCAAGTCTCGCCATTACCGTCGTTAGTTTGGATAGCACGGACCAAGTGCCGCTAACACCTGAACTACGTGCGCGTTGGGCAACCCAACGACGTTATCCCGCTCTGGATCTCATCGGTCAAGGCTACTCGTTAGTCCACTCCTTTGAAGCTAATTCTACCTATTATTTATGGGATGTCTTAACAACACTAGTTAGCCGTTATCCTGAATTAGTGGATAGTAAGCCCATCAAGAGTGACGTGATAGCTTCAGGACCAGCTGCCGGCCGAACTTTCATTACCGAACAGGGTCGTGATGTCACCTTCGTCACCAGCGTCCACGCTGACGCTTTTTACGATAAAATTGATGAGTTAGCTCAATCCGCAACTGAAAAATAATGGTTAGAGGTGATCTGAAAATTTTAGATCAACCTTCCCCGGACACAATAAAAATGGTTCAAGTTAAGTGTAATTTGCATAACTTGAACCATTTTTTTATTTATTAGAGAAAACTAGCCTGCAATTCGTCTGGCAAGACCGGCTTGGAATAAAAGAAGCCTTGGCAACGACTGACACCGATTGAGGCAACCATTTCCAAATCACTTCTAGTTTCGATGCCCTCCAGCGTAAACCGTAATTTTTCACGTTGTGCCAGGGTCATCCAATTGATAATTGTCGGTCTTAATTCACGCAAAGTCGCCCCTTGGCGACGTAAATTTTGAATCGCAAATTTCAGCGTATCAACGAAAGGTAGTAAATCAACCGTTTCATCATAGGTATTATCCGACCCAACATCATCAATCGCAATCAAGATGCCAGCCTCATGATAAGCTGGTGCCATCCGTTGAATCACCGCCAACGTAGGTGCTTTAACCAATTCAACCGTTAACGTAACCGTGCCGTTTTGACTATTCACGAAGTCAATAAACTTGGCTTGAGTGCTTGCATCGGCAAACTGAGCCGTCGTCAAATTAATCGTTACGTTTTTGAGTTTGAGGTGCGGTAAAACCTGCTTCATTAGCCTCAGTTGGGTATCGGCATCGATATCAAAGTGATCTGGCAAGCGCCAGTTCCGTTCAGTCGCATCCCACGTGCGAAGGAGTAATTCGTAGCTGATAGCGCGCTGCTGCTCAATATTAAAAATCGGTTGAACAAAATAAGTGTACATCGTCTAGTCTCCATTATTGTCATAACATCAAAAAACGGTGGAAGTCGCCGTGACATCCCCCGTTTTAACGTTAATATTCTAAATTTAATTGCCAAAACCGTGCTCATACCCCATGAATTACCGTTTTGGTTTTATAGCGACTAATACTTGTAACGCTTTTTCCCACTCTATTCCTACAATTATTTTAACACTCTTGATTAAATATGCTAGAAATTCTTATCAAAACTTTTGAATCAAATTCAAGACGACATATCCTGTCTCATCGGCCTTTGTAGCCTTTAAAAAGTCATTTAAAAAGTAATCGCGTTATAACCTTTTCACGGTTACCGTCCTATTTTTCATAAGTGGTATCTAATGTTTGACTTGACCTTCAACCGTTAGTTGGTCACGGCCATTTTGCTTGGACTGATACAGATAAGCATCGGCACGCTCATAAACCGTTTCAAAGGTTTCGTCTTCGTCTGAGAGTGCGGTTAGTCCCAGCGACAAGGTAATGTGAACCGTAACCTCTTCATAACTAAAGTAGGCCATTTTAACGTGTTCCTGTAGCGTCTGAACAAACGGT
Organism: Secundilactobacillus odoratitofui DSM 19909 = JCM 15043; assembly: GCF_001434895.1. GTDB lineage: Bacteria > Bacillota > Bacilli > Lactobacillales > Lactobacillaceae > Secundilactobacillus > Secundilactobacillus odoratitofui. The sequence continues at coordinate 103,238 of NZ_AZEE01000027.1, forward strand.
ATCACTTCGGCAATATCGGCCATAAAAATGACGTTGAACTCCTCTCCGCCAGTTCTGTAAAACGTCGGCTCTAGTTCAGCCACTTGCTTTAATTCGGTTAACACGAGCTTGCCAATTTCACTTAACACACGATTACCGGTGGCGTGACCATACGTGTCATTCACGTTTTTAAAGTAATCTATATCAAACATCAAGAGACTCATTGGTTGTTTTTTCTGCCGTGCTAACGCAAATTTTGTCACGCTATCACTACGAAAGGCAAAAAAACTACCAGCCTGAGTTAACGTATCAAGATTAACCTGTTGTTCCAAACGATGATGTTCAAGTTCCGTCACCCGTTCAGTTGACCAGTAAAAAGCAGTAAACATGTTCATCAACAAAAACATCACGATGCTCATAGTGACGCTCAACGTCGTTAATTGGGTTTGGCTTAACCAAAAATCCAAGCCAATCCATAAGACCAGTTCCATCCGTAATAACCAGTTACCATTGATCACATACCGATACAAATATATCAACACTAATATAATGATTAGGAATGCAACTGAAACGTAAAAATTAGCACTATTTAAATTGTTATTTGCTGCCCAAAAGGCCATTGCAATAACACTGCGCGCTATGTATTCCGGCAACCGGACTTTTTGATCCAGTAACGGAATGAACAGGATGTAGAGCGCCCAATTCGTATAGGCCGATTCATTAATTGGATTTAAATACTGCGCCAACTGGCAAAACGCAACCATTGCAAGCGTAAAAATCGTCGCAATCAGCCGGTCATAGCGGACCAAAATTAACCAGCGTTCTCGGTGTGTCTGAGTGGCTGCTGTTAAGCCTTGGTTATAAAACACAACGAATCCAGAAATGAAAAACGCTGCGATAATCGTTTGGATGACCCAATTGCCCCAGTCAAACATGACATACCTCCTAAAAGGATCTGATTTCATTATTGGACTATCGGCAATTGCGTGTCAAGGGTTAGAATAGAGTCATCAGAAATTAACTTACTAACTGCACTTTGAGAAGGACAAACTTATGAAGCAATCGACGACCATTCAACTTATTATTACGACTGGCATTCTACTATTAATTGGGACGACTTATGGCGTTAACCACGTTCCAAACCAAACTAAAACAATTTCAAAACAAACTCTGAACATTGGTACCAACACGCCGATCGAAACGATGGATAGCAACTTGTATACCTCCCATGAGGCATACGAAGCCCTCCATGCTACAATGATTGGCCTGTATTCACACAATGCTAAAAACCAGGTAATTCCAGCTATCAGTGATAACCATCCGCAAAAAAGCCATACCGGTTTAACCTACGTCTTTACCCTCCGCAAATTCAAATGGAGTAACGGTGACACAGTCCGTGCCCAAGACTTTGTTTACGCTTGGCGTCGTCAGGTTGATCCTAAAACCAATTCTCGAAACGCCTCAAGGTTGGATTTTATTAAAAACGCTGCAGCGGTCAGAACTGGTAGCAAGCCCGTGACCCAATTGGGGATTAAAGCACTGGACAGCCAACACTTGCAGATCAAGTTAAGTGCCCCAACGCCTTATTTAACTCAATTGCTGTCAGATGCCACCACCCTGCCAATCAATCAGCGCTTTGCTGAAAAATTAGGGACACAATATGGCGATTCTGCCACCCACGTTCTTTCTGATGGGCCTTATGCAATCAGTGGTTGGTCTGGTTCTAAAGACAAGAATTGGGCGTTCATCAAAAATAACCAGTACCGATTTAACGATCGCGTCAAAGTCGACCGAGTTGCCTTTCAGGTAATTCATTCTGCTCAAAAAACGACCCACTTATTTAACACTGGTAAATTAGATTTTGCCCCCTTAACCGCCAATACCATTCCCAATTATACTGATACGCATAACATCAAAATTCAATCTTCAGTCACGTCAGCCTACCTCTTCTTCAATACGATGTCGGGCGCTACCACTGATGTACACCTCAGGCGAGCACTCTCCATGGCTTACGATAAACGACTGTTAACGCAAAGCAAACTGAAAAACGGCGCCAAACCATTAAATGGTTTAATGCCGCAAGGATTAACCACTGGCCCAGATGGCATGGATTACCGAAAATCCACTGGTCAGCTTGAAGCCTACAACCTCACCAAAGCTGCCAAAAATTGGCGATTGGCCAAACGAGACTTAGGCGTCAAGCACCTGACGTTAAACCTCTTAATTGCAAATAATAGTACGGCGCGCATTACCGCTGAATTTCTACGTGGTCAGTTGGAGCATAATTTGCCCGGACTCACCATTACAATTTCTAAAGTATCGCTTGAACATCGCGTTCAGCTTGAAGCGGCTGGCAAATTCCAACTAGTTTTTTCAACTTGGACGCCTGCTGATGATGATCCGTATAACTTCCTCACGTTCTATCAAACCGGTAACCGTCAAAATATCACGGGCTTTTCCAGTACTAAGATTGATACCCTCCTGAAGCAGATTACGCAAAACAGCAATAATGCAACCAAGCGTTGGCAACTGATTCAAAAAACAGAACGGTACCTGATGCAAGCCGAAGTCCCTTCCAGTGGTGTCTTTCAGGACGGACAAGCATATTTACTGAACCAACGCGTCCAACAATTTCCCATCTCAGCCTCTGGGCTCATTAACTATGAGTACGTTCGGCTGAAACCATAACACAAGTGATTGCTAATTCTTTTCAAGTGCAGTTCCTTGGACAATCAAATTGAGTCTCATCGATAACTTGCCTTGCACAGTACCTATTGCAAAATAGGTGCAATGAGCTCAAAAATAAGAGAGTGGGCAAAAACTCGTTTAGGTCCCGGCCATATATGAGAACCGGCCCGTGGATTCCTGGTTTTGGAATCTACGGGCCGGTTCTCATATATGGCCGGGACCTGAGTTTTGGCGCACGACCCAGCGAAGCTTGGAAGCCTATCTGGCGTTTAGACTAGATAACAGTCTTGAGATAAAGTGAAATTTTTTACTCACCTCGAATTAAGAAATTAATTCGATACTTACCAATATGGACTTTTTTCCCAGCCTCTTATGACTTAGTTGCACCTATTTCACAATAGGTTCTATATATTTAATGTGGCTACTATCGCGCAAATCGACGGCCTAAATTTTTTGTTCAACGTCGTCAATACTAATCTTCAGCACCTTACGAACCCACGGAAACTGTGCTTTTTTTGCGTCAAACTCTTCACCACTGTCTAAAAATGAACCATGGCCATGGATATGAAAACCTGCACCTGGCCCCTGAGTACCTTCAACTTCCTTGGTACCCAGCGTCACCGTTACTGTGTTATCAGTTTCAAAGTCGTGCTCGATACTGCGCATTCCAGCAGCAGGTGCTAAGATGTAGTCATCGGTCACTGTTAAGTATGACATCCACGTGTTCACAATACTACTAGGTTGAGCATTAATCGTAACGATGGTGACGACACCTTCGTGTGCTAAAACCGCCTTTAACTTATCATTCATTTTTAAAAGCCTTCTTCCTTAAAGAGTTGTGACATTGACGGTTATATTATAGCAAATTTCCAGCATCTTACTTACAATAAGAATTATTAAATATCATTAAAATATATAAAGGAGTGAGTCCACAATGAAAATCATCATCGCACCCACTAAAAAAATGGTCGTAAACACCGATGACTTCGACGTTTTAAGTCAGCCCCAGTACCTTGATGACGCCCAAGCAATTTTACAGGTGCTTAAACAGCTCACCTACGAACAAGCAAAGGCAATGTGGCACTGTAGCGATAAATTAGCTCGTGAGAACTTTGCTTGGTTGCAAGAAATGTCACTGACACAGCACCAAACACCCGCAATTTTAGGCTACACCGGTATTCAATACCAGTACATGGCGCCCGACCTGTTTACCGCGCCAGCATTAGACTACATTCAGGCAAATTTACGCATTCTAACGGGATTCTATGGCATTCTACGCCCCTTTGATGGTGTAGTGCCTTATCGTTTGGAAATGCAATCGGCCGTTGCCGTTAACCAGACTGCTAACCTCTACCAATTCTGGGGTGATCGGCTCCATGCTGCACTACAGGCGAATGATGGTCTAATATTAAATTTGGCCTCCCAGGAGTATGCCAAGGCAATTACGCCCTATCTTACCGCTGATGAGCACATGGTTGATGTCGTTTTTGCCAGCCTCGTCAATGGCAAGCCAAAAGTAAAAGCCACCTTCGCAAAGATGGCCCGTGGGGAAATGGTACGCTATTTAGCTGAAAATCAAATCAGTGATCTTGCTGACGTGGCCAAATTTGACCACCCTGACTGGCACTTTGATGCGGACCGGTCAACGGCTAACCAGTTAGTCTTCATTGACAATGGTCATCGTCACTAGTTTAAGCAATTTCGGATTGAAGCTGACTAGGCTGTCGTTTGCGTCGCATGAGGTAACCGTTAATACCATCTTCGAGATAGGCCTTCAGAAATTGGTTTTCCTGTTGCAACGAAACTTCATCCGTCCGGTAAAGCCAATCTTTAAGTGCCTGATATAACGTGCCACCCAACGTCTTTTGGAGAAAGGTACAATACTTTGTATCGATACTAACTTTCTCGTAATCACCCAGACTGGTAAAGATTTCGCCCACCATAGTTTGGAGGTGCGTCAAAATGACCTCTTCAGGGGCGTTTTGAACATCCAATTTCAACACATGTTGGTAAAAGACCTGGTTTTGATTGAAGTACGTCAACATCGATGTTAGCGTCTGTGGCCAGAACTGGTAGTTGCCACAGTAACGAACAGCCGCCTTCACTTCGGTCGCATAGATTTCAGCCAACACATCGTATTTGTCGCGAAAATGATCGTAAAACGTCTGCCGGCGCATCCCAGCTTCCGCCATGATGGTCGTGACCGTAATTTTATCAAACGCCTGTGAAACCACCAATCGCTTCGTTGCAGCCATGATTTTCCTTTTTGCTACTGCCACGTTGTCACGCACCCTTCTATCGAGAATTTAGTATGTGCTTATTGTAAAACTGTCGGTGGTATCGGTCAAAACATTAACATCGTACGCTCATTTAATAGTGCAATCATCAATCAAGAATAACGTCTGAAACAACCAACGTGGTTGGCGCCTCAGACGTTATTCTTTTGCTATTCAGCATCGTCTTCATAAAAAGCAAGTGTTGCTTTTAAATTGGCTTTTACCAAATCAACTAAACTTTGCGGGCGAATCACTTTGAGGTTTTTTCCCTGGCTTAACACCCACAACAATGCACCTTGTGCGCCCAGGTCCGCACCTTCAATATCGACGCTACCATCCGGATAAGTGTGTGTCACCCGTGAGTTAGGCAACTTATCCAACGCCGTTTGCGGGTAGGCCCAATAACGAAATTTATAATTGATTTTTTTACCACCCGGCAACAAGTAGGTTTGATTACGTAAAGTGCCAATATCGACCCGTTTTTCAAGTGGGAATATGCCTCATGACGACCGGAGACGGTGAACTTCATCAAACCGATCCAATCGAAAAATCTGACTCTCATCGCGGTCTTCTATGTACATCACCACGTAAAAATAGAACTCCGCAAAATAAATGCCAAGCGGGATGCCGACTTGATCAACGGTTTCAAATTGTCCATTGTGTTTGACACTGTGATGATAGTTGAAGCGAATCATGGTACTGTTATCCACGTATTCGGAAAATTCGCGCAATCGCGATAACACCTCGGCATCATTGTTTACGGGGTTATACTTCGCCCACGTATCCGCAATCAATCGTTTCGCCGTTGATTGTTGCTCTTCTGAGAGTAGTCCCAACAAGTGAGCTTTGATTTGCGCCACTCGGTCCTTACTCAATGAACGCGACCCAATCACAATTTTTAAAAGTGCCAGCACTTCTTCGTACGACCAATCGTCTCCTTTGATCAAACGATAGTCTTTGAACTTAAAATCGTGTTTGAGTTCCAAATTCATCCGATTTTCAGCCAGAATGTTACGAATAATATCCGCATCCCGTTGAACCGTTCGAATGGTGACGTCATACTGGCTCACAGCATCCGCCACTTTGATTTTATCACCCCGTAGCAGTCGAATTAAGAAATCAGTGATCCGAACTTGTCCGGTAACCCCGTGTCTAGATTTTGCCTTGTCACTCTTCTCAACCATGCAAGCACCCCCTAATCCTGTGCGTTGGATCAAATCATCTGCCGTGTTAAAACACCATTGAATCATTTAGTTGTCGCCAAATTTGACTATGTAAGCATTATTTTCAAAAGTACCCAGAGTTGATTTTGATGATATCTATGAAGCAATTAGATTGTGTACTTTCACTTCAAATTTTATCACATTTATACATTTATGCGTAATAAATTATTTGACATATCATGGCTTCTAAAAATGAAAAAAAGCAGCCCACCCACTGAGGGTGCGCTGCTTAATTGATTCCGTTAAATTACTTAACGTGAACTGTTTTAGTTGAAGTCACTGCCTTGTAGTGGCCGTTTGCATAATGACCAACGGTAACCTTAACCGTCTTAGCCTTTGGTGCGTAGATGCTCTTGCTGAAGTTATGCTTGCTGTTCAGCTTAGCGTAACGGTAGCCCTTGTAAGTCTTAATGTGGGCGTAGTTAGCTGACTTGTAGAGTTTAGCACTGCCAGAAACTTTGACGTACTTCTTGGAAGTCTTCTTAGCAGATAGTTTTGAGATATAGCTCTTTGGTGTTGAAGGAATTCCAGTTACTTTTACCCCATTGAATGCACCGTCAAAGCCCTGACTAAATGCCCATTGGTAACCAGGAAAGCCGTCATAATCAGTCCATCCATCCCCATCATTAGCTACAATGCTGTCATATGCATCCTGAACAGTAGATTGACCATTTGACGTAAACTCACCAATAAAATGATTGCTCAGTGCCTGGATTGCTTTCCAATCTTTTGTTGATTCAGTTGTTAAATGTCCATCCGAATCAAGATTTTTGGTTCCGTCATTACATAAAGCTGTCATGATAGAAACAAATGAGTTAGAAGCATTAACATTATACGCGTTCGTTGGATTTTTCTCTAACTTGGTAAAAAATTTAGAATTAAGGATTTGCTGTGCAGCTGGCGTTGCTAGTTTAACTGCACTTTTAGCTGCAGCAACATCATCTTTAAATTCAGCATAAGAAATCTTTGCTGAAGCCTGTGCCGTCGTAGTTGTCAGGGCATTTGGCACCGTCACAAACACGCCCCCTAATAGCGTGGCACTTAACATAACCATTGCAGCCTTTTTCCCAAACTTTTTCGTCATAAACATTTCCTCCCAAAAAATGAAATTATAATTTTGTTATGTCACTAATTTATCACTGCACCATGTCAGATACTGTCGTGTTATCGCAAATTACTTTATTTGTTTAAAATATGTTATTTGCTGATTAGACATTCACCGACTTTTACATCAATCACTTTAAAATACGACTAAACTTTTCGTTAAAAAAGGTGTCGTTCACAAATAATGAGCGGCACCGCATTGAATCTTAAATTCTCCGACAATCAATCACTTAAAGTGATCCAAATTGTTTGTTTGTTTTCTGCCCTTTATATAGCCATAATGAATTGCTCTTAGTAAGTCCTTCAAACAGAGTTGGCTGAACTGACTTACCTTTTTTATTGGTTAAAAGGTAAGTCTTAAAACGCAACTTTTTACCATTAACTTGGAATTTATAGTAATTAGTTGAACTTCCGAGCTTACCCTTCACGTAATAATAGTGCGAACCTTTGGCATGATGGTATGAAGGCTTTTCAACAAAAGTTGGATTGACCGTTGAGCGAACGATTACCGTTATCATCGAGTTTTTTCCATTATAAAATTGTTGAATCGTTTCAGTGGTGCCAAATGCCGTTTTACCAGTATACATTGACTTTGAACGCCACGTCCCCTTAAGTGCAGTTGGAATGCCCTTCGTCCACTTGGTTTTAGCTTGCGCTGTCGTGTTCGTCATCGCGAGTGGTGCAATTAAGGCCATACTCCCAAGAAGTGTAAAAACAGCTCGTTTCAATGAAAATTGTTTCATCCCTATCCCCGTCTTTCTATAAATATTTTATTTTACGTCTATAAGGATAGCATTTAAATATGTCATTAATTGTCGTTTTAACCACGATTTTAGACATTTATGCAAAATTTTCAGATATCCGTCCCGCAAAATCAATAGGCCGGTACTACTTATTTCCATTGTATTCCGATGATGGTTTCACACCATTCAAGTTATTCGCGTATAATAGTACTAAACACTAATTGGAGGGGTTAATGGTGACAGAAACGGGCAACAATACCCAAGAAAACTACATCCCATCAGAGCAGCACCACATGGCAATTCCGTGGAAGGAGTTTACTTCCAGTGAAAATGTTCTGGTCAAACAAGCTCACGTGAAAGCTAGAGCTTCGATTGTCGGGCGCATTGGTATCATGATGTTATCTTGTGGAACTGGGGCTTGGCGCGTACGCGATGCCATGAACACCGTAGCACGGGTGTTGGATCTGACTTGTAGCGCCGACATCGGCCTCACTTCGATTAACTTTACCTGCTTTGACGCCGGTCACAGTTACTCACAGGTATTAGCGTTGCCCAACACTGGCGTGAATACGGATAAGTTGTACACGTTGGAACAATTCGTCAAGCACTTTGAAGCCGATTACGCCGACCTCACCGTTCACCAACTGCATCAGCAACTAGACCAGATTCAACAAAAACCTGGTCATTACACACCGATTATTAAAGGGCTCGCTGCCGCTCTAGCCTGTGCCGCCTTTATTTTTCTACTCGGTGGGGGCTGGATTGAGATGGTCTGTACCTTCTTTGGTGCCGGCGTCGGTAACTGGGTGCGTGGTGAGATGGGAAAACGCCACATCACAACGTTAGCTGGAATTGCCACCAGTGTAGCCCTCGCTGGTATTGTTTACCTGCTGGTTTTTAAGGGAATCAACCTCATTTATCCAATTGCCGGTCATCACGAGGCTGGCTATATCGGTGCAATGCTATTCGTGATTCCAGGCTTTCCGTTTATCACCAGCTTTTTGGATCTATCAAAACTAGACATGCGCTCTGGCCTTGAAAGACTGGCTTACGCCCTGATGATCACCATTGTGGCAACTTTGTGTGGTTGGCTCATTGCCCTTATCGTCAATTTTAAACCAGAAGATTTCACACCACTGGGATTGAGTACCACAGCGCTATTATTACTGCGCTTACCGGCCAGTTTCTTTGGGGTCTACGGCTTCTCTATGATGTTTAACAGTTCTCAGAAAATGGCGACTGCAGCTGGTTTAATCGGCGCGATTGCTAACACCTTACGACTCGAATTGGTCGACTTTAACACGATGCCCGCTCCGGCCGCCGCCTTTTGTGGGGCCCTGTTAGCTGGACTATTGGCATCCGTCATCAATCACTACAACGGCTATCCGCGAATTTCACTAACAGTCCCATCTATCGTCATTATGGTACCGGGGCTTTACATCTACCGGGGCATTTACGACATTGGTTTGAACCAGATTGGCAACGGTGCCCTCTGGTTATCTCGAGCAGCTCTGATGATCATGTTCCTACCCCTTGGTTTGTTTGTTGCCAGATACCTCATGGATCATGATTGGCGGCATTTCGATTAATGATCATTTTACTAAATCGTTCAAAAAGACCTGCACACCGACAGTTAGTCGATGATGCAGGTCTTTTAGTAGCCAAAATTTAGTTTTCTTCAGCGGGCAAAATTCCCTCTTTACGGAAAGTTGCGTTCCGCATTAAACGGTAAAGCGTTGCGGTAACCGGCACCCCTAGGAGCATCCCAACGATACCGCCCAGGCCACCACCAACGGTTACAGCAGCTAAAACTAAGATGCCTGGCAACCCGATCGAGCCGCCCACGACCCGTGGGTAAATCACGTTACCTTCGACTTGTTGCAGAATCATGATGTAGACCACAAACAACACCGCTTTGATTGGTGATGTCACCGCAATGAGCACGAAGCCGACGGTCCCGCCGATCCACGCCCCAACCATTGGAATCAGAGCGGTGATACCAATCAATGCGCCGACTGGCAGCGCATTGGGAAATTGGAACAGTAGCATCCCTAGTGTACATAACGTGCCAAGGATAAAACCTTCCAGCACTTGGCCACCAATGAAGCTTGAAAACATACTGTCCGTCACGTGAACCACATAACGGGTCTTCGCCACGAATTTTGCGGGTAAAAAGTCGTCCATCAACCGGTTGAGCCAGCCACCGATTTTCTCCTTACCACTAATAATGTAGAGCGCAAACACAAACGACAGCACAAAGTTAATCAACCCAGAGAAAATCGAACTGAACACCGAAACGGTGGAAGTGAACACACCTGACGCCCCGGTGGTCAAAAATTTCATTACCTTTGATTGAATTGACGTCCAATCAATTGACGCACTGGATAGTTTCGCTGTAATGGCGTTGTTTTTATCCAACGAATTCAGCCAATGATTGACATCATTGATTGTCCCCGGCATCGCTTTAAAGAACCCATTTAAAGCGTTCACGAATTGTGGAATGACCAGTCGCAAAACGCCGCTAATGATCAGTAAAATAAGTAATATCGATACCAAAATAGCCAGTGGACGTCGCAACCCAACCGCCCACTTAGCCGTTGCATTCGGCCACATGTAACGCTCCAACAACCGACATAAAATGTTAACGCAGTAGGCCATGGCCGCCCCTAAAATCAGTGGATTTAATACCGAAACAAAATTCCCAATCGCGCCAAAAATGGCGTGCGGATAAATTAATAAGGCTAGTACGACAATCGCAAGGATTCCGTACTTCAGCACTTGTGATCTAGTTACTTTCACATCAATTCCCCCAATGAATCAGATTGTTATCACCAGTGTAACCTAAACAACGGCTATCGCCTAGCCTATTCTTGTTTCATACCGCCCCAGATAAGTGAGTAGAAGGTTTCAAAATCATAGTCGTTAGACGCATACCGATTTTTTTGCAGATTTAACGTATGCGTATGAATGACCGAAAACACCATCGACATGAGTAAACTCACTGGCACCGGTTTGATCACGCCGGCATCGATGGCCTCCTGAAGAACGCTAATTACGACATTTTCATGTTCGGGATAGTCTTCAAACGGGTTGGTGTCGTGCTGTCCAAGCAGGAATTTAACTTGCTGAATGAGGGTCAGACTATCTGGATTGGCCAACGCAAAGTCGTAGACCGCTTTAATGTAGCCACGAACCCGCTTGGCAACGGGAATGCTTTGATCCGTGGCCAGTTCTAAATCGCCGGTGGCATCAATCTTATTCAGTTCTCGTCGATAGACGCTCATAATCAAGTCATCCTTATCTTTAAAGTACAGGTAGACATTGGACTGCGAGATACCCACGTGTTTGGCAACCTTCACAGTCGAGACTGCGGCTGCACCCTCTTTTAGGATTATTTCAGCCGTCGCATCTAGGATTCGCGGCTCCTTGGTTTCATCTTTTTTTCTCATTATATTTGTCCTCTTATTCCGTTACACAACGTCCTAGTCAGTGTACCGGGATTTTTTTTGAAATACAAGGTTGACAAAGATAGCTCTATCTTTTATGATGATGAAGATTTAAAAAGATAGAACTATTTTTTAAAAGGAGTCTTCACGAATGAAAATAACTTTACTTGGTTCACTTGGTAATATTAACCGAATCGTGGTGCCACGACTGATTGCTGATGGTCATGATGTTACTGTGATTAGTTCAAGCGAAAAACGGATTGCAGCCATCGAAGCCCTTGGTGCTCATGCAGCTGTTGGTGACATGAGTGACGTGACCTTCCTCACCGAACAATTTACTGGTCGCGACGTCGTTTACCTCATGATTTCAGGCTCATCACCCGATTTATTCGGCAGCGCCAAACAACTCGGTGATATTTTTAAAAATGCGGTTATGGCTGCAAAGGTTAAAAAAGTCGTCAATCTTAGCAGCATTGGTGCCCAAGATGACCTCTCAGGCTCTCTGTACGCCTACCACTTCATCGAAGACGCTTTGAGCAGTCTGTCTGGGGTCGACGTGGCCTTCGTGCGACCAACTGGGTTTTACAATAACCTGTATGGCAATCTTGCTAGCGTCAAAGCCGACCACGCGATCTATTCAAATGTGCCAGCTGATATCAGTCGAAAGTACGTTGATCCTGAAGACATTGCCCATGTCGTTTACGACGTTATATCTCAAACACCAGTTGGCAAAACGGTGCGCTACGTGGTCAGCGATACCTTCGATGGTCAACAATTGGTTGACGCATTGAGCAACGCACTTGGCTTTGACGTCAAATTAATTGAGATTACTGATGAACAGTATGCAGACGCTCTCCGTAATAACGGTGTGCCGGAGTCAATCGTCGTGCCGTTTGTTAAGAGCAGCCAACTACAAAAGCAACCAGCAGAAATGTACGCTGATTTGGCTCATCAACCGGTTCACGAAGGTCACGTTAAGTTGGCGGACTTTGCTTTGAAGTTCGCGGCAGCCTATCATGCTGGTGATGATGCGCCTAAAGCACACACTATTGTTAATAAATAATTATCAGTTTCAAACGTGCTCATAGTTGATCTGTTCTAGATTAAAAACGATATTACTTTTTTCGTTGTCGCACAGCCACGAAAACCCGAAAATGAATAACGTCTTATCAAAAGTTGCAACAGACAATTATTTTTAGCTATCAACTATTCCTTTTGTTAAGTGGTAACTGGAGACGAAAGTTTCATTAATCTAAAATGAATATATCATTTCATAATCAAAAAACTGCCCAAACGGGCAGTTTTTTGATGTCCTTTTGGTCGATGTTGCACCTCACTAACAAAGTTAAGATAGTGTCACTTAATCAAATTGGGAGGCAACAACGTGAGCTATTTAGAACTAAGGGACATTCATAAGTCCTACTACTTAGGTAAGGAAGAGTTTCCGGTGCTCAAGGGCATCGATTTAAATTTTGACTTAGGCGAATTCGTATCAATTTTAGGTGAATCCGGTGGTGGCAAGTCTACCTTGATGAACATCATCGGTGGCCTTGATCGCCAATTTCAGGGAAGTGTGACTATTGATGGCAAACGTCTGAATCACAATGACGAAAAAGCCATGGATACTTATCGCCGGGATACAATTGGGTACATCTATCAGGCATACAATCTGATCAACCATCTCACCGTGCTTGATAACGTCTTGATTCCATTGGACATGACGACCCTCAATAAAACTGAACGTCACGAACGCGCCATGTCTTTGTTGAAGCGGGTTGGATTAAAAGACCAAGCCGCTAAGTACCCCAACCAACTCTCTGGTGGCCAAAAACAACGGGTCGCGATTGCTAGGGCCCTTGCAAGTGATCCGAAAGTGATTATTGCTGATGAGCCAACTGGTGCACTTGATGCTCAAAACACTGAGGAAGTTCTCCAGATTTTGGACGGTATCGCACAAGAAGGTCGACTAGTCATCACTGTGACCCACTCTCAGTCAGTCGCAGACGCCGGCACCCGAATCGTTCACCTTGAAGATGGTAAGATCGACCACGATACTACGCTTCGGGATGCATACGCCGTCAGTAAGAAACCACGACTAAAATCCAAATTGCTTCCGGCCTCAGTTGCATATCGTACTGCCTACAAGCATTTTAAATACAATTTCTGGCGTAACTCGCTAATCGTCTTGGGAACTGCCATCGGGTTATTTGCCGTTATGCTCTTCTCTGGGTTGGGTAACGGTATCAACGGCTACATCAATAAACAGGTTAATGACATGGTTAACCCACAAGTTGTGACGGTGAGTCGCTATCAAAAAACGAGTAAGTCAGCTGCTGGTGGTCAACAAGCAGCTCAGCAACAACAAGCGGCTGCAGCTCAAAGCACAGGCACGGCTAGTCCAACTACTGCCGCAACTGCTAAAAAAGCAACCATCTCTGATAAAAATATCAGTCAGTTAAAATCACTTAACCACGTCACTAAAGTTGATAAAATTTACTCAGCCAGTGCCGTTACGGCCAAATATGCTGGGAAGTCAGCCACGATTTCAACGCTTCAAAACTGGACGGCCAGTGCGACCGAAAATACCATCAAAAATGGTCATCAACCAAAGGCCGGCGAAATTGTGATCGATAAAGCGAGTGTTGCTAAAAAGTTTAAAAAGAACTATAAATCACTGATCGGTAAAACCATTACCTTATCCTACAAGACGTTGAATCAGAACAACCGTATGGTAACCGTTAAGTTTAAAGCTAAGGTTGCCGGTATCACCTCAAGTTCGAACAGTATGGGCATGGCTAACGACACGTACGTCAACACGAAGACGTTTACTGATGCTATGAAGAAAGCAAACGTTTCAACCACTGCAACCAGTGCTGCCGTCAAGGTCAACACCCTGGATAACGTGAAGTCAACCACGAAGCAGATGAATCAGTTGAAAACAAATGGAAAGCGTCAGTTCACGGCCGTTTCCGTTGAATCCTTAATTGGGACCATTCAGACTTACGTCAGTCTTGCTACCAACATTTTGGCAGCCATCGCCGCCATTTCATTAGTGGTTTCTGCTCTGATGATCATCGTCACCATGTACATGTCTGTCAGCGCCCGAACCAAGGAAATTGGTATTTTACGTGCGCTTGGTGAAAGTAAACGTGACGTGCGTCGTTTATTCATTAGCGAATCACTCATCATCGGGGTACTAAGTGCTGCCTTTGCCACGGTCGTCGCCTTCATTGGGAGTGCCGTGACCAACCACCTTTTGGCAAATATTGCCAACTACCCATTCGTTCAAATCTCTGCAAGTAGCGTCATTGTGGTCTTCATCATCGCGCTCATTATTTCGCTCTTAGCTGCGATGTTACCGGCTCGAAGTGCAGCGCGATTAAACCCAATTGACGCACTGTCAGCTGATTAACGTCATTGTGTTAATGAAGTCCAAATTCACGTGATTTCTCAAATCGTTATTCATTAGATATCACCCTAACAACATATCTAATTGAATCATTTCCATAGTGCTAGTAACCCGTATGACCTCCCTAAGTCATGCGGGTTATTTCGTGAATAAGATCATTCATCTAGGTCCAGAAAGTGTAAAATAATAACCAAGAAACGTTGAAGGGAGTATCATCATGGGGAACCTGACCAAAACACAAAAAATTCAAACCCTGCGTTCCGTTCGGGGGCCACTCATCGTCTGGATGATCATGATTGGCTTTGTTGCCATCTATGTTTTGACCAGTAGTGTGGTGGCGATTGCCTTACAAACCAAAGGGATTAATTGGTCTAAGTTATCATCACAAAGGCCACCAGCTAATCATGCCATGATGTCTCTGTTAGTCACTCTAATGATATTTTGTATCATTTGCGTCATCTGGTTTAGCCCCCGGATCTTTGCCTGGCACCGTCGTCTAGTGATTGGGCTACCTGTGTTACTATTACTGGCTTACATTATTATGATGCCGGTTAGTGCGCCTGTCATTACGATTGGTACCTACCCGGTGTTTACTATCGAAGCCATCATTTGCTACGAACATCCAAATCGAATCCTAGCTTGGCTAACGGCCATTTACCTCATGATGTGGGTTGCCTATTCTTGGATCGTGGGTTGGATCATGGCACTCGTGACCATGCAGGCTTTCGTTTTTGTGATGGCCATCGTGTTTTACTACTGGCGCTTCTACCAACGTCAAGTCGCCGAACGTCGTCGAGTTGAGGCGCTCTATGATGAATTACAGCTCGCCTACCAGCAAGTCGAAGCTTCCGCCATTCGAACTGAACGTCAGCGGGTGGCACGTGAACTCCACGATACACTCACTCAGGGACTGGCTGGCGTGGTCATGCAACTTGAAGCCGCAAGTAGCTTTTTGGACCAAAGTAAACCGCAACGAGCTAAAGAGATCATTGATACCAGTGTTGATTCAGCTCGGAATGCGTTGCAAGAATCACGAACAACGTTAACCGAACTGCGTAGCACGACCGAAGAAAGTTTACCTGCCCGACTACAATTGACAACCGAAGCCATCCGCAAAAATTACCGCATCACCACTACCATTCAACTTAGTGAAATTCCTGATTACTCACCTAGTCAGTTGACTGAAATCACTCGAATCGTAACAGAAGCGCTCACTAACGTCGCTAAACACGCTGAAACTGACCAAGCATTGATTACTAGCCAGCTTCATGATGATATTTTCAAGCTGAAAATTATTGATTTTGGAACTGGGTTTGACATCACCGCTAAGCCCAAGCATGGCCACTTTGGACTTCAAGGACTTCAAGAACGAGCCCAGCAACTCAATGGCGTGATTACCGTTTTAAGTTCACCGGGCGAAGGGACGACCGTCACACTCACCCTACCAACTGAAAGAAAGGAGCTGGCTTAAATTGATCAACGTTTTAATTGTGGATGATCACCAATTGTTACGGGCAGGTCTCGAATTAATTTTCGAAACGGTTTCTGATATAACCGTGATTGGAACCGCCGTTGACGGCGAAGATGGACTTGACCAAGTTCATCAATTACAGCCAGACTTAGTCATCACCGACATCCGCATGCCCAAACTGGATGGCATCTCGCTCATCAAGCAGTTACACGACGAGTCACCTGAGTTGTCAATCGTCGTCCTCACAACATTCGATGATCAACAGCCTATCCAGCAAGCCATGCAGCTCGGTGCACGTGGCTTTTTGCTGAAAGATGCCGATAAAGAAACCATTTTAAACGTGGTGCGTGGTGCCATGAACGGTGAGACCTACATTGAACCACGGATTGCGAGCAAAGCCTTTTCGGCAACTCCGGCGCCTGCCACAACGATTGACCTTTCACCCCGAGAACACCAGATTTTAACGGAAGTAGCGGAGGGCTATCACAGCAAGGAAATTGCGTCTGATATTGGCGTTAGTGAACGGACCGTTAAATCGCATTTGACCAGTATTTATAATAAACTGGGCGTCTTTTCCAGGGCCGAAGCGGTAGCCAAGGCACTTCAGTTACACCTGATTGACCTGACAAACTGATTTATCGTCATAAAAAAGTGTCGCAACTTCAATGAGCGAAGTTGCGACACTTTTCTTTGTTTGGTTAATGTTCATGTTTCTTGAATCGAATACCAATTAAGTTCAACGCGCCAAGCAGTGCTAAACCAATCAGACTAAAAATAGTGCTACGTTGTTCACTGGTTTGTGGCAATGTAGTCGTAGTCGAGTCTTTTTCAACTGGCGTACTGATCAATGACTGGATGGTGACGCCATTGGCTGTCGCCTGCTGGTTCAGCTTATCTGGTTCGGTTAGTTGATTAACCTGATCGCCATCCGACTCAGTAATTGGCGTGACCGTTTGATTATCGTCTGTCCCAGATGAAATTGAGGGTGGTGTCGTTTCAACTGACGTTTCAGGTGTACTGGTCGGTGTTTCTGCTGGTGTCCCCGTCGGCGTGTCAGTTGATGTGCCCTCATTTGTCGGTGGCACCGTATTATCGTAATACTTGTCTGGCGTCACGAACACGCCAACTGGTACTTGCGTTTTGATTGCGACACCCGTTGTTGGCGTCTGGACCTTGATTGCCACACCTTCTGGTACTTGAACTTTCGTCATCACGTGGATGCCATCGTCCAACTGGCCCGTCCCATAGCCAACCAACAAGCCTGCTTTAAGTCCTTCAGTCGCGTTAAGACCATTGGCTGCCACACTGTAACTCATGTACGCTGTTTGGGCAACAAGCGCTTGTGAGTTAACCTTCACTGGCACAACTAGCGAAGTGGTATCGGTAGGTAAGTACGCGTCGCCAGTATAAGTGATCTTGAAGCTAGCTACCTGACTAAAGTTTGACACTTCCGCTTCTGCCAAGTATTGGTCTGGTGCCGATTTCAGCGCATAACTCACAGTTGCTAAGCCTTGCCAATCAGCTGGTAATACCACTGGACCCGTCATAGTAACGGTTACCGTCGTGTCACGGGCAACGGTCGGATCACTGATGGAAACGTCATTAATGGCAGGTAACGTCCCAATAATCGTAACGTTTTGCAACCCTTGATCCGAAGTTGGCGTAAATGATAAGCCATACTGAGCCTTCTGCCCGACCGCGGTCTTCACTAATTGGCCTGTTTCACCGGCTTGGTTGGTTGCGGTTGCTGCAACGTGGATTTCATTTGAATCAGAATTTAATAAGAACGTCTGCGGCAACACGAAGACGTTTTCGGTTGCAGCATTCCCATCAATATCGCTAGTATCAGGTAGTAGCTGAACTGGTGATGTACTGGTTGGATCTAAATTAGATGGCGCCACCGTATCAGTTTCAGTGACAGTTGAATAAATAACTGGCGTTAATGAACCCACTTTGAGCGTTGGATCGATGTTAACGGCTAGTTGCAACCAATTTTGTTGTGCCGGTGCTAAGGCAGTCGCAGCCCAGTTAATGGTGAGCATGGTACCATTATCCACCGCAGTTGTCGTGACGTTGGCATCCGTACCCGTATAAGTCATGCCAGTTGGTAGGAACACATAACTCTTTAAGCCACTAAAGGATTGGAGCGATGCCTGGTTGTTTTCAACCATGACCTGTAACACGTTATCACCGGTAGTTGCCCGATCGTTGGTCTGATTGAGAAGTTGAAGGCTTTCATTGAGGACCCGTGGTGAGTTTTCTGCTGGGGCTACGATTTCGGCGGTTTGGGGCTGCATAAATTGGTTGTATTCTTCGCGCTGGTCCAAAGCTGAACCGTCTGGTACTAAATACCCTGTTCCATCAAGCTGGTTAACGTCCTCTCCCGTTTTACTGCTTGGTGTCCCATCAAGATTTCCGACAATAATCGCACCCTTTTTAGAAAACAGTACTTCTTGAGCGTCAAAATCACCCGTTGGATCGGTACCCGCAATATCAACGGTAAAATCATTGGAAACCGTGCCATAGTACCCTGCTTTAGGCGACATGATGAACTTTACAGCCGTCGTAAGCCCTTGAGGACTGACCGTATAATCAAATTTGATTTGGGCAACTCCCCGTGCATTATCCACATATTGGGACATATCAATAAACCCATTGGTGGTCGTAACATTAGTTAAAATGGGAGTATCCTCAAATTCAGACTCATCTTGGTAACGAACGTAAATATTCATTAGCGGTGTCACAAGGAACGGTATCGGCGTATCATCACCCAAAACCCACGATTCCGGCTGACTAATTGCCATCTGATCTACATTCAAATGAGCGTCAACGTTATAAACGGCAACGTACTTTTTGATCATAAAGTAGCCCCAGTCTGGTCCTTTATCCGAACCATCTTCATAATAAAATTCAGCAGGACCAGTCTGCATTTGAAACGCTAACTTTGCATTCGAATAAACCGTTGGATCAACATGTCCGGCGCCCGAGGCTAAATTACCTTCACCATCAGCCGGACCCCAGTTATAATGATAAGTTATAGTACCATTTACAGGAATGTAATCTGACGGATAATACTTTGAAACTTGAATTGTACTTTCCGCAGTAGCCGAAGTAATTTGTTCACCGTTAACTGAGGTTGCTTCAACTTGGCTCAACGTTGATAGCGAAGTAAAAGCAGGTGTGTCAGAATTAATTCGAAGAACGATGTTGAAATATTGATTAAATAAGTTATCCGTCGCTGCCAACTGGTCTTCTAAGCTAGGTGCCTCCAAACTGAATACCAAGATAGGATCACCATTCGCATTCAGATACCCTGTAGGCTTGACCGTACTATTATCCACGGCAACAAAAGTCATTCCCTTAGGTACTAAATAGGATAACTTTATAGGTGTTCCAGGTTCAAAGTATGCTTGACCAACCAGGTTTTTAGGCGCTGAAATACCAACTTGATAAACCATTAAATCGCCTGCGTAACCAGAAATTTTAGTCTTGTCAATTGGTGAGTCGCCATTCTCATCAACCGCAATATCACCGTTCTCATCATGAGCAAGAACCCCGATAACCTGATTGGTGACCCCGTACTGAGCAGTCGACGTCACCGTCACTGTCTGTTCGCCAGAATCAGCGAGTTGCGTATCCCCATCAAAATAGTGTGCACTCATCGTCGCCTTGGCGCCATTTAAAACCACTTGGTCGGCTGTTGAATAGACGAACTGTTTAGAAATCGATAAGCCATTTGTCGGTGCCGTGAATTGATAAATCAGTTGCGTTCCATCCTGATTAATCGTTGGTGTCACACCATCGATTGTTAAATCAAGATCATTTGAGAGTTTAAACTGTTCCGGCAGGTTGATGACCAACCGCTGCTGATTCATCGTTTGGTTAATACCATTAACTACTAAATTAAGGTCAAATGTGGCTGATTGGCCAGCTTGAACTTCAGTGTTTTCAGCCGTTAAATTTAAATCTGCCTTGACGACAGATGCAGCAACAGCTGTTTGAACTGATCGAGCCGATTTATAACTAACCGTCGGCGCCACCGGTGTCGTTTGACTCTTGGCAGCACTCACCTGAGAAGTTGATGCCGATTTCTCTGACGTCTTAGGTACATTGGTAGTTGAAGTATCGCTTTGAACGGTCGCAGTAACTTTTTCCGCTTCGCTCACTTTAGTGGACTCACTAAACTGCTTGTCACTAGTTGCAGGTTGCGAATCAGTTGATTGGCTGTTTGCCGCCTGCCCAGTTGTCTGATTGGCAGTGGTTGACTTCGCTGATGTTTCGCTTACTGATGATGACCCACTTGTCTCAGAATTGACCACTGCAGAGCTGGCAGAACTCGAAGACTGCAGTGTTACCGAATTACTTGTCGTTTGCGTCGTACTCACAGTTGCAGTCGACGCCTCACTGGATTCTGTCTGCCCATCGCTCGCCTGTGCTTGTATCGCACCAGAAATTAAGAAACCACTCAAAACTGCACCAGAAACCAGGACCCGTTTAGCAATAGTTGTTTGTTTCATAGTTGCCATCCCCCTATTGGACTGTTACTTCAAACCGACTGATAATCCATCAAAAACCCCAAAACGACTATTTTCCAACCATAGATTACCATAATTATGTCACTATAACTAGTAATTCACTTGAAAAATTCAATTATTTTTTAATGTAATTAATATTACAAAAGCGTGACAATGTAAAAGGCCTTTCAAAGCTGACAACTTAACGTCCACGCTCTGAAAGGTCTATTCCGAAAGTCAATTATTTGCGATTTTTATTTTATAAATATGAAATGAGTTGCTGGACTTCTGTCTCGGTTGTCGACCAGCTGGTGACAAAGCGAATCGCCGTATGCTGCTCATCTACTTTTTCCCAAAATGATAGCTCAATATGCTGTTTTAATTGATCGTACTGCTCGTTGGTCACAACGACGAATTGTTGATTGGTCGGCGAATCAACTAAGAAGGTGTACCCCTTATCGTGCAACGTCTGTTTCAAAGTCATGGCTAAATCAATCGCATGTTGGCTGATATCAAAGTACAGGCCGTTGGTAAACAAAGCATCAAACTGAACGCCCAGTAATCGGCCCTTCGCAAGCATGGCACCTTGTCGCTTGATTTTAGTTGAAAACCGTTTAGGCGTATTGCGCTTTGTGAAAACCACTGCCTCACCACATAACGCACCGACTTTGGTACCGCCGATATAAAATACGTCACAGTACTTGGCAACGTCGGCTAAGGTCAGGTCACTCGCTGGACTCATTAAACCATAGCCTAGCCGCGCACCATCCATGAATAAAGGTAAGTGGTTAGTCTGGCAAACGGCTGCTAAATCAGCTAATTCACGTTTGCTATACAGCGTTCCAAGCTCAGTTGGGTGCGAAATGTAGACAACACCTGGTGCCACCATCTGGCCGTGGTTCTCATCCGCCTGCCAGTCATCCAAGTAGTCTTGAACGGCCTCTGCAGTCAACTTACCGTTTCGTTGAGGTATCGTGAGCACTTTGTGGCCGGTGTATTCAATCGAACCGGCTTCATGAAAGTTCACGTGGCCCGAATCGGCGGCCAGCACCCCTTCATCACCATCTAATAGATTAGAGATCACCACCGCATTGGTTTGTGTCCCACCAGCGATGAAGAAAACATCCGCATCTGGACACTGCGCTTCAGCTTTGATTTTTTCAGCTGCTTGTAAACTATATTGATCAACTCCGTACCCTGGCTGAGCATCTAAGTTGGTATCAACCAAAGCCTGAAGTACTTTAGGGTGCGCACCCCGTGAATAATCATTTGCAAAAGGTAACATGAGAAGGCCTCCGAATTTTTAATGATGCTTTAATCATACCATTTGTTTGAACATCACTAATAATTTTTTGGAATTTAAAGTACTTTCTTGGTGCTTAATAATGATTATCCGTGATTTTCAAATTAACTGGGTTTATCAAGTCGTCGCTCTCCCAACAGTAATGACTTTTTAATCAATTTAAGTTGAAGCGTCCCAGAAACAAATACCAACTCTGCAGACAAAAAAGCACCAACCCCGCCTGAGCGAAGTTAGTGCACGAATCAAATTCGATTTTGTAACGATAAGTAACTAGTCAACTAATTGCCCAACAACTGGCAACTTAGCCAAAACGCTCTTCTTGTGAGGGGCGTTTAAAATTTGTTCAGAAAGGTCGTTACCAGCAGTTAAACCATGATGGTTACCGCCCTTCCAAGCATCGATATCCGTTAAATCATAAATTGTACCATCGATTGCAACGTATGCTTTGTGACCGTCTTTACCATCATACTGCTTGAGTTCTTCTTTAGTGAGGTTTAATGCCATGTAATCCCATCCCTTCGTTTTCTTACTCTTAGTCTATCATTTATCAGTTGAAAAGTCAGATGAAATACAATGGATTTGTAAAATTAACTTTGGGACAACTGACCTTTCACAGTCTCTGACTGCGTTTTAAGGCCTAACCCGGTAAAACCACTTACGAGTGACATAATTGGGCAAAGCAAGCTGAAGAATACGAATGGCAAGTAACTCATCGTAGCGACACCGAGTGTGTTGGCCAAGAACACGCCACCAACGCCCCATGGAACCAAGTAGTTCAACACAGTCCCACCATCTTCAAGCACTCGACCTAATGCCGAACTCTTTAGACCATCGTGATTAAAGGTTTCCTTAAATGAACGTCCTGGCAGGATAATTGACAAGAACTGTTCGCCAACAAAAATGTTAATGCCGATGCAAGCCGCCAATGCAGCTGTAATCAGTTTGGCATGGGAATTAAGTTTAGCAGCCAGCGGTGTCATTACCGCGCTAATCAAGCCAAAGTTAACTAACAAACCACCAAGTGACAGGGTTAAAACGATCAAGGCCACAGTTGGCATCATGCTGACGATGCCACCACGAGATAGCAGCAGATTGACCTCAGTATTTGAAGTCTTTGCAACAAATCCGTTAGTAATGATCGTGCTAGCCTTCGTCATGTTAAGTTGCGGGTTATTGAAAAACATCATAATCGTAGAAACCAGTACATTTAAGAGCATCGTTGGAATGGCTGCCATTTTAAAGCCAGCACAAACGAAAACCAAAACGATTGGGATGAGTGCGATCCAAGAGATATGGAAGTTTTGGCTGAGTGCGGCCACCGTTGTATTAATTTTAGTTAGATTGGCATGGTTGTGACCAAAACCAAGAATGGCGTACGCGATGGCTGAAACCCCAGCGGCTGGCAACGTTGACCAAAGGATTGTCTTCATGTGATCAAATAAATCGGTATCGACAACGGCAGCTGCCAAGTTGTTCGTTTCAGAAAGTGGTGAGCACTTATCACCAAAGACACCACCAGAAATTACGGCACCGGCAACCAGCGCCGGACTAAAGTTCATAGTGACCCCAATCCCAAAGAAGGCGATTCCTACGGTAGATACCACGGTGAAACAGCTCCCCACTGCAGCGCCGACCAGCGAACAAACTAAGAAGACGGTCGGTAAGAACCACTGCGCACTAATTGCTTTAAAGCCGATCACCATTAGCGTGGGAATTGTCCCGGCTGCGATCCAAGTACTGATCATGGCACCAATTAAAATAAAAATCACAATGGGAATAATGCCTTTATCGATACCATCTTTAATCCCCGCGTTAATTGTATCCCAGCTCAAGCCCTTAAACTTAGCCCAAAAAATCGTCACGGTAATTGCCAATAACACGGGTACTTGCGGTGAAAGCCCTAATCCAATCACGCCGACACCCATAATCGCCAAAATCAAAATTAACATCACTAGCGCTTCTCTTAAGCTCAACTTTATCTTTTGCATATTCATCAACCTCGTTTTCATTTTTTTGTTTCAACGTCTGCTTAGTCAATCAATATCGCGCAATCCCGCCATTGGTTTGTCTCATCGTCATCTCTCCTAAAATAAAAAATCGCCCCCATTGCATTTCTGCAACAGGGACGATCAGACATCTACCGTGGTACCACCCAAATTGTGTACACTTGTACACCACTCACCAGAAGATAATGGTTTCTAGCGTTACCCATCGTCGACGTCTACGTAGTTCGACAACTTTACCCTGATTGGCTCGCAGCAACCGCCAACTTCCTGACACCCAGATAAAGTGCTACTTGTTTGTAAGTCCGACATTAAATATTAATTAGAATTATAACGAATTAAATGAGAAATGCAAGAGCTTATTTAAGTTTCGCCTGAAAATCTCGACTATAAGCATCAACGCCCTTCATAGCCTGAACAACGTCGTATGGTGTAACTTCAAATGGCATCTGCTTCATAGTATCTTCTGGAGAGGTCGCTTGTTGACCGACTTTCATTAAATCCTCATCACTAACGTCTGCCAACTTTAAGTCTGCAAACGTTGTTGGTAGCCCAAGTTCAAGGTCAAATTTGAGGTATTTCTCAAATCGATCACGATCTGCACCCTCTAAGAACAATTGTGTCAACGTCCCAAAGGCCACCTTCTCACCATGAGTCATTTCATGAACTGGTCCGTTTAACGCCGTCAATCCGTCATGAATCGCGTGTGCTGCAGCTAACCCACCACTTTCGAAGCCAAGACCACTCATTAAAGTGTTAGCTTCAACAACGTTATCAAGTGCTTTCGAAACAACGTGATTTTTCACCGACGTAACGGCTTCTAACCCATACTTAAACAGTGTCTCCTCACACTTTTCGCCAATTGCAGCACCAACAGCGGTTTGCTTTGCGCCAAGCATCGTATCATTATGACCCTTTGCGACTGCTTGGGCTTCGACGTTAGTTGCCAAAGCATCAGCAATACCTGATGCCAAAAGACGAACTGGCGCTCCAGCAACAATTTTAGTATCAATCAAAACTAAATCGGGGTTCTTAGCGTAGAAACGATACTTTGAGAAGGCGCCATCATCGGTATAAAGCACCGATAATCTTGAGCATGGTGCATCAGTTGAAGCTAAAGTTGGCAAAATACCAACTTTAATTTTTAAATCATCACCAATGGCTTTAGCGCTATCAAGCGTCTTACCACCACCAAGGCCTAAAATGACATCAGCGCCAAATTCTTCGCCAATTTTAACCACGCGTTTGATTTCGGTTGTCGATGCTTCACCATTAAACTCAACTTTTTTGACAGTTACGCCATTATCAGTTAAATAATCAACGTACTTATCCCCAACGATGCCAAAAACGATTGAATCAGCTAATACAATTGCACGGTGACCAAGTGCAGTAATATGATCAATACTGTTAAATAGCACGTCAATTCGTTGTACATACGTAGATGGGCTTCCAAAAATTCGTGTCATGGTAAGAACCTCGTTTCGTTTTTATTTTCGAAAGTAAATGTACTTTCGTTCGAAACAAGTATAAATCTATTTAATCATAAAAACAAGCTATTTTTCCTTCGCAACGGTCTGTATGTTAACCTGTGCTTGATGAATGGCTTTTTTCGCACGCGGTTCAATTCGATCATCAGTGATAACGTTGTCAACTTCGTCTAACGAAAATTGGTGCACTAAATCACTTTTTTCAAACTTAGAGCTATCCGTTAAGATTGTTAGCTGTTGCGCACTCGCTCTCATTTTTTTAACCACTTCGGCACGCATCATATCACTACAATAAAACCCTTTTTGAGCATCGAAACCATCCGTTCCAACGAACAGATAATTGACACTAAAATTCTCAATCGCTTGGCTAGTTAATGGTCCCACCATCACTTGAGAGTGTGGTTGATAATTACCACCTAACAGAATGATTGTTAAAGAGGCAAAATTTCTGACAAAGTTTGCAATAAAAGCCGAGTTGGTAATAATCGTAACTTGCTTTTTTTGCTTACCTAGTTGCTGTGCTAAAAGCGCGCATGTTGAACCCGATTCAATCATAATGGTATCTTGACTCTCAACAAGATTCGCCGCCTCAATCGCTATTTTTTGCTTGACTTCATAGTTTTGGGCTAACCGATAATTTAAGTCGTCGCTATCATTAACGGTGGCCATACCGTGATGCCTTTTTAGTAATCCCTTTTCTTCGAGAGTTGTTAAATCCTTGCGAATTGTCACTAATGACACATCAAATGCTGCTGCCAACTCACTCACAGCAACTTGATGATGTTGATTGACAAACTCTAAAATTGACTCACTTCTGTTTTTTTTCATATTTTCACTTTCTTTCGAAACTTTTTATTTTATTTTAGAAACATACAAATTCATTATAAAGTACTGGTTTCTGCAATTAAAGCCAGAAAATTAATCTTCTCATTATAATCACCTGAGCTCACAACCCTTAATCACATCAACTCAAGCAAAAATAGTTGACCTACACCCCACCCCAAGTTTTATGATGGATGTATTAATGATTAAAGGAGTACACAACTATGGCAAACAAAACATGGCTCATTACTGGTACCTCAACTGGCTTCGGCCGATCATTAGCAACCCTACTCGCTCAAAAAACTGACCTCAACTTAGTCGCCACCGCAAGACATACTGATCAACTCGACTACTTGGATCAATATGACCATGGTCAGATTCAAAAGTTAACCCTGGATGTCACTGATCAAGCTCAAATCAAAGACGTCGTCAAAGCCGTGAAAGACCGTTTCGGCACTATTGACGTGTTAGTTAATAACGCTGGTTTAGGCTACTTCGGAACTTTTGAAGAAAGTGACCGGGACGCAGTACGCTATATGTTTGACGTCAACGTCTGGGGCTTAGTCGATATGACTCGCGCCGTACTGCCCATCATGCGACAACAACGGAATGGTATCATCGTAAACTTCAGTTCAATTGCCGGCCTGTTCTCATTTCCAACCACTTCGTTCTACCACGGCACCAAGTATGCCGTCGAAGGCCTGAGTGAATCACTGGCCAAAGAAGTGGGCGAACTCGGCATTAAAGTCATGCTGATCGAACCAAGCGGCTTCCGGACTGACTGGGCTGGCCGGTCCTCTCAAAAAGCCATGCCTGCTATCGATGATTACGCCGAATTTAAAGGCTCCATCGAATGGAACGAACAGACCGCCCATCACGAAGACGGCGACCCTGACAAAGCCGCTGAAATCATCTATGATCAAGTTACCAACCATGCCGATACTCTTCCGTTACGCCTGCCACTCGGCAAATTTGCCACCGATATGGCCATTGATAAGTACACCAAAACACTAGCTGATTTTAAGCAACTTCATGATTTGTCGGCTTCGGCGGACCAACCTGAAAAGTAATTATTCTACCCTAATAAAACAATAAAAGAGCCGCCCATTATGGACGACTCTTTATTTTTTCACCCGCCGAATAATCATCATCACCCACCGAATGAGTATCAAGACTAACCCCAAAAAGATGGCTAAATCGCCAATGATCACCAAATAAAACGGTTGTTGAACAAATCCTTGAGCATCCAAGGTTGCAGGTGAAAACCATAAAATGGTGTAACACACGATGCCGATTGCTAGTCCTAATAAGCCACCCAGCAACATTTTCTTGAACTGTATCTGCATTGAATTTCGCTCCTTTTTGATGACACTCTATCATGCGCCATAGCCTCACTCAAGGCGGACGACTTACAACAAAACTTGACCTGACAAACGGCTTCATGATTGCTATGATGAGACTATGTTCATATCATAAATTCTATTTGAAATCGGGGAGTTCAAATGAATCATTTTAGTTTCGTCAATAAAATTCGCCATGAATTTTTCCAGAAGTGGGTCGCTTACACCACCTTAATTTTAGGCATTAACTTGACCGTGAGTTTAATCATCATACCAGTGTTGAATTGGCTGACGGCCCGCATCCTGCAACTCGGTCGTATTGACTACGTTTCATACACCAACGTTGGTAATATTTTAATTACTCATCCAATCGTGTCAATTTTACTGGTCGTGGTGCTGATTCTGGCCTTACTATTCGTTTACTGGCAATTCACCTTCTTGATGCTTGGCATTTACCACATCCGGATGGGGCACGGCTATTCGATCCGAGAAATGCTTGCGGATACCCTGTCATTGACGCCAAGCCTATCGTTATCATCATTCGGCTTCTTCTTAGGGTATTTCATCCTAATTTTGCCTTTTTCTGAAATTGGTTTTAAAACGGCTCTGCTAGCAAAGGTTAAAATTCCAGATTTTATCTTAACTTATATCAACGCTAATCCCTGGCTGCTTTTATTACTTACGATTGCCTATCTCATCGTACTGTACCTTGGTATCCGACTGCTCTTCGTCTTACCCAACCTTGTCATTTTACAACACAGTGTTCGGCAAGCAATTGCTGAAAGTTGGCGAAAAACTCGGGGCAAGACCTGGTCGTACTTTTTAAACATTACAATTTTATCGTTAATGATCTCAGCTGCGGCGTTAATCTGCTACAGTGTGATTCTGATTGGGCAAGCTCTAGCTGACGGTCAAACGACCGCGTTTGCTTTGACTGTTGCCGTCATTAACCTGGTACTAATCGAACTGGTTGCGCAATTTGTCGTCATCTTTTCTACTTTCGGGTTAATGCGCATTCTGCTGAATGATCTCCTCTCACCCGTCAGATTACTACCAAGCTTCATCCGCAAACGACGAAAACCTCGGGTGCTGATCATCGGTGCCATGCTGCTGGTCGCCCTCTCCGTTGTGACCTTTAATGTGGTTTATTTGCAAGGCTTTACGGTCACTAAGCCACTCGAAATCTCTCACCGTGGTGTCGACAGTGGCAACGGTGTGCAAAACACCATTCCGGCACTGAAAAAAACCAGCAAAGAACACCCAGATTACGTTGAGATGGATATTCACGAAACTAAAGATCACCAATTTGTGGTGATGCATGACGAAAATTTGAAACAATTAACTGGTGTTAACCGAGCTCCTTACCAAATGACGCTCAAGCAACTTACCGCTTTGACCGCTCACGAAAACGGCTATTCTGCAAAAATAGCCAGTTTTGACGATTACCTAACAGCAGCCGAATCAATTCATCAAAAATTGCTGGTTGAAATTAAAGTCACTTCCCACGACTCAAGTAATATGCTAAAACTGTTTACCTCAAAATACGCCAAACGGTTACGGGCCGATCACGATGAGATTCACTCACTGTCATATCGCGTGGTCAAAGGATTGAAACAAACGGATCCTAAGCAGTATGTCAGCTTTATTTTACCGTATAACTTGGCCTTTCCTCACACGCCGGCCAACGGCTACACCATGGAGTATTCGACCTTAAACGACGATTTTGTGGATGAAGCTAACGCCAATCATCAACGCGTCTATGCTTGGACCGTTAATTCAGATACGGCCATTCAAGCCGCATTATTTCAAAATGTGAATGGGATTATCACTGACCATTTGCATGATCTCCAGGTGACCGTGAACGATAATATTAACCATCCAACTTATACAACACGCCTGCTCGATTACATTATTGATATTCCATCTACCAATATGCCGTTGAACTAGCAACCAATTTATCCAAATGGAGCCACTGAGAACGTCCAAATGACATCTCAGTGGCTCTTATTTTTACACTGTCACTACCACTCCGGACTAGCGGACCTTGCCCATTGTAATGGGACCAGCTTCAGCCACGCAAAACCCACGTGTCTTACGCTTCGGTTGTGAGCCTCAAGAACCGAGTCTCACAACCGTCCAGTCAATCTAAGCGCTAAAGCGCAAAGATTGACTTGTCACTACTACGGACAAGCCCCGCTAGTCCTCCGTTCTCGTTACAATGTGGTCCACATCTTACAAAAAATATTGATTACTACTAATTCCATATAAACAGCAGATAAATTGTAAATTAGTTCAGCCAGTGACAATAACTACCCAGTACTTAATGTTTATTCGAGCGAACTAAATCTACTTCTGAGAGTCATGATTCACTTTTCAATCGTTCAGTAGCCGTAGTGCCAGAAGTAGTCTGGTTGGCGGGTGGTGGCAGTGATAAATGATGTTAGGGTGAAGTGACGCAAGGCGGACTTGGCCTTGGGTTACTTCACGCTTACATCATTGGACAGGTTTGAGACTTGTGGTTTTCAGCAAGGCTCAAACCTGAGGCGGAAAACGCGCAGCGGTTGAAGCCGGTCCCACAGCCACTAACCGCCAACCAGACTACTGGCGGCCGAAGGCGGCAGTTAACTACTAATTTTTTCTAAATGATTATTTAACAATCTGACGTTGCCAATCTTTACTAAAGTAAGCATCATTCAAATGCAATTTAGGCAGTGGCTGTGCATTCTCCAAAAACGGTTGAACTCGTTTATCAACGGCCAACCACCCCCGCCAACCAAGGTGAATGGTATCTTGCATGAAGTAATCCTGACCGCCATCGCGACTCAAATCTACGATGTTGGTAAACCCTTGGCGACGAAGTTGTTGCGTAATTTTAGTACTGGTCTGTTGCATCATTGACGTCGACAAACCAGTATAGCGAGACCACTTAGCATTTACTGGCGGAATCACAAACATCACATTGGTATGTTGTTGTTTGAAAGTCGTTAGCACTAATTGCAGATCGGCGTACTCTGGTGACTGCCGATAATCATAGTGGCGCTGACTATTCTTTAACCGCTTCATTCGCCCATGACTCAACCGGTGACTGTACAGTGAATTATCGATACCATACCGATTATTGGACGTATCGTGTCGACCAAGTTTGACCGCCACACTATCCAATAAGGTAGCGTTGTCATGTTTTGGCAACTGTTTTTTCCCATGTTTCAATTTTTTGAGCTTATCATTCAACCCAATTTGGCCGAATAACTGATCCTCGTGCTGTAACATGGTTAACCGAACCTGAAGATAGCGTCGTTGTGCCACCGTAATTGCTTTTCCCCGAGCAATTCGTTTAACGGCAGCCCCCATTGTCCCCTTACTTGCGGACGTTTTCATGTTCAGTAAACGTTTAGCAGCATATTGGTTGGCCTCAGAAGGCTTTGCCTGCAATAACCACCGACTCGTAGCCAGCGGTGAATAATAAATTGCGAAGGCTTCACGTAACTGACCGTGTTTGGTGAACCACTGTGGTGAAATAATCATGACAGCTTTCTTACGGTATAGCTGCGGTGTCATATCTTGCATAGCAAAGTATTGCGCCAACGACTGTGTTCCGGCTCGACCCAGTAAAAAAGGTCGGTAAGAGCGCTTATATTTGGCAGCGAGTACGCTTGGATGCATGGCATCTAGTCGTGCTAACTCGGACGAACCAAAGAACGGCACATAACCACGATCCATGGCCTGCGTTTTAATGGCCTGCCCCTTAAAAACGTTAGTCGATAGCGAAATGGCAGCCCTTTGTAACGTCTTTTTTTGATAATGTGGTGCCCGTCTTGGTAATCCAAATAGCAGCGCCACAATTGCAACTGCGATGACAACCGGCATCACAGCTAACGCTAAGCGATGCTTTTTCATTGTAAAGCAGTCACTTTCGCCACAATTTTGTTGACCGTATCCCACTCGCTACGATCAAATTCAGAAATTGGAATTGAAACGCCGCAACGTTCTTCCAACTCAATCACCAGTTGGACTGAAGCCATCGAATCCAGCAAGCCGGTATCAAACAAGTTATCATCTAATTTTTGGCTCACGTCATTGCCCGTTAAATCGTTTAAAATTTCAATTACCGTTGCTTGTGTTGTCATAAAAAGTTCTCCTCTTCAAAAAAGTTAATGCCGCCAAAGCGTGTCTAAGAAACCTGAGAATATTAAGAAACTCAGGCAAACCGTGTTAAACGTGATAAAAATACTGAATAGTTCTGTCCACTGGTTATGTGGCACGAGTTGTCGATGCCGCTTCTTGAACCGTAACCAACAATCGTTGAGGATAATGGCACAGGCGTGGAACAAACCATACACAATGTAATACCAGGTCACACCGTGCCAAAAGCCCATAATTAAAAAGTTAATCAAGTAAGCTAGCTGCGAGATTCGAACCGACCCTTTGACCAGTCGTTTTTTCATCATGAAAAAGGTTACCCGCATGAAAATGAAATCACGGAACCAAAACGACAGCGACATGTGCCACCGATTCCAGAAATCCTTAATGTTGTGGGCAATGAACGGGGCGTTGAAGTTAGCCGGAGTTTTGACACCCAAAAAGTAACTCACACCAATCGCAAACAAACTGTAGCCCGCAAAATCAAAGAACAAGTACATGCTGTAATCGTACATATAAAGTATCAGCTGCCATGAAATACCAGTGCCACCCAATGCGTTTCGATTCGCCAACGCCATGTGGGCTAGGTTAGGCAGCCAAAGCGTACCAAAGACATAGCCAAGCAGGTATTTATAAACAAAACCTCGGAACAGATACTGAATCCCAGTATCTAGCATTTCAACGTACTGGCCTCGATCTGGTACCACCGTAATGTCTGCTTGGAAGCGCCGAAAGCGGTCGATTGGTCCAGATGATACCGTGGGAAAGAATAGCAAGAACCGTAAAAATTCCCACGTTCGGATTGTTTTGATCGTCCCATCGCGCAGTTCCATGATCACCTGCACCGCCTTGAACGTCAGATAACTAATGCCCAAAAAGCCGAGCAATGATAATGAATGCGCTGGCACGACCGGTGCTAATTTCACACCCACTAACGGCAAGATGCTAGCGATAACTAGGGTCACAAATACCGATGTCTGGTTTGACCGTTGCCGATACCACTGGTACCCTGCCACTAATAGTGCTTGATAAATCATGTAACCAATTAACGCAAGGCCTTGATGCCAATGATTACCGCCGAAGGTGACGACCAGAAAACCAAACGTCCAGAGTGCTTCATAGACGGGTAATCGTTTTCCGAAATACAGCGCCACCATGGCTGGTAATAACGTGCCAATCAAAATCAAAAAGTAAGTTGGACTGGCATATGGCTGCAAATTAATCATGAGGGTTAACGCCCGCAATCAAGGCTTTGATGTCAACTTTACCGTTAGCACTAAGCGGTAGTTGTTTCTTAAAAATAAACCGTTGTGGCACCATATATGGCATCATATCTTGACTAAGCTGTTGCTTGATAGCCATGGTGTAATTTTGTGTTTGATCAAGTGCATCATCTAAAACGACGATTGCCACCAGCTGCTTAACTTTATGTTGCCGGTCATACTTCGGTACTGCTACACCTTGTTTGATCATCGTAACACTGGACAAGTGATGGTTAACTTCCTCCAACTCAATTCGGTAGCCGTTCAACTTAATTTGAAAGTCGGTTCGACCGTTATAAAACAGCAAGTCACCCTTGTAGTAACCCAAATCACCACTTCGATATCCCCGCTCAGAATGTTGTTGATAAAAGGCTGTCTCAGTTTTAACTGGGTTGTTCAGATACCCCTTAGACACACCAGGCCCGGCAATTAACAATTCACCACTACCATCGGCACGATCATTATCAATTAAAATCTGAGTATCTGGTTTAACGTATCCAATCGGTAGCCGGTCGCAAGTTGCTAGAATATCAGCCGTGATTTCGACACTAGTCACAGCAACGGTAGCTTCAGTAGGCCCATAAGTGTTAAACACCTTGGCAGCAGGAAATTGCTGTTTGAGCTTCATAGCCGTTTGATGCGTTAACTCTTCACCGCAGAACAAGAACCGGTCAAGCGTTGGGTAGTGTGCCTGATCAAAATTTGAATCAAGCAGACAGATATCAATCAGCGACGGCGTAGAAATCCAAGTATTTAAATCTAGTGTCGGTAAGGTTTGAAACATCACCGCAAAATTATCCGTGGTGTTTTTTGGTAAGACCTTCAAAGTCCCCCCACTGACCAGCGTTGGGTAAAGTGCCATGACTGACAGGTCAAATGAAAAGGCCGGTTGTAGCAAGGTATTGCGGTCTTCAAAAGCTTGCCAACTTATCATCCAATTCACAAAACTGACCAAATTTTGATGACTGATTTGAACCCCTTTTGGTTTGCCAGTGGTACCAGACGTAAAAATAATGTAAAACGTTTCATCATCAAAGATTGGATTATTAACCACCTCAGTGACCGGCTTCACCATGAGCGTCTGCATATCATTACGCGTTAAAACTGGCACTGCGACTTTCACAGGCAATGGTTCAACCGCGATCACTAAAGCCGGTTGGGCCGTTTCTAAAATTGATGTGATCCGATCACTTGCTGAATGAACATCAACAGGAATGTAACCATGTCCCGACTTAACAGCGCCCAAAAAGGCTACCAGCATCTCAAACGTTTGACCACCATAGACTAGGATGGGCTGTTGGTTATCAACGCCAAATTGCTGCGTCAGGTGATTGGCCAGTATCGTGGACTGCGTTTCTAATTCTTGATAGGTATAAGTTTGACCGAGGTAATCGTATGCGACCCGATCAGGGTGAGCAACAGCTTGAGCGCTAATTGCTCTAATAACGTCTTCAATCATATCTCTGCCTCATTTTCGCTAAAATTCGTTATAAATAAAGTGTCCACCGTTGACACCGTTGTAGTCATAAAGGTAAATCAAAGCGAGCAAAATTACGGTGTAAGCGACAACTTTGATACAGAAGTGTACGCCAACGCGATGTTGATGAAGCCAAGTTGAGATAACTTGGTCACCATGACTGGCGCTACGATCATTAAACATAAAAAAGCCCCTTTCCGATGACTAAGCTTAGTTTACTTAGTCTTGAAAAGGGGTTCACTCTAAAACAAGCGAATTTAGTTTGAGAATTTCTCAGAATCTTGTTGAACCGGCTTTAAGCGTGGTAACGTCACTATAAATCGCGTCCCTTGAGGCTGATTATCTTCAACGGTAATTTGGCCCTGTGCTAAATTCACCAACTGCTGAACAATTGCCAATCCAAGCCCATTGCCTTCAATTTGGTCGCGGACTGATTTAGCGCGGTAGAATCGGTTGAAAACCTGTGACTTTTGACTATCTTCAATCCCACAGCCTTCATCGGCTACCGTCAAAGTGAAGTTCTTGGTATCGGCCGTCAACGAAACCGTCATGGTCGTATCTGCCGGTGAATACTTATTGGCGTTGGCCATCAGGCTGTTCAAAATCTGTCGTACAGCATCACCATTTGTTTCAGCACTAACATGGGCCTGTACGTGTACATCGATGGTCCGAGGCATCGATGTCTGGGCACTTTGTACCACTTGGTGCACGAGTTGGCTCACATCAATAACCGCCGTTGTTAACTCTAATTGATTAGCGTGTGACAATCGCAACAGACTTTCGATCAAGCGCTGCATCCGCTCAGACTCTTCGTCAATGTACGCTAACGACGTTGGAATGATTTCCGGATGCTGTTCTCCCCGTCGTTGAATCAGCGAGACGTGCCCCCTAATGGCCGCGATTGGCGTTTTAAGTTCATGAGAGGCATTTGACACGAACTGCCGGTCCGCTTGCGCTTGGTCACTCAACGATTTAAGTAGCCGATTAAACTCGACACTTAAATCATGGACTTCTTGCGGCGAGGCGGGAATGGGTAATTGGTTTTGGTAAGTTTTTGAAATATCTCGATTAGTACGTTTCGAGGCTTCAGTCAACTGGACTAGCGGTCGATTCAATCGTCGTGCCAACAGGTAAATCAGCCAGGTTCCCAAAACTAAGAACAGTAAGGTAATTAAGATAATTAAACGAATCAATAACCATAATAGATTAATTGCACCATTTAACTCCACCCAGACGTCGTAACGAGCAGCCGGCCACTTACCATCAGCTGGCGCGTTGGATTGGGCATGATAATAAAACCCAGTCTTTGCTGAATAATGAACGTTGTCAGTTAATTGATAGGTCTTACCAAGTTGGTTGTTTTTCAAAAACTTTTTCGTATGAGGTGAATAAAATAATTTTTGTTTTTTATGCTGCGGTGAAACCTGAATTTTAATAAATGTATGGTGACTATTGGTAGAACTCCCAACTCGCCACCACAGCC
Organism: Secundilactobacillus odoratitofui DSM 19909 = JCM 15043; assembly: GCF_001434895.1. Taxonomy (GTDB): domain Bacteria; phylum Bacillota; class Bacilli; order Lactobacillales; family Lactobacillaceae; genus Secundilactobacillus; species Secundilactobacillus odoratitofui. Next base: position 139,408 of record NZ_AZEE01000027.1, read on the forward strand.
AGTCATCCTTAGTCGCTATCGAACTACGCTTCAAAGCACGCGCAATTCCGATGGCTTTTTGAGTTTGGGCCTGATACTGCTTAACCCCTACTACTAGGATGATCACCAGGCTCATCATGACAGCTAACCCAGCGAGTAACATCGCATACACGCGTGTAATCCGCCATGCGCTGGTATTGAATAGCTTAATTTTCATCGGCCACGTCCTTCAAACGATACCCGACACCACGCACGGTTTCAATCAAATCATCTGAAACATGATCCTTAAATTTATTTCGTAAATAACGCACGTAGACATCGACAATATTGATTTGGCCGTCAAAATTGGTGCCCCAAACCTGGTCCAATAATTCGTCTCGGGTTAAAACTTCACCTGGTTGTTTCATAAACGTCAGCAACAAATCATACTCCCGTTGTGTCAATTGAATCTCAGCATCTTCGTAAAAGACCTGACGGGTTTTAGTATCTAGGGTCACTTCACCGACATGGTAAAGTCGATCAGTGACGTTCTTGCGGTTGTTGTGTCGTAAAATCACGCGAATTCGGGCCAATAATTCCTCCGTTTCAAATGGCTTCGTGATGTAATCGTCTGCCCCGGCATCAAGGCCTGAAACCTTATCACCAACGTAATCACGAGCAGTCATCATAATCACGGGCACCTCATAATGACGGCGAATTTTACGCAACACACCTAGGCCATCAATCCCCGGTAGCATCCAATCTAGAATAATTAACGAAATATCATTTTGTCGTTCTTTAAAGACATCTAGAGCATCTTCACCGGTTGAAACGGCAATTACATCGTACTCTTCGAATTTTAATTCAGACGCCAAATACGACCGTAAACCCGATTCGTCTTCTACTAATAAAATAGTCACTTTCAAGGTCCAATACTCCTTTAATCAGTCTCTTCAATTTGTTCCCAATGTTTAACAGTTTACCATGATTTAACCGCAAAAAAAGATGACCTGTCAGGTAACCAGCCTAAGTTTTAGCAGAATTTAAAGTTATTCTTTACTTTATGATAATTACATACGCTGATTGGACGGCTTTATATTCCGTAAGAATGTACATCAATACAGTTAGCCATATCCCGACAAATCAACTTGATGGGCATAGCAAGCATACTGATTAGCACTTAAAAGTGAATGATCATTGCAACAACATGTTGACTCATAATCAATTTCGTTCAATTCACTTACCAGTAACAATTCACTTTTTTTGGTACGTTCCCCAAGGTAGTCCTGATTGACTTATTTTCAAACAACAACCGTAGTCGGAAGTTACCAGAAATCGGGGGCTTGTCGTGAAATGACTGGTGGTTTTTCCACCAGTCAGGGTCGAATTGAAGACTCGCACGGGTTTTGGCGAGGCTTGAATTCGAGGTTCGAGACCGCCCTTCGGCTCGGACCGACCCCACGGCAACGCCGCCTCCGATTTCTGGTAACTGGAGACGGCAGTCTCACAAATCAAAAAAGAGTTGTCCAGCCAAACAAGAAGCTGACAACTCTCTTATTAATCTCATGAAAAATTACATGCGCGTTAAAGCATCAAACGCACCAAGTGCCGCAGTGGCACCAGCACCCATTGAAATGATGATTTGCTTGTAGGCCGAATCAGTACAATCACCGGCCGCAAATACGTTTGGCATGCTGGTAGCACCGAAGCGATCCACTTCAATTTCATGACGATCGTTACACTTCAATGTGTCACCCAGCCAAGCAGTGTTAGGCACTAGTCCAATTTGAACGAACACGCCGTCCACACTTAACTGATGGGTTGACTGATCCGTTCGATCCGTATAATTGAGACCGTTCACGCGACCATCACCGGTAATTTCGGTGGTTTCAGCATTAGTCAGCAAATCAACGTTTGCTAACGACTGGGCCTTCTTCAGTAAAACGGCATCCGCAGCAATGTGATCGCCAAATTCAAGAACGGTGACGTGCTTAGCAAGGCCAGCCAAGTCAATAGCTGCCTCAATACCAGAGTTACCACCGCCAATCACTGCGACTTGCTTGCCCTTATATAATGGGCCGTCACAGTGTGGGCAATATGCCACACCTTTGTTGAGAAATCCCGCCTCGCCAGGAACATTAACCTGGCGCCAGTGTGCACCAGTCGCAACGATGACCGTTTTAGCTTCAAGCATTGTATCGCCTTTCAAACTCACACTAATTGGTGTGCCAGCGGTAACCCCCGTTACCTCCTGGCCGTCAATTAACGTCACGTCATACTTAGTCATCTGGGCTTGGATGTTTTGCATCAGTTGTTCGCCTTCGATGTAGTCGGTGCCAATCACATTTTCAATCCCGACTGTCTCAAGTGGTTGACCACCAATATGGTCGGCTACAACGGCAGTTTGCAGACCTTTTCTAGCTGCATAAACCGCTGCAGCACCCGCAGCAGGACCACCACCAATTATCAAAACATCATATAGTTGTTTGGCAACCGTGTCATTTACGGCAGCTACAGCCGCATGGCCGCGTGCCTTGTTGACCAATTGTTCCAGTGTTGCTCGGCCATTATGCCATTCCTCACCGTTTAAGAAAACGGTCGGGACGGCCATAATATCCTTAGCAGTTGCTTCATCTTGGAACATACCACCCTCAATCATTGTATGAGTGATATGTGGGTTCAAGACACTCATGATGTCCAGCGCTTGCACAACGTCTGGACAGTTATGACAACTCAAACTAGCGAAAGTTTCAAAGTGCAGGTCCTGATCAATTGCCTCGATTTGTTGACGAACCGTCGCCGAAATTTTCGGTGCGTGGCCTGAAACTTGTAAGAGTGCCAATACAAATGACTCAAACTCATGACCGAGTGGAATTCCCGCAAAGGTAATCCCAGAAGGGGTTTGATCCTGAGCATCAATCGTAAAACTTGGTTGACGCTTAAGCTGTCCTTCAACCAGTGTTAGCTTGGGTGAGAGGGCAACCACTTCGTTTAAGAAGTCACGAACTTTCTGGCCGTTTGCGGACGAACCAGCATCAAGTGTAAAGATGACCGGCCGTTGCAATAACTGCAGATAACTACTCAGCTGTTGTTTTAATTGCGTATCGAGCATGTTAAATCTTGCCTACGAGATCGAGGCCTGGGGTTAAGGTTTCTGAACCTTCCTTCCACTTGGCAGGACATACTTCACCGGGGTGGGCTTCAACATATTGACCAGCTTTGATTCGGTCAATGTATTCACTGGCATTCCGGCCAATGCCATCAGCGTTGATTTCAAGTGATTGTACCACGCCATCCTTGTCTAAGATGAACGTCCCACGTTGTGCCAGCCCTGCTTCTTCGTCAAATACGTCAAACATGTTAGCTAGCTTATGGGAAGGATCACCAATCATGGCATACTGTAACTTGCCAACAGCTTCTGACTCATCATGCCATGCTTTGTGGACGAAGTGAGTATCTTCAGAAACTGAGTAAACTTCAACACCAAGGCTTTGTAACGTCTGGTATTGATCTTGTAAATCTTCCAATTCGGTTGGGCAGACGAATGAGAAGTCAGCGGGGTAAAACATGACCACGCTCCAGTGACCCTTTAAATCAGTATCACTTACCTCAATAAATTCACCATTCTGATAGGCCTGTGCCTTAAATTCTTCAATTTGTTTACCAACTAAACTCATGTGAAATGCCTCCTTAGAATTTACTACACGTTCATTGTAACCTGTAATTATTCTAAATTAAACCCCAAAATGAAAATTTTTCAAAAATAGGCTTACAAAGCTTGATAGCGTATACTTAACCTGTGACGTGCCAGATTAAGCCTAACGTTCTGGCACCGCTAATGGTCAACTTGACCACACCAATCCACATCATGATCGCCATAAATCAATTTCCAACTTGGAGGTTTTCTATGAACAAGCAAAAACGACGTCGATTTAAAATCACCATTACAATTATTGTGATTGGGCTGATTATTGTTATTGGCTGGCGTTTTCGACTACAATTTAACGACCTCGTCCACGCGATGTCAAACCGTCAGTTATTGATCGATACTTTTCAGCACCACGGACCAATCGATCTCATTACCTATACTGCATTACTGGTGGTTTGCATCTGGTTGCCTGGTGCACCCGTCGCTGTTCTAGCGATAGCAGCCGGTGTTTGTTTCGGTCATTGGACGGCCTTTTTACTCAACGTAATTGGCATGACAATTGGCAACTTTGTCGCCGCAAACGTCATTCCAGATTTTTTCAAAACGCCCACTCACGGCTTTTCGAGGAAGCTGTACACCGATTTATTGAAAATTCAGCACCCCAGGTTAGGGATCATTCTTGGCTACACAATTCCATTTATCCCGAGCACCGTCATTAATTTGGCCGCTAAACGGCTTATCACAAGACGCGAACAGTTGCTGGGGCTGTGTATGCTTGGCAGTGTAACGCCAGCGTTCCTCTATGCATTTGGTGGGGACGCAGCTCTCCGGGGAAACCTCAAGGCACTGCTACCAGTCGTGATTATCGGTGCACTACTCTTCGGGCTCATCTGGGTCATTCACATTGACCGCAAACGAATTCGAGCAAAAGCCGAGTAACGGAAACTTTTCTGCGTTACGATTAAAGATAGCTTATGTATGAAAGTCAGGTAATTAAATGCCAAATAAAATTGATCATATCGAAGTACGTGGCGGTAACGTCAACAACTTAAAAAACATCGATGTCGATATTCCTTTGAACCAATTTGTCGCAATTTCAGGGCCATCGGGTTCGGGTAAAAGTTCGCTGGCATTGGGGATTTTATACGCAGAAGGATCTCGTCGCTATTTAGAATCACTATCAGCTTATACAAGAAGACGGATTTCACAAGGTAATCAATCTCAGGTGCACAGTGTAAAACACATTCCCTCTGCACTTGCCCTTCGTCAACGGCCAACGGTACCATCAGAGCGGTCGACGGTCGGCTCACTCACCGAGGCGTTTAACGTGATTCGTTTGATTTTTTCAAGACTCGGTTCAATCGTCTGCCCAAACGGCCACCGAATGGCGCCAACCATCAAAATTGCTCAGGCGATGGATCGCGCTGGCGCGGACATGGGCATGGTTACTTGTCCAACCTGTGGCGTCCGATTTATGGCAACCAGCGCCGAAGATTTTTCTTTTAATTCTACCGGTGCTTGTCCAACTTGTGACGGCCTCGGTGTCGTCCGTGAACTGGATGAAAATAAACTGATTGGTGACGAGTCACTCTCGATTGACGAAGGCGTGGTGGCTTCTTGGCACCTACCTGGCCGTAACTTTATGCCCAAGGTCGTGGCAACTCTCGGTGTGAGGACTAACGTGCCCTACCGCGATTTAACGGCCAAGGAAAAACAAATTGTGCTGCATGGTGAAAAGAAGCAATACGCGGTTGATTTATCATCAAGTACCGGCCGGGTTTTTCACATGGATAACGCGCTGTACGAGAACGCTTATGAGGCAGTCACGGACTCTTTAAAACGTGTGAACAGTGAGCGCTCCATTGCACGGATCAACCAGTTCTACCATTTCTCAACCTGTCCAACTTGCCATGGTTCACGGCTAAATCCTGAACGACTCACGCACTTAGTTGCGGGTCAAACAATTGCCCAGGTCGCCGATATGCAACTCGATCAGTTGGCCAACTGGGAGGCTCAGACGAAACAAGCTCTGCCTGATGACATGCAAAACCTTGCCAACATCTTATTTACCGAACTTGACGACGACCTTCGTCCCCTACTTGAATTAGGGCTCGATTACCTCAGTTTGTCGCGAAACGGCAACACTCTATCAACTGGTGAACTGCAACGTATTCAGTTAGCCCGAACGTTACGGACTGAAACAACTGGTGTGCTTTACGTCCTTGATGAGCCCTCGATTGGTTTACATCCTGATAACATCCGTGGTCTGATCGACGTTTTTCGTGAACTAATTGCGCAAGGTAACTCACTGGTCGTTGTCGATCACGAGGTCGACATTATCGACGCTGCTGATTGGGTGATCGAAATTGGACCTGGATCGGGCGAAGCCGGTGGCCAAGTCATCGCTCAAGGCACCCCGGAACAGTTGACGACCAATGCTAACTCATTGATTGGGCCGTTCATTTCTGGTCGGACAAGTATTTTACAAAATACCGCGCCAACAACGGCATCTCAGTCAACACAACTCAAAATCAGCGACTACTTTAACTTACACAATATCGACATGACATTTCCAGATAATCAAGTTACGGCAATCACCGGTTTTTCTGGGGCCGGCAAGACCAGTTTGGTCCTCGATAGTTTGGTACCAGCAATCCAGGCGCAAAAAAAGCATCAACATCTCCCTCGCCAAGTCGCGGATCTTCAGACTGACTTACAGGATGTTGTCAGTGTTGATGCAACCCCCGTTGGCAAAAATGCCCGCTCAACGTTAGCGACCTACACTAGCATTATGGATGCCCTCCGCCACCTATTTGCAGATCTACCAGAATCCAAAAAGCGCGGTTATGGTATTGCTGACTTTTCTTATAACAACAAGGAAGGCGCTTGTCCAAACTGTGGTGGCTTAGGTAACATCACACTGGACATTCAATACCTACCGGACATGGAAGAAGTTTGTCCGGTCTGTCACGGGACTCGTTACAAACAAGAAATCCAAGAAATCAAGTGGCACGGCTATTCAATCGTCGACTTACTTGCGCTTTCCGTGAAGGATGCCATTCCAGTTTTCAAAGGAGTTCCTAAAATTACACGTCAGCTCAAGCAGCTTTCACAAGTGGGTCTTGACTACTTACACCTCGGCGAAAGTACTCCAAGCCTATCTGGTGGTGAAGCACAACGCTTAAAGTTGGTCAGTCATTTGACTAAAAAACAAGCGGGGACGCTCTTTGTGTTCGATGAACCTTCAATCGGCCTACATCCCCTAGATGTTCAAACGTTGTTGAAAATTATTGCGCGTCTCCGTGATAAAGGCGCGACCATCTTAATCATCACCCATGATTTAGATTTAATGCTTAACGCCGATTACCTGATTGATATGGGGCCCCGGGGTGGTGCAGCTGGTGGTAAAATTGTTGCCACTGGTAACCCACTTGCGTTAGCGGCTAAGCCTAACAGCTTGACCACCAACTATTTAGCAGAACATTGGCAAAAATTTGACAGACCGACTTACGCATGATAAGTTAGTGACACGAAATAAAAGGGAGGCTTCAGCCGTTGAGAATCTAAGCCAATTGTTAGAACTTAGCACCGTCATCACCCATCAAGGGGGATACTGCACAGTTCTGGCGTTGACCTAGATTTCTCTGGCGAGCCTAAAGTCCGCGAATTAACGCGGATCAGCGCACCTGGAGAAAATCTTCAGGTGCTTTTTGTATGCCAAAATTGTGTCCACGGTGTCCACAGATTCAAGGAGGACCACTATTATGTCGACAATTCAACTCACTCACCTCACCTTTGCCTATCCTGGCAAACCCAACTTATTCACTGACCAGTCCCTACAATTTGACAGTTCTTGGAAACTGGGCCTAACCGGCCGCAATGGCCGTGGCAAAACCACGTTATTAAACCTACTTCGCGGTAAATTGAGTGGTACCGGTCAAATTAAGTCACCACTGAGCTTAAATTATTTCCCGCAATCGATTCCCGACCCAACGCTTCAAACGTGGCAAATAATTGATGCCATCAGTCCTGTAGAGCTTTGGCTGGTACAACGCGAACTAGCTATGATGAACACTGACGACGCGCTGTTATATCGGTCTTTTTCAAGCCTATCTGGTGGCGAACAAACCAAGGTCTTATTGGCCACGATTTTCGCTGATGATACCGGTTTTGCACTATTAGATGAACCTACGAACCACCTTGATATTGCTGGCCGTCAGCAAATTGCTAACTATCTGCACAGTAAAAAACAGGGGTTTATCGTCATTTCACATGATCGGCAATTTTTAAACACCGCCACGGACCACACCTTAACCATTGAAAAGCAGCAACTCGTCATCACACAGGGCAATTTTGCAGCTTACGAACGCGCTAAAGCGGTGAAGGACCAAACGGAACTTGCTGAACAAAGTAAATTAAAACAAGAGATCGGTCGTCTCAAACAAACTGCTGCTGACAAGCGTCAGTGGAGTCGTTCACGTGAAGGTGACAAATACGGCAATCCACATAAAAAGGGCAGTGGTGCCGTCTACGATACCGGTTTTATCGGTGCCCGGTCAGCTCGTGTAATGCAAAAGGCAAAAAACCTTGAACATCGGCTGGATCAATCCATTGAAGACAAATCAGCGTTATTGAAAAACATTGAATTTGTTGAACCGCTGAAGATGAATTACCAACCAGATCATCACGACACACTCCTGCGCGTTCATCAGGTTCAACTGTATTACGACCAAGTACCACTGCTAAAAGAATCGGTTAGTTTTGATATCAAACGTGGTGAACGCGTTGCTTTAATTGGCCCAAATGGCAGCGGTAAAAGTTCGCTGATTGCGGCTATTTTAGGCCACTTCACTGGTGACATCACTGGTACGGTTGACCTCACTCAAACAGCTACCCGTAGTCAAGTTCGCCAATTTTACCCGGATAACGTTGGCGACCTGGCAAGCTTTGCTGAAGCCCACCACTTAAGCCACCAAGACCTATTGAACAACCTCAAAAAACTGGGTGTCGAACGCGACGCCTTTAAGACACCCATTCAAGCGTTATCTTCTGGCCAACAAAAGAAAGTGGAATTGGCAGCCAGCCTGGTGACACCAACTAGTTTTTACCTCTGGGACGAACCGCTCAACTACCTGGACGTTTTTAACCAAGAACAGTTAGAAGACCTGATTTCGACCGTTCAACCCACTATGTTATTCACCGAACACGACGCAGCGTTTATCGAACACGTCGCCACAAAAAAGATTGAACTTTTCCCACGGTAATGGGTACACTATTTTCAATTAACCTGTGGGGGTGCTACTATTCTCGTTTTTATAACTGGACTGTCATTTGCTTTACTTCTATATTGCGTTTTCAGTGGTATTCCCCTGGCCTACGCGTTACTCGTTTGCTGGGGACTCTTCATGGGGTTAGGGCTGCGTGAATATCGACTTGGGGAATTACTCCGCTTTTCCTGGACTGGTGCTAAAACTTCATTCGGTGTCATCAAAACGCTGTTATTAATTGGCGCAACGATTGGGATTTGGATGGCAAGTGGCACAATTTCAAGCATCGTGTACTATGCCTTTTTACTGATCAATCCACACCTGTTTGTGGTTGTGACATTTTTAGTCTGTGCCGCAGTATCGTTTGTAATTGGCACCTCATTTGGTACCGTCAGCGTGATTGGTTTGCCACTCATGCTCATTGCCAAAAGTGGGCACACTAATCTTGACCTGGTGGCGGGCGCTATCATCGCCGGTATTTACTTTGGCGACCGCTGCTCACCACTATCTTCCAGCGCCAGTTTGGTGGCAACAATCAGTTTGACAAACTTATTTGATAACATTAAAAATATGCTACGAACCTCCTGGTTAGCGCTTTTAGTGAGTACACTAGCCTATGGTGCACTGTCGTTGATATTTCCTCTCAATCATTTGAGTCACACACTTTTAGGTCAGTTAAACGCGCAATTTATCGTGGCCTGGCCACTCCTATTACCTGCGGCCGTTATTCTGATATTGTCCCTTTTCAAACGTCCGTTGGTTGAATCCATCACGGTGAGCATCCTCCTGGCAATCGTCTTGGGACTCCACTACCAACAAACATCTTGGTTAAAACTGGGGCGTGCGGTGGTACTAGGCGTTCAAGCTGGTCATGGTCAACTGATTGGTGGTGGCGGCCTGATTTCAATGGTAACGCCACTTACCATCGTCTTTTTGTCGTGTTGCATTTCCGGCATTTTAAACCACTTAACACAGCTCAAGCAGCTTGAACACCGCCTCACTCAAACTGAGTTAACGCCACGCCTTCGATTTGGTCTAACCGCTGCAATGGCCTTAATGACAAGCGCAATTGGCTGTAATCAATCCGTGGCCATCATTATGACCAATACTTTAATCAAAAATAACTATCAGCATCAAAATAATGCGTTAGCAGTAGAATTGGAAAACACAAGCGTACTACTGGCCCCAATCGTGCCATGGAATATTGCGGTGTTTGTGCCAATCTCAATTCTGGGAACCAGCTTTATTGGCTACTTACCTTACGCTTTTTTCCTGTACTTGGTACCGATTGTCTACGCTATTTTTTACGTCCCTCATCAGCAGAAAGGAAGGTGTCACCTTGCCACAAATTCCAACGCTCGATCTTAACAAAACGGCTTACGTTGCCATTGATCTTCAAGACGATATTTTAAACGCGCCCGGCATTGACGCAGCTCATCGCCATGCTGTTTTGACCGCTAACAATCAGTTAGCCGATTACTTTAAAAATACCGGTGCTTTGATCGTTCAAGTGACGGTCAACGTGGCTTCAGTTCAGAATTTATTTCCGAGACGTGAAGTCACTCAACCAGTGACGCCAAATCAGGCAAAACTGGTGATGCCAATTGCCATCGACTCTGAGGCAACCAACGTCATTAAAATTACTAAACATAATCCTGGCGCCTTTTTTGGCACTGATTTAGATTTGCAGCTACGCCGTCGTGGCATTGATACTATCATCCTCGGTGGTATCTCGACCTCTAACGGTGTCTATGCAACTGCGCTCGACGCTTATCAAAATGCCTATCGTCTAATTGTTGTTGAAGATGCCTGCATGGATCGTGACGCGGAGAAACATGCCTTTTTCTTCGACAAGATGTTTAACCGAATCAGTTATGTCACAACGACCAGTGACTTATTAGCGTCCTTTTAGTGATATTTGTCATTAATGATTCTTTATTCAGGAGCACTAGTCTGAGGCTAGTGCTCCTATTGTTGTCTAAGTGCTTCTATTGTTGTCTAAACGTGCCCACTACCACTACGACTAGCGGCGCTTTCCGGCTGCTGTGGGATCAGCTTCAGACGGACTTAAAACCGTCCGTCTTACGCTTCGGTTCTGAGCCTCATAGACCCGAGTCTCAGAACCGTCCAGAACTTGTAACCGCCAAAGGCGCTAACAAGTTCTTGTCACTGCCACCGAAAAGCGCCGCTAGACTCCGTTCTCGTTACAATGTGGCTAATTCCACACACACGTCGGAGAAGCAATAAAAAGCATTTAGAAAATACTAGCACTTTTCAATAAATCAAATTGGTCGAATATTTAATTGACCAAGATACTAAACAATACCTCGTAAAAAGGTTGTCACTTAAACACTGTTACCCTTCCCCACTTCATCCTTTACCAGTTTTTTACACAAACTCAGCAGGAATTTTACACCGCTTCGCTAAAATAATGGCAATCCATAGCTCTCAAGGGGGAACTTTTTTCGTGATTGAAATTATTCAAGCGATTATTTTAGGTGTAATCGAAGGGATTACCGAATTTTTACCGATTAGCTCAACCGGACATCTTTACTTGGCCAATGAATTTATTCACTTGCATGAATCCACGGCGTTTATCAATATGTTCATGGTCGTTATTCAACTGGGTGCCATTCTTGCCGTTGTCGTGTTGTACTTCCATAAATTAAATCCTTGGTCACCAAGTAAGGCGCGCATTGAACGGCGTCAGACTTGGCAACTCTGGGGGAAAGTCATTATTGCCGTCCTACCATCCGTCGTCATCGGCCTCCCCGCTAACGACTGGATGGACGCACACTTAACCAGTTGGCAAGTCATCGCCACTACCCTAATTGTGTATGGCGTCCTGTTCATTGTGATTGAACATTTCAATCAGGGACGGCGGGCTCGTTTTACTGATTTAAATCAGATGCCCATCAAAATCGCCATTGCGATTGGCCTCTTCCAAATTTTATCGTTAGTACCCGGTACCTCTCGCTCAGGCGCTACCATTCTGGGCGCAATTTTAATTGGCACCTCTCGCTACGTTGCCACTGAGTTTTCATTTTTCTTAGCAATTCCAACAATGTTTGGTGCTTCGCTGCTTAAGATTACTAAATACTTCTTACACGGCAACACCTTCTCTTACACACAGGTAGTGGTTTTAATTACCGGCGTCGTCATCTCGTTTCTAATCGCCTATTTAGCCATCAAATTCTTACTGGATTACATCAAACGAAACGATTTTAAACTTTTTGGTTGGTATCGAATTGTGCTTGGAATCGTTGTGGTGCTTTACTTTGGCTTCGCTCAAAAGTAGCTCGACAAAAATTATTTTTCATTTTCAGTTTACAAATTATGAAAAAATGGTAAGATACTGCTTAGAGATTAAAAACGGAGGAAAGACGAGTACGATTTGTCGACCTGTCAGTGAGTTGGGACTTGGTGTGAACCCAATCAGTGTACGACTTATCCGAATAACACTTTCTTAGTTGCGGGCTGAACCCTTGGGTAGTAGGCTTCGCCGTCACCGAAACGTTACCATCGGAGCGTATGTTAGTACGCGTGTGAGGTGGCCTGTCTATGGATGGGCAACTTGGGTGGTACCGCGAAATGAAGTCTTTCGTCCCTTGATTCTGGGATGGAAGACTTCTTTTTTTGTCCCAAATCTAATTTTAAGGAGCAGTACCTATGCATTTAATTGTACCTAAGTCATACGAACCAAAATTGTCTGTGCGTGAAACACAGGACGCCATTCGTTACATCCGTGAAACTTTCCAGGATGAATTCGGCAAGCAATTGAACCTCTCTCGTCTTTCAGCCCCAATGTTTGTTGAAAAGAAGACTGGTTTAAACGATAACTTGAACGGTATCGAGAAGCCCGTTTCATTCACGATGAAGGATATGGGCGATTCAACCATCGAAATCGTCCACTCACTTGCAAAGTGGAAGCGTGTGGCTTTGAAGCGGTACGGCTTCAAACTTGGTGAAGGCCTCTACACTAACATGAACGCCATCCGTAAAGATGAAGATTTGGACAACTACCACTCAGCCTACGTCGACCAATGGGACTGGGAAAAGGTCATTCGCAAAGAAGACCGTAACCTTGAAACTTTGAAGGCCACTGTTAAGCAAATTTTCAAAGTCATCAAACACATGGAACACGAAGTTTGGTACAAGTTCCCACAATCTGTTCACCATTTACCTGACGAAATTCACTTTGTGACGACCCAAGAGTTGGAGGATCGTTGGCCTGATATGACACCACGTGAACGTGAAAATGCCATTACTAAAGAATTGGGCTGTGTCTTCTTAATGAAGATTGGCGGTGCCATGAAGAGTGGCAAGCGTCATGATGGCCGTGCCCCTGACTACGATGACTGGGACTTAAACGGTGATATCATGTTCTGGTATGAACCACTTGATCAAGCTATTGAAATTTCAAGCATGGGGATTCGGGTTGATTCAGAATCATTACAACGTCAACTGAAGATTGCCGACGCTGAAGACCGCTTGAGCTTGCCTTATCACCAAATGGTCTTAAACGAAGAAGTACCGTTCACCATTGGTGGCGGGATCGGTCAATCTCGTTTATGCATGTTGTTACTTGGTAAGGCCCACGTTGGCGAAGTTCAAGCCGCTCTATGGCCACAAGAAATGATTGACCAGTGTGAAGCACACAACATTCACTTGCTTTAATCGTTGACCGTTGATTTAACGTTAAAAAACCGGTAGCCGTCCTTGTGAGGATGGGCTGCCGGTTTTTGTTTACAGTCAGTGAATTAGCTATTACCCTGTGGAAACATGCGTCACAAAACTGAAAGCTGCACATAAGTGAGTTCCCCCGCACAAAGTCGAAAATTCACGACTTCATGCGAGGGGACTCACTTATGCGACGCTTTTAAACCGTTTTGTTCCGCACTCTACCAAATGAACTCATTCACCGCCCTTGCCACGTTTGGGTTCGTTCTTAACCTCGTGTGCTCTGCGTCCCAGCCGGTAAAGCGGCGCTCACGGTAACTCTTCACTCGGTTACGAACCAGGTAACCTAGTGAGCGTGAACTAGGATTTAGAATTTTCCCATCAAAGTGAACATGTCGGTTTAACCGACCATAGATGTTTAAAATACGTGCTTGCCTGATCCTCAAGTTTTGACGATGTGCCAGTGCCCAGCGATACTTTGGTGCGAGCCACTTAGGCCGACCACTGGTCAGTAATTGATTGGGATGCTGATCCTTGTGTACACCTGGTACACCATCAAAGTTACCAGCAATCGCAACGTACTTTTTCAATTGTGGCAGTTTTTTATCACGACTAAATTTTAATTCATCAAACAAAACTGCAGCATTTCCAAGCGAATGCGCCACCACGTTAAACTTTTTAAAGCCATATTTGTGTTTTAAAGCTATCAATACATTTCTAAACCAATGACTGATTTTATAGTAGCTGTGAGTGCGATTATTTTTGAAAACTACGTTCACTAACGGCCGTTTAGTGTGTGCCGGCCAATGCCCCTTTAGCGTCACCTTACCATTATTAGCAACGAAAGCCGTCACACCCGTATGAGCGTGTTTTTCGAAAACTGCGCTTTCCATAAGAGGTGCCATCGATTTGGGATTACCTCGATGACCATGTAGGTATAACGTCACAGTCTGAGATTTACGCGTCGCTGCAGCTTCAGTGTGCGTTGGTATTGAACTAATAGTCATGAAACACAGAACCAACCCCACCACTGCTAGTAATTTACGCAACACGATTCCCCCTCTCAACCGATTGATTTATCCAGTTTATAGCAAGTTATTTCTGGCGTCACCTCATTTTTAAAAAATTTAGCATGAGAAATTATCATTTTGGGCGCCGTAACTTGATAAGCTCGATTTTGAGTAATTATGGTATAAGAGCTATGTTCGATAAACTATCTAATTTTTCGTACCCTTCAACATGATTAACATTGTCAGTATCTCTGTTATCTAGCCTAAACGTGGCAAAAAAAGCAGTTCCCGGCCATCTAAGCGGCACACCCCCAAAAGCCAGAAATGGGCTTTTGCTTCATTACTGTTATCTAGCCTAAACGTGGCAAAAAAAAACAGTTCCCGGCCATCTAAGCGGCACACCCCCAAAAGCCAAGGGCGGGCTTTTGGGGGTGTGCCGCTTAGATTCTGGGACCTACCCGCTTTTTTTGCCACTCTGCTACTTCATGGTATAATTTCCCTACAGGGGGAAACACTATGTCAAAATTATCCATTAGTCTCGCGCTATCAGTTTGTCTGGCTGCAATGATTACCTTTGCGCCATCAACTACGGCTGATTCTGCCAGTCATCCACACCGAACCACTGTTAATACTGATACATATGGTGCAAACGATGGTGGCTTTTCAACCAACTGGTATCGTTTAAATCACGCGACTACCGTGACTGTCACTTATTCGTCGGTCACAAACTCACACGCTATCAAAAAACAACTCCGCTTACCCAAAGGCACCGTTCTTGGTGCACAACGTTACCACCATGGCGCAGCGGCTCAAAAACTGGCCTACACCAACGGTTATATGACGCCAAATATCAGTTATCATTTAAAATCAAAACTGGTTAACGATCACGTATACGGTTTCGGTGCTGTTTCGTTCAAGCTTTCACCCAAGTCAGTCACTCAAATTGTCCGGCCTGCATATGGTTTACCTTATGGGAGTGGCACCCTCTACGCCGGTGGCTTGAACTCGATTAAAACACTTAACCGCAACGTCAACGCCATCAAGTTAACCTCGGACGGCTACGTTGAGACCTACCGTAATCAACCTGAAGATTACCCTAGCTTTTGGGGAACGTTGGAAAGTCACTACGACTCAAAACCAAACAATGCGCAAAAAATTAATCTATCAGTTAAAAACGGCAACACAGTTGAACTCTACTATCAGCACCATCTAAAGGGCGTCCATGATACGCAAGTTCGTAAAACTGGCAACACCCAGTACCGGTTAACCATCAAGAACCAGCATACCCCCTATCAATATACCGATTCAGCTTATGCAGGCAATAAAGCTGTCGCCAGCATTTATGCTGTTGGTGGCGTCAACTACTTTACCGTCATTGGCTCTGGCTGGAAGTAACCTTATCCGTTTAAAAGTGATATCAACCGATCATCTCAATTAATGAGGCGAGCGGTTTTTTTTAGTTACCGTTGGCTGCCTTCAGTCACAATAAAAACTGATTGATTCTTTTTGTTTGCGCAAGCAAATAAATAAATGCTATACTCTCTTTGCATTTGAAAGGAGGTGGCGTGATGGGGCGACTTCGACGATGGTTATGTCTCATTGTTCTGGGGTTATTTTTCTTCATGATTATTGTCGATGGCAGCATTGTGACGATTGCAATTCCAGTTCTCGCACAGGCTTTTCAAATTGGCACCTCACAAGCCAATTTAATCATTGGCATCTATCTGATCATCATCAGCGCGTTGCTCTTGCCATTTGGTCAACTAGGCAATCGATTCGGTAGAACCCGCCTATTTCAAATCGGTATGATTGTCTTCCTAGTGGGCTCTTGGTTTGCGGGTGCTGCCCAACAACTGCTTATAATTTTGCTGGCTCGTGGTTGCCAAGCAATCGGTGCCAGCATGGTCATGGCAAATAGCTACGCCATCGTCACTGATCTATTCCCGCCGACTGAACTCGGTCGAGCCTTTGGCGTTGAGAGTATATTTATTTCAATTGGTGGGCTGGCGGGACCAGGATTAGGTGGTCTGCTCATTCACTATTGGGGTTGGCGCTACATCTTTTGGTGCAACTTACCAATTGGCATCATTTGTGTTGGACTAGCTTGGTGGCTGTTCAATCAACCCCATCAAGTGACGTCCACTGGTCCGTTCGATTGGGGTGGCCTGTTTCTATTACTCGCAATGGCCACATCGTTTTACAGCATGTCGAGTCTGATGATGAATCGACCTCAATTGGCTGGCAGTTTGTTGGGTATTTTTATCATCGGTTTCGCCTTATTCTGGCAACACGAACAACGCGTTGCCGTACCACTTTTAAACGTCTCGCTTTTGAAGGAACCCGTTCTTCGTTTACCAACTTTAGCGGCATTTTTCAGTTTTATTGCAGCCTACTTTTTTACCCTACTGGCACCAATTTATTTACAACTTGTGGTGGCTTTACCGAGCCAGCTCACCGGACTAATACTAATGATAGCGCCGATCATTGCGATTTTCGCCAATCCGCTGGCGGGAATACTAACCGATCACTTTTCCCGGATCAACGTGATGCGCTCAGGCATGCTCATCTTGGTGATTGCCGGCGCTGGTCTCTTAACCCTTAACGGTAATCATGAACCGTGGGCCGTCTTAGGTTGGTCGGGGTTATCCGCCATTGGCACCGCACTTTTTTCAACTGCCAATAACACCTTTATTATGTCGAGTGCTACCGCCGAACAGCGTGGCATGATTGGTGCTATCACGTCACTGGTTCGAGAATTCGGTCTCGTGCTTGGCACATCACTGGTCGGTCTCACGTTTTACGGCAAATTATCGCTACTAAAAGGTACCCTGGTTGCCAATGCAATCAATCAGCCGAGACCCGCATTAGTTGACGCCCAACACTTTGCCTATGCGCTGGCCCTAGTATTACTCCTAATTGCATTCAGATACATTAAACAACTCGAAAGGAAGTGAGACAGTGGTTTTAGAAGATAAGGATGCCATCGATTTAATGAGTGCCACCCTAAATAGCACTTCGCGACAAGCGATTGCCTACCTTGATAAAGTCTTGGCACCACTACATCTAACCGCCAGTAATTACTATTTTATTTTAAAAATTGACCGTGCAACAACCCTCACGCAAGAGCAACTGTTCAAGCAAATTCAACTTAGTCACAGTAACGTCACCCGGCGGTTAGATCAACTTATTAATCAAGGCTTGATTGAAAAACGGCGCGATCCAAACGACGGTCGCGGTTGGTTACTCAACTTAACTGAGGCTGGTCGAACTCTGCCAGCTCAAATTGAACAGGTTTTGACCAGTGCCAACAGTGTGATGTTTGCCAATGTTACACCTGAACAACAGTCACAGTTAGTCTTGACCCTACAGCAAATTAGTCAGAATTTAATGGCCTAACAACTTCACTTTAACTGGAGGATGATGACATGTTAAAAGCACTCACAATCAACGGTGTAAACCAACCCAACTTGATGCTACCAGAAGATTTTAAGCAAGTGACCAGTGAGACACACATTCGCAATGGCGAAGATGTCCTTGTGACACGTTACCAAAATAGTGACATCGTTGTGCCGAATCATGAACACGCCGTTCTCGTTTGGGGACAAGACCATCGTCTGCTCAGCTTTAACAGTTTCTTGTCAGCCGAGCACCCAGGCAGATTGCCACGTCAGCTGCAGGCCAGAAAGATTGCCATGGCAACCATGACTGCGTTGGATGAGTCATATGCCCGCGGACTCGTTTACATGCGAACCGATACACTGTCACGCACTTTTTTGAATGAGGATGGCGATGAAATCTCTATCCCAATTCTGTGGGTCAAATTTGCTCATGCCAATGGCAGCTACAACTGGGTATCCGTTGGCGCTGACGGCCGCGTTGTTGAAATGGAACGGGAATCCTACTGGGATTACTTCCGCAACCGCCGAGCCACCGAAGAATGGAATTACGATGACTGGGTTCTCGCCTACGAAGGTAAGGGACCACAACCGGCCGCACCAGAAGCACTCGCATAGGAGGATCCGTCATGAATAACGAAGTCCAACTTGATCAGCTCGTGACGCAGCTAGGTCAGGTCAACACCAGTATCGAACGCTTAGAAA
The DNA here is from genome assembly GCF_001434895.1 of Secundilactobacillus odoratitofui DSM 19909 = JCM 15043. Classification (GTDB taxonomy): domain Bacteria; phylum Bacillota; class Bacilli; order Lactobacillales; family Lactobacillaceae; genus Secundilactobacillus; species Secundilactobacillus odoratitofui. The sequence goes on from NZ_AZEE01000027.1 coordinate 158,072, forward strand.
ACGTGGACTATATGACAGCGATGTATAAGGGATACAGTGCTGCCGGCGAAACCGTGGATGAAATTGTTGGTGAAATTGATGACTTGCGGGAACAAGCCTCACTGATTGAGGCTCAGATTAACGAACTGGAAGACAGTTTGTATTAGAATTTTGCCCGACGAAACACAAAAACGACTTACCATTAATTTGGTGAGTCGTTTTTTAGATTATTTAACTGCTTATCCACAGTATAGTTATGGCTTAGTCCAAAGATTCTACTCATTATCGCAACAAGTACCCACCATCAACGGGAACCGTGATCCCGGTCACGTAATTAGACGCAGCGCTGGCTAGAAAGACAAGCGTGCCCATCAGCTCTTGTGGCTGTGCCCAGTGACCGGCTGGAATATGGTCTAAAATCTCGACGCTACGAACAGGATCTTCCTGCAGTGCCTTAGTCATTAGCGTATCAATGTAACCAGGCGCTAATGCGTTGACCTGAATGTTGTGCGGGGCGAGCGCCTCTGCATATGCCTTCGTTAGACCCACGATGCCGTGTTTGGCCGCAGCATATGGAAAAATGTATTTACCCGGCAAAAATGACTGCATTGAACCAATGTTGATAATCTTGCCGCCGTCATGTTCAGTCATAACCTCGGCAACTGCGTGAGAGAGGTAATACGCTGCGTTTAAGTTCACATCGATCACCTTGCGCCAGTCTGCATCCTTGAAATCCTGCCATTCGTTGCGAATTTGTATACCCGCATTGTTCACCAAAATATCGATGGTCCCATACTCAGCGACAGCTCGTTCAGCAATTGCCTGTGCAGAACCATCCGCCGTGATATCCTGTTGATAAAACGCCACCAGGTATTTTCCGGCAGTCGCAAAGTCTTGAATGGTTTCCCACCCCTTCTTTGAGCGACTGACAACCAACACCGAAGCCCCTGATGATAACAACGCCTTGGTATAATAAGCACCTAATCCAGATGCACCACCGGTGACGATTGCCACACGACCGTCAAGTCGAAACGTCGTGTTGGTGAAATTTTCTAGCTCATTCACGCTATGACCTCCCATAAAACGATTTTATTACGTTAATATTATAGTTTAATCAACCAGAAATTAAACCATAATCAGAAAAAAGCCCGTCATACAAGCAACTATGCTGTTTGTATCAGGGGCTTAAATATTTTCCATTTTATTGTAACCGATTATACAGCGTCTGATAATAGTCGAGCGATCCGGGCTGACTGCTCAACCACTCAATCGTTTGACCACCAGTCTCATCAGTTAGCAAATCATGCGCGTTCAGCACTCGTTGCAATTGATGGGCGACACCTAAATAACCAGTGTAAACCGGCGTCCCTTTCGGAAACAGTGATTGGATCTGAGCTTTGACAAATGGATAATGAGTACACCCAAGTACGATACCATCGACTGGTCGGTCTAAGTAATCCGCTAACAGCTGATGTAGCAGTGTCATGAGTGCCTTGTTATCCGTCATCCCACCTTCGATATAGTCAGCCAAACCTGGGCAAGCCACACCATAAATACGGTGCGTATTCTGGTATTTTTCCACCATCGACTGGAACTTTGGCAGGTGAACTGTCAGCTTCGTCCCCATTACTAAGATGTCATGGTGACCAGCATCGATTGCTTCTTTTAGCGCGGGTTCAATTCCCACAATTGGCAGATCAGGATAATCGGCCATTAAGCGGGTTTTGGCTGCACTAGTGGCCGTGTTGCAAGCAATCACCAGCGCCTTAATGTGATGGGTCAACAATTCCTCCACCACGCGTTTGGCACACTGATAGACTTCTTCAGCGCTCTTGCTACCATACGGCGCGTATTTAGTATCACCATAAAAAATAAATTGTTCGTCAGGGAACTGCTTGGTCAAGGTCGCCAGCGTGCTAATACCGCCGACACCAGAATCAAACACCCCAATTGGATTGCGACTTGACATGTCTAAACCTTCTTCAATCTCTTAATAAGCACAAGTTCTATTATGCCACGCTAAAGATGAGATGCCAAAAAATGCCACCAATTTATTATCAAAACAAGAAAATGTTGACAAATATTGTAAACATTTATACACTGTTAATCTGAAAGGGGGCTCATCTTTTGCTCGATCTAACCCAATTATCAATTGCCGAACTCACGCAAGGATTCCACCAACAGCAACAATTACTTTGCTGTAACTACTGTCAGATCACCTTCCCAATCACAGATCAGGCCTTGATGACGTCACATTTAGTTACTGCCCACGGCGGTGCCAAACACGCACTTCTCACTCTAGCGACTAAATATAACGGCTTAACTGAGACTCAATTGACGTTACTACAGGCCTTTTCAACGGCAGATAAAGATCAGGCAGTCGCAGATTCTCTCGACGTGAGTGCCTCAACCATTCGCCACCAGAAGTTTACGTTTCGCGAAAAGGCCAAGTCGGCCAAACTTTATCTTGCACAGTACCAAGCGGTGTTTGGCGAAATTCCGGTTAAAGCTAAACAGTATTTACCGGTACCACCGGGTGTTTCACAATCCGATGATCAATTTAAACTAACGGAGGCTGACTATGTTGCCAACGTTCAGAAGTTTTTTACTCAAACCGGTCAGCAACTACAGTTAACCAGTTGGCCCAAGGGTGAAAAAAAGCGGTTCGCCATCACAATGCGGGTTAGTCAACTATTTGAATTCAATCGTACTTACACCTTAGCTGAAATTGACACACAACTTAAAGCTATTTCTGCTGACTTCACCTGGCTCAAACGATATTTGATTGACGATGGCTTTTTCGACCGTACCCCAGATGGTCGCTCATACTGGCGACTATTTTAAACTCACAAAGGAGCACCTTTATGACCACTCAATTTACACCAATCGATATGAAGACCTGGCAGCGCCGGGACTACTTTTACTATTTCACAAAAATGATGCCAACCGGTTTTAACGTTAACGTCGACGTTGATATTACGAAAACTTATCATGCCGTTAAAGACGGCGGCTACCACTTCTTTGCTGCCTACCTCTTTTTGGCCACCAAAGTCATCAGCCAACATCCGGAATTCATGATTGTTTCTCAAAACGATCAACTTGGCTATTTGGACCACTTGATCCCTTCATACTCCCTCTTCCACGAAGATGATAAGAGCATCTCCGGGATGTGGACCGAATATACCGATGATTTCAAAGTTTTTCATACTGCCTACCAAGCCGACGTTGAAACTTATCAACATCAACATGGCGCGGTCGTTAAGCCTAACCAACCGCAAAATGCCTACATGATCAACATGATGCCGTGGCTACACTTTAACAGCTATACGCCATTGACTTTCAATGGCTTACCAAATTATTTACCAACCATTGAAGCTGGTCAGTATCAGGAAAAAGATGGTCGTTTCACCATGCCGGTCTCGTTTACCATCCACCACGCCGTTGCTGACGGCTACCACGTCAGCTCATTCTTCAAAGATTTTCAAGCCGCATTGAACCATCCTGAAGAGTGGTTGGAAATCTAAAGTTTTTATATCACCAGATAAGTAAATTCCGATTACTTTGAATTTAGATGCGTCATCTCACCACTACATCAGCCGTAGCGCCAGAAGCAGACTGGTTGGTGGGTGGTGGCAGTGATAAATGATGTTAGGGTGAAGTGACGCAAGAAGTGAACTGCTTCTTGGGTTGCTTCACCCTTACATCATTGGACGAATCAGAGACCAGCCTTTTGGGCTCTGGTTCGAGGGTGAAAACGCAAAGCGGTTGAACCCGGTCCCACAGCGACCACCCACCAACCAGTCTGCCGGCGGCCGAAGGCGGACAAAAGCGCACTAAATAATTTTATGACTTACTAAAAAACAGCACCCAGAGAGCTTAAATCTAACCGCTCTGGGTGCTATTTTAGGTGTGTAAAAATCTGCGCATCAACAATATTTATTCAAAAACAAACTGATTATGATAGAGCTCAGAGTAGAACCCACCAGCTTCAACTAACTCATGGTGGTTACCTTCTTCAATCACTTGACCGTCCTTAAGCACAACAATCTTGTCGGCGTTAAGGATCGTCTTCAACCGGTGCGCAATCACAAAGGCCGTCCGACCAGCAATTGCAGCATCCATAGCTTGTTGAATCTGTTGTTCAGTCACCGTATCCACGTTCGACGTTGCTTCATCCAAAATCAAAATTTCCGGATCCGTCAAAATCGTCCGTGCAATCGATACTTGTTGCTTTTGACCAACTGAAAAGACATCGTTACCCTCATCAACGTGAGTATCATAGCCATCTGGCAAACTTTCGATAAATTCATGGATGTGGGTCGTTTTGGCAACCGCGATAACCTCATCCATCGTGGCATCTGGTTTACCAAAGCGAATATTATCCGCAATGGTCCCATCAAATAAGACGGATTCCTGTAACACAATTCCCACCTTTGAACGTAACTGATCCAAATCATACTCACGGATATCGACCCCATTGTATTTAATATGGCCATTATCCACGTCGTAGAACCGGTTCATCAAGTTCATCACGGTTGTTTTCCCTGAACCGGTTGGTCCAACAAGTGCCACCATCTCCCCCTTTTCGACGCTAATGTTAACGTCTTTGAGAATTTGACGCTCAGGTAAGTAACCAAAATCGACGTGTTCAATCTCAATTCCTGAACCGACATGCTCAAATGGTTGACCATCTTTAGGCCGAACTTCTTCTGGTTCATCAAACATCACGTTTAATCGCGTTGCACCAGTGACGGCAAGTTGCAATTGACCGAAGGAAGATGAGATTTGCATGATTGGGTTGTAGTATTGTTGCGCGTATTGAATAAAGGTCACGACTACCCCTAAGGCAACAGCGGTTGTCATGGACGAGTCATGCAAGACGATTTTGGTCCCCAAGAAAATCACCAACGCGGTCGTCAGCAAGGAAAAACCGTTCATCACTGGCATAATCATCCCTGACCAAGCCTGAGCAGCGAAGGTAGACTTTTGAACCTTTTCGTTTCGTTCAACAAAACCTTCAATTGTTTCGGCCTGTTGACCTTCAACGATGATTGCTTTTTGACCAGAAATTTTTTCATCCATGTATGCATTCAAGACACTGACTTCGGCTTGTTGACGGTCGGTGTACTTCTTGGCTTGAATGATAATAATGATTGCGCATAACACCGCAACTGGTGTGGTCGAAACGGTGACCCATGCCATGCTGACGTTTTGCTTAAAAATCATAATTAACACGCCGATGAACAACGCGATATTAGTCGTCACGTTAACTGCAGCTTGATTCAAGGTGTTTTGGATGTTATCTAGGTCAGAAGTGAACCGGGCTAAAATGTCACCATCTTCATGCCGGTCAAAGTAAGCAATCGTCATCCGTTCCAACTTACCAAACAAGCCCTTACGCATCCGGTTAGTAGAGTGCGCCACGATTCGGGTAAACAAAATCGTGTAGAGCAATTGCGCAACACCCGTCATCACGTAGAAGCCAAACAGCAACCACATTGATTTGAAGAAGGTTGCTTTGCTAGCAGCGCTTGAAACGGCCACTGTGTGTAAGCTGTGAATCGTCGTCCCATGTGGTAGCGATGACAAGATTGAAGCTGGCACGTTGGCATTCGTCAAATTACGCCAGTTATCAGGCATGGCTGCCAGCTGTTGCATACTATGAATCGTCGTGCCCTTAGGCAAGCTAGCGAGCACTTGTTGTGGCACGTTGTTATCCGTCAGCGTTTGCCAAGCAATCGTATGACCAGATGCTTGACTCAACTTGGTAGCAATACCTTGCAGGGCGTCCTGAGAAGCAACACCCGCACTGGCAATCTTCTTCAAAGCTTTAATTGCTTCAGGCGCATGTTGATGGGTAAAAAAGTCACCAACGTAAGTGGTCAGATGGGTAATGGCATCTCCCATGATCACTGGCGCCTTTACTTGCAGATACGTCGCCGCAATAACAAAGACCACAATCACGGCAAACTGTAACTTATACTTTTTAAAATACAGGTAGAAGAATTTTATAGCTCGAGCAGTATCATTCATCTATTCGTCCTCCTGTGCTTTTTGCGTGTCATAAATCTTACGGTAAACTGGTGAGTTCTCAACCAGTTCGTGGTGATTACCCTGGGCCACCAATTTGCCTTCGTCCAACACTAAAATCGTGTCAGCATGGACGACAGATGAAATCTTTTGGGCAATAATCACCGTGGTAGTTCCTTTAAGTTCACGGTTAAAGGCGTCTTGAACCAGTTTTTCAGAACGGGCATCAAGAGCTGACGTTGCATCATCTAAAATCAACACCTTAGGCTGCTTGATGACGCCACGTGTGATGGAGAGTCGTTGCTTTTGACCACCAGAGAAGTTGTTGGCCCGTTCTTCAACCTGAGCATCATAACGTTCCGGTAAACGATCAATAAACTCTGCAGCCTGAGCAATCGTGGCCGCTCTATCCATATCCTCATCAGAAGCATTTTGCTTGCCCTGTTTCAAGTTTCCAGCAATTGTGCCTGAGAATAAAATGGCCTTTTGCAACACAATTGATACCGTCTGTTTCAAGGTAAGCTGTGAAACTTGTTTTAAGTCCTTACCACCAATTTTGACGGTTCCTTCTGTGGGATCAAACAACCGCGGAATCAGTTGTGCCAAGGTTGATTTACCGGCACCGGTGGCACCCACAACCCCGACCATCTGACCAGGTTGAATCTTGAAGCTAATGTCTTTAAGCGTTGGTTCAGCGTCATTCGGGTATGAGAATGACACGTGGTCGAATTCAACTGAACCGGCTAAGTCTTCAGCATCCGTTGTAACATAGTGCATCGATGTTTCGGTATTAAGCACTTCTGAAATTCGGCCAATTGAAATCATCCCACGGGAAGCAAACATCGACACCATCCCACCCATGATGATGGCAAACATAATTTGCATCATGTATTGGATAAACGTCATAATACCGCCCAATTGATCCTGGGCAAACGATGCGGACTGGGTAATGTTAGTTGAAACCAACCAAATGGCAACGAAAATCGCTAACTGTGAAATTACTGTAAAGGCAGGAATCATAGTCGAGAAAGTATAACCAACTGCCAAGTTGTGGCCCAACAGTTCGTCTGATTCCTTGTCGAACTTTGCGGCCTGGCTATCTTCTTGCACAAAGGACTTGACCACCCGCGCACCACGTAGATTATCCTTGGCGATTGAATTAATCTTATCCATTAACCGTTGGAAGGCACCAAAGTGTGGGCCCATGTTCCGCATTGATAAACCAGTGACCAATACAATCAAAACCACCATCACGACGATGATCCACCATAGTTGTGGCATGGTGATGATTGATAAGATGAACGCGCCAATAAATAATAGCGGTACTCGAATTAAAATTTGGAACGTCATCATTAATAATGTTTGAATTTGGGTAATATCATTTGTCATTCGAACGACTAAGTTATCCGCCTTATATTTTTCAACGTCTTCATATGAGAACTGTTGAATCTTACGGAAAGTCTGTTCACGCAAATCAGCGGAAACGGACTGCGCTAACTTCGCGGCAGTGATTGTGTTTAAGACTGACCCAATGAGGCCGACTACCGCAATCACAATCAGTGCAACACCATAGCCACTCACCTGATTGATTTTACTATCAGTCGATAGTGACATATCTGCCATCACACTTAAAATATTTTTCATAAAACTAGGCTGCCAAAGTGCAGCACCAACTTGTAGCAGCATCGTTAACAACGCTGCGGTAACCAGCAATTTATACTTGCCGATTGCTTTTAATAACATTGGTTATCCTCCCTTGTCGTGGTTGTCCACGCTGACTTGCAACAATCCCCCAAAGTGGTCAATACCATGACACACAAATGGCGATAGCGTCATAAAGCATGAGTAAGCTTTACAACTCTACCATATAATACGTAACCAAATTGACTCACCGGTCACACAAAGCAAGCAGTATTATCCTCTTATAAAATAAAAAAGTAAAGACCCAATCACTTTGACGATTTAAAGCCTTACAAGTCAACGTTTTAAAGTCATTCAACTCTACTAGTAAACCGGATTTCTAAGTCGCAGTAAACCACTTTGACCTAAGTGGTATAAACTCCTAACCAAGTGGTGCGGTTATTAGCGTTAGTCAGTACCGTCACATACCTGACCGCTATACTAACCATACAAACAAAGTATTAACCGAGCAAAAGCGTTTTGCCTAGCGGGTTTTAGTGTCCATACCTTGATTTGGCAACTTTACAGCCTGATTGAAAACACTTAAAGTAAAGTAAATACAACCTTTAAGGAGTGTTATCTTTTATGAAATCGACTATGTTTATGAAACCTGGTAAAGTTGCCGTTGAAGACATCGATAAGCCAACGATTCAAGCTGATGATGATGTGATTATCCACGTCGTTCGCACCTGCGTTTGTGGTTCAGACCTTTGGGCATACCGCGATCTGGAAGAAAAAGCCCCCCATTCACAAAATTCCGGTCATGAAGCCATTGGCATCGTCGAATCAGTTGGTGATGCCATTACCTCAGTTGTTCCTGGCGACTTCGTGATTGCGCCGTTCACCCACGGCTGTGGTCACTGTGCTGCTTGCCGCGCCGGCTTTGACGGTGACTGCCAAGCGCACACTGACAACTTCAGTAACGGTGTGCAAGCTGAATACATCCGCTTTGCTCACGCTAACTGGGCACTGGTCAAAATTCCTGGTCAACCAAGCGATTACAGTGATGAAATGCTGAATTCTCTACTAAGTTTGGCTGACGTCATGGCCACTGGCTACCACGCCGCTCGAGTTGCCAACGTTTCCACCGGTGACACTGTCGTTGTCGTTGGTGACGGTGCCGTGGGCTTGTGTGGTGTCATTGCAGCCCAAATGCGTGGTGCTAAGCGAATTATTGCCATGAGTCGTCACGAAGACCGTCAAAAATTGGCGCTTGAATTTGGTGCCACTGACATTGTCGCTGAACGTGGCGATGAAGCCATTACCAAAGTTATGGCACTAACCAACGGTGCTGGCGCTGACGCCGTACTTGAATGCGTTGGGACTGAACTCTCTGTCGAAACTGCCATGAAGGTCGGCCGTCCTGGTGCCATTGTTGGTCGAGTGGGTCTCCCTCACGAACCTAAGATGGATATGTCAGCTTCCTTCTACAACAACACGATTATCGCTGGTGGTCCTGCATCCGTAACCACCTACGATAAACAAGTCTTATTGAAGGCCGTTTTAGATGGCGATATCCATCCAGGTAAAGTCTTCACTAAGCGTTACGCCCTTGATGATATCGATGACGCCTATCAAGCAATGACTAATCGTGAAGCCATTAAGGCCTTGGTTACGATCGATTAAAGCATTAAGCATTTAAAGCAATTACAAAAAAACTCAGTCACTCGAATTGTAAAAATCGAATGACTGAGTTTTTTTCTATCATACATATTAGCCCTGAAACTGTTTTATTTAATCAACCGCACTCACCTTTTGTTTCGTGAGGATACAAACAATGATCAGTTCGGCAACAATAAGAACCGTGAGTACCAAAAAAGCGTGTTCTGAGCCAATTGCTGTCCCGATTGCTTGGGTATGCGCCGTAGCTTGCGCAGCGGCAACCATTGCAGAGGCAATACTGGTCCCCAACGCTGCCATGAACTGCTGTGCCGTGTTAAAAATAGCATTGCCATCACTGTTTTGAGTCTGAGTCAGTTGCTTCAACCCGTTAGTCATCAAATTACCATAGTGGGTCCCCACGCCAAGCATGAAGAAGGTGTATAAACATAAAATACCCCAAACATTGAGGTGGCTACCCCAAATGCTAAGCCCCACCATGCCAATAAGTGAAAGGATACTACCCACTCGCAATGGCACGCGGGCACCACGACTATCATAAAGCTGACCACCTAGTGGTGACATGACAGCACCTAAAGCAGCTCCAGGTAAAACAATTAATCCAGCTGCTAAGGCACTCTGGCCGTTAACCAGTTGAATGTAGTTCGGTAGCAAGAATGAGAGGCCTAAAGAGGTAATTTGAATGAGTGAAAAGGCCAGTAAGTTGGAACTGAACCCTCGATTTTTTAATAAACTTAAATCCAACACCGGATGTGGCAACTGACGACTACGCCAAATAAATAGGCCAAGTCCGATAAGACCAATCAACAAGGCGCCAACAACGTTAATGCTCCAAAAAGCACTACTACCAAAGTTACTAATGCCAAAAATTAGGCCGCAAAATGTCAATACAATCAAAATAACACTTAGCTGGTCAACAGACGCTGCACTGGTCGGTGTTTTTTGTTGAATACACGTTATTCCGAGAACCAGCGCAATCACCAGTAGTGGCAGTAAGAACGCAAAGATGTAACGCCAGCCCATTGTTGCTACCACAATGCCGCCAAAGGTTGGTCCGACTGCAGGTGCCACCCCCGTAATTAGGGTACCGATGCCCATCATCGTACCTCGCCTAGACATCGGGACTTGTTCAAGAATAATGTTAAACATCAAGGGTAATGCAATCCCAGTCCCGAGGCCTTGAATCGCTCGGCCAAGTAATAAGACACCAAACACAGGCGCTAAGCCGTCCGTGATAACGCCGATGATAAATAAGCTGATGGCAACTAGAAAAAGTGACTTCATTTTAAAGCGACGTTTTAAAGTTGCCGAAAGTGGTACCAAAGCTGCCACTACCAGCAGATAAATTGTGGTCATCCACTGAACCAGATTAGTTGGTACGTTAAATTCTTTCATTAAAGTTGGGAAAGTAATGTTCATGGCCGTTTCAATCACGACACCACTAAACGACATCAATCCCGTAGCAATGATCGCCCCAATCACTTTCGGGGAGATTTTTTGATCCATTAATAGCACATCCTCTTCAATAATTCAGTTATTACAATAAATTGTTAGTAAGCTAACATTTATCCATTCTACCACACAATTTTTTGAATGCAACTCAACAACCGTCTGAATGAGTTCACTTTTAATTACTAAATCCATAAACGTAAAAAACGTGGACTCCCCAAATCGGGAATCCACGTTTTTCAACTGCTACACTGGTTAAGCATTCGTGCCACTATCACCAACATTTATTCAGCTGCTATGGTCTTCGTAACGAGCTCAATAATCAAATTCAGGTCCGCTTCTTTGTCCACTGGTAATTGCGGGGCAATTTTATGCGTCTGGAGAAAATAGGTTAACAGTTGTCCACCAATCGTGCGCAGCATGACGAGTGGTGTGACCGATGGGCTCATTTCTCCGGTCCGCTTAAACCGATCAAAGATATTATTAACGAAATCTTTTTCGCTCTCAGTGATAAACCCAATAAACAAGTCTTTGCTTTCACCGCCCGTTAAGACCTGCGAAAGAAAAATCATAATCACGTCCGAGTTAGCTTCCAAAAAATGGTAACGGTCACGGACTAGAAACGCAACGTTTTCCTTTAGCGTCGGTTTATCAGGTAACGAATCCAAAAATTCAGTTTTATAATTTGGTAACAAATTCTGAACAATGGGACGTAAAATTTCTTTTAGCAAATCTTGTTTGGTTTTAAAGTACTTAAAGATAGTTGCCTGGCTAATTCCCGCGTGTTTGGCAATCGCCATCGTCGAAGTCCCATCATAGCCTTGCTTTGAAAATAGCTCTAGCGCTGAAAGGATGGCCGACCGCTTGCCGTTTGGCATCTCTTGGTTGGCAACCCAATCCTTATAACTAGCAAAAATCTGTTCTTTCACCCTTGGTCACTCCCTATACTTTCCGGTAACGTCTGAGTCCAACGATATTCAAAATCGTTAGAACCACGAGGAAGATGAGCAGGACTGTGATATCTAAGCCGAATGAACTCAAGTTCTTACCTTGCATCATGATACCAGTAACCGCGTCACCTGCATACTTAATCGGAATAATATATGAAATATCTTGAATCCAGTGTGCCATTGAGTCCATCGGAATGATTCCTGAGAAGAAGACCTGAGGAATCACGACGATTGGAATAAACTGCATCATCTGGAATTCGGAAGCAGCAAAGGTCGATAATAAAATACCAAAGGCCAACGCCACTAGGGCTAAAATCAGATTAATAACAATGATGTTGATGACTGAGCCCACAACCTCAGCACCAAGCAACCAAATCGTCGTGTAAACGATAATCACTGTTTGCAAAATGGCGAGCAGTCCATAACCAAGCATATAACCAAAGACCACGTCTGATCGCTTCACTGGCGTTGCCAATAAGCGCGATAACGTCCCACTGGACCGTTCTTTCAACAACGCCATGCCTGAAATCAGGAAGACGAAGAAGAATACAAAGAAGCCCATTAAGATTGGTAGCATTTTAGCAAAGAAACCTGTGTTTGAATCACCATAGACGTAATGGTTATGAATCGTTGGCGTTACAGCCTTCTTTTGGGCACCAGTCATGGCTTGTAGCTGCTTTTGCTGGGCTACTGGTAAGGTCTGCTCCAACTTTGCAATCGTACCCTTGGCTAACTTCAACTGTGACTTCATCGTGTTCACATTAGTTACCGTCAAAGCGCTCTTGAACGCCATTTTAACGGCCGAAGTTTTACTTGAATCCGTATTAGCGTAAGTGATGCTGTAATCATCGCCAGTTTTCTTAACGTACGCGTCAATTTTGTCGTCCTTCAAAGCCTGCTTGACGGCCTTTTGCGTATCATACTTGTGCACGCTGACGTGCTTAATATCGTCCATGTTGGTCGTCAAGCTGGACTGTAACCCGACCGTTCCAATTTTAACGTTGGTGGTCGAATTAGCATTAAAAATCACACTCATTAACCACAGCACTAGAATTGGTGCTAAGAACATCATCGCCAACGTTCGTGGATCACGGAAAAGTTCCTTTAGAACCCGTCTTGCAATTGCAATTATTCTCATTTGAGGTCACCTTCTGCTTTCAAGAATACGTCTTCAATCGTGTTCACCTTATACTGTGATTTCAAGACTACCGGTTCATCAAAGGCCATTACCTTACCACCCAGTAATAGTGCCACCTTGTCAACCAGCTCAGCTTCGTCCATCACGTGGGTCGTAATCAAAATGGCCCGACCTTCATCGCGAATAGCATTTAACTCGGCCCAAATCTGACGCCGCAGCGCGGGATCAATCCCGACAGTCGGCTCATCTAACACCAGTAACTCCGGATTACCAAGCAACGCGATTGCTAGTGATAAACGTCGCTGCATCCCGCCAGAATAACCACTAACCCGTTTGTCCAAATCAGCTTTCAGATCAACCACTCCGGCAACGTGGTCCATCGCTTGGTTGAGCTCAGCACCAGAAATTCCCTTCATTTGACCAAAAAACTTCAAATTCTCTCGGCCCGATAAAGTATCATACAGTGCATCCGTTTGGGCCATGTAGCCAATGCGTGCCAGTAACATTCGGTTTGGCATGGTTTCACCAAAAACAGTAGCGCTACCACCATCTGTAACTTCCATTCCCAAAGTCGTCTTAATCACGGTGGACTTCCCAGCTCCAGATGGTCCAATTAACCCCACAATTTCACCAGGTTGAACAGTTAAATTGATATCTTTTAAAACGGTTTGTTTGCCGAATCGTTTTACTAAATGCTTTAAATCAATAATTGCATCGGTCATTTCGATTCCTCCCTTAAAGGTAAGTAATTGATTACTCACCAGTGAGTATACACTCACTTTTTTAATTGTGCAAGCCAATAACAAAAAAGCCTTAGGATGAAATATCCTTTCACCCTAAGACTTCAAATAATCTAATCATCCTGACACTATCTAATTGGACAAGCGCCCCCAGCACAATCACTTTGGTCAACTAGCTCAACGTCTTTTTGATCATCATTCATGGCTTCGAAAATGGCCTTCACATCACCAGTGATCTGTGACCGACGTTGCTCGAAGGTATCCTTGGTAATGGGTTCCTTTGGTGCCTGTTCGAAGGCGTCACCCGCATATGGTAACAATGACGTTGACTTCGTGGTAAACCGGTACTGTTTCAGTAAACTAGCGATTTGATCAGCTTCATCTGGCTGGAACGTCACCGTACAGCTCACTGCATTATCTGACCAGTACGTTTGCAAGAAAGCTTGGGTAGCAAACTGTTCAGCAATTGGCACATTACCGGCGGACGCAAAGGCCTTGCTATCGGCATGAGCAGCGCGAACCGGGAATTCCACACAAATGGTGTTCTTAGTGTAAATATCTGGCTCCATCTTGTAACCGGCTTGCTTCAACGCTGGCAGGAGTGGATCGGAATCTTGGAAACGAATCCGTTGAATCAAGTATCCCGCGTAGTGGAAGTGCATGCCTTCAGAAACGCCAGCCAGTTTGGCAACCGTCCCAGACGGCTTCACCGTGGTGTGCTTGATGGAAGTCTGGCAATCTAATTCGTCAGAATAGGCTTGATCTGCGGCGTTAATTGACTGATAAAGTTGATCGACCCGCGTACTGATTTGTTCATCATACACTGGTACCTTGATTGGTTCGCCCGTCACGCGGTCTGTACTATCCTTAAACCCTTTAACGACTCGTGTACCAAAGTCGTTTAAGAACCAATCTTGAATGCCAGACATTGAGATGCCGATTCGTCGGTTTTGGTTGATCACACGTCTGGAAACTTCCCAGTCATAGTGACTAAAGGTGACGCGCTTTGAAAAACGAGTGCCAAGACGAAAGGCATCTTCAAGTCGCCAACCCTGTTCAGTCGCCACTGACGGGAATACTTCAAATAAGTTACATGGTTCACCATTAGCAAGGGAAATCTCACCACAGGGGTTAGTCCCTTCAACGTTACCATCAACGTTTTCCTGATAACCATCGATCGTACGACCCATGTGCCGTGATAACTCTAGGTTCACAATGCCCGGCTCACCATTGTGGGTAATTGAATCAGCGATGTCATCGTAAGTGACCTTGCTAGAATTAATTGCAACACTGTTATTGGAAGCCCAACGATGATGGTACAACTTGGCTTGGTCTTGTTTCATGGTGATAAACTCACTGTCATCATCAGATCCAAGTGCCAGTTCAGCTGAACGACGTACGTTACCGGCTACCACAGTTTTACCGATTAGGTTTCCCATATCGGTACAATCAACTGCTGATAGCTTACTGCCAGCTCGCTGATTCAAAACCTGGTTAATATCAAACAGCATTTCAACCAAGGGCATCGGTCCTGAAGCAGTACCGCCGAAACCGTGAATCTTAGCACCCTTAGGCCGAATATTGCTGATATCTAAAACTAGGTGTTGTTTACCCTCGGGATTCAGCGCATTAAAGTGCATATCGATCATCCGTGCGTTTGCGAGGACCCATCCCTCACGAGTATCCGGTAATGTCTCATAAATGACATCATCAAGGCTGTGGTTAGCGACCCAATCTTCTTTATCCACAGCACCTAACTTAATTGATGCATCGTGTGACGCACTCTCACGACTAACGACAACTGTCAGGTCAATCGCCTGATCAACGGCCGGCATTTGGTCAATATTACTGGTGACAACGGAAAAGCCAACGCCGCCACCCTTCATCAATTGATCAAATAGGAAGGAAAATGGCATTGAAACGGCCTTTTGATCAGCATCTAGGTAAGCCGGCACAATATGACTGTCACCATAGGGTTGTGGCCGCATGGCAATAAACCAACAGTTGTTCAGGGCGTCGCCATTACGATGCTGATAGTCCGTACCGGCAATCCATAGGTTACGACCAGATGGTGTAGCACCTAACCCATAGACCAGTTTGAATAAATCTTGGGCTTCCTGAGTTAATTCAGTGATAACCTTTTCCGTCAATTTCCCGTTATGTAAACGCGGATCCAAGTTAATGTTACCTTCAACGACCCGCTTCACCGTTTCATCCCAGTTCTCAGTTCGTTGCTTGTCATCTAACCAACGTGCATAAGTCCGCTTATAGGTCACCCAACCAAGGTCACCCCAGTGTGGCGTCACCGTTTGTTTAATTTGATTAATAAAATCGTCAGAAAGGACGATGGTACTCTGTAATTTAGTCTGCATGGCGGGTCTCCTTTTTTGAAAATATGAGTGTGAAAAATAGCGGTTAGTACCCAGAGTGTAAGCCATCAATCCAGATGACCTGATCTTGGTCATTTGGATTGATGGCTTACGCGGCCGGGTACTGCTATTTTTTACACGTTACGGCCACCCAACACTAATACTGACAGCCGCCTCAAACAGCATTCAACACTATATATAGTATCCTGGTTGAAACCAATTATCAATATATAGTATCGAGACGGATATTTAATAACACCCAGCCAACCCGTGCTCCAACAAGATTTACCATCGAGAAAAATTTTTTGGCCAATCACAATTCGGGTCATCTCACACCACAAATTCAAAACGGACTTAAAAAGACGACCGCTCCAATTCCTCACGCGCGTCCATCAAACCATACTTATACTTATACCGCGTAATAATGCGATACCAACTCTTGTAGAAACAAAAGAGTAAAACGGCCGTGGTCACGCCATGGACCAAATCAAAGTAAAAACTAGCTGCGAAAGCCGCCACAAACGTTTTAGCGTTCAACGGCTGAACGTATACCAGCGCATACCAAAGGTCCATGATCCAACCAAACAAAAAACCGTAGATAATACCCAGGGTAGCCAACCAGCCACGCTGATGGGCCCACTTCAAGTTTCTTAACAATCCAGCCGTAACGCCCATCATGCCCCAAGCAAACATTTGCCAAGGCGTCCAGGGCCCCTGTCCTAAGAAGAGATTAGAGACAATTGCGGCTGTTGAGCCAACGATGAATCCAGATTCCGGTCCTAACGCTAACGCCGTTACGATCACGATAAAACTAGTCGGCTTGACATCAGGAAAGGCCGCCATGGCAACCCGGCCCATTGCCGCCATAGTCGCCAAGACCGCTAAAAACACAATTTCACGGGCCTCTGACCGCTTCATTTCGAAGTGCCAGTAGAATGGTAGCATGCTAAAAACCAGGCATAGCAGACTCAAAATCAAGTAATGCTGATCGCCATTAAAATACGTAATCCACACTAAACAGAGCACCATTAGACTAATCGAAATCAGGTATCCGCCCCGTTGTTTTAATTTACTCAACGACGGCGACCTCCTCTCGTGTGATCAAATTAGGCACAAGGTCACGCATCAATCGGTTAGTTGCAGTGGTGTAAAAGAAATTTTCGGCAAAAAATTGGTGTGGCTCAGCTTGCGAGACAATTTGCCCGTCGAATAATAAGGTGCAGTGATCGGCAAAGCGGGCACTAAACGCCATGTCGTGACTGACCATCACAATGGTGACACCCCGTTCTTGCTGTAATCGTTTGAGGATCTTGCCCAGTCGCTGACGCCGCACCGGATCAAGGCCTTTAGTTGGCTCGTCAAGTAATAGTACGCTGGGCGCCGATAGTAATAATATGCCCAAAGCAATCAATTGTTGTTCGCCGCCACTGGCGTCATGAGGGTTCTGGTTCGCCAATGACACTAAGTCGAGTCGGGTGAGCATCTCCTGAGCAGCCTGCTTTGGATCCGTAAGTCCTAGCTGCTCAGCTCTTGCGACAAATTCCGCCATTACCGTGTCATAGCTAAAATAGTCACTGGGGGTTTGAGATAGGAAACTGACCTGTTGATACAGTGATTGTTGGTGCCATGAATTAACGCGTTTACCAAGTAATTTGGCGGTGCCACGCCTTGGAGTCAACAAGCCCATCATGACTTTTAGCAGCGTCGTCTTGCCGGTGCCGTTTTTGCCAATAATGGCGAGCCAATCGTTTTCCGGCACCTTCAAATTTAAGTCATCGAGGACGTAATTACCGTTACGGTCGTATTCAAATGCCACGTGAGTGAGATTGACTGCCCAGTTACGCCTTACCGGTTCCTTGGCTGTCGCAATGACGGGCCGTTTAAATTTTGCCTTGCCCTCACGTAATTCTCGTCGTCCTGCCACAACGGTCAATGGCAGCCCACTGGTCTGAGTTAACTGATTATTCAAAAAAACATAGGGCACATCTGGCACAAACAGACGGGCGTCAGGTTGTTGCCACAGATGGCCTAAAGTGTCACTCACTGTGTTAGTGTCAGTTATTTCACCTGCTCGGATAAACCAAAGCTGATCAGCCAGTGGCAACACATCGTCAAGAACGTGTTCAGTCATGACGATCGTAATGCCCAATTCTTCGTGAATTCGCTGCAACAACGACATAAACGACTTGGTGGCAATTGGGTCAAGTTGAGCTGTCGGTTCATCTAATAAAAGTAACTTGGGACGCAAAATCAACACTGACGCCAAATTAACTAATTGCTTTTGACCACCAGATAGGTTCGTCACATCTTCATACAGCAAATCTTGGAGCCCCAAAAAACTGGCTAATTCAGCGATTCGTCTCTGGATATCACCGGATGACATGCCCACGTTCTCCAGTGAAAACGCTAATTCTTGAATCACATTATCCATCACTAATTGATCATCGGGGCTTTGAAAGACCATGCCAATGCTTTGGGCACTGACGACCGTACCTAATTCATTGATTGGGTGACCATTAAAAAGAATTTCACCCGTCCGTTTACCGACCGGTTGGAGCTCTGGCTTCAACTGCCGAAGGAGTGTCGTCTTACCGCTACCAGAAGGACCGGCAATCACAATGAACGCACCGGCTTCAACTGATAAAGTCACATCCGAAAGACTTTTGTGGTCTGATAACGCATATTCAAAGTTTAAATGCCGTGTTTCAACAAGTGCCACCATCCCCACTCCCATCCTTCTAAGATCATTGGAAAACTCACCAAAATTGCGACCTCTAACAATACCAGCCATCCTTCAACGGATAAACCCATCTGCCCCAATGATGGGTAAATGACCAACCTTCCAATTCCTTGACTGGCCTCAAAGAAGCAACTACCGCTCAACAAAAGCAACCAGAGCAGCCAGACCAAATCACGTTGCGTAAAGCGATAACGCTGAAAACTAGTGCGTTTATGACTAGCGTACCCACGGGCACTCATGGCATCCGCAGTTTGTAGCGCTCGGTCAAAGGAATCTTCTAGCAGCACGGCCATTAACTTAACTAGACTAATACTGCGTTGCCGAAAGCCACCCTGTTCTACCTCGATACCGCGCAACGACTGTGCTTGAATAATGCCTTTGAAGCGTTTGATAAATAATGGCACAAATCTTAAGGTCATCATGGTCAGTAACGTTAACTTAGGCGAAAACCGTGAAAATAAATACATGAACTTTTGACTCGTTAGGTATTGATTATACGAAATGAACGTCAACAACACGATTACCAGCGATAATGCCATGAGTAAGCCATACATCACGGCTTCAACCGTGATCAAAACGCCACCGAACGTCCAAATGACATGCGCACCACGATTATTGACCAGTGGGTTAAGGACCATAATGAACGCCACCATAAAGACGCTGCCCTCTAACGTCATCAAGACTCGATGACCGCTTCTGCCGACCAAGTTCACGCCAACCATTAAAATCAACATCGTGCCCAAAAAAACGGGGTGAATAAAAACCATGGCACAGCCAACCACCGCGACGTAATAGGTTAATAGAACCCACGGATTGAGCTGTTCAATCACTAAATGTCGGGGGTGTCTTATCGGTCGCCCAGTGTTTGCGTCCATAGCCATTGTACGATATCGCCGTCCTTCACCTTATAAGTGCCTGCACTGTAATTTGGGATAACACCGTTCACACTGTATAGCCACCCACCATTGGCACCGCCCGAACCTGCGCTCATACCATCGATTCCGCTAACGTAAAGAGAACCACCAGTGCCAGTGTAACTGAGTGGCACACCTAATTTTTGCAATACTGTAAAGGCCGTATCGCCATCAGTAATCGTCACCGTGCCGGAGGCTAAAACTTTATTGCCCTGCAAAACGGGACCAAAGACCTGTACTTGAACCTGCTCAGCCTGCGACGTTGCGTTACTGGTAGCTGTATTCGTTGTTTCAGTACCGACTAAAGCGGTAATTGGTGCCTTAGGTGTCACAACTGAATGACGTTGTTTCAAATAACCGTGCCAAATCCACCCGTTAACTTTACCGTTTTTTGACTTAACGTGGTCATAAATCGCGTGTTTACCGTTAGCACGAGTAACTGTCGCCTGTGTATAGGTATAAAAAGTAGTGTGCGGATAATTTTTGGCATAATGAGTTACTTTTTTTAGATAACTCGTCTGGTAGAAGTTCCCCTTAGCTACTGAGTAACTATTTTTGGCGAGCTTTTTATACGTCACTTTGACGACCCGTGTTGATTTAGTCTTAGCCTGTGCAGTTGCCGGATATCCAGCGATGTTTGTGCTGCCGAGCGCCAAGCCAAGGCTCAGCAAGGCAATGCCAGTTAATGTTTTAGTAATTGTTTTAAACGTCATTGCGATTCTCCTTACCCACTTTTAGAATTTGAAAATCGAGCCCTTATTTAATCGGTAATATCGATACTGTTCCATCGCATAAGCGGCTTGTTGCGTCGACATATGCAAGGCACCAGTATTACGACCAAATAACCAGCGAAACTGACCGGTCGTTTTTTGAAACTTAATCAGTCGCCTGATGGGCGTTAGGCTACCTTTACCCTTAAAAGTGGTTTCCGGATTAATGCCAGCTGCTGATAGCCCGGCAATTGCCAGTGCGTTGGAATTAGCATTCGCCTGATTTGTAAAAGCATTTTTTATAATAAAATCACCGGTACTTGGGTGATACGCTTGTTTTTTTAACATTGACTCCGCGCGTTTGATCGCGGTTTTCACACCAGGGTAAGTTTTATGCATCCCCAGCGCCATCAATGCCATTCCTGTTACATCCACGTCACTTACCGAACCACTGATTGCCCAACCACCCTGTGTATTTTGAGCTTTGACAATTTGCGCAATCAAAGTTTTGACCGTCTTAGTGCTGGTCTTGCCGTAATTAGCGGTACTCAGCGCAATGGCGCCCCAAATCTTACCATTGATGCCAGCGTTTGATTTGGGCGCGGTCTTAATAATACCTGTTACCAGATTCTTACCTTCATACTTAGTCGGCTTCACACCAACAGACACTGCGCCAATCAGACTTCTTTCGTAATCAACAGCTGCGTAATGACCATCCAGGCTTTTAAACTTTGCTGCCAATCGCTTCTTAAACACTTTCTTAGCAGCTGAACTCATGCCCTTTGGCGACCGCTTCACAGCCAGTGCATCCCAGGCATCTAAGTCGTTCTTGCTGGTTTTAGTTTTAATGTAACTCACTGCTTGATTGATTGATTTGTCATAATACGGGGTTGCCGCTTGTGCTTGTAACGACGTGGTGACGGTTAGCAAAGTAACGGCAGCAAGTACAATTAAACTGATTTTTTTGATTAAACCCACTTTTGGTTCCATTTAAATACCCCTTATTTTCGCTATTTTAACCTTGATTTTGACTTTTTCATCGCTCGAATTTGCAACAATCACGCTTATCTTTGTGACACCCGCGGTGCATCCCTATCTTTACCTAAATTAGCCGTATAGAGCCACTGAATTTTGTCGCCTTTTTTTACTCGGTATTTTCCGCTAGAATAGCCCGGAAATTTGCCATTTACAGCGTATAACCAACCGCTGCCTGACCCTTTATCAAATTCGAACAGTCCCGCAATTCCTCTGACATATAGCGTCGTACCATTTCCTTGGTACGAAACCGCCACGTGACTCGCTTTGGCGACGCGAATCAAAACTTTACCCACGGTATCACCACTGTGAATTGTGATGGCTGACTTACTCAACAAAACATGATTACCACTTTTTATTGGGCCACGGACAACTAACGAACAAGTAGCAGTTTGCTTCGCCGTATCAGTTGATCGATTAGATTTAGATCGAACCGCCTTAATTTTATTTGAAGTACCTGACCGCGCCGTGTCTGCTTGAGCTGTTTTGCTTTGCTTGACGTTGCCCGTCAGCGCTTTAACCTGTTCATCTGAATGACGGGTACCAGCCTTCGAATTATTGCTCTGCTCAACTGCTTGCTCGCTGGCGGTTGCACCACTTGCCTCAGAGCTCATACTAGCGCTTGCCGAAGATGCTGACCCCGATTGTTTTTTGGTCGAATAAATATTGCTTGCCTGGCTAACGGTATGATTCATAGCTCGATAACCTGCAAACCCTAATCCAAATATCACAGCCAAACTCACAATGAGTGCTATTAGTCGTTTTCTTGACATTCCGATAAAGCCTCCCTACACGTTAATACTTTGTTGCCAATACCAATTTTTTATTGGCAGAAACGTAGTGACCATTCGTAAGTTCAAATCGACTTGTCAGGCCAAGTTTGATCAGCTTTTTTACTCGCAACGTCCGCCCTTTGCTGACTGCCATTTTCTTTCCGGTTAACTGCTTGGATTGATACTGGTTGATTCCCTTAGTAGCTATGACTTTAATCGTTTTAGGCGTTGTTTGATAGTAAGCATTCACAACGGACTGACGACTTGCCGTTAAATAACCTGTTTGACCACTACGGATTGCTTTAACAGCAAAAACTGACTGACCATCTGAATTTTGGGTCTTCTTGACGACCTTAAACATTGGTCGCTTAGTTCGTTTTTGTTTGGCATAGGTTGCCACTACCGACCCAGTCAGAGATGCGTGTTTGTAAAGTTTAACCTTACCGATTGCATAAACGATTTTCGTTGATTGGTCTGCCTTAATAGAATCTGTCGACGACGCCTTGGCGGAAACACTGAAGGCATTCACAGCTGATTGACCGCTTGCTTGAATGGCGGTCATCTCAGCTAGTGTAGTTGCGCGCCTAAGCTGATTTTCATAGTTGGTTACCAACTTATCAACTGCAGCGTATGCGGCCACTTTTAGATTTGCTGCTACGTTTTGATCATCTTGAATCCCAACCTTTTTGCGGTTTCCAGTCGTAATGACAGCGTTGATGGCTGCATTAATCTGATCAGTGGTTAAGCCGCCCTCTGTTGATGTCGTTGCTGTGGCAGCTGCCGTGTGCATGGCTTGAGTTGCCTGAATCGTTGAGATGGCAGCCTTTTTGATGGTCGTTAAAACTTGAACCGTCGTGGTTGCCATGTTGGCATTACTCGTATATTTGGTAACTTGTGCGTCGATGGTTGCCTTTGCCGTCAATTTTTGAGCGGTTGACGCCAAATCATCTTGATCAATGACTTGTTTTTGGGCAGTTGCTGCCGCTTGAATTTCGGCTAGGGTACTGGCCAGCTCATCGCTGGTAGGTTTAAGTGTTTTCAATGCCGTCAAGGCCGACTGTCCTGTCGACATGACGCTATTGATTGCAGTTGAAGTTTGGGCCTGACCGATCTGCGACTCGTACGTTGCTAATTTTTGGGACAGTTGTTGTTTTGCGACTGCAACATCCGTGTCGTAACCCGTAATTTGATTTAACGCTGCCAAAACCGACTCGTAAGTTGCTTGCAGTTGTGCTATCGCAGTGCTGCGGTCTGAATCACTGGCTTGGTTGTATGTGGTAACCGGAATAATTGCTGCGTATTCTGAATAAAACCCCTTCACTAAACTAATCAAACCAGTCTTCGTTAATGTTTTATCAGCAAGTTTAGCTTTATCATTAGCTAAACTTTGGGTTACCATTGCTAGGGCTGTTTGCTTTGAAGCATCGGTGCCAACCGCCTGTTGCTTAATTTGGGTTTGTCTCATCGTAGCCAGCTGTGTCAACATAAAGTTCGCAAAGGTACGCTGATCGTCATGGAGAGTGGTGTCGCCGGTATCGGTGTCGGTATCGACACTGGTTTGAAGTAACGCATTAACTAGATTGTTCCAAAGCATACTAAGCCCCGTTTTCGAGCGCATCAGTGTATTCTTTGAAATCGTCGTGGCGTCTGTATACTTCTGATACTTGGCGATATTCGTACTCAGGGCTGACTGATCAATGCCAGATTGGCTGATTTCTGTCTGACGTTCCTGCAATAAAGCCGCAACTAAATTCGCTTCAGCTTGCCAGTCGACTGGCGTTGCTAAATTAATCAGTGACGTTTCAATATTTTTAACGGCCGTCAAGAACTGACTACGTGACAGCTTTCCGGCTTCGTACGCTGTAATTTGAGTCTCAATAGTATTGACCGTTGATAAATGCGTGTCATACGTTTGTACCAATGGCGATTGAGAAGTTGCGTCGTCTGTCATATTTGGTGACAATGTCTTTACCAAAGTTTGAACTTCATCACGCGCCTGACTAATATCGGCTATCATCGTGCTAGAGACGTCAGTGTCTGCGTAAGCAACTTGCTGCGTAAATTGATCTTGCACGGGTACACTGACCCCTAAAATTGTGGAAAACAATAATACACTGGTTGTAACCCGCTGTAACTTCATCCAATTCCCTCCGTGCCTAACTAAAGTTCACCGCCAGCCACAATGAGCCATTATGTAAATAAATCGGTGTTGATTTTTTTGAATTTCGGTCATAAATTAATTCATTCAGAAATCAACATAGTGTATGCCTTTTGAAAATATCGCTCAAAAATTCGGCTATCTTGTGGGTGACGGTTATTTTTGACTACGCTATCTAATTTACACACTATTCGAAATAAACTCAAATCAAATTGGGACGTAAAATTTATTTTTGAGCCACTTTTGTGCGTACCTTTAAACATATTATGCCCATCTCGACGGTTTTTTTAAGTGATGTTACCGCTAAAATATTTGTAGAATAATATTTTTCTGACTGATCACCAAGTTGACTTTCAAATCATTCTGGTTTATTAATTAAAAAACAAACGGAGGTCAATTATGAAAATTTACACACGACATGGCGATAAGGGCAAAACTCAAATCATTGGTTCGACGATGGTCGATAAAGATGACACGCGAGTTGAGGCTTACGGTACCGTTGACGAACTTAATTCTTGGATTGGTTACACCGCTGCTAACCTAAACCAAGCGACAGCCAATCTACAATCAGAGCTAGAAGAAATTCAACAACTTCTATTTGATGTTGGTCGTGATCTTGCAACGCCAGCAACTGATCAAAAGCACGATTACGTGTTCACGACGGCCATTGCTGATCAACAAACGAAGTGGTTAGAAGATCGTATTGACGCCTACGTTGCGGCAACTCCCACCATCAACCGCTTTATCTTACCCGGTGGGTCGCCACAAGCAGCCGCTTTACACGTGGCTCGGACCATCACCCGTCGTGCCGAACGTTGTATCGTGGCGCTTCAGGGTCAGGCCGCCATCAATCCCAACACACTCGTTTTTATCAACCGCTTATCAGACTACTTCTTTGCGGCAGCTCGTTATGCTAATGTGCAAAATGGGGAAACTGATATTTTTTACCGAAATGGTAATCCGGTGTTTAAGAACTAGTGCCCACTCGTTTGGAAACTTGAAATGATACTAAAATGGCATCAGCTACCCCTCTTGAGTAGCTGATGCCATTTTAGTTTAAGCATTATGGTGCTTGGCCAATTCATGATTCTTAATCAAATTACCCGTAAACTCAGGCTAGGTTAATCCATCAAAACGAGTTAACATTAATTGAGGTCTAAACGAAAGGAAGTTTTTATTATTAATCAGCGAAGTAAGGGCGTATCTCTATTAGTTGTCATCTTATTAATTGGTTTTATTATGAGATCACCCATCACCACCCCGCCGTTATTGCTTGGTCACTTAGCAAACCAGTTACAGGTTCATCAGAGTCAACTTGGCATATTAACCACCCTGCCACTCGTGATGTTCATGCTATTTTCCAATTTTGCCGCAAAACCAATCATGCGTTTTGGCCTAAAACGGGCCCTCTTGTATGCGCTACTGGCAATCGTTTTAGGCTCAGCACTCCGGATGGTTATGACAATGCCAACCATGATCCTGGGCACCATTTTTATCGGTATCGGCATCGCACACTTGAACGTTTTCATGCCGTCACTGGTTTCTGCCTATTTTCCAAATAAAATCGGCCTGTACACCACACTATACTCATTTGCGATGATTTTCGGCAACATGCTGTTTAACCTGATCACCGCACCGATCAGTAACCAATTCGGCTGGCAAACAATTATTCTCATTTTGTTACTCATTCCAATAATTAGCTGCCTCAGTTGGTTACTCATCAGTCGCGTAATTCCCGAAAAAATCGCACCTGGTAAACCAACAACCGGTGATCAAGGTCCCCAACCTAAATTACGATTATGGACTAATCCGAAAGCCTGGCCCTTCTTACTCACATTTGGTGGTCAAGCAACTTTAAGCTACACCGTCACCGCTTGGATGCCAGCTCTCATGGAATACCATCACGTTAGCGCTGGTCATGCTGGTATCGTCATGGCAATCTACGCATTCATTGGGCTGCCAGTTTCAATTATTTTACCTAATATTTTAACTAACCTCTCTCAACGTTACATAAAGTTACTCACAATTGGAGCTGGGCTGGTTGCGTTAGTCGCCAGCGGGTTGCTATTTTTCCAACACACTCGTTCGATGTTCTACTGGTCATCCGAGGCCTTTTTAATTGGTTTATCCATTGGCTTCTTCTTCATTACGATTATGACCATGTTTGTAATGAAAACCAAAACGCCCTATGAAACTGCTCAACTATCTGGTATGGCTCAAGCCGGCGGTTACTGTATGTCAGCGTTTGGCCCATCACTTTACGGGCTGGCCTTCGCCGCTAACCCCGCGGGTGATATTCAAAATATCTGTTACCTCATCTTGGCCTTAATCATGTTTCTAGCCTGTTGGCGAGTCGTCAAAACTGAAACGCTTGATTAGCGTTGCTCGACTTGGCGTTGTTTCGAATACCGTCTTGCTACCAAAACGGTTGTCAGGCTAATCAATGCCAAAATGACTAAAATGCCATAATCCATTCGACTGCCCGCAATCGTTAATTGTGCCAGACTGCCCTTTGCATTTTGATGCGCAGCAATGACTGCTGACAGTACGCTGGTCCCAAACGAACCGGCGTACTGTTGAAACGTGTTAAAGAGTGAGTTGAGATCGGCGTTTTGTTCAAGGTTGATCTGCATACTAGCATCAGACATGGAATTACTAAATCCCATATTGAAGCCACCACGCAAAAAGACGTAAATTAAGGTCATGACAATGGCCGATGTTGCAGATGAAGTTAAAAAGAACAGTAACGTGCCAACCAACATGGCACTGCTCGATATCAATAAGGGCATAAATGCACCATGCGTGTCGAACAATCGACCGGCGGCTGGTGATAAAGCTGCACCAAACAACGCGCCGGGTAGTAGAATCAACCCTGCCACAAAGGCGCTGACGTGTAAGACGTCCTCGGCAAAAATTGGAATGACAAACGAGATTCCAATATTAATAAATTGCAAAATAAAGAAATTTAACCAACGCAATCCAATTAGGGGGTGTAACAGCAATCGAAAATTCAAAATCCGCCGTGTTGATCGGTGAAGATGAATCGTTAAGAGTCCCGTTGCAATTACGAAAACTAATAGCAACTCACCAAAATCAGCGCTTAAGAAGCCGTGGTTACCTGCGTTGGCAAAGGCAGTACTCAAGCTGCCGAAAGTTAAAGCCAATAATACGACGCCCACCCAGTCAAATTTGTCGTGAGTGCCTTCTGCTTTCAATCGAATGGTCCGTTCACCAATCATGGCAACTACTAATAATATTGGAATCGCAATGATAAAAATACCACGCCACGACCAAAATGCAGCTAAGGTGCCACCATAAGTTGGTCCTAAGGCTGGTGCAAAGGAAATAATCATAGCAGCCGTACCCATGTAAACACCGCGTTTACTTTGCGGAATCAGCGATAACACCATGTGAAACATTAATGGTGTGGCAATACCAGTTGAAACGGCCTGAAACATCCGACCGAGTAACAAGATGCTAAACGATGATGCAGATGCACACAGTAAGG
The DNA here is from genome assembly GCF_001434895.1 of Secundilactobacillus odoratitofui DSM 19909 = JCM 15043. GTDB lineage: Bacteria > Bacillota > Bacilli > Lactobacillales > Lactobacillaceae > Secundilactobacillus > Secundilactobacillus odoratitofui. The sequence continues at coordinate 185,865 of NZ_AZEE01000027.1, forward strand.
TCCCAATTAAATTGAAAAGAATTGCGGTCCGAAACAAGGTACGCGCATCAAATCTTTGGTTTAAAAAACCAGTGGTACTCATGATAATCGTCACCATTAGTAAGTATCCTGAAGTTACCCACTGCATGGTACCAAGTGATACTGAGAATGTCTGGGTAAGCCTTGGAAACGTCACATTCAGTGAGGTTTCCACTAAAATACCCATAAATGACAGAAGCGCAGCTGCCGAAATTGACAGCTTAGTCTGCCAACTGACAGGTTGATCTTCCATAAACGTGATACCCCTTTCTAATCTGACACTCATTTTAACACTTGATTAAAAATTGCGGGCATTTAATCACACTCTCCATAATGGTGGTAAGATGACTAAAACGAATTGATTGGAAAGCGAGGTAGCGCATGCGAATTAACGTCTTACAACACACGCCCAACGAGGGTCCTGGTGCTATTCAGGCCTGGGCAGAACAACATCACCATGAACTCTATATTTACCATCCCTATCAGTTTGGTGTACTCCCCAATGCTGACGAAACCGATATGCTAGTTATTCTTGGTGGTCCAATGAGTCCTAACGATTCACTGCGCTGGATCATTCGGGAACGTCAGCTGATCTTAACCTTATTAGATCAGCAAAAACCTATCTTCGGTGCTTGCTTTGGCGCACAGCAAATTACCAAAGCGCTTGGTTACCCAGTGACAAAAGCGCCAGCCAAGGAAGTTGGTTGGGCCCCGGTACACCTGCAAAGCCACCTCATAACTGATTTACCTGAAACACTAAAGGTTCTGCATTGGCACGAAGAAATGTTTGCCATTCCCGATGATGCCACCCTACTCTTTTCAAGTGACTTAGTTGAGAATCAAGGATTTATCTTAAATCATCACGTTGTTGGGCTTCAGTTTCACGTTGAGCCACTGCCGACCAACGTCCGCGAAATCATCATCAACGATCAAGCCTACATTACGGGTTCTCGGCTCAATCAAGATGCCGAAACAATCTTAGCAACCCCAGTACCACCTGAAAATGAAACTGCGTTGTTTAGTATTCTTGATTACATTACCGAACCCTAAAAAAACGGTCAAACCGCCTTCATCTTGAAAGCAGTTTGACCGTTATTCGTATACCACTATGATTCAGTTGCAAACTTGACCAACGTCTCCACGTTGAGATTAGAATAATTCGCCTCAGGCATAATTTCTTTGTAAGTATGGGTGATGTGAATCGTTCGGCCCATCTCGTTAAATTTTTCGGCCTTTTTCTCCCCAATCTTTGACAACGTCACCAATACTTTGCGAAGCTCGCGACCATCTTCAGTCAATGAATAAACAACTTTGGGCGGCACCGTTCCATAACTGGTTCGCTGGATAATACCATCATCTTCGAGTTCTCGCAATTGCTGGGTCAACACTTTTTGCGAAATGCCATGCATGAGTCGAAGCAATTCGCCATTTCGCAATGGCTTTATGCCCACCCAGCAGATAATCGAAGTCTTCCATTTACCATCGATGATGCTCAACGTCAAATCAATACCCAAATTGTAAATCACATCAGCCATGCCTGACACACTCCATTTCTAACCTTGAGGTAACTACCTTACTTAAAAGTACGTACTTTATTTTTCCAATATAGCCATTATACTGAATTTGTAATGAACTTCACAATATTTTGTTTGGAGGTATCCTCATGACCAATTATCAATTTTTAAAACCATATACTTTTGCAAACGGTGCCACTGTTAAAAATCGTGTCGTTATTCCACCAATGACCGAACAATCCAGCCTGGAAGATGGTTCTGTTTCCCGCGACGAATTATACTATGCTGGGTTACGAGCTGGCGGCGTGGGTATGTTCATCAGTCCAGTTGCAAACGTGACTGCTAACGGCAAAGGCTTCGAAGGTCAGCTATCAGCAGCTGACGATAAATTCATTCCCAGCCTAGCAAAACTGGCAACGGCCATGAAGGGTACCGGTCACGGCTCCAAGGCCATTCTCCAAATCTTTCATGCTGGTCGGATGTCGATGAGTACCATTCTGCGTGGTACTCAACCTGAGAGTGCCAGTGCAGTCGCCGCACCGCGTGAAGGCATGGAGACCCCAAGAGAACTAACTGACGCCGAAGTTCAAGACATCGTAACCGCCTTTGGTGAAGCCACGCGGCGGGCAATTCTGGCTGGTTTTGACGGTGTCGAAATTCATGGCGCCAACACTTACCTCATCCAGCAGTTTTTCTCACCACACTCAAACCGCAGAACCGACAAATGGGGCGGTTCAGTCGAAAAGCGCATGACTTTTGGGCTTGAAATCATTAAAGCAGCGAAGGCTGCCATTGACCAATACGCAACCTCACCATTCATTTTAGGTTACCGAATCAGTCCGGAAGAAATCGAAGAACCTGGTATTCGAATTCCTGATACGCTACAGTTCATCGATAAATTAGCTGATGAACCGTTAGATTACCTGCACATCTCAATGGGTAACGCCTGGCGTAAATCATTGAATGACAAATCAGAAACTGAACCGACGATTTTACGAATCAAGAAAACGGTCAATAACCGAGTACCACTCATCTCCGTCGGCGCGATTCAAACACCTGCCGATGCTGAAAAAGTCATGGACGCTGGGATTGATTTTGTCGCCATTGGTCGTGAATATCTTCGTGAACCACATTGGATTCAAAAGGTCGAAGCTGGTCTTGAAGACACAATTCGTTATCGCGTTAATCGGACTGAATTGGATGATTTAGGTCTTAACCCTGCTTTGATGGAATTTCTTGGCCTATTAGGTACTGACCTTGGTTTTGAAGGTGAAGCAGATACCGGAGTTGTCAGTCCTTACGACGTTGTCCTCAATAAATAATTAATCTAAAAGACGTGTCGAACCTGAAATATGGGCACGACACGTCTTTTTAGATATCATCAGATAAAATTCTCTAAACGTGATTAACTGACACCCCCCGGCTCCCGGGAAGGGTGGTGACCCGCAATGGGGGCGGTCCGAGCCAAAAGGCGGTCTTGTACCTCGCAGATGAACCGTGTCAAAGATCATGCACGTTTCAACTGCGTCCCCGGCTGGTTTCCAGTCGTTTCACTGCAGGTCACCACCCTTCCCGTCCGCACTACGGCTGATATTGAATATAACACCGTTCTTACTCTACTAACGATTAACTATCAAACATTAAAACAGATCGAATCCTAACGCCATCGAAGATACTGAACCTATTTTATAATAGGCACTGTATCCAGTGACAAGTTAATCACTTCAATCAATCTCCGTTACTAATCATTTATGTTACCGTAAGCCTACCGCACGCAAAAAAACGACCACACCATTTCTGATGTGGTCGTTTTTTAAATGTTCATGCTAACGAATGAAGAAAATTACTTCTTCAATGGTGTCCATGCCCACTTAGTGAACTCTTCGATATCGCGACCTTCGTCACGAGTGATCTTAAAGTGCTTAGCTAAGATGTCATCCATCTTCTTGTCAAAGGCTGCGGCTGCATCAGCATCCACAACACCCTTAGCAACCAAGGTGTTAACAGCGTCCTTAGCTTGGTGGAAACGGTCTAATTCTGAGTAGACACGCATATCGTAAGCAGTGGTGATATCACCATCTTCACGATAACCGTGAACACGAAGACCTAAGTGTTGACGTTCGTAGAAGAATGATTCGATCAAATCTTCGTAACCGTGGAAACCAAAGACAACTGGAGTGCCTGATTCGCCAAAGAATGAAGTGAATTCGTCATCAGTCAAAGCACGGTCATCGTTCAATGGGCCGTTCTTCTTTTGTAGGCGTTCCAATTCAACAACGTTGACGTAACGCATCTTAACAGCTGGGAAGGCTTCGTTTACTAAGTGTAAAGCAGCCAAAGTTTCGATGGTTGGTTCAACACCGGCACTGGCAAACACGATGTCAGCATCTGCACCTTCAGCAACAGTAGATGCCCAGTCGATAGTCTTCAAACCTGTGTTAGCAAGTTCGTCGGCTTCGTCGATTGAGAACCATTGTTGACGAGGTTGCTTAGAAGCAACAATGTGGTTAACCTTTTGACGGTCGTTAAATGCCCGGTTGAAGACAGCTAACAAGGTGTTAGCATCTGCTGGTAGGTATTGACGGATGAAGTCAGACTTCTTTTCTGACAAGTGAGTCAACATACCAGGATCTTGGTGGGTATAACCGTTGTGGTCTTGTTGGAATACAGTTGAAGTTGAGATCAAGTTCAATGATGGGTAATCGTTACGCCATGGTTGATCTGCAGCTTGACGGATCCACTTGAAGTGTTGCGTCGTCATTGAGTCAACAACACGCAAGAATGATTCGTATGAAGCGAAGATACCATAACGACCAGTTAAGGTGTAACCTTCAAGCCAACCTTCAGCTTGGTGTTCAGATAATTGAGCATCCAAGATACGGCCTTCTGGTGCTTCGTATTGGTCGTTAGGTTCCTTAACTTGTTCCATCCATTGACGGTTAGTGATCTTGAACATATCCCAGAGACGGTTTGACATTGTTTCGTCAGGGCCGAATACACGGAATGTGTTAGGGTTCTTTGTGGCAACGCCAGCAAAGAAGCTTGACAATACGTTCATATCCATGTTGCGGTTACCATCAGGTAATTGCGTCCCACGGTTTGATTCGTTAATGTCGTTAGCAAGTGACTTCCAGTCTGGTAAGTCAAGCATAGCTGGCTTTTCGCCACGTGCACGACCACCATTAGCAACTGGGTTAGCTGCCATACGCTTGTCACCCTTAGGTGCAAAGTCAGCAACTTCGGCCTTCAATGAACCATCAGTGTTAAATAATTCTTCTGGCTTGTATGAGTTCATCCAAGCTTCGAATTCTGGTAATTCAGCAAGGTTCTTTTGGCTCAAACCAAGTGGCACTTGGTGCGCACGGAATGAGTTTTCGATTGGTTCGCCGGCTGGGTTGTGAGTAGGACCGCCCCAACCCTTTGGTAAACGAGCAATAACAACTGGCCATGGTGCAATTTCGCCGTCAGCGTACTTGCCGTTTTCGCGAGCATCTTTTTGGATTTGCTTGATGTCAGCAATTGCTTGATCAAACAACTTAGCTGCCTTTTCGTGGTATGCCATGTAATCATGGATATCATCGTTTTCAAGGAAGCGTGGTGACCAACCTAAACCTTCGAAGAACTTAGTGATTTCTTCATCACTCATCCGACTGAAGATAGTTGGGTTAGAAATCTTGAAACCGTTCAAGTCTAAGATAGGAAGAACTGCACCGTCGTTCTTAGGGTTCAAGAACTTGATTGAGTTCCAAGCAGTCATAGCTGGACCAGTTTCAACTTCACCATCACCAACAACCGTAAATGCGATTTGGTCTGGGTTGTCTAAGACAGCACCAGTAGCATGTGATAGTGAGTAACCAAGTTCGCCACCTTCGTGGAGAGAACCTGGTGTTTGCGCAGTCATGTGAGAACCAATCCCACCTGGGAATGAGAAGCGCTTGTATAAACGTGACATACCTTCGAGATCTTGAGTGATTTCTGGATATGCATCAGTGTAAGTACCGTCCAAGTAAGAGTTAGTAACCATTACTTGGCCACCGTGACCTGGGCCACCGATATAGAACATGTTCAAGCCGTACTTGTTGATCAAACGGTTAGCGTGAGCATACAAGAACGTTTGGCCTGAAATGGTACCCCAGTGTCCGATAGGCTTAACTTTAACGTCATCGGCCTTAATTGGTGTGTTGGTAACTGAGAACAATGGGTTGCTCTTCAGGAAGATCATACCACCTGAAAGATAGGTTGTAGCGCGCCACCAGGCGTCAACTTTTTCCAAGTATGACTTGGAATCATAATCTACTGCCATGAATTATTACACTCCTTCATATATAAGTAACAAAATCCAAAATCAACATCAAAAATCAGAGGTTAATTTGTATGCTCTTATCATACCAATTTTAAAAATAAAGTCAACTACTTTTATAATTGATACGGTCCAATTTTTAAATAAACCGGTTTCTTCCAAAAACCAGCCACTTTTGAGCACCCAAAAAGGACTAGTAACAGTATGCCCTAGTCCTTTCAAGATTACTATAACCTTTACAGTTTTTTCATAATTAAGTTGTGAGCTTGCAACACTTTGACTCAAGTGCGATAAAAATTAACTCGTTTTAATTGCTCAAACAACGACCCGTTTGTTCGACAGTACCGCCAAATACGGAAAACTGGTATTATAAAATCAACTAAACCTTATAGGAGGCGTTCTTGTGAGAAAGCACTGGCCCGTATTTTATCTGTTGTCATTATTTTTATTTATCGTTTTTGCCAGCGTTGCACAAATCATCGTTAATTTAGTCGGCAACTTGGGCTTCCATCAGTTTGCTCGTTCAGCAGCCGGGAAAACTTGGGGATCACTTTTTGCCGAAATTATTGCGTTACTAATTTGGTGGTTATTTAACCGCTATTATCTTAAAGGTAAAATTGGGTGGCATGGCGAAGCTCGCGACTGGCTACTATTACTACCAGTCATTGTGATTTTAATTGGTGATTCATTTTTAGGTACCAACTTCAATTTTGCTCCCAGTAACATGATCTACGCAGTGTTATTCGGCTTAGCAGTTGGTGCCTGTGAAGAATATCTGTTCCGTGGTATTCTCGTCAGTTATTTGTTGCAGCATTTCCGTTTGAGTGCATTACTGACCGCATGTTTGAGTGGCGTTGGCTTTGGCCTGATCCATCTGATTAATGGGTTCAGCAGTGGCAACTGGACAAACACCTTTGCCCAAGCGTTAATGGCGATTGGTGTCGGCTTCTTTCTCGCCGCAGTCTACTTGCTAACCAATAACCTATGGCTGCCAATTATTTTTCATGCCGTGGTCGATGCGTTTGATCAACTGGCCTTTGGCACCCTCAGTAATTCTGCGGGCACTAGTATGATCAACGCCATCGTATATTTCATTGTTCTCGGTGGACTTGGATTCTGGCTGTTAAATCGTGGTCCAGTTGTAATGGCCCAATCAGTTGACTTCAGTAGTCCCCGTCAACAATCGCAACGCGACATCACTTTTTCTGAACCAACGACTGCTGTACCGGTAAATCCACTCAAATCAGTACTCGCTGTGGCCTTGATTCTGATTGAATTCATCCTTGGAAGTACCATCGTTCACCCTGGTCAAAGTCAGCTTGTCAAAACGACGATTGTGTTTCTACTTGGACTCTTGGTAATGCTAGGTGCCATCTGGCTCTATCACGAGGTTCTCTCGGCTAACTGGCGGGCTTATCGTCGTCACTTCTGGCGTAACGTTGCCATGGACTTTGGCTTTATGATTGGGGTCTACATCCTGCTTGCCATCGTTCGACTCGGCCTAAAATTAATCACTGGCAGTCACACCGCTCTGGGTGTCACTGACATGCTTAGTTTTCAATCAGTCGGTAGCGCAAGTCTGACCTTGATTTCTAGTTCCGTCGTCATCATGGCGCCCTTTACTGAAGAAATTATCTTTAGACACGTCCTGTTTTATCAATGGCGGTCAAAAAAATGGCTAGCCGTCATCATGTTCTTTGTGTCATCCATTGCCTTTGGCCTGGTCCACTGGAATAACTTTCAGGGTGATATCATGCAAATGATCCCTTATATGTTTATTGGCGCCTTTTTCGCGACAATCTACTATTTCACGCGCAATATTTGGCAAAACATCATCACCCACTTTATGTTTAATTTTCTTCAGTTTGGCGCAGCAATTTTCTTACTCATTGTGGCGATTATTCAACGTTAGCAATGTCAAAATAAAATGGTCTGAATTCCCTACTTTCGAATTCAGACCATTTTTTAATTTTTTGAGCAATCATATCCGTAGTTACTTAAATTAAGCCTTGAACACCTAACTTAATCATCGACTTCAGTTGTTAGCACTTTACCAGTTTGAGCGTTCAGCTTTACTTCAGTCTCTTGTCCATGTTGCTCAAACTGAATTTTCCAGACTGTTTGACCATTTTCTTGATCCAATTTAGCCTCAGTAGCGCCAGTCACTTCAGCAGATTGCTGCGCAATTTTAACCGCACGACTTAGACTAATAAAATTGGTTAACTTCAAGGCTTCTTGTCTGGCGACCCCATCGGCTTCATCAGCATCAAGTTGTTCACTGTGTTTATTGATAACTGAACTAGTCATCGCGTTTAACGTCAATTGATGTTCCCGCTGGTCGTCGACACCCTCAACCTCATATTGAAATTGATTGCCAACTTTTTCCAATGAAATACTCGTAATATCGGTCTGCGCAAACGTCTTTTGATAAGTGGTTATGGCTTCGTTCACGGTTACCTTTACCTGTAAGATATCGCTGGTCGTTGCTTGCTTCGCCTCAGATGACTGAGACTGACTGCTACTAGCCGATTGGCTGCTTGTCCCCGAATCTTTGGTTGTCTGTTTGGCTGAACAACCTGCTAATACCAACGCCAATAATACTGCTGTAAGGACTTTGATTTTCATTTGGTAATCTCCTTTCCCCATCAAGGGGTCATCAAATGTGATCCAGTCTTACTAATCTCCTTATACCTCCTATTTTACAGAAATTCAGTTTTGCAGACAACGATTGGCATCTTACCAATTACGATCAACAGCAAAATACTCCCAAATTCGGCCAAATTAAAACGCCCATAGCCACAGCCATGGACGTTCACCGATTAAGATTGTTTGTTAAAGTTCGCCGTTCTCCTGCCACTCATATTGCAGTACGTTGGCGTCTTTTTCTTGGTCGTAATCAACTTTTAAATCATACCCTTTAAAGAACCAGTTATCACCCTGTTCGATGTAGTAGGTAACACCGTCCTTCTTCAAATTTACCCCGACTTGGTGTGGATCAAGCACTCGAGCCAGCCCCAACGAAAAGCCCTGGTGAACTTTAGTTTTGCCATAAAGCTTGCCGTAAAAACGAATTGCGGCAGTCTGATTGCCACCTACTGCCATTTCGTCCTCGAACCACTGACTCGCTGCATCCGTAATCATTAATTTCATTATTAAGGCCTCCTGAGCACCTAATCTAAAGGGATTATCAACACTTAAAGGGTATCATGAATACAATCAATTGTCCACAATTTAAACATACACAATCGTCACACGAATCAAGCATCAATAACAAAATAATTAGTTTTCTAACCATTTTGCCATTTACTTTTCATTTTCACTCTGATATAGTTTCATTAACCTAATTGATCAGGCCCAGTTTAGTTGGACCATTTCATTGACCACCCGTGCTTAGAACCACGAGGCGCTTTGTTTTGACTCATTTTGAGCTTGGTCGTTAGGATAATCTTAAGAAAGGCAATTGAAGCATTACATAAATCACATTAATTTTTAAGAAATGGAAGTGTACATATGGAAAATACCACATCAACTTTAACCGCGAGTAAGACAATCGAACGTGACCCGATTAAAACTGTTATCTTAGCTTCAATGATTGGTACTGCAATTGAATTCTTCGACTTTTACGCTTATGGTACCGCAGCCGCCACTTATTTCCCCAAGGTTTTCTTCCCAGAGGTTACACCCACCATTGCCATGATTTTAAGTTTGTTAACCTTCGGGGTAGCTTTCGTTGCCCGACCACTTGGCTCACTGATTTTCGGTCACTTTGGTGATAAATTAGGTCGAAAACGCTCACTGGTTGTTTCTTTATTATTAATGGGTGTTTCAACGGTCTTGATTGGTGTCTTACCAGGCTATGCAGCCTTAGGAATGGGTTCAATCGTCTTACTTTGTCTTTGCCGTTTCATTCAAGGTATCGGCCTTGGCGGTGAATGGTCAGGTGCCGTTTTAGTCGCAACTGAAAACGCGCCAAAGAACAAGCGTGCTTTGTTCGGCGCCTTCCCAGAACTTGGCGCACCAATTGGTTTCTTCCTTTGTAACGGACTTTACTACATACTTGAATCATCTTTCACACCAGCCCAAATGGCTAGTTTCGGCTGGCGGATTCCTTTCTTAGCCTCAGCTGTACTCGTTGTGGTTGGCCTCTGGGTTCGCCGTCGGATGCAAGAAACACCACTTTTCCGCATGGCACAACAGAACGAAAAAACCACTAAAGCACCTTTAGTAGAAGTTTTCCGCAAGAGCTGGCGTCAAGTGCTCCAAGGCACATTAACCATGGCTGTTTCTTACACGTTCTTCTTCCTACTCTCAACTTGGTCACTTAGCTACGCCACAACCGCATTAGGTTTCTCAAACAAGGAATGGTTGCTCTTATTGATGGGCTCCATCATCATCTTTGGTGGTATGATTCTTTATTCGTCCATCATGGCTGATAAATACGGTCGTCGTAAAGTATTGATGACCGGTACTGGCTTAATCGTTTTATTTGCCCTCATCTTCCCATTCTTTTTGAATGGCCAACATAACGTGGCCGGTAGTTTATTCTTCCTGCTCGCTGGGTTCCTTGCAATGGGCGTGGTTTACGGTCCGGTTGCAGCACTCCTGCCTGAACTATTCCCAACCAGCACCCGTTACTCTGGCGCTGGCATCGCCTACAACGCAAGTGCTATCATCGGTGCAGCCTTTGCGCCAACCTTAGCTTCATGGTTAGTTGGTCAATGGGGCATCCACGCAGTTGGTTTCTACCTCGCCATCATGGCGGTCGTTTCCTTCATTGCTTTAGCAACGACTAAAGAGACTAAAGAAATGGATTATACTAAGTAACTATTATATAACCTCGCAAAAAAGCGTCCTGAACAAAAGTTCAGAACGCTTTTTATGTTTAGTTAACTAATTGCTAAGCCAAATAAGTTGTCATTAGTCTTCTCGCTTACGCTTCTTACCTAATCCAACAAGACCAAGCATTGATAAACCTAGCAAGCCAATCAATGAAGCAGTTTCAGTTTGACTTTCACTTGTTTGTGGTAATTTCTTGGCACTAGTCTCATCAACTGACTGTTCAGCAGTTGATTGTAGCTGCTGGCCATTGCTTGTTGCAGTGGCAGTCTTAAGATAGGCCTTCTCAGATGTTGCCGATTTCAGTGGCGTATTTTCGACTGAAGTCGTGGCCTTTTTACCGTTCATCGGCTTACCCATCGGAGTCGTTGCCGGCGTTTCGTCTGGGGTGACGGATTCTCCGACTACTGGCGTTGACGGCGTCACTTCTTGTGCCGCAGTTGGTTCAGGTTCAGGCGTTGGCGTTTCAACTACTGGATTAGCAGTGTAGTAAACCGTTGCCGTTACAGGTGCTGGGTTCATCTCAGCTAAAGCTGGTACTTCAACTTGATCCGGCGTCATACCGGCCACGTTGGCGCTCTTCACTGCAGGGAACGTGCTACCGGTTTCAACAGATGGTGTCCACGCTGTGTATGTGATGACGGGCTTGCCATCAGTTGTATAGCTCACGTGAGCAGTTCGAACAAACTTCAGAGTTTGCTTAATGCTTGGTGCGACCGTCTTCCCTGTCGTCTTATCAATGAAACGAACCGTTTCGGTCACGATTCGATTTAAGTCAGTGGTCGAGATACCAACTGGGTAAGTCAAGCCATCTGGACCATCGGGATCCATTGGAGTCCCTTCATCTTTAGGACCAATTGGGTCGTTTGGTGACGCGGGTTCGTTAGGTCCCACCGTATACTCTGGATAATACGTGACCACGTATTTCACAGGTGCTGGCTGCGTTTCAGTCAGTGCATCAATGCTGGCCGTTTCAGTGACCATGTTTTCAATGTCCGGCGTCACTTGTTTGAAGAATGTGTCCCCGGTATCCTTTGAGGCCACCCAAGCTGAATACGTCACCTGTGGTGTCCCGTTAACATCGTAACTCACCGAAGCTGATCGACTAAAGCGCAGCGTCTGCTTAGAGGCACTAGCCACTTTTTGCCCCGTTACACCATCGACATAGTAAATTGTTCGAGTGGCAGTTGCATTCAGGTTTTGATCTTGAAGACCTTCAGGCACTTCAGGACTACCTGGAATAGCAGGCTTAGCCGGTGTTTCACCATCAGCTGGTGTCCCAGGATCAATTGAAGCCGCTGGCGCAACTGGTTGATCTGGGGTCACTGTGTAATCTTGATAATAGTACACCGTCAAACTAACTGGTACTGGCCAAGTTTCCGTGACGGCATCAACAGTCGGCATATTGCTCGTGTAACCGTCAATTTCAGGTGATTTAACGGCACGAAAAGTATCGCTCTCAACTGGTAACCAATCACTGTAAACGACAGTTCCTTGCCCATTTTTATCAAACGAAACGTTAGCCGTACGGTAGAACTTAAGCGTTTGCGTTACGGATTCATGGACTGGTTCGCCTGTTTTACTATCAATGTAGTTGATGGTTTCAACTGCCGTAGTCGTTAAGTCCGCTTCCGTCACACCGGCAGGATAAACAGGTGTGTGATCATCTGGGGTATGCTTACCATCCGTTGGGACTAATTGATCACCCGGATTCTTCGGTGAAACTGAAGGATCACTCGGATCAGTCGGCGTAATTGGTGTCACAGTGACGTTCGTAGGATAGTAGTTCACAGTTAAATGTAATGAGATCGGTGTTTTCACCGTCATTTGATCAACGACTGGCGTTGTCGTATACATCTGGTCGACATCAGGACTGGTAACGGCATCAAAAGTAACCGGTGTCCATGCATCATAACTAACAGCTGGCTTATGATCGATAACTGAATATGACACATGTGCGTTTCGGGTCATGTTCACCGTTACGTTCTTAGTTAACGGTTGACCTGCCGCATCAGTTAGAACATCTCCGGTGACACCATTCACATAGGTAATCGTCTCAGTGACCTGACGCGTCAAATATTCTGACGTTAACCCTTCTGGTGCATTTGGGACGTTTTCATCACCAGTTACTGAAGGGACTAACGAATCTCCAGGGTTAAGTGGTCCCTGAACTTGACTTGGATCATCTGGATCGACTGGTGTGCCAGGGGTTACGGTATATTCAGCTGGATAGTAGTACACCGTCTCTGATACGTCAGTTGGTACTGTCTCAGTAATTTCACTGTTGCTTTCAGTTGTTGTAAACATTCCATCAACAACCGGTGTATTTAACTCATGATAAATGTTGCTATCCAGATCTGCTGGTGTCCAGTTATCATAAGTTACTTTAGGTGAACCGTCTTGGTTGTAACTCAAATGACCAACTCTGTTGAAGTAGATCGTTTGAATACCCGTTTTAGCGACTGAGGTTTGCTTGTCGATACCACTCAAATATTGAATCGTTCGCGTCGAAGTCTGGTTTAAATCAGTGGCAGTCAAGCCAGTACCATCTGGATTATCCGGTGAAGTCGTGTTTTCAGGATAAAGCGGACTGTTAGGGTCATCCGGATTAATTGGCGTGCCTGGTGTCACAGGTTGATCTGGCTGTATGGTAATATCGCCGTAGTAGTAGACCGTGGCAGTCACGTCGATTGGGAAAGTTTCCGTCATGGCATCAACCTGTTTCAAATCAGCAAGTTTACCATCAATCACTTGTGGCACGGTTACCGATTCAAATTGTTGATCAGCCGTCGTTTTAGGCGTCCACTTGCCGTAAGTGACTGCGGTGCTGCCATCTTGGTTCCAGACAACGTGGGCATTCCGAACAAAGTGCAACGTGTTACCTGTGGTTGGTGCTTGCAGCGTTGCATTTGTCATGCCATCAACGTAACGAATTGTTTCAGTAGCAGTTGTATTGAGGTCATCGGCACTGACGCCCGCAGGATAAACTCGTGGATCATTAGGATCAGTTGGTGTAACGTTATTCCCCTCGCCCGCTGGATTCTCCGGGGTAATGTCAACTGAATTAGGATAGTAGGTCACAACAACCGGCTTATCACTTGCCAAAGTCACGGTACCATCCGCGGCAGTGGTTGAAGTTGCATAGGCAGCCACCGACTTATCTTTGGTGATCAAGCAAGCAATAACCGGATTCGTGACAGCGGAGATGGTTGAGCTTACTACGGCGCCATCTTTGCCTGGTGCAACTGTCCACTGGCCTGGCGTTGCAGTTGAAGTGCCATCCAGATTGAAGTTTACCGTGTAGCTACGTTGGTAGTTCACCGTGATCGTCTTCGTAGGCGCCACCGTGTTGCCGTTTTGGTCAACATAACTAATCGTTTCAGTAACGGCCTGATGCATATCTTCGTTAGTAATGCCACTAGCCGGGAAAAGTGGACCAGCTGGATTGCTTGGATCAAGTGGTTCGTTAGGGTCCTTAGGGCTATCTGGATTATCAGGTGTTAACGTCACCGTTTCTGGGTAATAGTAAACATCATAATTCAAATCATCCGACGTCCCATTAACCGTTTGAGCTGGGATATTCGTCGTCATCGTGAAGAACTTGGTGCCTGCAGGAATTACTAAACCAGTCTTACTCGTTTCATCTGCATCGCTTGTTACTTCAACTGGTACATCGATTGCGACCAAGTTCTCAACCGACCAATCGCCGTACACAACTTGTTTATCATCCGGTGCATCCGGGTTGATATTGACTTGTGCTCCACGTGTAGAGGTAACCGAAACTTGTTCACCACTGATTGCCAATGGTTGACCAGTAGCACCATCAATATAATGAATGGTTTCTGTGATCACCCGTTCCAGTGGCTCAACGGTTACACCTTCTGGAATATTGCCATTTGGAATTAGATTCTGAATAGAACTCTTATAAACGACCGTATCGACGTAGCTACCAGAAGTAGCATCAAGTGTTGGATCAGTGGCAACGGCGCCATATTGACCATTAGTGATGGTCCCTTGAGTTGTCGTGTTCGCAGTATCATAAACCTTATCAGTAAATACTGGAATACTAAAAGCTGGATAATCTGCATTTTGACCGTCCGCTAATTCCCAGTTGCCGTAGCTGACCGTTGGATTAGCGGGATCAACACTGTAGTCGACCGTGGCGTTGCGTTGGTAATGTACCGTTGCAACCTTATCATCCGTAACCTGCTTGCCATCACCATCAACAAAGTGGATCGTTTCCGTAAAGGTTTTATTCAAATCAGTTGCAGTCACCCCTGCTGGGTAAACTGGACTATCGGGATCATCTGGCACCACTGGTTCATTAGGATTCTTAGGACCTTGTGGGTCATGTGGATTGACCGTAACTTTAGTATTGTAGTATTTAACCGTCACATCGGCCGGTGCACTGTCTGGTGTAACACCATTCACTGCGGGAACGGTCTTCGTCACAGTAAACATATCAGTAACATCCGGACTCGTCACTGCCGCAATTGCTTGCGTACTTGGAGTCCAATTTGAATAAGTGACTGTGCCATCTGCGTTATTGGTACGGCTTCGGGTAAAGGTCACGCTTGGCGTTGCATCATCTGCAACTGTCTTGCCATCAATACCACTAATATAATGGACTGTTTCCGTTACCGTCTTGGTTAATTCATCCGCGTAGGCACCTGGATGCTGTGTCGTGAAAACGTTTCGCGTATAAGTCACTGGCACAACTTCATTAGTTGGTAAAGTAGTAACTGGCGACGTAGTGATGCTTTCGGCTGCAACAGTGGCAACATCAGGTACGAATTGTGCGATAACTGGTGAGGTGACTGCTGAATATGCAGAGTCTTGTGTGTACGTGATGTAATCTGCTGGTGTTGCGCCATCTTGCGCCGCCTTATAAACGTCAATATCTTCTGTCCAGTTAGCAGTCTGAGTCTGAGTTGGTGCTGCCGTAGTACCTTCTGTAGTATCGGCATAAGTGTAATTGATTGTTCGAGTGGTGGTAACCGGCAATTGTTCATGGGCATGGTGGACTTCGATCACGTAAGTTTGGCCGGGGGCACCGGTAAACGTTTCGATTGCTTCGTTCTCAGTCCCACTGATTGATCCATTTTCCGCTTTTAATGCGGTTGGTGTTTGAACGACTTCCAACGCAAATAGTTCGTTATTTGTCTCTGGATCAGTAACTAACGTCGTAAAGTCAGTTGATCGAGTGCTAAATGAGGTGCCCACAGTCGAAATTGTCCCAACAACCTTGTTGTTATCATCAACATCAACGTATTGAACGTGAATCATGATGTCCGTGTAATCAATGTGACGAACCACTGCCGTGTTGGCAGCGGTCACAATGCTGGTATCAGCGACAGCTGTTCCATCAATTGTAGTTGTCACCTTCGCACTATAACCGCCCGGTGTCTTACGGCCATTCATTGGTAAAACAGTCAGTGATTTACTCTGATCATCCGTCCCAGCTGTGACACCCGTGGCGTTGGTTGTCCATGTGCCAGGGGTCACCTCGCCAGTCACGTTATCAACGGTTGCCGTTCGATAGAACATGATCGATGGTTCGGTCGTTTGGGTGTTCACCGGATCACCAAAAATGTTCGTAACCGTAACAGCATGCGTCAGATCGGTAGCAGTCGTGCCAACAGCAGTACCTGGTGTCGTTGGCGTATAAGTCGTCGTGCTGTGGGTCAAATGAATATCAAAGGTTTGAGAAACCTTTGATGTCGAGTCGGCGACCGTATCAAAAATCTTACTTGCATCACCAGCGGTTGCATAGCCGTCTGAAACTAAAACATAACCGGCATCTGTATAGGCTTTGATTGCCGCAGCTGAATCATAGACCATCGCATCACCGGCAATTCCCTTAATGGCGTCCGTTTTTAGCGTTGTTTTGGTGGTATCATCGATAAAGTTAACCGCCGCCTGTTCGTTATCAACCGCATATACGATCGCCGTATCCTTAACGGCACTAGTAGGTGTCGGTGCTTTGTAACCCTGAGTTGCATCGGCAGCGTTAACTGGCGTTAATGCAGTACCGTTGACGGTTGCTACGTAGCCTTTAACGTAGGGAATGACTTGTTGGCTTTCATCAACTTTAGTTGGATCGGTGGTACTGTTCGTGTAACTAATTGGTGCTACCTGAGTAGTTGTCCCACTAAAAGTATACTTAGCAACCGGCGTGTATGTGACCGTAACTGTTGCAGATGTTGGCAAAACAACTGAGGCTGCTGGTGTTGCAGCGGTTTGTGCTGCTACAGTCGCTTTATCAGCGACGTATCCCGTTTCAATCGGTGTGGTGACAGCCGCAAATGCAGCATTAGATGACGTCCAAGCACCGTAAGTAACGGCCGGTTTAGCGACGGTACCAGCCGACGTTGCATTTCGCTTATAGTTCGCTGTTTGTGTTTTACCAGCTGGCGCGGCAGTACCGTCAGCCATGACGTACTTGATAACCCGACTAACAGAGGTTTGTTGCAGCGCAGCAGCGATACCTGGCGTATCACCGAGTGAGTTGTTTTCGATAGCAACCACGTTAGCTGACCCAGCAAATTTAGCTGATTGAGCCGCCGTAAGTTGCCAAGTTCCAGCTGCGGTTACAGTGGTTGCAACACTCACACTGCCATCCACAGTGCGCACCGTGATCGTATCGCCAGCGGCTGTACCCGTCCCACCAATTAAGGTCGTGGTGTTATTGGCAAGGTTAACGCTTCGTGTATTAATAACTGGTTTCAGGACCTGGGCCTTACCAACTGCTAAGTCACCTAACTGAATTCGTAACTTAACGTAATTCACGCCTAAATCACCTGCAGCTGCGCCTCGAATGGCGATGTCTTGCATGATGACCATGCTACCGTTGATAGCAAGATTCCCTGAGGAAACGTTCGCACCAACATGTAACCCAGCGGCATCCATGTAGGCATAGTTATTGGTAGGACCATCGTAATTTTGTGCCCGGCCATTATTTGTCCCCGTAGACGTTTGATTATTGATCAACACGAGGCCATAAGTTTGCAACCGACCGGCCATGGCAGGTCCATTATTCACTTGGAACAATTGAATCGTAGAACCCGTCACAAGTTTAACAACGGAGTTCTTAGTTAACGCAATTTGGCCGTTGACCATCCGTGTATTGGTAGCTTGAACAGTGTAGTTGCGCAACTGCCAAGGATCGTAATTAAAGGAATTTAAGACATCATTCGTTGCACTCGCATTACCAACCTGTAGCGTACTGATGTACACCCCATTTTTCAACACAAAATTAGTCCCACCATCACCTGATACCGTCAAGTGAGTGGTGTTTGTCATCGTTGACTTAGACAGTGCCGTCACATCAACGAAATTAGGGTTGACTGCCGAAACAGTGGCGGTGGTTGTCCCGGCCCGGTTAGTGACGGCCAAGCCATTAATGGTTTTTGCGCTACCGGTTGCATTCGTATCAGTAGTCGTTTTGTCGGTTATCGCTTCCGCCGAGTTATTTGTCGCAGTACTCTTGTCATCGGTTGAAGTCGTTGCATCAACGTTATTTTCGCTAGTAGTCTGAGTTGGTTGAGCAGTTTCAGGCTGAGTGGTGTCCGTTGCTGCTTCTGGAACAGTTTCGTTATTCACTGCACTGTCACTATTATCGGTCTGAGTATCCGAAGTAGTGTTTGATTCAGGTGTCGTTTCTGTCGCTGTGGCCTGTGAAGTTGCCTTTGCTGCACTTTCTGCGTCACTGGTACTCGACGTTAAAGTCGTCGTGGGTGCCGTTAAGTTACTGCTGTCCGTAACTGCACTAGTGTCCGCAGTTTGGTTGTCGTCGCTGGCGTGAGCCGTAGTTGGTGCCACGTAAGTCGTCAAGCCAATCGCAAATGCAACCGTAGTTACACCAGCAACAACCCAATGACTCCCAGCTTTATATAGTTTGTAGCGATTCGTTGTCGTTTTTGTATCTTGCGCAAGGCGCTCCCGTTTCTTGTTAATCTGGTCTCCCATTGTTGTCAGCCATCCTATGATTTATTATAGCCGCAACTTTTTAGTTTACTGCGCCAATTGAGTTCCCATTAAACCTGACCGGACTCCCCAGTACAATCAGATTGCTCAATCAGCAAAACCAAGTTCTATTTTTCCAAAATAAAACCTGTTTTTCTCCAAATAAAATCAATATTACTCATACCTGCTTCTTAATCAGGTGATAATATACCATTCAGATTTTGGGACGACAACGCTTATTTTGAATCTTGTATTTAAAACTGATTGTGAAACACCTAAAATCGTTGATATATCAAGCCATTCACTTTCATTCCCAATTTTTTTGAAAAAATCTAAAAAAATGGAATTGCTATTTTACATTTTTATGCCTTTATCAACAAGTTTATAATACCGTCATATCAGTGTTTTTCTAATCTTTTCTTAATTATATTTAAAAATGAAAGCAATTAGTTAAATACTCATTTACAAAAAAATCATACAACTAAAAAAGCCCTTAATTGACCATATCGGCTCAACTAAAGGCTTAGCTTTCTTTGCTTATTTCAATTTAATCAACACTTATTACTTCAAATCGGCCAGAAATTGGTCAAATCCTTCACGACGATATAATTGTTGATTACAACGTATACTATCATGACAGATATAGTTACCTTTTTTAGTGTAACGGCCCTCACTGCCCTTTTTGCTGATTGCAGTGAACAGCGAGACGTTTGATTCTTGATGACAAATCGTACAGAACCCCTTGATCACAGAAACTGATAAATCGCCGTATACACCCGCCAGTTTGTTGTCATCGTAATACAACATATACTTGCGCTGTGTAGCAATATCGTTCCAGCCGATAAAAGTCTGTTCACTCAGCTCAAGCGCATTGAAGTTAGGCTGCTTGAGTTTTTTAACTTTACGAAAGACCTTTTCAACTTGTTTGCTGGTTGGTACCGCAAACGGCACCACATTATCCTTAAACGTGGCCCAGAACTTATTGGCTGCTTCTCGACGGAGCTGATGGTTAAGGGCCACACCAAGTAAGCGGTCAGCTTCAGGCTGATCCGCTGGGATAATCTGGTGAATCCGTTCGACTGCAAGCGACTGGACAGCATCCACTGTTCGCGGATCGTTTACCGACTTATAATTATCAATCAGATTGTTCACAATGTGTCGTAGTTCCATGTACTGATATGGTTGTAAATTTAATGTCATTAGAATTCCTCTTTTTCTAAGCGTGAATCACCAAGAAAGAGAATTCTCAATTAGTGATTCGGTTATCGGCCAACAACCGAATCTACAGAAGATACGTGACGTACCATTCTATCACCCCCTGTGTGCTGAGGTAGTATAGCAAAAAAACGAATCTGTGGCAATCTTGTGGCTATGATGGCCCAAAGAATTTAATTGCTTTCCTTTAACGCCAACATAGTTGATGACTGAAATTTGCCAACGATATCATGAATAGCCATTAAATTTTCCGACTCTCGATTCAACAACCACTCGCGCCAAATCGCATAAACGCCGGCACTCATAAAGGCAATCCAATAACGTTGCTGTGTCTTAGGTAACTGTTGCCAAACTTGATTTTGATCATAATAACGCCGCATACCGTCGTTAAAGAGTTGTTGAATTAAATATTCATAATGTCTGTCAACTGCCAGTTTAAGCTCATGCGACAATGTTTCGAAAAAATGGTCAATTTCGGTTAATTTTTCTTCAGTTGGTACTTGGTTGATCACATCATCAAAAACCTGATTGATTTTAGACGCAAAATACTTTAAGATCACATCCGCTGTTGTTTCGAAGTTTCGATAAAACGCCATGCGACTAACCCCAGCTCGCTTCACCAGAGCTGTTACTGTGATTTCACCCAAATCCTTTGTCTCCAACAATTGAAATAATGCCGTTGTGATATAGGCTTGGGAATCTTCTTTAATTTGTTGCGCGTGCTTCGTCGCTGACATAGCAATTTCTCCAATCTGTCACAGATGCTCTGAATTAGCTTGTGTGTGCTTTTGAGTTATTGTACGATACTGCCACTGGTGTTACAAGTGTCACACAAAAAGGAGAATATTATGTCAAAAACACAAGTAGTTGTCACCGGCGGCAGTGGTTTCATTGCAATTCACATTATTTTACAGTTACTTCAACAAGGCTATGCTGTTAAGACAACTGTTCGAAATCTCAAAAAAACTGAACTCGTTAAACGCATGCTCAAAAATGGCGGTTGGGATGATTTTACCGATTTGTCCTTTGCAGTTGCGGACCTGACTACCGATGCTCACTGGGACGAAGTTATGACCGGCGCCACTTACGCGATTCATCCAGCGTCCCCAACCCCAACATTAAACTTTAAAAACGAAGCTGAAATGATCAATCCAGCAATCAATGGTGTACTTCGCGTTTTAAAAGCCGCTAGTGCCGCTCACCTCAAACGCGTCGTGCTCACTTCGGCTTACGGTGCCATATTTGCCGGTCACCGTGATCAAACAACACCTTTCACTGAGGAGGATTGGTCGGATCTATCCGTCAAGGGCATTCATCCTTACCAAAAATCTAAAACATTGTCAGAACGTGCAGCTTGGGACTTCATCGACAATGATAATAGTGGTTTAGAACTCGCAACCGTCAACCCCGTTGCCGTGATGGGACCTGTATTAGCCGATGACTATTCTCACTCAAACATTCAAATTCAAGAAATGTTAACCGGTAAGACTAAAGTGCTTGCACCAGTTGATTCTGGTTACGTCGATGTTCGCGACGTTGCAAGCTTACATTTGCTGGCAATGACTAGTCCAAAGGCTGCAGGTCAACGATTTTTAGCCACCACGGGTGAAACGTACTCTATGAAAGATGTGGCAGATATTTTGCGTGATAATTTCCCGCAATTTGCAAAGAATATCCCATCAAAAGTTGTCCCAACTGCAATCATCAAGGCGGCAGCGGTTGCCAACCCGATGTTGAGAATGGTGGCTTCCGTGGCTGGCACTTACGCCGAAACAAGTAACGCAAAGGCCACTAAGCTATTGGGATGGCAGCCTCGTTCAGCTAAAACCGCGATCTTAGCAACTGCACAGTCGATGATTGATTTAAAAATTGTCTAGCTATATTAATTAGTGATTGGTCATTGTATTCTTCAATTAAAACGAGTACACTAAATATCAGTCGTACACGATTGATTATGGAGGAACATCATGACAACTCATGTTCACTTAGCAGATCAGCTCTGTTTTAGCGTCTATAACGTTAATCGCCTATTTAATAAGTTCTATCAAGAAGCGCTTGAACCGTACCGCCTCACATACCCACAGTATCTCTTGTTAACCACTTTATGGGAACAAGACCACCGTGAATTACGCGACTTGGGTCAGACGCTTCACCTTAACTCTAATACGTTAACGCCCATGGTTCGACGCTTAGAGGAACGCGGTTGGGTAACTCGCACGCATCCTGAAAATGACAAACGACGATTAGTCGTCAGTCTCACCAAGATGGCGCGAGACAATGAAGCACCGATTCATGATGCCTTAGCAACGTGTTTAGCGCGTTATCAACTTACCATTGAAGACTACGAACAAGCCTTAGCACTTAATCAAAAATTACAAACCGCTTTCAGTGAATAAGCGGTTTTAATTTTAATTAATTAGTCGTGCACGATTATTTAAAATACTTGGAGGTTACACAATGACAATGGATTACGATGTACTATTTATTGGTTCCGGCCACGCCGCTTGGCACGCAGCCGTCACACTACAACAGGCCGGCAAAAAAGTGGCCATTGTTGAACGAGATTTAGTTGGCGGGACTTGTACGAATTATGGCTGTGATGCCAAAATTGCGCTGGACGGTCCCTTCCAATTAATTGAACAGCTTCAACGATTCCAGGGGCAAGGCATCACCCAAATGCCAACGCTTGACTGGCCCGCACTCATGGCCTACAAGCATCAAGTCATTGATCCGTTAGCACCCACGATGACACAGCTTTTCAACCAATTAGGTTTGACCATGATTACTGGCAGCGCAGCTTTAGTCGATGCCCATTCTGTACAAGTTCGCGATCAGATTTATACCAGTCAAAACATCGTTTTAGGCACCGGTCAACGTCCAATTACCTTAAACATCCCTGGTAATCAATACATTCATGACAGTCGGGAGTTTTTGGACTTGCCCGACATGCCACAACGATTGGTCTTCATTGGCGCCGGTGTTATTGCGATGGAATTCGCTTCGATGGCCGCAACTATGGGTAGAGAAGTTCACATTGTGGAATATGGCGATCAGGCGCTTAAAGCCTTTGATCAAAACTACGTTCAACGGCTTTTGAAAAAACTAGCAAATCAAGGTGTCCAGTTCCACTTTAATGAAGCCGTTGTTGGCATTGAAAACACAGACGATGGCTTCGTCGTTAACACCAAGAGTGGCCTGACAATTGAAACTGACTATCTCTTAGGCGCAACTGGTAGAACGGCAAATGTCGAAGACCTGGGTCTCGAAAAATTGGGCATTGAAGCATCACCACGTGGCATCAAAGTTAACGATCACCTCCAAACGACCGTGCCAAATATTTATGCGAGTGGCGACGTGCTCGATAAACAACAGCCGAAGCTCACACCAACCGCAACTTTTGAATCAAACTACATTGCCAGAACCATTTTAGGTGGTGCTGCACCAATTCAATACCCGGCAATTCCAAGCGTTGTCTTCACCATGCCAAGGCTTGCGCAAGTCGGCGTTAGTGTCGCAACCGCACAGTCTGAACCAGATCGTTATCACACGCAAGTTGTCCCATTTGGTCAACAATTAGCTTTTGAATATAAGCGTGCGTTAGACGCTGAGCTGACCGTAGTGCTTGATCAAGACGGCTTCATTGTGGGTGCGAGCCTGTACGCCGATGACAGTGATGACCTCATCAACCTATTGACCTTCATCATTAATGGTCGCTTCACTGCAACCCAACTTCAACAACAAATCTTTGCCTTTCCAAGTGCAACCAGCGGCTTGATTGACCTGCTAAGTACCATCTTGCCACAGTAGCCGATTCCGATTTTTAAAAGTCAAAGAGATTAAAGCAAATAAGCGATCCGGAATTTTTGATAAATTCTGGACCGCTTATTTTTTTGTATGATTATCGTTACGACTAATGCCGTGTTAGCCACTACAAAACTTTATTAATGTCGATATCGTTTTCTTAACACTGAATGACCACCGAGAATGCTAATTGCAGCTACCATGAGAAGGCCGATTAATGTACCAGTTGACGTGCGTTCACGCGTTTGTGGTAACTGTCGTTTCGTT
Source organism: Secundilactobacillus odoratitofui DSM 19909 = JCM 15043 (assembly GCF_001434895.1). GTDB lineage: Bacteria > Bacillota > Bacilli > Lactobacillales > Lactobacillaceae > Secundilactobacillus > Secundilactobacillus odoratitofui. Next base: position 209,781 of record NZ_AZEE01000027.1, read on the forward strand.
TTGTGTTGTGATTGACTGGTGACAGTTGCTGAATGATTAACAACGTGAGCAGCTTGGACTGATTTTATCGTTGCATTGTTTGAATGCTTAGCTTTAGCAAGCGAATGCTTGGTGGTCTTCGATTGAACGGCCGAGGCCTCCTGCGTGAGTGCGGAACGGCTATCCGATTCAGTTTCCAACAATTCCGTAACTTGCTTAACTACTTCTGGTGACGATTCAATTGGTGCCGGCACTGTCACTAAACTATCGGAATCCGGAACGATTACTGTTTCTAATTGCGTAGCCGGTATTGGCATCGTGGTCGGTTCAGTAGTTGGTGCCGTGGTTTTCTCCGTGGTTGAAGGGTCAGGCACGGGTGTTTCTGTTGTCGTGGTGCCGCCAGGTTGTTGGTTGGGCGTCAAATTATTGTAATACTGATCTGCTGTAACGTGGGGCGCTTCATTGGGCACCTGCGTTCGTACAAGCACCGGCATCACGACAGTTACAGGTGCCGTCAAGCCCATGATTGGCAGTAACTGGTTAGCCGCTACTTGATACTGAACGCCCGTTACTTGCCCAATTCGACAAGTGGCATCCACGAGTACTCGAAGTAAAATCTGCTGGGCACTACCAACCAAATAACTACTAGCATCATCGTAACTGATTTTAAAGCCTGTCACCCGGGTAAAATTAGCCACTTCAGTTGCATCATGCCAATCACTTGTGGTTGATGGGTTTTGTGCTGTCGTATATTGAACAACCACACGTCCTCGCCAACTGACTGGCAAAGTAACCGACTCTGTTAAATGCAAACCGGGTTCCAGTGTCCCAACTAAATTCAGCTGAGTTAGAGCGGGCGTTGAATCAGCCGCAAAATCAATTGCAATCGTACCAGTCTGCCCAGCGGCAATCTCGTTGGTGACCTGATTCATTTTAATCTGTGAGCCCTGCTCCGTCATCTGGATACTGCCACGCTTAGTGACTGCAAAGGCAACCTGATTGGGATTCAAGAAGGTATATTGTGACGGCAAGACCGGCAAAGCAACATCAGCCGCTGAGGAGTCCGTTAACGTCGCTCCTTGATTGCCATCGGCGCTGGTGTAAAGGCTTGTCACTAGCTGACTTAAATTTAGACTTGGCTCAATCCAAACCGGAACAGTAAGTCGATTTTGTTGTCCCGGAGTAATCGCAGTATTTTGCCAGTTAATTTTCAGCAGTGTCTGTCCAGCCTGTTCAAAATCGGTCGTCAGCACCTGAATTTGTTGCTCATCGCCAGTATAAACTACGCCCTTCGGCAATATCAGATAACTCGTCACACCGGTCAAATAATCGGTGGCCACACTGCTATTTCCAACGGTGACGATCAGCTGATTATCACCAGCAATCGCGAGCTGACCAACTTGTTTGGCAACGTTAACGTCTTCGTTCAACATCGCTGAACTTTTCTGCGGTTTTACAATTTCAGCAGTCCGAGGCGCCATCGCCTGCTTTAAAATTGGAATGTTGTCCGGATAATCCGCAAAGTATATTGCACCATAATCTTCACCAGGGGTTAGGTATCCGCCTGGACCTTCACCATCGGGACCAACTACGATTGCACCATCAGGACCGTATAATAGGTCCACCCAATTTCTACCAAAAACATATCCAGCTTCCTCGACTAACAATGTGTTCGTCACTGTACCATAATATCCCCGCTTTGGTGTCATCACAAACGCCAAGCCATCATCGTAGTCCAACCCATTGGGAATTTGCGTAAACCGGAGTTGAATTTTATCTACCCCACGCGAATTATCTAAATACTGATTAAGATCAATCTCACCAGCTGTATACCTCGTTAAAGCCGTTTTTTCATAGTCGGTTTCGTCCTCATACTTCACGTATAAGTCAAACTTGGGTTGTTCTTGGGAAATGACTTGTTGTCCCAATATCCAAGTGGTTGGTTGTTTTAACATTAAGCCATCTGCATTTAAATGTGGATCCACATCGTAGGTTACCACGTACTTGTTGATGGCACGGGTCCCCTCGCCGACTTCTGTGTAATCTCGATCAGGCGCGCTCATAAAAGCTGGCCCGATTCTCATGACAAACTGAAGTTCACCATCCGGCGTAATCTGTGGTGTGCTAGGATCAAAAGTTTGAAAGTAATGAACGCCACCATCTTGTGGTTCTAAGACGTTGCTACCCACGCCTTCCGCCACCATAATTTGGTTACCCAACAGTTGTGACGCAACACTCTTTCCGGCAACTGTGGTGCCACCACCTTGTGCAACCGTCGTAATTGTTGTACCTGGCGCGACAGTTGGCAAAATTTCGGCCGCAAACTGAAAGCTCTCAGCAAAAACGTAATCTGGGTTAGCCATTTGTTCAGCGATGCTTGGTGCTGCAACTACAAACTGATAATAACTGCGGTTCTGTGCATCACCATCACTGCTTAATTGAGTAGCGACCGGTGTGCCAGCAATATTTGACGCGTACGCCAATTCCGGTGGCAACGCGACGTTAACTAACACAGCTGTTCCCGGAGCCAAGTAGGCCTGTCCCAGCTTTTTAGGCATCAACACTGTCACAGAGTAAACCACGAAATCACCTGGTGCGCCAGTGATCAACTTCGGATTGATGACGATGTTGCCCTGATCATCCGTTGTCGGACCGCCAGCAGCATTGGCCTCGATCACACCAAGCATTTGATTGTAGATTGACATTGAGGCCTTCGTTTCAACCGTGACACTCTGTTGCGCACTGGCCACAACCTGTTGATCTAGCATTAAAGTTGCAGCGATTGTTAACTTAGTATCATTAATGAGTGGCTGATCGTTAGTTTTGAACGTAAATGTTTTGGTTAACGAAGTCGCCGTCAATCCTTGTTCAAAGTCATAAGTTAAAGTCGCCTTTTGCTTATCGTAGGTGGGTGTTTTACCACCGATAGTCAAATCGGTACTATCGCTCAGTGGAAATGTTGTTGGTAACTGTACAATCAACTTTTGATCTGCACTTTGGTCGACATTCCCCGCCATACTTACTGATAAGGTCGCATTAACGTCGGTTCCTGATGCCACTACCTCATGATCAGTCGCCAGTGTCAGCGAGCCAGTTGACTCATGAATTGCTTCACTTTCTTGGGAAGATGCTGTCATATCAGCTGAATTAGTTTGTGCAAACGACACCACCGTTTGTGATGACGCATTTGTCTGATTATCAGAACTGGATGCAGTATTTTCATCGGTGTCTGGTTCACTAGCAGCATTACGACTATTTTCTGTGGCGGATTGCTGGTTCGAACCATTTGTATCCGAATTTACACTAACATTTTTTGACTCAGATTGGGGCCCAATATTTACTGGCTTAGCTGCATTCACCGATGCCGTAGTGACGGTTGTTTGCGCAGAAGTAGTCTGCGTTGTAGCGTGTCCCTGGATTGGTGCACAGACGACGATTCCTAATAAAACTGAATGACACAGCATGATTTTCATCAATAATCGATTAGAATCTCGCATGTTTTTCACCTCTAATATTTAAAAAGACACAATTGAACGGGCCGCTTCGTCATTTTGTACGAAGCACCCTCTTTTATGGTAAAAATATGATGTTAAAAAATGAAACGTCAATAATTTAACCCTTACCGGAAAATAAAATAGACTTCATTCTCATATTGGTATTCTTAACGTAGATGCATCCCAACAAAATTTTATAAACACTATTATATCAGCATGTAAGCGGTTGTTTCATTAAAGTGTACTCATAAAGTTTTGATTATGCAATTATATTTGGGCAATAATTTCAATTCGTAATTAAACTGTAATGTAAATTTACAATCCAATTCAGCCTAAAATTGGTTGTTTTATGACCTATACTATTTTGTGAAATGGGCTTAGGTCATGTTTTAACTACTTTACTGGTCAAAAACAAGACACGCTGACTTAAAAGAGTTGTTAATCCTGTATTACATCAGCATGATTGGCCTTTCACGGGGTATATTCAGTATTTCATAATTTACATCTTGCTAATTACCCATTTTAGAGTCAGACATATTAAGAGCACAGTTTACGATAACTCAAATTTCCGTTCACCCGATAAATTTACGCAAAAAGGCGACACGATTCAAATCGAATCGTATCGCCTTTACTAACGGCAAAACGTTAGTCATCTCGAACTATTTGCTGCTAGTTAATCTTTTAATCTTCCCGACGTGACTTCTTGGCCAAGCCAAGGACACTGAGAAGACCCAATAATGACAACCCAATTACCGAGCCAGTTTGAGCTGTGGTTTCACTTGTCTGTGGTAACCGCTTGGCCGCAAGATTCTGCTTAGCTGCTGGTTGTTCAGTTGTCGACTCAGTTGAGTCCAACTCTTTAACCGCCTGCGTTGGTTGACTAGTCGTGTGGATAGTCTCTTCGCCATTACCACCATTGGTAGCGCCAGCATCGACTGAATCAGGATTAAATGATCCCTCAGGTGGCACAATACCAGGGTCATCCCACCCAGGTGTCACCGTTGCGCCATCGGTACCGGTTGAAGTGCCACCGTTATCTGGCGTCGTTGTACCGCCATTGTCTGGTGTCGTAGTGCCACCGTTATCTGGCGTCGTTGTACCGCCATCATCCGGCTTAGTAGTCCCACCCTCATCAGGTTTAGTGGCATTCTTCGTATAGGTGATTGTCACCGTTGTGTTCTCAGGTGCGGTGGTTGTAGCGCCCACTGTCGCCTGAGCAACCGTAGTCTGACTTGCGGTGTAGCCAGTCAAAGTAGGCACTTGATATTCATAATAAGCACCCTGTGGCGTATAAACTGTTTCACCCGTTGCATCATTCGTCACTGTCTTATAGGTGATTGTCTGTACAACTGGCGCTGTCTTATTGGTGGTACCATCAGCGTTAACAAAATTAATTGTCCGTGTAGAAGTTGCTGTACCGTATGAATACGTTGGTGTGTAGTTAACCGTTACCGTGGTATCAGTCGGTAAGACGTTAGTTGCGCTAACAGCTACTTGGGCAATAACCGTTTTATCGGCAACATACCCCTTTTGTGTTGGTACTTTAACTTCGTAGTAGGCACCTTGTGGGGTATAAATGGTTTCACCTGTAGCAGCATTTGTCACAGTCTTGTAGGTAATCGTCTGAACAATTGGCGCCGTTGGGTTGATCGTACCATCTACGTTGACGAAGTTGATTGTGCGAGTTGAGGTCACAGTACCATATGTTGAAGTTGGATTATACGTTACCGTCACTGACGTATCAGTCGGTGCAGTTGTCGTTGCCCCAACAGCAACTTGGGCAACCGTGGCTTGCTCTGGCGTGTAATTTGCTTGAGTTGGCACCTTAACCTCGTAGTAGGCACCGGTTGGCGTATAAACAGTTTCACCTGTAGCATCATTCGTAACTGTCTTATAGGTCACAGTTTGAACGATTGGTGCCACACTGGCGGTACCATCGCTATTCACAAAGTTAATGGTCCGCGTTGAGGTTGCCATTCCATATGAATAGGTTGGGTTATAAGTGACAACGACCTCTGAATCAGTTGGTGCTACGTTTGTTGCGGCAAGTCCTTGTTGTGCAATGACTGCTTGATCTGGTTTGTAGCCTTTGATAGCTGGTGATTTAACTTCATAATACCCATTTTGTGGCGTATAAATTGTTTCACCAGTTAATGAGTCTGTTGTTGTTTTATACGTTACGGTTTGTACGATCGGATCATTGCCATTAGTCGTACCATCAACATTCACGTAGCTGATGGTACGAGTTGTGGTTGCAGTCCCGTACAGGATTGTTGGTTCTACCGTGACAGTCGCTTTTTTGGTTACCGTCACAGAATTTGAAATTGCTATGCTATAAGTGATAGTGTACTGACCGGCTTTTTGCACGGTGTATGTGCCGTCGCCATTGTCTTTGAGGACACCGGTTGGGTCATCAAGTGTTGCCTTCACGTCACTGTCATCTGCCGTATAGTACGTAGAAGCACTCACACCATCAAAATTATCTTTAAGGTTAACAGTTGTATCCTTCGTTGCTTGAATCGTTGAATCATGAGTGTTGAGAACTTTGATAACCGGCACACCGCCATCAGAGTTCGTTGCGCTGTAATTCCACTGAGCAGAACCGTCATCAGCGTCTTTCATAGTAACATCTTTAAATGTTGAATTATAAGAATAATATTGATATGCATCACCATTTTGATTGAGTTGGACAGTGTAGCCATTAGCAACTAAAATATTTTGGATATCTGTCAACGAAATTGCGTAACTTCCGCCCTGATATAGTGGTGTATTAGCTGCATTTTGATCTGGTGACCATGGCGTATTATTCGAAATCATGATCTGTGATTTATCAATTGTTGGCAGTAATTTTTGAACATCTTCATCCGCCAATGTTAATGAATTATCGGCGTTGATCTGATAAGCGAAATAAGGACCATCAAGGTTTAAATCTACTTCCTTAGTAAGGGAAAGATTGCTTTGAATGTCACCAAGTATATCTCCGATTTGATTAAAAGCCAAAACGCCAGCAGATGCATTAATAGTGCCAACATTCAGGTCCGTTTGATTTTGGTTAACGTAGGTCAGAGGCAAGTTTACTGAGTAAGAGGTTTGACCATTCAGTGTTCCAATAAATTGAACTGCAATCAGTTGATTCCAAGTGAAGTTGGGATGGGTTGCGAGCATTGTTGCCATGTTCAAATATTCGCCTTGTTCAATCGAATAGCGAATGATTAAATTGCTTGGAAATGCGCTGGTAAAAGTACTTTCGTTAACTTTACTTGCGTCAATTGAATAATTGGAAATCATATTCATATACGTATTACTATAGTAATTGGGTAATAGGATGACGTAATTTGTGTACATATAATCATCAGTGTCGTTAGACAAGGTAAAGGTGGCAGAAACGCTATTAGGATCATTTTTTTCAACATCAAATGGTGCAACACTCGATACAGTAGGGCCATTCAAATCATCTGCAAATTGATTTGTTGTTGCGGATGCCTGGCCATTCCCAATGGTTGCAGAAACTGTAACATTGCCATCTTTAACTGGCATCGTCTGCTCAGCCACACTCATATAAGCATTAGCCGAAGGTTGAATTGCACCACTATCACTTAAATACTGTGTGTGCGTATCAGCATGTCGGGTATCATCCCCTGCACCAATCAAAGTTTGATTCCAAGTTACATTATAATTTTGACCTGCAGCAATGGTACCTTTTAGTTGAACTGCAACCAAAGTAGCTACTTGATCATCAGTTAATTGATCTGCGGCAATATTGTAAAGCCCGCCTTTATTTGAAAAAGTTGCTGTAAAACCAGTTGGTAAGCTGGCCAAAATATCGGCTGCCGTCATATTCGTTTCAAAGTGAGGATCATCGTTACCGTCTGCTTTATCAGAGATATAATCTCCGTAAGGCGTAATCAAGTCTACTTGTCCCTCAGTAATATCAGTGTCACTCGTGTTGCCAAATGTAAAATGTGATTGAATATTTTGGGCTGAAGCTGATAACGTCGAGTTAGATTGGTCATTGCCATTTTCACTAACGGTTTGTGTCACATCGCCATCACTATTTTCAGCAGTCCAGTATGCCCCAACAGTTACCCCATTACTACCAGAGTTGGTGGCTATTGACCCATCAGTAGCCTTAGTGGGATTTCCAGAGGCCTTATCAATAATTGCTGGCTGTGACTGTGCATTAGCTACGTACTTGGTGGCTGAATCAGCAGCCACCGGTGCAGCTGCTGGTGCAGGTGTTGGTGCGGTAGTCGTTGATGGTGCTGGATCAGCCGCCTCAGTTGTTGCCGCTGCCCCAGTGCCAGCAGTAGAACCATCAACATTAGTCGTATCAGGTGAACTAGAATCTATCACCGCCGTTGGCTCTGACGTTGAGTCAGTAGCACCAGTTGCCGTTGAACTTGTCGGATCCGTCGCAGCGTGTGCTGTCACACCGGTTCCTGTCATAATTCCTAACCCCAAGGTTGCGACAGTTATCGCCGCAAAAACCCAGGTACGCCCATCCTTATACATCTTGTAGTGTACTTTTTCATTTGTCATATGAATGCTCCCCTTACGCATTATTTATAGAAAGAATCCTCCAAAGATTCGTACATGATGTTTGACACATCGTGGTTATTTCAAACATAACACTTTTAATGTAACTATAAAACCTTTTTGCAGGGTTCCCGTCTCCTTTCTTTTTAAGGTACAACTAACTTTAGTTGCGTCAAGCAAGTAACTTACACTAATCTGGTTTGTACATACTCATAATCTGAGGTATTTATGCTAAACTGTTATACAAACTGCTTAATTAATACGAAATAACTAATATCATTTGAAATAATTAAAACCTGTTTTTATATGATAATTAAGTGCCGATTCACAAGGAGGACCACCATGCCAGCTAACTCTGAATACCCCATCGTCAAAGATCAGACAATGCCGTTCGATGACTTAGAGCCCGAACACCACTATCTAAACTGTGAGATCACGTTCGCCCATGACGCATTGAAATTATCTGACGTCATTTTAGATCACTGCACCTTTCAACAAGCTAACTTTTCTGCCGGTGAATGGTTAGATTGTACGATTAAACGGTGTCGTTTTTTAAACGCCGATTTTCGAAATTGTCAATTCTACCGCTGCACCATGATTGGTAATCAACTGATTGGTGCAGATTTCACCGGTAGTCATCTCAAGGCTGTCACACTAAATGATAATCAAGCTGATTATGCGAACTTTTCCGAAACGACTTTAGACCAGGTAAGTTTTAATTCAACTCACCTTCAAGAATCAGCCTTCCAGGCAGTGAGCATCAAGCATAGCCTTAGCTTCAAACAGTGCACCTTAACCAGTGCAGACTTTAGTGACACACCGTTAAAATTGGTGGATTTGCGGACAAGCGAGATTGCTGACCTACGTTTCTCACCTCAATTAGCTGTTGGCTGTACGATTGATTCGTTTCAAGCCATCACGTTTGCCTTAGCACTTGGCGTTCGAATTGAGGATTAACTCATAACCAGAAAAAAGGAAATTAAAATCGCATTCACGATTTTAATTTCCTTTTTTCTACTATAATACCGTTTCATTTCACAGCAAATCGATTCAACGTTTCCGCTACCCCAGTTTCAAAATTAGCCTGCGTCACATAATCGGCAATCTGTTGAATCGCCGGAATGCCGTTGCTCACTGACACCGGCAAGCCAACAGCTTTAAGCATCGCTAAATCATTCGAATTATCGCCAATGGCAATCATCTCCTGTGGTTCAACGCCAAGCTTCCGCCCTAGTGCAAGCACAGCTGAACCCTTATCTACGCCAAAATGATTGGTTTCGATATACATTCCCGATGAAAAGGTACAATTAATTTTACCGTCAAAGCGAGTCCGCAAGGCCTGTTGAATCGCCTGTCGAACTGCGATATCTGGATTCATGGCAATGACTTTTAAAACTGCCTGCTGCATAAACTGATCCACTTGCCCCGGTTTCATCAACTGCGCAAACTGAACACCCCGCGTTTTTAAGTAGGCTTGATCATCTGATCTTGGCCGGTAAATGTAAAGCTGGTCAAGCGTATAAATATGGATGGCAACGTCGAATTGTTGCATCACCGAAAACACACCTGCTACTTCTTCATAAGGCATGCCGCGGGTCATTAAGAGCTGACGGTCAACATTTTGGGTAATTACCGCGCCGTTATTGGTAATCGTATACTGATTCGACATGGTGGCTAAGCCCAACTTTCTCAACAGCGGTACGACACTATCAAAGCTTCGACCCGTGTTAGGTACAAAGTAACCACCGGCCGCCACAAAGGTTTTAATGGCGCGAACATTCTCCTCTGAAACACTGCCGTCTGCTCGCAATAACGTTTCGTCTAAGTCACTGGTCATTAATCGATAAGTCATCATTGACACTCCTAAACTATCCTAAAATTTACAAAAAAGTCCGGGTGGTCAGCAATCGGCCAGGCGGACTTTATTGGTAGTTGTTTATTCTATGACTCTGAAATACCAGAGATCACGGAAAGGTCGTGCATATTTCTGCCGAGATCTTGATAAAGATTACGGTAAATCTGGTAATACTTGTTGTAGACCTCGTGTTGATCGGCACGTGGTTCAACTTTGTCGCCAAGTACTTGCCACTTTTGAACGCCGTCAACGGTAAGGGTGTCAGTAGCTAAACCAGCTAGCATGACGTCACCCAAGTTGGCTTCGGCGTCATCCAATGGGGTGCGCACCGCATAACCAGTCACATCCGCAAACATTTGAACCCAGTCCTTAGAATGCGTCACACCACCGGCGATGACGATGTAGTCACCGAGGTCACGACCAGTGCTTTCGATACTGTGGCGTAAGGCGTAGCAAACCCCTTCTTGGAAGGCGTGGAACAAGTCCGCTTTAGTGTGAACCAGTGATAGGCCGAAAATCGTACCCTTGGCATCCGAGTTCCAGATTGGTGCACGCTCACCCATGAAATAAGGTAAAACGACAAGGCCACGACTACCCGCGGGAACGTGCTTGGCTTCATCACCTAGCGAAACGTAGGCGTTTTTACCACCCGCATTTTGAACGGCAACCTCTGGCGCACCAAAGTTATCGCGGAACCACTTCGTAATGGCACCAGCTGTGGCAGAACCACTAAAGTTATAAACTAATTCCTTTGATTTGTATGGGTAAGGCCAAACGATTAAGCCTTTGCCTTTAATTGGCTTCTCACTCACTAACGCCGCGTTCATGGACGAACCAATGGCAGCTACATAGCGACCGGGTTCAAAGACACCCATGCCGATGTTGGCAGCCCCAACATCAACACCACCAGCAATCACAGGTGTTCCAGCAGTTAAGCCAAGATTTTCAGCCACGTCAGCTGTTAAACGACCCGCAATCTCCGTTGCATCGACGAACTTCTGTGGCATTTTATCCATCGGTACACCCATAGCGTCCATCATTTCTTTCGACCATGTGCCGGTGTTAATGTCAAAGAATCCACCAATGTTACCAGCTGCTGAGTAGTCGATTGAAACTTCACCAGTTAATTGATAGATGGCGTAGTTGTTCGGTGGTAAGAACAGCTTGGTCTTCTTCCAATTTTCTGGTTCGTGGTTCTTGATCCACAGTACCTTGGTGTAACCGTAATATGGATCCACAACGTCATTCCCAGTGATTTCAGACAACCGATCCAGGTCAACGTTTTCCTTAACCCACTTGGTTTCTTCAGCCGCCCGACGATCCATCCAAATGAGGTCTGGCCGAACTGGCTTCATGTCAGCGTCAACAGGAATTCCGGAGCCGCCATACAAACCACTCAGGCCAATTCCCTTAATCTCGGCTGGATCAACGCCACTCTGTTTAACCACTTCACGAATCGAATCTTTAACACCTTGTACCCAAACGTCTGGCCATTGTTCAGCCCAAAGTGGTTTTGGTGTCAAAACATCATATTCTTGCAGGTTTTGGGCTAACAGTTTACCATCAGTATCCATCAAAATACTCTTGGTACCTGAAGTCCCAATATCAGTTCCAATTAAATAGGTCATTACTTATCTCTCCCTTGAGTACGCACTTCATTAACGCGTTCGGTTTACCATGCGGTGAAGGCACCATCGATCAGGTAATCATCACCAGTTGAGAAGCTGCTTGCATCACCAGCTAAGTAGACGGCCATGCCTTGTAATTCTTCAGGTGTCCCCAAACGGCCAAGTGGTGCCCAGTCGTTCCAAGTTTTGATCAATGGCTTCAAGTCTGGTGAACTCAAGGTTAAGTCAGTTCCCATGTAACCAGGACTCATCGTGTTAACTCGAACACCCTTCTTAGCCCATTCAATGGCAAGTGACTTAGACAATTGAATGACGCCAGCTTTAGTCGCGTTGTATGAACATTGTGGTTGTGGCCGGTTAACGATGTGCGCTGACATTGAAGCGGTGTTCACGATTGAACCCTTACCTTGTTTGATCATGTAACGACCAGCAGCTTGTGAGCAAAGGAAGACTGAGTTGAGGTTCAAACTAACAACCTTGTTCCATTCTTCAAAAGTCATTTCTTCAGCAGGAATGTTCAAGCAAATACCAGCGTTGTTAAAGGCGGCATCAAGGCCACCCAACTTATCAACAACTGTGTCGACCATGTTTTGAACTTGGTCTGGATCCGTGACATCGGCTGTGACGGCAATTGCTTTTTGACCCGTTGCCTTTGCAATTTCATCAGCAGCTGATTGAGCCTTTTCACCGTTGATATCAACGATGGCGATATCAGCACCTGCTTCGGCTAAGCCAGTTGCCATGGCCTTACCTAACCCTTGTGCACCACCAGTGACATAAATCTTTTTGTTATCCAAACGCATCCGATCTAAAATACCCATGATTGAAGCCTCCGTTTTATTTTGTCATTTTATAAAATAACTTTATTTAATTCGATTACTACGTTAGAACCCTTTTTAAAATCTGTCAAGGATTTTTTGATAGCGTTTTCAAATTATTTTAAAAACTAGTTCGTTTCGCCCGCCAGATCAGCATCGTCTGCTTCAACGTTCTGACCATTTGCTAGTCGTTTCTCTAATTCTCGCACGATTTCATCATGTTTCTTCTCAGTCAACGTGACTTTAACCCAGAAAATAATGGCTGCGATGACCAATAAAACGATGGGAATATAAAACATCACCATGTTAAATTGTGACACACCAGTTGCTGAAATATCACTTGGTTTGGCGTTACCAGTCATCCCAACCATCACAGCGACGATCCCAACGATCCCATTAGACGCTGCCCCGGCTAATTTATCAATCAGTGGTCGCACTGACAGCGTAACCGACTCATTTCGCGTCCCATTGATCAGCTGGCCATACTCGACACTGTCGGTAATGGTCATCAGAGTAGCCAAGAAAATTAGTGGATATGGGAAGAAGTAAAACGCTACAGCCAGCAGCACTAATCCAAGGCTCTGACCAGCCAACAGAAAAATGACGTAACCAATAATCATGAAGAAGATACCACCGATGTAAATGGCCTTTCGGTGAATCAACATCTCAAGTGCGGGGAAGAGCCCAACCGAAATGACACCGAGCACACAGGTAATCACACCAACCCAGGTATAGGCCCCAGCGTTACCGAGACGATAACGGAAGTAATACATCAAAAGTGAATTCGTCACCACGTAACTAAAAGCAAATAAGAAGTATGAAGCGGCAACCCACAGCAATTGCTTATTGCCGATAATGGCGCGGAAAATGTCACCCAACGTCGTGTGCTTGACGTTATCACGAATCACGTTTTGCTGTTCCTTCAAGTTCAAGCAGGTGATGAGTGCACCACCAGAACACAGTAACGCCACAATCAACACGTAACCAGTCCAGCCAGCACGGGTCTGAGTCCCAAATGGTACCTTAGAGAACCAGTGTGAAAACAGCATAATGGCTGGTGTGATAATAATAATAACCACCTGTGCGCCTAATGTGGACCCAATCCGAGAAGCAGTCCCAAAGCGCGTCCGCGTCTTACTATCCAACCCCACTGCTGGCAGCATTGACCAAATGGCAATGTCACTGAACGAATAGAACACGTCAATAACCAAGAACGTAATCGTCAACAGGATCAGATAAAACACTGGGTTACTCCAGGCTAACCCAAAGTAGTCTGAAAACAGGAACAATAATCCAATCGATGCGACTACCGACCCAATCATGATCCAAGGTCGGAACTTACCCCAACGCGTCTTGGTGTTATCAACAACTCCACCAATCATGGGGTCAAACATAATTTCGCCAACCCGAATCACCACGACCATGGTCGTTACAATGCCGACCATTTTTTCATCGCCAGCGTTGGTAAAAAGTTGACTGGTTAGGAACATCATGAAGTAAATGCTCAGTGTGTTATAAAAAGCATCATGTCCAAATGTTCCGAATGCGTAAGCCAAATATTTTCGCACAACAATCTCACCTCATCAATCTAATTGATTATTTTGTAAAACCATTTTACAAAACATCTTTTCGATTGCTATTCTAAATGTAATCGGTTACAGTTTCAATAGCATTTCAGCTAATTATTTATTTCACAGAAGGTATACTTGAACGATATGATTAATCAAATTGAGGTAGATTGTTAATGAATTATTGCTTTTAGGTGGTGATTTCGTGATGCTCGATACAACCACAACTCGCACAAAATAGGCTCACTTTGTGATTTATTTCTCATCTTTTATCCAGCTGTTCCCTTGATAAGCAATAGTTAATCAAAACTCATTTCATAAAATGTGCTACACTAAAATCAACAATTATTTGGAAGGGAGGCCTTTACTTGGGCAATAGTAATATGCAAACGATTCAGCACTCCAACTACTCGCAGATTTACCATCTGCTTTATCAAAATGAGCAGTTGTCAAAGCAAGGTATTGCCGACCAACTCAAACTGAGTTTGCCAACTGTCAGTGCCAATCTGGAGAAATTGTTGGACCAAAAACTGATTCTAAAGCAGGGACAGCTTAAATCAACGATTGGGCGCCGCGCCACGGCTTACGCAATTGATCCCGATGTCGCGTTAAGTGTCGGTATTGAGATTTTTCGTAACCAAGCCACCGTTAGTATTTTGAACTTAGTGAACACGCCCATTGTGACCGAGACACTTAACCTGACCTTTGACAATGATGATGCGTACTTCCAGTCACTGTCTGAACGGCTACTTGCGATTATTGATCAGCACAAGATCGATCATGCACAGATCATCGGTGTTGGCGTTGGGGTTCAAGGACTCGTATCTAACGATGGAACCACTGTTCTCTACGGCAAAATTCTGAACTGTACTGGCATGACCACGAAAAACTTTAGCGATTACTTGCCGTTCCCCGTCACCTTCTACCACGATGCAGATTGTGTGGCAGCAGCTGAGTACGCGAAGAAACCAACAGACGGTATTTACCTTTCTGTCAGCGAACACTTAGGCACCGCTGTCATCTTGAACGGCAAAACGTTGGAAACTAAAAGTGGACGGAGTGGCACCATGGAACACATTACGTTAGATGGTGTCAATGGGCCTCGCTGCTACTGTGGTCGTCGCGGTTGCATCGAAACTTATTGTTCACTCAGCTCCCTACTCAATGAGGATGAGGCGGCAACGGACTTCTTCGCGCAGCAACAAGCTGGTGATGCCGAAGTGACACAGCGGTTTAACGTTTATCTGTCCAACTTGGCGCGCTCACTCTATAACTTGCATATGTTCATCGATATTCCGATTATTATTGCGGGTGATCTTGCAAAATACCTCCTGCCTGAGCACCTTGATGTGTTGAAGGCTGAGTTAACAAAGCTATCGGTGTTTCCAGAGCGTGATGACTACCTTGAAATCGGTCAAGTTGTCGATCATGCGGTGGCTAGTGGTGCTGCTATTCCGGCAATTAATGCGTATTTGAATCAGATTTAATTGTTCTTGATGTAAATTTAGTAGTCAAAAAAGTCCCTGGATTTTCTCCAGGGACTTTTTTAGCAATTCATCTTAAAAGATGATGTTCACTGCCACTACCACTGCAGGTAACGGTCGCTTTCAACTGCTGTGGGACCAGCTTCAGCCACGAAAACCACGTGTCTTACGCTTCGTCTGTGAGCCTTCAAAATTCGAAGTCTCACAAACGTCCAGTTCGAGTAAGCGCTAAAGCGCAAACTCGAACTTGTCACTGCAGCCGAAAGCGGCCGTTACCTTCCGTTCTCGTTGCCAAACTATGTGATATCATCTTATCCACCTTATACGTGCTCACTTCAAAAAAATATCATCCCCACCACGGCAAAAGGTCGTCAATTCCCGAGTACGGAATTGACGACCTTTTTAATCATGCATTATAAATCTGGTCTAAATCGTTAATCTGAACCTCAAATTATTCTTCATCACGTTTCTTACGTCCTAAACCGACCAATCCAAGCATCGTGGCCAACATAACACCTATGAATCCAGCGGGTGACGATTGCTCATCCGTCTGTGGCAATTTCTTAGCTGTTGTTGCTGTTTCATTTGACTTAGACAACGTCAACTGGTCAGCCTCCGACTTAACGGTACCGTTGGCGTCCACTTCGCTAGTTTGAGTTGTACCAGTCTTGGTCTGAGTTGGTTTCGATGCGGGTACCTTATTTTCTTGCTTATCGGTCGTCGTATCGTCATCTGGCTTATCTGGTGTTGTTGGCTCAACTGGCGTCGTTGGTGTGACTGGTTCTACCGGTGTAGTTGGTGTAACCGGGGTTGTCGGCTCAGTCGGACCAGTTGGATCAGTTGGTGTAACTGTTTGTTTTTCATAGTAAACATTCACAACACTGTTTTGACCAGCTGGTGTAACGGTCAGTGCCGCCACACTTGCTTGATCTGGTGCTTGATAACCTTTAGCACTCAAATCAGGTGAAGTTTGAACATCAAATTGACCCGAAGCCGGTGTCCAAGCACCATTGGTTTTAGCGTGGTTAACCATGTCTTCAGTATTCGTCCTGGTAAAGACGACTTGCTGCGTCTTGGCATCCGCAAGCACTGCGTTAGTATCCTTATCCAAGTAGTTGATTGTCCGCGTCACCGTCTTAGCTTCCGTGGTGGTCTTAATTTGATGTGCGTAGGTTACTGTAACCGTCGTATTCGTCGTATCATCACCAATTGTGACAGCGTCGGCGTTGCCACTGGCGGTGTCATAACCATCAGCTGCGAGATTCGGTGACTTAACGGCTGTCCAACCACCATTGGTCAGCGTCCAATCACCATACACTAATTCGCCCGTTGTAGGATTCTTGGTGATATTTTGTTTAACCGTTGCCGTTTGCGTCACACTCGGTGCGATAACAGCGTTGGTTTCAGCATCACGATAGTCAATCGTCCGCGTCACCGTCTTAGTTCTGACCCAAATACCACTGCCGGGTTGGCCATCTGGTCCTAAGTCGATCAATAAGCCACCCTTTGTTCCTTCAGTCGCGGTCAAACCGTTGGCACTGACTTGATAACTGATGTAGGCGGCTTGATCGAGTAAGGCGTTCTTAGCGATCTTAACTGGGACAACCAATTGACTCGCATCACTGGCCGGCAGATAATCATCGCCATTCGTCGTGATCTTGAAACCGACGACCTGACTGAAATCAGTAACTGCCGAAGCATCAACGTAAGCGGTTGGATCCGACTTTAGTGCGTAGGTTACGGTGGCCAGACTTGCCCAGCTAGCCGGTAAAATAATTGGGCCACTCATGGTCACTGCTGCAGTCGTCCCACGGGCATCATCAGGATTAGTAATCGACGTATCGTCGGCCACTGGTAAGGTGCCAATGATGGTTACATCACCTAAGCCACCGTCAGAAGCATCGGTAAAGAGCAATCCAAACTGAGCATTTTGACCAGCCTGTGCTGTCACTTCAGAACCAGTTTGGTTAGCAGCGTTCGTAGCGGTCGCCTTAATATGAATTTGGTGTGACGCCACGTCCATGACGTAAGTTTTAGTGTTTTGGAAGACCGTTGTTGTATCGGGATTACCATCAATGTCAGCAGTATCGTCCACCATTTGGACATCAGTTTGAAGGTCTGGATCAATGACGCCTGGCACCACCGTATCCTTTTCAGCAACGGTTGAATACAAGGTAACATTCATTGAATTTACTCTAGCCTTAGCGTCAATAGTCACACTGAGATTAAGACGATTTTGTTGGTTTGGAGCCAGTGCTGTTGCTGCCCAATCAATCGTCAGTTTGGTCGTGCCATCCGCCAGCTTTTCGGCCGTTACATTGGCGTCATTGCCCGTGTAAGTCACGTTCTTAGGTAAAATGACGTAACTCTTTAACCTGGAGAACGATTGAACCGAAGCTTGGTTGTTTTCAACCATAACTTGAAGTACGTTGTCGCCCGGCGTCACTAATCCGTTTGTCTGGTTCACAAATCCAGTTGATTCATTGATGACACGTGGGGTGTTTTCAGCTGGTTTGATGATTTCGGCGGTTTGAGGTTGCATGTATTGATCCACGAGCGTCTTAAGCGTTGTATCATCCGGCACATATTTACCAATCTCATCATAAAGGTGGATATCTGTGCCGATTCGATCAGTTCGTTGATGGTTGACGTTGATTGAATATTGTACAATCGCACCATCTTTACTGATCAAAACCTCTTCCCAATCGTCAGCGTCAAAGCCCGCAATTCTCAACGTAAAATCATTGGACACCGTGCCATAGTAACCCGCCTTCGGTGACATATTAAAGTAGGTGTACGTAATCAGGCCCTGTGGGTGGACCTTGTAAACAAATTCAAGTTGGGCTACACCCCGAGCGTTATCCACATATTGTGACATATCCGTCCAACCCAAAGTGGTAATATCCGTCAAGATTGGAGTTGCTTCAAAATCAGACTCATCTTGATATCTAACATAGATATCGCAAACCGGATTTTCAGCCAACGGCACAACGGTCCCATTAACTTCTGATGCCGGCGTATAAATCATCATTTGATCAACATTTAGATGTGGATCAACGTTATAGGTCGCGATGTACTTTGTGATTGAGTAATCGCCATAAGGACTATTTTGACCGATTGGATCCGAGTAGTTAAATGCATCCGGCCCCGTCATCATAATAAATCTCAACGTTGCATTCGGATAAACTTGGGGATCATCATGGTCCCCGGCATGATCCGAAGCATTGCCGTTGCCATCCTTTGGTCCCCAGTTATAGTTCATGTAGTCGTTACCTTCAGTCGGAATCGTTTGGTGTCTAAAATCAAACGCAGTCTGAATTTTACTGGTGGCAATCTGTGAGGTTACCTGATTTTGATTAATTGAATTAGCCACAATCTGAGCCTGGGTTGTTAAAGTGGTTAACGCTGGTGTAGAGGCGTTAATTTGGAATACGACATCAAAGTAGCCACTAAACAGGTTGTCTTTGGCGGCCTGTTGTTCTGCTAAGCTAGGTGCTGGAATGTTCCAAGTCAGCATGGTTTGTCCATTACTGGTCTGAATCGTTGGTTCACCGTATTTGGCTAAAGTAGTATTGTCAGTCTTCCAGTAAGTCATCCCAGCTGGCGCCAAGAAGATGAGCTTGATGATTGAACCAGGTGCAAAGTATGCTTGCCCTAATGTACTCTTTGGTGCTGAAATTCCCAATTGATAGACCAGGTAATCGCCAGCAATCCCAGTCAATTGAGTGCTGTTGACAGTGGCATTACCATCTGCATCCAGCTTAGGCGTCCCGTCGTCATTTAGCACTAGAACACCAACCATTCGGTCAGTGACCCCATAGACCGCTTTAGAAGTAATCGTGACGACTTGCTCATCGGTTGCTTGAAGCTGGGTATCACCATCAAAATACTGCGCCGCCATACTCATGGTCGTCCCATTTACGGCACCATAATTACTGGTGTTAAAGACGTACCGCTTCGAAATAGATAACCCGTTAATTGGTGTCATGAACGCATAAGTTAACTGTGTACCATCCGTACTTAACGTTGGTGTCACACCATCAATTGTCAGGTCCTGGTCGTCAGTTAACTTAAAGCCAACTGGTAGATCAATAACTAGACGCTGTTCGTTCATCGTCTGGTTGATCCCACTCACTGAGAGTTTTAAGTTGAAAGTAGCGGTCTCACCGGCCTGAATCGTTGCCTTTTCGGCAGATAGGTCTAACTTTGCGGTTACAACTGTGGCGGCAATGTTGGCCTTGGCTTCCTTAAAGACGCTCATCCGCGACATGGTGTTTGCACTCAAAGTCGCCGGCTGTGCTACTTGGACAACTTGCTCGGCAGAATTCGTTGCGGGAACGTCACTTGGAGTCCTGTCTGTCGCATCAGCATTACTGTTGCTTGTGGTATTAGTTACAGAACTTGTTTCTGCACTGTCAGAATTACTTTCTTTGGTTGCGCTTTCATTATTCTGTTCCGACTCTGGTGCTGACGACTCAGTAGACGTCGAATCAGCGTTAGTATCACCCGTGGCATTGCCAGTAGAATCAGTGTTTTGGTCACTGTTCTCCCCACTTGTATACACATTACTTTCATTGCTAACTGATGAAGATTGCAGTGTTACATTTTTCCCCGATGTAACACTCGTACTACCCGTAAGCGACGATGACGACGCATCGTTGTTCGTCGCTTCTTGCCCAGTGGTTGCCTGAGCTTGCACTGCTCCTGTAATCAACAAACTACTTAGAACTGCTCCTGAAACAAGCGCGTACTTCAAAATGTTACCTTGTTTCATCGTAATTCCCCCCTATTCAATTTTGGGTATCCTCCAAAGATACGGCTTCCTACATCTAACATGTAGTGGCTACCTAAAACATAACACTTTTAATGTTGCTATAAAACTAATTTGTCACAAACTCGTCTCCTTTATTTTTTAGGTATGCTGAACTTTCGATATTTTATTTAAATTGAAAACTAAAATGGACCCAACCAACGTTGTCATGGTTGATCACAAATTCACTGTATGCCGGCCTTTTAAACCAAAAAAACATTACCGAATGTCTTATCCCACATTCAGTAATGTTCGTCATAATTATATAAAATTATTTATTACAAAATTATCTATAGTTATCCATTAAAGTGTGTCGTAACACCGCTTCACCCACTATCTGGGCCTGATAATGCTAATCCACAAAGTCGGCAAACGCACCTGCGTCTGGATGGTGTTCGAGATATTCACGCTTAGTTGCTGGATCAAAATCTCGCGTCCCTGGTATAAAATGAATAGCTTCAGTTCCCGCCTCAATCGCAGTTTGATAATACCATTGTTTGAATTTTAGGAACGCCATTTGCTTGTTTAACTCCGCTATTTTAGCAGCTAACGTTTGCTCAGTGTTTTTCAAATAGTCGTACCTGGCCGTTAAAGTCGTATCCCCGGCCATGCATAGCGCGATGAATTCAGCAATGGTATCCACCGGCACCCCACTTTTTTTCAGAACGGTAATCACGTCCAAGTAATTCATATCATTTTCGGAAAATTGCCGAATGCCATTTTCGTCCCGTTTTACAAAGGGTAATAATCCATGCTTATCGTAAAACCGAATCGTTGATGTTGATACGCCCAGGCGCTTAGCCACCTGACCAATCGTATATGTCATCAAAATCCCCCCAATCAAGCTTGCAAGTAGCGAATCACCACCAATAGTGCCACACCGGCAATCACTGCGGTGACCCATGGGAGTAGTATCGCACCACCCGCTTGAACAAGCAAGCCGCCGAGTGCACCGGCAAGCGCAATGGAAACATTCCATACGGTCGCGTTCAGTGACATTACAATATCCAGTGCCGCATCGGAGACCCGCTGCCCGAGCGCCGTCTGTAACAAAGTTGCCGCCCCACCAAACGAAAGTCCCCATAAGCCAATCCAGATTATTGGTGTAGAAGTTAGGCCGAGCAGCACTGCACTAATTACAAATAGGACTAAACTTCCAATTGCCAATCGTCGCAAGTGTCGATCAATCAACACACCAGTTAAGAAAATACTCATCAAAGCAGCAATCCCAAAAACAAGTAAACTGACATCAACATTTGCCGTATGTTTTGCTTGTAAAAACGGTGCAATGTAAGTGTAAAAACTGTTGTGGGCACCTAACCAAAGTAAAGTAACCAACAATAGTGGTCGGACGCCAGGCGTTTGCCAAACTGTTCGATAACTAACCGCTTCACGTCCGCGAGTGCCCGGAAAGTCGGGTAAGGCCCTTATAACGAACACCAGTAAAACGGCCGCAAAAATTGACATGATGCCAAACACCAGTCGCCACCCTAATTGACTACCCAACCAAGTACCAGCTGGTACCCCGAAAGATAATGCGATTGGGGTGCCAACTAACGCAATTGCCATCGCACGACCGGCTAGATCATCTGAAACCATCCGTCGAGCGTACCCAGCTAGCATTCCCCAAACAACCCCAGCTGCAACACCAACAGCAAACCGCGCGAGAAGTGCCATCCAATAATTCACGGCAACAGCGGTAAGTGTGTTAAAAACCAAGAAACCACCAATCGCGGTTAAAAATAAATGTTTGCGCGTCCATGACCGAGTCGCAGCAATTACGGGAATCGCTGCTAAAATTGATCCCATCGCATACAGCGTCACCAGTTGACCAGCCGACCCCGTAGTAATGTGTAACCCAGCCGCAATCTCGGGCAGTAACCCTGCCGGTAAGGTCTCCGTCATAATTGCTAAAAAACCAGACAACGCGAGCGCAATTAAGCCAGCTAATGGAAAGTGAGTTGCCGTTTCTTTTTGTTTTGTGATTTGCATTTGTTAAACTCCTTTAAGTTAATTGATGACACTTACTTTAAGGGTTCAACACGTGTTTAAGGCAAGGGGAAAGTTTTGGTTTATGGAAAATTTTCTTAAATACTATCAAAAGATAGTACTCACTCGTATGCTAAAATAAAACAAAACCCTCAAACCGGAGTAACCAATGACCACTCAAAAACTCATCGCCCTCGACTTAGATGGCACAACACTCAACCAAAACGGCGTACTGACGCCTCGGACAACTCAGACACTCCGTACAGCCAGCCAAGCTGGCCATCTCGTTGTGTTGACGACCGGCCGACCTGATGCCATTTCCGTTCAATTCTATGACCAAATCGGCCTCAAAACACCGATGATCAATTTCAATGGCGCTTTAATTCATGTGCCACACCGCAACTGGCAGTATGAACATGCGGATACAATTCAAATTCCGACTGCGCTAGCGCTACGTGACTTAAAACGGCAGTTTGACATTAACTTAATGGTGGCTGAAGGCAAACAGCTGATGGTAGCTGATCACGGTTTTCAAAACGTACCTTTTTTGCCTGATATGCTCAATCCAACATTCCTGCTGGACGAACGCGGCCTCACCACTTCCCCCATTTCGGTCACCATGTTCATTTCGGAAACAACTTTGTCCCCACTCCAACATGCAGTGTCACTGCGATATCCGACGCTAACACCAAAAACTTGGGGCTCTTGGAGTGGTGAACATGCGGCACTAGAAGTGACCGCTGGTAACACCAGTAAGTCACGTTCACTGGCGTACGTTGCTGACCGCTACAATATTTCACGTCAAAATATTATTGCCATCGGTGATGATCTGAACGACTTAGACATGTTGACTTACGCCGGTGAAGGTGTGGCGATGAAAAACGCCAAGCCAGAAATTCTTGAGGCTGCTAACACCGTTACAAGGTTTGATAATAACGATGACGGGGTCGCTGACTATCTCGAAACCCGACTCGCAATTTAATCAACTAAAAATACACCATTCCGGAAATTTGGAATGGTGTATTTTTAAACGTTAAATTAATCTTGTCGACGCTTTTTATTGACGAAACCAAAACTGCTTAGTAAGCCTAACAATCCTAAACCAATTAACGAAACTAGATTAGTTTGTTCACTAGTTTGCGGTAACTTTTGGTCACCAGCCGTTGCTAGAGCATTACTTGTAGTGATCGCCTCTGGCGATGATACGTTACTCTTCTGATGATTTGTCGTATCGCTATCCACTTCAGTCGTTCCCGGGTGTGTATCAGTTGTCACACCGGTTGTAGGAGCCGTTTCTGAACTCGGTGTCGTCTCGGTGTTTTCAGTTTCCGGCGTCAAATTAGGCTGAGTTTCAGTCGGCGTCTTATCAGTTGTCTTATCGTCTTCTGGAACACTGGCCGTAACCTTTTGATAAACGAAGGTCAGTTGCATTTGATTACCCTGATATTGACCTGTAACGGTATCTTGCGCAACTACGGCATAACCCGGCACAGTGACGGCATGAACGGTGAAGTCAATGCCAGTTAACCCAGTTTGCGTGGTATCCGGACTAATCAAATGACCGGCCGTATCGATGTAGTGAATCACTAAATTAGTCTGAGTATTAACTGCAACTTGGCCGAGTTGCTGGTAAACAAACGTTGCCGTCATTGTATCACCATGATACGTTCCAGTAATCGTTGGTTGGCTGAGTAACCGGTAATTGGCTATATTAGGCGCTTTAGCAGTGAATGCCTCACCTTGATTGCCAGTCTGGGTCAAATCAGGTTGGATAGCATGACCAGCTTCGTCAACGTAGCGTGTGACCAATTGACTCGTCATCTTATTCGTCAAGGTACCAAGTTGACGGTAAGTAAACGTCACAACCATCTGGTCACCTTGATAGTTTCCTGCAACGTGGTCGTTACTCAATAACTGATACCCATCGATGCTTTGGGCAGTTGCTGTAAACGGCGCCCCAATCTCGCCCTTTTCAATTGTATCGTCGTGAATCGTTTTGCCCGCCTCATCGACATAATGGACAACTAGCTGGCTAGCAGAATTGGTTGGCAGCTGGCCGAGTTGCTGGTAAACAAACGTGACAATCATCCGATTACCCTTGAACGTACCACTAACAGATGACTGACTCTTCAAGCGATAGCCATCGATGCTTGGTGCTTCAGTGGTAAATGCCTCACCAGCCTTGCCTAATATGGTAGTTGCATCCTTAATTTGTTGTCCATCTTGATCAACAAACTTGTTAACAAGTTGACTGGCAGGGTTGATGGCAACGTCATATTTTTGATAAATAAACGTGACGGCCATGTGATTGCCGCGATAGGTGTCAACAACCGCTGGCTGGCTCCCCGCCTTTAGCCGGTAACCAGCAATAGTCGGTGCCTTAATAGTGAAGGATTCACCAACCTTGCCTGTTTGACTGACGTCCGGTGCAATTGTTTGGTTTGCTTGATCAACGTAGTGTATATCAAGTGTCGTTGTTGTGTTTTCTGGCAGCTCGCCGTACTTTTGATATGTCAGTGTTACTGACATTGCGTTACCGTGATAAGTATCATTTATCGGTGCAGTGTTGATCCAGTAACCTTCAATTTGTGGTGGTGTAATGGTGAATGACGTATCACTTTCGCCAGTTTGTGTGGTAGCGGTTTGGAGTGAATGACCTTTCTCATCCACATAGTGAACGGTTAAGGCTGTCTTCCCACTAACAGTTGGTGTTGGATAATAACTAACCATTAGACTTTCATCAGCTGGATCGGTGGTGATTGCGGTTAAATTCCAAGTTGCGGTTTGCGGTGAAACGCTGTAACCATCAATTACGGGTGACGCAACGCTAATGGTTGACTGATCAGGTGTCCACGTGTAGCTGTCAGTGGTTGCATCATAACTGCCAGTCCAAGTGATAGGGGTGGGAACTGCGGTTGGTGTTGCTGTGCCAGCACCTTGGTAGTTAACGGTATTCTTGGTGGTGACTTGGATGGTTGTTGGGGTGTATTCTGCAGTCTCAATCTTTTTGACTGGTGAATCTGGCACTACGATTGAAAAGGCAATGCCGCCGATGAATTGAACTGGTTTCAAATTTTCTGTAGTACCATCAGATTTAACTTGACCATAAAAAGTGTAATCTGTTTCGCTAGCATTCTTTTGCAATGCCCAAACTTGACCGACAGCCATCCAAGATTCTACACCTGCAGTATTGGTAGACCGATTAACACCATTTTGGTCCACAGCAATTTGAGATCCCCTCAAAATAGTAGAGTAGTCATTATCGATTGAAATTCCTTGTAGCGCATCAAGATCACCAAAACCAACGATAGTATCAATATTAGCGGCTTCATCTGTGCCCGCATAATAATATTTAATACTTGCACTCACGTCTTGAATATTGTGTGGATTGAATCCAATATTATTGGTATAAATTTCAATATATTGATCCGCTAATACCTGTCCCTTTGCATCTTTCGCAGCAACATATCCCGTGATGGTTTCAACAGCATCAATCCATTTCCCAGTTGCTGGATCAAGGAAAACACTATTATACTTCCATGACGGTGAAGCGTTATCGGAAAAATGAATAACCTGGTTCATCTTAACTGGATTACCATTCTCATCCGTAACAACCGTGCCAGCTTTTACATTAATTTGGGCAGCTTTCTTGGCTTCATCAGAAGCAGCAAGCAGATCTGCATCCGTGACGTCATCTGCAACAGCATTTGTCACATCAGTTTTGTCATTTGCACCCTTTCCAGTAAGTAGCTTTACTAACTGAGCGTCAGTCCAGCCTCCATCTGCTGTCGATTTAATTTCAACCTGATTGCTATCATACGCCGCCTTAGCATTATCATACGCATCGTTATTCGCGGTCTGCGTATCCGTGGCCGTCTGTATAGCAGCCGCTTGCTGATCATAATCGGCCTTCACACTGGCGACCGTATCCGCTAACTCATCAGGTGTGGTCGTCACCGTCTTGGCTGGATTCGTTGTAACAGCTACCCCCGTACTCTTAGCTGTATCAACAGTTGACTGGATCTCTGATGACGTGTCTTTAAGCGCTGCCGTGTTTACGTCACTGGCCGTATCAGTCGTCGTAGTGGCCGGTTTTGCTGATTCCGTCTCTCCAGCCGCAATGGCCGCTGTAGACGTCGATGTCACAGCAGTTGTCCCAGCTTCACCCGTAGTGGCCGCGTACGATTTCAGCTCTGACTGAAAGAATAATCCAGAACCGATCGCGAAACTAGCGATACAGGCCACTACCCAGTGTTTTCCAACTTTATAAGATTTATAACGAACCTTCGAATTCATCCGCTGTACTTGTTGATGCTT
This sequence comes from Secundilactobacillus odoratitofui DSM 19909 = JCM 15043, assembly GCF_001434895.1. Classification (GTDB taxonomy): domain Bacteria; phylum Bacillota; class Bacilli; order Lactobacillales; family Lactobacillaceae; genus Secundilactobacillus; species Secundilactobacillus odoratitofui. The sequence goes on from NZ_AZEE01000027.1 coordinate 236,259, forward strand.
ACTTTGACTTACCATTTTGTCCCCTCCCAAAATAAAGATAAGTAGTTAATACCCTAAACTATATAAAAAACAATCCTAACTAATCATTCGATTAATCGCTTTCATTTTGCCACAAGTTGATATATATGTACATTGGTTTGTAGAAAGGTGGATAAGTTCAGCTACTAAAAAGTGGAATAAAGGCTGCTACAACGCGACTTTTATCCCACTTTTACTAACATTTCATTTTGATGACAAATGCTTATGGTTTCATAACCAGATTAGTTGACTTCTCTAGTTATTCTCGTTCGACATTCTTAACGATAACTGACATCGTCCCATCTGGATTAGTTCGAAATTCCACGACGTCCTTGTTCTTTAAAACATCGACTGGTACGGTCATTTCAATGCCGTTGCCTAACTTGATTTTTTGTTTCTGATACTTCTTCTCAAAAATGGGTGCATTGGGCACTCGCACCGTTTCGGAAACCCCACGCTCTTTGAGTTTTTCTCTGAATGCGACCTTAGCCTCTGGGTTATCTTGGAAGACCTTCTCCGCAACGTACTCGCTATCGATCTGCTCGTCTTTTTTGATACTTTCATACACGGCTTTATGCGTTTCTGGTACCGTCAACACATCGTTTTCCGTGTATTTTTTAGCGGTTTCCTTCACCGTCCGTTCGATGACCTTAATCTCCTCCGAGACCTTTTTCACCACCGGTATTTGCAGAATATTTTGCGCGAACGTCCAGTCTTCACCATTATTATCGTACTTCTTGGACTGAATCCGAATCGTATCACCCATCACCAGGAAGCCGTCTTTAACGGTCGTAACGGGCGCTGGCAAAATCGTTTTATTTTGAATGATGGTGTTGACCAACAAGTCCTCATCGTACTCGATTGAGTGGAGATACTTAGCGTTGTAATCGAGTTTGATCATCCCCGTCATATCCACTAAATCATCATTTTGGGCACGGAAGAACAACAAATCACCGCCATTGATCTTAGTGGCGCCCTTAATCGCGTCAAAGAAATCTAAACTGATTTGCGCCGAATTGGCAACAAAATCAGCCGGATGATTGACTAAGTTAGCAACAACCCGACAATCCGCCAGATTGGCCTCCGTATATTCCGTCTTCATTAACTTCTCAATCGCTTTTTGCAGGTACTCTTCCATGACCACGTCACTGGGATCAACCGCCTTGTGCGAAACCACAACGTTGCCTGAATCTTTGTCCATCACGTGGACGACTGCTTCTACTATTCTCATGGTGACCACCTTTATCTGCTTAGTTCCATACAATCATACAAAATTGATGGTGTGGTGGCAACTGACGGATAATTGAACAGGTGACAGTTATCAGTTATCGTTCCGCCAAGGTATCCGCCTCAGTAATTGGCCGAATTACGCGACAGGGATTACCAACCGCCAATGAATTTACCGGAATGTCTTTGGTGACAACACTGCCAGCACCAATCACGCAGCCGTCACCAATTGTGACCCCGCCAATGACCGTGACATTACTAGCCAGCCAGCAGTTATTACCAATCGTGATTGGTTCAGCGTGCTCATAGCTGTAATTTAAATGACCATGCTCATCCGCCCGCATATTGCGTTGCTGATATCTTAAAGGATGTAAAGCCGTCATCAACGATACATTGGGTCCACACATGACGTTATCGCCAATTGTAATCGGCGCTTCGTCCAACACCGTAAAATTGAAATTAGCATAAAAGTTCACCCCCACTGACGTGAACTGACCATAGTCAAATTGAATCGGCCCCTGTAAATAAGTACCCTCACCGTGATTTGGCAACAATTGTTCAGTGATGGCTTGACGCTGCTCTTCTTCGGTCTCCAGTAGTTGATTGTACTCAGCACAAAGCTTATGTGCGACTCCCCGCAATTTTATTAACTCAGGGTCCATTGAATTATACATATCACCCGTCAGCATCCTTTGTTTCTCAGTGCGTTCAACCATTTCGATGTCCTCCTTGAAATTGTTACCTGCAATCTTACCATAGTTAACGTTTTTAACAACAACACTTCAAACGTAAAAAAAGCACCGCTAACCCAGCTTACGGGTTTGCGATGCCAGTTTAATTGATGACTTACTCAACATTCAATCTAAGGTTGGGCATAGCCGTTTCCGCGAACAGCCTTCCGGGCACCACCATGAATCGCTGCTGATCTTGACTCATAGGTGTAGTTACCAGGGTTTTTCACCTTAGTGTAATAAATGTTGCTGTTGGAAACGAAGACTTTACCTGAAGCAGCCACCGTCCACTTGCCTGACTTATGGGTCTTGGATGACTTCTTAGACGTCCGTTTAACCGTCTTTTTGACAGTTTTCTTAGTTGATTTTTTAGTTGTTTTCTTAGTGGTCGACTTGGATTTAGTAACCGTCTTCTTGGCAGTCGCCTTCCCAGTTGAATAATTGATCTTAACGCCTTCATCTGAGTTCAAGACGACAACTTCAGTGTTCAACTTGTTATCAGACGATTTGATGTCGACGATTGAACCACGGGGAATGACTTCATTACCGTGATATACCGGCGTAGTCTCATACTTAACCGTCCGCTTGGTCCCTGGATGACTAGCCCAGTAATGTTCAACCTTTTCTTCAGCGTAACGCATGCCACCGTTTTGATCCGCCCCAACGTTTTGTGAGCGAGTCCCAGTCGTAAAGTTTGCGCTAGAAGTATAAGATTTTTTACCTAAAAGACTATCGCCAATTGAATGACTTCGATTCCACAGATAGCCATGGTAAGTGTGGTGCGTCAGTGAATAAGTCACCGCCACGATTGGATTACTGCTAGGCCACTTATAAGGATCACGCGGCGTGCCTTGGCGACTGCCCTTCGATGACTTGTACTCGCCGTAAGTCAGTACCGCCCGCGCTGTTGCTGAACGATGGTGACTGTCACTAGCGAAGTGCGTGCCACCCGTTTTAATACCGGCAAATGAACCAAACCGAGCTTTGCCATTGGTATAATAGTAGTCCTTAGTTGGCCCCGCTGATTTTGCCTTGGTGTAACTATTCAGCTTGCTGACAATGGTTGCCGTCGACTGTGTCTTGGCTGCCGCTGTCTGCGCTTGAACCAACTGTTCGCCGCCGAGCAACGCGCCGGCTAGCAGTACGAGTGATAATGATTTCTTGAAATAATGAGTCATGGTTGCCCCTTCCACTTCTGTATCTACCACCGTTAATTAGCAGTAAATAATATTGATATATGATACACCCTTTAATATCATTCATCATATCGCCTGTGGACGTATGAAGCAATCACTAATTGAGGAATTAGATGGTTAATTTGAAGATTCTGATTGCAGCATTCCTCAAAAAAATAGTCATTCTATTACCTAACGTCCTACCAATAAAGTGGTGTAACGATTATTTATAAAATCGTTGCACCGCTTTTTAAGTATGATGTTATTTTGTTTAACCCTTAGAATAATATATCTACTTGTTCGTCCATCAAATGGATGACAGACTACACCTTAAACTTCCGAATCATCTCTTGACGTTGCGCCAACGACTTCTTCTCAACTTGCGAGAAACCGTACCACTTGAAATGAAATAGGCGCGTTTTGAGGAACGTGCCGCGGAAGAGTGCCTTTAGCAACGGTGCCCCAAACACCCAACGGTAAAGCCAACTTGGCGTGCTCATGGTGGTGATCACCTTAATCTGCGGTTGCTTCACCAACTTGGTCTGCATTGAACCAGCCTCATACAAGCAACCTTTTGAATAAACCTTGTCCAGAAAGCCCTTAGTCATCGCGGGCATCACTTCCCACCAAATCGGAAACATCAAAATAATTTGGTCAGCATCAAGCAGTCGGGCCTGATAATCCGCAATTTGGTCGTTGATTGGCACACCACGTCGCCAGTTGGCCAGGTCTTGGGCTGACATGACGGGATCAAAATGATCAGCGTGGAGGTCGATTAAGTCTACTTCGCCATGCTCGGCGGTTAATTGCGTCTGCACTTGCTTATAAACGGCTGCTAAAAATGAGCGTTGGTGTGGAACATTCTCACTGGCGTTACTCGTGTAAGGATGGTCGAAGATAATCACTGTTTTCATATTAATGTTGCCTCACTTTTCTTATATAATGAGGTTAGTATAGTAACTTCCGTTCTTTCGCGCCTTAACTTATGTTAATTGCCCAAACAAATACCAGAAAGGTCAATTACCCATGAAATTACCACAGTTAATTGGTAGTAAGTTTCCCGAACTCGCAGACCATTGGGATGAATGTCAGCAATTACTAACACCATTGAGCGTCCCAGCTCATACGCAATTGTTGATGGAGGGCGATGTTAGCCAAACCATCTACATCGTTGTTAAAGGTGCACTGCGCCTATGGCAAGCTGGTGACCGTCAAGAGATCACCTTCCAGTTTTTCTTTGAAAATGAAATTGTGAGTTCGTTTGAAAGCTTTTATTTAGCACAACCCAGCGATTGCTCACTGGAAACCCTCGAAGACAGCCAGTTACTCAAATTAAGTAAAACTGATTTTGAAACGCTCTGTCAGCGTTACCCAAGTTTGGAACAATCAATGAGCCGCTGGATCAGCCAGCGTTTTATCACGTATCGAAGCCGAATGCTGCGACAACTACAAAACACGCCCATCGAACGGTATCAAGCCTTACTCGAAGATGAACCTGAGTTGATTGACCGAGTACCGCTCAATGAACTGGCGTCATATATTGGTATCACACCAGTGTCGCTAAGTCGCATTCGGAAGCGGTTGTCGTAAGGCAAAAGTTCATTAAATATCGAATAGGCACAGTAACCGTACAACTTCTCGATTACCGTGCCTATTTGGCTGTGCCTTTTTGCTTGTGCCTATTTGAATTACTCATAAATTATTTTACTTTGGCACCGTGATCATTCAGTTAAGACCACTTGCATCAATTACGCCGTAACATCAATCGAACACCGACCAACATCAAGATGCACCCAACTGCCATTCCAAATAATCCAGTGGAACTACTTGCCGAAGCAGACCGTTGCATTTCCAATAGCGCATACTGAGTTAATACGATAGCAACGGCACCATTGGCCACGTTGAAGGCTTTTAATAGTCTAACCCAAGCGTTGTCAATGTGACGAGTCCGGATGAGTCCAACGACAGCGCTAATAAATTTAACAAATCCAATCGTTGCAATCAGTAACGTCACATTTTTAGTGTAATGGACGTCAACGCCGCTCCGATAGAGCCAAGCACAGATTCCGGTAAACACCGCACTGAGTAAAAAATAGCTAATACCGCCAATTCGTTGGCCCAAGAGCAAATGTCGTTTTAGTTGTAAAGTTGAAAGACGTTCCAATCGTTCTAAACTATACCGTTGTAGCAAAAACGCTTTGGCAAGAACAAGCACTAAATAGTAACCGCCAAATAGTAGCAACCACGCAGAACCAAAGGCGATCCCCAAAACTAACTTAACTAAGGCCACCAATAAACCGAATGGCAAACTAACTGCACTGAACAGCGCCATACGGTCGATTGTGTTTTCATAATGTCTGGCAAACTGTGTTTCTCGAAACCACTTCATATCGAGAACCAACTTTTACCGGTAAATAAGACAACTATTGTTAAAACGATGCCACCAACCGCAGCAGGAATAACGCTACAGCCAACAAACTGAGGTCCATAACTCACAAACTGAGTTGCCGATATGGCACCTAGTACGCCCATTGCAATACCAAGTACTTCAGTTCTGCGCTGCCACACTCGATTTGAAGGCCGCTTGACGATATTCAGCAACCAACTTGTTACTAACCCAACAACCACACCAATTATTACTTCAATGTAGACAATCATCCGTTATCGCTCCTCTTTCCCTTAACTCGCAAGCTGGTGTTCTCGCGCAAACCGCCGAAGTCCCATCAATGCACGTTCCTGATTGACATCACTAACGTACGGAATCACTAGTGGTAATAACTCATCAGACAATTGCCACCACTGGAATCGTTCCAAAAATGCCACCATAGTTTCATCAAATCGCGTTCGAATGACGTGAGCGGGATTACCGCCAACAATGGTATATGGCGCGACATCTTTTGTGACAAGACTGTACGCCCCAATCACTGCACCGTCACCGATGTGAACACCCGGCATAATAACTGCGCCACGACCAATCCAGACATCATTACCAATCACCGTATCGCCCTTCACAGGCATATCAGCCTTGGTCATGCCTAATCGTTGCCCCCAGTCTGAGTTTACAACCCCGAATGCGTAAGTAGAGAAGCTATTCATAGAGTGGTTTGAAGCCCCCATCATAAACTGCACATTCGCAGCAATACTGCAGAAACTTCCAATTTTCAAATTTCCGTGGCCCGGCACGTTATACCGCACACAGTCGGTTTCAAAATCACTGCCATCATAGAACGTGTACCGACCAACAAACAGGTTATCGGCCTTAAATGATTGTGTTAAAACGGTCATTCAATCAACTCCTTAATTAGTGACTTAACGTGAATGCACTCTGGCAAGTTGCAGCGGTTTGATCTAGCCGTTCTTCAATGCTAGGCTGCATCCTTGTCGTAATTCGTCGTTGGTACCAACGGTAGACAAAGTAACTTGCGCCCCACAACAGAAATCCTGGTACGGCGACTACGATGGACAGCACTAAGAATGCAGCTAAGTATGCAAAAACCGAAACACCCATGAACACCGTTCCTAGAAGGCCTACTGTAATTGCAATGACAGTAGGAATCGCGACCTGTTGACGATTTAGTTGTACGACCTCAGCCATTTGTTCATCAAATTGGCGTTGCAGCCGGTTCAATTCGACCTTGTTATCAATTCGTCGATCACGCTTAAATTGTAGGTGAACTGATTTCTGATTTAACGCTACACTGCGTTTATCAAGTTGCCAGCCGAAGTTCTCGTAGCCATCAGTAAAAGCAGCTTCAAAGGCTACTGGTACCGTTTGTTGTAAGTATTCGTATGCGATGAAATCTTGATTGTTTGTCATAATAAAAAGCTCCTTGTATTCATTTGATGAGTTTAGAATACAGGGCGCTTATTAATTTAATGTTGTCGAAATGTTGCTGAATTGTTAATTCATTATTTTTCTTGAGTTAGTGGCAACGTCACGGTAAAGGTGCTCCCCTGATCAATCGCACTAGTCACCTGAATCTCTCCGTTCACCAGGTGGAGGATCTGTGCAACCATAGCCATCCCCAGTCCGTTACCTTCTGAGGCATGAGAACTGTCGCCTTGGTAAAATTTATCAAATAAGTGCCGTTGGGTTTCAGCAGACATTCCTTCACCGGTATCTTGAAAACTGACGACAACGGCTGTTTTAGTCTGAACTGCTTTCAAGCTGATTTGGCCGTGCACCGAGGTAAACTTAATCGCGTTCCTTAGCAAGTTTTGCCAAACCACTCGAAGTAGTGCCGCATCAGAGGTCAGCTCAAGCTTTTCTGGTAATTCAATAGCCATCTCTAGCGACTTAGCTTCCAACATTGCATCATGATCCAGAACAACCCGCGTCAACTGAGTATTTAGATCAAATAGCTCAAGTTGTGGTTTGATTGTCTGATTTTGTAGCTTACTAAGTCGCAAAACATTTGTCACCAAGCTAGATAATTGTTGTGTTGCCTGAATGATGGTCGTGGTGTACTGCAACCGATCTTTCTCACTTAAATTCGGTAACTGCAACGCCTGCGCATAGCCTTCTATATTTGCTAGCGGCCGCTTAAACTCGTGTGACACGTTGGCAACAAAGTCATCACTCAGCGTTTCAATTGAACCTAGTTCCGCCACCATCGTGTTAAAGTTCGCAAACATCGCATCTAGATAATCATAGTTCGCCGGACTGTGTAATGGCTGTAAATAAACCGAAAAATCACCACTGGCCACTCGCTCGGCGGCGTCACTAAGCTCCCGTAACGGTCGGTCCATACTTCGATACCGTTGCCAAGCGGTGAAGCCAACGAACACTAGCGCAACAATCACCCAATATAGTGCATACCAAAGCGAATAAACACTGAACACCACGTGCCAGTTATGCTGACCATACAATAATCCCGGTACTGCTGCCACTAAACTCATCACTAAGAAGCTCAAAAACACTTCAAACCATGAAAAGTGACTTACATGCACGGCAACCCTTTTTTTGGCTTTCATTTTAGCACCGCCTTATAACCCAATCCATGAACGGTCTTCAGTTCAAATCCGTTAGCCGCTGCAAACTTGTCGCGCAGTTTGGACAAATACACGTCAACCGCCCGTAAATTTGTGTCGCCATCAAGGTCCCAAAACTCATTAATCAGCTCGGCCCGTGAAAAAGCGTGGTTGGGGTACGATAACAGTTTGTATAGAATGTTAAACTCCCGCACCGTCACGTTAACTTCACTGCCGGCAATCATCGCACTCACCGCTTCCGCATCTAATGTCAAGTTACCAATCGTCAACACGTTATCTTGATTGATTTGAGACCGACGAAGTAATGCGTTCACACGCAGAATCAATCCTTCAAAGTTAATGGGCTTAACCATGTAGTCATCAATACCTGAATTAAAGCCCTTTTCCTTGGAGGCAATATCATCTCGGGCGGTGATGAACAGAATCGGCAGTGCTGGATCAGTGTGTCGGATTGTTTGTGCAAATTCATACCCATCAACGTTGGGCATCATAATATCGGATAACACGAGATCAAACCGGTGATCATACATCTGATCATACGCCTCGTTTGGCTCCATCGCCGTTGTCACTTCATGTCCGTGCTGCTTTAAGATAACTTGGAGGATTTGATTGAACTGAACGTCGTCTTCAACAACTAAAATTTTGGCCATTGTACGCACCCCTTCTCAATGTGTTTGCTTATTTATAGTTATTATGACGCGATTAAGTTTAGAATGATACAGCGAGTTATTAATAATAATAATTAAGGCCGAGAGATTATGACGGTGGTCCAGAAAAAGTCGGGCCATCAAAAAAGAGGCTGGGAAAAAAGTCCATATTGGTAAGTATCGAATTAATTTCTTAATTCGA
>NZ_AZEE01000027.1:245359-384469 GCF_001434895.1 Secundilactobacillus odoratitofui DSM 19909 = JCM 15043
TTTTACCTCATTCTCCCGCCGGAAAATCGGTCGAAGCGGCCAACTTGGTCTGAGTTTTAAAATCAGCGACACGCTTCTCTAACGTCTCAATTGTGCTTTGAAGTGCTTGGGACCCCAATACCATCCGCAATGGTGCTGGTTCTCGATCTGCACTTTCAATAATCCGACTCGCCATTCGAGCTGGATCACCAGGGGCTAACCCATTTTCAGGATTCAACATGGTTTGGAATGCGTGGGCTGGATTACCTTCATACGCTGGTAATGCCTTTGCGACCTGTGCGCTCCCGTAACGAAATTCGGTACGTGCACCACCTGGTTCAACGATCGTCACGCCGATATTAAAACTGGCAACTTCTTGGGCAACTGATTCCATAAACCCTTCGATACCAAACTTAGCTGCGTGATACATCGAATTGCCTGGAAAAGCAACCTGACCACCATAAGACGAAATCTGAATTAACCGTCCGTGACCTTGCGCACGCATGCTTGGTAAAATTGCCCGCACCATTTGAATCGAACCCGTTAAATCAGTGGCAATAATCCGCTCAACTTCTGCATCACTGAGTTCCTCAGCGGCACCAAACAGACCGTAACCCGCGTTGTTAACCAGAACATCAATTTGATACGTTTTAGTTAGTTCATCAATTAGTTGGTGAATCGCGTTGATATCAGTCACGTCTAAAGTTCTACCAATAAACGTTTCTGGGTATTGATCCAATAAATCCTGAACCTTCGTCATGTTACGCACCGTGCCAATCACCGTTTTGCCCTGAGCCAAAAGCTGTGTCGTCATGGCACGACCAAAACCGCTACTAACACCTGTAATTAACCAAGTTTGATTTTTTATCATTTTAATCTCCTTTTTCATTCAAAATTGCGATTCTCATATATACGAGCTAATCAATATACTTAATGACTTTTGCGGGCACACCGACCGCAACTGCGTTATCGGGGATGTCCTTGGTGACCACAGCACCAACGCCAATGATGGCATTTTCGCCAATTGTGACACCAGGCGCAACGTTCACTCGAGCACCCAACCAGGCATTCTTTTTAATGTGAATTGCCTTGGTACTCAGCAGCCGGATATTCTTCGGTTCATGATTATCAGTAAATAACCCAACACCCGGCCCCATCATGACACCGTCATCAATCGTGATCGTTCCGACCGACATCATTGTTAAATTGTGGTTGGCATAGACGTTCTTTCCGAGATGGACTTGACTGCCACAATCAATGTACATTGGTGGTGTGAAAAAAGTGCCATCGTGCATCTGATCAGCCAATAATTCATTTTCAAGTGCAACTATTTTGTCACGCTGACTTGGCAACGTCGCGTTAATTTGATAACAGAGATCATTACACCAATCAATTTCACCGTGAACTTCTTTTTGATACTCACTGTTGCGAATATCGATCGTCTTACCAGCACGAAAATCATCAAAAATACTCATCATCAACCTCCTAACCGATATTGCATACTTGCCTAATAAACCGGCCGTGATTCTCCCTGAGTTGCAGGATTAGCCATCCCCAAGCTCTCATTGGCACCAAAGTTGGGATCCGCAACAATTCTCAAAACAACATCAACGACACTCTGCCGGGAACCCGAAACACCAACGTATGGTTCACTCTGCTTAGTGATCGTGTACGTCACTTCATTGCGATCATTCAACCAAGGCAGCCGTAAAGTGGTGTACGTTAAACCAGAAGTCGCTAGCAGTTTATCCGAGTTAATTGCTGCGTCGAGACCGGCACTCACCATTTGTCGATTCCAAGCGCCAAATTCACCTGGTACTTCGTTATATAAACCTAAAATATTAGTGAAAATGACCCGGTCGACATGGTGTAACTTCATGCCTGCAATGACGTTTTTGGTCATCGCGTTATCTGCATCATGGTCAACAACGGCCACAAACACCATATCCTGTCCGGCAGTCGCGGTGGCAACTGAATCTGCGTCTTCCAAATCAGTTTCAATAACCCGCACCCGCGCGTTATCCTGAAGTGCAGATAAGCGCTGACTATGGCGCAATCCTAGCGTCAGGTCCACATCTTTGAACGTTGGTTTCGTCAGAATTCGATCAGTTACGATTCGTGCAATTTGACCATTTGCTGCTAAGATTAATAATTTCATTTTATTTATCTCCAATCACTTTAATCTGTTGACCCATTTTTGAATTTCAGTGTCATCGTTGGTACCACTACCTGCAATACTTAATCCAGGTAATACCGTGAGAGATCCCGCTGCCTTCTCGAAGTCCGCTTCGTATCCAACCGCACTACCAGCGTGCGTATAAAATGGTGCTAATTGAGCACTTACATTGCCGTGCTTCAATAGCTCTAACAAAGCCAAAACTGGTGTTGCCGGTGAACCTGACCACACCGGTCCACCCACCAAGATTTCATCATACTCACCAAAATTCGGTAACGGTTCGTTCAATGCTGGTAATTGACCGGTCGTCAATTGTTGCTTCGCAATATCAGATGTTGCGTACATATCCGTTGAGAAAGTGCCTGCTGGTACCTTTATTTCAAAGACATCTGCTGACATCAATTGTTGCAAACGATGCGCTAATGCAGCTGTATTGCCAGACCAAGAATAATAAATGATTAACTGTTTCATACTCGTACTTCCTTTCAATACGTGCTGGCTTCAATATGTTCAATTAACCAGCCCTGTGGTGTGTGACTGAAAAAGGCGTGAAGTTGCAGGCGCCAAGATCCGCGACTACCCCAAATCGTGGCGTCCACAAGATTTTGACCGAGTACCTCGTTATCATTCAATTGCTCAACCCGATGCTCTTGTGCCTCATGATACTGCATCTCACCACTATCGATTGCAGCCAACCATTCTGCCTTAGATTGCTGCATTCCCGTCATGTGGACGAGGTAGAAATCTGGCGCTAGCAGTTTGCTTAACGCCTCAGTGTCTCCAGAAACCATTAACGTCACGTGTTGTCGGTAGAAGTCAATTAAGGTTGCCATTACAGTTCATCTCACCTTTCTCTTTAGTTGATAAGGTTACCTTAGACCCTTGAAGTAACTGTAAGGCAAGGGTTATTCTAAAAAAATTTAAAAAGGCCTAATAATCGTGTTCGACAACACAATTATTAGGCCTTCTATATCTAATCTAACTTCAATTCCAAATGCCGGTACCGATGACCCAAAATCGTCATCTCACCAGCTAATTGATACCCTTGGCGGCGGTACAGTTTTTCTGCACGCGGGTTGACGAGGTCAACGTTAAGGGCAAGCGTCTCTGCGCCGTATTGTTCTGCCAATGACTTGGTTGCAGCCAGTAACTTTGCGCCGACACCCTGGCCACGCGTTGCTGGAGCGGTGGCAAGCAGTTCTAAGTACCACTCACCCGGCAGCGTTTCACTTTCTGGGTGGACTTGCATTGAAACATCCGTAAAAGCTGAATTCCAGTGTGCGCCAACGGCACTCTCTTGGTCAGCGTGGTAGCTAAACGCCACCCCAACGACAGTACCGCTGGTTTCGGCCACCAGTGTCTCAGCAATTTCACCAAGAAATACTTGGTCGGCGAAGCACTGTGCAACCCGTGTTTCAAGGTCAGCAGGTGGTAATTCAGTGATACCCATTTGATCAAATATCACCATTAGAATTTTCGCAATTTGTCTTGCATCAGTCGGTTTGGCTGAACGAATCGTGATCATGGTAATGGCTCCCTTCGTTTGTGCATTGTCATGAATAAGGCTTTAAAATACATCTGTTGCATCCAGTGTAACATGACCATACTTTGGAACCGAACACAAGCTACATTCATTTTAAAAATCACCAAAGAGGGTCAAATTTGCTTGATTGCAAACTTGACCCTCTATCATTAAAACGCGCTATCCACTCCTGCAAAACTAAGTGTTTCGAAGACTTAGTATGCCATGTGAACTCGCACGGTTCGAGCAACTGAGGACTTGTAGCCCGTATAAACTTCCCACTTGGTGGACGCATCATTCGGAAGTTTCACCAAGACATGACGTGTCTTTCCAGCAATCTTTAACTTCGTTGGAATAAACATGAAGGTCCCACCTAAATAATCGAAACCTGCAGTCTTGTATTGCTTGGTCTTGGAGCCATTGATGCTAAGCTTGAATTTCGTATTAATATTTCTAACTGCCTTGTTGCTGAGTTTCACGGTCTTAGGCATGCCAGACACTTTCGCGGCTCCAGCTGTAAATTTAACTTTGGTTTGGTGCTTACCAGTTTTATGATACCAAGTACCACGAATCGACGGTGCGAAGGTACGAGCTGAGGCTTGAGTTGTCGTTGAAATAGTCAGCGCCAACACGCCTAGGAAGGTTGTGACAGCTATGAGTAGGTATCGCGGAAATTTGTTTAAATGCATGAGCATGGTCTCCTTTGTTGGGTAGTTAATCCTTAACGCATTAATTATACTTCAATACAAAATTCAAGTATACTGAGTTTGAAATCAATCCAGCTATCGGACGTCAATACATAGGCTGCAGACTAGCACAACTGATATATGCAATAAACCAGAAATGATTTAAAATAAAGTTATCCAATCAATCTAGGGGGATCCACTTATGAAAAAAGCCATCATTACTGGTATCGCTTTAGGCACCTTCGCCTTAAGTACAGGCCTAATGACCCAGTCTGCAAACGCTAGTACCGCCTACCGAACGCTCACAACCAAGAGCTACGCAAGTACCACTCCGGCCTACCATGCCAAAAATGCGGCCAAATCCGTTTATCTATGGAATAGCACCATAACCAAGAAGTTACATAACCTAAAAAACTATCCCAAAACAACTTGGTACGTTCAAAAAAGCGTGAAGTTAACTAACGGCAAGAAGACCGGTATCTTCTATTACGTTCAAAATAAACACAACTCAGCTAATGGTTACGTCTGGCGCGGTTACCTTAGTAAAGGAAAATTTACGTCTACCGTAACCAGTAGCACCACTACCAATGCGGTACCTCGTAACTATTCCTTTGATGCGAACGCAACGGACGCTGGCCCTGTTCCTTACATGGTAAAGCCTGGGGTTAAGAGCGGTTATATTTGGAATTACAGTCACACGAAGAAGCTATATAATATCAAAAACTTGGCTAGTTCTAACTGGTACGTTAACTACGCTTCAACTAAAAAATACGGTCAAAAAACGGCTGTTTATTACCGAGTCATTTCAAACTCAGGCCATGTAAAGGGCTTGATTTGGAGTGGCTATCTGACTCGCTTAATGGCAAAAGCGCCCAGTGAGTTTACCACGCAATCCAACTTTGAAACTTATATGAAGACTGCGCGTTCACAACGCTTTGCTAGACAAGTCATGAAGCTATTCCCGAACGCCAAATTAAGCTTAGATTTATCTCAGATTACTCAAAACGTTGACAGCAATAATCCCCTCAAAACAAAAAAGTATACTGACGTCATTAACATTGGTGATTTGAAACCAGCCGATAAAACTAGCGAGTTAACGAGTATTTCTGCAAAAACCGGTGTTAATATGGCTGGGAAAACCATTACCCCTCGAGTTAAGTATATCGAAAGTGTCCTGAACGATAATGGTCTTACTCAAAAAAAACGGCCTACGATGAGTGATTACTATCTCGGAATTTATATCCCTGACGATGCTCAAGTTATGAGTGATTTCCCGAAAGGCTTTACCTTTTCTTCGCCATACCCAATGGCAAAAGAAGATCACGGCATGACTAGTACGGTGCAAATTTTCATTGCTAAATTAAAATAATTCACTATATGAGTAAATGAAATAAATGTCGCAACCTCAATTCCGTACAAAAAGTAGCGCTATAAGTAGTCAAAAATAAGGACCAAGATCGCACAACTGCGACCTTGGTCCTTTTCAATACTTATAGATGGCAACGCCTAATCCATCACCACATGCTGGAACTCAATCGAACCAGTCCCTAAATCTACCTTGAATAAACCCTTAACGCCCGACTTCTCATCAGTCAAAACGACCATGTACTCGTCTTGAACCTCACCACGGTCAAAGGTCTCATATTCGCCACGAAAACCGTTCTTTCGAAAGAGACCGATGATCTTCATCATTTCGCGTTGTGTGACTTCTTGCTGTGCTACATTATCCAAGGTTTGTTTGCTCCATTCGATTATATTTGATTTTTTACTAAGAACCGCAGTGCCACAAAACAACACTGTAGTTGTGATTACCATATATTTCCACTGTTATCCTAAATTTCCACAGAAAAATGATCACCACTGGGCTTCAATTGACACCCTTCAGTGATCATTTTTTGTGTTTAACTTTAGTTGTGAGCTAAAAGTTTACTAATTATTCGCCTAACTTCGTCTTGCTTTGTACTTCAAGCTTTTCGTTGAAGTCGTAGACAACTGGTTGGCCAGTCTTCATTTCAAGGTTGATGATATCTTCATCACTGATACCTTCGATGTACTTGCTCAAGGCACGTAATGAGTTACCGTGGGCTGCGATGATGACGTTCTTGCCGTCAAGCAACTTAGGTGCGATTTCATCTTCCCAGAATGGCATAACCCGTTCGAGGGTCACCTTCAAGTTTTCGCCACCAGGCACGATGTTAGGATCCAAGTTAGCGTAACGACGATCGTTAACTGCTGAACCTTCGTCATCGGCACTCAAAAGTGGTGGTAATACGTCGTATGAACGACGCCAGATGTGAACTTGGTCTTCGCCGAACTTTTCAGCGGCTTCGGCCTTGTTTTGGCCTTGCAATGCACCGTAATGACGTTCGTTTAAGCGCCAAGTCTTCGTTTCTGGAATCCAGAGTTGGTCTGAATATTCCAAAGCGTAGTGCAACGTCTTGATGGCACGCGTCAAAACTGATGTGAAGGCGTAATCGAATTCGATGCCGGCTTCCTTGATCAACTTACCAGCGTTTTGGGCTTGTTTAACACCCTCGTCGCTCAAGTTAACGTCAACCCAACCAGTAAATTGGTTAGATAAGTTCCATTCACTTTGACCGTGACGGATCAATACTAATTTAGCCATGAATTAATACCTCTTTCTTCTTTTAATTACCAGACCATTTTACACCAAACTGACACGCATTTCACCAAATAAAAAGTTCTTCACAAAGTTGAAAACGCTTTATTTACCAATTACCTGCAATTTTGCTATTTTTTGTTGTTTTAACTGATTCACAACGTCATTTAACGCAGACCAATCATTCGTCTGAAGTGGATTTGGCCAGGTAATTTGAATGGCCTGATTTAAATCGTTCACCACCGTGTCGGATAAATAAATATCGGTTGCCGCCGTTAAACTATGCGTCACGTGAACGCCGCCAAGAATGTGCAATTGCAACAAATTTTCAATGTAATTAACCGGCACGTTACTCTGCCCAAAGTCGATGCACACAGTCACTTGATCTTCAATCACATCCGTTGGCAATAAATCAATCAATAACACTACAAAGTTATACACAATTTTAGGAACGCTATCCGCTGGTAATTTCAATTGGCTTGTCCGCTGCGCAATCTCACATAACTCCCGGGCCAAGCTCACAATTCCCGGAAACGACTGCGCTAGCCGATCAATGTTGAGCTCGTACTGTTCAGGCGTAGTAGTCATATTGAAAAAGGCCAGCCAATTACCAATGGTCAGCAATTGATCGATAACATGATCAGCATCAGCTACCGATAACCGTTGATGATTAATGATTGGTGTTTGGTTAAGGTATTTTTGGGATTCCTGCACCGCCAAGTTCAAACGCTTCGTCAACTTAGTTTCAAGTTTCAACGGTACGTCGTCAATCATTTTTTGACTCAATAAAAATAAGTAAAGGTACGTTACTTCAGACGACACATCGGTATTTTCAATATTAGGCACATAGTGGTTATAGAAATTGACGATAAACCCCGTCGTTTGATTGCTTTCTAGCTGAACCGATGAGCGCGTATTCAGGTCATGAAAGCCATGAATGCGTTGAACCTGCACCTGAAAAAACAGTTTTAGCTTCAACCGTTGGCTAGGCGTCAGTGACAATTTTAAGGTCATCGCCAAGAAGTTCAAAAAGTGGGAACTCACCTCTTCAAGTTCTGGAAACGGTGATTCGATGCCACTGAAATAGTAATAGCAAAAACTGGTCAGATCCGCTCGCTTCGCAAATTCCGGATGGACCGAAACACCTACCAGGTTCTGAAAGGCATCTTGCGTATGAAATTCTGTTTGGATCTGACTTCTCAGCGCATAATAGCGCGCCTGACTAATGTGGGCATTATCAAAGAAGTGCCGTCGATCCCCATGTCGGCGAACAAAGTACTCAAAGAACAGAATCTTGTAAGTCATATTCCGTTTCAATAAGTGTAACTGCAGAATTCGAAACCCCGCGAAGGTTGCATTTTGTAGCACCACCAAGCCATGTTTAAGCTCAATCTGCCAATCGATTAATTCCGGCATCTCGTTAAATATTTTCTGACTTTCTTCAACACTTTTATTTAATTTGTAACGCGACAACGATAATTGTGTCATCACATCAGTCACCAGCATTGCGTTACCTGGTGCACTTTCCAATAACCATACCAATGCCAAAGTGGCCTGATCATCCTGTTCCAGTAAGCTCCAATAACTCACTGCAATCCCCCCCAAGTTAAGGATGTGCCGTAATCGAGATTCCCCGTTTTAGACATTCTTATCATACCATATTTTCTTGATTTCTCAGTGATTCAACTGTTCTGATTCCACCTCATCTAATCAACAGCAGATTCATCGCTGCCACTTCCACTCTAGGGATCACGCTGGTTCAGTTGCTGTGGGACCGGCTTCAGCCACGTAACCGTGTCTTTCGCCTCGCTTGTGAGCCTTCATAACCCGAAGTCTCACAAGCGTCCAGTACGAGTAAGCGCTAAAGCGCCAACTCGTACTTCTCACTGCAACTGAACCAGCGCGTTTCCTTCCGTTATCGTTACCAATACGAGATTAGACACAGATCTAATATTGGTACGCATTGCGTTGATCGAATTTGAACTCAAAAAGACATGAAACTTCGTACTTCACCCACAGTGTGAGCCGTAGTGCCAGAAGCCTGCTTTTTGGACGGGGTTGCAGTGACTAGTGCCACTTTGCGCGCATGCGCTTAGTGGCACTGGACGTTTCTGAGACTCGTGGTCTGCGAGGCTCAGAAGCGAGACGGAAAACGCGAAGCGGTTGAAGTCGGTCCCACAGCAACTCCGTCCAAAAAGCAGACTGGCGGCCGAAGGCGGCCTAAACCCATGGATTTTCACGAACACACCAAAAAGCACCTGTTCCTCAAATTCGAGGAACAGGTGCTTTTCATGAATCAATGAGAATCAAAGCTAAGAACTAGTTACGCTTACGACGCTTAGTAGCACCCGCAAGGCCTAAGCCTGCAAGAATCATACCAAGCAATCCAAGGGCACCGGCTTCATTTTGATTTTCATCAGTTTGTGGCAATTGCTTCTTAGCAGTTGTCGCATTGTTTTGGTCTTGACCAACGCCTTGTGATGATGTGTTGGCAACCGAAGCGTTGTTGCTGTTGCTATCAGTTGAATCACCACTGTTATCACCAGTTGTCGAATCACTACCATTTGTAGCAAATGGTTCTTCTTTACCGTTACCAGAAGCATCAGTTGTTTGATCGCCTTCAGCTTCAACAGTTACAGTGGTTGTCGCACCATCGGCCGTGGTAATCGTCAATTGATCACCGGCTGAGATACCGTTACCACCTTGGTTAGCAGGAATGGTAATTGAGAAGTTCCCATTGCCATCAGCCGTACCAGAAGCAACGTGATCACCCTTACTGTTCGTCACCGTCACAGTTGTGTTTGGTGTCGTGGTCCCAGTAACTGTGATACTACCATCGTCACCCTTCGTGGCCGTTGGGTTCGTAATTGTTGGCTCACCCGTCGTACCAGTTGTGGTGCCCGTGGTCGTATCAGTCGTCGTACCCGTTGTGGCAGTCGTACCACCAGGAACAGTAATCACAATTGAATCACCGTTCTTTGGCGTTACCGTCAATGGATCGCCTGGTTTAACAGTCTTGCCATCCACTGAAATGGTGAAGTTGCCCTTACCATCTGACGTGCCGGTTGCAACTGGGTTACCATTTGCATCCTTGATCGTCACAGTCGTGTTTGGCGTTGTCTTACCAGTTACCGTGTAACCGCCATTACCATTATCAGTAATCTCTGGGTTAGTAATCGTTGGCTTAGGTACGGTTACCGTGACCGCATCACCATTCTTTGGCGTTACCGTCAAAGTATCACCTGGCGTAACATCTGAGCCAGATACTGGAATGGTGAAATCGCCGTTAGCATTAGTCGTACCCTTAGCGATTGGGTTGCCCTTGGCGTCGGTAATTGTGATTGGCGTATTTGGTGTGGTCTTACCAGTTACGGTGTAGCCACCCTTACCATCATTGGTTACCGCTGGATCCGTGATAGCTGGTGTGGTTTCAGGGACAGTCACCTTGGTTGGGTTACCGTTTTCTGGGGTAATTGTAACATCGCCACCAGGTTTAACAGTATTGCCATCCACTGGAATCGTGAAGTCACCGTTACCATCTGAGGTACCAGTACCAATCGTCTTACCTTTATCATCAGTAATCGTGACTGGCGTGTTTGGCGTTGTCTTACCAGTAACGTCATACCCACCATTATCAGTTGGCTTGACGGTTGGATCCGTCACACTTGGCTTCGTTGTGTCAGGCACAACGGCCGTGTTTGAGACGCCGTTATCTGGTGTAATCGTAATGGTTTGACCTGGTTTAACATCGCTACCCTTCACTGGAATCGTGAAGTCACCATTGCCATCGGAAGTCCCCTTGGCAATTGGGTTGCCGTTAGCATCCGTAATCGTCACTGGGGTATTTGGCGTCGTCTTACCAGTTACCGTGTAATCTGAACCGTCCGGAGTAACGGTTGGATCACTAACAGTTGCTGGTGTCGTCGTTGGCGTCGTAGTGGTATCTTCTGGCACTGTGACCTTGGTTGGGTTGCCATTATCTGGGGTGATTGTGACATCATCGCCAGGTTTAACAGTATTGCCATCCACTGGAATCGTGAAGTTACCATTACCATCTGAAGTACCAGTACCAATCGTCTTACCCTTATCGTCAGTGACAGTCACTGGGGTATTTGGTGTGGTCGTACCAGTTACCGTGTAATCACCATTGTCAGTTGGAGTAACCACTGGATCAGTCACCGTTGGCTTCGTGTCATCAGGCACAACAGCGGTGTTTGAAATACCGTTGTCAGGTGTAATCACAAGCGTTTCACCTGGTGTTACCTTTGCGCCAGCAACCGGAATTGAGAAGTTCCCATTGACATCCGCGTTACCGCTAGCAATGACGTTACCGTCTTTGTCAGTAACTGTGACGTGGGTGTTTGGAGAAGTCGTCCCGGTGACGTTGTAGTTATTGCCATCCGTCACAATAATTGGGTTGGCAATCGTTGGGGTATCAGCTGCAGGTACGGTGACCGTGGTTGGGTTACCGTCCTTTGGCGTAACTGTGACATCATCACCTGGTTTGACAGAACCACCATCAACCGGAATGGTGAAGTCGCCGTTACCATCTGAAGTACCAGTACCAATTGGGTTACCCTTCTCATCGGTAATGGTTACCGGTGTGTTAGGATCCGTCTTACCAGTTACCGTGTAGTCGCCACCGTTCGTTGGTGTGATGGTTGGATCAGTCACCGTTGGTTTAGTGGTGTCTGGCACCTTCGCAGTGCTTGGCGTCCCATTCTTAGGTGTGATCGTCACAACTTGACCAGGGGTTACGTTGCTGCCCAATGGAATGGTGAAGTCACCATTGCCATCTGCAATACCAGCAGCAATTTGGTTACCCTTATCGTCGGTAATCACAACTGGTACGCCTGGTGTGGTCTTACCAGTAACGTTGTAACCCCCGTTGCCGTTAGATACGACAGCTGGATCGGTAATCGTTGGTTTAGTAGTTGGCACTGAAACGGTTGTCGTGTTGCCAGCCTTAGGTGTGACGTTGATGTCGTCACCTGGGTTGACCGCATCGCCATCCACTGGAATGGTGAAGTGACCGTTACCATCTGAGGTACCAGTACCAATCGTCTTACCATTGTCGTCCGTCAGCGTAACTGGCGTATTTGGTGTCGTGTTACCAGAAACGTTGTAGCCACCGTCATCATTAGGTGTCACAACTGTATCCGTTGCCGTTGGCTTGCTACTATCAGGAACTGTAGTTGACTTCGAAACACCGTTGTCTGGCGTCAAGGTGACAGTATCGCCGCCCTTAACCGTTGTATCCAGTGGAATCGTGAAGTTACCGTTACCATCTGAAGTACCAGAACCAACAACTTTACCATTGTCAGTCACTGTGACGTTCGTGTTTGGTGTCGTCTTACCAGTTGCCGTGTAACCACCCTTGCCATCTGGTACAACGGTTGGGTTAGTGATCGTTGGCGTTGCTGCAACAATTGCTGAAGGAATCGTTGCCTTTGTGGCATTACCATCCTTAGGCGTTACAGTAACTTCTTGACCTGGTTTAACAAGGCTACCATCAACACCGATGATAAAGTTACCATTCACATCGGAAGTACCGCTACCAAGGATGTTACCGTTCTTATCAGTAATCGTAACTGGTGTGTTGGCCGCTGTAGTTCCAGTAAACTTGTAGTCACCAGTTGCCGTTGGTACGACCGACAAGTTCTTGATGCTTGGTTTAGTGGCATCAGGTACCACTGCCGTATTTGAAATACCGTTGGCTGGTGTCAACGTAATGGTTTGACCCGGCGTAACCTTCGTGCCACTCACTGGAATCGTGAAGTCGCCGTTAGCATCCGCCGTACCCGTTGCAATCACATTACCATCATCGTCGGTAATGGTTACCTTCGTGTTTGGCGTGGTCTTACCTGTGACGTTGTAATTGCTACCGTTTGGCGTCACGTTAGGACTTGTGATGGTTGGGGCATCCTTAGCTGGAACCGTCACCGTGGTTGGGTTGCCATCCTTTGGTGTTACCGTGAGGTCTTCACCAGGTTTAACCTTTGACCCGTCCACTGGAATCGTGACGTTACCATTGCCATCTGAGGTACCGCTGGCAATTGGGTTACCCTTGTCATCTGTAATCGTGACTGGTGTGTTTGGATCCGTCTTACCAGTAACCGTGTAACCACCATTGTCAGTTGGCGTAATCGTTGGATCAGTCAACGTTGGCTTAGTGGTATCTGGCACAACTGCTGTGTTAGACGTGCCGTTTTCTGGTGTGATCGTAATCGTATCGCCAGGTTTAACTGTGCCAGTAACTGGAATACTGAAATCTCCGTTACCGTCGGAAGTGCCTGTACCGATAGGATTACCTTGGTCATCCGTCAATGTAACTGGCGTGTTTGGCGTGGTCTTACCAGTTGCGACGTAGCCACCGTTACCATCTGAAGTAATCGTTGGGTTAGTAACCGTTGGCGTCGTCTCTGGCACGGTAACCGTGGTTGGGTTGCCGTCCTTTGGCGTAACCGTCAAGTCTTCACCTGGCTTTACATCGCCATCATCAACTGGAATCGTGAAGTTACCGTTGCCATCTGAGGTACCAGTGGCAATTGGATTACCCTTATCGTCAGTAATTGTAACCGGCGTGTTTGGATCCGTCTTACCAGTAACGTCGTAGCCACCATTGTTGTTTGGTGTCACATCAGTATCCGTAACACTTGGCTTCGTGACATCAGGCACAACAACCGTGTTTGAAATACCGTTGTCTGGTGTAACCGTCAACGTATCACCTGGTGTGACTTCGCTACCAGTGACTGGAATGGTGAAATCACCGTTACCATCTGAAGTCGTCTTGCCAAGAACCTTGCCATCATCGTTTGTCAAAGTGACAGGCGTATTTGGCGTGGTCTTGCCAGTTACTTTGTAATCATCGCCATCTGGTGTGATGGTTGGGTCACTAATGGTTGGCGTTGCCGTAGTTGGCGTGGTGGTATCAGTTGGTACCGTCACAGTCGTTGGGTTGCCATCTTTAGGCGTTACGGTCAGGTCTTCACCTGGTTTCACTTCATTACCATCAACTGGGATCGTGAAGTTACCGTTACCGTCTGAAGTGCCCTTAGCGATTGGATTACCCTTTTCATCGGTAACCGTCACTGGCGTGTTTGGCTCAGTCTTACCGGTGACATCGTAACCACCTTTATCGTTAGGCGTCACAGTTGGATCCGTCACGCTAGGCTTCGTTGAGTCTGGCACAACCGCCGTGTTTGAAATGCCGCCGTCTGGTGTAATCGTGACCGTTGAGCCTGGTGTCAAATCCTTACCAGCATTAATCGTAAAGTCACCGTTACCATCTGAGGTACCAGATGCAACCAAATTACCGTTATCATCTGTAACTGAAACGACTGTGTTAGGGGTTGTCTTACCCGTAACCTTGTAGCCGTCAGTAGCGTTACCTATGACTGCAGGATCACTGATTGTTGGTGTTGCTGGCGTTGTGGTTGCCGTTGGTACGGTGACCGTAGATGGGTTACCGTCCTTTGGCGTTACCGTTAAGTCTTCACCTGGGGTAACGTCTGTCCCCTTCACTGGAATCGTGAAGTTACCATTGTCATCTGAAGTGCCAGTTGCGACTGGGTTGCCCTTCTCATCGGTAATCGTAACTGGGGTGTTAGGGTCAGTCTTACCAGTCACATTGTAGCCATCATCAGTTGGCGTAATCGTTGGATTCGTCACACTTGGCTTGGTTGAATCTGGCACAACTGCCGTGTTAGGTGTCCCATCTTTTGGCGTAATCGTCACAGTTTGACCTGGTGTCAATTTGCTGCCATCCACCGGAATATCAAAGTTACCGTTGCCATCCGAAGTACCGTTGGCAATTGGGTTACCTTTATCATCCTTAACGGTCACTGGCGTATTTGGCGTCGTGGTACCAGTTACGTTATAGCCAGTAGTTGGGTCGCCAGTCACGGCTGGATTACTGATGGTTGACGGAATTGTTGGTACTGTAACCGTTGATGGGTTACCGTCCTTTGGTGTCACCGTCAAGTCTTCACCTGGTGTGACCTTCGTACCGTCCACAGGAATCGTGAAGTCGCCGTTGCCATCTGAAGTATCAGTTGCGATAGGGTTACCCTTTTCATCGGTAACCGTAACTGGGGTGTTTGGTGTCGTCTTACCAGTGACATCATAACCACCGTTGCCATCAGGGATAATGGTTGGATCAGTCACACTTGGCTTGGTTGCATTTGGTACAACCGCCGTGTTTGAAACCCCATTTTCTGGTGTAATGGTGACAGTTTCGCCTGGAATGACGTTATCGCCATCCACTGGAATGGTGAAGTCGCCATTCTTATCTGAGGTCCCTGTCCCAAGTACCTTACCGTTAGGATCAGTGACCGTCACGTGAGTGTTTGGTGTGGTGGTACCAGTAACGTTATAGTTATCACCATTTGTAGCTACGTTCGGATTACTGATAGTTGGCGAAGTCTTGGCTGGAACAGTGACCGTTGATGGATTACCATCCTTTGGCGTAACGGTTAAGTCTTCACCTGGTTTAACTTCAGTGCCGTCCACTGGAATCGTGAAGTTACCACTACCATCTGACGTACCCTTAGCAATTGGATCACCGTTCTCGTCAGTGATTGTCACTGGTGTGTTCGGTGTCGTCTTGCCAGTTACAGTGTAGTTACCGTCATCAGTTGGCGTGATCTTTGGATCCGTAATGGTGGCCTTGTTATCATCAGGCACAACTGCTGTATTGGACTTCCCATTTTCTGGTGTAATCTTAACAGTTTCACCTGGTGTCAAATCAGTGCCAGCAACCGGAATGTCAAAGTTACCGTTGCCGTCTGAAGTACCAGTAGCAATTGGATTACCCTGATCATCAGTAATTGTCACTGGTGTGTTTGGTGTCGTCGTCCCAGTTACGTGATAGCCATCGGTTGAGTCACCAGTTACAGCTGGGTTGCTAATCGTTGGCGTTGTTTCTGGTACTGTCACAGTTGTTGGGTTACCGTCTTTTGGTGTTACAGTAAGGTCTTCACCTGGTTTGACAGTATTGCCGTCCACTGGAATCGTGAAGTCGCCGTTGCCATCTGACGTGCCAGTTGCGACCGGATTACCCTTATCATCAGTGACCGTCACTGGTGTGTTTGGATCCGTCTTGCCAGTTACGTCGTAGCCACCCTTATCATTTGGTGTGACCGTTGTATCAGTGACACTTGGTTTACTATCATCAGGCACTACAGCGGTGTTTGAAACGCCGTTGTCTGGTGTGATCGTAACCGTTTCGCCAGGTGTGACAGCTGAGCCGTCCACTGGAATCGAGAAGTCGCCGTTACCGTCAGACTTGCCAGTGCCAAGCACATCACCATTACCGTTCGTCACAGTCACTGGTGTGTTTGGTGTGGTCGTTCCAGTCACCTTATAGTTATCGCCGTCAGTTGCCACAGCAGGGTTACTGATGGTTGGCGCTGCAGTCGTTGGTGTCGTAGTTGTTGTGGTCGTCGGTACCGTAACCGTTGATGGGTTACCGTCCTTTGGTGTAACGGTTAAATCTTCACCAGGTGTTACATCGCTGCCATCCACTGGAATTGTGAAGTTACCTTTGCCATCCGACGTACCAGTGGCAATTGGATCACCGTTATCGTCAGTAACCGTTACTGGTGTATTCGGTTCTGTCTTACCAGTTACGGTGTAGTTACCATCATTAGTTGGTGTGATCTTTGGATCCGTAATGGTGGCCTTGGTATCATCAGGTACGACTGCCGTATTAGATTCACCATTTGCTGGTGTAATCTTAACCGTCTCACCTGGTGTCAAATCAGTGCCAGCAACCGGAATATCAAAGTTACCGTTGCCATCTGAAGTAGTGTTGCCGACTGGGTTGCCTTTATCATCAGTGACAGTCACTGGTGTGTTTGGTGTCGTCGTCCCAGTGACATGATAGCCATCGGTTGGGTTACCAGTTACAGCCGGGTTGCTAATCGTTGGCGTTACAACTGGAACAGTCACCGTTGATGGGTTACCGCCCTCAGGTGTAACAGTAACGCTCTCACCTGGTTTAACATCGGTGCCGTCAACTGGAATGTTAACGTTACCCTTACCATCTGAGGTGCCACTTGCAATTGGGTTACCCTTGTCGTCAGTAACAGTCACTGGCGTGTTTGGTGTCGTCGTCCCGGTTACAGTGTAGCCACCCTTACCGTCTGGTGTGATTGCCGGATCAGTGATGCTTGGCTTCGTTGCATCTGGTACGACTGCCGTGTTGGAGATCCCTTTTTCTGGTGTGATGGTGATGGTGTCGCCACCGGTAACCTTCGTGCCAGAAACTGGGATTGAGAAGTCACCCTTAGCATTTGAAGTACCAGCACCAATGACGTAGCCCTTATCGTTCGTTAAAGTAACCACTGTGTTTGGTGTCGTCGTCCCAGTTACGGTGTAGTCTGTGCCATTTGGCGTTACTTTAGGATTACTAATGGTTGGCACCGTAGTAGCTGGCGTGGTGGTTGTCGTGTCAGTTGGCACGGTCACCGTCGTTGGGTTACCGCCCTTAGGTGTAACCGTCAGATCTTCGCCTGGTGTGACATCGCTACTATCAACTGGAATCGTAATGTTGCCATTGCCATCAGATGTACCAGTGGCAATTGGGTCGCCGTTCTTATCAGTAACGGTCACTTGCGTATTAGGTTTAGTTGTCCCAGTGATGATGTAGTCACCGTTGCCATCTGGCGTCATCTTGGCGTCAGTGACACTTGGCTTCGTTGCATCAGGCACAACGGCCGTATTTGAAATACCACCATCCGGTGTAATTGTGACAGTCTCACCTGGTGTCACCTTGGTGCCGTCTACTGGGATTGTGAAGTTACCATCACCGTCAGAAGTCTTAGTACCAAGGATGTTGCCTTCACCATCGGTTACCGTTACCGGTGTGTTTGGTTCCGTCTTGCCAGTTACGTTGTAATTATCACCATCAGGTACAACGGTTGGGTTGCTGATCGTTGGTGTAACAGTCGTTGGCGTGGTAGTTGTGGTGTCAGTCGGTACGGTCACCGTAGTTGGGTTACCGTCCTTTGGTGTCACCGTTAAGTCTTCACCTGGGGTAACGTCCGTACCCTTCACTGGAATCGTGAAGTCACCGTTGCCATCTGAAGTACCGGTTCCGACTGTGGTGCCTTTGTCATCCGTAATGGTAACTGGTGTATTAGGGTCAGTCTTACCAGTCACGTTATAGCCATCATCCGTTGGTGTAATGGTTGGATCCGTCACACTTGGCTTCGTTGCATCTGGCACAACGGCAGTGTTTGAAACCCCGTTTGCTGGGGTAATCGTGACAGTGTCGCCACCAGTTACTTTATTACCACTGATTGGAACTGTGAAGTCACCCTTACCATCAGAGTTGGCAGTGCCAAGAATATTACCGTTGTCATCAGTTACGGTGACTTTGGTATTTGGCGTGGTCGTACCAGTGACATCGTAGTTGGTACCATTCGGTGTCACTTTGGGATTACTAATGGTTGGTGCGGTCTTAGCAGGTACAGTTAACGTTGATGGATTCCCATCCTTTGGTGTCACCGTCACGTCTTCACCAGGGGTGACAGTCGTGCCGTCCACTGGAATGGTAAAGTCACCGTTACCATCTGAGGTACCAGTCCCAATCGTCTTACCACCAGCATCAGTCACCGTTACTGGGGTGTTTGGTGTGGTGTTACCAGTTACGGTGTAATCACCAGTGTCGGTTGGTGTAATCTTTGGATCAGTTACCGTTGCCTTAGTCGTATCAGGCACAGCCACCGTACTTGGTGTTCCGTCTTTTGGCGTCATGGTAACTTTATCGCCAGGGTTGACCATGCCGGTAATTGGAATGCTGAAATCGCCATTCTCGTTTGAATTACCACTGCCAAGTGGGTTACCTTCAGCGTCGGTCAGTGTGACTGGCGTATTTGGCGTGGTCTTACCAGTTGCGATATAACCGTCCTTACCATCTGAAACAATGGCTGGATTGCTAATGGTTGGCGTATTAGCTGGCACAGTTACGTCAGTTGGTTCGCCATCCTTTGGTGTTACTGTAATCGTGCCACCAGGCGTAACGTCACTACCATCAACTGGCACCGTGAAGTTACCTTTACCATCTGAAGTACCGGAGCCAATGACATTACCACCATCATCGGTCACCGTTACTGGTGTGTTTGGCGTGGTGTTACCAGTCACGTTGTACCCGTTATCGGTAGGGGTCACAACTGGATTAGTAACCGTTGGCGTGGTTGTTGTCGTTGTGTCTTTAGGCACGGTCACTGTGACAGGTGTCCCGTCTTTTGGTGTGACGTTGAGTGTTTCGCCTGGGGTGACATCAGTACCTTTGACTGGGATTGTGAAATCGCCGTTAGTATCTGCCGTAGCGGTACCAACCGTTTTGGTAGGATCGCTAGGATCAGTAACCGTCACCACAGTCCCTGGCGTGGTCTTACCAGTCACGTTATAGCCACCGTTACCATCTGGCGTAATCTCTTGATTCGTAATGGTTGGCGTTTCTGCTGGAACCGTCACAGTTGCTGGGTTGCCGCCTTCACCTGGTGTGATGGTTAAATTATCGCCTGGTTTGACCTCTGTGTTTGGTACTGTAACCGTGAAATCACCGTTAGGATCAGCGATATCGGTACCAACAGGATTACCTGCAGGATCAGTAACCGTCACTTCAGTACCCGGCGTGGTCTTACCAGTCACATCATAGCCACCATTGTCATTTGGTGTAATCTTTGGATCAGTTACACTTGGCTTGGTTGCATCAGGAATAGTTGCTGTCGCTGGTGTCCCATCCGCTGGTGTGACAGTAATCTTTTCACCAGTCGTGACTGAGTCACCTTTTACTGGAATTGAGAAAGTACCGTCAGGGTTTGAAGTGGTTTTTCCAAGATCAGCACCGTTACTGTTTGTGATAGCAACTTCAGTATTTGGCGTCGTCTTACCAGTTACGGTGTAGTCTGAACCGTCTGGTGTGACAGTTAGGTCTGTAATGGATGGCGTTTCGGATTCTGTGACAGTACCAGTGACGTTTTTAAGGTCAGCGATGGTGTAGGTTGAATCACCGTTACTTAATGCGTTTAAAGCATTAGTAACTTTTGTAATACCATCATCACTCAATTTGTATGAATAAGTCTTATTACCGTTCGCGTCCGTCCCAGTCTCAGTTACAACGAAATCATCACTCACAAAGGCAGGTAGGTTAAGCCCTTCTACGTCGGTGGTAACCACCTTATCTGCAGCAGCCAATGCAACGGCAGGATCTTGACCAGCAGCAACCGTGATTGGGTTAAGGGTCAAATGACCAGCAACCTCAGTACCTTGAGAAATCGTTGTGGTTTCAAAGCTCGTCTTAACGTCTGGCTTGATAGCAAGCAAGGCCTTATCAACGTCTTGTTGAGAGGCGTTTGGATCATCAAGTACCGTTTGGGCAGCTGCAGCAAGATCGGCATCAACGCCACTTTCTGCAACGGCAGCCTTTAATTGGGTCTTATCAACGTTTTGATAAGCGATCGTTGTGTTGGAACGCGTTACTGTGTTATAGAGTTTCGTAGCAGTATTAAAGGTTTCAGCTGTAAAGGCACCTGGTGTATTGGCCGACAGATCTGGATCTGTGAAGGTCAATGGCACAGCAACCGTTTGGCTGACACCAATCCCACCATCGATAACGTGATCGATAACACCGGCAATGGTCCCATTCAAACCACTTGTGATGTTGCTAATGCCATCTGTAATGGCATCAGAGGCAGTTTTAAGTGCAGCAGATAGGGCGCTAGAGAACGTCGTTAATAATGAACTATTCGTTAAGGTGCTCGTAATTTTAGTGATGGCCGTATCGCCATTTTCATCAGGTTGGGCACCAATAGCACTCACTAATGATTGGGCAATCCCGTTTGACCAGCCAATAACATATGAATTTACCATGTTAGAAATGGCTGATGAAACTGACTCATCACTCATAGCAGTGACGACACCATCAGTTAAGGTGGCCGCTGCTAATGAGGTCTGTGAAACCCCGTTGGTCATCAAATTTGAGCCATAATCGTTAGCAGATGAAATGTTGTCCTTGGCAGTTGCAATACCATCTAAATAAGTCTGAATCGCAGCATCAAAGTTAGTTGTATCCGTCCCAAAAATTGGGGCACCAACATCAACCGCCTTTTGGGCAACACCAACTGCAACAGTCAACGCATCCAGCGCTGCCGAACCGCCACCAGACAGAAAGCTGCTGACAGCTTGAATGACAGTGGTCACAGGAGTTGTTAAGTACTGCATCCCTGATCCGTTGAAGTTTGAGTTAACAACCGCCATATCGTTGATTTCGTCATCAACGTTGTATTTTTTAACTAAATCTGGATCTGTAATTTGATACTCTTCACCAGTTGCTTCGTCTTGTAATGTGATCCCAACGCTTGATTTGTTGGTAACTTTAAAAGTACCAACCTTAACGTTGGTCAAGTTAGCTGGGATACCGACTGAAGCACCATGTTGGTTACTACCAGCAGCTGAAACTGAAATGGCGTTGTTGATACCATTAACGTAAATAACGGTCCCACGAGTTTGCGCATTTTTCGCGTCGGAACTCACAGCACCTTGATCATTAATCATATCATTGGCAGGGTTATTGGTCTCTTGACCATCAACGTACACTGGTTCATCCAGATTATCATTGGCAGTATCTGTTACACCAGTGTTACCATAATCGCCTGCTTGTCGGTTGGTATCAGCATTCGACTTATCAACAATTGAATTAGTTCCATTAGTATTGGTTTGGCCAATACCAGCGGTTGCGCTGTTTTCAGCTGTCCCCGAATTACCACCAATCGAGCCCTTCAAAATGGCACCGTTAGTGTTGGGATCAGTTGTATTACCAGCATCCGTCGTCGTATTACCAGTAGTATCGTCACCCTCAATGGTTGGTTTCACACCGATGTTAGTTGTGGTTGTCGAAGTACTGGTGTTCTTAGTGACAGTCGCAGTGTTTGACGCAGCATCTGACGTTGTGTCAGTTGCTGTGTTAGTTGTTGTACTGCCAGTATCAGCCGTATCGGTTGGTGTGGCAGCTGGCGTTGCTGTTCCAGAATTGCCTGTTGTATCGGAAGCAGTAGTCGTTGTTGGCGTTTCAGTAGCAGCGTGTGCTGTCACTGTGGCCGTACCAGCGAACGCTAAACCAAGTGAAAAAGTGGTCAACCCAGCAATCAGCCAAGTACGACCTGCCTTATACATCTTGTAGTGTGTTTTACCCGTTTCCCGAAGAGCAGCCAATTTTTGGTTATTCTTCGCCAAATTTTTGGATCCTTTTAACATTAAAAATCCCCCCCGAAGTAAAATCCATTCTTCCAAAACGTGCTAAAAGTGCAGCCCACAAATTGCACTTTTAGTCATACTGGTATTCTACAAAACTGATACGGGTAAAAGTGGGGAAATTTAAAAAATATTCTTGTGTTTACAGGTTAAAAAAACAAAAACACAAGAGAAAATCTGTCGGGTATCGATTCTAACGGGATTTTATGAAAGCGTCAACAAATCCCGTCAAATCAGCGTTTAACCACAGTTTTCGTCGATTGTATACAGGGCTAATGAACTGACTTTTGACTGCAATTTCGGATAGATTTGGGTACTGTTTTTAGTGAAATCATTTTTATTTAGTATTTGAGAATAAGAATTGTCCAATTGAATATATTACGCCGCTAGCCCTCCGTTCACGTTGCATTCAAGTCATTCAATCAATACCTCACTAAAAATAGCGTCTCAGTTCAAACTCATTAAGACGCTTTATCGTCTGAGCAACGAAAAAGCACCCCAATGCAATCAACACATTGAGATGCTCTAGCCTGATAGGACCATATTTAGTTCGTATAGTGATTAATAATCTTTGCTTTACTGTTCCAGAAGCCAACTTTCACAACGCCGACAACTTTACTCTTTGGAACAAAGCCGTAAACTCGTCCGTCTTCAGAAACGCTACGATGATCCCCCATGACGAAGTAGCAACCCTTGGGAACCTTGTTAATTTTGTTATTACCAATTGCTAAGCTCCACTTGTTACTCCAGTCATTTTGACGGGCTGCAGAAACTAACGTAAAGCCGTTTGAATAACCTGAAACCGTTCCCGCCTTTTGTTCGTACTTTGAAATAAAGTTTTGTGCTTGATATTTACCGTTTACGTACAGCTTGCCCGTCTTTGTATACCGAATTGAATCTCCCGGTAAACCAATAACCCGCTTCACGTAATTTTCCTTCGGTGCCGCGTTTGAATCAACGCCCTGCGCATCAAAGACAATGACAGAAAAACGTTTAATTGGCGACGTTTTGACGGCTACAATCCGTTGACCATTTTTTAAGTTAGGTTCCATTGATGCCCCAGAAACACCCACTGGCACCAACCAAAACATCCGAATGATAATTGCAAGGGCCAACCCAACCGCAATTGGGATGATCCATGACATTGCTTTTTTCATAACGACAGCTCCTTAGTATAACTTAATCATCCGACTTAGAATGCCGGCGTTCTTTTAGCTTCTTGGTCAGCTCAGCTGGCGCAACGTGTAAGCCATGTGCTTTTTTGACGCCTAAAATATCAAGGAAGAAGGTAAAAATCGGAACGCTCACGATCAAACCCCAGGTTCCCCACATTGCCTCGCCTGCCAATAATACCACGAAGGTGTAAAAAATGGGTAACTCCGTCTTACTCGACATTAACTTAGGATTCAAGACGTAGGCTTCTAGTGCATGAACCACTAATAACAGAATCAAAATGGTGACTACATCGCGGAAACCGCCAACCGAATATCCAAGGATACTGAGCGGTACCGCCGAAATAATCACGCCAGCAACTGGTACCAAGCTTAAGATAAAGATCATGATGGCAACGACCAGCAGTTGTGGAATGTGTAGGAATGCTAACCCCACCGTGGTGATGGCCGTGTTAAAAATGGCAATCAAAAACTGGGCTTCTAATACCACCCCAAAAGTCTCCGCAAACTTATGACCGAAGTATGAGATGTCTTGAAAGAACCAGCCGTAATCACTACTTAAAAACAACCGAGAAAACGAACGCATTGGCTTCAGCTCAATCGTAAAGAAGAAGCTTAAAATTAAGGACATCAAAAATGTCACACCAAATGTCCCAATGCTCGTCACGTAGTCCACCAGCACCTTAACACCATCCTTAACTTGCGGAATAATGTTGGATTTACCAAGCCAGTCCGAAACAAATCGAACGGTCTGATTCGTGTCATTTGATGAATTTTGGTAGAAATTGTAGATCGATTGGACTGATGAAACCACTTGACCGGTAATCTTGGGGATGTAAGTGGTAATCGCAAAATACAACGCTAAACATAATAAGATGTATACGACCACCACGATAATTTGTGACGGAATTGGCACGTGTTTCTGGATACTATCAATAAGCCGTATGATTAGAAACGTGAAGATAAAGGTCAGTAGAATCTGACTCATCTCACCCCTCACAAGCCACAGTGTCACCATTAAAACAATTAAAACCACCCAACGTCGTAACGCAACGTTGTTAACAAATCGTTGATATAACCCCAAATGGACGCCTCCCTTGAATCTCACGTACTGCCAAATTTTCTACACTTTACATACGCAGTTAATTAAATGTTGGTTTTATTTTAAAATAAAAAAGTTCCCGTTTCCACAGCAAATGTGAGTCAACAGGAACTTTCCGTATTGCTATTTGTAGTTTTTCTCTGCATACGACTTGAAAGAAATTCCCGCCTTATTTGCCGCAATCAAACCATTACGAACATCTTGATCAGAGAAACTTCCTGATGCCACGCCAATTGACGAAAGCGTCTTACGGGCAGATGCAATCTGCGAAGCCGTGATGGTCTTACCATTCAATTCAGTTTGTGATTTTGAAACCGTATATTCGTTTGAACCAGTGTAGTTTTTGGCCGCTTGTTTTTCAGAATCAGTTAATCCAGCTACCGAGCTACTACTGCTTGTCCCGGTACTACTTGAACTGTCCGTTGTGGTCGACGTACTTGAACTTGTGACATCGCTTGACGCAGTACCATCGCCACCGTTCTTAATAGCATCATTGTTGGCCTTACGTAAATCAACGGCCTGATTATAGATGTCGGTGT
The DNA here is from genome assembly GCF_001434895.1 of Secundilactobacillus odoratitofui DSM 19909 = JCM 15043. Taxonomy (GTDB): domain Bacteria; phylum Bacillota; class Bacilli; order Lactobacillales; family Lactobacillaceae; genus Secundilactobacillus; species Secundilactobacillus odoratitofui. The sequence continues at coordinate 270,417 of NZ_AZEE01000027.1, forward strand.
AGTATGATTTCTTAGCGTCAGAATCCTTGAAGATGCGGTCCAATGTTGCATTCGAAGCCGTGTAAGACTGACCCTTATTCTGTGTCAGGGCTTGATCATAAATCTGCTTAAACATGTCTGCCTTCAGTTGGATCGTTTTGAGTTGCTTCAAAGCAGCTTTTGCCCGCTTCATCAACGTTGCGTTGTTCGGTTCTTCATTTTGAGCCTTCGTATACTCAGACTTAGCCGTACTGAAGTCATTATCAGACATGGCCGATTCTGCGGCCACAAAATGCTGTGTCTGCGTGAGGTACCCCTGTGCTAACTTATCGTTCGTTCGGTGTCTTAACGCCTCTTGAAAAGCCGACTCGGCCACCGAGTAGTTCTTCTTTTGAATTGCCGTTTTCCCAGTCGTCATTGCGGCCGTGTATGCTTTTTGTGTCATGTGGTGGCTGGTAAATGCAACCCCGCCAATGACTGCAATAACCAATACCGTCACAATGGTCCATATCCACTTCTTCAAACCAATTCCTCCCAGCTCAGTTTATTACGTTTCATTATACCATGATGCCGATGGTCACGCAGAACTCCAACGTTAAATTTAGGTAAAGGACTGTGAATCGGCTTGATTGCTCGTCACTGTCACTGCCACTACAGGGAACGCGGTTTTTATTGTAAAGCTCATTCTTTTGTTAGTAGTTCATTTTCAACCGCAAGAATTTCCCCCTGGATATAAGCCGTAGTGCCAGAAGCCAGTTTTGTCGGGTAGCAGTGACTAGTACCACTTTACGCGTCAGCGTTTAGTGGTACTGGACGTTTCTGAAACTCGTGGTTTTTGGGGCTCAGAAGCGAGACGGAAAACGCGAAGCGGTTGAAGTCGGTCCCACAGCTACTTGACAAAACTGGCTGGCGGCCAAAGGCGAACCTACCCCGGGAATTTTCGCCAAAATAAAAAAGGCCAATTCAAAAAACGAATTAGTCTCATAAATTACAATATTAAATATGTCTCACAACACCATCGCGAGTAAGAAAACGCTAATCAATCCTACCACAACTGAAAGTGCCATTGAACGGGTAAAGTAGGCAATAAAGCCAACAATAACCGCCGCAACGATCTCGGGTAAGTGGTGCATAATGTCAACTTGATAAGTGGCACTGATGAAGACATCCTTGACCACAAGTGCGGTAAACAACGACACGGGCACAAATCGCATCCATTCGTTGAACCACTCCGGAATCTTACGTTGGGTAAAAATTTTGATTGGGAGATATCGTGGCGCAAAGGCCACGAAGAACCCTAATATGACTAAGATTAAGTGTTGCGTTGTGTTCCAGTGATTTACTGCTGCCATAGCTTTCCCCTATTAACCGTTTTCGCCAGAATCTTCGACTGCATCTTCCTTGCTACCAGGACTGTGGATTTTGTAAAGGAACCGACTGCCCGGTTTCTTGGTCTTAAGGTAGTGTTCTAACGCAAACCCGATAAACGATGCAATTAACGTTGAAATAACTAATCCCAAAGTACTCTTGGTCAGTACTAGGAAGAAGGCTGCCAAAGCAGCCGCAATAATTCCAACAAAAATTGTTAACCGACTCTTGACCTGCATAATAATCATGTACAGGAATAGCGCCGTTAATGCAAAGTGAACAACCGTTAAATCAATCTTTAACGCACTCCCAATTAGACTACCAATCAAGTTGCTGACCGTCCAGAATAACAGTGAGTAATGTTCAACCATCAACGCTTCTCGCGGAGTCCACTTTTTATCAGTCGCAAATTTTAAGTAGTTAACCGCATAGTTTTCATCGTTCATAGAAAGTGCAAACACAAATTTAAAGCGTTCGGTCTCCTTGGTGAGGTACCGAGATAAGCTTGATCCGAGCAGTGCGTAACGTAACTCCAAGAAGAATAACATTAGCACAATGGACAACAGTGGTGCATTAATTGTTAACATCGACGCAATCATAAATTGCGCACCACCTGAAAAGATAACAATTGAAACAAGCCCGGTTAATATCGTGTTAAATCCGGCTGCGTGCAACAACACCCCACACGCAAGACCAATTGGGATATAACTCAAATTAAGTGGCATCGATACACGAAGCGTGGAGCGCCACTTGGGCTCATTTGGGTTTGGCACTTGTTTAGTCAAGAATTATGCCTCCATACAAAGCTTTTGACTCTTGATGAAACGTTCGTACATATTACCAGAAACGTCCATCGACAATGACACAATACAAGCATATTTTACCATGTTTCATGTCGTTTTCCTACGACCATTTCACAAGTTAAGCGGATAGCCAGTACAGGTGAAGCGATTTACCGACTAGAAAAACAGATTAAAGCCGAACTGACTGATTTTATAAATTCAGACAGTTCGGTTTTAGTTTAATTCTTTAATTAAATTGCTAAAATAACGCTACAAAGTTGCGCCAAGTTCGAACAATCCAGTTGGCTTGATTTACCGAAACAGTTGTCTTGATAGGTAAGCGCATTGTACCCGATTGACCAACTTGGGGAATACTTTGACCAGCCAACGTTAGCTTCGTCACACCAAAAGTCGTATTGGCTTTGATGGGTGCTTTCAGGCCACCCTTTTTGGCTTGGTAGGCTGAGTCAATTGTGACCGATGACTTTAACTGCTTAGTTGTTTGTTGCTTACGAATCCAGACCGTAGCTGGTTTAGCCACGGTTGCACTCGTCGTCGTTGTCTTCCCCATTGGCACTTTGATATCACTCAATTGATAGGTCTTAGTTGTCAACGCGATTGGCTTGTATGTGGCGTAAACCCACTTCATTAACCGTTTGGTTTGAACAAAGCGACTTGGATCACCCGTTGACTTGTTGGCAGCGTGCATGACCACCGTAATAATCCGATGACCATTTTTCTTCACTGTCCCAACAAAGTTCCCGCCAGCTGCTGTCGAGGTGCCAGTTTTTAAGCCATCTACTGGTAAAGTCGCATCATACTGGGTCTCACCCTTTAAAAGCAAGTTCCAATTCGTCATCTCAGTCTGACTGGAACCTCCTTTGTCAAACCACATTTTAGCCTGACTGGTTGTCTGTAGAATTTCTGGATAAGTCTTTAATAGATCTTGCGCTAATTTCGCCACATCACTGGCAGACATGGTGTTTTCATCTTTTTTGGGAAGTGAAGCGTAACCCAGACTCGCCGCTTGGCCATTCGTGATCCCTGAAGCGGTAATTAACTTGGCACTATTAAGATGCAATTGCTTGGCAGTTTTACGCATTAGGCTGACAAATTGGTGCGGTGAACCTGCGACTTTATTGCCCAACGCCGTAATCGCAGCATTGGCCGAATAAATCAGGGTTGCTTGATAGAGCTCGCGAACGGAATATGTACGTTTTGCGCTTAACGGTACGTTAGTCAGTTCGGTGTTGCGGCTCAGTTTGGCAACAGCTGGACTAATTTTTACTCGAGAATTCCAGTGCAACTTACCACTTTTAATCTGTTGAAGCACGATGTACGTCGATAATAGCTTGGTCATTGAGGCAACTGGCAGTGACTTGGCATCGTTTTTCTGATACAAAACCTGGCCTGTATCTGCGTCAATGGCAATTGCCGACTTGACTTGTAGATTGAGTGATGACGCATTGGCAGTCAAACCACCAAGCAACATCATGATGAAAAATACACACGCAAATAAGCCGATTTGAAAGCGACTTTTAACTGTTTTAAATACCATCGTTTCCTCCGTTGATTCAGTTTAAGGTTACTGTATCGGCTTTAATGAGTTGGTTTAACTTGTTGATTTTTTATTTTAACACCGTTTTTAACGGGTAAATGAATGACAAACCGCGTCAATTCATCATCAGAAGTGACGTAAATATAACCACCATGTAAACTAACAATACTCTGGGCAATTGCGAGTCCTAATCCAGTTCCCCCAGTGGCTTTTGAGCGGGATTCCTCAACCCGATAGAATCGCTCAAACACTTGACCGAGTGCGGCACGCGGAATTTTTTGGCCGTCGTTTTCAACGCTGATCACGACTTCATCATCGCTTACCGGGTTCACCCGTAAAGCGATGTGCTTACCACCTTCACCGTATTTCAACGCATTGGAAATTAAGTTATTAAAGACCCGGCCGAGCTTCTCGGCATCCGCTTCAATATGGACTGGTTCATCCGGCGTTTCAACACTGATCGACATGCCTTTCTCGCCAGCTTCTAATTCAAAACTAGCCGCGAGTTGTTCCATCATCTGGTCAACATCTAACGTCGCAATTGACAACGGTGTATCCGTTTGGCGCATCTTAGTGTAGACGAATAAATCATCCACTAATGACTTCATCTGTTTGGCCTTGCTAAAGGCTGTGTTGGTGTACTTAAGAATTTCTTCTTCGGAGTGATACTGGTGATCTTCAATCAGGCCAAGATAGCCAATAATCGACGTCAGTGGTGTCCGTAAATCGTGGCTGACGTTGGTGATCAGCTCATCCTTGGACTTTTCGATCCGACGTTCTTCATCAATTGACGCAATGACGGAATCCACCAGCGAATTGACAGAGGTCACGACCCGTTGTGTATCGCCTTTCAACGTGAAGGGAATGCGGTGGTCGAAATGACCATTGGCAATGTAATGCAGTTCCCCAATAATATGGCGCAACTGCATCTGATGATAACGCCGAATCAGACGCCAATAAACGACCCCAACATCAAATATCACCATTAAAACAATGAAAATATTCTCCCAGCTCCAGAGCTGATAATGCGTCGGGCCGATAAAGACTGAGCGCTTAATGATAAAAATGCCGTCTTGTAAGCCCGGATTAGTTTGGATCATTTCGTTCAAGATCACAATCACTGATAAGTTCACCAGTAACAGGATCACAACCGTAACGATTCCTTCCATTATCAAGGCACTTTTTTCTCGAGTGGTAAGTTTCACGTTTTCCTCCAACAAGTCCGCGTAAGCAAAAACTAGCTTAGTTACAAGCTTGCTCAGCCGTCCTCAAGCTCACTTGTAACTACGCTAAAATTAGTTCATAAATTCCGTATTAATGCGTTTCAATCTTATAGCCGACGCCCCAGACCGTCTGAATGACTTTTTCGCCACCAGTGGCTTCTTCAATCTTATCCCGCAAGTGAGACACGTGGACCATCACCGTTTTAGCTGAAACGATTGATTCTTGACGCCAGACCCGTTCGAAAATCTCATCGGCAGAAAAGACGCGGTTAGGATGGCTCGCCAATAAGTAAAGGATGCCAAACTCCAAAGCCGTCAAATTAACGAGCTTGCCGGCCAACGTCTTAACTTCATGAGAATCTTTGTTGATGGTCAGTGAGCCGATGTCTAACACGTCTGGTTTTTCTTCAGTCACGTGATCAGATGCCCGTCTAAGCAAGGATCTAACCCGAGCCATCACTTCCAATGGGTTAAATGGCTTCGTCACGTAATCGTCACCACCGCTGATTAGGCCTTGAATCTTATCCATGTCATCGGTCTTAGCCGATAAGATCAAGATTGGTAATTCGGAATCTTTCCGAACTTCCTTAATGACTTCGATCCCGTTCATTTCAGGCATCATGATATCCAAGATCATCAAGCCAATATCTGGCGTCGTGTGCAACTTAGTTAAGGCCTCACGCCCGTTATAAGCGGAGATTGGTTCGTAGCCCTCGTTCTTAATGTAAATCTCAAGTAATTGGGCAATTTCTTTATCGTCATCAACAACTAAAATTTTCATGTTATAAGTTCTCCTTATGTGCCGTCATATTAAATCATGCGTTAATTTACGCTAAATTACATGTGAAACTGCCATACCATTCAGGTAAAGCCTCAGGAGCAGTGCCCACCAATAAAGTATCGGGCCCGCTTAGGTCTATCTTAACAAAACTTAGCCAATCATTCATTATTAATCGTTTAACTTAAGGTTCTTGTTAGGAATTCAGAGTGAGTCTGATGGCAGTTAGTTCCCAGAGGATAGTCGAATAACCCATGTGACCTGTTTTTGGGTCATATGGGTTATTCGACTATCTGGCCGGGAGCTGCCATCATACTCACGTTTCAGCAACGCAGCCAAAAAAGTGCATCTATCAAAAACAAACGAAAGAGAAAAATCCCCAAAATCAGAAATTCACACTTTCGTTCGCTTCACTTCTGAGACCTAACCGAGTTTTGCTCCACTCTCAAAAAAACACGCCACACGACAGCAACCATTCACCATCGACCAGCGTGTTCATTATTCAATTCACTTCATTATTTGTAATTAGGCGCTGCCTTCGTTAATTGCACATCGTGTGGATGTGATTCAACTAAGCCGGCGTTTGAGATGCGCACGAACTGCGCATCGTTGATGAGGTCAGTGACGGTCTTGCACCCCGTGTAACCCATACCTGAACGGAGGCCACCAACCATTTGGAAGATGATATCGTCAACGCTACCCTTGTACTCAACGCGGGCTTCGATACCTTCGGGAACTAGCTTATCAGCTTCGTTCACCCCACCTTGGAAGTAACGGTCTGCAGAACCATGTGACATTGCGGCTAATGAACCCATGCCACGATATGTCTTGTACTTCTTACCGTTGTCTTCAAAAACTTCGCCAGGGGCTTCATCAGTCCCTGAAAGCATTGAACCAAGCATAACTGCGTTACCACCAGCGGCTAAGGCTTTAACGATATCGCCTGAATACTTGATACCACCATCAGCGATGATTGGTTTGTTGAATTCTTGGGCAACTTCAGCTGCGTCATAGATTGCAGTGAGTTGTGGGACACCAACACCAGCAACGACTCGAGTGGTACAAATTGAACCAGGACCGATACCAACTTTAACGACGTCAACGCCGGCTTCGAATAATGCCCGAGTACCGGCACCAGTTGCAACATTGCCGGCAATTAACGTTGCTGCTTGGAATTTTTCACGAATTTCAGCAATCTTACGTAAAACGCCAGCTGAGTGACCGTGGGCGGTGTCAATGATGATTGCATCAGCACCGGCGTCAAGTAAAGCTTCAGCACGTTCAAACGTGTCAGAAGTAACCCCAACAGCAGCGGCAACTAAGAGACGGCCTTGATCATCCACAGCGGCGTGCTTCGTATCAATTTTATCAGCAGCTAAAGCCTTCACCTTGGCCACTTCACCGGCTTGGGCTTCAACACTCATGTTCTTGTGAATGACACCTAAACCACCATTATTGGCCATGGCAATCGCCATGTTAGATTCCGTCACCGTGTCCATGCTGGCACTTAAAAATGGGACGTTTAATTTTAAATTATCTGCTAATTGGACCCTCAAATCGACATCATTTGGTAACACATGACTTTCTGCAGGTATCAGTAACACGTCATCAAAAGTAATCCCTTGCTTTGCAAACTTCGAATCCCAATTAGTAGTCATTGAAATAAACGCTCCCTTATTAATTTTTTTGTATTGTTTCGTAATATACCAGCCGTTTTCACAAAAAGCAAGTATTCTCATCAAACTGTTATTATTTTTGTTCGAATTCTAGTGCTTTTCCGGCAATTTTTAGCATAGTTTAGAATTTGTTCAAATACACTCTGAACAATTTAAATTAAAAGTTACCGAATCGTTCGTAATCTCATTTGAGATTAAAGCTGAAAAGGGATTCATTGACTGCATTCAACAGGCGAATGCTATCAACGAATCCCTTATCTAATTTAAGTTAACTTTTAACGACTAGCTGTAAAGAAGCCTTGTCGTAAATCCCAACGTCGCTTGACGAAGTATGACCCAAGCGCAGAAAGCGCCCCTAAAATAATTTGTGGCCATGCCGTTAAGACTGGGTTTAAGATGCTTGGCAGGAAGGCCATGACGTAGAACAGCAATAGCCATGCCACCATGAATAAGATTACCAACGGAATCCGAACCCAAAGCGAATACTTGTGCTCACGTTTGGAATCAAACAACCGCGGAATCATTGGCAAGGCCAACCCGGCAATCACTGCAGAGAAAATGATTGAAGTTAAACCAACTGGTTGGCTAGCCTTTTGCGTTGCTGGTGAGACCAGATACATGATACCAAACATCAAACTAAAGATCGTAAAGAACGTTAGACCGTTATAAAGCGCACTTGGCCAATAAGGGTCATCCGCACCAGCTGGTCGCTCAGGCCCTTCTACAATCTCTTTCACGCGTGCATTAACGTCGTTGCCGTATAAATTACGCGCCGTTTTACCGGTTTTTTGGGCCGCTTGAATTTCGGTGATCGTTGTCTGAATAATCTCAGACTTTTTCTCAGCCGTTAATTTCGACCCTTGTAAAGCTTGATTGAATCGGTACATGTACTCCGCGTTACGCTTCGTCAGGCCGATGTTATCGAACGCAGCCCGCTCATTTTTGGCCGTATTATGACGATCCTGATGAACGCCTGCGTTACGATTACGTTGTTGCGCATTCGCATTGCGCTTTTCGTTGTCGCTCAATTGGTAATCCTCCCTGGTTAGAGTGTGAAAAATAGCGGTTAATTCCCAGAGTATAAGTCGCTAACCCGGACGACCCTGAAACTGGGTCGTGTGGGTTAGTGACTTATACGGCCGGGAATTGCTATTTTTCACACGTTTCAGCTACATTAAAATCAAACCGCACTGACACATGTTACATAGACTAAACGTGCGATAAACGGCAAGGTCCGGCCATGTAAGCAACTGATTCAAATAGCCAAAATCCGGCTATCCGAATCAGTTGCTTACACTCTGGGCCTTAAACCCCGTTTATCTCACTCTACACATTAAACCTAAACTCCACAATATCCCCATCGTTCATCACGTAGTCTTTACCTTCTACGCGTAAACGACCAGCTTCTTTAACCGCCGCCTCGGACTCGTATTGATCTAGATCAGCAAAAGCCATGACTTCAGCACGAATGAACCCACGTTCAAAGTCAGAGTGAATAATGCCGGCTGCTTGAGGTGCTTTAGTGCCCTTCTTGAAGGTCCAAGCACGAGTTTCTTTACCGCCTGCAGTGAAGAAGGTCTGGAGACCTAACAGGTTGTATGAGGCCCGAATCAACCGGTTCAAGCCTGGTTCTTCAACACCTTCAGCTTCCAAGAAATCAGCTTTTTCATCGTCATCAAGTTGTGCAATTTCTTCTTCAGCCTCAGCAGCAACGGCAATTGCTTCCGCGCCTTCTTGAGCGGCGTAATCTTCAATTGTCTTAAAGTATTTTGAGCTCTCTGGGTCAGCCATGTCATCTTCAGCGATGTTGGCAACGTAAAGAACTGGCTTGCTAGTCAGCAAGAATAAACCTTTTACGATTGGTTGTTCATCTTCGTCAAAGTCGATTGTTCGAACGCCCTTACCGGCTTCAAGGACTGGCTTGATCTTTTCAAGAACCGCTAGTTCAGCCTTAGCTTCCTTATCGTTACCTTTGGCAGCCCGCTGTACCTTAGCCAACCGCTTGTCAACGGCTTCGAGATCAGACATGCCTAATTCAAGGTTAATCGTTTCGATATCATCAATTGGGTCGATTTTGCCTGAAACGTGCGTAATGTTGTCGTCGTCAAAGGCACGTACCACGTGCACGATGGCATCAACTTGACGAATGTTTTCAAGGAATTTGTTACCCAGACCTTCACCCTTGCTGGCACCCTTAACGATTCCGGCAATATCGGTAAATTCAAAGGTAGTTGGGACAACTTTCTTGGCTGGGATCAATTCTTGGATCCGGTCCAAACGATCATCTGGCACTTCAACCATCCCGACGTTTGGATCAATCGTGGCAAATGGGTAGTTAGCCATCTCGGCGCCTGCCTTGGTAATCGCGTTAAATAGGGTTGACTTACCAACGTTTGGTAAGCCGACGATTCCTGCTGTTAATGACATAGTACAGTCTCACTCTTCCTTTTTTAGTCAGTTTGTTGCTTTTTTTCAAGCACCTTTTTTAGTTTCTTTTCGAATTCACGTCGGCTGAGCATCACAATGTGACCGCAACCGGTACACTTGATTTTAATGTCGGCGCCCATTCGAATAATTTCCCAGCGGTTAACACCGCATGGGTGTGCCTTCTTCATTTCAACTAAGTCACCTAAATCGTACATCGTATCACTCCTTACTTGCCACCGCACGTTTAATCAAGGTGCACGTCTAAGATGTCCAAAATGCGGTTAAGGTCTTCATCTGACAAATACTCGATTTCAATCTTACCCTGACCGGCTTCCTTGGCTTCATTGATGGAAACCTGCGTGCCAAATTTTTCTTGTAACACATTTTCACCCGCACGAAGATAAGGTGACTTTTGCTTTGCGCGCTTCTTTGGTTTAGCTTCCGCCTGACCGTTCATTTTGTTGACGACGCCCTCTAGTGCACGCACCGTCATTTTACCGTCAGCAGCCTTATTTGCAAGACTAACCATCTGTGAACGATCCTTCAGTGACAATAGCGTTCTGGCTTGTCCCATTGAAAGGCGCTTTTTTTGCAACAAGTCTTTGACTTGCTTAGGCAAACCCAATAAACGTAAATAGTTGGCGATATATGGCCGACTCTTACCCAACCGTGATGATACTTCGGCCTGTGTCAGCTTTAGTTTACTCATCAGCATTTCGTAGGCTTCAGCCTCTTCGAGCGGAGTTAAGTCTTCACGCTGCAGGTTTTCCATGACAGCAATTTCCATCATCTGAGCTTCGGTAACTTCGCGAATAATCGCTGGAATGGTTTCATTTTTAACCAGCTTAGAAGCCCGGTAACGCCGCTCACCAGCTAAAATTTCATAACGCGCCACCTCTGGATCTGGCTGACGCAGGATGATGGGCTGGAAAACGCCAGACTTTTCAATCGAACGTGCAAGATCTTTGAGTGCCGTCTGGTCGAATTTTTGCCGTGGTTGATACGGATTAGGCCGAATCTGATCGAGCTTAACATCAATGACTGTTTCTACTTCTGGATCAACGCTATTATCCGCAAACAATGCTTCAATGCCGCGTCCTAATCCCTTATTATTTTTGTTTGCCATGGGCAGCTGCCACTTCCTTTGCAAGTTGCGTATAAACGAGAGCACCGGTTGACTTTGGATCATAATCCATAATTGGCAAACCATGACTTGGTGCCTCTGAAAGTCGCACGTTTCGTGGAATGATCGTTTCGTACACTTTATCTTTAAAGTACTTTTTAACTTCTTCGTTAACCTGTCTGCCCAAGTTGGTCCGGGCATCATACATCGTTAACAAAACACCCTCAATCTTAAGATCAGGGTTGAAGTGTTTGCGGACCAATTGAATCGTGTTAAGTAATTGGCTTAAGCCTTCAAGCGCGTAGTACTCACTTTGAACTGGAATCAAGATTGAGTTACTTGCGGTAAAGGCGTTAATCGTCAATAACCCAAGCGAAGGTGGACAATCCACCAAAATAAAATCGTATTGATCTGAAACAGCCTTAAGTGCGCCTAACAAACGCGTTTCCCGAGCAATTTGCGCGGTCAGCTCAATTTCAGCACCAGACAGTTGAATCGTAGCAGGTGCAATATCTAACCCCTTATGACTCGTATGTAAAATCACGTCGGTAATGGGCTCTTCGTTGACAAGCACATCGTAAATGTCTTTAGTGATTGCGGATTTGGCGATACCCACACCACTTGTTGCGTTCCCCTGTGCATCAATATCAACGATTAAGACCCGGTTGCCCAAATTAGCGAGACCGGCTCCTAAGTTAACACCCGTTGTGGTTTTACCAACGCCACCTTTTTGGTTCGCAAGCGCAATAATATCTGCCATCGGTTTTCTCACTCCTTTATGATTTTTTCATAATATCAATGATAATACGGTAACGGTCCGGATCGTCTTCTTCGGTCGTTTTGACATCTAAACCAGCGTTATTTACCATCTTCAGTGATTCTTTTATGGTATTAACCGCAATCCGGGTATCTGAAGACACTGAGCGAATCGTCGGCTTTGGCTTAGCCTTGGCTCGGCTACGCTGAATCAACCGCTCAGCATCTCTAACCGTTAAGTGATCGGAAATGATCCGCTTCAACAGTTTTTCTTGTTGCAATGGTGTTACCGCCAATAGTGCTCGGCCGTGACGTTCGCTGATCTCGTGATTTAAAATTGCCGTTTGAACTGGATCACTCAACTTCAACAAGCGTAACTTGTTCGCAATAAACGACTGACTTTTACCAACGTTTTTAGCCAATTGGCTTTGCGTCAGTTGGTTCAGTTTCATAAGCGCTTGATAGGCCTGCGCTTCTTCGATAGGCGATAATTCTTCACGTTGCAAGTTTTCAATCAGCGCTAATGACGCCGTTTCATCATCAGACATCGTCTGAATAATGGCCGCAACTTCCCGCCATTTTAACGACTTAACCGCCCGGAAGCGTCGTTCGCCAGCAATAATCTCATAATGATGTGGCTCATACTCTCGCACAACGATTGGTTGCAGTAGCCCATGTTCTGAAATGGTCTGAGCCAACTCAACGATTCCTCGCTCATCAAAAACCTGTCGAGGCTGAAACCGGTTCGGCACAATGGCATCAACAGGTACCATGACCACGTTTTGTTTCACTGTTTCGCTCTCAGTTTTATTGGCCTTATCCCGACCAAACAACGAAAACGCCATCACGACATCCCCTTTCTACCCATTACCAAGTGGTTCTTTATTAGGTGTACCGGCCTTGCGCGGATAGCGTTTTGGCGTTGGTTTCACCTTATCCACCACCACGATATGGCGTTCATCCCCTGACTCAGGTAATTCAAACGCCTGATCTAGCGCCAGCTTACCGCCCAATAGTGCGATTGCTTGGTTAGACTGTGTTAGTTCATTTTCGGTCTGTTGAGCCTTCAGTGCAATAAACTGCCCATGCAATTTGACCAATGGCAAGCAAAGTTCGCTTAACACACTCATCCGCGCCACGGCTCGTGCAGTTACGACATCGTAGGCTTCTCGATGTTCTGAGCGTTTACCGCCAAATTCTTCAGCTCTGGCATGGTATACCGCAACATCCGTCAGTCCCAGTTCATCAATTAAAGCCTTTAAAAAATTGATTCGTTTATTCAGCGAATCCACAATAGTGACCTTCAATTGCGGAAATAAAATCTTCAACGGCAGTGATGGAAATCCGGCACCAGCGCCCACGTCACAAAGCGTCAACGCTTCCGTCCGGAGTTCAGGCACGTAGAACGCCGGCGTAACCGAATCATAAAAGTGCTTCAGATAAACGTCTGGGCGATCTGTGATCGTGGTCAAGTTCAAGTGCTGGTTAGTTTCAACCAAGCGCTCAAAATATTGATTAAACTGTTCAAGCTGCGTTTGTGACAGGGTGATGCCCTGTTTCGCTAACGCAGCGGTAAATTGACTATCGTTCATGCCGATTCTCCTACTCCAATTCTGTGAAACAATGTGTTTCACATCCTGTTCTACTGTACCGTAATTAAAGGCAGGAAGCAAGACCCCGTAAGCCTTAATAATGAATCGTGAACCTTTACGATTGTCCACTTGCAAGCACTTACGGCCACTGTAACAATTACCCACCAATTTTCTGTTTTGTTCAACTCTAAAATTATACTAAATTTCCAGGTTGGACACTACTGGCTGACGTTAAAAAGTTATTTGACTTGCTTCAGTCACTCTAATTCCGATCGGTGATTTGTTTGTTGCTGTGAGAATTTTGTTGTGTACATTGTCAGTTGCGAATCTTACACACCCTATCCTGCCACTTTCACTCCGATCAGCGGGCTTTTTCGGTTGCTGTGGGACCGATTTCAGCCACTTGCGTGTCTTTCACCTCGATTATAAGCCTCACAAAAATCGTGAGGCTTATAAGCGTCCAGTCCTTGTAACCGCCAAAGGCGCTAACAAGGGCTTGTCACTGCAACCGAAAAAGCCCGCTGATCTCCGTTGTCGTTACGTTGAATCACCATGGATATGACAACGAAACACAATTGATTATTGCTATATCGCGCCGTTCAACTAAACTATAGTGCTAACATCATCCGAGACAGTGCCTATAAAACAATAGGTGCAAAACAAATTTAGCACATTTGGCGTCATTACAAGTTTAACAATCATTGCACCTAATACTACTGCAACCATACAATTCCTCGCTATGCACCTATTTTACAATAGGCACTGTACCAATGATTAAACTCATCTGCGTCACCGCAAACCCAGCCGGAGTGTCGTCAGTTCTTTCGGGTGCTGGTGGCAGTGAAAAATGTTGTTAGGTTAAAGTGAGGCACGGCACCATCGTGGCTTGCTTTAGCCTTACAACATTGGACGTCACTGAGACCTGCACTTTGGGCTCAGTGGCGAGGCGGAAAACGCGCAGCGGTTGAAGCTGGTCCCACAGCCACCAGGACCCGAAAGAACTGGCGGCCGGAGGAGGCCAGCCAAATCAATTAAAATCAAAAACCGATTCAAGCCCCTTACAGCCCGAATCGGTTTAATTTGTATAGTGGTATAAACAGCGTAACGCGTTAATTATTGATTGATTTTTGAAACTTCGTCCAAGAACCACTTGTTAAAGGCTTCATCGTCAATGTCAACACAAACTGACGTGTTGATCTTGCCATCGTGGTATGCGCCACGAATGTCACCAACTGTTTCGCCCATTGCAGGACCGTCCGTGACAACATCGACCCACATATCTTCAGTCTTAATGGCTTCTGGGTGAAGCAAGTAGAAGATCGTGTTCACATCGTGCACGGCACTACCAGCGTCTGACTGATCACCATCATGAATAATGATGTCATGCAGCATCTTACCAGTTTCGTTTAACTGTTCGAGCTTTTCAAGACTAGCTGGCGTCAACAAAGCCTTCATGGTAATGTCTAGGCCAACCATCACGATTGGAATACCTGCGTTGTAAACGATATTAGCAGCATGAGGATCAGTGAAGACGTTGAATTCAGCTGCACTGGTCATGTTGCCGTAGCCTAAAGTACCACCCATCGCAACGATGCGTTCGATGTGGTCCTTTACCTCAGGATATTCTGAGAATAACAGTGCAATGTTAGTGTATGAACCGGTTGGTACCAGCGTAATTTTTTCATCATTGGCCATGATTTCGTCGTGAAGTGCTTCAACCGCGGTCTTGTTTAATGGCTTTGGCAAATCCTCTGGAAAATCATAACCAGGCATCCCTGATTCACCATGGATACGGGCCGCATCTTCAAACGGCTTGATCAATGGTTGTTCAGCACCAGCTGCAACTGGAATGTCCGAATTGAAGAACCGTACGATCTTCAAAGCATTCTTAGTGGTTTTATCAACGGTCACATTACCGGCCACCGTGGTGATCAATTTCAGGTCAATTTGTGGGTCGTTGATTGCCATCGTTAAAGCAGCTGCGTCGTCGATACCTGGATCTGTATCCATGATAATTTTGATTGTCATAATAAAATAGCCTCCATACTAAACTAAGATTTTAAAGTAGAGCACTTAACACTAAATCAATGAGAAACAAACCGCCCAAAACATACATTGCTGGGCTGACGTTACGACCATCGCCTGACGCCAATCGTAAAATTGGGTAGAAGACGAAGCCAAATGCTAGTCCCGTTGAAATACTGTTGGTCAACGGAATCAACACAATGATCAAAAACGCTGGGAACCAGGCTGCAAAATCGTGCATATCGATACTGCCGATGGCTTCCATCATAATTGCACCCGTAATTACGATCACAGGTGCAATTGCAGCTTGCGGCACATAAGCCAACAATGGTACAAAGAACAACGAAATGCCAAACAAAACACCAGCCGTAATTGCCATCACACCGGTCCGGCCACCCGTTTCAATACCAGAAGCACTTTCGGCAGCCGCAACGGTTGGACTCGTCCCCAAAGCACCTGAAAGCAGAGCCGTAACAGAACTTGCCTGAAATGACTTTTTAAACTTCCGGTCATCTGGTAACACACCCTGTAGCAACCCCATTGACTCGAAGACCAAAATCATGGTCATCGAAAAGGCGGCGAGCACGAAGGGAATGGTCAACAGCTTCGAAAAATCACCATGCAGTAAAATCTGGTGATAATCTGCCAATCGCGACAGATGAACACTCACACTGTCATCGTCCTTAATACCGAGGAGGACGCCAATCGCACTGGTCACAACGATTCCAATTAGGAAGTTACCCGGCACGTTGCGCAAGTATAAAATAACACTCAGCAATATACCGAAAATTGCCAGTAATGGACCTGGCGTCGTCAAATTTCCAAGTACGATCAGTGAATTCTTACCAGCTACAATCAGGCCAGCTTTTTCAAGTCCAATTTCAACTAAGAAAAGACCAATCCCTGCCGTGATACCACTCTTCAAAGATTGCGGAATGGCTTCTGCTAGTAAATGGCTCAACTTAGTAAAGGCCACCAGTATATAGATAAAGCTGGCCACCATTGAAATTGCCACGGCCACTTGCCATGACAACCCCATTGTAGAGCATATTGTGTAGGTAAAGAAAGCGTTGACACCCATTCCCGGTGTTAAAATAATCGGTGCATTCGCGTAGAACCCCATAATCAAACAGCCAATCACTGAACTGATGATCGTGGCAAACACGCTCAAGTCAGTTGGAATACCAGCATCTTTGAGAATCATCGGGTTGACTAAGATGATATAAGAAATCGCAAAAAAACCGGTGAGCCCCGCAACAATTTCTTGCTTAAGGACCTTTTTATCCTGCCAGACTTGCTTGAGTGACATGTCGTTCTTTGCTACAATCTGTTGCACTTGTTTCATATAGAAAAATCCCTATCCTTTCGTCATCGCGACGTTTGTGATCGGGGTTGCATCTTCAAATTCATTTGAAGATGGGTTTCAGCCGGTATATGACCGGGGTCGACACCCTAAAACATCAACAGCCCAGACCGAAAGAATCCTCGATCTGGGCTGTTCGTGGTTATTAATTCATTATCAAGTTCTGTTCGATGACATAGTCTCAACTACCAAGTATTAACTATGCGAATCAATGATTACCAAACAAACAGCCCAACGATACCAGCTGATAAGAGTGATACTAAGATACCAGATAAGAGCATGTAACCAACGTTCTTAGAAATCAAGGCGTTTGATTCCTTGTCAGCCAAGCCCTTGAAGGCACCGATAATCATACCAGTGGTACTGAAGTTAGCAAATGAAGTCAAGAAGACCGTCAATTGTGCTTGATAGTGCGCACCGTACTTAGTTACATCGTGAATTGTTGGGGCAATCTTACCCATAACAACGAATTCGTTAGTAACCAGCTTGGTACCCATGTATTGCGCGAACTGGAACGCATCGTGAACATCGAGACCCATTAACCATGCGAATGGGAACATGATGATACCCAAGATGTGTTCAAGTGAGAGCCAAGGGTTGAAGAGGGCCAAAATCTTATCAATCAAAGCAGCTAAAGCAACGAAAGCGATAACGTTAGCGGCAATGATCAAGATCAAACGACCGGCACCCAAGATAGAATCACCCAAGAATGAGAAGAATGGTTCTTTCTTACCATCATCCATCTCAGCTTCTTCAGCAGCAGAAGCGCCACCAATTTTGGCAATGGTATCTTCTTCCTTCGTCACGTCGACTGGGTTCAAGATATTAGTGACCACGATTGCATTCAAAATGTTCAGTGGAATGGCAGTCAAAACGTAGTTACCTGGCACCATTTGAGTATAGGCACCGACAATGGAGGCAGTGATACATGACATCGACATCATGGCCAAGGTCACGTTACGTTCTGCACGCATCGTTTGAATTTGTAGACGTGAAACGGCTAAGGCTTCAGTGTTACCAAGGAACATCATTTCAACTGAGAAGAATGATTCGAACTTCGGTTGACCAGTAATTGCTGATAACCCACGGCCGATCCATTTGATGATCCATGGTAAGACGCCAATGTAAGTTAAGATATCAAACATTGGCACAATTAGCAGGATTGGTAGCAATGAACTCGTAACGAAGTTCATCGTCTTGGCAGTCCCACCGTAGTCGGCAGTTACCCAGTTAGGAAGTGCGAACACGATCCCTTGATAAGCAACCTGTACTAACCAGTTAAAGCCGTTGGCTGCAGCTTGCACTGCATCACGACCCCAAGAGAAACTGGTCAAGATCCAAGCAATCACAAGTGTCAATACCAGCACAATGGCTGTTGACTTCCAGTTGATTGCCTTCTTTTTCTTCGAGAATAGGAACGCGATCCCGAGATAAACTAAAACCCCAATAATGTTGACGATTAAGTACATCGACATTAAACTAAACCCTCTTTCTAAGATTTCGTTTGCGTCACCGTAATAACCCATATCACGGAAACGTTCACTTCTACATACAACGCGGTTAACGTCGATACTGTAGTCCTTAGATCGTTCATGCCGTCCGGTGTTTAGTCGCTTTGAAAACAGAATAATGGCACATACACTAGCGCTAAACACCCAACGTTATCAACTCACCCTTGGTTAACAGTACCGATTCGCCCTAATCATCGTTAACCAGATTGACCTACTTGCTTGACCACACATCAAGCGAATAAGGTCGTGACTAATTCTACCTTGTTTCATGAAAGCCGTAAACCAGAATTCCATGAAACTTTTTAGTGAAACGGTTTAACTTTCATTTGATTTTTCAAGTTTTTGAAAATAAATGAAAGAAGCCACTAATACAGCACATTCAAGGCAAAGAAAAAAAGGACTTACACTTGTTTCATCAACAGGTAAATCCTTTTACACAAAGAAGAAATGCCCATATTTCTTCAGTTGCCCCTGCCAAGGAACACTATTATATCATTTCTAAGTAAAATTAGCCCAAAAAATAAGACTCAAGGTTGATAGTTTGGATACTCAGCCTTAAGCCCTATGATGCTTTGGAAGAGACTTGGTTATTAAACCAATAGACCCGTTTCGTAAAAATTAAATTAATAGTCTATCGCCTCAAATACTTAATTTCTGATCAACTGCCGTAATTTATTCGTCATTCGTACGTTAGTTTCAATTACCGTTTAACCAGATGGTGAATCTAACACTTAAAACTTTAAACCTTTTGAATCTCATGACTTCGACTCTTTACACTCGAGAGGTTATTGCATAACCATCGCATAAACCCAGCCTACATCACATTCGAACCCTTTGTAACCCCTAAGCGGATATCACTACATCTAAGATATTCGTACGTTTTATGCGGAAACGCTAAGCACGTGTAACTTATTAAGTTGTAAAGTGGAACTAAACTTAGGTGGCTAGCGTTCGTTAGAAATTCACGCTGTGAACCGTTAAATCTATGACACTTTAACTCTGTTGGACCAAACGTTGTTTCTGTCTGTTACCAATCATTCACTTCGACTTACAAAACGGGAGTAAATCAACTTCATAATCGGTGGGACTCTACAAATGGAAACGTCTTGGTTTAAGTCCTTATCTCTTCCACGGTTATATCATATCATCAAATGTAATCGTTTACAACTAAAATGACCACCTTTTTGTTATTTTTTGAGCAACCATCAGTAAAGCCTTGATATCACTGGCTTTATAGACTATTAAATTTTGAGATATTTTAGTGCTTTTACTTAAGTTTACGGCGTCTCAATTTTTTCGCATTTCAGCCCACTTCGAGGCCGAGATAAACAAAAATGGCACGTAGTCTTAGACCACGTACCACCGTTAAATTTTGATTGGTTAAACCAAATTACTTAGTTTTCACCACTGCACCATCTTGGGTACCAACGACCACCGTTTGGGTCATATCTAAGAACAGACCGTGTTCAACCACACCAGTCATATTACTTAACTGGTCAGCCAAATCATATGGTGCTGCAATCTTATCAAGATGTAAGTCAACAATGATGTTGCCTTCATCGGTCTTGAAGAGTTGACCGTCCTTTTCACGAACAACTGGGTTATAACCCATCTCTTCAAACCGCTTCACCAATTGATGGTGACCGTACGATAACACTTCAACTGGCAATGGGAACTTACCGAGTTGATCAACCACTTTGCTTTCATCAACGATCCAGGCACATTGCTTGGAGTTAGTTGCAACTAGCTTCTCCCAAGTCTGTGCGCCGCCGCCACCCTTGATACCGTTGATTGCTGGGTCAACTTCATCCGCGCCATCAATCGTGATATCAATTTGATCAACGTCATCTAGTGACTTGATTTCCATCCCTAGATTACGGCCATAGTCTGCCGTCCGCTTTGAAGTTGGCACACCCGTAAAGTGAACGCCGTCTTTTTTGATCCGTTCGCCAAGGGCGTCAAGCAGGTAACGAACCGTGCTACCAGTTCCTAAACCCACTGTCATACCATCTTCAACTAATTCTGCTGCTTTGTAGCCCGCAATTTTTTTGAGCTCGTCTTGTGTTTTCATGAGTCCTCCCGAGTTAGTAAAACGTTTTTATTAACTTTTATTTCAACCACTATACTAGGCGATAATTATGCGGTGGTCAACTTGTAAGCGTTACCGATAATTGAGTTTTTTAGGTAAACAAGGTTCTAGAGTCGTTTCACCCATTTCTTCGCGAAATTCCCTCTATTACCCACACCGTCATTCATTCCAGTACGTAAAAATCCCGCGTAGCAACACCGCTACACGGGATTTAATAACCACTATTCTCCTTCTCAAAATTTACGACTTAATTATTTACGTTTTTTCATCAGTGTCACTTTAACACCGAACGCTGTTACTAAGATCAGAAGTCCTAGGACCATCAGCCAGTTATCCTTCAAAAATTCACCGGTTTGTGGTAAGAAGCCCTTGCTGCTTGAACTCATCGGTCTCGTTGACGTCGTCCCTGAACCCGTACCAGTACTGGTATGCGCTTGTGGCAACGCTGAACCATCTAGGTCATCACTAGGATCCTCAGTAGCAGGTCCAACGAAGTCCGGTGTCGTTTCATCATCATCCGTATCAGTATGTGGTTGATCTTCAGTCACTGGATCCGCCCGGTTGTAATAAACGACCTTGGCAGCATTAGGCTGACTTTGACTCACCACACCGGTAACGGTGGTGCCTTCACGAACTGGATTAGCGCCCTGACTCGTTGTCGTCACGTAGCCATCACTGGTATAGTCATCTTCCACAATTTGGTAATGAGCCCCATCCGGTAATTCGATCCGAACTGTCTCACCGTGTTGTAATGCGACTTGTCCTGCGCCATTCTCGTCTAACATCAACTGCCCGGTTTCGCTGGTACCAGCAGCCGTTGTCTTAACGATTTGAACGGTGCCAGTGATCGGGTTCAGCACGTGATCGTGCAAGTAAACGTTGAAGTTAAAGGCACGGTCTTTTTCGCCCGCTTCGCCCAGCACTGACTTAGTTAAAGCAAGCCAAGCAACTTGCGGTGTGACTGGTCGATCGTTTATGAAGGTCACGCGTTGAACCTGATCTGCCGACGTTGTGATTCCGGTCGTTTCGTGACCTGCAGTCACCTCACCACTATTCACCTGATGGGTCGTAATGAACTCAACTTCAGGCGTTTCCGAAATGATGAGTCGCTGTTCTTCCGGTAAACCTTTGATTTGGAGCCGTTCACCAGCGCGAAGTTTAACAACCAACTGTCCGGCTTCAAAACTCACCGTCTGCGTCACTTGTTCACCATCTGTTCGAGTTAAGGTGGCTTTATAATCACCCTCAAACAGTTTGTCCAATTCATAAACTGGTTCAGTCGTAGTCGGTGCCGTTGTGCTATCATCTTTGACTTCATCCGTCGTTACTTCACGTTGTGCGGTTAACGTAAATTCAAACTGACGATTCAAATCAGCCGCGACCATCGCACCGGTCACTTGTTTTTCAACGATCACGCTACCAGATTTGATGAGGTTCGTGTAGACCACATGACTCGTATGGCCCTGCTTTAACGCAATTGGCTGAGTTGTCAAACCCTCACCCTTCTGCTCATCAACCTGCCAAGTTGTCTCAACTCGGTCAGCCTGTTTAGCCTCTGTCACCGTGTAGTTTTGTAACGGCAGGTTCTTGATCAATAGCTTTTCGCCAGGCATAAACGTCACCTTGGCCTGACCCGCTTCAAACGGCACCTGTTTAGTGATTTCATGACCGTTTGCTTGCGTATACGTCGCTTCAAACGTCCCATTCAGGTTATCTTGCCCCGTAATTTCGAAGTCGATTGGCGTATTAGTTGGGTAATCACCGGCTGCAATCTTCTCTAATAGCAGCTGTCCGTCACCCTGCCAAGTATTCGTATAACGGACCGTTGTTTGTTTTTCGTCCTTGATTTGAACGGTTGGTCCTGCCTGATGGTCTTGTTGTTCGCCACCATCAACTTGATATGTGGCATCGAATCGATCAACCTTTTGTTCACTCACTTTGAACCGTACGCCAGTTGGCAAGTGATTAAGTTGTACCTTATCACCATGCTTCAAGTTGACCTTTAATTTGCCATCCTTGAACGTCACCGTTTCAGTCATCTGAGTGCCATCTTGCCGCGTGAAGGTTGCGGTATAGTCACCATTGAAGTGCGTGTTGGTTTGATGACGCCGACGCGCTTCGATTGTAAACTCGAAGGACTGATTGAGGTTGTCGGTGCCCATCACTTGTTTTTCAACCACTAATGTCCCGGTTTTAATTCGGTTATTGAACGTCACACGGGTGATTTTATCTGCTGTCACTGGTTGTGAATCAGCTTCTAAGCCAACTTGTGGGTCGTTATTATTCACTGACCAAGTTGTCTCCATGTTATCAATCTCCGGATCCACTTCGCTGACAGTGTAGTCACTCAGTGGCAGATTATCGATCACCGCATATTGATCTGCCTTAAGTTCGAGCGAAGCGTTGCCATCTTCAAACTCTAACTGACGACTATGCGCTAGATGGCCCGTTTCACGTTGATAAACCGTGAGTGGATAACCGCCATCATCAATGTCAGCCTGAACTTCAAACTTATAACTCCGTTTGCTATTGTCAGCACCCGTCACTATCTTATCAATTCGTAAACTACCAACAGGCGGTTTAGGCACTTCGCTATTTCGGTAAGAGATAACGTCATTCTCACCGTAAGCAATCGTCACTTCTGGCGCCTGGGTCGCCGTTAAATCTTGGTAGCCACCTTGATTATTCAGGTTCCACATTGGTGT
Organism: Secundilactobacillus odoratitofui DSM 19909 = JCM 15043; assembly: GCF_001434895.1. Lineage (GTDB taxonomy): Bacteria > Bacillota > Bacilli > Lactobacillales > Lactobacillaceae > Secundilactobacillus > Secundilactobacillus odoratitofui. The sequence continues at coordinate 293,372 of NZ_AZEE01000027.1, forward strand.
TAACCCTGCTGCTTCAGTTTCCACTACCGTTAAACTGACGTCTACCGGTAATTCATTGATAACCACTTCATCACCGTGTTTCAGGGTCAGAGTTGCCAGACCCTCTGCGTCAAATTCTACTTTCTTGGTTTCGGGATGGTTCGTTACCTTGTACGTCTTACCAGCCACCAAGTTTTTGGTAGTTTCATCCGCACGAATTTCGAACTTGAATTCCTGATTCATATCCGCTTTATCGTCGCTTACCACGGTCTTTCGAAGTGTTAAATCACCAGTTTCAATTCGATTGGTGAAAGTCACCACGACCGTTTCATTATTTTGAACTTCTGCAGGATTCGCCTCAACTTCGTACTTGAAGTCACCCGAGTTAATCTGGGAAGTGGTCACCACGTTATCATCTTGGTCTTCTTCTCGGACAGTATAGGCTTGTTCCGGCAAACCTTTAATCAGCATCTGTTCGCCTGGATTAATTTTAACCTCAGCCTCACCCGCCACGAATTTAACGGTTCTCTTAGCTTCGGTGCCATCAGCTCTTTTCAAAATTGCTTCAAAGTCTTCAGTGAGTTTCAACTCATCAGTTATGGTAAACGTCACCAATTTATCGGTTGGGTAAGTTCCCATAGCAATTTTTTCAAGTAACAGTTCGCCTTCGCCGCGGCGGGTGTTGGTATAGATCAGCTTTTGAGTATCATCTTTAACAATCTCAGTGTCGAGGCCAGTGGTGTCCTGTACATGACTTGGTCCATCATTGACCTGATGCGTGATCTTAAATTCATCTTGCGGTGTTTCTTTGATGGTAAACTTAGCGCCGGCTGGCAAACCGGAAATGGTGATGGTCTGCTTGTGTTCTAAATTAACTACGGCGCGTCCATCGCCGTCAAAACGGATTTGCTTGTCCTCATAATTTGATACTGCATATTTTTGATCTTTCACATCTTCAACTGTTTCATCTTTTGCTTGAATAACAAATTCGAACAGTTTAGCTTGATCACCAGCCACGCCAGAAACCACGCGTTTGCCTAACGTTAGCTCACCATTCGGCAATTCATTAGTGAACGTTACCTTTTCCATGGCGTTATTAGATTCAAGTGTGATTGGGTCAGCTTCACGGCTATCTGTCTTACTCGAAGTCTTCGTTTGCCAACTCGTCGTCATATTCTTGACGTTAGGATTTTCTTCAGTAATCGTGTAGGCTGTTCCCAGTGGCAGACCATAGATCAACGCATATTGGTCACCTTTTAGCGTTATTGTGGCCTCATTCTTACTGTCAAACACTAAATCGTCACCATCTTCGCCGTGCTGTTGATTTAACTGATAAATTTCATACCGATATTTACCACTAAGTGCTTTATTGGCTTTGATTGTAAAATCAAACTCATGCTCTGCATCAACATTACCCGCAATCCGCTTCTCTAACCTGATTTGCCCGGCATCTTCGCGGCTGTTTTTAAACACAGCCGTTTGGTCCGTTTGATTTTCAATCGTCACATCTACGACTTGACTTGCTGCAAAATCGTTGCCGTTAAGCGACGAAGAGGTTGTAAAATCATCTTCAATCTTTTCGGTAATTTTAAACTGTGCGTTTTCAGGTAAATCCTTAATCAACAGTTGCTCAGTATGCTTTAGATAAACTGTTGCTTGACCATCTTGATTAAAGCTAATTGAATTTCGTGGTCCTTCAGTATCAAACCGTTCATTAGCCACCTTAGCCTTAGTTTCATCATCATCAGCTTGAATCGTAAACTCAAACGGCTTCGTTAAGTCTTCTGCCTTACTACTGATGACCTGCTTACTAAGTTCGAGATTACCCTTGCGCGCAGTGTTTTTCACGTTAATGGTCACCGCGTTAGGCGTTGCCTTCTCTAACATAAATTTACTAGACAGGTTGCCAGGTTGATAATCGGCACCATTCACCGCAATCGATGTCATGAAGTCACCAGTGCTGGTTTCTTCCACCTGATACTCGCGATCATAGGCTTTTTCATCTGCGTCATAGCCTTCTGTCGGTAAGTTCAAAATAGTCCGTGCCTCGCTACCAGTCACCTTGATGGTATCACTGACGCCATTAGTAAACTTAACTGTGCTGCCATCAGATAACTTATAGCTGCCGTTGAAGTTTGTATCAACAATTGTTTCATTGTTAACTTTTTTGTTGCTATATGCGTACACTTTGAAATCGAACTGCTTGTTGTCTGCCAAACCGGCTGTTAATTTACGAAGAGTTAAGTTGCCTGGTTCGACTGCGTAGTTTTTGATTTCAGGACACTTATCCAACCAACCGGCTTCTTTAGCGCTCGTCATTGTAAATTCGATTGGCGGGATTTGCCCGTCATAACCTTCACGAGCACCAACTTCAATCAGCCGATACCGGGCCAGCGTACCTAGCATATGGAACTGAACGTAACCGTCTTTTGTCGATGACACTGTACCATATGGTGTTCCATCGATACCCTTTGCGTCTGACCAATTTCCATTTTCTAGTTTCTGCAGTTTAAATTTCACATCAGACAGCGGTGTCCCGTTATTACCATCAACTTTTGCGAATCTAATCGTCCAATTGTCCATGAACGCATCTGCATCGAAGTCAACCTTTTTCGTATAGCTGTCACTGTAATAACCAGCCGAAATAGAGACTTCATTTTGATAATTTTCATCCCGAGTTTGCAGTAATGTCCGATACTTGATTTGAAGTGGTCGATTCACATCAGATAACATCGTAATTTTCATCTTTGAATAATCATCTGAGTAGCTCACTTCATAATCTTTTCCCAGCACCAGTACATCTGGTTCAATATTTTCATCAACTGTGAAATTGAATCCACCACCATTTTGGGTGTGTTTAACACTTACAAACGATACTTCTAATGCATCAGGATCAATATCATGAATATGGTTGCCTTTTAAAGTATCTTCTATTTTAGGCTTACCAATACTTTGCCCATCCGCATTCATAACAACTTGCCAGTTGATTTGGTTGCCATCCATTTTTGAACTTTCTTTACTACCGAAAATTCCATTAGAACTTAGACTCGTACTTGCTTTTACTTCTAAATTCTTGAAGCTACCATATGACACCCACGCATGATTTTGGAAAATAAATGCGTCTGGTATCCCTGGTGTGTTTGTCTCTTTAGCGTATTGTTCCCAAGCGGACATATCAATTGGTGTTTCAAATACAAGCGCTAAGTGTCGATATTCTTTATCATTCGCATTTTCATTAAATTTAATCGTAAATGTCCGCCCAGCCTTGTCGTCTGACCAAGTTATCTCATAATCATCGGCATCCACTTTTTCACCACGTTCACTGATGCTCTTCATCTGATAAAGTTTATACGCCGATTGATCATTCAAAAAGCTGAGATATTCAGGTTGGTTAGTGTTTAAAATATCTTTTATTGTTACCTTATCAACCTGAGTACTTCCAGTACCAAATTCACTGTTTAACCGACTGCCAAACCCAACTTGCCATTCCACAGTGTGATTACCACTGTTAGGATCATTTCCATTCAGAATGAGTTTAGCTTGTTTGTGTGCATTGGTATAAACATTCTCTTCAATTTTCACAGTGCCATCATGGGAATCGTACAGCTCATCTTCACCATTAGTAAACACAATTGCAGAGTGATTTGTATACCATCTCTCAATTTTTCCATTTGTGATTCCATTTACATATCCCTCATCCCAGGGTTGTTTTGTTTCAAGCTTAATTTGGAATTTTTCATTTCTAGTGTTCCCGTTGCCATTATCAGTACTAAAGATAAACTTCAGCGCTTCATGTTTTCTTGTGTCATCTTTATTTTTCTCAAAATCAAATAAATTATCTTTCGGATTTCCATTCGAGTATCCACTTTGAATTTCAAGATTGAGTTTTCCATTATTACCAATTTCAACTGGTATAAAGTTACCATCATCGGTCTTTACAGAGATAACAACATCTTCGGCTTTAACACCCTTTGGAAGTAAGTCCATTACGGTTAAAGTCTTAAAACTTCTACCCTTGGGATTCACACTCAAGACCCAGTTAATTTTTGCAAAGTCGCCATCAACATAGGTGTAGTCTAATTCGCCTTCTTTAGTAATCAGTTCATTGTCATTACCTGACTGGCTATCACTACTCTGTTGTTTGCCTTCAATCTCAAAACTAATACTGTTTCCAATTTTCGAGACATCTCCTGAACCTTTTTCTTCAGTTGCATAGGTTAACTTTAAATGTACCTTGCCACTTCCGAATTCAGTCAACAGGTTGTCAATTTGTCCTTGTTTAGGCACCAGAATCATCTGATTGTCATCACTTTCTGGTGTCAGTTCAAAATACGATGTCACGTCTTCTGTTCCATTCGTCGTGATCGATTCAATTTTTAATGAATCTTCAACATACTTGTGCGCGCCCTCCAAAGTATCAGTGATTGTCAAAGTCGACAAAGCATCTTTAACTGCCTGATCACCAGTATACTGACTGAGGTCAAATTCTAAATCCGCTGTCCAGGAATACTTTCCATCTTCGTACTCACCGCCGCTTTTCTTAATACTGTTAACGACACTTAAACTGCCTTCCGTCTGTTTTAATTTTAAATTTTTACCAAGGTTACCCTTTACATAATTTTTGAAGGTACCAGTTGTGCCTTGACCATAAGTTGATTTAATCGTAAATACCAGGTATTTTTTAGTCTTGTCAACTTGTGCTGACTCACCCGTCTCTGGTTTAACACCTTCAATCGTTACCAGATTTGTCACAGTCCCCAGTGATTCCCTGAAATAGTCCTTTAAAGAGTCGGCACTGTTTTCGTAGTGAACATCCCAACTGTCTTCATCTAACGTGTGTGCTGCACCATCATTGGCTTTTAACCAATCCGTCAATTGAATATCTTCAAAACGTAAATCATCTTTGACGCCAGCTAAATTAAGTTTTACCGTCCAAAGAATTTGATTATTATCAATAAATTGACCATTTTTCTCCAGCCATCCTTTTTCTTCTTCAGGCGTCACCGACCAAATGGCACTATCGTTGTATTCAAATTCAATTTTCTCACCACTCACATACTTCTGAGAAAAAGTCATTGAGTACGAAATGTTGGTATCAAGCATTTTGGCATTCGTTAATTTGATTGTGATTTCTTGATAGTCATTACCATCTTCTGTACCACTTGCAATTTGCCATTCTGCAACCTCTTCATTGTTAGCACCAACTTTGGCCGTAATTTTTCCCTTTTGAGTTTCCTCTGAAAACTTACCTAAACCGTGAATTCTAAACGTATATGAATCACCAACGGCTAACTGATGTGCTGGTTCCAATTTTGATAATTTATTAATTAACGATTCTGAATTCCACTCATAAGTTAAATCAAAATCCGTTAAATTAGTAACGTTTACACCCGCTTCAGTAATATCCGTTACATTATTGCCTTGCTTAATCAAAATTTTATCAAAAAAACTAACCGCATCCCGATCGTCATTCTTAGCTAAAAGACCACTTAAATCTGTCGCCTTAGTCGATTTAGTAGCCTTATCACTAGATTCACGTTCCTGTGCATCCGACTTACTGCCCGCATCCGCAGTTCGACTATTCTTTTTCAAGGCTTCTGTAGTCTTAGCGTCTTCGTCCGCCTGATCAACTTTATCCTGGTCAGCCTTCTTTTCATTTTCTTCCAGTTCTTTTATCTCTTGGTTATCTGCTTCATTCTTATCCTTAGCAGCCTCATCCGCTGCTTCTTTTTCAGTAGCAGCCGCCTCTTCCTTCGCCTTCTCAGCCGCCTGCTGCTCCTGCAGTTTTTCACTCTGCACAAACTGATTCAGTCCGGCTAATAGGTCCACCGGTAAACTCTCCCCAGTGCCCGCTTCAGCTAGCGCTTCATCATCAGTATCCGCCGCAACCACCGTTACTGGTTGGGCGAACGTCTTCACGCTACCAACTGCTACTGGTAGTGCCATCGCCGTCATCGGCGTTTTTAGTTTAACTGGCAGATCCAACTTAAACGTCATCTGCGTCGCTACTTTTTCCCAACGTAACCGTAACGTTTTGTCACGCCGACGTTCAAAGTAGAGTTTGGCGTTAGTATCCGCCGTCCCTGCTTCAGCCTTAACCTGTGCTTTTAAAACTTCAAGTTGATTTTCTGGTAACCAGAGATTGGCCGAACCATCCTCCTGATCACCGTCCTTGTTGCTAATCGTTACGGTCATTGCCAGGCGTTGTTCTTCGCCGACCTTGACCTGGTTAACTTTCGCACCGTTTTTGTCGTTCAGTTGAACACTCGTCAGATCAACTCGACGCGTATCATTGGCTAAGGCCAACACGCTTTGGTAACAGGTGCCAAATACAAGGGTGAATACTGCCACGACTTGAACTAGTACCTTCATCATTGCGACTTCCTCCGTTCTGTTTGTCTGTGTTGACCTCTCTCATGCTTTAAGACTAACAAACAATTTTGTCCGAAATTTGGCCCATTTTTGACCAGATTATGAAGCGCAAATTAGTTGCTTTTTTCAACCATATCGGTTATGTGACGGTTCTAAATCCTTATGTAGTACGGATTCGTTATGTCGCACGAATCCGCAAAGTCTCAAAAATTATTTAAATTGGTCTCGTACTTCGCGTCGCCATTTATAGACAGTTGGTCTTGAAACGCCATATTTTTTAGCAATTTCGGTGGGCGTCAAATGGTGCTTAACCGTATCGATCAAATAACGGCCGGCATCGTCACTCAATCGACCATGTAATTCATTTAAAATCATCTCGTCTTCGATAACCGCAAATGAATCCCCCTCTTCCGCTAACGCAACTAATCCGTCCGCATCATCCTCATTCATCCGATCTCGTCGCTGTTGTTTTTGAATAGCGTTTAAGAACCGGCGATACGGCGCCTGGTGGGCGTAACTCAATAGTTGTCTGCGATTAGTCGCGGGATCATCCGGAAATTTATCGTAAACGGTTGGGAAAATAAGCCAACCATCCTGAACGAAGTCTTCATACCGGTCGTCACTGGGCGTAATGCCTAATCGTTTCAATGCACTATAGATAATAACAACGTGGTCGCCCTCTTGTAGAAAAGTAAATGCTGCTGGTGTCTTGTTCATGTTATGAACCCCTTTATTCAAGTGATCCATAGCGCTATGGTCGCCTAACACCTTAGCAAGAAAAAAGGACACTTGAAATAAAAAGAGTAAGCATTTCACCCTTACGGAAAACTGTGCCATTTTCTTTTAAATTGATTTAAATAATATTTATGTGTTGCTACGATAATAATCCTCATTATTTTTCACAAAAAGGCCAAAATAATCGTTCCCATTCACAATTTCTTCATAAAAACCTCTTAGAATCGCGATATTTATTTGGCATACTTATTATTAATAAGAGAGAAAGGTTAAAAAGGAGGTGCGCTGTGTCGCCCCACTTAACCAAAAAGCACCATACTGTTGCGATTGTCATTATCTGTTGTCTCATCGGTGTTTTCGGCATTTCACTTTTCACACGTCAAGGTAATCTGCAATCCAAGCAACTCATGCCCCATACACAGAAGATGCTTGCCAATCACGTGAAAGTTAGTTTTGTCACCCATCGTGGCCGACTATTGAAGACCTACTACTGGTCAACCAGTCATTCACAGGGACGCGACACGGACGTCACTGATATTTTCAACAGCGACATTATTGAACCAAATAGTGGCATCAACAATCACATTCCACTCGATTATCAGTTTGACCAAACTGATCTCAAAAACATCAAGACGCTGCGCAACGTTCGCTTAGGTAGTGCGATTACGTTGGTGGTAGCCAAGATTGACCCTGCTGACCGTCCAACCGGATTTAGCCGTTTAATCAAATGGCTAGTTTCTGGTTAGGCCTCAGTCAGTGGTTCAAGCATTACTTAATCTGTTTCCAAACATATAACAGTCACAAAACGTCCCCCTAGGAGCGCACATGCTTGCGTGTGTTACTGGGAGGACGTTTGTTTTAGTGGTAAATATTGATTACGGTAGCCTTGAGAGGCTGTGTTTTAAGTTTATTGGCTTACTTTTACTTTACCAAAACGCGCGCCTCGAAACTGAAAGCTGCGCGTAAGGGGCTCCTAGTATAAATCCAAGTTCGGGATTTATTCTAGGAGCCCCTTACACTACGCTTTCAACCCGTTTCGTTTTGCGCTCTATCTAATAAAACCTTCTTCTCACCCAGCTTGCGATGCCGCCAATTAGAATTAAAACCGATAGTCCTACGACGGTGGCTTGTCGGTCCGCCGGTCGCTTTGTCTGGAAAAAGCGAATCGGATTGTCCTGCTCGCCAACCTGAATCTTAGCACTTCGGTTTGGTATTCTGATTACCCGCTGTGTTGCAACTACTTGGTCAGTCGTCGAAGCCTCAGCGGTGACTGGCTGACACATCACGACTAACAAAAATCCAACCATCAACAGCTTTAACCCAGTCATTGGACCACCTCCACTAGTCATCTTCAGCTTCTAGTTAAGGTATACACCCTGCGTTTTTAGTTTGCGTAAAGGTGGTGTAAAGGTTGGGTAAAGGTACAGAGTGGGACAAGCGGCGTTTAAGTCCCAGAGTATAAGCAGGCCACACCGAGTAGGCCGCTCTTGCCTGCTTGGTGTGGCCTGCTTATACGGCCGGGGCTTGCCGCTTGGCTCACGTTTCAGCTATGCTGCCATAAACCAACTCACCATAGCCACTTCACCCCTACTATCTAGCCGTAACGCGCAAAATAAAGCAGCGACCTGCATATAAGTACCTCAGGCCATAAATCTAAATTCGGGATTTATAGCACTTTCTCCCTATTCTCTAGCCGTAACGCGCAAAATAAAGCAGCGACCTGCATATAAGGGCCTCAGACCATAAATCCAAGTTCGGGATTTATGGTCTGAGGCCCTTATACACCGGTCGCTAACCGCTTTATTTTGCGCTCATTTACTTTTTACCAGTACCCCAGCTTTTGTGCTAACTTGGCACGATCAACATCTCGTGTTGATAGGCTTGGGGTTTCTCTTCTCGATTGGGTTGGATCCTTTGGTGAGGTCCAACTGTACTTGCCATTGACGCTACTGCTAAAGCCGTCGTCACTGGTTTCGGCGTACATGATATCCGTCAGATATGGCGTATGGTCAAGGCCCAGTGAATGGCCCAATTCGTGGACCAAGACACTTTCCCAGTAATTGGTGGCAGTTGGTGCCGCAGCTTTTTGCGCAGCAATCAACTTGGTGTATAAGTCATGGCCCTTCGTCAGGTAACTGGCCTTTTCACTAGAACCCGCCTTAGCGCTCTTATAGGCTTGCGCAACGTCTTCGTACTGGTTATACAGGTCCCGAATCTCAGGCGTATCAGCCACGCTGTTGACATAAGATGCGTCCTTTAGCGCCGTTGAACTCAAGTAGAGGTGCGTCCCATCATTGAGACCGTCCCAGTCGTTGGAAGCCTTCGACGAAACCACTAAATCATGCTTGCTGGCAGTCCCGGCAATGAAGACTTTCTTGCCAAGGGCTTTGTTCCAAACGCTCATCGCCTTAGTAACGTAGCTCTTCAAGCCGGCGTTAGAGACATAGACCCGCGTCTGATGATTCGTAAAACTGGTCAATGCGCCCGTCATGTTGTAGTTTTTTCGTAAAATAGCCCGGTACTTGCTATAAAAGGCACTCGATTGCTTAAGCAACGTTGCTGATGGGTCCAAGTCAGTGCTTGAATTGATCAGCTTAGTCAACGCGCTTTGCGACATAATTGGCGTCGTTAAGTAGCCACGCCAAACCCATCCGGCCTTCTTACCATTGGCAGATTGAATATAATAGTAGATTCGCGTTGATTTACCAATCTTCAGCGCCTCGTGACCCTTAGTATAAAACGTGGTATTCGGGTAATTAGAAAGCTTAAAGACTTTCTTACCCAACTTACTGGTATAAGCATACGCACCCTTTGCCTTCGATGCATTGACCTGATAGCTGTGCTTACCCATCGACTTCTTCCATACCACTGACACCTTGGTCTTCGCCTGCGCAGTCGGTGTCGACATCACTGGCTGAGCAATTAACGCTGCACCAAACGACAATGCTGCCACGACGATGATTCCAAGCTTTTTCATACTGATTGGGCCCCCTTAAAAACGCGCGTACCGTATTCGATACCAATTTGTTATAGCATCATTTTAACATAACCGGTACGTTTGTTCGCCCTGAATGCAATAAAGATTAGAGAAACTCAATCTTTAGTTCTTTGTTAACTGCCCGGCCAATTTTTTCCAGCGTTTCAACCGTGATGTTCGTACCGCCATTTTCCCACCTGGCAATCGATGACTGTGGCACTTTGATCATCTCGCCAAGTTGAATCTGCGTCAGTCCCGCCTCCACACGTAGTTTTTGAATTTCCACCGCATACTTGTATCGAATACTACTTTGGTGAAACTTCTTCGCGAACCCCGGCTTCTCAAAAATGTTAGTTTTCTTTCTCAAAATAACGGCTCCTTTGTGATGTAACTAGTTTCGGCAACATGTCATTGGCGACCGCTGCACGTTACCGGCACGCCCGTTTGACAAAATTATTCTACAAAGGAAATCAAATTTCAGAAATCGAACATATGTTCTTGAAATTGAAAATAAACTATGATAACCTATAGATATTCGATTGACGAATTCCAATCGGATGATCCTAAAACATTCCTAATTATGTCCTATGTTAGCCGCTTTCTAAGCGTTTGACAGCCATATGGTCGTCAGTGAACTGTCCCTTCACTGACGACTTTTTTGGCACTTCTTTTATTGTGTTAAATGGTTAACGGCATAGACCTTTTCGCGAATTTTAAGCATATCATTTCTGAAATTAATATAACCTATATGGCCAATCAAACAACATGTCCTCGGTAATTCAACACTCTCAAAATACTGTCGCACCGGCCAATGTAAACTTATCGCGACCATTATCAAGACATAGGTAACGAAGCGTTTCTAGTGCAAAATTCTGTTTTATTCTATAATTGAACCATTCAAACTCAAACGGAGGTTTTACCTATGTGGTGGCATAATTCAACCAACATTTTTGTGCATCCTTACGATATTTGGAATACCTATCTGATTCGCCTCGAAACCATTACCTTCCCATTTGTCATTCTAAGTTGGTTCACCCATATTTGGTGGCTACTGATCATAAGTGGCATCGCGTGGTTTCTTGATTGTTTCTGTACGATTCTCATTATTTGTTTAAATGCGCGGAAAAAGCATCGTCAGTACAACCATTAAAAACGGTTAACGTAAAGGACCACCTCATTAGCAATCATTGCTAGATGAGGTGGTCCTTTCAAAATTTAAGTCAATTAATTCGTAAACGTCTGAGCTAATGCTAATCCTAACCGTTGATTCGTTTGAACCGTTGGGTGTAGGTAGCCGTCGTTCAGTGTTGTCGCGTGGTTTTGATCCGTAATAATACTTGGTGCGAGTTGCTGGAAGTCAACCACCTTCACGTGTTGCTTGTGGTACACCTTCTTGAGGTAATCGCGTTCTTGTTTGAGCGTGAAGCCACGATCATTCGAAAACGTATCACAGTTAACGTTGCTCTTCATCGTGTAGCGTGTTAACGGTAAAATACCAATCACTTTCGCCTTGGGATTCAACTTCTTAAGGTATTTCAGGTAGGTGGTTAATTTACCGCCAATATTGGTTAGACTACCGGAGCCAGATGCTTTCGTATAGTCGTTAGTCCCAATTGCCACATAAATGTAGTTCATCTTTTTCAGTTGCGCCTTATGCTGCAGAATCTGCGTCGATAAGTCCTGACCATGTTCGATTCCTGAATTATAGGTGATGTAGCGATGACCGACAATTTTAGCATCCGGAATCGCATAGTTGTGCAGACGCTTATGATTCATGTGGACATACTGGCCGAACCAATCAAAGTAACTGTTGCCATGGTTAAGTCTGACACCATCCCAACCAGCCGGAATACTATCGCCTAATACCGCAATTTTACCAGTATATGCTGCGGGCAATTGGTACTTAGGGTGGAACTGTGATGAATAAATAGCTTGCAGATCACACGTCTCAATCCAAAATGACTTCTGTCCGGTAATACTAGTCACGTGATAAAACCGGGTCTTCTTGCCGTTCACTTTAATATCAGCCAGTTGATCCCGATACCAAGCGGCTTTATGATTTGCTTTCGTCAAGGTTACTTTACTGGTTAAGTTCTGATTCTTGTACGCGACCGCGCGAGTCTTCAGCGCATATGCGTGTGGTTGAGCCGTCTGAGTGCTCACCACTTTAACCGTTTGCTTCGTCTTTGCTTGTCCAATCACAGGTACCATGCCAACAACTCCAACTGCTAAACTCAATGCGACCACAAACTGCCAAATCCGACGTTGCTTAAAAATTTTAATCCACTCCCCTACTTTGAACATACTTTGATAATAGTAACATATGTTGTACGTAGTAGGTAGCGGCGCCTTACTAACTTAATTTTTGAGCCAATCGTTCAAACTCACCATGTTGATGCTTAAGCTTTTGCTCAATCAACCTTCGATGTTGATGAAATACAGCTTGAACCGTTTCATAATTCTCCATCAATCGTAGTTTAAGTTCCTGGTCATAAGATTGAAGAATTTGATTATTTTCAATTGCGGAAAGCGTCCCATACCCCATACTTAACAGGGCAGCGGTTTGACGCAATGATAAACCAAGCTCAATTCGATTCGCTTTCACCTCCGCCGCAGTTAAAAAGCCACATATTTCACGGAATAATTGAAAATCGATCTGAGTATTGTAGTCCGGATTATCGAGTGGCTCAAGGTATTCATCAACTTCATTCAAATCAATTACTACGGGCAACCAATTACGATGATGTGCTAAAAATGTTACGCCATTGATAGTGACTTTCTCTACAGTTTCAATCACGTTAAATTGTTCTTCTTGATTCGCAAAGTGATCGAAATAAGTCGTTTGCCCAATTAATTTAGTCATTTGAGAGCCTCCCATTATTTAAAACGATAGTGATACCAAGTATCAGTAATGATCCATTTTTAAATCGGCTTAAATTCTTTCAGTCATGCTTGATAAAGGGTGTGAAAAATCAGTTTTTTGTTTCTATATAGAAACAAAAGCTTAACATGGTTAACCATCTTTCACAATGAATTAACTACATTCGCTTCTTTGAGTAGTATGATTAGTAACCTCCAGAACAACGGTTTAATCATAACTACGAATTAGGCGACCATAAAAGCTCACAAAAAGAGGCCATTAAATTGGCCCTCTTTTGTAAAGATACAATGTTTCTGGACTATTTAAAATGGTTAAAAGACCGTCTTGGTAATTCCTTTGAACAATTCACGGCATTAGATATGCTATGAAGTCCCTAGTGATTTGGGTGAAGCTGATTCAAAGTCAACAACTGGTTTGGGTAGTTCAACAAGTATAAATAGGTTTGCATATTCGAAATGGTGTGCCCGTGGAGGTTATCACATAAAAACTGGTGATATACTAATAATGTATGGCATCCAATGCTGAAATTTAAATCAATCGGAAGGTGTATGGGTCAGTTACAACGGTGAAGCTCTTCCTTCTGGAAAGATTATTCACACTTTGGATCACGTGGAGCACGCTGATCAAGTTTGAGAAAAAAGGTTTTCTTCAACACTATGCACGACATAATTCTCAGTACCAAATTACATCTCATTTGATTCAATACAATCAGTACACCATTTTAAATTTAAAGCTCATCATTATATCTGGCATTATATCAATCCACATAACCTAGTTAAGGACTTTTCTGGATCATACAACCTAAGGACTTATACAGAATAAATAAATATTGAGGTGATAATTTTGTTAAACAGATTGGTAAACAAGTATGCCTTAATATATCTATTTCAGATATTTTTATTTGTACTTCAACTATCTGCAGGATTAAATTGGTTTATTAATCTATTTGTTCAATACTTCGGGCTAATGGGGATGGGAAACCACCCTATAACCTTCATTGTTTTTGCCTGGTTAAGTTTTATCTTTTCTATTTGTATGGTATTGCAGGCATGCGTTTTATTATTATTTGTTAAGCGTAATATTCCCATCATGATTTGGGTATTTTCGATAGTTGTCAGCATATTGTACTTAATTATCGATTTCTTCTTTACAGATTTAATTGCCGGATATGACACTTTACTCTTTATATTCAGCAATATTGGTGTTGTTTGGATCAGCTTACTTAAACATCAACTTACTAACTGATTTATATGAGATATATTTAGAAAGCTTATTATTTTTTCCGATCTTTGGGCTAATTTTTTAAAGAGTCCTCGAATATGTTAGATTCATTAAAGGTGAGAAAATGAAAAAAATAAAAGCAGTACTGATAATTGTATTAATTTGTTTACTAGGGCTCAGTCTACGTTGGTTACCATTTTCCAATAAAAATGCAATTAGATTTAATTTGCTAATGCACGGTCAAGTAATTGGCTCAGTTTTTTGTGAGCCGACTATTAAAAGCGCAAACGAATCATTGTCGTTACCAAAAAAGGGCGCCAAAATTTATTCTATTGGAAAGTACAATTATATGGACTACGATTTGGCATCAAATATCACAGATTACGAAGCGTATACTTTTAAAGGAAAAATCATTGCAAAACCATTGGCGGAATACATGCCTTAATAATTCGGACAATCGTTTCAATGATTAATTAATGAAGGTGCATTAGTATCAATAGTAGACGTTTCAAGGACCTCGTGTCTTGAAACGTTTTTTTTAATGATACAGGTAATAATCATTATTAGAATCTAAGTTTAACAGAATTACTTCATTAGCATCTACCCAAAGGTTGGTTACATTCTCTACCTAGACAATATGTAAACTACTATCCCTTCGATTCCATTTGTACCAAAACGGCTTAACAAGGACTAAGTTCAAACTGAAAAACAGCAAAATGATCATAATAAATCTATGCGCTTCACATTACCCTTCCCCCAATGTACATATTTATTCAGCAAACACCGAATATTTCGTACAGTATTTTAATCAAAAATTACCGGACTTGTGTGTATTCATTAAAATCTATTGACGTAAATTCAAAAAAAGTTTCATCAATTTGATAAGTCTATTACAACAATAATTGGAGCACGTTAGTTTGCATATAAAGCCCGTAAACATTGGGGAGTGCTTAACCAATGGGCTTTGTAAGCCATAGCAGGTGTGCTATCCTAACTACGTATAATCCTGCAAAGGATGCCGAGATTAGAGGAGAATTAACAAATAAAAAATTTGCTTCTCGGACACGAAGGCCCATCATAATTGAATAAACTATTTGATGTATGCGTGGAACGACCCTGTTTTTAAGGGAACGCGTCTTAGAACAATTGGGAAGGTAGGACCATATCACACGAAGAATGAATAACAGTTTAATCAAAAAAATTTCTAGGAATAATTTATTCCGTGTCACACTTTTGGTTATCTTTGCAGTTTCCTTATTAAGCAGCTGTAAGTTTAAAAAAATAAATAACGATGCTAATCAAAGTGGCATCGGTGCAATGCAAGGAATGGTTTTTGATAAAAAAGTCCTAACCAGAGTTGTCCCACAACAAACATCTTTTTTGGGTCCTTCAAACTATCATAGAGGGTATCCTGTGATGAATGGCAAGCAGTATTCCAAGTACGTTGAGACAGGCGGTGATGGGAGCATTGTAGAAACCATCGGGAAAAATGAAACAGTTCAAACGCTTGATTTAAACAACTATTCTAGATTGTTAGCGCAGACAAATACGGAGAAAATCTTTAGTCCTTTTTGGTATTCAGGAAAATGGATTAAGTCTGATTACCGCTTAAGATACATTTTAGTAGTTAACATTAAGGATGTTCACCGGAAACTTGCAGTCTCAAAAAATATGTATCAGCAGGCTAAATTAGGTGATTATATCAATGTCTTTAAAACTAAATTTAAAATTATTCAAGAAAAGTAAAGGCCTATAAATGAAAACACAAAGAAAGTTTGACATCATCACCGTAGTACTCAGTCTAGTAACTGGGCTATTATTGTATATCAAAATAGTTGATTACTACCAACTGTCTAACCTATGGGTGAATCATTCGGATGCCCGATTACATCATTTTATTTTGATGTTATGGTTGTTGGTAGCTGGTTTAATTCTAAGTATCTTACTATGGTTCTATTTTCGCAGTAAAGATGCAGGTACCAAACCATGGATTGGTTTTGGTATCTTATTAGTGACTTTATTCGGCAGCTTTTACCAGTATACACATGCACCAAACTATCAAAGCTATCATGAAACGCCCTATCCAATAAGTGCGACAGCGGTTGAAAAGCGTGTTAATTCAAAATCTTATGATCTATACAATGATGGTCCTATTTACTTCTATCGGAAGAATGATCATTCATATCCAAAGGTACGTAAACTTATTCGTCAGTATTCTTTGGCGCAACAAAATGACTTAGATTGTATTGATATGGCTACATTGAAAAAGTCATTAGGTCAAAAAAGGTATGCCGTAGTGATTAAAAATGCAAAAATAAGCTCTAGAAGCGCCATCTTCTTAAAGTATTCGAACGAAGACGGTGGAATCAGTCGAATCACATTTAACAACCTTCAGAAGTCCCATAACTTAAATTTTGCATTGAATTTTATTGATAACCATTGAGTTTTTATGGTGAAAGTAGAAATGCGGTGGTGATAAACGGATTAAGATATATGTTTTATATGAGGTATTACAATGTTGGAAAAAATGAAATTATTTTTGATTTCGATAATTACTTTGATTACTCTCGCGGGTTATTTCTTTATCTGTACACCACTTGGCGGCGCATATTCGTATGTCTTTTCATATGATTTGAACGGTTTCCCACACTCACTCAGTTATCGTTTTACCGTGAAATATAAAACTCAAGATAAAATCATGTATAAATTAAATAAACCATTCAGCGATATGGGAAATTATGTATCAGAGTTCGAGGGGGAACGAAAAGGCATTGTTTGGAGTGTCGGACCATACTATAACCCTGAGGATTTACCTTAAACTATTGGAATTTTTTCAGATATTGTCATCCCAGTATTAATCTGTGGTTTGAAATTGCTTATTAATTGTGCCGACATCTCATTAGTTAAATATTGAAAAAAACAGGATTGACTTTAAAATTCAATCCTGCTTTTTGAATACTTTAAAAATCAAAACCGACCCATTAACTAACTCTGTCAACGTAATAGTTATTTCCCCTATTAATAAATTATAAGCAATCAACACAGCAGTTCGAATAAATACTAACCTTAGCAGTAATACCCGAAAAATCAAATTTACAAAAATAATTTCTAACACAAATTTTCACCCAATTAAAAAAAGAGGGCCTTTAAATTGGCCTTCCTTTGATATGACTTTATAAAAGTGAATTATTTATTTGGCAGTGTAGTAAGCTGTCACATTAACTTGAACGTTGCTTCCCGTTGTAGTCGTATTACCCTGTGTACTCGTTAAAGTGTAAACTGTTTTATCAGCAGCAACTAACGTTTCAAGTTGAGCATCTTTGATAATATTTGTAACATCTTCGCTACTTACAGCAGTGCCTGGTGTAACTTGGAAAGCAGCCTTTTGACCAGAGGCAGTCAACGTTTTGGCATCAGCATCTCTCAATGTAATTGCCTGACCTGAGGTTGTTTCAACGTTAACATTAATCGACTGCGTCAAATTAGTCGAAGTCCCCTTCTTAACATAGAAGGTAACCGTATCACCACTCTTAGCAGTCGTAGCACTCAATGAAGCGGAACTGTTGCTATCAGTGTTGTAAGCTGAGTAGCCGGTTGGGATACCCTTGATGATAGCTGAGAAGTTAGTCCCAGTCGTTAAGTTAGTTGAAGTATCTGAAGTGCTAAATGGCACTGAGATTGAGCCAACGCTCTTGTTGGTCGAGTAATCAACGTAGCTAACCTTGACACTGTTTGTCTTAGCTGCAGTTAAACCGCCGGCGTAGATCCAGCCAGTAACTTTGGCGTTGTTGTCATCAGTAACCTTGTAATACAGTGAGCCTTCACGAGTCTTAGTGGCAGCTTCGCTAACAGTGAATGTGTCACCGTCTTTGTAGTCTGACATGTCAACTTTAGAAGCCTTGTATTGGGTGTATTGTGGGTTGTTCCACAACGTGTTCTTCTTAACGTTGGTAATGGTGTAACCCGTTAATTGATCTGGTAATTTAGCATCCGTTGTGGTCTTAGCAGAAGCAATCCCACCGCCAAAGACGCTGGTTGACTTACCGCCGTAGATCCAGCCACGGTACTTGCCATCAAATGAAACAACCTTGTAGTAAACTGAACCACGGTTAGTTGTAGCAACTTGGTAAGCACGGAAGTAGTTCTTTGACGACTTTGAGTTAGCTAAGGTTGACATGGTTGACTTAGAAGCAACCAACTTAGCACCCTTCAAAGTACCGGCCTTTGTATAAAGGGCGTTCGTCCCGTTAGCCTTAACGTTACGTGATTCTGGTGCAGTCGTTAACGTTGAGTTTGTTGCAACTTTTGCGTAGGTCTTTGCGCTTGCAGTGGTTGAAGCAAAGCTGCTAGCTGCCAAAACAGACACAGCTGCTAAACCAAAGTAAAGTGACTTCTTTAAACTTGATTTCATTTATCTTACACTCCTTTTTACTGGCCGTAGCCTCCTGCTAACCCCTAGATTAGCTTAATCATATTCTAACACTTCACTCCGTCAATCGACAGAATGACATCGAATCTTAAAGATTGTTATAGAATTGTTCGATTGTGGGACGGTTTAGGGATGATGGTGGAAATACTCGTCGGTTTAAGTGATGTAACGCTTGTCGGTAAGCTTGAATATCCAGAGTACTCTCTGGCGGCATTGCCGAAACGTGATAAAAAAAGCAGCACCCGGCCGTATAACGACACCAACCCCAGTGGCCAAGTTCAGGTCACTGGGGTTGGTGTCGTTATACGGCCGGGTGCTAAACGCTTTTTTTATCACTCTACCACGCCTAACATCACCGGCAAATTATGCGGGTCAATTAGACTAACATTCAACGGTTTTTGTAACCGATGAATCAGTTTGATTTCAGTCTCATAATCAGCAACGAGGTACTGCTGCTGGGTCATCTCGGCTGCCCAATCGTTTAATTTATCTGAAGCTGCAACGTCTGCGGTTACCAGCGCAACTGGCATCCCTTTCGTCATTGAAACTAACTCGCGGTAATCGGCGTTTTCTAATGGGCCCACTAAGACGCCCTTTGAGTTAAAATCGTTAGCCAGCCACCACTTAGTGAAGGCATCGATTGAGTCAAAAGTGGCGACTTGCATGCCAACCGGACTTAGTAATTCAATCTGAGACAATGAATCCTGTTCGTAATGAACGGTCAAGACACCTAAACCGTTTTGGCGGTAATACTCATCACGGTCCTTGGTGCCGTCTGCGTTGTAGAACCGGTTAGCGGCTAGTTGCCCTGACGTGGTTAACGTGCTCGATTCAGAAATCTCGTCACCCTTGAAATAATCGATGGTTGAAATTCGGTCACCCAAATCATAGTAGTGAACCTTCAACGTCCACTCGCCGTCTGGTAAGGTCAGGGTTCGTTCAGTGTGGCTCTCATTCCATGTATCACTGGTAACTTCTTCTGGTAACTGGAACTTAGCGCCTAATTCACCCTGGTGTTGCAAGTTATACAGTGGATTGTGCACCGTCACAACGCCACCATCGACAGCGAGTTCAGTCGTCCACTTAGCAATTTGTTCATTCAGGTTCAGGGTGAATTGGCTCGTATACAGGCCAACTCGGTTCACGCCGCGTTGAACTAGCAATGAGACGACTCGCTTCATTAAAGCCACCTGTTGGTCGCTGAGCTGATCCATGTCCAAAATGATCTCAGTATCCGTATCCAACATGAGGCCCTTCACTGGCACCGGCACACCCAGCCAATCATGGATGTCTTGGTTGATCTCAGTAAGTTGGGCCTGTTGCTCGTCCTGGCGATTTTCAGCGCCTGCAAGGTCGTGCTGAAGACTGGCCAGTTGATCAGACAGTTCGTCTAAACGATGTGACTTTTCCTCGTCGGCAGTCGCAATTTTAACCATCACGTCTTCCAGCTCATCGTTGATATCACTCACGGTCTTTTGATCCGTGGTCAACGTATCCCGAACACTTTGAAGTTGGTCTTTAAGTCCTTGGCGTTTAGATTCAACCTGAGCGATCACCTGCGCGTTCTTAAGCCGTTCATCCTTATTATCATCAATAGTCTGGCGATATTGATCTGCCAAAGCAACAATCGCTGCTGGATCCTTCTCAGCTTCAAACTTAGCCGAAATACTATCTTCATCTTCCGTTAACTTCTGTTGACGCTGATTCAACACTGTCAACTCGTGGCTGAGCTCATTCACGTTAGCCACAAGGCCCTTAGCGGTTTCTTGATTAGCGGCAATTTTATCATTGAGCGTCTTCTGTTGCGCAACCAGCTTGGCAGAAGCACTTTGAACAGCATCTTCAAGCTGGTCTTGGATGCCAGACATTTCTTGACTCGCCTCATCAATTTGAGTTTGGGTCGTCTTAATCTTTTCAGCCGCCTGGTCCAGTCGTTCCTGCACCGTATCTTGTTGTTCAAACAACAGATCTTGCAAGGCTTCACGACTGTCGTTAT
Organism: Secundilactobacillus odoratitofui DSM 19909 = JCM 15043; assembly: GCF_001434895.1. GTDB lineage: Bacteria > Bacillota > Bacilli > Lactobacillales > Lactobacillaceae > Secundilactobacillus > Secundilactobacillus odoratitofui. Next base: position 313,962 of record NZ_AZEE01000027.1, read on the forward strand.
ATTGTTGTGCGACCGCCGCTAACTTTTGCTTGGCAATGGTAGCCGACTCAATCGGTGAATTGGTGTTAACAGCTGTTTCTTCGTTCGCCGTGGCCGTAGTTGACTGTGGTGTTGCAGCCGGCCGCACGCGGTCGTTGTTTTCAGTTGCTTGACGCTTGACGCGTTCTGCCTCAGTTAAAGCAGGTTGTGACGCCGCTGTCGTATCTGATTGTTCTGATTTTCCTCGAAACATATCACGAAGTCCCATGATGTTCCTCCTTGCCGCATCCGGTCATAATCGATTTAATAGATAGTTATATTTTACCATTAAGCGACCCGAATGGCGTCATTTGGAAAAAGAAAACCCATTCAGCTGCAACAGATTGTAGCTAGTCGACCTTTGACCATACCTTACCGTTGTTTTGAAATCACGCCAATCAACAGCAATGCAACGATGCTCATCCCAATCCCACCGATTGGTGTCATGGCCAAACCAACGTGACTTACCAACTGACCACCGACCGATGATCCAATCACAATACCAATGTTAAATGCGGAGATATTGAGCGACGACGCTAACTGCAAGTCTTCAGGCAGACGTTGTTCGGCAATTTGCAGTGTATACAGTTGTAACCCTGGTACGTTCATGAAGGCTAATAAGCCCATTGCCAGCACTAAAATGAACCCGACAATCTGGGTCATCATCCCAAACAGCAGTAAAATCATCACACCACCTAAGGCAGCGAACATGATGGCCAACGCCCGTAATGGTGCTTCGTTGGCAAGCCGACCACCAGCTAGATTACCAATTGCGACCATCAGACCATAACCAATGAGCAGTAACACAATGGTATTCGCCGACCACCCGTTATGCTTTAAGATGGTGGTTAGATAAGTGTAAACTGGAAAACTCGCACCGTAACCCACCGCGGTCAGTACCAGGCTCAACATCAGTGCCGGCTGTTTCAAGATGCGCAACATGCCACCACGCTTGCCAACGGCTGGTTTCGGTAACTTAGCTGGCACCAAGAACTGGTTAGCGACCAACGCAATCAACCCAATAATGGCAATCACAAAAAATGACATCCGCCAACTGGCATATTGACCAATAAAGGTCCCCAGTGGCACACCCGTCACCGTCGCAACTGTCAGGCCGGTAAACATGGCTGCAATTGCCGAAGCCCGTCGATTAGCTGGTACCACGCTGGCAGCAATCACCGTGGCAACTGACATGAATAAGCCGTGCGCAAATGCCGCTACGACTCGGCCAACCAATAGCAGGCCAAAAGTGGGTGCAATCCCCGTCAACACATTGCCTAACACAAAGGTGATCATCACCGCTAACAAGAGGTGCTTGCGCTCAAACCGGCCAGTCAAAGCCGTCAGTACCGGCGCACCAACCATGACGCCCGCCGCATACACCGAAACGGTTAAGCCAGCGGTGCTTAAACTTACGTGAAAGGCCTGGATAATCAGTGGCATGACCCCAACGCTAATAAATTCTGTAGAGCCAATCGCAAAGGCACTCAGCGCTAAGGCGAGTAACGTCCAGTTGGCTGTTGCTGTTTGTCGTTGTTCATTTAACATGTATCAATTCCTCCTCGAATACCGGTTGTCTTGTCTTATCTTCAGACACAACCCTAAACTTGTTTTCCCGACAAGGAATGATTATACTAGTACCATCTTTAATAACAATTACGCACTAAAAAGTGCTATACCAACCTTTTAGTACCTATCAAGGAGATCTCATGTCCAAAACTTATAACATTGGCGTTGAAGCCACGATGGAAGTAATCGGCGGTAAGTGGAAAGCAATCATTCTCTGTCACTTGCGGAATCACACGATGCGAACGAGTGAGTTACGCCGAGCTATTCCCCAAATTACCCAGAAAATGCTGACACAGCAGTTGCGCGAGTTGGAAGCGGACGGCATCGTTGACCGCCACGTCTACGACCAAGTGCCCCCTAAAGTTGAGTACTGCCTGACCGAAACTGGCCAAAGCCTCAACCGCATTTTGAACCAACTCTGCACCTGGGGTGAAGCGGCGATTGACCGTCGTCGCGAGGCTGGTGAAGCCATCGAACTGATTCACCGCGATGAAGTTTTATAATGATTAACTAAAACAGCGAGTACTATCCCGAATGGACGGTACTCGCTGTTTTTGCGTACTAAAAATCAGGCATAAACTACCCTTACCATGTTATACTGATGAAGTATTACTTACTAAGCGGTTTGGGAAACCGCCTATTACTGGGAGGATGTTAAAATGACACATCATTTTACGGCAAAACTGGCAATCGCTGGGCTACTGACAGTGGGAATCTTAGGGGCAACCACGAGTCAAGCCAGTGCCAAAACGAAAGTGCGTTACTATCAAGATATCAAGAACGCTAGCTACACGGTGACAAATTCAAAAGCCACCGTGTATACGAGTGCCACCCTGAAGCATAAAAAGGGTACCCTTAAATCTTATGGGAGTAAGGTCACGGGTTACTACGCCGCTCATATCTCCAAGAACGGTAAGGCCACTGTCTACTACAAATTCAAAGTTGGCAAAAAGACTGGCTGGGTCTGGCGCGGCTATCTCAAGAAAGCAGCCACCCTGCCAAATATCTTCAATAGTTCTGAAAAAGCACAAATCACCAGTTACCAAAAGACGGCTAAGTCAATTGGTAACAGTACTTCTGGTATGTACGCCAGCAAGCCCGTCTACAAAAATAAGTTTGCGGTTGGTAAACTCAGCAGTACCTACATCAATAAAACACTGGCAGCCATTAACCTCGCCCGTGGCTTCTACGGTCTACCTAACGTCACCGCACCAGATTCATGGAACGCTTCAGCTCAATATGGTGCTGCAACTCTGGCGGCTGCTAACCAAGGCTTGTCTCATGGCTTAGATGGCCTGACCCAACCAAGCTTTGTGAGTGACGCAGCTTGGTCTAAAGGGGCTGCAGCTACTAGCCAAAGTAACATCGCGCAAGGTTACTCCGGCGCATTTAACACCATCAGTGGCTACCTCAATGATAGTGGTAACACAATGCCCGGTCACCGACTCTGGATCCTGGGTGGCATCACCCAAGTTGGTGTCGGCCAAGCCGGCGAATACAATGACCTCAAAGTGTTTGATATCGATTCCGGTTTAGGCCACGCTACGAAGACCGTTGCTTATCCAAACAGTGGACTTTTCCCTGCTGAATGGTCAGTTGGGACTTTCTGGTCATTAGCAGTCCCAAGTCGCTACGATGCTTCGAAGGTTAGCATCAAAGTGACGGATGCCACAACGAAACAAAACGTGCCCGTCGCAGCAGTGCAATCCGACGATGGCTATGGCCTCTTCGACACTGAAATCTCGTACCTACCAAAAGCTTCAATGATCAAGGCTAACCACGCCTACACCATTTCAGTTTCTAACTTTGCTGGTGTACCGGCTGGTTATAGCTACACCACTAAACTCTTCAAGATTGGTTCTGTGACGAACTAACCTAATTGATAAAAAAGGACCTACCTCATTTTTGAGATAGGTCCTTTTAAAATGCAAAAAAAATGAAATTAGTCGCCACGTTCTACAGACAAGATGTCATAGTAGTTGTGTCCGCCGACACTGTAGCGTGCCCAACTAGCAGTCGTATAATCGGCGTCACCTGAAGCAAACTTCTGCGTCCAAGTCTTGCTGATCTTGGCTGCGGTTTGCTTGATGGTTAAACGATAGTAACGACTGGAAACCTTCTTTTCAGTTAACCCGTAAATTGGTTTCTTGTAATACAGGTAAGCCGTGTTGCCCTTAATCTTAAAGGTTGAGACCTTCACAGAAGCAGTTGGCTTGATTCGGTTAATAAACGCTGGTGCGTAGGATGTGTTACTGCCATTTGGCAGATCAAACAAGTTCGTTGACTGATCAGGATCCTGGATCTTGTAATGCTTCAGCCGGGCTGCACTATAATACTCCACGTAGCCGTCTAACGTAACATGGAACATTGGCTTGTAGTCGTTGGTTGAATCATTAGTGAAGCCAGTACCACTCTGTAACAAGTGGGTCCGAACGCCCATCTTCAACTTGTAGACTTTGTAATCACTCGCCTTAAAGCTGATTGGCTTGCCGGTTTCGTAAATGCCCTTTTCGCTGTTGTAATGCAAATCACCACGACTCAAATTGATGGAATATTTAATGGAACCACTGCTGGTTCGCTCAGAGCCAACGCCATCCGTCCGCAAAATAGTGCCTTTTGGCGTAATGATCTTGTGACCCTTCTTACCATTGACGTAAGTGTACTGCCCCGTATACATTGCCCGAGTGGTCTTCACGTAGTCGGCTTTTTCAATTGCCGCAATTGAAGCAGCGTGCGCCGTAGTATTAACGCTGGCCAACCCAAGTAAACCAAAGGTAGCCCCTAACGCAACGGTAACGAGTTGCTTAGTTAGTCTGGTTGTCATAATGGTTCCTCCCCTAGATAACGACATTAGTTTTATATCAGTTTTGATTTTACACTTGATTGGTTGCGTTGGGGGTTGATTTGTGAGATTTAAGTGAGTCTTAAGGATTACCTTAAAATTCATACTCGGTGTTGCACTTCACTTTTAAATCAGGTAGGTAGGAGGTATGGCGGATATAACAGTTTTTTCTTGACCTTGATGCCATACTAAGGTGTAATATATCTAGATCATAAAAGCGCATTCTCAGACAAAAATACCGTAAGGACATTAATATTGAAATGGACAAACTCCAATTAACTGATAAACAGGCACACACACTCATCCACTGTTTGAAAAATGTGCTTGATACTCACTCAAAAACACTGTCAAATGGTGATCGTGGTAAATTCACATTAGAATCAACAAGAGTTGAAAATGTTCCACAATATTTTCAAGTGGATTATATGTATGATGTTGATGATATCCATATCAATCTTATGGATCTTAAAACCCATCATACTCTCATTCGTATCAATTTAGACACGAAGTTCCACAATAATTCTGATGGTAAGGTTCGCGGTCATCGTGTAGAAGTTTTCTCCGTAGCAGAATTTGAAGCTAAGCACGATTCGTTTACTCATATTAAAGCCTACCCTTTTCCATATGATGGTCTTAATGATACTAATGATTTTCTTGAGGCCATGCAAGAGTTGCTTGACTATACCAATGTTCATAAGCAAAATAGAATAAATATTGTTATTGCCTCTGATTTAGATATATAAATGAAAGGAGTGTTTGCATAATGGATAACCTTGTCGATCAAATTGATAGCATCGCACAGGACTGGCTACGGTTTATTAAAGAAAGTCATGAATTTAGAATTGCAAGTGACAATAGGATCCGTGTAAACACGCCATTTACTGATCCATTTGGAGATGAAATCTCACTCATGATTTCTCTAACGGATAAACAATATACAGTTTCTGATCAAGGATATACTTTGTGGAATTTAAAAGTTAACGGCTTAGATTTGTCAGACAAACGTTCACAACGCTATCGAAATCTGATGTCGATTTTAGACAAAACCAACACTTCTCTATCCAAATCTGACGTCATTCAAACAACCGGTTCAAAATCTGATATTCCACAAATGATTAATGATTTAACTCAGACACTAATTCAAGTATCTGACCTAATCTATCTAAGCAGAAACAATACCAAAAGTGTTTTTCTAGAAGATGTCAGATCATACTTCGAAACTCAGAAAGATACGTACAGCACCTTAAGGGGTATGTCCATGCGTGGACAAAGTCAACTAAAGTACAATATCGATTACATTTTCAACCTCACCGTTACTGATAGAAAATTTGTCAACGTCTATAACGCCCTTTCAAGATCATTGGTTGAGCAACTTATTGGCATTTGGGCAGACACCATTCAATATCGGAAGGCTAACGACCAAGAGAAAGTACCACTCAGTATCATCGTTCCAAATGTTAGCGATAAAGAAGAAAGATTTGTAAGTAGCCTTTCAAAACACAATATTGACGTCGTGCCTTTTGATGACAAAGAACAGGTGAATGACAAGTTAGCAATTCGTTAAGTAATTAGAAGGAACGATATCATCAAGTAACGTTGATATCGTTTCGTTTTTTAGTAAAAGGTATGTTGAAATTATTGAACAATAGCAGTGATTCTTTTCGGAGGGCACTTAGAATCGAGGATTAAGCGTGACGTTAGTCATGGCTAGTCGTCGATTTTTTCTGCATTTTTTAACACATCATTTAAAAATATCAAAAACCGGCCTACATAATACGCAGACCGCCGCTACTTACTTCTTCAATAAATAAGTGTGTTTAATTTTATGCGTTACGGGGTTGATGTTGTATGTCACTAACGCCGCCTTGCCATGATACTTAGTTCGTTTGAGCGTCAACGGCATTTCACCGTGGGCTTGTCCAAACCGATAGTAGCCCTGCTTCGATTTACTCAACACTCCCAAACGATTATTACGATTCTTCGACTTCATGGAAATTTTCCAAGCACCACCCAGATTTTTCCCATATCGATAGCAATACTGCGTCAACGTATATTTAGTTAACACAAACTTGTTCGTGTAATGGTCCTGTGCCTTGGCACTCACCCACGATCCTCTTAAAGCTGTTGGAACAGCTTTAAGATATCTTGATTTGGCTGAAGCCTGCTGAGTTGTGACTGTTAATCCAGTCACTGCGACAATCATCACCAGTGTTCCCATAAAAAATCGCTTAATATGCTTCATCATCTATTCCCCTTTACCTGCCTGATTGAATCGAACGTAAGTGCTTTGGCACCTTATACTGATGCTTGGTCTTGAAATGTGTAAACACATAAAAACCGTCTTCAACGAGAATCGGATGGTACTTACCATTGATTTTCATCTTGCCATAGCGATAGGTACTAAAGGCAGCACTGATATCTTTATTATGAAATACCCATAGATGGGTCTTCTTGTTATCAAGCGTTGCCACAAACTTTGATTTCGGAATATATTCGTGTGCATGATACTCGGCACTATTATTCCGATAATTCATCGTGTGGGCCGTCAACTTAATCTTGGTGTAACCCATATCTGAATGATAGTTGTACCATGTGCCGCGCATACTACGTGGCGAGGTATGGTAATCTTTGGCCGAAGCACGAATATTCGTCTGGTCAGCCATCAGCCCAAGGCTAAAGCCACAGGCAAGCAACAACAGTACTGCATTACTTTTCTTCCCTAGTTGAAACATCGAAATCCCCCTACAGATTTATTTGATGTTGAGACAACTTATTATAGCATTAATTGTGACAGAAAAAGCGACGTCTAAATTAAGACGTCGCACTTTTCTGTGTTTAAAAAATACTGGTATTCGGCAATTTCCTAAGTTGAACATATACTTTACTAATTTGTGTTTGAAGGGCCATCAATTACCTTCTTCAAATCCATGACATTAATTAATCCTCACCGTAGTCATATCCTAACAGCTTAAGCTGATCATAGAGTTTATGAATCTTTAAATCAATCCCATCCATTTCCTGCTTCAAATCTAAAACATGGTTACCAACCTTTTCATGTGCGGCTTTAACTTTTTCAAGATGGTCAAGTGATTCCACATAGCGTTTTTCTACCTCGTACACTTCTAACTGCAACGATTGATTTTCTTGGTCCTTTTGCAACTCAATCTTTTTCTCATTTAAACGGTCCTTATAATAATCTACGTTAGATTGTGTCGTTTCAACAGTTTCACGCACAAGTGCAAAAAGATCATACTTTACACTATTTTCCTCACGTAATTTCTCAATCTGTTCTAAGTACGGCTTCCACTCCGGCTTCTCTTCATAAACATCCAACAACCGTGGTTCCATGCTATCAATCTGTGCCTGCAGATTAGCAATCTGATTCTTCAAGACAGTAACTTCAGCACTATCACTATTAGGCTGTGTCTGATTCAATCGCGCTTCTAACTGCTCAATGCGCGCAAGTAATTTCGCCACGTCACTGTTCTGGTTAGCAGCAGGTGTTACCTTTTTAACCACACCGAAGTGGATAACCTTAGCCTTATACCCCTTCTTCGTCACAGTGAGTCGATAATGCCAGTTTGCCTTAACTGGCTGCTTCAACTCGAATTTGAACTTGCCTGACTTAGCAACTTTACCAGTGCCAAAAGTCTTCGCATAACGCGTCACTTTGACCTTAGCGCCGGCAGTTGCTGTACCTGTGATATACCGATCACCTCTATGAACTGCGGCGACCTTTAAATTGAGTTGCTGCTTAGTTTTCGTAGCAGCGCTAACTTGTGTAGAGGTACTGGAGATCGCAAAAATGGAAGTTGCGAGTAAAACGACGTAACGACTGTTCATTAAAATGAACCCCTCTCAATATATAATAATAGCTTTCAGAATATACAAAATATGTATAAACCATCTAAAAGGATAGCAAGAATAATTAACTTACACAACCATTAACTGGCGAAATGATTAACTATTTGTGCTTTAACACTTTCACTGTCACCACCCAGTCACCTCATTGGGCGACAGTAACTTCATCAGTTATCCTTCTTTTAAACAGTATTGATTAGTGTTACGTAACTAAGTGCCCCTTACTCAATTTACTGGACAATAAAAAACACCTCTCAATATCGAGAAGTGTTTCTGTCACTTTGACTGTAATCATTTACTATAAAACTTATTAAACGACTTGTAGTTGTAAGCAGCCTTTAAATCCGAAACAATACTATCGACACCTTTTTGATCAGTAATTTCCTTACCAGACTTCAGGGTAGTTTTGTACAGTGCGAAGTAATCACTTAAATACTCACTAGCGTAGAACGAGCCATCCTTAGTATAGTACGATGGATGTAGGGTCATTTGCTTGCCCAACTTAATGTGAGCCAACCGCCAATCGTTAACATGCTTTAATCCATGAACGTTAGTGTTTGAAACGCTCTTCCTCAATTCTTTAGGAATCACGTAGCCACCGCTGACCTTAACAGTCTTAACTTTAGGTGAAGACTTCTTCGTGAAATATCCTGAATAGACATAACCTGAAACAGTCCCGTGTGAGTTGATCACGTACCGATACTTCACTAGCTTACCGTTCTTGGCTTTAACAATGGCAGCTTTATCTGAAGTAAACACGTTGGACTTCCTGGAAACGTCATAAGTGGTCAAATACTCGCTTGTATAAACCCGAATCCCTTTATTCTTCTTAGATGAGATTCGATGATACGTTGTGTACTTATAACTCTGCAAACTCTTCAACGTTGGTACTGAATGATCTGGCACATACTTACTTGCAGATGCAGTTGTTGTTGAAGATACCCCCACGATACCCGCAGCCACAATTGCATATGCGGTAAACTTTAATCCTTTAATCATAAAATAATCCCCTTTATTTATAGATTAGGTTAATTTTATCATTTGATTGGAAGCGTGTACAGGGCCTTTGACAGTTCAACTAATTTAATTCAAAAATCAATTTTGATAAAATTAATAAAAATACAAAAAGCCCATCCAAAAGGATGGGCTTCAGCTCTACTAAAAGTAAAGCACTAGTAATTCACGATAACTAATTAACTGACCAAATTGGACGAATTACTTAGTTGAAAATTACTTTATCAGAACTGAACTTAGTTAATTAATATTAACCTAAGTAGTCAGTGTTTGCTGATTCTTGTGCTGGAGTAGTAGCAGGTGCATCTGTAGTAGTAGTCTTAGTGAATACTAATTGGATAGCATCGCCGTACTTAGCAGAAGCGTTGAGAGTTTGAGTTGCTTTATCGTTGTAGGTGTAGTAAGTGTAAACAGTCTTACCAGCTGCATCAGTTGAAGTTGCAGTTGCGTAGTACTTAGTAGTACCAAATGCATCCTTCAAAGCTGCGTAACCATCAAAGGTCTTAGTAGCAACGCCAGTGAATGCCTTTTGTTGAGTGGCAGTCAATGCAGGAGCATTCTTCAAATCAGAAGCGTTTAAAGTTTCTTTGAAGTTGTTTGAGTCAACTTGTACAAGAGAAACCTTTGAAGTAGCAGTCTTAGCTACAGTTGCGTAGCCAGTACCACCGTAAACAGCACCTGAAAGGTATGTTGAATCAGCAGTTACAGTGTAACCTTCTGGAGCGTTAGCAGCAGCAAATTGAGCCAAAGTTTGACCTGCAGTGTTCTTGTCAGTTGAGGCTACAGTTTGGCCTTCTTTAGTAGAAGTACCTTTTGCAGCGATAAACTTAGCTGATGCAGTAGAAACGATGTTCTTGTTTGCATCACGGTAAGCAACAGTTACACTGTTAGCAGTAGTAGCTTCTGGTTCAGCGTTAGTTTGAGTTAAGTTAGAAGCCTTTACCCAAGCGCCGTTGATATCAGTGTTTGATGACTTGATTTGGTACCAAGTTTCGCCTTCACGTGAAGTAGTCTTTGCAGCACTAACAGTGAAAGTTACGTTCTTGTAAGCATCAGTAGAAGTGATAACTTTGTTAGCAGCGGTCTTAGCACGGCCAATCTTGTATTGAGCGTATGCTGGTTCCTTGTAAAGAAGGTCGTTCTTAGTAGTAGAAGTTGAACCTGCCTTTAATTGGAAAGTAGCGTCAGTCTTAGGTGCAGTAGCATCCTTGGTAGTGTCGTATGAAGCAATACCACCAGCAAAGGCAGTCTTGTCCTTACCACCGTAGATCCATCCACGGTATGAACCGTCGAATGAAACAACCTTGTAGTAAACTGAACCGCGGTTAGTAGTAGCAACACGGTATGCACGGAAGTTAGCAGTACCGTTGGTTGACTTAGCTAACTTAGCAGCAGTAGTAGTTGAAGCAACAACCTTAGCACCCTTTAAAGTACCGGCTTTAGTGTATAAAGCGTTTGAACCATTAAGAGTAACGTTACGAGTTGATGCGGTAGTGGTCAAGGTTGCGTTTGATGTAACCTTGGCGTAGGTCTTAGCTGAAGCAGTAGTTGAGGCTGCGCCGGCAGCGGCAACGAATGATACGGCAGCTAAACCAAGATAAAGAGATTTCTTTAAACTTGCTTGCATGTGTAATTCCTCCAAACATATATTTATGTAACTCATCAAGCATAAACAGTATACACAATATCGATTCAAATGTTAAGTAATTTAATTACAAAACCCTCTTACCAAATACTGTGTATCGAGCTCCTAACTCTGTAAAGCAGTATAACGTAGGATTTTTTAGTATTCAAGGAAACCGCTCTAATTGTTGTTGACTTGCAATAATTTCACAAGTTTGAAATATATTGAAATAATGGGCTAAGCCCGTTATAACGTGGTAATGAACGGGTTACAACGTCTCATATATGTCAGATTTTGTAATAAAAGCACCGTTTAAAATTGAAGTTTTCAATCTCTAATTTACTACTTTCGTGGTTCAAATTTGGCTCATCATTGTTAATAAAACTGATTAAGATTTATTTTGATTTCCCCAAAATTTTTTTGAATCTTAAGGGAACGTTTACCTTGTTTTCCGGTTCTATACCATTACGCCACAAAAATACCAGCGCATCAAACTGACCGCTGGTATCTCAATCTCGATTAATTTAAACCAATTCTGCCGCATTTTTCAGCAACTGGCCCAACCGGTGCATGCCATCGGCAATCTGCTCCGGTGTTAGGCCCGTGAAGTTCAGTCGCATGCCGTTAGTGTGATCCTTGTAGGCGTAAAAGTTCTTTGATGGTACGTACGCGATGTGCTGGTTAGGGGTTGCTTCATTATAGAGTAAGTCAGTGGTGTTAATCGCCTCATCCACGGTCACCCAGGTGAAGAAGCCACCCTCTGGCTTGGTGGCCGTTGCACTGTCCGGTAATTCCCGTTCAATCGCCTCAATCATCGCTTGCTGTCGAATTCGATATTCTTGATTCAGTTTAGCAATGTGTTCGTCTAAGCTATTGTTAGCTAGAAATTGATTGATAGCCGAAGCAGTGAGGTTCGGTACTTCAAGATCTGCAGCTTCCTTTAACTTGTAAAGTTGGTCGATGATTTCAGTTGAAGCAACCAACCACCCCGTTCGCAGCGTGGGCATCAACACCTTTGAAAAACTTGATAGGAAGATAACGCGTCCCTCGGTGTCAAAGTGTTTGATGCTTGGCAATGACTCGCCAGTATAGCGTAAGTCCCGGTATGGTGTATCTTCCAATATAATGAAGTTATACTGGTTCGCCAGCTCCACTAGTCGTTGACGTTTAGCCAGCGACATCGTCACGCCACCTGGATTATGGAAGTCGGCAACGGTGTATAGCAATTTAATTTCAGGATGGGCCTTAAGCGTGTCTTCCAATTGATCAACGTTCAGGCCATCTGACTGTAGCTCAACTTCAAAGTAAGTTGGTTCATACATATCAAACGCCGAAAGTGCGCCGACGTAGGTTGGGGCTTCCACTACCATGGCGTCACCCTTATTCAGTAGCGCCTTAGCGACCAAATCAATGCCCTGTTGGCCACCAGCCGTGAGCATTACGTTTTCGGCTGTCACGTTTTCAATCTGCATCCGCGACATTGCCCGTTCAGCTAACCGTTCTCTCAGCTCAACCGGACCAGCAACGGTGTGGTACTGAAACGTGTGGTCACCCTCCTGTGCCATTGCGTCGAGGTACGCTTGTTTCATGGCCGCCGTTGGAAACAACGGTTCAGCTGGCGCACCAGCGGTGAACTTAATGGCATCATCATAATCCATCACTGGGAATAGACCCGCGAGACGTGATGGGACCTCTGGCTGAACACGTGTTGCAAACAGTTTATTATCCATATCGCTATACCTCAACTTTTCTTTTGCTCTATGGTATACTTCTTATTAGTTTTAGTATATATCAACTTATTCACGTTTAGATGAAAATTATTCATTTGATCTAAATTGTATTATAAGGCTGATTTAAAAAAGCGGTGTTATCTTAATGACACACTTGAACGTCCTGTAAAGCTAGGTAAAGCCTGGCTTGCACGGGTGTTTTTACTGACAAAATATAACTTTTATTTCTATATTAATTATCGGCCAGGAGGTCCTGCATCATTATTCCCTTTGCTTACCAAGTTTTTAGCACCGTCATCCAAGAAGGCACCTTTCAAAAGGCCGCCCTTAAACTCAATGTCACGCCCAGTGCGGTAAGTCACTCGATTACGCAACTCGAAAGTGAACTCGGCTTTCCCATCTTTCTGCGTTCACGCTCTGGCGCTGAGTTAACGCCGAATGGTCGGACGATTCTCCCCATCATTCAAGAAATTTTGAACAGCCAAGCTCGACTCGAACAAGAAGCCGCCAATATTAACGGGTTAAACGCCGGATCAATTCGAATCGGGGCTTTCTCATCGGTTTGCATTAACTGGCTACCACCCATCATCCAGACGTTTAAGAAACAATACCCTGACATCGACATCACGGTGAGCCAGACTGGCTTCAACGAAATTGTTCAAGAAGTTAAGACGGGGACGTTGGATGTGGGTTTCGTAGTTTTACCGGTTGCCGAAAATCTCATGGTCGATACGCTGATTAAAGATGAAATTTACTGCGTGGCGCCACAGGGCTTCGTACCGAAAAACCAAAAATCAGTCACACTGGACGATATGGTCGATCAAGATTTCATTTTGCAACCCGGTGACTACGACCGCGATACCAAGGCTGCACTGGATTACTACGGCATTCAGCCTAACTTAATTCACTTCTCCATCGATGATCAATCAATTATTGCCATGGTCGAAGCTGGTTTGGGGCTGGGTATCTTACCAGAACTGGCGCTTCAGAAAATCACTGGTAACGTGGTCGTCTATCCCTTTGAGCACTCATTCTACCGTTCAATCGGCTTGGCAACTTCTGCCGTACAGGCCAAGACCCCTTCGACGCAACGCATGATTGCGTCGATTAAGGACTTTGTGCGTGCTCAGTATCCTGAAGCAATTTTGGTGCGTGGGTAATCACTCAACATTTGTTCTCAATTCGTAACATGCATCTCGACCACTTACTCGTATAATAGTCATATAATTATCGCATTAAGGGGGAGATTGCCCGTGGACTGGACAATTTTTAAATTTTTGATTGTCGTCGGTGTTGTGTTCGTCGTATGTACCTTTTTCTTCTTCATTAAGAAGGCAACGAAGTGGGAAACTGGCACGTTCGCGGTACTAGCCTTCGCTGCATTCGGTATCGCTGCACTTCAGGTGGCATTGAGAGTCCTTCAAAAAATCATGAGTTAATAAATTTGACCCAATCATTGACGATTGTTACCGCCAATGATTGGGTCTCTTTTACGCCGAAAAATCGGTTTGATTGGTGAAGTGGTTGGTTAACCGCTCCATGGCAACTTCGTGAATCAGTTTAAAGTCATTGAGACTCACAACCGCAAACTTACCATGGCCATTCTCGTTTAAGAAAACGGGTTGCGCATCCTTCACTTTCGCTAGTAGATGATCAGCACTCACCTCACTCGTTTCCATACTGCTCCGCTTATCAGCGATTAAGTAACGATACCGATCAAGTTCAATATCTATAAACGTGGCCACTTCGTCTGGCTGACCCTTGGGCAACGTTTCGTCTACTCGCGGAAACGCCCGCAAGTTAATCAGACGCTCAATGAGACAGCGGCCAATGTATTCTCGACTCTGTTCAATCACTTCGAACAGTGAATCGCCGGTAACTTCAGCATCGAATGCTGGAATATAAGCCATGTATGGCATTTTTTCAAGTTCATCGTAGCGAATCAGACTGGCATACGTTAATTGATTCGGCATCGCTTCTGTCGTTGGTAGCATATATATTCCCCCTAAACACGATTTGATAACTATTCATAGCTACGTCGCGTTGAGGGATTCAGTTTTAAAGTTGGCATCAAAAAAGCACCTTACCATCCCTGGTAAGGCGCTGCTATGTTGGTGAAACTTCGGAATCTTCAGCTGCAAGTGCTGAGTCTTCTCTGGTTCGTCATGACCGAGAAAAGTGCCACCTATTCGGTAATGATGCCGATCAGTTGTCTTCAGATGCACCGGCAACCCATGTGCATGGTAAACGTATGTATCACTTCTGTGGCACCAACCAATCAAGTTGCCTTAATGAGTTGAACCACCGTCACTTAACATGACTCATAGTCATCTATGTGCTTCGCCCGCTAACTTTTCCTAAACTGACGTCCAGAAATCATCTGCAGACCAGAGATACTTACATTGCCGATCTTGACCGTCTGAATGGTTGTCATGTCTTTCTCCAATCTTGACGCCCTTGGGCTTGATGAAAATGTTTTAATACAGAACGGCTTGACGAATCGCACCGCCCTAAAATGTTTGGGGACTACAACTAGGATATTAATTTTGGGGAAAATATCCCAGCTCGCAATAAAAATTGGCATTACAACGACGCATCGTTATAACTTAGTCCATTCTAACCCGAAAACGTAATTAAAGCTATTAATGTTACTCTTTTTTTGAGGATAAACCTTAATTTTTTCAAAAATTTCACTAACTTGTGATGTAGTTAAAAGTTTTCATTTTGGATTGACCATCAAGAAAGCTGTTCCTTCAAATGGTAATTTACTACCAACTTTGATTTGACCTTTCAATATAAAATCAAGTCTAAAAAAGTCTACTAATTCTTTCGATATTTTCAACTTTGTTTCCATAACAATAAATAGTAAAACGACCTGCGTTCCCATCATTGAGAACTTTCAGGCCGTTTCATTGTTTGCGCCACTAATTGGCGCAAGGTTATTTCTGTGCTGACCACAAGTAGATGGCCAGTAAACCCAATTCTGGGCACCTAAGTTGCAATGCTGCGTATAGTGCTAACAATACAAGCATCGGTTGTACGTGTTTTGCCATATCCCTCGCCCCCTTGACCGTTCACTTGCGAAGACAGAATGAATTAGGGGCGTTATTGGTTAGGCGCTGTAGATGGTGTTGGTCTTAATGTTGACGTAAGCACCACTAACTGGTTTACGGTATAGCTGGGTGCCGTTACGAGTGAATAAGTTAAGCTCAGCAATCGTCTTCATGGCTTCACCAACAGTATCACTTGGTAAATCCTGTGCAGCCTTCGGAAAACTAAAGGTATGCAATTTGCCTTCGTCATCTTTGAATCGTAATTGTAATGTGGCGGTTAAACTATCAATAATTGGAATCATCGTCATCTCTCCTTATGGGTTAAATTAAGCGACTGGCGTCTTGGTATCAGTTGTGGCAACAGTGGCTGAGTCAAGGTGCAGATTAGTGAGCGATTCGACCACTTTTCCAAACATCTTGATTTGTTCATCCGCTGGTTTTTGAACCACATTACCAAAGGTCAAGCGAACTTTTTCGCCGCTGTCATTCACCATGATTAAAGCTAGGTTGGTCTTATTCCACGTTGTGTTCATCTGTATCACTCCAAGTTTAGTTTAGTAAGTGTTGGCCAACGCCTTACACTGATACAAACAAATGAGTGAGGAAAAGTGTAAAGTGAAATTGTGGAAATTTAGTCGGTTAGAGACTGAAATGCAAAAGAGTCCGCCTCAATTTGCACCAACCCCAAGTTTTCGGTAGAATATAGAAGTTAATACCAAATGAGAAACAGGAGGCTATTTATATAATGGCTCAACGGCTTGTATATCCAGCAATTTTTGATCCAACAGCGATTTTAAACCACGTTCAAATCACAATGCCAGACGTGCCCGGCGTAAAAGTATTAGGCACAAGCAACGAAGATGCCGCCAACAAGGCCGCAACGGCTGCCGGCAAGCTACTTATTAAACTAAAAGATGAATTACCAGTACCAAGCACCCCAAACGAGTTAGAGGTAAAACCAGGTCAATCAGTAAGTTTTATTGTGTTAGACTTGGATGACTTTAAGTAAAAAAGGTGCAGAACCAAGCGTTTAGAGACTGGCGCACAAAGAGAACCCACCATAAAGCCCGAATTTGGCTTTATGGTGGGTTCTCTTTGTGTGCAGGTCTTTGATTTGTGTCGCCTGATTAGGCTATATCTGAGTGGTGTCCCACATTCAAACTTAACTATCCGTTAGCACCCATTCTACTCACTAGCGCTCAATTAAGTTAAACCCGCTTCGCCTACCCCCGAATCTGCGGATAAAGCTCAACAAAAGCACCATTTTCAACCCGATCAGCCAACGAAAAAGTGGCCCACCACTTGCCGAATCCCTTCGACGAGCAATGAACCACTCTCCCTAACTTGCCACTTCTGTCTGATCAACTATCTTCCAGCCATCAAGCAGCTTGTCACTATTAATATACTGTTCCACGACCCACTTGGGACGCTTAGTGATTTGGGTAACCATCTGAAGGCTATCCGTCCGGTGTACAAGGTGCTCCTCTGGCTTGGTGATAACGTAACGTTTCGCCACGACCATTGCCCCCTTTACAAATTCAAGGAAGTTACACAACTCGATATCGTACTCGATCACTTACCGGTAACAGAGTGTAGTGTAACACTTTTTTTGTAATATTACAGGCGAACACGGTTAAATTTTGTTAGCGGTTGATCTATTCACGCCATTTTCACTATCACATCAGTATTTCAAAGACGTATCAATTTCTTTCAAATCACTTTTCAGCTTCCCAAGCAGACCGCTTATGCCGTATAATGTGTTTACGATTAAAAAACAGAAAGGGGTTGGCAGGTAATGGATGCCCAAACCAGTAAGATCGAACGTAATGATAATGGTGATTTAATGCTTAAACTTCCAGCTGAACTCCTCAAACAACTTGATTTAACAGCGGGCGATCAAGTTGACCTTGTCCCAACTGCAATGGGCGTTGAGGTCCGTAAAGTGGGCCAAGATATCCCACAGTTCTGGGACCCATTCTCCGAATCAGTGAACGAATATCAGCGCGCCTTGAAGATGATCAAGGACGGTGTGAGTGATTCAAATGACGATGTTCCAACAAAATAATCAAATTTGTGCGTTCGCAACCCTTAAATCTATGCTATAATGAATATCGCTGTGATGGCGGTATTGGTGAAGTTTGGTTAACACACCGGATTGTGGTTCCGGCACGCGTGGGTTCGAGTCCCACATACCGCCCTATATAAAAGAGTGGGCTAATCAGCAGTTAGCTCCCAGAGTGTAAGCAGAAAAAGTACGATTCCTGGACTTGGAATCGTACTTTTTTTGTTTACACGGCCGGGAGCTGCTGATTTGACCACGTTTCAGCCAGAGTGCTAAAACAGACGGTTAGTTCTCAAAACGTAAATGAATAAAGCGTGTTATCGTTGTTTCGACGGTAACACGCTTTATTTGTTTACGTGGCAGAGAGCTGTCTGCTTTTGCACGTTTCGATCAGAGTGGGCTAATCAGCGATTAGCTCCCGGTTTGAAACAACTAATCATCCGCATGTACATCGTAAGCCGCCAACATTTCCTGTACCCCAGGCGCATCCGGATCATGCCGACCTTTGCCAGTATCTAACGATGCTAACTGGGCCATTTCATCTTCATTAAGCGTAAAGTCAAAAATATTGAGATTGCTGCTAATTCGTGCTGAATGTGTGGATTTCGGCAGCACAATAACACCGAGTTGTGTTTCAAAGCGCAGAATAATTTGACCAGCATCTTTTTGGTATTTATTCGCTAATGCGACCACAATTGGGTTTGTTAGTAGTGCTTGATTGCCTTGTCCGAGCGGTGCCCAAGCTTCTAGTTTGACTTGATCATCAACCATCAATTTACGTAACTCGTGTTGTTGAAATAGCGGATTAAACTCCACTTGGTTTACTGCTGGTTTAACATCGAAGTGCGTGACGTAATGTTGCCAAATCTTCGGTGTCATATTTGAAACGCCAATCGAACGAATTTTGCCTGCCTGCTGGGCTGTGACCATCGACTGCCAGGCACCGGGAACATCACCATATGGTTGATGAATCAAATACAGATCAAGATAAACCAAACCCAGTTTCTTCAGTGACAAGTCGATTGCCCTTGTTGTCGGTTCAATACCATAATCCTGTAGCCAAAGCTTGCTGGTAATCCATAGTTGATCTCGAGGAATACCACTATCTCGAACAGCTTGACCAACTTCAGCTTCATTAAAGTAGGCTACAGCGGTGTCAATGTGGCGATATCCCGCCTTCAGCGCTTCACTAACTGCCTTATAAGTAGACCCATCAGCTGGAATTTGGAATGTTCCGAAGCCAATAGCTGGCATTTCGTTGCCGTCGTTCAATTGAATAGTTGGTGTCATATTTTTCATTAATTTTCCTCCTTAAGCTGTCGTAAACTCGACCCGAAAATCTGTTCAATGGTAATTGGATCGCGATGATCAAAAAACTGACTCTCTTGACGGTCCAGTGCACTAATAGCCGCCATTTCCGCAGGTGTTAGATTGAAATCAAAAACCGCGATATTTTCCCGCATACGTTCCTGATGCACCGACTTGGGAATAACCGTAATGCCACGTTGGAGCAACCACCGTAAAACAACTTGTCCAGTCGTTTTTTGGTGTGTTTCTGCAATGTTAACCAGTGCTGGCGCAGTAAAAATATCATGTTGACCCTCTGCGAATGGTGCCCAGGCCTCTACTCTCACACCCTCAGATTGGTTATAGGCGACTTCTTCGGGCTGCTGATACCAAGGATTAACCTCAATCTGATTCACGGCTGGCATCGTCGTCATCGTTAGCATTAAATTTTTAAGTTGATCTGCGTAGAAATTCGAAACCCCAATTGCCCGAATTTTACCGGCTTTTTGTGCTTCTTCTAGTGCACGCCACGCACCCATTGTATCGCCATAAGGTTGGTGCAATAGGTACAGGTCGAGATAATCTAGGCCTAACTTTTCCAGTGAGGCATCGATTCCCCGCTTTGCACGCTGGTAGGTGAAATCTGAGACCCACAATTTGGATGTGATAAAAAGGTCTTCTCGACTCACGCTACTCTTTTGAATCGCTTGACCGACCGCCGTTTCATTCCGATAAGCCGTTGCTGTATCAATAAGTCGATAACCGGTTTGAATTGCAGCTGAAACTGCTGCTTCACATTCAGCTGAATCTGGTATTTGAAAAACACCGAAACCTAGCTGAGGCATTTCAACCCCATTATTTAGTTTAATCGTTGGTATACGTGTCATAGAATTAATTGCCTTCTTTCAATGAGTAATCTCACTATAATGCAGTCAAGGCAAGTTGAAAATTACCAATTAATCATGCTAGTATACAGGCAATGTATACTAACTTGAATTGAGGTGATTTAACATGTTAGACACTTACTTATTAAAAGAGTTGGTAACCTTTGCACAAGCTGGCACACTAGCTCAAACCGCTCGTTTACTGAACGTTACTCAGCCCACGGTGACGCGAGGACTACAAAAATTAGAAAGCGAGCTGGGCGTTACTTTGTTTGATCGACAACCTAATCGTCTCAGTCTAACGGCAACTGGTAAACTGGCTGCCAATGAAGCAGCAACCCTGCTCCAAGCACAACAACTAGCTGTCAATCGTATTCATAACTTTGACGCGAGTCAACGTGTGTTAAAAGTGGGCGCTATCCTGCCTGGGCCACTAGCAGTACTCCACCATTTTGCGGCCGAATTACCACAAAACGTGACGTTACTGCCTCTAGTCGATACTGCAACACCGGCAGAAAATTTACTTAATTCTGAATATAGCCTACTGTTTACCAATCAGCCAGTCGTTGATTCCCGTATTGAAAATCAATTAGTCGGTACTGAACGACTAGCAGTTAATTTAAATCAGTTCATGTTTCAGGCTAATCAGTCAACCATCACCTTCGCCGAGCTTAACAATCTAAGCTTCGTGGTGCTCAGTGACATTGGCCCGTGGCGTGATATCATTCAGCAGCAAATTCCAAAGGCCAAGTTTTTTTATCAAAAAGAACAGGACGCGCTGCGAGAAATTACGCAATATTCCGACTTTCCTTACTTTAGTACAAATATTTCTCAACTTGATGATAACTTTGTCGCACAATCAACGACTCATAATCGCATTTGTTTACCAATAACCGATGAAACAGCTCAGATGCCAATTTATGCCAATTATCTACGATCAAATCAGGCTCAAGTTGCTTCGATTGTGAGCAAACTCAAATCGGTTTGGCCAGTATAACGCATACGACACATTGTGATAACGCAAAAGAAGCATGATTCACAGCGAATGTGAGTCATGCTTCTTTCGTACCTAAGTTTATCGCTTAAAATTAGATTGGTTTTCACTACCTATAATTAGTTGGTTGCAACTTTTACTTGACCATTATCACTTACGATAACTAATTGGGCGGCATGATCATCATTATAAGTCTGCCCCTGTTTTGCAACCTTTTTCCCGTTTAACTGTGCTTGACCGTTTTTAACCCCAATTTTCACACCCGGTACGTGCATACGGGTTAAGGTCGTTGTACCGTTTTTCTTGTTCAATGTGCCATCTTTGAGCACAGTAATGTCATTCATTAAAGTTGTCCCGTTGTTATGGTTAATCGTTAAATGCCCGACCTGCACAGCCGCCATCTTCAACGTACCGTTCAACTGTGCCACACTCATCGTGGTTAACTGACTTGGTACCGTCACCACAATTCGAGCAGACTTGCCCAGTTCTAACTGGTGATTTCCTGCCTGTGACTGTCTGACGGTCACTGTATCGCCAATTTGTTTCACCTGATAATCGTCATTTATAACGTTAGTGGCTTGAATCTTAAACTGTGAACCCGATTTAACCGTCACGACCGCCGTACGAACGTTTACGGCCAAATTTTTAACTTCATGTTTAGCCGTGAACGTTGCGTTGGTTAATTTTTCAACCTTCAACTGGCTTAAGTTAACGCGGTGCGAACTTGCATTAGCCCACCAGACCGTTCCGCCAATCAAAATCGCAACAACGACAATTAAACCAACTAACCAGCCAATGACCTTTTTCATGCTGCTTCCCCCATTACCCACTTTTCTAAGTACGCTTGCACCATCAAAACTAACGTCTCCGTTTGACTCACAAAATTTTCTGCAGTTAAGACTTGATCCAATTCGTTCAAAAAGACCACACCCCGCTTTAAATACTGTTGCTGTGTGTCAGTTAATCCTTGTATCCGAATTTGCTCGTCAAGCCATTCTGTTAACACCTGACTAAACCCATAAGTACCGTCAGCCATTCGTTTTTGATAGGTTTCATGCAGTAGTGGCCCAATCTCGGGTCGGTACCATTCCATCAAAACTTGATTTTGCTTCACAGTTTCAAAAACCGTCCTAACGATCATCGTGGCGCCATCAACCAAGCCAACGCCACTCCGTAATTGCTTGCTCAGATCACTACGGAGTCGTTCATTTTCTGCGTCATAAACGGCCAGAAAAATCGCTTGCTTAGACGCATAGAATTTATAGAATGAGCCGGTCGCAATCCCGGCCGATTTAGCAATCTGTGCAACGTTCGTATGCTTATAGCCGCTGGTTAAAAAAACTTCCCGCGCTGCCGCTAAAACTGTTGACGTCATATTTACCTCCATGAATGAATATTTTATTTCGTTCATTCATATTACCGAAAAATAAAACAATTCGCAAGACCGAATTGTTTTATTCGCGATTAATGACGATCTGGTCGCTGAATTGCCGCAGCAATTGCCGATTCCTTTCGGTGTAAAACCCACGTATACGTAAAACCGGAAACGGCCGAAATCGCCCAGATATACCAGCTGTACGCATTGCCAAACTTCATAAAGGTAAATAGCTCTTCTCTGACTACCTCACCGAGTTCACGCAAAATATGAGCGTTACTGATACGACCTACGTGCCAGATTTCGCAGGCAATCCCGAGCACAAAAACCGCAACCCAGCCAACAATGTACGGCCAATTTTGCTTCACTAAAACGATTGGCCGTTTAAACTTATCGTGCTCAGCAGTTCGTTGAATCGTCACGCCACTTGCTTGGTACCAGCCAATCAACGCCGACAACACCACAATGGGTACCAATAACCCAATCTCACTGGTTTTCCACGACATCGTAATCAAAAACATGATCAGCGAATAGCCTGGTAAGGTGATTTGTTCAAACCGCGAGACTTTTTCAAACTTAAACGCCTTACTGGCCACCCGATAAACCCCGTAAATTAAAATTAAATATAGCAATAACCCCATTATCATTCTCCTTCATGACATTCGTCCATCTCATTAAGCCCGTCTGAGGATTTTTTGTCAATATTTTGAGGTGTTTCAATCGTTGCTATGTCAACGTCTCATTCAATTTTAATATTCAATATGCATGAATAGACTGTTGACATGGTAATCGTCAACTGTTATCTTTAACAGCATTCATACATATTAAAATTTGAATAGAAGAAGGTCATACATATGAGAAAATACGCAATTATCGGCGTCGGACACGTTGGCGCAACAGTCGCTTATACCCTGGTCTGTCAGGGTATCGCTGATGAATTAATTTTGATTGATAAAAATGAGAAAAAGGCCCGTGCGGAACAACTTGATCTTCAAGATACGCAGGCTCGACTCGATTCACATACGACAATTAAGATCAACGATTACGCTGAGTTAGCGGATACGGACATTTTATTTGTCACATCCGGCAATATTCACGCCCTTGATCATGCAAGTGGCAACCGCTGGGCTGAATTTGAATACACCCGTGAAATCGTGCAAGACATTGCACCGAAAATCAAGGCGTCTGGTTTCAATGGCGTCCTAATTGACGTAATGAATCCTTGTGATTGCATCACTTACTTCTTACAGCAAGCGACCGGCTTACCAACTAACCAGGTTTTAGGGACCGGTACCTTCTTGGACACCGCCCGTATGCAAAAGGTAGTTGGCGAAAACTTTAACGTTGACCCTAAAAACGTCACTGGTTACACCTTAGGCGAACACGGCGAGTCACAATTTGTCGCCTGGTCAACGGTGTCCGTGAACGGTCTGCCAATTGAACAATTAGCTGAAGAACGACAATTAGACTTAGCTGACCTCGAAAGCCAAGCACGTGGTGGCGGCTGGGCTGTTCATTCTGGTAAAGGTTATACCAGCTATGCCATCGCAACCTGCGCCGTCAAGTTAAGTCGGGCCGTCCTTGATGACGCCAACCTCGCTTGTCCTTGCTCATGTTACAGTGACAAGTACGGCACATACGTCGGTCACCCCGCCATCATCGGCAAGTCCGGTGTAGTTGAGGCATTACGCCTGCCAATTACAGCTGAGGAGGAAGCCAAATTGGCTAAATCAGCTGGCTTTATCCGTGAGAAATTTGAAACTTTGCCAAGTCAGGAAGCTGTGGAAGAGGCGTAGGTTCGTTTTCTGGCTACCGTGCCGTAACGTGCAAAATAAAGCAGACAGCTAACATATAAAGGCTCCCCCGCATAAACACAAGCTCGGGGTTTATGCGGGGGAGCCTTTATATATCGCTGTCTAACCGCTTTATTTTGCACTCATTTTTTATTGTCCCAGTCCCGTCCTACTAAAATCAGACAGGATTCTCTGAGTGAATTTCTTCAACCTAGCTTTCAAGAAGTAGCCCAGCATCACCGTCACGATGATCATCGCGACTAGCGCGAAAGCGTCCGTGAAGACCGTTTCCATGTTTGGGCCGCCGACTGCTTCCCGAAAACCGCCCACGCTATATGCGAACGGGAAGAACCGATACATGATTCGGTAGAACAATGGGTTTAACTGAATCGGGTACAGTGCACCCGATCCCGCTAACTGGAGGGCGACCAGGAAGATGACAATTGCCTTACCCAGGTTACCGAACGTCGCCGCTAACGTAAATATGATGGTCGTAAAAAGTATCGACGTCAGCGCGCCAAATATCAGCATCACAAACAGGCTTTCCACCTGGACACGCAGGAGTAAGATCGAACTGAAGATGATAATCGCTGTTTGAATCAGTGAAATCGTCCCGTACGTCAGCATTTTGCCGAAATACTCTTCATGAATCGTAATGTTTCTGAAGCGTCGACCCTCGCGTGGCGCCGTTGTGTGCAACACCATCACCAACATGGTACAGCCGACCCAGATTGACAAGGTAATGTACGTTGGCAAGAAAGCTGCCCCAAAGGTGCTGACTTTATAGATACTTTCATCCTTAACGTTAAACAACGTCACCAGTGTATTGCCCATGGTCTTAGGGTTGTTTTGGAGCACCGTAATAATTGATGCGATATCACTATCACTGGTGAGCTTCAATTGATCAGCGATGGTCTTGATGTCGCCTTGATAACTGTCCAGTTTAGACGATAACTGCGCACTGCTATCAGCAATCAGCTGATTACCTTTTATCGCATTGTTCAAGTAGTCCTGGTTGATACCTTTAGCTTGCTGCAGTTCGCTCAAAATCGTCTGTGACTTGGTCACCGCAGAGATCAAGTGGCCACTGATGTTGTTCAAATGGCTCTTCACTGAAGTATTGTACTGTGTCAGTGCTGAATTCAAGTCATTCGTGATTCGACGGCTGTTGGCGGTCGCGCTATTAATGTCAGCTGACGTTAAGCGTCCCGTTTCATTCAGCGTTGATTTGAGTGATTTCAGTTGCGTTTTTTCAGCATTGAGTAATGACACCACGTTGCCCAACGTACTATTCAAGCCGCTGAGTGCCTGCAATTTAGATTGGCCGTTCACACTCTTTAAGAACGACTGTAACGGTGTCACTTGGCCCTTCAGCAGATTGACCTGCGAAATGGCCTGGTTCAAAGTGGCGTTAACTGCGCTCTTACTGCTTGAGCTTGCTGAACTGTTGAGTCGTTTCACGGTACTGTTCAACCGATTAGCACTCGTGGCAGCGCTATTCAAATTCGTGTTCAGACTGTTAAAGGCCTTGTTAATGGTCTTTTGAACGGAATTAAGTGAAGAAATCGTTTCGGTATTGGTCGTCTGCAACACGTCAACGTTTTGAGATGCCGTCATGACTGGCTTTAACCCGGTTAAAATTGCGGCCATGTTGGTCGAAGCATGATTGACTTCGCTCAGCGCACCAGTTGCTAAATTCATACTGTCGTCTAGCGTGATAATCCAATCCTTCAGCTCAAGGATCTCAGCCTTTTGACTCTGTGCTTTATCACCCAGCACATTTAATTTCGAAAAGATCGTCGTGTTGACCGTCTCTAAGAAGTTGGTCTGGACCTGATTCACTAAAGTCTTTGCCGCAGTTTCCGTAATCTTGCCACCCATTGGACTGTCACGACTATTGGCGCGATAGACAATTTTAGCCTTGTGTGGGTTACTACCAGCAATACTTGCCAATGACGCTGAAAAATTAGCTGGAATCACGATTTCGGCGTAGTACTTGCCACTTCTTAGTCGGGTATCCGCCGTTTTAGCGGACGTAAAGCGCCAGTCTAACTGATGATCAGACTTCAGCTGACTGATCACCTGGTCGCCGACATTCAGTTTGGTGCCTGCCAAGGTCGCCCCCTGATCGTGGTTAACCACCGCCACCGGAATATTTTTAATCTCCGACGTGTCGTAGGGATTCCACATTGCTCGGACGTTGATCAACGTGTACAGGCTAGGCAAGATACACAGCGCCAAGAACACAATGATTACCAACGGCGAAGAAATAATGGCCTTAAAATCTCGTTGATAAATTAATTTTACGTTTTCCATTTAAACTTCCTTATATTATCTATAAATTCACGATTGTTGTTTACCTTTAAACATTTTAGGGTAGCAACCGTTTGATTTCAACCAGTCACGTAACGTTACTGAACACTGTTCACAATCTAAATAATCAAACACTCTCTATGTAATTGTCCTAAAATATGGGTGAATCAGCGTGCATAACCCCGTTTACTTTGACAATTCAAGTTGTTGTTACACTGAGGTTACAGGATTTCCAAACGTTTGATGGTATAATGTGAACCATCAAGTTGTTGTAGGCCACTAACCTATTTCATCTTAACTTGACTATCCAATTTTTAAAAGGAGTTTTTCAACATGAAGAAGAAACCAATTTTATTTCTAGCACTTTTATCCGCCGTTTTCTTCCTATTTACAACGACTAATCAAGTTGACGCTAAAACTAAGAGCGCCAAGATTCTATCAACTCGAACACTAACCAAGACACCCTATCATGCTGTCAGTGGTTACCTCTATACCTCAGCTCACTTAACTAAAAAGGCCCACAACGCCGATAATTACCCGTTAACTACCTTCTATGCCACCAAGTCTGACACCGTTCGAAAAGCTAACGGTAACAAAGCCGTTTACTACTACATCAAAAACGGTAACGGCAAGGTTAAAGGTTGGATCTGGCGCGGCCACTTAGTGCGAATCGTGGACACCTCCGCTAAACTCAAACAGTTTAACGCACTCATCTCACTGATTGATTCCACAACCACCAACACGCATAACAAGATTGTTTCAGTTTTGAACACCATTAATAACGACACCACCTTAAGTGATCTGGTGACCAAGTTAACGACTTTGAAGAACAATTTAACTAATAGCTCGGACATTGCGAAGTTAAACGACATTATCACGATCATCAAGAGTGACTTCAGTACCAGTGTGAACGACCTGACGAATCTGGTAAATGCGTTGCACACTGTAAATGGTACCATTTCAACCGCTTTAAACGGTCTCATCGGTAAGCTATCGAGCGCTTCATAGTCAATTAAATTTAACGTTTTAAAATTGTTTTATGGTCTGAGACGCTAACACTCAAGTCTCGGCCGTATGATAAATCTCCCCGTGGGTTCTGGCGATCAGGAATCCACGGGGAGATTTACTTGTTCGCTGGATCTAAATCATTGGCGTTAAGCCAGATTTATCAAGATTCAGCCCACAACAGCACTTTCATTCATTTCCCAACTTATGTAAAATAAAGGCAATCAAAATTATTCCCGGAGGAAAACATGCGCAACCTTTTCAACCTGATTAAAACCGACTTCAGACGCATTTTTCATACGCGTTCTATACTGATCACCCTACTGGCATTTGCCCTCATACCAATGCTGTACGCCGTGCTTAACATCCAAGTTTCCTGGAATCCGTACTCGCCGAAGAATACCAGCCGCCTCAAAATTGCCGTTGTGAACAGCGATGAGGGGGGCTCGTTGAAGGGTAAAACGTTCAATGTCGGTGACCGAATCATCAAACAATTGAAGCAAAACCACGATATCAACTGGGTAATCACCAACGACTGGGCCGCTAACAACGGACTGGATAATGGTAAGTACTATGCGATGATCGAAATTCCAACTGATTTCTCGTCGAAACTATCGACCTTCGCTACAAGTGATCCGCAGAAACCCAGCGTAATTTATAAATCAAACGAAAAATTAAATCCTGCCGCCACCAAGATCATTGGTCAAGCACAAAGTACCTTAACGGACACCATTCGCCAAAACTTCATCAAAACCGGCTCCAAAGAAGCGCTCCAAATCGCCAACCAGGTCGGTGAAAAAGTGCAGACGAAGAAACCAGAGATTTTGCAAATCCGTAGTTCACTGACGGATGCAATCAGCACCATTAACAAAACCCAAAAGACCTTGCAAGACGTGAACAAGACCAACCTAAAAACTAAAGCAGCCCTGCAAGAAGTCAAAACCAATATCCCTAAAATTTCCAGTCAAATTGATGATCTTCAAGCGGTGATCAATAACACCAAGTCGCTGAATTCATCAACGCAACAACTGAACAGCTCGTTAAAAACCACGTTGGCTAACGGTATAAATTCCCTTCAATCTCAGGGCACCAAGCTTCAAAACACACTAAACGCTCTGCCATCTGGAAGTGTCTCTAAGACAACTTTAAACAGCACAACGTCAACAACCACGTCTCTACTCAACGGTATCAACGACACACTCAGTGACAACCTGCGTGTCTTAGATATCATTAATAACTTCATCCCCAACAACCGAACCACTGCACTGATCAAATCGATTGGTTCGGCTAAGCAAAACATTAATAAGCAAAAAGGTTTAGTGAAGCAATTAAAGGCAACCAATTCGACTGCTAAGCAAAAGTCGTTGATCACACAACTTAAGGCTGCCGCCAACACGCTCAACACCGATTTAGATAACACTTACACTGATTTTAACGCCACAACTAGCCCAGCGCTGGACAGCCTTAATAACACGTTGAGTAATAACTTGAACGGTAGCAGTAACGTCGTTCAGTCCATGAAATCGGTATTACCTGAATTAAAAGCTTTGGCAAACGCTGGCAGCATCACTACCTCACAAACCAGCGACATCAGCCAACGTTTAGGCAAGGTCAAAACGACGCTGAAGGCGCTCAACAGTCAGATGAGTTTTCTAAACGAGAAGAACCTTGATTCAGTGATCAAGTTATTGGGGACTGATCCAAGTTTATCCAACATTTTGTCGTCACCAATCAAACTTCAGACTAAAGAAGTCTACCACATGAAAAACTTCGGATGGCAGGTGACACCGTTCTATACCGTCCTCGCACTCTGGATCGGTTCGCTCTTGCTATCAACCATTTTGGCTTGGAAATACATTTTGCCAGATGACAAGAACGGGTTGCACCGGCCAAACCTCCTAGAGTCGTACCTCGGTAAGCTCACAGTTTACCTCAGCATGGGCTTCTTCCAAGCCACTTTCGCCTTTATTGGTGAGATTGCGTTAGGCGTTCGACCGGCGCACTGGTTCTTATTCTTACTGGCGTTTTACGCGGTCAGTTTTACGTTTACCATTATGATGTTCAACCTAGTCTTTATGTTTGGTAATGCCGGAAAAGTAATCATTGTCTTGCTGATGCTGATACAATTATTCGGTACTGGTGGTGTGTATCCACTGGAGGTCGTGCCAAAAGACCTGGCCGCTCTGGCGCCGTTCGTGCCGTTCACCTATGGTATTCAGCTCTTCCGTGAAGTCATGACGACACCTAACTGGGCTGTCATCGGCCACGACGTTTTGATGTTATTCGTCTTCATCGTGGTCTTCACTGCCATCATGCCGCTTCGACGCGTGTTCGAGAAGCGTGTTTACCAGATGGAAGAGGATTTGAGGAAGTCGCGGTTATGATTAATGTATTTTAGTTCAACACGAAGCACTCATCGACTACGGTGAGTGCTTTTTATATTGTAGTACTGGTTAGACGTTAACTGCCGCCTCCGGCAGCCAGTGGGGTTGGGCGTTAGATGCTGTGGGACCGGTTTCAGCCGCTAACGCGTCTTCCACCTCGCGTCAGAGCCTTGCCAAGTACGCAAGTCTCTGACCCGTCCAGTACTTGTAACCGCTACGCGCTAACAAGTACTAGTCGCTGCTACTAACGCCCAACCCCACTGACTGCACTCCGGCTTACCATAATGTCAAACTAAACAGTTACTTTACTTTGTCCAATCATTCAAAACACAGTGCCTATTGAAAAATAGGTGCACTGTGACGTGAACCTCAAGTTGGACAACCATTCAAATCTGGAGGTCTGACTATGATTAACTTCAATAATTAGCTCGTCGCCCGTTCAATCAACGTACAAAATGACCGCTTCAATTCGCTATGAATGCGCCTATTTTATAATAGGTCGTGTATTCATCTCTCAAGTTAATGGACACCTGAGCTTCAACACACACTCAAACATCCAAGAGATATCCCTACCTCTTCGTAACGAAAACGGAGACAAGCGGGCTTTTTTCGCAGCAGTGACAAGTGGCACTTGGCGCTTTAGCGCTTAGAGCCACTGGACGGTTCTAAGACTCGGCCTTTGAGGCTTAGAACCGAAGCGGAAGCCCCGTGCCTTCCGGGGCTGCAGCTGGTCCCACAGCAGCGAAAAAAGCCCGCTTGTCGAAGTGACAGTGGGCGTAGCGCACGTATTTTTTTAATTTTATGTCTGAACAATATCCATAGAAAAAGGCCGCATGACCTTCGTCATACGACCAAATAGTAATTTATAAGTTACGTTGCGTAAACACTTTATACCCCGCCCACAAAAACAGCGCAATATAAATGACGTTACCCAACAACATTTGCCAAGCTTGCATGTTCAACAACGGCTGATAGACCCCTGGGTGCGCAAGCATCTGCGGATAAAGGAGCATAGTCAGTGGATTCCACTTCGTCCAGTCCCATTTTTGAATCAGCATGGTCAATAATTGGGTCACAATGTTAGTGGCAAAGTAGCCAATAATCCCAACTGAAACCGCAGCCGCCGAGTTCGTAAACAGGTTGGCCAATAGAAATACCAAGCTCAGCAACAGCCACAACGTGATGAAGGTGGCAGCCGAAACTTCTAAGCTTTGAGCAAAAATGCTCAGCCCGTGGCCCGCACTCTGGTGGATACTTAGCTGGTGTCGGAAAAGCATCAGTTTTAACAACATAGCCACACCCAAACTTAAGATGTACCAGTATACACTGTACAAGAGCATCGCCAACCACTTGCTGACCAAAATTTGGCCACGACTATAACGTCTATATAAGACTTGTTTCATCGTGCCAAACTGAAATTCCATGGTGATGATGGTCGCAGTCGCCGCAATCATGTAAAAAATAATGATGGGACGTGCAAAGTACAGCGACTCAAAGGTGCTGGCTGGCACAAACGTCTTTGGATAAACTTTCGATAAAATTGCGAATAAAATCTCAACCGCAACCAAAAAGCCCGTGCTGATCCACGTACTTTTCTTACGGGTAAGTTTAAAAATTTCTTGTCTTACTAAGGTCCCCAATTCAACTACCTCTTTCAAAAAATAACGGTTATCGCTATGCTTGCTCTTTAGCGAGTTTTTGAGCAACACGGTACTGCTTCAAGACTTCTAATAACGAGCTTTCGAGGTTTCCCTCCAAGCGTTTAACATCCATAATCTCAATGTCAGCCTCAACTAAAGTCCGAAGCACCTGAGGCATCGTCTCATCATCGGTGGCAACGACTTCCAGCCGTGGATCTGCGGTCATCTTGAACTTGGCCTTCTTGAGTATCTGACGAGCTGTTTTGTCGTCATTGGTTGCCAGCATAATGGTCTGCTTGCCCTGAGAAGCCAGCAATTGGTGCATGGTGGTTTGCTGGACAATGGCGCCTTGATCGATAATCAGTAAATCACTGGCGAGTTGTTGAAGTTCACTTAGAATGTGGGACGAAATTAGAAAAGTCGTTCCCCGTTGTGATTCTGAAATAATTAAATCACGCAAATCTTTAGTCGCTTCCGGATCCAACCCGTTCATCGGTTCATCCAAAATCACCAGGTCTGGAAAGTTCACCAGTGCCAGCGCAATCCCTAATTTTTGTTTCATTCCCAGTGAATAGCCCTTGGTCTTACGCTTGATGTAACTATCCATATTAAGCTGTGAAATAATTTCTTGAATGTGGATCAATTGGTGATCCCCATCAGCAAAAAGCTGCAAGTGATCCCAGCCGGTCAAAAATGGATAAATGCCCGGATATTCAATCAAAGCGCCAACTTTACTGAGTGCTGCGTGGCTTGCAGGTGTCACCGTTTGATTGGCAATTTTAATCTCACCAGACTGATAATTGATCAAGCCCAAAATGGCCTTCATAATGGTTGATTTACCCGCACCGTTTGGACCGACTAAGCCCACAATGTGGCCCTTCTCGACGGTAAACGAGACGTCATGCAAAACGTGCTTGTTACCGAAACTTTTATTCAGATTCTGCACGGATAAAATACTGCTCATGGTAACCTCCCAAAGATGGTATTAACTTCATATATTTAACCATATCGTCGAAATTGAAACAAGTAAGCGCCCACTTGATTTAATCACGTTGTCACCTGCTTTGTCTCAATACGATAACACGAAAATAAGCTACTTTCATGATAATCGTGAAAGTAGCTTATTTCAGTTGATTGAACTAAACATAACGAATATTTAAGCCTGATAGTGATGCTTGGCCACGTAAGTAAATCGTTTTAGTGATCACGGTGTCCTCACCGTAGTCCTGGACACCACTTAACATTGCGCCAATTTCGTTCACAATATGCCACTCACGCGGAATGTAGAGCTCGATGCCACTTAACCGGGCGTTAACGTTGATCACAGCGTCGTCAACTAAGTCAGCATGTTCAAAATAGACTTTGACGCCGGACATATCTGACACAATGTTAACTTGTTCGATATCATCTCCCTGAACATAGCGAATGCTGTTACTCATCCGACTTTCGATATCCACCTGCGTCGCATCACTGGACACCGTTTCAGTATCAACCATCCCGCCATGATGAAAGCCATTAGCGTGTGGTCCACCATGCCAGTGATGATGCCCTTTTCCAGCGTTCTTCATTTGTTTCAGCCACCAATTATGGCGTGGTCGAAAAAAGATGATCGACAAGCCAATCGTCAGCAAAATGGCAATCCCCAGAATCGTCCAGGGCGCCAGTTTGGCAATCCCCAGCGGACCGGCATACAAAATACTTAAAAATGCCACCGAGAACACAGTCCCACCAATGCTTAACATGATCAGGCTCTGAATCAGTGCACCCGCTAGTACCAACGTTGCAATCACAGTCCAAAAACCTAAGTGGTAAGAGATCAGTCCCATCTGACTCACGCCTAATAAAATGGCACCTAAGATGAAGAACGTGCCCCAAAACCAATTTCGACTCCTCATTGTTTGTCCTCCAATCGTTGTCTTAGCACCGGATAGTACTTTCGTGAAACGTAGACTTGTTTTTGGGTTTGTTGAAACTCGACTAAACTGCTCGAAATAGAGTGCGTGAGCGCAAAAATCTTATCAATGTTTAAAATCGCTGACTTTGAGATTCGCATAAACGTCCCTGGCAACTGATTTTCTAACTCATACAAGTGTTGATGCGTTTCAAAAATATCGTCCACCGTGTGCGCGTTTACCTGACGGCCCTCGGTCTCAAAAAACAAGATGTCGTCCAGCGCCAAGTAATACTCCGTCGCACCTTTATAGAATCGCAGCTGCAACTTTGCATCTTCCGCTGTCTGAAGTTGCTGATAGAGTTGTTGCACCGTTTCGTCAAGAGCTGGTGCCTTGATCACCACTTCTTTTTCAGTCAACGATTCATCGATTTCAATTCGAACTTTCACGGCTACTCCCGCCCCCTCCGTGTTACTAGTTAACGCTATTTTACCCTATGAGTAAATACCGCGTGCGTAAGTGGTGAGGTTTGGGGGGTAAGTGGCAAAATCAGAGTGAGATAAAAGTCGTTTAGCACCCAGAATAGAAGGCCTTCTATAGCCGGGTGCTGACTTTTATCGCGGATTTCGGCAATTTTAAATAAAAGAAACTATGGTAGCCGAATCAATCGCCCTAACCAAAATTGGTATACCCAACTCTAAAATAAGTAAATCGGTTTAAATAATACGTCACAATAGCCTTCAAAAATTTAATATTGCGTATTATTCAGCAAGTGGTATACTCATAATCGAAATCAACACAAATTGGTATACGTTTAATAATGCTATTTTAAATGAATAATGTACGATTTTTAAGCAATCGGTCTATATACAATTACGGTTTGTTAACGTTAATAATTAACTATTTTGACCCATTTAAGGTCACTTTAAGTTATTTCCCTTAGGCTGATTGCATACTAAAAATCGAATTGGAGGCCCCCTATGACAACTGCCCAACAACAAGCACTGTTTTATGACGTCGAACAGCAAGCGATTACGTTTCAAGGTCGTAAGTTATTTCAACAGCAACCCAATTGTCCCATCGCTGTCCTCGGTCAAGGCCAAGCAGACGTTTCAATGTACCGTGGCAACTTCGACATTCAAGATCATTTACTGACGAAGTGGCCATTAACGATTCAAGATCATCAGGCTAATACAGACCGCTTAGTCTTGACGCTGGGCACCCACGATACCGCCTACTTATGCCTGACGTTTCAAATTGATGCGCAAGCGCAACTGATTGTTACACCAGAAGTCCTGACCGGCAGTTGGAATCGCCTCTGGTTGCGCATCGTGGCTGAGCCAAGCGATAACGTTTACGGTGGTGGTGAGCAACTTTCCTACTTCAATTTACGTGGACACCATTTTCCGCTCTGGTCTTCAGAACCAGGCATCGGCCGCAACAAGCATACCTTAACCACCTTCCAAGCCGACCAAGACCATGCCGGTGGCGATTATTACACCACTAACTTCCCGGAAGCCACCTTCATTTCCAGCCAAAAGTACTACTGTCATGCGACTACATACGCCTACGCTGACTTCGACTTTAGTCAACCGGGCTACTACGACTTACAGTTCTGGGCAATACCAGAACGGCTACAATTCGGTACGGCAGATGATTACCCGTCACTAATCTCTAAACTGGCCGATCAACTTGGGCGAACTCAGGGCTTACCAGAATGGACTAATAACGGTGTCATCATCGGACTTCAAGGCGGTACTGAACGAGTTGAAGCCATTAAACAAAAGCTGCAACAACATCACGTTCAGCTAGCCGGTCTATGGTGTCAAGACTGGGAAGGCACCCAAACCACCAGTTTTGGCAAACGAAACTACTGGGAGTGGCGAGCGGATTCAAAGCTCTACCCGCAACTAAAAGCGCACATCCAAAACTGGCAACAAGAAAAGTTGCAGTTTTTAGCCTACATTAACCCCTATGTTGTTGAAGATTCCGATCTATTTAATGAGGGCGCTGCTCATGGCTACTTTGCTAAAACGCAGGCGGGTGACGTTTACCTCGTTGATTTTGGTGAATTTCTCTGTGGGGTTGTTGATTTCACTAACCCGGCCGCTTACGACTGGTTCAAACAAGTGATTCAGCATAACTTAATCGATATCGGCATCAAGGGTTGGATGGCCGACTTTGGTGAATATTTACCAACCGACGTTGTCCTGTACGACAACTCTGATCCAATGGTCCGCCACAATCAATGGCCAATGTTATGGGCAAAATGCAATTATGACGCCGTTCAGGAATCTGCCCATCCCGAAGAACTCGTTTACTTCATGCGTGCTGGCGCCACGGGAAGCCAAAAATATGGTCAGCTACTCTGGGCGGGTGATCAAAGCGTGAACTGGAGTAAAGATGACGGTATTGTTTCAACGATTCCAGCCGCCCTTTCTAGCGGCATGGTCGGCATCAGCCTTAGCCACAGTGATATCGGTGGCTACACCAGCATGTACGGTAACATCCGTTCCAAGGAATTGTTCATGCGCTGGGCCGAAATGGCTGCCTTCACACCCGTTATGCGGACACACGAAGGTAACCGACCTCAACAAAACTTCCAAGTCTACGACGACGATGACGCCATGGCTCATTTGGCAAGCTGCACCCAGATATTTACCAAATTGACACCGTACCGACAGGCGGTCGTCAACGAGGCCGTCACATCTGGTTTACCGGCACAACGCCCGCTCATGATGTACTACGACGAACCGGCCGCTGATAACTGTCAAACCGAGTATCTTTTTGGCCGCGACCTACTGGTAGCCCCCGTTGTACAACCACATCAAGCCAGTTGGACCGTCTACTTACCAGATGATCAGTGGGTCAACCTCTGGACGGGGGAGTCTTACACCGGCGGTACTTACGACGTGCCAGCACCGATTGGTCAGACACCGGTATTCTACCGTCAAAGTAGTGCCTTCACCGAATTATTTAAAGAAATAGGAGCCCTGAAATGAACTATCAAGTAATCAATCCTTACACCGGCGCACTAGAAAACGAGTATGCGCAAACCAGTGATGATGCGCTACAAAGTGCATTGCAAACTGGTGATACCTATTACCATGCCCACTACAATGAACCATTAGCCATTCGGGTAAAACAGTTACAAGCGATTGCTGATGCGTTCCGTCAAAACGTTGAACAGCTTGCCTTCACCGCTACCACTAACATGGGCAAGCTGCACCGCGAGGCTATCGGCGAATCAACCGCAGCGGCCAACATCGCCCAATACTACGTGGACCACGGTCCAGCTGCATTGCTACCTAAGTCCTACACCTACCAAGACGGTAAACAGGCCACGCTCCATTACGATGCCACTGGCATTGTCATGGCCATTGAGCCCTGGAACTTTCCTTATACCCAAGTAATGCGCGTTTTTGCGCCAAATTTTTTGCTTGGTAATCCGGTTATTTTAAAGCACGCCCCAATTGTGGCAGGGTGCGCCGAATTATTCGAAAAACTGGTCTGGTCGACTAATGTCGATCACGGTGCGTTTCAAAACCTCTTCTTGTCAAACGAGCAAACTGCTGATGCGATTGCTGACGACCGTGTCCAAGGCGTGGCCTTAACGGGTTCGCCAAAAGCCGGTCGCGCAGTTGCCGCTGAAGCAGCAGCGGTCCTAACGAAGTCCACCCTTGAGTTAGGCGGTAACGACGCCTTCATCGTTCTTAAAAGTGCTGATGTTGATCAAGCAGTGAAAGATGGTGCAGTATCTCGACTGCGTAATGCTGGTCAAGTCTGTACATCGGCAAAACGTTTCATCGTCCACGAAGCGGTGGCAGACGAGTTCATCGCCAAAATGACCGCAGTTTTTGAATCACAGGTCCTGGGTGATCCAATGGCTGACGCAACGACGCTAGCACCACTATCTTCCAAGGCAGCTCAAACAACCCTCCAACAGCAAGTCGACACTGCGATTGCCAACGGCGCCAAGGTACTGGTTCCCGGCGGTGCGGTCACTGATCAACCAGGTAACGGCTTTAAGCCCGTGCTCTTGACTAACTTGTTACCAGACAATCCGATGTATGACACTGAGTTATTTGGACCAGTTGGCCAAATTCAAGTCGTTCGGTCAACCGAAGAAGCCTTGAGTATCGCGAACCATTCTCAATACGGGCTAGCCGGGGCCGTCTACGCTGGCACTACGGCCGAGGCCCAGGAAGTCGCTGAAAAGCTTGAAACTGGTCAAATTTTTCTTAATCAACCGTCAAACGGTTATCCCGAACTCCCCTTCGGTGGCGTCAAAAATTCTGGCTACGGCCGTGAAATGAGCGACCTGGCGCTTTACGAATTTGCCAACCAAAAAATGATTGCTCAAGGTACTAAGGAGGCGCACTAAACTATGGATGCT
Source organism: Secundilactobacillus odoratitofui DSM 19909 = JCM 15043 (assembly GCF_001434895.1). Classification (GTDB taxonomy): domain Bacteria; phylum Bacillota; class Bacilli; order Lactobacillales; family Lactobacillaceae; genus Secundilactobacillus; species Secundilactobacillus odoratitofui. The sequence goes on from NZ_AZEE01000027.1 coordinate 351,698, forward strand.
ACTGAAACACACGCTGCAACACAAAAAAACGATCAAGCACCACGAACTGTAACCCTGCGAAACAAAATTGCTTACGCTGTCGGTGATATGGGGAATAACTTCCTGTTTGATATGGGACAGCTTTACCTCTTAAACTACTTCACTGACCAGGTTGGCTTACCCAGCGCTGCTGCCGGGACCGTCTTCTTAGTGGCCAAAATCTGGGACGCCTTCGCTGATATGGGCGTTGGGACCTGGATCGATAACCGGACCAACATTAGTAAACGTGGTAAGTTCCGACCATTCTTGCTTTGGGCCGCAATTCCACTCGCCATGCTCTTAATCGCCAACTTTACTACGCCAAACTTCTCGGTTACGGGTAAGTTGATTTGGGCCTACGTTGCCTACATGCTGTTTGGGACTTGTTACAGTATCTCAAACGTGCCATTTGGCTCGATGATCCCAACGATGACGCGAAACAGTCAGGAACGTTCCGAACTGGCTTCTTGGCGTCAAGCGGGATCTAACATGGGACTGATGTTAGCCACTATTGGCTTTATGCCGATTGTTAATTCAATGACTAACGAAGGCACTGGTTACACCATTGCGGTGGTGGTTTTCGCCGTTCTTGGGGTTGCCGCACAGTGGTTCTCCTACGCCAACATTAAGGAAAATTACTCGTCACCTGCCAAAGCTAAGATCAATAAAAAGGACTTAAAGGCATCTTTTAAAGCCCTGTTGAAAAACAAACCATTATTGACACTCAGTATCGTGAACCTATTTACCTTCTCAGCCTTCAACCTGAAGCTGACCGTACAGGTTTATTACTGCAAGTACATTCTTCAAAACACAACCGCTGAATCCTTGTTGGGTGTATTCAGTATCGGGATGGTCTTCGTCTCAGTCATGCTGGCACCACTTTTAACGAAGCGATTTGATAAAAAATACGTGTACATGATGGGCTGCGCCATTTGGGCCATCGCTGACATTTTAGGCTTCTTCTTTGCAAACAATACTTTCTTATTCGTCTTCTTTACCGCGATTGCTTACCTCGGTGACGGTTTTACCAGTGCCCTAAACTGGGCGTTAGTTTCTGACTGTGTGGAGTACGGTGAATGGCAAACTGGCATCCGCTCAGAAGGGATGGTTTACTCCTTCTTCACCTATTTCCGTAAGCTATCACAAGCCATCGCTGGCTTCGTTCCCGGCATCATCTTAGCCTGGGTTGGCTACGTGCCAGGTAAAACCCAGACTGCCACAGCACTAATGGGTATCCGCGGGCTAATGTTCCTCTACTCCGCCGTACTATCCATCGCCACGATCATCTTGATGTATTACGCCTACTCACTCACCGAAAAGCGTTACGGCACCATCGTGTCAGACTTGCTAAAGCGACGCGGTTCCGAACGCATTGAACCAGCCGGTGGCAGATAAATCGAACAGTCAACAACGCAGATAACTAAATATCACTCATTAAGGAGAATGACTCATGAAATACTTTTTAGACAGTGCCAAATTAGATGAAATTAAACTCGCATACGAGCAATACGGCTTCGACGGCGTCACCACTAACCCTAAGCACATCATGGCCAGTGGCAAGCCCTTCATGACCGCTATTAAAGACATCGCGGCCTACGTAGCTGACAAACCCGACTTCCCCGTTTCAGTGGAAATCAACCCACACTTGGACAACGCCGATGACATGGTCAAAATGGCCACTGACATCAGCGCACTTTCAAGTAACTTCGTCATCAAAATCCCGACCAATAAAGAAGGCATCAAGGCGGCTCGGCGTCTAGAACACGCTGGCATCCGAACTAATATGACCTTGGTTTTCTCACCCGCGCAAGCCATCATGCCTGGTAAGTTACACGCCAAGTACGTTTCACCCTTCGTTGGCTGGAAGGAAGATTACGGTGACGATGGCATGAACTACGTCAAAGACGTGGTCGATATCTACCGCAACTACGACTTTGATACTGAGATCATCGTGGCGGCCATCCGTAATGCCAAGCAAATTCAACAAGCCGCCATTTACGGCGCCGATATTGTAACTTGCTCACTGGCCGTCTACGAAAACAGTTTTTACAACCCTTACACAGACTTAGGTCTCCAAATCTTCCAAGATGCTTGGGACCACACAGAAACGGGTGATTAAATGACAACTCTAGAACGCTTAAGATTAGAAAATCCAGACGTCAATATCCGAACCGTCAACGACCCCAGCTTCGCGCTTTATGGCCGCGTCGTTACCCTACCCTACCAAGATCAATTAATGGCAACTTTGACGGATCAAACAACCATCCCGACTGAAAATAACGTCTACGTCAGAGAGGACGGACAATTTCTCAATGACGAACAACGTAGCGCCATCAGCTGGGATTACTACGGTGAACAAACCATTGAGATTGGCTATTGTAACGGCAACAGCGACCGCATCAATGCATTTGAATTTCACAACTGTTCAGAGCTTAATCTAGCTGGTACCGACATGCTCCTGTTCTTGAGCCACCGCAGAGAACTAAATGGTAAAACAATGTCGACTGAACAAGCGCACGCCTATTTTGTGCCTAAGGGGACCGCAATTGAAGTTTATCCAACCACGTTGCACTTTGCGCCCATTCGTGTTCATACGACTGGCTTTAAATGTTTAGTCATTCTAACCGCTGGCACCAACACGCCATTAAGCCGTGAACGTGACGCCGACGACCTCTTATTCCAACACAACAAGTGGTTACTGACCCACCCTGAAAACCGACGCATGGTCAACAATGGTGCCTTTGTTGGCCTAACCGGCGAAAATACTCAGATCGAACCAATTCAACACGTGGAGGTAAACTAATTGACTCAAATTCTATACTTACCAGTTGTCCGTCGAAAGTTCGACGCTGATACGGCTGAACAAATCATGCAACAAACCAAAAAACAGCTTGCCGAATATAACTTGGTCGCACCTGATGCAGCCCTTGGCGACCCAACCGAACTCAGCAGTTACTTGAGTTCGGTCCGCAATCAACACTTTGCCGGGATTATTTTCCACAACACGACCTTTACCGATGCTGAGTTCATCAAACTCGTGCACGAATGGTACCCAACCACACCCATTTTGCTACTAGCACCGCATGAACCAAGCGTTGGCGGTTGGCTACGGCTTAACGCCCTCACCGGTATCATGAGTTCCGGCAATTATCTTGCCAGTCAACATCACCAGTTCGATCACATCTACGGGAATCCTGACGAGCCAGCCGTTCATGATGAAATCACCCGCTTCGTCAAAGCCGTCCAGGTGAAAGATGAACTGGCATCACTCAACATTGGTGTTGTCGGGACCTACCCACCTGGTTTCTTCTTTTCGGACGCCAACGCTGCACAGTTAAAAGCGCACTTTGGCACTAATTTGATTCACTACAACATCGATGACGCTTTCGACCGCGCATATGCGCTCAAACCTGCCGACTATTCGGACCAACTCGACTATGCGAAAGCCCACTTCACTGGCCTAGACGCGCAGGGTGATGAAACCATTCGCTTCGTTAAGTTTGCGACCTTAATGCGTCAGTATCAAAAAGCTGATAACCTCGGCGCCTTAGCTTCGCGTTGTTGGCCAGACTTTTTCGATAAATACCACAGCGCACCAGGTGCGGTTTGGTCACAACTCTGCGACCAGCAATTACCAACTGCAATGGAGTGCGACATTCACGGCGCACTTTCGATGTACATTTTGCAAGAAATGACCGCTAATCGTGATGCTATCTTCTTGGGTGACTTTTCTAGCATGGACCCGAGTGATAACACCATGACGACTTGGCACGATTACGGCGCCTACTCCCTAGCAAACCCCAAGTACGGTGTTGAAGCCAGCGTGCATCCTAACCGTAAAGTGCCAGTTAGTCCTAACATGGCACTCAAACCTGGTCAAGTGACCTTCCTGCGCGTGCACTATAACGAACTCGACGGTTATTCATTAGCCGTGACTACTGGTAACGTGTTAGATGCTGAGCCACAATTTAACGGCGCCTCAGGTCGGGTTCAAATGGACTCACCAGTTGAAGCACTCGTTGACCAATTCGTTGAAGCTGGCTACGAATCACACTTCGCCGTAGCCTATGGCGATTACGTCGCTGATTTAAAGGAATTGGGCCGACTCTTAGGCTTAACTGTTAACGTCTACTAAGCATCAAATTAAATCGCGTCCGATGTGAAGACTTCAGTCACCAAACTTGATGACGAAGAAGTCCTCATAACGGACGCTATTTTTGTGACGATTATACGGCCTTAGATTCAGCTAATTTAGCTAAGTCAAGTGCCATATCGGCGGTTCGAATCAACCGAATATTGTCAGGAAAACTCACGTTAACTGCTAAATAACCGTGCGTACTGTTCAGTAGCCCGTATACATTAACCGGTTTACCAGATTGTTCAAATATTGGAAAACGAAAAATGGGATTGTGGTCGTACAAATAAGTGAAACTGCCAATATAAGTAAATGAAATCAGGTAAAGCCGGCGAGTACCCTCTTCAATCAACCGAATTGATTTAAATTGAAATTCATCGTCGTTGATCAAGTTATGAAACGCGACTTCACCGCGGTCACAAAAGACTTCTTCATCGTAGAGCGCCCTTAACGTATGTAAGTTGGCAACGGCTGCTTCTGCTTGTTCCTTAGCAATCATCACGTCATCTGAACTAGCGGTGCCAGCATCCCAAAATGACTTGCGGGTTTGTTCTAATTGATTCTGAGTAGCCGTAATCATCGATGTAACACTGGTATATAGCTTCGTATCGTCAAGATTCATTCGTCTCACGTCCTGGCTTTCGTTTTAGATAATTGTCTAGTCCAATTTATCATGTGCGCTTATCCCTGCCAAGGTAGTTTTGATTGGGATTTCCAGAGAGAAAAACGGTGCCATTAACAGAAATGTATCAATGACGTTGAAATGTTTCAAAAGTTTTTTAACCTAATTAATCACCAGTTATGTCATTCAAGGCATCTCCAGAATTAATGCCATAAATACTGCTATCACGGCCTTCAAGCCTGTAACTAATCTTTATGAGAAGCCCATCATTTGGGCTCAAACATTTCCTCATTTTTCGAAAAATAGCAATTTTAATTCACTTTAAGGTCCATTTAAGCTCGGGCCAGTATATTAATCCTTGTACTTAACGTACAACTCCAAACAAGCAAAACAACGTTTCATATTCTATTCTCCCAAATAGATGACACAAAGAATTGTTTTCTCCCCTAAGAAGACAACCCCGGTCATCGCTCCCCCTAATAGCGATGATCACAATCCAAATGTTGTGGGCGACCTCCCAATCGTCTGCAACGCCCCTAAAATTCTTCTTCCTATTCTCCCAAATAGATGAAGAGACAGATTGCGCGCAGTCTCCCAGCTGCCACAACGTATATATTAAAAACCAGCAGTTCTCCCAAACTGCTGGTTTTTTGTTGGCTTATCAAGGTGAATCTATTAGTCCTGGTTTGGCTGAATATAGCGATATTCCTGCGTCAGTCCACCATAACCCCACGCCTCTGAGGCAACATCTTGTAGCACCACGTAACTTGTCTTTGCAAGGTCACCGTATAATTTAGCCATAAAATCAAAAACAGCTTTAACAAAGGTCGCCTTCTCATCACGGGTATTAGTCGCTTCCGTAATTTTAATCTCGGTGAAAAAACCGGTTTGATGCGTTTCGGTCAACGATTGACCACCAATAAACCAGTCATCAGGTGACGTGAACTTAACGTCAACCGCGGCGACATCAGCAGCCTTGCCAAGCTTAGTAACCGCTAAATCGGTCAACCCCTTGGCAATTTGCTGGGTACTAATATCCTTTTGTGCAGTGGCAACTCTAACTCTTAAATATGGCATTGTCAGTTCCTCTTTTCCTATTCAATACCCTGAGCATACCGACCTACATTGACATCGCCAATTACCAGTTTATGATAGGGGTATCACAAATAACGATAAGGAGGACTCAATCGATGCAGCTCAATGACTTAGAAATTTTCTGTCAGCTCTATCAACTGCGGTCAATCAACCAAGTGGCCCAAGCCCTTGGCTACGCGCAATCCAACGTTTCAGCCCGCTTACAACAACTAGAACGCAAATTTGACACCCAATTATTTAACCGCACTCACCAAGGCATTACACCAACAGAAAACGGCCAATTATTCTACGAGTATGCCACTGATGTCTTAACGAAAACTAGCCGTTTACAAGAACAGCTCCATCCGCACCACACTGATGGCACCACCGCTATTTCAGAATTACTATTCAACTATTTCACCACCGAAACGCACGCCATCGATCTTAATACGCACCAATACCAGATTATGAGTTCCAGTGACATTATGGCGTTAGATGAGCCTAAGGTCGATCGGGTGATCACCTACGCACAATTCAGCAACCCGTCGTTTAAGGAAATTGACCGCCAGCACTTCGCCGCTACTTTTCTAGCAAGTAGCCAGACTACTGATCAGTTACCTTACATCGTCAATAGCGATCACCACTGCCCCTTCCGCGCCCGAACGCTAAGATTTCTGCACGGTGATTTCAGCAACGTCCAAGAAATCAATTCGTGGGAAAGTATCATTAATTTAGTTGCTCACGGCCAAGGTATCGCACTGTTGCCAAGTTATTTAGCGAAACAGCGTCACTTAACAAGTGTGTGGCCAAAGCGGCACTATCAAGTCCCATATGCGACTTATCAACGTGACAAGCTGCCACGCTAACCGTTGCCCTGGCTACACCAAAATTTAATAATTTTCGGTATCCTAGCAAAATAGGCATCCACCGCCCCACGTCTTGTAAACCCACTTGTTCGCTCTGAGGATTGGGGCTATAGTATGGTCAATTCTAGGGAGGACTCATCATGAAAAAAACGATTGCACTTACACTCACCTTACTCGCAGGTGGCGGTTTATTTGGCCTTGCGGGTACTCAAACAACAGCTCACGCTAGCTCATACGTCCGTTACTATCAAAACATCAAAAACCAAACTGCTACGGTTTCGAACCGCAATGCGCCTGTTTACACCACTGGATCATTGAGGCATCGCGCTGGTACGATGAAAAACTATGGGACGCAAGTTGAACAATACTACGCCGCGCATGTTCGCAAGCAAAACGGTAAGGCTTCAATCTACTATAAGTTCCGGATCGGTAAAAAAACTGGTTGGGTGTGGCACGGTTACTTGAAACCCGTCTCGACTACCAGCAATACGGCAACGAATGGGACAACACCGACAACAGCCTCCACGAACAATTCGACCACAGTTGAAAACACAGATTGGCGTAAAACCTCTGCCAGTGGCACCTTCTCCGCCTCAGCAACCTTGATGCAGTTATTCCCGAAAACCATTTATAGTTCAACACTATTTCAACTCGCCAATGGCTACATCAATATTGACGACGGCTCAGACAGAACTAATTATTTTGATTGGCACCAGACTGAGCTTAATCAAGCATTCGGTAACGGCAGCACTGTAACGCCGACCTTAATTGACGTTCACATTCCAGATCAAGAGCCATTCACCAAAGCCGCAATTGACGCTGGCCTAACTAAAGCTGGGTATGATGCCACCGCCCGTGCTAAGTTTGCGGGGTGGTACATCGGTGGCTTTATTGAACCAAATGCGTATGCTGATGAAGGCGCCAGCGGTGGTGATATCGAAGTCGTTTTGGTACCAGCAACGGTTCAGTAATTTTTCAACATAATCAAGGTAACTAAGTTTGTGGTCAGGTCACAAACTACCAAATATAAACAAATACCACTACATCAGCCGTAGTGCCAGAAGCAGACGGGGGTGTGGGTGGTTGCAGTGATAAATGATGTTAAGGCGAAGTAATGCAAGAAGTGATCTACTTCTTGTGTTGCTTCGCCTTAACATCATTGGACGAATTTAAGACTTGCGGTTTTTGCGAGGCTCAAATCCGAGGTGGAAAACGCGATAGCGGTTGAAGCCGGTCCCACAGCAACCACCCACATCCCCGTCTGCTGGCGGCCGAAGGCGGCAGTCAACACTGCGGTTGCTATATTTCGTAAAGTAGTGGATCAAAGCAGCAGATTGCAAATAATTTCGCACTTTAAGTTCCACTTAAGCTACCATTAAGTCTCACTTAAGCCAGGCCAGTTATAGTAATACATGTACTAAAGGTACAACACGTTAACATCTCTCAAAACGAAAGGAAGTCTGCTCATGAAAAAAATGATTGCTGTCATTCCTGCTTTAGTTACGGTGGCGACCCTCGGGTACGTGACCTATCGAAGTCGAAGAACAAGTTAACCGGAGGCGACAAACTTAAATAGATAACTTAACAACTTAACATTAACATCCTTCCCCTAGGATAACCCACACAAACGAACAACGTTTTCACTCTTGATTCTCCCTAACAAACGATAATACACAACCATAGTTGTCCTCCCAAACAACCATGATTAAAACGGTCACCATATCCTCCCAAGTATGGCGCGCCCATATCCAACCGCGACTGAGTCACCTCAACCTGATCCAGTCACACAACAACTTTCTTCCTATTCTCCCAAATAGAACGAAATACCCCAAACAATTGACGTCCTCCCAAGCGTCGATTACAAACCAAATTTCTTTTCTATCCCCCTAAAATAGAAAAACGCAACAACGCCTGACATCCTCCCAAATGTCAGGCGTTGTTGCGTTATAATGAGAGGTATGAATATCAAGGGAGTTGGTACTATGCGAGTCCATACTGGATCAGAAACTTGGCAACACGCGGCCGCTTTATACATCCGCCTCAACGTCTTTGTCCTTGAACGCGGCATCGCGATTGAAGATGAGTTCGACGATAACGATGAACCAGACCGGGTTTACACCGTCGTTTATAGTGATGATGGTCAACCAGCTGCGACTGGTCGGTTTCAAACCATCGACGACCAAACCATGCGACCGGGTCGAATTGCGACACTAAAGGCGTTCCGGGGTCAACATCTTGGCGCTCAGGTTATTGTTGAACTTGAGACCTATGGTAAAGCACACGGCTATACGAAGTCACTCATTCATAGTGAACTCACAGCCCAGGGCTTCTACGAACGACAGGGCTATCACGTCGTCTCAGACATCTATGAAGAAGATGGCGTCCCTTGTGTCAACGTCGCTAAGGACCTCTAACACAATACAATTCAAAAATGCACCGCAATCGCCCAATTTGATGTCGATTGCGGTGCATTTTTGAAGCAACACTATTTGAACGAAATCACGTTTTGCGGTTCGCCCGCCAAATACGCGTTAACATTTTCAACCGTCATCGCCAATAAGCGACTTCGCGTCTCATACGGTGCCCACGCAATGTGCGGCGTGATGAAACAATTTTTCGCCTGCAACAACGGATTGTCGGGACTGATTGGTTCTTTTTGAACGACATCCGTGGCGTAAGCATAAACTTTATCAGCGTTTAACGCCTGAGTTATCGCGACTTCATCCACCAATTTACCACGGGCAGTGTTCAAGATGATCACGCCAGCTTTCATTTTGGCGATTGCATCATGGTCGATCAACTGAATTGTCGCTGGTGTTTGAATGACATGCAGACTAATGACGTCTGATTGAGCAAGCAATTCATCAAATGAAACTTGTCGTGCCCACGCTTCAGCGGGTTGCTTAGGTCGATGGTTATAGTAGATCACGTTCATTGAAAATGCATGGCCAATTTCAGCCACTTTCTGAGCTATTCGACCGTAACCAATCAGCCCCAAAGTTTTGCCCTTTAATTCCAACAGTGATTGGTTCCAAAAGGTAAAATCAGGTGCCTGCGACCACTTATCCTCGTGAACAAGTCGATTATGCAAGCCAACTTGACCAGTGACTTCTAACAATAACGAAAATGTGAATTGCGCAACCGCATCACTGGCATACGTGGGAATATTAGTCACCGTAATCTGGTTGCGATGGGCACTTTGAACATCAACCACATCGTAGCCGGTGCCCATAATGCCAATGTACCTTAACCGTGGTGCGTGACGAATCACGTCATCATTTAACGGCGTTTTATGGGTAATCACAATCTCAGCGCTACTGATTCGGTTGATGATTTCATCCTGATCATCAACTGCTGTTCGATCGTATAACGTGCAATCACCTAGCTGTTTTAAACCATCCCAATTTAAATCCTTGTTCAGTTCATATCCGTCTAATAACACAATTTTCATGATTTAGCTTCTTTCAACAGCCTTGTTTATTCTTTTACTTGTTTTGTGGTACTTGCGTCGTTTGTGGCCGGTAAACAACCTGGTAAACCACTAGCATCACCACAAACACCACCAGTGAAATAATCATCGACACCCGGGTTGAAGCATTCACTAGCAGGAACACCAGTACTGCGCAGAAGAAGATCAAGCTGATCCAATCCGTAACTGGATACCCTGGCATCTTAAACGTAACTGCCCCTTCAGGATGCACTTGGCGGTATTTAATGTGGCACCAAAGCAAGACAATCCACACCAACACAAAGTTAATGGTTGAAACACCTGAGATCAACGTAAAGACGCTGGCAGGCATGAAATAATTCATAATCACAATGATAAATAAGACAAGGGTCGAGAAATTCAATGAGTCACTCGGTACCCCACTTTTACTCAGCATCTGGAACCGTTTTGGCGCGTTGCCACCGGCACTCAGTGCGTGAAGTGTCCGACTAGTACTAAATAAACAACTGTTGGTGGCTGATAAAGCGGCCGTTAACACCACGAAGTTTAAAATACCGGCAGCACCCGTGATGCCGATGCCTGAAAAGACTTGCACGAACGGACTAGCCGTCGTGGTGATACCGTGCCAAGGGTAGACACTCATAATAGCAATCATTGATCCGACGTAAAACAACCCGATCCGAATTGGTAAACTGTTGATGGCCTTAGGCAAGTTAGCCTGTGGATCATTTGTTTCACCGGCCGTTAGCCCAACCATTTCAATTCCAACGAAGGCGAAAACCACCATTTGAAATGACATTAAGAAGCCATAACCACCAGTTGGGAAGAAGCCATCGTGACTGAACAGGTTACTGAATGACGCCGTCTGACCAGCAACCTTGGTGTGCATGATGGCTAACGCAAACCCAACCACCACTAATACAATAATCGCCAATACTTTAATCATTGAAAACCACGATTCCATTTCACCAAAGGCCTTAACGTTTACCCGATTGGTGAAGTAGAGAAAGACTAAAATCACGAACGGTGCCACCCATTGTGGGATTGATGGAAACCAGAACTTAATGTAAATCCCGGTGGCGGTTAAGTCGGCCATAGCCAAACTGATCCAACAGAACCAATACATCCAGCCGGTCACAAATTCCATTCGGTCACCCAGGTACTGTTTCACAAAGTCCAAGAATGAATGCTTACTCGTGTCAGACAGTAATAGCTCACCGATGGCGCGCATCATGAAGAAACAGAACAGGCCAACAATCAAGTAGGCTAATATGATGGATGGTCCAGAAGTGTGAATGGCACTCCCTGACCCCAAGAACAGTCCCGTTCCAATGGCACCACCAATCGCAATCATTTGAATATGGCGGCTCTGTAACGATCTCGATAATTTTTTGTTGCTGTTTTCCATAACGTGCTCCTTTTCTAGACGCAAAACGGCGCCCCTCGGCAGACTACTCTAGTCTACCAAGGGGCGTCGTAACGCTGTTCCACCCAAGTTTCACAGTTCTTCTTGAACTGTCTTTAATCGCTGATAACGGTCGCGCAACCTTGTTTGTTTCTGCCATTTGCTTTCGGTGTCAGTTCTCAGCCAAGCCTGACTCTCTGTTTGCTTAAGTATACTTGTTTCACATTGTACTTTAATATTTAGAAATTGCAAGCACCAAAAAACGAACTTTTTCGTGAAATCGTTTTAAAAAGTTGCTGTTTCGCGGTTTTAGTCGTTTAAAAATTAATTTTTAATTAGTTGTTATCAGCATATTTTTTCTGACCAGTCGTTTTCACAGTCATTTTAGCCGTTCCCGCTATGCGCCTAACCAATCTGTTAAGTAAAAACCGGTCGGTAAATCAACCGTCCAAAAATACAGTTAAGTCAAAATGTTACAAAAATTCAGCCATCAGACTACAATACAAGTATGAAACGTTTGAATTAAACAGTTAATGCTACTGATGGAGGTATCCCAATGACAACACAAAATTCGCTCAATATTCCGACTTACGGCTTAGGCACCAACAAAGTTGGCGGTCACAACCTCTTCCCAAATCTGAAGGATGAAGATGGTTACGCCGTCGTTCGCCAAGCCCTTGATGCTGGCATTCAATTGCTGGATACGGCCTACATGTATGGTAAAGGGCGTTCCGAAGAAATCATCGGCGACGTTTTACAAGACTACGACCGCTCAAAAGTGATGATTGCTACCAAAGCAGCGCAAGACCCAAACAACGGTTTAGCGCTCAACAATACGCCCGCTTTCTTAAAGGCCTCAGTTGATGCCGCCCTGACTAGACTTAAAACCGACTACATTGACATCTTCTACATTCATTTCCCAGATGATCAGACACCTAAAAATGAAGCAGTTGCAGCCTTGAACGAGCTTAAACAGGCCGGCAAGATTCGCGCCATTGGTCTGTCAAACTTCTCCTTGGACCAAATTAAAGCTGCGAACCAAGATGGTTTGGTCGACATTGTGGAAGATAATTATAGCTTAGTCCACCGTGACGTTGAAAAGACCATGTGGCCTTACTTAAAGGCCAACAACATTGGTTTTGTGCCCTACTTCCCACTTGCTTCTGGCTTGTTAACTGGTAAGTACACAGCAGCCGATGCAGCTAAATTTAACCAGTTTGACCAACCGGCATACACACAAATTATGTCAGCCTTAACTCGGGTTAAAGCTATCGCTGAGGGACACCACGCTACCGTTGCGCAAACGATTTTAGCCTGGTACATTAAGAACCCAATGATTACCACTGTGATTCCGGGTGCTCGAAACGCTGAACAAGTATTGGCCAATGCTAAAGCACGTGAAATTACCTTGACCGATGCCGAATATAATGAAATTGATCAATTATTTGGTGCTTTTTAAGTATAGTCACGGTTTTTAGTCCCGTCAAAGACCAAATTTTTACTCTACAAGCGAAAAGGTGTGAATTCTGACAACATCAGAATCCACACCTTTTTAATTTGCATCTCTGGCACTCAAACATTTTTCTAAACAAGTATCGAAAGTAATTTGTATTTTAAATTCAAATATCCAATTCACTATTCTCAGTTATTCAGAAATAGTTTTCCGCTTTGGCATGACATTGATTACAAGTAATCCGGCGAATAACGCTAACCAAATGAGTGACATTCCTTGGTTACCTAGGATACCATTGTGGAAATTATAACCAAAGTAATCAGCAAAACTTGCACCAACTGGGCGAGTCAAAACATAGGCCAACCAGAAACTAAGAATTTCACCAACGCTATTTAATTTCGGGTTACGAATCATGCGATATGCAATCAACCCTAAGAAAATTGCACCAAGAACCAAGCCGGTATTTAAGAATCCAAGCCCCAAACCTGTTGGGTCAACGTTGTACCCACCTGCACTTGCGGTGGCAATCCAATCGCCTGCAGCCGTTCCTAACATGAACGAAAATGCGACGGTTAACCAGTAGAAAGCTTCTTTTTTACGTGAAGTGATGTGGTGAATAGATAGATCATGCGTACTGTGATACCACCCAAGAAAACTAGCGCCCATTAAACCGGCAAATATTACGGTGGTTTCCAAATAGTGAAGACCCGTTAGACTCTTGAAAGTATCCGCTGAGAACGTTCCAAACACGGCTAACAGCGCAACTGAAAGCCAGTAGTACAGTGGCCGGTACCGTTTCGACCGCATTTGTAAAGTTAAAAAGATGGCAAACAAACTGAGTGACCAACCAACGGTGAATAATTCACCCATATTTTGGTTTTGTTGACCGAATATTTGACTTGAAAAATCTGAGACGGACTCACCCAAGCCAGTGCTAACTAACTTGGTGAGCCAGAAGATACCTGTGATGGCTGGAACCTTGTTTAAGGTTTCCGTAGCGACATCAGAAGTCAGTGGTCCATCAATAACTGCTTTCATGATAATACCTCCATAATAATGACAAATTGATTGTAATTGGTGCTCATGACCAATTGATGTCACTATCATAGAGCCAAAAACCGATTGAAACACTCTACTTTTGGTGAAGGTTATCTGAAGGTTCTTCATTTAACCGCTGAAATCGTGATTGTAACAGTGTTACCTGTGGCCTAAAACATTTATCTAATTCATGTTATTTTGGCAACGTCAGCGTAAAAACACTACCACGGGGATCGTTATCTGTTATTGAAATACTACCATGGTTTAAACTAACCAGTTGTGAAACAATGGAAAGTCCCAGACCGGTACCGGGAATTTGACTGGAACGTGCGGTATCGACTCGGTAGAAACGATCAAAAATCAAATTTTTTTGATTGTTGGGGATTCCCGGCCCCTGATCTGAAACAGCAATCGTCACGTTATCATCTTGCGGTTTACAAGTGATTTTGATTGGCTGATTCGTTGGCGAATACTTTGCAGCGTTGTCGAGCAACGCAAGGATCATCTGTTTTAAACTGTTTTCATCGACCAATACCGACAAAGTAGGCGGACAATCCACCTGAACCTTTTGAGTCATTTGTTCTTGGTATGGCTTTAATAGCTGGGTTAAAACTGGTGCCAATTCAAGTCGTTGGGGACTTAATGTTAATCGCTCGTTTCGAGTGATTGTCAATAAGGACTCCACGAGCTGCTGTAACCGGTTAGATTCGCTATCCAAAAAATCAATCGCTTCGCTCAGAACTTCAGGATGCTCGGCTCCCCGACGTTTCAAAAGACTAATGTAACCACGGATTACCGTCAATGGCGTTCTCAATTCGTGTGAAGCATCAGAAACAAATTGCTGCTCATGGATTAACTCTTGGTTTAATGCTGATAAGAGCTGATTAAAACTTTTAGCAAGCTGCTGAACTTCTAGCGGCGTGGTGGGTACCGGCAGTGGCGTTGTCGAAGGTTGCGTTGTTTCGGTTCGTTCTTGCACAGCGTCTGTTAGATTGGTGAGTGGTTGTGTCAGCCGGCTTGCGTGCATATTCATTAACAAAATACCCAGTATTGAACTGATACCAACAGCTAATAACACCGCTAGCACAACAACTTCTAGCTGACTGATAATATAATCAAGCTTTAACCAAACCTGATAGCGCGCCTTTGTTGAGCTTTTGTTACTGTAATAAAATAAGCCCCGTTTAGGAACGTATACAATGGCGGGCGTGAGTTGACGACCAGTTTTATCGGCCAAATTTGCGAACTGTCTGGCATGAGTTGAGTAAAATAAGTTTGCCGGATAACCTGCTGTTGAATGTACATTGATTTTGACATACGTTGTAGATGGTCCCTGTTCACTCGATGCTTGCCAGGCATCTGTATTGGGTGTTTTGTGGACAAATGTTGTTTCTAAGGACTTAACCATTTTGTTGGCAGCTTGTTCGCCATTTTGAAGAAGCAAGACGGCCATTACGCCGAGGGTGACGAGTAAACTCACCAAAGCGGTTATGATTAACGTGCGACGATACGCACTGGCGATGACGTGCCGGTTAGATTCCGGTTGATTGGCCATGTTGGTTCACCTCACTCAACGTATAGCCAATACCACGAACAGTTCGAATTTGAATCTCTGAGCCAATTAAAGGTTCTAGTTTTTGTCGTAACTGTCGGATATAAACGTCAACGATGTTAGTTTGACCAACAAAATCAGTGCCCCACACTGCATCTAAAATCTCATCGCGATTCAGTGTTTGATTGGCGTGTCGCATTAAGGTGAGTAACAAACCGTACTCCCGCTGAGTCAACTGAATTTGTTGTGTTTGAAATTTCACTTGGTGTGCTTTGGTATCAAGCGTTAGTTCGCCAATTTGATAATGAACCTGATTTTCAGATTTTTGGCTTTGTCGGCGAAGCCAAACTCGAATTCGAGCTAGCAATTCCTCCATTTCAAACGGCTTAGTGAGGTAGTCATCCGCACCACTGTCTAAGCCAGCAACCTTGTCCCCAGAATAATCCCGAGCGGTCAAAAAAATAATTGGAATTTGAGTATCTATTTTACGAATATGTCGGAGTACCCCTAACCCGTCAATCTCAGGAATCATCCAATCTAAGATAATTAAGTCAAGTTGACCTCGATTGGCATTGTACATCGCTAATGCCTCTTTACCGGTGCCCGCAAGTAAAACATCATAGTGTTCAAATGAAAGTTCAGTTCGCAAAAGCGCCTGCACGCCCGGTTCATCTTCGACCACTAGTATTCGTTTTGTCACCATCATCACTTCTTTCTGTTTCTTTAGATCATTCTGGTAAGAAGCAAGAATGCGGATTTAATGCACTCCTGTCCTTTCTGAACAATGTAGCCCAAAAAGCTGATTTGACCAGTTTAATTTTTAGGTCAGTTATGCCTACTTTGTGATTATTCGTTTGAGTACATCAAACCTTTCTTTAAAAAGCAATGACCTCGCAGACATAATTCAGGTTAAGTTTATCACTACAAAACGACATTTAATACAACATTCGATTTTCGTTTTCCCACCAAAAATTCCAGATAATAATCGATTGACGTTTAATTCCATAGTCCTCGCTTTCCGTCAATGATTTAATAAAAATCCAGCAATCAACTCCGGAATATAATTTATCGTAAAAAGCGCCGTCGATTCCATAATCTAGAATCGACGGCGCTTTTTATCATATACTGGGACTAATAAACGCTATATCCCATGTGTTACAGTTACTTATTCACAACAAACTTAGCAGGCTTACCAGCATCCACCAGCAAAACGTTACCAGCCACAATATTAGCCATCGCGTCTCGAGCTTCTACAGTGGCGTTACCAACGTGAGGTGTCAAGATAACGTTCTTCAAACTCTTGAAGCCGTCATCGACTTCTGGCTCGTGTTCGTAAACATCAAGCGCAGCACCAGCGATTTCGCCAGCTTTTAAGGCGTCCAACAGTGCAGCTTCATCAATAATTGGACCACGACCAACGTTGATGATCGAAGCGGTTTTCTTCATTGCTTTAAAGGCTTCAGCATTGAATTGGTGATGGTTTTCAGGGGTCTGTGGTGCGTTGATTGAAATATAGTCACTGGTCTTAATGAGGTCATCCAACGACTTGTAAGTCACCTTCATTGAACGTTCTTCAGGGTCTGACAGACGGTTAGGCTTATAATACTGAACGTTCATCCCGAGTCCATTTGCTTTACGAGCGACGTCACTACCAATGTTGCCGAGGCCAACAATCCCAAGTGTCTTCCCAGCAATTTCATGGCCTAAGAAGTACAATGGTGCCCAGCCTGGGAACCCTTCGTGACGCATCTTTTGGTCGCCTTCAACGATGCGGTGACTCAAGGCCAACATTAAACCAATCGTCACTTCAGCAACCGCATTGGTTGATACAGCTGGCGTATTGGTGACTGGAATGCCCTTTTCTTTAGCATAAGCCGTATCAATGTTGTTAAACCCAGCACCAAAGTTCGCAATCAACTTCAGCTTTGGCGCAGCATCAATAATCGCCTTATCCACTTGAGTTGAAAGTGGTGTGATCAGAAAATCGATATCAGACACATTTTTGAGTAATTCATCGTGAGAAATTAAACCTTCGCCTTCGTAAACGCTAACGTCTAAGCCACCGTTTTTCAGTTCTTGCGTTGCGACTTCAGGTAACTTAGCTGACAAATATACTTTACTCATAGTTGGATGCCTCCTGTATTTTGTTAACGTTTTCATTATCTCCCCAAACGGCAAAAAGTGCAATCAAGCATGCCTATTTTGGCGTAATTAACAAAACATATCCACTTATGTACATTGAAATACGGAAAAAGGGATGCTTATCCGATTACGACTACTTCGAATAAACATCCCTTTTTTAGTATCTTGTGTAACCTTTCGCTACACATGTGCCCGTTTCACTCGCGCAATGAAATTTTCAAAAATCGCGAATTGTTGCTGATTAACTTCAAACATCGTTTCAGGGTGCCACTGGACGCCGACAATCAACTCGCCGTCTTTGCTTTCAACCGCCTCAACAACATCGTCACTGGCAGCTGCGGTTAGCTTTAACTGCGGTGCCAAGTGTTTAATCGATTGATGGTGGTGGCTGTTAACTAACACCCGAGACTCGCCACCAAAGATCTGGCGTAAAATCGAATCCTCAGCCACTTCCGCATAGTGGGTACCTTGATCCATTGGTGCATTTTGAAAGTGCTGAAGTGGTTGCCGGTCGAACTGTGTCTCAATGTCTTGGTACAAATTACCGCCAAGCGCCACGTTAAGGACTTGCGTACCACGGCAAATACCTAAAATCGGCTTGTGCTGCGCCACCGCCAATTGTGTTAAGGCAATCTCTGTTTCATCCAAGTATGCATCCGTCATGCTCAACTTAGGCAGTGGTTCCTCATCGTAAAACCGTGGTGCAACGTCCGCTCCACCAGGCAACAACAAGCCATCTATGACTGCTGCGTAACTTTCTGCTAGATCTGGTTCCCGCGTGGGAATTAAAACTGGCACACCACCGGCTTTGATGACCGCCGCCACTTCACCCTGATTAACACTGTTCCGGTATGAATCACCTAATAAGCGCCGTTCAGCCGGAATACCAATTACTGGTTTTGACATCGTCAGTCCCCCTACTTCCAATAAACGTAACGATACTGAGTATCACGTAGCAGGGTCGGTTTGGCCCCGCCAACTTTGGTACTGATGAGGTTAGCTTGGGTACTTTGATACAGTGGTGTCACACCCTGCTTGTCAGCCAACAATTTGGCAGCTTGCTGCATGGTTTGATAACGGTCCGCAGCGGACTGCTTATCAGCGGCAATCGTTGAAATTAACTTCTCGTAAGCAGCATTGTCGAACTTACCGAAGTTGATACTGTTGGTAATTGACCCCTTGTTCAAGAAATCAATTGGGTCCTTAAAGTCACTGGTCCAACCAATACTACCGGCATCGAAATCACCCTTAGTCAAGGTTGCAATTTCATTGTTCAGTGGAATGGATTTCAAGGTTACTTTCAAACCTGGCAAGTTCTGTTGGGCCGTACTTTGAACGTATTCGCCGACCGCCTTTGACACATCAACATCGGCCGTCAGTAGTTCAATCGTCACCTTCTTGGTACCAAGTTGTGATTGCGCCTGTTTCCAATACTGTTTGGCTTTCTTCAAATTATAAGGGTACAAGTTGCCCGTATCGTCATTGAAATCCTTACCAGTCGTTGGGTTAGTAAAGTCACCTTGTGTCACCATACTCTTAGCTGGCACTGAACCATCTTTCAAAACGTTTTTAACCAACGTTTGTCGGTTAATGGCGTAGCTCACTGCTTGACGCAAAGCGGTGTTAGCCGTTGCTTTACGCTTAGAATTCCAAACTAAAAATGCCATCCGGTTTTGCTTAGTGAGCACCAAATTCTTCTTCAACTTACCACTTTGATCAGCTTGAACTTGGGTGCCCGTAACCGTCGTCACCTGGACACTATTTGAAGCAAATAGATTTTGAGCGGTGTTATTATCCTTAACCGTTTGAACCTTGACCGTCTTTAAGCGAACCGACTTAGCGTTATAGTACTTACTGTTCTTAACGTAGGACCAGGTTTCGTTGCTACCCGTCCAGCCCTTTAAATTGAAGGGACCATTACTCAATGTCTTAGCTGCGCTGCTACCATACTTATCACCGTATTTTTCAACAAACTGCTTGTTCAACGGATACAGTTCGGTAGCCAAGCGGTAGTTAAAGTACGGCGTCTTTTGTGCCAGCGTAATCTGCAGTTTGGTCTTAGACAGCGCTTTAGCACCTAACGTACTAACCGCTTTTTTACCATTATTAATGGCCGTTGCATTCGCAATTTCTTCAACGTGACCGGCTTCTTGTGACTTGGTCTTAGGATCGACTTGTCGCTGCAACGAGTAGACAAAGTCCTGTGCCGTCACCTGCTTGCCATTGGACCACTTCGCATCCTTACGCAACGTGAACGTATAGGTCTTACCGCCATTAGTTGGTTTCACAACCTTAGTTGCTACGCCAGGAATGACTTTCCCGGTTTTACTTGTGGTGTACAACCCTTCGTAAATTTGGGCAATAGCAGCTTGACTGTTCAAGTCCGTTGCCTTGGTGGGATCCGCCGTTGCAATTGGCTGCGATGACGTCACCTTCAGTGCCTTGTCTTGTGTCCCCTTTGAAGCTGAATTACCACTGCCACAGGCTGCTAGCAATAATGCTAACGCTGTGACTGATACCCCTAATAACCGTTTATTCGCCATCTTTAATGCTCCCATCGTCTGCTTACTTAGATTTAAATTGCTTTTTAATGAGAAAATTCTAATATAATTACGTTGGCTTGTCAACTATTGCGCGTCCTTGACTGTGTTTCAAATGTACTTGATAGAATACTGACACTGCAGTCCCAAAAGATCACTAGCCCTCCGTTCATATTGGTTAAATCGCTTAGATATCAATGTAAAACTATTCGTTCATAATTGCCTCGAAGTTACAAACCTGGTTGTGTAACCGTGTGACGTATCTGACTAAATCGTCGGACAATCATTCTCATTGAACGATAAAAGAACACACCAGTGAACCAATTGATTCATTTAGATTTTATCCAACAACTTTATGAATAGAAGCCTTCAATATCAGCCGTAGTGTCAGAAGCAGACAGTTTGGCGGTTGGTAGCAGTGACAAATGATGTTAGGTTGAAGCGACGCAAGAAGTGCCTTTCTTCTTGGGTTGCTTCAACCTTACATCATTGGACGTGTCAGAGACTTGCGCACTTGGCAAGGCTCGGACGCGAGGCGGAAACGCGTTAGCGGTTGAAGCCGGTCCCACAGCTACTACCCGCCAAACTGGCTGCTGGCGGCCGAAGGCGGCATCCTTCGCAAATGTTTCCAACCACAATCATTAGCTCACAAAAAACGACCTCAAGAATCGTAACTGTTCTTGAAGTCGCTATATTATATATCAAGTTCATCAAGTGAACTCTGTGTTAGTTATCATGTAGTTGAAAACTAGGCGTGCAGCATCGCCGTGACCGTGGCCTGAATATCTTGGCTACGTGCAATCATTGAAATAACCGCTGAGCCAGCAGCCCCAGTCGCAATAACGTCGGACAAATCGTTAACGGTAATGCCACCAATCCCAACAATCGGCCGGGTTGTTGCCGACACTAATTGTTGGAGTCCTGCTAAACCAATTACGGGGTCTGCATCGGCCTTAGATTCAGTGGGAAAGACTGGTCCACTGCCATAGTAATCGATCCCCGAAATGGTATTAGCCTGTTGTACTTCTGATAGGGCCGAGCAAGAAAGACCAACAATCATTTGATTGCCAACCTCATCGACCACTGCTTGAATTTGTTCATCTGACTGACCGACATGAATGCCGTCAGCGTTAACTTGTTTGGCTAGAGAAACGTCATCATCCACAAAAAACGGAATACCAGCTTGAGCACACTTATCGCGTAATTGTTGCGCTGCTTCAACCCGTTTCGTTGGGGTTAGGGTTGATTGGGCGCCCTTATCACGAAATTGAAAAGCGGTGATGCCAGCAGTAATAGCGGCCTCTACCGTTGGTACGAGTTGATTCTTGTCTACGTCTTGAGAACCACAGACAAAGTAGGCTTTTAGTATGCTTGCATCAAATGTCATGATTGCTGATGCTCCTCTCCATAAGCCCAATGGTTAAGCGGACCATGACCGTGACCAACTTGAATCGTGTGGCGAATAGCCGCCTCCACAAAGTCTTTAGCGGTGCGAATGGCAGTTTCGATATCGTGACCCTTGGCAATTTCAGCTGTCATCGCAGAAGATAACGTATCGCCAGTACCATGAGTACGAACTGTATCCACTCGTGGCGAACTGAGCCAAAAGCTATGACCATCTTCGAGTAACACGTAGTCACTGACCTTATCCGTATCACCATGGCCACCCTTGATCATCACGTTCTTTGCGCCGGTTGCTTGTAAGACTTTAGCAGCTTGTTTCATATCATCTGCAGTCTTGATCGACATTGCTGTCAGTCGCTCCGCTTCAGGTAAGTTTGGTGTCACAATGGTTGCTAATGGTAGCAAGTCGCGTTTCACGACTTCAATGGCATCATCAGCCAACAGCGCAGCACCACCCTTAGCAATCATGACAGGGTCAACGATCAGCGGGCCGAAATCATAGCGTTTTAGATTATCAACGACGATCTCCACGTGTTCCGCATCCGCCAACATGCCAGTCTTGCAAGCCTTAATGGCCAAATCATCTGCCAGTGACGCAAACTGTTCGTCGATCAGCTTCTTCGGCAAGGCCATGAAGTCTTGGACACCCAGCGTGTTTTGGGCCGTCACAGCAACAATCACAGCCGTACTAAAGACATGCCGTTCCTGCATGGTTTTCAGGTCAGCCATGACGCCGGCACCACCGCCAGAATCAGTCCCCGCAATCGTTAGTGTTTGTGGAAATGAATTGAGTTCCTCAGCCATTATTAAATGTCACGCCTTTCAATCAAATTGAGCAATTTTTTCGATGTCTGCTACGGATACTAAGTGTAGCTCATCCATTAACTGGGCTGCAAACGTACCCGGTCGTTCTTCCTTAAGTTGGTTAGCCACTAGCTCACCAGTAGCAGCGAATACTAAACAAGCTGTTTGAGCGGCTTCAAAGTAATCACCGTCACTGACTGCACAGAAAGCAGCCACAATGCTACTCAACATGTCACCAGAACCAACGTGCAACTGGAAGAGCGGTGTCCCGTTATGAACCCGGGCCACTTTTTGTCCGTCAGTAATCACATCGGTTTCACCACTTAAAATGACGACGCATTGCTGTTTAACGGCCGCAGCCTTGGCAATTTCAACTAAATCTTGGTCACCAGATCCAGCATCAATACCCTTGGCCTGCCATTCAACGTCAGCTAAAGCTGCAATCTCACCAGCATTTCCGCGAATCACATCTACTTGGAACTGCTTCATAAGATCAGTGGCAACCTGCTTTCGGTAACTAATCGCACCGACAGCAACCGGATCAATTACCAGTGGCTTATGATTGGCGTTAGCAGACTGACCCATTTTTAAAATATGCGCGACTTGTGGTTTTGAAAAAGCACCGAGGTTCAATGCCACCGCACTGCTAATCGCCACCATCTCATCCGTCTCTGCAATTTCTTCTGACATAATGGGTGATGCGCCAATCGCATTAATCCCGTTCGCAACGTCTTGCACCGTCACGAAATTTGAAATGTTAAGCACGACCGGATTGGTCTGTCGTAATTGATCAAGTAACTCAAGTTTCACCTTGATCAACCTCCTTCAATTGAATTTAAAACAACTGCCCGTTCATTTCTATATTAAAAGGGTCAAGCTAAACGAAACGTCCAGCTCGACCCATCACTGATTACTCAGCCCGAATTGAACACGTTCCTACGCAAGCATGAACTTACAGGTTCAAAGGGATTGTGCCAAGCACATCTCAGCCCCGTGTGGGACACCCCTCGTGTTGTTTGGCTTCTATTTTACATGTAAACGCTCTTTTAAGCAAGAACCTGGAAACTGTCACATTGTGTTTCTTACTGTCACTGCCACTTCAGGTAACACCCTTTTTCAGCTGCTGTGGGACCAGCTTCAGCCACGTAAACGTGTCTTCCGCTTCGTTGGTGAGCCTTCAAAGAACGAAGTCTCACCAACGTCCAGTTCGAGTAAGCGCTAAAGCGCCAACTCGTACTTGTCACTGCAGCTGAAAAAGGACGTTACCTTCCGTTCTCGTTACCAAGATGTGACGTGTTCTCCTCTCAATGACTAAAAGCTACTTGTCTTATCCATATCATGAGCCGTAGTGTCAGAAGTCAGTTTGTTTATCGGGTAGCAGTGACTAGTGCCACTTTGCGCGGTAGCGCTTAGTGGCACTGGACGTTCCTGAGACTCACGGGTTTCGAGGCTCAGGAACGAGACGGAAAACGCGCAGCGGTTGCAGTCGTTCCCACAGCTACTCGCCAAAACATTAACTGGCAGTCGAAGGCGAACTTCTCCCGCATACGTTTACTGACGCAAAAAAGTGAAGAATTCAAGTTGAGAATTCTTCACCTTCAATTTTATGCAGCTTTAATTAGAAATCAGTGGTATCAGGATCAGTGGCTAAGCCAGCTGCACCATGATAGCTGTCGATTTTCTTCATGTCTTCTGTTGAAATTTCAAAATCAAAAATGTCAGTGTTAGCCTGAATATACTCAGTATGCACAGACTTAGGAAGTGGTAAGAAACCGTGCTGTAAGTGCCAACGTAAGACCAATTGTGGAACTGACTTACCGTATTTTTCAGCGATTGCCTTCAAATCTTCAATCTCAAAAATCTTACCAGTGCCAAGTGGGCTGTACGCTTCAGATAAAATGTCGTGTTCATCATTATAAGCAACGACTGCTGGTTGCAAATCTGAAGGATTTAAGAAAATCTGGTTAACCATTGGCGTGATTTTAGCCGTTTCTAACAATGCATCCAAGTGCTTTGGCCGGAAGTTAGAAACCCCAATTGCCTTAGCGCGACCTTCTTCATAAGCTTCTTCCATTGCCTTCCAAGAGCCGGCGTTAGCTTCTTGCCAGTTGTCACGGAAGTTAACTGGGTTAGGCCAGTGAATCAGATAAAGGTCAACATAGGCTAAACCAAGCTTAGATAATGATTCACCCAAGGCTTGCTTAGTTGCTTCATAACCGTGGTTAGCGTTCCAGAGCTTAGTGGTTACAAATAAATCCTCTCGCTTCACGCCTGAATCGTGAATGGCTTTGCCAACACTCTCTTCGTTACCATAGGCAGCGGCTGTATCGATGTGGCGATAACCAGCCTTTAACGCATCTAAAACAGCGTGATAGGCGACGTCACCATCAGGCGTCTGCCAAGTACCGAATCCGACGACTGGAATCTTAGACCCATTGCTAAGGGTGTACGTATCAGTTAATGACATTGTAAATCCTCCTTTAATGTATCAGATACGATAAGTTTACCGTTATTTTAATGATTATAGCAAGGGCTTAGCCTTACGATTTTGAATCATCGTCCTTGCGCCACCAGTCGCGGACCTTTTTAACGAGGTAGGCCAGTACGATCAATGTCGCTAGTCCTTCAATGACCCACTGTAGTAGTTGCCACCAGTCAAACGGCCGTTTAGCGACGTGTGCCGACGCAGTGTCTGAGTTCGTCACCGTGAACAACTTATCAAATTTCCAGTAGCCATTGTCACCCTTGACGGTCATCAACAGCCGGTACTGCCCGGTCTTAAGTTGTTGACCATTTAGAGTTGAAATTGTGTAGTTAAACCTTGAAGTCGGCGCAAAATTAAGTAATTGATTATCAACCTTAGCTACCGTTTTGTTGCCTTCACCAGTTACTGTGGCTTTCAAATGCACGTTACCAATAATCACGGGTTGATTATTTTGCAACTTCACTTGGATAGCTGGCAACCCGTTCATACCGACGTAGTGTGTACCATAGTACAACAGGTTTGGCTTAACAGTCGTACTACTTTCCTTTAGCCGTACCGCAACGACGTATCGAGCAAGGTTATTAACACCACTGTTTTGAGCGGCATGATCGCTTGCACTAACCGAATGAACCACGAAGCCGCCAAGTACCGTACCAGTAAATTGCTGTTTAGGCACGTTTAATTTGAAACTCACTGTTGCGCTGCTCTGACCATCAATCGTGACCGGTTTGCCCGTTTTATCACTGATCATATCGCTGAAAGCCGTGGCCGCCGAAGCATCCTTTTTAGTGCTACCCGTATATGCAATAGCGCCCAATGAGCTGGTCGTGGTGTTACTTGGTTTGACGTAAAATTGTTGGCGTTTGGTACTGTTATTAAAAATTCGAATTTTTAGCGTCCGACTCTGACTAGGTTTCACCTTCAAATCAAAATAACTGGACTTGGCGGCATTATCTGCTGGTAAGATTGGCTTAACTTGAAACTGATTCACACTTGATTTGGCCTGAGTAACTCCGCTGGAGACACTCAGGGCTGTGATGCAGATTGCGAGTGTTAGTAAAACAAACTTGGTAACTCGTTTAATCGAACTCATTTTATACTCCTATTGTTATAAGACAAGAAACCCAACTCAAACTGTCAGCAGCTTGAGCTGGGTTTCCGTTTTGAAGTTTCGCACTAGTTAACTCGGATTAATTTGATGTGGTATCACTCGTTGGCCCCGATGTTAAGGTCCAATTCATGGTAGCTGTGTAAGTTGCCTTCATGGCAGGTAACTTCGCGAAATTCAACTTAGCATCACTAAAGGTAGTTGACCAAGTGCCTAAGCCCTCACCTTGACCGGCTGATAAAATACCAACCGCTTGATTGCCAGGTGTGAGTGTTGTACCGGTACTCAATGAATGTGGTGCAGTTCCAATTTGAGTGGGCGAACCAGCGTACGTCGTTGTCTGTGCACCAGTCCCCATCGTCCAACCATTACCTTTACTCATATTTGTGCCGGCCGCATTCGTAAAATCACTCAAATCAACTGAAACGGTCCAACCCGCACCAGTACCGGTTTCATCATCTACGGTGAGTTTACCAGTTGGTGTTGTCCAAAGAGTTGTATCTGAACTGTCCAACGTTTTACTGAAATCATAACTTGGAACACTAGTCAACGTAAGGGAGCCATCACTACCACTTACTGGTTCAACCTTTAGCGTCGCAGTTGATTGCTGCACTGTAGTACCCGCATCAGCTGCATGGCCAATAACCGGTACCGTCGTCAAGCCCAAAAAAGTGATACCAGATAAAACGAGGATTATACCTAATTTTGAAAAGCTGCTCATTGTTATCTCCTTTCGTTATGTACGTTAAGTTATAAAACAACTCTTACTAACGTAAAACTCATCTGATAAAAAGTCAATATATGACATAGCGTATTTTGATAATAATTCTAATTTTATACCGTTATACCAGCAATTTAAGCAATGAAAACGGTTAATTTCGTTAAATTTAATCTGAAAATAGTTAAAAAGTAATGTACGTCCCTAATCATTAACCACCCTATTCATAACAAGCATTCTCACGAAAAAAAGCTGGCCATCAAATAGGTCAGCTTTTTACTACTTAAATTCAATTTGTACTTCATTAACGCAAGACTAGTGAGAAATCTAGTTTTACATAGCGGGCATCGCACTCAGCCAATCGTACTGGAGTAACTGATGGGTGCCCTTCGTTACTGGCAGCCAGATTTTGGCTTGGGCGATATCTTTCATACTTTGCCAGAAGGAGTGGTCCTTCTTTGCGGTTTCTGATGGTTTAATTTTAATAATCTCGTTCGTT
This sequence comes from Secundilactobacillus odoratitofui DSM 19909 = JCM 15043, assembly GCF_001434895.1. GTDB lineage: Bacteria > Bacillota > Bacilli > Lactobacillales > Lactobacillaceae > Secundilactobacillus > Secundilactobacillus odoratitofui. Next base: position 379,009 of record NZ_AZEE01000027.1, read on the forward strand.
TCAGTTTTAGCTGTCATTGAAGACTCGGACACGTTCACGAGCTGAACAGCAATGGTTTCGACTTCTGCATGATCAAGCAACATCACGATCATCCTTTCAAATTGCATACTTGATATTACAAATATAAGAATAGCAAGTAATTGTCACTAAATTATGAAGCTTTTGTTGAGAAAGTATTAAGAAACCGTTTTCAGAAAATAATTTAAATAAATTACTAAAATTAATCGATTTTTACTAAATTTATTTTCAACAGCGGCATAAGATAGCGTATAATATAAACCGATAAAGCGTTTTCATAAGGAGGATTTTTCAATGCAGATTACATCCGATATCTTTGGTCAACATAACGGTCAAAACATTGACCGTTATACAATTACCAACGCCGATGGTAACTTCATTCAAGTGAGCACCCTTGGCGCAACTTGGACTGGTTACACGGTAAACAACCACCCATTGATCGTCAGCTTCAACGATTTAGCCCACTACGACAGCCCCGCATCATACAGCCTGTGCAAGTCAATTGGGCGTGTCGCTGGTCGGTTAACTAAGGCCACTGCGACAATCGATGGTCAGGAATACCATTTTGATGCCAACGAAAACGACAACACTCTTCACGGTGGCCCTAACGGCTTCTCTGAAATTGTCTGGCAAGCAGAACAGTCAATTCGCGAACACGATGCTAGCGTGACCTTCTCACGCCACATCACCAGCGATGAAGACCATTTTCCTGGCGACCTGGACGCCCGAATCACCTACACATTCGGTGATGACAACAACGTTGCGATCACCTTCAGTGCTGCTTCAACCGCAGCAACTTTGTTTAACCCAACCTGCCACGTTTATTGGAACCTTACCGAGGGCCAAAAGACGCTTGAGACCCAACTCTTACAAATCAACAGTAAGCGCCGGCTTGAATTAGCCGATGCCGACAAAGTACCAACCGGCAAGTTCGTCGATTTACCTGGTACTGGCTACGACTTTGAAAAGACGACTGATATTCCAAGTGCTTTGGCTGATATTAAGTCACAAACTGGCAAGATTGAAATTGATGATGCCTACGAAGTGACACCAAGTGCCGATACACCAATCGCTACTTTGAGTGACAGTGCAAGCAACCGCCACGTGGCCATTTACTCTGACCGTAACGCCTTAGTGGTCTTTACCGCTAACCCATTTGATCAAAGCAAACCTTACAACGCCTTGGCAACGGAAGCTCAAACATTACCTGATGCCATCAACCACGAAGGCTTCGGTGATATCGAACTTAAGCCTGGTGACTTGAAAGAATACACAATTCAATATAAGTATTACGAAGAATAAACCGGACGCAATAACCTTTTGTGCAAACCTATCTCACAACTTCTCAACTACAACTCGTTTGCGCAATAGCGTTGCTGCAACGTTTATCACTTCAACTCACAAGCACACGGTGTTTCCTAATCATTAGGAAGCACCGTGCGCTTTTTTTAAACCCTCAGTTACGTTAATCAGTGACCGTTCTGGAAGTTGACTGGTATATAGGCTACAATGTAGGTTCAGATACTGTCACTACTTAACACACAGATAGGATAATAAAAATTGAAACCAACTCAAACAAATCGATATCATCAACACCCCACGCGACCACGTCAAGGTGACGTTCAAGTTAAGCTCGGTCAACGCTTTCCGTTGACCATTAAGCGTCTCGGCATCAATGGTGAAGGCATTGGTTACTACAAACGTAAACTCACCTTTGTCCCTGGCGCACTCCCCAACGAAGTCGTCGTGGCTGAAGTAACCGGCATCAAGCCCACTTTTTTAACCGCTAAAATTCACCGTCTCAAAACGCCTAGCCCTGATTGCGTGGAACCTCGCGATGCCTACGCAGGTGAAGTTGGTGGCTTTGAACTAGAACACCTCGCCTATCCTGCCCAGTTGGCCTTTAAACGCGACGTTGTGACCCAGTCACTTGAAAAATACAAGCCCAAGGGTTATCGTCACTTCGTTTTAAAGCCCACCATTGGCATGAAGAATCCTTACGAATACCGTAACAAGGCTCAGTTTCAGGTACGACGGAATGCAGAGGGCCACATCATCGCGGGCCTTTATCAAGAACGTAGTCACCACTTAGTCGATCTGGCGACCTGCTCCGTCCAAATGCCTGCAACAATGACGGTCATGCGTAAAATCGTCACCATTATGGAAGACTTAAACGTCAGAACTTACGACGAAAAAAAACACACTGGCCTAGTTCGTACTGTCGTTGTTCGGGTCGCTGAAGGAACTGGCGAAGTTCAGGTCGTTTTTGTTACCACCGATGAGGCCTTTCCACAAAAGGACGATATTGTGGCAAGAATTCAAGCTGAACTCCCCGACGTTGTGTCAATCATGCAAAACATCAATGCGGCTAGAACGTCACTCATTTGGGGCGACGAAACGATTCTGTTAGCTGGCAAGCCACGCATCCGCGAAGTACTCAACGGGCTGCAATTCGACCTATCTGCCCGGGCTTTCTTGCAGTTGAACCCCTACCAAACCGTTCGCTTGTACGCTGAAGCCCTTAAAGCACTGGACCTAAGCGAAAACGAAACGGTGGTGGATGCTTACGCCGGTGTAGGGACGATTGGTCTTTCCATGGCCCACGCTGCTAAGGAAGTACGTGGTATGGACATTATTGACGATGCCGTCAAAGACGCACGCGAAAATGCGCAACTCAACGGTATCGACAATGCCCATTACGAAACTGGCACAGCCGAAACCATTCTACCTAAATGGCTGAACGAGGGCTTTAAACCGGACGCCTTAGTGGTCGATCCTCCTCGCACCGGCTTGGATGACGGCTTGATCAACGCCATTTTACAAGCTAAGCCTAAAAAGTTCGTCTACATTTCCTGCAACCCTTCAACGTTAGCACGAGATTTGGTAAAACTTACCCGGCAATATCACGTCGACTACATCCAATCTGTCGATATGATGCCACAAACGGCACGTTGTGAAGCAGTTGTTAAATTTACTAGAGCTTAAACAGTAGCCAAAACGCCAATTATGGCTTATCATTAATCAATACTCTTATTTGACCAATATTGACTAAATAAACAATTCGGACTTCAACTAGAAAAGAGGGTTTCAATGCAAAATCCATTCGATGGTGATAACAACGAGGGACCAAATGGCTTACCAGTGCCACCAAATTACGCAACTGTCACAAAGGCAGATAATGGCGATATTCGAATTGGTAAGGTTGGCTTTTCCTTCACCGCATTCATCTTTGACTTTTGGGTGCCGATTTTCCGTGGTGACTGGTACAACTTTTTCTGTATCGCCGGAATTGAATTAGGTGTTGGTATGGGGTTTTACTCAATTCATTTTACCAACATTCAAGTTCAGGCTTCTTGGTATAGCTTGGTTGAGTTAGCACTTAAGCTACTCTGGGGCTTCTGGTACAACTACATGTACTTTAGACACCTCTTCAATCGAGGCTATCAACCCGCTACCCAACGATCAAAGGACGTTCTCGCCAACAAAGGTTATTTACCAAAATGGCTCAAATAGCCAGATGCATCGCTTAATACAAATTATATATTCTGATATACCCTCAAAGTTAAGTAAGTTTAACTTTGAGGGTTTTCTTTATTCAGGGTTATCTCAATAGCTCATCACTGTCACTCCAGGTAACAAAAATAGGATGATTGCTCAAAACAGCAACCATCCTATTTTTGATGTTTATAATCGTCTAACAGTTTTGTTTAGCAAAAGCCGCTATTTAATCTAACTTGCCATTCAAAAATTGTGCTTCACCATTGCCAAAACTCCAGTCGGCTTTAGTATTGCTTGTAATATTAATCATCACATCAGATGGTGAAATGCCAATACCTTCATGTAACGCTTTTACTAAATTAGCATAGAAGTGTTCTTTATCAATTTGTTCTCGTGGACTGGAGGTCAAACTGAATAACAAAATTTTATCGGTCCGTTCTAGCCCCAGACCCACGTCCCAGAAAACCATTTCTTCTGGTTCGTGCTGTGTGACAACTTGGTAACGGTCACGTGGCAGTAAATGGAGTTCATCGGTCGCAACTTTATAAGAAATATCCAAGATAGTCTTGATTTCGGCTTTATCACGGCCTTTAATCATATCAATTCGCATTAATGGCATCGTTTTTTCTCCTTGTCTTTAACAATTTTAATTACAGTGATGAGCATATTAATCAGCACCTGTACCTTACCTGAAACACCACGATCATAATAACACGTTGCTTTAATACCGTGCCATCCGTTTCAAAAACTGCTTAGGGTTCAGATAACTGCTTAGTTGACTAGACTTCACGATTGATTTTGCAAATTCAAAGCATCATTCATTGTTTGCTCGTCGTAAAACCACAGAACCGCAAACATCACTAGGTAAATGACTAACGGAATCCAAACGTAATTCCAATTGATCATACTCAGCGTTGCAGCGTTTTGGGCGTGGTCAGGTACGTAGCCAGAAAGTTGAAAAAGGCCGGCCGTAATTAAACCACCGACACCCAAGCCAACATTGACACCAAAGTTGTCGCTAGCCGCCAAAATACCTTCTGCTTGAATCCCCATCGTCATACCATAACGAATGGTGTCCGCAATCATGATCGACACTAACCCAACAATCATGCCGTGACCGATCGCATTAATAACAATTCCCGTAAATAATACGGGTAACCCGCTGCTATAGACCCCAAGCATCAACACAAGTTGACCAATAAAGGCTGTGACGATACCAACCAACATCGTCCGCTTATTGCCATGTAAATTTGATAAATGCATTATCAGGATCACGCCGAGTAATGACGCCAACGTAAAGCTGTTCGCTAACGGTACGAGGCCTTCATTATTCAGGGTGTATTTGAAGTAATAAATGGCAGTTTGATTTTTAATCGCGGTCACTAACCAAAAAAGTAATATCACAACTGAGATTCTAATCCAAGGTTGGTTCTTTAGGATCATGGGTAGAACTTCTCTAAATGGTTGATGGGCAATCTCGTGGTCACTAAACCGCTCTCGCACGTGGAAAAACGTATTCCAAATCAAAATTAAAGAAATAATGCCAAATAACCCAATTGTCATTAAGAAACCGTGTTGTTGGTTACCTCGACCAAAGAACGCCACTAATGGCAAAGTAAATACGGCGACGATAATCTGTACTGAACTGCCAAAAAACTGGCGAATGACGCCTAATAATGTGAGCTCTCGTTCGTTACGTGACATGGTAGGTAAAATCGAGGTTACCGGTAAGTTAACGGCGGTATAAAAGAAACCCAGTCCGAGGTATGTCACGTAAGCCCAGATTAATTTACCCGTGGCCGAAAAGTCCGGTGTCACAAACGTTAATACCGCAAAAATCACGTACGGTAAGGCGTACCACAAGAAAAACGGTCGACTTTTACCAAACCGTGAATGTGTGTGGTCAATCATCAGGCCAATTAGTGGACTTTCAATCACGTCCGCT
>NZ_AZEE01000027.1:384537-510626 GCF_001434895.1 Secundilactobacillus odoratitofui DSM 19909 = JCM 15043
ACATCCGTATAGAAAAACAATAAATAAGTGGTCATCACTTGAAAGACTAAGTTATCGGCTGCATCGCTTAACCCATAACTGATTCGTTCAGGCCACTTTGTTTGCCAAGCCTGTTTCAAAACTGGTCACCAACTTTATTTTGAATTGGTAAGTTCGTGATAGAGTTCATCACTGATAATGTGATTCGTCCACATCCAGGCCATGTGACCCAACGCTTCTGAAAAATGTTCTTCGGCTGGTTGATCCTTAGCACTTGGGACAGTCTGCATCGCAGGCATGATACCGAGATGAAATGCCCCCCACACGCCCAAACCAAATAAGGTTCCTTGAGCCGTCCGAATACTTGGCGCATAGTGACCAGCCACGCTATACAGCACGCCAAACGTTGTTGAAAACCCAAAGTGAATCAAATAGCTTACCCAAGGTAACTTCTCACCCGAATAGGTGTACGTTGCATGGGTCACCGCAGCTGGCACCCCAGCCTGTTCAAGTAACCGCTGAGGCGGATTAGTCTGGTTTCGAGCTGCCGTTCGCGGTGGTAAGATGTTCTCCCAGCCGAGTTTAACGAGTCCCGACACCACACCTGCAGCTGTACCAGCAATAATTGCTGCTTTTAAATTAACTTGTGCCATCATGCATCCCCCTTTATTATTTACGCTTTCTAGCATACCAGTTGTGGACAATTTAGTTTAGTCGAAAGTCTTGTTATTTACCTCACAACTCAAAAATTCATCGGTACCGTTACTCAACTTGCTGTTAAAAAACGGTCGCAGCCAAAATTTCGGCTACAACCGTTTTATTCGTGATCAAGCACCACCATCACTTAATGTTTAACTTTAAACGCCCGCGTCGCGTCAATTGCAACGTGCCAGCCATCGTACAGACGCTGACGCTTCTCTTCTGCCATGTCGGGTTCAAACGTTCGTCCTGCTGCGTGGATCTGGGTAACTTCATCTAAATTCTGCCAGTAACCAACTGCTAGTCCAGCGCAAATGGCGGCACCCAGTGCAGTAGTCTCCTCTTCGCTAGAACGAATGATTGGCAAGTTCAAAATGTCAGCTTGGAATTGCATCAAGTATCGATTTCGGGATGCACCGCCATCAGCTAGCACCTCCATGACTGGCATTTCGGTATCCTGCCGCATTGTTTCGATGATATCGCGAGTCTGATAAGCAATGGACTGCAAAGTGGCCTTCACAAAATCACTGCGATTCGTACCACGAGTCAACCCAAATACTGCACCCCGTGCATCTTGATCCCAGTATGGTGCACCCAACCCGTTAAAGGCGGGCACCACATAGACCTCATCATTATTGGTTGAAGCCATCGCAACTTGTCGAGATTGAGGCACGTTATCAATGATCTTCATGCTCTCATGGAGCCAGTTCACCGCAGTTCCGGCGACGAAAATTGACCCTTCGAGAGCGTAAGTCATGTGACCGTCCAAGTCATAGGCAATCGTCGTTAACAGTTTATGATCAGAAAATTGTGGCTTCGACCCAGTATTCATCATAATAAAGGCGCCGTCGCCATAGGTATTTTTAACTTCACCAGATTTAAACGCCATTTGACCAATTAGGGCGGCCTGTTGGTCACCGACTAACCCACAAATTGGCACTTCAACCCCGTAAAACTGGTAATTTTTAGTCGTGCCGTACACCTCTGAACACGAACGAATCTCAGGTAGTAGTTGCTTCGGAATATTCAGCAATTTTAAAATTTCATCATCCCAGTTTAAATCATGAATGTTAAACATCATGGTTCGACTGGCATTGGTGTAATCAGTAATGTGTAGCTGACCGTCTGATAGCTTCCAGGTCAACCAGCTATCGATGGTTCCCATCAACAGCTCGCCTTTTTCGGCCCGTTCTTGCGCGCCAGGAACGTTATCTAACAACCACCGCACCTTAGTTGCTGAGAAGTAAGAATCAATCACGAGACCCGTATGCTCATGAATGAGTTCCTCATAACCATCTGCCACCATCTGCTTAGCAATGGGCGCAGTCTGTTTAGATAACCAGCCAATCGCATGGTAAATTGGTTGACCGGTTTTTTTATCCCAAATCACCGTGGTTTCACGTTGACTCGAAATACCAATACCATCAATGTATTCCGGGTGCACCCCAGCATCGATCAGCGCAGTCGCAATAACCGACTGCACTGAATTCCAGATTTCGTTGGCATCCTGTTCAACCCAACCGTTGTGCGGATAATATTGTGGGAAAGTCTTTTGGCTCTCAATCACCTTGCGTCCCGAATGGTCAAACAGCATTGCCCGTGTAACGGACGTACCTTGGTCAATTGCGAGAATATAATGTTCCGGCTCCTTCATTGCCATATCGATTCAATACCTCCAGCTTTGTGATTACGAAAACGTTTTCAAAACTAGCTTTACTTTATCACATTCACAAAGTACATGTCATTAACGAGCGTTTAAATTTTACTTAAGCATCTGGTGATATTGACATAATATCGATGTGATTTATATTAAAGAATCAATGCCAACTACTGAAATTTGCTTGACTTAGACCTCAGTTTAAGTGATATCTTTAAACTTGAAAGGACTGGTTAGATGTCTTCTGAATTAGAGAAACTCATTGCTGGAGAATGGTACTGTTTTACTGATGAAGCGGTCGCTGCAAGAAAAGCCCGTGCAGCAAAGCTTTGTCAGGAATTCAACGCCATTCCCGCAACACAACCGGAAAAACAAACCGAAAAGGTACAAGAAATTTTTGGCAGTTATGGTGAAAACATTTCCGTTCAAGCCAACTTTAACTGTGATTACGGCAAAAATATTCACGTTGGTCACGATTTCTTAAGTAACTACAATTTAACGATTCTTGATATAGCGCCCGTCAACATTGGCAATAATGTGATGATTGGACCTAACTGTGGTATCTATACTGTCAACCACCCCATGACGGCTAAAGGACGTCGTCAATACCTGGCACAAGCAAAACCCGTAACGATTGGCAACGATGTGTGGTTCGGTGGCTCTGTCACCGTATTACCTGGCGTTACGATCGGTAACAATGTAGTCGTTGCTGCCGGTGCAGTCGTCACTCACGATGTGCCAGACAATACGCTCGTTGCTGGTGTGCCGGCTAAGGCTATTCGGCAGTTGACGGAGGAGTAAGATTAGTTGCGGCGCTTTGCCATTATCTAGTCGAAACGCGAAAAATGAAACAGCACCCGGCCGTATAACAACGCCCACCATAAAAACCAAGTTCGGGTTTTTATGGTGGGCGTTATTATACTCTGGGTGCTACCCGTTTCATTTTTTGCTCTATCTCTTTATCTTCACCCGCACATCAGCTGGTTTATCCGTGTCCGTTGGGTGGAGTTCTTCTTGATAGTCAAAATCTGCTTTTTGGAAATAGTTCTTTACTTCCGCGTTAACGGTTTCGAGGCTCCGCGTATCATTGTCCTGTTGCTTGATCAACAATGTATATTCGTTGGCGTCTTCGTCAGCGTTTTCAAATTCGTAGATCACTGCTACCGTGTTCAGAATCTCTTGAATTAACTGTCGTTCTGTCATTGCCATTTTTTCTACCTCTATTTAAATTTAGTTACATTACAAATGTAACGCTGATTGCTCCGAATGTTAAGTCAGCCGCGTGCAACAATTGCTTTTTGCGCCGATATCTGCTAACGTTGTCTCATCATAATCACATAATTTAAGGGGGAATTGTTTTGCGACCACGAATCGCTTTACCGGCTGATACACTTGCCGAAGCTACTAATATCATAAATGAACGCAACGCTGCGTTCGCACCACGCCCCGCCATCGAAGCCGTCGTGAAGGCCGGTGGTGTCCCCGTTATTTTTCCCAGTGTCGATCCAAAGGACGTTACCGATTACATGGATCTGTTCGACGGCGTTGCCTTTTTAGGCGGCTATGACGTTGACCCCACCTTCTACGGTGAAGAACCTCGTGAAAAGCTAGGTGTTACATATCGAAAACGCGATTTGTTTGAAATTGAATTATTGAAACAGTCAGTCGCCAAAGGTAAAGCCATTTTCGGCATCTGCCGTGGGCTTCAGTTAATCAACATCGGCCTTGGCGGTACCGTTTACCAAGATCTCTCACAAAACCCGCATGCCACCTTGAAGCACTCTCAGGAGGCGGCTGGTAATATGCCTTCTCATCACGTATCGGTCGCACCGGATAGTCGGTTGTTCAAGATTGTCGGTGAACGACCTTACGTTAACTCTCGACACCACGAAGCCATTAAGGACGTTGCACCAAGCTTACAAATCACCGCTCGTGCAGATGATCAAGTTGTTGAAGCAGTGGAATCAATTGATAATGATCAAATTCTGGCCGTACAATGGCATCCTGAAAACATGTACAAGCACCACGACGACTCAAAGGCACTCTTTGCGGATTTAGTTGCCCGCAGTCTCAAAGTTGCCCAGCGAACACGTTAATCAATTAAGGCACTGTCACGTCACAGCAATTGTGAGGTAACAGTGCCTTAATTTATTTAAACATTTGCTGTAATCGATGAAAAACTTGGTGGCTTTCAGGTAGCCCGTGCCACAGCAAAAAATCGTGCAGCATGTTTTTAAGTTCATGTACGTCGACTTGCGTACCATCCGCCTGTTTCAATTTTTCCGCCAATATCTGGTGATCCGGCAATAATAGTTCAGTAGTCCCATACCACAAACTAATTTCACCCAGATGATCAAGTTCGCCGTTAATTGGACTCACGAGCGGATCTTCTAACACTAAATTACCAGCATAGTTAGCCGCCACCGTGCGCATGGCCTGAAGTGGTAACTCAGGATCACCTTGATTTCGTGCCTCAATTTCTGGATCTCGCATGGCCAAGTCTGCCCACGGTGAAATCAGAAGTGTTCCCTTCGGCATCGGTAACTGCTTAGCACGCAATTGTTGCAGCAATACTAAAGCGAGCCCCGCCCCTGAAGAATCGCCCAGCCAATAAAAGTAATCATCGGGATACGCAAGTTGTAACTCTTGATAAGCTTCAAGCGCTGCCGGCACTGTTTGGACTGCCGTACTCTCCGGTGCCAGCGGAAAATCAACCATTGTTGCAGTGGCACCCAATTTATCCGCAATCAGTTCCATCCACTGACGGTGACTCTCAGTTGTGGGAACAGTGTAGGCACCACCATGAAAAATAACCACGTGCTGATGTGTTGGTTCGGTTGGCATTAATGTCACCAAGCGACTATTTGGCAGCGGCACTGTCCGGACCTGGTCGGGTTGTTTAAATTTACCCGGTGCCAATTCATCCGTGCGCCTGCCAGGATGTAAAAAACTAGTCGCCACCTGCTGCTTTAGACGACTGCGTTTCGTCTTAAATAAGAGCCAATCTCCGCGTAAACTCATTGCTTTGCTAATCCTCCTGATTCCGAACAGTAAACCGTTCTCGTCGATGCTGCGGCGCTTCGATCTCATCTAAGATAGCAAGCGCCATATTGCCGTTTGATAATTCTGATTTGCCAGCCGAATCAAACATGATTTCATCAGTACCCATCACGTACCCAGTAGTTGGACCAGGGCCAAAATTACGTTGTGGGGAAATGGCGACCCAATCCACATTATCGATCATTTGTAGAAAATGATATTCGTAGGTCTGGTTTAGCGGTACACCAATCCAGTCTTCATGTCCCGGTGTTTTTAGTAATTGATCTAACAAGCGCTTGCCATCGGGCATCTTTAGACTAGCAGCGCCGATAATCAAAACCAAACGTGTAGTTGTCGTCCGCAAATCATGAACCAGCTTGGTCAGTAAATCGAGGTGCAGATAGGCAATCGGTGACCCCATCGGTACCGCAAAGGCATCGACAACAACATCAAAATCCGTTAATTCAGCCGCTGTGAGTTCAAAAGCGTCCTTAACGAGTAAACTGGCGTCGTCACCCAACACCGCCTGGCCCTTTTCTGCGTTGCGGACAATCGCCGTTGGCTGATGACCACGCTTGAGCGCTTCTTGATAGACTGCCGAACCCGTTTTACCATTTCCGCCAATAATCCCGATTTTCATGCTGATCAGTCCTTTCAAAACTAAATTGTTGCAATTATTATAGCGCTTTCAAACTTTAAACTAAAGCAAAGCACAACCACCGGCGTGCTCAAATATACACCTTGGCCCCAACTGCGTTACAATAGTTATCAGAGATTTCATTTAATCGACACAAGGAGGCTTTCCGATGCAGCAAACCAATCAACGATTACTAAAGATGGACCATGGCTACAACTTCCGTGAACTGGGTGGCTACCAAACTGCCGACGGTCACACAGTCAAGTGGCAGCGTGTGATCCGCACGGCAACCCTCGCCTTTCTATCAAAACAAGATCAACAATCACTGGTTGACTATGGCGTTAACGTCGATATTGATTTCCGGTCTAACGCCGAAGTCGCCAAGTCCCCGGACCTCATTCCTGCGTCAATCAGTTACCACCATCTGCCCGTTTTTCCAGAGGATCAGACCGAAGTTTCAAAATCTGAGGCTGAAATAAAAGCAGAACTCGCTAAACGCGAGGAAAATGGCTATCAACATATGCTGGATACTTATCAGGAAATGATTACAACTAGCCAATCACATCAGGCTTACCAAGCCTTCTTTGCAGCCTTGCTTGCCAACACGAGTGACAAGCAAACGCTACTTTTCCATTGCACAGCTGGTAAAGACCGTACTGGTATGGGCGCTGTTTTCCTACTATCGGCACTTGGTGTACCTCATGAACTCATTAAACAAGATTATCTACTTACCAACGAAGCACTGTCACCACTTATTACAGATCGGTTAACCAAAGCTCAAAATGAAGGGATTACGGGAACAACTCTCGAATCAATCAAGGCCCTGATGACCGTTTCAAGTGACTATTTTGATACAGCGATGGCTGCTGTTAAGGCACAGTACGGCGATATGGCCCACTTTTTGACGGATGCCTTGGCGCTGTCAGATCAGGACATTGCTGATTTGAAGCAACTTTACCTTGATTGAGTGGCTTGGATAGGTATATACTGGCTAATTATTTGTTCAGAATATTCACCTCTCTGATTTTACATTGACTAAACCCCAGATAGGCTTCCTGACTTCGTCGGGTCGTGCGACAAAGGTCAACACCCGGCCGTGTAGACAACTTAATCAAATATTCAAGTTCAGAATATTCGCTTTTCTAATTTTACATTGACTAAACCTGCGACAAAAATCAACGACCGGCCATGTAAGCAACATCTTCAAATATTCAAGTTCAGAATATTCGAAGATGTTGCTTACACTCTGGTCGTTAACCGATTTTTGTCTCACTCTAAATAATAGGAGACCGCATTGAAAAAATCACTTTTAAAACTTGGTTTACCCCTGACTGCTGTTGCAGCTGGGACACTTTACATGAGCAACAAACTCTTTGACATTGCATTTAAACGCGTGAAAGAAGTACCAGCAACTTCCGAAGAAAAGCAAAAGTATGCTGACCAGTACTACGCGTACGTCGACTGGTTTCGCCACATTCCCCAAGAAACTTGGTACCTCAACGAACACGACCCTAAGAAACGCTTAGTTGCAACGTTTATCCAGCACCCTGATCACCTCAAAAAAACCGTTGTTATTTCTCACGGCTATAAAGGTAATCGCGAAACGATGGCCAACTATGCCAAAATGTTTTATGACATGGGCTATAACGTGTTGCTTCCCGATGATCGCGCCCACGGTGATAGCGCCGGCGAATATATCAGCTTTGGTTGGTTAGACCGATTAGACTACCTTAGTTGGATCAATAAGCTATTGGCCGTCAAAGGTGAAGACGAACGAATCTTGCTCTTCGGCGTTAGCATGGGTGGCGCTACCATGGAAATGCTGTCAGGCGAAAACTTACCGACTCAGGTCAAAGCCATCATCGCTGACTGCGGTTACTCCAGCATCAAAGAAGAGCTGATTTACCTCCTAAAGGAACAATATCACCTGCCAGAATATCCGTTTGAGCCAATGGTCAGCACGATTAATCGTCAACGCTTAGGCTACTATCTCGGTGACGTTTCATCTAAAACACAGTTGGCTAAGAATCGTCGGCCAATTTTATTCATCCATGGCGGTAAGGATACCTACGTTCCCGTCCACATGGCCTACGAAAACTATCGGGCAACCAAAGCACCAAAACAGCTTTGGATCGTCAAAAATGCGACCCACGCCGAAAGCTTCTGGTATAACCCCGAAGCGTACAAGCAACGCGTCACATCATTCCTAAAAACTTATTTTTGAGATAAGTTCACAAATATAGCAATCGTCGTTCACATTTTTATCACATCTAGTTGGTATATTTAAAGCATAGCAAAGGCAACTTGCTATAAGCTTCAACGAAGTACCAACCTTACTTCCTTGATTAATTAGTTTCTCCCCCCTAGAGACTAATTAAATTGCTTGCATGAAGGATCATCCTCCTCCCCTAGATCCGATTGATGCACCACTTCGATTGCTTACCCCCTTAGGTGATCGAAGTATCCAAACTCGAAGTTGTACTTCGATTTCTCATATATAAAAAGCCAACTCGTCGGAGTTGGCTTTTTATATGGATTGGGAAACGCTACTTTTTAAACTCAAGCGAAAACGCCGTCGGTCCCAAACTCTGGAACTGACGGCGTTATTCGTTACATAAAAATTTCTAATCGAAGCTCATCAGTCTTAGTAAGAATCGCCGTTCATCACGGAATTCTTGACGACCACGTAATCGACAAGTCGAATATCCATCAACTTGCGCCCCCCGGCGTAGGAAATGGAACTTTGTAAATCTTCCTTCATCTCTTCAAGAGTGTCAGCAATATCGCCACGATAAGGGACTAACATTTGTTTACCCTCAACGTTTCGGTACGCACCCTTTTGCGTTTCGGAGGCAGAGCCCCAGTATTGCTTAAAGGTTTTACCGTCAATTTTAATCATACTGCCTGGTGACTGTAAGTGCCCAGCCATCAAGGACCCAATCATGACCATGCTGGCACCAAAGCGAATTGATTTGGCAATGTCGCCGTTATAACGGATACCGCCATCAGCAATGATTGGTTTTTTCGCAGCTTTAGCACACAGACGAATAGCAGCTAACTGCCAACCACCCGTACCAAACCCAGTTTTAAGTTTAGTAATGCAGGCCTTGCCAGGTCCAATGCCGACCTTAGTCGCATCAGCACCGGCATTCTCTAATTCACGGACTGCTTCAGGTGTACCAACGTTCCCAGCAATCACGAAACTATCAGGCAGATTTTGTTTGATGTGTTGAATCATGCGAATCACAGAGTTCGAGTGACCATGGGCAATATCAATTGTGATATATTCAGGCACGTCTTTAGCCGCTGCTAATTCGTTAATGAAATCAAGTTCATCTTGTTTAACGCCAACACTAATCGAAGCAAACAAGCCTTGTTCATGCATCATTTTAACAAAATCATGTCGCGTTTCTGGTTGGAAACGGTGCATCACATAAAAGTAATCATTCTGTGCAAGCCAAATGGCAAGTTCATCGTTAATGACCGTCTCCATGTTAGCTGGCACAACCGGAATCTTAAAGGTCCGTGGGCCAAACTTAACGGAAGTATCAGCCTCAGAACGACTGTCGATGATGCACTTATTAGGGACTAGTTGGATATCTTCGTAGTCAAATACTTCTGGGTTCATCATTAACATTACTCCTTACTTTGCGTCGGTATCTTGCCAAGCGTCAATTAAGACGTTGGTTTGTGTCCGATCTGGGCCAACTGAGAACGTTGCAATATCAACACCAACGAGTTCAGCTAAACGTTTCACGTAGTTTTGGGCGTTAACAGGTAAATCTTCAAACTGCTTAACGCCAGTGATATCTTCATCCCAACCTGGGAATTCTTCATAAACTGGTTTGCAGTTATTCAATTCCTTAAGGCTAGCTGGGTAATGATAAATGGTTTTACCATCAAGCTCATAAGCCGTTGCAATCTTCAAAGTCTTGAGTCCGGTTAAAACGTCTAAACAGTTCAGTGAAAGATGCGTTAAACCAGAAACACGTTTAGCGTGACGCATCACGACTGTATCAAACCAGCCAATTCGGCGTGGTCGCTTCGTAACAGTGCCATATTCATGACCTGCTTCACGGATAAAGTCGCCCGTTTCGTCGTTTAATTCAGTTGGGAATGGGCCGTCGCCAACTCGTGATGTGTAAGCCTTACATGCCCCAACAACTTCGTCAATCTTAGAAGGGCCGACACCATTACCGATTGTAACGCCCCCAGCAACAGGGTTCGAACTCGTCACAAATGGGTAGGTGCCGTGGTCGATATCCAGCATGACACCTTGCGCGCCTTCGAATAAGACGTGCTTGCCAGCATCGATGGCATCATTAATAACAACTGACGTATCAGTCACATAATCCTTCAATTCTTGACCGTAGTTATAGTAAGTTTCAAAAATTTCGTCAAATTGAAGTGGCTCATGATCGTACAACTTCGTGATTAACTGATTCTTTTCAGTTAAGTTTTGACGGAGCTTTTCTTCAAACGTATCCTTCTCTAATAAATCAGCAACCCGGATACCGATTCGTTCGGCTTTATCCATGTAAGCTGGTCCAATACCCTTGTTGGTAGTCCCAATCTTAGCTGACTTTGCTTGTTCTTGTAATTGATCAATGAGGATGTGATAAGGCAAAATAACGTGTGCCCGGTTCGAAATTCGTAAATTATCGGTTGGAACATTACGATCGTGTAAGTAGTGAAGTTCTTCCACTAATGACTTAGGGTTAAGAACCACACCATTACCGATTACGCTTAACTTGTCTGAGTAGAAGATCCCAGATGGAATTAAGTGTAACTTATATGTTTCACCTTTAAAGACAATGGTATGACCGGCGTTGTCGCCGCCTTGGTAACGCGCAACAACATCCGCTTGCTTGCTCAAAAAGTCGGTAATCTTACCTTTACCTTCGTCGCCCCATTGGCTTCCTACTACTACTATCGATGACATTAGAACACCTCATATCTAAAAATTGCTAAGCTGTTAAACACGAACAACCCAGCAATTAACATTCTACCAATTTCAAATCACCAATGCAAGCTAAAATACGAATATTTTGAATGGTATAGGAATTAATGTTCTTAAATGTAAGCAATTAGACTAATATCATAACTAATATACAAATTGTAAGCAAATTGTGTTTTCAATCTACTATACAGGGACACTCATAATATGTTATTATTTTAGAGGAAATTCAACCAAGAATTTCAATTAATGTTCGTAATTTGACGATAAAATCAGAAATGAGGATGAAGATGCTCGAAAGATATACACGTCCAGAAATGGCAAAGATTTGGTCACTTCATAACCAATACCAATCATGGTTGGAAGTTGAGATTGCAGTTGATGAAGCCTGGGCTAAGCTGGGGGTTGTTCCCCAGGCCGACGTTGATCTGATCAACGCTAACGCCACCTTCGATGAAAACCGCATCGCCGAAATCGAGGCTGTAACGCATCACGACGTTGTCGCCTTCACACGAGACGTTTCCGAATCACTTGGTGAAGAACGCAAGTGGATCCACTATGGTATGACGAGTACTGACGTTGTTGACACCGCTCAAGGCTACCGTCTTAAGCAGGCTAACGAATTGTTACGAGCAGATTTACTTCATTTAAAAGAAGTTATTAAAAAACAGGCACTTAAGTATAAAGATACGGTCATGATTGGCCGAACCCACGGTGTTCAAGCTGAACCAACGACGTTTGGCTTAAAATTGGCCCGCTGGTATTCAGAAGTTAACCGGGATATTGAACGTTTCGATGCTGCCGCTGCTGAAGTTGAAGCTGGCAAAATCAGTGGTGCCGTTGGAACTTTCGCAAACGTGCCACCTTTCGTTGAAGAGTACGTGTGCGAAAAGTTAGGCTTGCGGGCCCAAGAAATCACTAGTCAGGTCTTACCGCGCGACTTGCACGCTAATTACATCGCAACCTTGGCTTTAATTGGCACGAGTCTAGAGGAATTCGCCACTGAGATTCGAGCACTGCAGCGTTCTGAAATCCATGAAGTAGAAGAACATTTCAACAAGGGCCAAAAAGGGTCATCCGCTATGCCACATAAGCGTAACCCCATCGGCTCTGAAAACATCACTGGATTGGCCCGTGTCCTGCGTGGCCACGTCCAAACCGCCTATGAAGATGTGTCACTATGGCACGAACGTGATATTTCACATTCATCTGCCGAACGCATCATTTTACCTGATACGACAGCAACCCTGGACTACATGCTGAACCGTTTCAGTCGCATCGTTGAAAACTTAACGGTTTTCCCTGAGCGCATGAAGCACAACATGACGTTAACTTACGGCTTGATTTATAGCCAACGCGTGTTGCTTAAGTTAATCGACAGCGGTTTAACTCGTGAAACAGCCTACGACTTGGTACAGCCATTAACCGCTCGTGCCTGGGACGAAGGCTTACAATTCCGACCACTTGTTGAGGGTAACGAGACCATCATGTCACACCTTTCTCAAGCTGATATCGATGACGCGTTTGACTACCACTACCACATCCGTCACGTTGACGAAATTTTCGACCGGATCGGTTTAAAATAACTTAATAGGTCACACAAAAGGAGCTCACGCCAGTTACATTGGCATGAGTTCCTTTTAATGTGGTTAATTGTAGCGCTTAATCCACCGACTTCAACGCTTCTAACATATCCACGCTTTGAATCTTGTGGTTCATCATCACCATGATCACCAGCGAGAAAAGCACGGTTAATCCGACCGAAATGCCGACGTTTAGCCAGGTCAACCCTGGTGCCACCATCGCAGTTGACGGTGGCAGTAACCCCATAATGTAGGCGTGAAAGGCGTACCCGACACCCACACCAACGAGGATCCCGACCCCAGTCAAAATATTAGTTTCACGATAAATATACATCAGAACTTCTTTTGGATAGAAACCTAGCACTTTCAGGGTTGAAAGTTCCCGAACCCGTTCTGACACATTGATATTTGTTAACGTATAAAGTACTACCAGTGACAGTAAGGAAGCACTTAAGACCAACACCAAAATTAAGTTGTTGAGGTTACTCAAAATATTAGTAATCGTTTGTTTAGCATCTTGTGACCGGACCGTTTGAACGGCCGCTTCGTGCTGATTAAACTGCTTTGCAAAATCATTAACCTTGCTCGTTGTTGATTTCTTCAAGCTGACTAGGTAAGCATTCATGGTTGCTGCGTGACCATAAACTTTCGTGTAGTACGTTTGATTCATGTAGACATCGTGACCGGCATACATTGTCGTAATACCTGCCACTTTAATTTGATGAGCAGTACCATCGGTATCCTTAAGTTTAAAGGTATCGCCCACCGAAACACCCTGTAATTTGGCTAATTTTTGGGAAACAATCGCGCCATGATTAGATAGCTGACTTCGTTTACCAGATGAAACGTCCCGTAATTTGATGTATTGATCTAACTGCGAAGGTGTTTTAGGGACCATCAGTGACACCGACTCACGCGAATCTGAATTAGCAGTAGTTGCATAAACGTTCTCAAAATAAACGGCCGTTTGCCGCTTAACAGTCGAAGCATCAGTCACTGATTGCTGAGCCTTTTTCACCGCCGTTTGAGTCGCGTTCGGATTATACACTGCCACCAAATCATACTGACTAATTTGACTAAACTGGCGATTGACGATGGTATTCAGTGAGTCCCGAATACCAAAGCCAGTAATCATCAACGCAGTCGCACCGGCCACGCCAATAATGGTCATTAACATTCGACCCTTGTACCGAAACAGATTGCGGGCAGTCACCTTATACGAAAAACTTAATTTGCGCCAAATTGGTGTGACGCGTTCAAGTAGAATGCGTGAACCACTCACTGGTGCCTTAGGCAACATCAGTTCAGCTGGCACTAACTTAAGTGATTGCCTTGCCGCTAACCAAGATGCTAGCACTGTGGAAAGAAGCGCTAGCAGCAATCCCAATCCGACCAGGCCTGGATGTAGGGCTAACTTTAACGTGCTGAAATTAAAGTTGGCCGTATACGCCCGAAAAATGATTCGAGGCAAAGTTACAAGTCCTAGGTAGCTCCCAATGATTGTCCCAGTAAGCGCAGTTCCCACACTATAAATCAAGAACTCGCGCATCACTTCACCCTTGGTATATCCTAAGGCACGCAGCGTTCCCATCTCAATCCGCTTTTCTTCAACCATTCGTCTCATGGTTGTAAAACAAACCAGGATTGCAATCAAGAAGAAAAAGGCTGGGAATGACTTACCAAGTGCGTCGATTCGTGAAGCGTCTTCACCATAGTTGTTATAGCCATCATTGTAGTTGTTTCGACTCTCGATATTTAGAGTCACGTCGTCTAACGTTGCCTTTTGTGCACGAGCGTCCGCAACTTTTGACTTAGCCGTCGTTAACGCCGTCTGCTTTGTCTTTAACGCCTTTTTTTGTGCAGTAAGCTTTTGTTGTTGCGTCTTCAATTGCGTTAAAGCCGTCGAACTGTTAGCCGCTTGGGCTTGTTTAAGTTGTGCCGTTAGTTGTGTTTGGGCCGTTGTTAGTCGCTTTGTTGCAGCTGTCAGGGCGCGCTCATTACGTTGAATTTGCGCCTCAGCAGTTGAAATTTCATCATTTAAATCATTTCGTAAGCTTGTCACCCTGGCACAATTTCGTCGATTGAGCGTCTTTTGCAACTTATCCGTGAGCGTTGCGGCATGGTGCTCATAAGCCGTTGAATATGCCTCACCCTTAGTTTTCGTGAAGGCTAATCGAGCAACGTTTGGCTTCGTACTTTTAAAAGCCGATGCCTTGACATACGCAAAACCATATAGGCTACCATTACCAAGACTGGTGCTCCCTAACTTATCCTTTTTTAAATACTCAGTTGAGGTCGCGAATCCGACAATGGTGTACGTTTTGTGATTCAAACCACTTGTTTTGCCAGCTTTACCAGTTGCTAAAGTAATCGTATCCCCTAGCCGGTAACGGCCTCGCAGCTGGTTACTCAACACGATCTGGTCATCAGTCTTAGCTTGGTGCCCCTTTGTCAGAGTCATTTGCGATAACTTGTCAGGATTGCTTTGAATTCGAAGTGCGTGTGAACTATTTTTGATCACCATATCAGTGGTGTGACCAAATTCAACCGTTTTAATGCCGTCCAAGTTTTGAATTGTTGAACGATCCTTTGCATTTAAGGCAACTGTTGAGCTAACCTCAGCGTCGGCCAGATGTTCGGCCGTATAGGCTTGCTGCGCGGTGTGTCGCATATTGGGGCCAGTTGCATTTAAGCCAATTAAAACGAAAACGCCTAGCATCAGTAACGCCGAGACCGAGATAAACCGCGCCCGTGACATCTTAAATTCACGAGCAATATTTTTAGATAACATTTTCATCGTCGTTCGCCTACCATTCAAGTTCTGCCACTGGTGTTGGCCGATTATTATGAGTGTCAGCCTTAACACGACCATCCGCAATTTCAATCACATGATCTGCCATCGGGCGAATCATCGAGTTGTGCGTCACGATAATCACATTCTTACCGGAATTTCTCGTAAAATCCTGAAAGAGCTGGAGAATTTTCTTACCAGTCTTGTAGTCAAGCGCCCCAGTCGGTTCATCAGCCAGCAATAAATCCGGGTTTTTAGCAATCGCTCTCGCAATGGCAACCCGTTGCTGTTCGCCACCGGATAACTGAGCGGGAAAACTTTGTGTTCGGTCTGATAACCCGACCGCCGTTAACGCCTCATCAGCTGCCATTGCGTGATCAGCAATTTCAGAGGCTAACTCAACGTTCTCCGCAGTCGTTAAATTTTGAACGAGATTATAAAATTGAAATACAAACCCAACCTGTTTACGTCGATAAGTCGTTAAGCCTCTAGCATCGAGTTCACCCAATTCAACACCATTTACAATTACCGAGCCACTTGTCAGCGGATCCATACCTCCAAGTACGTTTAATAGCGTTGATTTGCCCGCACCTGATGCACCTAAGATGATGGTTAGTTCGCCTGGTGCAATCTCAAAGCTAATATTCTTGTTTGCAGTTACCGCATTAGCCCCCGTGCCGTAGGTTTTGGTCTCATTTTTAACGGAAATAAAATTAGTCATTGCCTTCTCCCTCCAAACGATTAATAATGAACAACGTGTTAATTAAATTACTCGTTCATTAAACCACATCACTTACTTTTTTCTATGCACAAAATCACTGAAAAGTGTTTAGTAAACTTAGGAGGTCCACATGACAACCCATGAAGAACAGGTTGCGCAAACACACGCGGCCATAATTGACGCACTCGTAACTGTCGGCAAGACTAAACCACTCAACCGCATCACCATTAGTGACATTACAAGGACCAGTGGCATCAGTCGTGGCACTTTTTACCTCCACTATCTCGATAAGGATGATTTGATCAACCAGCTCACAGATCAATTTATTGACCGTCTTCAAACGTTGTTAGATGAAGAGATGCACGGCGCAATGGCTTATCAAAACCTCGTTACTGGTCAGCCATACCCAGTTGTGATTGACGTCCTTGATCTCGTCGCAGCAAATAAGCCCCTGCTTCGCTTTTTACTGGGGGTTAACGGTGATCCTGCTCTATACAGGCACATCATCGAAATTCTGCAATCTGCCATTCTGGCCGAGCTTTCCAACGTTAAAGGTCGGCCAAACTTTCGCAAGGATATTCCGCAATCCTACGCGTTAAGCCTTGTCACCAACGCCATCATGTCAATCGTCACCACCTGGCTGATGGGTGATGACACTCTAGATAAGCAGGCGGTCGCAGCCATCATCATGCGAACATTGTACTTATCGCCATATGAAATACTTGGTATCGAACGGCAATAGTATCAACTCACAAACTATTTATCATCTTATCAATCAAATTCGAAAATCGGCCCCAATTCTATTTCCTATTTGCTATACTTGAAGTAGTAGCAATGTTTACGAAAGCAGGCTAGATTATGGGTGGTAACGCCGTCTATTATTTTTTAATGCAGGTCTTTTTCACACTGGGATTCACCGTTGTCTTCCAGCACTTGTTTCAGACCTCTGAAAAACGTTTGATGAAGCATCATTGGCTGCAACGTTCGCAACTCGAACTTTACGTGGCACTGTTTGTTTGCTTCACTGTCGTGTTACTGCGAGCTTTTTCGTTCCACCTTACTGGCCAGGTCTATTGGGTTTTGATGAACTTACACCTCATCACGATCAATTACAGCGCTGTGATGCTGGAATCACCATTTAGCTTTGCCTTAGTCACGGTTGCCTCTGCCATCGTATTGGCAAGCACCGGCGTTCTATCTTCGACCATTGCTTGGGTAATTTTCGCAGCGGTCATGCTCTTACTTTTCTTCCAACACCTACGCATTCGCCAATTTGATCAACACCCTGCACTATATTTGATCTACCCGAGTATCTTAGGCGCGCTCGTCTGGTTCGGTGTCACAACCATTTTTGGCAGTCAATACTACTTAACTTGGCCACAGACGTTTATGCTCATGGTGAGTTACACCATCTCGATTATTGCAGCGATGCTTTATACCCTTCAGGTCCACCATGCCAGCCAACTCAACTCAAAGTTCGCACGGGCTGCTAAATACGACCGGTTAACTGGTTTTAAAAATTGGAATGCCTTTCGAAATGATATTGAGAGTCGATTTTCAAAAATCAAATCGCCGACAAACTTAATTATTGCGACGTTTGATATTGACCACTTTAAGCAAATTAATGATCAACACGGTCACTTAGCAGGTAACCAGGCTCTCATTGCATTGACGGACAACCTAAGCGCCTTTTTGGCCACGACTGATTTAACTTATAGTTGCTATCGGACCGGGGGCGAAGAATTTACGATTTTGTTCGAAAATTCGACACTCCCGCAAGTACAAACCCTATGTCATCAGTGGCAGCAACAAGTTCGCGAATTACGTGTCCGCTATGCACAAGCTGATATTCATCTCACCGTGTCGATTGGGCTGACTCAAAGCCGGCCACACGATCGCAATGCAACCGCCGCTTTTCAACGTGCCGACAAAAACCTTTATCAGTCAAAAAACAATGGCCGTGACCAACTCACGACCAGTTAGAAAGGAGAACCCCAACATGCTACTTTATTGGATTGGTTTTTACATCACGATAGCAACCTGCATGTTATTGGGGTTCATCATGCTGTTCCAACGTCTCTTGTATCAAACCCGGCAATACGGTATTCGACATCATTTGCTTAAACTTGACCGTCTGGAAATTGCGGTGGTTACAATGTCAGCCCTTTCGCTACTGATTTTGAGATTAGCTGCAACACCCAGTCTGCCGAACATGGGGTTTTGGTTCGCCATCAACCTCCAATTGTTAGTGTTGATCTATAGCTGTCTTCATCTCAAAACACTAATGAGTTACATTGTCCTCACGCTTGTCAGTTTTATTTGCTTTGTGACCACGGGTAACTTAGGCATTCTGCTCTTCATGGAAGTCTTTCTCATGATTTTGGCGGTGATTGCGCTGCCTGAATTCATTCAGCTGTCAGCCAAGTACACCCTGCTCTTCCACTTAGCTATGACCGTTTTGATTGGGACAATCTTCTGGTTTACCCTGCAGCTTTTATCAATTACCACGGTACACGTCACGATTACAATGATTGCGACTTTTATTGTTGCGTCAGTTTTTGCGCAACTCTACAACCGCTTCGCAAGTAGCGATAGCCAGCCAAATGAAACACTCGCGTACGCCGCTTACCATGACGCACTGACCAGTGTGAAGAACTGGTCGGCTTTTCGTGACGAATTCAACCGAAGCTTCACAGCCAACGCCTCAACCGGATTGGTCATTGCGACGCTTGATATTGACCATTTCAAAGCCATTAATGATCAATATGGTCATTTAGTTGGTAATCAAGTACTCGTGGTGTTTGCCAATACCATGATTGAGGCACTTCGGCCATATCACTTCGATAACTATTTTTATCGGACCGGCGGCGAAGAGTTCAGCATCATTTTCCCAAGAACTGATTTAGCCACTGCCAACATGATTTGCGACGTTTGCCAGGCTCAGATTCGACAACTTAAAATTCCGTTGCAGGGCAATATTATCTCACTCACAGCGTCAATTGGCCTCACCGAGAAACAAGCCCATGATCGTGATGCCACGGCCACTTTCCAACGTGCCGACCACTACTTATATTTATCAAAACAGCACGGTCGCAACCGAACAACCAACACAGAATTTTGCTAATGAAAAACGTGCCAATCGATCCTCAATAACTTGAAGACTGATTGGCACGTTTTTTGACACGTTATTGCGTAACTGTTTTTGTGACTGTCATCTTTTTTAGACCGATACCCGTGTAGCCACTTAAGATTGAAAAAACGGGCGATAGTAAACTAAAGAAACAAAATGGCAGGAAGGCTAACGTACTAACACCAAGCGTACCGGCCGCAAAGGAACTGGCCACACCCCATGGTACTAAGTAGTTAATCACGGTGCCACCATCTTCCAACACTCGACTAAGGGCAAGGTTATCAAGGCCGTGATCGTTAAATGCCTTTTTAAACGCCTTACCAGGCAAAATAGTGGAGAGGTACTGCTCGCCAACAAACAAGTTAACCGCAATACCACCTAAGACGCCGGCCGTAACAAGGTCGCCATTACGGTGAAGCCGTTTGGTTAAGGGCTGCATTGCAATTTGAATTAAATCGAATTTCATTAACAAGCCACCCAACGACAAGGTCATAATAATCAATGATACAGTACCCATCATGGACGTGATCCCACCACGACTTAACAGCGCATCGACCGCCTGATTACCAGTGTGTGAGACGAACCCCGACTCCATCATGGTAACCAGCGGCTTAACTTTCATCGTTGGTTGTTCAATAAAGATCATCACAACGGCAATCGCAATGTTTAACAGTAGCGTCGCAATCGCCGGAATTTTTAAGAAGGCACACACGAACATGACGATGATTGGTAGGGCCGCCCACCAACTGATGGTAAAGTGGGTTGTCAACACGTTAACGGTCGTTTGAACCTTGCCTAACGCGTCTCCGCTGGCCGTACCGTAGCCCAAAATAGCGTACAAGGTCAGCGATACTAAGAACGCTGGAATCGTCGACCACATCAGATTTTTAATGTGTTTAAACAAATCAGCACCAGCAATCGCTGAAGCTAGGTTCGTTGAATCAGACAGTGGCGAGGTTTTATCGCCAAAGATGGCACCAGATATGATTGCACCGGCCACTAACGCTGGATTTAAACTCATCGTCGTGCCCATCCCAAATAACGCAATACCAACCGTGGAGATCGTGGTAAAGGCACTCCCAATTGAGGTCCCAATCAATGCGCAGACCAAGAATACTGATGGCACAAACCACTGCACGCTCAACAGCTTAAACCCCGCTACCATCAGTGATGGAATAATCCCAGCTGCAATCCAAACACTAATCAGTACCCCAATCAAAATAAAGATAAAGAGTGGCACGATTCCCGTTGTTACACCCTCTGTAATGCCTTGATGAATTGCATCCCAGGAAAAGTGACGAATCTTCGCCCATAAAATAACCAGCGCAATCACCAGTAAAACTGGAATCTGTGGGCTAATGCCAAACCCAATCACGCCAACCCCCATTACAACTAACATCATCAGTAAAACCGCAATTGCTTCACCGAATTTAACTTGCTTTTGTTTTCCCATCGTCATTCATCCCTTCAATCAAAAAATCGCCCCTGCTACGTTCAAATAACGCAACAGGGACGATTGGACTAACCGTGGTACCACCCAGCTTAGGCGCACTACACGCCTCACTCACTAGATGATAACGGTTCTAGTTATTCTCCGATGGTGCACCTCAGTAATTCACGTGTTAGCCCTGATCGGTTCGCAGCAACCACCGACTTCCTGACACCCAGACTAGACGCTACTTAAGGTGAAGTGCAATTAGTAAGTGTATGGTAGCATACATTAGTTTGCGGTGCAAGCAACGCAATAACGCTTAAATAATGGTGAGACTGATTTCAGATTGCAAAATCAAGATAATTCGCTAAAATGGACGTATGTCTATGAACGAAAAATGAGCCACTAAAAGGAGCGATTTTTTGACACATCGAACAAAATGGCAACTGATTTCAACCCTCATCTACATTGTCTTTGTAATTGCCGCCGTAGTCTTTAAATTCCTGGATCCAGCTAGAATTGGCATTGCTTGGACCATTTTTTGGTACGTTGCCGTTGCCGGTTTCATGTACTACTTCTACTTCAAGAACATGGCCTATCAAGAAGTAATCTACTACGCGCACCAATTCCATCTCACACAACGGGATTTAGAGGAAATGGTGCCTGACCGTAAGAAGACTGCTGAGGTGCCTAATCCGGAGCATCCCAACATCTTAAGTCCGCTCATTCAAGTACCTTTAGCGGTTACGAATCCGCTGACGGATATTTTAGAAGCACGGGCTAAAGAAGAGGACGTTGCACCATTTAAATAATATGAACCCGAAAGTTAAAAGACGCGTTCACCGTTTTGGTGGCGCGTCTTTTAATTGATTTAAATGTCGTTTTTACGTTCACACTGTCGTTGATGACCACTACCACTACGACGAACAGTCTTGACCCGTTGCTGCGGGACCAGTTTCAGCCGTTCCCACAGCTACCACCCGCGAACCAAGCGACTGGCGGCCAAAGGCGGCATCCTGCTCACAAAGTAATTTATTTACGACCATCATAACTCTGAGACTGCTTCAACCAGGCTTCATTTTGTGGGTCAGGTCCAACCCGTTTGCCTTGATCCAACTGTACAATGGCCTGCATCTCATCTTCGTCTAAACCAAACGCAAAGATATCACGGTTCTGCTTCACGCGGTCTTCATGAATTGACTTAGGAATCACAACTTCTTCGCGTTGGATGTGCCATCTTAAGATAACTTGAGCAGGTGTGACATCATGCGCAGCCGCAATTTTGGTAATCACTGGATCATCGAGCGCATTGTTCCTGCCGCCACCGAGTGGACTCCAGGCTTCATGTTGAATACCCTGTGATTCCAAGTAAGCGTGCAGCGCTGTTTGCTGGAAGTATGGGTGGGTTTCGATTTGGTCGACCATAGGCTTAATATCAGTTTGTTGCATGAGGTCTTCAAGTTGATTTTGTTCAAAGTTAGAAACACCGATGTTTTTAATTTTGCCTGCCTTATAAAGGTCTTCCATAGCTCGCCAAGTATCCACGTATCCTGGTGCTGGCCAGTGAATGAGATAAAGGTCAAGGTAATCCAGGCCTAAACGATCGAGGGTTGCCTGAAATTCTTGCTTTGTCTCGTCATAACCACGGACATTATTCCAAATTTTGGACGTGACAAATAGGTCTTCGCGCTTAAGGCCACTTTCACGAATCGCTTCGCCAACCCACTGTTCGTTACCGTAGTATGCAGCGGTATCAATGTGACGGTAGCCAGCTGCTAATGCCCACTTGATTGAATTTTTAACATCCTGTGCGTTATCAACTTGAAACACGCCTAAACCTAATTGTGGAATCGTGTTACCATTGGCTAACGGAATTTGAGGAATATCATTATGCATCATAAAACCCACCTTTCAGTTTTGTTCTCCAGGTCCATTTTACCACAGTGAGCAGTTAGTTAAATTCACGCCATATTTTACAAAACCGCAAAAAAATAGTAAAATCTAGTCCTAAATGAGTTAAAATGGTTTACAGTAGTATCCACTGGCAGGCTCGCTTGTTCTTGATATTGGAGGGTATTTACGTGAATAATCAAGAACCGCAATCGCGCATGCAGCGCTACAACTTCAACACCGACAACAACCCATCGCCTAACCGGAAACGGCCGAAGAAGCCACATCGGATTCGACAGATTCTGATTAGTTTCTTCGTCACATTGGTTTTAATTATTGGTGTTGGTGTGTGGCTTGCTAACCGCTCGACAAAAGTCGAAAATGGTACCGAGAGTACCGAACAAACTGTTAAAGATAGTAGCTCAAGTGATAGTAACAATTCGGACTCCAGCAGTGATTCAGAGTCCGATTCAACCGACTCAGACACCACGAGTTCTAACGATGATCAACAAAGTGGCGCAACGTATGGTGATTCGGGGATTACCCAATCACAACGCAGCTCTTTGCAAAGTTCGATTAATCAGGAATCAGACGCAACCGTTAAGAACAGCGAGCAAAAGAAGTTAGACGACACGAAGTCAAAATCATCGACAAACACGTCGTCTAGCTCCGCCAATACTACTTCTAATTCATCAGACTCATCTTCCAAGGAAACCGACAATAGCAACAACTCCGATTCCATTACCTTTAGTCAGTCTCATTCCTTCTCTTCCGTCAGTGACGCCAAGAGTTGGGCCCAAGCCACGAAATCGCAATGGCTAAAGGATGGCTATTCTACCTATACGATTACTTCCGACGCACAAGGCAACTACGTGTTAAAGTTCGTGAAGTAAACGAGTCGCACATTATCTAGTCGAACTTGATCAAAAACCGCGTTTGGTACATCTCAACTGAGATGTATCAGACGCGGTTTTTGAGTGGCTTAATGTTGTTTAAAATTCAATTGCATAATTAAAAGGGCCACGATAATGAGTGAACCACCAATCAGTAAATTACTTGTAAACGGCTCAAAGCCCAAAACAACCGAAAAAATGCTACCAAACATCGACTCAGTCATCAATATCACTCCAGCTGGAACCGGATCGGTGTATCGCTGACCAACAATCTGAAGGGTTTGGGCGCCGAATGACGATAAGATCCCCAGTACAATCACTGGCCATAACCCAGCCTGCCAGTTAATTACACCATACGTGGCATGTTCAAACAGTAGTGACCAGATCAGGCCAAACGTCCCCTGCGTTAATCCCAACATAAATGATAAGCTGAGCGGGCTGGTACTCGTGGTTCGCATGCTAAAATAAACGATTTGTAACGCGTAGAAAAAAGCCGAAATAATTGTTAATAGATCCCCGATGTGCAACGTAAACCCATGCTGTAACACGTTGGTTAAAAACATCATGCCCACCATAGCAATCAAAATGGCAACGTAACTCTTCAACTCTGGTCGACGGTGAAACAATACCCAAACGATGAAGGGAATCATCACAACGTAAATTGCTGTTAAAAAGGCGTTATTGGATGGTGTCGTGGACTTTAACCCCCAGGTTTGAAACTGGTAGCCTAAGAAGTTGATAAAACCGGCTGTTAACCCAATCCGAAAGTCCACTCCCGTCATTTTAAAAATGGCTTTATGAAAAAAGATAAATGCTAGCCCGGCGTAAACAAAGCCACGAATGGCGTTGATTAAGCCAGCTTGCATATGGGCGTTGGTAGCCATCTTGGAAAAAATATAACCAGCACCCCAAATAATGGCGGCTAATAACAGCATTAAATTAGCCCGTGTTTTTGTGACCCGCATAAATTTTTCTCCGTATCTTTATTGATTCAGTTCGTCACAACATTAAAAAATCTGCCGAATTCGATTTTCTGGAATTCAACAGATTTTAGCGAATCGTGACTTTATTTAATTAACTCACACATGATAGCTAAGGTAGCCTACCAGCACGTTACCCTAGTCTTCTTCGAAGAACGCTAACGCCAGTTGCTGATAAAGCCGCGTGGCATTCAAGAACTGTGGCAAATCAACGTACTCGTCAGATTCATGTGACGTATCAGTTCCTGGACCATAAACGATACTGGTAAAGTTACCCTTGGCCCGTAGGAATTCAGCGCCATCGTTAGCACCACCAGAACCAACTGGTGTCACTTTTTCACCAGTAATTTGGTGACCGATTTTTTGCGCTAATTTCACTAACGGTGCATCTGGACGGCCTGGAATGGCCTCCTCTGGGTAGCTATAGGTTAACGTAAGGTTGAACCCAGGACGGTCGTTTAGTTTAGCAACGAGGCCCTCCAAGGCATCGTAGATCACTTGATTAGGATAAGCCGGAATCGTCCGCATGTTAGCTGACAACCGTGCTTTAGCTGGAATACTGTTGATCTGCTCACCACCACTGATCAAGTCCACGTTGTGCAATAAGCCGCCCAAAACAGGGTCAACCTTATCAAACTGCTTCATCAGTTCGTTGACTTCGTTATAATAGACCATCACGTTGTCAATGGCGTTGATACCCTTTTCTGGTCGAGCACTGTGCGATGCCTTCCCAATTGAATCCAAGTGATAATCAATGACGCCACGCGCCGTATACGTAATTTTATCCAAGCCACTTGGTTCAGCAATCACCAAACCATCGAGGTTATCGGCATAACCAGCATCCGTTAGTTGAGCCGCACCG
Organism: Secundilactobacillus odoratitofui DSM 19909 = JCM 15043; assembly: GCF_001434895.1. Lineage (GTDB taxonomy): Bacteria > Bacillota > Bacilli > Lactobacillales > Lactobacillaceae > Secundilactobacillus > Secundilactobacillus odoratitofui. The sequence goes on from NZ_AZEE01000027.1 coordinate 409,788, forward strand.
TACTCGCCAGTTTCTTCACCAACTGTGGCTAAAAGTCGAATAGAGCCCTTCAATGGTTCACCACTTTCAAGCAGTTCCAACATGGCAATCGTGGCTGCTGCTAAGCCACTCTTCATGTCTGACGCACCCCGGCCGTACAAGTTATCGCCTTCAACTTCACCACCAAATGGATCGTGATGCCAAGCTGATAAGTCACCTGGATCAACCACGTCTTCGTGACCAGAAAGGCCCAAACGCTTGCCTTCGTCATTACCAATCGTAACAATCAGGTTGTCGCGGCCAGGTGCGAAGGTTAAATATTCGACTTTAGCGCGGTCGCCGTATGGTTCAAATAGTGACGCAATGTACGCTGCCACTTCGGCCTCGTTATCATTGACAGATTTAATCTGAATTAACTTTTGTAAAATTGCAATTTTTGCTTTATCTTCCACGTTATTCCCACCTTAAACATCATTTAAGAACAGCATACTCCCCGATTAGATAAGAATGCAATGTGGAAAATAAATGATTTTTTAATTTTTGAGTTATAATATAAGAAAGTCTGTTCAAGGAGCGTGACAATATGCAAATTAATGTGCCTATCGAAAACGGCTATTTACCGGATATTTATGGTAAATTTGCGCCAGCAGAATACCGAATCGACGACGGTCCAGTGCGGTCATTTCCAATCGCAATCACTGACGCACCAGGTGGAACTAAAACCTTTGCAGTAACAATGATTGATCACGACGCTATTCCAGTTGGTGGTTTCACTTGGATCCATTGGGTAGCGGCTAACCTGCCTGGTGACCTGACCGAGATTCCCGAAAATGCAAGTCAAAGTGGTGCCGTAGACATGACCTATGGCAAAAATTCTACGGCGGGTGGTTTAGTCCAAAATCAAAATCCACAGACTAATCAACACTACACTGGCCCTCTACCGCCAGACAAAGATCACCGCTACACCGTCACGGTTTACGCTTTAGATGCGCAGTTACCACTTCAGGACGGTTTTTGGCTTAATCAACTACACGATGCCATGAACGGGCACATTCTTGCCGAAGCAACTCAAATTGTTTTAAGCCGCGCATAAGCGCATCAGAAGGAGAATTCACATGTTAAAATACCAATCAGTGGTCGTGCCACTTGATACGTCCCAGTTTGCGGAACTAGCACTGGCCAAAGCAGTCGCTGTTGCGAAACGTAACAGCGCTCACCTAGACTTATTAAGTGTCATCGACACCCATCAAACCAACTACTACGGTGGCCTTGCCAATGGCGATATCGTCAACAAGTTAGTTCAAGACGCAACCGAATACCTGGCAGAATTAGCAGATCAAATTAAAACCAACGACGGCCTGACCGATATCAGCACCCACATTCGGTTTGGCAATCCCAAGACAGTGATCTCACTCGAATTTGTTAAAGATCACCACAACGATTTAGTAATGATGGGCGCCACTGGTATGAATACATTAGAGCGGATGATGACTGGATCCGTTACTGACTTTGTCACCCGAAATGCCAAGTGTGATGTTCTGGTTGTTCGAACCAATCTCGAAAACGTGCCTGGCGGTAAAATTGAAAGTCCGTTTCGAACGAGTATGAACGCAGAATAATTGACGTCTCGCCATCTGTACTTTGCCTTCGGGTATGACATTGTTAGCCCGTTGACTAAATGCGCGTGGACGTTGACCTGGTCACGCCCATCAGCGTGACACTTCAGTGCAACTGATATCATTAATTGACAATAAAGCGGTACTCGCCGTGATTGGCAGGCCGCTTTTTTGCACACTCAATATCGCATAAACTACTTAAGGGGGAAGCCTATGGCACAACCGAAGTTTAAAAAAATCACCCTATTCCAGCTAATCATGTTGGCACTGGGGTCACTCATTGGTTCCGGCTGGCTATTCGGCTCATGGGAAGCCACGAAAATTGCCGGACCAGCCGCCATTATTTCATGGGTGATTGGGGGCTTAGTCATTGGTTCTATTGCCTATGACTACGTTGAAATTGGCGCAATGTTTCCAGAATCTGGCGGGATGAGTAAGTACGCCCAGTATTCTCATGGCTCGCTGCTCGGCTTCATCGCCGCCTGGGCCAACTGGGTCTCGTTGATCACACTGATTCCGATTGAAGCCGTTGCGGCCGTTCAATACATGAGTACCTGGCCATGGTCGTGGGCCAAGTGGACGCATCGCTTTTTAAGTAATGGTGTGATTACAACAACCGGCCTATTCGTTGTATTTGGCTTTATTATCGTCTTTACCCTACTGAATTTTTGGTCGGTCACGATTTTGACGCACTTTACGAGTCTGATTTCAGTTTTCAAAATCGGGATCCCAATTCTTACCATTGTGATGCTCACTATGTCAGGTTTTCACCCAGGCAACTATGGACATTCACTGCACGAGTTCATGCCATATGGCTCAGCGCCAATTTTCACCGCGACTTCAGCAGCTGGTATTATTTTCTCATTTGACGCCTTCCAAACCGTGATCAACATGGGTGGCGAAATTGAGCATCCTAAGAAAAATATCGGCCGTGGGATTACGATTTCACTCCTGATCAGCGGCATTCTCTACGTCATTTTACAAAGTACCTTTATTACTGCCATTCCACCTAAGATGATTGCCGCCACTGGCTGGCACGGTATCGTATTCAACTCGCCATTTGCTGATATGGCCATCCTGCTTGGCATTCACTGGCTATCCGTGCTTTTATACATGGACGCCTTTGTCTCGCCATTTGGGACCGGCGTTTCCTTCGTCGCTAATACCGCACGGGCACTCTTTGCCATGGAGGGTAACCGTCACGTGCCACACTTCCTGGGTAAAATTAACCTCAAATATGGCATCCCACGAGCAGCGATGCTGGTTAATACGCTTCTCAGTATGGTCATGGTTTCCGTTTTCCGGTCATGGGCCGTCTTGGCGACCGTGCTCTCCACCGCCACCCTCATTGCCTATTTGACAGGGCCGGTAACAGCCATTTCGTTACGGAAAATGGGGCCCAATTTGTTCCGACCAATTCGCTTGAAGTGGCTTTCCTGGATGGCACCACTCTCATTCGTACTAGCCTCGCTAGCAACCTACTGGGCGATGTGGCCGACCACGGTACAAGTCATTTTAATTATTCTATTGGGCCTGCCGTTTTACTTTTACTACGAATGGAAAACCAATTTCGTATCGACCAAGGCAGCTTTTAAAGCGAGTGGTTGGATGATTGGTTATCTGATTTTCATTTCAATTATGTCTTACATCGGTAGCCACCAATTCAACGGTCAAAACTGGTTACCATATCCGCTGGATTTTGTCGTGATCATCGTTGTCTCACTCCTGTTCTACTATTGGGGAATCAAGAGCTACGTTGTGACCGAAGATTTTCATAAAGCGGAAAAACTAAATCAAGCTGCGAAGAAACTTGCAGACGAGTAAAACCTTTAAAAGGTGAGTGGGCAGAAAATCGTTTAGGTCCCAGAATATAAGAAGACCAGCCCGTGGATTCCTGGTTTTGGAATCTACGGGCTGGTCTTTTTATATGGCCGGGACCTGATTTTTTGCGCACGTTTAGACCAGATAACAGTCCTGAGTTAAAGTGAAATTTTTTACTCACTTCGAGTTAAGAAATAAATTCGATACTTACCAATATGGACTTTTTTCCCAGTCCCCTTTTGAAGTTTCGGGCATTCATATGTCAATTATGCTCAATTAATTGCAACTAATGTTCTTTTCGAAAACTGATGTCTTAAAAAAGCTAGTCTTTAAAAGTAACTAAATTAATTTAACGTGATTCGTTTGCCTGAATAACGCACATTGTTTCAACATTTTAAGCGAATTTAATTTCATTTCAAAGAATTATTATTCATTTGTTTGAGAGTCGTTTGATAACTTGCCGCTGATACTTGCTTGGTGTGAGACCCGACCACTTTTTAAACTGCTTGCTAAAGTTAGACACACTACTGGCACCCATAATCGTGGCAACCTTTTCAATTGAAAATTCAGGCGATCCTAGCAGCGCCCTAGCCTTGCGGTACTTTTGCTCTTCGATAAAGTGAAGCGGCGTCACCCCATACACTTTTTTAAAGGTGCGGTGGCCATATCCACTACTAATTCCTAGCGCTTCACAGATTTCGCCAAACGAAAACTCTGGAATTTTACCCTGTTCAATTTTTTCTTCAATGGCAGTCGCAATTTGACGACTGATTTCAATTTCTCGATCTGAGAACTGATCATCCGTTAACTGCTTACTTTCAAAGTTAGCCATGAGACCGTCTAAAAAATTCAACAGTGACATCTGTAGCTTAACCTTTAACCGTTCCCGACTTAAATGAACGGCGCGACTATCGCGTAACATCTGTTGTACCGTTGAAATGGCTAGCTGTGCCACTGTCGTTTCACGCGAAAATACCTGATTAGTCAATTTATTAATGCTCATTCTAAGGTCCAAACTGCCACTATTAAAGCGAAACGTCACGTAACTCATTGGTTCGCTGCGATCATTATTATGTAGTGCGTGAGTCATGCCTGGCGCAACGATCATTACATCACCCGGATGGCAGACATACGTTGCCACACCTTTAATCTCAATTGCTTGACTGCCTTCAAGCACACCAATCACTTCAAACGCCCGGTGTGTTTGTTCTGAGAGCGTCCATTCTCCCGAAACAGTTCGCTGAAGTCCACCAAATAAATACAAATTCGATTCAATCACGGGAATTGAGGTAAATTGCTCTTCCATGATAGCCACCATCCTCCAAAGGATCAATTTCATCCAAATCATGTTATGTTATAACGTTTTGTTATAACCCTATAATATGCAATATTTATTCAGCCGTCAATCTTTTGTTTACAATCGTAACCTTTAATCAATACTATAATCATACATATATTTAAATAAGTATTATAATTTCAATTTATAAATGGCGTTGACGGTTATCTAAAGCAAATATTCACAAGGCTTGAGCAAATCAATATAATTCAGATTGGAATGGGAATGCAGTAGTTACTACATAGATGACGCTAAAACCGCTATCGCTCAGCCTTCGGCCAGCGGTGGTTGGGACCTGAAGTGGGGACCGGGTCGAGCCAAGGTCTCGCCCCTCGCATTTGAGCCTCACCCAGGACCGTTGTGAGTCTCAAACGTCGTCCCGTGATATCAGGAAAAGCACCTGACATCACCGCCACCACAGGTCCCCAACCACCGCTGGCGCTACGGCTTTACATAGTTTAAAACTGACATGTTACGTTGTTCATCCGTATTAATTTGAGGTTAGTAGACAATTTTCTTCACTGAACTGATAAGCTAATCTATTCCAGGTAATCACGACAACATTACTCGCTTCAATTTTGATTATTCTAATTTGACAGCTAAGTTAACGACAGATAATTGAGTATCGTCCTTACTCACCAAATTGATACAATTTCCATCGTGAACATTCACAACAACCGTAGTCGGAAGTCTCAACAATTTTTTTCGCATTAAAAAACCACACAGAAATCTGTGTGGCCTTTTATCATGAGTTTCTAGCGAATAACAAGTACTGACACTGGCGAATACTTCGCCATATACGCTGCTTGAGACCCAAATCGCTTACGGAATCCGGTCTTGGCAAGAGAACCAATGACCAACAAATCAGGGTTAACTTCTGGAATAATCTCCTTAATGATCGTCTCGCCGGGATCACCCTCAGAAACAATTGCGTTCACATTTTGGATACCAAATTGCTTCGCTAAGTTAACGTAACCCAAAATATGCTTCTCAAGCTCATCTCGTTGACCATGCACAAAGTCCTTACTCAGTGCCTGATAGACGTTCATGCCCTCAGATTCAAGAATTGACGTAATCGTCAATTCAGCCTGATCCGCTTTCGCACGGTTCATGGCGTACCGAAATGCCAATTGAGCATCCGGCGAATCATCGACCCCCACCAAGATGTGCTTAAACTTCTTTGGATCAAATTCTCCCATCTCAAGTCGCTCCTTTGTGCTACAAACTCAAATGCTAGGTATGACGAACTTTGACTTCTTTTCTATTGTACCAAACCTCAAATCATCTCATCAACTGTAATCTGGTCACGACCGTTACGCTTGGATTTGTACAACAGGTGGTCTGCGCGTTTAAACATCGTCATTGCACCCGCATCCGTTTGTCGTTTAACACTCACACCAATTGAAACAGTGATGCTAAAGTGACCGCCATCAACCGAGCTGACACCAAGTTGTCGAATCGTTGTTTGAACATCACGGGCCAGCTGATAGGTCTCTGCTGGTTGCGTTTCAGGCAGTAAAATCGTAAACTCTTCGCCACCGGTCCGATATAACCTTGCGTCGGGCATCCACTTGGCGAGTTGTTCTTCGACGTGATTCGTCATTTGAATTAAAACGGCATTCCCTACCAGGTGTCCGTACGTGTCGTTAATTTGTTTAAAATTATCAACATCCATCGCAATCAACCCAAGCACTTGATTGGTGGCAAAATACTGCGCCAAATCGTTTCTAAAACTCAGCCAGTTTCTAGCGTGTGTAAGGTCATCAAACTGCACGTTACGCGCATCTCTGATCTGGACTAAATGCTCTCGTCTTAGTAACAGCATGTAGCCATACGATACCACAGTCACGATTAAATAGACGATGTACATCGCCACAACGTCATTAAACGCTAATGACTGGGCAGCTTGCATTAAAAGCCAAGCAACCAGTCCCAAAAGCGCCTTACCACTTAAAATTGTTTTGGGATATCGGTCAAATGGAAAAAAATAGTGCCGTTCAACCAGCAACGCAGCAATTGCAACCACCAATAGTATGCATAACCAGAGGCTGTACACACCCAAAATAACCGCAAACAGCAGTGCAGCAATCCCAACTGCTAACATAATGTTGAGTCTGGTCTTTAATGCATCAGCATAACTTAGCATCATAATCAGCAAAAAGTTGATCCACATGAGCTGAATAATGTGACTTGGTGCAACCTTAGCCAGTGTCAAAACGCCACTGGCAACCAGAATAAAGTAAATCGTATAAATTAACTCAGTTCGCCAGGGCTTATCATTAGTGCCCTCAATGTCTAAATCCAGCACATGCATGAGACGCTGGAGGACGCCAATAAAGCCAATGTTCAAAAAACTCAGTAACCCAATTGAAGCAATCATGACCGTCCCCAATTCAACACGCCTCCTCCATTAATGTTACTTTAATTATACTTTGTTCGATACCACTGGTAAACGTCTTTAGCCGTTTGGAGTGGTAAATACCGGACTTCAACCATTTCTTTACCGTCACCATGTCGGATATTGACCTGTAAGTGGCATAATCCAACCCGCCGCATCCAGTATGTCTGTTCAATCGTCACTGATTGAATACACCGTTTAGGCACAATGGTCGTATCACGTTGAAAATGATGACCAGTTTGTAGAACCAATAATTGATGATCTAATCGTTTCACACCCATATAACGGCCGGCATACCAACCCATTATGAGGGCAATTGGAAGTAATAGTAAACTCAACCACCCCCAAGGTCGTAACCAATACACCAGTGGGATGATTGGAATCAAACTCAGTAGGACTGCATTGCGCATCAAACGATATTTTCCTGCTACTGTAAGCCGAGTTAACGCTGGTAGTTTAGCTGGCACCCAACTCACAAACTGATTGACGATTGCCACTCTACTCTGATCAATCACGGGTAGCATGACTAGGTTGTCCTGATCCTCTTCCTTAGCGGCACTGGAAACGAGGACTAACTGAACGGATATCAAGCCTAACAGTTGTCGCAATACCGTTTGTCTCATTACAACCGCCTGAATTCGACTCTCTGAAGCGGTGATCGTATTACGCTGAAAAAAGCCCTTTTCTGTGTGGAGTCGATCACCTTTTTTCGTGAGAATGAAGTGATAGTAACGTTGCACAATCGTCAAATAACTGACCAATAAACCGGCAATAATCAGCAAAACCGCTAAACCGACAATTACGAGCACACCAAAGTGCAGCACAACGTTAATTGTTTCATCCATCACTGACTTGGACACTAAATCATCCAGCTTACCGTATAACCACAGTAAGCCCAGTAAGATTGGAATGATGCCCATCGAGGTCAATGCGTAAGTATTTAGATCAGACCAACTGATTTGATAACGATTATCAACGACTTCAGGTACTTCATCACTAAGTGGCTGTTCACCGTTGACCAACAGTTGTAGTTGGTCAACCACGTGCTGACTCACAACGGGCAAAACTGCTTCAGCCTGATCATGGGACTGTCCCGCCGTTTCGAGCTGAACGGATACCGCGTGAAACGGCTTTAGGAAAAGCCACTGCTGTAGTTGCAACGTCTGAATCCGATTATAGGGGACGTGGCGCTGCTTTCGAAAGATAACGCCGGTATAAATTGTAATGGCCTGGTCCCCGATCTCGTAGCGGTACCACCAATACTTAAACACCGCAAAAAGCAAGATTACCAATAAAATAATGACCACCACCATGGCCGTCTCATTCCACTCACCGTGATCGGTAAAGAGCGACAGCAAAATAATGATAAACCAACTAATAATGTACCGGCCCCAGAAAACTAAAATAGCCAGTGGGTGAAGATGTCGCTTAGTCGTCTTCATCATTAGCCTCCATTGCAAGGGCCATAATCTGCTGTTTCAATTGATCAGCCGTTGCCAGTGTTACTGATTCGATTTTATGCGTCGTTGCGGCGGTTTCAATATTAACGGTCTGTAAATGTTGCCATTGTAGAATTGGCCCAGCTTCAAGGGTTACATTTTGAATTCTAGAAATTGGAATCGCCGTGAGTTCATGGAAAAAGAACCCCGATTCGATTTCAACTGATTGTGCCATGATTCGGTAACGCCAAAATCGATATCGATACGGCACGATTGCCAGCTCAACAATGGTGGTCAAGATAGTCAGCACGGCCAGGCTCACCCCTAGCCAAGACCACCAGTGCCAAAAATGAATGGCTAATTGTAGCCCTGCACTAATGAGTAACCCAAAGATTAGCGTCCCTGCAGCGCTAATTCGCCACACTGTTTTAATCTGTTGTGGTAATGCATCACCTTTAATCATTTATCTTCCCCTTAAAGTTTGATGTTTTAAGTCTAACTGATTTCCGACCGAAAACAAAGGGCGCTGGTTTCAGCAATCAATCCGCAAATGTTTCAACAAACGATGCACCCGCAAGTAACTATCAGCAAACAAAGAAAAGCCGCCTTAAGGTTTAAAACTAAACCTTTAAGTCGGCTGATAGCAAACGGTTGAAATCCGATTATTCTGAGTTATTTAAAATGTTTATATCTAAAGTACTTATACCCAACGTTGCGATTAAAGACTGCCTGAGACAGCCCCAAGCGATTGGCAGCAGTTAAGTAGACAAATAGGGCGACTAAGCCAAAGATGGCGGCGTAAACCAACGCCCCGAGTTTTGAAGTCGGTAATATGAAACGGTGCAGCTCGCTTGAAACGAGGATTGCCACCGCAAAGTAAACCGCGTTCGTCAACCAGAGCTTACCTAATTGACCAAATTGAACACCAAACTCACGTCCCACTCGATGTAAGCAAAGGTAGCAGATTAGACCAAAGGAAACTGAGGTCGCTAAAATAGCCCCAAAGCCTTGCAGCCAAGCAACTAGTGGATACTGAATCACTGCTTTAACGGCAAGTCCGATCAGCAGGTAATTCATAGCCTTCTTGCTGTAATGTAACGCCTGTAAAATGGTCAAGCTATTAATCGCCATACCAAGTACCAAGCTTTGCAAGATATTCCAGAACAAGTACTCGCCACCTAAGCGACTAAACGAGAAAAATATCCCATTTGTTTCATAAGCCAGTGCAGCTAAAATCGTTACGGCTGGCAATAACGCATAACTCAGTAATTTTAAATTCTGTAAAACCAGTTCACTGACACGCTGGCGCCCTTCACCCCGTGCACTTGCTAAAATTGGCAATGAGGATTCTGCCATAGCGATTGCCAGGGATACGATCACAGTCGTAATTTTGGTGGGATTTGCCGAAAAAAGCGTGTACAGATACTGAATCGCATTCGCCGACAAATGAGTCGTTGACTGAACAATTTGTTTAAAGAACAGCTGATCGACCAGCTGACTCAACGTGATACCTGACCCAACGATGACAAATGGTACTGATTCATAGGCAATCAGAGCCAAAATGTGCTTTAAGCTTTCCGGTGCTAATGGCTCACTTTGTTGGGCAGCCAACCGATACTCATGGCGCTGCTTACGGTAATAAAGGCCTAAGTAAATGTAGCTGGCAATCGCCCCCACAACTGCGCCGAGCACACTGTAATACACAGCGACAACGTAGCTAATATGAAAGACTTCGATGATTAAGTAGGTCGACACCAGGATCATAATAACTCGAATGAACTGTTCCCAGAGTTGTGAGACACCAAACGGTTTTAAATCTTGGTTACCTTGAAACCAACCACGCAAAATGCTCATTGAAGGCAAAATAACGATGGCAGGCACCAGCACTCGAATCGCCGTTGTAGCGTGGCTAATCGACACCACCGGGCTATTCCGCGCAATCAGTGGCGCTAAGCCAAAAAGTAAGACGCCACACACAACACCGGAAGCGAGCATCACCATAAACCCAACCTTGGTCAGTCGTTTAGCGTTTAAAAAGCGGTTTTCACCATTATAAAAGGCAACCCGTCGAGCAATCGCCGACGGAAAGCCCGCCGTACCCAATGAGATAAACAAGGCATAGGGCGTATAAGCAGTATTGAACAGCGCCTGCGCAACACTTTGACGCTGTGGGTTACCCATCATGTAAAGCCAAGGAATCAGGTATAAAATTCCCAACACGCGAGAAAAAATACTCCCGAACGATAGCCAAAAGGAACCCGACATTAATTTTTTATTCACAGTAGTTCTCCCAGTCAATTCCGTTATCTTACTATGATAGCACCTTTAGCAGTTGACCCCAACTAAATATTGAGGTGACGAAAAACCCAAAAATCAAACAGGCAACTCACAGATTCCCAATGCCTGGAATCAGCGAGTTGCCTGATTTTGATAACTGTTATTCAATTATTGATTGAGCTTATAGAAAATCAATCTAACTCAATCAATCTATTTTATTCAGACACCTTTGCTTGGTTAACTTTACCATTCCGAATGGCGCGATTTAGCACAATAATCAATCCTAGTGCAATCAACGCATAAATCGCTGAACCCAGACTGATTTTGTCAACACCAACCACCCCAACTAAGATGGAAGCTGTTGCTGACCCTAATGAAATTCCAAAGTTAAAGAAAATTGAGCTCAGTGAAGAAGCCAAGACCATCGATTGTGGATAATCCCGCTCGGCCGTGTTTAAGAAGTGTAGTTGAATTGGTGAATTCAGCAACGTCACAATCAAACTTAGGATCAAAACGATGCCAAACCCAATTACTTTACTATGCAAACCAACCGGTAACAGCACCAGTAAGACGATGTCTGCGATATAGTACTTTGGCATCTTATTAAGTCCACCATTTTCAGCGATGTAGCCTGACCAGCGGTTACTCAAAATGCTCATAATCCCAATCACAAATAACAGGATGTTCAAGCTCCCGGTGCTGAAGCCCATCCCCGTTGTTAATAATGGTCGAATATAGGTATAGTATGCGTACATCGTGGCCGCCGTAAACATCACTAGAATAATCGCAATATAAATTCTTGGATCCTTTAATAGGCTTAACTGACCGCCAATTGACCCCTGCACCTGCTTAACGTTGCGGGGTAAAATCCAAATCAACAAAATAAAAATAATGATGGTAATGACGGATACCGCAAAAAAAGCGTAACGCCAACCATACGTCGTACTAATCGTTGTCCCAATCGGCACACCAAAGACGGAAGCAATACTGAATCCAGCAAAGATCCACGAAACCAATCCAGCCCGCTTCTGAATTGGTGCAATCACGGTCGCAAACGTCATGACCAACGAGATAATGGCGCCGGAAACACTCGCCGAGATGATCCGTGACAGCATCATGAACCAATAATTAGTCGCAACACCACTTAAGGTATTACCGACCAAGAAGATGGCAATCAAAGCCAAGAGTGTTTTACGGCGGTTAAACTTACTCGTTAAAACGGTGATGAATGGCGTACTAATTGCATAAACTGTCGCAAAAATCGTGACTAAATACCCCACGGCCGCAATCGATACGTGTAAATGGTTGGCAATATCGGACAAGATTCCGACTACCATGAATTCATTACACCCAAGCATAAACGCAACCAACACGAACATAGTTGCCTGTAAACGATACTTACTCAAAACAATCCTCCCTGTTAACATAAACCGAATTTCACTGTTAGTAGCGTACACTATTTTTCACAAGTGCGCTAACACACAACACTTTTGTCAAATTAATTGCCAAATAAAAAAGCGTCAGAAGTGGCTTTTACGGATAAAAGCTTACTTCGACGCTGTTTCATTGTGAAAGATTCATTTATTTTGAAGTCACTTGCCAGAACGTGGCGTGACTTGAATCATCGCTAGTTGTAAGAATCTACTTAACCAGTTTATCCCAGATTACAACTTCGCCTGACTGCAGTGAAGCCGGTACGTTAATAATCCGTTGGTTACCACTGCCACGGAACTGTAGAGTTAGGTCCATCTGAGCTTGTAAGAAACGCCCATCAACTAAGATATCTAGTAAGGACAGTAATTCTTGCTTGTCCTCTGATTCTTGTTTCAGTTCATCCCATGTATAACCCGTCCAACTCCAGATATCTTTGTCGTGACCGAATTCTTCACGCACTCGTCGACACAGTTTCAAGCAAACCTGGGTGTTTAAGAATGGCTCACCACCCAGTAGCGTTAGCCCCTGAACGTAAGACTGACTTAAATCGTCGATAATCTGGTCTTCTAATTCTTGCGTGTAAGGTGTCCCAAAGTGGAAGTTTTGGGCAACTTTGTTGTAGCAACCGGGGCAGCTGAACTTGCAGCCACTCACATACAAGCTACAACGAACACCCTCGCCATCAACAAAATTAAAGGGCTTATAACTGGCGATGCGTTGCTCACTGAGGTCATCCGCCAGCCACTCTTGTGGTTGTGGATTCTTCGGTAATCTTGGTTCCTTTTTGGTTGGCATTTCACATCACCTTTATTTTTTCTGTTAATTACTGTCGTGCAATATCGTTACTGTCGTTGCCTAAGCTCATGTGCTTGACCCGACTAGCAATTTCAACGTGACGACCGTGCACCATTGGTCGTTGGTTAGGGTTCCCTAAGTAACCACACGTCCGCTTAACCACGTCACAGGTTGCTGGATTATGATTACCACATTGTGGGCACTCGAAGCCACGGGCCGTTGGTTTAAATTCACCCTTGAAGCCACATTCGAAACATTGATCGATTGGTGTGTTGGTGCCTAGATAGCCGATTCGATCATAAGCGTAGTCCCAAACGGCCTCAAGTGCCTTCGGGTTTTGCTTCAAATTAGGATATTCGCAGTAGTGAATAAAGCCACCAGCACTATATGGCGGGTATTCCTTTTCGAAGTCGATTTTTTCAAACGGAGTTGGCGCTTTACGAACGTCATAGTGGAAACTGTTGGTATAGTATTCCTTGTCCGTTACGTCCTTAATCCGGCCGAACTTCTTGATATCAGCTTGGCAGAAAGTGTTCGTTAAGCTTTCAGCTGGAGTTGCGTAAACGCTGAAATGGTACCCATACTCGTCTTCCCAGTCTTGACAGCTATTGTATAGCTTCTTAACAACATCGACGGTAAACTGCTTAGCAGCCGGGTTGTGTTCCCAAGTTGGCCCGAAGAATACCGTGCCAACTTCATAAAGGCCAATATAGCCGAGTGAGACCGTTGCACGCTTATTCTTGAACAGTTCATCAACACTCTCATCGGGCTTTAGTCGTTTGCCAAAGGCGCCATACTGGTACAGAATCGGCGCGTTTTGGGGTGTGGCTTGTTTGGCGCGGTTAACCTTAAATACTAACGCTTCCTTGCAGATAGCTAAGCGTTCCTTTAAAATAGCCCAGAATTTATCCTGATTGCCCTTTGACTCTAAGGCAATTCTCGGCAAGTTAAGTGTCACAACACCGAGGTTCATTCGACCGGCGTTCACTTCTTGGCCGTTTTCATCTTTCCAGCCCTGCAAGAAGCTACGACAGCCCATTGGTGCTTTGAAGGAGCCAGTCAACTCAACTAATTTATCGTACATTAAAACGTCAGGGTACATCCGTTTAGTGGCACACTCAACGGCCAGCTGCTTAATGTCGTAATTCGGGTCCTCTGGCTTTAAGTTCAAGCCCCGTTTGATGGTAAAGACTAACTTAGGAAAAATAGCGGTCCGTTTTTCCTTACCGAGTCCTTCAATACGAACGTTCAAAATGGCTTTTTGAATTTCACGTTCAACCCAGTTAGTGCCTAAACCAAAGCCCAGCGTGGTAAACGGTGTTTGGCCCTGTGATGAATACAGGGTGTTGATCTCATACTCGAGTGCTTGCATAGCATCATCGATATCTTTAATGGTCTTTTGCTTAGCAAAGGCTGCTTGGCGTTTTTCACCATCAATCCAATTTTGTGCATCGATCAAGTGCTTTTCGTAGTTCTTCATCGCAAACGGCGCCAATAACTCATCAACGCGATCAGCTGAACAGCCACCGTATTGGCTTGACGCCACGTTTGCAATAATCTGTGACATCTGAGCGGTCGCCGTTTGAATTGAGTGAGGTGGTTCAACTTCAGCATTACCAATCTTGAAGCCGTGATTAAGCATTTCTTTGAAGTCGATCAGACAACAGTTCGTCATTGGACTGTATGGTTGGTAGTCTAAATCATGCCAGTGAATATCGCCCTTTAAGTGCGCATTAGCAACCTTGGGGGGCAACATCTTTAACCCCATCGCCTTAGCCACAGTGCCTGCGGTCAAATCACGTTGTGTGTTAAAAACGTTACTATCCTTATTAGCGTTTTCGTTCACAACCGTGGCATCTTTTTTCAATAACTTTTGAATCGTGAAATTGATGTCGGTTGCTTGGTTACGTTTCAAATCCTTTTGGGCCCGGTAATTAATGTAGGCTTGGGCCCACTCTAACTGCTGGCGTTCCATTAATTCGTGTTCCACGATGCTTTGAATTTCATAAATTTTGACATCGTCCTTAAACCGACTGCTAATTTCGTCGAGAACGGCCACCATCACATCTTCAATGTCTTGATGGTCTGCTTCGGTTAACTCTGTATCAACTGACTTGGCAGCTCGAACGATTGCGCGTTCAATTTTAGTCGCATCAAATTTTACGTTTCGGCCATCACGCTTCACAACTGTAAGCGTTTCGATGGTTAATTCTTTAGGCTCTTGCATATAATCAACTTCCCTTCGATCTATGTACAATATCTACATGATATAGAGATTTAGTCCGTCTGACAACCATATATTGTGTGCAATTTGAAAGAATTTTGAATTATAACCACAATATATAGTAGGCGTCGTTGACATATTCCGGAATCATGTCCAGCTCAAGAATTAAGGGAATGCCCTATATTTTGTTTTTAGGGCTGGTAACTCTAAGTGTTTTCTCAGGGTCGCTAGACCAATTTTAGATACAATAAAGTCAGTTGAATTCTTTTAAGGGGCGAATAACAACATGAACACACAAAAACTCAGCATCAAGGACCATTTTGTCATTGGTATGATGCTCTTTGGCCTATTTTTTGGGGCCGGTAACTTAATTTTTCCAGTCTTTGTGGGTCAACAAGCGGGGACCCAGTTCTGGCCGGCATTAATTGGTTTTTTGGTATCAGGCGTTGGTTTACCGTTACTGGGCGTGACCGCAATTGGGCTCACACGTACCGATGGCGTCTTTCACCTGGCTGAAAAGGTCGGCCGCTTCTATGCCTTTGGTTTTACGATTCTCCTTTACCTCTGCATCGGTCCACTTTTTGCGTTGCCACGACTCGCTTCCATCTCCTATGAAGTCGGTTTACAACCGTTTGTTGGATCAGCGCATCAGACCAGTGGACTATTAGTTTATTCCATCTTGTTTTTCTTGATTGCGTGGTTATTTGCGCGCAAACCAAGTCAAATTATGGTCTACGTTGGTAAAATTCTGACACCGGCTTTTCTGATTTTATTAGCCGCCATCCTGATTATGGTGGTCATTAAACCAATGGGTAACGGGGGCGCAGCCGTTGGTGACTACGCTAAAGTACCACTAGTCACTGGCTTTACGGCCGGTTACTCGACGATGGATGCCCTAGCCGCACTGGCCTTTGGCATCATTGTGGTCAACGCAATCAAGGCATTGGGAGTGTCTGAACCCAAACGAATTGCCAATGATACGATTCGTGCTGGTAGTCTGGCGGTCTTTTTGATGGCCATTATTTATGGACTCCTGGCATTGCTAGGTCGAAACGCGCTCAGCGTCTTTGCTCGCGCAAAGAACGGTGGTCCGGTTTTGGCAAACGTTGCCCACGCCTACTTTGGTAGCTTCGGTAACGTCTTACTCGCGTTATTGGTTATCATCGCATGCCTCAAGACTGCGATTGGTCTCATTACAGCGTTTGGTGATACCTTTAAGGAACTTTTCCCACGAGTGCCATATGGCGCACTGATTGCCTTCGCTAGTGCAGTGCCGCTCATTTTTGCTAATGTTGGTTTAGACCGACTATTGGCCTTCTCGACGCCAATTCTCTACTTTATTTATCCGTTGGCCATTACATTAATTCTAACTGCGCTGCTTACGCCGATGCTTGGAGATTCGCGCTGGTTATTCGGGACCGTCACCATTTTCACACTCATTCCAGCATTACTCGATGGTCTGAATGCCATGCCAGCTAGCCTACACACTGGTATCGTAGCGTCACTATTAAACCTAGGGCAATTTCTACCTGGCTTTAGCTTCGGGTTAGGCTGGACGGTACCTGCCTTAGTTGGGTTAGTGATTGGTTGGGTGCTCAGTCAAGTACGTCATTAATTCTAATCACCATTAAATCAATCAAACCGATTGTTAGTTAAATCATAAAACAGGCGCTCACCGCGATGTATAACGTGCGGTGAGCGCCTGTTTTAGCTTTAATTATTTAAGATATTTTGCAAAAAAATCGTTTAATTTATCAAACGGAATTAAATCAACTCGGTCATATAGATCGACGTGACCGGCACCTGGCACCTAATATCATTACTGTCGTCATAAGTTTTATTTCCTTTCGCTTCTAGGCAATACTTGCATTGTCGTACTTCTTGGGCCGTTCGCTAACATCGGCAATAGGTACGGGCTATTGCCATACTTCAATTGGTAAGCCTGATCAATTTGTCGATTTAAAGTCTCATTTTCCACGCATTTGAACGTCGTCAGATAATTTTGACCAGCAATTGTAATCTTGCCGCTTCCTTGTGTCACCGCTGAACGATACCACCGTGATTTTTGACCGTGCCAGGCTCGAATATATAACTGGCCGTCAACCACTACGGACCAGATCCACGTTGGCGTTCCGAAAGTTTTCCCATCTTCATAGAAGGGCGACACTCGCAAATCATCCGCAACGCGAAACTGTTGCGCTTGACTTGCAGACCAATTCAGTTGATGTTTTCCCTCTTCAATCATGCTGTTTCCTCCACTTGATTAACGATTACATTCGATATGGTTAGCATACTGCTTGACTGATATCATGTCTAATATCTATAATTAATATATTGATATACAAAATAGCTATATAAGAGGCGATATGATGGAACTTCGAGTGCTCAGGTACTTTCAAACCGTTGTGCAACAGCGAAATATTAGTCAGGCTGCTGCCAAATTACACGTTTCTCAACCAACCATTTCTAGACAATTGCGCGATTTGGAAGCCGAACTAGGAACTACCTTGTTAGAACGTGGCAGTCGTGCCATTACGTTAACTGAAAGTGGCGAATATTTCTATCACCAAGTTGAACAGATTCTGGCGTTAGCTGATAAGACGGTTGATAACCTTTATAATCAAAACGACATTCAGGGGTCATTTGTGATCGGTGCCGCTGAAGCAAAGTCGTTTTTAAACGTTGCCCATGCGTTAGCCCATGTGCAACAAGACTATCCTAAAATCCAAGCTAAAATCTTTAGTACCAACGCTGATGAAGTCCGTACAAACTTAAAAAGTGGCGTTTTCGATTTTGGTGTGGTCATGGAACCAGCAATCAAAACCGACTACGATTTTATCCACCTACCTGGTGAAAGTCGCTGGGGCTTGCTCGTGCCTAACCGTTCACCACTGGCACAACAAGATCACGTCACTTTGGCTGACTTGCAGCAGCAAAAGCTGATTATTTCTCACCAAAGTGGCATGCAAGACCTCTTACAGGACTGGTTTGGCGACAGCTTTTCGCAAATTCAAGTTGTTGCGACCTACAACTTACTGTATAATGCGTCGCTCCTAGTCTCAGCCGGTGTCGGTGCTGCACTTTGCCTCGATGGCATCGTTAACACCAACCAGTCTGATCTGGTTTTTGTACCACTTACACCCCGTCAAACTGCCGGATCTAGTTTAGTTTGGTTGAAACACCAGCATTTATCAACTGCAGCAGAGACTTTTTTGAAACAGCTTAAAAGTGATTTAACCATGTAAAAAATTGATTTATTCGCTCAAGATTACTTTAAAAGTACTGAAACAAAAAAAACGCATCACAGCGCTAAGCGTCGTGATGCGTTTTGGGATTGATCGAAATTAATTGGTTAAGGGCGGTTGTTTAGTAACCCCAAGCACCTAAACCTTGTGAGTTGTACAATGAAACGGCCGCGTTAACTTGGCTCGTTACATCGCCACTACTAATGTGCATGTTTTGGAATAAACCATATGCACCACTAGTACTGTTCACAATTGATGAGTTCCAACCAGATTCACGGGTGATGATAGCATTCCAAGTTGAAGCTGAAACACCAGTCCGTGAAGCCATTTGGTTCAAGACGTAGCTCTTCATGTTGCTACCAGTGTAGCTGCTTGATGAGCCGGTCGTTGAACTCGTGGTTGAAGCAGTATTGTTTGAAGTTGTTGCCTGACTGCTTGCAGCTTGGTTGCTATAACCTGAAGTTGATTGTGAAGCAGTCGTTGATTGACTAGTAGTTGCTGGTGTCGTAGATGCAGCAGCAGTAGTTGTTGAGCTAGTCGTTGAGCCATCAGGAATCGTCAACTTTTCGCCAACCAAGATTAAGTGGTTGCTGATGTTGTTTGCGTTTTCGATGGCGTTAATGGTCGTGTTGAACGTTTGCGAGATCTTCCATACTGAATCGCCTGACTTAACGGTGTAAGTCGTGGAAGCACTTGCGCCAGTTGCGCTTGCGAAGAATAAGCCAACGGCGGCTGCAGATGTTGCTAAAATTGTAGTAACGAATTTTTTCAAGTAAATACACTCCTATAACTTTAAACCTAAACGGTCTGTCAATGTGTCGATCCGATCAATCAACACGACAAAGTCTACAGGCTAGGTATTACTCTGACGTATCACACAATTTAAGAACACAAGTCGAACTGCAACAATAAACTCGTTTTCTGTAATAATTGTAATATTGCTGTCTCACACAATTGTTGTGTACAAATTCGGTCACGTCGAGTACGAAACCGGTTTATTAAAGATTATCGACCCGAACATGAGATTAAATATATTACTAAATTTCAGCTTTCAGAAACATGATATTTCGCTAAAATTGTGAGGATTTTGACTGATTTAACTCATTTTAGCCGTTTTCTGCCTTTTGAAGGCGTCGTTTTTCAGCACGTTGCTGTGCTGCCACCCGATTTTTTTTAAGGATATGCCACTGTGGTCGACCGATAAAGATGCCGAATGGCGGTACTTTATAGCAAAACCAAGCCACTGCGAAGGAAAAGCCAATGACAAATAAATAACCAACGGGTAGAGCAATGAAAAACACCCAATCTGGTGCATGGACAATCGTCAGAAATCGGCTTAAGACATTTAAGCCAAGGGTTTGATCAAGGTAAATCCCAAAACTGATGATTGCGCCATTTTTAATGAAGGTCTCAAGCCATGGCCAAATACCGTGTTCACGCCAATACGCGTATGCCTTACCAATCCAGAATACCAGGATAATCATCATCGTATCGTAAACTAACATATATGGTTGGTGTGGCGAAACCGCTGCGCCACCATCAAGGCCCAAAAACGACTCGTTATAACTTAGATAGTAAGGAATCGTCCCCAATCCAAGTAAAATTGTGACGGGGGCAATTAACTTAATGTGTCCTTGAATCCACCCCGTCACATCGTCATAGTGCAGCATCGCGTACGTACCAAAGATAAAGTAGAACTGATAAGTGAAGACGTTAACGCCATAATTTGAAAACCACCAGAGCCAATTTGAACGATCGACGTGTGGTAATCCGTATTTAATGATAAACATCAACACCAACTGAATCGTAAAGCTAATCCCTAAAATCCAGTTATGCTTTTTCGGCAAGGCCTTAAACAACTTCACAATAAATGGGAATAGTAGGTAAAGTTGCAGTGTGATCAAAATATAGTATAGGTAAAAACGGTCACCGTGGATAATAGCATCCCAATAAGTTTGCGAAAACACTGAGAGGTTAGCCAAGTGCGAATCAGAAAAAATCATCATTGCAAGTAACAGGAAAAAATTCCACAGTAAATACGGCCAACCAGAGCCTGCAAGCCGCTTCTTAAAGAACGTTGGCCAATCGTTTCGGTTATAGTAACTTAGGGTCAACACTAGGCCAGTCATAAACATGAAGCCCATTCGGGTAAAGTGCAACATTAAGTGGGTTGAGACTAAAGTCATGTGTGCCCAACCAGTTGCGTCGGTCATACGATTAGCGAAGGCGGTGGTTGTGTGATTTAACAACACCCCAAAGATGAAGAAAATTCGCATAAAGTCCACCTCATAAAGGTGTCGACGCTTCTTAGGCTTGGTTGAGACAGCTGATGATTGCAACGTTTATCACTCCGATCAAAGATAGTTAATTGAATTATTCTATCAAGACTAACTTAAATCGGACTTAAGTATTGGCGTGCTTTGGCACATAATCGTGTAATTGCTGTTTTTATTATTAACCAACCATTGGGGATGCCACTGCCACTCCAGGTAACGCCCTTTTTCGGTTACTGTGGGACCAGCTTCAGCCACGAAAAACACGTGTCTTCCGCTTCGTCTGTGAGCCTTCACAAACCGAAGTCTCACAAACGCCCAGTTCGAGTAAGCGGCAAACCGCTAACTCGAACTTGTCACTGCAACCGAAAAAGCACGTTACCTTCCGTTCTCGTTACTACGCTGTAAAGTTCATCATTAGTATCATTCTTGAATCACTCTCAAGAAATAATGTTGCACTAGCCTTTGCCTCGTACGTTAGCCGTAGCGCCAGAAGCCAATTGTTTGTCGGGTAGCAGTGACTAGTACCACTTTGTGCGTAGCGCTTAGTGGTACTGGACGTTTCTGAGACTCGTGAATTTCGAGGCTCAGAGACGAGACGGAAAACGCGAAGCGGTTGAAGTCGGTCCCACAGCTACCAGGCAAACAATTGGCTGGTGGCCGAAGACGGAATCATCCCACGCTCTGGCATATACAAATAGAACGATACCCCAAAAAGGCATCGTCCTATTTTTAAATATTTAGCAGCTTCCTGAATCACACTTTAATCATTTGATTTCAACCAATGATCCAACACCGAGATGAATTCATCGTGTTGATCAAGCAAAGCTAAATGCCGACTATTCGCAAATAAATGCCACTTAGCACCCGGAATATGATCATAAACTGACTTAGCAATCAGCGGTGTGCACAGGTCATCGGTTCCATTAGTCACTAGCACTGGCACGTGAATTTTGTGTAGATCATCCGTGACGTCAAAGTCACTGATCGTCCCATTTTCGGTAAATTCATTAGGCCCTTCCGCTATCAAGCTAGCGCGCTTACCGTTAGTTGGCCGCCGCAATGGTTCTGGCGAATTTTCATCGGGATCATCCCAGCAATAGCGCTCCATATAACGGTCGTTGGCTGCTAAGTACTTAGGCCCACTAAAGTTACCCGTTCGTTCAGCCTCAGCAATCGCAGTCCGATCTTCATAACTTAAATAAGAAATTAAACGGTGTTGCTCTTGCGTCCAAAGTTTAATTGAGGCTGGTGAGCCGTCAATCATCACACTTTTAATCCCCTTTGGATCATATTGCGTGAGATAAAACATTTCGAGCATACCGCCCCACGATTGACCCAGCATATGTACTTGGTCAAGGTGAAGATATTGGCGCAGTGCAATTAACTCATCTGCCCAAGTTTCCTTGACATAAACGCTCTCATCTTCTGGCAGCGATGACTTACCGCAACCCACTTGATCATACATAATCAATTGTCGACCCGTATTAGCATAGTCATCCATCAATTCAAAGTAATTATGAGATGAACCTGGTCCGCCATGAATGAGTAAGAGTGGTGCTTGACCTGGTTGTGCCTCGCCCACAATTCGATAATAGGTTTGGTAGCCGCGAAATGGCATATAACCTTCTTCAATTTTCATAAATCAATAACTCCCTTCCACAACGTTACTTAAATTGTACGCCTTGTCGCAGAGATTGAGCGACTAGATTAATAAGTTCTTGCAAGTATTTAACGGAAGCGTTAGAATGAAATCAATTATTAGTTGCAATTGCAACAAGCAACTTTTTGAAGGAGTGAAGCTATTTATGACAGATAAGTTAGTTCAGTTATCGATTGCGGATTTAACAGCATTACAAGCTATCAGCCGTGAGACGTTTGCTGACACCTTTGGTAAGTACAATACCCCAGAGGACCTACAGCGGTACCTTGATAGTGCCTACAGTGATTCTCAATTGACGAGTGAACTTAACAATGAAAATTCAAGTTTTTACGCGTTATATCATGACAATCAAATCGTGGGTTACACCAAGCTCAATATTGATGACGCTCAGAGCGAAGTGCAAGGCCCAGATGCACTAGAAGTTGAACGAATCTACATCCGACCAGCCTTTAAACGCATGGGCTTTGGTCGTCAACTCATGGATTACGCCATTAAAAGTGGCTTTCAGCTTAACAAAAAGCGGGTCTGGTTAGGCGTTTGGGAACGCAACCACGCGGCCCAGAAGTTCTACGAAAGTTTTGGTTTTGTGCCCTTTGATGATCACGTATTTACCCTGGGACAGTCACGACAACGCGATATTTTAATGAACAAAATTTTAAAAAAATAATTAATAAGGACGTGAGCATATGACAGCATTAGTTGTAGATTCAGCATTTTGGGACTTATTTCCAGATGCCCAAATTAGTATCTTAGTCGCCCATGGTTTAGATAACAGCGTGGATGAGTCACAAGACCCACACTACCAAGCGATACTCGACGAAGCCATGAAGCAGTCTCATCAGTACCTCACCGAAGACACCTTCCGTGATAACGCCGTTGTGAGCCAGTGGCGTGATGCTTATAGTAAATTCAAGAAGAAAAAGGGTGCCCGTTCTTCAATTGAAGCATTGCTAAAGCGTGTTGATCAGGGCAAGCAGTTGTCGCCAATCAATCCACTTGTCGACGTCTATAACAGTATTTCACTCACCTATGGCGTGCCTTGTGGTGGCGAAGACTTAGCGACTATTGACGGTTCAATGCACTTAGGTGTTGCTGAAGGTGGCGAACCATTTAAGCCTCTAGGCGCAGATGAAGACGAACCTGCTTTACCTGGCGAAGTAATTTACTATGATAAAATCGGTGCGATTTGCCGCTGCTTCAACTGGCGTGATGGCGAACGAACCATGTTAACTGAAAAGACCACAGACGCTATTTTAGTTATCGAAGCGATTAATGCTGAACAACGCGAACGTCAAACCGAAGCTGTCGCTGAGTTAAAAGCCCGTTTGAAGACTGAATTTGGCGTAGATGCCGAAATCAGTAACTTTACCGCCGAATGATAGAAAGCGTGATGCACATGCCGGGAGATGATCCTTTGCGAGCAATCGGTGTCATTGCTAAGGCCTTAGATGGCATTGCTAACATTGAATTTAAACAGTTTGATTTAACCCGCGGCCAATACATGTACCTGAGCCGAATTTGTGAAGAACCTGGCTTGACACAAACGCAACTGGGTGAACGTATCAAAGTAGATCGCGCTACGGCTACCCGGGCAATTCAGCAACTTGAAGCGCACGGTTTTATCCGTCGTGAAAATGACGATCAAGATCGGAAGCAAAAACACGTTTGGCCAACCGAAAAAGCCAATCAAGTTTACCCGCGAATTCGTGCGGAAAATGAGCATTCTACCCAGATTGCGTTGCAGGGCTTCTCAGCAACTGAACAACAACAAGTTAAACAACTCCTGCTACGCATGCAGCAAAATGTTAGCGATAACTGGGACTTTGTAAAACGAGGTGGCGTTCGAAAGTATTAGGCATCAAACCAGTTAATGGTTATTCAATCACTAAATCAACGTCGTGAATTTCTTCGGATTTCACGGCGTTTTTTAACGTAACTGAACTTTAACATTGAGCTTTCATTTTGCCTCCGGCTCCCGGTAAGGGTGGACTTGCTGTGGGGCCGGTTCG
This sequence comes from Secundilactobacillus odoratitofui DSM 19909 = JCM 15043, assembly GCF_001434895.1. GTDB lineage: Bacteria > Bacillota > Bacilli > Lactobacillales > Lactobacillaceae > Secundilactobacillus > Secundilactobacillus odoratitofui. Next base: position 434,297 of record NZ_AZEE01000027.1, read on the forward strand.
AGCCAAAAAGCGGTCTCGAACCACGAAGTTGCCCAGTCGTTTCACTGCATGTCCACCCTTACCGTCCGCACTACGGGTAACATTGCACAACCATTCTCCAAGACAATCGAAACCGTCAGCTACCTAAATAATAACTACACCGGTTAAAGTTTTTTGGTATTTTTTGCTACATCGGCAACCTAATTATTTCACCCAGTACGTGAGCCGTAGCGCCTCCAGTCAGTTTTGGGGCGGGTAGCAGTGACTGGTACCCGCCCCAAAACTGACTGGAGGCCGAAGGTGGACGATAAAAACCTAAAAAAACTAGCTCAACGATTTTAAGTCGTGAGCTAGTTTTTTAATGTCACTTACGGTTTAACTTAGAACTTAACGTCCCAAGCTGAACGTTCGATTTCACCATATGCTTTAGTGATGGCCTTCTTAACGGCCTTAGTTTGGTATGCTTTAACAACATCTTTGTAAGCTTGTTTGTTCTTGTTCTTCTTAGTTGCGGCAATAATGTTGAAGTATTGTGCGTTCGTCTTGTTCAGTGGTTCAGTGAAGATAGTGTACTTGCTAGGAACTTTAGCAGCAAGGGCAAAACCACCGTTAACGATTGCGGCATCAACACTTGATAATTGACGAGCAGTCTGGTTTGAATCGATTGGGGTAATCTTGAAGTGCTTAGGGTTTGAAGTAATGTCAGTTGGTGTTGGCGTTGCGACCTTGTTGTTCAACTTGATCAAACCAGCAGTTTGTAACAATTCAAGTGAACGCGCTTGGTTAGCAGCATCGTTATCAATCACAATGGTGGCACCGTTCTTCAAATCTTTGACGCTCTTAACCTTTTGTGAGTACAAACGAAGTGGTGTGACGATCGTGTTACCAATTGAAACGATGGTACTCTTAGGATACGTCTTGTTCCAAACGTTTAAGTATTGTTGTGTTTGAAAAGCGTTCAAATCAATTTCGCCGTTTTGAAGTGCCTTGTTAGGTTGTACATAATCGGTGAAGTCTTTGAATTCAATGTTAACGTTGTACTTGTCTTTAGCGGTCTTCTTGATAACTTTCCAAATTGCTTCGTCACCCTTAGATGGTGCAACTCGACCAACGGTAACGGTCTGAGCAGCCTTCTTACCGCCCAATGAACCGCCAAAGCTGAAGAATCCAGCAATCACAATCACAACAACAACGATAATTCCAATAAGCCATTTCGTAGAACGTTTCATAATAATATTCCCCTATTCTTTAGTTAAAATAATTGCTAACAATGGTTTTATAAGTGTCAATGATACTCAAGTAACTACTGATGGTCGTGTACTCATCCGTTTGATGAACCACCGTTTCCTCGTCGGGTCCCAACACGATAACATCCATATTAGGGTTACTCTTCGTGAAGACGCTGGCATCGGTCGCACCGTTATAGGTCTTAAGATCAACGTCACGACCTTCAAAGTTAGCCTTTACTGAAGTTAACGCCAATTGAACGAACCGTGATTGCGGGTCAGTTTCAACTGGATGCCAACTATGAATAACTTTAAATTCCAACTGATAATCCGTCGTCTTATTGATTTCAGCGACCTTAGCTTCAATGGCATCCACTACATGCTGGTTATCAAATGCCAGCGTTGGTCGAATGTTACCATACAATTCGGCGTATTCCGGAATGATGTTAACCTGATCACCACCCTTAATGAGGGTCACACTGTGTTGGACTTTACCCAAGTAGTCATCAACTGGCGCTTGATCAAACAAGTGTGCCTCGGCATCGATGTAGGCGTTCAGTCCCGAAATTGCGTTTATCCCTAATTGTGGGGTAGAACTATGGGTTGATTTCCCGTGAGAAATGATTTCGTAGTTAAAACTACCTGAGTGCGCGTAGACCACGTTACCATTTGACGACTCACCGACTACCATGGCGTTAACATCCTTAGCAATGCCCTGATCGTTCAACCGGTTAGCGCCTGGTGTCCCAAACTCCTCGCCGGCAGTTGCAATGAAGCGCACCGTGCCGGGAATTGAGACGCCCTCTTTTACCAACTCAATCAAAGTCAATATCTGAGCAGCTAAGCCGCTTTTCATGTCAGCGGCGCCCCGACCATACAGCCGGTCACCCACAATTTCTGCACCAAACGGATCATGTTGCCACTGTTCCGGTCTTGGAATCGTCACCGTATCTTGATGCCCCGTCAACACCAAAACATCATCCGTTTGTTTGTCACCAATCTCAGCAACTAGGTTAGCGCGACGATCACCAAACGAATCGATGTGATAGCTGATGCCAGCTTGATCAAACAATTTACCAATGTATTGTGCAACTTCAATTTCATTGCCGTTTGGCGTATGAATCTTCAATAAATCTGTCAGTACTTTGAGTCTTGCTTCCTTTGATTCACTCATAACACAAGTGCTTCCTTTCTCAAAATTAACGACTTGAATGGCTGGTTGCCTTGGCTAATAAATCACCACATAGTTGTACGACAACCACTAGAATCAAGACTAGGAACGTGGCCACAAACGTGACGTCGTTCGAAAATTGATTGTATCCGTAAGCAATTGCGGTGTTCCCAAGGCCACCACCACCAATGGCACCAGCCATGGCAGTCAACCCAATTAAACTAATCAACGTGACGGTTGTGACCCGAATCAATTCGGAACTGGCCTCGCGAAGATAAACATCAAAAATCAAATCAGTGGTTGTTGCCCCAACTGACTGAGCCGCTTCGATTTTGCCTCGATCCACACCAGCGATAGCGGCCTGAACCTGACGCGCATAAAACGGAAAGACCCCTAATGATAATGGCACCAGTGCCGCGGTCGGGCCAATTTGCGTCCCAACGATTGATTGAGTAACCGGCGCGATAAAGGCCAATAAGATGATAAATGGAACCGCCCGGAAAAGCGACACCACTTTATCAAAGAAGTTGAACCAGAAACGGTTCTCTGCAATACCGCGCTTATCCGTCAACACTAGGCCAACGCCAAAGATCAACCCTAAAATACCACCGAAAATTGCGGCCCAAAACGTCATGTATAGCGTTTGGCCAATTGATGTTAACCAGCCATTTTGACCGAACCAGCCTAAGTGAACCACGTTAGGTAAGTTTTTTGCGAACCATGTCATTAGCCAATCACCTCTCTTGAATTAAACTCTTCAACGTCGACGCCGCTATCCCGTAAGTACTTCACAGCGGCTTGTCGATCAGCTGTACTGCCTTTTAACGTGACGAACAAGGTACCAACTGGCGTCTCGCGCAACTCATCAACGTTACCAAAAATGATGCTAACTTCAACGCTGAAATCCTTGTATAATTTGGCGGCAATTGGTTCAACAACTACCCGCCCCGTATAAGTTAGGTGCGCCAATTCCCATTCTTCATGGTTAACGTTTTGAATGGCGTCTCGATCCAGCAAATGAATCGCCTTGTTCAACTCACCATCCGTACCGATCAGCTCCTTAGTAAGCTGCTGCTTTGGATGAGTAAAGACATCGACGAGATCTCCACGTTCGATTACTTCACCCTCACTCATCACAGCGATCTTATCAGCAATTTGCTTCACAGCTTCCATTTGGTGAGTAATGAGCACAATCGTTAAGTTCAACTCGCTGTTTAGTTTCTTGAGTAGATCCAAAATTTGAACCGTACTGTTCGGATCCAGTGCAGAAGTGGCCTCATCAGAAATCAAGATTTCAGGATCGTTGGCTAACGCTCTGGCAATAGCTACTCGTTGCTGTTGACCACCCGATAGTTGAGCCGGATAGAAGTCCTTGCGATCCTCCAAGCCAACTAATTTTAGTAGTCGTTCCGCTTGAGCAGTAACTTCAGCGGGCTTCTTCTTGCTGTGTTTTAAAGCAAACTCAACGTTTCTAATCACCGTTTTTTCTTCTAACAAATTAAAGTGTTGAAAAATCATGCCGATGTTACGTCGCTTCGTTCGCAATTCCGTCGCGCCAATTTGTTTGGCTTGACCGTCCTTGGCCTTTTCAAAGAACACTTCGCCATTGACCACCACTTTACCGGCAGTTGGCATTTGCAGTAAGTTGATGACGCGCACCAAGGTTGATTTCCCGGCACCTGAATAACCAACTACACCGTAGATATCGCCCTTCTCGACTTCGAGCGAGACGTCTTTGACCGCCTGCACAGTCGCACCGGCTTGGTCGAACGAGACATCAATATGCTCTAAACTAATTACCTTTTCTACCATTATTTACTACACCTCATTACTCTCATTTAAGTTACCGTGCTGCACCAGAAAGTCTAACTTGCTGATGAAGGCTTTCAAAAAATTGTTCTAAGAAATCGATTCCTTGTAGATAATCACTTTCATAAACGTTTTCGTTTGGCGCATGTGGTCCAGAAGCCGCATGACTAATGCCAAAAGCGGCGATAGGTGCATTGAGATAGTGGTTAAATTCCCAGGCAGGACCTGTTCCGGCTGATGTTGGCAACACCTCAACTTGATCTTCACCACCGTAGACACTTTCGGCCGTCTGAATCAATTCCTTGATGATTGGTGCGTCCATATCAGAGCGATATGGCGTAACACCCATAGTGAACTCAACCTTGATATCATCAAAACCATTTTTAACGAGTTGTGCTTTGACCTTTTTGGCAATGTCTTCAGGAACTTGGCCCGGCACCAACCGTGCGTCGAATTTCGCCACGCCGTGCTTTGGTAACACCGTTTTAACGCTCTCACCTTCATAGCCACCGCTAATGCCCTCAATGTTTAGGCTTGGTTCAAATAAGTAGGCTTCCTTGATGGCATCCAAATCATCGCCCTGTAAGAAGGGATAGGCTAATTGATACTTGTCAGATAATTCAGCTGGTGAAAAATTCATTTTACGCGCCAGTGATTTGGCTCGTTCGCTAGGCGCCTCAACACCATCATAGAAACCATCGATGGCAATTTTGCCGTCTTGCTTCAAACTTGCAATACCCTGAAGCAAGTGCCAAATTGCACCGTCTACAATTGCCGCGTTAGAAGAATGGAGATCACTGTTAGCTGAATCAGTCGATAGTTCAAAACAACTGATGCCCTTATTGCCACCGGTAATCCGAAATTGTCCAAGTTCGTTTTTTGCACCGGATTCCCATACGATCAAATCGGTACTGAACAACTCAGCGTACTTTTTGAAGTAGGTCTCCAAACCCTGACTGGCAATTTCTTCAGCGCCCTCAACCAAAAACTTGATGTGAACGGGTGGCTGACCATTTTCATCAATATAATTCTTAAGTGCTGTAAGTCGAACAAATAAGTCGCCCTTACAATCTGCAATCCCGCGAGCAATCAACTTGCCATCCTTACGAGTCAACGTCCAGGGATCTGATTCCCAAAGATCATACGGTTCAGCTGGCTGAACATCATAGTGGTTATAGAACAAAACCGTCGTTTGATTACGAGCCGCATCTTTAGCAGGAAAGTCAGCAAATACCAATGGGTACTTTTCATCGGTAAAAATCTGTGCTTGACCGCCAAGTGATTCAAACGTTGTTTTCAGAAATTCAGCTGTTTCGGGAATGTTTTGATACTGTGCCGAAACAGAACTGAGGTGAATGTACTCAGCTAATTTTTCCTGAAATGTTTCAATGTTGGTCTGTTTGCTCATAGTCTGATGTCCTTTCTGTTGTCCGTCTTTTTATCGTTGTACGAAAAAAAGCATCTCCGTCTCTTCTCATTTAGAAAAGGACGAAAATGCTTTCGCGTTACCACCTTAGTTCGAATACCCCTCACGAGATATTCCTCGATGGGTACAACTAACGACGGTAATTAAGTACTTACTAGTTAGTGCATACCCTTGCTCTATAACGGGAGTTCCCGCCACAACTTTGCAACTGCTCAGCTGTGGAGCGATCATCAAGGCCATATTCAGTCGCAGATTGACGTAACCTCTCACCAAATGGTTACTCTCTTGGGACAATCAAAGGACTTACTCACCTTGTCGCTACGTTCGTATTTAACAACTTGATGATAAGTATGAGACTTGGGTGAGTAAAAGTCAAGCATAATTTAATTTTAATGCAATTATCCGGTACAATTGCTAGTTTATGTGGCTTTTTTGAATTGTTCATTAATTATAATGGTACATTCTACGATTCCTCAACACGGTCACTACCACTACGTGCTAGCGGCTTTTTCCAGCTATGTGGGACCGGCTTCAGCCACGTAGAACCACGTGTCTTACGCCTCGTTGCTGAGCCCCACCCAGCCCGTGGGTCTCAGCAACGTCCAGTACCACTAAACGCATCGCGTTAAGTGGTACTTTTCACTGCAGCTGGAAAAAGCCGCTAGCCCTTCGTTATCGTTACATTCAGGAGAATTTTTAAATAACAAAATTTCAAAAACGATATCATTATCAACTATTCTACTGATTTATCTGCTTAATATAACTTTGATTAATCGAACTGACAAAATTTTCCACAAAAAAACACCAGCTCCAATCAGGAATTGATGTTTTTAATCGTTTTGTTGTTTATTTGTAAATTAGAATAAATCACCAAGACTAGAAATTGCACTTGCACCTAAGATACTGAGTAATAACGTGTACAAAATGACCCCGGCAATACCCATTACAATCAGTCCAACAAGGTAGGCATACACACGATCAAAATTGTTGGTTGGGTGTGCTCTAAAAATTAAAGCCACAAATGAAATTGAATTCATGATGCCATAAAAGCCCACACAAATTGCAACCAAAGGAATGGCGAATGAACCTAAAATCGACAGGATGAAGCCCACTGCTAAGACCATTAAGCCAAGACTTGATATGTGATAATAGCGGGTCATATCTTCCATATAGTTGGCAGTTTTATCACCCAAAAAGCCACGGGTAACTAAGTGGGTCATGCTATACGTAAAGAACGCCGTAATAATTGTTAGGATGAGTACACCCATAAACATGCCAAACCCCACTCGACCTTGAACACTGTCGGTGTTGGTAAAGTTAGCGATATCAGAGAAAATACCACCTGCCAGATGAATCTCGACCATTAGTAAGGTCAACGCCAACAATAATGAGCCAGTTAATAATGAGACTAGGCCAAAGTATTTGTGGAATGGCACATCGATATCTGAAGGATGCTTCACACCGTGTACGAGGTAAGCCCAATAGTTCTTAGCGTACGCAGTTGTTTGTTCCATTGTCGGATTGGGTTGTGCTGATTGATTAAACGACTGTTGGTTGTTTTGCGCAAAATTAGGTTGTTGGTTTGTGTTATCAAACTGAGCTTGGCTAGGGCCAAACTGAGGTTGAACCGGCTGTGTGCCACCACCATTGGTTGCTTGAACTTGTGGGATTTGGAAGCCACAGTAGGTACAAAACTTAGAGTTGGCTGGAATTTCTTTTTGACAATTTGGACATTTCATAATTGGTCGCTCCCTTAGTTAGTTTCAGTGATAGCTGTCTGGTTGTAAGTTCTGGTCCCTGAGGTTGGCAATACATCCTTGCTATGGTCAGGCCCCACAAACTTATAACCCACGATGGTGTAATTGGACGTCTTTTCCTTCACCGAGTAAGTATAATCATTGACGTTACCATGATAAGTTGCCACCATGTCGCGTAGATCCTGTTGAGTGGTATTGGGCAGCTTCTTAAAACTTTTAGCATTGCTGGTACGTTGCGCTGCAACCTGGGTCTTTAAAGCACTGGCTGTATGGTTTTGATAGACCACCGTGCCACCGATGATGGCTAAGATAACAACAACGATTCCAGCGATGATTGCAATTTGTTTCGTCCGTTTGCCATTGGCCGCTTTTTTGACCTGTTCAGCAGCTTGCATCCCCGGTAACTTAGCCTGCAATTGTCGCATCTGTTCACTGGCGTCTTTATAGCCAGCAAAATTATTCAGATCAACTAACGCACTTCGCAAATCAGCAGACCGTTGTGCTTGATTAGCTCGTGTTAACGCAGTTTGATAGGCCTGCTCGTAATTTTGAGCCTGCGCTTGTTGCTGATTTTGTGCCACAGCATTTTGAACAAGTTGTAGCTTTTGGGCTGCATCCTGGTAGTTACCAAGTTGCGTAAACTCAGTCCCTGCACGCTGTAAATCACCATGTGTGAACGCGTTCATCGCATCATCATATAGCTGTTTTCGCTGAGCTTCTTGATTCTGCTTCTCCTGCTCATCAGCAATTGCTTGATTAGCTACGGCTTTTTCCTGAGCATCCTCATAGTCGCCAAGTTGTGAGAACAGCATGGCAGCTTGTCGTGCATTACCCTTATCAGCCATTTCAACAGCTTGGTGATAAAGTGCTTGTTGCCGAACTTTCGTCTTCTGAGCTTCAGCCGCTTGTACCTGTTCTTTGACACTGGCTAAGTTGGCCCCGCAATTTTTACAAAAGTCAGCCGACATTGCGTTTTCCGTACCACAATTAGGGCAGAACAATTTAACGTTATCCATATTCAATCTCCCCCTAATATTCCACTAATGTGATATCAGTAGTCTTTAAATGGCCACTCTTAGTGACGTAATCAACAGTCACAGTATCACCATCACTGTAATCACTCGTAATTTGATCAATACTATCTTCCGTCCCAACGGTGTAGTCATCAATTCGGCAAATGACATCGCCGACTTCCAAATCACTGTCACTAATTGAACTGTCGTCTTCAATGCTAGTAATGACCATCCCAATTTCCTTGTCATTATTACGTTGACGGATACTATAACCGCTAGCACCGAAATCAATATCGGTATCAGTATCACCATCTGGGTTCTTGAAATCTTGCATACTGTTGGTATTAACGTCATTGTGGGAAAGGTTCAACTTCACGTTGTGAGTGGAACCGTCCTTCATCTTAACCGTTGCAGTTGACCCCAGTGGAATCTGCTTCATCGCGTTGTCCATGCTATCATTGCCAAGCACTGATGATTTAACGGGGTAGTTATTGATTCCGACAATGACGTTACTGTCATCCCAACCACCGTCATCAACAGTTGACAATCCCGCCTTACTTGCCGGACCGCCATCCATTTCATCAATTAAAATCACACCGGCACCATAAGGTAAGTCCCCACGGAGTGCACCAAGTGATGGGTATGCGCCCGTTGAAGCAGCTTTGGCTAACGCATTAGCCTTCGCCGTCTTCTTTTGAATCAGCGTAGAAGTTTCTCCCGCTAACGATTGCAGTCCTGCAACAGACACGTTCAAGCCGACTGCATCTTTTTGGTTATAGTAGGTGTCGCTTAAGTCAGTCAATGAAGTGACAGAAGCTTTAGATTCATCCGGAAAATTAGACTTGTTCTTTAAATCATTTAATTTCTTTTCAGTCTTTTGTGCCAAACTGTGTTGTTTAGCAAGCTGGGTATCATTTGCAGATGCCAGTTGTGTTTTAGCTTTTTTGATCAAAGCCTCTAAATCTTTACGATTCAGCTGTTTTTTAAGCTGAGCATCCGTTGTCTTATCACCAGTTCCCGGCAGCTTATCCTGCAACTGCTTAGCAGCACCAGTGTTAGCCAGCGGATTATAGAGTACTAATTGTCGTGCTTCTTTGAGGTCGCTCGCAAAAGCCTTTTTAGTTTGTTGATGTTGATAAAATAAGAAGCCACCAGCAGCCACCACGATAACAACAAGTGCAGGAATCCCCCACTTTAAGAAACCGTGTTTAGCCGACTGACGTTTTTGTGATCGATTTGCCATAGTGTTTCCTCCCCTAACTTAAACTACTGTTGTCCCATCCAACGCGTCACATTGGCACCTAAACGTGCAATTGCCGCAACTTGACTGTCGGTTTGCTCCTGCGTCGCATTATGTGGCGTTTGACCATCACCATCAAGTTCAATCAATGCAGCAACCGCGAAGACATGACCCTGATACTTGATAATCGCCATGTCATTTTCGATACCACGATAGTTAGACTCACCGCTCTTGTTCCAGCAAACTGCCCCCTCAGGTAATTGGGCTGGTAACTTGGTGCGGTTTTCAGTCTTCAGCATTGGTGCTAACATCGCTTGATCCGTTGTCGCATCAATCACTTGTCCCTGATAAATTGATAACAAGGTCTGAACTGCTTCCCAAGCGTTGATTCGGTTCGCCTTGCCGTTAGAAATGTTGGAAATATCCATCATCTTCCGCTCAAGACTGGTGTAGTGGGTTGGCCCGACGACTTTCGCAATCGTCTGGTTAACACCACTGAATCCCCCAAGTTTGTCAATTAAAACGTTGGTGGCAATGTTGTCACTCTTTTCAATCATCAGTGTGACCAATTGTCGCAGTGTGTACTGCGTGCCAACCTTTTTATGTAACAAGATACCTGAACCAGACACTTTGTCCGCTTGCCGAAGCGTGTACGTATCGTTCGCGTGAATCAGGCCCCGTTTTAACGCCTGATAATAGCGAATTAAAATGAAGAGCTTGATTGTCGACGCCGATGATTGTGCACGACCAGGTGACCAATTTGTCATATAGGCTTGATGACCACCATCAAGCGAGGCCACTGCCACGGTCCATTTAGCAGGCCCATGAGTCCCCGGTACTAGACCGCGCATCGACTGATTGATCACGCTAACCAATCCCGCTGAGCTGTCTGACCCAACCCATTCGTGAGTTGTCCCTGTGGTCGTTGCCCTCAGCGTTGGCACGTGTACGTACTGCTGTGGGGCAGCGCGCTTCCTCGGTGTTGCTGCGGTACTGCTATTCTTGCTAGCTACTTGCGACGTCGTACTTGAGTGCGACGTCTTCGACTGACTCGTTGTTTGCCCACAACCAACGAGGAGCACTGACGCAAGTAACACTGTTCCCAGTAAATAAGACTTTCTTCCCATAATTGCGCCATCCAAACTTATAAGCTTATTATTCTATGCTAGCATACCCAATAATCTTAATAAATACTTAATTATGCCAAAATTTAAAAAATGTTGTTAACAAATCATTTGTGCGAAATAGTGTCGTTTTACGTGGCATTTAAAGCAGATGAATCTCGCCATTATCCCGCCAGCATCGTGGTTTCGTAATTAAAGCGAACAACCAAATTAACTATTTAGATAATTTTCTAAATTGTTCAACAAATCTCGGCTGACATGGTATAATCTATTTAGAGAAATGTCTAAATAGAAAGCAGATGATGTCATGGCCATGAACCAAACGCTGAAGGCAATTTCCGACCCAGTCCGCCGGCAAATTTTAGAGTTGCTAAAAGCCAAGTCTTATTCAGCCGGGGAGATTGCAGGCCAATTCGATCTCAGTCAAGCTACCGTTTCTTATCACCTCAAGTTATTAAAACAAGCAAGCTTAATTAGTGAGCATAAGCAAAAAAACTTCATTTATTATGAGTTGAACGCCAGTGTCTTTGAAGAAGTTCTGACTTGGATTTATGGATTAGGAATTGGGGGTAACGACCATGACAAAGCACATCACTAAAACACTCATCATTAGTACCATTATTATCTTGTTACCTATCATATATGGTGTGGTTTATTACCAACAACTACCCGCAGCAATGGTCACACACTGGGGATTTAACAACACCCCCAATGGCTGGATGCCTAAAATCGCTGCTGTTTATGGCATTCCAATTGGCATGATGCTGTTACAGTGGTTGATTGTCGGCCTCACTCAGTTCGGCGTGAAACGTTCAGGCGGAGCGCCACGTATGGAACGAATCGTTTACTGGTTGATTCCCGTTATCACGGTGGTTTTGTACTTAACGACCATTCAAGCCAACCTAGGGACGGCCGTGGACATCCGTCGGGTTGCAATGCTACTAGTTGCTGGTATCTTCATCCTAATGGGCAATTACCTACCAACTGTTCCGGGGAACAGTTATCATTGGGGCATCAAAAAATCAAAAGGACGGCCAGAGCTGAACGCCATCATCAGTCGTAAATTAGCTCATGCCATGGTCATCAGCGGTCTGCTGTGCCTATTGAGCATTTTCTTTAGCGTGTGGGTATCCACAGTTGCCGTCATCATCGCAATTGGTTGGGTAATCGGCGTTTCAATTTATAGCATGCGTCTTCAATCTCGCCGTTAGCCGTGCCAAACATGACGCTACCGCGAGTCGCTCACATTTGATTTAAAACCTCTTACCACAGCAAAGGACTGATTATCTTGAACGTGTTACTCATCAATGGCTACACTCCTCACCCAGATGCTGGTGGCAAGCTGACACAGGCATTAGTCGACCTCAGCAAGACCACGCTGAGTACCCACCACCAGGTCAAACTCTCCAACGTACTTGACTACGATCTCACCGAAGAGTACGAAAAATTCAAATGGGCGGACACGGTTTTACTGTACTTTCCGCTCTACTGGTACGCTGTTCCTTGGGGGCTAAAGCGTTACCTGGATGATGTTTTAGCCAAGCACCGCTTTTATGACGCAGACCAACAAGGCAGACCAGTACCGCTAATGATGGGTAAACACTTTGGCTACGTTACAACGCTAGCAGCCGTTGAGGCGACTTACCAACCGGGTAATCCACTCACTAACGGTCTAAGCGTTGCAGATTTACTCCAACCGCTCACGGTTACATTTCGCTACTGTGGCATCGACCAACACCCGAATTTTTCAAACTGTGTGTTTTATGACGTTTATACGCCGAAGCATGTCGAAGATGCTAAATTAGCGTTGACCCACGCGTTACATCAGCTAGATTGAGTGAAACAAAGAGGCTGGAAAAAATTATATTGATAAGCATCGAATTAATTTCTTAACTCGAAGTGAGTTAAACATTTCACTTTATCTCAAGTCTGTTATCTAGCCTAATCGTGCACCAAAACTCAGGTCCCGGCCATATAAAACAACGGCCCGTAGATTCCAAAACCAGGAATCCACGGGCCGTTGTTTTATATTCTGGGACCTAAACGAGTTTTTGCCCACTCTCTCCACTTGCATTAAACCGCTAAATCGTATTTTCACCTGGCTGCCACTCGTTCTTTTCATCAAATGGCCGTGCAGTCTGTTTTGAAATAAAACTAAAGTACCGAATATCTGAACCCCAGTCAGCTGGATCACCATACGAGAGTGACCGCAGATCTCGGTTATCGTAAGTAAAGGCGTACAACATCTTTTGTTTGATATCATAGCCAGCTGTGTACTGTGTCCAAGCAACCAACGTGTCATCACCTTCGCCAATTCGAAGTGACCCTTTTGGCGTATTCACCGCCGTTAATAATTGGTAGGCCTGATTTAATGCTTCATCATCATTGACTTCAACGGACATTAGCTTCGACATGGCGGCGCGCAGAAATCTTGACTCCGGCTTGTAATCGGCTGGTATTCCAACGAGGCCACTGGTTGGCTCACTTAACTTAATTTGAGCAATTGGTTCAGCAACGTCGTATGAATAGGTCCGTTTGGTTGTCCGTTCCAGCCACGTTTTCAAATTGTTCAGGTGCCAATCGAAAGTAGGCGCATTGGTGAAGACACCAAGTGGATTTTCAAAAATTTGAAAGCCGTTTTCCACGGACGGTTCAATCACAATTGACCGGCCAGTTTCGTCATGCATCACACAATGTTGCGGTACGGACATGCCCATCATCGGTCCGGGCTCGGTTGTGATACCAATATCACGACCCAGATTGACTTTAATATCATCTAAGGACTTGTAGTGGGTCAAAATCCAAGTACACAGTTCTTCACCACGAATCGCCGTTTTGCCACTTGCCTTAATCACTTCAGTTGGGACGTAACGATAGAAATGATCAAAGTAAAAGGTGCCGCCGCACAAGCCGTACTCGTTAATACCGTCTAAAAACACAGGGGCGTGATGAATATCCTTGGCCCAAACAATGCCCATCACATTTCGTTCACTCGCAAACGGTGTGTAAGCATTTACGAAGGTATATCCCTTCGGCAGTTTTACACCGGCATACTCAAAGTGCTGTTCAAAGTCCTGCGTCCGAGCCCAATAGGGGTTGCCCTGCCGACTAATAAGTTCAATTCCTGTACAAGCCATTTGGAAGCTCCTTTCAAGTTCAGTTAATTACTGAGTTCATTCACGTCAATGCGTTTTTTGGCTGATGGAATCATGGCAACACCGGCACCAATCAATGCAACCAACGCACCAAGAATGGTGACCATGTATACTTGAGCGCCTAATTGCGGAATCAATAAATCAATTAAAATCGAACCAATCAACTGGCCAGCGGTTGAGGCTAGCCCGAGCAAGAGTAGCCCCAAGCCACGTACTAATAATGCCATCAAAGCAATTGAAAGTAGTCCGAGCGGTCCACCTAAGTACATCCACCAAACTGTTGGTAAGTGGAAGGTTGCCGTTCCCATCATAATTCGAACAATTAACATAATACCTAAAATCGAGAAGCCGACAATAAAGTTCCAGGTAATTGACACTAGCATTGAACCCGTCTCTTCAGCGACTGCTGAGTTACCAGCGGGTTGCCAACCGGCTAACAAGCCGCCTAGGAATGGTAATACCGCTAACACGATAACTTTTGGTGCCGACCAGTTTGGCAGCACAACCAATACCGTGGCTGCGATTGCCAACAGTGCACCCATAATTCGAGCAAAGTTGAACGGCTGCTTAACCGGTACACCGATCCCTAATCGATCACAAATCAAACCGGAAATTACCATCCCAGAAATTAACGTGGTTTGGAAAGTTGCCACACCAAGAATCGAAGCTGTTGCCCCTTCTGAAAAAACAATCACTGCCCCACAACAACCAGCGAACCAGTTCCACCAAGGTAACCGGTGGGCCTTCATCTTACGAGGAATAGCGGCAAATTGTTCCCGTGTCGAACGTCGTGCCAAAATAATAATCGCCATGACAACTAACCCGGATCCGAATGAAACAACTGCCGAGGCATTCCCATCACCTAGGAGCTTACCGACCTGACCGTTAACAGCCGATTGCATCGGTCCAAGCATACCAGCCAACACCGTTGCCAAAACAAGTAATGGAATCACAACCGTTTTTTCAGTTTTTGAAGTTTGTGGATTACTCATACATAATCTCCTTTTTAGCCAAGTGTCGCAATCACTTACGTTTCGCTTACTTCTAGTCCAACTCGCCGGCTAACCAATTCAAGCACCTTGAGAAGAACTCACCGTAGTTTTCCCAAGCCATGAACGCCTGTGAGGCCCAATGCGGTGCGATGTCCGTTCCGTAAGCTAGGGTTCGACCCTTCCCAATTTTCTGGGTAACGAGTAACGGTGCATCATCGGCGGTCATCAAGACTGAGCTCTCAGGTTTCGGAGTAATCTCTTGATAACCCAAAATAACCGGAAATTCACCTAGATCACGGGTAATGACGTTGGGCGTTGTCTCAACCGGTTGAACACCCTGTGGCGCTTCAATACGATCATCATACGGTAAAACAGTTACGGGTAAGACCGCCTCGATTGGCGAACCGTGATAATGAGCTTTACCTTCAAAACCACCGAACGATAAGTAACCACCAGCCATCATCAAGGCCCCGCCATTTAGCACCCAATCCTTCAATAGGGCTAAACGATTTACCGCGGGATTACCGCCCGCAAAAACACCGTTTGATAACGTAAACGAATTGAGCCCAATATCTGACAAAATAATGACATCATATTGATCTAATGCCTCAATTGTCCAAGGAAATTGTTCTGGCACATCGTGGGCGCGCAGATGCGTTACGTCATGGCCACGACTTCGTAGCGCCTTTAATAACGCTTCACAACCAATTTCTAATTTAGTACTTGTAAATGAATCATATCCCTTATACTCCGTGGTCGTTGATATCCACGATTCACCTGCTAACAAAACTTTTGCCATGTGCTGCCTCCAAGATCTCGTCTTAATAAAGGTATATATCAAAATAATAATGAAAATACTCAATGGTCGTTTTCAAAATTGACAAATGCATGCGTGAAATTAGAAATGATTGCAAAACTAAAATGTTGTTTTATAGTTTGCTAAACCGGTTTATCATTTCACCGAAATAGTATCACAAAGTTTTCGCGAAGTAAACGGTTTCTTTTTAACTCACTCGCCTACCCTTTTAATTGGTATAGCTAAAATCGGTAGCTTATCACGCAATCAACGGGCTTTATCACCAGTGCCGTTATTTTAAAAATCGACCAAAAATAATTTATTCAATGATTAAATTAAAAGCTCACGTCGAAATAATACGTTATAATGGAAAACAGCACTCAACGTAGAAAGGAGCCCTCACCATGAAACTCACAATGCGAGAAATTGCTAAAATGGCGGGTGTCTCAGTGACCACTGTTTCTTTAGTCCTCAACGATAAAGAAGCCAGAATCTCACAGAAGCAACGTACTAAAATCAAAGAAATTGCCCGGAAGAATAACTATGTACCAAATTCATCGGCTGTTTCACTCGCCAAAAACGAATCGAATACCATTGGTGTGGTCGTTCCTAACATTAGCAACCCTTTTTATTCATCGTTAATCAAGGCCATCAGTAACGAGCTATCTAAGCGTGGCTACTATTCATTGATTATCAATTCAAATGACAATCACGAAAACGAAGCTAAGCAGGTTGCTAAATTGGTCAGTCGTGGTGTTGATGGTATCTTGTTAGTGCCATCAAACGACCTATACGCCCAGGGTACGGATAAAGTGAATACCTTTTTAAACAGCATCGATATTCCCTTTGTCCTCGTCAATGCCGACAGTGATTTAGACATCAACCAGGTGAATCTTGATAGCTTTGAGGGCGGCTATCTTGCAACCCAACTTCTCATCGATAATGGCCACACTGATATCGCCATCGTCACCGGTAACAAGGGATTCGTAAATGCTGAAACCCGTTTACTGGGCTACCAAAAAGCACTGGCCGACAACGGTTTGACCATCGACCCCAACCTGGTTTTTCGTGCGCCCTATGATCTCAATGGCGGATACGAACGTATTCAACAAATTCAACAGACGCCAGCAACCGCTATCTTTTTCTGTAGCGACTTAATGCTGTATGGTGCCGTCAAACAATTTAACGAGTCAAAGCGAAACTTGTTTGATCACTACTCAATCATTGGTTACGACGATACGTTCATCAACGAAATCTTCAATCCCACCATTACCTCCGTCAAACAAAACGTGTCACAACTCGGCAGCGAGGCCGTCAGAGTGTTATACACGGCCCTTTCAAGTAAACTGACAATCAATGTCAAACTGGATGTGACACTCAATGTTCGTGACTCAGTTAAGGCGTTAGATTAGCATTGCAAATAATCTGAGTAACGGCGGTTAATTAAGTGCCAATGATTGCCTCAACACCCAAAAAAGCAACTAAAAAGAGTGGCTGGGAACAAAGTCCATTTTGACAAAAATCAAACTCGATTCTCAACTCAAAAACAATTAAGAATTGTATTTACTTTCAAGACTGCTATCTAGCCTTAACGTGTGCCAGAACTCAAGTCCCGGCCATAGAAACAAGAAAACGCGTGGATTCCTACAAATCAGGAATCCACGCGTTTTCTCGCTTCTATTCTGGGACTTAAACGAGTTCTGTCCCACTCACATTTAATATCACTATGCTTGTTGCTTGTCGGCAGCCATGACTTCTTCAATCGCTTCGGCAAGTCGCTTCACGCCATCCTCGATTTTATCTTCCGGTGTGTTCGAGTAATTCATCCGGAAAGTTCCGGGAATGGTTTCATTACCAAAGAATGGATCGCCAGGTACGATGGCAACGTTACGTTTCAACGCGGCATCAAATAACTTTTGCGAGTCCTTAACCCCTGGTACCATCACCCACAAGAACATCCCACCTTCTGGATTACTGTGCGTAACACCAGCCGGGAAGTACTTATCTACGGCGTTAACCATCAATTGTTCCCGTTTGTGATAGAGCGCCGTAATTTTAGCAATGTGCTCATTAATGTCATTTTCAGCAAAGTATTCTGCTGCTACGTACTGCGCTAAACTATCCGTGTGCAAGTCGGCAGACTGCTTCATCATCGTATACTTCTTAATGAGTTTTGGATCAGCGACGACCCAACCTAAACGAAGGCCTGGTGCGAAAATTTTCGACATGGTCCCCATATAGATCACATGATTACTCTTATCAAATGACTTCAGTGCAGGTAAGTGTTCGCCTTCCCACCGAATTGCACCATATGGGTTATCTTCAAGCACTAACACATCGTACTTTTCAGCTAACTCAACTAACTTCTTCCGACGTGCCAACGTCATCGTCCGACCAGTTGGGTTTTGGAAAGTTGGCACCGTATAAATCAGTCGGGTATCCGGATTGTTTTTGAGGGCTTCTTCAAGCGAGTCCATCCGCATCCCATCTTCATCCATATCAACACCCACAAAGTGCGCGCCATATGAACGGAAGACATCAATGGCAGTCAAATAAGTTGGGTCTTCAACGATGACTGTACTTCCTTCATCGATAAACATTTTACCCGTTAAATCAATGGATTGCTGAGAACCAGTTGCCACCATCACGTGATCGGCATCGGTATCAATACCTTCAACTTTTAAACGATCTAAGATAACGTTACGGAGCTCCGGTACCCCTTGAGATGAGCCGTACTGCAATGCCGCACGACCCTTTTCTTCTAGCACTTTATCAGTGGCCTTCTTCACCTGCTCAACGGGAAAAAGTTCTGGCGCTGGCAAGCCACCGGCAAACGACATGACTTTGGGATCACCAGCAACCTTCAAAATATCGCCAACAGCATCTACGTCTGATTGAGGGACTCGCTTCGAGAAATGATAGGTCATAATAAAACACTCCTTAATATGTATGGAATTAGTTGCTTTATGTAAACATCAAACAGTTCATGTTCATTGAGTAACATGGCTTGTCTGGCATTATTATAACATAACGATGAGAGGTTGATTAAAAGTATTTTTTAAAGACTCCGAATGGTACGCCTGAATACTTTACTGATACGCCGTTAAGTACCATTTGGGGATTTACTCGCATACCGAAAATATACCGAAAAAGATTGCCATTCTCACCAAAGTAAAAAAATAAAACGCCGACAGCTCAGCGCTTTACTCATCCGTATTAACTTACGTTACTCATAACTGCGCCCCCCGAGAGTCGAACTCGGATCATGAGGACCGAAATCTCATGTGCTATCCATTACACTAAGGGCGCCTAACACCTTAATGATAGTGGTGTTAGCAAAATTTTTCAAGTTAAATACTCGAAATGATTAGCGAATGCCAGCAACCTTTTCGGCAGCATCTTGCAGATAAAAGAAAACAGCGTCCGGACTCCGCTTGAAGTCTGCCGTAAAACTCTCACCCTGTGGTTCAACGGTATAGATGACCGTCTTCATAATGTCAGTCACCACGATGTTATCGCCGTCCCACTTGCCTGAGTCGTAATGTCCCTCTTCTGAATACTCAAGATAAGCTTGAAAGGAGGCCAATACGGTTTCCTTAATCACGTCATCAATAGTTGCTTGTTTACCATCAGCTTGCCGCTTCGCCACTTCTTTTTCGACTTCTGCCATGTTTTCGGGTACATCAATTTCCAACGGAGATTCCTCTTTTCGTCATAGTCTACCTATGTATTCTATCATGTTCAGCTAAAAAGCGCGGTATTTACCATTCACGATTAACTTTTTGCGAAACTTCTCTTTAAAATCACATTTTTTCAGGTACACTAGAGAGTAACAATACTGACTATTACCGATTACAAGGAGGACCAACATGACACTCTTATACCGGAGTACTCGCGGTACCCAAGCTGACGCGTTAACCGCATCAGCTGCCATTTTACAAGGCTTAAGCCCGGACGGTGGCTTGTACGTGCCAACGCAAGCACCCCAACTTGACTTAGACTTAACCCAGTTACCTGAACTCTCCTACCAAGAAGTGGCCTTCAAAGTTCTGAAAGCTTTCTTAACGGACTTTACTGATGACGAAATTCGAGACTGTGTGAATGCAGCCTATGATGATAAATTTGATGATCCGCTCATTGCGCCAGTCAGCCACCATGGCGATGACTTTTACCTGGAACTCTTCCATGGTGCAACGATTGCCTTTAAAGATTTAGCACTATCAATCTTGCCACACTTGATGACGACCGCCGCCAAAAAGAACCATTTTAACAAAGAAATCGTGATTTTAACGGCAACTTCCGGTGACACTGGTAAGGCCGCTATGGCTGGATTTGCTGACGTTCCTGGCACTAAGATTATCGTCTTCTACCCAAGCCAAGGGGTCAGTGCAATCCAGAAACAACAAATGATTACCCAGGTCGGCGAAAACACCTACGTGGTTGCAATCAACGGTAATTTCGACCAAGCCCAGACCAACGTCAAGACGATTTTTAACGATCAAGACTTTCTGGCTGAACTAGCTGAAAACGGCTATCAGTTCTCATCAGCTAATTCAATTAACATTGGCCGCTTGGTGCCACAAGTTGCTTACTACTTTTACGCATACGGCCAATTGGTCAAACAGGGCGCGATTAAAAACGGCGATAAAATTAACTTTAGTGTCCCGACCGGTAACTTTGGGGACATTTTAGCTGGCTACTACGCCAAAAATCTTGGACTACCAGTTAACCAGTTGATTTGTGCGTCTAACCAAAACAACGTCTTAACCGACTTTTTCGAAACCGGGTATTACGATCGCGTTCGACCATTCTTCACCACCACGTCGCCATCGATGGATATTCTCGTTTCTAGCAACCTAGAACGGCTGATCTTCCACGCTACCGGCGATGACGCTGACCAAACGGCTGCATACATGCATGATTTGGAAACCACCGGTCACTACCAAATTAAGCCTGACGAACTCAAGCAACTCCAAAATACGTTCTCAGCTGGTTTCGCAACGGCCGATGCAGACCGTGAAGCGATTGCCAAAGTTTATCAATCAACTCAATTTGCCATTGACCCGCATACAGCAATTGCCAAAGCAGTCGCGGATGCTTACCGTGAAAAAACTGATGATCAACACCCCATGGTAATTGTCTCAACGGCTAGTCCATACAAGTTCCCTAACGCCGTCCTTACAGCCATTGAAGGCCAAGAAGTGACCGCTGACGGACTCGCCGCCGTAGCCCAATTACAAGATCACATTCACGTTCCACTGCCACAAGCTATCCAGACTTTATTTGATGCCCAAGTTCGTCACACCATGATGGTCCAACCTGACGAAATGCATCAAGCGATTACAAAAATCCTTAAAATTGACTAGGTTAAGCTATTCAAACAACCAAAAGACGGTTATACTTTAATAGTCAACAAATAGTAAGTAACCGAGGTGAAAGTTCGTGGCAGAAACTAAAAAAGATTATTTAACACTCTCAACTTATAACGCAATTCTGCATCGTCAGCTTCAGCGTGACATGAATCAGTTGTTAATTAAAGACAAGTTACCCGTTAATATCACTGAAATGTACCTGATGGTTTTGATTCTTGAAAGTCAACCAATCAGCCAGCGTCGCGCTTCAACGACACTGGCCGTGGATGAAGGCTTGATGACACGGATGGTCAAACATTTAACTGCCTTAGGGCTCATTCATAAACAGGCTGCTGAGCGCGATAAGCGTGTAAAGGAACTAACTTTAACCGCTGATGGCAAGGAATTGCTCGACTACGGGTTATCACAATTCAACGAATGGTGGGAGTCTTTTGAAGCCGATTTAGGCGATATCGACATTAACCACCTGGGTCGTGAACTCTATGACATTTCAAAAGTCGTCCTGTCCGATCGTCACCAGACCCCCTTGCGCAACGATCGCGTTGACGCCGAGTAAGCTGGTCAATCAATTTATTAATCACAATCACAGTCAGTCGCTTGCGGCTGGCTTTTTTGTTGCACAGCGCTTAGGATAAAGGTGACTAAAATGAATGATAAGGAGTGGTAAAGATGACAAAATCTGTCACCATTGCACAAGCAAGACAAGCTGATCAACACACAATTAAAACGATTGGCATTCCATCACTTGTTCTTATGGAACGCGCCGCACTGGGTGCTACAGCCCGTTTACAACCAGACACATTCGATTTAACGCACGTTTTAGTATTTGCCGGAACTGGTAATAACGGTGGTGATGGCCTGGCCATCGCTCGAATGCTACACGTTCGTGGCATCGACGTCACCGTCATGCTTACTGGCGACGCACACAAAACCTCCGTTGAGACTGGCCAGCAGCTTGCAATTTTAAGCTATTATCACATTCCCATTATACCTGCTAGCACTGATTTAACTGGTTACACCACCATCGTTGACGCCATTTTTGGTATTGGGCTTGATCGACCCGTTTCCGGTAAGTTCGCCGACTGGGTCAATGCCATTAACGCGAGTTCAGCGCCGGTACTGAGCGTCGATGTACCATCTGGTCTCAACGCTGACACCGGCGAACCACAAGGCGCTACTGTTCAGGCCACTGCAACTAGCACTTTTGCGTATGCTAAACAGGGATTTCTCACTGATTCTGGCCAGCAGTATACTGGTCAATTATTTGTAGAAGATATCGGTGTTTACTTAAATGACCGCGCTGATTAGCATTTAGCCACGTTATATGAATTTAATACCTACTCATCTGACCGATAACATTTGATTAGATCAATATTCAGAATACTCTGCCGCTATTCTTTTCCCACCATGTTAGCCGTAGTGCCAGAAGTCAATTTTTTGACGGGTGGCAGTGACTAGTACCACTTTGCGCGGTAGTGCTTAGTGGTACTGGACGCTTCTGAGACTCGTGGGTTTCGAGTCTCAGAAACGAGACGGAAAACGCAAAGCGGTTGCAGTCGGTCCCACAGCTACCCGTCAAAAAATTGACTGGCAGCCGAAGGCGGACTACTCCCGCATATCTACAGTTAAAAACAGGATAATTGCCGAAGTGGCAGTCATCCTGTTTTTCTAAAGTCTATTAAATGTGTTTAAGTCTGATCATTTATTCAGTGGTCAAGCGTTTAATCGCTTCAGCATAAATCGTCATGGCTTTAAACATCTTATCAAGTTCCCACTGTTCATCAACCTGATGCATGTAATCAGGCACACCTGGCAGCATGGCACCAAAGGCAACACACTGGTTCATCGTCCGGGCGTACGTTGCACCGCCTGATACTTGCGGTTCTGTGGTGTCACCCGTCACATCTCGATAAGTTGCCATGAGTTTTTGAACAAGGTCACTGTCCGTTGGTACGTAAAGTGGTGCCAAATAATCGAAGTCTTCATACTGATAACCATACTCAGCAATTCGTTGACTTAATTGGTCAATCAATTGATCATGATCAACCGTAACCGGAATCCGCATATCCACTTGCATCCGAGTTTCTTTTTCGCTGACTTCAATGTTAGAGATGTTGATGGTTAAATGCCCAGAGGCTTCATCTTCCACGTTGCCGAGAAGGTTTACCCCAGTGGCGTCTTCTTTGAAACACTGACCAATTAAACTCATCGGCCCATCCGGGAAGACTTTATCAAGCGCCATTGCCAAACGTAACACCGCGTTAGTCCCGGTTGGCGCTAGCATAGCGTGCACAGATTTACCAGTCACCGTGATACCATCGTCACTAGTCTCAAAGGCAAAACCAAAGTCACTGAGGGCTTGCTTGACTTCAGCTAATTTTGGCCCATTATAGCTTGCTTTGGCGGGCACCGCATTAAAGGCGTTTGTCATCTTCAAAGTAAAGTCTGAGGTACCAGGACCAACAAAGTAAGATTGTTGTAGTCCCTTTTCAGCATAAGTCACCGGGAACTCTGAATCAGGCGCGATACCGTGAGTAATTGGCGCTTCCTTTTCTTGATAAACCTTAATGCCACGCCAAAGTGTCTCTTCGTCGGTTCCAAAAATAAACCGAATGCGTTCTTTAAACGTGACGCCAGCGTCCATCAACGCCTTAACCGCATAGAGTGCTGCCACAGAAGGCCCTTTATCATCTTGAACGCCACGGCCATAAATAACACCATCCTTTACCGTTGCATTAAATGGGTCCGTCGACCAATCGGCAACGTCACCAGCAGGAACTACATCAACGTGTCCGATGATGCCAAAAATTTTGTCACCACTGCCAACTTCCGCATAACCATAGTTACCATCTGGATCCGTGTAGGTCTTAAACCCAAGCTCACTGCAAAGGGCCATCATCTCGTCCAATGCGGCTCGAATCGGTTTACCAAACGGCGCACCTGGTGCAGCTGCCTCTAGATTAGACGGATGGGCAACCAATCGTTTTAAAGCAGCTACTGCAGCTTGTTGATGCTCAGAAGTAATATAAGTTTTCATCTTTGAAAGCCTCCCTTGTTAAAATACTCATACGCTAATTATCGCATAGTTTCTATACGAAAAGGCGTTTCGTCAAAATGAAACACTTCTGACAATCCGCCTATTCATGACTTCAAGTTGCTACAGAATTGCGAGGACACCCAAGAAGACGCAGGTGACAATGAAGAGATAAATCATCAATTTCGCAATCCATTTCCACCAAGTACTAATGTTGATGTGGGCAATTGCTAAGGCCCCCATCACAACACCAGAAGTTGGTGTGATTAAGTTAACCCAGCCAGAAGCCGCTTGGTAAGCAGTAATTACGACACTACCATCAACGCCAGCGAATTTACCCATCGGACCAATAATACCCATGGTAGCTGATGCTAAACCAGAAGTAGATGGAATCAAGAATGACATTGGAATGTAGAAAATGTAGGTGATGATAATGAAGACACTCTGTGACAAGCCTTTGAGTCCTAACTCGCCCCAATGTAACACTGTATCGGTAATCATACCGTCATTCATGACTACTTGAATTCCACGAGCAACTGCCACGATAATGGCAACGCTTAAGAATTCAGCCATACCACCCATGAAGGCGTTGATAAAGTCAGTTTCCTTCATCTTGTAAACAAACATAATCACAACTGCCATTAATAAGAACAGCATCGTAATTTCAGAGAAGTACCAGTCACCCAGTGGCACCATATCACTACCAATTAGGTTACCAAGTACTGGAATCTTAGCGAGCCACTTCGTTGCGCTTTCAAAGAAGGTCCATTTTTCGTTGATCGTACTCCATGGAATTAGGCCAACGATCATCAGCACGAAAGTACCACCAAATAGCCATAAGACTGCTTTTTGACGTCCTGTCATGGTACCCGCTTCATCCGTATCACTAACGGAGAACCGATCCAAATCTTCTTGGCGTTGTTCGTAAATAGCCGATTTGCTTGGATCCTTTTCGATCTTAGAGGCGTAATGATAAACGTACCAGATGCCTAATACTAATACGATAATGAGTAGGATAAACCGTGGAATCAAGCCATCCCCCATCGAAAGGTTCATGGTTTGAGACGCAACACCAGTCGCAAACGGGTTAACGGTTGAAGCCAAACAGCCAATTTGAGAACCAACCAGCACAATTGCCACCGCTGTTAATGAGTCGAACCCGACACCAATCATCACTGGGATTAAAAGTGGGTAAAAGGCAATGGTTTCTTCCGCCATACCATATGTTGAACCACCTAACGCGAACAGGATCATTAAAATTGGAATCAGGCGTTTTTCTTTGCCCTTATACTTACGAACCACTGCACCGATACCATCATCAAGTGCCTTGGTCTTATTAACAACCCCTAAGAAACCACCAATTACGAGAATAAATAGTGAGATAGAAATGGCGCCTTCAGTATGTTCGTTACCAACCATCCCAAAAACCGGGGCCATAAAGATATCCCAAATACCCTGAGGATTTGCCGTTACAGATTTGTACGTATGAGCGATAATGTTGCCCGCTTTATCCGTATTGTACGCACCTGCTGGAATAATCCAGGTGAGAATTGCAACTAAGCCAATAATGATGAATAAAATCGTAAACGCTGACGGCATTTTAAACCGTCGCTTCTTTGGTTGAACTTTAGGTGCTTGCATTTTTCTCATCTCCTTACTATTATTCTTTAACAATTTTAGTTTATCGAAGAGAAGTAACTAAATTATGACTATTTTCCGAAGTTTTTGTATTAAAAATTTCTTAATACTGAGCATTAAAGTTGCCTAATGTATAAATGTATATCACATCATGATTCTATCATGTGGATTTATTCACTACAAATGATAAATCAATAATAAAGCGCTATCATTTTGCTGATAATTTCAGTCATATTCCCGGTACTATCGTATTCATCACTATTTTTCAATGTTTTCATTCAGTTACCTTACGCTTAAGTTTTAACACTTAATCCCATCAGGTATCAGTTGGTGTTTTTTACCCATATTGAACAATTTACTACCTATTGTATAATAACTAAAACATCAATATATCTTTCAATACGCACACTATTTTAGACACCATTTGTCCTGAGAATCACTTATATTTAAAATCTTTAGGCATCCATCACCGTTTGTCTTTTAGTCAGTCCATGCTATAATCAGCGTAAATTATCAACACCATGGAGGTAACTGTATGACTGACACTGGTTTTATGAATATTCAAGATGCAGATCCCGATATTATTGTTGACCTGAAGTACGCCACAACTGACAACTTTACTGGTAAGGTGATTTACGATTTCACAACGGCGATTGCTCGCACTGGCACCGCTCAAAAATTAGGCGCTGCTAGCCGACTGCTTAAGCAAAAGGGCTACCGTCTTAAAGTTTGGGATGCCTTTCGACCAGTCACGGCACAGGCAAAACTGTTTGATGTCGTTTCTGATCCGACTTGGGTTGCCAAGCCCAACCCCAATTATTCACACCAAAAAGGGGTTACATTTGACCTAACTTTAACTGATATGGCCGGACATGAAGTTGAGATGCAGTCTGGATTTGACGATTTCACCGGTAAGGCAGTTCGCGATTATCCACGAACCGCTACCCAAGAGGCCAATTACCAAACTTTACTCCAAGCCATGACCGAGGCTGGCTTTGTCGGGTACGAAAACGAGTGGTGGGATTACCGCGACACCGAAATGGATAGTTACGGTCCGTTACAAGCTGACCCTAATGACTACGCTCACTAAGCCAATGACTAACCATTTAGGGATAAACTGACTATACTGGTCTATGGTTGTTACCTCCTCCAAACAATTTTCACTCAGTGTTCTGAAGTGAACACCATGGTAATAACCGTTATTGATCAATCCCGGTTAACGCAATTGACCAACCCAAAAACGACGCCTCTGATAAAACAGAGACGCCGTTTTTTAGTCATCATTGACGTTTATTGTTGATTTGATTGGTTCGCTTGCTTAATAAATGAATGGTCTGGGACTCGAATTAACGTGAAACGGTTGGCTAACCGGCCAGCATGTAACCCGATCCCGTTGAGGAAGGTCTTCTTATAGGTAGTTTCTTCAACACCGATCCAGGCCTTTTGATGTTGCTTTTCCATCTGCTTAACCTTCGATTGATTCCAGGTGTACGCAGAAGCAACCACATTTATCGGATGAGTGCCGCTGGAAACCGTGGCATTTTCGCTAGAGACCATATCCTTCTCACCCGCAGTGTAGAAGGTATAGTATTGAACCGGTTTCGTACCGTTACCGTTCTTAATTGTCACGTATGCCGAACTACCAACCGAACTTGTATCCAAAACCAGTGGCTTGTATTGATAAGCAACCGTCACCCGTTTTGAATTAACAGCATTAACGTCTTGGAAAAGTGTCGTGTAACTCATTCCCCAAAACGCCAACAGAAAAATGACTAATTCAATGGATGACTTTGTGATGTTTTGCCAAGACCACGATCGTTTTTCGGTAACCAATAACTTTAAGCGGCGGACGCGCATATCGTGCACCATCCAGACTAAGTAGATTACCAACAGTAGCCATAGCCCCATGCCTACTAAATTCCACGCCGATTTCATACCCAATTCTCCTTCTTCACAATAAGCGACGATGCGCTAATTTATCGAAAAATACGGCCTCAAACAAGTTCTTACCTGGAACTGTCTAGCTGACCTATAATAACATTATACTACATTCTTTGGAGGCTTTTCAGATGTGTACAAGTCTAACACTCACCGCAGTAGATGGCGCAACTATCCTAGCTAGAACAATGGATTTTCCAAATATTGATCCCTGGTTGCCCACAACGCTGCCGGCAGGTACAGCTTGGCAGCCATTTTTCGGTTCAACCCAAACAACGCAATACAAGCTGGTCGGCGCAGCCCGTCACCTTGATGACCACTACTTATTTGGTGATGGCCTAAATAGCGCTGGTTTAAGCTGCGCCGAACTTTATTTTCCAAATCGTGTCCACTACTATGATGCACCGCAAAATGGTCGCATTAATCTCACGCCGCAAGACTTCATCTTGTGGGTCTTAGGTAGCCACCGCTCCATTGCGGATGTCGCAGCCGACCTTGCTAACGTGGCGTTAGTCGCACACACTTGGTTCGTTGAAAATAAGGTTTACCCCTTTCACTGGATATTAGCGGATGCTACTGGCCAAACTGCAGTCCTTGAACCCACAACGCAATCTCTTCATCTAATAGATGATCCCGTTCGTGTTCTAACTAACACGCCAGAATTAAGCGATCACTTGTCACGTTTGCAAGCGTACCTTGGCAATCCTTCTGATTTATCGGCTGCAGCCAGCGCTCAAATTGGACAACATTCCGAATTACCGACAGGTGCCATTCCAACCAACCGTTTCATTCGGACCGCGATTAACGTCATGGGCCACCGCCAACCTCAAAATCAAGCAGAGGCCCAAACGGCAGCGCAAACCTATCTCTCACAAGTCATCATTCCGGACCAACAAGACGGCCATCCGACGGCCAATCATAACTTTACCCACTACATTAGCCTATTAAATGTGACTGATCTTACCTATACTTTTGTGCCAGTCAGCCAACAAGGTGCCACTAAAACCTACCAAATCTAATCAAAATAAGCTCGGTAAAATCACTTTTTACAGCATTGCAAGTGATTTTACCGACTTTTTTTATCAAAATAACCCTAGTTTTCCCTGCTTTGTTACAATTTTGAAATATTTTCCTAAAGACTGTTATAACGGGCTTTCACGTAATCATTCACAAGTGAAATCTAGCTAAAGTTACATACAAGTGATATTCGTTAATCGAATCGATAATTCACTGCAACACTCTTGTAACTTGCAGTTGGTACACTAAGTCTCGTTAAGTTGATAGAGAGATTATTAATATTTAAAAAAGAAAAGTCAATTAAGGGGAAATTTAAAATTATGAAAAAATGGTTTATCCGACTCGCATTAACTGCAGTTGCAGTTTTAGGTTTTACAATCGCTACTAATATGACTCAACCTACAACTGCCAGTGCCGCTACTAAGTCATACTCAAAGGTTTACAAAGTTGCCAAAGCTCAACTTGGGAAGCGTTACGGTTGGGGTTCAACTGGTCCTTCATCATTTGACTGTTCAGGTTTAACGTCATACGTTTACAAGAAGGGTGCTTCAATCAAGATTCCTCGTACCGCCCAAGCACAATACAACAAGTACAAGCACGTTAAGTACGCTCACGCCAAGAAGGGTGATTTGGTCTTCTTCGGTAGCAGCGTTTGGGGCATTAGCCACGTCGGCATGTACATTGGTGGCGGCAAGATGATTGATTCTCAAAACCGCGGTGTGATTACTGAAGCCGTTAAAGCACCATGGTGGCACTATGTTGGTACCGCACGTGTTACGACCTTGTCATAATCGCTAGACCACACAATTTCATAACTTTATAATTGACCTTTGAAAAACACTTGCCTGAACTGGCAGGTGTTTTTTTGATATCATGAGAAATTTGATTCGCGCTGACGACATTTAAGGCAGCCTTTCCAACTAAAGTTGCAGTCACAGATAGTTAACACAAATTTTAATCTAACGCACTGTTAGACAAGTAATGTTATCCTACCCCATATCTAGTATATTTTTCAGAAAGTTCAGCTATATATTGTTGCTTTTTTCAAACGGATGTTCTAGGATTAACATATCGATAAAAAGGAGAATTAGCCGTGAACAAACAAAAACCGCAACAATCACATATTCAAATTACGGTTCGCTTTGTAGAGAAGCAGAACGGGAAAAAGGCCGTTTTTGACGCGCGTAAGATCTTAACCAGTCTTAATCACCTGACTCACGACGACCGGCTTATCCGTCGCATTAACGCCCTCGTGCTTGCTCAAATCGCTGGCTATGCTCAGATCGATACCGCAACGATTCGACAATTAATTATTTCGACGTTGATTCAGTTAGATCATCCAGAACTGGCCAAGCGTTACGATGAATACCGACCATCCGCTACTAAGAAGGCCCAGTTCCAACAACTTTCGTTTTTTAACTTATGAGATTGCCAAGCCATGTCATGTTGACATGGCTTTTTTGTCCGGTGAATTTAGAACTCCCCACAAAAAAACGCAGCTACCATCACTGGTAACTGCGCCATAAACATTCAATTATTATGAGCTCAATTGTGATTCAAGATCACGTAGTTCTGCAACACGCACATCACGTGGTAAGAAACGACGGATCTCTTCTTCGTTATACCCAACTTCCAAGCGCTTATCATCAAAGATAATTGGTCGCTTGATGAGGTCTGGATACTTCACAACCAAGTCGACAAGCTGACTAACAGCCAAATCGTCTAAATCGACGTGAAGTTCCTTAAAGATGTTTGAACGTGTTGAGATAATATCTTCACTACCGTTCTCAGTTAAGCGTAAAATCTGCTTAATCTCATCCGCGTTAAGTGGGTTAGACTTAATGTTTCGTTCTTTGAACGGAATGTGGTGATCTTCTAACCACGCACGAGCCTTACGACTAGATGCACTACTTGGTGCAACATATAAGTTAATCATAGTAAGCACTTCCTTCATTTCGCTTTCCCCTAGCGACAAACGTGAATGACTCGGTATCTACACCGAGTTTCTAGAAATATCGCCAACTTGTGTATCACCCAATATGATGCACAGCGGTCCAAGCGATTAACTATGGGTCATCCGAACCCGCCAAAAGTTGCAAGTCATTCTTGCTGGTAAACATAAAACTAAACCAAAAGCAAAGGTCTAACTAAACCCATTCATCAATCAGTCCCCAACACTTCATCATGAACATCCTAATCATATCATCATTATTAAAAAAATTCAAGGCAATTTTTATAGTTTTTTGCTTGTGAAAAAAGATTTATTCAAGCGAGCGCAATCGCGTACGAAGATTGTAACAACAGTGTTTTAAGTCGTATTCATTTGTGTTCATTTATAAAATAAAATTATCTGCATAAATGGTCAAATCCTAGATAAGTAGGCTTTTTGCTTGCAATTTCCACTAACTTTTTGTAATTAACGTTTAGCGATGATCATTTTTTCATCCTATTAAAATAGTTATTACAAAGTTAGCTATCTATTTGGTCCCCAATTGCGTTACAATTCTAGTAATTTATTCGGGGGAGTGACTCAAAGTGACATCTTTTTTTACTGTTCTATTACTGGTGATTGCGGCGATTGGGGCTAACATTGTTTACGCCATCTATCCCAAAATTCCACTCGCATTTTATGAAATTGGGGCCGGGGTCTTACTATCACTAGTACCTATCTTCAACAATTTTCACATCGAACCAGAAGTCTTCATGCTGATCATCATTGCACCACTCATGTTTAACGATGGGCAGTCAACGGATTTTCACACGTTAAAAAAACACTTCAATTCAACCTTATCACTTGCTGTGGTGCTCGCACTGGTGACTATTTTAGTCGGCGGGCTGCTGACTCACGCGATTTGGTCCGTATTGCCACTCACGCTGTGCTTCGCGCTGGCCGCAATCGTTACACCAACCGATGCTGTAGCGGTCTCTTCCATCACAACGAACATCGACGTGCCAGAACACGTCATGGGGTCGTTGGAAAACGAATCGCTGTTTAATGATGCATCCGGCATCGTTGCCTTAGACCTAGCCTTAACCGCCTTTACGACTGGTAAATTTTCACTTAGTCAGGGCATTGAACACTTCGTCGTTGTCTTTTTCGGTGGCATCATCGTTGGAATTATTTTGGGGATGGCGATCGTGTTCATTCGGATCTTATTCCAACGGCGTGCACTAGACACCATTGCGGTTATCTTACCTTTCAACTTACTCACACCGTTCATCGTGTATCTGGCAGCTGAACACCTTCACCTATCGGGCATTTTGGCCGTAGTTGCGGCTGGACTGGTCCACGGTATTCAGCAAAGTCGGTTACGTCTAACATCAACGCAAACTCAAGTTGTCACCAAAACTACTTGGGAGGTCGTCGCCAATTTACTAAACGGGTTTGTGTTCGTGTTGCTAGGTGCTTCCGGACCAAGCGTTTGGAATGATCTATCGGCCTCCGAAGCTGCCCACCTGCCCATTTTGGTGATCATTGCAGTGTCACTCTACCTCTTGATGGGGTTGTTACGCTTCCTTTGGTGCATGCTAAACTTAGTGACCTTAGCTGGCCGAGAAACGCGCTTAAAAGACGCATTTATTCTGTCACTTAGTGGTGTGCACGGCACCATTACGTTGGCGATGGCCTTCTCATTACCATTAGTCGTTGCCGGCCAAGCTTTCCCATATCGCAGCGCAATTATCCTGGTCGCTGGTATGATCATTTTACTCAGCTTAATTATACCAACCTTGATTTTGCCAATTGTGCTGCCAACTAAGCAGGCTGCCTTCACTCCCGAAGAATTCAGCGATCAAATGGTTCGGATGGTCAACTTCGCCATTGAGCAACTGCGGCATACTGGCCAAAATACAGCGGCCTTGCCAGCTGTTATTGAAGTGCTCAACGGTCAAAAAAATGAAAGTAAGAAAAATGCCGATTCAAGACTGGTTCACCAACTTCTCGAGCAAGCTGAACAGGCTGAACACGTTGCCGTTAACGAACTGATTGAAAATGGGGAATTACAGCCGCAAATTGGTTGGCAGTATAACCGAGCGGCCATGTTTCAAACTCAATTCGCATTTTTAAGTCCCTGGGCACGTGTTAAAATGTGGGTCCGCTTAGTTGAATTTAGATTATTCCCACACCGTGCACGAAATCATTACCAAAAGAAAGTGCAACGGTCACGTGAAGCCAAACAAGCTTGGTTAAAGGAACATGGTTACCTAGATCGGCATCAACATCATGAAAATCCAGAGCATCCCGCCAACGTTAATCACCACCAGCAACGAGAAATTCAATTAGCTAAAATAACAGGCGCACAATTGCCAGCCAACCAATCTCCCCGTCAGTCGAGAGAGCGTCCGACCTTCCAGCAGCGTCGGGAATTACGCCGCCAAACGCGCAATCGTCAGCTTAGTGAAGAAAACCGCGCTGCCTTTACCAAAGCAGGTAACGCCGGTTATAACGGTGTCATTAGTTTCTTGGACTCAATTGAAACCGATGATAATCGTCAAGAAGTTGACGTTGTGCGACATTACTACAATGTTCGTCATCAACGCTTCAATTTAACTGAATCAACCAGTGATGCGGAAAACGAACTCTTCATTATGGCCTTCCAGTTTGAATATTCATATGTCCAAACAGCCGGTAAGCAAGAGCATCTCTCCGATGAACTCATTGCCGAATTACACAAGAAAATCTCAATGGATCAACTGGTTTATATGCAAAATGGCAATTAGATAACACTGTTAACTATTAAAAATTTCAATTTGGTTACGTAACTGTTATGCTAACTTCACACTTTCTTCACATTTCAGCTTTATATTACAGACATAGCCTAATATTTGAAGAAATATTAAGTAAGCTTTTTCATTTTACTCCTCCAAAGTAAAATCAAAATTTCCGTGAACCCCATCACGAAAATGCCTACTCCTATGTGAAACCACACCCTCCCCCGGGTGTGGTTTTTTTATATTTCGTCTGGTTTAAAATTGGCTGTCACAATTGATTTATTTTGTTTTACAGCGTCAATCATCACCTTGCACCAAAACCATAAAAAATCTATAATTCTTATAAATCATGATCCGCATTTGGAGGAAAACAAAATGCTGACACTTACGATTCTTTCGACCAGCGATACACACGGTTTCATTTTTCCAACCAATTACGTGAAACCACGCGCACACATGCCCTTTGGCCTGATTCGTGCCGCTAGTGTTCTCGCTGCTGAACAGCAAGCTGCACCTGGTCCCGTTATTACCATTGATGACGGCGACTTTTTAGCTGGTTCTCCGTTAGCCTACTACGTCGCACAGGTGCAGACCCCACCTGATCCGATGCCGTTAACGCGCATCTATAACCAAATCCACTACGACGCTGCCATACTAGGCAATCACGAGTTCGACTATGGCACCGACTACCTTGAGCGGGCAATCAATACTACTGACCGACCAGTCATCAACGCTAACTTATTAGATGGCGACGGCCGGCCCTTGTTTGGCCAGCGTTATCGCATCATCGAAAAAGATGGCGTGAAGGTTGCGATTCTTGGGCTAACCACGCGCGCAGTGATGCAGTGGAAAAATCACGCCAACGTTACTGACGACGTTCATTTTCATACAGCGGTTTCAATTGCTAAAGAACTTGTGCCCTTCCTTAAAAAGATTGCGGATGTGGTCATTGTGGCTTACCACGGTGGTTTCGAGCGTAGTCTCAAAACCGGCAAACTGATTGAATCACTCAGCAACGGCGAAAACGAGGCCTATCAACTCCTTAAAGAGGTCAAAGGCATCGATGCACTGATCACCGGTCACCAACACCGCAAAATTGCGACTAACGTGTTTGACGTACCAGTTACTCAACCTGGATACCGGGGTGAAGCAGTTGGTAAAATTACGTTAGACCTGGTTCCTGCAGATGGTGGCGGGTATGTGGTCAGCTCATCTACGGCCCGCGTCATTGAAACTAAAGACGCTGTTTTCGACGAAGACGTCGCCGTGAATAGCCATCAACTGGATAAAACGGTCGATTACTGGCTGGCTGAACCACTCGCACAGATTGATGGCGACCTCACTTTTAAAAGCGCTCAACGGGCTAGAATGGACGAAACAGCCTATACTGAGTTCATCCAACGGGTGCAACTTACCACGATGGCGGCTGATATCTCTGCAACTTCACTCTTTAACAATGAGGGACATGGTTTCGAAAATCCCATTACGATGCGTAACATCATGACAAACTACGTCTATCCAGACGGCTTAGCGTTGGAATTGATCAACGGCAAAGATCTCAAAGCCGCACTTGAAAAAAGTGCCACCTATTTTTCGCTATCAGCTGATCAACAGATTATCGTTAATCCGGCCTTTTATTCCCCTAAGTTACGCCATTATAATTATGATATGTACGAAGGCATTGACTACCGTATCAACGTTGCAATGCCAATTGGTAAACGAATTGAAGCACTGACGTATCAAGGCCAGCCAGTCACTGACGATCAAATGTTTAAACTTGCCCTGAATCGCTATCGTGCCGGTGGTGGCGGCCACTATGATATGTTTAGCGCCGATAAAATTATTGCAGAAAACAAAACACCAATGAGTCAGCTTATCGCCGATTATTTGCGCCAACATCCGGTGGTAACCGCAACGGTCAACCACAATTTCGAAGTTATCAACGAACCACGTTAATTGCTATTATATTTGATTTAAATAAGACACACATTCAATCCCGTTATTGAATGTGTGTCTTATTTATTACTATTTAACTTACGCTGCGCCTTCGGCTCCCGGTTTGGGGCGTTACAAATAATTCATAACTTCAGTCGTCGTTCGAATTGTGCAAAACGAAGTAAAGCACCCCCGCAATCGCCAAATTACGGCGTTACGAAGGTGCTTTGTTTCTCTAAACTTACTTATTCACACATTAAGCACGTTTTTTCTTTTTCTTCTTAGCTGCTGGTTTATCGCCAACGTATTCAACCGCTCTTAGTTCACGAATCGTGGTAACTTTGATCTTACCAGGATACGTTAAATCACGCTCAATCTGATCCTTAACGTTTTCAGTTAACTGCGCACTGGCCTTATCGTCCAAGACTTTCGGTTGAACGACGATTCGAATCTCACGGCCAGCTTGGATAGCGTAACTCTCCTGAACCCCGTGTTGATCATTAGCGATCTTTTCGAGACTGTGTAGTCGATTAATGTACTCTTCGACTGACTCGCTCCGTGCCCCAGGTCGAGAACCTGAAACCGCATCAGCCACTGCGACCAAGGTTGAAATTGGCGAAGTCACTTCAACGTCACCGTGATGAGCAGCAATGGCGTTGATCACCACTGGATCCTCACCAAAGGCCGTTGCAAGTGCAACCCCAATCTCAACGTGAG
Organism: Secundilactobacillus odoratitofui DSM 19909 = JCM 15043; assembly: GCF_001434895.1. Taxonomy (GTDB): domain Bacteria; phylum Bacillota; class Bacilli; order Lactobacillales; family Lactobacillaceae; genus Secundilactobacillus; species Secundilactobacillus odoratitofui. Next base: position 470,346 of record NZ_AZEE01000027.1, read on the forward strand.
TGCCTTCAATCTCATGATCAATAGCTTTCCCAATATCATGGAGCAGACCCGCACGTTTGGCGAGTCGAACGTCTTCACCCAGTTCAGCTGCTAACACACCAGTCATTTGGGCAACCTCAATTGAATGGTTTAAAACGTTTTGGCCGTAGGAAGTTCGATACTTCAAGCGACCAATAATCTTCATGAAATCAGGATGCATAAAGCCAATCTTCAAAAGACTGACCGCCCGCTCACCAGTTTGACGCAAATCTTTCAAGACGTCATTTTGAGCAGTTTGAACCTGTTTTTCAATGGCAGCCGCCGTAATTTTGCGCGATGCCAATAAACTTTCAATCGCAATCCGCGCTGTTTCTCGCCGGACTGGATCGTGGGTACTGATTACTAAGAGATTCGGTTGATCTGGATCAAAAATCAAGTCAGTACCAGTCAACGACTCCAGCAAACGAATGTGCTGACCTTCTCGGCCAATCAGCTTGCTTTTAGTATCGTTCGTTGGTACCAGCACGGTGTGTTCCGCATGTTCACGTGGCCAATCAACTGGTCCTCGCTGAATAGCTTCCACAATCAGGTTCCGGGCAGCCTTATCGGCAGATGCTTCCGCATTATCAGTTAATTCGCGCACGGTTACATCAGCTTCTTGTTGCAACTGGGCAGCCGTTTGATTACGAATCTGATCCTTCGCATCATTAACTGTCAGTTCAGCTCGGTTAGCAACTTCGGTTTGTCGATCAGTAAACAATTGGCGGGCTTGGCTCCGAGTTTGATTTAACTGATCACGGTTTTCATCCAACCCCGTTTGTGCGTCTTCAAGACCTTTTTGTCGTTGATCCAATCGGCTACCCATTTGTTCCAAAGTGGTTTGCCGTTGTTCTACGCGGCGCTGACGGCTCTCAATATCGGTTTGTTGATCCGCTAATTCCAACTCAGTGGCACGACGATCAGATTGAATCTCAGTTTTAGCTTTCGCCAAGTACTTTTCAGCTTGTTTAACTGCATCTTGATGGGCAGCCTGCTGAAGTGCCGTTGCTTTTTGGTTGGCTACTTCAAGTTCATGCCGACTCTGTTGGCGATGAAACAAACTACCAGCCAATAAGCCCACGACCAACGTTACAATGGTTATTATTGTCGTAATCAATTCTGCACTCCTTTCCTTTAAGTATGTGTCTCAGACAAAAGTTACACGACCTCAGATTACGCTGCTCGCTGAGTCAAAAGCCGACTTTTATCATCTATTTATCTCACGGTTAAATTTTTAAATTATCGTTAGCCAAATCCTCTTCGTCTAACCTCTCTATTATACGCTACTGAACGCGATTTCTAAAGAGGCTGTCCTCATTACGACAGACGCAACAAATTCGACTGCTAGTTAAAATACTTTGCCAGAAAAGCCTTCACAGTTTGACGATAAAGCTTAGGGGAATGCGCAAACGATTTTGCGTGTGCCGCGCCCTTAACCAACAAGAGTTGCTTTGGCCCCTTATCAGCTTGATACAGTGGGTAAACCATCTTTGTTGGTACAAACGTATCGTTCGTGCCGTGAATAAAGAGCATTGGTTTCCGGTTCTTAGCGACCTGATTGAGTGAGCTAGCTTGCTTAAAGCTGTAGCCGTTCTTAAGGTGATTAATACCACTTACCACTGGGACTAACGGGTATTCAGGGATGTTATACATTGACTTAGCCTGATACTTAATTTCATCATAAAGGCTCGTGTAGCCACAATCTTCGATAAACGCCTTCACTTGAGTGGGCGTTTTTTCACCGCTGACCATCATGGTCGTGGCACCACCCATACTCGTTCCAAACATCACGATTTGCGACTGTTTGCCGTTGCGTTGAATCACTTGGTGTATCCACTTCAGGTAGTCTAATCGATCTGGCCAGCCGTAACCAATGTAATTACCTTGGCTCTTACCGGCACCACGGTCATCTGGTAGTAAAACATTATAACCCAGCTCGTGGAAAAGACCGGCATACGCACCCATCGTGGCACTGCTGCCTGCAAACCCATGCGCAATCACAATTGTTTTGTTAGTCTGCTTGCTGGCCGGTACGTAATTCGCCACTAACTTGAAGTGACCGGTTGCGGACTGTTCATGCCAGACGTACTTCTTAGCGCTTTGATACCACGTTTTTTCGTGATAAAGCGGGTCGTTCTTCTTGACGACAGTACTGCTATTGATGAACGACTTCTTCCCCCGAGCCACTGCCATATTGTAAAAATAATACCCAGCAGACCCAATGCCAATACAAACCACACCGACAACGATTAATATCCCAATTAGCCAGTGCTTTAAACGCTTATTCACTTGTTACACCTCATTTTATTTGTTGTTAATGGGATATATCATACCACATCATGACAACCCCCTTACGCAATACAGGCACCGCTTTTACCACACAACCCAATCAATCTAACAAAACGATAGCTTGCTTTACCGCTATTTCACCATCAAAACGACAAATAAATTACTCACAAAACAGAGTGTTAGGTATACAATAGTAGCAAAGAGGTGACCTGCATGTTTTCCGAACGACTTCGAGTACTGCGCCGTGGTCAGAATTTAACATTGGACCAATTAGCGATGGCACTCAACGAATTATTTAAACCAGACGATGACCACCTGAACACTGGTGCTCAAATCGGTAACTGGGAGCGTGGCATCCGTATCCCGTCCTACATGGAGGTCCGCAAACTGGCGGAATTTTTTGATGTCACGATGGATTATTTGGCGGGAAAGGCTGAACGTGATGAGTACGACCTTAACCGGCTCTTCTTATCCGGCAAGGAGTTACGCTTCGACCACCAATTGCTTTCGTCAGACGACCGTTATGCGCTCTATCAGCTCATGGATGGTTACCTGCATGGCAAGTTACGACGCACCACAGCTCCCGAACCCGATGACACACCCATTACACATCAAGAATCCCTTGAACTTGACTTGGGACTCGATATTGACTCTACGACAACCGATTAACCAAACAACGCGTCATTTTGACTTAAACAGCCAAATGGCGCGTTTGTGTATGGAGGATACTGATGAACCCAAAGCAAAAGAAAAAGTTACTTAAAAAAGCACGCCAACAACATACCATTCGCCCAAGCGGTTATATTGAAACGCTCCAGCGATACAACGTCTTGTTTAATGATTTTCCAACGATTAAGGTATTGATCAACAATGCGTTACAAGCGGATCGTTTATTAAAACAGGGCTTATTGCCACAAACTTTACCTGAAATGTTGTTGCCAGATGATACCCAAGACGTGATTTTCAAGGCCCTCAATCAACAATATCCCGCGGGTGATTCAGCTGGTGATCAACGCTGGAACCAGCTTTCTGATGCATTACCAGATTTAGACACAAAACTCCGTAACTTTCGAGACTACTTGGAAGAAACGTATGGCATGTGGGCGTACATCTCTGCGCCCTTCGTTAAGGACTTAGCTGATTTTATCGATGGCCGGCCTACCCTTGAAGTCATGGCAGGTAATGGTTACGTCTCAAAGGGTTTGCGTGACAACCACCAGATGGTTTACGCCACCGACAGTCTTGATTGGAAAAAAGAAAACCAAACTGGTCGACACCCCGTCACTGAAGTTGAACAACTCAGTGCCAGTGACGCGTTTACCAAATACCAAGACCAAGTCGAAGTGATCGTCATGGTCTGGTCGCCAGACGGTCTCGAAATTGACTGGCAGCTCCTGCAACAAATTCGCGCTGCAAAGAAGGACTATGACTTCATCGTAATTGGTGAGCAAAACGGTGCGACCGATTCTAAAGCTTTTTGGCAAAACGCTGAATTGATCAACTCACCCGCAGTAACACAGCTGAATCGCCATTTTCAATCCTTCGACCTGATTCATGATCAAGTTTTCCTCGTTAAGTAAACCTACGCAGTACTATTCGCAACTGTTTTAGACAATAAATGACGAAGAGAGTGGGCAAAAACTCGGTTAGGTCCCAGAATAGAAGTGAGAAAATCGTGGATTCCTGATTTGTAGGAATCCACGATTTTTTCGCTTCTATGGCCGGGGCCTGAGTTTTGGCGCATGTTTAGACTAGATAACAGTCCTGAGATAAAGTGAAATGTTTAACTCACTTCGAGTTAACAAATTAATTCGATGCTTACCAATAAGGACTTTTCCCCAACCTCTTCGCCATTTTCAATTCAAGCTCATTACGCGTTTATCAGTCTGTTTCATGATCGATTGCGTATTGCTTACGACCACCTGGTTTAGGAATCTGGTCACCCATCATCATATTGAAACCACCATCAACCGGTAAAGCCGCGCCGTTCACGTAACTTGCACGGTCACTAGCTAGAAATAACACGCCATCGGCGATATCTTGAACAGTGCCAATTCGCTTATTGGCGGTCAGTTTCTTACGACCATTTTCTACTTCTGGATCAGCATAAAATGGCATCGACATTGGTGTTTTGACCAGACATGGCATCAAGACGTTACTACGGACGCCATACTGTCCCCACTCAGCGGCAATCTGCTTAGAGAGCATGTTGACACCCGCCTTACTTGTACTGTACGCACCACTATACGTTTCTGGCGCTAATGACGCCACCGTTGAGATGTGTACCATACTACCATGTCCCTGAGCCTTCATGACTTTACCAAAAGTCTGGGCCGTCAAGAAGTAGCCGTCCAAGTTCACCTTCAACACTTGTTGCCAAGTCTCATACTTCAAGTCTTCTAGTGGTGCAAATTTTAAAATACCGGCTGTATTCACCAAGACATCAATGCGGCCAGCCTCTGCTACGATTGAACGACTCGCCGCTTCAACAGCCGCTGGATCCGTCACATCGCAGTTTTCAACGTACACCGTAGCACCGGTTTCAGTTTCGAGTTTCTGCTTCAAAGCGGCCAAGGCCGCCGCTTTGATATCGATCAAAACAACCACCGCACCCTGTTTAGCAAATTCAAAACAAATTTTTTCACCCATACCACCAGTAGCACCTGTGACAACACAGACCTGATTCGTTAATTTTAACCAAGATTCACTCATCATCATCCACCCCTATCTCTTTACTTATATCATATGCCAAAAACGGCCCCTTGGAAGCAATCATTTGATTGCTCAGGGGGGCCGTTTACTTCAGAATCCCTCTAGGGCGTCCGATTATTTGGCTAATTCTAAATCTTCACTATTAATGAATGTCAGGAAGCGACCGAAGCATAACTTCAAGAAGCTGACACTACCGGCATCAGTGATTTGATTGTTTTCATTAATGTTGGCACCGCCTTGTGGCAACATAAATTCGTTACCTGGCATAACTTGCGCATCAACCCCTGGTGCATCCAGAATTTGACGTAAGTTCATTTGTGCACGGACAGTCCCTTGAATCCCAAGTGATGTCCCAACAATCATGACTGGCTTGTTCTTGAATGGGTGGGTTGCACATGATAACCATTCAATCGCACTCTTCAAGGCAGCTGGCACAGCGTGATCGTACTCTGGCACTGCGATGATCACACCATCAGCGTCTTCAATTTTTTCTGTTAATTCGTTAACACAGTCTGGCGCATCTGCTACTAAGTCTTCATTGAACATTGGCAAATCTTTAATTTCGCAAATATCAATGTTAGCTTGGGCACTAAACATGTCCTTCATCGCATATAACAATTGACGGTTGTACGATTTTGAAGCGTTAGTCCCAACCAAGGCAACCAAGTTCACATCATCGGCACCCTTTTGCTTTAATTCATCAGCGTTTTCGGCAGCCTTTGCGCCAGCAAAGTACCCAGATGAAATGCCCCAACTGTTCATCATACTTGGCATTGAATCATGACCGTTGGCACCACCAGCAACTTCACCAGCAGCGAAGTAGTTGGCGACGTCCTTGTCTTGACGGTCAACTAACTGCATGGTCTTAGTATCGACACTGAAACCACCAAGTGTCGTAGCGAAACGACCGCGTTGTTCAACAATGTAGTAAGTGTCGCCTTCAAAGTCGTGTAAGAATTTCTTATCACGACCAAATTCAGTGTCATCACCAGTGGCGACAGCTTGCTTATAGCTAGCAAGGGTTTCCTTCAAACCATCTAAATCAACACCAGCTTGGGCGGCAACTTCTGATAAGCTACCTTTAGCAAAGACCGGCTTCTTGTCCTTTTCATCGAAGAACTGCTTGATTTCTTTTTCGGTGAAGTCATGTAATACCAGTAACTTATAGACTTCTTTCCAAGTCCGTTCGTCCATCAACATGTAGGCAATTTTGTCAGGTTGTGCCAAAATTGCATCTCTGAATTCGGTGTATACGTCGGATTCGTTGACGATCCGCTTCCCCTTTGTGTTGACGTAAAGGGCACCCATATCAGTTGCTTGCTTAGAAGCATAGGTGGTTAACTTGGCAATTCCTGGTTCAGTTTCAACACCATGAGGATAAACCTTGTACCAGTCCAGATTGTGAGTCTTCAAGTTCAAGTCAGCGTTGAACAAGTAAGCATCACCAGTCGCAGTCATTGGACCGTAGTAATCAATGCCTTCGCTTTCAGGGCCACGCATCTTCTGGTTGGCACCAAAACCACCAGCAGCTAAGACGATTGAATGGGCCTTGATTTTAACCGTTTCGTTTTGGGCTTCAGCAACTAAACCGTTGACTTCACCGGCACGGTTAAAGGTCAAAGATTCAACTCGTGTACCAAGTAATACCTTACCGCCACGATTCTTGAAGGCTTTCGTTACTTTATCAATGAATTCGTAACTACTTGCAGATGGTAATTCAATTTGACGTTCTACAGAATGTTCTGGTGTTTGAGTTTGGGCCTTTTGGTAATGTAGGTCAGCAAATTCACTGATAAAATCAATTGCAGGGCCAATGTTATCGGCCATCAATTGTGTCATATCAGGTAAGTTCGTGTTTTTACTTTCACGTGCAACGTCATCAGCTAACCGTTGTGGGGTATCGTCGTTTTGACCGAGTGCATTAGTCGAAGTCCGTGAACCAGTACCAACCACGTTAGATCCGTTTAAAATCGTGGCACCACCCATATAACCGTTCTTTTCAACTAAAATAACTTTTTGGCCCATTGCGAGCGCACGGCTACCAGCAACCAAGCCGGCTTCACCACCACCGATAATAACAACGTCAGCTTTTAAACGAGTTGTTTGGTGAGCAGTTTCCTTTTGAGGTACTGGTGTCAGTGCAACATCTTCAGCCGCAACTGCTTCCTTGGCAGAATCCAAAATTGCTTGGGTCATCACCGTTGCACCACTCACAGCATCCACGTCAAATGATTGTTGTGAAATCACGTTATCTTTTAACTTATCAATGACTTGGTTAAAAATACCTGATGTTTCAGAATGCTTCAAAATCTTCAAATCTTCAATTTTGTTGTCATTCACATCAACTTCATACTTAATAATGCCGTTATGGCCGGTGGCTTCACCTTGGATGTGCTTTTCTTGATCACTCATTTAAGTTCGCTCCTTTACTGGGCCTTTGTTATAGAAATAATCTATATGTGTTTAGAAAACAATCATTTTTATCTATCATTTAAGTAAAGCTAAGGGCCAAGCGTCCCATTGGTCAAAGGACGGTGTCGGCCTCAGCTAGTTGCAATTAGTCTGTCAGTTTCAAATCTTGTAAATCATTTTTCATGTGAGTCAGTGGAATTTGGCCTGGCGCTGAAGCAGCACCAACCGTACCGAAGCTAACGGCTGAACCGAAGACTTCACCGGCAATTCGGGAAACTTTACCCAAATCAGCCATTGACATGGTAATGACCGGTTGACTCAAAGCAACGTCCGCTTGGCGAGTTGCAGTCAATAAAGTCAAAACGTCTTCAACAGATTGTGGCATTACAGCCATCTTAGGAACATCTGCTCCGAACTCTGCCATGCTGGTTAAACGACCAACAATGTCATCTGCAGATGGTGTTTTATCAAAGTCATGGTTACTCATCACAACAACGACATTTGCATCATGTGCTTTCTTAACAAGGCCCTTAACGCTAGCCTCATCGTGGAAACGTTCAACATCTAAGGCATCGGTGTAACCACCAGCAACCACGTTTTCGCAAATTGCAAAGTAGGTTTCATCGTCTAAGGCAAGCTCGCCACCTTCGCCCTTTGTCCGGAAGGTTGTTAATAATGCAAGATCTCCCAGAGTATCGCGAAGCTTTTTACCAGTTTCAGTCAACTTGGCAGCGTCCGTAACGCCTTCGTAGTAATCGATTCGCCATTCAACTAAATCCGGTTCAGCTGCTTTAACAGCAGCAGCTTGTTCTAAGATAGCTTCTTGCGTTGAACCCGTGACTGGCACGGCAATCTTTGGCCGGCCACTACCCAAAACGGTGTTTCCTAATTTAACTGTTTGCTTTGCCAATTTCAGCAGCCCCTTTATCTGATTTAAATAAGTGACGGTAACGAATCGTGATCAACACTGCAAGTACGAAACCAATCAAGGCGATGACAACGTCGAAGAGGAAAATGTTGGCTAAGTTGCTGGCCATCATCCCAGTGAACAATGGAATCGTAAATGAAGCAATCGATCCTGCGGTGTAAAAGGCACCCGTGATGGCCCCTTTGCCCTTTGGGAAGAAGGATGACATAACAGTCAAACCAAGTTGCATAACCCCACCAGCGGCAGAGAAACCAACTACGAAGGACATAATCGAGCAAATTAATGCGGTTGGGAACAGGTACATCAACAGAAGTGACAAGAATGATAAGCAAGTATATACGCCTAAGAAGGAAATTTCCTTAACAGCCTTCTTGGCTAAGACGGCCGTTACCAGCACACAGACGATTGAACCTAAACTGTAGTAACTGATTAAGGCACGTGAACTGGTATCACCCATTTTGGCAATTGAAGCACCGTATTGGCTCAACCATTGACTAACCAAGTAGAACGTTGCTTGAGAAATGTAGCCGTAAAGAACAAATAGCGTTCCATCTAACCATAAGTTACCAGGTGTTTTTTCTTCTTTACCGTCTTCAGTAACAACTTCTTCTTCAACTGGTGCGTCTGAGTTAGGTGCTGGGAATTTACCAGCAGTGATGATGAAGATCACACTGAGCAACAGGATGGCGATACATACAACGAATGACCAACCATACCAAATCTTGCTAGCAACTAAGAAACTAACGAACAATGGGAGTAAGAATTGACCACCTGAGATAAAGGCTTTCAAAACGACGTTGGCCGTCCCTTTTTCCTTTGGGAACATTTCCATCAAGGCTGGATAAGTCCCTGAATCAAGGAAGGAGTTAGCCATCCCGGCTAATATCCCGAAAATGTACGCGATGACAATTGTCTTACTCAACATGATGCCCGCAAAGAACAGGATGTAGGTGAAGACCCCTAAGACAACGAATGGCTTACGACCAAACTTATCAGAAAGCATCCCTGAAACAAGCAGGACGATCAAACGACCAATCCCAAGTGAACTGATAACAACAGCGACACCGCCAGCATTAGTTCCCCACTGCTTAGCTAAAGCAGCCATGTTTTGCGCAAGAATGATAACACCCATACCATGAACGAAGTAGTTCATGTAAAGACTAATGGCCGTGGGCATGTACTTGTTTTTCATAATGATTCCCCTCGTCTATTAAACAACCTATTTAGTGGCAGCAGCGTCTTCGTCAAATAAGATGTGACGAATGTAGTCAACTGGCATATCTTCCCCAGTCCAAAGCTTGAAGGCAGCAGCACCTTGTTCGAGCATCATACCCAAACCATTGAAGACGTGTTCAACACCGGCTTCTTCGGCAACTTCCATCAACTTAGTGGTCCGTGGTGCGTAAACTGTATCAAAGACAACGAGGTCTTTACGTAACCATGAAGGGTCACTAACTAAAGTTTGACCTTCAAGTGGGTTCATCCCAACACTAGTTGCATCGGCATAGATAAAGGCACTGTCGATTTCCTTCTTGAAGTCATCTTGGTCTTCAAGGTGGTGTAAGGTTGCCTTGCAATCAGTCTTTTCGTTGATCAAATCAACGTTACGCTGTGCTTGTGCTAAAAATTCATCATCACGGTTAAAGATTGAAATTTCTTTAACGCCGTCTAGGGCACATTGGATTGCAATGGCAGTACCGGCACCACCGGCACCAGCTAAGGTCATCTTCTTACCGCGAATATCGATACCTTCGTCATCAAGTGACTTGATCATACCAATTCCGTCAGTCGTATAACCGGTCAAAACACCGTGATCGTTAACAACGGTGTTAACGGCACCAATCATTTCAGTAGCAGGATCCAATTTGTCTAATAGTGGAATAACTTTTTGCTTGTTAGGCATTGAAATGTTTGACCCGCGCATGTCCAAAGTCCGGATGGCGTTAATCGCATCTGGCAATCCATCATTTGTGATTTCGAATGCAAGATATGCAAAGTTCAAACCTAACTTATCAAAAGCGTGGTTGTGCATAGTTGGTGACATTGAATGACGAATAGGATAAGCCATCAGGCCGATTAAGATTGTGTGTCCATCTAGTTGATTTAACATGAGAAATTCCTCCTACGAGATTTAGATTTAAAAATAATTGCTAATTGTTACTCAATTCACTTGTCATGTTAGCACTTACATTTGATATAATAAATAATAAGGAGTAGAGATATTGATAGAATAATTCTATTTATGAACAGGAGTGCCTGAATATGAACCTTCGCCATCTTGAATTTTTTAAAGTTCTTGCCCATACGCAACACATGTCTAAAGCGGCAGAACAGTTAGGAATATCCCAGCCTTCACTGAGTTACGCCATCAAAAAACTAGAAGAAGAACTGGGTGTACCACTTTTTGAACCAGACGGTCGTAACATTAAATTGACCCATCTAGGCAAAGAATACCTCAAGTACATTAATGCCGGTCTTAACAGCCTAGATCAAGGCAATGCAATCATTCACCAGCTCAATAACCCGAATGAAGGTCACGTTAACTTGGGCTTTACCTACACAATGGGTCAACAACTTGCCCCGGAATTGATGCACGGCTTCAGCCAACAACCCGATAATGAAAAGATCACCTTTACACTTGGCCAAAGCAATACACACCATTTATTGGAAGATTTACTCACTGATCGGTACGATGTAGTGCTCTCATCATACGTTGATCGCATTAACGACATTGAATCAGACAGTCTATTTGATTTCATTCCCATCGTTCGTCAAGAAATTAAAGCCGCTTTACCGATCAACCATCCGTTGGCTGATAAAGAAGACCTACAACTCACTGACCTTGCACCCTTTGACATCATCATGTTCTCAAAACGAAGTGGCTTACGACCTCTGATGGATCAGTTCTTCAATCAAGCTGGCTTTAGACCTAAGATCAAGTATGAGATTGAGGAGGATCACACCATCATTGGCTTAGTTCAATATGGTATGGGCGTCGCACTCGTGCCTAACCTACCACAACTGGATCAAAGTCAGGTGGTACTGCGTCACTTACTGGGGATGAATCTTGATCATCAGTTGTACTTGGTCACTCGAAAGAACCATTTTTTGACACCATCCGTTCAACGTTTCAATCAATTTGTCCGCACTTATTGCCGACAAAACTTTGCTGGTCAGCATCGGTTACTTTAGTCACTACCACTACGTGAAAGCGGTGCTGCGGTTGCTGTGGGACCGTTTCCAACCGCTCCGCGTTTTCCAACTCGGTTTTGAGCCTCAAACAACGAGTCTCAAAACCGTCCAGTGTCAGTAAGCGCTAAAGCGCCAACTGACACTTGTCACTGCAACCGCAGCACCGTTTTGCCTCCGTTATCGTTACAAAATGACGTAATGGAAATCAATGGTAATAGTACTTAAAAAGCCTGTCCTCGTACTTGAGGACAGGCTTTTTAAGTAACATGTTAAACCATCTGTTCGGTCTGACTTGTCGTTTTAGGCTGGTGTTTCAGCATCGTCATGACCGTGACGCTGCAAATAATACCAACCAAGGCAATCAAGACATCAAACCACATAATGTTGTGGATGCTCGTTTTAGAAATAATCGCTGTAAAAACTGGAATTGAAAATGAGGCGATTGCGCCCGCAGTATTGTAAATACCAGTGATTTTTCCCTTTGCTCGAGGGAAAACGGTCCCCATAATCGTCAAACCAATTTGCATGACTCCGCTGGCCGCTGAGCAGCCGATAATGAATGAACCAATCATCATTAAGGCTAAGTTCGGGAACATTGCCATGACAAGTAAGGTTACAAACGAGATAATGGTGTCCACCAACATAAACCAAACCGGTTTAATGACTCGTTCGACCAACGAGACGGTAAAGATCACACCCAGAATCGAACCGACGCTATAGACACTGACCAGAAGTCGAGCATGCACCATGTTCAAGCCAACGACACTATAACCATATTGGGTTAGCCACTGGCTAATGAGATAAAAGGTCGCCATTGAGATGTAACCAAACACCGTTAACACGGTGCCTAAAATCCACTGATGAGCAGTGATTCGGGGCTTTTTAGTCGCCGTTTTATCCTCAGCAACCGTCATCGTGCTCTCAACTTCTGGTGCTGGCACAGTATTCATTGGTGGGAATTCTCGGTGCCATAAGAAAACGAAGTTCACTAACATGGCAACTGCACAAAAGATAAACGACCAGCCATACCACAAATTGAAATTTTCCAAAGTTGCCACAAAAATAGGCAAGATCAATTCACCAATCGAGGCAAACGCCTTGATTAAAATATTGGCCGCCGCTTGTTTGTTTGGATAAAGTTCCATCAACGCCGGATAGGTCCCAGTATCAAGAAACGAATTTGCCATTCCTGCTAAAATACCGAAGAAATAGGCCGTGTAAACATTTCGGGAACCCACAATTCCAACGAAGAAACAAACGTAAGTCACGATACCAATCTTAACGAATAACCGTCGACCGAATCGATCAGACAAACTACCGGCAATGTATAGCACTAAAAGCCGGCCAATACCAAGTGACGAAATTACCATAGAAACGCCCGCATCGCCAACGTGCCACTGGCGACCGAGAACCGTCATGTTTTGCGCTAAAATCACGATTGCCATCCCGTGAACTAAGTAGTCCAAATAGAGGCAAATCGTTGTCTTCATCCGCTCTGCTCGAGACATCGCTATCACCTGTACCCTGATTAGAATTTGAATTGAGTAACAAAGTACAAATGTTCAAAGCTTAACAATATTAACTACATTAAAGGCTGTTTAACCTACTTTGTCAAGATACCAAAAAGTTGCCTCCCGTTCAGTCACGTCATAACCGTAACCGATTGGAGACAACCAAATACTGCTACCAATGAACTTTAAATCAATTTAGGCCTAATTATCCGCTTCAAACAAAACTTCGCGAATATAATCTACAGGCATATCTTCACCCGTCCAAAGTTTAAAGGCAGCTGCCCCTTGTTCCAGCATCATACCAAGACCATTGAAGACATGGGTCACACCACCACGTTGCGCGACTTTCATTAGTTCAGTCGTCCGTGGGGCATAAACGGTATCATACACAATCAAATCCTTGCGGAACCAGCTTGGATCAGTAACCAGCGTCACGTCTTCTTGTGGTTTCATACCAGCACTGGTCGAATCGCAGTAGATAAATGAATCAGCTAATTGCGCCTTGAAGTCTGCTTGGTCTTCCAAATGGTGCAAAGTGGCATGACAACTCGTCTTCTCATTGATGATGTCAACATTGCGCTTGGCGTTGTCGAGAAATTCATCATCACGGTTAAAGATCGCCATCTCTTTGACACCATCAAATGCAGCCTGAATCGCAATGGCTGTTCCAGCACCACCAGCACCAGCCAACGTCATCTTTTGCCCGCGAATATTGAGACCTTCATCATCTAATGACTTCACAAAGCCGACGCCATCCGTGGTATATCCCGTCAACACGCCGTGATCATTCACAATCGTGTTCACGGCCCCAATCATCTCAGCAGTTGGATCCATCTTATCAAGTAACGGAATCACTGCCTGCTTGTTTGGCATCGACAAGTTCGACCCACGCATGTCCAGCGCCCGAATGGATTCAATTGCTTTGGGCAGTGTCTCGTTGCCCACTTCAAAGGCAAGGTAAGCGTAGTTCAGGCCCAATTTTTTAAAAGCATGGTTGTGCATAGTGGGTGACATTGAATGGCGAATTGGGTATGCCATTAGCCCAATCAAAATGGTGTGTCCGTCTAATTCATTTAACATAGTTGTAACTCCCCTAAAAAATTATTTTAAACCCTGATTACGCAATTTCTTCGGTTAATACCAAGTCGCGCCGTTTTAAAATCACCAGTGTCAGTGCACTGCAGACGATACCAGCGGCAGCAATACCGACGTCAAACCACATGATGTTATGAATACTGGTGGTTGAAATGATCCCGGTGAAAATTGGAATAGTAAACGATGACAGCGCCCCAGCCGTATTGTAAATACCGGTGATCCGTCCTTTGGCCTTTGGAAACACATTGCCCATTATGGTCAAGCCAATCTGCATGACACCACTAGCCGCTGAAGCACCGATAACAAAGGCACCAACGGTCATCACTGACCAGACTGGCACGCTAGCCATCAAAAACAAGGTGATAAACGAAATGGTGGTGTCAATCAGCATCAACCAAGCAGGCTTTACAAACCGTTCAACAATCGCAACCGTTAACAATACCCCGCTGATTGACCCGACGCTGTAGATGCTAACCAGTAATCTTGCGTGCGTCATGTCCAAGTGCACAACGCTTTGACCGTACTGGGTCAACCACTGACTAATCAAGTAGAAAGTCGACATTGAAATGTAACCGAAAATGGTCAGCACAATGCCAAGTGACCACTGTGAACCGTTGAGACGGTGTTTGGTCTTAGCTTCCTTGGTTTTCCGAACTTTAACGCGCTCTTCGTGGTGTGCCATGTCCGGAAACTCTCGGTGCCAGAGGAAGACGAAGTTCCCCGCCAACAAGATAGCACAGGTCGCAAAGGACCAGCCATACCACATCTGCGCATTTTCCAAACTCGCCACAAAGATTGGCAAGATCAATTCACCAACGGATACGAAAGCTTTAATTAAAATGTTAGCTGCCGCTTGTTTGCGTGGAAACAATTCCATCAGTGCTGGATATGTGCCAGTATCTAAGAACGAGTTCGCCATGCCAGCTAAGATACCAAAGAAGTACGCCTCGTACATGTTATGAGAGATCAGAATCCCAATGAAGAACAGCGCATACGTGACGACCCCCAACTTGACCATAAATCGCCGGCCCATCCGGTCTGACAACTCACCACCTAGATACAAGACGATCAGACGTCCAATCCCCAGTGAGGAAATCACGTAAGCAACGCCGGCATCCCCAACGTGCCAGGCCTTACCAAGTACCAACATATTTTGTGCTAAAATCACGATTGCCATGCCGTGCACTAAGTAGTTCAAGTACAGACAAATCGTCGTCTTCAAATGTTCCCCTCGAGACATCGCGCTCACCCTGCTTTCTTTATCCGATTCTCATCCTCGTTAACTAACAGCCGCCTTTACCTGTGATGATGTCTAAACCTGCGATACGCCAGCGTTTTGCCAAATCACCAGCGTTATCACGAGCCTTATGTAACAAGAATCCCAAGATCACTCCCAGAATTCATGCAAACTATTTCAAATCCTTACAAACCATTCGCTTCAACTTGCATGCCTTCCCAAACATGCCGGTTGTCACAACAACTCTTAGTCATGAGTTGTGAGTTGCAAAAATGACGCAATGTCGTCACTTGGTACTGACTTGATAGCCGGTTTCCCGATGGCCGTCAGATAAACCAGGTTCAAGTGACCGTGCCGGTTTTTCTTATCGTTTTTAACCTTCGTCAACACTTTTGGCGAGGTTAATAGTGGATCCGTAACCGGCAGCCCCACAGCACTAAAGCGATCACGTAGTTGCGCCGTGATGCCCTTTTCCGCCAAATCAGCGTTTTCAAATACCGTCATAATGGCGACGGTGCCGATGCTGACGGCTTCACCATGTCTTAACGCACCGTCGGCTAACGCCTCAACCGCGTGACCAATGGTATGCCCAAAGTTCAACAGTTGACGAGAACCGCTCTCTGTTTCATCCGCCATCACAACCGACGCCTTGTAGTGAATCGAGCGTGCACTCAGTTCAGGCGCGTGGGTCATAATATCAGCAGGTGCGTTGATGGTTTCGATCAGTTGCCAGAATTCACCACCTTCCAAGGCCGCTGTTTTGACAATTTCGCCATAGCCTTCCACCAAATCACGTTGGGTTAAAGTCTGTAGTGTGTTGGGATCAATAATGACTAAGTCGGGCTCGTAAAACGCCCCGATAATATTTTTAATACTGTCCAGGTCCACTGCAGTTTTACCACCCACCGAGCTATCCACTTGGGCAAGCAACGAAGTCGGCATCTGAATAAACGCGATACCTCGCATATAGGTGGCTGCCAACAACCCAGCTAAGTCACCGGTGACCCCACCGCCAAGCGCAATCACACCATCATCACGATTAAAGGCATCGGCCGCCATCTGACGGGCTAAATTGGCCAATACCGTGAGTGACTTGGAGGCCTCTCCAGCTGCAAATACATAGCAATGCACTTCAAAGCCAGCAGCGGTTAAAACATCTTTGACCTGAGCCTGGTAAAGTGGCGCGACGTTGTCATCGCTAACTAAAGCGATTTTTCGTGGTGACCACTGTTTGGCAACTAACTGACCGGTTTGGTCGAGCAACCCACGTTCAATCAAAACGTCATACTGTTTATCCGGTAAAGAAACTGTAACGGTCGTCATCTTAGCGCCCCGCTTTCTCTTGTTGAACGGGTTGGCTTGCTAACAGTTCACGAATCGCAAAAGCTTTATCCGCTAAAGTCTTGAATTCATCAGGTTTGAGCGCTTGGGCACCATCAGAAAAAGCGTGAGCCGGATCATCGTGAATTTCAACCACCAAACCTGAAGCCCCAGCCGCTACACCGGCTAATCCGAGTGGTGTGACAAACTCTGTATGCCCAGCTGCGTGACTTGGGTCAATGATTACTGGGTAGTGCGTCAACTTTTGAAGCACTGGCACAACGCCAACGTCCATCGTGTTTCGCGTGTATTTATTATCGAAGGTTCGAATACCGCGTTCTGCAATCATGATATTGTGGTTACCGCCAGCTGCGATGTACTCCGTCGCGTTTAAAACGTCGTCCACCGTAGCGGACATACCGCGCTTCAACATTACTGGAATGTTGGTTTTCCCAACTGCCTTTAGTAGTGAGAAGTTTTGCATGTTCCGCGCGCCAATTTGGAAAATATCGGTGTACTTCGCAACCATTTCAACGTGTTCATCATCCATAACTTCAGTTAATACATCCATATCATACTTATCGGCCGCTTGGCGTAAGTACTTCAAGCCGTCTTCGCCTAACCCTTGAAAGGAGTATGGACTCGTCCGTGGCTTGAAGGCGCCGCCACGTAATACCGTAGCGCCATTGGCCTTCGCAACTGACGCCATCTTCGTCACGTGAGCCAGTGATTCAACTGAACATGGTCCGGCCATCATGGAGAAGTTTGCGCCACCAATCAAGCTGTGTTTAGTCTTGATCACCGTATCCTCGGGATGAAAGAGCCGGCTACCTTGAACAGCGGCAGGCACTTGATCAATCAGTTCAACTGCTGCTTGACGTTCTGCGTCATCTAAGTCTTCAGCAGTGATACCTTGAACGGCCACCCGATTTTGATGCACAAAAACGTCGTGGTCAGCACCAAAGTGGCGCTTTAAGTTTTCAATTGTGGTTTGATCGTTTTGGTTTAATACAATAATCATAGTTATCATCCTTACTTTCTTTGATTGATAAGTTCTTGTTTAATCGCTGTTTTAACTGTTTCAATCGGCATCGTTTGCTTCGTCCACCGGTAAAATGACCCAGCAGCTTGTTGGACCAACATATTAATGCCGTTCATGGTCGAACATCCCCGTTGACGCGCTTGTTTCAAAAAAGCTGTTTCAAGCGGTGCATAAATGACATCCATCACCATCTGACCTGGGTGCAAAGCCGTGACAACTGACAATGGAATCGGTGAACTTTGGTCATCGCCCATGCCAATGTTGGTTGTGTTGACCACGACATCTGCTGTTGTTAAAACCTGTGCCATTAATTTTTCATCCTCGTACGGCAGGACCTCAATTTGCTGCGACCATTTTGATAACCGTTGCGACGTGGCTTCAAAAGTTGCATTATGTCGTTTGAAGACGGATACCTGAGCACCTTCATTAGCCGCGGCCGCAATGACAGCCCGACCAGCGCCACCAGCACCTAGGACGACGACGTGCTTACCGTTTACTGACACGTGTTCATCTAGTAACGCATTGATAAAGCCTTCGCCGTCAGTACTATCACCTATTAAATGGCCGTCATGATTAATCACTGTATTCACAGCTCCGAGTTGCTGTGCGATTGGCGTCAATTCATCTAGGTAGTTAATGATGTGTTCCTTATACGGCATTGACACATTGATTCCTTTGATTGGCAACGCCCGCATGGCCCTGATCACATCGCTAAAGTGTTTATGATCAACATCAAAAGCCAAGTAAACACTGTTGATATTTAACGTTTGGAAACTTGTATTATGAATCAATGGTGACAAACTGTGTCCTGCTGGTTCAGCAATTAATTCATATAGGCTTGTATGTGCATCGACCAATTCGTCACCTCCCTCTCTCATGCTAAGACAATAAAAAATCCCACATTGCTTTGTTTTCACAAAACACTGTGGGACGATTAATCGTCAAATTATGAACGGAAGTTGTCCGTGTCACACAGTGTTTTGAACTTCTTAACTGTGTGACCGGCTGAATTGATGCTGAAAAACTATTGGCCGCACAGATTGCAGATGCGTGTCTGCAACCTGTCCGGTGTAGACACTACTTTGACCAATAGTAGCTAAATCGATTTAATTGTCGGTTTAATGCCTGTAATTTCAGATTCATATTCAAAACTCCTCGACTTTTGTTTACAACTTTACTTAAATGATTGACTATGACTTTAAACTATTAGATTTCTTCTGTCAAGTCCTAATGTAATTTTAATTTTAAACTTTGGCTCGAATTACGTCTCAAATATTTTCTTCTCGTGGTTTTTACAAATGTCGTTGACGACCGTTTTCAATTCAGTTAACGGGTCCTTTACCCGTGGTCAACTTCGTTCGAATCACTATCAAGTCACGAAAATAGGCCAAAAAATAAATTGTGAATTTTTCAATTTCAATCTGTCAAAACTTCTATGAAAGGTCAAAAAAATTTTAACAAGCCACTTGAACTGTGTCGTCATTTTTTTCAACGGATTGCTTGACAAGTTTTCTTTCTGTGAGTATTGTTAGAGCCAATTAAATACCGTCCATAAAAACCAACGATGTGGAGATCAAGATTATCGTGCACGTCAAGAGAGTCGCCGCTGCTGAGAGTGCGACCGAACGCAGATAGTTAAATGGACCACAGAGGGTTCCCTTGAAAGACTGATTGAGTATGGGGAAACGTACAGGCATACGTCAGTTGTCGGAAGTGTGAACACGCACTTCGCTAAGGGTGACGGGAGCAATCCCGTCAAATTAAGGTGGCACCGCGGAATAAACATCCGTCCTTAACAAAACGTCTATTAGACGTCATGTTATGGGCGGATTTTTTGTGTTGCCAGAGCGTGGAACAAAACGGTTTGAGACCGGAGTGTAAGGTACTTCAGTCAAAAATCCTGAACTTGGATTTTGGACTGAAGTACTTACATGCAGGTCTCAGTTTTGCTAAGCGCCTTTCAGCAATAACCAACAAGGAGAACTCAATCATGACAAACCACAAACGATGGCAAAACTAACAACTCGAAAAATAACCATCACTTAACCATGCCAAAGGAGGCACTACCATGTCATCACTTAACTCTCTCAAACAAGCTGCAGTCGGCTACCCAGCCGTACCGGTTACACTGCAATTTAGCATGCCCAACTTCGAGCCTGTGGCGTTATTTAACGCCCTCAAACAGGCTGACGAGCCCGGCTTTTTACTCACTGGTAAACCAAAGAAAACCGAAGACGGCTACACCTTTATCGGTTTAACGCCGCAAGAAACGTTTACTTATCGCGACCACGTGTTAACAACAACGCTACCAAACGGGAACACAAACGTTGAGGAAACCGACCTTAAACCCATTTTGGAACAACTGCTGGCTCAAAATAAAACGCCACGGTTACCAGAACTACCACCCTTTACTGGTGGTTTAATCGGTTATTTTAGTTACGATTACGCAAAGTACGCAACCACCGCACTCAAGCAACCCGTTGATGATCCAATGGGTCTCGACGATGCCGACTTGCTCTTAGTGGACCGTGTGATTGCTTATAATCACCGCAAGCAGCAAGTTACGTTGAGTCAAATTGTGCCAACTAATCATTTAGAACAGCTGTACGACGGTGTTTTGCGTGAACTATCCAAGCTCAAACAGATTATTATCAGTGCAGCCCCACAACCACTGCCACGTTTTGCGCTCACCAAACCATTTCACTTTCAGTTTAGTCTGAGTGAATTTACTGAAAAAGTTGCCACTGCACAACAACACATTGTGGATGGCGATATTTTCCAGCTGATTTTTTCTAACCCACAGCAAGCTGAGATGAGCGGTTCGCTACTCGGCGCCGCACCCACCCTGTTTCACGATAGTCCTTCACCATACCAGTTCTACTTCCACCACCGTGACTTTGAAACATTAGGTGCTTCACCTGAAACGTTGATTACTAAGCGTGGCGACACCTTGTTCACTTACCCGCTTGCTGGTACCCGGCGTCGTGGTAAGACACCTGAAGAAGACGCCAAGTTTGCACATGAATTGCAGACCTCCGAAAAGGAAAAATCCGAACACAACATGCTAATTGACCTTGGCAGAAATGATTTAGGTGCTGTCAGCAAATTTGGTTCTGTTGCCGTCACCCAAACCCGTAATTTACTTAAATTCGTTAACGTGATGCACCTCGGCTCCACCGTCGAAAGTACTGTGGCACCAAATGCAACTGCTATGGATGTCATTAATTCGGTACTACCAGCTGGTACTTTATCGGGTGCACCAAAAGTGTCCGCCATGCAAATCATTGCCAAATTAGAAAATCGTAAACGGGGCGTTTATGGTGGCTGCCTCGGTTACCTCGATTTCAGTGGTGACCTGGACCTTTGTATCGGCATCCGGCTCACCTATCGGAAAGGCAACCAAATCGTGGTTCACTCCGGAGCGGGTATCGTAGCTGACAGTGTTGCCAAATACGAGTACCAAGAATTTAATAACAAAGCTCGCGCCGTCGTTAACGCCATCAACACCGCAGACCAAGGAGGCATCGCCCATGCTCTATCTAATTGATAACTATGATAGTTTCACCTATAACCTATACCAACTGATTGGAACGCTCACTGAAGAACCAATCACCGTCATCAAAAACGACGAACTAACCGCTGATGAATTAATCGATAAACACCCCGCCGGAATCATTCTCTCACCAGGCCCTGGACGTCCTGAAAACGCCGGTCAAATGCCAGCAATTCTCAAGGCATTTCTTGGCAAAGTACCAATTCTAGGCGTCTGCCTAGGCCATCAAGCTATTGGCGAAGCTTACGGTGCTCAAGTCATTCATGCACCACAACTCATGCATGGTAAACCGTCTCTGATGACGCAGCAAAATCCCAATCAGTTATTTGCAAATTGTCCGCAACAGTTTGAAGCCGCCCGGTATCACTCATTGGTCATTGATCCTAACTCGGTACCTGCCGAACTCACGGTAACGGCAACCGCAAATGATGGTACGATCCAAGCCATTGAAGACGTTGATAATCAGGTGTACGGCGTTCAATTCCACCCTGAATCCATCATGACAGATCCAGCAGTTGGTGCTCAAATTATTAAAAACTACTTGGCCCTGATTCCAGCGACCGTAAAGTAACCAAACCTTGAAATCTTGTTTCAGACTCGCTACACCCGCAAAAAAGCCTAAGCATTAACCTTGCGTGCTCACCGAAACAAAACAAAAATCAAAAAAATTATGAAAACCTATTGACAAGCATTTAATAAAGTTTTAATCTAATGCCAATCAAATAAATTCGCTCATACAAACCTATGATGTGGAGATCAAGATTATTGTGCACGTAAAGAGAGTCGTCGTTGCTGAGAGTACGACCGAACGCAGATAGTTAAATGGACCACAGAGGGTTCCCCTGAAAGATCGATTGAGTACGGGGAAACGTACAGACATACGTCAGTTGTCGGAAGTGTGAATACGCACTTCGCTAAGGGTGATGCGAGGGAGCAGTCCCTGCATCAAATTAAGGTGGCACCGCGGAATAAACATCCGTCCTTAACTAAACGTCTTTTATGACGGTTCTAGTTATGGGCGGATTTTTTGTTGTCAGAACGTAAAACAAAACACGTTTCGACAATATAAAAACGGGGAGATCTTAAAAATGACAAACAACACACGATGGCAAAACCAGTTAGTTTCACCTTACTCACAGACAATCACAAACACTCAACTAACTGGAGGAATTTACCATGACCCAAACTACTATCGAAACTGCAATTGAAAAAGTCGCTAACCGAACAGACCTCAGCTTTAACGAAATGAACGACGTGATGAACGCCATCATGGAAGGCAAAGCTACTGACATTCAAATCTCAAGTTTACTCACCGCTTTAACCGTCAAACACGAAACCGTTGCTGAAATTGCCGGTGCGGCTGACGCAATGAGAGATCACGCCTTAACCTTCAAGGCTGGCGAACCGGTACTTGAAATTGTGGGCACTGGTGGCGACCACGCCAACTCATTTAACATTTCAACCACTTCATCGCTCGTCGTTGCCGCTGCTGGTACACCAGTTGCTAAGCACGGTAACCGAGCAGCTTCATCCAAGAGTGGTGCAGCGGATGTCCTCGAAGCATTAGGCGTTAACATCAATGTGACACCGGCAGCCAGTGAAGCCATTCTTAACCAAATCGGCATTTGCTTCCTCTTCGCTCAGGAATATCACACCGCCATGAAATACGTCGGCCCCGTTCGTAAGGCGCTAGGCATCCGTACCATTTTCAACGTGCTTGGACCGCTGGCAAACCCAGCTCACGCTGGCATGCAACTACTCGGTGTTTACGATGATGCCCTACTGGAACCAATGGCGCACGTGCTCCACGAACTAGGTGTGAAAAACGCCTTGGTTATTCACGGCACTGATGGCTTAGATGAAGCTTCCATCTCAGCGCCAACTAACGTGATTGAAGTTCGTGGTGATGATTTCAAATCTTACACGATCACACCTGAACAATTTGGATTAACCCGGGCACAAAAACAAGACATTGTCGGCGGTACTCCTGCTGATAACGCGCAAATCACCCGCGACATTTTAGCTGGTAAGCAAGGTCCTAAGCGCGACATCGTCCTCTTAAACGCCGGCTTAGCGCTCTACACTGCTCACCCAGAATTAACCATTGAAGAAGCCGTTCAACAAGCCGCTACCGTTATTGATAACGGCCAAGCACAAACTAAACTAGATGAATTGATCAACTTAACGAAGGGAGCCAACGTCGCATGATCTTAGACGACCTTGTGGCGGCCACAACACGCCGCCTAGAACGTGAACAGCAACTTGAATCATTGACAGACGTTAAAGCACGGGCAGCAAAAGCTGAGACCAAAAACCCACAACTCGTCTACGACCGCTTCAACGCACCTGGGATTCACCTGATTGGTGAAGTTAAAAAAGCCTCACCTTCAAAGGGCTTGATTGCCAGTGACTTTCCTTATTTAGAGATTGCAAGAGACTACGATCAAAACGGTGTTTCGGCAATCTCAGTCCTAACCGAACCGGATTACTTCAAGGGCAATATTCACTACTTACAAGAAATTGCGGCAGCCGTTTCGGTCCCCGTTCTCCGCAAGGATTTCGTCATTAGTGACTACATGCTATACCAAGCTAAAGCAGCCGGTGCCAGCATCGTTCTCCTTATCGTTGCCATTTTGACAGATGAGCAGCTCCATGAATATTTAATGCTCGCCCATCAGTTAGGTTTGGCAGCTTTAGTAGAGGCCCACGACGAAAACGAAATCAAGCGGGCGTTAGCAGCCGGTGCCAAAATGATTGGTGTCAACAACCGCGATCTTAAGACTTTCACGGTTTCATTAGACAACAGCATACGACTACGCCAGCTCGTTCCCACAGACATCGCCTTCATTGCCGAAAGTGGCATTCATAACCGCAAAGATGTCCAAACCCTAGAGGCTCACCACGTCAATGGGATCCTCATTGGCGAAGCCTTAATGACCGCGCCAGACAAAGCTGACAAAATCGAACAATTACTAGGAGTGTGATGACATGACGCAAATCAAAATCTGCGGCTTAATGCGAGAACAAGATACGCAGGTCGTTAATGAAGTGCAACCTGATTTTGCGGGTTTTGTGTTTGCGCCCAGCCGTCGTCAACTATCGCTAAAAACGGCATTACACTTCCGCAACCTGTTAGCAGATACAATTCCAACCGTTGGCGTTTTTGTGGATGAACCATTAGCCAACATGCTACAAATTTATCGAAGCGGTGCAATTTCCATCGTTCAATTACACGGCCACGAACCAGAATCTACGGTGCAAGCCCTTAAAGAGGCTGGTGCCACAGTATTTCAAGTTTTCAAACCAAATGCCCCAATCACGCCAACGGCCGCTGATTACGTCATGTTGGATAGTGGCAACGGCTCGGGGGTCGCGCTTGATTGGACACGCGTACCAAAGGCACCACATCCGTTCATTCTTGCGGGTGGCTTAACACCGGCTAACGTGACCGAAGCGATCGACATTGTCCATCCCGACGTAGTTGACGTCTCAAGCGGCATTGAAACGAACGGCCAAAAAGATCCTGATAAAATTCGCGCTATCGTCAAAACAGCGCACGCTATTGAATAAAAGGAGATAAACACATGACTGAAACCAACTTAAACTTAAATAAAAACACCACTGGTCGTTACGGCGAATATGGTGGTCAATACATTCCCGAAACCTTAATGAACGAACTTGACCGCATGGCTAAAGCCTACGAGCATTTCAAAAACGACCCAGAATTTAAGACCGAACTGCACGACCTATTGGTAGACTACGCTAATCGACCATCACTGCTTTATTATGCAGAACGGATGACTAAGGATCTCGGTGGTGCACAAATCTACCTTAAACGAGAAGATCTCAACCATACTGGTGCCCACAAAATCAATAACGTCATTGGCCAAGCACTGCTCGCCAAGCACATGGGTAAAACTCGTTTGATTGCTGAAACTGGTGCTGGTCAACACGGTGTTGCGACCGCTACGATTGCTGCTTACTTCGGCATGGAATGTGAAGTCTTCATGGGTAAAGAAGACACCGATCGTCAAAAGCTTAACGTTTACCGAATGGAATTGCTCGGCGCCAAGGTACACCCCGTTACCAGTGGTTCAATGGTCTTAAAAGACGCCATCAACGCGGCACTTCAAGACTGGACTAAACGCGTGGATGACACGTTCTACTGCATGGGCTCTGCTACCGGCCCACACCCATACCCATTGATGGTCCGCGACTTCCAAAGCATCATCAGCCAAGAATCAAAGGCCCAATTGAAGGATCAAACTGGCAAGTTACCTGATATGGTTGTTGCCTGTGTCGGTGGTGGTTCAAACGCGATTGGTTCATTTGCCAATTACATCGAAGACCCTAGCGTTCAATTAGTTGGTGCAGAAGCTGCTGGTAAGGGGGTCGAAACTAACTTGACCGCCGCTACGGTTGAGCGTGGTTCCGACGGTATTTTCCACGGGATGAAGTCAATGTTCCTGCAAAACAAGACTGGCCAAATCAACCCGGTTTACTCAATTTCAGCTGGGCTTGATTACCCTGGCGTCGGTCCAGAACACGCCTACTTAGCTAAAACCGGTCGTGCTCAATACGTGGGCATCACAGATGACGAAGCCGTACAAGCCTTCGAATACATTGCTAAAACGGAAGGTATCGTCGCTGCCATTGAAAGCTGTCACGCCGTCGCATACGTCCAAAAAATCGCACCAACCATGCGTAAGGACCAAATTATTATCTGCACATTATCAGGCCGTGGTGACAAGGACGTTGCCTCAATCGCTAAATACAAGGGAGTCGATATTGATGAGTAAGTTAAAAGCAGTTTTCGCAAAACAAAAAGCCTTCATTCCATTTGTGGTTGCTAATGATCCTGACTTTGAGGGCACCGTTAACAACGTTGTTGCACTAGCTGAAGGTGGCGCTGACATTGTCGAAATTGGAATTCCATTTTCCGATCCAGTTGCCGATGGCCCCGTTATTCAGGCTGCTGATATTCGTGCCCTAAAGGCTGATCCGGATTTACCAATGGATACCATCTTTGATATTGTTGCTGAAATTCGTAAGCAAACTGACGTGCCACTGGCCTTTTTAACTTACTTAAACATCGTCTTCCAATATGGTTACGAAGCCTTTACCGCGCGTTGCGCCGAACTGGGCGTCAATGGCCTTGTGATTCCGGATATGCCATATGAAGAACACGACGAACTCGCACCGATCGCTGAGAAAAACGGGGTTGACCTGATTCCGTTGATTACACCAGTTTCAGCCGATCGAATCGAGAAAATCGCTAAGGCTGCCACCGGTTTCATCTACGTGGTTTCGTCACTGGGTGTTACGGGTGAACGAAGCGAATTCGCTAATGATCTAGGTGACTTAATCACTCGTATTCGTAAGGTCACTGACGTCCCAACAGCCATCGGTTTTGGGATCCATACCGCTGAACAGGCTGCCGAAATGACCCAGCTTGCTGACGGTGCCATTGTTGGTAGTGCTTGCGTCAATATTGTGGCAGAGTATGGTGCTCAAGCACCGGCCAAACTAAAGGACTACACGCAACAAATGAAAGCTGCGATTTCAGCCAATCCGGTTGGATAAGCAACTTCAGTAGCAGACTAAACTATCAAAAACGGACTTCAGGATAGTCATCCTGAAGTCCGTTTTTTATGATGTGATGCTTTATTTTATTGTTCGGTTCGCAATTGCTTCAATGTAACCCTTTGAGATTTGATCCAAGTGCTTATTTAACTTAGCATAATCACTCTTGTTATCAATAAAAGCTGTTTCAATCAAACTGTAATCGATCCCACGTTTACGCAGAACATTACAATTCTTCAAGTTCGTCCGATAACTGTAACCGTGATAAGCTGGATTCAACCCGATATATTTCTTAATCACGCCAGCTAATCGTCTGTCCCGAGCGGTTGGTGTCTTGGCATGAATGATGACGTGACCACCATGACCGCCAGCAGCGTCCAAGTGGAACATGATAACCTTAGTCTTCTTGTTAATATCATACGAACCCTTATGATACGTCAACGTATCCTTCACAATATCATGTTTTGGATTATAGAAACTGATTTTCACATTTGTGACTTTGGCCGCGTACTTTCTCAACTTCGGCAACATCTTATTTCGCAGATAAGTCGCTTCGGTAGTCCCATTACCACGCGCACCGGCATCACCGGCACCGTGCCCCATAACGAGCAGATACTGCGTCTTTACCTTAGGCGCTGGTTTAGTCTGTAGATCTCGCCACCAAACCCAACCTTTGACGGACTTGCTAGCGTTGTAGATGTATCGATACTGCGCCGTTTTGCCGTCTGTTTTCAACACCGTCGCCTTTTCGGTCGAATACCAGGTGGTGTTAGGATAATTGGCTAACTTATGTTGATAACTCTTAAGATAACGGGAAGTATAAACATTGCCACCCGTTAAATTAAACTTGGTGTAATACTTCGTCGCTTTGTATGTCTGAACCGATTTAACTTTAGATGTTTGAATCTTTGAGCTGGTCGTCTTGGCACTGACGTTTGAATTAACTACGCCAAGTCCCATGACGGTCACCATTGCCCCTGCAATGATTGACTTTAGTAATTGCTTCATGTTGTTTTCTCCCCTAATTTTATCCACTAATCTAGTCTTGAATGGTAACAGTACACTAATTAATTTTGAATACCCATGAAATCACAATATTGCACCTTAATTTTCATCAAAACTAACATGACAAAAACTCGACAATTTTAATTTATTGACCGTAAACTGTAGCAACCGTTCGGTAATGAAGCCCATCATCACTTTGAACTTGCAGATAACCTTTTCCGTTTATTCTAAATGTCCCAATTCTTGGTGTTGAACTTGGATCTGCACCAGCATCTTTCATATTTTGGGTGCTATGGTTCTCTCGAACATCGATCACTAAATTACCATCGTTATCTTTTGCCATATCGAAATAATAATCACTTTCTTCAAAACCATTATTGTTTTTACCAATAATAGTGTCATCCATGTGTTGCCAAACCCAATCCTTAACATCAGACTTAGAAAGATGTGTAGTATCTGAACCATTACTCTTCGATGTCTCTGACGAGCTAGTTTGCGAATTATACTGCTTTGAATATTCAGAATCTGCATTTTTTTCTACAGAAGAATACGGATGTAAGGTCTCAGACTCTGGATAATCGTAGACTTTTAATTTACCACTATTCAATACTTTGACTTGATAAATCATTGGTGTGCTATTAGGTTGGTCATCATTTCCCAGATAAGACTTCAACACATACTTATTATTACCAATTTTTTTGTAAGATAAACCAGAATTGATGCCAACATTTGCGCCCTCCGCTGTCATTTTATATTGCGCATTATACATGTCATTTGACTCGCCAATACTACTACCATCAATATTCAGCGTCGTTTTTACATACGGTGAATCTTTGAATGAACTGCTCCTATAAAAATCTGTCGACCACTTACCTTGTACATCATCCGGCGCACCAGTGATCCATTTACCACTTGTTGCCGTATCACAGGTCAAGTAATTTCCACTAATGCTCAAATAATCGGTTTTAACAGAATAACCTACACCTGAAAAATCTAGATATTTCAGCGAAAGTTCGTACTTTTTTCCTGATCCATCTTTCATGCTCAAAGAGTACGCTGGTAATTCGGCTTTAGACTTACTCGTAGGTACAACTGAAATTACCCTTCCAGTTGCAATTGTTCCACGGGCACTCGAAGAAAGTTTCCAATTCCAATGGCCACTTTTTTTAAAGAATTGTGAATATGTGGTTTCACCACCATTTGTGCGCGTTCCAGCATCTTCAGAAACTTTTTTACTAAACTTGTTCAATAATCGATCGGTTTTAGTTACTTTCTTTACCGTTTTTGTTTGACCGTTGGTATCGCTCTTTGTAGCCGTCTTCCCATTACAAGCACTGAGAGGTATCAACAATAACAAAGCACCAATTATGAACACTAATTTATTTTTCATTAGCAGTTTCTCCTTAGGTGATAATATTATTTTTGATACACTAACCAATCACCATCACCATCCGTACTATCATCAGCTGAAATCAAATAGCCAGCATATTCTTTATTGTTTAACGTTCCAGACGTTATTTGCTTTAATTTCCAAGTATGTGTACCACCATTATTTTTACCAAGAGAGAGTTTGAGAGATCCATTATTAATTTTATATTTAGCATTTATGCTGACATCACTACTGGCCCAAATGGTTACTTTACCATTCGTCCTAAAATTGAATTTCATAATCCCGTTCTCCACATCCGGTTTCCATTTGAAGTCTTGTCTCAAGCGAGGGTCCATCAAGTAGTATGAATGTTTTGACAAAACAACATTGGGTTGCGACTCATACCAGGAGTAGCCACCGATTAACAAGATAACAAAGACAATTACACCAACTATCCACATCATTCTTCGAGAAGATTGTTTTACGTTCACGTCTTGACTAGTCATATTTGGACTTTGTGAATAATTATAGTTAGATTGCTGGTTCTGATTAAACGAAGATGGTTGAAATTGCTGCTCAGGTTGTTGCATTTGTTGGTTAACCTGGCCAGGTATAACTGGTAACTTAGCACCACAACTCGTACAGTATATAGCTGATTCGCTTATTTTTGCTCCACAATTTGGACAATGTCTCATTTCCGTCGCCGCCTTAATTAACTAGTTTGCTAAATCACTCATAAACACAGATACTCATCTATCAATTTGTCGATAACATTTTTCAAATTTACTTGATTCGAGTGTGCTTCTGATGTCATCCTGATAATATTTCGTTACTGCTACATTTTTTGACTGCTCAAGTGCACCCTAAAAAACGGTACATTTACAATGCTCCCTGAACATCTTTATGCACACTTTAATCTCTCAAATAATCTGTTATTTTTTTATTTTAGTAAACATTACACTAGTCCCAGTGTTACTAATGGTGGCTTTATGGCCATGTAATTTAACTGTATGGTAGTCTTTTGACTTTCCAAAATAATCTACGAGCTGGTACTTTGTCTTACTCAACTTTCGGTAATGCAACTTATTATTAATTCCCCAGCCACAGCCACTACTAATTAGCTTCTTATGTTTATTATAAAATTGATTGATACCAAAGGTACTTTTATTATCAATTCCAAAATACACACGAGTATATGCAAAATTAGAAAAATCTTTACTATGGAAATATGTTGACCGCCATGTCCCTTTTAGTACTTTCGGCGCTCCTTTATGCCATGAAGAAGCCTTTGCTTGTGGCGTTGCCATTAGGCCAATGCCAAGAGAGAGCCCCATAATAACCCCTAACGATATTATCCATTTATGAAGTTTCATTATAATTTATCCTCCCAAAATTATTTAACACGATAAAATGATTTTTTGAACGGTGTTTGAGAAACGATATTTTTGCCATTGTAATATCCATATACACGCGAGCTAGAAATTCGTTTTACCGTAAATCTTCCATTACCGTACATTGTCTTTCCCTTAATGGTATAACTACCTTTGCCAAGATATCTCCACTTGGGATGGCGAATTATCGTATCCACCGACTGCCCAATATGTATATCGACAGTTTTTTTTGAAATCGTAAATGACATATGAGCGTACTTAATTTCATTATGAAATAACTTGCCAACATAAACATCTTGATCTTCCCAATGACCCCGAATCTTACTTGGCGTGCCATTATGCCATGTCGCTGCATTTGCTGATAACGATGATGAACCCATAGAAAACATCAATACAATCCCTGTCAGACAAAGACATTTCTTTTTATTCATAATCAAATCCCCCTATTTTAATAATCCGTATTATTAAGTACATCAATTATTCTAAAAATTGTGATGATGCAAATGAAATATTTATTCCAATTTCAATAATTAGTAATACGCTTTTACATTAATAAAGTAAGGCTTTTTTTGCTTAAAATGCGTATATATCCCCCACTGCAGCGTTCCTTGCTGCGGTGATAACAATACTCTATGATACTTACCGTTTATTTTTAGTTTATACGGAACAAAGGATGGATGATCTCCAGTCAAATTGATTAACCTATACATTCTAACCGACTGTTTCTTATGGCCTCTAACCTTAATTTTGATTTTATTACTGTGTGAAGTTACCTGATGACCACTATATTTGACGCCATATTCTTTCACAGTCGTCTTTTTAACTTGCATCATAGTACTGTGATCACTATACTTTGCGCCATAAAAATACCAATTTCCTCTAATCGCAGTTGTTATTGTTGCTGCGTATGACACCGTTGGCTTTATAGTTAACATTCCGGTACCAAGTACCAGGCAACTCATACTGGTTAATGCAACGTGTTTAACTAGCTTATTCATGTTTAATTTCTCCCCTATTTTCCAAATGTCGTTCACAATCCCCTTTTACCATATAAAGACCCAGCACAACTCTCAAAAGTCATACTAGGCTTTAAATCACGTGATGCTTTTCAATTTAATACTCTTCACTACCATGTCGTTATGTCAGATTCGTATTTTCTATGAATATTACGCATTCGATCATCACTAAATAAATCTATATTCCAAAGTTGCCTTAGACACTTTAGTTAATTTCCATATTTATAAGTGATTTTTGATACGAGGTCTTTCCACTAATAATAGTTAAAGCAAATAATGAATTGCCAATATACATATCATACTATAATATTTTGCTTCAAAAAAGACGTTCTATAAAAAATGTTTGACACAGTTAACGACTGAAATACTCAACAAATTAATCATTGGTTTCAGGATGACAAAACAATTCAATCATTCAAAAAAATACTCTAGAACTTCATTTAAAACAGTCGTTCTAGAGTATTTCTTTAATATCCTATTCGCTAATACAGTTTCCCCACCATTGCCGGTTCCGCAAACAACGCAGATACACCACCGGTATGCCAGAAAACCACGTTACTACCCGGCGCAATTTTGCCAGTCTTTACGTAGTCAAATAACCCGGCT
Organism: Secundilactobacillus odoratitofui DSM 19909 = JCM 15043; assembly: GCF_001434895.1. Taxonomy (GTDB): domain Bacteria; phylum Bacillota; class Bacilli; order Lactobacillales; family Lactobacillaceae; genus Secundilactobacillus; species Secundilactobacillus odoratitofui. Next base: position 502,625 of record NZ_AZEE01000027.1, read on the forward strand.
AGCGCCTTCCCTGTATATACAGGATCTGTCAAAATGCCCTCGGCTTGAGCAAGTCGCTTAATGGCCTGCGTCGCTGAATCACTTGGAATCTCATACCCCTCGCCAAAATAACTTTGATCAAAATGAGTATCAGCTAAGCTCACAGTTTGTGGTAAACCTAATAGGTGTAACGCATCGTTGGCCAAATTCACCACTTTTTGGTAGTGTTCTTCTGGTTTGGGACTCACGTTCATCGATAAAATTTGCGTAGGATGCCCCGCCTTCGAGAAGGCTTTAGCCCCGGCAATGAGCCCCGCAGCAGTGCCACCAGTCCCGCTACCATGAACTACATAGTCAACGTTGATATCCGGCAGCTGATCCATGAGTTCTTTAAAACCGAGGACGACGCCAGTCGACCCGGTTGGCGTCGCACCACCAACCGGAATAATGTAGGCCTTGTGCCCTTGTTTCGCTAATTCAGCAGCCTCTGCCTCTGCCTGTGTCATCGCAATGGCATCCGCTTCAGCTTCTGTACGATCAACCATCGACACATAGTGAATCGTGGCACCCAGCACCTTATCCACCAGAATGTTTGCGCGATCGTCGCCAGCTTGATTAGGGGTGATCGTTTCTAGATATAAAATCACATCTAGTCCTGCTTGTCGCGCTGCTACGGCTGTTTCCATCGCGTGGTTGGACTGCGTAGCGCCAAATGTAATCAGAGTATCAGCTCCCTGAGCGATTGCGTCACCAACTAAGTATTCCAGCTTACGGATCTTATTGCCGCCGAATAAATTGGGGCCAGTGAGGTCATCACGTTTTAAATACAAATTAACGCCTAACTCGTCCGATAATCGTTGCAACTTATGAACCGGGGTGGGGAAAAAACCAAGCGCTACTTTCGGTAATTGGTTGATTGTCATTTTGCTTACCATCCTTTAATCTTTTTTTAATTATAAATAGTATACCGCGGTTCACTTTTTAATGGGAGCACCGACTCATTTAAAAAAGTTGTGAAAGTCAAGTCTTTTCACTTGTAATTACAACCGTGAGCTGTTATGCTACCGGTACATTGAACTAATAGGAGGAAGTATTGTGAATGAGAAAACGACGACCAGCCTGATCCACCAGATTGCGAGTTTTGAGACCCAGTACCTGAATCACGCGCTTAAAAGTCTCAATTTGAATAGCGATCAAGGCCGCGCAATTAACTTTATCGCCCATCACCCCAATAGCATGCAACGCGATATTGCGCGTTACCTCAACCGTCAAGAAGCTAGTGTAACCAATCTGCTCAAAGGCTTGGTTGCCCGTCAACTGATTGTCCGCACGATTCCAGAGGAAAACGAACGAACTAAAATTCTGTCACTCACACAAGCTGGCGAGGATATCGTTGCTGATATTCAGCGTGCCTTCGACCAATTAACCGAACTCCTCGAGGCCCCACTATCAGATAGTGAAGCCACTAAGTTGACGCAACTTCTCAATACTATTCAACTCCACCTTAAAAAAGACGAATAAGTATGCCACTCATGATGTTTCAAAAATGACGTTAGCCACCATGTAATTGACTGGTGGCTATTTTTTTATACCTATCTTTCAATTCAGCTATCACCGTACAAAAAAAACAACTCAACCATAGTGGCTAAGTTGCTTATTTTAAACCAATTAGAGTTGCACAGTCTGACCATCAAGATCAACGGCCAATGGTTCACCCGACAATAGGGTCAATTTTGCCCCAGTTTGATCAACGTGAACTTGAATCGAGCGACCACGGAAGAGTACCCGGAATTGATAACTGGTCCACTTCTTAGGTAGGAATGGTGCAAAGTGCAATTGGTCGTCACGGACACGCATGCCTGCAAAGCCTTGCACGATTGCCAGCCAGCTCCCGGTCATCGACGTAATGTGGAGACCATCGTTGGTATCGTTGTTGTAGTTATCTAGATCCAAACGGGCCGTCCGTTCGTACATCTCAACGGCCTTGTCTTCATAGTGAAGATCAGCTGCCAAGATTGAGTGAATAGCCGCTGAAAGACTTGATTCATGTACCGTCAGTGGTTCGTAGAAGTCAAAGTTAGCCTTCTTTTGAGCTGGTGTGAAGTCATCGATAAAGTCCCAAACCCCTTGGAGAACATCACCTTGTTTGATATAAGGTGAACGTAAGATCTTATCCCACGACCAGTTTTGATTGATTGGTAGTTGATCAGCTGGAATACTTGAAACCGGCTGAATATCTTTATCTAAGAACCCATCGTGTTGAACAAAGATGCCTAGCTCTTTATCTTCAGGCAGATACATCCGGTCAACAATATCTTGCCAGTGCTTCTTTTCTGCGTCAGAGACATTTAAGTCCTTGGCAACATCTTCAGAAACGTCATTCAAAATAGCCAAAGTGTATTTCAACGTCCACTGGGCCAAGTAGTTGGTATACCAGTTGTTATCGACGTTGTTCTCATACTCATCGGGACCAGTGACACCATGGATCATGTAGGTCTGGTTGCGTTCACTGAAGTGTACCCGATCAGCCCAGAAGCGTGAAATTTCGGTCAGCACCTTGCTACCTTCGTTGAGCACGTAGCTCTTGTCGCCCGTGTATCGGGTGTAGTTATAGATAGCAAAAGCAATATCGCCATTCCGGTGGATTTCTTCAAAGGTAATTTCCCATTCGTTATGGCATTCGATACCGTCAAAGGTCACCATTGGGAACAATGCGCCTTTCAAGCCCTGTTCCTTGGCGTTGTGATAGGCACCATCCAATTGTTGATAACGGTACATCAACAGATTGCGGGTCACTTGTGGATCAGTAATGCCAAGGTAAACTGGTACCGCAAAGGCCTCGGTATCCCAGTAGGTGGCACCACCGTACTTTTCACCAGTGAAGCCCTTTGGCCCGATATTCAAGCGACTATCCTCACCGTAATAAGTGGAGAATAACTGATAAAGGTTGAAGCGAATTCCTTGCTGGGCGCCGGTATCGCCTTCAATTTCAACATCGGACTTCTCCCAACGTTCTGCCCAGATTTTAGCGTGGGCTTCAAACAAATCATCGTACGAAATACCTGTGACTTGTTCACTCAATGAAGCCATTGCAGCTTCCAGCTTAGCCTGCGTCTCATAATCACGGGAAGTGACGACAACCACGCGCTTAATCAGTTGGGTACTTTGGTTAGGGTCAAGGTCACCACTAAACTGGTTAACGACTTCGGTCTCGCTTGGTTGTGCAACGTCTTCTGATGGGAAGACTGCCGCATTGGTCATCTTCATCCCAACGGTGAACCGCGGTGTGCCAAAGGGATTTTCCTTTGTGATCGCCACAATCGACCCATCATTAGCGTTTTGGCTGGTCTTTAAAACGTTCCAGAAATGCTCATCGTAATTAGCATCCTCGTTTTGAACGTTGGCATCCAGTGCAGATTTAAAGGTAACGTGAACTTTATCAGTTCCCTTGTTCGTCACCGTCAAACGGATTGCAGATAATTCTTTTTGCGCTGCACTAATGAACCGTTCAAACTTGAACGCAATCTGTTGGCCGCCCTTTGTTAGGGTAAAGGAACGGGTCAACTGGGACTGCTTCATATCGAGGTCTAAGTCGAAGTCGCTAAACCGATCTTGAGCTAAATCAATGGCTTCGCCGTTAATTAAAACGTTGAGTTTAATGAAATTGATGGCATTGATGACTTTTCCAAAATACTTTGGATAGCCATTTTTCCACCAACCCACTCGGGTCTTGTCTGGAAACCAGACACCACCAAGGTAGATGCCCTGTAAGGTATCGCCTGAATAATCTTCTTCAAAGAAGCCGCGCATCCCCATGTTACCGTTACCAAGACTCGTCATTGATTCTTGGAGACGTTTATCTTCGGGGTTAAATTCGTGCGTGACGATGTGCCACGGTGTGATTTCAAATGTTCGCTTCATATCTGTGTTCCTTTCTCTTTTAAATACGTATGTGATTAGCGTGAAACGATTCCCTAGTCTAAACCCGCGACCAAAGTCAACGTCCGGCCATGTGAGTCCCCGATTTAAATATTCAAAACTGGAATATCTAAATCGTGAACTTACATTCTGGGCGTTAAACGACTTTGGTCTCACTCTTATTTATGCCTTACGAGCCCAAACTTCCTTGACGATACCGACTGAGGCGGCACCCAATGCCAAGAAGATACCTGACAATAACAGCATTGATGGCATGTGTGACCCAAGTAGTGGGAACAGCGCGAAACTTGCCAACGAAGCCACGATTTGTGGTAGGCAGATTGAACTGTTGAACAAACCAAGGTAAGTCCCCATGTTGGCTGAATCGGTAATGGCGTTGGTTAAGAAAGTGAATGGGAAGGCGTTCATAGCAGCCCATGCACAACCAATCAAAGCAAAGGAAACGACTAACGTGTATTTGTCATGGATGAAGAAAATTGAACCAAAGCCCACAGCACCCATGAGTAATGAAGCTGAATAGTATGCCTTGTGGTGATTGTTGTTGATCCGTGAAAGAACTAAAGCCCAAATGACGGCAGCAATTGATTGTACGGCTGACAGAACACCGAACCAGTTACCGGCAGCTTGATAACCGGCACTCGATGGATCTGATGCGTGCCAAACGTTAGCAGCAATCGCACCGGTTGCGTAGGTCCAGAGGTACTGGAAGCCCATCCAGCAGAAAAATTGAACAATGGAAACCGTCCAAAATACTTTTGGTGCCGACTTCAGTGCTTGCCAAAGCCCCTTATGTTCTTCGTTTTCATCAATACCATGATACTTAGCGTAGGTGACCGGATCGTATTCCTTAACCCGGAAAACGGTGAGCAAGCAACAAAGTAACAGAATAATTGCACCGGCGTAGAAGGACCAAACAACCGAATTTGGCACTTTACCTTTTTCAGCGGTGTTGGCAATCCCAACTGCGGTTAACAGGAATGGGAACACACTGGCAAGTAAGGCACCAGCGTTTGATGAAAAGCTTTGGATCGAATATGCAAAACCCTTTTGCTTTTCGTTCACCATGTCACCAACCATCATCTTGAATGGTTGCATGGCGATGTTTGATGATAGATCCATAAACAGTAGTGCAATTGCGCCGAACCATAATGCAGCTAGTGAGCCGAAGCCAAATCCGAAGCTCCCGGCATTTGGTAGCAACATCATAACGATCATCGCAATTACGGCGCCAATCAACAGGTACGGAATTCGACGACCCAATTTAGGCATCCAAGTCCGGTCTGAGAAGTACCCAACTAACGGTTGAACAATCATTCCGGCAAGTGGTGGCAAAATGAAAAACCACCCTAATGAGTTAGGATCGGCCCCAATGGTTTGAAAGATCCGACCCATGTTAGTACTTTGTAATTGAAAGGCCATTTGAACCCCTAAGAAACCAAAGTTAATTAGGAAAATGGTCGATGACGGCAACGTAGGCAGTAGGTCTTTTTTAGGCGTTTCTGCGGTTGGTGTCGCTGACGCTGATGCACTTTCTGACATGCAAAACCCCTCCTTGAAGGTTAAATAATCATTGCAAACGCTTTCTACAAAAACTATTATGCAACCGTTTGCAAAATAATGCAACCGGTTGCGCAAATTCTTTTAAAAAACGGGGCACAACATTTTGATTCAGCCCCGTTATTAGTGGCTTTTACGCCCCAAAATTTATTTTTTAACGTTCAATTGTGAATGGGATGACTTCTGATAGCTTGCTCTCACCGTATAATACACGAACGGCTGCTTCGCCCATATGCTGTGGGTACAGTTCCACAAAGCGCACCTGCTCACCCATCAAAAAGCCTGACTTATTACGGTTAAAGCTAATCAACGGAACGTTAGTGTGCCCCAGTTGCCACATTAATTGATAAATCATTTGGCCAATTAAATCATCCGTCGTCACAATACCATCAATTGTCTGACGCGTCCGTAAAAATTGCGCAACGGCTTGATCCAAGTGTGTCTGGCTTTGCTTTGGCAACTTTAATACCTCAGTTGGCACACCCGCAGCACTCATTGCATCTTGAAACCCTAACCGTCGTTTTTGTTCAAACCGTAATTCTGGTTCCGATTCCACAAACAGGGTTCTTTTGACACCAAACTTACGAATCAAATACTCGCCGGTCTTCACACCCGCTAAGCGATTATCATTGTTCACGTACCGTTCTGCTGCCTGATTGGGGTCACCAATCAAGACATAGCGGACATCTTGTTGACGCAACAGTTTCACCACTGGATCGTCCTTTTTGGAATACAGCAAAATAAAGTAGCGAATCAGTCCCTGACTGATTAAGGATGCCACGTTCTCAACGAGTTCCGTCGTAGTTTTGGCAATTGCTACCGATAAGACGCTATTGCGGGCCCGTAATTCCTGATTAATGCCCATTAAAAGATCCACGAAGAATGGATTAGCTGACGTACTCATTTCACCTGGTGGAAAGACAACACCAACGGCATTAGACACGCCATTCGTCAGCGTTTTAGCGTTATAGTTTGGCAAATAGCCCATCTCATCCGCTAACGCCTTGATTTTCTGACGCGTTTTGATGCTAATTCTAGGGTGATCATTCAACGCCCGTGACGCCGTTGACACTGATACCCCAGCCCGCTTCGCAATATCTCGAATCGTTACCATAACGCTGTTTCCTTTCTCGTTTACTGATATTTCCATTGTAAGCTAGTCTGCCTGAAAATGATATGCTGTTTCCGGTTTTTGTTTGACAGGACAGGCGTCGATTATCTAAAAGTGGCGCATGCGTGGTACGATGAATTCACATACAAAGTTGAAAGGATGACTTACAATCACAGTAGAGATGCACTGGCTGTACCAGACTCTTCGCACTAACATGGGACCGTCTGGCTGGTGGCCCGCAGAAACTAAACGCGACATTATCGTTGGGGCCATCTTGGTCCAAAATACCGCTTGGCAAAATGCTGACGTGGGGTTACAACATTTAAAAAACCGCACCCAGTTAGATCCGGATGCGGTGCTAGCGTTAACTTCAGATGAACTGATTGATTTAATCCGTGCCAGCGGCTTCTACCGTAACAAGGCAAAGGCCATTCACGCAGTCTTTCAATGGTTTAATGATCGTAACTGGGACTACGACGGTATTTGGCGTGAAAATCAAGCGACCCTGCGTAAGCAACTACTGGCTTTACCTGGCGTCGGTAACGAAACTGCTGACGTGTTTATCGTTTATATCTTTGATCAACCTGCATTTATCGCTGACACGTACACGCGCCGTTTATTCACTCATTTAGGTTACAATCGGACTGATACATACCAACACTTACAGTCCCAAGTCACCTTACCAGCCGATTTCACAGCCGAAATGGCGCAAGACTTTCACGGTCTACTCGATAACTTTGGCAAGCAATATCTTCAACATGACGGTGATTTTGAGAAGAGTTTTTTAGCGACTGAGTTACTTAAAAATCAACAAGCTCAAAAAGGCTAATAATCCAGGTAATCCCTGCGTAAGCGCAATCTGACGGTTCGCCGTTAAGCCGCCGTAAATACCAGCCACAACAACGAAGCCAGTAAAGAATAGGCAACCTGCTATTACAGCGTTACTTGGTAAGCCAAATCGCATAAACAATAAGCCTACGCCAACGAAACCATTGTATAACCCAATGTTGGCCAACGTGGTTTTCGTTTCTGGACGCTGCTGGTACTCGGGCGAGATGTCAAATGCCTGCCTGGCAGCAGCAGTCTGTGAGCCAAACATTTCTAAACCTAAGATACCCAGTGCTTCAACTGCAACGATAATGATTAAAATTGTACTAATTAGTGACATAATAAATTGTTTTACTCCTGAAATTTTCTCGAAAACGTTAGTGAATCGGACAACCACAAGCAGAGACTTGCATGTAAGGCACGAGCCACACCAACCCAAGATCGGGGTTGATGTGTGCACCACTATTTCATTGCCGAATCGGGCAACCACAAGCAGAGACTTGCATGTAAGGCACGAGCCACACCAACTCAGGATCGGGGTTGATGTGTGCACCACTATTTCATTGCCGAATCGGGCAACCACAAGCA
>NZ_AZEE01000027.1:510660-598232 GCF_001434895.1 Secundilactobacillus odoratitofui DSM 19909 = JCM 15043
CAGTCTCTAAACGCTTGTTTTTGCACCTTACTTGACCACACTCTGCCCCGTTGGTACTAAATAAATGCCGAATGAGCCGTAGCCGCTGACCCACTTCTTGTAATCTGATGCGTAGCCATGCGGGGTCGCGTAAATACCGATTTGATAGCCCTTATACTTTGCCCGCTTGGCCGCGGTATATCCCTGCTTTTCCAACGCTGACGTAATCAACGTCGTGTAGTTGGTTTTACTGGTCGTATTGACCCAATTATATGGTGAGAATATCCCAATTGCTTTCGTGTTTTTATCCGTTTTAGAATAACCATTTGCTTTATTGATGCCAGCATTTAAGTCCGTTCGTGCATCCGCCGAATAAGCCGTATTTAAAATCGTGCCTGGAAACAATGCCAAAATATCGGCTTGCAACGTCTGTGCTTCACGAGCCGACTTGATACTAGCCAGATTAGCCCCGTAAGATTTGACATCTTCGCTATTGGCATAGGCATCCTTGGGGTTGTTGCCCTTCTTTAGATAACCACGAGCAACCAGCCCAGCAATTGAATTCGAATTATTCTTCACCAAATAGTAGATGCCAGTCTTCTTACCAAACTGAATCTTCACACTTTCCGACAAATACCACGTTGTACGCGGATAATTCTTTAAGTTGTGAAGCTTTTTGGTATGCTTCAAGTTCCACATATACGCAGACTTAGTTGTATCTTTAAGATGATAAGCTAGATCGCTATATTGCTTGGTTTTGACCCACTTGTACCCCGTTGCTGCATGACCCGTCATCGGAGCTGTCGTCACTCCGATACCCCCGACTAACATGCCAATTAATAATCCCATTGTTTGCTTCTTCATATGACTCTCCCCCATCGTCCGTTAATGGTGTTGCCTTTAATGTAGCAGAGCGAACTAATTGTGGCAAGTTTTGGACACAATGTCTCACAATAAGTAACTAAAAACAAGATTATCAGCCTATCATAAAAACAGCGCCGTGAATTCCACCGAAATTCACGACGCTGTTTTACGTACACCTATGTTTCAAAGTGCCTTATTCACTATTTCATTACACACGTTGCTTCTCAGCAATTTTGGCAAAGGCTTGCGCGAAATCAGCTTCGAGGTCTTCAACATCTTCTACCCCAACTGAAAGCCGTAGTAAGCCATCTGAGATGCCACGAGCATGGCGTTCATCAGCTGAAAGTTCAGCGTGTGACATCTTTGGTGGGTAAGAGAGAATCGTTTCCACTGCGCCAAGTGATACAGAGAAGACTGGAATCTTGAGTTCCTTCACTAGCTTACGGACGTTGTCTTCTGAGCCGATATCAAAGGATAGCACTGCACCACCAGAAATTGCCTGGTCGAATTGTACGTCATGACCCTTAAAGTCAGTTAGACCAGGATAGTTAACTCGTTGCACGATTGGTTGTTCTTGCAACCACTTCGAAATCGCTAAAGCGTTTGCCGCTTCCGCCTTCATCCGGATACCTAACGTCTTGATACCACGGAGCAGTAGCCAGCAGTCGCTCACACCCAGCGTCGCGCCCATGGCGTTTTGAATGAAGTAAACCGCATCACCAAGTTCTTTGGTCTTAGTGACAATCAAGCCGGCCAAAATATCAGAGTGCCCCGCTAAAAACTTAGTCCCTGAGTGCAACACCAAATCGACGCCTAAATCCAACGGTTTCTGGAAGATTGGTGTCATGAAGGTATTGTCAGCAAATACCAAAGCATCGTGTTCATGAGCAATTTTAACGACTTTCTTGATATCCGTTACTTTCAAGGTTGGGTTAGCTGGCGTTTCGACGTAAACGACCTTGGTGTTGGGCTTGAAGGCCGCCTTCAGCGCCGCTTCATCGTCAAGGTCAACAAAAGAATACTCGATACCGTAGTTCGGTAATAATTCCGTCACGAGTCGGAAGGTGCCACCGTAGACGTCATTGGTCACGATAACGTGATCGCCTTGATGAAGCGTTAAAAAGGCGGTTGAAATAGCGGCCATGCCAGTCGCAAAGGCGAAGCCACGGGTCCCATGCTCCAGCTCGGCAATGCTTTCTTCTAGAACGTCCCGAGTAGGATTGCCACTTCGCGTATAGTCGTATTTGCCAAAGTGATCTAAGTCCGGTTGTGCGAACGTTGATGAAAGTTGGATTGGTGGGTTAAGTGCCCCCGTTGCTGGATCTGGTCTAGTGGTCGTTTTAATTACTTTTGTATCATCTGAATAATCTGAAATACTCATGTTACTATCCCCCTACTTTACGGTTTGTGTATTCGCTGCAATGTTAATTGCCTGCGTTAAATCATCTATTAAATCGTCACTATTTTCAAGGCCTACTGATAGTCTTAGCAAATTTGGCGTAATATGCTTAGCCTGTCGTTGTGCTTCAGACAGGTCCGCGTGGGTTTGAACAGCCGGCACAGTAATCAAACTCTCTACACCACCCAAACTTTCGGCAAATGAAATGACCTTGAGGTGCTGCAAAATACTATCGACCCACTGTTCATCATGGACGTAAAAACTAATCATACCACCGTGACCCGGATAAAGGATCTGATCCACGGCATCGTTTTGTTGAAGTGCGGCAACGATGGCTTGGGCGTTTTTTTCATGCTGTGCAAGGCGCAACGGTAAAGTCTTCAAACTTCTAAGTAGTAACCAACAATCAAACGGATCAAGCGTTGCGCCGGTCGTCGTCAGATTTCGTTCCAACCATTTTGCATCTGCCTCATGCTTACAAATGACTGCACCAGCTAGAATATCATTATGCCCACTGAGGTATTTAGTGGCACTGTGAACGACAATATCGGCGCCCTCGTTTAACGGCTGTTGCAATAATGGCGTGTAAAAAGTGTTATCGGCAATCAATTGTACATGGTGTTCATGGGCAATCGCCGCTGTTTTAGCAATATCGATGATTTTCATCGTGGGATTAGAAGGTGTCTCGATCCAAATTGCTTTGACAGCATCTCTAGCGGTTAACGACGTCAATTTTTTCTCATCTTGACCATCCCACAAATGGAATTTTAGGCCATAGTTGTCAGTTAACAAATCAAAGAACCGAAATGAGCCACCATAAAGATCGTCCGAAACGATAATCTCATCGCCGGTTTTAAACTGTGAAAAAACCAATTGAATCGCTGCCATCCCTGAGCTTAGTGCAAAAGCTGAAACGCCATCTTCAAGCGTCGCAAGCGTTTTTTGTAACACATCACGGGTGGGGTTGGTTTCGCGAGAATAATCGTACCCGGTTGACTGACCCAACCCGGCGTGACGATACGCAGTCGAGAAGTATAGCGGTGTTGAGACCGCCCCGGTTTTCGCATCATCTGTGCGATTACCTGCTTGCGCCAAAATTGTTTCGATATGTGCTTGATGTTCTGTCATGATAGTCCCTCCAAAAGTCTGGCTGTTTGTATGGATAACTCAGCAGCAAATAAAAAAGCCTCCGCCCCAAAGTTACTCGGGACGAAGGATTCGCGTTACCACCTGAAATTTACCTGAACTTCACAATTCAAGTCTTGATAAGTACGACAGTTAACCTGTTATACTCCGCAAGATATCGATTGCTAACGGACTGGGTAGCATGGGTCGTGGTTGACCTACCCCCAGTCAGGCTCAGAGATCATCTTCAGTTAATTATCCTGGCTGCATCGCATCAACCGCAGCTCTCTTCACAGGACGTGATAACTTACTCTTCTCTTCGTTGCTTAATTATTAGATTAAATCTCATTGTACTCTCATATTAATTGGTGTCAAGTTCATTTCAGTTTCAATTAGTTTTAGGTGTCGAACTTTCGACCACAAAAAAGCCCCTAGCACAAAGGCTAGGGGCTTAATACAGCCACTTAACAAAGTTAAATGGGTTCTCAGAAATCCACATTTCCTTTGAACCAAGGCAGCCACATATCCGGTGGTAAAACATTGCCTGCTGTGCAAAAAAATCACCAAGTTGCTTGCGCAAACTGCTATTGCTAACAGCGTGATATTCTCGACTCATCGCATACCAAGTATCATAACACGTTTAGCGACTCTTGTGAAGTTACTTATCATTCACGTCTGAATCATCTGGTGCAGTCTCTTCATCTGCTTGTTTCTCTTGATTCGTCTTGATTTGTTCAAGCTGTGTATCAAGCCAAGTCGCAATTGCGCTCGCCATATCAGCTTGATGACTGACAAAATCGTCAGCAGAAGCCACTTTATCAATTCGCAATGATGATGCATTGACGTCTGGTGATTCAACGATACTATAAACACTAACTGGCAAGGTCTCGTCATCTGCCAGCATCTTCTTCATCGCATTGACGTAACGAAGTGGTAGGTTAACCACGCTAGTTTCAAGACGAACCTGGATGTCAGCATCCGTTAATGACAACGTTGCTTGTGCTAACTGATCAGATTGCACGGCAGTACTAATCATATCAACCAACGGTGCCAAAGCTTTCTTGGCGCCATTTTGATTTAAATCCGCTAAACTACCGCCAAAGTTCTCGGTTTCGAATTCTTCAGCATCAACCTTTTCGATAAAATCCTTTACTAAACTTTCCATAGTTAACCTCGATTACTTCGTTTGATTGGCCTTTTGTTGATTTAATTTTTGATATAACTTCTCATCTCGTCTACGATCTAACCACTTCCGATAGCGAAGCGCTAGAACTAGCCAGTACCCGTTAAAGACGATGACGAGTAAATTGGCTAAACTCATAACCGCCTTAACGCCCATATCCGCGTGACTTGCCGTCAGTACCGTCACCATCCCGGCAAACATCCCAAACGAATATATGACGATGACGATGGCTAGTACATAATAACCAGCATTCTTACCAAGTGCACCAATAATCATCGGTACAGCGTAAAGAATCAGTGAGATGAGAATTGACTTCATCACATCACCAGTTTGGACATTTTGCCCCAAGGCAATGAATTTCGAGGACATCAGCAAATTAATGACTGAAAACAGCACCCACGAAACAATGCCAAACGTGATTAGTTTTTGTTTTAACATAAAATACTCCTTAATCGTTGTCAATACTAGAATTGTAGCATAGTTCACGACACAAAAAAATAGTCCCGTCTTCGACAAATTATCGATGACGAGACTAAGTTGTTATGAGTCATTCATTTCGATTAAGCTAAAAGATCAACCAATTCGTCCTTTGAAATACCCATGAAATACTGACCGATTTCAACGTCGTTCAATGCTTCTTCGATATGGTCACGATCGTAACGAATTCCGGTTAACTTATCCGCCAATTCGCTCGCATCCTTAGGACCAAAGAAATCACCAAAGAATTTGATTTGGGCAACTTTACCTTGATCGACCAAGATTCGGGCATCAATGGTCCCTGAAGTAAAGTGTTGACGCTTCTTCACCGTAAATTCTGGTGAAGTCCCGTAAACCCAATCCCAGTTGTTGTAGTATTCTTCGTAAATTTTATCGATTTCAACCTGTTCTTCAGGTGTCACAACGTATTCTTTATCTTTGATTTCATCCAAACTATCAACGTGGAAGAGTTCCTTGAGTAAAATATCACGGAATTCTGGCACAGTGATGTTTTGGTATTCAGGTGCTAAGTATGGTTTCAGGTTAGCAACCCGTGAACGAACTGACTTGATACCCTTTGAAGCAATCTTATCTTCTGGGACATTAAGCGCGTTCGCAATCACGTCTTGGTCGACGTCAAGCATCAGCGTACCGTGAGAGAACGTCTTGCCGTTCTTGGTGTACATTGCGTTGCCAGAGAACTTCTTGCCGTCCACTAAAATATCGTTACGACCTGAAACTTCAACGGATTTGGCACCCATATCGTGTAAGGCATCCACGATTGGTTGTACAAATGACTTAAAGTCACCAAACTGTTCTGAATCACTATCTAACACGAAGCTAAAGCATAAATTACCGAGGTCTTGGTAAACTGCCCCACCACCAGAAAGACGACGGGTAACAGTGATGCCATTTTCCTCCACGTACTTTTGGTTGATCTCTTCCAAGGTATTCTGGTTGCGACCAACAATGATGCAAGGTTTTTCATAATAGAATAATAGCAGTGGTTCACCAAAATCCTTGTTATTCATCAAATATTGTTCAGTAGCCAAATTACGACCGATATCATGGGCCGTCATTGAAACGTAGCGCATAGCCAAACTTCCCTTCCAATAAAATAACCAATCTTGTAACCAGTTTTCATTCTACCATAAATCATGTAATCGGTTACAGTTCATGGCTTAAAAACTGACATCAGCCGTAGTGCCAGTGGTGGTGATAAGTTGTTGTTGGCGCTTTAGCGTCTACAACAACTGGACGGTTTTGAGACTTGACCTTTAGGCTCAAAACCGAGGCGGAAGACACATGAGTGGCTGAAGCTGGTCCCACTTCTACTGATCACCAAAACCACCAGTGGCCGAAGGCGGCATCACACATGCTGATTAAGAAAATTATCCAAGCAGTTGAACAAACTGATCAATGCTGATACCAGCAAAGTAATCCGTAATATCAACGTCTGCCAATGCTTCACGTAACGAAGGCTGATCATAGCGGACACCCTCAAGCTGAGTGGCTAAGTCTCGAGCGTCCTTTTCGCCGAAGAAGTCACCGAAGAACGTCACTTGCTTAATTTTACCTTTTTCGACTAACACTCGAGCATCAATCGTCCCTGAAGCAAAATGTTCTCGCTTCTTAACCGTAAATTCAGGAGATGAGCCATAGACCCAATCCCAGTTATTGTAGTAATCATCATATAACTTTTGAATGGCTTGCTTATCATCAGCCGTTAATTGATAGGCTTTGTCAGCAACGGCTGCCAAATCGTCAACACCGTAGACCTTACGCAAGATCGTATCACGAAATTCGGCGATAGTAAGATTCTGATACTCCGGCTTCAAAAACGGCTTAAGATTAGTCACGCGCGAACGTACAGACTTAATGCCCTTTGAAGCCATTTTATCCTTTGGCACGTTTAACGCATGGGCAATCACACTCTGATCAACATCGTACATCAGCGTCCCGTGTGAAAACATTTTACCGTCCTTCACGTACATCGCGTTACCAGAAAACTTCTTACCATTTACCAAAATATCATTTCGACCGGATACCTCGATATCAGTTGCGCCCATTTCTTTCAAAGCGTCCACAATCGGTTTCGTAAAGGCCTTAAAATCGCCAAATCGTTCATCATCACGATCAACTACGAAACTAAATGAAACGTTGCCAAGGTCGTCGTACACCGCCCCACCGCCAGAAAGGCGTCGCGTCACTTGAATATTGTGTTCGGCCACATAATCTTGATTGATTTCTTCTAGCGTATTTTGGTTCCGACCAACAATGATGCAAGGTTTTTGATAGTAAAATAACAAAATCGGTTCATCGAAATCCTTATTATTCATCAGGTATTGTTCTGTGGCCAAGTTATAGCCAATATCTTCTGATGCCATATTGTAATAGTACATAAGCGTGCCACCCTTTTAAGTAATTACTTAAAGTTTACCGCTTTTTCGACAAAATGAAACCGCTACAATTCACAAGCTGTGATTGTAGCGGTCTCTTAATAGTGGCCGTGGTCACTATTCCAATTTACAGCTTCATTATGAAGACTTTTCTGAAAAATGGCAACGATCCTGCCTCATTTTTCCGATTAAAATCTCCAAATTATGGTAAAATGAGAAGTGAAGTACAAGTGGTTCTCTAATGTTGGGCAAAACCATGGCGTGCTTACAGAAAAAGCTTCATATTTGAATCTATTATTTTGTGAGGGAGTGGCGTATATGGACCAACAATATCAAAACATCTTAGCACCAGTTGATGGCTCAAAAGCAACTGATCCGGTGTTAGATAAAGCAATTGAAGTCGCTAAGTTAAACGATACTCATTTAGATATCTTGAACGTTTTGGAAGTCAACCAATTTAGTGATACTTATGGTGGTGCCGTTAGTGGCGACGTTATCTATAAGTTATCAGAAGACGTTCAAAACCGATTGACGGAATTAAAGCAAAAGGCGCTTGATGCCGGTGTGTCATCCGTTGACATCCACGTGCGTTTTGGTAACCCCAAGCCCGTTATCGCCCGCGAATTCCCAGCTGACCACGATACCCAACTGATCGTGATTGGTTCAACTGGCCTTACCGCTGTTGAACGGTTAATGATTGGTTCCGTTACCAACTATGTCAGCCGTTCTGCAATTTGCGACGTTCTGATCGTTAAGCCAGCCGAATTGGCCAAGTTAGATAAGTAACGGCGGATCTTACCCCCGTTAACTTCTAAAAATCGTCCCAAGACTTTAAGCATTTAGAAGTCTTGGGACGATTATTTTATCTGTTCATCACCCGACAATTCTTTCAAGAGGAGGTCTCATCATGTCTGATAGCTGGCAATTTACCGCTACTCTCCCTGAATATTTTGAAGCAAAGCCACTCCGGCAATTTTTAATTCAAGATTGGCTGTTGCCTAAACACCTCGTTTTCAGTCTGAAACGCGGTCAACGGATACTGGTTAATCAGCGTTACCTCCCCGTTAATTTTAGCGTTAGTGCGGGTGACAACATTCAGCTTACTTTTTTGCCTGATGACTTTGACCGTCCATACGCACTGGTTGATCCAGATAGTGCGGCGACCGTTAGCGTACTCTATGAATCGCAAAGTTTGCTGGTGGTGAATAAAACCCAAGGTAGCAAGACCCACCCGAATCAACCGGGGGAACTTGGTACCACGCTCAATCACGTCGCGGCTTATTTAGCCCCCAAACACCAGCAACCTTACGTAATCAATCGACTTGATCAAGAAACCAGTGGCGCCTTGTTAATTGCTAAAAATCCCGCTGTGGTTCCAGTTTTGGTACGCCTCGTGAAAGAAAAATTAATCCAGCGAACCTACCTGACCTGGGTGCACGGTCAATTTCGCAGTAAGCATGGCACCATCGCCCTGCCAATCGGACGTGATATGACCGACCAACGCAAACGGGCATTAGATGGCGACCACGCCCAAATGGCCATTACTCACTACCGGGTCATTAAACAACGATCTGATGCAACCCTCGTTGCAATTCAACTGCAAACCGGTCGCACTCACCAAATTCGGGTACACCTAGCCGGACTCGGTCATCCGATCGTGGGCGATCCGCTGTACGCACATGATGTAAGGCAACAGCGATTGCTTCTTCACAGCTGGCAACTGCGCCTCCCACTGCCGTTCTCATTTGACCAAGTGACGATTACGGCGGATATTCCGAGCACGTTTAAAACATTTGAAAGCACAACTAAACCTTAGTCGTTACCTTCCGGAAGTCATCATTGTTCAAAACAATATCAAAGGGTTACGTTCACCGTGTAAATTTCACGATGTCGTAACCCTTTTTTAAACGCCATTACCGATACGACAATCCCCGTCTGAAACGGTGCCAGAGGTTGCCTTCATCTGCTTGCAAAATCAAGCCCTTATAAATACCACTAATATACCAAACTAATAATAATATCGCGACAATTAATAATCCCAATGAAAAGCCAATTTCAACTGGCGAAGCAACACCGTTGATGATGCGTAGCGGCATGAAGTATGATGAAAAGAATGGTACATATGACAAGATTTTCACCAATAAAGCGTCGGCATTATTTTGAAACGGGAACGTTGCAAAAAAGGCAGCCATACTGAGATAAACTGCTGGATAAGACGCTTTTGAGGCATCCTCAGCTTTAGCAACTAATGCACCGCTGAACGCTGCTAAAATCGTGTAAATGATGACACCCAGGAACAAGAATAACAGGTTGACGCTCACCAAATTACCAATCACCTGATTGACGAGTGAGCCATAATCCCGGAAGAAACTGTCTGCCATGCTCATATGGTGTGCAGCAATTAAGCTCGCCCAACCACCTAACAAATACACGACCAGTTGAGTCGCAATCACCATTAAAACGCCGAGAATTTTACCACAAAAGTATTTGCCGGCCGTGGTGCTTGAGAAAATAATCTCCATGACCTTCGTGCCCTTTTCCGACGCAATTTCCTGTGCAGTGATTGAAGAGTAGGTGGTCAAAATCATGTAAACCATGAAGACGAGAATCCAAAACGACGCTAATTTAGCAATTTTAGCCAGTCCGTCCTTTTTTTGGACCACCTGTTTAAAAATTGGCTGTTGTTGCAATTGACTAAGTTGCCGGTGTGATAGCTTTGCTCGCACGACGTTGGCCTGCGTCTGTAGTTTATTTAAGAAACTGGTTAACCGTGTTTTATCAAAACTCGCCATCGCTTCGGTACCATGGTAGGTTGCCTGATACCGTTGACCTGCCGAAAGCACCAGATAACCCTTAATAGCCTCTTTTTTGAGTGCTTTTTTAGCTGCCGTTTCCGTTTTCACACGTTGGTCGACCTGGTCGTGGCCGACGACCTTAATATAGGCTTGGCGAACCGCTGATTGATTTGATACAACGGCAATCTGGTCACTATCTGCAGCAGAATTAGCAGACACAAAACCCACTCCAAATGAAACTGCCAGCATGATAAACGGTGACAAAACAAGAATCACAAAACTCCATGACTTCACTTGGCGAAGATAGGTACTTAACGTCACGACCCATAGCTTTTTCATTGATCATTCCCCGCTTTCATTCTGAAAATTTCGTCCAGAGTTGGCGGCTGTTGACTGAATTCCTCAATGTACTCGCCATGTGAAAGTCGTTGGAAAATTTCCCGTCCCGCCGTTGGATCATCAACTCGAAGCAAGTAGCGTTGATTAGACAGCGATGTCACTTTGATGACGTGGGGTAGTTGCTGCAACTCAACAGCTGACCAAGGTGTTGTGACAAAAATCTCACTTTTGCCAAACTGGTCTCGAATCGCTCGAATTTCGCCGTGTAACACCATATCACCCTTGCGTAGCATCACCAGTTGATCACATAATGCTTCCACGTTACCCATATCGTGGCTCGAAAAAATAATCGCAGCGCCCTCCCGTTTAGCGTTCGAAATTGCCTGTTCCAGTAAATCCACGTTCACTGGGTCCAGACCGCTAAACGGTTCATCTAAAATGATCAGCGAAGGATGATGAATCAGTGTGCAGATTAGCTGAACCTTTTGCTGATTACCTTTAGACAGTGATTTGATTTTGTCGTTTTTTTTGCCTTTCACTTCAAAACGTGCCATCCAATCATCAATCTCTGAGCGAATTTTCCGTGCCGATTGCCCCTTCAACTGTGCTAAGTAGAGAATTTGTTGTTCAATTGTCATTTTCGGCATGAGGCTGCGTTCTTCCGGCAGATAACCAATTTGGTTAAAGACCGCTTCCGTAATCGGTTGTCCATCCCAATTGATCGTCCCATCATAGTGAATAAAACTTAAAATGCTATGAAATGTGGTTGATTTACCAGCGCCATTTTGACCGATCAACCCCATAATTTCACCTTTTTCAACGTTGAAATTAACATCGTTGAGTGCCTGTAATTCACCAAAGTGCTTTGATAAGTGTTCGATTGCTAGCATGATGTCCCCCCCTATACGAATCTCGTTGGTTTCATCATACCAAATGTTGGTAATCAGGGCGATGGTTATTGGGGAGAATTGGGATTGTGCAGGGATGGACGAAATTTTTTTGGGGGTAAGACGCGACTGTTACGAATTTAAATTTTGGATTTAAATCGTTTTTTTCATTACATTACATAGCTGAAACGCGCAAAATAAAACTGAGACCTATGTATAAGGCCCTCTCGTCATAAATCCAAGTTCGGGATTTATGATGAGAGGACTTTTTTCTTTTACGTAGCCGAAACGCGCGGAACAAAACTGAGACCTATGTGTAAAGCCCTCCTGTCAAAAATCCAGGTTCGGGATTTTTAACAGGAGGGCCTTACACGCCGGTCTCAAAACGTTTCGTTCCGCACTCTTTTATTTTGCACTCTGCAACTGATTCTCCACGTACTCCCGGTATAGTGGATGGGTAGCTACCAACTCTTGGTGCGTGCCATGGCCGCTTACCTTACCGTGTTCAATGAAGTAAATCTGGTTGGCGTCCACGATGGTGCTTAAGCGGTGGGCGATTACTAGCGTTGTTCGATTATGCATGAGTTTTTCCAGTGCCTTTTGGACCATCATTTCCGATTCCGAGTCCAAGCTGGCCGTGGCCTCATCCAGCATCAAAATTTTCGGATCACGTAGGAAAGCTCGCGCAATCGCAATTCGCTGTCGTTGGCCACCCGATAATTTGACCCCACGTTCACCGACTTGGGTATCGAGGCCCTTCGGCATTTCCGCCACAAAATCCTTTGCGTACGCCATTTCAAGCACGTGCCATAATTGGTCATCTGTGTACTCATCTTTGAGGCCATAGGTTAAATTAAACCGAATCGACCCTGCCATAATGGTTGCATCCTGGCTCACCAATCCAATCTGTTGTCGCCACTGACCTAAATTAACGTCACTGATAACCTGATTACCAATCTTGACCTCTCCATTCGTCGGATCGTAAAACCTTTCCAGTAACTTGAAGATGGTTGATTTACCACCACCGGAAGGCCCCGCAAAGGCCACCACACTGTTAGGGGTTGCCGTAAACGAAACATTCTGTAAAATTGGATCACTGTCTGAGTAGGCAAAATCAACGTGATTCATCGTCAGCGTCTTGCCCGTTGCATCGACCGCTTCACCAGCAAGTTGATCCTCTTCAGGCGCCTGTAACAACTCTTGAATGCGGGCCGTTGAACCGCTGGCCTTAGCCATGTCAGAGAAGAATCGACCCAATGTTGAAAATGGCCCAATCAACTGAACAAGGTACATTAAAAATGAAATCAACGTGCCAAAAGTCATCGAACCGGCAGCAACCCGGCTGGCCCCATAAATCAGCATACCAATTACAAGCGCCATCATAACCATCTGCATGATTGGTGATGCGATTGAATCGTAAATTGCTTCCTTAAGACCAATTCGATAAAGCTTGTTAATCTTGCCATGACCCGTTTCACGTTCAACGGCTTCAGCAGTGGAAGACTTTACGAGTTGAATGTCTCCCAGCATTTCACTAGCTTCCGCGTTAAAATCGGCTAGCGCATCTTGACGAGCATGCGCAATTTTACGTGACTGTGTTGCTACTGGCATGATGACAACCACCACTAACGGTACCGCCACGAACATGATAATCGTCATTTTCCAGTCCATAAACAGCATCAAAATCAGCGCGCCAACTAACTGCAATATCGAAGTGACCAAGTTAGGCACCGAGTTGGCCAATAGATCTTTTACTTGTGACGTATCGTTTACTAACCGTGACGCCACCTCACCAGATCTCGTCTCAGTAAAGTAACCGACTGGTAAAACCAGTACTTTGTCCCAAAGGAATCGACGTAGTTTGTTCACAACGTCTTCGCCGAAGAACCCTAAAACACTGCCTGATACGGCGCTAACCAACGCACTTAAAATAAAAGCGGCAATCAGCGCAATAATGAGACCGCTGTTCATCGCGTGACCAAGCTGATTCACCAAATTTTTGGCAAATTGCGGCACGATCAGTTGTCCCACGGTTGCAATCAGGCCTAATAATAAGCCCAGACCTAACTGCCAAAAGTGTGGTTTAATCTGAATCACCAACTTCGTAAACTGCTTAAAGTTGAATTTGGTTGGCGCTTGTTTGGCCACTTGGGCTCGTCCCTGCATCTCTCTCATCTATTCATGCCTCAATTCCATTAGTCTCGGTTATTTGGTCGGCCACCGAAAAAGCCAAAGTTACGAAAATCGCGTCCAAAATCATGATGGTGCTTAAAATAGTGTCGCATCCGCTCCTCATCTGGCCAGTTAGGCATCTTTTCATCTAAATCACCAAGCAGTTTCCGTAAAATACCAGCAAGCTGTTGCTGCTCTTCAGTTGATAATGATGAAAATAAATCTTCGGAAAGTTCATTTTTAAAGTCATGGGCCGTATTAATAAAGTTTCGGCCCTTATCAGATAGTGAAATCAACATGACGCGCTTGTCCTCAGTCGATGCCACTCGCTCAATTAAACCGGCTTCTTCGAGCTTATTGACCAGCACGCTAACAGAACTTGGCCGAATATCCAGCGCTTCCACAATATCTGAATTCGTCAATTGGTCGTGTTTTAACAACAACTGTAAGACACGTAGTTGACCCCGATTAGGCTGATGATGATTATCAAAACGACTGCTTTGCAACACCGCTGACATGAACGTCCGTTGTTGAAATAAGCGTCCAAATAGGTTGATTAAATTTTGTGTATCACTTGTCATATGATTAACCTCTTTTTGATCGATTTTAGTTAGTTTTATTTTTGGATAACTAACTAACAGAAATAGAGTATAGTTATTTAGTTAGTTAAAGTCAACGAAAACTAACTAAATAATTGAGATTAAATTTAAAAACCGTTAAAACACTGATTTAAACAGTCTTTTAACGGTTATCGATAACGATTTATTTGTAAAAATCAATCACTAGTTAAGACTTCAATTCTGGCAAGTGCACGCGCATACTCGTTCAGCAAAGCTGCTTCGGTACCTGCTTGTTGCTCGGCCTCATAAGCCGTTTGCAGTGCCTGCAACATGACTGGCTCTGGCCGTTTAGTTAACCGTCCCACAGCATACGCTGCGGTAGCTCTGATAACCGGTCGAGGATCGTTTTGAATCACGGCCATTAAATCTGGAATCGCACTGGTGTCATTTAAATTGGCCAATGCAATAATGGCGTTACGTTGCAGTGGCTTTTTACCTCGCCACGAACCGGCCATTTCGCCGAAAGTCTCCTTAAACTCACGGTTTGACTGGGTTAACATCGGCACTAATTCCGGTCGAACCCGCTCTGGATCAGGTTCCATTCGTTGATGTAGATGATTATCCACGCCACGGTTAAACGGACAAACCACCTGACAAATATCGCAGCCATAGATGACATTGCGAATCATTGGTCGAAATTCATCCGGCATTTGTCCCTTCGTTTGAGTCTGGTATGACAGGCAGCGTTTGCCGTTAAGCTGACCATTTCCCATCAACGCTTGTGGTGGGCAGGCGTCCACGCAACGAGTGCACTCACCGCACTGACAAGCCATCGGTTCATCTGGTTCGATTGCTAAGTTGGTAATGACCTCCCCAAGATAAACAAATGAGCCAAATTCCGGTGTAATCAATAATCCATTCTTACCAATAAAGCCCACCCCGGCGCGTTGCGCAACAACAACATCCATCAGTTCACCAGTATCCACCATTGGCTTAAACCGGGCTTGAACATCGGCAGGCAATAAGTCACGAATTGCATCGATCAGTGCGTTCAGTTTATCTCTCAAAATAAAGTGATAGTCTTCGCCCCATGATGCGCGTGCAAACTGACCGCGCTTCGAGTCCGTTTTAGCTGGCTTTTCCTGCAATCGAGCCGGATACGCTAAGGCTATCGCAATAATCGACTTCGGTTCATCAAAAATCAGTGATGGATTTAGTCGTTCGTCTAAATTAGGGTGTTCAAACCCAGTTACATGGTCATCTGCCTTCTGCTTTTCAAGGCCCGCACGCATGTACTCAAAATCATCAGCCGTCGTAAACCCAATTTTATCAATTCCCAACTGCTGACTGGCCGTGATAATTTGTTGTTTTAGTGTTGCCGCCTGCACCATGCCGTTCACCCTTTCATTTTTTACTTTGACTTTATTTTAACCGATATGAGGACAGGCTGCTTTAGTGCAATTCCCTAATTAGGTTACATGTTAGAAAAAGTGACCAAAAACTTAAAGTTTTTGGTCACTCATTTATTTCATTTAAACTTTAATAAAACGGTGTCTTTCACTTACTTCAGTGGTTGCCACTTCCAGTTCGTGACTTCTGGCATATCAGTACCATTTTCACGAATATACGCATTGTGCTTAGCAACCATATCGTCCATGCGTTGGGCAAAGTAAGCGCCCTTTACCGCATAGGTTGGCATGCTGAGCACAGCATCTTTGGCCAAGTGGAATCGATCCAACTCGTTCAATACCCGCATATCAAATGGTGTGGTAATATCACCATTTTCACGGTAACCGTGGACGTGAAGATTGTGGTTGTGGCGGTCAAAGAAGATGTCACGTACTAAGTCTTCAAAGCCATGGAAGGCGAAGATCACAGGCTTATCAACCGTGAAGTAACGGTCAAATTCTTCATCACTCAGCCCACGAGGATCACGTTCTGGTGAACGAAGCTTCAAGAGGTCGACCACGTTGATAACCCGGATCTTCATCTCTGGGAATTCGTCATGGAGCAAGGAAACTGCGGCAAAGACTTCCCAAGTTGGTTCACTACCAGCGGCAGCAAAGACAATGTCTGGTTCCTGTCCTTGATCAGTTGAAGCCCAGTCGATGTAGCCTAACCCATTGTGGACAAGGTTCGTCGCTTCATCAATTGAGAACCATTGTGGACGTGGGTGCTTAGATGTAACTAACAAGTTAATCTTCTCATATGAACGGAAAGCCACATCAGCAACAGCTAACAGTGTGTTAGCATCGCCTGGTAAATATTCACGGATAAATTCAGGCTTCTTCTCAGCTAAGTGAGTCAACATACCTGGATCTTGGTGAGTATAGCCGTTATGATCTTGCTGGAACACAGTCGAAGTATCCACAAAGTTCAATGATGGGTACTGCTTACGCCATTGCTGTTCTGCCGCTTTACGTAACCACTTCATGTGTTGTGTCAACATGGAATCAACCACCCGACCGAATGATTCGTAAGTAGCAAAGAAGCCGTGACGGCCAGTCAAAACGTAGCCTTCTAGCCAACCTTCAGCTTGGTGTTCTGACAATTGTGAATCAATCACTCGACCTTCGTGAGCCATGTTTTCGTCGTTTGGCGTCTTGATGCTTTCCATCCACTGACGCTTACCTTCATCAAGCGTTGAGTAAAGCCGGTTAGACTTAGTTTCATCTGGACCAAATGCCCGGAAGTTCTCCGGATTCAACTTCATCGTGTCCGCAACCCAGTCAGACCAAACAATCATGTCTTGAGCAGTTGTGGCACCAGGGGTCGTAACTTTAACGGCGTAATCTTTGTAATTAGGTAACTTCAATGGTTGTGGCTTGATTCCACCATTAGTGATTGGGTTAACTGACATCCGTTGATCACCCTCTGGTGCAAAGGCACGAACTTCATCCTTGATTGAACCATCGGCGTTAAAGAAGTCTTCTGGCTTATATGACTTCATCCAGCTTACCAGTTGGTCAGCGTGTTCCATTGAACCAGCTGCAATAGGTAGCGGCACTTGGTGAGCACGGAAGGAATTTTCAACTGGATTACCATCAAAGTCCTTCTTAGGACCAGTCCAACCCTTTGGTGAACGGAAGATAATCATTGGCCAATTTGGCAAACTATCATCGTTATTTTCACGAGCATTTTTTTGAATGGCGTGAATCTTCTCAATTGCTTGATCCATCGCCTTAGCCATGTCTTCATGGACAGGTTCATGAACATCTGGGTCAGCAACTTCGACAAATTCAGGATCCCAACCCATACCAGTGAAGTAACGCTTGAGGTCTTCATCAGACATCCGCGATAAAATTGTTGGGTTAGAAATCTTGAAGCCGTTCATGTTAATAATTGGTAAAACAGCACCATCTTTAATTGGGTTGATGAACTTATCTGAAAACCACGATGCTGCCAGTGGCCCCGTTTCAGCTTCACCATCACCAATTTCAACAGCAGCAATCACATCAGGATTATCTAAAATGGCACCAGTCCCGTGTGAGAGTGAGTAGCCAAGTTCGCCACCTTCGTGAATCGAACCTGGTGTCTCTGGGGCAGCGTGAGAAGCCACGCCACCTGGGAATGAGAATTGCTTAAACAGTTTCTTCAGGCCGGCTTCGCCTTGAGAAATGTTTGGGTAAATCTCAGAGTAACTACCATCTAAGTATGAGTTAGACACCATGACTTGGCCACCGTGACCTGAACCTTCAATGTAAAACATGTTCAAGTTATACTTCTTAATCACACGGTTTAAGTGCGCATAAATGAAGTTTTGAGAAACGATTGTTCCCCAGTGACCAATGGGCTTAACCTTAACATCTTCAGAGGTTAAGTCGCGGTTCAACAATGGGTTGTCCCGCAAAAATAACTGACCAACGGACAAATAGTTAGCTGCACGCCAATACGTGTCAACACCATCCAAATACTGCTTGGAATCGTAATCTACTGCCATCGAGTAACACTCCTTTGATTAACTAAAAATCATACAGATGAATATGGCTCGTAACCTGCCGAATACATTTGTACTGGCATTTACAAGTCTATCTTAGTGCCATTTTTTCAAAAGTCAACCTTTTAGATAATTGATACGGTCCAATTAACAAATTGTTTATTTAGCTATTTTTACATTTGTTTATTGGCCCACTACCACTCCGACTAGCAGCCTTGGACCGTTACTGTGGGACCGGTTCCAGCCACGAAAATGCCGTGTCTTTCACCTCGCCTTTAAGCCTCAAGCCCCGAGTCTTAAAGACGTCCAGACTTTGTAACCGCCAAGGGCGCTAACAAAGTCTTGTCACCGCAACGGCCCAAGCCTGCTAGTCTCCGTTATCGTTTAATCCGTAGTACCATTAATTCATTCAAAAAATTAATAACGAACACAGTACCTATTGTAAAATAGGCGCATCCTGACCCAAGATTCCATCTATCCTGTCAATATAACTTCAACATGCATCCGCTCCTCACAATAATCGGTCATTCTCCATGCCAGCCGTAGCATCACCGGTGATTTTCAGTTGGTGGCAGTGACTAGTGGTTGTTGACGCTTCAGCGTTTACAGCCACTGGACGGTTATGAGACTCGTTCTTTGAGGCTCATTACCGAAGCGTAAGACGAGGTACTCAGCTGAAGCTGGTCCCACAGCTACGAACTGAAAATCACCGGTGGCCGAGGCGACATCAAACGCAAAAAAAGCCTCACACGGCTAGAAAGCCGTATGAGGTCTAAAAATTATTACCAAGCTTACTCTTCATCTAGAGTAACAAACGTATTGTAGTTGAAGTAATCATAGCGTAAACGCATGTTAGATACCTCAAACGGCGTCCCGTCATCCAAGAAGAAAATTCCTTCCATAATGGCAACCGGTTCAGTCGCTTTAAGGCCCAGTAATTCCTGATCTTCGGCAGTAGACGGTTCAGCCCGTACTGTCATGAACGACTTAGTCACAACCTTATTTTGAACGTCTTCCAAATAGTTAAAAATTGAACCTGACACCACTTTTTGTGAGAGTTCTGGCGCAATCTTGATTGGAATAAAGCCTCGTTCAATCATAAAAGGATGTTCGTCAAACAGACGTAAGCGCTGAATCTCATAAACAAAATCGCCCTTTTCCAAGAACAGATCCTGTTGCATCTCTTCGTTGGCCGGTACAACTTTGAATGATAACAGCTTAATGCCCTGTGTCTGACCATCACTCTTAAAACTATCGGTAATCCCCAAGTTTGAGCCTTCATAATGAAAAATCGTTTGGTTTTTCATGTACAATGGATTAATGAACGTTCCTGAGCCGCGTTTTTTAAAAATGATGCCTTGATTTGCTAAAACACTAAGTGCCCGCTTGATTGAACTGCGGCTGACGTTGTATGCTTCACTTAGGCTTCGCTCATCTGGTAGTCGTTTGTTAGGAAACTGGTTATCGTGGATACGCGATTTTAGATCATGTAGCACTCTTCGATAGACTAAATCTTTCATGAAAATCTCCTCGCAACCAATTCTTCGATTCTTTATTTAGAACGAGTATAACAGATTTTTCACTATTCGGGTAGATTGAAGCGAACTATTAAAAAAATTGGTGCTATTTAATTAGGCATCTGGACAGTACCAAAATCAAAAAAGTAAGGACTGAGTTAAATGTCAAAAAAGAAAAAGGGTGGCAAGTTACATAAAACCCTTGTCGAACAAATTCTCGACAAAGCTAAAATCGAGTATGAACAAATCCCCTTCGCAACCCATGAAGCTGGCGATGTGCAAGAGATGGAAGTTGATGAAAGTAAACTTGATCAACATACCATTTACAAAACCCTGGTTGCTTCTGGCAAAACAACTGGTCCAGTTGTTGGGGTCATTCCACTCGACACACATTTGGACCTTAAAAAACTGGCTAAGGCCTCTGGCAATAAAAAAGTAAACATGGTGCCGTTAAAGGAACTGGTCAAAACCACTGGTTACGAACATGGTGCTAATACGCCAGTTGGCATCTGGGAAAAGCTCAAGTACCCGATTTATTTCGACAATACCGCTAAAGAACAGGGCGAAATCATCGTTTCTTCCGGTCAAATTGGTCGATCAGTTAAAGTTAACGCTGAGGCCGTCTGTCAATTAGTGCAAGGCGACTTCGTTGATTTATTAGAGGTTGACGGCGAGTAACCAGTCGTAATCCACACTTACAAAAAGATCTCAAACAAACGCAAAACAACTACGAAAATCTTAACTCGATTTTCGTAGTTGTTTTTTAGTCGCCTCGATTACTGCATCCCATTCCACTCTGCCTTGAAATTCTCAAGAAAAGTAGTCATGGTCTTCTGACGACCTCTCGCGATTCGTTTCGCAACGGGTGTATTCATTTGGTCTGCTAACTTTAACAGCTTTTCGTAGAAGTGGTTAATAATGGTTTCGTTTTCCAAGTTTCGGTACTCAGCCTTGGTCATGTTTTGACGTGGTTTTACCTTTGGATCATAGATTTTTTCACTGTGATGACCACCGTAGTAAATTGCTCGTGTAATCCCAATCGCGCCAATCGCATCTAATCGATCGGCATCTTGAACAATTTGGCCTTCCAACGGCAGTGGCTGTTGGTCTTCTGTTAACGACTTGCTAAAGGACATATTGTTAATGATTAGCATCACCGTGTTAATTTGTGCTGATGTGAACGCCAATGAAGTCAAAAACTGTTCGACCGCTTGCTGAGCGGCTGCAACGTCATCAACCAACTTGTCATCGATAACATCGTGCAAGTATGCCGCGGTCAGCGTAATGAGATAATCAGCCGATGGTTCTTCAGCCAACAACATCTTTGCATTGGTTACGACACGACTAATATGATCTAATCCGTGACCCGTTTGATCACCTGCCAGTTTCTGCGCTGTATAGTTATTAATTGCAGCTAGCTGTTCAGTTGCTTCCAAATCGCTCACCTAATCTTTCTGAATAATGTTAGCCAATATCATACGGGATTAAGATTAAAATTTGATTAAAACACATCCGCTGTTTACTCAATTCTCCTAGCCATCAGTATTTTACCCTACTCAACCAACCATA
The DNA here is from genome assembly GCF_001434895.1 of Secundilactobacillus odoratitofui DSM 19909 = JCM 15043. GTDB lineage: Bacteria > Bacillota > Bacilli > Lactobacillales > Lactobacillaceae > Secundilactobacillus > Secundilactobacillus odoratitofui. The sequence goes on from NZ_AZEE01000027.1 coordinate 531,863, forward strand.
ATAAATTTCGAAATTGGTCAACTTGCACGAACCCCTACAAGCATGCTAAAGTTTTAAAATGATAAATAGATTAGACAACGGGAGGCATTATTTTATGACGCCAGTTTCTTTTAAAGGGTTATCGATTGGGAGTGGTGCACCCAAAATTTGTGTGCCAATCACGGGTGCTGATACGAACACCGTTATCGGTCAGGCCGGTGAGGCTGTTTCATCCGCCGCTGATTTAGTTGAATGGCGCTTAGATTATTTTAACGACTTAGAAAACACCGTTGAAATCATTGCGACCACCAATCGTTTAACCGAAATTCTTGGAGAATTGCCACTGCTCGTCACATTACGCGACCGTGCTGAAGGTGGTAAACGCCAAATTGCAGACAGCGACTACCTCAACCTCTACACTGAATTGATGCTCAATACTGATATCACAGCTATTGATGTTGAGTGGCAGCGCGATAAAACGGTCACCAACCAGCTGATTGACCTCGCAACCCGTCATCAAGTCCGCACCATCATTAGCCACCACGAGTTCGACCACACACCAACCGAATCCGAAATGCTACAGCAATTAAACGACATGGCCGCCCTAAACGGTGACATCGTTAAATTAGCCGTCATGCCGTTGAGCAATAACGATGTGTTAAACCTGATGAACGTCACGCACCGTGCCAGTCAAACTTTTGAACAACCCATCATCACCATGGCAATGGGTGACCTCGGTACCGTTACGCGTGTCGCCGGTCAAACTTTTGATAGCGTCTTAACCTTTGCATCAGTTCATAGCCAATCTGCCCCTGGGCAGTTAACTGTTGATCAAACTCGGCGCATTTTGAACGTCCTCACCCAATAATTTTAATGAACTCGGTCATTATTTAATTTTCGTTTGATTATAGAGAATGTGAGTTATTTCACATCAAGACTTAATCAAAGATTTTACCTAAAGCTGTTGAAACAGCTTACATTATCTGCTATATTATTAAGTGCAAAGTACGTAAAACGTTTTACTTAAAACGGACAAGACTTAAGACAGACTGAAATGAGGTTAAATTAATCATGACAAATCGTGTAACTGTAATTGGAAGTTTAAACGTCGACACTATTCTCGAAATTCCACGCTTACCAAAACCAGGTGAAACTTTGGCAATGGGCGATCAATCATTTGCTGGCGGTGGTAAGGGTGCCAACCAAGGTATCGCAGCTGGTCGTGCCGGTGCTGATACCTACTTCATTGGTAAAATTGGCGATGATGCCAACGGTAAGTTCATGGTTAAGTCAATGACTGACTCAAACATCAACGTTGACGAGATTACTGTCACCAAGGATGCTAAGACCGGTCAAGCTTTCATCCTATTAGATGAAAATGGTCAAAACTCAATCTTAGTTTACGGTGGTGCTAACCAAGCTTTAACCACTGCTGATGTTGACCACGCTGAAGCAACGATTGCTAAGAGCGACTTTATCATTACTCAATTTGAAACACCACTTGACGTTGCTGAAGCTGCCTTTAAGACCGCTAAAGCAAACGATGTTGTAACCATTTTGAATCCTGCACCAGCCCGCCAAGCAATTCCTGCCAGCTTGATGGCTGTTAGTGACTTAGTTGTGCCGAACGAAACCGAGTGCCAAACCTTAACTGGTGTTGAGATCACTGACGAAGCTTCCATGATCAAGGGTGCCGAAAAGCTCCACGAAATGGGTGCTAAGGGTGTCATCATTACCGTTGGTGACAAGGGTGCCTTCTACCACACCGTTGACGGTAACTACGGCTTCGTTGACGCCTTCAAAGTTAAGGCCGTTGATACGACTGCAGCCGGCGACACTTTCATCGGCGCACTTAGTTCACAACTTAAGAAGGACTTCAGTAACCTTCCTGACGCCATTCGATTTGCAAACCGTGCCTCATCGATCACTGTTCAACGGATGGGCGCTCACCCTTCAATTCCAACTTTAGCTGAAATTGAAGCTGCCAATGCGGCTGCAAAATAAGCTACAGTAAACGACGAAACCTTTAAAAGACACCTTCAGCAATGAGGGCGTCTTTTTTCTTTGTTATCTTCATATACTCACTTACTCACTGGCGATTACTGTCGCCTTCGGCCACTGGTCGTCAGGGTTGGTTGCTGCGGGACCGGGTTCAGCCGAAGAACGCGTCTTCACCCTCGGTTTTGAACCACGAAGTTCACGTGTTTCAAAGCCGTCCAATGTTGTAAGGCCGAAGTCAGGGACAAAGGTCGCGTCCCCAACTTCAACCTAACAACATTTTTCGCTGCTACCAACCCTGACGACCAGTGGCACTACGGCTAATATACAGTATTCGAGTTAGCTTGAGCTAAAGTTATCACGTCCCTAAAGGGGGACAAACTTACGAAACAATTTCGAAATACTCCTCCGAAAATTGTTCAATTTACAGACAAACGCTCTGAATTTTCGGCTAGTATTTAACCAGAACGGAGGACTATCCGGTTTGCCGACAGCAGTGACAAGTGCCAGTTGACGCTTCAGCGTTTACTGGCACTGGACGTTGCTGAGACTTGCGTTTTTTCAAAGCTCAGCAACGAGGCGTAAGACGAGGTACTCGGCTGAAGCCGGTCCCACAGCAGTTGGCAAGCCGGATAGTCCGGAGTGGTAATGGCCAAAATTAAAAAAGTTCAACCACATCATTCGCCTTGAGAAAACGATGTGGTTGAACTTACAGTGCACTAAAAATTATTTACTAGCAGTTGATTTTAAAGACTGGTTCTCAAACGTCGATAACCCAACGTTAGCTGTGGCCAGTTGATTTTTGTTAGTTGCAGTTGCCTTAAAACTGACTTTGTCACCGGTTTGAATAAACTGATAAATCGGCTCAAAGGACTTAGAGGCGGTGTCCATTCGGTAAACATGACTGTCACCCTTCAAAATAAACAAAATCTGCTTATCATCCGGTTTCACAACTCGCTCAACCGTACCAGAAATTGTCTTACCGGTTACCTTCGGCTCAACAGTCGTACCAGTTTTGGCACCGACACGTTGATTGAATAGCTCAAGCGTACTCTGCGCGTCGTCTCCAACAGCGTAAGTACCGCTCTGGTTATTACCATCCGCCAGTAAGTAGACGAACTTCATAAACGAATTGTTATCTCGATCAAGCATTGATACCACCCAAGTTGGATGACCATTGATCCGGTAGAGTAACGGCAGCGTCCCTTTGTAATTTTGCGGGTTAATGTCTTGTTGTGCGTATGATATAGCCCGCTCCGGTGTCATCACGTTACCGTGTTCACGATAATAGTGCAGCGTGTTCGTCCGAGCATCCACAAAGGCATAACCCAAGATGGAACTTTGATGGCTGTTCACACTGGTCATACCCGTAAAGTAATAAATGCGACCCTTGTAGGCGTATGGTGTCAGCGTATCGCCACCCTCGGTCCCGGCGTTAGTTGGCTTCATCACATCATTGTGGCCACCAAAGCTCGTCGCGTTCCAGAACCCATGACGGTATTTACCAAACATCGTCACTTCTTTTTCAACCAATTCGGGTGTTGCAGCTACGTCGACAAACTTCGGCACTTTGTTTGGTGAGTAAACTTTCACCTTACCGTTGATTGTGTTCAACACAGCCACCTTGTAGTGTTTGAAATCCAAGTTGCGGTTAAAATACGAAATTGGCTTAGCTAAAGTTCGCACGTAATACGGTGTGCCGTTGTTATCTACTTCAAGTTGAGAGGTTGAGCCCACCATGGTGTAACCCATGCTATAAGCGTTGATTCGACGATCAGCGTCCCGGTTGAAATAGGCACTTGGCGTATAACGCATTGGTTTAGCGACAAACTTTGGATCAGCGTTCTTATCCGTAGCATTAGTCATAAAGTAACCAGGCACCTTTTGGTAGTGAATATACCGCCAGAAACCGCCAGAGAACTCGACGGGCGCAACGTAAACCATCTTGCCCTTGTACATCTGAACGCGCATGTGATTTAAATCATACACGTTAGAGTTCTTAAAGCTATTCAACGAGTTATTCATATCCGTTGAAACCGTCTGTGGTGCGTTTACGACCGGCGTTTCCGTACTGTTTTTAATCACGGGCATCGGTGCGCCATCTGTTGAATTGTTCATTTCAGTTTTAATGGAGCTCACAGCTGGTTTAGGGTTCATCGTCGTGATGACTGAGGCAATGCTCCCAAGCGCAATAATCAACACCACGGCCCCGATTGCAGCACCAATGACGCGGCCGAGCCAGCCAATCGTCACACCAAAACTGCGCATTAAGCGACTAAACGCGTTATCTTCATTTACTGCCCGTTCCGTCACTGCATCCGGATTAAACACGAAACGACGCAGAACCGCTACAACGACTAAGCCACCAATCAGCCACATTAGCCAGCCATCAATTAACGCTGGGTAGGCCAGATCTGGCAGATTAAAATAGGTGTTCACGTAACTCACGATAAACAGTGCAACTATTGCAACTGTTCCCCACAGTCGCCAGCGCCGCGTACTGATCCACAAAAACCAGATAAACGGTATCAGCAAGCCCGATAGTTTAACTAGCGTGATCAGGGCAAAATAACTTAACATCTCTACTCCTCTTTCCTATTCGATTCTTCCCAAATTTCTCGTTTCTAACTCCCAGTATACCAAATCAAGACGGGCTAAAAGTACGTTGATTGTTAGAATAACAAAAAGAGCCCTGTGCCAATAACACACGGGACTCGTTTATAATGAACCGTTCAACTAAGAAACACTAGCCGCATACGTATCTAACAATTGGACAACTTCGTTCACCACAGCTACGATATTAATTTCCTTAGCTGCCAAGGTACCACTGGCTAAGAGTTGTACCGCGATGTGTTTATCCGTCAATTCTAAATGGTACTTATCTAAAAGTGTCGTTAGCATGTAGTCTGCGCTACTCTCACGCGCCTCTTGTAACTTAAAGTCGGCTGCATGTCCAGAATCGTTTACCCAAAGGATAAAGGTCTGCAGGTTACGGCACACGTGTGAGATAAAGTTTTTGTCTTCAGGGGTTAAAAGGTAAATGCTGTCGTTCATCCCGACCACCGCTCTCAAAATAATTTCATCGTTCTCTCATTCGTTACTTATTTTAACACAGTTTAACCCCGACCTACAGGGATTGGCAGTGGTTTTACGAATTCATAAAATAATTGAAAATGGGTATTTTTTAGTACTAAAAAAAGGGTTTTCGGAAATCGTCAGTTATTTATTAACATTATCATGTTAGGTTACACGATGATCAGTAAAACACGGACTAACTCATTGAAACATCATAAAACATTCGGTAGTATATTAACGATTGTGAATAAACAAACAATGAGTTTGCATGAATATTTTTAATCGATAACTCGATAAATTGTAACCGTTTTCTATATCAACCAATCCATGGTATCCTAGTAGTTGACAAGTGAAGGACCTTATCCATCAATTAATGTCAAGAAAGGAGTGCCAATCATGTACAACGTCTTACTGAGTGATGACCACCCGATTTATCGGACCGGCTTAATCACCGTTATTAACCAGCAACCCCACTTCAAGGTGGTGGCCGAAACCAGTAATGGGACCGACGCAGTTGTCCGGGTTGCTGAAGGCGATATCGACGTCGTCATCATGGATCTGACGATGCCGCCTGGCGAAAGTGGTGTCAGTGCGACCCGTCGCATTCACGACACCTTTCCGAACGTGAAGGTTCTCGTCAACACAGCTCACGAAGATCACGAATCGATTGATATGGCACTCCATAATGGTGCAGCTGGCTACGTACTAAAAAACTCACCGCAAAGTGAGTTCGTTGCTGCTTTAACGACCGTGGTATGCGATCGGATCTTTGTTGATCAAAATATCGTGTTAACACCAGCCGACTTTAAAGCCATTGATTCTACGAAGTGTGATGAACAGCTCTACTATTACAACGCCCTCTCCAACCGGGAACGAGAGGTTTTACCGTTAATCGTACTCAGCTGCTCGAACAAAGAGATCGCAAGTCGGCTCTACATCACAACTAAAACGGTCGAAGCACATAAGGCTAACATCATGCGAAAGCTTGATTATCCTTCCCACGCTGAGCTTGTAAGTTACGCTGTGAAACACCACCTAGTGGATTTTTAATGACGGATAGATAATTTTAGTGGTCTGTTGTGGATGTGGCTGTTCAAGTCTGCGTTTCAAAGCGGCCAACTTAACTTCAATAACTTGATTACGGTTAATTTTTGCGAACGCCAGCGTCTCGCTCATCAACGATTGAATTTCATTCGTTGGTCGGTGTAAGACGATGGCGTTTTGCGTTGCCAAGAATTTCAGACAAGGCAAATAATACGTCACGTGTTGCTCGGAGCAGAGTTGAACCCCAGCGTCGATCAGTCGGTTACTGGTCCTATAATCACCCTGATTGGCGTAAAATTCCGCCGTAAAGTTGATCATCATCAAAATTCGCAGATCATACTGATTACCACACGATTCATCGTGGTGAATCCGATCGTCACTTAGATAATGCCGAACTTTCTGGAAATAAAACCCGGCACGTTTTGTTTCGTGACGTCGATCATACATAATCCCAGATCCCAGAAAAGCAAGGTAGGTAAAAATCGTTTTTTGACTAGCGTCTAATTCGTTAAAAATCATCGCAAAATCAAAGCTAATATCATCTGCGGAAGCGTTAATCAACGTATTAACTAACCCTCGGAGTGCAAAAAATTGGCTTTTAGCCGGTAATGATTCAATTTGAGTCTCATCGATCTGAGCTAAATCAGCCACAGCTTGACGGTAATTTTGCGTCATCAGTTTCTTTTCAATGTGGTTTAACGTTAATTCAACATCCGTAGTAGCTGATGTCTGTTCGCCATACAAATCATCAACTTTGATCCCCATCCGGGCGCATAATTGATTCAAAATTGTCAGTGACGGTACGTGACCGTTACTTTCAAATTTGCTCAGCGTCGCCTGCGTACAAATCCCATCACATAATCGACATTGTGATAATTTGAGCGCTTTTCGACGGCGCACAAAATGATTAATATCCATCTCCATCGCGCTCCCTTGCTCGTTGCCAATTTAATCACGTAAAATCTAATTTAGAATAGAAATACGCCATGAATCTCCTATTAATACACCATTTAATGACCTTAATCAGTTCGATTTATAACCCAACTGATTACTTGCTTCTATTATAGCGAGAACCACCCTCACGGACTATCAGGAATGACCCTAACACTTTTCACACTGCTTACATACTAAATGATTGACACTGAAACACCCCACTGATTTCTCAATTAAACGCAATAATCTATTCTAAAATCGTATATAAAAATCGCTTGTGGCTTCGACAATTCCACGATCACGGCAAAAAACCAACGACAGAGCATTGATTTAAAGGGAATCTGGACAATTAAGTGTGATTTAACACGGTTTTATATGTCGGATTTCTATATAATATTTTATATAATCACTGAATTTTATACGAATTTCACAGGTATTTTCTAACACTTTTTTGAGTGCTACTAGGCACCATGCTATATTGTAACCGTAGCAAGTGAAGAAACACACAATTACAATGACGAATTCTCAACTACCTACTGTGCGCTTCTTCTATTACACTCATCTCAAATAAGTGAGGACGATTAGCATGACAAAAAAATACCAAACTGAAGCACCGGGTTACACGATGACCACCGTGATGGAAGAAGCCGCACGTTGTCTGCTCTGTCACGATGCCCCTTGTTCACAAGCTTGCCCGGCTCATACAGATCCAGCTAAGTTTATCCGCAGCGTTCGTTTCCGTAACATTAAAGGTGCAGCCGAAACGATTCGTGAAAACAACGCTTTGGGTGCCATTTGTGCCCGCGTTTGCCCAACTGAAAAATACTGTGAATTAGCCTGCTCACGTAGCGGCATCGATGTTCCGATCGATATTGGTGGTATTCAACGTTACGTCACAGACTTCGAACAAGCCGCTGACATGCACATCCTTAAAAAGGGTAACAGCAACGGTATGAACGTCGCCATCATCGGTAGTGGTCCTTCAGGGCTACAAGCTGCAGTGACCCTGCTTGAAAAAGGGTACGGCGTTGATTTATATGAACGTCAAGCCAAGGCTGGTGGTTACCTGACCTACGGCATCCCAGAATACCGTCTGCCAAGCAACATCGTTGATTACGAAATCAAACGAATCACCGACATGGGTGCTAACATTCACCTCAACACCACAATTGGTGAAGACATCACGATGGATCAATTAAAGGCTGATAATGATGCCGTTATCGTCGCTATCGGTGCCAGTGAATCAAAAGTACTCCCAATGTTTGAAAACAACGATGCGGTTGAAACCGCCGTTTCATTCTTAGCACGTACTAAGGATGCACAAGGCAACATTGATTTACCAAAAGATGCCATCGTTATTGGTGGTGGGGACGTTGCAATGGACGTTGTAACTACCTTGAAGAAGTTAGGTGTTAAGCACGTTACCGATGCCGCCTACGAAGAATTCGATGAGTTCCGTGCTTCTAAGAAGGAACTTGCCGGTGCCGAAGCAGAAGGCGTCACCATCTTAGACGGTTACATTCCTGATAGTATTGACGGTCACACTGTTACCTTTAAGCACCGTCACATGAACAGTAAATTAACCATCGAAGCCGATAAGATCATCTTAGCCATCGGCCAAACCGTCAATGCTAACAACCTTGGGATTCGTCTCGAACATGGTGAATCACCATCGGCCGGTTACAAGACCCGCGACGAAAAAGTCTTCATTACTGGTGATATTGCCCAGGGTGATAAGACCGTTGTCTACGCCGTTCAAAAAGGGAAAGAAGTCGCCGACGAAATTGACAGTATTTTAGGAGGCAACCACAATGATTAATAAGGACTTATCAATTGATTTTATGGGCGTCCACTTTGAAAACCCATTCTGTTTATCATCATCACCCGTTGGCAACTGTTACGATATGTGTGCCAAAGCCTTTGATGAAGGCTGGGGCGGTATCGTCTTCAAAACCATCGGACCAGAACACTTCAAAGTTGATGAAGTGTCACCACGTTTTGATGAATTAACCAAGGAAGGCACCCCATTCGTTGGTTTCAAGAACATGGAACAAATCGCTGAACACCCACTGGATGAAAACTTGGCTGACTTAAAGAAGCTCAAGCAAAACTATCCCGATAAGGTCGTTATTGCCTCCATCATGGGGACTAACGAAGAAGACTGGGTTGAATTAGCCCGCCTGGTTGAAGAAGCCGGCGCCGACATGATTGAAATGAACCTCTCATGTCCTCAAATGACTTCTCACGAAATGGGTTCTGATGTTGGGACTAACCCTAAGTTAGTTCAAAAATACTGTGAAGCCGTTAAGCGTGGCTCAAGCCTACCAATGATGGCTAAAATGACCCCTAACATTACCGACATGGTACCTGCTGCCAAAGCAGCCTTAGCCGGTGGTGCCGACGGGATTGCTACCATTAACACCGTGAAATCAATTTCAAACGTTGACCTCGAAAAGAAGACCGCTTTACCAATCGTTAATGGTAAATCATCCGTTTCTGGGTTCTCAGGTAAAGCCGTTAAGCCAATCGCCCTTCGCTTTATTCAACAATTACGGGTAGCTGCCGGACTAGAACAATTACCAATCTCTGGGATTGGTGGTATCGAAACTTGGGAAGACGCCGTTGAATTCATCTTAATGGGCTCAACCACTTTACAAGTTACCACTTCAGTCATGCAATACGGTTACCGGATCGTTGAAGACATGAAGAATGGTCTGATGCACTACATGGAAGAACAAGGTGTCGATCACTTAGCTGACTTAGTTGGTCTTGCCAACAAGAACATCGTGCCTGCTGAAGACCTCGATCGTAACTACAAAGTTTATCCTGAAATTGATTGGGACAAATGTATCGGTTGTGGTCGTTGCTTCATCAGTTGTTACGATGGTGCTCACCAAGCCATTTCATGGGACGACAAGATTCGCCGCCCAACAATTGATACTAGCAAGTGTGTGGGCTGTCACCTGTGCGCACTGGTTTGCCCAGTTGGCGCTATTCACCCAGGCAAGATTGTGATGAAACCTGGCCGTGAAGGCGACCCTGAAAAAGTAGATGTTGTTTCACAACGACTCCATTAATCAACGTCTTAACAAAACGCGCCGCAATGCTGGTAAACTGCTTTGCGGCGCGTTTTCTAAAAAAGGAGCATGATTCTCATGAAAATTAGTAAAGATGTCTGGTTCTCCTCAATTGGTGTTGGTCTCTTCACAGTCATTTATAGTTTAATTTCTGGTTCCTTTAGTCTTTGGATGGGGGCTGCCGCCTTCATCGCTGCTTCTTATTTCTTTGGTGCTGGTTGCCCGACCGATAAGGTGCTCAACATCTCCGTGAGTTTCATCTTCGGTGTTGCCTGGGGGGCCTTATGCTTATGGTTATTCACCTTCCCACACTTAGGCGATGTCATCCCTAGTGCTTTGATTTTTGGCTTTTTAACCTTCTTAGCCCTGTTCCTGCAAGGCACGATTATGAAATTCGCAGTGGTGCCCGCATGGCTACTCGCTTGGGGGACAACCATGCTGATCATTTCAAACATTGCCATCAAGAGCTGGCCAGCCTTCGTCATTGAACTTCTGATTTCGATGTACCTTGGCATCTACCTAATTATTATTGGCTCAAATTACTTCTCAAAGGTCATGTTCAAGCTGTTCCCTGATAAACAGCCTGAAGAAAAACATGATGACAAATCCTCTGCTTCACATGAGGAACGGTTATCTTAATCAGTGCCATTAAACTGAGTCGCAACTTGCGGCTCAGTTTTTTTATTCCGCCTCCGGTAGACAGCGCTACAAATACGGCGTCTGTATCATTAAATCAAACCCGTCAATTTGACATCTAACCAAAAAAGAGTTCATTGTAAACAAAGTTATCAAAGTGTATGATAATCACCAAAATAATATTGAGGAAGCGATTATCATGTGCACAAGTGTAACTTTTTTATCGACTACCGGTGACCATTTTCTAGCTCGGACCATGGACTTCGCCTTTGAATTAGACGGTCGTCCGGTCGTGATTCCACGTCACCAAACTTTTACGAATGACCCCGAAGACAGCTATACCACGACCTACAGTTTTGTCGGTGCTGGTCGCAACTTTGGCCATTACATACTGGTAGACGGCGTGAACGAACACGGTTTAAGCGCGGCAGCACTGTATTTTTCAGGTGAAGCCAGTTACGCTCCGGCCCCTGTTGACGGCAAAGTCAATTTAGCACCGCATGAAGTCCTCAATTGGTTGTTAGGTAACAACACTGACTGTGCGGACTTAGGAAGTAAAATTGATACGCTAAATATTTTCAATAAGTCAAATCGTCTTCTAAAGTTGGTTGTCCCACTACACTGGATCATCGCTGACAAAACGGGTCACACCTACGTGCTAGAAATGCAAGCAGACGGGCTCCACTACTTAGAAAATCCAGTGGGCGTGATGACCAATACGCCTGACTTTAACTGGCACTTGAAGAACTTACACAATTACACGAACTTACAACCTGGTCCCCACCCAGACCGTCAGTTTGATCAAATGCCCGTTTCAGCGTACGGTCCTGGCAGTGGCATGTTAGGAACACCTGGTGACTATACCTCCGTCTCCCGCTTCGTTAGAACTGCCTTCATTCGTCAGTACACACAGGCTGAGTCAACCGAAAATACCGTTAACGTTTTATCACATATTTTGAATAGCGTCGAGATTCCAAAGGGCGTTAAATTAAAAGACGACGGCAGTTCGGACTACACCCAATACCGTGGCTACATGAGCATGGCGGACAGTACCTACTACATGCAGCCCTATCAGGATCAAACTATCTCGCGAGTTCGTTTAACCGCAGACTTAATGAATCTCAAGGAACCTAAGGAGTTTCCGTTACATGATCAGCAGCAAGTTGTTGATTTGGTCTAACTGATTAACAATAACCTTCTAAATAAAATGTAACGACACAAAAGCCCCCACAGGATGAACACTCATCTGTGGGGGCTCTTAAATTAATTCGAATGGTTCAGCAGGTTATTTTTCAACACCTTTGCCGTCATATTCATCAATCATAATTTGACGAAGTTCGCCAATCAGTGGTTCCTTAGGGTTCGCGGTCGTGCATTGGTCTTCATACGCCAATTCGGCTAATTCATCAACCGTTTCGTCAAAGTGCTTCTTATCAACACCATTGGCCTTCAAGCTCAACGTAACGTCAACGGAGTGGGCTAATTCAATTACTTTTTGAACAAGCGCTTCTTTTAACTCTTCGTTATTCTTGCCAGTCAAACCGATGTAACGGGCGATTTCGGCGTAATCTTCATCGGCACGGAAGTACTCGTACTTAGGCCAAGTGGTTAACTTCCGTGGTTCTTTGAAGTTGTAACGAATAACGTGTGGCAGTGTAATGGCGATGGCTAAACCATGAGGAAGACCGAACTCACCACCCAGTTTGTGGGCAATGGAGTGGTTAACACCTAAAAAGGCGTTGGCAAAGGCCATCCCAGCAATGGTTGCGGCGTTGTGCATCCGTTCGCGGGCAGCCAAATCACCGTTGTAAGAAGCCGTCAAGTTTTCAAAGACTAACTTGATTGCTTGCAGTGACCATGGCCGAGTGTAATCTGAAGCCATGTTTGAAACAAATGATTCGATCGCGTGAGTCAAGACATCGAGACCTGCGTATGAAATCGTACGCTTTGGTAAGCTTTCGATGAATTGCGAATCCACGATGGCAACGTCTGGCGTCAGTGCATAATCAGCCAATGGGTACTTAACGTGAGTCTTAGAGTCAGTAATCACAGCGAATGGTGTTACTTCCGAACCAGTTCCTGAAGTCGTTGGAATCGCGATAAATTGTGCCTTCTTAGGCTTTTCGAACTTGTAGGTCCGTTTACGAATATCCAAGAACTTTTGCTTAGCACCGAAGAAGCTAGTGTCTGGGTGCTCGTAGAACATCCACATGCCCTTGGCTGCGTCCATTGGTGACCCACCGCCTAAAGCAACGATTGTATCAGGTTGGAAATTATTCATTTGGGCCGTTCCCTTTTCAACCGTATCCGTAGTAGGATCAGATTCGGTTACAGAGAACAATTGATATTCGATACCATCTGGTTGACGCTTCAATTCACCAAGCACTTTATCAACGTAACCCAGTTCAATCATCACTGGATCAGCAACGATGAAGACCCGCTTCACGCCAGGCATGGTACCAAGGTAACGAACAGACGTCTTTTCAAAGTATACTCGAGGTAATTTAATCCATTGCATATTATTCCGCCGCTTTGCGATTGTTTTAATGTTCAAGAGGTCAAAGGCTGAAACGTTGTGGGAAACGGAGTTCTTACCCCATGACCCAGTACCAAGTGTTAATGATGGTACCATTTCGTTATAAAGATTCCCGATACCACCCAATGCTGATGGTGTGTTAACCAATACACGACTTGCCTTCATCTTGATCCCAAATTCGGTCGCGAGATCTTCATCTAAGGTGTGAATGGCTGCCGTGTGACCAAGACCGCCGAAGTGAAGTAAATCGTCGCATGTCTGGAAGGCTTCTTCATGACCAGCAACTTTATAAACTGAAATCACTGGACACAATTTTTCGGCTGACAACCAGTTTTCTGGGCCGACAACGTTTAATTCAGCAGCCAAAACTTTAGTGTCTTCTGGTACTTCAATCCCCGCTAATTTAGCGATGGCAACGGCTGACATACCGGCGATTGGCCCCTTAACGCCGCCACGCTTTGGATCATACATGGCATCCGCTAAGGCCTTTTGATCACTCTTTTTAATGAAGAAGACTTTACGAGCTTTCATTTCCTTCTTAACGGCGTCGTAAATGTCCGCGTCGATCACAATGCTGTTTTCAGTGGCACAAACCATCCCGTTATCAAACGTCTTAGATAAGACGATGTCGTTAACTGAGCGCTTGATGTTAGCTGTTTTTTCAACGTAGGCTGGTCCGTTACCTGGGCCAACACCCAAGGCGGGCTTACCAGTTGAGTATGCCGCCTTCACCATGCCAGGACCACCAGTTGCTAAAACTGAGGCAACTCGTGGGTGGTTCATTAAAGCAGTCGTAGCTTCCAAGCTTGGTTCTTCGATCCATTGAATCACGCCTTCTGGTGCACCGGCAGCAATAGCGGCGTCACGAACCACGCGAGCTGCTTCACGGGAAGACTTTTGAGCTTGTGGGTGGAACGCAAAGATAATTGGGTTCCGCGTCTTAACAGCAATCAGTGATTTGAATAACGTTGTTGAAGTCGGGTTAGTCACTGGTGTCACACCAGCCAAGATTCCCAGTGGTTCAGCAACAGTGATCAGTTGCCGTTCGTGATCGTCGTTAATGATGCCCACCGTCTTATCATTTTTAATACTGTGCCAAATTTCTTCAGTGGCAAACATGTTTTTGATAGCTTTGTCTTCAGCGACGCCACGACCAGTTTCTTCAAAGGCCATCTTGGCGAGACGCATATGGTTGTCTAAACCAGCCATTGCCATTTGGTGCACAATGTGGTCAACTTTGGCTTGGTCAAATTCATCCATGGCACACAGTGCGTCATGGGCTTTTTCAACTAATGCATCGATGGCTTCCTCAACAGTAGCAGTCTTTTTAGGCTTTTCGTTATTTGATTTTGAATTCATTTCTTTTAACATTTCGAGTCCTCCGTTATGAAAACTTCTTTGTTATCTCTTTCACATGAACTATCATATCACACATTTTTTAAATGTAAATAGTCCTGTTTCAGTTAATATACGATCGATTTGAACCTCGAAAAAAGATTGATATCACAGTTAATCTAGCTGTTTTCATGATAAAATCGGTAATGAAAGCGCTTAATATTTACTCTTGTGAATTAAATCTTTAAGTCGCATTTAGTTTTCATAAATCATGGATTTTCGTTTTCATTTAGCTTAAGAATCCCGTAATAACGGTCTTTAAGGTCAAAATAAAAAAGTTCCACACAATTTGTGGAACTTTTTTGCTAGTTACTTCAATTTTTTAATGGGTTTTTCGATCAGCTTCAATAATTGTTCCGACTGAATTCGATTGATAATCGTGTTAACGGCTACCTGCATCAACTTTTCGTTTAAGTTTTTGGCGGGCGTCGCTGCCGTTCCTTTGCCAAGTTGACGAAGTGCTTCATTTAAGACATCGATAAAATTATCATACGCTTGTTTTGGAAAGTCCCCCGCAGTTACTTGGTCGATTCCATGGCGAATCGTCTCGGTTGAAAAGAGTGGTTTTAACAGTCCAATCAGCAGTAAGTCAGCTAGTTGCATCGTTTGGTACTTCTTTTTGATTGGGGCAATGATGACCTGGTGCTTAACGTAATTGTTGATCATCGCCGGCGTCATCGCCTCGACGCCCAACGACCCAATCGCATCGTTTACGAACGCAATGACTTGGTCCATATACAGGTCAAACTTTGGTAACTCACTCCAATGTGGCAATTGCACCTGTCTAATCTGAGCTTCCCAGCGGTTATATTGATCAAATTCAGCCATATCGACACTTCCTCATCTTTTTATTGATTATCTTAGTATCATTATAACAGGTCATCTAGTCTTTATCACTAGATAATCCATGATTTTAAATTTATCATCTAAACACTTAAATTATCAACAATGATGCGTCACCATATAGTAAGAACATCAATACTATTGCCACTTAATTTTGCCAAAAATCCGTTTACCCAATATTTCTTGAACAACGTAGAAAAACGGGTACACCGTTACTAATAACGGAATATAGAATATGCACATCTGCCAGTTGAAGATACTTGTGAGCGAAAAGAGTCGGCCGAAGAACACAAACACCATGACGAAACAAACCGCCATTAAGACGACCAGTCCGAGTTTCAACCGGTTGAGGGGTCTCGCTGCCATCAATAATGCAATCAAGCACACCGCACCGGTCAATAACACGCACAGCGTTGAAGTTTCTGCATAATTGAGGTTAAACTGCACGCCGCCCACTAGTTCGATCACCATAATATAAGTGACCACGCAAACCGCCGCGGGCAGTGCAATCACCATCACCTGTTTCATGAACTGACCCGTAATTCGCTGGTGGTTAGGCTCCAGCGCTAAAATAAACGAGGGGATTCCGACCGTCAGCGTTGAGATTGGTGTCAACTGAATTGGTTGAAACGGATAGTTACTGATCATGAAAATAAAAATGAGGCTTAAGGCCACTGAATACATGGTTTTGACTAGGTACAGTGACGCAACTCGCTCAATGTTATTGATCACGCGCCGACCTTCGTTTAAAACGTGCAACATCGCGTCAAAGTTGGAGTTGATGAGGACAAAGTCAGCGATACTCTTCGTCGCCTCACTACCACTTGCCATCGCAATGCCGCAGTTGGCCTGTCGCAACGCTAAGATGTCGTTAACACCATCACCCGTCATTGCAACCGTGTGGCCTGCTCGCTGCCAAGCCATGACAAGTTGTTTTTTCTGAGTCGGCGTCACACGGCCAAACACCGTATAGTTGGCGACCAACGCGTCGTAATCAATATCATCTCCCAGTGAACTCATGTCAATTAGTTGATCACTGTGAGCAATCCCAGCCCGTGACGCAATATTGGCAACGGTAGTGGGGTTATCGCCAGAAATAACCTTCAAGGCAACATCTTGATTTTGAAAATAACGGAAGGTCTCAACCGCATTTTCTCGAATCTCATCTTCGATTAAAATCAGGCCTAGCAACTTAACCTCACCAAGGTCATCTGGTGTTAACTGACTGGTCTGAGCAATGCACAGCACCCGATACCCTTTAGCAGCGTACTGGTGAATCTGAGTGGCCAGATCATCAGGCACTCGTTTTAAAATAAACTCTGGCGCGCCAATCACAAAATTCCCCTGCTCGACAGCTGCACCACTCCACTTTCGGGCTGAGGAGAACGGTACCGTTGTTTTAGCTTGCCAATTCGGATCAGGTAATGCACTGGTCAACGCCCTAGCCGTCTCGTTATCGTCGCCAATCGCCCGGGCTATGCCACCAACTATGGTTTCAAGCTGAGTGACCGACTGACTACCAAGCGGTACGATTTGGCTGAACTGCAAATTACCACTGGTGATCGTACCGGTTTTATCTAACCCCAACACGTCAACCCGCGCTAAACCTTCAATCGCCGGTAGTTCCCGTACAAGCACTCGCCGCCGAGCTAGATTCATCGCCGAAACCGCCAACGAAACTGACGTCAGCAAGACTAAACCTTCCGGAATCATTCCAATCATCGCTGCTGTCGTGCCCAAAATTGCTTGATTGATACTGCTATGTCCTAGCAGACGAGAAATAAATAAACCACCACCAAGTGGCACGATGACGATCGTCAAAATTTTAATAATGCGATTGATTGTCGTTAACAGTTGGCTGTCAGACCGCTCACTGGTTTGAACTTCACTGGATAAACTACTCATGAAGCTCTTAGCACCTACGTGAGTTGCGCGCACCGTTGCCTGACCACTCACTAAAAAACTACCGGATACGAGTTCATCACCAACCGTTTTAGCGATTGGTGTCGACTCACCGGTAATCTGAGACTCATCCACCTCGATACCAGTGGTTGCAACAATCTGAGCATCAACTGGCAACTGATCGCCCCGTTTTAGGATCAACACATCATCTTGGACCAGTGCGTCTTGATGCAACGTCACCACGCGCTGATCTCGCTGTACCTGATACGTCGCTTCAGATAATAAACTCATTTTATCAATTTGGCGTTTCGACCGAATTTCTTGAAAAATCCCAATCGCCGTATTCACAACAGCGACGCCTAAAAACAACTCGTTTTTATAACTCCCAGTGAACAGCACGAGGATACCTAAGATCAGATTAATTAAGTTAAACCACGTTAAAATGTTGTCCCGGAAAATCACCTTCACTGACCGCGTTAAGGACGGTGCGGGTTCATTTTGTTGTCCGGCATCAATACGCTGCTGAACTTCTTTTTCAGTAAGGCCCTGTATCGACGTTGCCATGATGAACCACCCTTCTTCACGATATTAAATCAATCCATTTTACATTGGCGCTCTGATATCTACTACCATCATTGTACAAAAAGATTGTCCTTTTAGGCCAATCGCATAAGTTCTTTAAGCAAAAGGCAACAATTGAAAGCGCTTTTGATATAATAGTATAGAAGTTAATGATGTACGACAAGGAGCGACTAACATGACAGAACAAACCATTCAACTCGCAGACGGCAATACGATGCCGTTAGTGGGCTTTGGCACCTATTTAATTAATACTCAAGAACTAATGGATCAAAGCATCAAAACCGCCTTTGATGCGGGCTATCGCCTATTTGATACCGCTCAGTTTTACCGTAACGAAGACTTTCTGGGCCAGACGTTGATCAACCTTCAGATTCCCCGCGACCAAGTCTTCATCACCTCTAAGGTGGCCGAACTCAGTCAGGGCTATGACCATACCATTGAAAGTGTCGACGATTCACTGCAACGACTTAAAACCAATTACTTAGACCTCTTACTCATCCACTGGCCAATGCACGAGTACTTTTTCGATACATGGCGAGCCCTTGAACAACTCAAAGCGGACGGTAAAGTTAAATCAATTGGGGTGTCTAACTTTAGCGTGGCCCACCTTGAACTACTCAGGACGCACGCTAAGGAAATGCCAGTGGTCAACCAAGTTGAATGTCATCCATACTTGAACCAACGCCCACTTGTCACTTTTGACAAGGAAAATAAGATTGTCACTCAAGCCTGGAGTCCACTTGGCCGCGGTGTGACGCTTGATAACGAAATGCTCAAGAAGATGGCCGATCACCATGACGTCTCGGTAGCCCAACTCATCTTGAAGTGGCACCTGCAAAACGGCGTGGCTGTGATTCCAAAGTCAAAAACGCCAAGTCGAATTGCCGAGAATTACCAACTTGATTTCGAACTATCAGAAGACGAATGTGGCATGATCGACCTGTTGAACCGTAACCAACGGACTGGCGACGATCCTGAGTTGGTTTATGAGCTTGGGAAACAGTATGAAGTGCATCATGAATAGATAATTTAAAGACAAAAAAGGCGAATCCGATTTCACGGATTCGCCTTTTTTAAGGGGAATGCAATCAAAGATGATTTGAGTAGACTAGTCGATGCTGATGTGATGACTGTCCTTTTGATCTTCAGTCATCTTAGGCAAGCTCAACTTCAGTAAGCCACCATCATAGGTTGCCTTGATATTATCTTGGTCAACACCTGGTAAATAGAAGCTACGAGTGATATTGCTTGAGCTACGTTCCTGACGAAGAACGCGGCCATCTTCGTCCTTATCTTCTTTTTCGAGGTTATGAACGGCGTTGATCCGTAGGGTGTTATCACGATAATCCAAGTGAATGCCATCCTTCTTGAAACCAGGTAATTCAGCGTTAACTTGGTAATCCGCATCAGTTTCTTTGATATCAGTCTTCATCGATGAATCATCAGTGAAAAACTTGCGACCAAAGTCGTTGAAGAAGTTCATTGGGTCCAAATCATTAAAGTTTCTGTTTGCTAAATAGTTGGTCATAGGAAAAACCCCTTTCAAATTTTAAATTCAATATTAAAGTTGATGGAATCGTGTTCGTTAAGTCCTTATCAACCTTACAAATCATAGTATAGTCAGTATTGGTCAAACATTCAAGCATTTAGCACTCTAAATTATTGAGTGCTAAAAATATTTTTATCCATTTGATCACTATTCCCGTTACCACGAGGATAGCAAGCAGTCATTGACTTAATCAAGTTTGGTGCTCAGCATACTCTTAAACTGGTAGTTGGCAACGTTACTACCTTAGAATAGACTTAAAATATTGTCATATTCAGAATCTTTCTTTCAAAATAATCAACGGCCGAAGGTGGCAGCGTACACAAAAAAACAGGCACAGACCCAATTGCTTGAGTCTGTACCTGTTCGAATTAAGTGTTAAGTTTAGTGTTCTTGCATCAATTCAGGGTGCTTCTTTTCAAAGCGGTATTCCATGTAGAAGTATACCGTGATGTAAAGGAAGAGTAATGCTGGCACGATGAATGAGAACTGCATTGAACCAGTCATGTCGGAAACTAACCCTTGAACAGCAGGGAACACCGCCCCACCGATTAAAGCCATAACAATGATGGCACCGGCAGTCTCAGTGTATTTCTTTTCGTGAACTTGGTCCAACGTGTGGGTGTAAATTGTTGGCCATTCTGGACCAAAGAAGAAGCTAGTCATAATGGCAGCGTACACAGCAGTCATGTTTGGTACCGTAAATGCGATAACCAAGCTGACAACACCAAGCAATGAGTAAACAGACAATGTACCAGTGATTGAGAAACGACTCATGAAGACGTTGGCAACCAGCTTACCGACGAACCATGCGATGTAGCTGTAAATCATGAACGTTGAAGCAGCTGAATCAGTGATACTGTGGTTCAAGTTCAAAGCCAAACGGATGGTAAATGACCATACAGTCGTTTGTAAACCGGCGTAGATAAATTGAGTGAAGACACCCTTTTTGAAGCCGGTGTTGTGCCAGAGGTACTTGATGGTTTCACCTAAGCTAGGACGTTCTTCTTCAGCAATTGCACCTTCTTCTTCAGCAGCGGCTGCAGTTGCTTTGGCCCGTGGCATTGGAACCAAGGCGAAGATAATGAGCATCACTAACAATACGATCAAGATGTACTTGTATGGACGCAAGGTCAATTGCAGCATCTTTTCACCATAAGCGATCCGAGCGGCACCGTGCATGTTAGCCATCTTATCAGCCAAGTTACCAACTGAACCGAAGATCAAATACTTACCAAGTAAGATACCAGTGATATCACCAAGTGGCACAAGGGTTTGTGAGAAGTTCAAACGCAACGTTGCGAATTGCTTTGGTCCAAGCATTGAACTGTAAGTATCACATGAAGTTTCAAGGAAGCTCAAGCCAATCGCAATGGCGAAGATGGCAACCAAGAACATGCTGTAAGTCGCAACTCGTGAAGCTGGGAAGAACATTGCACAACCAAGAATATAGAAAATCAAACCAGTCATGATTGCGAACTTGTATGACATCTTCTTAATGATCAATGAAGCTGGGATCGCGATTAAGAAGTAGCCACCGTAGAAGGCACTTTGAACGAAAGCAGTTGAAGCATCGTTCAATTGGAAAACCGTCTTGAACTGAGTGATTAAAATATCGTTTAAACTAGCGGCAGCGCCCCAAAGTGGGAAAATCAATGACACTAAGATAAACTGAAAAATCGGTGTTTTGCTTAAATAACCGTCGGACAGTTGAGTCCAACCATGGTGCTTTTGAGCAGTCTGTTGCATCTTGTTTACACTCCTTAGATAATGGCAAATTCAATTACATAAAACGTTTTACGTCAACTAAAATAACTTAGAAAGTAACGCCTGATTCGAGAATAATGTTTGAGAATGGTGTCATTTCACCAGTTCGAACAAAGGCGTGGGTGTTGGCCAAGTTCTTCTTCAAGTCTGAATGTGGCATGAAGGCGATTTCAACATCTGGCAACAATTCCTTGATAGCCGTTAATTGCTTTGGGTTTTGCGTCTTGATTTCATCCGCTAAGTAGATCTTTTGAACTTCGAGTTCACTCAAGATGTTCTTCAAAACGTCGATGAAGCTAGGTAGTTGCTTCGTTAAAGCCAAATCAATTTTCTTTGTGCCCATTGGTACTGGCATACCAGCGTCGCCAATACTTAACCAATCCATGTGACCCATTCCGGCAATCACAGTTGAAAGCTCTGAGTTAATGACAGTTGTCTTTTTCACAATAAAGCATCCTTTCACAAATCCGACTATATACTACAACTTCTTAAGAAATGCGCGAAAATAATAGCAAAATATCGTAAACCGTTTTACTTCACGTAAAATATCGCATTTCTTAACTAACGTTTGATACTTTAGCATAGTCTGAAAACGATTGCAACAACTTTCAAACAGAAAATTGTTTAAGTTTAACGTTTCACTAAATCAAAAAATAACCGCATACGCTGTTATTATGCGGTTATTGTCTCTATCATTTTCGATTTAATTATAAAAAGATTCACGATCTTTTTTAATCGCTTCATTCAATTTTCTAACTCGCGCTTTTGCTATCGTCATAAAAATAATCCACATAATCAGGTAAATTACGAGGAACTCAATTGAGAAGCTAACTAACCATTCATGATCTAATGGGAACCAACCAGCCAGAAGCGCAAGTGGTGTGAACAGTGCGTACGTCACCACAAGATGAACTGCCGTTTGTTTCGTAATGCTCCAGTAAGCCGTCTCAAATATGAAGCTACCAACACTAAACGTTACGCCCATCAACGCCCAAAGCCCCGCCGAGATCAAGGTCGCCTGAGTGTTCGTACTGAACCGACCAACAAACGCCGGACTAGAGGGCATAAACGTATCACTTTGATAGGCTAATGAAGTCCCTAACGCGATGAGAAAGCCTACCGTAACACCAATCGCACCGCCAAAGACTAATCGATTAATCACTTTACTGATCATTTCAAAATCGCCTCCTTGATCTGCTTGAGATACCGTCGTGACGGATAAGCTACTGCACCGGTCGTTAAATTAATGTGATACTGACCCGTTTTGGATAACGAGAAGGACGCAATAGCGGTCTGATTCACAATTTCCGAATTGGAGATTGCAATGAAATCAAAATCACTAAGCTGTTTTCTAAGTTCGTACAATCGTTCATTGATTCGAAATACGCGTTCATCCGTCTCGCAAACAACACTTTTATCACGGGTATAAAACCGGATCACCTGATACAGCGGAATCACCGTTTGCTCGTTACCATCATTGCCAATAATCGTCATCCGATTAACAAGTCGATCAATCGCAATTGACAACGCTAATAAATCTTCGTTCTGTCGTTGAGCGTTAATGCTGATAAATGGTTGCGCAAATTTTTCAGCCAAGTTAAAGATTACTTTCATCCGTCAGCCCCCCTTTTGAACTTAGCTTACCGAACTTCACCTCAATTAACCAGCTCGATTGACTAATCGGTCCTCCAACTGTGATAAGTGGTCGCCCGTCAAAGTTTACAGCGCAAAATCAGCAGTGCAACCAGTAAGTGCGCGTCGGTCCAATCACATTTAAGCACTTGTCAGGTATACTGTTGATATCAATTAACTGGAGGAGCAATAATATGAAAATTGGGGTGCAAATTAAACAACAACGTGAGGGACATCAATGGTCACAACAAGAATTGGCGGATAAACTACATATCTCACGTCAATCGATTTCAAAATGGGAGCAGGACACCGCACTACCAAGTTTTGCCAACGTGGTAGCGCTTAGCGATTTATTTGAATTATCAATCGACGACTTGGTTCGCGCAGATGATGACCTGATGAACCACCTCACGTCGCCCTCTCGTTTTAGCTCATCGGAAAAGGTGTTATGGGGCAGCATCTTGCTGGCTGCTGTTAGTTTTGTTTCACTCCTGATATTGCGAGTAAACTTCTCAGTCATCACACCATGGCTTCAAAGCGCTTCTGAAATCTGCTTAATCTGGCTACTTTTTACCGTTGATTGGCGAAAAATTAATCAAGCCATCACGAGGCGGAGTGTCATTCTTGCCATCATCGTACTAACGCTATACTTAATTCCTAGTTTCAATGATTTATTACAAGGCTTTTTGGCTGGTGTAGGCCAAAAGTGAGTGGGACAGAACTCGCTTAGGCCCAGAATAGAACAAATAAGAAGCGTAGATTCCTGATTTTGTAGGAATCCACGCTTCTTCTCACTTCTACGGACGGAACTTGATTTTTGCAAATATAGACTTATTTCCCAGTTTCTTCTCTAATGTTTTTTCGTTTTCCAGTAAATATATAATCAAACGATTGGCCCAAACCCAATGACAATCATCCAGCCCAATTGGCTAATGAGCCAGTTAGCAAAACGGCATCTTCATCAATTTTTTTATTCCAAGTAGTCGAATACGGATCGTTGTACCGAGCTTTACCAACAACGCTGAGTTGTCGAATCTGGGTTGTCGTTCGCCAGAAATGACGTGTTTTGCGCACGACCACTTTAACGTTGTAGGCTTTATGCCTGACGAACAGCGTGCCAGTATACTGTGCTTCACGGTCAGTCTGGTACGTAACAGCGACTAAATTAACCAATTGGCCGTCTGCTAATAAGCGATAAGTCGGTGTCGAACCATCTGACCCGTTCCGTAGTTGTTGGGGCTTCGATGACTTCAAAGCGTGGTTGATTGTTGTCTCAACGGCTTGCATTGGTTGCGTTTTATTCACTCGATCGTTGTGAACCCCAATAATTAAGAATAGTCCCCACGCGAGTAACCCGACAATCAGCAATCGGCGACTAGGTTTAATCAGCGTTGTCGTCATCGTTCGTAATCGATGCAAGGCATTTACCACGAACCATACTAGGATTGTGGCGGGATAACTCATTAATCCAATCCACAACACTTGTGCTGCACTAATATTTAGGAGTGACCATTGCGTCATTGCCATCCTAGGATGCATGGCGTAAATCATACCGATTAAAAGCAGCCCCAGATATGGCCATGTCAACCACTGCTGAACTCTTTGTTTCACCATTATGCAATCCAGCTTAGGACAGGTTCTTGAATCTCAAACGGACTACCGGTACCAACCTTAACCTTCACATCCCCGTCAAAACTTTCACCCTCATAATGTTCCAAGCTTGCTAATGTGATTGAGAGCCGAATCACCTGTAGTTTGGCCAAGTAACGCACTTTAGTCACATTACCGTAGTGATACTTTGCTGTTAGTGTTTTTTCGGCCGTTAGCTTCCGATTAAGGGGTAATTGCGAATAGGTTAGTTTTCCGTCGTTGAGATGGAGCACCGTCGCAGTGCCATTAGTGTTTTGAATCATCAGTGTCTTTAACGTTCCCTGTTCACTGAGACTGGCAATTTTAAAATCACCATAGTCGTTGTTCGTCCAATAATACTGATCAAGCTGATTGCCCTTTAGCAATAGTGTCATGGGTTTGACGTAGCTCCCCTTTTGCAGGGCTGCCTGGTAGATCCAACCCAGCGATTTTCCAGCAGCCGTCTGTACTTTAGCATAGTGTCCGTGTCGAGTAGTCATAGTCTCAGTGACGTATAGCGTTTGAGTAACATGGTCTCGGGCAAAACGAACCTCATTATTTGCAGCCCTTGTATCAATTGGCGATTGCCAGAAATTATGCTTTGTGTTCTGCAATGTGTAAGCAGTCTTTTTAACTCGTCGTTGACTCAATACCGTTTTGACCTTCTTAACGGACGACTGACGAACATAGATTAATGGTATGGGATTTTTCGGTACAGGAAGTGGTACCACGTTACCAATATTCTTGAGCTTCGATTGATTAACGATCCGCTTCAGGCCCAGATAAGTCTGATTGCGATACCGAACCCGTTTCACTTTCACATACAGTGCCTTCGTGCTTTTTAAGCGACCCGTATAGGTCATCGTTTTCTTAAAGTGATACGCCTTTGTGCGCGCCGTTTTAACAACGTAAGCTGTGTTCGACTGACTCGCCTCGGCGGCTCTTTGCCCCATCATGCCACCTGCTAGCAGTCCTAATGCTAACAGCATTACCCCTGATATTTTCATTTTATTCCCCCAAATTAGTACTTTAGTGACATTATTATCTACTGTCATCCTGCGCTTATTAACCTTGATAGTCAAAGTTTTATATAGGATTAATTTTAAGTAATGGATATGGTTAGAAATGCATTTTACCGGAAAGTGACGCTAAGGTCCAGCAAAAGCTCACCCCAACGGCTTGCACTACATTACCCACCATTGATCTTCATAGGGGAGATAGATAAACCCAATTTGGCGCACATTGACTTGCAACGTGGCATTTTCGGAAGTATTCCCCATGGACGCCATTCCAGGTTCAATAATATCCGGTTTACTAAAGCCATAACCATCCGCTACAGAACCAACGAGCGTTGTACGCACCGCGTTAGTTGGAAAGTCATAGCCTGCAACGTATAAACGCACTGCTAATTGTGGTGTGAGTAAACACACCAGCGTGCCAGCAGAAGCAACCAGAACAGACCATTTGAATAGTCGCCGATTGACAGAACCATATAAACTCATGGTAAATATCACGGCAGTCATAAAAATCAACGCGGGTAAAACGATTCCTACATAGGCAGCAATACTCAAAACAAATGTATCAGAACACACCGTTAGTAAGATGACGAGGCCTGCAAAAAGTAACCAACTGCTTTGACCATCCTTTTGCCAACGATACACACTAAAAGCCAAGTAACCTAGTGGTAAGCCGACATACAGCACCCAGCCAATTACCACCAAGTTATCTGAACCATTACCAATAACTGAAACGTTAAACAGATATCGTCGAGCGTACCATACCATTATCCAGATAATTGTGGTGATGCAAAATGTTAAATATTTGGGCCAACGTCGCTTCATCGTTTTACCTCATTCCAAGATAATATTCTTAATTTTAAGCATATCTCAACTACGAATCACTTTTTCAGAATTGTATCTAATTCTTAAAAGAACTTTTCTAAAATATTCTTAAATCGTGGTGCTAAAATCATCTGACTTCCGAAATCCATGCAAAAAATTCGCTTAGACTCCGGCCGCATAAAACGACAGAAAAGGGAAGTGCCCAAAAACCGGCATTTCCCTTTTTATTAATCTTGTTACATTGACTAAAGCCGAGCCATCAGTCAGATGCCGGCCATGTAAGACAAATAAGCCGGGTGTGCACAAAGTTCATGCACACCCGGCTTATTTGTCTTACATTCTGGCATCTAAACGACTGATGTCTCGGTCTCTATTCTGCATCATAAGCTTCCTGGAACAAAGCAACGATTTCTTCCTTAGTCCCCTTACGAGGGTTAGAGAAGGCGTTACCGTCCTTCAAAGCATTTTCAGCCATCAATTCGAAGTCTTCTGGCTTTGCACCGATTGACTTGATTGAACGTGGGATGTTGACATCGTCACACATCTGACGCATTGCCTTGATAGCTAAGTCAGCGGCATCACGTGTTGAAAGGCCATCCGTGTTTTCACCCATAATTTCAGCTAATTCAGCGAAACGTTCTGGACAAGCTTGGATGTTGTACTTTTCAACGATTGGTAACAACATTGCGCAGCAAACACCGTGAGGGGCATCATATTGACCGCCCAATTGGTGCGCCATGGCGTGAACGTAGCCAAGGTCGGCGTTGTTGAAGGCCATTCCACCAAGCATTTCAGCTTCAACCATCTTGGTACGAGCTTCAACGTTGTGGCCGTTAGCAACGACTTCACGTAAGCTATCTTCAACCAAACGAATTGCTTGGATACATTGACCGTCAGTTAATTCGTTACGGTTAGTTGAAACGTATGGTTCGATGGCTTGAACGAATGTATCCATCCCAGTAGCGGCAGTTAAGCCCTT
Source organism: Secundilactobacillus odoratitofui DSM 19909 = JCM 15043 (assembly GCF_001434895.1). Classification (GTDB taxonomy): domain Bacteria; phylum Bacillota; class Bacilli; order Lactobacillales; family Lactobacillaceae; genus Secundilactobacillus; species Secundilactobacillus odoratitofui. Next base: position 559,257 of record NZ_AZEE01000027.1, read on the forward strand.
AGGAACGTCTAATTCAAGCATTGGATCGTTAAATGAAACAAGTGGAACGTTACGCCATGACACAACGACGAACTTCAGCTTTGTTTCTTCGTTAGTGATCACACAGTGACGGGTTAATTCTGAAGCAGTCCCGGCAGTGGTGTTAACCGCCATCAGTGGTGGCAATGGGTTTTCCAAGGTTTCGATACCAGCCAAAGCGGTAATATCGTCACCGTTAGTCAACAGGATACCAGTACCCTTACCAGCATCATGAGAAGAACCGCCACCAATGGTGATGATACTGTCACAGCCGTTGTCTAAATAAACTTGCTTAGCTTCTTTAATGTTACGAATTTTAGGGTTTGGTTCAACACCATCGTAAATGGCGTAGCTAACACCTGCTTCGTCCAATGAAGCTAACGTTTGTGCAACCGGACCATTGTCCATGCCACGCAAGAATTTATCAGTTACAATCAAAGGCTTACTCATGTTCAACATCTTGGCACGGTCACCAATCTTCTTGATGACACCTTTACCGAAAAAGTTAACGCTAGGCATTAAGAAATCAAAGTTTTCCTTCATGATTTACACTCCTAAAATATAGTTTGTATGTTATCATTTTCACATCGAATGATAGCACTATATTCAAAAAATGTAAACGGTTAAAGTGTAATTTGTTCAAATTTAAAAAGCTTAATAAAACCTTATATATCGGCATATTCTTCATTTTATTATACAATTTTCACATACAAGTTTAACAAAATTTGCACATTATTCATGCCCTCAACTAATTTTTAATTTCACAAAGTTTATCACCTAAACTATGCCGTTAAAGTCTGAAAAATCAATGATACTGTTAACTATTTTGAGTTTCAAACAAATTAAAAACCTCGTCCGATAAATCTGGCGAGGTTAACAAATAATTTGTAATATTTATTAATTAGTTACTGTACGATATCATCCAAAAACGCCTTTAATTTGATCGCAAATCACCGCGGTGTCGAACGAGGTAGAATATTGTTGCCAATATTAGGACCGCTGCCCCAACAATCACCGAAACCCGGGTATCCGGGTTGATGAACATAAAGATGACGATCACTAATAGCATGATGATGGCAAAGTAATTCGAGTACGGATAAAGCGGTAATTTAAATGGATGGCCCGTCATCACCATCTCATTATTTTTACGGAAACGTAATTCGGCTAACAAAATGACAAACCAGGGAATCATTCCGGGCAGAACCGATGAACTGAACACCACCACAAACAAGTTAGCGGTTGACTGGCTATACATCGACGCCACCATATCAAGGATAAAGCCAAGGAGAATACCACCAGAAATACCTAAAATCGCGGCATCTGGCACGATTCGTTTGGACAAGCGCCCCATAATTTTCGGCGCATCACCTTCGTGGGCCAGCTTATACAGCATCCGACTAGACGAATAAATACCAGAATTAGCACCTGATAACGCCGCCGTTAGAACCACAAAGTTAATCACCGTTGCAGCAGCCGTGATACCAACTTTAGCGAAGGTTGAAACGAACGGTGACCCAATCGAGCCTAACTGGTTCCATGGATAGATCGTAACAATCACAAAAATCGCGCCAACGTAGAAAATCAAAATTCTAAACAGGACCGATTTAACTGATTTGATAATCGCCTTTTGCGGATTCGCCACTTCCCCTGCTGAGATACCAAGCAGTTCAATGCCTTGATATGACCCAACAATAATCGACATCGAGAAGAAAAAGCCACGGGCACCACCAGTAAAGAAACCGCCATGCGCCCATAGGTTACTAAACCCGACTGGATGACCGCCGTTACCAAGGCCGAAAAAAATCACCATAAACCCAAGTAAAATCATCATGATAATCGTGATGACTTTGATCATTGCAAACCAGAACTCAAGTGAACCATACGCTTTAGCACTGGCAAGGTTGGCTGAAACCAAGAATAAAATGATAATTAAACCACTCGTAAACGTATTAATGTTAGGCCACCAATACTTTAAATACTCCGTAGCGGCCACCACCTCTGACATGCCAACCACAATGTACTCGAAAACGTTGGCCCATTTTGCCAAGTAACCTGCGAGTGGGTGAACGTATTCGGTCGCATAATCGGCAAACGAACCAGTTCCAGGGTTGATGTAAATCATCTCACCCAACGCTCGCATCACAATGTATAAAATCAAACCGACAAACATATAGGCAAGTAACACTGATGGCCCAGTCCACTTAATGGTTGCTGTAGACCCCATGAACAGGCCGACACCGATTGCCCCACCAAGGGAAATCATTTCCATCTGACCAGCTGTCATCGAACGCTGTAAGGCTGGCGCTTGTTGCACTTTTCGTTTCATTTTCTCTCTCCAAGTTAGTTCAAGTATACGGTTTAGCATAGCACAATTACGTATTTACCAGTAACCATTTCATTCAAGTAGAACAGTAAGTTTTGTCTGCCACTGTCACTCCGACAAGCAACTTTGACCAGTTGCTGTGGGACCAGCTTCAGCCGAGTATAGTCCGCGTAATTCTGAAATGGCTGGACACACTCGGTTGTCAGAATGCATGATATGAGCCGGAGCGTCGCCAGCGCTTTTGGGTACTGGTGGCAGTGATAAATGTTGTTAGGTTGAAGTGAGACACAGAACCATCGTGTCTTGCTTCAAGCTTACAACATTGGACGGGGCAGAGACTCGGTTTCTGAGGCTCTGACTCGAGGCGGAAAACGCGAAGCGGTTGTAGCCGGTCCCACAGCCACGAGTACCCAAAAGCGCTGGCGACCGGAGGTGGCCGTTAAAGCTAACCAAGTTGACTATCTAAATAAATCCCAATCACAAAAAATGCGCTGTCTACCATCACAGGCAAACACCGCATTAATTTAAAGTCGCCAAATAGCGAAACAATTTTTAGTTGGTAATATCTTTTTCAATTTCGTCCAGGTTACCATTGATGATTTTATCGCCTAATACTTCACCTAACTTGTGGAGCGCATCATCACGGGTCTTAACTTGATCCATATCGAAAATAATCGCAGCGATGTCACCACCGGCGTAATCAAAATCTTCGTGATAAATATAGCGACCAGCCGTTTCATCAACGAAATGTTGGTCCACCTTTTCACCTAAACCGTAAGCCCAGTCGAGGTCCTTCATCTCTGGAATGTCCTTGCGGGTGACGTAACCTTGCTTGGCAATCAGGTCGGCAGCCTTTTGAATCATTTCGTCCGTGTATTCAAAAGCCGGCTTGGTTGTTGCGCCCTTATCTGCACTTTTTGTTGCCATAACTAAGATCTCCTTTGATTTGTGTTACAAGTCTAGTTTAGCACTGATTGGCAAGAATGGTCAGAATCTGCTGTGTGATTTCGCAAATTATTAAAGCGCTTACGTTTCTTTTCTAATGCAAACAATGACACCCGACTTTTCACCATTTCGTGATAAACTATACCATGTATACGCTAACATTTAACTCTAAAATAAAGGACGTAATCAAATGGCAAACGATAAGCAAATTTTTAAGCCCGGCAAATACACCGTTACGGCAACTGGTCACAACGGGTCTTTCCCAATGGACGTGACTTTCTCCGAAGACCGGATCGAATCAATTGATATTGACGCTAAAAGTGAGACCCGTGGTATCAGCGACGTCGTTTACGATCGAATTCCTACCGCAATTGTCGACGGACAGACACTAAACGTTGATGCGGTGACTGGTGCTTCCGAAACCAGCCGTGGCATCTTAGACGGTGTCGCCGATGCAGTTAACCAAGCCGGTGGCGATGCTAGTGAGTGGCAAGCCCGTGATAAATACACGCCGGCAGTTGCTGAAAACACCGATTTGCAAACCGACGTTGTTATTATTGGTGGCGGTGGTGCTGGGCTGGCTGCGGCAGCAACGGCCCTCGACCAAGGACAAAAGGTTGTTTTACTCGAAAAAGCCCCTGCTCTTGGTGGCAACACCATCCGTACCGGTGGTCCAATGAACGCCGCTGATCCGACCTGGCAAAACACTTTTGATGCACTACCAGGTGAGGACCAGACACTACAAAACCTATTAGACATGTCAGTCGATGACATTGACGAAGACTACCAAGCTGATTTCAAGACGTTACAAACTCAAATCAAAGCTTATTTTGAGGACATCAAGGGTAAGACCCCTTACTTGTTTGATTCAGTTGAACTACATCGCATCCAGACCTATCTCGGTGGTACTCGAACTGACTTACAAGGCAACCGCATTTATGGTAAATACAACTTAGTTAAAACCTTGACCGATAACGTACTTAAATCGCAAAAGTGGTTAGCGAAAATCGGCGTTAAATTTGACGAAAACGAAGTGACCATGCCAGTCGGTGCGCTTTGGCGGCGTGGTCATAAGCCAGTTGAAGATGCTGGCTTTGCCTACATTTCAGCATTAAGTGATTACGTGAAGCATAATGGCGGTGTGATCCTTACCGATAGTCCTGTCACTAAATTGCTCTACGCCAAGGGTGTTCTCAGTGGTGTCCTTGTTGAGAAGCCTGGTGACCATGCCTTTACCGTTCACGCTAGGGCCGTCATTCTTGCCTCTGGTGGCTTCGGGGCTAACACCAAATTAGTCCAAAAGTACAACACTTACTGGAACAACATTGACGATGATATTGCCACCACCAACGCCCCAACCATCACGGGTGATGGGATTGCCTTGGCTGAACACGTCAACGCCGACTTAACGGGCATGGGCTTTATTCAAATGATGCCCGTATCTGACCCAAAGACTGGCGAGCTCTTCTCTGGCATTCAGTGCCCACCGGCTAACTTCTTAATGGTTAACCAACAAGGTAAGCGTTTTGTAAACGAGTTTGCCGAACGTGACGTTCTTGCTCAAGCTGCGTTTGATAATGGTGGTCTCTTCTACCTCATCGCAGATAACGAAATCAAGAAGACGGCTTACAATACGAGTGAAGAACAACTTGAACAACAAGTTAAAGATGGCCGCTTATTCAAGGCTGATACACTGGCTGATTTAGCAAACCAAATTGGTGTGGATCCCGAGACACTTGAACAAACCGTTACTACCTACAACAGCTACGTTGACCAAGGTAGCGATCCAGACTTTGGTAAAAACGTCTTTGATTTAAAAGTGACGCAAGCACCATTTTACGCAACGCCTCGTAAACCGGCCATTCACCACACCATGGGTGGCTTAACGATTGATGAACACGCCCACGTCCTCGATAAGGCTGGCCAACCAATCAAGGGCCTCTACGCAGCCGGCGAAGTCGCTGGTGGTATTCATGCTGGTAACCGTTTGGGTGGTAATTCCTTAGCTGACATCTTTACCTTTGGACCGATTGCTGCCAAAACTGCTGGCGATGAACTCATTGACACCGTGACATCGGCATCCGTTCACTAAACTTGATCCTACAGCTAACCTATTCGACTGAATTTAACAATTACCATCAAAATATCTCGCGCGACTCAGCGGTCGTACGAGATATTTAACTGTTCCGGGACAAACCCGTATTATACGAACAGATTTCATAACATTTTCCGTATTTAAGCGATATCACCGGTTTTACTGCGATGAAACCAGAACAATTTCACGTCAACGCTTAAAAAAACACTAGTGAAGCTGTATAATGATTGGTAGACTCTTACTACTGATTACAAATGACGAAATGAGGAATGAATTCTTGGATAGTGGTCAGATAATTATCAATTTGATTGTCATATTAATCACTTTCTTCTTCGCGGCCTTCTTTGTGGCCTGCGAATTTGCCTTGGTCCAATCACGACCAAGTGCGATTGAGGAGGCCTTGGAAAAAGGTGAAGGCTCCAAAAATCGACTAAAGCGCTCTTTAAAAATGGTAACAAACCTAAACGAGTACCTTTCAACCACCCAAGTTGGTGTTTCGGTTGCCGGAATCATTTTAGGTTGGCTGGGTGAATCAACCCTGTCTGCCATTTTAATTGATTTACTCAACGTGACACATACTAATCCGGGTGGTGCGACCACCCATATCATTGGTGCCGTTTTTGGTGTGCTCTTTCTGACATACTTGGAAGTGGTTTTCACCGAAATCGTGCCTAAGAATATCTCAATTGATATGCCAATGCAGGTCATGCGCTACATTACAACGCCGCTACACTACTTCCACATCATGTTCTACCCGTTCGTGTGGTTGTTAAACATCTCTGCTAACGGTGTTGTCCGGTTGATGGGCTTACCTGTCGCCAATGAGAGCGATGAAGTTTTCTCTCAAGCTGAAATTTTAAACCTATCTCGTAATGCCGTTGAAGGCGGCGAGCTGGAAAAGAACGACTACGTTTACATGCAACGTGCCTTTGAATTAAACGACAAGGTTGCCAAAGATATCATGATCGACCGAACTGCGTTGATTGTGATCGATATTACAGCTAACGTTAAGGAAGCCATTAACATGTACCTGCAGGAGAAGTTCTCCCGCTTACCAGTTGTGGCCGATGGCGATAAGGATAAGATTTTGGGTTACGTCTATAACTACGACTTAATCCGACAGCAACAAGTCGATCCCACCATTCATATCGACAAGTTATTACGTAATATCTCGACCACGCCTGAATCGACGCCAATCACAGAAGTACTCCAACAGATGATTCGTAAACGGACGCCTATCGTGGTAGTGGTTGATGAATACGGTGGGACTTCTGGTATCATCACCGATAAAGATATTTACGAAGAACTCTTCGGTACCGTTCGCGACGAAATTGACGATGCCTCTAACGAAGATATCTTTAAGCAGCCAAATGGCACTTACCAAGTGAGTGGTAAGATGACCACCTATGATTTCGAACGTTACTTTGATACGGACATCAAGGAATTCGACACCAATGACGTGGTGACGTTGGCTGGCTCACTGTTGGACAACTATCCAAACCTGAAGCAAGGTAGTGTCATTAAGATTGAAAACTTTGACTTTAAAGTCGTCGATTACGAAAATTCATTTGTGAACTGGTTTGAAGTTACCGTTCATGAACCTGAACCAAAAACCGATGAAGACGATGATTAAACAAAAGCACTGGCGATAAACGCCAGTGCTTTTTCTATTCTAAGAATCTTGCTACTTTACACGATATACCGTGGTCTGCGTTGGTGATAACCAATTATCAGATACGTAGACACTTGTCCCAATTACACTCACAATAATCATAATCACAGACACCAAATATATCACCTTGTACAAACTATTATACTTATTGTTGCGCCACATAATATAGATGGGTAACACGATACCCACTGGTGGCACTATCCCTGACACAAACGCTAACACCAACAGGAAAAGGCCCTCATCACGATTTTGATATAATTTAGGCGATAATTTCACGCTGGTTGTCTTTCGTTGAGTCTTATTCGCCTGGGTCGTCGTGTCTTCAACTGACCCTTTTAAAAGACTATCCACCGTCACGCCGTAAAGATCACTAATATATACTAGATTATCGAGATCCGGATAACCATGATCATTCTCCCACTTTGAAAACGACTGTCTGGACACATGAATAATCGTTGCCGCCTCATTTTGCGAAAGACCGGCCTTTTCGCGAGCTGCTTTCAACCGTTTCCCTAAGGACCCTTGCATCAAACTCTCCTCCATCAAACAAATCTGAATTATCGTCGTCTAAAACAGGATACCATATCAAAAACCGCAAACATGAGAAATTCTCATATTTGCGGTTTTTGGTTGGGTGACTCATTTTCATTTGGCTGGTCTTCAATCAAACAAAAGTCGGTACAATCGACCTATTGCTTTGAAAGTTGTGCCTGAATCAGCTTGGCTAATTGTTTGATGCCAAATGAGAAGCTTGCTTCATCCGCATAGGCATACGACAACCGAATCTGATGGCTTGCACCGTGACCATAAACCGACCCTGGATTAAGTAAGATTCCCTGTTCAGCAGCGCTATCAAATAATCGCTGTACAGAGACGGTGTCCGGCAACGTCAGCCAAATGTAAAAGCCACCTGCTGGCGTAGTCCAGCTGGCTAGTGTGCCCAGTTCCTGGGTGAGCACCATCAACGCATGATCACGACGCCGTTTTAACTGCGTACGAAAGTGCATCAAATATTGATCATACGCTGGGTCGTTCAGTACCGAGGTCAACACAAGCTGTGATAACGAGCTGGCCCCATAGTCCGTTTGCATTTTAACATCTGCCAGCCGTTTGATAATTGGCTGCGGACCAACGATCCAGCCGATACGCATGCCCGGGGCCAGCGACTTAGAGATGGTCCCTAGGTATAAGACGTTACCCGCTTGATCCAAGGCCTTCAGCGGCTGTGGTGGTCGTTGTTCTAGCCATAAATCTTGATAGGCACTGTCTTCAATAATTGGTAGCTGGCGTTCCTGTGCGTACTTCATCAAATCGATGCGTCGTTGCTGGCTCATCACTTGTCCGGTCGGATTATCAAAAGTCGGGATGACGTAAAGTAGTCGTTGGTGTGTCGAAGGCGCGATATGCCAGTACTGCAAGCCTTCACCATCCGTTGGCAGGGACTTAAACTGAGCTTGCACCGACTGTAAGACCCGCAACGATTTCAAATAACTGACGGGTGTGGTGTACACCGTTGCCGCTTGTGCAAGTAGTGACACCGCAACTAACTGTAATGATTGCAGCGAGCCGGAGGTAATCAGGACGTTCTCAGCGGTTGTTTCGATTCCCCAGCTGGCTAATCGCTTGGCAAGCACCTGTCGTAATGGTAGGTAACCTTGAGGTGCCAAGTAATTCAGATTCGTCAGGTTGTCTGTGGCAGCCCGCATCGCGCGTTGCATCAGGGCCTTAGGAAAGAGGTCAGGGCCAATTTCACCCGTACTCAATCGGATTTTAGCCTGAGTTTCGATCTCATTAATGGTTTGAATGGTCCGCTGATTAGCCACGAATTCACCAGCATCAATGTAGTGTTGCCAGTCAACCGGGGTCTGATGCACCATCGTTGACCAACTATTACTGGCAACGCGAGTGCCACCGCCAAATGCCGTGGTTAAAACACCGTCGTCCAGTAAAACCGTCATTGCTTTACTGATCGTGCTCCGATTGAGACTGAGTTGGGTTGCTAATTGTCGTTGCGAAGGTAACTGGGCACCAATTGGCCAATCCCCTGCTTGAATATGCTGCACACAAATGTTGACGAGCTGCTGATACACTGGTGTTTTACTCGTTAAATCTGGTTGCCAATTTAGTTCAATCACCATATCGCCTACCTTCACTTTTATTAAAGGAGTTTTATCATGTTAAATTTATTCAAAGGGTTACTGTTCGGAATTGCGTACGTTGCGCCCATTGGGATGCAAAACCTCTACGTAATTAACACGGCGCTTGGTCAACCCAAGCGCCGCGCCTATTTGATCACCATGATCGTCATTTTGTTTGATATTTCGCTCTCACTGGCCTGCTTCTTTGGCGTCGGTCAGCTCTTAGCATCCGTCCCATTGTTAAAAATGCTACTGTGGCTTTGTGGTGGTAGCTTTGTAGCCGTTCTTGGGGTTCAACTCATGCGTTCATCCGCAACGCCACTTGACGTTGATGCGACACCAACCACGTTCCACTACCGTAAAGCAATCGCAGCCGCCTTCGCGATTGCCTGGCTAAATCCACAAGCTATTCTAGACGGCACGCTGCTGCTTGGCGCGTTTCGAGCTTCACTGCCAGGTGTCAAGGGCGACCTGTTCGTCAGCGGTGTCGCATTGTCATCATTCATTTGGTTCACTGGCCTCACCACGATTGTCAGCCTGTTAAAATCTCAGCTGAACGCAAAAGTCTTAACCTGGATCAATCGCATCTGTGGTGTCGTCATGTTAGGTTACGCCATCAAACTACTCAGTCAGTTTGCGCTAGCACTCTTCTAACTACAGACTACCATCTAGCCCATTGGCTGGGTTCAACACGAATTCCTGCAGCCGGTCACCAAACTGAATTACCGAATCATTCTTACCATTTCGTAACTGCCATAACAAGAACAGCATAACGTTGCTGGCGTACAGGTCACTCAAGTAATCAAGCGGCAACTGAATTTTATCTGGCAATTCAACTCGCTGGAAATAATCATACGCCGTTTCCCGTAAAATTTGTTTGAAATTACGTTCCAAATCGGCTGTTTCTGTATGAATATCAAACAGCTGTAACAAAATCTCACGATACTGGGTTAGGGCTAAAATTAAAACTTTAACGGTGTTCGAGCCAATCTCTGGTGTATGTATGCTAAACCGCTGATCAACAATGACTCGAAAGACATCGGTATACTCAGCCACTAATTTTTCCAGTAAGTCATATTTATCGTAATAGTGACTATAAAATGTCGACCGACCAATTCGTGCATGTTTACTAATGTCTTGTACTGTCATGGCCTTGAAGCCCTTTTCTTTCAGTAAGACAAAAAAGGCCTTCGTAATTTGCTCATTTGTCCTTCTGACGCGCAAATCTTGTTTCTCAGTCATGCTCTCTCACCTCTGCTATGTCTTTGTTGCTGAGCTTGATTATATCACTAATGCTATGATGTGTACTCACGCTGATGCCAACATTTTGATGAAATCTCGTCCATTAATTGACCTGCTAACGGTCAAAATCAAACGATATATATATCTATTCCATGACATCCAGTTTTCTAAAATCCTCAGATACTACAAAACGTTCATTTCGTTCGTTCCCCTAGATTGCGTTTAACGTGCTACAATAAATTGTAACACTATCCGTGCTTATATCGAACGTCTAGAATACAACATCTACCAATTTATCGTTTATCTGGAGGAGACATCATGGACTCAATTCGTATTTTATTTATTTCAATCGAAGGCAACACTCGTAGCTTTGTGGAGCATCTAACCCGATATGCTATGGCGCAACACATTAAAAACAAGGCACTGCCTGAAATCAAAGCCACCGAGATCTCAGAACAGACTGACTTTGCTGATGAAACCAGCCCCTATTTTTGCTTCGTCCCAACTTACCTCGATGGTGGTAATGGCATCGATACAGGTGTAAAAGAGCTGATGACTAATGTGATGGGTGAATACATTGACTACCACGATAACGCCAAGCAATTAATTGGCGTCGTCGGCAGTGGCAATAAGAACTTTAATGAACAATATTGTCTCACTGCTCGTCGTTATTGTGCCCAATTTGATGCACCCTTTATCGACGACTACGAGTTGCGTGGCGTACCTGCCGACGAGGCTCGCGTTTACAAAAAACTCGTCGAACGGGTCCAGTTTTTAGATTTATAGGAGGCACTTTTTTGACAAATGATATTTTAACGTTACTTGGACAACACCGTAGCGTCCGTCAATTTGATGGACAGCCACTCTCATCTTCTGAGGTTAATACCTTAGTTGACGCGGCTCAACATGCCGCAACCAGTACGTTTGCACAACAATATAGCATTATTAGCATCACAGACCCAGTAATCAAACATGAACTTGGCAACATCAGTGGTCATCATTGGCTAGAAAAGAGCGGTCACTACTTTATGATGGTCGCCGATCAACATCGAAACTTACAGATTGCAACGGCGGCCCACGCGAATACCGATATTCTGCACTCATTTGACAAGTTTTTGGCTGGTACTTTTGACGCCGCGATTGCCACTGAAGCCATTGTCACGGCTGGCGAAAGTTTAGGACTAGGGAGCACCATCATGGGTAGCATCCTAAACCACGCGCAATCAGTAATCGACTTACTCCACTTGCCGTCGCTGACTTTTCCATTATTGGGCATTGCTATTGGTCACCCGGCTGAAAACCCCGATTTAAAACCACGACTGCCACAACCCTTAATGCATTTTGATAATCAGTATGCGTTACCAACCGATTTTAACCAACAGCTTTCGGGCTATGATGCACGGGTTGCCGAATACTACCAACACCGTAACAGTCATCTCAAGCAGATTGACTTTAGTCAACATATGGTCCAAGAGCTTTCGCGTGATCCAAAGCTTCGGTCCGAGTTGATTCAGGTTATCTCACAGCAGGGATTTGATGTTTCAGCGCATGAAGTTTAGTTGAAGTTTGCTTGCTGTAAATCTTTTTTTATTATATGTACTCTTTTTATTTCAGTGCGGCCGGTTATAGTGTCCTTACGTTAAACCGCCGCTTTTTGTTGTGCAATAATTTTGGGGAGTTCATTGAAACTCTAGTTCATCCTGATCTGTTTTATGTGTTGTATATGCAAAGTGCTAAATATTGTAGAAATCGTGATTCACAAGTAGTACTATAAATTTGTATAGAGGGATAAGTTATTAGTTAATGGGATTAACTATTTTGGAGGAGGACTATCTCATGGGGAATAATACAGATAAGACAAAACGGGCCATCAATAAATTACAGCACGACGAGCAAAAAATCACGGTTCGCAAGAAGCTATATAAGGCCGGCAAGCTATGGGTGGTTGCCGGTATCGCCACCACTGCTTTTGGCGTTGCATCAATTAGTAATACGCTGAATGCCAGTGCGGATACAGCAGATACTGCGCTACCAACAACCACAGTTACAACACCAACGACTACCAGTACATCATCGACAACTGTAAAAATGGCCGATAAGACCTCAATCGCTGGTACTCAAAGCGCCAAATCGACTGACACGACTGAACCAACAGCTCAAAACACCACAGTTGCTACTGCGACCACAAGCAGTGTGAGTGCCGCAACTGATACTGCAAGTACCGATGCCAGCTCAACTCAACCAAGTTCGACGGTTAAGCAAACCGCTAAAGCTACTCAACCAACCATGAACGTTGAGACTACACCAGATACTACTCAGTCCGTTACTGCTGAACCATCAACCAAGGTTGCATCAGTTACCCAGACTGCTAAGGCAACTCAAAATTTAGGCACAGCTGATGAAACAACCATCGCTGCGGTTAAAAAAGCTGCAGCACAAACCTACCTTTCAACTGGTCAGGCGCAAAAGGTAACGCAGGTTGCTGCAACTGTGACTGGTACACTGGGCAGTACCACCTATGATTTGGATGATAACGGCTTATTGACTATCCATGCTGGGGTGTTAGATACACCCGTTCAACGACTAGCGGCCAAGGCTGCAATTAAGTCTATTTATGTCGAAGAAGGCGTTAAGGTTGATGTTACTGGTAACGACTATGCAGGCATGTTCGGCCAATTAGCGAATGTGGTCTCCATTGATGCGCATAATCTTGATGTAAGCAGTGTTAATGGGTTCGGGGGCTGGTTTACTAACGATGTGGACCTTACTAGTTTAAACATTAGTGGTTGGAATACGAGTTCAGCCAAAATTTTTAGCAATATGTTTTATAACACTCAGTCTCTAAAAACACTTGATGTGAGTGGACTAGATACATCGAACGCAACCGCTATGAGTAACATGTTTGCTAAATCTGGCTTAGCCACGCTGGATATTTCAAACTTCAACATGCAAAATGTGGCAGCAGATACGGATCGAGCCAACATGCTTGGCAATATGACGAGCTTGTCTGAACTGACATTGGGCCCCGGTGTCAATATGAGTGGTACGAATCTACCAGATGCACCGGCTGCTGGGACAGCGGTCGCCAATGATGGCATTACGAACGTCACAGTTGCTGCACTTTGGCAGGCTGTTGGTGCAGGAACTGCGAGCGCACCGGAGGGTACACGACTTACTGCAGCCGATTTAATTGCACTGTACAACGGTACTACCGCTGCCGGCGTTGCTACTTACGTATGGGCTCAGGACCTTTCGAATAGCGTGAACCTAGTCGATGCTTCAACAGGCGTAAAAGTAACCGAAAGCACTGTTAGCGGAGAACTTGGCGACACCATTGACTTTACCACTGAATTGCCAACTGGTTACCACTACGCAACGGGCGATGAACTTGGCAGCTATACACAACCAGTGGCACCGGTTATTGGTGCATCCGGAACAACCTTCACGGTATACGTGGTTGCTGACCCCGTGATTAACATTAGCTACGTCGATGCCACTGACGGGACGGTGCTTACCGCTAAGACAAGTGGTGCACTGAACTCAACCAGCGACTATACCACTACCGCCGACTTGGCAACTCTTGCAGCCAAGGGGTATACCTACGTTAGCGATAACTTACCAAAGTCACTGACTTTCGATGCTGAAACGGCAAACTATACCGTCAATGTGAAGCATACACTGACAACGGTTAGTGGTAAAGATGCGACGACACAAACGCAAAAACGAGTAGCGACAATTATTATTAATGCAAGTACAATTGGTACGACACTGACGAGTGACCAAATTCGGCCAACCGGTCCGATTACGCAAGATTTAACGTTCTATCGAGATGCTGTCATTGATGAAGCGTTGAAAGCACAAGGTGCGCCAGCATCTGAGTATACCAGTTATGGTGACTGGAAAACTGATGACGTAATGGTACCTGTAGTAACTGCTCAAGTAACGGGGTATTACGCCGCAGCCAAAGTGATTAATCTTGATACCCTTTGGGACGATAGCCATACAATTCTCCAATTAGTCACTTCGGTATTAAACCAAGCTGGTGGTGATTTTAGTTACACCATCAGCTATACGTACACCATTTTATCTTACCCAGTTGCCGTACAATATGTTGACCAAACCACGGGGGAAGTGGTCGGGCAAACTGAAAAGTTAACCGGTGAGTATCAAGCACAGCTTGCTTACCCTGTAATTGCGCCAACGGGATACGTTGTTGTACCCGGACAAGATGGCATTGTGAACAATAAGATGATCTTAACGTATGGGCCAGATCTCAAGACAATTAGCATCTACGTCACACCAGCAATTACCAATCAGTACGCAACGGTCAGCTACAAAGATGTCACTGGAAAAACAATTGCAATCGAGTTATTAAATGGTGACTCTAACACGGCCATTCAGTTTGATACAGCCGATTACGTCGCTAAGTCCTTACCCAACTACACTGTTGTGACTGACGAAACTACTTCAGGCGCCATTTACGATGATCTAACAGATACCGTTCAGAACTTTAATGTGACGGTAGCAGCTCCAGAAATCTCAACCTTGGTGACACCGACAGATACCACTGGTCAGCCAATTCCAGGAAATAGTGCCACTAAAGTGACAGGGCAACCGGGAGATGACATTACCAACCTTCCCCAAATTACTGGCTATGTACTGGTTCCAGGACAGACGCCACGAATTTCACAGGTCGATGGCGCTGTGACAACAGTGTATTATATTAAAGATGCGCCGCGTGTAACCACTAAAACCATTACTAAAACCGTCCATTATTATGATATGGATATGAATGAACTGGCCCCTGATTTTACAGATACAGCAGTGATCACTCAGTCAATTGATGCTGCGACTGGTGAGGCGACCTATACAACAACCGATGATATTTTGGCTGGCAATCCTAACCCAGCAATAAAGGGCTACACCGTCTACATTGAATGGGAAGATGCTACGACAGATCAAAAAGTCACATTTGATAGTAAGGATATTGATACGTACACGGCATACTTGAAAGATGCGCCAACCAAAACCACCAAGACCATTACTAAGACCGTTCACTATGTCGATGCAGATGGCAATCAACTTGCGCCAGACTTTACGGACACGGCGGTGATTACAAAGTCAGTGGATGCGGCGACAGATCAAGCAACGTTTAGTTCAAAGGATGATCAATTAGCTGGTCAAGCTAATCCGACATTTAAAGGATATACTGTGATTCAAAATGACCCTGAGGCTGCTGCAACTCAAACAGCAACGTTTGATGCTAATGACGTTGCGTACACGATCGTATACGCGAAAGATGAAGCGAAAACGACCACCAAGACAATTACAAAGACCGTTCACTACGTTGATGAAGCGGGCAATCAAGTGGCGCCTGACTTTACAGATACCGTAACGATCACTGAGTCAACTGATCCAGTTACTGGAGCTGTGAGTTACTCGCCAGAATTTGCAACACTTGGCTTTCAAGTTACACCTACTATCACAGGTTACACAGTAGTCAATGCCCCAGCAGAAGTCAGTGTAACCCAAACTGTCAGTTATGATACAGCAAGTCAAACGTACACGGTTACCTATAAAAAAGATGCATCCGACACTACAACGACGCCAAGTGGAAACGATGGGGGAACAATAACGCCTAATGACGTAACCACTCCAAGTAGTGATAACGATACGCCAACTAATGTGACGCCGGTAACACCAACCCCAACCAGTGAGACCACAGTGACGACACCAGAGACCGACGAAAATCAAACAACGGTGCCAGATGGTAAAACTAATACTCCGGATGATAAGTCTAGTAATACAGTAATAGCCGATAAGTCCGCCAGTGGGACCACACAGATAGCATCAGTCACTGTAGCTAACGATACCGTCAATCAGACTAATCAAAGTAACAGTCCAAAAGTGACTCAATTACCACAAACCAGTGAACAAAGCAGTGTGCCAATGGTGGTAATTGGAATGGCATTGTTAGCCGAAATGGGTGTCTTGAGTTACGGATTCAAAAAACAGCACGGTGAATAATAGTACGGCATTTCAATTTACCAAGTAAGGCTTTAACGTTATAGAATAAATAAGTCGCCAACAGATTGTCTGCATGATCAGGCAATCTGCTGGCGGCTTATTTTTATAAGACTCACTATTTTATTTAGTTTAATCAGACAACACCAAGCAGAGACTTGGTTCTGCACCTTATCTCGCCCGATTTCTTCCCAACACCAGTCCCATTGTAATGAGCATTGCCAGTGTCACTGTCAGAAACAGCGCGCGATAGCTGAAGTAGTCGATCATCAGACCACCAAATAGCGGTCCCACCGCTCTTCCCAGTGAGATAGCCACGTTGTACATCCCTTGGTACTTCCCCTTACGACCATTTGCGGCTAAACCGTCGATCCATGCTGGTAGACCTGGGAAGCCGATCATTTCACCAACGGTTAGAATCACCATAATGATGACAAAAGCACTGTATTGACTCGCAAAAATCAGTAAGAAGAACGAAATAGCAAAAATCGTCACACCGAGACCAATTTGAGTTGATAATTTTCGACTAGCAAACAGACGGTTCATCACTGGCTGCCCGAAGACAATCAAGAAGCCATTTAACGTCCACAACAGGCTGTAGTCTTTAAACGCGATGTGTAAATTCGTCATATGAACTGACAGTACACTCTCCCAAAGCGAATAACTTGCGTAGATGGTAAAAACCATCAAGCAGATCAACCAGATGACCTGCAAATTCACCTTTGGCACTGCACCGCCATTTTTTCGTTCGCTATGTTGTTGATTAATATCAACTTTAAATTCAGTTACCATCAAAACAAACAACAAAATATAGCAGAACGTTGTCACTGTAAAGACTACGGTGACCCCGAAATCCATTAAGTAACCCACAAGCAGCGTCCCAATCACGACACCAACATTGAGGCCAATATACATCAAGTTAAAGACCTGCCGCGTTGATTTGTGCGTAATGGTAGCTGCAAATGAATTACCGACCGTTAAACTAATCCCATCACCAAAACCAACGATAAAGAGCAAGATTGCAAATATTGGCCAATCATGGTACCAGATTAACGTGATCATTGCCGCTAATGACAGGCCGGCACCCAAAATTCCCGTTTTATAAGGTGACCAGCGATCAAATAAAATACCACCAACGTAATTACCAACCATCATCAATAACGACATAATCAGTAACACGATTCCTGCCGTAGTCAATGACTCGCCCAGTTGCTTGTTCATATAAACCGTCGTTAGCGGCCACATGAAGGCCGCTCCTGCGTTCAACATTAGTGTTGCAATAAAGAGTGATGGTAACCGAATTCGTTGCTTGGTTGCAATCATCTTTGTGAGTCTCAACTTTCTACCACCGCGTTAAAGTCACCCGTCAAAACTAGTTTGCCATGCACCTTACCAGAGCTCACAGCGGCATGAGCTTCGGTCAAACTAGCTGCGTTGATTCCCGCCGTCATAGTTTGTGTGAGTGTTGACGTCAACACGCCCTGGTCAAGTAACCGTGCAACCAACTGTAAAATCTTACCTTGAGTATTAACGTGATAAACGGCGTCTGATTTAGCAAACATGTACTCCCAATCAAAGCTAGCCGCCTTATTTTTAATCTTGTAAAGGGGTAGAGCTGCTGGGCTACCCACAATTGAACCAATGTGACCGAATGGTGCGACCAGTTCTGCTGCCAAATCAAAATAGGCCTCAGGTGCATATAAAATAGCCACTGCATCAACTGATTGATACCCAAGGTCATGAATCTGTGCTAATAAGTCATCATGATAATCTAACGGATAATCAACTTGATTTTGTTTCAACCAGTCAAAGTTTTTGGGGCTACTAGTGGCCAGTACGGTAATGCCTGCCCAGTGTGCTAGCTGTGCCATGATTGAGCCGACACCACCCGCACCATTAATAATGAGTAGCGTCTTTTTTTGATTTTGGTTCGCCTTACCAACAAATTGTAATTTTTCAAACAGCAGTTCATAAGCCGTTAACGTCGTCAAAGGCATCGCCGCTGTTTGTGCATCAGTTAGTGTCCGTGGCGCTAAACTTGCCAGCCGTTCGTCAACTAACTGATATTGCGCATTCGCACCTGGCACTTGCGTTGAACCAGCGTAGTAAACCCGGTCGCCAACTTTAAATTTGGTGACCTCTTTACCAGTTTCTACCACCGTGCCAACCGCGTCATAGCCTAGAATCTTAGGTGCGGTTTGAGCAGTAACGCCCTCTTTTAATTTCGTATCAACTGGATTGACCGAAACCGAACTCACTTGTACCAAAATTTGATTTGAACTGGCACTTGGTTTAGTCACTACCAAATCGACTAACTGTTGATCTTCAGTTGCGCCGATTGCTTTCATAGTTGTCATGATGCTCGCCTCCAATTTTGTCTCTTAAGCACATTGTAACAGAGGTTAGAGCGTACGCAAGTTGTGAGAGACGACGCGATCAAAAAGCTCAAAATAAAAAAGCCGTCACCACTTGGCAACGGTTTTAAGAATTGAGGCTAAATTAAGCTAATTTAAACGTGTAATAAGCAGCGGGTGCCTTACCAACGGAAGTCTTAATCTTCTGGTTCTTGCTGTTAACTAAGACGAACTTGTTCTTAGCTGTAAAGCGCATGTAGAAGGTCGACTTCTTGCCGTCCTTGGCCTTAACGTTGATCTTCCAGAAAGTTGTGGTCTTTGGTGTAACGCTGTAAGTGGCGTTCTTCAAGACGTGGGCAGTCTTCTTACCTTTGATCACGTATTCATTCAAGCCAGTCTTTTGGCTGAAGACAAACTTCATTTTGTAACCCTTTGAGCTGGTTGAGTTCCAAGTCCCAGTTGGTGTGCTAACTTTAAAGCTTGCGCTGGTTGACTTTTTGCTTGATGAACTGCTCTTAGTTGTTTTTGACGTTGTCGTCTTCTTAGTTGAAGTGGTCGTAGTCTTCTTTTGAACCGTAATGATACGGTAGAAGTAACGACCAGTCTTGGTGTTCTTGGCGTAAACGTAAAGCTTCGTACCAGCCTTTTGCTTAGCTGGCAGCTTAACGCTGTATGCACCAGTGGTCTTTGATGCCGTGGCACTAGCTAAGGCCTTCTTCTTAGAAGACTCCACGATCACCTTAACACCCTTGGTTGCCTTACCGGTAACCTTAGTTGTCGTCGTGTAAATCTTGTTAACTGATAAGCTTGGGCTACCAGCTGCAACGGTTGTGCTTGCTGATGCTTTGGTTTGGTTCACAACACCAAGCCCCATCAGGCTAAATGCTGCAATCAAGCTGGCTGTTAATACGGCCAATTTTTTCATATGAGTGTCTCTCCTTCTATATCATCCATGGTCTTACCCACGGATCTTATTCGCAACATCGAGTATAACGCACTATCCGGTGACGGACAAAGTAAATAAGCCAAGTTTTATGACTTTTTAATGATTGCCGGATTGCTCTGATGGTCGATGGTTAACGACTGTTTGCCGCCTCAGGGTCGCGCAATAAAAATGAGCTAACTAATTGAAACAACTAGTTAACTCACGTTTTTACATTCAGTTAGGTTCGTAAAATCAATCGGTACTCACGGCCGTTAGCCATAAACGGCTCCGACATCATTTGATCAGGTTGAAAATATACTTCAATTTTTTGATACACTTTTCGATCCGCGTCAACCAGTTCCAAATGCACACCATACTGATTGGTCCGAAAGGGGCTCTTCGTCACGCGGTACTTAATTCCCGTGCCATCGCGGTAACGCTGACTGATCATCTTATCCAGTTTTCGTAAGGGAATATCAATCAGTTCCACGATTCAGGCCACCTATCTCAAAAATAATGACTATCCGACGTGTCGCCGTTTTTGCCTAAGCTGTGCTAGATCAAGAATCATATCAACGACAGCTTCTGGTGTTAACTCATCGGTATCAATTTCAACATCACTCACACCATGATACCGCGAATCCCGTTCAGATTTAAGTCCAACTAACCCGTCGAAGCCAAGTTCCTTAACTAATGGCCGTTGGTTGTCACCTGCTAGCCTAACCATAATCGTTTCTGGTTTAACGTTCAGTAAAATCACCGGGACATCGCTTTCACGTAACAACTCATAATTAGCGGGTTGAATGGGTGTGCCACCGCCAGTAGAGAGGATGCCTTGTGTATGTTGCAGTGCATCAGCTAAAACATCGTGTTCCATCTGTCGAAAGGCTAACTCACCATCCTCGTCAAAAATGCGTTGAATGCTTTTGCCTGCCCGCTCAACAATCACGTTGTCGAGGTCACGGTGTGTGGTCCGTAACCGTTTTGCTAATAACTGGCCAACCGTTGTTTTTCCGCTGCCCATGAAGCCAACTAAAATTGCTTTCATTGTAAATCCCCCTTGGACTCTAATCGTTGGCGCGTTGTCTGCGCCCGGTCAAAAAATTGATAAATTGCGTCTTGATCTTGTGTCTTAATGGCTTGTTTAATCTGCTCTAACTGCTCAATGTATGTATCAAGTTGCGTACTGATTGCGTCTGCATTACTCATCATAATTGCGGTCCACATAGTTGGATCCGCGCCTGCGATTCTTGTCGTACTCTTAAAACCACCCGCGGCGGCATTAAGGCCAACTGGATCGTGTGCTAATTGGTGGGCCGCCGTATTAACTAGGTTAGCAGCTAACACGTGTGGGACATGACTGATTTCACTCACCAACTGATCATGCGCCTCTGCTGTAACTGTAACCCATGATAATTGGGCTGCCTGCAAGAGATGTTCAAACCGCTCAACTTGTGTCGCGGTCTGTGACCCGTTGACTAGAAAATATGTGGCGCCATTAAATAAATTCTGACGACCTGCACGCCCACCCGATTCGTGTGAACCGGCCATCGGGTGACCGCCCATAAAGGCGATGCCACGGTGTTGCAACGTCTTAGATGCTTGCATAACCTGTGTCTTAGTACTCCCAACATCCGTCACCAACACGTCTGGTTTCAAGGTCACCTGCGTTAATTGCTGCAACTGGTTCACGATGACTGAGACAGGACCAGCCAGGATAATTAAATCAGCACGCTTGGCTGCATTTACCAGTGTGCCACGTTCATCAATTACCTGCTGATCCAGCAAAAACTGACTGGTATCATCGTTAGGGTCGTCACCAATAATTGTGATTGGTTCATCACTTTGCCGCATCACCCGTGCCAATGAACTGCCAATTAATCCTAATCCGCTAATCAGTACCGTTGTCACATCACATCACCTCGTTAAAGTAGTTTGTCTAAATCATCAAAGAAGGCCGGATATGAAATACCAACACTTTCAGCACCGGTCAACGTTACTGGTGTATCCACCAACAACGCCGCGATTCCAAGTACCATCCCAATCCGGTGGTCATCATGCGCATCTAGATTCGGATCAGTAACCCGCCAAGGCTTGCGACCATCGATAACGAAACCGTCTGGTAGTTCCTCAATGGCAATCCCAAGTTTTTTAAACTCGGTCACAATAGCACTGATGCGATCCGTCTCTTTCACCCGTAATTCTTCAGCACCGGTGATTCTGCTAACACCATTAGCCTTAGCTGCAAGTAACGCCACTAGCGGCAATTCATCAATCACAGCTGGAATATCGTCTTTGCCAATTTCAATTGGTTTCAAGTCAGCTGATTGAACGGTTAAGTCCCCAATCGGTTCACCGTTAGTTGGCTCAGTGCTAATCGTGACTTTACCGCCCATTCGCCGCAAAATGTCTAGTAAACCAGTCCGAGTTTTATTTAACCCAACGTCTTTCAGCGTAATAGTCGACCCTGGTACTAAGCTAGCTGCCGTAATGAAAAATGCCGCTGAGGACATATCTCCGGGCACCGTCATGGTTTGTCCGAATAAATGCGGTTGTGGTTGAACCGTAATCGTAACGCCGTCCGCTGCAGTGTTAATTTGACCGCCAAACGCCGTTAACATCCGCTCTGTGTGATCACGCGTTGGTAATAGCTCTGTTAACGTACTTGGTTCAGTTGCCTGTAACGCCGCTAAAATCATGGCACTCTTCACTTGTGCGCTGGCCACTTTCAATTGGTAATGTGTCGCACGTAATCGCCGGCCCTTGATTGTAACGGGTAAATGCCCATCAGTTGTTTCAATCGTGGCGCCCATTCGAGCTAGTGGTTCACTCACCCGACGCATCGGCCGCTTTGAAAGGGATTGATCGCCTATCAGAGTAGTATCGAAGTTCTGGCCGGCAAGTAAGCCCATAATGAGTCGCGTTGTTGTGCCAGAATTTCCCATATCAAGCGGTTGTCCGCTAGCGTGTAAGCCGTGTAGCCCAACACCTTGAATCGTGACGTTGGTCCCAACTCGTTCAATTGGAACACCCAGTTGCTGAAACGCCGCTAGCGTTGATAAACAGTCAGCTGAAGTTAAGAAGTGACTAAGTTTAGTTGTGCCTTCACTGATGGCCCCCAGCATGATGCCACGGTGTGAGATGCTTTTATCGCCAGGAACGACAAGCGTACCGTGCAAGCCTCCCGTTGGTTTTCCTTTAAGTGTCTTCATCTGGTGCGCCTCCATCCATTTGTAGTTTAGTAGTGCTTTAATTCTTCTCGGTAATCCTTCAGTTGAGCCTTTAAACGTTCCATATTACTAGCATCAAAGGTATCCATAATTGCCTTGGCTAATTCAATCGCCACCAGACTTTCAATGACGATCGAAGCTGGTACGATGGCTGTGGTATCTGAACGTTCAACGCTGGCCTTCTTCACTTCTTTGGTCTGAACATCAACGCTTTGAAGTGGCTTATACAACGTTGGAATTGGTTTCATGGCCGCTTTGACAATAATTGGCATCCCGTTAGTCATCCCACCTTCAAAGCCACCTAAGTGATCTGACTGCCGGGTAAATCCTTCACCTTCATGCCAATCGATCTCATCCATGACTTGGCTACCAAAACTAGTTGCGGCTTTGAACCCATCACCAATTTCGACACCCTTCATGGCGTTCATACCCATGACTGCACCGGCAAGTTTGGCATCTAACTTGGTATCCCAACTGATGTAGCTGCCTAAACCAGCAGGTACGTTCGTAGCAACCACTCGGATAATACCGCCAAGGGTATCGCCGTCCTTTTTAGTCTGATCGATCAAAGTATGGATTTCATCAACTTTCTCAGGTTCAACAATACGCAAATCATTATTGGTAATAACTTCGTTAATCTTTTGAACGTCTAATGGTGCCTTTGAATCTGCATTAACGGCCCCAATTTGTTGAACATAACCGACTAATTCAATATCAAGTTGTTGCAAAAACTGTTTCGCAATTGCCCCGATTGCCACTCTCATCGCCGTTTCTCTGGCACTCGAACGTTCCAAAACATTGCGCAAGTCACGGTGATTATATTTCATACCACCAACCAAATCAGCGTGTCCTGGTCTTGGTCGCTCAACTGTTCGCAGTGAATTCTCAGCCGTTTCCTCCGCTACTGGGTCCATGATTTTACCCCAGTGAGCGTGGTCTCGATTATTCACGACTAACGCGATTGGTGACCCCATCGTCTTCTTGTGACGAACGCCACCAACGATCGTCACTTGGTCGTGTTCAATTTGTTGGCGACTGCCACGACCATAACCGCCTTGCCGGGCAGCTAACTGTGCGTTGATGGCATCGATATCGAGCGTTAATCCGGCTGGTAGGCCTTCAATAATCCCCGTTAATTGTGGTCCGTGTGACTCACCTGCTGTTAAGTAGTTCATCGTTTGTCTTCCTCTCTTATTTAGCTTGCCTAATGATCGTCTTTTTTAAGTTGTGCTTGATAAGCACGCGAATTTTTCATGATGGTTTTAAAGATATCTTGCATATAAGCTCGCGTAGCCGGATTAGGGTCTGATTGTGCGACCCGGTCCAGAACTTGATCTTCTCGTCCCTGATCCATAACCGGTATATGAGCAGTCTGCTTAGCTTGATTAACTTGAATCACGGCCTCAAAACGTTGCGTCAACAGGTCAACAAGTTGTTCATCGATTTGATTAATTTGTTGGCGGGCAGCTGCTAATTGATTGGGTTGCCACGCGCCTTTTTCTGTTTCATCTTGTGATACCATCATGTTGGTCACTCCTTAGGTTTTAGGTACGAAAAAAGCCAGCTAGACAAATCTAGCTGGCTTGAGTCGACTTCTATCGAATCAATGGGTAGCACAGCTAGAACTTCACGTCTAGCTGGCCATGACAAGTAACGGCTCTGCTTTAGACGCGAACGCGATGTTTCGGCGTCCGCATCATTACTGCGGACGCTAACTAAAGTAATAGCCGTACCAATACGCATTAACTTGGGTTAACTGAGTCGTCATGGTCATTGATCCTTTCTCGTTAAATGTTGTAATCATTAAAACATATTAATTTTAATCCGTCAACGTTTAATTCATTTTTAATGTTTTGAATTTAATAAAGACAGTTTTTAACTAGTGTCACACTAACGCCACTTGATATTACTTCAGCCAGTAGCCGTTATTAATTCGATCCAATAATGTCACCATCTGGCGGGTTTCTTCAACGTCATGGACTCGAATGATTTTACCGCCCTTTTGAATCATGGCGACTTCACTCACCAAGGTCATTGGCAAGCGCTCATCCTTCTTTAAACCAAGTAACGTTCCCATATAACCTTTACGTGACACAGCCACCATCATCGGGCGGTTAAGGTCGTTAAACTGATCAACGTTATTCATAATCACATAATCTTGATCATCGTTGTTAACCTTGCTGTCAGCGTAACCAAGACCTTGATCAATTGCGATTCGTTCAAAATCAATTCCAGCATCGACCAACATTTGAATATTTTGCTCGAAAAACGAATGCGATTCAGCAGTCATCACGCCAAAATCAAACTGCCGGCCGTTCAACATCGTCAATAAGCCAACGTTAGACTGTGCCATCAGTGTTAGTTTGGCCGGATCATCCGCAAAACTATTCACATCGTTAATAATCGCAACACCAGCGTCAATGGCTTCGCTCATGACGGGAGCTTTATAGGTATCAATCGCTAAAACAGCCTCTGGAAAACGACTCGTAATGGCCTTGATATACGGAATTGTCCGTTCAATTTCTAACTCTGGCGTAATTTCAGTATAACCGGGTCGGGTCGTTTGACCATTGACTTCGATAACATCGGCCCCCGCTGTTAACATTTGCTCAACGTGAGCAAGGACTGCATCCATGGTTGTATACCGACCACCGTCATAAAACGAGTCGGGCGTAATGTTCATAATACCGTAAATCATCTCAGTATCACGTAGCTTAAATTGATGATCGCCAGCTTGCCAGTTTAAAGAATGGGTCTTTAAAATTTGATTGAATACCTGCTGTTCCTGATCAGTCGAGTCAAACCAAGCTTGACAATGGGTACTCAGTAACTTGACGGCCGGAATTGTCAACAGGGCGGTCACCGTCTCGCCTTCGTTCATCACGACGGCATCAAGCTGGTTCAACCGAAACAGTAACGCCTCTTGCTGCTTAGTCGTTAATTGTTCAAATTGAAGAATCATTAACCGCTGGCGTTGTGCCAGTTGATATAGGGCGTGACTTTGTAAATCAGGGGCAAATTCAAATTGGGTTGTCACTTCAGTTACTTGCATGTCAGTCTATTCTCCCTTCAATTGCTGCGCAAGTTGGTGCGCGGCGCGGCCACGATGTGTCAATGGCAAACGTTGTTCATCAGGCAGCTGCGCTAACGTCGATTGCTGATGATCTAATTGAAATAATTTGTCAAAACCGGTCGAATAGTCACCGCGGCTTGTTTGGGCAATCTGACCAGTTACCCGACCGGTCACAACAATTGCCGGTTGATTGGGCTGCACCGCCGCCAGCGTACTGACCATCGTAGCACGACGGTCGGCTTGACCTGCCATTGCCAACAAAATCGTCTGGTTGTCACTGTGAGCAACATCTTGGTGTAGCTCCCGTTTAGTGGTCACACCAAGGTGCGTACCCAACGCCGGAATCTCGATACCACTATCATCTGCAATGACCCCACATGACGTTATTTTGGCTAAAAACTGAGCCTTCGTCAAAGCATTAGTCTCGTAACTTGTTGTGGTTTCGCTGGGAAAGGTAACTGGACTAAGCACGTTGGTATACGGTTGCGCCTGAATCCCATAAAACGCTAGGCATTTGATGAGATCGGCTGTTTTAAAGGCATTATTTGACGCAATTAACCAATCTGTCATCGTTCGGCCTCCATCATCTCGGCGAGTTCACGGGCGACGTAAAAAGAACCTGCAACCATGATCATACCATCTGCTGGTAGATCTGCTTTTGCCTGCGTCACAGCGGCTGCCATACTGTTCATCGTCATCACTGTCGTTTGTGGTGATAGTGCTTGAATTTGTTGGGTGAGCTGCTGCGCTGGGAGTGCTCTCGCTGGATTAGCCGGCGTCACCGTCAAGACTTGATTTGCCAGTGGTAATAGCATCGTCAGCATTTCAGACACCGCTTTATCGGCCAAAAAACCAACGATCCAAGTAACCGGACGCCCTTGTCTGAATGCGCCTAAGCTAGCAGTTAGGGCCGCCATACCATCCGGATTATGCGCCACATCAACTATTGTGAGCGGTGTTTGCGCCACAACGGCAAACCGATCTGGTAGTGACACTTGCGTTAACCCAGTCAGTACTGCTGAATCCGTCAGACTAACGTGTTGATGACGTAGAACCGAAACCGCAGTCAGTACCAACGCTAAGTTTTGCGCTTGAAAATCACCACTGAGTTTGAGCGTCACGCTTGGCCAATCGAACGCTGCGCTGTGAACGCTGACTGTCATCTGCCCCGGTTGTCGCGACAAAATGGTTGTCTCAACCACCGGCGCAACAAACTTCACACCCTGCTTTGTCGCTTCCGATTGGAGCACCGTCATTGCCGCCGGCGCTTGATCGTGCAATGTCACGACCGTCGTTCCCGGTTTTGTAATTTTAGCCTTCTGCGTTGCGATTTTAGTTAGCGTGTCGCCCAAAATTTGCATATGATCCATGGCAATTTTAGTAAAAATCGTGAGTTGCGGTGCACTAATAGCGTTGGTCGCATCCGTTAAGCCACCCAGACCGGCCTCTAAAATCACATAGTCCGCTCGCTGGTTTTGATACCAAATCAGACTAATTAAAAACTGCCACTCAAAAATCGAAATATCTGTCGACGCTAGTCCCAATCGCTTAACCACCGGCAGAATTTCAGCATAACTATCTAAAAATTCAGCCTCACTGATCCATTGGTGATTAAATTGAATCTGCTCTCGATCATTTAAAATGGCCGGACTATTAAAACGACCCACTTGATAACCTTGTTGTTCTAAAATTGCGCTAAGCATGGCGCCAGTGGACCCTTTGCCGTTCGTTCCCGCAATATGAATAACGTGGTAGCCTTGATCAGGATGACCAAGAGCGGCCACAATCTTTTTCAATAAAGGCACGCGGTTGGTATCCCCAACTAAGCGTGCCTGGTTAAACTGTTCAATGAGCTGTTGATATAATTGATGAACTGCTTGTTGATTCACATTAATCACCCGTTAATTCGTTGTAAAAATTCGCGTTTTAGATCTTGATCAGTTTTAAAACTACCCGTGTAGTAACTCGTTTCAGTCAGACTACCCGTTTTTTCAACGCCCCGCATCTCCATACACATGTGCCGTGCTGAAATTGAGACGGCAATTCCCTTGGGATCCAAGATTCGAGTCAGTTCCTTGGCAATGTTAACCGTCAGTCGTTCTTGGACGTTAGGTCGCTTCGCACAGTAGTTCACCAAGCGTGGAATTTTGCTCAATCCCATCACCCGTTTTTGATCCGGAATATAGGCGACGTGAACCTGACCGAAGAATGGTAACAAATGATGTTCACACATTGAATAGAAGGGAATGTCTTTGATCAGTACCATTTCCGTCGTTTCATCAACCGGAAACAGTTTGTAGTTATCAAAAGCTGGTGCGTTCACAGAAGAGAACACTTCACCATACATCCGTGCTACCCGGGCCGGTGTTTCAATTAACCCTTCTCGTTTTGGGTCTTCACCCACGGCCTCCAAAATCATTTTAACGGCCTGTTCAATTTTTTGTTGATTTGCTTCATTTATCATTGTCTATCAAGACCCCTTCTACTTTTCTGATCCAACTGGTATCTTGTTTGGTTTTTAAGGCAGCTTCGACTAGCTTTAACACACCGTCATCATCACCAGCAATTTCTTGAACCGGTAACAAAACAAAATTACGTGCCTGAGCCCGTGGGTGTGGGACGGTTAAGGTCGGCGTCTCGATACGTTGTGTTCCCCAGTACACGATGTCTAAATCAATCGTCCGTGGTCCCCAGTGTTCGAGCCGCTGCCGGTGTCCTAGCTGTTCTGCACGATGTAACACGTCTAACAGCGCCGTTGGCGTCAGTGAAGTGGTTAATGACACCGCAATATTATAGAAATTAGCCTGATTTAAATTGCCCCAGGGCTGCGTTTCATAAACCGACGACACGCGAACAATTTGAACATCAGCTCGTTGTCTTAAATACGCAACAGCCTGATTAAGGTTTTCGAGTCGATCCCCGATGTTAGAACCAATGCTTAAATAAACTCGATCACTCACGCTGCTCACCTGCCACTTCAATCTCCACATCATCGAAGATTCCGGGCATCGGCACACTGTATTTACGAATTTTGAGTGTAATGCTCGTCGCCATTGGAAAATTAGCTAACAACGTCTTTAATAACTCGTTGGCTAACGACTCAATTAACTTATAAGAATGTGTATGTACAAACTGATCGATCGTCTTATTCACATCTGCGTAACTAATCGTCTCGTCCAAATCATCGTGTTGTACCCGCGCTTCAATTGGATAGTTCAACGCCACATCGATGGCAAGTTGTTGACCATTTTTCCGTTCTTCTGGAAATACCCCATTAAATGTATGAAACTTTAAATTATGAATTCGAATAACGCCCATGGTGGCATTCCTCCCCAAAAAGTCGATTGGACTTAAATTTGTTCTATTTTAACATCGTTTACAGACTCATGGTTAATCATACCAAAATAGTCACTAGAATATTAACCTGAAACCCATGAAATTTGGTAAACTAGGTTTAATGTAGATTGGAAGGGATGACAGCGTTGAATAATCGAGATTTCAAATACCCAGATACGGCTGCTTATAAGAGTGTCATTGATTATTTTGAATCAAAAAATATCAAGGTTGAAGACATTGCCGCTATTACATACGACATGCAACGTCAATACGTGCCTGAATTGAAAAAGGAAGAAGCCGTTGAAGCGGTGATCGACGTCTTACACAAGCGCGAAGTCATGAACAACGCAATGGTCGGCATTGCGTTGGATCAAATCGCCACTAAACACGGGTTACCAGAGCCACTACAAAGCATCGTTGAAAACGATGCTGGTGTTTTTGGCGTTGATGAACTGCTAGCCGAAGGGGGCATTTCCGGGATTTATGGTAAAATTGCGACCACTAATTTCGGTTACCTTGACCGTGAAAAACACGGTATTTTAAAGAATCTAGACACCGTTAAGGGTGAAGGGGTTAATACCTTCTTAGATGATATTATTGCCGCAGTGGCAGCCGCTGCTGGATCTAAAATTGCGCATAAGTACGCTTAAATTTTATTAACGAACACCAAAAAGGACGTCAGACATTGCCTCAATGAGGAATACCTGGCGCCCTTTATTATTAATTAGACTATACTCGTGCTTCACACAGCGGCATTAAGTTTTTGAGTTCAGCTACCGAGGAACCATTTTCGACGAAACAGTTTACCATATCCAGCCAGTAGAGATCGTTGTCCGAGTATAAGCTCGCCGTATCTTTACAAGGTAATAGGCCAGCACGCGTGAACGTCGCAATCTGTTCAGCTGCAATGCCTGACTTGGCTGCAAGTTCTCCCAAAGTCATTGTCGTTCCCTTTCCTTTCGATAAATTCAAAGATATTTTACACTGATTGACAAGAAAAGCAAGCTTTATCGGTTTTCCTAATTTTGGATGAAAATGATTGGTTGGCGCCGAACGATTCAGCGTGAACTTATAAACCACAATCCTTGCTATACCGCGTTTCACACTGTATAGTGAATGGGTGATTGGTTGAAATATTTTGAATTGGTACAAACCAATTATCATGTGTATTCATTAATTTTCAAATTATTGAAAATCAAGAAACCATTTTCTATAAATTTTCTTTCAAAAACGTTATATTCTATGAAAGCTTTTTTCATATAGTATAGAAACCGGTAACACAGGTTTTAGTCTAAACTACTTTGAGAAAGTTTTCGTATTTACCTTTTTTTACTCAGAATTTGTTATATAATAATTTCGATACAAGTGGTCTAGACGAGGATGAATCTCTGTCAGCCACTTAGTCATCGACTACTTTATCTCATTAATTTTAAGGAGTGACTGTATTGGCTTCAGAAAGAACTGCACTATTCATCTTCTTTGGTGGGACCGGTGACCTAGCATACCGGAAACTTTATCCTTCCATGTTTAACTTATACAAAAAAGGTACTTTAAGAGAACACTTTGCTGTTCTTGGTACTTCACGAAACAAATTAACTGATGCTCAATTCCAAGAAGCAGTCCGTAAATCACTTGGTACGACCAAGACTGATAAGGAAGCTGAAAAGTTCATCTCACACTTTGCTTATGAAGCACACGATGTGACTGATCAAGCCCACTATTCTGTATTAAAGGACCGTGCTAACGAACTCGATAAGAAGTTTGAATTACAAGGCAACCGTATTTTCTACCTATCACTTGCCCCTTCATTCTTCGGCGTCGTTGCTGGTTACCTTAAGAGCGAAGGCTTAACTGATTCAGAAGGCTTCAACCGTCTTGTGATTGAAAAGCCATTCGGTCGCGATTACGACTCTGCTGAAAAACTTAACGATGCCCTTAGCAAGTCATTTGAAGAAGAACAAATCTTCCGAATCGACCACTACTTGGGTAAAGAAATGATTCAAAACATTGAAGCTGTTCGTTTCGGTAACACACTGGTTGAATCTCTTTGGAACAACCGTTACATCGACAACATTCAAGTAACGCTTTCTGAAAAGTTAGGTGTTGAAGAACGTGCTTCTTACTATGACAACTCTGGTGCTTTACGTGATATGGTCCAAAACCACATCATGCAAATCGTCAGCTTGCTTGCCATGGAACAACCTGTTTCATTTACCGATGTCGATATTCGTGCTGAAAAGGTGAAGGCTCTTCGTTCACTCCGTGTCTACAACGTAGCCGAAGCTTCAACTAACTTCGTACGTGGTCAATATGGCGCCGGTGACGAACAACGCGCTTACCGTGATGAAGATAATGTTCCTCACGATTCAACCAACGAAACTTTCGTTGCTGGTAAGTTATTGTTTGATAACTACCGTTGGTCAGGTACCCCATTCTACATCCGGACTGGTAAGATGCTAGCTGACAAGTTCACTCGTGTGGACGTTGTCTTCAAGAAGCCACTCATCGACATCTTCTCATTCCCACAAAACCACAACGCACCACTTGAAGCAAACGTTTTGACGATGTACATTGAACCACACGCTGGTTTCTCACTTCGTTTGAACGCCAAGACGAACGGCCAAGGTTTCCAAACCGCTCCAATCGACTTGGACTACTTCGTGGACGATGCTGATTCAAAAGCAACGCCAGAACCATACGAACGTTTGATTCACGATGCAATGAAGGGTGACGGCACCAACTTCTCTAGTTGGCAAGAAGTTTCCTATGCATGGCGCTTCGTTGACCAAATTCGCAAGGTTTGGGACTTGCAACAACCACAGTTTCCTAACTACACCCCAGGTTCAATGGGTCCTGCCTCAGCAGACGAATTGATCCAACGCGACCACCGTCAATGGGTATATCGCTTAAACAAGTAATCATCAAAAACACTTAGGCCTAACCGGTCTAAGTGTTTTTTTATCCTGTCGAATAG
Organism: Secundilactobacillus odoratitofui DSM 19909 = JCM 15043; assembly: GCF_001434895.1. GTDB lineage: Bacteria > Bacillota > Bacilli > Lactobacillales > Lactobacillaceae > Secundilactobacillus > Secundilactobacillus odoratitofui. The sequence continues at coordinate 591,606 of NZ_AZEE01000027.1, forward strand.
TGACGTCTTAATCTGTCACCGTACCGCGTGAATTATTTCGTGCGTTAGTTAACAATCATCAATCACTATAATCATTCACAAATCACCTTTAGAATTTTCAATAGTGACTTTGTTTGTGAAATTTCAACTATTAACACGCATTATTAAAACAATGAAAACGTTATATACCACTAATTATCAATATTATACCGTTTAAAAAAAGTCTTAAATGAGATTCTTTTACTTCACATTTAAATTGTGAAATGTTAAACTATTAGCGTATTCAAATCAATAACTCATTTAAAGGAAGGTTTGTAATGGCTGATAAATTAGCAAACATTGGTGTTGTCGGAATGGCTGTTATGGGCAAGAACTTAGCCCTTAACATTGAGAGTCGCGGTTTTACTGTAGGTATCTACAACCGTTCAGCTTCAAAGACCGATCAAGTAATGAAGGATCACGCTGAAAAGAAACTGATTCCTAGTCATACAATTGAAGACTTTGTTGATTCACTTGAAAAGCCTCGTCGAATTTTATTGATGGTTAAAGCTGGTAAGCCAACTGATGCCGTTATTGATGAACTTTTACCACTGCTTGATAAGGGTGATGTCCTCATTGACGGTGGTAACACAAACTTCCACGATACAATGGCACGTAACGCTAAGCTTGATGAATCAGGTATCAACTTCATCGGCATGGGCGTTTCTGGTGGTGAACTTGGTGCACTCCAAGGACCATCCTTGATGCCAGGTGGCCAAAAGGAAGCTTATGACTTGGTTGCCCCAATTCTTGAACAGATTTCTGCCAAAGCACCTCAAGATGGCAAGCCATGTGTCGCTTACATTGGACCAAACGGTGCCGGTCACTACGTTAAGATGGTGCATAACGGTATCGAATACGGTGACGAAGAGTTAATTGATGAAAGTTATAACATCATGCGCAATGTGTTAGGTATTTCCGTCGATGAAATGGCTGACATCTTCAAAGAATGGAACAAGGGTGAACTTGATAGCTACTTAATCGAAATCACCGCTGATATCTTAACTCGTAAGGATGATTTAGGCGACGACAAGACGAAGCCAATCGTTGACATGATCTTAGATCGTGGTAACAACAAAGGGACTGGTAAGTGGAGTTCTGAAGATGCTTTGGATATTCAAGTGCCACAATCCGTTATTACTGAATCTGTTTACGCTCGTTACATTTCAATGTTGAAAGACGAACGGGTTGCAGCATCTAAGGTCTTACCTGCTGCCAAAGCTGATGAAAAAATCGGCGACAAGCAAGAAATGGTTGAAAAGATCCGTGAAGCGCTCTACTTCAGTAAGATTATGAGTTACGCTCAAGGCTTCGAACAACTTCGTTTCGCCTCAGAACACAACAACTGGAACTTGCAATTTGGTCAATTAGCCCAAATCTGGCGTGCCGGTTGTATCATCCGTGCTCGTTTCTTACAAAACATCACTGACGCCTACGACAAGAACCCTAACTTAACGAACTTACTCTTGGATGACTACTTCAAGGACATCGCTACGAAGTACCAAGAATCAACCCGTGAAGTGGTTGCCTTAGCCGTTAAGATGGGCGTACCAGTGCCTAGCTTCAGCGCTTCCATCACTTACTACGATTCATATCGTTCAGAAGTCTTGCCAGCTAACTTGCTACAAGCACAACGTGACTACTTCGGTGCGCACACTTACGAACGAACTGATCGTGACGGTATGTTCCACTATCCATGGTACGAAGAACAATAATTGATGCTATGTATCTTTTGAAGTGAGTGGGCAAAAACTCGTTTAGGTCCCAGAATATAAGAAGACCGACCCGTGGATTCCTGGTTTTGGAATCTACGGGCTGGTCTTTTTATATGGCCGGGACCTGAGCTTTTGCGCACGTTTAGATCAGATAACGGTCTTGAGCTAAAGTGAAATTTTATACTCACTTCGAGTTAAGAAATTAATTCGATACTTACCAATATGGACTTTTTTCCCAGCCTCTTTTTGTTGCAGAATAATAATAGGCGCCTCTCAAACATGATTGTTCGAGAAGCGCCTATTTAAATTGTTAGGTTGCTTAAATCTTCTGTGGTACTAATTGACCCTTGGTTAATGAAAAGAACCGTACGACGCGTTTAAATGGCGAGTGCTTTAACAGCATAACTGCCAAGTACCCAACGACCACACCAGCTGCGTTCGTAATCACATCGTTTATATCGACCCAGCGCGACATGTGTAACGCCATATCTAACACAAACTGCGTGCTCTCAATACTGGTCCCAATCAACACACCAATCAATGTGATTTGCCATGTCGACCGTTGTCGGAAAAGACCGAAGTAAACCCCCATTGGAATCATCATCAAGATATTCATATAAAAATCGAGTTCGATTCCTCTAAATGGAATTGGATTAGTTGGCACCGTACCGACCCAGACTGGTTCCATAGTTGGCACGATACCATATGCAAAGGAAGTTGGGGTCAGCGTCAGATAACCCACGACAGTTAAATAGACGCCAAATGTCACTATGGTAATCAATTGCCCCGCTGTCCGCTTTTTACTAGTTAATAGCCCCATACCAACGAGTACGACGAATACATAGGCGATATATGGTAGCCACTGCGTAAAGTTTGTCATCCGATCACCACCCTTCTATAAATTAAAGGACCAGAGCTGACATATTCGTCACTCCCTGGCCCAATTGATAATCTGTTGACTATCTGTGACCTTGCTTGTTCATCAAGTGTCACTATAGTACCAATCATTTCTTAAAGCTAGTTTAAACCAAATCGTTTAACTCTTTTTTAACGCTTCAGCAATTGGCGTTTCGCCGGTGACCATTGAAATCGTCTTCTTAATCGTTGCCGGTTCACTTAAACTAGCAACAACAGCACTGGCAACGTCTTCGCGAGCAATTGAGCCACCTTCAATACCAGCCGTTTCAATTTTGCCCACACCGGCGTCAAACGTCAGTGCACCGGGTTCAATAATCGTATAGTCAAGGTTAGTGCGATAGCGTAACCATTCATCCGCGTAGAATTTGGCTGCGTAATAAGGTTTAATTGCTTCACTCCAGCGGTTACGGTTTTCAGCAAAAAGGGCACTCACTAACACGAATCGTTTGATGCCAGCTATTTGAGCAGCTTGCATGCTTTTGACTGCGCCATCTAAATCAATTAAGAGCGTCATATCATCGCCAGTTTTGCCACCTGAGCCCGCTGTAAAGATAACTGCGTCAAATCCATCAAGGGTTACGCCCATCTCTTCAGGACGTCCTAATAAGTCGATATGCGCCGTTTTGATTTGACGATCCTCAAAGAATGCTGCTTGTTCAGGTTTTCTGATCCCTGCTACCACAGAAACACCTGCTGACGCGAGTTGTTCACTGATTAAGCGGCCGATATGACCGTTCGCACCAATTACAAAGACTTTCATACAAATAACCTCCATTTTTCCACACATTTTAAAATATGTTGGAAATCATGCTTGAGTTTTCAACTATTGATTATAACGTACTCGTACACATTAATGCTATTATCCCGTTCGCTATTTTAAAGATAATAGCATTATAGGTTTCTTTAAGCTTCGTTTAAGGTGGAACAATTAATCTATTAACTGTAGTAACAAACTACTACATCCTTTAATCATATAGAGTATCGGTTTACTAGGCAAAACCGACTCTTATCCAATTTCCCCTACAAATTGGATCTAATCTACTTTTCAACCCCAATAAAAAACGACCATTACTGGTCGTTTTTTTTATTTTAAAGTCCTGGTTTGATTGCATCGTATTGCTTTTGATACCATTCTTCATAGTTTGATTCCGCCATTACACCATTCTCCATAAAGGATTCATGTAAGGCGCTAATGATTTGTGCAAACAAATGTCCGTCGTTTTCACTTAAAAATTGACGTAACTGTTCTGGGTGGAAACTAATGTTTTGTTGGATATCGTGGTTGATTTGTTCCATTTCGTACTGAATTGGAAAATCAGTCAAGATTTCTAAACTACCACTTTGGTATTTGTTAAGGTAAAAGTCAATAAAGTCGCGTACTGCACGTTGTTTGGCCGATTCACTTAACTGATCAAATAAAACGACACCTGGCTGTAACACTCTGATCACTCCTTATTTTGTTGTCTAATATAACCTTCATTTCCAGTATAGTTCTTTTAGCCCTATTTGGTAAGACAAGCACTTTTATATCAAGGTTAGGCAGATTGATTGTCAGAGTTAACTTTAACGTGTATACTTAAATGTAGAAATGGAATAAGCCGTTAGGTGAGGCTCCTATACGGAAAACGCTACTGCTCAGAAACGTCGAAAAACGCCAATGAGTCAGCTGTCCGAGTTAAAAAAAGGCTCGGTCTAATGTAGCTGTTATCTAATAACTACGCCGTATAGTGCTAAAGCTCAACGATTGGCTAAACGACCCAGATGGGTTATTTGAGTGCGGACTACATAAGCGCTCAGTCAATTGTTGGCTGAGCGCTTTTTTACATCTAACGCACGGCAACCACAATTGGAGGTGAGGGTGTTATGACAACTGAAATACATGATCCTGGATCGCAGTCTTATCACGCGCGTCAGGGAAAGCGAGCTGCTATAATGCCCCATCTAAGCGGCATTGACAGATAGACCGAGCTCTAACTGTACAACCTACTTTCCCTGCCCTATATTGGCGTTTTTAAAATGATCGAGCCATTAATCAGCCACTGTTTTACCCCGTAATTAGTGTTGTAACTAATTGATAGCGGAGTGCCTGTTAGATATCGTTAGTGCGATTAATTGTTCATTCGATTGAATTGGGAAAGCAAGGGTTGGCAGTCAGGGTCTCGGCACCCAAGGTTGACCAGTCGGCAGTGAAATGCCGGTTAACACAATTATGCTTCACCACTAGGGGAACTTAGTGGGGAGATTTTAGTACGGCTAACTTCAGCATCAAAGCGTAAGAATTTCACTTTAAAAACGACACCATCATCATAAAATTTACTATAACGCCGGCAACGTTGACCATGATTTGTAACAAGTATAGCTTGATGGGAATCAACCTCACTTGTGCAACATCCAATGACGACGGCACCAAAAAAGCGACTCGCAATTGCGAGTCGCTTTTAAATTGTTATTTTTTATTAAATGATGCAGCGTAAGCAGTTGCTTGATCTTCATCAAATTCGTGTTCAGATTTAGCAATAACGACTGAAGCCAGTGAATTACCGACCACGTTAACCGCAGTCCGCCCCATATCGACTAAACGGTCAATACCGGCAATGAAGGTTAAGCCCGCCATTGGTACGCCAATAGTTGAGATCGTTGCGAGTAGCACAACGAATGAGGCTCCTGGCACCCCTGCCATCCCCTTTGATGTAATCATGAGGACAACTAACAGGGTAATCTGTTGACCCAAACTCAGGTGAATATGGTATGCCTGCGCGAGGAACAACGCCGCCAGTGATTGATAAATTGCAGAACCATCAAGGTTAAATGTGTAACCGGTCGGAATCACGAACGAGACGATTCCTTGACTAACACCAAACTTATCCATCTTGTCGATGATCCGTGGTAGTGCAGCTTCAGAACTTGCCGTTGAGAAGGCCAAGACAACTTCATCCCGAATGACTTTGAGGAGCGTAAAGATATTAAGCCCAAACAGTTTACCGACCAGACCCATAAAGACCAGAATGAAAACGGCCATTGTCGCATAAGCCAAAACAATGAAGTAGCCAAGCGGCGCCAACGCAGACAGTCCCATCTGGGCAACGGTCACACCAATCAATGCACAGACACCAATTGGCGCAGCGTGCATGACCCAATTCGTCACTTTAAACATCACTTCAGATACAGCCTGCAAGAAATCGATAATGATCTGACCTTTTTCACCAATAGCAGCTGTCCCGAGGCCAAAGAAAACGCTAAAGAAGATTACCGGCATCATATCACCGTTGCTTAATGAACTAAAGATATTCGTTGGAATAATCCCCATCAGTGTATCCCAAATACCACTGTGTTGTTTGGCAGTCTTTGCAGTTGAAACATACTGACTAATATCTTGCGATTGTAATGAGTGGATATTAATAAAATCCCCTGGGTGAAAAATATTGGCAACGACTAACCCAAGAATAATGGCAATTGTTGTCATTAGTTCGAAGTAGATCAGCGTTTTACCACCGATACGACCCAGTTTTTTAATGTCACCCATGTTGGCAATTCCGACCGTTAGACAGGACACCACAATTGGCAATACAATCATCTGGATCAGACTAATAAACATCGTCCCGATATTTTGCATCGCCATAATGGCCGTTTTGTTTTGGTAAAAAACAACACCAAGCACAATTCCCAGTACCAATCCAATTAAAATTTGCCACCCTAAGGTTAACCGATAGCCTCGATAATGTTTCATTCTACGCCCCTCATTCCAAATAATTATTAAAACACCCTTACTATTTTATCATATTCCATGTTAATTAGTGTCTCACTTTTGAAATTTGACTTGTTCAAGGACTACAATGCTGTTATATCAAGGTTTACCGGTCAACTTTTTTCTCATTTAATGACTTTCTATTACAAAATTTTGAAGTGTGTTTGATTTTTTAGACAAAAAAAGAGCTTCCGATTACTCGGAAACTCTAGGTTGCGTGGCAACGTCCTA
>NZ_AZEE01000028.1:0-491 GCF_001434895.1 Secundilactobacillus odoratitofui DSM 19909 = JCM 15043
AGCACGCCGAGAGTAGTTGGGGGATCGCCCCCTGCAAGGGTAGGACGTTGCCACGCGATATACCGACAAGCTCAGTTGTTGGGACACTGAAAGTTAATCAGACTGTCGATGACAATCTCATTTGTCGGTGATTAATTGGAGAGTTGTCCGAGCTGGCCGAAGGAGCATCACTGGAAATGATGTAAACGGGTTTAAGCCTGTTTCGAGGGTTCGAATCCCTCACTCTCCGTCAACAACATTTTGTATGACCCGTTGGTCAAGTGGTTAAGACACCGCCCTTTCACGGCGGTAACATGGGTTCGAATCCCGTACGGGTCATTGACTAATTAATTAGTCATATATAAGTAATATACCTTCTTGGAGGATTAGCTCAGTTGGGAGAGCGTCTGCCTTACAAGCAGAGGGTCACAGGTTCGAGCCCTGTATCCTCCATGATGGTCCGTTGGTCTAGCTGGTTAGGACGCCTGCCTGTCACGCAGGAGATCACGAGT
>NZ_AZEE01000028.1:501-678982 GCF_001434895.1 Secundilactobacillus odoratitofui DSM 19909 = JCM 15043
GTTAATTGAATATTAACAGGCATCATATGGCTCGGTAGCTCAGTTGGTAGAGCAACGGATTGAAGCTCCGTGTGTCGGCGGTTCGATTCCGTCCCGCGCCATTATGGTTGGGTAGCGAAGTCTGGCTAAACGCGGCGGACTGTAAATCCGCTCCTTCGGGTTCGGTGGTTCGAATCCACTCCCAACCACCATAGGGATATAGTATAATGGTAGTACATCGGTCTCCAAAACCGCTAGTGCGGGTTCAACTCCTGCTATCCCTGTTTTAGTATGATGGCGGTATTGGTGAAGTTTGGTTAACACACCGGATTGTGGTTCCGGCACGCGTGGGTTCGAGTCCCACATACCGCCCTTGATGATTGGGTTATAGCCAAGTGGTAAGGCAACGGACTTTGACTTCGTCATGCGCTGGTTCGAATCCAGCTAACCCAGTTTGGGGAGCCCATTGCATCATGATTATGGCGGTATAGCCAAGTGGTAAGGCAGAGGTCTGCAAAACCTTCATCGTCGGTTCGAATCCGATTACCGCCTTTCCAGATACAGTGGAATGGTTTGGTTACTCATCATATAATATCATGCCGGAGTGGCGGAACTGGCAGACGCGCTGGACTCAAAATCCAGTGTCCGTTGAGGACGTGTGGGTTCGAACCCCACCTCCGGTATAACTTTGAACGAGCGGTAGCTTGTTCTTTTTTTTAGCCTTTTTTAATCATCTAGACCAATATCTATGCTACACTTTGTTTGCAATCTAATTGCAGGCGCGAGAAAGTGAAGCACGATTAGGAGGTTAAATTTTGCTGTTTAGAGAACCTACACTGACCGAATTAATTGCCACTTACACCAATTTATTACGGAATAGCCGATTATTTTTAAAGGACACGCACCAAATTGAAGTTGTTTTCCAACTGACTGATTTTGCCAATAACCACAAAATCGAAGTTCGTAATGGGCAACTTAAGCAGGCTAGCCAACTACGCATCCGAAAAGGCGTAGCCGCAATCAGCGTCACGTACCATGGCACACAACTGAAAACATATCATGGTTTTGATATCACCGACCAACGATTTAAGCCTAAGTACTTTGTGGGTTGGGTAGGTAATCAAAAAATGACTAAGGATCACTTTATTAATCACCTGGATGACGAATTAAAACACATTGTGCAACCAACTGCGAATTGTGTGATCTTTCCTGGATTATTCGTCTAAAAAAGACTTGGTACAAAGCTGAAAATGCTTTGATCAAGTCTTTTTAAGATTGTTCTTGTTGTGCAGCTTTGAAGTAATTGATGAGGGCCTGAAATAACTCAGCCGGATTGGCGTGTAACAGACTTTGATGTTTAATTGGCAGATAGTTGATTGGCTGTAAAGTGTGGTCACCCACATCAGCGATAATTTGACTATCAATAAGATAAAGCGTTGGGTTTGTGTCGGTGTGTTGCATACTGAAGTGATGATCAATATTGACCTCCACCTCTATTCGGTTGGTTGACAACCAGTCCATTAGGCGAGTTTTAAATTGATTTAAGAGAGCAGTATCAACAATTCGATTACCTGTTAACGTTGGTTGAAATTTGCCTGACCAAATATCGCCCACAATTCTAATCTGATCCAAAATGGTACCTCCCCAAAGATAAAAGTGCACTTTCATCATAGGTCATCTCAAATCAATTATTGGGATTCGGCGTGAGTCTTTAAAAACTTTTAAGAGTAGTTACCGACTGATTGAAAATAAGACGGTTTGAAGAATTGCTGCAAGTAGCAAACCGCGTGATAAAGAAGGGTGCCAAACGTGTTGAACAAGAAGCCACGCGCCCAGAATCACCACAGCGACGAGTGCCAATATGAGTGATCGTTGGGTGTAAAATAACCATATTACGGCAATGACTGCAAGGCTTGAAGGCAGAATCGTGTTTTGAAAATATCGAGTTGGTAAAAAGAAAAAGAAATAAGTTACCATTGGCAAAACCATCGTTGTTAAGTAGCCAGCTGAAAGATAGGCATGGGTCAACAAAAAGTTCCCACTAACTTGACTTGCCAATAATAGCGCCAACATGAACATTCCAAATTCATTTAAAAATAAATTGGGCAATACGTACAGTAGAATCAATACCAGAAGTAGTAGGAGATTGATGACGTTAACCAGAAGAGGTAATTTAATCGTCCCTAGGATTGCAGATAGAATTGTTGCACCAAAGATTAACCGGGTCGTCAAGTCAGTACGGTTGTTGGTTCGAATTAAGTAGAGTGTTGTAAACATAAGGGTCAAGATGAAACCGAGCAAACTCAATTGAAGTTGGTGTGGCTGTGAATACGCCTGAAACGAGTTAGCATTGGCGTACAGGAGTAAGCCGCTCATTTCAACAAAACCGAAGAATAGGGCTTGCAGAAGACGCCGGTGTTGGACAATTGTGGTTTCAATTTTTTCTAGCATAAGTTGTCGTCCTTTTTATGATATAAAACAATCCTACCATTTTTCACTCGTCGGTCAACACTTGAAAAGGTCAATGGATACTGGAAGAATCGCAGCTTAGCAATGGTGAAAGCTTTCTCCTTACTAAAAATTGTGTTAGAATGTTAAAGTTATGAGTCTTCATTCCCGATAGGATTCACTAGCTTGACTTAGTGAAGATGCCTTGTAACCGAAAAACGAATTGGGGGAATTTTTTATTATGCAAGAGAAACATTTGTTTACTTCAGAATCTGTTTCTGAAGGCCATCCGGATAAGATTGCTGATCAGATTAGTGATGCAATTTTAGACGCGATGTTAGCGCAAGATCCTGACGCCCGTGTCGCTTGTGAAACATCAGTGACGACTGGGTTGGTGTTAGTGTTTGGTGAGATTTCAACAACTGCTTACGTCGATATCCAACACGTCGTTCGTGAAACCATCAAAGAGATTGGTTACACAGACGGTAAGTACGGCTTCGATGGCGACAATTGTGCTGTCTTAGTTGCAATTGACGAACAATCACCTGACATTGCACAAGGGGTTGATGATGCGCTGGAGACACGCGAAGGCCAAACTGATCCGCTAGATCAGATTGGTGCTGGCGACCAAGGGCTGATGTTTGGCTATGCCATTGATGAGACGCCTGAACTAATGCCACTGGCAATTTCGCTTTCTCACCAGTTGATGAGACGCATCGCAAAGGTCCGTAAGGAAAACATTTTGGATTACCTTGGACCAGATGCCAAAGCTGAAGTGACGGTTGAATACGATGATGATGGTCAACCAGTTCGAGTTGATACCGTTGTTGTCAGCACACAACATGCCGAATCTGCAACACTTGATCAGATTCGTCATGATGTGATTGAACAAGTCATTAAGCCAGTTATTCCAGCTAAGTTCTTGGATGACAACACGCGTTATCTGATCAACCCAACTGGTCGGTTCGTTATCGGTGGACCTCAAGGTGATGCCGGTTTGACGGGTCGTAAGGTAATTGTCGACACTTACGGTGGTTATGCTCACCATGGTGGCGGTGCCTTTTCTGGTAAAGATGCTACCAAGGTTGACCGTTCAGCTAGCTACGCTGCCCGTTACATTGCCAAAAACATTGTGGCAGCGGGATTAGCTCACCAAGTTGAAGTTCAATTAGCGTATGCCATTGGTGTTGCACAACCAGTTTCTGTTTCAATTAACACCTTTGGAACGAGTGATGTGTCTGAAGCAGCCTTGACGCAAGCTGTTCGTCAAATCTTTGACTTACGGCCAGCTGGTATTATTCAGATGCTTGACTTGAAGCGACCAATTTATAAGCAAACAGCCGCTTATGGTCACTTTGGTCGGACTGATATTGACCTGCCTTGGGAACACACTGATAAGGTGGACGACTTGAAGCAAGCGTTAAACCATTAATTTAACCAATCATTGATTGAATTTTTAACGATAACGATCAACTTTCGGGCTGGTCGTTATTTTTGTGGCGAGAGTATTTGACTCTCAAATTGCGTATGGGGGTGCGGGCCAGCGCGAAATGAGGAATTTTTATGACAAAAGGACGTACAAATGTCCCATTAGTGACTGGTGCCATCTTTATTGCCACCTTTATGAGCGCAATTGAGGGGACAATCGTCTCAACTGCCATGCCGACCATTGTTGGTGACTTACGTGGTGTGGCGTTGATGAACTGGGTTTTTTCAATTTTTTTGTTGACTAACGCGATTGCCACGCCAATTTACGGCAAGCTTTCTGACATGTTTGGTCGCAAACGGCTATTTTTGTTTGGACTTGCGGTCTTCATCGTTGGTTCAACACTTTCTGGTATGTCGAACAGCATGGCCGAATTGATCCTGTGGCGGGCCGTTCAGGGAATCGGCGCAGGTTCAATTATGCCGATTTCATTTACCATCATTGCTGATATCTACCCGTTAGAAAAGCGAGCGAAGGTAATGGGGTTTAACGGTTCTGCGTGGGGGATTGCTTCGATTGTTGCGCCTCTATTAGGTGGTTTTATTGTCGATCAACTCACTTGGCATTGGATATTTTTCATCAACATCCCAGTTGGATTGCTTGCAATGGCTGGCATCTGGATTTTTTTGAAAGAAACACCGCGGCAAAGTAGTCAATCACTTGACTTATTAGGCAGTGTATTAATTTCAATAGCGCTATTAGCGCTGATGTATAGTTTCCAAATCTTGGGTGATACTCAAATTAATTGGCTGGCTTTTATTGTATGCCTGGTTTTGGCCGGTATTAGCTTTGCGGTATTTGTCCATCACGAAGGACAGGTCGAAAACCCGATTATTCCGTTAACGCTCTTTAAACAACGGACCTTTGTGACCCAAAACTTGGTGGCTGCGCTTATTAGCGGGTTTTTGATGGGGTTTGAAGTGTATCTGCCAACCTGGACACAAGGATTACTAGGGTTGCCCGCTTCTTTAGCAGGGTTTGCGATTACGCCCAGTTCACTGATGTGGATCGTTGGGTCGTTTATTGCCGGCAAATTATTGTTGAAACGAACACCAAAACAGATTATTACGTTTAGTTTGACGTTTATCCTGGTTGGTGGCCTAGCCATGGCTTTTGCACCACAAAGCACGCCGTTTGCGCTCTTCTTTTTGATTGCAGCGATTTGCGGGACGGGGTTTGGGATTACCATTACAACCACCACCGTGACGGTTCAAAACCAAGTTTCGGCTCAAGATGTTGGCGTGGCCACGTCACTCAATACCTTAGGACGAACATTAGGTCAAACACTGATGATTTCAGTGTTCGGGATTATCATGAACATCAGCATGGTGCATGGCGTTAAGACACATCCAGGCACTACCATGAACATGATGAATCAGTTGATCAATCCCGAGACAGCCAAGCACCTTGAACCAGCATTACTCAAGCCACTCCGTGAAATTTTATATAGTGGCTTGCACAGTATTTTCCTAGTGGCGTTAGGATTGATCATTTTGAGTTATCTGATTAACGGACTTGATCACCGTAAACGCAGACTCTGATATTTCCCGTCAAATGCAGTATACTGTTTAGTAAGATTAACAGGAAAGTGAGACGATCAATTTGTTTGAAAACAATCGTCCAAGATTTGCAAGTTATGGTGTTGTGAACTCACTACCAGGCGAGATTATCGATCAAGTTTGGTATATTATCGACAATAACTTACAGGGCATGTTCCAATTGAATGAAATGATTGGCTTTAATTTGACCAATCAAAAAAATCACCTGACGTTTGAGTTTTTGCAACAGGACAATGTCGTTGCCAGTTTTGACACGCCGTTTCCCTATGCAGAAAGTTTTCCAGAGGCGCTGTGGGTGTATGATGATGGCAGTAGCCAGATTATTTTGCTACCAAATGAACAGATGTAAACGTTAGTTCGATTAGATTTTAAGCGCTAGCTTCAATAAAAGAGTGGTTGCCAATTTGGCAACCACTCTTTTATAATTTTAATCACCACTTAACGCCGTTGAACAGCGATTAGAAACGGTGGTTGATGAACTTGGTTAATGAAACCATATTGGAGCACTTGAAATTCGTGTTGATCAAGTTGTTGTACTTCATTAAGGACGGCGGTTTTTTCTGCTTCGCCACCTTCATGACCATAATAAACGACCAAAGCCACAATGCCGCCACGGCGAAGGTGACTTAAACAACAGTCAAGAGCAGATAGGGTGGTCTGAGCGTGAGTGATAATGGTCTTATCACTACCTGGCAAGTAGCCAAGGTTAAAGATGGCGGCGCTAATTTGTTGGTCTGGCGCCAAATAATGATCCAAATTTTGATGGCCATCGTGAATGAGTTGGACTTGATGGGCTTGTCCAGTTAATTGTAATTGTAAGGCGGTTTCGTCAAGTGCCACCTGTTGAACGTCAAAACCGAGTACTTGTCCGGAGTGGCCGACTAACCCGGCTAAAAAAATGGTGTCATGGCCGTTGCCAACGGTTGCGTCGATCACGGTGTCGCCTGCTTGAATAATCGGTTTGAGGAGCGTGTGACTATACGATAAAGCAGATTCGAGGTTCACTTCAACACTTCCTTAAATAAGTTGTACCTTGAGTATAGTTGAAATGATTGGAAACCAAAAGTGTCACCTAGGATACCTTGCGTTTTACATGACTATCTGGTACGATGAAAGCACTTGAATCTATTAAAGACTGATGAGGACTATTAGGTTTAGTGAGCTGTTCAGAAAGCGGATGGTTGTTGTGAATTCGCCAGTTTATTAACCGAACTCGTCTCGGAGTTATTTCAACTGAACTGAAGTAAGTTGAAACGTGATTTTCACGTTACGAAATATTGAGCGCCCGTGCAATCGGGAATGTTAGGTGGTACCGCGGAAATTCCGTCCTACAAGAAACGTTGGTTTCTTGTAGGCTTTTTTAGTTTTCAAGACAGAAGCAATGGCTTTTTTAACTTTTGAGTGAATCATTCCACGACTAAAGGTCTGAAGAATCGATTAATTTTTAAGTTATCGGGCTAACGTTTCAGTGTGACCTAAATACCTGCTAGCTTACATAAGCGGGAACGTTGCGGTTTAATTGAATTTCAGCAGTTATCTAGGTAAAGCATGAATATCAGAAAGGGAGCGTGTTGGTTTGGCTTACAATCACAGCATAATTGAACGAAAATGGCAGCATTATTGGAAGGAACATAAGACTTTTAAGACATATGATGATACTTCAAAACCGAAGTATTATGCACTAGATATGTTCCCTTATCCGTCAGGTCAAGGGTTACACGTTGGTCACCCAGAAGGTTATACAGCAACTGACATTATTTCACGTATGAAGCGGATGCAAGGCTATAACGTGTTACACCCAATGGGTTGGGACGCCTTTGGTTTGCCTGCAGAACAATATGCTCTTAAAACAGGGCATAACCCAAAGGATTTTACTGCCCAAAACATTAAAACCTTCAAGCGCCAAATTCGGTCACTTGGTTTTTCATATGACTGGGATCGTGAGATTAACACTACCGATCCAAGCTATTACAAGTGGACCCAATGGATTTTTGAACAACTCTACAAAAAAGGTTTAGCCTATGAAGATAAAATTATGGTGAACTGGGCACCTGATTTCATGGGTGGTACCGTTGTGGCTAACGAAGAAGTGATCGATGGTAAAACTGAACGTGGCGGATACCCGGTTTACCGCGTGCCAATGCGCCAATGGGTTTTACGGATCACGAAGTATGCTGACCGGTTAATTGATGATTTGGATGATTTGGATTGGCCAGAAAGCATTAAGGAACAACAACGTAACTGGATTGGACGTTCTGAAGGGGCTAGTGTCTTCTTCAAAGTAGCTGGCCAAGATGACAAGCAAGTTGAAGTGTATACCACACGACCAGATACGCTGTTCGGCGCATCATACATGGTGCTGGCACCTGAGCATGAACTAGTCGACCAAATCACCACGCCCGACCATGCTGAAGAAGTTGCCGCTTACAAGAAGCAAATTGAAAGTCGCTCAGATCTTGAACGAACTGATTTAAATAAGAATAAGACTGGTGTCTTCACTGGTGCTTATGGCATCAACCCAATTAACGGTGAGCAACTGCCAATTTGGATCGGTGATTACGTCTTAGCATCCTATGGGACTGGTGCAATCATGGCCGTGCCTGCACACGATGATCGAGACTACGAATTTGCTAAGAAGTTCGATTTACCAATTAAACCAGTTATTGAAGGCGGCAACATCGAAGAAGCAGCCTTTACCGAAGATGGGCCCCACATCAACTCTGGTTTCTTGAATGGGATGGACAAGAAGACCGCCATCAAAGCTGCCATTGACTGGCTCGAAGAACATGATGCCGGTAAGAAGAAGGTTAATTACCGACTTCGCGACTGGATCTTCTCTCGTCAACGGTACTGGGGCGAACCAATTCCAGTTATTCATTGGGAAGATGGCGAAACCACACTTGTGCCAGAAGACGAATTACCACTGCGATTGCCAAAAGCCAAGCAGCTTGAACCTTCAGGCACTGGTGAAAGTCCATTAGCTAACTTGGATGACTGGGTAAACGTTGTCGATGAAAATGGCCGTAAAGGCAAGCGGGAAACCAACACCATGCCGCAATGGGCCGGCAGTTCTTGGTACTTCTTACGCTACGTTGATCCTACTAACGATAAGATGGTCGCTGATCCAGAAAAATTAAAGTACTGGATGCCAGTCGACTTGTATATTGGTGGTGCAGAACACGCGGTCCTTCATTTGCTTTATGCGCGGTTCTGGCACAAGTTCCTGTATGATTTAGGCGTTGTCCCAACTAAGGAACCATTCCAGAAACTGGTTAACCAAGGGATGATTTTGGGGACTAACCACGAAAAGATGTCTAAATCTAAAGGTAACGTGATTAACCCAGATGAGATCGTTGATGCTTATGGTGCAGATACGCTGCGGGTGTATGAAATGTTCATGGGACCACTTGATGCAGCTAAACCGTGGAGTACAGAAGGTATTGCCGGGGCACACCGTTGGCTCGATCGTGTATGGCGGTTAATTGTGGATGACAATAACCACCTTCGTGACCGCGTTACCACTTTTAATGACGGTTCGTTAGACTTGATTTATAACCAAACCGTTAAGACCGTTACTGAGGATATGGCTGCATTGCGCTTTAACGTGGCAATTTCTCAGATGATGGTGTTCGTTAACGAAGCGTTTAAGGCTGACAGTTTACCACTCGTCTACATGGAGGGCTTGGTCAAGATGCTGTCACCAATTGCACCACATATCACTGAAGAATTGTGGGCATTGATGGGTCATGACAAGACCATTACCTATGCAACTTGGCCAACTTATGATGAATCAAAATTGGTTGTGGATGAAGTTGAACTCGCTGTTCAAGTGAATGGTAAAGTTCGTGGCCACGTGGTGGTTGCTGCTAAAGCTACCAAAGATGAGATTCAAGACGCTGCGCTTGCGGATGAAACGGTTAAAGCTTATTTGGAAGGCCATGAAGTTAAGAAAGTCATCGTGGTACCAAACAAGATCGTTAACATCGTCGTTGCTGGTTAGGCTTTGCCAGCTCATCATTAATTAAGCCTATAAAACACAAACCAAAGTGAATTTCACTGAGGTTTGTGTTTTTTTGTTTAGCACGGAGATTAATACATTCCAGTTCAACTGAAACTGTTGAACGGTAGATGAAGCTGTTCTGCTGATTAGTGATGATGTTTGAAAGCTTTAAATGAAACTGGAATGATAATACAAAATTTAATTAACGTAAAACCGAACAATAAAAATATTATAGTGTCGATAGTTCGATTTTAATGTTGACAGTTCTACTTTCTGCTGTTAATCTATGGGTATCAAAGGCAAAGGAGATTTTGAAGATGCAAGTCGCACTTGTTATGGGATCAATTTCTGATTGGCCACAGGTCCAAGCCACGGCCGATTTACTTACTGAACTTCACGTTAGCTTTGACAAACATGTGATTTCAGCGCACCGTATGCCACAAACATTACAGCATTTTGGCGAAACAGCTAAAGCCGAACAATATCAGGTGATCATTGCCGCTGCCGGTGGGGCCGCCCACTTGCCAGGAATGTTGGCTGCTAACACGACGTTGCCAGTCATCGGGGTGCCAATCCAGTCAAAGGCGTTAAACGGAATGGATTCTTTACTGTCGATCGTTCAAATGCCTGCTGGTGTTCCGGTTGCAACAGTCGCAATCGGTAGTGCCGGTGCCAAGAATGCAGCCTTGCTCGCTGCCGAGATTATTGCACTTCAAGATTTAGATGTTGCCACACAATTGGACGCATTTAGACAACAACAAACAGCGGAGGCTACTAAAAGTAATGAACAATTACAATGAGCCCATTTTACCGCCAGCCAACATTGGCATAATTGGTGGCGGTCAACTCGGCCAGATGATGGCTTTAGCTGCGAAAGCCATGGGGTATCATGTGGGTGTCTTAGATCCAACGCCCCAGTCGCCAGCAGGACAAGTCGCTGATTTCCAGATCGTCGCCGAATATGACGACCAAGCAGCGTTGTCGAAGCTTGCAACCCATAGTGATGTGTTAACGTACGAGTTTGAAAACGTTGATCAAGAGAGTTTGAGTCAGGTTGAAGCGATGACACGGATTCCGCAAGGGATTAACTTACTCACCATTACTAGTCATCGATTACGAGAAAAGGACTTTTGTAAGCAACATCATTTACCAGTAACACCATATGCTTCCGTAAAGTCGATGGCCGATTTGGAACACGCTATTCAACACATTGGCCAACCCGGGTTACTTAAAACCGTCGAAGGTGGTTATGACGGCCATGGCCAGTTTGACATTAATGATCAAACTGATTGGCAGTTAATTGAAGCTGAGATTACAAAAACAGAATGGATCTATGAATTAAAACAAGCTTTCGTTCGCGAATTGTCAGTGATGGTAACGCGTGACGGTCGTGATGAAATTATCACTTTTCCGGTGAGTGAAAATCGTCATCAGCATCATATTTTGCATACCAGCATTGTACCAGCACAAATCAGTACGACGGTGGCAGCTAGTGCAACTGAGATTGCTCGCCAGACCGCAACAGCACTAGACCTACGTGGCGTCCTTGGCATCGAGTTGTTTGAACTGGACTCTGGAGAGCTAATGATTAACGAATTAGCACCGAGACCACATAATTCAGGTCACTACTCCATCGAAGCCTGCAACGTTTCGCAATTTGATGCGCACATTCGAAGTATATGTGGCCTACCGATTCCACCAATTCGTCAGTTCGAACCAGCGGTCATGGTCAATTTATTGGGTGACCACTTGACGGCAGCCCGTCAGGATTGGGTCCATCATCCAGAGTGGCATCTACACGATTATGGTAAAAAAGAGATTCGTGACGGTCGTAAAATGGGGCACATTACGGTGACCGGACCGTCACTTGAAAGATTGTTAGCATCTGTCAGTCAGTTTAGTTAAACCAGAAAGGATCTGTTGAACGTGGCAACATTGATTAGTGAAGGTAAAGCAAAGCAATTATTAACGACTGAAAATCCTGAGGAGATTCAAGTTCACTATTTGAATCAAGCAACGGCGCTGAATGGAAAGCGTAAGGAACACATTGATGATAAAGGCGTTGTGAATAATCAAATTGATAGCTTAATCTATACGTACCTCGGTCAACAGGGCATCACCACTCACTTCATCAAACAACTGTCACCCAGCGACCAACTGGTCAAAAAAATGACCATGATTCCACTTGAGGTGGTCATTCGAAACTACGCATCAGGTAGTTTTCAACGAAAATTCAACACTGACTACTTAATGGCTTTCGAACAACCAGTTCAAGAATTCTATTACAAAAGTGATGAACTGGACGACCCGTTCATCAATGATTCTCAGATTCACGCGTTAGCAATCGCAACGCCAGAACAACTGGCACAAATTCGCGATCAGGCCTTCAAGGTTAACGAGGCCTTAACCCGTTTATTTGCCGCCGCAGACATCACCTTAGTTGATTTTAAGCTCGAATTTGGTTTTGACGCCCAACAAAACTTGATTTTAGGTGATGAAATTTCACCGGATTCATGTCGGTTAGTTGACGCTACGACCCATGATTCACTTGATAAAGACGTCTTTCGAAAGCACACAGGTGACGTCATGGATGGCTATCGCACCGTCCTTTCTCGCTTGCAGGCAACAGTCAAATAGGAGGCCAACCATGTTCTTAGCTCAAGTTCACGTGACTTACAAACCCTCAATCTTAGATCCACAAGCTGTGGCCATTAAAAATGCCATGCACCGTTTGAACTTTACCACTGTTGACGCTGTGACTCAGGGCAAGTACTTTGAGTTGACCCTGGACGTCGATTCAGCTGAACAAGCGCAAGCCCAGGCTGAAGCAATTTGTGATCAACTGCTTGCCAATCCGAATATGGAAACCTACCGATATGACGTAAAGGAGTTGGCACAGTCATGATGAAGTTTGCGGTGATTAGTTTTCCAGGTTCCAATTGTGATGAGGATCTTTATTACGCAATTACGGACGCTTTACACGAAGATGCAACCATTGTGCCCCATACCGCGACTGATTTGGCTGGTTTTGATGCGGTCTTAATTCCTGGTGGCTTCTCGTACGGTGACTACCTACGAAGTGGTGCGATTGCCAAATTTGCGCCAGTAATGCCCGCAGTGAAGCAGTTTGCAGCAAGCGGTCGTCCCGTTTTAGGTATCTGTAATGGCTTTCAAATTCTAACCGAAGCCGGTCTCTTACCTGGTACACTCCAACATAACCGTGACATGCAGTTTATTTGCGAACCTGAACCGTTAACGGTGACCAATCATAAGACGATGTTTACCAGTCAGTTCGATGCCAATCAAGTTATTACACTCCCAATCGCCCACGGCGAGGGGAACTATTATTGCGATGAACAGACTTTGGCATCGCTCAAGGCCAACCATCAAATTGCCTTTACCTATCGTCATAATCCGAACGGAAGTGTGAATGACATCGCCGGGATTACCAATCAAGCAGGTAATGTGTTAGGCATGATGCCACATCCGGAGCGCGCTGTTGAAACCATTTTGGGTAGCCAAGATGGGCTGGCAATTTTTGAGTCACTTCGACAATCACAGTTAAGGACGGTGTAACCGATGCAACAAGTAAGAACAGAGCCAACGCCAGAAGAGATTCGCGAACAAAAGCCCTATGAAGCCTGGGGCCTTTCGGAACAAGAATATGACTATATCTCTCAAAAACTCATTGGTCGTTTACCAAACTACACGGAGACAGGCTTATTTGCGGTCATGTGGAGTGAACATTGTTCTTACAAAAACTCGAAGCCAATTTTACGTAAATTTTGGAATGACGGCTCACGGGTTATCCAAGGCCCCGGCGAAGGTGCTGGTGTTTTAGATATTGGTGATGGTCAAGCCGTTGTGTTTAAAGCTGAAAGCCACAATCATCCTAGTTTTGTCGAACCCTTTGAAGGGGCTGCAACTGGCGTCGGTGGTATCATTCGTGATATTTTCTCAATGGGTGCCAAGCCAATCGCTTCGTTGGATAGTCTTCGTTTCGGTGAGTTAACTGACCCTAAGAATCAGTACCTTCTCAACGAAATTGTTGCTGGAATTGCCTCATATGGTAACTGCATTGGCATCCCCACAGTTGGCGGTGAAATTGGCTTTGACAGTGTTTATCAAGGCAATCCGTTGGTCAACGTAATGTGTGTCGGTTTAATGAACCAAGCTGATTTGAAAAAGGGGCGCGCAACCGGTACGGGTAACAGTATCATCTACGTCGGTGCAAAAACCGGTCGGGACGGTATTCACGGTGCGACTTTTGCTTCTAACGAATTTAGCGAAGAAAAGGAAGCTGATCGTTCAGCGGTTCAAGTGGGTGATCCGTTCATGGAAAAATTATTGACAGATGCCTGTCTAGAAATCATTCATGATCACGCTGACATTTTGATGGGTATTCAAGATATGGGGGCCGCTGGGCTAGTATCATCTTCAGCAGAAATGGCTGCTAAAGCCAAAAGTGGCGTGACGATGAACTTGGACTTGATTCCACAACGAGAACTCGGTATGAGTGCTTACGAAATCATGTTGTCCGAATCGCAAGAACGGATGTTGTTATGCGTCAAAAAGGGTGAAGAGCAAACAGTGTTAGATATTTTTGCTCGCTATGACCTAGACGCCGTCGTGGTCGGTCACGTGACCGATGACCGCCAGTACCGACTCTACCAACACGGTGAACTTGTGACGGATGTACCCGTGACGACTTTAGTGGACGATGTGGTCGAACATGAGCAACCTAGTCAAAAACCAGCTCGTCTGGATGATCAAGCTGTTGCCGAGACACCAGTGGTGAACGACGTAACTGACACCCTTAAGCAGATGTTAGCTCAACCAACGATTGCCTCAAAAAAGGCCGTCTTTAAACAATATGATGCGCAAGTTCAAGCAAATACGGTGGTGACACCGGGGAGTGACGCCGCTGTCGTTCGCGTTCGTCACACTAAAAAGGCGCTCGCGATGACGACTGACTGCAATGGTCGTTACATTTATTTGAATCCGTTTGATGGTGGTCAAATTGCGGTAAGTGAGGCGGCTCGAAATATCGTTGCTAGTGGTGGCATTCCAATTGGTATCACTGATTGTCTTAATTTTGGTAGTCCTGACGATCCTGAAAGCTATTGGGAATTAGACCAGTCAGTCCAAGGCATCGCTCGCGCATGTGAACGATTTGATACACCAGTTATTTCCGGTAACGTGTCGATGTACAACGAAACTGATGGTCAAGCCATCTATCCAACACCAATGATCGGGATGGTTGGCCTGATTGAAGACACACAACTCATTACGACGCAGGACTTTAAACAAGCTGGCGATGCAGTGTACGTCATTGGCGAAACTTACAATGACTACGCCGGTTCTGAAATTCAGAAATTAAATGGTAGTTTACCGAAAGGGACGTTGCATTTTGATCTGGATACCGAAGCTGCTAATCAACAACTGATTCAAACAGCTATTCGAGAGGGACTCCTTCAAAGTGCACATGATTTGAGTGAAGGCGGTCTTGGCGTTGCACTTGTTGAAGCTTTAGTTGAGCATGAACTTGGGTTTGAGGGTCAAACACAATTGACTAACGCGCAATTATTTAGTGAGACTCAATCGCGCTTTGTGGTGAGTGTCAAGTCGCAGGACCGCGAAATTTTTGAACAATTGGCTGCCGGTCGGGCGAGTTACTTAGGTCAAACCACTTCGACTGATCACATCTCATTAAAAACTGCTGATGGTCAAGTGAACGCGTCAAACCGTGACTTAAAAGCCATTTATGGAGGTGCCTTGACATGCCTAATGAAGTAAAAGGACTCAACGAAGAGTGTGGCCTGTTTGGCATTTGGGGGTCAACGAACGCCGCTCAATTAACCTATGACGGCTTGCACAGTTTGCAACATCGAGGACAGGAAGGTGCTGGCATCGTGAGTAATAACCACGGTGAATTTAAGCGACATCGTGGTCTTGGGTTGCTAGCTGAAGTCTTTGCTGATCCAGCCAAAATGGCACACTTGACTGGTACTGCCGCCATTGGTCACGTTCGGTACGCAACTGCCGGTAATCATGGTGTTGAAAATATTCAACCCATGTTGTTTGATCACCCAGAAGTGACGCAGTTTGCGCTGGCTCATAACGGTAACTTAACCAACGCGGATCAGTGCCGCCAGGAATTAAGTGCTCTGGGCGTTGAATTTCAGGCTACTTCAGATAGCGAGTTACTTGGTGAATTAGTCCAAACCAGTCAGGCGCCTCAGTTTATTGATCAGTTAAAAGCATCGTTGAATCACGTGCGTGGCGGTTTTGCCTACTTAATGATGACGCCGACGATGATGATTGCAGCCCTTGATCCAAACGGTTTTCGGCCCTTAGTCATCGGTCGTATGGATGACGGTGCCATTGTGATTTGTAGCGAAACCTGTGCGTTAGATCAAGTTGGTGCGACGTTTGTGCGTGATGTTGAACCCGGTGAGTTAATTATTGTGAATGACGATGGGATTTCAGTTGATCACTTCACCACCGATACGCACCTGGCGATTTGTTCGATGGAGTACATCTACTTTGCCAGACCCGATTCGATCATTCGTGGTGTGAGTGTCCACGAAGCGAGAAAGAGAATGGGTGCCACCATCGCTAAGGAAGCACCGGTTGATGCCGACGTTGTGATTGGCGTGCCCAATTCGTCACTCTCAGCAGCGATTGGTTATGCGCAAGCGAGTGGCATTCACTATGACATGGGCATGATCAAAAACCAGTACGTTGCTCGAACCTTTATCGAACCGACTCAAGCCAAGCGAGCACGCGGTGTTTCCATGAAACTTTCAGTTGTAAAATCGGTTGTTGCCGGAAAGAATATCGTGCTGGTTGATGATTCAATTGTACGTGGTACGACGAGTCAATACATCGTACGTTTATTAAAACGCGCCGGGGCGAAGTCAGTGCACGTTCGCATTGCCTCACCAGTTTTGAAATTTCCTTGTTATTACGGCATTGACATCCAGACGACTAAAGAATTAATTGGTGCAAATTACACGGTTGATCAGATTCGTGACCAAATTGGGGCGGATTCATTAGCCTATTTGAGTGTTGATGGGTTAGTCAACGCGATTGGGCCACTGAATGATAGTGAGAATCATGGGTTATGTACGGCTTATTTTGATGGTCAGTATCCGACACCATTGTATGATTATCAAGCAGGATTTGATGCAGAAGTCGCACGATTGGGTTTGTACGAAGGAGCGAATTAAGGTGACGAGTCAATACGAACAGGCTGGCGTAAATATTCAGGCTGGAGAAACGGCCGTTAAAGATATTAAACAAATCGTGAACCAGACCCATGATGAGAACGTCTTGCACGGCTTAGGTGGCTTTGGTGCCGAATACGAACTGACGGGCTTACTGGGTGGTCTTGAGGCACCAGTTTTGATTTCTGGAACGGATGGCGTAGGGACTAAGTTATTATTAGCGATTGAGGCTAATCGACATGACACCATTGGGATTGATTTAGTGGCAATGTGTGCCAATGATGTTTTGGCTCAGGGTGCTAAACCACTGTTCTTTCTGGATTATTTAGGGCTTGGTCAGCTTGAACCTGAGCGCGTGACCACCATTGTTAAAGGCATTGCATCTGGTTGTCAGCAAGCCGGTTTATCATTAATTGGCGGTGAGATGGCTGAAATGCCAGGCATCTATCAGGGTGAAGACTATGATTTAAGCGGCTTTGCGGTGGGACTGGCAGATAAGACGAGTCTCTTAGGCGCTGACAAAGTCGAGGCCGGTGACATATTAATTGGTTTGAGTTCCAGTGGGGTGCATTCAAATGGTTACTCCTTAGTGCGTAAAATCATGAAGGATGCTAACCTTGATCTCATGCATGTGTATCCTGAACTTAACCAATCTCTCGCCGATGCTTTACTCGAACCGACTAAGCTTTATTACCAATCAGTTTATCCATTAGTTGCGGATAACCTGCTTCATGCAGCGGCCCACATTACTGGTGGTGGTTTGGCGGATAATTTAGCCAGAATGATTCCGGCAACTTTGACTGCCGAAATTGACGCAGCCAGTTGGACCGTACCGGCAATTTTTAAATTTCTCCAAACGGCCGGAGACGTGACCGTCGATGAAATGCGGCAAGTTTTTAACATGGGAATCGGTATGGTGCTCGTCGTATCGCCACGTAATGTTGCTGAGGTTCAGGCAAAATTGACGCAGCAACAAGCAGACTTCCAACTTATTGGTAAGGTGGTGAATCGACGTGATCGACCAGTCGAATACCGAAGTTAAACCACGCTTGGCCATCTTTGCTTCAGGCAACGGAACCAACTTTGAGGCGTTAATGACCGCTGACCTACCAGCTCAAATCTGCGTCGTTGTCTGTGATCAACCGAATGCTGGGGTAATTGAGCGTGCCAATCATCACCAAATTCCCGTGGTCATGTCAGTTGCCCAAAAAGGGGTTAGCAAAGTGGCGCGTGAACAGCAACTACTGAATGATCTGGCAGAATATCGTGTTGATGATTTAGTGTTAGCCGGTTACATGCGCATTATTGGCCGTACGCTTTTGGCTGCCTTTCCACGCCACATCATCAACATTCACCCGGCCTTATTACCGGCGTTTCCAGGTCGCCACGGAATCGAAGATGCTTATCAATACGGTGTGAAAGTCACCGGGGTTACCATTCACTACGTTGATGGTGGGGTCGATACCGGTGAGATTATTGCACAGGCACCAGTACTACGATCCGAGACCGACACCCTGGCCAGCTTAGAAACTAAAATTCATGAAGTAGAACATCAGCTTTATCCTGAAACGATTCGTCATTTAATTCAAAAAGGAGTGCTCTAATTGACTAAATTAGCGTTGTTAAGTGTTTCTGATAAAACAGGTATCGTTGAATTTGCTAAAGCTTTAGTAGAACGAGGTTACCAAGTGATTTCAACCGGTGGCACCTTAAAAACCATACTGGCCGGTCAGGTTGAGGCGACCCCAGTCGAAGAAATCACCGGATTTCCGGAGATGCTGGATGGTCGGGTGAAGACGTTGCACCCACGCATTCACGCTGGTATTTTAGCTAAACGGGACAATCCGGAGCACATGGCCAAATTAACTGAGAATCAAATTCAGCCCATTGATCTGATTTGCGTGAATCTATACCCGTTCAAAGAAACCATTCAAAAAGACGGCGTCACCGATGCTGAGGCAATTGAACAGATCGACATTGGTGGGCCATCCATGTTACGAGCAGCCGCTAAGAACTATCATGATGTGACGGTTATTACTGATCAGTCGGATTACGCGACGTTCTTACAACACTTCGATGATGAACAGCTGACAGATGATTTTAGACGTGAATTAGCGGCTAAGGTTTTCCGAGAAACGGCTGCCTACGACGCGCTGATTGCCGACTACATGACGACTGAAGAGTTTCCTGAGAAGTTAACATTAACCTATGAAAAGGTTGAAGATATGCGTTACGGTGAAAACAGTCATCAAAAAGCCGCCTATTATAAAGATCCAATTCCAGAACCGTACTCACTTGCTAATGCGACACAGCTTCACGGTAAAGCACTTTCGTATAATAATTTACGGGATGCCGATGCGGCATTGCGGATGATTGCAGACTTTAAGCAACCAGCTGTTGTTGCCTTGAAACATATGAATCCATGTGGCATTGGTGTAAGTGATTCGCTGTTGAACGCCTGGAATTTAGCTTATGAATCAGACCCAATCTCAATCTTTGGCGGCATCATCGCGTTGAATCGCAAGGTCGATTTAGCCACTGCTGAAAAGATGCACGCTTTGTTCTTGGAAATCATCATTGCGCCTGCTTTTGATGATGATGCCTATGCCATTTTGGCCAAGAAGAAGAATTTGCGGTTATTAACAGTAGATTTTGGTGATGTGAATCCAACCCACCATGATAGCGTAACGGTATTAGGTGGCGCACTGATGCAAGAAGCCGACACCGCTCATGAAGCTGCCAGTGACTTTAAAGTCGTTTCTAAAGTCCAGCCAACGCCAGATCAATTAGCAGCATTAGAATTTGGTCAAACGGTGGTGAAGCATGTCAAGAGTAATGCGATCGTTGTGACCACCGCCAACCAAACTCTGGGTGTTGGTGCCGGTCAAATGAACCGGATCGATTCCGTTAAAATTGCGATTGATAAAGCTAAGGACAAGCCTAACTATGCCGATGCCATTGTTGCTTCCGATGCCTTTTTCCCGATGGATGATTGCGTGGAATTTGCCGCTCAAAACGGTATTAAAGCAGTCGTTGAACCCGGTGGGAGCATCAAAGACCAGGCTTCTATCGATAAGGCCGATGAATATGGTATTGCGCTGGTCTTCACGGGCGTTCGTCACTTTAAACACTAAATCTATTGAGCATAAGGGAGGAAACACCGATGGAAAACTGGCTAGTAGTTGGTAGTGGCGGTCGCGAATACGTCATCGCTGAAACGTTGGCAAAAAATAAACAACGACACGTTTTTGTGGCACCTGGTAACCCAAAAATGGCTGATTTGCCTCGTGTTGAACCTATTTCAATTGATGAATTAGCGTTTTCAACCTTAGCCGATTTTGCGAACAGCCATCAAGTGACCTGCACTGTGGTGGGGCCTGAACAGCCTTTGTCTAAGGGCATCGTGGACTACTTTGAAGCACGTCAATTACCAATTTTTGGTCCAAATCAAGTGGCTGCCCAACTGGAATCCTCTAAAACCTTCGCGAAACAGATGATGGCCGTTAGCGGTGTGCCGACTGCGCAGTACCAGGAGTTTGATAATCAGACTGCCGCGTTACAATATGTGAGTCAGCAAGCATTACCATTGGTGATTAAGGCTGACGGACTTGCTTCTGGTAAGGGCGTGATTATTGCTGATACAAAGAACGCTGCTGAGCAGGCTGTAGCTCAGTTAATGGCAGGTCCGCAATCAAAATTATTGATTGAGGATTATCTGGTCGGCGAAGAATTTTCGTTGTTTGCATTGGTTGATGGGACACGGTTTATAACCATGCCAGTTGCTCAAGATCACAAGCGACTAGAGGATGGCGACTTGGGCCCAAACACCGGTGGTATGGGTGCGTATAGCCCGGTACCGCATATCACTGAGGCTTTAAAACAAGAAGCAGTTCAAGAAGTGGTGATGCCGATTCTCAAAACGATGGTTGATCAAAAGACACCTTTCCGAGGCTTTTTGTACGCGGGTTTAATTAAGACGACTAGTGGAATTAAAGTCATTGAGTTTAACGTGCGGATGGGCGATCCCGAAACCCAGGTTGTGTTGCCCCAGCTCCAAAGTGACTTGGGCGAACTCATTTTGCAACTTAAACGTGGTCAACAACCCGTTGCCAAGTGGCAAACCGATCAGTATTATTTGGGGACCGTTGTTGCCTCTCGAGACTATCCTCGACAAGCTGTGAACGGTCGACCATTACCCAACATCCAAGCGACTGACGTGCAAGTGAGTTTCGCGGGCGTAGTTGAGGAAAATGGTCAAGTTGTCAGTCATGGCGGCCGGGTATTGATGGTGACGGCGACAGCTGCCACCATCAGGGCTGCCCAACAGCGGGTCAATCAGGTTTTAGATGATAGCGTTGATCAAACTGCGTATACTTTCCGCCATGATATTGGCTTCCATGCGTTAACACCGTCTCCAAATTAATCTAAAATACTTAAGACATAAAACAACACCGTAAATTCCTCATTCACTGGAGTTTACGGTGTTGTTGTTTTGATTGGTTGGATTTAACGCTCGTTCAAATTATTTGAATTTTCCGTCCTTCCGCCATAGGTAGTCGATCAAAGCGTCATCGACGAACGGGTTGTTTTCGTGTAGCTTGCTGTGCTGAGCAGTTGGCCCCTGGACTTGATATTCTTGATAACTGGCGACTCGATTCTTTAATAAATAACCGAGTGATCGAGCTGAAGGCATGGTAATCACACCATCAGAATGCGACCCATCCTGCAAATTACCATAGATATTTAAAACGTGTGCTTGAGCAGGAAAATTATTTCGGAGTCGCCACAGTTTTTTAAACTCTGGCCGAATGATGGAGGGCTTGCCATTGGCAGCGGACTGCATGAGATTAGGTCCGTCATCCCATAGTCGACTAAGTGGAGGGGTGGTTGGCTGGTTGAGCTTATGGTTATTGATGATGCCATCATAGGGGCCTGCAATTAGGACCGCTTTTTGTAACGTTGGGTATGCCTTGTTGTTACCAACCAGTAAGTTATAGTACGTCCACGCATACGCACCCATTGAATGGCCAACCGCATTGTAATTTTTGATGTGGTAGGTGGTTTTTAAGCGACGCATGATGGTTTTTAACCACATCGCATCTTGGATTTCACCGGCCCGATTATTATTAAAGATTACTTCAACGATGGGATTTTTCATGTGTTTCGTTAAATGACCGTGGATTTTGAGGGTGCCGTTTGTGCGCACCCTAATCGTCATTTTGTGAGTTGCGATGTGAGATGATTCAGCAGCTTGGACCATCTTGACTTCCGATTTTTGCCCACCGGTCCAACCGTGCACGAAGATGGTGGGCGTACTATTGAACTGGTAGTTGGCTTTAAGGTAAGCTGCTCGTCTTTGACGAATGACGGCCGCGCTACCAACTAAAATTAATATGATAAAAAAGCCAATTAAGGCTGAAATCAACCATCTTCGCTTCACGGTGAACCTCCCAAATCAATTGATATCAAATTATTATAACAAATTGTCACTACGATGCGGCTAAAAGTCCAGAAGGAACCTGAATCTTATTAAATTTGCTACTAAATTAAGGTTCTGCTGCTTAAGATTCCGCAAATTTAATTGCTCTGTTGCACAAAACATATTAAAATAATAAGGAATTTATTGTTGGGTGAAACGAAAGCAGGTTATTAAATGACTGAGATGTCAAATCGTGATGGTGCACAAAACGTCACAAACGATTCAAAGGACCAAATGGTGAAAGGGTCCGCTTGGATGACAGCTGGGAGTATCTTTTCCCGGATTTTGGGTGCAATTTATATCATTCCATGGGGTATCTGGTTTGGCAGTTACTTCTTCCAAGGTAATGCGCTCTATGGGAAGGGGTATAACATCTACAGCTTCTTCCTGATTGCGGCGATTGCGGGGATCCCCTCAGCCATTGCCAAACAGGTAGCACACTATAACGCCATTAACGAATATGGCGTGGGGTTTCGGCTGTACAAGCATGGCTTTGTCCTGGCAGCACTGACCGGGATCGTGTGTGCTGGTATTTTGTTCTTCGGCGCACCACTTTTTGATGGTGGTGATGCTCGAGTCATTCCAGTCCTACATTCGCTGGCATGGGCTGTCTTGATTATTCCAGTGATGAGCCTATCACGAGGCTTTTTCCAGGGGTATCAACAAATGGCACCCTCAGCTATTTCACAGTTCGTGGAGCAGTTGGCCCGAGTGCTTTACATGCTGGGTTCGGCCTTTATCATCATGCGCGTTTTACATGGTAGTTGGATCACGGCCGTGTCGCAGTCAACTTTTGCGGCTTGCATCGGCGCAATTGCCGGGATTCTAACGTTAGTTTGGTACTATCTTAAAAACCGGTCAACTTTTGATGCGTTAGTTGCTGGTAGTGATAATCAAATTGTGGTGCCAGCTAAGCAACTTTATCAAGAAATCCTGCAACAGGCATTGCCGTTCATCGTGCTTGGTGCAGGCATCACGATTTTTCAATTGATTGACCAGTATACCTTCTTTAACTTTATGAAGGGTACTGGCATCACCTCAATGAGGACGTTAAACGATTTGTTTGCGATGTTCAGTGTGAATGCTAACAAGCTGATTATGATCACGGTGTCACTGTCCTCGGCGTTGGCCATTACAGCGGTACCACTGTTATCCGAAGCTTACACCCGTGGTGATAAGCGAGACATTAGTCAGCAATTAACTAACGCAATGCTACTGTTTGAATTTGTGATGATTCCGAGTGCCTTGGGGATGGCGGCGATTGCCCACCCGTTAAATATTTTATTTTATGGCACTTCACACAAAGACCTGGCAACCGCAGTGTTGGCCTTTTCTTCCTTTGTTTCCATCATGCTTGGCTTATTCAGTGTTACTTCAGCGATTATGCAAGGCGTCTCGCAAAATAAGCGAGCAGTACGTTACTTCGCGGTTGGAACCATCGTTAAGTTAGCCTTGCAATGGCCTTGTATTCACTACATGGGGGTTTTTGGACCGTTAGTCGCCACGACCATTGGATTCATTGTGGCCAACTACTTAATTTTGCGCTGGTTAAATCAAGCCTTTGGCGTTGATTTCCAGGGCATTGCCAAAAAAACAAACGGAATTCTAGGCTTTTCAATTGCCATGTGTATCATTGCTAATCTGGTCGTTGAGGTGTCAAGCAGTCTATTTGGTCACTTTATGGCGGTCGATTCACGGATGGGCAGCTTACTGATTGTGGTGCTGGCGGTTGGTATTGCCGGCTACCTATACGTCTATATGGTCTTGCACACAAGACTGGCAGACACGGTGATTGGGGAGCGAACTGCGCGATTACGACGGTTATTACGTATCAAATAAACCATATCTTAGTTAAATCAAAAACGGTGTTTGGCCAATTTAGCGCAAACACCGTTTTTTTGATCAATTATGAGAAGTGCGAATTTTTATCAGCTTATAAATGAGGATTATCATTTATTTGTGCTGATGATTGTACATATAGCTCGGTAGTTGTTGAATAATTTGAGTGGGTAGTACCACGTATTGGCGTTTTGCTAACAAGTCGGCAATATCACTGTGTGCGTAGACCGCCGCAAGAATGGCGTCTGTTTGGTTAGTGAACTGGGCCGTGAAACCGGCAATCATGCCAGCAAGCGTATCACCCATGCCGCCAGTAGCTTGGGCTGGTGTGCCAGTTGTATTTAAATAACTACCAGTTGGCGTATAAATTTTTGTTTGATGTGACTTTAAAACAACCGTCCCGTTCATCAATTGAGTTCGAGCCGTCTCATTGGCGTCATCTGTTTGATCCGCAATTTTGATACCGGTTAATCGCTGCCACTCCATTTGATGCGGGGTGAATACCAACTGTGCTGAAGGTAGTGCCAAGTCGTGTTTGGCAACTAGCGTAATGGCTGAGCCGTCAATAATCAACGTTTGCTTCGATGAAACCAGGCGAAATACCTTGGTCAAAATATCAAGACTGGTGGCATCGGTGCCCAATCCCGGTCCAATCACAACGGTGTTGGCAGCCGTTACTAATGCTGAAAGGGCTGACTGATCAGTAAAATCGGCAACCATTGCTTCTGGCAAACGGGCATGCAAGCTAACAAAGTTACTTGGATCAGTCAAAGTGGTGTTAAGCCCGGCGCCACTGTAAACACTAGCTTCGGTAGCCATTAAGATGGCACCACCAAATTGAGCGTTACCGCCAATGAGGCAGACACGCCCATAAGTACCTTTATGACTCTCCGCCGGTCGAACACGAATAGTTTGGGCCAAGATTGCTTCGGTAAGTTGTTTCAAAGTGATCGCCTTCCATTTCTTTGTTTAAGTTGAGTATAGCACAGCCCGAGTGATGGTGAGTGGGCGTTGAAGCCTTTGATAGGAAATGACTTCCTATGCATTAGGTGAGAAAATGGCGCCACCAGGCTAATGCTATGGCTATCAAAACGTCTTCTTCCGCACTTTGTTGTAAACCTATGCTAAAATGAAAGTGATACCAATATTGGAGGGAACTTGAATGTCAGTAGATTGGAAAGCAGCTGCCCAAGCACATCAAGCAGCTTATTTAGAAGATTTAAGTCAATTAATTGCAATTGAGAGTGTTCGTGACGATTCAAAGAAGACTGCAGAAGCGCCACTTGGCCCAGGCCCCGCACAAGCATTACAGGCTTTTTTGAAGATGGCTGAACGAGATGGTTTTAAGACCACCAACTTGGATAATTTGGCTGGGTTTGTTGAGTACGGTGAAGGTGACGAGACGGTGGCTATCTTGGCTCACGTTGACGTTATGCCCGCCGGTGAAGGTTGGTCCACTGATCCCTTTAAACTCACTCAGCGTGATGGTAACCTCTATGGCCGTGGTACCTCAGACGACAAGGGACCAGCGTTAGCTTGTTACTACGGTCTCAAAATTTTGAAGGAACAGGGCATTAAGCTCAATAAGAAAATTCGTTTTATCTTGGGAACTGATGAGGAAAGCGATTGGACTGGGATGACACATTACTTCAAGACCCAGCCAGAACCGACAATGGGTTTTTCACCAGACGCCGAATTTCCGTTGATCAATGGCGAGAAAGGTAACGTATCATTTACCTTGACAACTCAGGGGACCAACGGCGGTCAATTTAAGCTTAACCAGTTCAAGGCGGGCTTGCGTGAAAATATGGTGCCTCGTGACGCGACTGCAGTTGTCGAAACGGATGACAATGAAGCGCTAGTGACGGCCTTCACCGCATTCTTAGACGAAGCACCGGTAACCGGTGACGTTCACATTGAAGGTGACGGTGTTCACTTCCACGTGATTGGCAAAGCGGCTCACGGTATGGAACCTAAGAATGGTATCAACGGTGGAACGTTCCTGGCATCATTTTTAAGCCAATATGCCTTTGGCGGCGATGCAGAAGCCTTCTTACAGTTGCTCGCCAATGAGTTGCATGATGATTCTCGCGTCACTAAATTAGGGTTGGCATTCACTGATGATATCATGGGTGATTTAACCATGAACGTTGGTGTCATGGCGTTTGAAGCTGGTAAAACTGGCAAAATCGTGATGAACTTCCGTTATCCGAAGGGAATGACTGCAGATGATTTAGAGAACAAGCTCAATGATGTGGCAGCTACTCGTCATTTTGAACTTTCTAAGGGCCGAGAAATGGTACCTCACTACGTTGATCCTAAAGACCCAATCGTCACGACATTAATGGGGGCTTACCACGAATTGACCGGTGATCAAGCCGCGCAACCTGAAGTGGTTGGTGGTGGTACTTATGGTCGACTGATGAAACGTGGTGTCGCTTTTGGTGCTTTGTTTATCGATCGCACACCTGATACCATGCACCAAGTCGACGAATTTCAGCCACTGTCTGATTTGATGTTGGCAATGGCCATTTATGGTCGTTCCATTGAAGCGTTAGCAAACGAACTAGCGGACTAGTCAAACGTCAAATCCGACGAAAACGGTAAAGGAGTGATAGTGATGACGCAACTCAGCAACTATCAACGCATCATTGTGGGTATTGATGGTTCACGTCAATCGAAACGAGCGGTTCAAAAGGCAATTGCCGTCGCGAAACGAAATCAAGCGACGTTATATATCGTTAGCGTCCTAAACTTGGGTAAGCTTGTTGGACTGGGCACGACCCAATTTGGCTTTGGTGCCATTGACCAGGAAGCGTTAGACAGCGTGAAAGAAAAAATTACTAACCTGGCAGCTGGTTATCGAGAATCGGCATTATCTGCTGGGGTTAAAGACGTGGAAATTCACGTCACTTTCGGTAATCCTAAGTTAGAGTTAGCCAAGAACATGCCACAGCTTTTCAACGCGGACCTCATCGTGATTGGGGCCACCGGAGCCAATGTGGTTGAACGGATGATGCTTGGTTCTAATGCGAGTTACGTGGTCTCCAACGCTCAAATTGATGTCTTGATTGTGCGGACTGATTTATCGAATGAAGCACTGTCTGCTTTTTAAAGTGATTAACAGCAAAAAAGCATTTCCAATTTTGGAAATGCTTTTTTCGTATCATCTTATACTGATGGAAAAGTGACTAACATCATGACCTTCGACGCAGATGAGTTAATCGTTATTGTTATTTTAAGCACGCACAAAAGGCACTGGTCAATTGATCAGTGCCTTTGATATCGGAATTAAACTTAAATTGCGTTCGAAATTGAATCGGTTGGCCGAATCTGACTAAGTGCATCATCCACTTGGCCAAGCACGGTTTCAACGTTTTTGGGATCTTCAAGGTTATATTTTTGTAAGTCAATTTTGATTTTGGGGCTGACATCATATTCGTCAAACCACTTCTGATAAGCTGACCACATCTTATAGTAGTAAGATTCAAGTTCAGGGTGACTATCAATTTGTTCATAATCACGGCCACGCTTCTTGATTCGGTACAAAATTGTCTCGAAATCACTGTTGGCGTAGACTAACAAGTCGGGTGCCTTTTTTGGTAACTGGTCGAGTTCGCTCATCATGTTATCGAGTAACTTTAAGTAGACGGAAAGTTCAGTGTCTGAGATGTTACCTTCAGCATTGTTCTCTTTCGTGAATAAGGCATCTTCGTAGATTGAGCGGTCCAAGATATTGTTATCATCGGCCAATGCTTGCTTGATCATCGCAAACCGCTTGTTTAAGAAATAAATCTGCAGTAAAAAGCCGTATTGTTTAGGATCTGAATAGTATAAAGGTAGGACTGGGTTGTCACCAACAGGTTCAAAGAATGCCTTAGTCCCTAGATGGTCCGCAAGCATTCCTGTTAAAGTCGTTTTCCCAACACCAATCATTCCGGCTGTAATTATCACCATAATAGCCCCTCTTTTAATAAAATATGCGCAAGATATAGTGTACCACAATTTGTAGAGATACTACATGTTATTTTAAAACTGATTTAAGTGTTGTTTTGAGCAAGTGATAAAGCGGGTGTAAAAGCATTCGTGACGCCTGATATGCGGTCATCTGAAATGGGCAAGTCGCCCATCCAGTTTCGCCAAACTTCTCGTAGTATAATTGAGTCAAAGGAGTGAGGTTAGTTTATGTATGATGCGATTGTATTTTTTGATTTAGACGGCACGTTATTCGATGATCAAAAAAACGTGCTCCCGGCAAGTATTAATGCCATTAAGCAGATGTCACAACATAATATTCTCTCAGTCATTTCAACTGGTCGAAATATTTTTGAGATTCAAAACGTGTTGGATGAAACAGGTATCGATTCTGCCGTCAGCGCTAATGGTAGTTACGTTCAGTATCAAGGCCAAAAACTGCATCAGGAAGTGATTGATAAAACCGTTTTAGCTGATTTTACTGATTTTGCCAATCAAGAAGGTGATGCGGTAGGTTACTTTAACAACCGCGGCTTCCGACTGAGTGAAGCTAATGAATTGACGACCACCAACTTTAAACTGTTGCGGCTCGACGCCAGGGTAGATCCAACCTTTTATGAGCATGAACCAATCAATTTTATGAATGTGTTTAATACAGATAAAGAAGCGCAATATCAAGAAAAGTTTAAGGGGGTTTTATCATTAGTTCGTAATAATCCTCGTGCGCTTGATACCATGAAGGCGGGCGTTTCAAAACGAACCGGTATCGAAATTTTATTAGACGCAGCCCATTTAGCCAATATTCACACGTATGCGTTTGGTGATCAATTAAACGACCTCCAGATGTTTGAGATGGTGGATACGCCGATCGCAATGGCAAACGGTCATGACCTGGCCAAACAAAAAGCGGCTTATGTTACGACTTCCAATATGAATAATGGTATCGTGAACGGGCTGAAGCATTTCAATTTAATTAAGTAATCGAATTTCTAGACAGACGAGTGACGGATGACGTTGCTGGTCTGTTTTTGTCTGAATGGGGTGTTGAGTAATAGTGTGAATATTGGCCAATTGTGTTGATTAATAAATACGATGAGAACGGAGGGTTAGCGGGTCGTTTGGGTTGCAGTGATAAGTACCACTTAACGCTGTGCGTTTAGTGGTACTGGACGATATTGAGACCCACGGGGTTTGTGGGGCTCAGTATCGAGGTGTAAGACACGTGGTTATCGTGGCTGAAGCCGGTCCCACAGCAGCTCAAACGACCCGTTAACCCGTAGTGGCATTTGCAATACGTACCAATAGAAATTATTTTGGATTAAATTCACCAAACTGGAATAATATTCCACCACGAGTCAGCCAAAATATTCATATTCAATCTACATAAATTTAATAAAGATATATGCCATTGAAATCGGATTCAATCAGGCGTTATCCTAAGTGAGTAGTCACTATACTTAATAGAAAATGATATGAACGAATGAACAGAGAGATTGAGGTGAAGATGATGGGAAACACAACGTATTTTGGGGGCATCGACGTCGGGTCAACCACGGTTAAATTAGTCATTATGGATGAAGATAATCAAACGGTCTTTTCACGTTACGAGCGACACTACTCTGACGTGAAAGCAGCCAGTGAAAAAATTATCCGTGAGGCCATCGATGAACTTGGTAGCGATATTAAGTTAGCTTGCACGATTACTGGTTCTGGTGGTATCGGGTTAGCTAATTTATTGAAGCTTAAATTCGTGCAGGAAGTGATTGCTTGTACGAAGACGGTTGAAACCCTGATTCCAGAAACGGATGTTGCAATTGAACTTGGTGGGGAAGACGCCAAAATCACCTTCTTTGGTGATTCCTTGGAACAACGAATGAATGGGAGTTGTGCAGGTGGGACCGGTGCTTTTATTGACCAAATGGCCACGCTACTTAAAACGGATGCCAGCGGCTTGAACGTCATGGCAAAGGAT
Source organism: Secundilactobacillus odoratitofui DSM 19909 = JCM 15043 (assembly GCF_001434895.1). Lineage (GTDB taxonomy): Bacteria > Bacillota > Bacilli > Lactobacillales > Lactobacillaceae > Secundilactobacillus > Secundilactobacillus odoratitofui. The sequence goes on from NZ_AZEE01000028.1 coordinate 30,468, forward strand.
GCGCAAACTATCTATCCCATCGCCAGTCGTTGTGGCGTGTTTGCGAAGACTGATGTACAACCATTGATCAATGATGGCGCCCACAAGGCTGATATTGCTGCTTCAATTTTCCAAGCCGTGGTTAATCAAACCATTTCAGGGTTGGCTGCTGGCCATAAAATTCGGGGGAACGTTGCCTTCTTAGGTGGACCGCTTTATTTCATGGACCAATTACGAGCTCGATTTATTGAAACGTTAGCTCTAGAGCCAGAACAAGTCATTTTTCCGGCTGACCCGCAGTTATTCGTTGCCAAGGGTGCGGCTTTGTATGCCAAAGACCAACCAGTAACGACTTTGGCTGACATCTTAGATTTACTACTTAATGGTGATGATGCTGGGATGCACCCAAGTCACAGCCTTGATCCGTTATTTAAAGATGACGACGAGTTACAAGAATTCCGCAAGCGACACGCAATGGCTAAAGTGGATACCCGTGATTTAGCGACTTATCAAGGGGTAGCCTTCTTAGGAATTGATGCTGGGTCAACGACCACTAAAGTCGCTTTGATGAGTGATGACCATAAGTTGTTATATACCTATTATGATAGCAACGACGGTGATCCCCTTGAAAAGACCAAGCAGATTTTACGTGATATGTATGCCAAAATGCCGGCTGGCGTAACCATTGGTAAAACAGCCGTAACCGGTTACGGTGAACATTTGATCAAAAACGCGTTGATGGTCGATATTGGTGAAGTCGAAACGGTGGCACATTACCGTGCAGCGCATTACTTTGAACCAGACGTGGACTTTATTTTAGATATCGGTGGTCAAGATATGAAGGCCATGACGATTAAGAATGACGCTTTATCGACAATCAAATTGAATGAAGCCTGTTCGTCTGGGTGTGGCTCGTTTCTTGAAACCTTTGCCACTTCCTTGAACTACAAGATTCAAGATTTTGCGCAAGCGGCCTTATTGGCTAAAAACCCATCAGATCTGGGGTCACGGTGTACCGTCTTCATGAATTCCAAGGTGAAGCAGGTTCAAAAAGAAGGGGCCACCATTGGTGATATTGCTGCCGGACTGTCAGTTTCAATTATTAAAAACGCGCTTTTCAAAGTGATCAAAATGCGCCGAATTGAAGACATGGGTCACCACATTGTTTGTCAGGGTGGGACCTTCTACAATGAAGCCGTTTTGCGGGCCTTTGAAAAAATTGCGGGTACCGAAGTCATTCGGCCCAACATCGCCGGTTTGATGGGTGCTTATGGCGCCGCCTTAATTGCTGAAGATGCGTATCAGACTGGTGATCAAACCACACTGTTATCAATTGATCAAATGGACAACCTAAGTTTTAAAAAAGAGTATATGCACTGTGGCGCCTGTGAGAATAACTGTGCACTGACCATCACCATCTTCAATGATGGCCGCCGGTTCGTAACGGGTAATCGTTGTGAACGTGGTGAAGCTCGTGGTATGAAGCAACGGGTGCCAAAGGATAACGGGAAGATCAACTTGGTGGCCGAAAAGTATAAACTGCTCTTTAGCTATCGACCACTACGAAAGAAGCAAGCTTATCGTGGGACAATCGGGATTCCTCGGGTTTTAAATATGTACGAAAATTACCCATTATGGCAAACTTTCTTCCGTCAACTGGGCATCCGGGCACAATTGTCACCCAAAGGGACTGAAGCACAGTATGAAAAAGGAATGGAAACCATTCCATCTGATACGGTTTGCTATCCAGCCAAGCAAGTTCACGGTCACATTCAGGCGTTAATTGACCGCGGGTACGAAACGATTTTTTATCCAGCTGTCGTCTACGAAGTTGGCGAAAACCAAGATGCTGATAATCACTTCAATTGTCCTATCGTACAGTCTTATCCCAATGTCATCCGCAACAACGTAGATGAGATTACATCCGGTCAAGTCCAACTGATTTCACCTTACCTCAACTTGGCTGATGAAAAGGGTACTGCCAATAACCTGTACGACGCCCTACGCAGTTTTGATATCAGTAAAGCCGAAATTAAGTCGGCGTTGGCGGCTGGCTATACCGAACTCGAACACTTCAAACAACAGATTCGTAATCGGGGCGAAGATACCATGCGGATGCTGATGACAACTGGCGAACACGGTATCGTGCTGGCTGGTCGGCCGTATCACTTGGATCCGCAAGTGAATCATGGTATCTCACAGTTGATGACAGCTGAAGGCTTCCACGTTTTGACCGAGGATTCGATTGCCCATTTAGGTGATGTGAAGGGCTTGCGGGTCGTCAATCAGTGGGTCTACCATTCACGGCTCTATGCAGCTGCACGAGTCGCAGCCAAGACGCCACAGTTGGAATTCGTTCAACTCAATTCGTTTGGATGTGGGATCGATGCAATCGATACCGACCAAGTCGAAGAGATTATGAGCCAATATAACCGGTTGTACACGTCACTTAAAATTGATGAGGGGACCAACATGGGTGCGGTTCGCATTCGGTTACGTTCGTTGAAAGCAGCCGTTAAAGAACGTCAAAATCGTAAAATTTTACCAGTTAAATTACATGAAAATGAAGCACCAGTTGATTTTACCCCTGAAATGCACGAGAAAGGGTACACGTTACTATTGCCAATGATGTCACCAATTCACCAACACGGGCTGGTTGACGTGGCTTTACAGGCATCTGGTTACAACGTGGTCAATTTACCCATGAATGACCGTGCATCAGTAGATGTGGGCCAGAAGTTCGTGAATAACGACGCCTGCTATCCAGCCATCATTTCAATCGGTCAAATGGTCGAAGCTTTTCAGAGTGGCAAGTACGACGTTGACCATACCGCAGTGATGATGACGCAGACTGGTGGTGGCTGTCGTGCCACTAATTACATTCCTTTGATTCGTAAGGCCCTCAAAGACGCCGGTTTTGGGCAAGTACCCGTTGTTTCCCTATCACTTGGTAATCAAGGGGTGGAAGAGACACCTGGGTTTAAGATGACGTTACCGTTGTTGCGTCGAGTCGCAATCGCGTTCCTATACGGCGATTTATTCGAGCAGGTCGTTTACCGGACCCGACCATATGAAAAAGAGGTCGGCCAAATCGATAAAATGCACGACGATTGGCTGAAACTGGTTAAACCTTCGATTGAAAAGGGTAGTTTTAAAGAATTCAAACACAATGTCGCTCAAATCGTGAAGGATTTTGATACGGTGCCATTGAATAACGTTGTGAAACCGAAAGTTGGTATCGTTGGCGAAATTTTAGTGAAGTATTCACCAATTGCAAACAATGACGTCGTTCGCCTGCTTGAAAAAGAGGGCGCCGAGGCGGTTGTGCCTGACATCGTTGGCTTCATGAATTATTCACTGTACAACCAAATTTATAAGTACCAACACTTAGGCTCTTCGGTGAAGGCAAAATGGTTCGCCGAGTTTGCCCTGCAAGTCATCAAATGGTGTGAACAACCGATGCAAAAGGCCTTGAATGCTTCAAACCGCTTTGAAGGCATTGAGGCAATTGAAGCAGTCGCAGACGACGCCAGCAAGATCTTGTCGTTGGGTAATCAAACCGGTGAAGGCTGGTTCCTAACGGGTGAAATGATCGAGTTGTTGAAGCGCGGTGTGCCAAACATCATCTGCATGCAACCATTCGGCTGTTTACCAAACCACATTGTCGGTAAGGGTATGATCAAAGAAATCCGACGTCAATTTAAGGGTGCCAACATTTCACCGATTGACTATGATCCAGGGACCTCAGTGGTTAACCAATTAAACCGAATTCGGTTAATGCTAGCGACTGCCAACAAAAATCTGGCAGCTCAAAATGCTAAAGTAACCGTTAAAGCTTAGTATTTATCGTCCAATTCCCGGAATTGTTTGGTACACTGAGAGTAACTAATGACGATTATTTGAGATGCGAACGGAGAAATGATCATGAAGCACACAAACGTTGAAACACTCTTTGCTAACGGAATCAAGGCGACCGATTTATCAAAGAAACAACAAAGCGTTTTGCAAGCTAGCCTAACGTTGTTTGCGCAACAGGGGTATGAAAATACCAGTACGCAAGATATCGCGCAGTTAGCTGGCGTTTCTGAAGGAACGGTGTTCAAGCATTTTAAAACTAAGGAGGGGTTGTTACAGGCAATTCTGACCCCCTTTATTCACGATATTTTCCCACAAGTTGCGGGCGAATTTTTAACGGCGCTGGCCGAAAACCCATTTGACGACTTTGAGACCTTCTTACGTTACGCGGTCCACGATCGTATTTCGTATGCCATGGACAATCGGCGAGAGATGAAGATTTTCATTCAAGAAATGGTCAAAAACCCAACGATTTTAACTAAGTTGACCGAGCGTTTGGGTGGCTTGCTCCAGAGTGGTATCAACCGCTTATTTGCAGACTACCAACAACGTGGACAACTGGTTGACTGGGATTCGATGCGCATTATCCGCTTGGTGTCAGGCGTGATGGTGGGTTATCTCATTCCGAACATTATCATGAGTGATCAACCGCTGGATTGCGAAGCCATCACAAATGAAATTTGCGAATTTTTGCTAAACGGATTACGACCTACCGCCGAAACCGCATCATAATCACAATTTAATCCGACCGTTACTTTCTAAAAATTGAAAGTAACGGTCGGTTTTTGTTATGCAGACTAAAGAGCACTTTCAGCGGGATATGATTTAGTTACTCCGGGATTCGAGGTGCTACAGAGTCTATCTGTTGGAAAGCCACTATCAGGATTATTTTGTACAACAATAAATAATTTGTACCCAAAACGGTAATCAGTATGGTAAAATTTAGACGAAGTCAAGTAATCGCTTTCATTGGTACTTGGCCAGGATTTTGACTAGGGGATAGGCTACTTTTGGACATCGATTGACGTTGGAAAGTTCGGGGGAATTAAAATGAATAAAAAAATTGTTAAAGCGGCTCGTAAATTAAAGGCTGATCAGGGGGAAATTACGGTCCGTAAGCGACTCTATAAGGCGGGAAAACTGTGGGTTACAGCTAGCATGACAACATTAGCGTTTGGCGTGGTCGTCTTGGGAAGTGAGCTCAGTGCTAGTGCGAGCGTCGACACGACAAATACGACGGAAACACCGACAGTGCAATTAGTGAATGAACCACCGAAAAGTGATGTGACAACTCGTCAGCAAACCGGGGATGTTAGCTCGGGTCAAACACCAGTGGTGCCAGCTGCGAAGACTAGTGCTACAACGGATGTGACTGGTGATGCATCTGCAACCACGTCGGTTTCGAATGAAGACGTTGATGCGAATCCAACTGCCGATGCATTAGGTGGTTCGAAAACCACAGATTCAAAAATATCACCGGCACTTGATGTTCAGTCATCTGCCGATACCACTGACCTAGGCGAAGTATCTGATACTGAATTTGAGACGGCTAAAGCTGCGGCGAAGGCTACTTATGATGCAACTAATCGTGCACAAAAGGTTACACGAGTAGCGGCTGCCGTAGTGGCCCAAAGTGGTACGTTTGGCACTGCTGCGTGGGACTTAGATGCTGATGGGTTATTAACGATTCACGCTGGCACCTTTGGCAAAACGAAGGCTCCTTGGACTGATTATAATGACCAAATTAAATCAATTGTGATCGAAGACGGTGCGATTGCGACGCCAGAATCTAACAACGACAACTACAACATTCATTTGCTGGGTGACTTGCCTAACGTGACCAGTATTGATGCGAGTGGGTTAGACACCAGTCAGATGACCAGCATGTCTCATATGTTTGTTTCCGACCCTCAGCTGACTACTTTAGTCATTGATAAGCAAAAATTTAATACGAGCCAAGTCACGGATATGAGTCGAATGTTTTACCATGATGATGCCCTGACCACCGTTGATGTCACTGGCTTTGATACCAGTATAGTTCAAACTTTTTATGGGATGTTTGAGTATGACGGTAGTTTGACGAACCTTGATGTCAGTGGGTTTAACACTTCAGCGGCTACTACCATGGATTTTATGTTTGACGGCTTAACGAGTGTGACTAACTTGGACTTGACTCACTTCGATACAAGTCATGTGACCTCCATGAACACGATGTTGCGTTACGTTGGCATGACAAGTCTTGATGTCAGTCATTTGGACGTGAGCCAAGTCACTAATTTTGAATCGCTATTTCTTGGTGCTAGTCTTCAAAAACTTGATTTGAGCAGTTGGCAGATGAACCCAACTGCGGATACAACCGCTATGCTAACGCAGATGCACGATTTGTGGTCGCTCACCGTTGGACCACATACGGTGATGACGAACAGTGGGTTAGATAGTGCGCCTTCAGCGAATACGGTTTTACCGGATGGCTCCAAGGATTCAAAGGGCGAAGATAATGTGGTTGCTTACGGTCAAGATACAGACGGAAACAAGGTGACTTTTTGGGAAGCAGTTGGAACTGGCACCGAACATGACCCTGAAGGTGAGTTATATGCGACCGGTGACGAATTAAGTGCGCTATATACTGGGGATGGTAGCGCCAAATTAGCGACCTACGTTTGGTCCCAAGACGTGATTAATCCGCTGGAGTACCGGGATGCAGCGACTGGGGAGGTCATTGATGATCATCATAACGTGAGTTACAACGGTATTTATCAATTTACCAAGGCAAAAACCAATCCGACTGCTTTGAATAAGGCAGGTTTGTTTCCAACCGGTTGGCACTTCGCAACTGGTGCGGAACTGGGTAGTTATATTCAACCAGAAGCACTAACACTAATTGACCGAAATGGCACGGTAATCACGATGTACCTTGCCAAGGATGCCCCGACATTTGAGTCCAAAACCATCACGAAAACCGTGCGTTATCAGGATGGTGATGGTCATCAACTGAGTGATGATTTCATCGATGCAGTGACGATGACTAAAGCCACCGATGCTGCAACTGGTGAGGTGACTTATTCGCCGGTAGACGCAACTTTTAAGGCACAAGCCAATCCAACCATTAAAGGTTATACCGTTGTCACCAATCCAGTTGGAGCTGAGGCCACGGATGCGGTGTCGTACGGTGAAGATGATGTTGATTATATCGTTATTTATCAGAAGAATGCCCCGACAATCACAGCCAAAACCATTACCAAAACAGTCCACTATCAAGATACTGACGCAACTGAGCTGGCGCCAGATTTTACCGACACGGCGGTGATTACCCAATCAGTCGATGCAGTGAGTGGTGAACCGACCTACACTGCAACGGATGATACATTAGCCGGGCAAGCGAACCCAGTGTTGACAGGATACACAGTGATCACGAACCCGGCCAATGCAACCACCAGCCAGACGGTAACCTTTGATGATAGTGATGCAGTTTACACCGTTGTTTACCAAAAGAAGGCACCTGAAACTGCAACCAAAACTATCACCAAAACGATTCATTACGTTGATTTTCAGGGACAAACACTCGCGCCTGATTTTGCTGATACGGCAGTCATCACTAAAACCATTGATGCAGTGACGGGAGAAGTGAGCTACACATCACGAGACGATGAGTTGGCGGGTAATCCCACTCCAACGTTTAAAGGGTATCAATTGACGATTAATCCAATCCAAGCGACAACCACCCAAACCGTGACATTTGATTCAGCTAATAGTAGCTATACGGTCGTGTATGCAAAACAGATTCCGGCCATGTCGACTGTGTTTGTCACCAAGACAGTCCATTATCAAGACGCTGATGGCAAAATGATAGCACCAGATTTCACGGATACAGCAGCTTTCAACCGTTCCGTTGACCCAGTTAACGACGCGGTTACTTACACGGTCATCGATGATGTGCTCGATGGCCAGGTTAATCCAGAAGTGACAGGTTACACGGTGACAACTAGTCCGACCAATGCAACCATGAGTCAAACGGTAACGGCGCAAACATCAGACGTGACCTATACCGTGATTTATTCGAAGGACGCGCCAACGACCACTTCTAAAGTCATCACCAAAACGGTTCATTACGTCAATGAGCAGGGCCAACAAATTGCCCCAGATTTTGTGGCTAGTGTCACCTTAACGAAATCAATTGATGCGGTGACTGGTATCGTCAGTTATTCGCCACAGTCAGCGATTTTGGACGCTCAGGCCAATCCAATGGTAAGTGGTTATCAAATCCTTACTAGCTCGACTGAAGCCACTCAGCAGCAAGTAGTGACGTTTGCTGATGACAATCAAAATTTCACGGTGATGTATCAAAAAATGACGCCACCTACTGACAGTCAAATTGACAAAGATATCGACACTGGTACGGCAACCAACACGGTAACCACGGTTGAGACAGGGACTGCAACCAGCACGACGCCAGTCATCATCGACAATGAAACACCACCAGCAACCCCAACGGATACAACCATCACAGAAACGGTCACTTCTGAACCAGCCACAGCTGTTTCAGAACCAGTTGGCCAGCCTACCATCAGTGTTAAAGAATCTCAAGACGATAACGCGGTCGTTGTTGCAGGCGTTGGTGATTCCACAACGGTAAAAACACCCGTTACGACCAAAGAGCAAGTCATAAACAATGGCCAACAACTTCCTCAGACGAGTGAGAAGCAATCATCGGCAGCTGTTGTTGGACTTGGTCTGATGACCACATTATTCGGATTCATTGGCTTGAAGTTGAAACGAAAAGAAGACTAATGCAAGATTAGAAAATGAATTAGAATCAGTAAACGAATTAAAAAGAACTGGGCAGTGACGATTACGTCAATTGCCCAGTTCTTTTCTTGTGCTATCTAAAGATTTCAGTTATCTTATCGATTTAGAACTATAACCACCACGTCGGCCGTAGCGCGGACGGTCAGGGGTAACCTGTAGTGAAACGACAGGGGGACCCAGTCGGGGACGAAGTTGAAACGTGCATGGGGTTTGGCACGGTTCAACTTCGAGGTCCGAGACCTAGGCTCGGACCGGCCCCACAGCAGGTTGCCCCTGACCGGGAGCCGAAGGCATCTTACGGCTGTATCAAAAAACGCCAGCAATAAAATTACTGACGTTCATTTCACAATTATAAAGAAGGTAACTCTAACCCATAGCCGCCTTAATATTAGCCAAAGTCATTTGGGCAGTATCATCAAAGCGAACATCCGCATCAGCAAGGGTTGTCGCGTCACCAACACCGACAGAAACTTCATTGGCAGCGTTGATGGCTTCAATCCCAGCTGCAGCATCTTCAACGCCAACGCAGGCTTCTGGTGCGAGGCCAAGTAATTCAGCACCTCTGATATAAATTTCAGGATCTGGCTTACCCTTTGACAAACTGGCAGGATCAACCACTTTAGGGAAGTAGTCAGTCAACTTCAACTGAGTTAAAACGGTTGGCCCATTTTTAGAGGCTGAAGCAAGCGCAATCAGGTAACCATTGGCACGCAAGTCATCCAAAAATGCTTTAATGCCTGGCAAAATGTTAGCCGGGGTCATTTTCTTGATTTCGTTCACATAGTTGGTGTTCTTTTCGGTGGCTAACGCAACTTTTTCATCCTGCGTGTACTTATCTTGAATGTTGCCAGCCTTCAAAATCATTTCAAGTGAATCCATCCGCGAAATGCCCTTGAGACCATCTTCCAAAGTTTTAGTCCAAGTCACGCCCAGCTTTTCGGCAAGTTGGCGCCAAGCCTTAGTATGATAAAGCGAGGTGTCAGTAATGACACCGTCTAAGTCGAACACGAAACCTTTAATTTGATCAAACGTTGTTGCCATGAAAACCACTCCTTCATAAATTCGTTTCGGTTACCGAGGAAGTTCGCTAATAATCAACAGTTTTAGTTTGGTTAGCCTTTAGTGCAACCGGTTGCCCTTCTACATTGACGGTCACATCCGTATCGGTGGTCATCTGAATCTGAGATTGGGTGATCTCAAATTCGTACCAATGTCCGCGAATGAGTTGTTTAAATTGTAGTTTTGACCACTGGGTTGGTAGGTTAGGGTGAATCGAGATTGTGCGCCCCAAACTATCGACACCACCGTAATTACGAGTTTCAATCATTAAAGTTGCACCCATGACGCCAAGGTGGATACCTTCTGCAGTTGTCCCGCCTTGAATGTCATAGTAATCCGAGAATAGGGCGGTACTAAACAGTGACCATGATTGGTCCATGTTATCGTCCATTTCGGTCAGGACTGAATAGACGATTCGAGACAGGGTTGACCCATGAGTCGTCCGGTTAAGGTAGTACTGAATGTTTTTAGTCAAGTATTCCTGTGGTAACTGATACCCTAATTGTCCCAGAATGTGGTCCACTTCGTCAATGTTTAAGACGTAATAAGCCATCAAAGTATCGGCTTGTTTTGCAACTTGATAGGCATCAGGTGTTTTACCTTCCGCTTTTAAAAGCCGGTCGATTCGTGAAATATCACCGTATTTGCGACGGTAAGCGTCAAAGTTTAACGCAGGCAAATCAAAGTAACCCTCAAATTGAGCCATAATACCATTTTTATTGATATCTAGCTTCAGCTTGTGGGCGATGTCAGTCATTTTTTCGAATAAGCTTTGGTCAAAATTGCTCGTTTCGGCGACTTTGGCAAAGGTCTTCTTTGGCACTTGTGGTTGTAATTCAATGAGGTAATTGAACAACCAAGCCACCATAATGTTAGTGTAGGTGTTGTTGGTTAAGCCTGGCTCGTCCGCGTTAGGGTAGTTTTCGTGAAATTCGTCTGGCCCCATTACGTGGGAAATGCTGTAACGCTTTTCTTTAGCGTTAAAGGTCGTGGCGCTGATCCAGAACTTCGCAATCGACAGCAACATTTCCAGGCCATATTGATTCATGAATTCGTGGTCGCCAGTTACTTGGGTGTAATTGATGATGTTAAAGGCGATGGCCAGTGACACATGGCGTTGGAGACGGCTGTTATCAGGATCCCACTGATGAGATGTTGGATTCAAGTGCAGGAACTGAGATTGTTCATCGCCAGTTTGACCTGACTGCCAAGGATACATCGCACCTTCATAGTGTTCTTGTTTGGCATAATCGCGGGCAGCATCGAGTCGACGGTACCGGTACATCAAAAGCTGTTTCGTCAATTCAGGATAGTGAAGTGTGTAGAATGGCAAAATAAACATTTCGTCCCAAAAAACGTGGCCACGGTAAGCTTCACCATGAAGACCACGGGCGCCAACTGAGGCATCAAGTTTGCCAGAGCCAACTGCTGCGGCCGAAACCATGGCATGAAAAAGGTTCACCCGGGTTAGTTTTTGGCTGGTGATGTCGGTACTGATTTGAATATCAAAATTATCCCAAGCCGCTTTCCAGTAGTTAGCGCTTTCTTTTGCAGTTTGGTTAAAGGACGCTTCGCTAATATCGTTGCCAGCCGCTTCAATCAAAGGTTGGTCGTGCGTTTCAAGTGACGTGTAAATGGATACATTTTTTTCAAAAACGTAGGTGTGACCAACTGAAACGTCAATGGACATCACTTGCTTAACGTGGTTTTCTTGGTTGCTGACTTCTAATTGTGGCGCTTTTTTTTGGCCAAGCAATTGCAAGCTGCTACCGATTGCGAATTCAATGTGAGAATTGCGCGTTTCGCCAGTCATGTAAATTTGGTTATCACGCGAGCTCATACCTGTGATGTGTAAGTGTTGCTGGTCAAAATCTTGATAGCGTTCAACGTTGCCATTAATAACCGATCCATCAATTTCGGAGTAAACCTGTAGTGTACCTGAGAAATTAATTGGAGTAATGGTGTACTGAATTGCATAATCGTGCCAATTTTTCATGTTAGCAATTTTAGTCGTCGTAACCGCTAAATCGTGACCAGTTGAAAGCTGAATGTGCATCGTGGTGGTCAGGGTGCCATGTTTGAGGTCCAAACTACGATAGATGTCTTGAATGTCATTGGGATTGATTGTGAACGGCGTCTGGTGATCAACACCAAAGGTTAAAAATTGTGCGTTAGGTAAGTTAACCAGGTCTTCATTAGTGACATCATGATCCCCAATCTTAGTGGTGAGTTGATTGTACACGCCGGCGACATAAGTCCCAGGGTAGTTGTCTTCATCAGCGCGCGATTCAACGTAAGCACCACGCAAACCGAAATAACCATTACCGATGGTCAACATCGCTTCTTGACCATAGTTGCGCTTTTTTTCGTATTCACCAAAGTAATCAAGGTGCCATTCGTTGTAGCGTTGCTTCTTCTTAATGGCCTTGGCCAAGCCGTGCTCTTCCACGTCGCGTTGGCAAACAACTGGAATGTTGAGCATGTTTGTGATGGCTAGTCCGATATCAATTCGGTTGTGGTTAATCCCGATAATGGTATCTGAAAATTCATACTCCAAGGAGTTCAGCAAAATGGCTGCGTCAATTTGTAGACCAGCTAGAACCACCTTGATTTTTTCTAAATTATCGCCAATTGTCTGCATTGGGTTATAGGTGATGACAAACCGTCTGTAGGGCGCTTGATTATCGTTGGTTGAGTAGGCGATTTCAATTGAGTCCTGCATGACCCGTAGTGCAATTGTTCTCATAATTAGCCTCTTTTCTATGAGTAGTGTCTCCCATAAGTTAATCATAAAGCGCAGTCCTACAATCCGCAATGATTGTGACTTGAGCCTATTAGAAGACTGAGCTTATAGTAATTGACTAATTAAACGATCACTTGTAAGGCTAACTGGCTGATGGTTGAGGTAGAAATGGAATGGTTCGCCACTGAGTAATTTCACTGAAATAGCACTTTGCGTGATGGTGATCGCTAACTGGCGATTTTGAAACCAGATATTAAAGCGTAAACTGGTCCATTCTGAGGGGAGTTCTGGTGAAAGGTTGAGGCTGTCCTTTTCCAATCCTAACCCCGCAAAGCCATAGATTAGGCTTAACCAACTGCCACCCATGTTGGCAGCATGGATGCCATCGCCCGTATTGCCTTGCGCATTAGTTAAATCCATCATGACGGTTTCCATGAAGTAGCGATAGGCCTCGTCTGACTGATGTAAGCGGTGTGCTAAGATGCCAAAAATTGCACGAGATAGGGATGAATCGTGCACCGTGATGGCCTCGTAATAATCAAAGTCGCGACGAAGTTGTTGCGCCGACTGATCATTTGGAAATAAAAAGTCAGTCATAACGGTGTCGGCCTGCTTATTGACCTGGTAGTGATAAATGGTCATTGGATGGAAGTGTAACAAGAGTGGAAATTGGTTCCGAGGTGTTGTTTTGATTGGCCAGAGGGGTTTAGTGGTCGAGACGTCATCTTGCATTTTAATTTGTCGTTGCGTATCAAATGGCAGGTACATGTTGTCGGCGGCCCGGTTAAATTGATCGATTTCTGCGGTCGTAACGTCCAAGGCAATTAATTTTTCGGGGTGAGTATGTCTGAGCTGTTTGCCATACTTCACAGCGATACTTAAATTGTTTTGCGCCATTCGATTGGTAAAGTAATTATTGTTGACCATTGCGGTGTATTCATCTGGACCGGTGACATCGTCGATCACAAACTTGCCAGCGTGAGCAGTATCTGTCGCCCAGTGACCATAAGCCAGCCAGAAACGTGCTGTTTGAACGATGATTTCGTAACCATACTGCAGTAAAAAGTCTTGGTCGTCAGTGACACGGACGTAAGTGTCTACGGCGTAAGCAATATCAGCGTTGATATGGACTTGCGCAGTTCCAGCCGGGTAATAGCTGCTGGCTTCTTCGCCATTGATGGTGCGCCACGGAAACAGGACGCCATTTTTGACGGCCAGTTCACGGGCCCGTTGACGAGCCTGTGGCAGTGTTTGATAGCGATACAACAAAAGCTGTTTGGCTAATTTGGGTTGGGTGTAGATGAAAAACGGTAACATAAACATCTCGGCGTCCCAGAAGAAGTGCCCTTCGTAGCCAGGCCCTGTGAGTCCCTTGGCAGCAATACTGGTTCGCCCGTCATTGCCAGCGGCTTGATAAAGGTGAAAGAGGTTAAAGCGGATGCCCTGGGCTAAGGTTGGATCACCCTGTAAGTCAATGTCACTACTTTGCCAAAATTGAGCAAGCTGTGCCGTTGACGCATTCAACAATTCATTGAACGACTGGTCGGTTAATCGCTGCTTGGCGGAATTGGCAAATTCAGCTTGAGTGAGGGTCGTATCGAGTAATTGGTGCGGGTAACTGATGGCATAGGCAAAGGCGAAACTTTGCGTGATGCCGGCCGTTAAATCAACAGTTTTGCTATAGCTTGGTAGGTCGTCGACAATGGTGGGCTGCATGGTGTTTTCGTTCAGCGCTTGTTGCGCAACAATCAGAGCAAGCTGACTTTTTCGAGTACTGATGAGCATCGTTGGAATCGGACTATCAATGAAGGTTCGATCAAGCGTTAGGTCCCGTTGCGCTGCCCGCATGTCATCAACGCTCGTTTGAATTTGTTGATCAATGTAGGGGTGTTGTTTAATGATGGTGATGGGGCCGGTAAAGTTCAGGGCACTGACACTATAATTGATCACAAATAAGTGGGCGTCTGCGTGTGAGGCAAACGACTGCATGGTTAATCGGAACTGTTTGTTGGAAGGGCTTTGAATATCAAAAATCTCAAAAAGGACTCCGGTTTTCATATCCAGGTTTTTATCAACAACCTTGATGTCAAAGGGTGTTTCGTCGGAGCGAATGCCATCGATTTCAAAAATAATGAAGCGTGGGTCTGGCAACTGACAAATTGTTTGAGAATGTTGCGCATACCCCGAATAGTTTTCACCGTAGGAAAGAGCGGTTAAATCATAAAAACCGTTCACAAACATCCCTGGCTGACCATGATAATGGCTGCTGTTACCTTGTAGCGGGTTGGAAGCTCGTACGCCAAAATGACCGTTTCCTAACGCGTAAATGGTCTCAATTGCAGTTTCATCTTGTCGTGGCAGTTTTTGTAAGTGAATTTGAAAAGCATCAGGTGTTACCATCTGAATCATCTCCGTTGTCTTATAACTTTTAAGCTATTATAGAACAGTTTTCGGGGGAGTTGGTACATTGTGATTGTAAACAATAAGGGCGTGAGACAATTCTGGGTTATCATTAAAAACAGTCGTGAATCCCAGATTCTGTTGGGATTCACGACTGTTTTTGCTGATATGGTCGGGACCTGAGTGTTGTCAGAGTTTTGGGCGTCATAACAGTTTTGAACTTAAGTCAAATTTTTATTGAATATAAGCTAAGCATCAAGCTTGATGCTTGCCGATATAGACCTTTCTTCGTCTCGAGTGTTCAGCTTAGTGGAACGGGATTATTTTTGTTGTTCCTTTAATAAATCGCGGATCTCAGCTAAGTAAGTTTCGCTGGCACTTGGTGTTTCTGGTTCTTCATCCGGTTCGCTGGACTTAGTGAATTTATTGATCGTCTTAACCATCAAGAAGACAACAAAAGCAATAATCAAAAAGTTGATGATCGCGTTAATAAACAGACCGTACTTAAAGTGTGCGCCACCAATGGTAAACATCAGCCCTGATAGGTCGATTTTACCGATAAATAAACCAATTAACGGATTGATCAGGTTGGTCGTCAGGGACTTAACGATGGCTGTAAAAGCCGCCCCAATAATGACCCCAACTGCCATATCAATTACATTACCTCGAGCGATAAACGTTTTGAATTCTTTTAACATGCTCCCACCTCGTTTGTTTGATACCCTTATTTTAGCTAATTCTGATGGTTAGTTGCAATAAAAATGCAAATTGACAACAATTAATTGTTAATGCAGTTAATAATAAGGTAGCAATAATTTGATGAAAATATTTGAGAAAGAGATAATTTGGCTTGAACTATTGTTTTAAAATTGCTACCTTTAAGATGAGTCACTAAAAGCAAAAGTTGAAATTAATTGAATCGGTCGTTTTTACGGAGGACTAACGTGATGGAAACAGTTCGAGAACAGTTGTCAGCAGCCCAGAAACAGGGTCGTTTAGTTGAGATTTTTCGGTACGGAGACGAACACCATTTTTTAACTGGTAACGTGATTGCAATTGATGAAAAGTTTGTGCTGATTAAGCGAATTAACACGAATGGTGCCACAGACGGCGCAATCGTGTTACGAATCAACACGGTATCTAAGGTTGTTGCAACCTCGGATTACTTGAAATCGCTAGTGGCCGTAATTGCACTGGCTAGGGAACGGCACTACAACGATATTTGGCACGTTGAAGACTTACTCAGTGAGCTTAACCTCGCCAAGCATTCAATCTTGAAGGCTGCGCTCAAGTGGGCGTTTAAAGCTGACCAAGTGGCGAGCTTGGGGATTCATCCAGGTAAGTCCGAGAAAACTTACACCGGATTTGTGGCTGAACTTAAGACGCACAAAGTCCACTTTAATGACGTTAATCCCAGCGACCTGACTGCACGTTGGCAGGTTAAGCTGGCTTACGCTGATTTAAATTACGTGGAGATTGGTAGTTTTAAGACTTATAGTACGACGGCCATCTTGGAACGTTACATGGCCGAAGATTTTCATTAAATGATCGGAGTTAAATTGTGAAAGGGCTAATCTACTTTATCCTTGGTCTGGTACCCACCATTATCATTGGGACCACAATGTATTTCGTACGCGATTGGCCGACTAATAGCGCCATCACGATCGTAACGTTATTTATCGTCATGACGGTGTCAATGCTGTTGGTGACTTACCTGTACGTTAAGTTGATGCCATTCGTCAAGACACTTGAGGATGAGGACCAGGACAACGACGATTCAGATTCGAATTCAAACAAACAAGCATAAGCGGTGATGACCGCTTTTTATTTTTGGAAGATTGAGGTGTTGATATGCAACCAGTGAATTTAGCCGGTCAGCCAGCTAAACCATCATTTTGGACGCGGGGATTACTATTTTTAACGTACTTTGTGGCGATTCAAATTGTGCCAATGGTGCTCGTGCTCATTCGTAAAACGGCGATGGATCAGATCTTGATCAGAAGCGGCCTAGCGATATTATATTTGCTCGGCTATATCGTGATTATTGTGGCGTTAGTATATAGTTTAAAACGGGTGATGAACCGATCGTTTTGGCACTGGTTATCAAGACGGGATGCGCTGATTCTCGTTGGTTCTTTCTTAGGCTTTTTAATTGCCGAAATTGGGCTGAATCTGCTTAATCAGCAGTTCTTTGGTCAATCCCAAACTGCCAATAATCAAGCGATTCTGTCTTTGTTAACCAGTGATCGATGGATTTTTTATTTGCTGATGTTTTCGGGCATTATTTTATCGCCGATTGTTGAAGAACTACTATTCCGCGGTTATTTGATCAATGCTTTCTTTAAACCCCAGCAAACTTGGCTACCGGTAATTTTCAGTGGGGTGGTTTTTTCACTTGCCCACCTCAGCACCAATATCGTGAGTTTTTTAATCTACGCGGTATTGGGAATGATTCTAGCCACGATTTATCGAGGGACCGATAACCTCTGTACCTCTATTGGCCTGCATATGCTGAATAATTTGCTGGCGATGTCGATGATGGCGGTTATGATTCATTGATCCTCAGTTGATGATGTGATGTCTTACACGAAAAAACCTAATTCCATCATGGAATTAGGTTTTTTTAGTGAATTTACATTTCAATTAAAAGCTTCAGATTTGAAACTAAGACATTTTTG
The DNA here is from genome assembly GCF_001434895.1 of Secundilactobacillus odoratitofui DSM 19909 = JCM 15043. Taxonomy (GTDB): domain Bacteria; phylum Bacillota; class Bacilli; order Lactobacillales; family Lactobacillaceae; genus Secundilactobacillus; species Secundilactobacillus odoratitofui. The sequence goes on from NZ_AZEE01000028.1 coordinate 47,988, forward strand.
CGCCAATCAAATGATCGTTACTGATGCCATCTAATTCAGTCATGACTTCACGAATCTGATCGAGAAATTGGTTATAATCAATGCCATCCAGGCTGAGCAAGTCAACGCAGTCGTTAACGCGGGCATAAACTTCATCGCGTTGAGCGGCAGCAAATGGTGTGACGTCAACGTTAACTTGACGTTCATCTTGATCACTACGAGTCCGAGTGATCCAGCCTTGCTTTTCCAGTCGCTTGAGCAATGGTGTTAAAGTACCGCTATCGAGGTTCAAGTGGTCACCGAGTTCACGAACGGTCATTGGTGACGTCTCCCACAGTGCTAACATCGTGATGTATTGCGGGTAGGTTAAGTGAAAAGGTTTAAGTGCATCTTGATAAAAATGGTTAAACTTTTTGCTGGCGCTATAAAAGGCAAAACATAGTTGGTTATCAAGTAACCGCGGGGTAGTATTTTCTGACATGAATAAGCCTTCTTTCGAATTAAATTTAATTAATAAATCGTGTACAACTCAATTGTCTCTGCAATACTCATTCTATCGGGTTAAATCACTTTTGTCTACTAACTGGCCGTGATTTTATACGATTAATGTTATTGAATTAGTCGCGTTGGCCAAGTGGTAAGGCAAGCCGCTGATTTACAATGCGCGCTAAGGCAACAACCATCACGATTTTAAAGATTGCAGGCAGTAAAAAAGGATAAAAGCCCGTTAAAAAGGCGGTACTGACACTCAGATGATTGCTGATAATCAACCAGACGCTCCCCATCGCAAGCTGCAACATGGCTCCAATAAAATTCGCAACGGTGAGGTTAAGGGGTGATTTGCGGCGACGTTGCAGCCACCAACTCGTGAAGCTTACATATGCGATAAAGCCCCAAAGATACCCGCCAGTTGGGCCAAAAATGACGGCAAAACTGGTGGCGCTGCCCGCAAATACTGGTAAACCAATTAAACCAAGGAGTAAATAAAGTAAAATAGCTAGATTACCGGCTACTGGCGTCAAAAGTGACGCAATCAAGCCCACGGCCAAAGTTTGACCGGTCAGGGGAATTGGACCAAGTGGAATTGTCAGTTTAGAGAAAATTACAAGAATTGCTGCGAACTGGCTAGCAAGCACCCAGTTCAATAATGGTTTATTTTGAGTCACAACAGACCTCCCAATATGTTTATTTTTTGAGAATAAACCATAAACTGGAAATTTTCAAGTAATAACTTTTAGACAATTAATGCAGGTGACGATGATTTTAGTTATAATGGCTCTAGAAGGGAATGGTGCGGTGTGTTTATGTCAACGGGGGCGTACAATCAAGCCCATGTCATTAAAGGAGTCGTTGCGGTGACGTGTTCTACGATGTTACGGTCAGAGCAACCGGACGAATTTTCAAAGTTTGACGGCTTGTTTGATGAAGCCAAGCAAAAGCTGTTCGAAAAGGCGGAAGAAAAGGGCGGTGACGGTATCGTCGACGTTGCTTTCAACACGGAAGTTGTGCGGATGAGTGTGGCACCGAAGTTTTTGGTGGTGCATGGGTATGGAACTGTGATTGCGTTGCCACGGTGATCATGTTGACTTTGATTGACTAAAAAAGCCTTTACAAATATAGTCGGAATAGTGTATGATTATTCCTGTTGTGATGCCCCGGTGGCGGAATTGGCAGACGCGCAGCGTTCAGGTCGCTGTTTGGGCAACCAAGTACAGGTTCGAATCCTGCTCGGGGCATAAAACTAGAATCGAATTTTTAATCAACAAAAACGCCTAGAAATAGGCGCTTTTTTATTGCAAAAAACTGTTACGCATACAATATAACGTAACAGTTTTTCAAATTATTGTGAGTTACAATAGTACCAGATTTACATGTAGTTTCTTATTTTGAATAATCGACGTACCAATTACCTTTTTTTGAAAGACGATAGTGAAGGTAATAACCATCGTAAGAACTACCGTAGTTATACAACCACTCTTGATTTTGATAAACGTGTGTTTTTGCTTTTAACATGATGTAACTGGGGTGAGTTGGTTTCGATAGCGAAATCAGCTTATGACCACTTCGCCAGGTATTGTAGCGACGAAGGTGGACATCTTTTAAGTTGATATAAAAAACGCGACTGTGGTATTTTAGGTTTGCTACACGCCCTTTATAGGTCGTATTCTTTTTTGCATAATAAGTTAAATTTCGGTTGGTATCTGACAAAATATTGACGGTATGAAATGGATCTTTTTCGTTTGCCCCTTTTGCAGTGTCGTACAGCCAGACAAAATCGTCATTATCACCGCCATACATAAACGCTCGTGAATAATGCGTTGTTGAAAACTGATTGGACTTCGTAACTTTGTAGTGCCAGGTTTTGGCCTGAGCTGTTGAAACGCTGGTTAATCCGCCTAAACTTAAACCAACTACGAGTGCACCCAAAACTGTTCTGATATGCATGTTATCATCCCCTAAACAGATAAACTGTAAATTAAAATTTGTACTCATACAAAACTATAGCAGAATTAGCTTTATATGTCTGTGGCGTGAATAAATTTTTGTGAGAGTAGTCAAAAACGACAAGTACTCAATAAAAGAGTATTTGTCGTTTTGTATTTTGTTTGAGTCATCATTTAAAGAATGTTAATACATCCCCAACAACTTCCACCAACCCAAACCAATCACCACGTAGACCAAAATTTCAAAAAGCGAAACTAAGAAGCCAATCCGCCACCATTCCCGTTGAGTTAAAAAGCCGGTTGAAAAATAAATTGAGGCGGTGCCGGTACCATAGTGGGTCGTAGCCGGGGATACACAGGTCAATAACGCAAGTAACATCGTCGTGACTAAGGGGGATGCACCCAGACCAACTAGGACTAAGGCAAATGGAATAAAGAAGGCTTGGATATGGACGAGGACACTGGTTAAGAAATAGTGAATGTAATAATAGGCCAAAATCAAAATTAAACCGGCTAGTAGTAGTCCAGCGCCATGGGTTAAGTTGGTTAAATTAAGCTGGATCCACTTGATGACGCCCGAAGTATTCAGGTATTCAGTGACTCCAATCAGTGGCGCTAGCCAAAGTAGAATGTTCCAACCTTGTTTTTCATTTAGAACATCATCCACGGAGATGACGTTAAATAAGAGCAGTAGTCCCAGCCCAATTAGGGCAATTAAGGTGTTGTCCAATTTTGTGATGGCACTGGTTGCCCATAATCCCACTGTGAGCACGAAACTGCCAATCATGAGCCATTCCTTGACTGACATGCGATCCAGGTCGTGTAGCTCCCTTTCGGCCGTGTCACGAATCAGTTGCATGTTCTTAACTGCGGGACGATGGCACTTTAGGACAATCACTGGAATCCCAAGTAGGGCCATCAATGTGGGAACACTCGCATAAAGAAACCACTGTGCCCAAGAGATTTGAATGTGAAAGGCGCTGTTAGCTAAACTGACCGCCAGTGGATTGGTGGCCATGGCGGTCAAGAAGAGGCCGCCGACCACCAAGTTTTGGTGAAAAGTAACTAACGTTAAGTATGAACTGAGCGTTGGCTTAGGTTCAGCTGATTTCTCGTCCAACACATCCGTAATTGATTTATTAATGGGAAATAAGATACCAGCGCCACGCGCATTGGTATTAGGAATAATTGGCGCTAGAATCAAGTCAACCAAACTCATGGTGTAGGCCAACGTGATTGGTGTTCGTCCAAAGTGGCTAATGAGCGTATAGGCAAGTCGTTTGCCAAGCGGGGTTCGCTTGAACCCAATGGCGATAAAAAACGCGAATAGTACTAGCCATACTGGACTTAAGCCTAAGAATGAAAAGAGTGTTGGCGCTGGTATGGCGCCAGTGACACCAAGTAAAGCGACCATAACGAGTGATAATGTCGCTAGTGGGGCGACGTTTAAAACACAACCCAGAATAAAAAATAAGACCAAGATGAAGCTGTGCCAACCGTTTAACGTAACCCCAGTTGGTACGTGTTGTAACCAAAGTAACCCTAAACCTAACAGGCCAATCGCAAATACAATCAAGTTGACGCGATTGGTGCGTTTGATTTGCATAACCCAAATCCTCCCGTGTCGATCAATTTGGCTTGGCGATGGCACTTAAAGTGACCGTGCTAATGCTGGTCAGTGCACCGTCAAGCGTCGTTTCAGTATACCATGTTTGAAGTGTTCGACCGAGGTGGATGGGCGTCGCTGTGGTTAAAATCGTGCCACTTGCCACCGATTTCAAATGATGGGTGTTAATATCGACCCCAACGGCCACGTGGGTATCATCTAAATTCTGATTTGCCCCAATCGAGGCGGCGGTCTCTGCCATAACGGCATTGACGCCACCGTGTAAAAATCCGTACGGCTGTTTGACGGCATCCGTGACGTCGAGTGATATAATAACTTTAGATTGATTAATTTGATTAACTTTTATTCCTAAAAGTTCAATGAGATTATTCATAAATTGAGACCTCCTAATTGGAAAGGATTGATTTGATTGACAAGTGTGACATGGGAACCAGTGAAAGACTATACCGAGATTATCTTTGAGCGGGCGGGTAAAATTGCTAAATTAACAATGAACCGGCCGAAAAAGTTGAACGCCTTTACACCAGTGACAATTCACGAACTGATCGATGCGTTTAACATCTGTCGTGATGATAGCACGATTGGCGTGATTATCCTAACTGGTGCTGGCGATAAAGCCTTTTCGTCTGGTGGTGATCAATCCGTGCGTGGTAACGGCGGATACGTTGGCCCGGATCACATTGCCCGGTTAAACGTGCTTGACCTACAACATTTGATCCGAATTATTCCCAAACCGGTCATTGCCATGGTCAAGGGCTGGTCGGTTGGTGGCGGTAATATCTTACAATTGGTATGTGATTTAACGATTGCGGCCGATAACGCGCAATTCGGTCAAACTGGGCCTAAGGTTGGTAGCTTTGATGCCGGTTATGGCTCAGGTTATCTTGCTCGTGTGATTGGTCATAAACGCGCTAAAGAAGTCTGGTTCTTAAACCATTTTTACACAGCGGATGAAGCATTGGCCATGAACTGGATCAATAAAGTCGTACCATTAGCTGACGTCGAGTCGGCAACACTAGATTGGTGTAACGAAATTTTGACGAAATCACCAACTGCGCTCCGGTTGATCAAAGCAGCCATGAACGCTGACACGGATGGCTTAGCCGGTTTGCAACAACTTGGCGGCGATGCCACTATGCTATTTTACACGACGGATGAGGGGAAGGAAGGTCGCGATGCGTTTAACGAAAAACGTGACCCTGACTTTGATCAGTTCCCGAAGTTCCCATAAACTGATTAATAGGAAGTAGGATACACTTGGATAATTGGATAAAAAAGCAGGCGGCCATCAATCCTCACCGGTTAGCGGTAGATGATGGCCAGACCCAGTATACGTTTGCACAATTAGCTGATGTGGTCGGCAAACTAGCTGGTAAACTGACACGAATTCCTACCAGCAAGACTGGGCGAATCGCCATTGAAACCACTAATTCTATGGCTGGCTACCTCATGGCGTTAGCCGTCTTGGCCAGTGGTCACACAATTGTCTGGCTGAATAGTCGGTTGGCGTTTGAAGAGCTCCAACGACAACTGGATGATGCACAAGTGGCTGCGTTGTTAGTGTCAGATGAGTTGTCAGTTGGCCAGTTCAGTGTACCGACTTATCAGTTTGCTACCATATTCGCCATGCCGGTTAGAGACAGTGTGATGGTGCCACGATTTAACGACGAGAGCGTTGCAAGCATTATGTATACGTCTGGTACGACTGGCGCACCTAAAGGGGTGTTGCAGACGTTCAAGAATCACTTTTCGTCTGCCGTCGCTTCGGCTTTGAATCTGGGTTTAACGCCCACTGACGAGTGGCTTTGTACCGTACCGATTTTTCATATCAGTGGCTTTTCAATCATGATGCGTGGCTTGATTTACGGCATGGCCGTGCGACTAGTACCAAGTTTTGATGCAGATAAAATTCACCAAATATTGGTGACAGAGCCAGTTACGATGATTTCTGTGGTGCCATATATGTTACGTCGACTTTTGAACGTTAGAGAAACCACCCAGCAGGCCTATAATCGTCAGTTTAGGGGTATGCTGCTTGGTGGCGGGCCAATCGACCGACCAACCCTGCAGCGTTGTACCAAGCTGCAGCTTGAAGTAGTTCAATCATACGGTATGACGGAGACCTGTTCACAGATTATTGCACTGAATAACGCCGATGCGGATGCAGAGATTGGGTCAGTCGGCAAGCCACTGTTTTTAACGGAGCTAAAGTTGGCTGTCGACGGGGAAGTGTTGCTTAAAACGCCGGCGCTAACCCCTGGCTATTTAAATCGGCCAGAAGCCCTTGCCAATAAAATGGTTGATGGTTGGTATCGAACGGGTGATATTGGCCATTTCGATCAGAACGATTTTTTGTTCATCGACGGTCGCAAAGACGACATGATCATTTCTGGTGGCGAAAATATTTTTCCAAACGAAGTTGAAGCCGCCTATGCAACTTTTGAGGGTTTGAGTGAAATTGCAGTGGTTAAGCAATTTGACCCTAAGTGGGATCAGGTTCCAGTTGCGTTTTACGTTGCGGCCAAGGCAATCCCCGAAGCCAAACTAATTGCGTATGGCCGTCAACATTTAGCACATTACAAAGTCCCAAAAGCGTTTCATCAGGTTGAAAAGTTACCGGTCAATGCTGGTGGAAAGGTTCAGCGCTATAAACTGATGGCGTTGCTGGAACAGAAGCCGTTAGATGATGGCTAGAAAGTACGGTTTAATTAATTCGTTCAATTCCACGTCGTTAACGGCATGAGTCCGTAGGCGTCAGATTATTTGGACATAAACAGATTTGTGAAGTGACAATCGGGAATTAAATTATAAATCCTCACTTTAAATCAAAACAGCTGTAGTTATGAACATCGAGTTCAATAACTGCAGCTGTTTTAAGTTGTGTTCAAATTTGGCTATCATCGGCCAGTTGTTGTAACATACCCATTAAACTAGCCTTAATGGCACCTTCGGGTAGGGCATTCGCATCTAAACGAGTTTGACTGATGAGTTCACCAGCCAAACTAGCAGCAGATTTTTCACCAGCTTGAATCGTAAGTTTTCGAGCCGTATAAAAGGCATCTGAGGTTGGTTTTTCTTGCGCACCAAAGAAGTGGGTGAACCACTCGGACTCTTCTTCAAACCCAAACAATAAAGATAGGGGATAATCGCCCATCAGCAATCGAGTTCGAAAATCCAAGCTATCGTGAGTCTGATTGATATCAGTTAAAATTCTTGCAATCACACCGAGGGTCTCACCAATAGTAGCAATGAGATCAATGATTGCCCGATCCGTCATGCCACCACTGATGGCCGCAAGTCGACTCGTAATTGAAGTTAGAGCGCCATCACGCACCTTGGCATCCTTTAAGTAATCAGCAACCCGCTCTCGTTGATTGAAATTCAGCTGCAGTCGCGTACTGTGTGACAGCCAGAAATTTTGGGCATCATCAAGTAAATTTTGCCGTTCTTCTGCTTGAATTGAACTACCCGCGATATTGATCACGAACTGGCCATAGAGGTATTGCGCATCATAACTCTGAGCTTTACTCATCGCAATATCACTTGGTGTAACCCGACTGGGCTTAAACGTTGCCGGAATCAGCGCACTAGCAAGGGCTAACAGTTCGGTTGACTGCGCGAAGTTAGCCGCATTTGACAGCGGTTGTTGAGCCGTTTGCTGAAAAATCGTCCACAAAGCCTGTCTGAACCGGCGATCATTATCTAACGCCAAGTTACTGATTGGTTCACGCACAGAATCTGGTAATTGCTGACACATGGCTTGGAAATCGTCTTCTAGTGCAACATCGGCAACATAATTATCAGGATCAAACCCCATTGTTAAGCCCCCAGTTAGTTTGCAAATTTGTCCAATTCCGTTGAAAACTGTTCAGCCACCGGAATGAAGACATCTGTGAAGTAGTGGTTGAGGTCGACAGCTTGTTTGGGTGTCTCTAACGCTTTTTGTGCACGCTGGAAGGCATCGTTGCGCATGTTGATAATCATCATCTTCTTTTGATGACGAAGATGTTTAATTGCCTTATCAGCATTATCCATGCCGCGAGCTTTTTCGATGAAGTAGTACATGATTTCATAAAACGTATTATCCAGCACCCAAAAGAGGGTATTGCGTAATACACGATCATTCATCACTTGGGCAAACAAGTTGTCGCCAACGATTTCATGTTGGGTGAAACTGGCAGCTGACATGACCACGGCCTGTACTTCGTGCATGTCGGCCATAAAGTGGCTAAAGTGGGTGAGATCCGTATCTTTTAGTGGATAGCCCAGATTCTTTTCACGTTCATCCGGTGTCATTGTCGAAAAGTTATTGTAGTATTCAGATTGAACGTCCGCAGCATCCGTTAACAAATCACGTTCAATTCCCAGTAAAATTGCCTGGTTTTGGTCTAAATATTGGTTAACTACGTCCCAAATTTTCGGGAATTGATCATTAAACTGGTCAAATAAGGCGTTGGTCGTACCGACAACCTCTTTTTGAACTTTCGCTTTTTCAACGTGAGGGGCAAATTGAACCACCATCGGAATGGCATCGTCATCATGATTTAAGCCGGCCTCTTGACGATGATTATTTTCGTAATCTTTTAATTCTTCCAAACTCAACAGTCCAAGTGGCATCACGTTAATTTCGCCATTGGTCGTCATAATTTGCAGCGAAAATGGGGTATCAGCATGTTGATTCATCGTTAAAGACTTTAAGGTCTCAAGTAATTTACTCCGGGTACCCAAAGCATCCTCCGGGTCGGCATAAAACCCAGAGGTATAAATGGCAATATTATCGTACTTAGATGCTAATTTCTGTTGAACATCCATCTCCATCAGTGTTTCCCCCTTATGCTTGTGAAGCTTCGATCAGCGCTTGCAATTTCTGCTGACCACTCTCGGTAAGTGTTGCTTGACTTAGATCAGCACTGGCCAGTGAACTACTGTAGCTGTTGTCTAATTTTGCATCGGCGAGATAGCCGGCTTGATAGGCTGCTTTAATGGTGGTGTAAAGCATTGAATCTGGGTTCAGTTGACGACCCTGATTGAAGCGATGTGCATTGACATCGTTTAAAACGCCCATTAGTTCTTCATCTTGACTTACATTGTGTGCCATTAGTGTTACTCCTTCCAGTCGCTGTATTTAGCTTTAATTTTACCTATAATTGCTGGGTTTAAACATAGGGGGATAGCCTAAACTTATAAGTTCTCCGTGCAAATACTATGGCAATGTTAGATAAGTTAATGGCGCCTTCGGCCGCCAGCAACTTGGTTTTGGGGTGGTGGCTGTGGGACCGGCTGCAACCGCTTCGCGTTTTCCGCCTCGGGTCCAAGCCTTGCTGAGGTGCACAAGTCTTTGACCCGTCCAATGATGTAAGGGTTAAGCAACACGAACTGAAAGTCACTGTTCGCATGACTTAACCCCAACATCATTTTTCACTGTCACCACCCCAAAACCAAGTTGCTTTTGGCACTACGGCTACTTTTAATGAATTGGCTATGTATGTTTGTTAAAAAGGATTAATGTAACTGTAGAAAACATCATATCATTAATAGATTCGAAGTTTTGATTAATTAAAAATTTAGAGATTTGTGTGATTGTAAGCCCAATTATGTTAACAAAAAGGAATTTTGATCATCTCTAGATTGATGTCTTTGCCAACCAAGTTTATTTTGCAGATGAGAATGATACAGAATTTTCTAAATTGCTACGACTCGGATTTATTGAGCTAGTAACGACTTCTTGGTAACGAAAACGGAGGGCTAGCGATCTGGGCTAGTTGCAGTGACAAGTCAATCTTTGCGCTTCAGCGCTTAGATTGACTGGACAGTTTTGAGACTCGACCTTGAGGCTCAAAACTGAGGTGGAGAACGCAAAGCGGTCGCAACCGGTCCCACAGCAACTAGCCCAGATCGCTAGCACGTAGTGGTAGTGGGCGTTAAAGCAATGTAAACTTTCCCAGAGGAAACACAATAAAAAAAGCGTACTAGCAAAATGCCAGTACGCAAACAAAATGATTGCAAGAATCTATAAATCAATTAATTTGTTATGAATCGCGTAACGAATCAGTTCGGCGCGATTTTTCAGATGCAATTTCTGCATAATATTAGCCTTGTGGGCCTCAACCGTTTTGGTCGAAATAAACAACTCAGCTGCAATTTCCTTATTAGAGTAGCCAAGTGTGATTAATGGTAAAACTTCACTCTCACGTTTGGACAAGCCAGCATAACCATCGAGGTTAACAGCGGTGCCATCGGTGTTAATTTTGGCCAAGTCATCAGTGGTGAGCTTGATGTTTTTATCCACGTACTCTTGACCGTTCATGAGTTGACGTAGCGCTTTGAGTAATTCATCGTCCGAGGAACTTTTCAGCACGTAGGACATAGCGCCATTATGCAGTGCTTGATTGATGTATTCCTGTTCTTCGTGCATCGATAGTATCAGAATACGGACGTTGGCAAAATTGTCATGGATTCGCTTGGTCGTAATCAAGCCACTTTCCCCAGGTGGCATGCTGAGATCCATAATTAAAATATCGATGTCGCCTTGCTCCACTCGTAGATAAGTTTCGGTCCCGTTAGCGGCCTCGTCAACGACGTTAAACTCAGGTTGCTTATTAACGAGTGTTGACAAGCCATAACGGACCACCGCATGGTCATCTGCAATTAAAACGTTATACATTAATTCTGTCCCCCTTAAGCAGTCGCCACTGGAAACTTGGCGGTCACCGTAGTACCGTTTCCTGGTTCAGATGTGATTTCAAATGATCCATTGAGCGCCTTTACCCGTTCGTTCATATTCATTAGCCCCAGTGAACGACCATTGAACTGACGGTGTTTTGGTACATCGAAGCCAACCCCGTTGTCGATAACTTCTAAATTAATAAAGTGATTGTGAGCGACTAATAACAAGCTAATTTCACTCGCTCGTGCGTGCTTCAATGCGTTATGAATGGATTCTTGGGCAATGCGATATAACACGCTTTGGACGTTAGTGCTCAGTTGATCGGTGTCTGCGTTGCCAACCACATCGACAGTGACGCCGGAGTTTTCTTCTGTTCGCTGGCCCAAAACACGAAGGGCAGGTAACAACCCGAAGTTATCCAAAACGGAAGGGCGAATATCCAATGCCATGCCCTTGACTTCAGTTAGCGTATCGTTTAACTGACGTTCAATAATCGAGGTCAGTTTGGCAACGTTGGCTTCGGAAAGTTCTTCTTCATTTAAGCGCCGGACGCCCATAATCGCGGAGTAGACGCCTTGCGCGATACTATCATGTAAGTCAGCGGAGATTTTTTTACGTTCCTCTTCATGGGCCCGGTTGACGTACTGGTTAAGTTGGCGTTGTTCAGCAACCTGATCCATGCGCTCGATGATGCCACGGCTCTTAAGTGTTAACGAAAAAACGTGATTGTCGGCATCGATGACGTGGTAAATCAAAAAGTACTCAAGCGGGTGAAGTTTGTCATTAGCAAGTGTGATTGGAATGGAAATTTCTTTCATCAAGTTGCGAATTGAGCATTTGAAACAATCGTCAGTTGGTGACAGTTTTTGTTTTACTGATGCATCCGCAACCTGAGCCAAATAGTTTGGATCAATCTTCAGCTCAGCTTGCAGGTCCTTGGCCAACTGATTGCTCACCAATAGGTTTTCTTCTTTAAAGATAAAGACAGCGTCCGTTACTTCATCAAAATAACGTTCGATCCAATTCAAAGTTTCCAGCAAAAAAGCCGACCTCCCAACGCCGCACTTTAAAAAGTGGTGAGGTAGTTGGCAAGACGGCTGGTTGATTCTTGTGAGACTTGCTGATCACTGCGATAGCCGGCTAACAATACGCCATCAACAATACGGATGGCACTTGTGTAGATGGGGATCGCGGCAGCACTTTGCAGGGCTTCAACTTGAGCGATTGGTGTATAGAGTTGGTTACTATACTCAAACCGTTGTAAGTTATTCTGCCAAAAAGGTTTACCAGTTTTAACAACCAGACCGGCAATGCCAATACCACTTCGTAGTACGATTTTTCGAAATTGCTCGTTCTGGTTACCAGCAACGAAGTACCACTTAATGGTGGACTGACCCGCAGCGGGTAGTGCAACACCAACGAAGTCGAAGTCCGTGCATTGGTAAACGTGATTCACCAAGCTTTGATAGTCGTTGTGTGCATCGAATTTTTCCAGACTCAAGTTTATTCCCTCCTATCATAACATTTTTATAAGTAATTGAAAGCGCTTAGACCTAAGAAATTCTCAAAAATAACATAAAATTGGAATAATGTGTCTATTCTGAATATTCCTGATCGATATCAAGCTTAAAATTCGGGTCAACATACTGACTGTAATGATCGTAGTCAGCCGCAATGGCTTGGATTTGTAAGTCAAGCTTATCCAGTCTATCATCTTTTTCCAGTGAACGCATCTCTTGATTGACCTCAGCAATCGTGTTTTCAACGAGTGTGCGACGAATTGTAAGGTCGGTTAGTGCAACCTGTAATAATTTTTGAAAATCAGGATCAGTCATTTGTGTTTTAGTCAGCATGACGTGTTACCTCCGGGGTATTGTAGTTAATGAATAATTCGGCGTTAGCAAAAGCAATGGGGTTGCAGCGTTGAACTTCAGTGATAAAGTAACTTAACCGGTAATCATCGAGTAATAAAAAGTCACGAAGTTGCGCGTGGTCGAGCGTCATATGCGCCAGCGTATAGTGATCTGCAACGGGCGTGCGAGCATAACAGTTTGCGTGATTAGCTAAGGTGGATAACACGTCCACGGAAACCAACGGATAATCAACGGCTAATGTCAAAAAATCCTGAGGTTGGTCAAATCGGCAGGCTACGGCATAAAGGCCGCTCAGTGGACCATTCTGGACAAAGGGTGGTTGGTCAACAATCACGTTAATATTGGCAGAATGAACAAATTGTTCAGTGAGGGCATCAACGTTACGGCTACTGGCACTTACTAGAACCTCATCACATAAAATCGTGAGCTTGTCGACGGCCAGTTGTGCGTTATTGACCGATTGATTTGGGAACTGATAAAGTGCCTTATCTTGACCAAATCGGCGTGAGCCACCACCAGCTAATACAACTCCAATCATGTTTAACGCCTCCCATCAAACCTAGTCTTGGTAAACAAAGTGACCACTTTTACCGCCGTCTTTTTCGACCAAGTGAACTTGGTTGATCAACATGCCGCGATCAATGGCCTTACACATATCATAAATCGTGAGTAACGTTGTTTGAACTGCTAGTAGCGCTTCAATTTCGACGCCAGTCACGTGTTTCGTTTTAACTTTTGCCGTCACAGTGATCGTATCGGTATCGTTATCAGTAAAGTGAATGTCGACGCCAGTTAGCGGAATGAGGTGACACATTGGAATGAGACTGCTGGTTTGTTTGGCGGCCATGATGCCAGCAACTTGAGCTACCGCTAACACATCACCTTTTTTGATTTGACCTTCGTGAATCCGGTTAAGGGTGTCTGGGTGCATCGTAATTTGACCAGTTGCCAGTGCCACACGGTGGGTAACCGCTTTATCCGTTACGTCGACCATTTTGGCACGGTTTTGGTCGTTAAAATGAGTCAGTTCATCTGACACGTGATCAACTCCTTGATGAATGTAGTTTTTGACCCAGTCGATAATGGCTGGTAAACCATTTAATGACGCGTCCGGGTGCTCAGACAGACTAGCAAAGACCTTTACATTGGCAAAATTTTGAAAATCTGACGCCTGATCTTGACTGCGTAACATCACAATTTTGGGGTAAGGGTCTGGTTTAAAGCCTTCAATCAGTAAAATATCCGATTGATCAGGTAGCCAGTCAGCGATGGCATCAGCACTCGTTGGTGCACCATCAGTTTGGTGATAAAACAAGCCTTGGTCAGACTGTAAGACCACACTGTGAGCACCGGCTCTGGCAAAACGGTCGGAATCAGTACCTTGGACGTCCATGGCAGCTTGGTGCGCGTCGTGCTTAATCGCATTGACGCGGTAAGTTGGACTGAGCGCTTTAATTAACGCTTCAGTAACAGCCGTTTTACCACTTTTTTTATAACCAATTATTTGAAGGGGAGTAACCATGTCGTCACCTCGGCGTTCAACGCAATTGGTTCAGTACTGTGAGGAATTTTAACTAAACAAGTCGTCGTTTGCAGGTTGCCGAGGGCCCCAGATTGGTCAGAACCATTAGGATAGACCTTCAAGCCGGTAGCGGCGAACTCAACTGTGCTCCGTAAGACCCGGTCATAACCGTTCGTTTTGTGATACGCCGCAGCCAGAGTAGCCGTTGTTTTGCGAACTCGCGAGGCTTGGTTTGTGAACCGACGCAGGAGGGGTTCGACGTACAGATAAAAACCAGTAAAGCAAGCGCCCGGGTTACCGGAAAGGGCCATCACAATGGTGTTGTCCTGAACAAAGGCTGTCGTCACACTACCTGGTCGCATTTTTAGTTTGTTGAATAACAAGTTATCAGCGTTCCGAGCAGCGTCGGCAACAAAGTCAAAGTCGCCAACTGAAACGGCGCCGTCAGTGATGACCATGTCGTTTTCAGCGATTGCTTTTTTCAGTGCGGCCTTCAACAAGTCCGTATCATCAATCAGTTGTTCGTAACTCGTAACTTCACCACCAGCTTCTGTGACCAACTGCTTGATCATTGGGCCGTTACTATTGTAGATTTTGCCAGCTTGGAGTGGTTCATCTGGCTGCATTAATTCGGTACCAGTAGTGATAATTGCAACGCTTGGCCGTTTGTAGACCGTGACATTTTGAATGCCAAAGGCCGCTAGAATTGCCAACCCGCCCGGATTAAGTTCAGTATCCTTGGCAATTAACTGGGCACCTTCAGCAAATTCAGTCCCCACTTCAGTGATATTCGAGTGTTTTTCGGTTACTAACATTTTGACGTGATCGGGATCATCTTCTATTTCGCGAGTTTGCTCCAGCATGATTACCTTACCAGCGTTTTCAGGCACAAATGCTCCCGTCATAATGCGGGCTGTTTCATTTTCACCCAGTGGACCGTCAAAGGTTGCACCGGCTGGAATATTGCCGACCACCTTGAAAACTTTAGGATAATTCTGGTCATCTTCGGCTCGAATGGCATAACCATCGTAACCAGAGCGGCGAAAATGTGGGTAGGCATATGGGGCCACTACGGCTTGCGCCAAGACACGGTGGTTCGCCTCATCGACTGAAATCGTCTCTGTATCAGTGGTCACACTTAATGCGTTTAGTTTTGCTTGTGCTTCGTCAATTGAAATTGGGTATCGTCTAGTTAACATTGTTGGTCTCCTATTATTTATTTACGTCGTTCAAAGAGAAGGTGTTCGTATTCCGGTAAAATGAGTGCCGTCATCGCAGTTTGGCAAGCGTTGGTGGAACCCGGCAGACAGTAGCATAGCTGTTGACGTGTGTTAAAACCGGCAATGGCGCGGGAAGCTAACGCACGAGTGCCAACCTCTTTAAAGGATAGTTCACGAAAAGCTTCACCAAAACCATCAATTTGAGTTGGTATCAGTGGTGTCAAGGCGGGGATGGTGACGTCACGTATTGCAATGCCAGTCCCACCGTTAGTTAAAATCATGTCTGGTGATTGTTGTTCAAACAGTAGAAATTGGGTTTGAATGTCAACTGCATCATCGATCACTACTTGGCGGTCCAAGACATTGACACCTTGTGATTTGAGCGCCGTTTCTAAGTACAGTCCCGATTTATCAGCGTTCAAATCACGGGTATCGCTAACGGTTAAAATCATGGCAGTTGTCATGTTCAAATCGCCTCCTGATTAATGGTTGATGCCAGAGCCTGTTTCAGACTGGCATAAATGGGTTGCGCTTCATCTAAAGTTGGTACTCCATATAACAGTAGTTTGCCGTTTTTAAATAAACTGACGGTGTAGTCTTGCCAGTTGAACGTGGTGAAACTTTTGAACTGACGGTTGGCAAGCTTGCGGTCATTTAACCAGTTGGCTAATTGATTGAGCGTTGGTGTATTGCTCATCTGGACGCTATAGGTTTGGGTGCCACAAAGCGTTGTCAACTGATCCGTAGTGTCATCAGCATCTAACGACCAATCATGGTGCTGGCAGACAGGACAATTAGTATTTTTGGTCACTTTAAAGGATTGCTGTGTTAGTTGCCAGTTATCGATTGTTACCAGTTGGTTAAAATTGACGCTTGAACGATCAACAAAGTAGTGAAGCGCCAATGATACTTGTAGTCCGGAAATAATCGGAATGAGTGCTGTATTGACGCCAATCAAGTCACAATCAGTTTGCTTGAGCGCTTCGAGATTGGGGTAAAGGCAGTTTAAACAAGCATGCTGGTTTGGCGAAACGGCCATGACGCTGCCAAAGGTACCCGCACAGCTGGCAAAAATGAAATCGAACCGATTATTGAGGGCTGCTTTATTAAGTAAATCACGGGTTCGAAAATTATCCAAACAGTCGAGGACTAAGTCAAAGTCTAGGTTAGACAGGTGCTCGCCACTTAATGGTTCAGGGTAGATGTCAATTGTGACGGTGTGATCGATTGCCAGCAAGTGTTGCTTGGCGGCTTCCACCTTAAACTGTCCATTTGCCACATCAGCTTCTGTAAAGAGCGCTTGGCGTTGCAAGTTAGTGGTTGAAACAACGTCGGGGTCAACTAATATCAAATGGTGGACACCTGCGCGAACCAGTTGGCTGGCGGTGTAACTGCCCAACGCGCCAACGCCAGCAATCAAGACAGTGGCGTTGCTGATGTTTTGCTGACCAAGCTTTCCAATGACTTTGACGCGTTCTTGTCGATCGTAACGGTTCATGTTGGGGCTCCTTTCTGGGTTTATTTCAATAGTATTGTGTTTTTAAATTTTTGGGGGAAGTGTCGGATGGTTGTTAGTCACCGGATTCTTTGTGAAGTGTTTCGCTGGTGGCTTGACTAAACGTGCGCCACCAAGCAGAGACTTGCATATAGTGAGCTTTGCCCGCAGTCCCACAAAGTTCGCGGAACCACGGGCAAAGCTCACTATATTTCAGTCTCTAACCGCTTGGTTCTGCACTCTGAAATATAGGACTTTCCCTAGTCGAAGTATACCAAGTCACATGCTAATCTTGATATTAGGGAAATGGCTTACTTTTAGATTTACCAGTTCTCGGAAAGTAATGCACCATTGATTTCGAACACAGAGGAGGTCGCAGAAAAGTGAAAAAATCCCGCTTTTTTAACCGCGTTGAAAAATTCAATGGGACCTTCACTCAGCTAGAAGAACACAATCGTCGCTGGGAGAAGCTCTACCGTCAACGCTGGGCACATGATAAAGTTGTTCGGACAACTCACGGTGTTAACTGTACGGGGTCTTGTAGCTGGAATGTTTATGTCAAACAAGGGGTGATCACTTGGGAACATCAAGCAACGGATTATCCTGAGTGTGGCGCCAACATGCCTGGTTACGAACCACGTGGGTGTCCTAGAGGGGCTAGTTTTTCGTGGTACGAATACAGCCCAGTTCGGATTAAATATCCTTATATTCGTGGCAAGCTATGGCAACTTTGGACGGATGCTAAAAAGCAATATGACAACCCAATTGATGCTTGGGGCAGTATTGTTGAGGATCCAGAAAAAAACGCAACTTACAAAGCTGCGCGTGGCCATGGTGGCATGGTTCGGGTTCACCGACCAGAGGCGTTGGAACTCATTTCAGCGCAGTTGTTGTACACCATTAAGGCCTATGGACCAGATCGGATTGCCGGCTTCACGCCAATTCCAGCCATGTCCATGATGAGTTATGCTTCCGGCGCCCGGTTCATTTCGTTACTTGGTGGTGAAATGCTGAGCTTCTATGACTGGTATGCTGATTTACCACCTGCATCTCCTCAAATCTGGGGCGAACAAACGGATGTGCCTGAATCAGCCGACTGGTATAACAGCCAGTACATCATGATGTGGGGGTCAAACGTGCCGTTAACTCGGACCCCAGATGCTCACTTTATGACTGAATCACGTTACCACGGTGCTAAAATCGTGGCCGTCAGTCCTGATTACGCTGAAAACGTTAAGTTTGCTGATAACTGGTTAGCACCAAACCCAGGGACTGACGCTGCTTTGGCTCAAGGTATGACACATGTGATCTTAAATGAGTATTACCAAGAAAAAGACGTGCCGGAATTCCGAAACTACGTCAAGCAATACACCGATTTACCATTCTTGATCACGTTACAGCCAAGTGCTGCTAATGATGAAGATTACACGTCAGACAGATTTGTTCGGATTTCAGATTTAACCAATGAAGCCATCGAAAATGCTGAGTGGAAGCCAGTTGTCTTTGATGCTAACCAACAAAAAATCGTGGTACCAAATGGGACCATGGGCCAACGTTGGGAGGCTGGTAAACAATGGAACTTAACCTTGAAGGATGCAGATGGTAATGCAATTGATCCAGAACTATCCATTAAAGCAGACCAACAAGTGACGGTTGATTTTCCGACCTTTGATAACGCTGGTAACGGCGTCTTAAAGCGCCATATTAATGCTAAAAAGCTAACGTTTGCTGATGGTAGCGAACACTTCGTAACCACTGTATTTGACCTCATGATGAGCCAATACGGTATCAAACGCGATGCCAACGATGACTTAGCGGCTAAGGGCTATGACGATGCCGACAGCTTCTACACACCGGCCTGGCAAGAAAAGGTCACCGGCGTTAAACAAAGTCTCGTGGTTCAAATTGCCCGCGAATTTGCTCAAAACGCGCTAGATACTGGTGGTAAGACCATGGTCATCATGGGTGCCGGGATCAACCACTGGTTCAATTCAGATATGACGTATCGTGCCATTATTAATAACTTGATTCTTTGTGGCTGTGAAGGCGTGCAAGGTGGTGGCTGGGCTCACTACGTTGGTCAAGAAAAGCTACGTCCTCAAGAAGGTTGGGCGACCATTGCCTTTGCCAATGACTGGCAAAAGGGTGGTGCACGTCAACAAAACGGGACTTCATTCTTCTACTTTGCTTCTGACCAATGGAAGTATGACGAGCTAGATAACAAGGCACTCAAATCACTAGTTGCCAAATCGTCTCACAGTTACGACCACACTGCCGATTACAACGAATTAGCCATTCGGCTCGGTTGGTTACCCTCATACCCACAATTCGACCGTAGCAACTTGTCGTTTAGTGAGCAATATGGTACCACCGATATTGCTGAAATTAGTCAAAAAGTGGTTGAAGAGTTGAAGGCTGGTAGTTTACACTTTGCCGCTGAAAACCCTGACGCTAAGCAAAACTCACCGAAGAGTCTGTTCATCTGGCGTTCAAACCTGTTTACCAGTTCTGGTAAGGGTCAAGAGTACTTCATGAAGCATTTGCTCGGAACTGAAAACGGTTTATTGGCTAAAACTAACGAACGCAACAAACCTGAAGAAATGGTTTGGAACGATGATACGATTACCGGTAAGCTGGATCTGGTTATTGACATGGACTTCCGGATGGTTGCAACGCCAATGTACTCTGACGTGATTTTGCCCGCCGCAACCTGGTACGAAAAAGAAGATTTGTCTTCTACTGATATGCACCCATTCATTCACCCATTTAATGCAGCAATCAGTCCAATGTGGGAATCAAAGAGTGACTGGCAACAGTTCAAGACTTTAGCGAAGACTTTCTCAGGCATGGCCAAGAAGTACTACGCTGAACCACAGTACGATTTGAAGACCCAACCACTAGGCCACGATTCCAAGGGTGAAATCACGCAGCCAATGGGTGTCATCAAAGACTGGAAGAAGGGTGAAATCGAACCAATTCCTGGTAAGACTATGCCATCATTAGCCTTGATCAAACGTGATTACACTGCTGTTTACGACAAATACGTTGCTTTAGGGCCAAACGCTCGAGGCAAGGTCGGCGGTGAAGGTTACGCCTATGATGTTTCGCCGGAGTATGATGAACTCAAAGACATGCTGGGGACGTTCGACCGTGGTGCTAATGAAGGCTGCCCTAAATTGGATGAAGATAAGAACGTTTGTGAAGCAATTTTGCATCTATCAAGTACTTCAAACGGTCACGTGGCTGTCAAAGCTTGGCATAATGCTGAAGAAATTACCGGTCAAAAGCTCAGTGATATTCCGGCTGGCCGTGCAGAAGACCAGATGACGTTCAAGAACATTACTGCTCAACCGGCAGAAGCTATTCCAACGCCAATCTTTACCTCATCGAAGCATGATGGTGATCGTTATTCACCATTTACGGTGAACATCGAGCGCTTAGTGCCATTTAGAACCTTAACTGGTCGTCAACAGTTCTTCTTGGATCACGAAATTTTCCAAGAGTATGGTGAATCCTTAGCCAGTTATAAGCCAACGTTGCCACCACAAGTTATGGCCCCAACGGATACAGAAGTGGCCCCCGCTGAAGATGGTCAAGAATTGACGTTGCGTTACATGACGCCTCATGGTAAGTGGAACATCCACACCATGTACTACGATAACTTGGAAATGCTCACATTGTTCCGTGGCGGTCCAAACGTCTGGCTCAGTCCTGTTGATGCCGATAAGATTGGCATTAAAGATAACGACTGGTTGGAAATTTATAACCGTAATGGGGTTGTGACCTGTCGTGCGGTGGTTTCACACCGGATGCCAGCGGGTTCAATGTACATGTACCATGCTCAAGACATGCAGATTCAAGAACCACTGTCGACCATTACAGGGAACCGTGGTGGGTCGCACAACGCACCAACGCAGATTCACGTTAAGCCAACCCAAATGGTCGGTGGGTATGCACAATTGAGCTACGCATTTAACTACTACGGCCCAATCGGGAACCAACGTGACTTGTACGTCAATGTTCGCAAGTTAAAGAAGGTGAACTGGAATGAAGATTAAAGCCCAAATCGGAATGGTGCTCAACCTGGATAAGTGTATTGGGTGTCACACCTGTTCCGTAACGTGTAAAAATACCTGGACCAACCGTCCGGGTGCTGAATATATGTGGTTTAATAACGTTGAAACTAAGCCAGGGGTTGGGTTCCCTAAACGCTGGGAAGATGAAAGTCACTACAAGGGTGGCTGGGAATTGAACAGCAAAGGTAAACTACAACTCAAGGCTGGTAACAAGATCAACAAGGTGGCCCTGGGTAAGATTTTTTGGAACCCCGACATGCCTGAACTTGATGATTATTACGAACCATGGACCTATGATTATCAAACACTGTTCGGTGCTGAACGTAAGCACCAACCAGTGGCCCGTGCGAAATCACAAATCACTGGCTTGAACATGGACCTAAAAACGGGTCCTAACTGGGACGATGATTTGGCAGGCTCACCGGAATATTTCAAGCAAGATCCGAACATGGACAAGATTGAAACTGACATTAAGGCGAACTTTGAGTCAGCTTTCATGATGTATTTACCACGACTATGTGAGCACTGTTTGAACGCACCTTGTGTTGCTTCTTGCCCTTCAGGCGCCATGTATAAGCGTGACGAGGACGGTATCGTCTTGGTTGACCAAGAACGTTGTCGTGGCTGGCGCTTTTGTATGACTGGCTGCCCTTACAAGAAGGTCTACTTTAACTGGAAGACCAACAAGGCTGAAAAATGTACGTTCTGCTATCCACGAATCGAAGAAGGCGAACCAACCGTCTGCTCCGAAACCTGTGTTGGCCGAATTCGCTACATTGGTGCCATGTTATACGATGCTGACCGCGTTGAAGCTGCTGCTGAAACCGAAGACGAAAGCAAGCTCTACGAAGCCCAATTGGACTTATTCTTGGATCCTAACGACCCAGAAATCGTTGAACAAGCCTTAGCAGATGGTATCACGGAAGAAATGATTGAAGCGGCTCAAAAGTCACCAATCTACCGCATGGCAGTTGAAGAAAAAATTGCCTTCCCATTGCATCCAGAATACCGGACGATGCCAATGGTTTGGTACATTCCTCCTTTGAGCCCAATCATGAGCTACTTTGAAGGCCGCGATTCAATTAAGGATCCTGAGATGATTTTCCCAGGTATCGATGAAATGCGGGTGCCCGTTGACTACCTGGCCAGCTTACTGACTGGTGGTAACGTGGACGCAATCAAGTACGCACTTTACAAGTTAGCTATGATGCGGTTGTATATGCGCGCACAAACTAGTGGCAAGGACTTTGATACCAGCAAGTTAGACCGCGTTGATTTGACTGAAGGCACCGCTACGAGTCTGTATCGCTTACTTGCTATCGCCAAGTACGAGGATCGTTTCGTTATTCCAAGAAGTCACAAGGAACATTTCGAAGACGTCCAAAGTGAACAGGGTGGTTTAGGCTACGATGAATGTGAAGGCTGTTCATTAGCACCACAACACGGCTCAATGTTCAAGAAGGCCGAAGCTGGTGAATCGACCAACCAGATTTACGCAGAAAGTTTCTATGGGGGGATTTGGCGTGATTAATTTTGATCAATTACACGCGCTTTCCGAGGCCTTCGTGGATCTTTCCCGGTTTGTTGACTATCCAGACGAAGAGACGTTTAACGACGAATCTTACGATGACTTTGTTAAACATTATCCGGAAACCGCGCAAAAACCACAGCTGATGGCAGTCATTGATGAACTCCGTCAAGATGACTTGCTGAAGCAACAAGCACATTATTCTAACTTGTTTGAAATGAACAAGCGCTACACACTGTATATGAGTTACTACAAGATGACTGATTCCCGGGAACGGGGTACTATTTTGGCCAAGCTTAAGATGCTGTACGAGATGTTTGGCGTGACTATCGACGGCAACGAACTCGCTGACTTTTTGCCAATGTTACTCGAATTTTTAGCTTTCGGTAGCTTTGACAATGATCCACGGCGGCAAGACCTTAAGTTGGCTTTTCAGGTCATCGAGGATGGAACCTATGAGTTGCTGAAAAACGCAGCGGCTGATATTGACGATCCATACTTCAGATTAATTCAAATCATCAGAGAAGAACTCAAGAGCTGTGTCGAAGTGGAGGTGGAAGCCAAATGAGTGACTTTGGTTCGATTTTACTTTGGGTGATTTACCCGTACGCCATGTTGTTATCCTTCGTCTTCGGCACCATCATCCGTTTCGGTTGGTTCCGTGGCGGTATCACCGCCGTTTCTAGTGAAATGCTTGAGAAACGTAAGTTGATGGTGGGAAGCCTAGTCTTTCACGTCGGGATTATTCTGGCCTTCTTCGGTCACATTTTGGGGATTTTAATTCCTAAAACCTGGACGGCGTTCTTCGGTATTTCTGACGAAACCTATCATATTTTTGGGTCATTAATGATGGGGACTGGTGCCGGGTTGCTGGCGCTGGCTGGTATAATCATCCTAACTTACCGGCGTTTTAGTAATCCACGGGTGTTCTTGACCAGTTCGTGGAGTGACTTGGTGGTTAACGTGGCGTTGTTGATCACGATTATTTTGGGGTTAGCCTCAACTATTTCTAGTGGGTTTGTGGAATTTGATTACCGCTCAACGTTATCAGTTTGGGCCCGGTCATTGTTCTACCTCCACCCACAGTGGCAATTGATGGCTACCGTGCCTTGGATCTATAAAATCCACGTGATTTGTGGATTCGCCATCTTCGGGTTCTTCCCTTATACCCGATTGATCCACGCACTGACCTTACCTTGGCAGTATATTTTCCGTCGGTTTATTGTTTATCGGCGTCGGCCAAGATATTAAATTGTAAATGATTTGTTGAAGCAGGCTTGATGATGAGCCTGTTTTTTTATTGCTTTGAAAATCATAAATGGAAACGATTCTTAAAATATACCCGAAACTAAACAAAAAATTTAATTAACAGAACAAACAAATTAAATTAATAACATAATACGTTAAAGGTATAGTAAAATAGCTACAAAGACTATTACCGTCAAATGCTCCGATACTAATTTTTGGCCCAGAGACTGGCACTGGTTCATACGGCAACAGTTTATAGCGTTACAAAGCATGATGTTTACTATACTTCTCATGGAACAAACTATCTACACAAGGCCTTACGTCATGCAAATTCGGCGAGTAAACTTTATCATTCCGCAATTAAAATTCGAAAATATCGAATAATAAAAATGCATATTTGATTAGTCATAGGTGAGAAAATGAAGAAATTAAAAATAGTACTAATAATTGTATTAATTTGTTTATTAGGGATCAGTCTACGTTGGCTACCATTTTCCTATAAAAATGCAATTAGATTTAATTTGCTAATGCACGGTCAAGTAGTTGGCTCAGTTTTTTGTGAGCCGACTTTTAAAAGCGCAAACGAATCACTGTCGTTACCAAAAAAGGGCGCCAAAATTTATTCTATTGGAAAGTACAATTATATGGACTACGATTTAGCATCAAATATCACAGATTACGAAGCGTATACTTTTAAAGGAAAAATCATTGCTAAACCATTGGCTGAATACATGCCTTAATTCTATTGATAGCCGTTCCTATTGGACTATACCAATATTCACTTAACAAATTCGCTTTAGTACATTAGTAGACGTTTCAAGGATTTCAAGTCTTGGAGCGCCTTTCTTATTATTGGTATAGGTAATTATCATTATTAGAATACCGCGTTTTAAAATCAAGTTAGCCACTCGCAGTAAAATTTTGAGCAAATAAACTTACCCGGATTTAAACTAGTAAAATATTTTAAGGTACACAAATAGGCCATAGAGATCTACACTTTAAACATCGACGAATAAAGAAAGAAGTCTCTTCATGATCCAAGTAAATACCACACCACTTGTACCTACCAACAACTTTCAGAAGCCGAAGGAGGTGCTATTCAAGCGTTTCATGAAGATCATTATTCTATTCGTGAGATTGGTAAACGACTTCATCGAAGCCCTAGTACCATCAGTCGCGAACTCTGGTGTGGCACCGTTCGTCAGCTTAATTCAGATTATTTGTCTTACTACCAATACTACGCCGTTGCTGGTCAAGCTAACTATCTCAAACACCGTGCTAACTCTCATTCTAAAGGGCTTTTCAGCGGTGCTGGTTGTTCTTTTCAATGCTCTGTAAAGCGCTCAAAACGCACGTTCGCGTTGATAGTGTCGATAGTTTCGTTCACCGGTTTCGAGCCATGCCCCTCAACACCAACCGTTTATCGGTACATCGACATGGGTCTGCTTAATTAGATAACACTGACTTGCCAGCCAAGCTCCGACGGCGTGTTAAAAGCACTCGCAAAGGCCATGCACGTATGAACAAGACAAACTTGGGAACTTCCATTGATGAACGCCCGGATTCCATCGATAACCGCCTAACACTTGGTGACTGGGAAGGCGACCTAGTCAAAGGTAAGCTAATCACTAGTGAACCCGCTGTATGACTTTGACTGAACGTTTGAGTCGCTTTGAAATCATCGTTAAGATTCCAGACTATCACGCTGAAACTTGTCGTGACATTCTTCAAGCGATTCTCAATGAATACAGTACTGAGAAGTTTCACTCGATTACTTTTGACAACGGTTGTGAATTCTCCTTAATGAACCAAGTTGATGGGACACAGATCTACTTCGCCCATTCTTACACACCTTGGGAACGTGGCAGTAACGAGAATCAAAACAGTTTGATTCGAGAGTTTATACCCAAAGGTAAATCACTGCGTGCTTACGATGAACACTACATCGCTCAAATTCAAGATCCTCTTAATCATCGTTTATGAAAATCCTTGAACTACCTGAGCGCTGGTGAAGCTTTTGAGCTTTTTTCACCGTTTCAGTTAAAGCTACGTTAACAGCAGCTCTCCATGGTCAGGTTATTCGGGTATGTGTCGCACTTGATTTGACAATTCGGGGGTAAATTTAATGTTAAAGAAGCTAAAATACATTTTAATTTCGATTTGTATTCTACTTGTTTTTATTTTTTATTTCTTTGTATGTACACCACTTGGCAGCGCATATGCGTATGTCCTGGTATATGATTGGAACGGCTTTCCACATGCGCTAAGTTATCGATTTTCCATAAAATATAAAAGTCAGAATACCATAGTGTATAAACTAAATAAACCGTTTAGTGACAACGGAAATTATGTATTAGAGTTCAAAGGAACACACGATGGCATCATTTGGAAAGTCGGACCACATAATGATCCGCTTGATTTTCCTAGTCCCTAAATCTTTTTCCCAAATTGCAATAAAATAAATGCCTTTAAACCTTAAGTTGAGTGACAGTTTCCATGTTAAACGAACAACCTTCATGATTTTTTGTGAGGGTTGCTTTTTTGCTAAATTCGTTACTAATCTGTGAAATTTAAATTTCTTGTCCTGTCTAATTTGCTTTTATTATCCGATATTGTTAGGTTCTATCTCAGGATCGGAGGTTAGGTCCGTGTCAACAAACAAAAAAATCTCATTGCCACAGGAGTTAGTTGATTAGAAGCATTGCAGTATGTACCACGGTGCATGATCACACAGCAAAGGACAGGAAGCATGAATTAAATTTTGGGTAATCGTTAAGAAACCGAACACTAATAAGGTTAGGACTGAAAACTAACACAGTGCCTATTAAATAATAGATGCAAGTCATTTTGGATATAGACTGGGTTCTTAGTTAGCTTATACAAAGCATTTTTAAATAAACTAAACAATAAAAATTGCACCTATTTTTCAATAGGCACTGTATCAAAGTAAAAAAGAAGTTTCGACACTAATTGAGTAACATGCGATCATTTTCACGGTAACGAGAACGGAGATTAGCGGTTTTTTTCGGTTGCAGTGACAAGTCCTTCTTAGCGCAGAGCGGTTAGAAGGACTGGACGTTTCTGAGACCCATGGGGTTGGGGCTCAGAAACGAGGCGGAAGCCACGCGTTTCATGCGTGGCTGAAGACGGTCCCACAGCAACCGAAAAAGGCCGCTAGGCGTAGTGGCAGTGGCCGAGAAAAGGATATGTAATCGATAACCTCATAAGTTGAAAATGAGGTGTAACTTCACTGAGTCAAGTTAATTGCTATTTCAACCCGAACTGACTATGATAATGACGCTTTAATCAATAAGCGTCGTTGTTGCAGCAGTGAATTAAAACTTGGAGGAGATAGTAATGGCTGAAACAATTAACTCAGGTGTCGCAGTACTGAAGACGTTGGAAAGTTGGCACGTTAATCATATTTATGGCATTCCGGGTGGAACCATCAATAATTTAATGTATGCGTTACACAAA
Organism: Secundilactobacillus odoratitofui DSM 19909 = JCM 15043; assembly: GCF_001434895.1. Lineage (GTDB taxonomy): Bacteria > Bacillota > Bacilli > Lactobacillales > Lactobacillaceae > Secundilactobacillus > Secundilactobacillus odoratitofui. The sequence goes on from NZ_AZEE01000028.1 coordinate 75,145, forward strand.
GAACAAGAAAACATTCAGTACATTCATGTCCGCCACGAAGAAGTTGGCGCATTGGCTGCTGTCGCTGATACAAAGTTAACGGGGCATATTGGCGTGGCTTTTGGCTCAGCTGGACCTGGCGCAACCCATTTATTTCAAGGGGCCTATGATGCGATGGCCGATAAAGTACCCGTGTTATTTATCGTTGGCCAAAACCCTCAGGCAATGATGAATCAAGACTTCTTTCAAGAGTTCGATGAAGATCCGTGGTTTGATAATCCGGGAGTTTATGCTCGGACAGTGACAACTGCTGAAAGTCTGCAACACGTGATTGACGAAGCTATTCGGCGGGCATTTGCCGAACACGGTCCAGCTTTTGTAACCATTCCGAATGATTTGGCCAATAAACCGATCCCAGCGGATGGTTACTATAGTGCCGCGGCTAACTTTGCACGGCCAACTTTGGCTGCTGGGTCGGATGAACAAGTACAGCAGATTTTGGCACTTTTAAAAAACGCCAAGAAACCGCTGATTTATGTTGGTCAAGGTACGGTTGGCGCGGCAGAAGAAGTTATGCAGTTTGCCAAACAGTTCCAAGTGCCAGTGGTGACGACGGCGCTAGGTAAAGAGGTGATTCCATATGACTTCGAGTCGCTGCTGGGGTCAGCAGCGCGGGTAGCTTCGAAACCAGCAAACGAAGCGTTGAAGGAAACAGATTTTATGCTGTTTGTTGGATCAAACTATCCGTTTGCCGAAATCATGTTTAAACCAGACGTGAAATTCGCCCAAATCGATACGAACCCGGCGATGCTAGGAAAGCGGCACCGTACTGATGTTGCCATTTTGGGTGATGCCAAGGCAACTCTACAGAAATTAATCGTGTTGGGTGACACGGCGGCCCCATCGCCATGGTATCAAGCCAATGTAGCCAACGTTGCCAATTGGCACCAGTATAATGACGATATGATGAATCGAACCGAGGGCCAGTTACGATTTGAACCAGCTTTTAAGGAAATCAATCGGATTGCGGCTGAAGATGCGATTTTCTCAATTGATGTGGGTGATGTGACGCAAAATGCCGTTCGACTGTTAAAAGTGAACGGTAAGCAGCCATGGATCACATCAGGGTTATTTGCCACCATGGGTGTTGGGTTACCAGGTTCGATTGCTGGGCAATTAAGTTTCCCGGGACGACAGGTCTTTAACCTCACTGGTGATGGGGCGGCAGCTATGGTGATGCAGGATCTCAGTACGCAAGTCACCTATAAATTGCCAGTCATTAACGTGGTCTTTACGAACTTAGCCCTCGGTTTCATTGAAGACGAGCAGGAAGATGATGGTCAGGAGTGGTTTGGAATTAGCCTGCCGAAGACCGATTTTGCCAAAGTTGCTGAGGCGCAGGGGATGACCGGTATTACCGTTACAACGGTAGAAGAGATGAAACCGGCGTTTGACCGGGCACTGGAATTAACTCAGGCTGGCAAACCAGTGTTGATCGATGTCAGAATGTCTAATGAGCGACCGATTCCAGTTGAAAAGCTAGCACTGGATCCCGACCAATTTGACGCCGAAACTATCGCGGCCTTCAAGAAACGATACTACGCAGATAACTTGGCACCGTTGAGCCAGTATTTGAAGCAGTATGGTGTGTCGTAAAATTCGTTATAATAATTTGAAGTATTTTTCAAATTTGGTGATTGGAAGAAGAATGATTGCATTTCTCAATTAATTATGGCATGATTAGGCCACAAGCTAGGGGTGCTCATTCGAGCTGAGATGGCAGTCGCCAGACCCTTTGAACCTGAGAGTTAACACTCACGTAGGAAAGCTATTGATCGTGTGAATCAGACTCTCGAAGCTTGCTTCGAGGGTCTTTTTTTGTCTAACTTAGGTTCGTGGCTGAGTTTGTACCACGAAGGGACTTTGTAATATGGATAGTTCAAAAGCGTCATTGTTGGCAGCGGTAACGGCTCAACAAGACCACTTGGTGACAATTTTGTCACGATTGGTGGCCTTTGAAACAGTTTCACCACCCGCACGTAACACGATTGGTGTTCAACAGTACGTGGCCAATCAACTCACCGAAGCTGGCGCCACGGTCAATCAGCAGCCGTTTTATGAACAAGACCGCTTATTATCGGCCGTCCTAAGGGGCAGTAATCATATGCACTATCAGAGTTTGATTTTAAACGGCCATGTGGACGTGGCGGCACTGACGGATGCGGATAAGTGGGAAACCGACCCGTTTACATTAACGCAAGAGGCTGATCAGCTGTTTGGTCGCGGTGTTAGTGATATGAAAGGGGCGATGGCCTGCTTTATTTACCTGGCCTACTTATTAAAGCAACAAGGGATAACGCTGCCAGGAGATTTGATTTTTCAGTCGGTGGTTGGTGAAGAAGCGGGTGAGGCCGGGACTAAAACACTGTTGAAGCAGGGTGAGACAGCTGATTTTGCAATCGTGGGCGATACCAGTAATCTGACCTTTCAGGGGCAAGGTGGTGTGGTCACTGGCTGGATAACACTTCGTAGTCCGCATACCTATCATGACGGCAACCGGGTGAACATGTTGCGGGCTGGTGGTGGATTAAAGGCCGCAAGTATGGTTGAAAAAATGCCGGTGATCATTGAGGCCCTCCAAAAATTGGAACACTATTGGGCGGTGACAAAACAGTATCCCGGTTTTCCAGCGGGCACCGATACCATTAACCCTGCGTACATTGAGGGGGGCATTCACCCCGCTTTTGTTGCCAACGAATGTCGCCTCTGGATCACGGTTCATTTTTATCCAAATGAAACAGTGGCTCAGGTTACCAAAGAAATTGAAGCGCAAGTCTTGGCAGCAGCCAAGGCGGATCCATGGTTGAAAGATCAGTTACCAACCTTTCAGTGGGGTGGCGATTCAATGCTGGTCGATAAGGGTGAGGTATTCCCTGCGCTGCAAATCGACGTTCAGTCGCCAGCGGTTCAATTACTTAGTCAGGCACACGAGCAGCAGTTAGGTCACAAACCAGACATTTCAATGTCAACCACGGTCACGGACGGCGGTTGGTTTGAGGCCTACAATATTCCAGCAGTCGTATATGGACCAGGTGAACTAGAACAGGCCCACAGTGACAACGAGATGGTGCAGTTATCGCAATTATTGACGTATACCAAAGTGTTGGCGGCATTTGTAATTGATTGGTGCAATCAGGCCAAATAACGGGAGGATCCAACTATGAAAAAACATTTTCACCTGCAAGATATTATCTTAATTACTATGATTGCCTTAATTTTTGGGGCGATTTTTGTCGGTACAGATTACTTGTACAATGTATTATTTGTGGCGGTCGGGCCATTTGCAAATGAAATTTTGTTTGGTCTGTGGATCATGGCCGGACCACTGGCCATCTATCTTACCCGAATTCCTGGTGCGGCCATCGTCGGTGAAGTACTGGGTGCGGCGGCTGAAGTGATTTTTGGCGGTACCTTTGGCATTGCAGCCCTCTTGTCTGGTATCGTGCAGGGGGTCGGCAGTGAGATTGGGTTTGCCGTTTGGCGCTACAAACAGTGGAATTGGTTGAGTTTACTGACATCATCCGTGACAACCACCATCGTCGCCTTTACGTATGAGGTCTTCAAGCTGGGCTACATTCACTATTCGCTGGGAATGATCGTGGCCTTATTTACGGTACGGCTGATTTCCGTGATTTTCTTTGGCACCGTTTTGGTTCACAGTATCTTTGCACTGCTAGAGCGGGCGCATGCGCTTCGGCATTTGAAATCAGAAGAATAGTTGTGATTTGATTAAACAATTGGCAGTGATGTGGTGTGGTGTGTTTATTTAACTCTATGACATCGTCGAACCGTGAAGAAAGTGAAATTTTTTGAGCAAATTAAAAATACGAAGTCGAGACCCTTCACTGATACAGTGACTCAGGTTCTGACTTCGTATTTTTGTGAGTTGATCCAATGATTGCGCCTGTTTTGAAAGACGAAATCATACAAATCTAGCTGGTTATTTTCTATTCACGAACTCTGAGTGAGGCTGCGTGACCGATTCCTTTCGCATGTCGTGCCTTTAGCGGACGCTTCTGTGGTCGCCCAATCAAGAAGCCAAATGGATAAACTTTATAGCAGAACCAAGCAATCAAGAACGAGTAGGAGAGTACAAACAGGCTACCAAGTGGGATGGCAACGACTAGCGCCCAGTCACCAAGTTGTAAGTGATCCAAGATAAGTCGTAGGGTGATTAAACCAATGATTTGGTTCAGGTAAATACCGAAGTTGACCTTAGCACTGCGTTGGATGATGCCGTCCAACCAACTAGGCATGCCATTTTGCCGCCAAGCTGCGTATTGTTTGCCAATCCAGAAAACGACCATAATCATGATGACGTCATAGATAAACAGGTAAGGTTGTTGCGTATCATCAGATGAGCTTTGGCCGAGGTGTAAAACAGCTTCGTCCCAGAATCGGAAATAGACGGTGGTACCAAGTCCCATCACAACGGCGGTAATCGCCAGCGGTTTAATGTGCGCATTGATCCAATCATAGACTTCATTATAGTGAATGGCAGTATAGCCACCCGCAATGAAGTAGAATTGGTAAACAAACACGTTAATGCCAAAGGTTTTGAACCAGTACGGCCAACTTGTCAGGTCCATTTGTTCCAGTTTGTATTTGATCACAAACATCATGGCTAACTGAATCACGAAACTTACGGTGAGAAGCGTGCCGTGATGGCCTTCCAAACGCTTGAAGAGCCAAACGAGTCCAGGAAATAGTAAGTAGAGTTGCATGATGATAATCATAAAGTATAGGTAGAAGTGACTGCCGTGGACGACATAGTTTAAGTACGATAGACTGAACTTCGAGAACTGAAAAGTATCGTTGTTTGCCCACATGATGACAACCATCATCAGAAAGTTCCAGATTAAGTAGGGTGGAATGCTGCCTTTGAAACGTTTCTTCAAAAATGCGCCCCAGTGGGGTTCCTTGTTGTAGTAGTTCAACATCAGCACTAAACCACTCATGAACAAAAAGCCCATTCGCGTGTAGTGCGGAATCATGCGGATGCTGTCCACTAAGTAGTAGGGTAAACCTGAAGTAGAACTCATATGATCCGTAAATACATTGACACTGTGATTGATTAAGACACCAAAAATGAAGAAGAGTCGCATGAAGTCTACTTCATAGAGGTGCACTTTATGTTTTGGCGTCGTTTGAGCCACGTGCTCATCTCCTTGAAAAAGTCATGAGCTTAGGTTAAGCCGGTTAACTTAAAGTGGGCTTAAAGCTGGAAATTGATAGTTGACCGACTGTTAAATATACTGAAACCTTCAAATCGGTAGGAATTAGATCGATTGTATTGGATCAACATTAATATGTATAATACAAGTAATTGATGTAACAGCGTTTATTAGTGATATCTTTGAGCTACTAATTCTCCCTAAAATGCCAGAAGTGTATACAATAAATTAATCTTCCTATAAATATTTTATATTGTGCAGGGCAATTAACTATGATAAAGTCAACCGTAAGTAATGTAGGCGATTTCAATCCGAGGGGGATTTCATCATGAATAAAACAACTGTAACGACCGTTGTTGCACTTGCACTTGGCCTAGGGGGTGGCTATCTTGCCACGCAACAGCCAACAGTTGCCCAGGCATCAGCGAAGTTTGCTAAAAAGGATCTTCAGAATCCATCTGGCTATTATTACACCAATAAGGGCCGTTATGCCTTTCACTGGCAAAACAAGAAGTCCGGTCATAAAACTTACCATTATCTCGTGATGTCTGATTTTAAAGCGGGTATCGTGTATACCGGCAGCATTTCATACCACCAGATCAGTGCTAATCGCCGCACGTTTACGACCACGTTTCGACTGTTGGACAATGGTGGAAAGCTGACAAGTACGAAATATAAGTTCGGGTTATATAAGTTAAGCAACTCGAAGTACCGGGTTAAACTCTATAACAGTGGTTCTCGGCGCTTGGTCAGCAATCATGGGACGACCTACGCGATTACCAGAACAACTAAGAATCCGTTCACGCGGATGTTTAATGCTTATACTAAGAAGTCACTGAAAGCTGATATCAACAAGGTGCTGACCGAACGTTACAACGATGGTTATTCAAAGGTTGATCCGAAGAGTTCGGACGGTCAAAAAGCCTTGAATACGGGTGTGCACGCTGGTTATGTTTATGTGAAGGATGCGTTTAGTTTGAAGGGATAATGTTTAACTTTGTAGGTTTCTTATCCTGCCTAAATAATTATTTATAACAAGTAGAGGCGACACCCAAGTGGAAACCTGGGTGTCGCCTCTATTTGCGTATTGGTTGATTTCTTATTTCTGATAAATTGATATATTGTAACAAGCATAAATACGTAACATTGGCGAAAAATTTGCAAATATCTGAAAAAATCTATCAAGTTTATGAGCTATTTACACTCGGATGTATCAGTCAGTTATCAATCATACTTCCGAATCTGCTTTCTCTTCACGCAAAATATTATGCAGATCACGACATTTCATTATGCGCCCTTTCCCTAATAGCATTCCCGCCCACACCCCGGTAAACTAAAAGAAAACCATGAAACGGGGGACACATTTTGGGACAGTTTAACTTTGACTTGAACGCTTCGCGACTGGACGCAAGTGGTCACTATGATTTTCAAAACGTGTTTGAATTTCCAGACTTTATTGAAATGCGGCCGCGGTTGCGTGACGCCGTGCGAACGGTGGCGCAAGAAGCCTTTGATCAGCCCGTGTTGCCGGTGAAAGTAGAACGGCTGACAACTTCACTGGAAGAACAGTTAGAACGTGAGACTCGTAAGTATGCGCGCCAGTTAGGCGTTTATCCCAACCAGAAGGGTGAACGCAATGAACTGGTGCGGTTATTTACCCACATTCTGCAGATTATTAGTCGAACGGATGATATCGATGAAGAATTGGAAGATATGATATATGCGGTCAATCAGACTCGATTAAGTCTGATTGGGCTACCTGAGCTGACGGGTGAAGGTGAACTCTACAACGCGGATCAAGACCAAGAACTTATCCCTGGCACCTTTTATTATGAGGTGACTAAGCAGCTTGTTAAGCCGTATTTGATTAATTCGAAGGGTGAGATGGTGCCTGAAAATGTCACAGAAGAAGGGCGTCACTTAGTAGTTAAGATGACCACGTACGCATACCGTGATTGGGATGCTTACTTGATGCACGAATACGACGAGCAACACATTATCAAAAACGAAAAGGGCCTTCAAGACGAGACCTATTTCAATAAATTAGAGGAAATTGAACTCAAGTACGCTGACCACGCTTACGCAGAAGTGTTAGCTGACACTTATCAAGATTTCAGCAAGCTGTTGGTACCGGACTTTGTGCCAGCCTTTGAAATCATGTCGACGGACTTGCGGCCACTGATTGCCAAACAACCAGGCTTACGCATTCGATTGACCGCCAAAATTGCTGATCGATTTAAACTTGACGCTGACGGTTTCGAACACGTCATGGATCAGCCACTAAACGAAATCAAAACCAAATACAACTTTTACCGTCAAAACTTTGCTTAGGATGTGACGAAGATGATGAACCAAGAACCCTTAACAGGGCCAGAAGCCAAAATGGGTTTACCGGAATTTGAAAACACACTATTTGTGCTGGATGTGGCACCGACCCAAGCGAATATTGAAGACTTTGCCATGCAAGGTAACTTGTATCCAGAACCTTTGGATGATGTGGCATGGGCGCTACCTGGGTATTTATCCGACGATTACAATTTATTTCTGATATTTGCCCCGAACGTTTTGGAGAACTGGACAATTACATGTGCACAGGTCGAAATTGTGAACGGTAACGAAATCACCCATATGAGTAACGTGGTGCCAACTGGAACTGGTTTGAATGCGATTGCGTCTATCAGTAAGAGTGGGTCAATTGAATTATTAGCATACTTTAAAACGCTGCAAGCGAACGGTTTAGGTCATTTTGACGAAGAACTTTGGAAACAAGTTTCACATTAAATCGTTGATGTGAATGAAAAACGCCTCGGTATGACTACTCACACCGGGGCGTTCATTGCTTATTCATTTACTTAGTAGCTGTTGAGCCTGATAAAATCAGGTTAGCTTGATGGCGACTCAACTGATAGTTGTAATATTTCTGGTAGAAGGCTTGCGTCTTTTGGGTCATGTGGAGCTGCTTGAACTGGGCAGGATGTAGTTTCTGCGCAGCCCAAAGCACTTGAAGGGCTTCTTCTGCACTGTAACGATCCCACGGGAAGGTGCCTTGTGGGTTGCCGTATACGTGACCAGTTTTGACCGCAGTCAGTTTGCTGAGGACGGGGTCTTTTTTCAAGGCTTTTAGGGCATTGGCGGTGGTTGTACTACCGACAATGATGACGTCGGGGTTAGACTTGGCCAATTTTTCAGTTGTGACCGAAATCATGTTACCTTTTTGAGACAGGGCGTTTTGACCACCAGCTGCCTTGATCCATTCGTCCACAATCGTGTTTTGGCCATCCACCACGTTTAAGTTGGTGCTGTTGACGATGTGGAGCACCTTTGGCTTGTTGGTGACACCTTTCAGCTGAGTTTTAACGTAATTCAAGTTGCTGGTTAAGTCCTTTTGGTAATTCTTAGCAACTTTAGGCGCGTTACCGCCTAGTACGTTTGCGGTTAGGTTTACGGAACGACGTAAGCCCGCAAAATCCTGATACATGGCGTTCACGGTCGGTAATTTAGCGTTTCGGGCCTGTTTAATTTGGCCAGGGTCAGATGAAATCACCACGTCAGGTTTCGTTTTGAGTAGCGCTTCAATCTGCATGTCCTCTCCGGAAAACGGTGCTTTAACTTTTGAAATGCCAGGGAAAATGGCGTTGATCCATGGCTCTGTTTTAATCATTTGTGTGGTTGCCACTAATTTCTTTTGACCGCCGAGTAGCATCACGACTTGATTATTTGCGTGCCAAAGGTCAGCAACTCGTGAGACTTGGGTGGGAAGCTTAACTTTGGTACCACTCATATCAGTCACCGTTCGGGTGGTCGTTGAGCTGTTACTGCTAGACTTGCTAGTATTCCCACAGCCGACCACAATGGTAGCCAATGCTAGTATACTTAAGATACCAGCGACAAAACGAACTTGATGTTTCATATAACAAACTCCTCCCAGAATAAATGCAGTGGTTCAAATAATTGCTGTTCAACGATTTTATAGTGTTCCAACATGAAGAGAATGAAACCGCTTATAAAATAATTATATCGTATTTTTGGTATATTTTCACTTAATTGACAGGAATATTTAAGCATAAAATTGACTGAAAACGCCGTTATATCAGCATTAATTGCAGCTGTTCGTCCGGCATCATCAACTTGCACCTTAACTCGTTTCAACTGTAATTTATACGGCCAGAGCAACACGAATTGCAACGGATGTGGTAACATAGTGAAAGCAGTTATTTTACGTTATAAACCCGTGGGGAGTGCGGGTAAATTCAAGGTAGAGGAGTGCCAAAGATGGTTCACAAACTATGGCGCCAGTTTCCACGAGTTCAGACACAACTACAACAGTTGCAACCTTATCTCGTAGATGTGGTGACATTACCAAACCAACCGATACATAAACGAATACTCGCGTTATTACAATCTGGGGGCAAGCTCTTACGGCCCGGTCTGTTTTACTTGTTTACTGAGTTTGGTGAACAACATGATGAAGACGCTTTGCGTGCAGGGGCTGCATCCTTGGAACTACTTCACGTTGCTACACTGATTCACGACGACGTGATTGACCGTTCGCCACTACGTCGTGGTGTGACGACGATTCACACGCTGTATGGCTCACGAAACGCTGTGTACGCGGGCGATTATTTGTTCACGGTTTATTTTAATGAAGTCATGAAAGCCACCCATGATATGGCCGAATTGCAGCTGAATATCAACAGCATGCGCGACATTTTGATTGGTGAGTTGGAACAGATGACGCTTAATTACAAGCGTGACGTGACTGAAGATGAGTATTTCCAAGAGATTAGTGGTAAAACTGCCGAGTTATTCTGGCTTAGTTGTCGACAAGGTGCATCGTTGAGTCATAGCTCACAAGCTGTGGTTGACTTGGCTGGTCAAATCGGCATGACGATCGGTCAGGCATATCAGATCTTGGATGATATCTTAGATTATGATGGACAGTCCAAAGCCACCAAGAAGCCAGTTTTAGAAGACCTTAAGTCGGGCGTCTATTCGTTACCGTTAATTCTGGCAATGAAGGGGGCTGGTCAGGTCTTTAAGCCTTATCTGGCCAAAAAAGACCAGATGACTAGTGACGACATGGTGCAGGTTCAACGACTGGTGACGCAATATGATGGTGTGGGTCAGGCAAAAGCTAAAGCGGCTGAATTGACACAACAAGCTTTAGCGTTGATTGATCAATTACCAGACCAGCCCGTCAAACAGGATTTGGCAACCTTAACCTCATGGTTGCTTGGGCGGCAACAGTAATGATTTTGAAATATGACAGAAGTACTTAGAATTCCGGTAATGGAATTTTGAGTGCTTTTTTTATTGGGTGTCACTGATACTGTGACCAGCGGTTTACCTACAGTTCTCGACACGTTAGTTCGATCGGTATTTAAACGTATAACGGTCAAGTGACGTTAGTGTAGACAATCAGGCCCGGTCCGCAGCAGTGACAAATGGCTGTTGGTGCTTTAGTATTTACAACCATTGGACGGTCATGAGACTCGGGTTGTGAGGCTCATGACCGAAGCGTAAGACACGGGAAACGTGGCCGAAGCTGGTCCCACGGCAGTGGACCGGGCCTGATTATCGAAACGAAAGCGGTGCGTAAAAGCGCATCAAACTAATCTAAAAACTCGCGATGCCCAATAAAAAAACCACCAAGCAATTAAACTTGGTGGTCAAATGACTATACCGGACGCTTCTTAGCGTTGTCCATCATTCGCTTGGCTTCACAGTCGTAATCACAAGCTGCGCACTTGCCTTGTTTGGAACGCTTCACAGCGCGGTAAATCTGATAGCCGGCAAATCCAACAATGGCGGCCATGATTAAAATATTAACAATCAAACTCATCTCGAATGCCTCTTTTCACATGAACAAAGAACCAATCTGAAAAATCAAAAAGGCTAAACTATAACTGATAAATAGGCTAGAGACCACCGAATAAGTGGCCCACTTACCAGAACCAGTCTCTGACTTAATTGTCCCAATCGTAGCAAAACATGGGATGTAAAGCAAGATAAAGACTAATAATGCATAGGCAGATAACATGTTGAAACTGCCACCCAATGCAGCGATTAACGCGGTTTGGTTGCTGGTATGGAATAACACCATCATGCTGGAACTGATGACTTCCTTAGCGAGGACGCCAGTCAACAACGCGCTGATTGGCTGCCAAGTTGTAATGCCAATTGGCTTGAAGGCGGGCAGTAACAGTTGACCTAAGTTAGCCGCAAAACTTTGACTAATATTGGTGGTGTAACCGTGCAAACCAAAGTTTGATAACAGCCAAATTAAGACGGTACCGGCAAAAATAATTGTGCCGGCTTTTTTGACGAAGCCCTTGCCTTTATCCCACGTCCCGTGCCAGATAATGTCAGGACGTGGCATGTGGTACTGCGGTAGTTACACGATGAAAACTGAGTTCTCTTTAACGTGAAATAAAACGTGGTAAAACTTAGCCATTAACAGACCAACCGTGATCCCCAAGAAATAAATTGATAACACAATCACGGCTTGATGACGTGGAAATAGGGCGGCTACGAACAGGCTGTAAATTGGCAGTCGTGCAGAGCAACTCATGAAAGGTGAAATCAGGGTGGTGATCAGTCGCTCTTTGGGTTGTTCGATCGTACGTGCGGCCATGATACCGGTGACGTTGCAACCAAACCCAATAATCAGTGGAATGAACGCCTTACCGTTCAGGCCAATCAGTTCCATGATTCGGTCAGTCACGAGAGCTGCCCGGGCCATGTAGCCGGAATCTTCAAGAATCGAAATACAGGCGAATAACACGAAAATCTGGGGCATAAACACTAGCACACCGCCAACCCCGGCGATTAAGCCATTGACGACTAATGACCGTAACATCGGCAACGCGCCAACTTGAGTAAGAAAATGATTTGCCCAGGTGGATATCGGGCCAGATAACAGTGCATCAAGCTGGTTAGACAGTGGCGTGCCAATCCAGTCAAATGATAGTTTAAACATTAAAAAGAAGACACCAATAAAGACGGGTAAACCGAGTAACGGGTGGGTGACCACTTTATCGATTTTTGACGTTATCGTAACGTGCTTCGTGGATTCGAGTGTCTCAGTTGCTGTGGTAAGCGTTGATTCAATAAAGGCCAAGCGGGTCTCAAAAATCGCATCCTCAAACTTCTGAGCATCATAATAAGCACGTTGGGAAAGTAACGGCTTTAAATCATGTGCTTTAGCGTATTTTCGAACCACTTTATTGCAATTAATGTACTGGATTGATAACCAATGAGCAAATTGTGGCTCAATTTTATAATCATTTACTAATGAATTAGTTGCCTGTCGGATGGCTTGATTAACCATCATCGGATAGTCTAGTTTCAGCGGTGAATTTTCATGGATCTGAGCTTGATCTTTTACTAATTCAGATTTTAATTGTTCCAACCCCTCTTTGCTGCGGGCATTAGTGGTACGAATCGGGCAGCCTAGAGCGTTTGCGAGCGTTTCCAAATTATAGTAATGGCCAGTTCGCTTTAAGTCATCGATCATGTTAAGTGTGATGATGACTGGCAAGCCCAGTTCCAATACTTCGATGGATAACAGTAGGTTACGCTTGAGCTGACTGGCGTTGGTGACGTTTAAAATCAGGTCAGGCTTGCTCCTGAGCAGGTAATTAGTCACCACGGATTCGTCCTTAGTGATTGGGTTGAGCGAATAAATGCCTGGCAAGTCTACAACCATAGTGTCACTGTGTTTAATTTGACCGACCTTTTTTTCTACCGTTACACCGGTCCAGTTACCGACGTAGGCGTACTTATCAGTCAATTCATTAAACAGGGTGGTTTTACCGGTATTCGGATTGCCTAATAATGCGACGGTTGTCATCATCTAACCCCCTATGAGTTGTCGAAAGACTTGGTAGCGAATACCGATTCGCTGCTGGTCGACTTGAATAATGACGGGTCCATGAAATGGGTAAAAGCGCACGGTTGTGAGTACGCTGCCAGTTTGAAGACCCAAGCTATGTAGTCGTTGTGTGGTTGAGTCGTCGAGGCCATTAAACTGGTGAATGGTAAATTGTTTCATGATCATCAACCTTTCTCGCAGTTAAGCGAACAAAAATATTCTTAAATCAGTTCAATTTCAAATTGTTATTATGAATATCTTACACCATATACTATCTCATAATATGATTTTTTTAGGTATAAGGGAAATGCCTAGTTTGAATATCGTGAGAAAACCTCTATAATCTAATGATGTAATGAACAATATTTGCGCCGATAAAAGTAAATGGGATGGTGGCGGTTACATTTTGGCTACGTTTCAGAAATATTCCTAAATATTCTTGTTGGTGATGACTAACTAGTGGAGGATGATTTTAATGGCAACGCTCGAAGTGAAAGATCTGCACGTTGAGATTGAAGAAGAAAAGGACCAAACTCGCGAGATTTTAAAGGGTGTTAATTTAACCATGAATACCGGCGAGATTCACGCCATCATGGGACCTAACGGAACGGGTAAATCAACACTGTCACAGACCATCATGGGTAATAGCGCCTATCACGTTACGCAGGGTGACATTTTATTAAATGGTGAAAGCATCTTGGACATGCCAGTTGACGAGCGTGCTCGTAAAGGTTTGTTTTTAGCAATGCAATACCCAGCTGAGATCCAAGGCGTGACCAACGCAGAATTCTTACGGGCGGCAATTAATTCACGTCGGCCAGAAGATGACCAAATTTCAGTCATGGCTTTCTTAAAGGAACTGGATAAGAACCTTGAATTATTGGATATGAGTGAAGAAATGACGGAACGTTACCTGAATGAAGGCTTCTCAGGTGGCGAAAAGAAACGAAACGAGATCCTTCAGTTATTGATGATCAAGCCATCATTTGCCTTGCTAGATGAAATTGACTCTGGGCTTGATATCGATGCACTTCAAGTGGTATCAAAGGGTGTTAACTCAATGCGGGGTGACAACTTTGGCTCATTGATCATTACCCACTACCAACGCTTGTTGAACTATATCGTACCTGACGTGGTTCACGTGATGATGGGCGGTAAGATCGTGAAGAGTGGCGACGCTGAACTCGCTAAGAAACTTGAAAGCGAAGGCTACGCTGGTTTACGTGACGAATTAGGGTTGGATGTTAGTTTAGTTGACGACAACCGTTAAGGAGGGGTAGTTGTGAAGAGTGCAGTTCAAGATTATGAAGCAATCAAGGCTTCAGTTGAAGCAGCTGCTAACGAGCATGGCGAGCCACACTGGTTTGTTGATCGTCGGTTAGCCGCAATCGATGCCATGCAGGATTTAGCACTGCCACAAGTACAGCGCTATGACTACCATCGTTGGCCATTGATGGACAACATGGATCTGAGTTGGCACCGTTCAGATAAGGCGTTGGCGGATTCAGTTCCAGCCGCAACTGACCAAATTCGGTTTGTTCAAGTAGGTCAAACCACGGTTGCCATCAATTTACCAGATGAATTGGATGAACAAGGTGTCATTTTGACCGATATCTTCAGTGCCTTTCGTGAACATCCACGATTGACTGAGAAGTACTTTATGGATAAGGTCACCAAAGCCGATGAAAACAAGTTGACGGCTTATCACCAAGCCTTTTTAAACGCAGGGGTTTTCCTGTACGTGCCAAAGGGCGTGACCATCAAACAACCAATCGAAGCCTATTTGATCCAAGATAGTACGGTCAAACAAGCGATGGTGTCACACGTGTTGATCGTGGCTGAAGAAGACAGCAGCTTTTCATTCATTCAACATCTCAACACCAAAGGCGACGAACAAAACGCCGCCAGTTGCATGGTTGAAGTGCTCGCTCGTGCCAACAGTAACGTGCATTTCTCAAGTGTCGATGAATTGGGTGAACACACATACTCATTCCTTCACCGTCGAGCTAACCTCAGTCGCAATGCGCGGTTCGATTGGGCCATTGGGGTGGTTAACGACCAAAATACCCTGGGTGATTTCACCAGCGAATTGATTGGCGAAGGTGCACACTCAGAGTCAAAGGTGATTGCCGTTACCACGGGTAAACAAAGCAACGGGATCAATAACCGGGTTGTTAATAAGGGTAAGCACACGGTAGCCAACATTTCCCAACGTGGTGTGTTGCTTGAGAAGTCCGAATTGGTCTTCAATGGTATCGGTGACATTATCCATGGGGCCTCAGGTGCCAATGCGGAACAGGAAAACCGGGTGCTCATGATGTCAGATCAAGCTCACGGCGATGCCAACCCGATTTTGTTAATTGATGAAAACGACGTCATTGCCGGCCACGCTGCCAGTGTGGGTCAAGTTGATCAGAATCAACTGTACTATTTGATGAGTCGTGGGATTGATAAGGAACAAGCACAACGACTTGTTATTCGTGGTTTCTTAGGCCCAGTTCTGGAAGACATTCCGTTACCAGAAGTTCGTCAGGAAATGATTGAAGTGATTGAAAGGAAGCTTGAGGATGGCCAACACTTTAAGTAAACTTAACCAAGATTTTCCAATTTTGAATCAAACTGTTAACGATGAACAACTTGTTTATCTGGATAATGCAGCCACTGCCCAACGTCCAAACCAGGTGATTGAGGCACTGACCCATTTTTATCAGACGGACAACGCCAATGTTCACCGTGGAGTCCACACATTAGCTGAACGGGCGACCGCAGACTACGAAGAAGCGCGGCGTAAGTTGCAAGCGTTCATCAATGCACCAGAACCTGAAGAAGTCATTTTCACGAAGGGCTGTACGGATGGCTTAAACTTAGTTGCCAGCACGTATGGTGAGGCCAACATTAAAGCCGGCGACGAAATCGTCATTTCCATCATGGAACATCACAGTAACCTGATTCCATGGCAACAATTGGCGATTCGCAAGCATGCCACGTTAAAGTACATTCATTTAACTGACGATGGTGAGTTAGACTTAGATGAAACCGCACAATTGATTACCGATAAGACTAAGATCGTTGCCGTTGCCCACGCTAGTAACGTCATGGGCACCGTTAATCCGGTCAAGCAATTGGCCGCTTTAGCACATCAACACGGTGCTATTTTCGTCGGCGATGGTGCCCAATCGGTGCCACACATGAAAGTCGATGTCCAGGATCTAGACGTTGATTTTTACGCCTTTTCTGGTCACAAGATGATGGGCCCAACTGGCATCGGCGTCCTGTACGGCAAACGTGAACTGTTAGAAGCCATGCCACCTTATCAATTTGGTGGTGAAATGATCGGCTTTGTTCACCAATTTGACAGTACTTGGGCTGAATTACCTTACAAGTTCGAGGCAGGTACTCAAAACATTGCTGGGGCAGTTGGCCTTGGTGCTGCAGCTGATTACCTGACCAATATAGGGATGGATCAAGTTCAAGCCCACGAACAAGCAATCGTGAATTATCTATTACCGAAACTAGAGGCGATTGACGGTGTGACCGTTTATGGCCCACAAGATCCCGCTAAGCATACCGGAGTCATTGCGTTTAACCTGAACGACTTACACCCACACGATGTGGCAACGGCCTTAGACATGGAAGGCGTAGCAGTGCGTGCTGGTCACCACTGTGCGCAACCATTGATGGAATATTTGGGTCTGACTGCTACCGCACGTGCCAGTTTTTATTTGTACAACACCCAAGCAGATGCTGATCGCCTGCTTGAGGCACTTCAAGAGACAAAGGAGTTCTTCAATCATGGGACTAGCGAAACTAAATAATCTATACCGAGAAGTGATTTTGGATCATTCTGACCACCCACATCACAAACACGCTTTGGCGGATGCAACGCACAAAATTACGTTGAAAAATCCCACCTGTGGTGACGTGATCAACCTGGATGTTCAACTTTCCGATGATGACAAAATCACCGATATTGGCTTTACTGGCGAAGGCTGCACTATCAGCCAATCCAGTGCCAGCATGATGACTGACGCCGTCATGGGTAAATCAAAAGACGATGCCTTACACATGGCCAAGACATTTTCCGATATGGTGATGGGTAAAGAACACTCACAAGCAGATCTTGACCAGCTTGAAGATGCGGCAATTTTAAGCAACATCATGACCTTCCCTGCACGGATCAAGTGTGCAACATTGGCATGGTGGGCGCTTCAACGGGCATTGCTCAAAGATGAGTCAGGCGAAGAGGAAGGGGAAGTATAGCTTATGGCAGAAGGAACAGGCGCACAAGGTGTCCCAGACATCGTTGCCAAAGATCAAGACTATGAATACGGGTTCCACGATGATATCAAGCCGGCCTATTCAACTGGCCGTGGCTTAACTGAAGCGACCGTCCGTGAAATTTCGGCTGCAAAAAAGGAACCACAATGGATGTTGGATTATCGGTTGAAGGCGTACGAAGCCTACAAGAAGATGCCAATGCCAGATTACGGGCCAGATTTATCTGATCTAGATTTAAAAAACATGTTGTACTACCAAAAAATGACCGATAAAAAGTACCGTGATTGGGATGACGTCCCTGACGATTTAAAGAAGACCTTTGATCGGTTGGGGGTCCCTGAAGCTGAACGAAACTATTTAGCTGGATCATCTGCACAATACGAGTCTGAAGTGGTTTACCACAACATGCGTAACGACTTTGAAAAACTCGGGATTATCTTTACAGATACCGATACTGCTTTACGGGAATATCCAGAGTTATTTAAGAAGTGGTTTGGTAAGTTAGTGAAGCCCACCGATAACAAGTTTGCGGCGTTAAACGCTGCAGTTTGGTCAGGTGGCTCGTTCATCTATGTGCCAAAGGGTGTGCAGACTAAAACGCCAATTCAGTCATACTTCCGGTTGAACGCCGAAAACTCCGGTCAATTTGAACGGACATTGATCATTGTGGACGAAGGGGCGCGCGTGGACTACGTTGAAGGATGTACGGCACCAAACTATTCATCGGATAGTTTGCACGCTGCGGTCGTCGAAGTTAACGTTGAAAAGGATGCCTATTGTCGTTACACCACCATTCAAAACTGGTCGGATAACGTGTACAGTCTGGAAACGAAACGGGCTGCTGCCGAAGAAAACGCCACGATGGAATGGGTCGACGGCAACTTAGGGTCAAAAGTTACCATGAAGTACCCAAGTGTATACCTAAACGGTGAAAACGCCCGCGGCACGATGTTGTCAATTGCCGTTGCTTCAAACGGCATTCGGCAAGATTCTGGTGCCCGGATGATTCATAATGCACCGAATACGTCGAGCTCAATCGTATCGAAGTCAATTGCTAAAACCGGTGGTGCCACTGATTATCGTGGGACGGTTCGTTTTACCAAGAAATCGGATGGCTCAAAGGCTCACGTGGAATGTGACACGATCATTATGGACGATCAGTCATCATCAAACACGATTCCATACAACGAAATCTATAACGGTAACGTTGCCATGGAACACGAAGCCAAGGTCTCAAAGATTTCAGAAGAACAGCTCTATTACCTCATGAGTCGTGGTATTTCAGAATCTAAGGCCACTGAAATGATCATCATGGGCTTCGTCGAACCATTCACAAAGCAATTACCAATGGAATATGCGGTTGAATTGAACCGGTTGATTAGTTTTGAGATGGAAGGGTCAATCGGTTAAGGTGTGCAAGGTGCGTAAAGAGGCGTTTAGAGACTGGAGCCTAAGGCGTCCTGCACATAAAGCCCGAACTTAGCTTTATGTGCGGGACGCCTTAGGTGCAAGTCTCTGCCTCTTGTAGCCCGATTAGACTAGATATAAGTGGAGTGCCATAAGGCCCGAAGGGTTACTTTTAGTGCGAGCCATTGCTTTGTGTAGCCCGATAAGGCTAGATAAAAGTGGCGCACACATAAAGCGTCAAACTTTAATAAAATCAATCAAAAAGGAGCCAATGCCTCAACGAGAGAGACATTGGCTCCTTTTCCTAAAATGACGGTAATTCACAAATCATCCGCCCCAACGTCGGCTCATAAATCAGCTTCAACGGCGTCTGATAAGTCTGCTGCAATCGTTCTTCCGTCAACAACTCATCTGGCGTGCCAGTTTCAAATGAACCATCTGGCGAGAATAAACCAACCATATGACCCAATTGAAAAGCATGGTTCGGATTATGCGTGGTATGGATCACGGCAAAGTGGTGCTGCGCTAAATCCTGAATGAGTGCCAGTACTTGTCGCTGTCGGCCAAAATCCAACGCAGCGGTGGGTTCATCTAAAATGACCAACTGAGGTTCTTGAACCAACGCTTTAGCAATTGTTACGAGCTGAAATTGGCCACCACTGAGTGTGTTCACTTGCCGGTTTGCAAGTTGCGTCAAGCCTAATTGTGCAAGCGCGTCTTCAACCCGCGCATATTCTTCCGCACCGGGAGCTTGCGCAAACGACATATACGGTGTTCGGCCAGTAACGACGTAATCATTAACCGTTAAACTACCTGGATCAGGCACGTGCTGTGGGACGTAAGCGACCAACTGAGCAAGTTGTTTTACTGATTGCTTTGCTAAGGGCACGTTGTTCATACTGATGGTGCCACTGGTTGGCTTTAAAAGCCCCATCAGGCATTTTAACAGTGTTGATTTGCCAATCCCATTAGGGCCTAAGATCGTGAGTACTTGGCCAGCCTGGAGCTGGCAATTGATGTCTTGAAAAAGGACAGCTTGCTTAGGATAGTGATAGGCGAGGTGGGACACATCAAGTAAGCTCATCGCAGGGTCACCTTCCTTGTGGCTAGAATATAGATAAAGATTGGCGTCCCAATAAAGCCAGTTAGAATACTGAGCGGAATTTCACCAGCCGATAACGTACGAGCTAGTGTGTCCACAATCAACAAAAAGATGGCACCAATCAGACCAGAAAGCGGCAGTGAGTACCGGGTGTTGGGACCGACTAGCATTCGGGCCATGTGAGGCACCACGAGGCCAATCCAGCCAATCGTACCACTCAAGCACACTGAGGCAGCAGTTAAAACGGTCGCACAGAGCACGACGATGCGCCGTTCAGTTGTGACGTTAATGCCCATACTTTGAGCGGCCGCGTCACCGAGACCAAGGACCGTTAATCGCCAGCGCATGATAAATAAGACCAGCGTGCCCAAAAGCAGCATGGGCAGTACGGACATGAAACTATTAACGGTAACTTTCGATAAACTCCCCAGTTGCCAATAGACGATGTTTTGCAGTTGTGAATCGGGATCCGCCATGTACTTTAAAAGGCCTAAAATGGCCTGCATGAGACCGCTGACAACGACACCTGCCAACACTAAGGTCAAGTTGGTTGAACGTCCCATCAGGCGCGGAATCAACACACTCAGCATGACCGCAGCCAGGCCGACGATGAACGCGAGTACCTGGGTACCAAAGCTATGTAATCCAAGCAAAATGGCAAGCGCAGCGCCAACTGCCGCGCCGTTGGAGACGCCCAGTAAGTCGGGTGACACGAGCGGATTTTGAAAAATACTTTGATAAGCCGTCCCAGAAATGGCAAGGGCGGCACCAATGCCAACGGCGGCCAACATTCGAGGTAACCGTAAACTAAAAATGATGTTGCTTTCAATTGGACTGACCAGTGGTTGACCAGTGAATTGCGCTAATATTGCATCATACAAATGAGACATCGGAATCTGATAATTACCAAAGCAAAGCGAAATAATGGCAAGTAAAATTAGCGTCATTAATGCAAACATGATGGTCCGAAATTGATGATGGGTGGTCGAAATAGCGCTCACCGCCTTTCTAAAATCGATTGAATTTGAGCCACAAATTGTCTGAGCCGTTGCTGATCAGTCTTGTCCATTCGTAAATCAATCAGTAATGGGGCTACTGCACGAGTCGCACCAGTTGACTGCAATCGCGCGTCAAATTTGGTGACGGCTAAACCAAAGTCGTCGCCGTACGCAATATCACCGGAACCAGCTACCGCGTACGTGAGGTGCGTCAAATTGAGCTCACTTAACGCGTCGTACAGGTCCAAGCCCTCCTCAGGTAAATCACCTTCACCATAAGTATACGGAACGATCACGGCTAAGTCACACTGAAGTAAATCTTGTTCATTAAATTGTGACATTTCAACTTGAAGCGCATCAAAACCGCGAGCAACTAGCTCACTCGTGATAAATTCAGCAATCTCTTCATTATTCCCGGTCAGGGATGCGAAAATCACGCGTGCTGTGGTCATTCTCAACCCCTCTTTCTTAAGTCCAGTATATCATTTTCGATTTTGACAATTATTAGGGATTTGACTAATTCAATCAGGAATATTCTTTTGAAATAATAAGAGTTGTAATTAAGTTTAGGAAAAACGGGTGGTCAATATGTATTACCTCAACATCGGCGATTCACCAATTAATGTGGATGCGCTGTACCAAAAACTAAAGGATCCACAATACGGTGGCATCGTGACCTTTGTGGGAACGGTGCGACAGTGGACGGGTGACATTGAAACCAAATACATTGATTATTCTGCTTATCATCCGATGGCCGAAAAGCAACTTGAGAAATTAGCTGCGCCAATCGAAGCGAAGGGTGCACGAGTAGTCATCGCCCATCGAACCGGCCATTTGGAATTGACCGATGAGGCTGTTTTTGTCGGTGTGGCAGCTGCTCATCGTGGCGATGCATTTCGTTGGTGTGAGTATTTAATTGATACCCTGAAACAAGAAGTACCAATTTGGAAAAAAGAAACGGATACCGACGCTGTGAGATGGGGGGATTAGTGATGCAGATTCAAGTGAAATTGTTTGCAATGTTACAAGAAGCGCTGGGTGAGACCGTGACTGTTGAAGTGCCTGCCACGCCGAGTGCCGAGGAAATTAAGGGTGCGGTGAGTCAAATTGCACCAAATTTAAAGCAAATGATTCAGACATCGCGGTTAGCGGTCAACCAAGAATTTACCACCAATGCACCAATTCAGCTGCAGTCAACTGATGAAGTTGCGTTGATTCCACCAGTGAGTGGCGGTTAGGAGGAGCTAGAATGGAAAAACTATACGATAAGTACGATCGACTCCACGATTACGTCCGATTATCAATCACGGACCGCTGTAATTTACGGTGTGTGTACTGCATGCCCAAGGAAGGGTTACCGTTCTTTCCAACAGATCGAGTGCTCTCCCAAGACGAAATCGTGCAAATGATTCAAAACTTCGCTGATATGGGCGTTTCCAAGGTTCGAATTACGGGCGGTGAACCATTGCTGCGAACGGACGTCGTTGAAATTGTCCGTCGAATTAAGGCCATCGATGGCATTAATGATGTTTCAATTACGACTAACGGTTTGTTTCTTGCTAAGAAAGCAGCTGCCCTAAAAGAGGCCGGCCTCGACCGGTTAAACATCAGTTTGGACACCTTCAAAGCTGATCGTTACAAAGAGATTACGCGTGGTGGCAATATCAACCAAGTCCTTGAGGGCATCGACACAGCCAGCAAGTTACATTTTAAGAAAATCAAACTCAATATCGTCTTGATTCGTGGCCAAAATGAAGATGAAGTTTTAGACTTTTTGCACTATACTAAAGACCATGATATCAATGTTCGCTTCATTGAATTTATGCCGATTGGGAACCCACTAAAAACCTGGCAAAAGGAGTATGTTGGGTTAAAGAATGTGTTTGAAACGGCGGATGAAGCTGGCCTGGCTTATCACCCAATTGAGTTGAAGGGGAATGGGCCATCTGATAACTATCAAATTGAGGGGTATCAGGGCAGTTTTGGGTTGATTCACCCAATCAGTTCCAAGTTCTGTGAAAATTGTAACCGCCTTCGAATTACGGCGGATGGTTACGTTAAAGCCTGCTTATACTGGAATGAAGAAATTGATATTCGTAAGGCGATTCCAGACAAAGCGGCCTTCCGTGAACTGATTCAAAAGGCACTGGACAACAAGCCTTTGAATCACGAAATGGCGATGGCTGAAACTGATCGGATTATTGATAAGGCGCCAACTTGGCGTCATATGAGTCAAATAGGAGGGTAATATTATGGCAACGCAAGAAGATGTGGCACATGGTAGTCGGTATAACGCATACATGGCGTTAATTCTATCAACGATTGCAATGATTGTTTGTTTTATGTCTTGGTCTAACTTCGCACCACTGGCTGCGCAGGTAGCAAAAATGTTTGGTCTATCAGTTGGCCAAAAGACCTTATTGTTAGCAACGCCAGTTTTACTGGGGTCGATCATGCGGATTCCAGTCGGGATTTTAAGTGACAAATATGGTGGCAAGAAAGTATACATTATTTTAATGATTTTCATTTTAATTCCACTGTTCATGATCACTAAGGTCCACACTTTTGGTATGTTATTGTTCGCAGCCTTACTCGTTGGGATGGCTGGGACTTCATTCGCGGTCGGGGTTTCCTATGCGTCGGTTTGGTTTCCAAAGGAAAAGCAAGGCTTTGCGTTAGGAATCGTTGCCATGGGTAACATGGGTAACGCCGTTGCAGCGTTGACTTTACCAAGAATCTCAGCGTCAAAGGGCTTTACGAACGTGTACTATTTCTTGATGATTATTACGGTAATCATTATGGTTTTATTCGCAATTTTCTGTAAGGAAATGCCAACGGATAAGACCAAGTCAGTAGCCGGTGCTTTGTCAGTCGCTAAGGAAAGCAATACTTGGTATCTTTCATTATTTTACTTCTTAACGTTCGGACTGTTCGTGTCATTCACGAACCTGACGCCAATGTTTCTCGGGGACATCTTTGGTATCAACGCTGTTACGGCTGGGTTGTACGCCGCACTCTTTGCCTTCTTATGTACAATTGTTCGGCCCATCGGTGGCTCTGCCGCTGACAAATTCCGACCAATGTCGATGTTACAGTGGATCTTCATCATTATTGCAGCGTTCTCGTTAGTCATCATGTTCTCATTCAAGTCACAACCACTATTTATCTTAGGCATTGTCGGGACCGGCTTGGCTGCTGGTTGGGGCAACGGGGTCATCTTCAAGATGGTGCCCGAAGTTTCTAAGGGTAACACTGGTGCCGTAACTGGTTTCGTTGGGGCCGTTGGTGGTCTTGGTGGCTTCTTCCCACCATTAGTTGTGGGTTGGATCAAAGGCTGGACCGGCAGTTATCAATGGGGCATTGCCTTACTGGTCTTGACCGCCTTAGTTTGCTGGTACATGCTTCGGCGTCGCTTCATTAAAGGTGACGTACACATCGTTAAATAAATCGCAATTATATCGTGGAGGGTTTAGCTATGAAGGTTTTATCACCGGATACAACGGTTTCGGAAGGTCCAGATCGACTGTTATCGCAGCATCATTTATCAATAGTTCGACTTGTGTTGCCAAAGGGTGATACAATTAAGAGGCACAGGTCATTGATGACAGTGACTGTGGTCGCCATCAAAGGTTCCATTCAATTTCACACTGATGACGAAGAGACCACTTTGGTACCTGGGAAAGCCGTTGTCATGGCACCAGGTGAATTTCATTGGCTTGAAGCACCCGATGAAGCCGGTGAAGTCATGGTGGTTCACGGCGTCTTAGCACAATAAACCGCAATCACTGCGTTATAAATAGGAGGTTCTTGATATGTCAGAAGAAGTTGGCGAAAAGTTCTCGCCCGTTGAAAACAAAGTTATGACTGCCCTAGAAGACGTGATCGATCCGGAACTCGGCATCGATATGGTTAACCTAGGCTTAATCTACGATATTAATGTGGACGAAAAGGGTCAATGTGTAGTGACGATGACCTTGACCACCATGGGTTGCCCATTGGGTAACTTGTTGGCGGATTCAATCAATAGTGCTGTACTTTCCGTTGAAGGTGTCACTGCCTGTGACATCAACTTGGTTTGGGAGCCAGCATGGGATATTAACCGTATGAGTCGGTTTGCTAAGGTGGCCCTTGGCATTCACGGCTAGTCAAGCTAGATAGGATTGATAGTATGAATATCGGCAAATTTGTTGAGCGGCGCAAAGCTTTGCGCATCTCACAGGTCAAGATGTGTGAAGGCATCTGTACCCAATCAACGTTGAGTAAGTTTGAGAGTGGCGGTCACATTCCATCACTCGTGATTTTAACTAAACTTTGCGCACGGATCGGTCTCACCATTGATGACTTAAATGAATCGGATACAATCACCGCTAACCAACTCCAGGCTCAATTAGACGACCTAGAGCAAGAATTAGTGATGGAAAATTATCAGGGCGTATTAGCTGGCCTCTCACAAATTGACGAACAGCAGCTTGACTCAATCCTGTTAAAGATGCAGTTCTACTATTTGCGCGGTTTACTAGGCGCACTGATCAATCAGCCACCAGAAGAAGTTTTGTATGATTTTTCGCAAATTTTAAATGATTTGGACGAGAGTCATGAAACGATTTTTACCCAACTCGTTTACGTCGGCTCTGGTGTGATGTATAACCGGATGCAGCAGGCCGACCGCGCCAACTTCTACTTTAAGAAGGTCCATGCCTTTATAAAGAACGTGATGAAGGATGAAAAACTGTACTTCAGACGTGTGGGTGACAATTACTTACGGTTATTGACAATGGTGTTCTTTACCGCTAGCTACTACAACGGTGTTGGTAAGCTGAAACAAAGCAAGCAGTTGGTGGCGACGGGTGTTGAGATTTGTGCCCAACACCACGTCACCTACTTCTTGCCGCGATTGAAGTTTTTAGCCGCTAAGAACGCGATTGAAGAGGGACAAGAAAAGGCTGTCGTGGATCGTTTGATCAATGAAGTGCTGGCCTTTGCCCGAATTAATGAGAATCAAGTCATTGAAGTGAAGGCGGCAGCGCTGACCACCCGTTATGCAAAGGGCGAGTCTTTGGTCGATTTGACGCCTTAGTGCCCAACGCAATACTGATGTGTTGAAAATTAATAACATCTGTGAATAGGATGATTGCCGATAGTGGCAGTTGTCCTATTTTTCATATCGTGAAAACTGATGTTAGCAGTGATTTACAAGATGCTTGTCAGACTATCTACGTTTCTAGATAACTTAGAAAAACGGTTTCATAAAAGTATAGGGTGGATTGGTAGATTATGGTATGATGAATTTGTAATAATAAAGTTATCTTTGGATAGGTATTTTACTTTTGGACCATGGGGAGGTCTCAGGATGAATAAGCGGAATTGTCTAGAAAAAAAGGTACATTATAAAATGTTTAAGGCTGGTAAAAATTGGCTGTTTGTCAGTATGACAAGTGTCGCCGTGTGGGGGAGTGTATTTATCAGTACGTCGATGACGGCCAATGCTGATACTGCTGAAGTAACAACGACCAATACGCAAACAGCAACTCAAGGTACGCCAGCAACCGATGCAGCCCAATCGAGTACGGCAGCGTCAGACGTGCAGGCAACTACACCGGCAAAAACTGAATCGACGACGAAGACAACGGATGAAGCCACTGGTAACACTGAGCCTGAACAATCTCTGGTTTCGCCGACTCAATCGGCGACAGCAGCTACTACTGCGACGAACAGCATCACATCGAGTAGTCAAAAACAAGTCACACTAAAACCGGTAGCAATCAAAGCGACTTCGGCGTCCATATTGGGCACGCCAAAGACTGACGTGGCGGATGTCGCCAACGAGCACGTCGACTTACTGATTGGCCAATCACAGACAACCGAACCAGCCGAAGTTAACGTTAACGGTGAGAGCCGTTACATGTTAGGTGCGACTGGTCGATTCGATATCGATGGTGATAAAGTTGTTGCTGGGGCGAGTTTTGCCATTGCTAACTTAAGCATGGTCGCAGACGCCAGTGGGTACACAGTCCCACTCCAAAGCGATGGGGCTTCAATTGGCGGGTCGGTGGTGAACCAAGAAGGTAGGTCCATCGGCAGTGTCACGTTTGACAATGGGCAACTGAATTTTAGGGTTGCGGATAATTTTAGTCAGTCAGATACACCACTCTTAGGGATGGCTACCTTGTACTTCAACGGGCCATGGATGATGGTGATCAATTATCAAACCCCGGTTGATACCATTCGTAAAATGCCATTCTCAAATACCCTGCAGATTTCGTCATTGGACGGAACGGTACTAAATAGTTACAAGTTTAATTTTAGTGAAGTTAACGTGATACCACTCGATAAGTGGCTACCAACTTACTTAGTGATCAATAGTAGTGCTGCCGATACCCGGGTCAACGCGATGCAGACCACTGAAGTAATTCCAAACGTTGACGTTTTGCGTCAGTTGCAAGCATCAGGCGGTCAAACTGGTGATACGGTTTCTAAATCAAATTATCAGTTTGCCTATCATGTTTCTGCTGATCATTTATTTAAGTTCAAAGATAGTTTTGTTGATTTGTGGGGATTCGTTGCCAATTCGGACTCGAAAGAATTGGTTCGAATCGATCGACCGGGATTTAGTGCACCTTGGTTTGTCAAAACGGGTACTCGGGCCGAATACCAAGCTAAGAATGGTGCTACTTTGCAAGAATTAGAGGCACTTAATTTCGATGGTGCAGCCTATTCACTTCAAAGTGATGGCAGTTACCTGTTTTACTTTAATTTGCCAGCTGCCGAAGTTTCGGTAAAAGATGACACCTTAAACACCAAACAATCTGTTGAGGCCTCGTTTGACACTAGTTTTGACGCCGCTAGTCAAGCAACTCATGATTACTACATGGGTGCAATGGCGGGCATTCCACCGGTTTTTCAGCCGGTCATGGAATTTGACTTTGAAAACGAATATATTCCCAACACCGTCACGATGGATATGCTGGATCTAAATACTGGCGCCACGATTGATAGTAAAACCGTAACATCTGTGCCAAATCAGATTAACTTGAATGGTCAATCGTTGGCTGTCTACCATTACATTGATGCTGATTCTGGTGAGGTATTGCATACTGTTCAACTCGGCAGTTATTACACGCCAGATGGTACGAATTTGGAAACGGCACCAGCTACTGAAATTAGTGGCTATGAGTTGCTAACAAAAGTACCAGATGATTATCAGTTACCAGTGAACGCCGAGGGGACTGCGATTGCGGCCGATACACTAGAGGTATCGCGACCACAAACTGCGAACCTTATTAGCAACTATTATCTGTTGTATCAGACCAGTCGTGAGGTGAAAACTGCGACCAAAACGGTGACGCAGACGATTCATTATCTTGACGCTCAGGATCATAGTCACGTCTTGTCCCGGCCAAAGACACAGACGTTGAATTTCGCCGAAAACGCATTGTACGAGGATGCAACCGGTGATTTGCTCGGCTATGACACCGATGGGGACCGACGCGTGAATACGACGGTTGCCGATGAAGGCTGGCTACCGTCTGAGCAGTCCTTTACCGCCGTTCAATCACCCGATTTAACTAATGAAGGTTATGGTGTGGCAAGTCAGCCAACCGTTGCTGCCACGGCTGTTAGCGCTGCTGCGGTGACTGATGGGCAACAATTTAACGTTGACGTTTACTACGACCACGGTAGTAGTGACATCAAAACCGAGACCAAAACGGTGACACGAACGATTACCTATGTTGATGCTAACACCCGCCAAATGGTGGCGAACACGGTCACACAACCCGTTGAACTGTCTCGGACAATCACCACGGATGCTGTGACAAAGGCGGTGACTACTAGTGCTTGGACCGTAACAGCGGGTGCCTATGCCGCAGTTAATTCTCCGGACCTCTCAACTCAAGGCTATGGTCCAGCCAGCCAGAATGTTGACGCAGTGACTGTAAATGGCGACACGACTGATATGGCAGTTGAAGTCCTGTATGAACACCGGGTACGGCCAACCAACGAAGTCAAAACGGTTACGAGAACTATTCACTATTTGGACCGTCAAACCAATGCTGTACTGGCTGAACTACGAACACAGCAAGCCGCGTTTACCCGAACCAGTAGTGAAGACCTTGTCACTCACGTAGTCACAACGACTGATTGGCAGCCTGAAAAAGCCAATCTACTAAATGTCACATCACCAGATTTGACAGAATCAGGCTATCAGACACCAAGCCAGGTTACCGTCGGACCTTTAACTGTAACGCCGACTAGTGGGGATGTGGAGGTCAATGTTTACTATGACAAGGTGACTAGCCCTGCTCAACCGAGTCAGCCAACTGAGCGGAGCGAGCCAACAACGTCGGTAACACCGACTCAACCAGTTCAGCCTGTGGCACCAACCACGCCAACGACACCTTCGACACCGGTTCAACCAACAACGTCAGTTACACCAACTCAACCAGTAACACCAAATGAGTCGATTGAACCGACATTACCGGTTAATCGGATTGATCAAACCGTTACGCCTCGCTTAACTGAAGCGAAGCAACAAGCCAATTCGACCATTGGAGTGACAGATGCAGAGGCAAAGACATTGATTCAGCGAAATCAAACGCAAACACCAATGTTGCCACAAACCAATGAATCTCAATCAGTTGCTTCGTTGATTGGACTGGGATTGGTAACTGTTTTGACAGGCTTAGGTGTGCAAAAGAAGAAGCGTCGTGAGTAATTGATAAATAGGGTTAATATGTAGTTCATTGAAAGAGCCGTCCAATGATTGGACGACTTTTTTGCTATTTTAAAGTGATGAAGGCTAACAATCTTTTGCTTAACAGCGTTGACAGCCACCGCACCTAAAGCGCATATTGAGATTAAATTATGATGCAATGAGGTGAAATGATGCAACTCTTAATTAGTGACCCATCCGAATTGACCATGTTGACTCGACAAGCAGAAATTCAGCTTTTCTTTCAACACATTGGGTATCAATTGACTTATTCGGATGCAGACGGTTTACAGCTTAAGAGTGCGTATGCCACTGTTCAACTGACGACACCGGTGTTATTTGTGCGCTATGACCGAGAGCACTTTTTAAGCGTTCGAATGGAAAAGGTTGAACAACAATTACCGTATGTCCAATAAGCCGAAACAAAAAAACGGGTACCCGAACAGTCAACGACAAGTCGGATACCCGTTTAAAAATACGGTTGAGACTAGATTTTTTTGGTGATCTGATATTCTTTAGAAGCGTTCTGTTGCTTGGTTTGCTCCTTCAGGTGCGTAATCTCATTGTCTGCCAGGAACACATCAAAGCTCGTTTTGTTGACGCCTTTGACGACCAAGACATGACCATCTTGAATTTGGTTGGACTCACGATAAATTTGAGCGGTTCGAACAGCTTCATCGTAATCGTGGAAGTTGCCAATCGAATCACCTGGGTTAAATAAAATCAAATTATCCATTAAAATCACTCCATTCATGGTTCAAGTTCATTATACCGCAATCGCTTACATTTCACTAATCTAAAGAAAACCTTATGTGGTATGATGTTTGCTAGTATTACAGCGTTTTTTTTGCTAAAATAAAGTTTGTTTTTAATTGTGCTCCAGCCTTTGTCCGGTTGACAAGGGCTGGCACAAGTTCGACGTGCAAAATGGCGTCAATGAAACTGTAAATAGATGGGAAAAAGGGGATAACAAACATGTGTGGATTTGTTGGATACGTCAACCAATCAGATGTTCCTAGCGATACAATTGTGAAGATGGCGAACCGAATTCGTCACCGCGGACCAGATGATGAAGCTTACTTTAGCGATGAAAAGGCCACAATGGGCTTTCGTCGTCTATCAATTATTGACTTGGCTCATGGTAAGCAGCCTATGTACAACAATGATCAAACCAAAGTTTTAACCTTTAACGGTGAAATTTATAACTACCAAGAGATTCGTGAAGAACTTAAAGGTCTTGGTTACGAATTTAAGACAGACGTTGATTCAGAAGTCTTGATTCACGGCTACGATGCTTGGGGCCCAGATTTGCTCCAACGTTTACGTGGTATGTTTGCGTTTGTTATCTATGATTCAAAGACCGGTGAAGTGTTTGGTGCCCGAGATCACTTTGGTATCAAGCCGCTTTACTACTATGATGACGGCAACACATTTTTGTGGGCCTCAGAAATCAAGGCGTTCTTGGAACACCCTAATTTCAAAAAAGAATTTAATGAAGACTTACTTGCCATTCACTTGAGCTTTGAATTCATTCCATCAAAGGACACGATGTTTAAGAACGTCTTCAAGTTAATGCCGGGTCATTACTTCTTGCACCGGGCCGATGGTCACACTGAGACTCATGAATACTACAAGTTCTCATATGACAACATTGATGAGAATCAAACCATCGAAGGTGACGCTAAAAAGATTCGTAAGATCGTGGACGAGTCAGTTGATGCGCACATGATTGCCGACGTTGAAGTTGGTAGTTTCTTGTCTAGTGGGATCGATTCAAGTTATGTCTTGAATGAAGCCGCTAAACTCAAGCCAATCCAATCATTCTCACTTGGCTTCAATGATTCCAAGTACAGTGAATTAAGTTGGTCAACTGAATTTGCTAAAGAAATCAAGCAGCAAAACACGCCATTGACCATGACTGGTGACGATTACTTCGACATTTTGCCAACCATCATGTACTACATGGACGAACCACTTTCAAACCCTTCAGCTATGCAGTTATACTACCTGTCAAAGGGCACCCGTCAAAAGGTGAAGGTTGCCTTATCTGGTGAAGGTGCTGATGAGTTCTTCGGTGGCTATAACACTTATCTAGAAGCTAAGCCGTTTGAAACTTACCAGAAGTACGTCCCTGGTTTCGTTCGTAAGGGCCTCGCTAAGGCAGTTGTTAACTTGCCTCGTTTCCACGGTCGTCGTTTCTTAGTTCGTGGTGCTCAGCCATTAAGCGAACGGTATTACCGTGTCAACTACGTATTTGACTACCATGATCGCGAACGCATCTTGAAGCACCCAGAATTAAACCGGGATGCCGGTGAATACACCAAGCACATCTTTGATGACGTGAAGGGTAAGGACGAGATGACTCAGATGCAGTATTTTGACATCAACACTTGGTTACCTTACGACATCTTGCATAAAGCTGACCGGATGAGCATGTGTAACTCGCTGGAAGTTCGGACACCGTTGGTTGATAAAGAAGTCGCCAAGTTTGCGGCAACGATGCCAATCAAGACCCGGATTCGGGGCACTGAAACCAAGGTCTCACTGCGGACTGCTGCACTTTCTGAATTACCAGAGCGAGTTGCCAAGAAGGAAAAACTTGGTTTCCCATCTCCAATCGCCAGCTGGATCAAGGAAGATAAGTATCGTAAGCGGATCGAAGAAGCTTTCACGTCAGACGTTGCCCAAAAGTTCTTTAACACGGATGCTCTTTTAGAGATCCTCCAAGAACACATTAACGGCAAGTCATCGATGCAAAAAATCTTCACCATTTACACGTTCATTTTATGGTACCAAGTCTTCTTCCCAGAAGAGACCTCTGCTGATACCATCAGCAAGGTTAAGCGGACTGATATCGATAAGATTCCAGTTGCCAACTAAGCTCAGATTAATTTAACTAAAAAATGAGAAACCGGCCGCAATGTCGGTTTCTTTTTTGATGAAAACGTGAAATAATAGAGACTAGGACTCAATTAATTGGAGATGAATAAGCCATGTCACTTGATATGACCCAAGTGGTGACTTTATTAGATGAGCATCATTTATTAACTGAAGTGACGACGTTAAACGATCGACAGACGTTTAGCAATGTCACGTACAATTCAAAAACGGTGAAGCCCGGTGCGCTGTTCTTTTGCAAGGGTAATTTTAAACCGGACTACTTAGCATCTGCCAAGGCAGCAGGGGCCACGGCCTACGTATCGGAACGAGCTTATGATGAAGGGGACGGCATGACTCGCATCATCGTGAACAATATTCAAAAAGCCATGTCTTTATTAGGCGCAGCCTTTTATGACTATCCTCAAAACGACTTATTTATCATTGCGTTTACTGGTACCAAGGGCAAGACGACCTCATCGTACTTTACCTATGGCATCGAGCAGATTCACACGCATGACCGGGTTGCACTTTTTTCAACCATCGATCGCATCGTTGGTAACGCGCCAGAGGATCGGTTCAAATCCGATCTGACGACACCTGAATCGCTCGACTTGTTCCGCGATATGCGACGAGCTGTCGATAATGGTATGAGTCACCTTGTGATGGAAGTTTCCTCACAGGCGTACAAGAAGAACCGGGTTTACGGCTTAACTTATGATGTCGGCATTTTCCTTAACATTACGCCAGATCACATTGGTGAAAACGAGCATCCAACTTTTGCGGACTACTTATACTGTAAATCACAATTGTTGGTGAACGCGAAAACCTGCATTATCAATGCTGAAACTGATCATTTAGCT
This sequence comes from Secundilactobacillus odoratitofui DSM 19909 = JCM 15043, assembly GCF_001434895.1. GTDB lineage: Bacteria > Bacillota > Bacilli > Lactobacillales > Lactobacillaceae > Secundilactobacillus > Secundilactobacillus odoratitofui. The sequence continues at coordinate 108,466 of NZ_AZEE01000028.1, forward strand.
GAGGTGTATCAAACGGCTAAGTCAACGACTGAACCAGATCACATTTACCTCTACGCGCGTGAAGGTGCTCAGCTTAGTGAGAACGTGCCCTTAGATGTGACCTTTAAGAACGTTAACGAAACGTTACATCAAAGTGACTTTGAAGTGACCGGTTTGTCAGAAAAGGGCAAGCAACTTCAAGTTAACGGTGCTTATGAGCTTCACGTGCCAGGTGATTATAACGAAAGCAACGCGGTGAGTGCGATTATGGCCAGTGCATTAGCCGGCGCTTCCAGCACTGATGCTGTACAAGCACTAACGGACGTGCATGTGCCCGGTCGAATGGAAATGGTGACGAGTGCGGATCATGGCACCATTTACATTGACTATGCGCATAATTATGCAAGCTTAAAGGCGTTGTTGAGTTTCTTACGAACGCAAACAGACGCTGGCCGAGTTATCGTAGTCCTTGGTAGCACCGGTAACAAGGGTGTTTCTAGACGCCAAGGTTTTGGCCAGGCACTCAGCGAAGAAGCTGACGTGGCCATTTTAACCACCGACGACCCTGGCTTTGAGGACCCCAAGAAGATTGCCGAAGAAATCGATGCGCACATCGATCATCAATCAGTGCAGGTCCAGTACGTGATGAATCGCGCTGAGGCCATCCAAACTGCAATTAAAATGAGTCATCAAGATGACATCGTTGTGCTGGCCGGTAAGGGTGAGGACAACTATCAAAAGGTGAATGGCGTCAACACACCGTACGCAACAGACGTCACAATTGCCAAAAACGCTGTGGAGGAACTGTAAAAAATGTCAGAAACACCAAAGTTTACCCCAATCCTATTGGGTAGTGATTTTAATGTCTATGGAATGGCGCGGTCACTTTATGCGCTGTATCACCAACCAGTTAAGGCGTTTGCGTCAATTCAACTGGCACCCACTCGGTTTACCAAAGTTGTCGATTTGGAACTGTTCCCTGGCTTTGACGAGGATCCAGTTTGGATCAACACGATGCGCCAACTCAAGGAACGCTACCGCGACCATGAAGAACCCGTGATTTTGATTGGGTGTGGTGACGGCTATGCTGAATTGATTGCTAAACATAAGGACGAACTGTCTGACGTTTTCATTTGTCCATACATTGACTATGATTTGTTGAAGCACTTGAACAACAAGGAACGGTTCTACGAGATTTGTGACAAATACAACTTGCCTTATCCTGCAACCAAGACCATTTCTAAGGCAGAACATGACAATCAGACCGTTGTCGAACAACCATTTGATTACCCAGTTGCGCTTAAACCAGCAAACAGTGTGGAATGGTTGGACGTTCACTTCGAAGGGCGCAAAAAGGCCTTTCGAATTCAGTCACGAGAAGAGTTTGACCGAGTTCTCGATGCTGCGTACGCCAATGGCTACAAGTCTGATTTTATTTTGCAGGACTTTATCCCTGGTGATGATAGTAACATGCGGGTTTTAAACGCGTATGTTGACCAACACCACCACGTGAAGATGATGTGTCTGGGCCATCCATTACTGGAAGACCCAGCACCATCCGCGATTGGTAATTATGTCGCAATTTTACCCGAATATAACGAAGCCATTTACCAGCAAATTAAGAGCTTTTTAGAAGAGATTGAATTCACCGGTTATGCTAACTTTGATATGAAGTACGATGTCCGGGATAACACGTTCAAGTTGTTTGAAATTAACTTACGACAGGGTCGCAGCAGCTTCTTTGTGACCTTGAATGGTTATAACTTGGCCGATTGGGTTGTGAAAGATTACGTCAAACAAGACTTAGCTGACCAACCAACCGTGTATGGGAATCAAGATGAGTCCCAACATGCCCTGTGGTTAGGTGTGCCGGTAAAAGTCTTCAAAAAATACGCTCGTGAAAACGACGATAAGGCCCGTGCTCTGAAACTCATTGCGGCTGGTCGTTACGGGACCACTTACCAGTACTCAGACGATATGAATTTAAAACGCTGGGCGTTAATCAAGTGGATGAATCATAATTATACGAAGAACTTTGATCGCTACTTCGCAGAAAACAAGGGGTGATCTGAATGCAACACTTCTTTACGATTATCGGTGGGATGGGGACGGAAGCCACCGAAACCTACCTGCATCAGCTAAACGAACGGACACCTGCGCAACGTGATCAAGATTACTTGGATTATATCTTGGTCAATCACGCCACGGTGCCGGATCGAACGGCGTATATCAAAGATCATAGTCAGCCAAATCCATTACCGACTTTGCTGGACGATATTAAAAAACAAAGTCAGTTGGGGCCCGATTTCTTTGCGCTGCCATGTAATACGGCGCACTATTTCTATGATGACTTGCAGGCAGCGACCGATATTCCGATTTTGCACATGCCAAGAGAAGCGGTTAAGTCGATTAAAACGACGTATCCGAATGCGCGCAAAATTGGCTTGATTGCCACTGAAGGGACGATTTACGACCACATTTATGATCACGAGATTTTAAATGCTGGTTATGAATTTGCCGCACCAAGTCAGTCTGTGCAAGAACAGACTAATCGGTTGATTTACGACAACATTAAGGACAACAACGTGGTTGATCGACAACTTTACCACGGCCTTGTCCAACAAATGTTTGATGAAACGCACTGTGATGCGCTAGTCCTTGGTTGTACGGAACTGTCCTTAGCGCAGGATCGTGAGCCCGTGACGGATAAACCAATGGTGGACAGCCAGTCAATTCTGGTCGATCGTTCACTTGAATTAGCACTGAAGTATCAAAAGGGTAACTAGAATGCGTCAAAAAAGCAGCTTTGAGCGGACGGTAAGTTCGGCTCAAAGCTGCTTTTGTTGTTGTGATTAAATGGAATGAAGCGTCAGGACAATATCGATCACCGCGGTGATTAAGATGGCAACCGTGACGACCACTTGCCATTTGATTGGTAAAGACTGCTCCTGTTTACGGCCAAAGGCAATCTCAATTAAGATGATAACCAACACAGCCAGCAGGCCTTTGAACGAAACTAACAGTGGTGAATGATGAAACGTTCGAATCGTTAAGACCACCATGGCCGTAGCCATGATGAGGTAGATTAAGCGATCAAAGATTAACCACTGTGCGATTCTTTTTTCAGAGGTTCGGCTGAGACCAATCAGCGTAAAGGGAATCAGCAAAATTAAACTAGCAAAATAAATTGAGAGCCACATGAAGTTGTCACGTCCTTGAATTCTAGAGTTGGTGACGGGGATTCACCGTTGAAACGCTATCATTTCCAGTTTACCACGGTGACATGTAGATTTGAATTGGCTTTATGAAAGCTTATAGTGACTTTAAGGGGGTTGAAAGATATCCATGATGAAAAAAATTCCCTAGAACTTAATCTAGGGAATTTTAATAAATCTTGACACACGTTCATTAGTTCATCTTAAGCGGGTAACGGGAATCGGACCCGCGACACAAGCTTGGGAAGCTTGGATTTTACCACTAAACTATACCCGCATAACAGTAACAACTATAACATGAAATCATTCATTTGTCAGCATAAAATTGCATAAAAATGAACAGTTTTCAGAAAAAGTGTTCTGTTACGGTTTATTATTCGGCCTTCACTTTAGCTGGGGTGGCATCGCCTTTGCGCACGATGGCCCGGTTGTTCAGTTCACCAACTAAGATGCGGTCTTCGTTATCGAAACTTAAGATGTGAATTAATACGGCGTTTTCGTATACCTTTTCAATTTCACCTTCAAAATCGTGTTCAAAAGAGCCAAACTTCTTGCCCTTAACGTAGTCGCCGATCTGATGTTCTGCCATTTGGTCGTCCTCCACTTCGCATGATGAAAAAGATAATATCAGACTCCACTTGCAAATACAACCCCTTTTTCCAGATTCATTGGAATTTTAGAAAACTTGGTGTCAAATTGATTGATTCGCACCTGACTCGCCATCTAGGTCAAACTCATATATAATTAAGATAGCGTTTACATTAACTGTGAAGGGAGACGACAATCATGGCAAAGTTATCGAATTACAAGCGACTGTGGGCGGTATTGATCGTGGGTGTCCTCGCACTCATTTTAGCGTTTGGCGTTCAGCAAAACGGTTGGGCACAGCTCCTTGTGACGGTTTTGGGTTCCATCATTGCACTATTGATGTTTATCGATATGGTCAAAACACTGAGATCCGGTAAGTTTGGTGTGGATTTGCTTGCAATTACGGCCGTGATTGCCACGTTGGCGATTGGCGAGTACTGGGCGGCACTGATTGTGCTCCTAATGCTTACCGGTGGGGATGCACTAGAAGATTATGCGACTCACAAGGCCAATTCTGATCTGCAGGCGCTGTTAGAAAATTCACCACAAGTGGCGCACGTGATTATAGAAGAAGATTTAAAGGACGTAGTGGCTGAGGACGTTCAAGTCGGTGATAAATTACTGATCAAGCCGGGTGAGATTGTGCCCGTGGATGGGACAATTTTAAGTGGTACAGCAACGGTTGACGAGTCTTCGCTGACCGGCGAATCGAAGCCAATTGATAAAGGACCTGGTGACATGGTGATGTCTGGGTCGCTGAACGGTGATACGGCAGTGCGCTTAGTGGCTGATAAACGGGCGGCGGATAGTCAGTACCAAAATATCGTGAAGTTAGTGAAACAAGCGGAATCACAACCTGCCCACTTTGTTCGGCTGGCTGACCGCTATGCCGTGCCATTTACCATTCTGGCGTACGTGATTGCCGGTATCGCTTGGGCGGTCGCCGGTGACTCAACGCGGTTTGCGCAGGTACTCGTGGTCGCTTCCCCGTGTCCATTGATTTTGGCCGCACCCGTTGCACTGGTAGCGGGTATGGGCCGCGCTAGTCAGGCCGGTGTCATCGTTAAAACCGGAACGACGATTGAAAAATTGGCATTGATCAAAACAATGGCGTTTGATAAAACGGGGACGATCACGTTGGGGCAACTCACAGTAACCGAGACCCGTCCCGAAGCCGGGTACGATGCTGAAACGGTTTTAAAGTTAGCAGCTGCAGTTGAACAACAATCCAACCACATTTTAGCGCGGTCGCTGGTTCAAGCGGTGACCACGACGTTGCCTGATATTAGTGATGCCACGGAAGTGACTGGTGAAGGGGTACAAGCGACCATTGATGGCAAATTAGTTAAAGCCGGCAAAGCGGATTACGTCATGCCCAAAGGGGCCATTCAGCGTGTTGACGAAACAGCGGTGTATGTGTCAGTAGCTGGTCAATACGTTGGCTGCGTCGTTTTTGCGGATCGCGTGCGTCCCGAAGCCGCTGCTACGATGGCCCAATTGCACCAACTTGGAATTTCCCACCTCATGATGATTTCGGGTGACCGGCAGCCGATTGCCGCTCAAATTGCGGATGAAGTCGGTATCGATGACGTACACGCAGAGTGTTTGCCTCATGACAAAATCGCAGTCTTAAAGGAAGTGCCATCAACTCAGCATCCAGTTGCCATGGTAGGCGATGGTGTCAATGATGCACCATCATTAGTGACAGCTGACGTTGGGATTGCCATGGGTGTTCACGGTGCCACCGCTGCCAGCGAATCGGCGGACGTGGTGATTTTAAAAGACGACCTGATGCGAATTGCACGGGCGGTTAAAATCTCACGAGAAACCATGTCGGTAGCACGGCAATCCGTTTTAATTGGGATTCTCATCTGTACAATTTTGATGCTGATTGCCAGCGTGGGTGTGATACCAACCATTATTGGGGCGATGTTGCAAGAAGTCGTCGATACGGTGACGATTCTGTGGGCATTGAAGGCCCGGAGTCGGGGTCGAGAATGAATTTAAAAATCACGTGCTCTGGTTGTTATCATCGACTTTAGCACGTGATTTTTTTGATTTATTCTTGAGTGTAGCCCTTCATACGTGTAATTTAACTTCTTGAAACATCAAATAGCTGATGAGCAGCGTGTCAACTAGCGTAATGGTGACAATTGTATAGAAGTCTTCGGCCATCAAGGCGGCCGCAAACGCAATGATCCAGCTCAAGATAAATATCGTCCGTGTGAATAACCCATGGGCAAACGGTTGTCGGTTGAAGCGAGTTGCTAAGCCAATCCCAATATAAAAGAGTAATAACCCAAGGTAAAGCATGGTAACCGGAAAGTCGAAGTTATGATCTAATTCACCAACAAAATTTAACGCGACGGTGATTAGACTGAGCCCGAAAATAATCGGGTAGTGTAAGTAGATCAGTAAATTACCAGTTTCGCCACGACGTTGATTATTGATGAGATGGTCAAATTCGGCGATATACGTAAAGAATAACGCCACCACGACTGCAAAAACCATCACTGAACCGATGCTGAGGGTTTGCTTAGTGAAGTAACCCGCGATGGCGACAATGGTTTCGCCGAACATAATAATTGTGAGTAAGGATAACCGCTCCACAAGATGTGAAAAAATAATCGGGTGGTGCTTCGTGTATTTACCAGTGAAACTAGGTGCAATCCAACTACTGATAATGCCGACTAAGGCGAGTGGAATGCCGATCGGTTCTGGAATGAATCCGGCAATAAGCAGCGTGCAGGTTCGAATTAATAGAATATAGATAAACACCGTCGCAATCTGCTGGTCAATTTGGGCCGCTGTTTTTAAACGAACGCCTAAGTATTGCGCTAATAACGTTGCTGAGAGCAATCCGGCAGCGATGAAGAACGGATGTAAATCATAGGTGAGACTCCCGGAAAAGGAGTTAGACATGTAGAGCACGATTGCCATGTCGACAAAAGCGTAAAACATATCAGACCAAGATGAGCTGCCATAGCGATTGGTAAAAACGGTTTGAACCATCCACGAGTTAATAAACACGATAACGACGAACGTGAAAATTAAAAAGGTGGTGGGTTTAACGACGCCGTCAGTTAGTTGATGGATCAGTGCGGTGGCCCGTGAAATCATGTAGACAAACACTAAATCATAAAATGCTTCGATTAAAGTGACCCGTTTGGATAATTGTTCTGCCATTTTACTTTCCCCCAAGTTTTGCTTACTACGTTCATTATCCGATTGATTGGTCAAATCGGCAATTAGAAATTTCACTTAAAAAGTACTTGCCTTGAAGTCCACTTCAAGGGTTAAGCTCAGCTTGTGAGTTCGTAATGAACTGATAATGAACAGTTAATTAAGTTAATGGAGATGACAAATATGAAAACAGCAGTTTTTGTAAAACCAGGTCAAATTGAAGTTCAAGATTTACCAAAACCAGAGATTCAGCAACCAACTGACGCAATTCTTAAAATTGTACGGGCGTGTGTCTGTGGTTCTGATTTATGGTGGTACCGTGGCATCAGTGAACGCCAGCACGGCACACCAGTGGGTCACGAAGCGATTGGTATTGTTGAGTCAGTGGGCGACGAAGTGACCGATGTGAAACCCGGCGACTTTGTGATTGCACCGTTTTCACATGGATGTGGTCACTGTGCGGCTTGTCTTGCCGGTTTTGATGGGAACTGTTTAACACCGGTCGATGACGAGGTAGTCGGCTATCAGGGTGAATACTTACGGTACAAGCACGCCAACTGGTCATTAGTTAAAATTCCGGGTCAACCGTCAGATTATACGGACGATCAACTGAATGATTTGCTGACGCTTTCCGATGTAATGGCAACTGGTTACCATGCAGCTGCCAGCGCCGAAGTTAAGCCGGGTGATACCGTGGTGGTCATGGGTGACGGTGCAGTTGGGTTATGCGGTGTCATTGCAGCGAAATTACGTGGTGCGACCCGCATCATTGCCATGAGTCGGCATGCTGACCGTCAAGCACTAGCAAAGCAGTTTGGTGCTACTGATATTATTGCTGAGCGTGGTGATGCTGCAGTTGCAGCTGTTATGGCGCTAACTAATGGAACGGGTGCAGATGCGGTTTTGGAATGCGTCGGGACGAATCAGTCGGTTGAAACCGCTGTTCAAGTTGGTCGACCTGGTGCGATTGTCGGCCGAGTTGGCGTCCCCCAACAGCCAGAAATCGATACCAACGGCTTATTTTGGCGGAACATTGGTCTGCGTGGTGGAATTGCTTCAGTTACCACTTATGATAAAAAAATTCTGTTAGATGCTGTCTTGAAGGGTGATATTCATCCTGGGTTGGTCTTTACCAAGCGCTTTAGTTTAGATGACGTTCAATCAGCTTATGAGGCGATGGATAACCGCGAAGCCATCAAGTCATTGTTAATTGTTGATGAGCTATCAGAGAAGTAACACCCGTAAAGACGTATGGATACCCACAACAAAAGCGATTCAAGCTTTCCCGTTTAGGTAAGCTTGAATCGCTTTTTCATATAGAACTATATTCGATGTTTAATTAACCGGCGTTGCGGGTTTCTTTAACTTGCGACGCAGTGCCATTAGCATGGCTGGTAAGAGCGAAATTGCGACAATTGCCAACATAATGAGTTCAAAGTGGGCTTTGACGATGGCAATGTTACCAAGGAAGAAACCGGCTAGTACAGTCACGCTGACCCAGCTCAAACCGCCTAAAACGTTGTATAAGATAAAGCGATGATAGGCCATTTTACTAATACCAGCTGTGAAGGGAATGAAAGTTCGAATGAGTGGCATGAAACGGCCCAAAAAGACTGCGGCGTTGCCATGTTTGGTGAAAAATCGTTCTGTATCATGTAAGTACTTCGGTTTGATCCAACGTTGGAAACGTGGTGAAGTTAAATGATGGCCGAAGTGTTTACCAATTTCAAAGTTAACGGTATCACCAAGAATGGCGGCGATTGACAAGATGATAATGAGTAGCAGTGGGTTCAATGTCGTGCCGCTAAGGGCTGCCAGCGAACCACTCAAAAATAGTAAGGAGTCACCGGGTAGAAATGGCAAGACCACCACACCCGTTTCAATGAAAATAACGAGGAATAGTACAAGGTAAACGAGACTGCCATACTGGCCAATTAAAAGCGGCAGTAAGTGATTCAGATTTAAAAAAGCAACTAATAAGCTTGTAATCATAGGTTCATCTCCAGTAATTGATGGTTGTATTTAGCGAGCATTGTTATGGTTTAAGGATGAAATTAGTTTAACTGGATTTGTTCGCAAGCAAAAGTATGGTAATCTGAAGGCTAGATTAGGAATTCACAGAAATGGTGGTGACATGATGACAGCTATAACGTTTGAGGTGCCAAAACAGGTTACGGATGAGATGATGGTACTCCTCTTATCGGCAGATCCTGATGAACAAATGATTGAGTCCTACATTCACCGCGCCGAGATTCGGGTAGCTAAGTCGGCTGATCAGATTGTGGGGGTTATTTGTACATTGACGACGCGGCCCTTAACCGTTGAAATTGTGAATCTTGCTGTTCGTGATGACTATCAAAATCACGGCATTGGCGCTCAGTTAATTAATGAGGTTATCCAACATTGTCGAGCTGAAAAAGTAACGACTCTGGCGATTGGCACGGGTAGTACTAGTTTTGGGCCACTATATCTCTACCAAAAGTTGGGTTTCCGGATGGTCGGTGTGGATCGTGATTTCTTCGTACGTCATTATTCCCGACCAATTGAAGAGAATGGGTTAGTGTTGAGGGACATGATTCGATTGGAACTCAATCTAAAATAACCATTGATATAACAGCTTATTGTTACTTACAAATGGTTTTAATCGATTAAGTGTTTTTCAGATTCAGTATACAAGAATAGTAATTTAGCTCTTCAGGGCTGCTTGTGGGTTGATACGTTTAGTCGCTTTGAAGGGGCGATTTTAAACCGATAGACAAATAACGTCGCAGAACCCAGTTATTGAGTTCTGCGACGTTATCCTGCGGTAATGTTATTTAAGTTGTTCAGCAAATTTGCGCATGGCCGTTTTTACTTCCGTCACTTTTTCCGGTATCAAAAGTGGCATCAATTTACCGGCTAATTCGGTGAAAGCAGCTTTGTCGAAGCTGCCTTTTGCCTGTTGCTCAAATGCGCTTTGCAGAAAAGCTTTTGCTTCATCTTGCTTATCTGGCAGGGTTCTATCGATGAAAAAGTTCAAAAATTGTTGTTGTGAATTCATATGAGCACCTTCTTTAAGTTAATAATGTTAAGTATATCGTAAATCAAGTGATTCCACGTGAATAGTGCTCATTGAGAATCTTTCGAGCAAAATACATTGACTAGACCGCAAAAATTTAGCATCCTAAACACTGTAGAAACGAACGGAGATCACCATGAAAAAAATTTACTTTTTATGTACCGGTAATTCCTGTCGTAGTCAGATGGCTGAGGGCTTTGGCAAGGCATTAATGGGACCGGACTGGCAAGTGGAGAGTGCTGGGATCGAAATGCACGGTTTAAACCCCAAGGCGGTAACCGTGATGGCAGAAGTCGGCATCGATATTTCCAATCAGTACGCCAAATTAATTGATCTTGACTACCTCAATCAGTGTGATTTAGTGGTGACTTTATGTGGGGATGCTCGTGACAAGTGTCCCATGACACCGGCATCGGTGCAAAAGCAGCATTGGCCGTTACCTGATCCGGCCCAAGCGAACGGGACTGTGGCCGAACAATTGGCCGTTTTTCGAACAGTTCGAGATGACATTCGACACCGGGTGGCCGCGTTGGTATCGTAAGCAACATCATTTGGTGGCATTTTTTTGTCATCAATGATTGACAGAGTTGTTCTGTCATGGTTTAATGGTTTAAAATCTTAAACATATGAACGGAGTAATTAACATGCAGAAAGTATTGATTGTGGAAACAAACGTTACGCGATATGGTCAGACCAACGACCCAACCGGACTTTGGCTTGGCGAAGCTGCCGAATTTGTAGATGAACTTCAACGGGCCAACATTGAATTTGATTTTGTGAGTCCGAAAGGCGGATTTGTGCCACTAGATCCCCGCAGTATGAAGTACACGGATGATGAAATCATGCGGATCTACGAATCCCAAGATTTTGTGACGCGCGGCTTAACCAACACGATGACACCTGCAGAAGTTCATACTGAAGATTATGCTGCCATTTATTACACTGGCGGTCATGGCGTGATGTGGGACTTTCCAAACGACCAGCCACTCCAAAAAATCGCTCAGACAATTTATCAGCAGGGTGGGTACGTCACTTCAGTTTGCCACGGCATCGCTGGTTTACTCAACTTACGAGATGCTGACGGTCAATATTTGATTGCTGGCAAAAAGGTGACCGGCTTTACGACGGCAGAGGAGATTATTGCCGGCAAGAAATCGGTAGTCCCATTTTTGAATCAACAAGTGGCTACCAGTCACGGCGCTGTGTTTCAAAAGAAACGGTTCTACAAACCATACGCAATTGCAGATGGTCAGCTCATTACCGGTCAAAACCCATTTTCAGTCCGACCGGTTGCCAAATTACTCATTGCACACTTACAGGAGGCCTCATAATGGCAGAACAAACAATGGCGATTTTTAAACGGGGCATTCCCATTTTTACGATGATGCAAGATGAAAATCGACAGCGAATCGTCGTCATGCTTTGTAAGACGGATCAGATGACCGTTAACCAAATCACAGATGCACTCTCATTGTCACGACCAGCAGTTTCTCATCATTTGAAATTAATGAAGGATGCGGGATTGGTCAACGTCACTAAGAGCGGAACGGAGCGCTATTATAGCATTCATATGGATGACGCCTTGGCACTGCTGGATGAACTGTCAGCCTCGCTGCGAGCTGATTTAGGAAAAAAAGCCCATTAAGGCTTTCTTTTTTGAACAATAGGTTTAAATGTTTAAACAAATAAAAGGAGTAATTAAAATGACAAGCACGATGTTTCAACCACTAACACTAAACAACGGAACAGTAATAAAGAATCGCTTCGTAAAACCAGCCATGAGTGAAATTTTAGGTGATCATCAGCAACGACCGACTCAACTGTTGGTGAACTTATACCGGGAATGGGTACAGGGTGGTGCTGGGTTATTGATCACTGGTAATGTCATGGTTGATCGAACTGCCCTCGGTGAAAAAGGCAACGTGGTGATTGACGATGAACGTGATTTACCAATTTTACGGGCGTGGGCTCAGGCTGGTCAAACAAACGGTGCCCAGACTTGGGTTCAACTCAACCACCCGGGTAGACAATCGCCACGCTACATGAACCCAACGCCAGTGGCCCCAAGTGCTGTACCGCTGGAAGGCGACAATGCATTTGCTTTCAATGCCCCAAGAGCGCTAACAGTTGCCGAAATTCACCAAATTGTTGAGAAATTTGCGACATCAGCAGCTGTCGTAAAAAAGGCGGGTTTTGGCGGTGTTGAGATTCACGCCGCTCACGGGTATTTGCTCAGTCAATTCTTATCACCGATTGCTAATGTTCGAACCGACGAGTACGGTGGTAGTCTGATCAATCGGATGCGGATCATTGAGGAAGTGTACTTGGCGATTAGGCGTCAGGTTGGACCAGCGTTTCCGGTGGCAATCAAAATCAACAGCTCAGATTTTCGAGACGGTGGGTTCAGTGAAGCCGACTCCATTCAAGTGATTCACCGGATGTCTGATCTGGGTATCAACCTCATTGAAATTTCGGGCGGTAATTACGAGAACACCACCATTCAGGGGAGCAATGAGAAGGGCGCCTTTTTCACAAAGTACGCCGCTAAGGCTAAGCAGGGACTGAACACCCCAGTGCTGGTTACTGGCGGATTTAAAAGTTTAACTGGGATGGCACACGCAGTTGAAAACGGTGAAACCGAACTCGTTGGTTTATCCCGTGGCCTTGCGCTCATGCCAGATCTACCCAATCGAGCAGCTAAGGGCCAATTTCACGCCATTCAACTCGAACGACTATCAACTGGCATTAAAGCAGTTGATCAAAAGGCCGGTTCCTATATTGGCTTGAGTTATTACGAGATGCAGATGCGACGAATTGCTACGGGAAAAGCACCTAAATTAACGAAGAACGCTTGGGTGCCACTGATTTTTGCTTTGCGCACGCAAGGGCTAGCCATGATGAAACCGCAGCGGGCATGATATCAGTGGTATCGTTGAAATAGCGTAATGGATGCCAGGCTAATTGAGATACATCAAAATAACCGTTACCTTGATGAGGGTAACGGTTATTTTGGTTAAACTTATGAATTTCGATGTGGTAAACGGACTTCACCGGTTTGATGCAGCTGACGATTACCCCAGTTTTCTAACTGGTTCAACTCATTTTGAAACGCCTGACCATCAAGGGTCAACCGATATTGGTAATCCTGGGTTGAATCGACCAAGCTGAGATTAGTTAGATTGGAGAGGGCAATTAACAACTTAAACGTTGAAATGCCACGAACCTGCTCTCTGAGTGTCATAAAATCCTGATAGTCGCTATCCAAATTTTGAAGAATAAGCGCATACCACCGGTTGGATAACACGGCCAGGCCCGCTTGGGTGCCGATGCTGGTGTCACGAACGACCATTGTAGATCACTGCCTTTTTTAGTAGATACAGATTAGTATAAATGCGGGGATTGATAAACACCAGTAATGTGACTCTGGGTTTGAGTCTGGTCAGATGCTCTGAGTTAAGAACAGATTGACGGTACCAACCAATTCGAGTTGCGTCATGCCTTTCACGTATAGTCCAACATACAATGGAGGTATTAGACAGAATTAAAACTTGGCTCTAAACTAAAACTTATGCAAAGAAAGGTGGCGACATGTCGATGATACTCGAACAATTAATCAATGCTGGTCCAGTTGCCTTTAGGGGCCAATTGGCACAACAGGTGGATGCAGTTGTGGCTGAAACCAGTAATCAGTTGGTGCGATTCAATACAACAACTGATCAAACAGTTCGCCGGTCAGCCATGCAACACATCCTGGGCTACCCGTTGCCAGCTGAGACGGTGATCAATCCACCATTTCAAACTGACTTTGGGCCTCACACAAAATTGGGTCGGCACGTCTTTATCAACAGAGATTGCTTGTTCGTTGACCTGGGTGGCATCACCATTGACGACGATGCTTTGATTGGACCACGTGTTTCGTTAATTTCCGTTAATCACCAAGAAGATCCCGCTCATCGACGTGATTTAGAGTTGAAATCGGTGCACATTGAGCATGGCGCTTGGTTAGGCGCGGGTGTGACCGTGTTACCTGGTGTGACGATTGGCCACGATGCGATTGTTGGGGCTGGTGCGGTAGTGACCAAGGACGTACCGCCAAGGATGGTGGTCGCTGGGGTGCCAGCGAAAATTATCCGGCCAATTCAGGCCACTGATCAGGCCTGATGTTTAGCCAACGTTGACAGTTGCCTTGTCAACGCAGTATGCTAACTTTAACTTAATCAGTAAAGCTAGTGTCGCTAACGGATTGAAGTCCTTTTTTATTTTAAGCAAGATATTCAAACGAAATGACAGACACTTCCAACAAACCTAAGTCGCTAAGAATTTTTAGTGACTTGGGTTTTATTACTTGGATAGTAAGTTAGCCTGAATCAATTTTCGGCGTTAAAACGGAGGAAAAATTTATGACAACTAAAATTACTGATGGTTACTATGAAGGTGAACGTTCACTTTTTGGGCTAAATGGTGCTGATATTGATGGCACAACTTTTGGCAACGGTGAGTCACCACTCAAGGAAAGCCAAAACATCGCACTCCATCATTCAATTTTTCAATGGAAATACCCGCTGTGGTACAGTCAGCACGTCACGGTAGACAATACTATTTTTGAAACCATGTCACGCTCGGGTATCTGGTATACTCACGATATTAGTGTCACCAATAGTGCGCTGCAGGCGCCCAAACTTTTTCGGCGGTGCAGCCAAATTAAATTGGATCACGTTCACTTTTCAGACGCGGAAGAAACGCTTTGGACCTGTGATGATGTTCAGTTGACCAACGTGACCGTGAACGGTGATTATTTCGGCAAGGACAGCACTAACCTATATCTGGATCACGTTAATTTAATTGGCAATTACTGTTTTGATGGTGCCAAAAACGTTGAGGTCCATCACTCAACGCTGGTCTCCAAAGATGCTTTTTGGAATTGCGAAAATGTCACCATTTATGATTCAACCATTAGTGGTGAGTATTTGGCTTGGAACACGCAAAACCTAACGCTCATTAATTGTACGATTGAAAGCAATCAGGGGCTCTGTTACATCAAGCATTTGAAGATGACCAATTGTCGCTTGCTTCACACGGATCTGGCTTTTGAATACTGCGCCGATATTGACGCTCAAATTAATAGTGATGTTATGAGTGTTAAAAATCCCATTAGTGGCAAAATTAAAGCCCACGGTATTGGTGAGTTAATTTTGGATGACCCAGACATTGACTTTACTCAGGTTCAAATCACGACGGATGAGCCAATTTCAGAAAGGAAGACTGCGTAATGTATGACTTTGATAATGCGCCTCAGCGGTTGCACACTGATTCGGTAAAGTGGGACGTCAAAGACGGTGAGTTACCCATGTGGATCGCTGATATGGACTTTCAGACGGCACCTGAAATTGTGGCCGCGATGCAAGCCAAACTTCAATTGGGGGCCTTTGGCTATGAAGAGCCACATGATACTTATTTTGAAGCGGTTGCGGGCTGGTATGCGCGCCAACATCACGCGCAACCCGACACAGACTGGCTCAATTTAAGTACTGGCGTGGTCCCGGCAATCTCTTCGATTGTTCGTCGGGTTTCAAACGTTGGTGACAACGTTTTAGTTCAAGCACCGGTGTATAATATTTTCTACAATTCGATTGAAAATAACGGGCGTCACGTGTTATCTAGCGATTTAGTATACGATGGTAGTCAGTATTCGGTTGATTGGACTGATTTAGAGGCGAAGCTTGCCCAACCCTTAACCACGCTGATGATTTTATGTAACCCGCATAATCCAGTTGGTAAAGTCTGGTCTGAATCTGAGCTAACTCGTATTGCAACATTATGTCAGACACACCACGTGGTGATGGTCTCTGATGAAATTCATGGTGACTTGGTCTTGAATGGGCCAGATTACACACCGGCCTTTTCGTTACCAGCACCACTTAATCAAAATGTGATCTCATTAGTATCCCCGAGCAAGACCTTCAACGTGGCAGCGATGCATGTCGCAACCGTGATCGTCCCCAACGCCGATCTTCGTTCAGTCGTTAATCGGGGGTTGAATACGGATGAGCTGGCAGAACCCAACTTACTGGCCATCCCTGGTACGATTGCGGCGTATACGAAAGGTGATGCCTGGCTCGCGTCACTCAAGACCAAATTAAATCAAAACTATCAATTAGCGGTTGATTATTTGGCGGCCAACGTGCCAGCTGTCAAAGTGGTTCAAAGCACGGCAACTTATTTAATGTGGCTTGATGTGAGTGCCATCACGGATGATGCGGATGCACTGACAGCTTCAATTCGAAAAACCACAGGCTTGATTTTATCGTCAGGCTCAGTTTATCGCGGCAACGGGCCACAATTTTTGCGGTTGAACTTTGCCTGTCCAACAGCAATGTTGCAAGATGGGTTGAAGCGGTTAAAGCGGGGCATTGAGACATTTCAATCGTAAATGATTTTGATTCAATGTCTCAGGCAGATGGTTCTTAATTTCGTGTCGTATCTTCACATTAACGCAGCTTGACGTCGGTTTAAGCGGTTTGACCTTTATACGAGTCGCGTGTTAATCTTTTGCTAAGGTAATTATTCTGCCGCCGGGCAGCGCACCACAGTCACATCCTTTAGGCTTAATAGGATGTCGCTGTGGTGTTTTGTATTTAAAGGAGTGTATTAAGATGGCTTGGATTTACTTAGTGGTTGCAGGGGTGTTTGAAGTCGTGTGGGCAACATTCATGAAGTTTAGTGATGGGTTTCATAAGCTTGGGTTCACCGCACTGACGATCATTGGCATGTTGATTAGTTTTTGGTGTCTCGCAGAAGCGACTCGACGACTGCCGATGAGCATTGCATATCCGATTTGGACTGGAATTGGGGCGGTTGGGACCGTTATTATCGGTGTTGTCTTGTTTGGTGATCGATTGAGTCCGCTGACTTGGTTTTTCGTAGGGTGCTTGTTCATTGGCATCATTGGCATTAAACTGACGAGTCATTAGAAACTAATGGTTTGTGATATTGTCATGCAGAAAAAAGGCTAATTACTCTGAGTAAATCGGAGTGATTAGCCTTTTAAAATGTTAGGGGAATGCATTGGTTATTTAGTTTCTGGGGTGTCCTTATCAGCCGGTTTAGCCTTAGTCGCTTTATCAGCTGGTTTTGGTTCTTCTTCAGGGGCATCTTCTTTAGCCCAGATTTCTTTGATCTTGGCTTCAATTTCGGTTTGTAATTCTGGGTGATCTTCCAGATACTTACGAACGTTAGTCTTACCTTGGCCGATTCGGTCTTCGTTGTATGAATACCAAGCACCGGCTTTTTGAATGACGTTGTTGTCAACGGCCAGATTCAACAGATCAGACACACGCGATAGACCCTTACCAAAGACGTTTTCAACTTCAATACGCTTGAATGGGGCAGCAACCTTGTTCTTAGTGATCTTGATCTTAGTCATCTTACCAACAACTTCCATCTTGTCGCCTGAACCTTCTTTAACTTGTTCAGAACCAAAGACTTCCATTCGGATTGATGAATAGAACTTAAGTGCCCGGCCACCAGGGGTGACGTTAGGGTTACCGAACATCACACCAACTTTTTCACGTAATTGATTGATGAAGATCATCGTACAGTGGTTCTTGTTGATGGTCCCGGCCAGCTTACGGAGGGCTTGGGACATCAAACGGGCTTGTAAGCCAACGTGAGAATCACCCATTTCGCCTTCAATTTCAGCTTGAGGAACCAAAGCGGCCACTGAGTCAACCACGATCAAGTCGACTGCGGCACTGGCTGCCAACGCATCGGCAATTTCGAGACCTTGTTCACCCGTATCTGGTTGTGATAAGAGTAAGCTATCGAGATCAACGCCTAAGGCTTTAGTATAAACTGGATCAATGGCGTTTTCAGCATCGATGTAGGCAACGGTGCCACCATCGCGTTGAACTTGGGCAACGGCTGCTAGGGCCAAGGTCGTTTTACCAGATGATTCAGCGCCGTAAATTTCGATAATTCGCCCCTTAGGATAACCACCACCAATGGCGTGATCCAAGGACATCAAACCAGTTGAGAAACGGTCGATGTCGGTGTTAGTTGCGTCACCCATCCGCATAACGGCACCCTTACCAAAGTTCTTCTCAATTTTTTTAAGGGCGCGGTCAAGTTCGGCTTGGCGGGCTTCTTGGTTTTTAGCTTCAGCTTTAGTTTCGGCTTTTGAGTCTAATGATTTATAAGGCATTATTGCTGTATCCTCCAAATTTTAACGAACATTTGTTCTAGTCAGTATATTAATTTTAACATGGATTAACCAGATTACAAGTGGAACGACGAAAATAAAAACAGATAAATGAGTTTAAAAAAATAAAGTAGCGTTTATCCATTGAATCAGAAAATTTGACGCATGGCTAAAGAAAACCAACTGATGTTAACTACGCCAAGAACCCCAAAGATTGTTTCATTTTGTATGACGCACTTTTAGAAGTTTCTGGGTAAGTCAAGATACGATTATTGATTAAGTCTCTATTTTATCATCTAAATTGGTTTTCAATCGAAGAAAAGTGTCAAATCTTAATACTATTTTGAATGTATATAGCCATTATAAAAATTAATTTAAAATAAGAACATTGTGTCAATCAGTATCGGTGTCGATAACTTGTGCAATTCCTTGACAAGTTAAGAGGCCTGTACCTACTTTATTCAATTTAACGAATAATGGTTGCATAATCGAATCTGACTCTTTAAAATCGACTATACCAATTAGGAAATAATATACATGATTTCCTAACGGTATCTGTTGTATATGCATTTTGGAGAGGGTGGGTATAGGATGAAAAAGCAGACCAATCGACAACGGCAAAAATTGTTGGACGACGTCGAGCAGAAGAAGGTATGGTTTAAACTATATAAAGCTGGAACCAAATGGGTAATTGCCGGGTTAGCTACCGTAGCTTTTGGCATGACGGTTTCAGTGGGGCAGGTTAAAGCAGATACAACTGAATCAGGTGTGTCGTCAAGTTTGATCTCAGATCAGTCGACCGTTGCACCACCCGCAGAGCAACCAACGACTACTGATGTCGCAAACTTGAATACGGATGAAACTTCTACAACCGCAGATCAACTGGCGAATACTACTGACCAGACAAAGGGTGAAAGCCAGTCGTCAAATGCCGGAAGTAGCCAAACAGTGCAACCAGATAATTCAGCCACAGCTGGTACTGTCGCAGATTCACAGCCAACTGTGACACCACCGGCGTCCATTTCCGAATCATCATCGAACCCGACAACTCAACCCGAGTCAAATAGTAACACTACGGGTTCATCACAAGCTGAATCTGGTCCGCCAACAGTAGCACCACAGTCAACTACGTCTAATTCGGTGGCCGATTCTGGTACTGTGGTTGCGGCTCAACCGGTTGAAGTACCAGCGATACCCGAAAATATCGTGAACGCGCCGATTGCACCACTTGCATTGGCGGCTGTTGCGGCATCGACAGTTCACGCATCCGACATTAATACTGCGGCCGTTGATATCACTGCGATGGCTTTGACCGATGGGTTCGCAGCCAAAAAATTTCCTAGCCCAGTGATAACAACTGATGTCTCAAAACTTGCACCTGCAATTACCTATTATTTTGACGGAAAAGAAGTTATTCGAATAACCAATTTCACTATCAATCCAAATCAATCAACCTCGTGGACGCCGCTACCAAATAAATTATCGAATGAGATTTTGACTAATAAGATGTATCAAGGCAATTACACGTTGACTGCTACCAATACACGAACCGTGGACGGTCAGCTAGAGTTAACCCAAAATTCAGTCGTGACGCTTAATTTTGGTGCTAAAACGCTTACGTCAAGTGGCACGAATAAAATTGCCAACGATGTGATGATTAAATTAGCAACCTTAAATGGTGCTGGTGCGGTTACTTCAAGTAGTAATGTGGAGTTATATGATCCAAATTTCGCACGGTGGGAGTATGAAATAGTACCAATTACAATCCCAGGATATAAAAATGAGTTTACGTTCCCAACAGCAGACAGTTCACTAGTCTTTGAATTCCAAGAAATGATGGATAGTAACGACATTAACACGCTCCCGTTACCCGATGGTTTCTCCCTTCACTGGGGGTTCATGCAGGTAACCCCAACTACGATTAACCTGAATCCCGCGATAACCGATTGGCAGCCATACAATGGTGCTGGCACGGTAAGCAACATGATTATGAGAGGGACAGGGACGGCTGCTGGTGATACGATTACCATTTCCACAGTGGATGGCACTAAGTCGTTAAAGGTCGTAGTTGGTAATGACTACAATTGGTCGGCCAACTTGGCTGGGACGTTTAACGCCAATGATGCACTCTACGTTGTTGAGAGTAATAACTTGGGTGACACACCAGGTGCAGATATCGCCCAACAGAAAAACGTGATTTCACGTGTCATTAATTACGTGGACAGTAGTAATCAAGTGTTAGCATCCAAGACAACTCAAAACGTTGAAATGACACGTGCTGTTTCAGGTAATTACATCAATAGTAGCTTAAGTAACGTGACGTATGGCGCATGGCAAATTAATGACTCATTTGCGGCGGTCACGCCACCAACCGTTTCAGGTTATCTTGCAGCCACCGAGTTGGTGCCGGCAGCCAATGCAGATCCAACGAAGCCGTTAACAACTGTGAACGTGACTTATAACCCAGTTGGCCAGTACACCTTCACAGGCTATACGCAACCGGTGACGCCAATTGCGTACCCGAATGCGAAAGATGATCCAACTACCATCGATGTGACAGGAGTGGAAATTCCGTTCTATCAGGGGTATACGGCTCAAATGGATGGCAATCAGCTAAAGTTAAAGGATGCCAATAATCCAGTTGGCGGGTACATTGCCCCCGTCCCAGTTGACCCCTTGAAAAACACTGCGATTACCTATTCTGCAGATGAACAGAAAGTGACGGTAATTGGCCAAGACGTCACGGATGAAAGCAATCCAGTCCAACTTTTCATCTATGACCAACCAGGGTATTCCGGTGATATCATCAATTATTCACCTCAAGCTGATATTAACGATGCTATAAATTCAGGGTATTCAATGATTGAAAATCAATTTTCCGCCAGTGGCATGACGTACGATTTTGATCAAAATATCGATCAAAAGTATCTCATTAACTTTGTCCACATCTTAGCGCCAGTATCATCAAACACGTCGATTAAACCGGGTGAACCAGTCGACCCCAACAATCCTGATGGGCCAAAATGGCCGGCAGATTCTCAGGACGTTTCGGCGCTATCAAAAGTGGTGACGAGTACGATTGATTACGTCAATGATGAAGGCAATATTGTTTGGCCTTCTCAGACCCAAAAACTTCAGTTTGAAACGACTGGGACCATTGATTTGATCACTGGCGCACTCAATTCCGATGAAAAATGGGTACCAGTAACGCCTGATGCGAATGGTGAACCGGATACGACATTCGATGCAGTTGTGAGTCCTAGTGTGGCCCGTTATTATACACTTGATCCAGTAGTGCCAGAGCAGACGGGTATTTCCGAAAAGACGGTTGATCAAACCACCACCGTCATTTATTTAACTTTAGGAAGTTGGCAAACTAACGATCCTAATATTAAAGACATCCGGTACCCATTCGACCCGAATAATAGTGGGGGAATTTTACCAAACACTGCGCCAAATTATCCGGTAATTCCGTATGTACCTGGGATGACGCCGGTTGGACCGGAAGGTGTGCCGTTAGCGCCTAAGAATCCGTCAAACGTCAGTGAAGGCTATGTTCCGCCAACACCAACTTATCTAAGCGGCAACACAGAAATTAACTACCTTGCGGATCCACAACAAGCCACAATCACTTATCAAGATGTTGAAAATCCAGACGAGCCAAGTATTCTAGGTGACGTTGATCAAATTGAAGGTGATGCTGGCACTACGTCAGATTACCGAACGACTGACCGAATCAAAGCATTGGCGGCACAAGGCTACCAGTTACAAACAGATGATTATCCAACGGACGGTGTCGTATTTGATGATGATTATCAAACCGTTCAGACCTTTACAGTGAACTTCATTCATTTAGTCGTCACGATTACCCCAGATAAACCGGGGCAGCCAGGACAGCCGATAGATCCAGATGTTGCCGATGGTGCAAAGTGGCCCGCCGGAACGGATGACGTATCGGCCTTAACAAAGGATGTCACGTCCACGATTACTTATGTGTTTGAAAACGGTGATAATGCAGCGCCAACGGTAGTCGATCATGTGACATTCACTCGAACCGCAACGGTTGATATCTTGACTGGTATTGTCACACCTGCTGATACTTGGACAGTGGTGACTAAAAATGCTGATGGTACAGAAGATACGGCCTTTGACGCAGTCCTAAGTCCGGTGATTAACGGTTACATTGCCTCACTTAAGCAGGTGCCAGCAGTTACGGATGTAACGCCAACGACTGATAATCTCACGACTGAGGTGACCTATCGTCAGTTAGGGTCATGGGTGCCAACCGATCCTTCATTGCCGGCAATCATTTATCCCAATGATCCGGATAATGGTAACGGCATTCTACCGTTAACTGATCCTCAGTCACCCGTCATTGCTTACGTACCAGGTATGACTCCACTTGGACCAGATGGTAATGCGCTGATTCCTAAGAACCCGGATGATCCAACGCAAGGTTACATTCCACCAGTTCCAGCTGATTTGAGTCAACCAACGCCAATCACGTATACGGCTAATCCACAACGGGCTACTGTCACTTACCAAGACATTCAGATTCCAGACAAACCAGTTGCAATTGGCATCGTTGACGTACTGGTTGGTAAAACTGGCGAAACAATCGATTATGCTACGGCTGACCGGATTAACGAATTGGTGGCGCAAGGTTACCAACTAGTGGCTGATGGCTATCCAACGTCGGCCGTGAAGTTTGATAATGTGAATAACGAAGATCAAGCCTTTCTTGTGACGTTTGTTCATGCAAATGCTTCAATAACACCTGAACAACCAGGGGTTCCTGGTGATCCTATCGATGCCAACAATCCGAATGGACCAAAATGGCCTACAGGTTCTGATGATGTGGGGACCATTACCAAATCCGTCGTCGAAACGATACACTACGTTGAGGAAAGTAATCAATTACTCGCAGAAGATTATGTGAATCAAATTGATTTTGCCACAACCGGACGAGTAGACTTGGTTACTGGCACCATTACGCCTGACGAGACAGGTTGGCAAGTGACATCAAAAAATGCGTTCGGAAATCCAGATAACACATTCGAGGCAGTTAAAAGCCCCGTGATAGCAGGCTATTATACGAAGACAACCGTGATTGACGCTGTTCCAAATATTGATGCCAAGACGGCCGATATTGAGCAAACAGTTATTTACCTAACGCTTGGTGGCTGGGAAACCAATGATCCAGCTACACCGGTAATTTCTTATCCAAATGACCCAAACAATGGTGGTCAGTTACTACCAGCAACTGATCCAAATTACCCAGTGATTCCGTATGTACCTGGAAAGACACCAGTAGGACCGGATGGGAAACCATTAACACCAAAAGATCCCGACGATGCTACGCTTGGTTATTTACCACCGACACCTGAAGATCTTAGTAAACCAACCCCAATCACGTATACAGAAGATCCGCAACAAGCAACCATCACCTATCAAGACGTTTCTGATGAAAATCAGCCAGTGGTTTTGGGTGAAGTGGATCGCATTGAGGGTGAAGCCGGCACCACGGCGGTATATACCACAGCGAGCCGGATTGCTGAATTAACGGCGCGAGGTTATCAGTTACAAGATGACGAGTACCCAAAGGACGGCTTAGTATTTGACAACGATTGGCGAACGGTTCAAGACTTTGTTGTTCGGTTCGTTCATGCAACGGCAACGCTGACGCCAGATGCACCTGGGAAGCCAGGGGAACCAATCGATCCAAATAATCCAACCGGTCCGAAGTGGCCAGTGGGTACAGATGACGTTTCAGGTCTCAAAAAGGACGTAACGTCAACCATCACCTATGTTGTACCTGACACACAAACTGGTCCAGCCCAATATACGGATGTCATAAGCTTTGTCAGCACCGCGAGTGTCGACATGGTGAGTGGCACAGTGACGCCGAATAATGATTGGACGGTGGCCACTAAAAACTCGGATGGTAGCGATGATACCACTTTTGATGCCGTGAAGAGTCCACAAGTGGTCGGCTACTTTACCATGACCCCAGAAGTGCCTGCTGTGTCAGGCATTACGCATACTTCAGATGACATCTCAAACGAGGTGATTTACGAAAAACTGGGCGCTTGGACGCCAACGGATCCATCACTGCCAAGCGTTGATTATCCAAACGATCCGAATAACGCTGGTCAGTTGTTACCAACGGATGACCCGAATTATCCAGTTATCCCGTATGTACCGGGGAAAACGCCAGTTGACGCCGACGGTAACGCTTTGAAGCCTAAAGATCCTGCTGATATCACACAAGGGTATGTGCCACCAACCCCAGCCGATTTAGGTACTTCAACGCCAATTGATTACACGCTGAACGCTCAAAAAGCAACGGTGACGTATCAAGATGTTGAAGATAAATTACAGCCAAATACGTTAGGCAAAGTTGATGTCATAGAAGGTAAGACCGGTGAAGTGATGACCTACACGACAGCTGAACGAATTGCAGATTTAGTTGCCCAGGGCTTTGTGCTTCAAAATGATGAGTATTCGGCTAGCGACAAGACATTTGATCAGGTCGATCATGTGGACCAGGCCTTCGTAGTTAACTTCGTTCATGGAACTGCAACTATCACGCCGGAGAACCCCGGCAAACCCGGTGAGCCAGTTGATTCAAATAATCCGACTGGACCCAAGTGGCCAGTTGGATCAGACGATGTGACCAATCTGACTAAAGTGGTGACGGAGACCATCAGTTACGAAGGACCACAAGGCAAGGTTGCAGATAACCACAGTGATCAGGTGACCTTCACGAGAACGGCCACGATTGATTTGACCACGGGTGATGTGACGCCAGCTGCAACTTGGACAGTTCAAACTAAGAACGCAGATGGCACACCTGATACCACCTTTGATGCCGTTATCAGTCCAGTTATTCCAGGTTACTATACGACAACACCGGTAGTGGCGGCAGTCATGGACCTCAATGCAGATTCTAAAAATGTAGCTATTACGGTCACTTATGGCCAGCTTGGTGGCTGGACCACTGATAATCCGGAACAGCCTGTCATTGCATATCCGAATAATCCAAATAATCCGGGTGGTGTGCTGCCAGTAACTGATCCATCTGCGCCAGTAATTCCTTACGTGCCTGGACTGACACCGGTTGGACCTGATGGCGAAGGGCTTCAACCTAAGGATCCGAGCGACCCTAGTCAAGGCTATCTACCACCAACACCAATTGATCCTGGTCAGTCAACACCAATCAACTACATTGCCAACCCACAATTGGCGACGGTAACCTACCAAGATATTGAAGATCCTAATGCACCGATGACGATTGGCATCGTCGACAATCTAGCCGGAAAGACTGGTGAAACGAGTGCGTACCGTACAGCTACTCGAATTGCTGAATTAGTTGCAAAGGGCTATGTTCTCCAAGAAGACAACTATCCAACCGCCGGCGTAGTGTTCGATACTATCGATGATAATGTCCAGGCTTTTACCGTGACGTTCACACATGCTACAGCAACGTTAACGCCAGAAACCACCGTGACACCTGGTACATCAGTTGATGCTGATAACCCAGATGGTCCAAAATGGCCAAGCGGTGTTGATGATAAGAGTCAGGTCATTCGCAACGTGAGCGAAACTGTGACCTATGTGGATGTGACTGGTCAACAAGTGGCTGAAACACATCATGATAGTGTTCAATTTACACGAACAGTTACTGTAGATCTTGTAAATGGGACGGTAACGCCGGCTACTGATTGGACAGCTCAGAATGGTGATACAACGTTTGATGCAGTTAACAGCCCACTTATTAACGGTTTCTTCGCTAGTAAAGCGGTTATTGATGCCGTCACTAATCTAAACGTGGATAGTCCAAACGTGGTCGAAGAAGTCGTGTATAAACAGTTAGGTGGGTGGGTGACCGGTGAACCTGGAATCGCCCCAGTACCGTACCCGAACGACCCAACCAACGCGGCTGGCACTTTAAATCCAACTGATCCACAACTGCCAACGATCCCTTACGTACCAGGCAAGACGCCGGTCGGCCCTGATAGCGTTGCCCTGACACCGAAGAATCCGTCGGTACCAGCAGACGGGTATTTACCACCAGCGCCAGCTGATTTGAGTAAGGACACGACGATCACCTACGTCGATAATGACAATGGGGGCGTAACTGATACTGGCAACGGTACACCTGAAACACCGGAAACGGATGGAACGGGCGCAACACCTAACACTGATCAACCGGGCAAGGACCAGTCTGGTACCGATACCATTGGTGAAATCAGCCCCGGTACGGGCGTCCAGCAGACGGAGCCTGAAATTGATGTTCCCGGAACAAATGGGCAGGGTGAGCAGATGCCAAAGCCAGTTACTGAAAGTGCACCAACAACTGGTGTAAACGAAACGGGTTCACTGCAACCGGGACCATCTACCAATAAGTTAACGATTGGCACAGCGACTTCGAGTCAACAGAAATTACCGCAAACCAGTGACAGCCAGTCACTTTGGGCTACTATTGGTTTAGCTCTGATGAGTTTGTTAGCGGCGCTTGGTCTCTCAGGTAAACGTCGCAAAGAAGATGAGTAATTAGCTTATTGCAAGGTGCCCGTGAGTGGCACTGATAATCGCTTTTCAACTGAGCCTCTTCAACAACCACGCATATTCGCCGATGCGGGTTGTTGGGGAGGCTTTTTTGTGAAAAAACGTATCAAATCAAATGTTGTCATGTGCTATTCTTAAATTAATAAACAGTTAAGATTTCAATTAATAGTCTGTTAACATCGAGCAGATAAACTAATTAGTGTAAGGAGGGGATGACCATGACAGCCATACTGGAAATGCATGACGTTACGAAAAGGTTTGGCAAGCAACTCGTATTAGATCACGTGAATTTAACGATACAACGAGGGGATATCTACGGTTTAATTGGTCGGAATGGGGCCGGTAAAACAACGATTCTGAAAACCATCGTTCAACTGTTGTATGCAGATTCTGGCACGATTATGCTGTTTGGGGCCGACACGAAGCACGGGTATGGCAAACAACTTAAACGAACTGGTAGTGTGATTGAAACACCGGTCGCTAATGATCAACTCACTGCGCGTCAAAACCTCAAGTATTATTGCAAAATTAAAGGAATTGTTGATCAAGATGCAATTGAGGAAGCATTGAACTTTGTTGGCTTAACCGATACGGGCAATAAAAAATTTAAGCAGTTTTCACTTGGCATGCGTCAAAAATTAGGCTTGGCAATTGCGATGCTGAATAAACCCGATTTTCTAATCCTGGATGAGCCCATCAACGGGTTGGACCCAATCGCCATCGCTGAATTTCGTCGACTGTTAATTAAACTGAATCAGACTCAGCAAATGACGATTCTGATTTCGAGCCATATTTTGGAGGAATTATATCAAATGGCCACCCGTTTTGGCATCATTGATCGTGGCGTCATCTTAAAAGAACTGACTAAGGAAGAATTTGAGGCTCAGAGTCGGGAATATATCCGGTTACAAGTAGATCAACCACAATTGGCAGCCACCGTATTAAATCGAATGGGTGTTCAGGATTTCAAAGTGGTCGATCAAAACACAATCAACGTTTACGACCTGTCGCTTGATAACCAAACGTTAGTTGAGATGTTAGTGGCGGCAAACGTTGGTGTCAGCACCATCGTCAAGGAACACATTAACTTGGAGAATTACTTCAAATCAATTGTTGAGAAAACGGGGGTGTAATCATGTTAAATATGATGAGAGCGGACACTTACCGATTATTTCATTCAAAAGGGTTCTATATTACGCAAATTTTCATGATTTTGGTTGCAACAATCAATATTTTAACGGCGAGTTTGTTCATGATTGGTGGCAATGACGGCCTCTCAACCTTTTAAGACGCTAATCAAAAATTGACTTGGACTGTGTGCAATGTGTGAAGGCAATGACCAGTGAAGCCAGTATGTTAATTTACTTTTTATTACCCTTGTTCATTATGACGATTGGCTTTGAGTTTTCTCGTCAGATTTATAAGAATCCACTCAGTAGTGGGATGTCACGATTGAATTATTTTATTTCCAAGTATTTGGTATTTATTATCGTAGCGTTCAGTCAATTTGTTTTCTATTACTTTTTCGTATTCATCGCTGGTGGCATAAAAAATGGTTTCGGTCACGCTTCCGGCACTTTTGTCGGTAAGTTTGCGGGCACGGTTGGGATTCAGTTTGTTGAAATCAATGCCATTTTTGCAATCACTGTACTCGTGATGTACCTGTTCTTCTCGACCATCACTGCGGTTGTGACCACCATTATTTTGCCAATGATTTTGACCGTTGTCATCGATATTTTGTACAAACACGAGTGGCTACACAAGTTTAGTTTTCAAAACAATATTGATAACGCGTACTTTGCTACTTATTCCAATTCGGCATTATTTCAGCTCATTTTAGTGGGACTTGGCACGATTGCTGTCTGTACCATCCTCGCCTATCTTACTTTTCGGAAACGAGATCTTTAGTTGAGTCCACTAAAATAAACATCGATGAACCACTCAGAGTATGACTGGTTCATCGATGTTTTAATTTGTGCGCTTAAATTGAAGTTTTAGTTCGAATTCTAAGTCGTGCGTGGTTACAGAAACGGTGCCATGTTGTAATTGTGTGAGCTCCGAAATAATGTAGAGTCCCAGGCCAGCGTTCTGTTTTTGATGGGATAAATCTTCCGTGTAAAAACGGTCAATTAATCGATTGGCGTCCTTGATGGGTGTAGCCAGTTGATTGGCAGCGGTTAACTCTAATGTGTCATCGATTTGTTTAAGTGTGATGGTTGCCTTTTTCGAAGCATGATCCAAAATATTGCCAAGGATATTTTGAAAAATTCTGGTCATGGCTTCTTCATCTAGAGACCAGGTCAGTTGTGGTTGAATGTCTAAATTAAGCGCTAAATCACGTTGTTGGAGTGCATCGTACACGTTCAGACAGGCTTCTTGTAATCGTGCAGATACGTTCACGGGTGTCGGTGTGATGGTAATTCGATTTTCGATGAGACGATTATAGAGTAGGAGTAAGTCTAAATGCTTGGTTAGAAGGGCTAAGTTATGATCCAATTTAAGGACTTGCTGGTGAGCGTCGTCACTTAACGATGAATTTGTTTTGAGTAGTTGCGCGTAACCGCTGGCGACTGTGAGTGGGGTGCGTAAATCGTGAGAGATGTTATGAATCGCTAAGTCGAGCTGGTTCTTGGATTTGACCGATTGACTGAGCACAGCTTGGTGTTGATTTAAGAGTGTGTCAATTTCTTGGGTTAACGCAACAATTTCATGATGACGAGAGTGGACCCGAATTTGTTGATTGGTCGTGTGATGATTAATGAAGTGCAGTTGGTTGGTAATCGTCCGAAGATCCAGCTGAGCAATGACTAAATAGATGAGCAGAGCAACGAGGATGATGATCAGAACCAACATGCCGATAATTAAAATCATGCTAATCGCACCCCAATTCCCCAGATTGTTTCAATATATTCATGTTCCGGATCAAGCTGCTCAAGTTTATGACGTAAGTTACTCAAGTGAACGTTGATGGTATTTTCATCACCAAGGTAAGGTGTGCGCCAAATTTGTTCGTAAAGTTTTTCGCGAGTAAAAATCGTACTCGGATTTTGGAACAGAAGTTGCAAAATTTCGCATTCTTTTCGTTTCAATGTCAGTGTTTGATTGCCGTTAGTGATTTTAAATTGATCGGGCAACAAGGTCACACTGTGGTGATGCAAGGGCATAGTCGCCATTTGCGGTTGTGTTTGACGCAGTTGCACCGCGATTCGCGCCTTTAGTTCTTCAATATTGAAGGGCTTAGTTACATAATCGTTCGCACCCGCCATTAAAAGAGCAGCGATGTCCTTTGAATCGTCCAGCGCAGTGAGGATAATGATTGGAACCTGAGATGTTTTGCGGATAATTTTAAGCACCTCATCACCGCTTTTTCCTGGGAGCAGACGATCTAGTAAAATCAATGAAACCGGTTGTTGACCGAATAACAGTAAGCCTTCAGTACCGGAATAAGCCGGTATGATGTTGAAAGCTTGTGCTAAAAAGCCCTTGAGAAGCTCTTGCATATCATTATTGTCTTCAATAATTAGGATCGTTTTCAAAGCTGCCACCACCCTTCATTTCAAGTTAATTTTACTGGTATGTGAAGAAGGTGTCAAAATCAGTTATAGTTTCAATACGTCTATTTTTTCGGGAAATTAATGCTTTTTGAGAATTATTGTAACGGTTTTCTTTATGTAAAGGTAAGTAATTAACTGTCGTTAGTGGTCTACTTAATAATCGTTCATTTTTTTAATCGTTTAGTTAAAATTTTGAATGCTTTGGCCTATTGTGAATTTATACGTGATGACTATAATTAATTTTGTAATGAAGTATAAATCGTAGTTACTTTTGGGGAGGAATCTATTATGGAAGAGCAAAAAGTGATTCGTGCAACGCGTCGCTTACATCAAGCGGAGACTGAGTTGAAGGTTCGTAAGAAGCTATATAAATCAGGTAAACTTTGGCTTGCTGCCAGTCTCGCTACTGCGGCTCTTGGGGTGTCATTAGTTGGGAGTGGTGTGTCGGCCAGTGCGGATACTGAGAACCCCGCAACTAATTCACAGACAACAACTGCAGTTACGACAGCCGGAAATTCAAAACAGGTAGTCATTGGGAGTGATAATCAATCGGTTTCCCAAACAGATCAAACAACAAGCCAGACGACGGCAACTGTTAATCCAGCTGAAACAACAAAAGATGATAGCAAAACATCAGTTGAAGTTCCTCAGCAAAGTGCAGCTGCACATACTGATGAGAGCATTCAACCGCAAAATGATACAAATGTTACTCATGAAGAATCAACAGCCGCGACATCGGACGAAACAGAGGCTGTTTCCAAAACCGGACAGTCAAATACTAAAACTAATTCCACCGATGAGACTACTCAAGATGAGCAAGTAACTCAGTTAGGTTCAGCTACAAGCGACCAAGTGAAAAACGCAAAGGTTGAAGCTACAAACAACTTTAAAGCCACTGGAAAAACACAAAAAGTGACAGCTGCAGAGGCTACCACGCCAACAATTGTAGAAAAGGGGACTTATGGCACAGCAGCTTGGGATATTGATTCTAACGGGTTACTGACACTTCATGCTGGTACGATTGATGGCCAAAAGTATTTGTATACTCAATTTTCTTCGCCAGTCAAATCAATTTACGTTGATCCAAACGTTACTGTGGCCGCTACTGCGGGGAGTGGCATTTTTGGTAATCTCCACGATGTGACATCAATTGATGCCAGCAACCTTGATACTAGTTTAATGAAGAGCTTTGGTGGTATGTTTGTTAGTGACACATCGTTAACGTCATTAAATATCTCCGGACTGAATACAAGTAATGCGACGACGCTAGTGAACATGTTTATGAATGATGCTTCCTTGTCGTCGGTTGACGTCAGCAGTTTCGACACATCAAAAGTTGTTAGCATGAAAAATATGTTTAGTGGATCAGGCATCCAATCCTTGGACCTCAGTAACTTTGACATGACTAACGTGACTGATGCGACAGATATGTTGGCAAAAACGCCAAATTTATGGGACTTAAAACTTGGCGCAAATGATATTTTAACTGGCGTTAACTTAAGTGAGGCACCAGCGGCAGGTACTGCGATTCCGGCAAGTACAGACGGAGCGGTTACCGTCGCTCCTTCATGGCAGAAAGTTGGTAGTGGTAGTGTCACTTCACCAACTGGCGAAACCATCTCTGCAGCTGGTCTTATGAGTCAGTATGCAACTGCCGGGAATGGTGCAAGTGAAACCTATGTTTGGGCACAAGATGCATCTAGTGTCGTTAATTTTGTTGATGCGGCAACTGGTGCGAATTTAGGTTCTGCCATCATCAGGGGCCAATATGGTCAAACAGCCAGCAACGACATTACTTCACAATATCCAGCAGGATATATTTTGGCTGCTGGTGATGCATTAAATGGTCATACTCAGGCGGTTACACCGTTAGTTGTTGGAAGTTCTGACCAAACGTTGTATTTAGCAAAAGCGCCTACCATTGATATTTCGTATGTAGATGATACAGATAATGGTGCAGTTGTTTTAGATCGTACGTTGGCAGGAGCACTCGGAACAACTTCTAATTATAATAACTCAAGTGACTTAGCCGATTTAGCTACAGCGGGTTATGTTTTAAGTAGCAGTGATGTACCTGCTTCGTTAACATTTGATCAAGATGCAGCCACCTACACAGTTCATCTCACTCACAAAATTGATACCGTTAAAGGAACGGATGATACTGCCACTGATAGTCAGAAAAAGGAGGCTGATCTTACATTCCAAGGTCAACCTATTGGGACAACGTTGACAGCTAGTCAGGTGGTCCCTTCTGGTGACCTTGAGCAAGCTGTCTTCTTAGTTCGAGACAAGAACGTTGATGAAGTCCTGAAAGCACAAGGCAAACCAGTGAGTGAATATACCACATACGGACCTTGGTATGCGATCAACGATATAACTCCAGTTACTCCAGCGACTCCCGAAGGCTATATTCCAAGTGTCACCGAGGTCGACAACTTAGACTCGGTGATTCAAAATGATATTACAGCACGGCAGTATGTTATTGCTCAGGCAACCCAGATTTCAAACAAAGCAACAGATAAAGTCGGTGGCGATTTTAGTTTAACGATGCTCATCTCCTATACTTTGATGAAGTACACTGAGCCGATTGCGTATGTTGATCAAACCACTGGTGAGCCAGTTGGTCAGATTGAAAAAATTTCGGGCACGTATGATTCCACTACTTTTTATCCAGTTATTGCACCAGAAGGGTATGAAGTGGTCGATGGTCAACCAGAAATTGTAAATGGTAAAATTAACCTCACATTTACACCAGATATGCAACCAGTTGTTATTTACGTTAAACCGATTGTTTACGTACAAAACGCCACAGTAACTTATCAAACAGCAGATGGCAGTTCTATCGGTAGCGAGATGTTTAGTGGTAACTCGGGTGATGAAATTGCATTTGATACAGCTGATTATGTTGCGGATCACTTTGCTAAGTATACAATCAAGACGGATGAGACGGCCAATGGTGCAACCTACGATACTGATAGGGATAGTAACCAAGTCTTCCTCGTAACTTTAGCATTACGCCCAGTTACGACGCCAGTGACACCAACAGGGGTTGATGGACAGCCAATACCAAATACGACCCCAACCAATGAATCCGGTACACCTGGAGATCCGATCACTAGCTTGCCAACGGTTGATGGCTATACGTTGATTCCAAATCAAACACCATACTTCCCTGCAAATGATGGCACACCGACAATCGTTTATTACGTTGCTCATCAAGAATTGGCAACTGTAAACTTTGTTGATTAAAATGGCAAGTTGTTGAGTCGTTTAGACGAAATTGGTGCTGATAATACGCCATTAAATCATTCAGACGTCGCAACGCTGATTCAAAATGAATTATCCGCTAACTACAACCTTGTTTCAGATGGCACAGTTGGGGGTAACTTCGATGCTGACCCAAGTGAGAACCAGACATTCCTGGTCAAATTTGCCAAGATGGCTAGTCCAACAACGACAACACCAACTACGACCCCATCGACGACGTCTGATAAGCAGCGTGCAGAGGTTGTGTTCCTAGATGAAAATGGTAAACAACTCAATGCTAAATTGATTACCGGTGAAAGTGATAGTAGCGTTGATCATGGACAATTAACGGCACTGATTCAACAAACCATTAGTGATGGTTATAATTTGAAATCTGATGGTACAGTTGGCGCTACCTTTGACCATGACAGTGATGTTGACCAAACTTTTGAAATTGTGTTCACGCAAATTGTAGATACTGGCACGAATACGCCGACTACCACAAATCCAGGTGATGACACACCTTCAAATAATAATCCTGGAACACCAGCGCAGAATAATGAAACTACACCAGATACACCGGTTACACCAAACTCAACACCGACAACCGAGGTGACAACTCCTAATACGACGGTGCCTGAAACAGAGAATGGTACCACCACAGATACACCGGAAAACGAAACTGTTGATACACCAGATACACCAACAGATGACAATCAAGAAAATAATGGTGTCGTAACCACCAGTCAGACCACCACAAACGATACTTCGAATCAAACCGAATCAAGCATAAACGCTAATCTTTCGACAGGCCTGGATCAAGCGACTGCCAATTCGAAGATGGCTAATAAGGATCAAGCCTTACCACAAACAAATGAAGATTTGACCAATTGGGTAAGCCTTCTAGGATTATTGACGCTTGGCATGGTAGGTATCGGTATCGAGAAGAGACGAAAAAATTAGTGAGTCGTATCAGTAAAAATGATTAAATCCTATTCATCAAACAAAACCACCGAGATTCTCATCATGAGAATCTCGGTGGTTTTGTTTTTTTTTTAGCGTTAGAAGATAATCCAGATTAATTGTAGGTTAATCAGGCAACGAGGGGTCTTTTTGACCAAAATTAATCCGACCATTCAAGCTGACAAAGTAATTGGCAAGGCTGGAATGATGGTTTCCGCCGCCACTTGGAAATTTACGTGATAATTTAACCATTTCATTGCGATAGGTGACATTCAATTTCTGATTGGTATCCCGGTTAAAGTGAATGAAGTGCCAATTGTAGGTTTGCGGAAAGTTGGGCGTTTTGACCTCTGACGTAGGGTCGACCAGAATAGGTTCAGCAATTTGACCGAGTTGTGTCACGGCCGGCATTGAACGACGCTGAAGTTGCTTTGGCTTGGGTGACATTGGTATGACAATAATTTGATACTTTTTTAACGGCATTTCGAAGACAGTTGAGTCGGTAATTTGAGTGCTAATAATTAAGTTACCAGTGTGACGTAAATCAACTAATTGTTGATTGATAATGGGTTTAATTGGTGTATTTTTAGGCCCGTTTATAAATGGAACACGTCGTAATTGATTTTTTGGTGTCAAAATTTCGATTTCAGCAGGGACAGTTTCGGGAACGGTATCCGCTTGCAACTCTGGAAGCGGTGTTACCTTGGGATTGGCTCGATAATAATAAACGACTTTTTGGGCAATCGGGTTATATTGGCCTGTTGTATTACCGCTCGTGTAGTCTAACGTATAACCATCAATTGGTAATGCAGAAGAGGAGTAATTGCCATCGGGGTAAGTCCCCTGAGTGCTATCGACCGTACCTAAAGTTCTAGTTGAAAGAATCGCGCCAGTTGATTCATCGACATATTCCACGGTAACAGCGGCATTGGGTAAGTAAAACTCATATGGTGTTTCTTGGTGTGCGGGCATCTCACCTTGAAATAAGCCAGTAGTGGCAATGAGTGTGTAGCCAGTATATTGTTTTGGCTTTGCATTGATCGTGGTACCAGTCGTCAATGAAGATGTTTGTGAATCTGCAATTTGGACTAAAGGTTCATTGGCCAAGTTATTTTCGGGTGTTTCCGCACTTGTTTTTTGATAGTAATATGTCACCTGAACCGGTTGTTGCCCATTGGTTAAATCAGTTTGGGAAAACACACCACTAACTGGACCACTTGACGAGGCATAAGTATAGCCATTAAACGGAAGTTGAGAGTAATTTGTGCTGTAAGCATCATCTTCAAAAGCATTTGTAGATGGTATTGTATATTGCCACAGTAATTGTTTTGGATCGGCCAAATCAACGTAGGAGACCTCAATATTTGCTAGTGGTAAATATTCGAAAGAGTAAGTGTAATTACCAACACCAAATTGGTCTGGTACCACATCATCAATATTACCGACAAATTTATAGCCAGGAATTTCAGGTACATACGCTGCCTTGTTTGTGATTTTAGTTTGAGTTGGGTCGCTTGCATCTGTACTAATGGTGTAACTTGAAATATTACCATCCTTTTGAATTTGTCCGACATTGGTTTTGGCACCGTCCACTGTAATGTCAGATTGATTGGTTTGGTTTTTGAACTGGAAGGTAATCGTACCCGTTGCTGTATCCGAAATATTATTACTGTTCGAAGCGGACAGAGCGCTAGTTGACTGTTTACTCGTAGCCCCACCATCATTAGACTTAGCAGCTGTTGAGGAATCTGCTTGACTAGGTTCAGTACTAGATGTCGTCGTGCTGGTATCCGTGTCAGTTGGTTTGTTGGTCAAAGTCGTAGTTGAACTCGATTCATCTGTTGTGGTTGATGTCGACTTGGCTGGTGAGGGGGGCGTTTCCGCATGTGCTGGTAATGGTAAAAAGGTGGTAGTGCCAAAAATGGCAACAGAAAATAACCCTGCTATCATCCAAACTCTAATATCATGATTAGTTTGTTTCACTGCCATCACTTTCCTTCGGTATTACACCACTTAATTTACGTTTCTTGACGGATAAAATTATGTCAGCTAATTTGGTCCAGTCTAGTGAAGTTGGTGGATCTTGCCAAACAACTTGTTGTTTATGAACTTGTGGTGAGTGAAAGTCTGAAATATAAATATCA
The DNA here is from genome assembly GCF_001434895.1 of Secundilactobacillus odoratitofui DSM 19909 = JCM 15043. Taxonomy (GTDB): domain Bacteria; phylum Bacillota; class Bacilli; order Lactobacillales; family Lactobacillaceae; genus Secundilactobacillus; species Secundilactobacillus odoratitofui. The sequence continues at coordinate 145,164 of NZ_AZEE01000028.1, forward strand.
GTTTTGTTAGTAACCAGCACATCAAGTATGATATTGGCATGACTAAAAGATTGTAACGACGCAATTACATAATCGGTGTATAGCGTTCCCTGTGAGAAATCTACACAGATATGAACCTGGTCCTTCATCAATTCAGGCGGAATTGAGTTGATGAGTGCGAACATATAACTGAAGTATAGATTGACTGACATATGTTGATCAATCTTTAAATCACGTCGTTGTTTCAATTCATCAATTGTTTGGTGGATGCTTATATCAAATGCAGGGTATAATTCGGAGAAAAAATTAATTTGATTGGGGTTAATGAACGTTGTTGGTTCGATGAAAAAGGTCATGAACTGTAAATGGATATTTAATATCCGTTGCCAAAGAGCGTCGCTATTGATTAAACTTGTCTGTACAAGGATGTTTTGGTGCAAAATATTATGAATGAACTGGTTTGAAAGTTGAACAACGGTTGGTAAGGATGTCGCTGCACCAGATTGCAAAGATTCACCCAAAAATCCCTGTGTTAAGAGAAAAGCGTATAAGTAATTGAATTCTGCTTCATTAAATTTAATCCCCTTAACTAAAATGTCGTCAATCAACGAGTAGAGTTCCTTGCCAGACTGATCGGGATTGAGTGAGTCAAAAATGACGTTTTCGAGGATGTGGTGATTGTTCATCCTTAATAACCATACTCTTAGAAAGATGGATAATTTAGTAAGTTGAGTCGGTTTTAATTGCTTGGGTAAAATGGTTGAAATGACTTCAATCAGACGATCGACCAAGTTTGTCAAATCGGCAAAAGGGACTTCAACAGTGTTATAGACCGTGTAGTAAAGTTGAAATAGATGAAGTCGCGTGGTGAATTCATCGTCAGCAAACAACGTACTAGCAGTGTAAAAATGATGTGCGTTTAGCGTTTTTTCCAAATTTTCGGAAGCACGATAAAAGACAGAGGTACTCATGTAGTTCGCGCTGACGTATTCTTTTTGGGTATATAAATTATCGTAGAAAAAATTGTATTCGAGTGCAACGTAAAGTGGTGAACGGTTCAAATATAACAGTGCAACACGTTGAATAAGCAATGTATCAACTTGGAACGCTTGCCAATGTAAATTATCACTTTCATCCAAATAAGCGGGCTCATTGCCAGAGACTTGCATTAGGTCAGCATTAATCGAATTAAAAAATTTGTGTAATTGGTAGTTAGTCAAATCGAATTGCTCATTTAGTTCATGCTTAGAAATGCGCATATCTGAGCGCGTGTTCAACATTGTTAAAATGTCAAAACACGTCGCATCATTTTTACTAAATAAGTAATTGTAATTCATCTCATCAAGTTCCTTTCCGCTACTATTTATTCATATTATACATGATTACCCTCATATAAAAACGGCATTCAGGGGAATTTGTGACTACATATGAGTTCATTTTTTTAAAGGCGAAATTAAAAAACTGAACGAATTCCAGTCCAAGTTGATATTGATTTCACTTGAAAACGAGAGATAATGAAAGCGTAATAAATTTATAATAAGTTTACCAAGAGATAGGCAGGAGGGATAACGAGAATCTGGGAAGCGGATTGCCATAATATTACCGAGGGGAATTTAATCTAACAAAGTGGAATTTGTTCAGATTGAATGAAAAGGAGTGTTAATCGTGAAAAAAGATCTTGTGAGTAAAGTACTGATCTGTTCGGCAGTTTTGGGAGGTCTTACTTTAGCGAATAATGTTCAAGCTAAAGCAAACACGACAACAGATACAGCAGGTACAGATGGTCACACCGCAGTTGTAACTGACGATGCGGCTACCAAGGCTTCTAGTACGGTCGAGTTAAATGCACCACAGACGACGACTACTACGAATACAAATGTTTCCGCTACATCAAATAGTCAAGCACCTAAATCAAATTCTGCTCAATCTGTAGCAAATTCAGGGGAAGTTGGGACTTCCTCAACGACAGATGAAGCAAAAACGACCCAGTCAAATGAAACCGCTACATCCAGCCAATCTCAGGCAACAGTAGCTCAAGATGAATCTGATTCAGCTCAATCAGTTACCTCTAAGGTTCAAAATCTTAAGTCTGCGACAAGTGAAGAGGTAATGGCTGCCAAGCAATCTGCACGAGCTGACTATGACGCAACGGGTCAACCGCAGGAGATCAAGGCATCAGATGCGACAGCCGAGAAAACTGGACAGGTGGTTATCAATTATATTGATAAAGATACAAACAAGCTCATTACATTCAAAGTGGCGGATTCAACCCTCCCGGCTTCCGTAGGAACAAACTCTACTGGCACAGTTGTCACTTGGACGACCGATCCAGATCCACATAGTCAAAGCGCCTCTACAAATTTAACGGCTGCTTGGATCAAAGGCTACAAGTTTATGAATACGGACACTACAGACATGACATTAGGTACGATGGCTGAAAATAAGGTAATTAACGCATACTATGAGAAAGTAGCTGATGTTAAGGTTCAGTATGTTGATGAAGATAATCCAGATACAATTATTTATAGTTTTACCTTGAACGGAAGTTCATTCTATGGTGGCGAAGATTATGACGTCAGTTATCAGAAACCAACTTTTTGGGGTTATATTTACGATGCAGCCAAAACTGATCAAAGTGCCTTAAAAGGGGTATTCAAAGGCGTGGACGAAGTGCAGTCTCCAGTGTTAATTAAAATTTACTATAAGAAAACATACACTGACTCAAATGCGCCATCAGTTTATGTCAAGTCGCCGTTAGGTGCATGGTACTCTAATCTGAATGACCCAACCGGTCAAACTCATCAGAAAACAACTGAACCATCTGCTAATACAAGTACGCCTGGAACAGATGATAGTAATGCAAATACCGTTTTTGGTTCAATTTCTTTGCCAACAGCGGCGGTTAAATTAACGAATTCCGATACTGGTCCTCAACAATTTCAAAACTACACACTTTATGACTCTGAGGGTTTCCAAACGCCAATTTTTGGGCAAGAACTTGGGACTCATGATGACTACGTTGCTAATCAACCAGTAATGATTGAATTTATTGACGACGATGACAACTACAGTGAGATTACAACTAGAGAGATTGGCGCTTATGATCCATCCACTAATACAATTCCGGTGGGGGTATATGACACAAGTACTGTTCAAAATGAAATACAGCCTGGTTTGTTAGCACAAGGTTATCAGTTTGTTAGAGTCAATGGTATGACCACCGGGGCATATGACGATATGTACAGAGTTGTGTATTACCACTACGTTCACACAGCGTCATACAGTACCGCAACATCTACTCGAACCATTAATTTTGTTGATACCGACAATAATCAAGTTGCTGATTCAATCACGCAAACGGTCACATACAAGGTCACAACTGATAACGTGACTGGTGAATCGGTTTATACACCACAAGAAGCTTACTATCAATACGATGTGCCAACAGTTGCTGGGTACACAACAACAGAAACGGAAGTACCTCAAGTAGCACTTGCAGTTACGACCGATCAACCAACAAATACTACAGCAACTGTGACTTACACACCGAAAACCAACATTGAATACACGTTGATTCCAGTAGACGATGGCGGTACACCAATTGGTGATACGCAAACAAGAACGGGTAAAACTGGTGAGCCAATCACCGATACGCCAACGATTAAGGGCTATACTTTGGTACCGGACCAAAACCTTCTGGTGCCGGATGATGGTGGCAAGGTAACAGTAGTTTACACTGCTGACAACCAAGCTGCGAGTGTTTCGTATATTGATGATGTAACAGGTAAGACAATTGGCACGGTTCCACTGACAGGTAAAACAAACACAGCAATTAATTTTGATTTGGCAAAATCAAAAACAAAGGATTTAACAAGTCAAGGTTACGAAGTAATTAGTGATGATACTCAAAAATCCGCTGTTTATGACGATAATGACCTTACTGTTCAGTATTTTGAAGTTCATCTAACTGAAACAATCGTTGGCCCAACCATACCAACGGATCCTAAGGATGGTAACTATGATGCGACTCATAAGCAATTTATTGTTAATGTTACGGCGAAAAATCCGGCTGGCGTAACTGCTGACTTAACACCAGAAAATGGTCAACAGACTTTGAATTATGATCGAACTGTTACTACTAATGAAGTGACGCAACAACAACAATTTGGGGCATGGCAATTAGAAGGTTCAGATTATGCCACAGTATCAGCTACACCACTGGATGGATATCAAGCAAATCCAACTTCGATTCCTGCTGCGTCCACAGGAATTGCTGCCTTTGTAAAAAACAATAATGATGAGGATGGGCACTTTAATGCTGAAATCAACTACACGGCACTTTCACATGCTTATACGTTGGTACCAATTACTGCTGATGGTACCCCGATTGGGAGTTCAGTAACAGGTACAGGTATTACTGGTGAACCAATAACTGACTTTCCAACTATCGACGGGTATACACCAACGCCAGGTCAGAAAGTTTCGGTTCCTGACGGAGATACAACCGTCACGGTAACCTATACGCCAACTGGTACAGGTGGTAATACCACCGGAACACCAACCGGTACGGATGGTACGACGACGACGCCAACCGGGAATGGTGGCACCACCACCGGAACGCCAACCGGCACGGATGGTACGACGACCACACCAATTGGGAATGGTGGCACCACCACCGGAACGCCAACTGGCACGGATGGTACGACGACCACACCAACCGGGAATGGTGGTACGACCACCGGAACACCAACCGGTACGGGTGGTACGACGACGACGCCAACCGGGAATGGTGGCACCACCACCGGAACACCAACCGGCACGGGTGGTACGACGACCACACCAACCGGGAATGGTGGTACGACCACCGGAACACCAACCGGTACGGGTGGTACGATGACCACACCAACTACAAATGGTGACACGACCACGGGAACAGCTACGAGTACTACACCCGATACTCCAGCAGGCAATACTGTGAACACTGGCATTCCAACTACCACGACAGATACTGATACTTCTGAGTCAACAACCCCTGACGAAGAAGGCGATGATACAACAAATTCGGCGACTCAAGATGATTCTACTGCCACAGATCAACCACAAAGTGATCAAACAGCAGTTAAGAAGACCGTTGTAGTGTTACCGGAATTGACTAACAAGAGTTCACGAAATAATGGTCAAATGCATCAATCAACATTACCTCAAACTAACGATGGTCAAAGAGACGCAACATCATTGATTGGTTTAGGTTTATTGACAGGGTTAATGACGGTGTTTGGCTTAACTCGCAAATCCAAAAAGCAAGATTAGTCTCATGTACCTTAAAGCGGAATCAATGGGGGTTCCGCTTTTTGGGCTAATCGATTACTAACACAAATGTAGGATTGTTAAAAAGGGGGATCAAAAAATGACCCAGTGTATTGATTTAAGCAATCAGCGCTTTGGTCGATTGGTTGTAATAGAACGGGCGTCAAAGATTGCAAAAAATGGCAACGTTTGTTGGGTTTGTCTGTGTGATTGTGGCAATCAAGTCATTGCTGAGGGCTATTCACTTCGAAAAGGGATTACACGAAGTTGTGGTTGTTTAAGACGCGATATTTCTAGGAAAAACGCACTCAGCAATCCACGTTTTTTGGCAGCTCAAGCTGGACCTTTAGTTAATGAATCAGGCATCGGATACTCATCATTAATTATGTCCAAGCGCAATCATTCAGGTGTGATTGGCGTCTCGTTTGATAAGAAAGCCCAAATTTATATTGCTAGACTGATGTACCACGGGCGTTATGTTTTAAATCACGCGACTAAATCTTTTACAGAGGCAGTTGAATTACGAAAAGAAGCCGAAAAAAAGTACTTTCATCGTGGAGACAAACGTTAACCTTTCAAATAAAAATATTTTAAGCTTAAAAAAAGGCAGAACCTGTACGCAAAAGTGCAGGTTCTGCCTTTTTGATTGATATAAGTTAATGAAACGAATAACACTATTATAAATAATTCGTGTTTTTTAATTATTTGGTTTAAATTCTTAAGAATTGAGCTATAATAACATTGAAAACACGAATAATAACTTAGGAGGTCAAACATGCACTGGCTTGCAGATTTTCTCGCAGCATTTGGGGTTGTTTTGAATGGGATACCACAAGGAATTATGGCAATGACGTTAGGCTTTGCCGTTTTTCCGACCACTTTTTCGTTTCTGTTTGTGTCCGGAATCAATGGCGTATTTGGTTCGGTCGCACCAATTTCGTTTCAGGCCGAATCACTAGCCTTAACGGGTAACCTAGGTGATAGCATTCGTGAACGAACGTCGATTATTTTCGGTGGTTCGCTGATTATGATCGTGATTGGTGCCACAGGTTCGTTAACTAAAATCGTCTCTGTGTTAGGCAACAATATTATGGCGGCAATGATGGCTGGAGTTGGGATTATGCTGGCCAAGATTGCCATTCAGATGACGAAATCCGAAAAGTGGACCGGTTGGATTTCAATCGCGGTTGCCTCGATCACGTATCTATTAACTAAGGACCTCGTTTGGACAATCGTACTCTCTGTCGTTTTATCCAGTTGTTACGCAACGTTTGTTGAACACTACCGTGCTGAGTTGCCAGCATACGTGACTGCTCGTAAGTTTAATTTTATGAAACCAATGATTAACTTGCGGATTATCCGTGGGGCACTTAGTCTGGCATGCTTGAACATCGGTGCTAATATCTCGTATGGCTTGATTACTGGACAAATGACGGGAATTAAACCCAACCCCGTTAATTTAAATCTGCTGACGAGTGCGCAGGCACTTGCTGATATGGGGACAAGCCTGCTTGGTGGTGCACCCGTTGAAACCATCATTTCTGCTACGGCCAGTGCACCTGAACCAGTACTAGCGGGTATTTTGATGATGCTGATTATGGCATTGATTTTGTTTGCTGGTTGGTTACCTAAAATTGGTAAGTACGTGCCAAGCGCTTCAATTGCCGGTTTTCTATTTATTCTCGGTACAGTTGTCACTTTCCCAGAGAACGCTGTGACGGCCTTAAGTGGCTCGAATAGTTTGATTCCGGCTGTGACATTGGTTGTGACTGCTGTGTTTGATCCGTTCGCCGGTCTGATGACTGGTGGTGTCCTCAAATTTGTCTTGCCACTGATTGGCTTAGGAGTGTAATGATGACAAAAACCTATCAATTAAAACTAGGGCCATTGACCCGTGATTTACCGTTGATTCAGTTGAATCAAGATTTGACGATTGCTTCTTTTGTTTTGTTGGGTGATGCAGAACTAACGCATTATGCTGCAACTCAGTTTACTGAACTGTTAAGTGACGTTTCGTTTGATTATCTCGTGACGATTGAAAGTAAGGGGATTCCGTTGGCTCAGGAGTTGAGTTGGCTGACGCACCATGACCGCTACATTGTGCTGCGAAAATCAGTGAAGGACTATATGCAAGCCCCTGTTGAACAGCCAGTGTCATCGATCACGACCAGCGCAGATCAAGAATTAGTGTTGGATGGTACGGATGCTGATTTGATCCGTGGTAAACGGGTTGTGATTGTCGATGATGTCATCAGTACCGGTGGCTCGGTGTTGACCGCCAAGCAACTCATTGAGCAGGCCGATGCAACCGTAGTTGAACAGGTTGCCATTTTGGCCGAAGGTGACGCTGCTGAACGCAAAGACATCCGGTATTTGGAAAAATTGCCGTTGTTCTAGAATTAGCACGTAAATTCAAATAACGATACTCAAAAATAAATTAATGAGTATCGGTTATTTTTATGAGACTCGCAAAATAGATGATTTAAATTGATTAGTGAGAACTGCCATCAGCATTGGCCCAAGCCTTGTCAATAATAGCTTTTAGCCGTTTTTTTTGAGCGCGGTAATTTGGATCGTTTTTATATTTTTCATCAATCTCCGCTAAAACTTGTCTTGTTAGTTCAGCTTTCTCTTCATAAGATAATTGATCATAAGATTTTTCAATCATTTTGAAGTCTCCTTGATTTCAGATATGCATCAGTTGTTTTAAATACTATTTCAAAATTATTGTTACCAGTTTGTGAACTCATAAGTTGAGTATATTGTAAAATACCGGGATGATTAGTGAACCGGCTGATATCGTAAGAAATGACACTTAACAGCTGTAACTCATTTGTTTTTTTGTAATGAATAAATCCTGAAAGTCGGCTAATGAGTAATAGTACTCTTGTTATCTCAGAAGCAAAAACCTGAGAATAATCAGAATCATCTAGGAAAAAATTGGTGATTCTTTTCGTTAAAATCTCTGTCACAATCTTTGAATCATCGTTAGTATAACTGATATTTTTAAGATTTGTATCAAAGGCGTTAAAATCAATATTACGCAAGGATGGTTGAATTTGATCAAAAAATAAATCGAGTGCGTACGAGGTATAATCAAATTGTTTATTAATGAGATCAGCTGAGCGATTTTTGTTAGTCGTTCTAAATTGTTGCAACGCAATAATAATTCCAATAATCGTTGCTAGAGCTGAAAAAAACTGCGCAATTAATAAAAACATTTGAAAGTCTGATTGCATGAAAGTTAACCAAGATGGTGAATTAAGTATGGGTGTAAACATAGAACCTCCTGAAGTAAGTTATTTCAGTTATAATTACGACAGGTAATTTAATAAAGTTTCAACGATTCATGTCGTTTCGATTCTATAATATGCCTAGCTATTCATCGCCCTTAATCAAGAAACGTGATAAAGTTAAGTCAACAAATCTGAAGGAGCTGATAAGATGACCCGTACCCGAATCATGCTATACGTGAACGATGTTGATGCGATGACTGACTTTTGGCAACAAACGCTTGGTGCAACACGGACAGCCACGATTGAACTCCCAGAGAAACACCATGCAGTTGTTTTAGCGGTGGATGATACTACCGAATTAGCGCTCTTTAGTCACGCCTTCATTGATCAATTTTCGCCAGAAGTGGCTAATAACCAGCCTTCATTGATGTTTTTTAGAACCGATTTTGAGGTATTACATGAGCAAATCCCCGGTGCGACACCTATTGTAGATGATGCGGGCGTTCGCGCGTTTGGTTTTCCTGATCCAGAAGGACATTACTTTGCGATTGGTGAACCAAATAAATGAAACTGAATCCGATACTAATAATTGATTGATCAAAACAATTTTCAACATCGACTAGGTTCTCAGTCGATGTTTTTTGACTCAAAGGTGTTTGAACTAAGTGTGACACCAACTTAGCATTTATACGTGGGCAAGGCGAATGGATGTCGCATGCAATCTTCTTAAACTGTTAATATGTGAATCACAAAACAGGCGCTACTCAACTGAGTAGCGCCTGTTTTGATTGAAGTAGGTCAAATAACAATTTTATTCAAAAAATAGCCCGTTAATTAATACTCCGGTGTCCACTTCGTTTGTATGATGGCTGCGTCAACGTCGTCAATCTTGGTGCGGGTCAACTGTTGCACCACCGCACTCTGGGCAACCGCCGTAGCAACGGTCGTTGAAAAATCATTTAACTTCGAGACTGGTGGCAATACGGCTGCGCCAGCTTCGGAAGCATCAACGATCCCGCCAAGTGAGTGTGCAGCCGCCGAGATCATTTGATCATTTAAAACTTTTGCGGTTGAAGCAATCACGCCCAATCCGAGACCAGGATAAACCAGGGCGTTGTTGGCTTGGCCAATGTGGTAGGTGATGCTACCGTAAGTGACATCAGGTGATGGGACGCCAGTTGCGACTAATGCTCGACCATCGGACCATTTGATTAGGTCGCTGGCCTTGGCCTCAGCTAGCTTAGTTGGGTTGGACAATGGGAAGATAATTGGCCGTTCAGCATGAGCTGCCATCTCCGTCACAACAGCCTGAGTGAAAGTACCTGGTTGCGTTGATGTGCCGACCATAATGGTTGGGTGAACCGCCTTAACCACAGCCAATAAGTTGGTTAACTCATCAGGGTGATCAAACTCAGACCGTGCGCGTGCAAATGGGCGTTGCTCAGGCGTTAGAGTAGGGTCGTCATCAAACAGGAGACCTTGTTTATCCACCATGTAGAAGTGTTGCTTGGCTTCTGCCTCACTGAGACCATGGCGCATGAATTCAGCGCAGATTTGGGCAGCAATACCCGCACCAGCGGTCCCTGCGCCGAAACACAGGTAGATCTGGTCGGTTAATTGTTGCTTTGAAATGTTGAGTGCACCAAGGATACCGGCCAACGTGATGATACCAGTGCCTTGGATGTCATCGTTAAAAATCGTGTATTGATCTTTATACTGATTGAGCAAGACAGCCGCGTTGTCTCGGCCAAAGTCTTCAAAATGCAGGTAAAGATTATCAAATAATTGGTTGGCGGTAGTCACAAACTGGTCAACAAATTGGTGGTAAGCGTCACCCTTGATTCTGGCGTGCCGGTTACCTAAGTAAAGTGGATCGTCAAGCAGGGCTTGATTGTCAGTCCCGACGTCCAAGGCAACGGGTAGTACTTCGCTAGGATTGATACCAGCTGCTGCAGTGTAAACCATTAATTTACCAACGGCAATATCAACCCCGTTAGTCCCCCAGTCGCCAATGCCGAGAATTTCTTCAGCGTCGGTGACAACAATTAGACGAATTCGGCGCTCACCAGCAGCTTGTCGAAGGGTGGTTTCAATATCTTGTGGGTCATCGATCGATAGAAAGGCGGCACCCTGTGGTTGCACGAACAGGCGACTGTAGTTTTCAATTGATTCAGCAATCGTGGGGTCATAAACGATTGGCATAAATTCAGCCACGTGTTGACTAAATAATTTGAAGAATAACGTGCGATTTTCATTAAAGATGGTCATTAAAAATTGGCGCTTGGCTAGTGCGGTCGGCTTGGTTTGGTATTGAGCGTAAACTTGCTGCGTTTGTTGTGAAATTGATTGAACGACTGGTGGTAAGAGTCCGTTCAAGTTAAGTGAAGCGCGTTCTGCTTTGGTAAAGGCGGTACCTTTGTTTTGATATGGGTCGTTTAAGATGTTTAATCCGTTCATGATGAGAGCCTCTTTCTTTAAGTTGTGTTCATCATAAATCCCCGATATTTTGATAGTCAAAGATCGTCAATCTAATAAGAATTGTTTATAATGAAAATATAATCGCTGATATATCAACCAAAGGAGCTATACATTGAATACGAAAGATATTGCGTACTTTATTAAATTAACCGAAATCAAAAGTTTTTCCAAAGTTGCCAATACTTTTGGCGTTAGTCAACCAACTGTCTCGTTTGCACTCAAACGACTGGAAGAAGAACTCGGTACAACTTTGATTGTCCGTTTTCGAGCACAGAAAACGTTAAGGGTCACCGCTAGTGGTCAGCAATTTTTGGTCCACGCCCGTCGAATCCTCGACGAATTAAAAGTGGCTAGTCAAGAAATCACCGATCAGCGACTTAAACACCTGACCTTGGGGTTACCGCCAATTATTGAAAATAATTATTTTCCGCAAATTGCTAAAGCTTTAAAGCAAAGGGAATTATTGCGCAAAATTCAAACTCAAGAGGCGGGGTCGACAACCATGCTGACTGAGCTTCGGAGTGGTGAGATTGACCTGGCATTATTGGGGACAATCAGTCCGCTGAGTGATGCCGAGATTGAGACTGAAACATTTGGACGACAATCTTTTGCAATTTTTGTTGCCAAGGACCATCCGCTGGCGACCCAAAAGCAGGTTCGTTTTGCGGACTTGAAGCACGAGGACTTCGTGCTATTTAAGGACGGGTTTGTTCATAATCAGGCCGTCTCACTGTTAGCGAAGCGTAACCATCTGAAACCAAACGTGGTTTTTCGATCCAATGATATGCATAGTCTCATGAATCTAATTGCCAACGGTGTCGGAATTGGTTTTCTAACCGCTGGCACAGCACCGGTTCGTTCAGACGTGGTTAAACTCAACCTGGCTGATGAGGATCTGCCACAATTTATCGTCAGCATCGCGTACCGTCGAACCCATGTCTTTAATTCCTTGCAACAAGCAATTCTCGACGTCATACGGCAGACGTTACGTGGTGATGAACGTTATGACACAGTTCAACAAAAAGGTTAAAATAAAGGCAAAGCGATTAATTGGGGGGGAGTATTATGGGGTTATTCTTGTCGTCATTTGTCATCTTGTTGCTGGTGGCAATCAGTGACATTGTGGCGCGGTTGGTGCCGCACATTTCGAGTACTTATATTAATATTTTGATTGGTGTCTTGGCGGCTTGTGTGCCGGTGATCAACCACGCTATTTTAGGGTTTGAAAACGATGTGTTCATGACCCTGATTATTGCCCCACTCCTGTTTTTTGAAGGGCAGCGCACCGCTCTTCAAATTGTGGGCAGGCGAGTGCGTAGCATCTTTGGGAGTGCTATCGTGCTGGCGATTATTTCTGCAGTCGTGGCCACAATCGTTATTCGACCAATGCTAGGTGGTCCGTTCGCACTGGCACTCATTGTCGTTGCCATCAGTACGCCAACTGATGCAACTGCGCTTGGTTCAGTCAGTCAAGGTCATAAGCTGCAGCACAGCGTTGAAAAGGCGTTGACCTTAGAGGCGTTATTTAACGACGCTACTGGCTTGGTTCTCTTACAGGCCGCCTTGATTTGGTATCAAACGGGGCATTTGAATTTGCTTCAAAATAGTGGTCGTTTACTGCTCTCAGCTGGTGGCGGCGTTTTGATTGGTGCAGTGATTGCACTTGTAATGATGTTGGGTCGGCAGTTTTTATTACGATCGGCGGCAAATGTGATTTCATCTCAAACCTTGTTTTATCTGCTAACCCCGTTCATTGTTTACCTTGTCGCCGAACACCTCGGTATGTCTGGCATCATCGCAACCGTAACGGCGGGCCTGATCAACAATAGTGAAGCAATTCGCAGTCGGTTTTCGTCACCCCGACAAATGCACTTGGGCCTTCAGCTGGTTAACTTTGCGGATGATGTATTGAACAGCTTCGTTTTTGTTGTGTTGGGTATTAATTTAGGCCGCATCGTTTTGACGCGACATGCTAGCATGGTGCACAATCTGAGTTGGCTGGTGATTGGGATATCGGTATATTTGATTTTACTGGTCTGTCGATTCGTCTATGCCAAATTATTAGTGGCTGATCGAACTTGGCGATCCAGTGTTCTCTTCTCATTTGGTGGCGTCCACGGTACCGTCACGCTGGCGATGACTTTTTCAATTTTAGGTCAGGGACTGGCCAGTACGACCTTTAACCTGATTTTGCTGGCAGAAGCAACGGTAATTTTATTGAGTATGATTGTGCCAACGATCCTCTTTCACTTGATTTTGCCACGTGATTGGGATGAGGCCCAGCGACCTCAAATGATTAAAACCCTCCGTTATCGAGCGGTCCATGCTGGCATCAAAGCTGTCAAACAATTGTCACTTTCAAAAGAAGTGAAGCAAATTGTGATTTTTGATTTAAAAGATCAAATGGGTTTGACGACCCTCCGTTGGTTTTGGCGAGAATGGCGCGGTGTATCTGGCCAGAGTGCTGTCTTAACTAGCCTGCAAAGTGTCGAACAGCGTCGGGCTTTAATGCAGGCGTTCAAAGTGGAGCGTGATTACCCATACGAACAAGCTGCGACCCATCAGGTACCCTCGACCTACGTTTATGACGTATACGCAGAGGTGCTACTGGCCGAAACCATTGTGTTGGATCCACAGAATCAAGTCATTTAAACTTTTTTTCAAATTAGTGTTGCCTTGAAGTTACTGCAAGGGTCTATCCTTACTTTTGTTGTGAAACAGAACAATCAAAAGAGGGGAAGCAAACACCTTGAAAAATAAGCAGTTTGGCATGGTATTGCCAATTATTTTACTCAGTTACTTTATGATTTTACTAGACAATTCAATTGTTTTTACAAGTACCGTTAAAATTGCCCAAGACTTACAAATGTCTACTCAAGCCTTGTCGTGGGTGACCAACGCGTATGCGTTAACTTTTGGCGGGTTGTTGATGCTCGGCGGTCGGGCGGGTGACTTATTTGGTCGCCGACGAGTGTTTTTAATTGGTCTGTTGATTTTTAGTTTCGGGTCATTGATGGTTGGCGTGTCTGTGAATGGGATAATGATCATTGTGATGCGCGCCGTTCAAGGCATTGGTTCTGCCATTTTGGCGCCAACGACTTTAGCCTTATTAATGGATAGTTACTCCGGTAATATGCGAACTCGGGCCATTATTTACTACGGTGCCACTGGTGGATTAGGCGCTAGCTTTGGTCTTGTGATTGGTGGTGTGATTGCCAGTTATACGACCTGGCGCTTGGGCTTCTTGTTGAATGTGCCAATTGGTATTTTAATGATGCTACTCACCCTTAAATTCGTACCAGTCAGTCGTGCCGATACCGGTAAACTGGATTGGCCGGGTGCAATCTTATCTGTAATTGGCATTATTCTTTTGGTATATGGCATCAATGGTGCGTCACAACCGGTCATCACGATTATCGTTGCAATCTTGTTCTTAGCGGGTTTTGTTTGGCAGGAGCACCGCAGCCACAATCCCATTATGCCGTTAAGATTGTTTGCTGATCGTGAACGAAGTAGTGCTTACGTGGCCCGGTTCTTCTTTTTAGGCGCCATGATTTCATACTTTTTCCTGACACCACAAGCAATGCAGAATGTTTACCACTTCACACCGTTGATGGCTGCGATTGGTTTCTTACCGGAAACGGTGCCCCAATTTATTTTTGCAACGTTGGTCACACGGCTGAATACTTGGTTGACCAACGTCCAAATCATGTTGCTGGGCACGGTTATTACAACGATTGGCTTGTTGCTAGCCGCAGTGGTTCAAGTTCAGAATGGTTACTGGTTAGCGATTGGGCTACCGATGATCATCATTGGCGTCGGACAGGGGTTCACGCTGAGTCCATTAACAGTTTCGGGGGTGGCCAACACCGATCCTGAAATTGCTGGCTCTGCATCTGGGGTTGTCAATACCGTCCATCAAGTCGGCAGTTCTTTTGGGCTATCAGTTATCACCTTATTGACATCAGGGATCGTGAGCCCGGTCATGTCATATAACCGCGCTTTGGTCATCATGACGGGTTTTATGATTTTGGCATTATTAGCAGTTATTAATATTTTGGTTGCACATCGAACGGAGGTTAATCATGAACATTAAAGAAGCAAGTAAACGCACTGGTGTTTCGTCCGCTGCAATTCGGTATTATGAAAAAGAGGGCTTGATCCCACCAATTGATCGCAGTGAATCCGGTAACCGCGAAATTGATGACCGAATCATCCGCCGTATCAACTTTGCTCGGCAAATGCGTGCCGCCGGTATGACAATTGAAAATTTGCGGCACTACATTCAACTATTTGATGCACAGGAAGATAACACCAAGGAGCAAATTGCCTTGTTGAAGCAGCAGTTGGTGGAGATGGAAGAACGACGCGATGATATTCAAGCGGCAATCGATCATTTAAATTACAAGTTAAACCACTATGATGACCATATGGTGACAACTGAAGCTGAATTAAAGGCATTAGAGCAGGCCCACGATAAGGAGTTAAAAAATAATGACTAACATTTTGATTATTGGCGCAACTGGAACCGTAGGCAGCGCCACTCGTCAATACCTGTTGACACATACGGATGATCAGCTCACTTTAATGGCACGACACGTTGAACGACTCGGAAAACTAGATTCTGCCCGTGAAACTGCCATTTCTGGTAGCGTGATGGATGATGAAAGTTTGAAATCTGCACTGGCCGGACAGGACGTGGTGTTTGCGGCATTAAGTGGCAACTTACCAGCATACGCACAAGCCTTAGTCGACGCCATGTCACAAGTACCAGTAAAACGGTTGCTATTTATTACCTCAATGGGCATTTATGATGAGATTCCAACCGAACTTGGTGGTGGCAATGTCAGTCAAAATCCAGTTCTGAGACCCTATCGACAAGCCGCAGACATCATCGAGGATTCCGATTTGAATTACACGATCATCCGACCAGGCTGGTTCGATCATCAACCAGACACTAACTATCAGGTGACCCACAAGGGCGAACCATTTGGTGGTCACGATGTCGCCGTTGAGAGCATCGCAGATTTGGTGATGAAATTAGCCCATGATTCAAAACTCGGCAGCCGGGACAGCCTGGGAATTAATCGGCGAAATTAATTTTGATGGTTGACAAGATAAGATTATTTGATTATTATGAGAAACAATTAATAAATGCAGTGAGTAGTCAAAGTAAATTCTAACTTTAAGAGATCATTCGTAAGGCTGAGAGAATGAACCAGAATTGAAACACAACTACTAGCAGTTGTCCTGAACAAAGTGATTCAGTAGGGATGGCCGGCCACCCGTCGTTATTCGGGCCAAGTTTGTTAGAACTTGACGAGGTAGTTACTGTGAGGTAACTACGAATAGAGGTGGCACCACGAGCTAATCGTCCTCTCAAAGATTAATTTCTTTGAGGACGATTAGCTTTTTTGTTACCACAAATTAAATTGAATTGCAGAAGGGATGATGAAGAATGTTTCAATTGATGATGTTCAACTTAATAACAGCCAATGCGGGTCTTAAGCGACATCATCTGCATATGCGACATAGTCAGAACCGGTAATACAACGATGACCGTCAAATTTTGGGAGGAAAAGCATATGCAAAAATCAGTTAAGCGTTTTATTGGAACAGCGTTAGTGTTAGTCAGTGGTATCATCTTGGCAGGTTGTGGGAAATCCGCCACGAAGGTTCAACAAACGGCAACCATCATGGAACAAGCTGACATTTCGTCATTGGATTCATCACAAATTACCGATGTTGGCGCCCTTGAGACCGTGAACAACTCACAGGAAGGGTTGTATCGAATGAAAAACAGTACCACCGTGATTCCGGGACTTGCCACAGCCATCGTTAAACCAACCAATGGTCAAACGGTGTACACCTTCAAGCTACGCAAAAACTTGAAATGGAGTAACGGCGATGCCTTAACCGCTAATGATTTTGTTTATTCATGGCGACGGGCAGTTAATCCTACCTCTAAGGCAGCCAACGCCTACATGTTTTTACCAATTAAGAACGCCAAACAAATTGAAAACGGTAAACTGCCGGTATCTAAGCTCGGTGTTCAAGCCGTTAACAAAACCACTTTGAAAGTTACCTTGGCACAGGCAACGCCATACTTTAAGTATTTGGTTGCGGCCGTCCCGTTTTTGCCACTCAACCAAAAAGTGGTCGAGAAGTACGGTTCGAGTTACGGGACTTCCGCTGCTAAGACCGTTTTTGACGGACCATTCACCATTCAAAACTGGACAACCTCGTCAGCTAACTGGACCCTTAAAAAGAACCCGAACTATTGGGACAAAAAATCGGTTAAGTTGAGTAGCGTCAAATTCCAAGTGGCCAAATCGCCAGAAACGGCATTGTCACTTTATCAATCTGGTAAGTTAGACAACATTGTGTTAGCCGGGCAACAAGCCGCTCAGATGAAGAAGGATAAGGGATACTTGAGTTATCCAAGTGGTGAAACGGACTACTTAGCTTATAACTTCCGTAGCAAAGCCATGCGCAACCTCAATATTCGAAAAGCCATCTCACTGGCCATTAACCGCGAGAGTTTAACCCAGAACGTTTTGAAGAATGGTGCTAAAGCCCCTTACGGCCTGGCACCAGAGGAAATTTCAAAGAATCCGTCAAACGGCAAGGATTTTGCGAAGGATTCAAGTGTTAAAGAATCGGTGGCATACAACCCAACCCTTGCTAAGAAGTATTGGGCCAAAGGGATGAAACAGTTAGGCTTGACCAAACTCAACTTGAAGTTGGTTTGTTACGACGTGGATTCATTCAAAAACTCAGCTGAGTACATTCAAGCTAATACCAAGAAGTATCTGAAGGGCATCAACATCCAAATCGATGTCCAGCCAAAGGTTCAAGCCATTACGACGATGCAAAAGAAAACCGGTTATGATTTAGGCTTCACCAACTGGATCGCCTCATATCCTGATTTAAACGAATTCTTCCAGTTACTCAACACCAACAACGTCAATAATGCAGGTAACTATTCCAACGCTACTTACGACAAGCTTTATAGTAATGCTAACGTGAAAGACGTTACTAGCACTCAGAAGCGCTACGACGATTTCAAACAAGCCAATCAAGTGGCCATGAAACAACAGGCCATTGCGGCACTAAACCAAGGCCAAATTGCACGACTGAACAAGCCTAGTTTACAAGGGGTGACCTACGCCGCTGCTCAGGGGATCTCATTAAAAGATGCATACCGGACAAAATAGGAGGTTAAACCATGACAACGCAAACACCAATGATCGATGAAGAACAGATTTTAGCTGATTTTAACTACTTGCACACGCGTGGGGAGACCGCCTTTAACGAAGTGAACACCACGAACTACCTTGCCAAACGATTGGATGAAATGGGCGTTGCTTATGAGCGTTTCGATGATTTTACTGGCTTAATTGCCACCATTGGTGATGGGCGCAAACCCATCATTGGGATGCGATCAGACATCGATGCCTTGAAACAAGTCTATCAGGGTAAAACCCAAGTGCTACACTCTTGCGGCCACGATTCACACATGGCGATGGTCCTTGCCGTAGCAGCGTACTATGCTAAACGGCCTGAAGCCATTCCAGGGACTTTGAAATTGATTTTTCAACCAGCTGAAGAGACTGTGACCGGCGCTGATCGGGTCATCAAGAGTGGTAAGCTGGGTCAGTTAGATTATTTGTACGGCTTACACGTTTGCGCGCAAGATGAAGTGGCGGGCAAGCACGCCGAAGCCATGATTCCAGACATTGCGACGCGGACTTATTGGGTAACAATCACTGGTAAAACTGCTCACGCTGGTCGCCCCGAACTTGGCGCAAACGTGATTGACGGCTTTAGTGCCCTAAATGAAAAGTTTAAGCAAATCAAACTAGATACTAACTTGCCATACTCAGTGACCACCACCATGGTGCAGGCCGGTGAATCGTCCAACATCGTGCCAGATAAGGGGACGTTTGCCGTGGATTTACGTGCCCGGACGAACGACATGATGGATGAACTTCAGGCCCAAGCATTTCAAGCCATGAAAGACGTTTCAGTCAACGGCATCGAAGTGATCTTAGACGGCAATGATTTATCACCGGCGGCAATTCCAAGCGAACCAGCGATTTCAACCATGTCAAAAGCAATCACTGAAGTCCTTGGCGCCGATGGGCTGGTTGAACCTGCACCTACTCAAGGTGGCGATGATTTTCACTTTTACGCCTATGACGGCGTGGCTAAGGAATCGACCATGTTGGGGCTTGGTTGTGATTTGACGCCCGGTTTACACGTTCCTGGCATGACTTTTGACCGGTCGGCAATGTTTGATGGTGCTCAGATTATGATTAATGTTGTGCGGATGACGGGTAAGAATTAATTAAGATGTAGGTGAAGCTGAAACGATGAGATTGCGGCTTAATTAAAAAACGCTGTAAGTACCTTATTTCTGGTATTTACAGCGTTTTTGGTTTATTTATCTGATTATCGTGATGAAGTAGCTTCAGATTGGTGAATTTTCAATTTGAGGTTAATTGTTTTCTGGCGTTGCGTCCTTCGTATGACGATTATGTTTCTCTAAATCAGCCATGATTTGTTCACCCAACAATTCATCAGCCGTTACCGGGTGATGTCGCGACCAGAGATAACCGGCTAAACCCAGAATGGTCCAAGCGCCTAAGATGATATATTCGTATGGCCAGACTAAGGATACTGGGGTACCCGGAATCACTGTGATGGCGGCAATTGCCAGTGCAGCTAAGCCACCAATGGTTGGCCAGATCAAGCGCCGGTTGCGAAAACCGCCAATCATGGTGGGGTAATTGCGGCGGACGCGAATCAAACACCAGGCACTAAAGGCCCAAGCTAAAGCAATCAAGAAACCACCCATATCTAGGAAGTAAACCAGGGCGCCTTTACCCAACCAGCCAATACCAAGGGCGAGTACGAGTACCAGCCAAAGCGCATTAGTAGGGGTCCCATACTTTGGGTGCAACTTTGCCAGTGGTTTTGGTAGCATGTGGCCACGAGCCAATGAGAAAATGAGACGAGATGAGGCGGAAAATAAGTTCAAGAAACTCGTGAGTAATCCTAGCACCGCGATAGTGAAGGCAACGGTGCCTAGGATTGGGAATCCGGCTGCCTTAAAAGCATCGATGGTCCCCATGTTGAGGTTGGCTGTTTTTTGCCATGGATAAACCCAAGCTGAAGATAAAAGCACACCGATGTAATAAGTAGCGGCAACTACGATAGAAGCAATCACGATGATGCCGATTTTTTTGGCGGGCATCTTTGCCTCTTCCGCCATCGTTGCCACAGACTCCCAGCCAGTCAAGAAGGTCATGGCCGGTAGTACGAAGCGAATAATTGCGGGTAACGGTTGTTGCTTACTGCTAAAAGCAGGCCAGAAGTTGTGTGCGGAGCCCCGGCTGAAACCGACCACCATCAGTGTGACGCCTAAGATGACGAGGCCGACCATCATAATGGTTTGAATTTGGCCAGTTAATTTGGCACCCAGATAAGTAATTGTAAAAATGATGAGTGTAATCAGGATGCCTAGTCCTAACTCCAAGTAATAAACTTGAACGCCCGCAAATTGGTAGGACGGTCCAGTTGCGATTGCGGGAAAGAGCTGGGCAATGAGTAAACTGGACGCGGTTACGTAAAAGCCTAACGCGCTTAAGTAGCCGCCCATTAAAGTCCAAGCTGCAAATAAGGCGCCACGTTTTCCGAATGCGACGTAGCCAAACACCACTTCGCCGCCGGAACGGATGAACAGTGTCGCTAATTCTGCAAAAGACAGTGACGCCAGCACCGCAACGAACATTGCGAGCATCAGCCCAAAAATTTCGCCACCGGCGCCATACTCACTAAAAAACTGACTGTTGGTATAGATCCAACCACTACCGATGGTGCCGCCCGCGCCTAGGGAGATCAAACCAATGGTGCCAACACTTTTTTTAACGGTTTTTGTAGCCATTATGAAGTCCTCCTCAGCGTTATCTTAAATTAAGAATACGCTTACATTTTGATGAATCAAGGAAATTCCTGTGAACCTTCTTTGAAACCAAGTGTGTTGATTCGACCAGTGTCGCAACCTAACACAATTTTAAAACCGATTGTTCTAGAAACTGTAGAATACCGGATATTACGGCCCAGGTCAAGCAAAGGTAATGCTAAAGCGACAATCGCTAGTTTCAATCCGTTTGCCGCACGGATGATTGACCAGAGTGAGGCCAAGCCATTCAAAATCAATCGTTAACGGCGTGCATCGTTTGACGAAAGGCATTCTCGATAATATTAACCAAACATTAAGTTTCTTAGTGTGTGAGATTGAAGCCGCTTACGAACTGCGCCATCGTTGTCATTTGCGATAACTACTGGTCAATCCGGTTTAAAACGGTGCTTGACGGTGATTTATACCCTCTGTACAATGTAAAAGTTGGTGTCAATTTCAGTTGCGACCGGTGTAGCCTAGTACCGGTTGCCTTAACCGAATGTTTTGGGGAGAGAATAGATGCATTTATTTAGTAATTTTGTGATTTTATATCCGCTCATTGTGTCAATCGTTTGGATCACTGGCGCAATTTTTTTTGGAATTCTGCAGCACCAGGTGCCGTTACGTCGGCCATCTGAACAAGAGGCAACGCCATTAGTGTCGGTCTTGATACCGGCGCACAATGAGGAAACGACTTTACATGAAGTGGTTGAATCAGTGTCACGGTTAACCTATCAGCACATCGAACTGATTTTAATCGATGACGGCAGTTCCGATGAGACGTTGAACGTGATGCGAGCGCTTCAAACGCAATACGCGGCACAACTCCTAATTAAAGTTGTGCCTGTTAAGCAAAATGGTGGTAAAGCCAATGCGCTCAACGTTGGGTTGGATTCGGCTGAAGGCGAATACCTGCTCTGCTTGGATTCTGATTCCTACATTGACCAAGACGCTTTATCACATATGATGCTTCAATTTTATAATGACGACAAAATTGGTGCAGTTGCCGGTCGGCCAGTAGTCCGTAATCGAACCACGCTACTGGGCCGACTGCAACTACTGGAATACATTGGGATCATCGATATCATCAAGCGTGGGCAAGCCTTTATTACCGGTCACATCACAACGGTTTCTGGTGTGATTGTGGTTTACCGCAAACGGGCGGTTAAAGAGGTTAACCGCTGGACGGTTGAAGCCTTAACTGAAGATATTGATATGACTTGGAAATTATATACGAAACACTGGCGGGTGGCATATTGCCCCCAAGCAGTATCTTGGATACTAGTGCCTGAACACTTAAAGGCTCTGATCAAACAACGTCGTCGCTGGGCCCGTGGTGGCCTGGAAGTCTTAGTTCGTAACCGCCAGTTGATTTTAAACGGTCGGTTAGCGGAACAATGGCTGTTGGTTGATATGGTTATTAGTAATGCCTGGGCACTTTGCTGTACTTTCGCCGTTTTGATGTACTTCTTAACGATGGTATTTGCGCACGTCTTGATTTTGGATGGTGGCATTTTGTTCGTGCTTACCTTGATCAGCATCGTTCAGTTCATAATTGGGTTTACCAGTTCACAGCGACAGGGGTACGTTGATTGGCAGGATCTGTTGTTGTTGCCAATGTACTTTGTCTTTTACTGGGTGGTTAACCTGGTGAGCTGCATCACCGCGTTGGGCTCATTTTTCATTGATCCAAAACGCAAGGGCGTCTGGGCAAGTCCAGACCGGGGGGTGTAGGCATGGATAAACATCAATTAGTTATTCGCAAGAAAACCGGTTTGGCTTCGCGCTTGCGGCGTGCCATCTTATTGATTTTGTTATGGCTGTTTGCCATCTACGTGATTGGCATCAACCTCTGCTTCATTTTTGGCGTTTACACTGACAGTTTGGTGGTAAATTACTCGTTATTTAACTTATCATTACACGTGTATAAGTTATTTGGCATTCTAATTGTCGTCATTGGTGCGCTGATTTCGTTGTATGGCGTTGTGCACATTCGAAACCTCAAGCGAAAGGCGGCAGATCATGACTAAGATAATGAGAAAGTGGATCCTCGGAATCATTATTGTGGTCTTTTTGGGCCTAATAGCGATTAACGTTAAGAAAAATATCAAATTTGAACTTGGTAATCGCGAAAATTATGCCTTAGCTGCCAAGGATCAAAAAATCAAAAATGGTATCATGGTGCTGTGTTACCACCGAATTTTGAACGATAACCTGGCTGTTAAAACGGTGCAAGCGGTTAGTCCCAACAACCAATTGCACGCCTACAACGTGAACTTATCGGACTTTAAAGTTCAGATGAATGACCTTGAACGGCAACACATCAAGGTGATTTCAACCTCTGAGATGGTGAAGATGCTTAAATCAAATCAACCCGTTCGCGGCAAATACGTGGTACTGACCTTTGATGACGTTGACCGGACTTTTGCGGAGAACGCAGCACCGGTTATGAAACAGCACCATTACCCTTACACTGCCTCGATTATTACTGGAACGACTGGTGAATATATCGGTGGTGAACAACTCGCGACCTGGCCGCAAATTTTGAAATTGCGCAAGAGTGCTGGTAACCTGCTTGAATTAGGGGTGCACACTAATAACATGCACTACCTGATTCACGGCACTCCGGCTTTCAACTTACGTAAAAACTACACTCGCTTTAAAGCCGATTTTGCCACCAGTCAAAAAGTCATGTTGGCAAAGACTGGGAAAGTCTCACCGATTTTCACTTATCCATATGGGAGCGGAACGCCGCAAGTTGAGAATTTCTTGATGGCGCAACCGTCATTAAATGTGATTTACACCTTAAATAACGGGATCGTGACGTCGGCGCAAAACCTAAGTTTAACGCCACGGATGATCGTTAACACGGATAGCTGGCCAAGTATTAATCGTTGGTTGGCAACTAAAGCTTAATCTATAATTTTGAACTTAAATATACATGCTTAGGTTTGGCTAAGAACTAGTCTTTGATAGTTATCAAAGACTAGTTTTTTTGCTGTCTGGTGACAATTTTGTAAATTGACGCTTCAAACATAGGGAAAACCCTCGATGATAACTTTGAGGGTTTCACCGAATGGGCA
Source organism: Secundilactobacillus odoratitofui DSM 19909 = JCM 15043 (assembly GCF_001434895.1). Classification (GTDB taxonomy): domain Bacteria; phylum Bacillota; class Bacilli; order Lactobacillales; family Lactobacillaceae; genus Secundilactobacillus; species Secundilactobacillus odoratitofui. The sequence continues at coordinate 169,214 of NZ_AZEE01000028.1, forward strand.
GTTACCGCCAGTTGCGCGATGCTAGACTCATTACGATGGGAATGAGGGATACGCAGATGCCAGAGAAACCATATTATGAGGATGCCTATATATATTTTCCAACGGGGCGGTTAACGTTGATGCAAGCGCAACAGATCTTTAGCACGATTCCGTTCGAATTAGACTTAATTGACCATACTGAACACTTCACCTGGTACTCAGATCGACCGAATCGAGAACATGTTCGCCGAGTTGATCAGTTGGAAGAAACGGTGGAGCAATGTCATCCGGCCATGATTGTGCCCGGCGTGAAAGCAATCATTCGTAGCTTTCGCGAGGGTCGTCGCGATATGGTAGAACGTGCTGTCGTGATGAAAGGGCATAAAACCTTGGTTCAATATTATGCGTTACGGGATCCAAACGGTGAGTACCTCGGCACGATTGAATTTACTGGTAATGTCGATCACATTATTGATCTGTACGATCAGGGTGCATACAGCGCAGACATTACGTCGGGAGCCAGTACAAAAGCCGATAAGGCGCTTGGTCGCCAATTTCAGCAACAGGACGCCACTAGCGGTGCCTCAGCACAGATGACCCCACCAAAAATGACGCGTTGGTTCAAGTTTAAAATGGTCGTTGCTCACTTAATAAAACGGAACGATCATAAATAAGGCAAATGCTTGAATTAGTCAACTATGTGAAAAAACCACAAGCTAAATAGTGGTTGTCGTGTCGATCATGAGCTAAACTCCGAATACAATAAGCTGGACGGCAAGTAGACTGCCCGCCTTATTGTGTGACTGATGTTGTTGCCGATATAGGAGGGATGATCATGAATCGATTATCAAATAAAGTGGCTATCATTACTGGTGGGGCAGGCGGACTTGGTTTCGAAGACGCGAAAGCTTTTATTGCGGAAGGCGCCAAAGTGGCAATCGCTGATATGGCCGAAGAATTAGGGAAACAAAAGGCGGCGGAGTTAGGCCCAGATGCCATGTTTGTGACGTTGAACGTTACGGATGAGGCAAGCTGGGAAGCAGCCTTTCAGCAGGTCAGTGCGCAATTTGGGCCAGTGTCAATTTTAGTCAATAACGCTGGGATTGGTGATACACCATCGTATCTCAAAGATTTGGCGTTACCAGACTGGAACAAGGTGCTGGCAGTCAACTTAACCGGCGTGATGCTGGGTGTGAAGTATGGCATGCGCTACATGGCTGAAAATGGTGGTGCGATTATCAACATTTCGTCGGCCATTGGCAAGGTCGGGTTAGCCCGGGCTGCGGCCTATTCTGCAGCCAAGGCTGGTGTAGCGGAATTAAGTAAGACGGCTGCCATCGAAGCGGCGGAGTTAGACCTGCCAATTCGAGTGAACTCTGTCCATCCTGGTTGGGTGGAAACTGGGATCGTTCCAGAAGAAATGAAGCAGTTGGCCATTTCCAAAACGCCACTTAAACGGATGGGGTTACCATCAGACGTGGCTAGCATTCTGGTTTACCTGGGGTCGGACGAGTCGGTATTTGCCACTGGTTCCGAGTTTGTGGTTGATGGTGGTTTCTTAGCACAGTGATTGCGTTTCTTAATGATTAGTCAATCAAATTTAAAAAAACGGTGGCCGCTCAATGAGTAGTCACCGTTTTTGTTTGGCCAGACATTCCTTTTGAAAACAAACTATAAATAGTGATGGTGCGGGCAACTGTGATTTGATAAAGTGCTTGGTGTCATTGCTAAATCAAGATGATTCGGTCATAATGAACCCAAGTGGTCATTTAAGTCTGGTTGGCTGTTGGTGTGACTACAATTCATCAGGTGAACTAAAAAGGGGTCGGTATCATGACGGAACGAGTAATTTTAATAACAGGTGCTTCAAGTGGAATGGGGTACGCCGCAACCAAGTTATTTGCGCAACACGGCTGGGTGGTATACGCTGGTGCCAGACGAGTTGAGAAGATTCCGACTGGCCGCGACATCCATCCATTGAAACTTGACGTGACCGACGCAGATTCGCGACAGGCCTACGTCGAGGCTGCACTGGCGGGTAGTCACCAAATCGATGTCTTACTGAATAATGCGGGGTATGGTGAGTTTGGGCCGTTAGAGGAAGTACCGCTTGAAAAAGTTGAAAAGCAGTTAAATACCAATCTGGTTGGTGCCTCAGAACTAACCAAGTTAGTTTTACCAACCATGCGTCAGCAACAGTCAGGTCGAATCATTAACAATTCTTCGATTGGCGGCGACATCTATTCACCACTTGGTAGCTGGTATTATGTCACCAAGCATAGTTTAAACGTTTGGTCAGATGTGTTGGATACTGAAATTCGCCAATTTGGGTTACGGTCGTTAGTGATTGAACCAGGCGGCACCGAATCATCCTGGGCCGATATTGCCATGAAAAACGCACTGAATAATTTGCAACCCGGATCACCTTACACAAAGCTAGTTAAGGAAACCGAACAGGCCTTAAGCGGCTTCTTAAATGCTTCATCGGCCACTTCCGACGATCTCGCAAAAGTATTCTATCGTGCAGCAACCGATCGTCACCCCAAACGACGCTACTTCTACGCCATTAGTGATCAACTCATTTCCGGTGTCGCACGGACGTTCCCAGGTGCTTACCATAAGGTAATGACGGTGTTGACTGATCATTTGACTAAATCTCGAGATTAAAATTATGGGACCCAACTTTGGTTGAGTCCTTTTTTGTTGTGAGATCAATAAATCATGTGATTGAAGCATTCAACCAATTTTATATTGATAACTCAAAAATTATTTAGCATAATTGAAGTTATGTAATTGGGATTGACAGTACATATAGGGAGTGTCGAATTTTGATAAAGAAACATTTGGGTTTATGGATATTTTGTCTGGCGATGATGGGTTTAGTTATTGGCAGTTTCACCAGTGTGGTAACGGCTACTAAAGCATCATCTTCAAAAGCAGTGCTCGTCAAAGCATCACGTCAGCAGTTGGGTGTTTCGGTGGCAACGGATTCTGCACACGAAATTTTTAAGCAAGTGAGTGCCAAAACAATTGCGCGAGTCGCACATGAAGATCCGTTTAATCAGATGAAAGTGACGACTGTACTAAAACAACCTGAAAACTACAGCGGAATGCCGCTTTCAGTGAAGGGTACCGTATTCGCCGTGGATAACACGAGTAGTACCAACTGGACCAATGTTTTAATTCAGGTGGAACGCCGTACGCCAAGCCATTTGGTTCTGCTAAAAATCAGTAAATCAACCCTGGGGGCGGCACAAGCTTCCCAGTTACTTACGCCTAATCAGGTGATTCGAGTCGACGGCATTGTCGATGCGGACAATTCGAATTTAACTGCAAGGAAAATGACCGCTTCGGTAAACCACAATGTAACCGAAGTACTTTCGCCTGCATTCGTTCTCTGGGCCAAGACATACACGGTTTGACCGTGAACAGTGGGTAAGGCGCTTGAATCAGCTATCGATTGGCTATCGTTACTATTTATGATTTGATTACTTGATGAATTAACTATGGTATACTTCAATTAGATTTGATATTGATAGGGGGATTACCAGATGAAACGACATGTTCGTTTACTCGTGTTTTTAGGATTAGCGTTGATCGCGATGGTTGCAGTACTCAGCTTTGGGGGTCAAACTGCGAACGCTAAAGTTAAGTATTATAAGACTGTGCCAACTGCATTGAGAGGCACTTGGAGCACGAGTCATTGGAGGGGAAGCAAGGTACGTCAAACCTTCACAAAATACACTTGGAGGCAGTCCGGCCAAAAACTTTCGATGAAGGCTAATGATCCGAACAACCGCTTGGGCATTTATAAGGCTAAATCAGGCTACTATGTGATTGGTATTGCGCATGGTGATATGCCTGCACGTTTCAAACCAGTAAAGCATAATGGGAAGAAAGCTTTGCGAACGTATGCTTACGATTACACCAAGGGTAAGAATCAATTCTTTTACTATTATAAAAAGTAACTGCACACAAAAACGTCATCTCACCGATATTACGGTAGATGACGTTTTATTTTAGGATGAAATTAAGAAGAGAATGACGATTTAAGCAAGTAATTGACGGTTAAATAGGTACACGATGATTGTTAACGGCAACGTCAACGCCATAACCGGGTAAAGCCAAGCCCACGGCAGAACAGCAGTGATGAAGCCAGCAATGATTGGGCCGCCCGACATTCCGAGGTCGACACCAATGTAAAAGGTGCTGTTTGCTAACCCATGATCAGATTCGGGAACCAGAGTTAACGCCTTGGCTTGGCAAATTGAAAACATTAACCCGTATCCAGCCGCGAATCCAAAGGCCCCGACCAACAGCATCAGCCAGTTACTCAAGTCGGTCAGCCCTATAATGCCAATTAGGTTGAACCCAAGACAGAGCCAAAAAAACCTTTTAAACGGTACATGATCAAACGCATCTCGTAAAACTAGTCGCATGACCAGCAGAATTACGGCGTAGGTGGGGAAGAACGCACCGGCTGGCACGTCAAAATGTCGGTGAGCGATGTAGCTGACGATGTAAGATTCTGTGGCAAAGTATGGTAATGAAATCAACATCAAAATCACCGCTAATGGGACGACTTTCGGTTGAACCAACTGAAATTTTTGTGGCGTTGTTGTATTTTTTACTTGCGTGGTATCTGGTATGCCGTGGTTGCCGACAAATTGAATGACGATCAACATTAAAACACTAAACGTAGCGGCCACTAAAAATACACGCTGATAACTGTAGTGCTGGTATAAATAAACACTGAGTGCTGGACCAACTGCCATCCCTAACGCACTGGCTAACCCGTAAATGCCCATCCCAGAACCAATTCGGTCGGGCGGGAGTAAGGCTGCCATCCAGGTTGCCATGCAAACGGAGCAAAGTGTATAACCGAGACCGTTGATGATACGAAGTAGCACGACTAGCGCCACATTAGTCGTAAAAGCATACCCCAGGCTTGCAATTAAGATGAACACGCCACCTGCAAAAGTCAAAGTGTATTTCGAAACACGATCAGTTAAATTGCCGGCCAGTGGTCGTAATACAAGTGCCGTTAGGTTCATGGCACCAGCAATCACGCCCGCTAAAACACTGGTTGCGCCAATGTTGGCTGAAAATCCAGCAATAATTGGGTTAATTAACATGGGACTCATTAAATAAAAGAAACTTGCGGCTAAAACTAAGGTAACATCTTTGGTATATAAGTGCGCTTTCACGCTGTCATTTCCTTTCTAATTTTGGTGATCTAAGTTTGCGTTTGCACGGCGAGCGAGTGTGAGAAATTGTTGTTGTTCGGCAGGAGTGAATCCCTTAAATAGTTCACCACTGGTCTGCCAACCATGGGCATTGAGCTGTTCGTATTTGGTTGAGCCGAGTTCAGTTAGATTGACGAGTTTTGATCTGCCGTCTTCGGGATTCGGTACTAACGTAAATAAACCAGTCTGGACCATGTGTTGAATGATCACTCGAGCGGTCTGGTGAGTAACACTCTGATCGCTTTTAAACATTGAAATAGTGCGATTCGGATGATCACCAAAGTACTTCAAAGCATCACCTTGTCCCATCGTTAACTTTAAATCTTTGATATGTAGATTTCGTCGTTGTTTAATTTTGCGAGCTAACTGTATCAATTGACGTGCAATCATATCCTCGTTATCCATTTAATCACCTCACAGTAAACTATACAGTATACTGTACATTTTTGTAAGGCTAATTTTATTTTGGGTGTGCTGGATAGTTTTCCGCAAACAATTTCAATCATGAGTTGATTTCATTCCTTGCTTGAAGGGTCAATTAAAACATTCGAAATGCAAACCAAAAATATAACAAAACTAGTATTCCAAATTTAAATTTAAAAATTTCAAAAAATTCAATAAATTGTCAATAATTAATAAAGCGTTTCCGAAATTCATGTTATTATAGAGGAGTAGGTAATATTGAATTATGATATGTAGAAATCCTCACAAGCAGTAAGCTTCGACCTATTTAAGATGTTCAATTTATAGGGAAACGGTTTCATTTGCATATTGTAGTACTTAAGAAGGGTGGACCAAACCGATGAAAAAATTTGTAGCACTTGTGGGTACCAACACCGCTAAATCAACAAATCGGAAATTGTTAAAGTATATGCAAGGCCGATACGCTGACGAGGCCGAAATCGAAGTGGTTGAATTAAAGGGATTACCAATCTTCAAGAAGACGACTGAGATGTTCGTGCCGGAACAAGCTAAGACGATTGCCGAACAAATTAATGCTGCTGACGGTGTCATTATCGGCACACCGGAGTATGATCACTCAATTCCCGCCTTATTATCCAGTGCCTTAGCCTGGTTATCATATGGTATTCATCCACTGATGGACAAGCCAGTGATGATTGTTGGGACCTCATATGGCACACTTGGTGCATCACGTGCCCAAGCCCAATTACGTCAGATTTTAGACTCACCTGAATTAAAAGCCACTGTGATGCCTAGTTCGGAATTCTTACTGGGTCATTCATTGCAGGCCTTTGATGAATCCGGTGAACTCAAGAGCGAAGAAGAAGTGGCTAAGCTAGACGGCTTATTCCAAGATTTTCTGCTATTCACGGATCTTTCAAGTCAACTGGATCACTCGAAGGAATTACACCAAGAAGAAGCAGCTGAAAAGTTTTCATGGGACAATGGTTTAACGGAGGATAACAAATAATGGTGAAATTAGTTGGAATCGCCGGTTCAATCGGTGAAGAATCATATAACCGAATGTTGTTACAGTACATCAGCAAGCATTTTAAAGACACAGTTGAAGTTGAACTGTTGGATATTAACGATGTTCCTCAATTCAACGAAGATGAAGACGACGGCAACAGTGAAATCATTCAGGCACTTAACCGTAAAATCTCTGGTTCAGATGGTGTGATTCTCGCAACACCAGAACACAACCACACCGTTCCAGCGGCAATGAAGAACGTCATTGAATGGTTATCAAACAAGGTACACCCATTTGATGGTAAACCAGTTTGGATCGTGGGTGCCTCATACTACACCCAAGGTTCATCACGGGCTCAGTTGCACCTTAAGCAAATTCTTGAATCACCAGGTGTGAACGCGATTGTGATGCCGGGGAACGAATTCCTGTTAAGCAATGCTAAAAGTGCCTTCGATGAAAACGGTGATTTAAAAGATCAACGGACAGTTGGTTTCTTGAGCATGGTTTTGAAGAAGTTCCTTAAGTTTATGAAGGTGATTGATATGATGGACGCGCCAGATCCAAAGAACGCACACGAAGAAGATATGAAATCAACGAACAAGGTCAACACAACTGTTGAAGGTGTTGATATGGACGATCCTGAATGGGTTGAAAAGGCCGCTGATAAGACGCACGCTGCTTCAGGTGGTGATTACGTCAAGTTGGATCGCGGTTTGTTGACAGTTGATCAGTTGAACTGGTTCTTAAACTCAATGGCAGGCGAATTAACCTACGCTGATGATAACAACCAATTCATCTATTACAACAAGAATGCTGATGCTGCACACATGTTAGCACCACGGACCCCTGATCAAGTGGGTGATCCACTTGAAGATGTTCACCCAGCCCGTGTTGTTGAACACGTTAAGCAAGTCATCTATGCACTTCGTACGGGTCAATCAGATGTTGTCTCAATGCCTGCCCAACAAGGCCCTAACCAACACGTGATGCACTATTATCGTGCGATGCGTGATGAAAACCGTCGTTACCGTGGTGTGAACGAATTGGTTATCGACATTATGCCAATCTTGAAGTACTACTTGGCAGCTACTGGTCAAAAGTTGGTTAAAGATCCGGATGCAACGCCAATTTCACCAATCACTGGATTGGACGCTGTGACTGGCGCATCAGCTCACTCAGATCCTACTGCCGACGCCACAAGTGGTGCTTCTGCTGCAGCAGCACCTGAAGAAGAAAAGCCGGCTGCACCCGAAGTAGATGCAACCAGTGGTGCTTCCGAAGAAACTGAAGAAGTGGCACCTACGCCAGCTCCAACTCCTGAACCAGAAACCGATGCAACCACCGGTGCATCTGAAGGTTAAACTGATATAAAATGACTAATTAAAAACCAATCGTCAGGATAGACGATTGGTTTTTTTGTGTCTCTCAGATGGCTTAGCCCAGGTTCGTGTGTGAACTAAATTGAAACAAACAAAATACTGAAAGCGCTTGAAAAATCCCATATTATGAGCTATATTTGTTTTAAATAATCGTGTACGAATAGTTCAAGCACGATTAATATGAAATGAGGTGAGCTTGTGACTGAAAAAGTCCTGAATTTGGATCAGCAGCTGTGTTTTTCGGCTTATCGGGTCAACCGACTATTTAGTCAATTTTATGAACTGGCATTAACGCCATTTGAGCTGACTTACCCGCAGTATCTGGTGTTAGTGGCACTTTGGGAGCAAGATCACCAGGCGGTTCATGAGTTAGGTGACCATCTGCATTTAGCAAGTAACACGCTAACGCCGTTGTTGAAGCGATTAGAAACCGCGGGGTGGTTAACTAGAATTCGGCCGGCGTCCAACCAACGGCAACTTGTGATTAGTTTGACACCAAAAGCGATTAGTACTCAAAGCGAGGTTGCAACTGCTATTGCAGCTTGTATTGATTCGAAGGACCAGGATGTGCACACTGATTATGAGCGGCTATTAGCGGATAATCACCATTTAATTAAGACACTTCAGAGGATTATTGATGAAAGGAAGTCACAGGCATGAGCAAAATTTATGCGTTTCAAGAAACCGAAATGAACGGCGAAGTGATTGATTTTAAGCAGTATGCAGGCAAAGTACTTTTAATTGTGAACACGGCAAGTAAGTGTGGGTTGGCACCCCAACTTAATGGCATAGAGAAACTCTACCAAACTTATCATGACCAAGGGTTTGAAGTACTTGGTTTGCCATCGAATCAGTTTCACCAAGAACTTGGGTCGGATGAGGAAACTTCAGCATATTGTCAGTTGCATTACGGTGTGACCTTTCCAATGACGCAACAGGTTCGGGTAAACGGCACCGACGAAGATCCGCTGTTTACGTACCTGAAGGAAACAGCCGGCCATGGCCGAATCAAATGGAATTTCACTAAATTCTTGATTGGCCGCGATGGTCAACTGATTGATCGATACGCGCCAGTATTTAAACCTGAGAAGATTGAACCTGCTATCGTTACGGCTTTGGCAAAACCTGCAAATTCATAAAAATCAAATTTAAAATAGTTATTTCGTTCAATAGACAACACGACGGAATCACAAAAGTACCACCAAACTGTCCGATGCTGGGAGGTTTGGTGGTACTTTTTTATGCCATAACTGATTACTATAAATCTGGATGGGTGACAAGCACCGTACGACGTAAGAAGTCGACTGTTGAGTCAAAAACGTCATCCAAGTAACCTTTAGCATGTCGGTGTCCAGCTAGAAAATTCAACTGGTAAGGCACTTGTGCTTCGGTGAGGGCGGATGCCATAGTTAAAGCACCGCTGGTCGGCACAAACTCTGCCAAGGAATTGGCCATATAGATTGGGCCAGTTTGTGACGTCACGCGATGAACGGGTGTAGCAGCAGTCAGTTCATCTGTTCGCTGATTGAAATAGTTAAGGACGAACCACTTGTAAAAGGCGTCGTTAGTACCAGTTTGGTTAATGGTGGCACTTGCTTGTTGATTAAAATGACTGGTATCACCCTCATCAGGGACCACGTCTAGATGATTAGCCAGCCAATCGTCAATGTCTAAAATACCGGAAAGCGAGACTGCAGGGACACCATATCGAATCGCCAGTTCAACTGCTAAGTTCCCACCAGCAGAGGAACCGACAACACCAATTGGCATTTGATTAAAGTCACTTCGGGCAATCCAATCAAATAAACTCGCCATGTCAGACAGCGGTTCCGGGTAGTAGGCTGCAGGTGTTAATCGGTAATTAGGAACTAGCACCATGTAGCCTAGCGCTGCCAGTCGGGTTGCCCAGTCAGCATCCTTACTTTTGTCACCGCGAAACCAACCACCGCCGTGAATATCAATAATTAGCCCAAGATACGGCCGAGTTTCTTCATGATAGGTATCCAACTTCAAATGTTGATTTTGATCATATTCAATATCAGTTACAATTTGCATAAGACCACCTCCCAGTGCTTTCGAAGGCAGTATCGCAAATATTTATGAAGTGGTCAAGTAATCACCTTTGAAACGTTTTAGCGATTTGGTCAATCAATTATTGAGAGACTAAAAAACAACTGTGGCCTTGTAGTCACAGTTGTTACTTGTTGATGTTTATTTAGTATCAGGCTGCACGTCATCTTTGAGGTGCGCAAGTAATGCTTCATCCCGTTGTGCGACAACTTGTTGACCAGCGTCACCTTGCCAGTCGTAAAAGCCGGAACCCGATTTAAGGCCCAGATGACCTTCAGCGACCATTTTGCTAAGAAGTGGGTCGCCATCAGTTTGGTTGGCTAAATCAGCGTAAAGGTAATCACTGATCTTCTTAAAGACATCCAACCCGCCTAAATCGGCACTCGCAATCGGTCCGACTAAGCTCCAACGTAATCCTAAACTGGTTTTGATGATCTCATCGACTGCTTCTGGGGTGGCGATGCCTTCGTCGACGATATGAAGTGCTTCTCGTAACACGGCGAGTTGAATTCGGTTACCAACGAAGCCGAGGGCTACCTTTTTCAACGGCACAGCATGCTTACCAATCTGGGTGATGCGGGTCACCGTCTGATCGACAACTGATTGATCAGTTTGTTGACCTGGCACCACCTCAACCAGCGGCATTAATTGTGCTGGATTCCAGAAGTGCGCAACCACCAGACGTTCCGGGTGATCCAGGTCGGCCTGCATTTCGGTTGGGTCAAGACCTGAAGTGTTGGTTGCCAAAATGGTTTCCGGTTTGACGTACTTTTCAACTTCCGCCCAAACTTGCTTTTTAACCGCCATATCTTCGACAACGGATTCGATGACAAACTCGGTGTCGTTCAAAGCTAATTCATAGCTAGTCGTGGGGTGGATTCTCGCCATGATTTGATTTGGAAAATCGGTAAGAATTCCAGCGTGGTTAAACGTTTCTAAATCGGCTTCGATTAACTTCAAGCCGCGTTTTAAGGCTTCTGAACTGGTTTCTAAAAGGTTAACGTTATACCCGTTCATTGCAAATTGAAGTGCAATCGCATGGCCCATTGTTCCTGCACCAATATTGGTGATCACTTTCGTTTCGCTCATAAGGCAGACATCCTTTCTTGATGAAAACGGTTACTATGATTATTTTAACATAATCAAAAGGATGTTGAATTATGAGCTTGTTCATACCACAGATACTGAAAGTCTAGTGGGTCATCCGTCTGATCAAACGAATCGGCAAACTTGTCAGTGATAGCAATGCTAGACCAAGTACTGCTAGCCAGTGACTTGATTGCTCATCGGTTTGAGGTAATCTGGTTGTTGAATCATTACTCGAACCGATATGGGTTGAACCAGCATCGTGATGCGCTATGACAGCAGTAGTCGGATTGAATTGCGCAGTCTTAACGTGATTGAGTTCAGAATCCGTCTCAGGTGAGAGTTGAGTGGCGCTTTTGGCAGCTTGAGTATCGGATTGATTGGCATCGGCCGTTGTGTTTGAAGAAGTCAAATCAGTCGTTGCTGGCAACTCACCAGGTAGCGTCAGGTCCGAATCAGTCAGACTGTCAGGTTCCGTTGGATTAGTTACGGCAACCGCATCATCTGGTGTAGTAGGTGAAACTGGTGAAGCTGGTTGGCTAGGTGAAACAGTGGCATCAGGTTTTTGATATACGGCGTCTGAAACACGTGTTCGGACCCTTGGACCATCATCCAGCGTACCTAGATTCATGGGGTCACTTGTGGTATAAACACCAGCAGGGACTTTAGTACGAACCCAAATCCCATTGTCTAAGGTGCCAAGATTCATGGGATCAGTTGTGGTTGAGACAGCTGCAGGTACTTGAGTTCGAACTCGTACACCATCGTCGAGCTTGCCAACTTGATTCAAATTAAGTTGACCAAGATCAACTAAGAAGTATGTGCCACTTTGTTTACCATCATATTGGGCAACAAGTTGATTGGCTTTTGATTGGTATAACCAACCGGATGTGGCCGTAACATTTGGAAAAGCAACAGTGACGTTAAAGTCGGGTCCGAAAGTGACGTTCACCAGATCGTCATCATTATTGATGAAGCTTACTGCGTTGGTCACGTGATCTGTGTGCCACTGACTGAGATCCAGTGTTGTCAGAGCTGACATTCCTGCAAACAGCTGCCCCATATCGTTAACTTGGGTCACATCCCAATTTGAAACATTTAATTGACTGATTTTGGCGTCATCGGCGAACATCATGTCCATATTAGTCATTTTACTGGTGTTCCAATTTGACACGTCCAGAGCTTGTAAGTTCTCATCGCCGCTAAACATCATGGCGGTGCTGGTCACGTTGGCCGTGTTCCAATGACTCACATCGAGTTGCGTTAACGCAGTGTCACCACTGAACATCATCGCCAGATTGGTGACGTTAGCTGTATTCCAATTGCTAATGTTAAGTTGCGATAAAGCTGAATCGCCACTAAACATCATGCCCATATCGACCACGTTAGCCGTATTCCAGTTATCGACGGCTAGTGTTTGTAGGGCTGAATCATTGGCGAATAGCTGGCCCATGTTAGTGACTTGACTCGTATCCCAGTCACTCACATCAAGGGAGGTTAATGACGTGTCGTTCTCAAACATCATGGCCATTGAGGTGGTGTGTGATAATTTGAAATTCCGGGTATCTAAAACAGCTAACTTAGCATCATTGGCGAACATCATGTCCATATTGACGACGTTTTCGGTGTCTAAATTGGTGGTATCAAAGCTAGTTAGATTCTCAAAACCGGAAGCTGGTTGGTTACTTGAGTCTAGGGTGGTAGCGAATAGTCGACTTGAATCGCTTGGTAAAATAACTGGACCAGTTGCTTTTGAAGTATCAATCTTCGTGATCAATTGACCATAAAGCTGCCCCAAATTGATCGTGTCAGCTTGCGTGAGTGTTCCGCTGTCAAAAGAAAGTGTGCCGTCATCAGTTAAGGTGTAATGGGCCGTACCGTCAGTTCCAGTAGCGACGGTTTTGAGGGATTGCGATGAATCACTTGATGACGTTGATGCTGCGGTAGTGGTGGCAGTAGTATTCGTCTGACTTGTGTTTTGAGCAACAGAATCCGAGTTGCTAATTGATTGCGAACTGGTGTTAGAAGAATTATCTGAGTTTAATTCAGAATTGGCTTGAGTTGTGCCACTTGAAGATTGAGCCTGGTTTGAAGATGAGGCAACCGTTGCTTTTGTGGTAGCAGTATCCTGATTTGTATTATTTGAATTAGACGAATCCAATGATGATGACTTCGTCGCAGAAGATGCATTAGATGTAGTTGCAACAATTGTTGACTGGCTGGCGGTAGCTTGCGCAGAAATGCTCGGGGCGCCAGTACAAGTTAAGCCTAGCAGTGTGACACCGGCTAATAGCCAGTAATTTCCGCTTTTATATGTAAGGGAGTTATTGGGAAAAGAGTTAGTTTCTAACCTATTAGATTTGCGTGAGGTAATCTCAAACATCTTCTTTCAGCATTATAAAGTAGTACTTTCCTAATGCTCAGTTTACATCTCTTGATGCCCGATATTCAAGGGGTATTACCAAATTTCTGAAACCGGATGCAGATTAGTTCGGGCAGTTGGATTATAATGAATTTAAACTTCAACGTGAAAGGGGATAAATCATGCAGAACCAACTTCAGACGATCCATGATGAGCAGTACGTTGCCAAATCTTCTCAAGGTGTAGCTGTGATTGACTTTAGATCTGACTGGTGTCCGCCTTGCAGAACAATGGATACTGTGCTGTCGAAAGTTGCAACAACTCACTCGGAAGTTACCTTTTTGTCGTTGACGGTCAATCAAGAACCGCTGATTGCTAAGGCGGTCGGGGTCATGAGTACACCAACAATTTTAATTAAAAAAGATGGCCGGATCGTGGACGCTTTAATTGGGACTTGTACGGTTGGTGAGTTCGATGATCGATTGGCACGTGTTTTACAATAATCGCTTAATTGATTGTGAATGGTATAGGTATATTTACCTGAAATAACAATAGTTTTCATTTTAACTCATATTCTTGCAATGCTTTTAAACCACAATTAATCAATGCAAACCATCGAAATATCATTTTATTGAGCAAATGAGATAAAATGTTTTCAGAAAACTGGTATAATCTATTCATCAAATAAAATGGTACTTTGGGGGTACGATGATGACAAAGGAAGAATTTGACGCACAAGTTGAAGCTGCCAAGACGCTTTTTACGACCGAAATTGATGATACAGATTTACAACAACGCTACGATGACTTAATGGCATTAAGGCAATTATTAGACCAACGGTTAAATCAGTTGGATAGTCGGTTGCACCCAGTATCAAGCAAAAACTTAGTCAATCCACCAGCTTTTGAAAAAATCGGTAGTGAGAAGACAAACGATGACGATTCAGATGGGACCAACGTCATGATGGGCTTTTTGAAAAAGTAGTCTGAATATCTTTATCGTGTAAGCAGGACTTGATTAGGTTGCAGAATAGAAATTAAAGAAGTCGTGAACCCCTTTATTTTGGGATTCACGACTTCTTTGGCTGCCATAGTCGGGACTTGAGTTTTGTTAATGATGAAGCTGATATAACACGAAGCCGGCAATTACGGCCAACGCAATGACGTTACTCAAGTTGTTAAAGTGCGTCGCAAGTCGCATTTGGTGGCGAAAATGGGCGCTGATTTCGGTTAATGGGGCACTTGTTTTAATTAATTCGGTATGTTCCTGGTAGAGGGAGGTAAATTCCTGCTGTAGATTTTGATACTTCATATCCTTTGCCCACCAAACCCACGAGACTGTGAAAGCCACCACCATTACACCGATTAAGATGAGATCTAGCGGACTGGCAGCAATTTGCTTCAACGTTTCGCTCGTTTGGTTACTAGCAGTGAGCATCCTAGTGATGTTGGACAATACAGCGGTGATTAGCAGCACAATTAAACAGATCAACTGTAGTAGGGTCGCTCGCTGGTGTTTTGCAGCAAGTCGATCTAATGCAGTCAGTTGCTGAGAGACGTCGGTTTGAACTTGGGTGAAAAAATGTTCGTTAGAGATCATCGGCAAGTCAGTCCCTTCCGTAGTATCATTAACTTGATTTTACCCAATTATTGCGGATTTGGACAGTATTTAGATTGTGCCTGTGCGAGATTGGGTTTCAGCCAAATTTAACTAGAAGAAGGTCACCGCAAAGAATAACCGTTCAAGCGGTATGTTCACAGCCTGAACGGCTATTCTGATTAAATCCTATCCTAAAAATGAAGACGGTAAAACACTCTAAATCACTTGGGTTGATGATAATCCGTCCTGATTATCGGTGGTTGATAGGCAGTCATGAATTCAAAGATCGTCGGTAATTGGTCTGCAAAACAAAGTTTGGCTCGATGTTCAGCTGTCAGAAACCCCTGGGTCACCATCTGGTCGAACAAAGTGATCAACGGATCGTAGTAGTGATTAACGTTGTAAAACGCGCACGGATTGGGATTATCACCGATTCGTGCCCATGAGTAAGCTTCGATGATCTCTTCAAGGGTGCCTGGACCACCAGGAAGGGCAATACAGCCGTCTGAATCAGTTAGCATCTGCTGTTTTCGAGTGGCCATATTGTCGACGACGGTCAGTTCAGTTAAATTCTTAGCGGCAGCGCCACGGTCATAAAGTTCTTGGGGCATGATACCATGAACTTGACCGCCAGCGTCTAAGACTGATTGGGCTAAAACGCCCATCAAACCAACGCCACCACCGCCATAGACCAGCTTCAGATGGTGGGTCGCGAGATATTGACCTAATTGAATGGCGGCATCGTAATAAATCGATTGCTTTCCCGTATTTGCGCCACAGTAAACGGCAATACTATTCATCAGTTAATTGCTCCTTTTATTTTAATGGATATTGTATTGACCATTGTATAATACAATAACGATTAATTAGCTTCTAATTTCAATAAGGCTTTTTTACGGTCAAGACCACCCGCATACCCGGTAAGGCTACCGTTAGCACCCAGAACGCGGTGACAAGGAATCACGATTGAAATCGGATTGTGGCCAACGGCACCACCAACCGCACGCGCCGATCCAGTCGGTTGGCCATTTTGGGTTGTCAATTTGGCGACAATTTCTTGATAGGTGATCGTTTCGCCATAAGGTATGCTAAGTAGGACTTGGTAAACTTGACGTCTGAATTGGGTTGTTTCCGGGTGAGTCGGCAACAGAGCTGGATCAGGTCTTTTACCCGCAAAATAATCGTCAAGCCATGTCGTCGTTTCGCTTAGTATTGGTGATGCATCGGTTGATGCAGCGTCTAAATCATACTTTGCGCCAAAATAGGTTTGTTGGTCAAACCAGACCCCCAGTAGATATTGTTCGTCCGCCAGCATCACAATGGGACCAAGTGGTGACTGGTAAGTTGCTTTAAATTGCGTCATAAATTGCACTCCCTCGTTAAGTTTTACTTGCAGAGTAGGCTACTTTTGGCCAGAATGCAAGCCACAGTGAGAGCGGCAGTTTGATCAACTTTTACATGAATGATACGGGATCAATACGCTATCCTGACAAACGGTGTGTATAGTGAAGTGCGTAGAGAGGAGTGTTGTTATGACAACGCTGATATTTGGTCATCGAGGTGTACCTGCTAAATTGCCGGAAAATTCTTTAGCTGGTTTTGCGTACGCTATCGCACACGATATTGATGGCTTGGAATTTGATGTTCAGTTAACGGCAGATGGAATACCGGTCGTGATGCATGACGAGCGTCTTAATCGAACAACTGACGGACACGGCTTAATCAGTAGCTATCGTTATGATGATTTACGACGGTTTTGCTTGAGTAACGGGGAACGGATTCCGACCTTACAGGCGTTACTTAAGTTGGTTGGTCATCATGATGTTATTTTGAATTTTGAATTTAAAACCAATCGTGTTAGATATCCTGGCGTTGAAAAACGGGTGTTAGATATAATTAAGCGTGCACCACTTAAAAATCCAGTTATTTTTTCTTCATTTAATCTAGCGACGATTCAGCGTGCGCAACAAATTGATCCCAGGCAGTGTTACTGTTTGTTAGCAAACCACCACTTTAAAGATCCGAGTCAGTTCATCAAGCAACACCACCTTGACGGACTACACCTCAAACACCATCAACCCGAAGCAGAAGCGGTTGAGCGCATTTGGACCGTTAATCGGACCGTCGACATGCGCCGGTTATTTGTGGAACGGGTGGCAGGTATCATTACGGATGATTTTGAGCGCGCACAACTGATTCGAGCAGAACAACACCACTTAACCCAACCAGCTTTATCAATTTAATCACATACGCATGTGCGTCAACGAACGGCTAAGGTCGATTGTTGACGCGCTTTTTGCTAAAATAAAAGTTACCAATAAAGCAGGGAATGATAATTTTTGAAATTTTTACATACAGCCGACTGGCACATCGGTCGCAGGCTACACGGATTCGACCTCACCGATGAACAAACAACGGCCTTTGATCAAATTGAACAATTAGCGATTCAAGAACACGTCGATGGCATTATCATTGCGGGTGACTTGTATGATCGACGATTACCGGCAGAAGCGTCAGTAGCCCTGGTCAATCAGATGCTGCAGAAGTTAAATTTGGCGGATCATTTTCCAATTTATGCGATTTCAGGTAATCATGATAGTGCAACGCGGTTAGCAACCGGTACACCATGGTTTAAACAAACGGATTTGTATTTGCACACCGAATTAGGGCAGGCCTTTCAACCAATTGAAGTTGGCGATTGCCAGTTATTTTTATGCCCATACTTTGAACCTTTTGAAGCACAGCAATACTTTGAGGACGAGTCACTGCAACACCTGGATCAGGCTTTTGCGCGAGTCGTGTCGGAAATGAAAAAAGCGTTTGATCCGGCTAAAAAGCACCTGTTAGTTGCCCACTTTTTTGTTGCTGGTAGTGCCACTACGGATTCAGAGACCAACTTAACGGTTGGTGGCTTGGCAGCGGTACCCACCGATTTGTTGGTGGATTTTGACTACGTTGCATTGGGTCATTTACATGGTAAAGACGCGCTACATGCTGACCGTGCCCGGTACAGTGGGTCACCAGTCAAGTTTTCGTTGTCCGAAGCCAATCAACAAAAGGGGGTCTGGATCGTCGATACCGACCAAAGTCCAATCACCTACGAGTTTAAACCACTACAGCCGGTACACGACGTCAAGTTACTGACTGATAGTTTTGAAACGTTGATGTCTTCTGAAACTGATGACAGCATCGACCACGAGGATTATTACGGTATCACATTGACCGACCGTCAGCCGATTCCAAACGTCATGGCTCGACTACGAACAGTCTTTCCACGAATCGTGACGCTAAGCCGACAGGATGGATACTCAGCGCAGGTGAGCTACCAAGGTGAGACCAGCAAGCAATTAAAGCAAAAAGCGCCAATGGCGTTACTTGACGACTTTTACGAACAGGTTGCTAAAGAAAAGATGACCCCGCAACAACAAAAGTGGGCCCAACAGGCTTTGAAACAGGCCAATGAGGGAGGCACAAACGCATGAAACCACTCAAATTAACCATGAACTACTTCGGACCGTACGAACACCAAACGATTGATTTTACTCGTTTGGATGAGGCGCCATTATTTTTAATTGCGGGACCAACAGGAAGTGGCAAAACCACTCTTTTTGATGCCATGACGTTTGCCCTGTATGGCGAAAGCGCCAGTGATGATCGAGATCCAGCTGCCTTACGTTCAGACTTTGCGGTCCCTGACGAACCGACGTCAGTTGACTTAGTGTTTGAACATCAAGGGTTGCGATATGACATCAACCGGTTGCCAAAACAGGTTCTGGCGAAAAAACGGGGTACTGGTACCCGCCCGTTTCCTAGCCAGGGGACATTAAAAATTTATCGAGGCGATGAACAAATTGACGAAATCACCCGGTTGGTTGATATCAATCTTAAGTTAAGCGATGTGCTCCAAATTAATCGTAAACAGTTTGTTCAAATTGTCTTATTGCCTCAGGGCGAATTTCGCCGGTTCTTGGTAGCAGATAGTGCTAAAAAAGAGACCATTTTACGAAAGGTTTTCGGCACTGAACTTTATCAACATTGGGCCAATAATCTTCGCGCTCAGTTGAATACCCAAACTGACCAGGTCAAAAACTGGCAGGCCACCATTGATAACGTTTTGAAGCGGGTACGATGGGCAACTGATTCAGAGCATACCTTAGAGGCACTGGCCGAACAGCAAAAACAAGATCGTGCGACCTTAAAGACGGCGCAAGCCAAACTGGCAGACATTTCTCAGCAAGTTACAACGAGCCAACGACAATTTGATGCGGCCAATCAAATTAATCAAAATTTTGAACAATTAGCAAAACAGAATCAAGTTGTTGATACGTTGATGCAGCAGCAACCTCAAATAGTGGCTACCAATCAGCAACTGACGCAACTCAAGTGGGCTGCTGAGCAGCAACATGATTACCAGCAACAACAAACGATTGAAGCTTCAATCAAACAAAATCAGCAACAAGTTAGCGACATTGCCGCTACCATTCAACAACAGCAGACAACGTTGGCGACTGCAACTGGGAAGGCTGATGTCTTACACCAACAGGCCCCTGAAATCACGAAGTTACAAAACCAGTTGACGTTATTGGAAAATCAACGACCACTGTTTGAACAAGTTGATGCAGTGGCTCGGCAAGTCGAATCGCAGACTAGAGACTTTAAACAACTTAGTAAGACTACTGAAAATCAACGTACGCTACAAACTAAACTGAACGCCCAGCTCAAACAAACGACTGACCAATTGGACGAACGACCAGGTTTGATTGAAAAAATTGGGCAATTAAAGGCTACTCAAACTCAGCAGGCACAACTTACAAAACGGTTCGATAATCTGTCCGAACTCCAACATCGCGTTCAAAATCAGCGTAATTTAATTGCGCAAACAGCCATCAAACAATCGGCTGCGCAAGAAGAGGTCGAGTCAGCCACAACGCAATATGACAATTTGAAGAATCAGTGGTTGGTCAATCAAATTGCGGTTTTAGCGAGTCAATTAAAGCCAGGGACGCCGTGTCCAGTCTGTGGTAGTGAGTCACACCCACATCCGTATCACGGCACTGCTACTCAGACGGTGGATGACCAAATGGTTAAACAGTCCGAGCAGGCTTTACAACTGGCCAAAACTGCCTTGGCTAAGTTGGAAGCCACTCATGCCAGCCAAGAACGCGAGTTGGCAACTTTAACCACTGACGAGCAAAAGCAAGTGGATGAGCTAACTGATTTATTAACGACTGACGACAGCCTTGATATTGAGTCATTACACAGTCAGTTTGAGCAAAGTAAGTTGACCACGACACAGGATTTGCAGACTGCTCAACGTCGACAAAAGACGCTGGACCAGCTAACACTAGCCAAGGACGCACTAGCAAGCCAACTGGACCAAGTGACGCAACAATTGGCAGCTTCAGTCGAGACTACCCAAGCAGCACAGCTCGCACTGCAACGAACACAAGCCAAATTAGAAACCCTTCAACAGCGTTTACCTGAGTCGTTTGAAAATCTGACAGCGCTAGATGAATACTTGGCGAAACAAAAAACACAAGTAACGAGTTTTAACAATCAAACCCAGTTAGTGAATGAACAAATTCAAAGCACTCAACGTGAGTTGGCAACTAGTCAGGCCAACCAAAAGAATTTGAAAACTAGTATTGAAACCGACCAGGCAAAGTCTCTGGCACTTCAAAAACAATTGGCAAAGGCAATCGAGGCCACCTTGGGTAACGATGGTGATCAGCAGGCAGTGTTCGTGTCATTAATGGCTCAAACAGCTCAAATTCCAAGTCTTGAACAGCGCCTAAAAAAATACGACGCTGATTTAACCGCTGCGAAAGCCAGTGTGTCGGCATATCAGCAGTTGGTCGAGGGTAAAACTCGCACTGATCTAACAGTTATTCAGGCTACCTTAGATCAGCTCACAACTGATCAACAAGCGGCTGTCAAAGCCCGAGATGAGGTCCAAGAACAGGTGACTGTCAATGGTGATATATTGAAACAGCTTAAAACGGCAACTAAACAAGTGTCTAGTCAGCTTGAAGGTTTACACCAACTACAACTGCTGGTTGAAACGGTTGCTGGCGGTGGCGAAAACAAACTGGGACTCGAACGTTACGTCCTCCGCGCGCAACTGGTGGAAATTTTGGCGATTGCTAACCAACACTTAGCGCAACTTAGTTCAGGGCGCTACGCCATGCAGTTACATCTTGAAGCGGGCTCTTATCAGCGCAATACTGGTCTGGAGATTGACGTCTATGATGATAACGTCGGGCAGGTTCGAAGTGTGCACACGCTATCTGGTGGTGAAAGCTTTATTGCGGCATTGAGTTTGGCATTAGCGCTTGGTGAGATGATTCAAAATCAGTCTGGTGGTATCAGTATTGACGCATTATTTGTCGATGAGGGGTTTGGCTCACTGGATCAAGACTCGCTGACTGTTGCCATGGCTGCGCTTGAAAACGTTGAAAGTAGCCATCGGATGATTGGCATTATTAGCCACGTGTCGCTATTGCAAGAAACGATTCCTTATCAGATTCAGGTGTCAGCCATCGGCCAAGGAAAATCAAAAGCCAAAATCGTATTACCGTAGACCATATGTTTCGTACCAATTAATTTAAAGGAGAACGCTATTGATAACCATAAAATCACAACGAGAAATTGATCAAATGAAAGCATCAGGCGCCATTTTAGCAGGCGTTTTAAACGGTTTGGCAGACGTTATTAAGCCCGGTATTTCCGCTTGGGAGATCGAGCAATTTGCTGACCGCTATATCACTGAACATGGTGCCAAGGCGGAGGAGAAGGGTTTCGAAGGCTACAAGTATGCGACTTGCGTGAATGTGAACGATGAAGTCGCCCACGCAACGCCCCGTCGTGACCTGATTTTAAAGACCGGTGACGTGGTGGCGGTTGACCTAGTTGTCAACTTGGATGGCTTTTTGAGCGATGCCTGCCGGACTTATGCGGTTGGTGAAGTTTCAGCTGAGAAGCAACGCCTCTTGGATGTCACACGGACTGCCCTCTACAAGGGAATTGAACAGGCCGTTGTTGGTAATCGGCTTGGTGACATTGGTGCAGCCATTCAACACTATGTTGAAGACGAAGCTAACATGGGCGATGTGCGGGAGTTGATCGGTCACGGTATCCAACCAACGATGCACGAACAGCCAGACGTTCCAGCATACGGCCAGGCTGGCCGCGGCTTACGATTGAAAGAAGGCATGACCATCACCATTGAACCCATGGTTAATCTAGGCAGTCGTGAGATTCGGTCAGTTGAAACGGCCGACCATTCTTGGGAGTATTACGTTACTTATGATGGCTCGCCGTCTGCTCAATTTGAGCATACCATTGTGATCACTAAGGACGGCCCCAAGATTTTGACCTCACAGGACGCTTCGTTTGACCAGGCGTATCTATAAAACGATTCTGACACCTGAAACGCCATTACCAGCAGGCGTTTGAGGTGTTTTCTGTGTGAGAATCAGTTGTGACGCGTATAATAACTGACGTAATGTAACCTTTTAGGCAGTTACCTCAAATGAAGGTCAAAGTTTAAACGGAGTAGTCAATCATAGGGCATGACGTGATTGGTGTGATTTAATTATTTATCAAGGGGAAGTTTTGGCATGAATCAAGTATTACTTTTACTGATTATCTTGGCAGCGGTTGTGCTGGCCAATATTTTGGCACGACACGTGACAGTTATTCCGTTGCCGTTTTTTCTGATTATTTTCGGGTTGGTTTTAGCAACATTACCCATTTACACCCATTTTCAGTTGGATCCGTCAACCTTTGCGTTTGCGATTATTGCGCCGTTACTTTTTAACGAAGCGCAAAATAGCTCTCGGTTTTGGATTGGTCGATCAATCACCAATATTTTGTCCCTGGCAGTGGGCCTAGTCGTAGTCACAGTTTTAATTGTAGGTAGTGGTATTCATCTTATTTACGCGTTGTTGCCATTAAGCTTAAGCTTTGCTCTAGTTGCCATTGTGGCGCCAACTGATGCTTCTGCTGTGAATTCAATTTTTGAGGCGAACCCCATCGCCGAGGAACAAGCCGGCATCCTACAACACGAATCGCTGTTTAATGATGCTGCCGGGATCGTAATCTTTGACATGGGACTTGCTGCTTACATTTCTGGCCAGTTTTCGTTGACCCACGCGGTTGAAATGTTTTTCTGGGAGTTCTTAGGCGGTTTGTTATTCGGTGGCTTGCTGGGGGTCGTGATTGTCAGTGCCCGGATGTCATTGGTTCGCCACAATGATGACACACCGTTGATCATGGTACTTATCTCAGCTTTAACACCGTTTTTGGTCTACTTACTGGCAGAGGAGCTGGCGTTATCCGGCATTTTGGCGGTGGTTGCCGCTGGTTTAGTGCAAGGATCTGAACGTGACAAATTAAGGCTGAATTCGTCCCGGATGCAATTGGTGACCAGCAATGTATGGGAGATTATTAGCGGTGTACTATCTGGCACAGTTTTTGTGCTACTCGGTTTATCGCTGCCGGCAGTCATCCAAGCACTCAATCGCAACGTTACAGCCAATATGTCGATTTTAGGCCTGACGATGCTGGGGTTGGCCATTTACTTTACCAAGGGCCTCTTGCGTTTGGTTTGGACCCGTTACTTATTAAAACGTCGGGAAAAGAGTGACCATGTTTGGCGGGATAGTTTAGTGATGGCGTTGAGTGGCGCTAATGGGACCATTACGTTGTCCTTGGCGTTTTCAATTCCGGTCATGGTAAACGGTCAGGCATTTCTGCTGCGGGGACCACTGATTTATCTGGCGGCGGTTGTGATCCTAACGAGTCTCATTTTACCGACGATTTTTGTGCCAATCATTTTGCCTTCGCAGGTTAAGCAAAATTCTGGCTTTAAGTGGGTTAAACGCATGATTCAGGCCGGTATCAGTGATCTGCGTGATGAAAAAGATCACCCACAAGAAGCGCAGATCGTGGTGGATTCATTGCAGCAGCAACTGATTTTAGACAGTACCCCGAAGTTGCGGATCGAGCGTCAGATTATGCGTCAAACCCACGTGGTAGAACGTAAGCGTATTAAGGCGATGTTTGATGCTGGTGACATTTCTGCAGATGAACAGAAGTACTATAATAAGTTTTTACAACTGAACCATTTTAGCTCCGACGAAAAAGTTTGGAAAAACGTCTGGTTACGCATTCGGTTTAGTCTTCACATTGGGACGATGTATAAAGACCTGCACCGGGCCCAAGAAGCTTTTTTGACTGCGCCAGTTGCGTTAGAGGAAGTTTATTGGCGTGAACAGTTTGAGCGCCATGGCGAAGACATTCTACCCATTGAGACTGCTGGTTTTGAAGCTGTGATGAACTTTTTGAAGACCAATAGCGGCACAAATGGGGTTGAAACTAATCTGGTTCGTCGCTTTTATCGAACTCGTCATCGTCGAATCAACGGTGGCGATGTGGATGCAGATCGCGTTTATCAGCTATTCATGCGTGCCTTTCACGCGGAATATGAATTGATTCAGCGGGCAGTTGCCAGTGGCGATATTTCAACTGAGTTAGCCGAAAAACTCCAACAACGAATTTCCAATGATGAAATCACTTACATTCAAAATAGCGAAGTTTACCATCAGTGATTGAATTTATGTCATAAAATAGGTAACATATTAGCGAGTAGAGATTTCGGAGGAATAAAATTGAATAAAGCAAGAGTTGAAGCATTTACGGATGCAGTTGTTGCTATCATTTTAACTATTATGATTTTGGAGTTTAAGACGCCGTCATCTTTGGCATTCTCAGCAATTTTTGAGAACGGGCCTTATTTGATCTCTTACGTTGTGGGATACGTTTTTGTGGGCGTAGCTTGGTACAATCATCACTATCTGTTTGCGGTTTCGAAGCGGATTACAAAGCGGGTATATTGGCTCAATAACTTTTGGTTATTTTCGATGTCCTTTATTCCAGTCGCTACTGCCTGGGTAGGGCAAGGCCTAAACGCATTTGGGCCGGAAGCTTTCTATGCCATCGTTTATTTCTTATGGACGCTGTCCTATCAGTTATTAACGTTGGCATTACTAAGTACGAGTCGCCAGGCTGGGGATACCAAGGCGGTTAAGGCTATTAGTGCCATGCCACTATACCGATTTTTAACCACTTGGTATTGGGTTTTAGGACTGGTTTTAGTTGACGTGATTGCGCTTGTGATGATGCCAAGCTTACAACTCCTCGTGGTTGCCGGCTTAGTTGTGTTTGTCGGTGCTCGCACCAATTCTGATAGCGATCAACTGTTTAACTAGAGGATAGGGAGTGACAGTTTGATAGACTACACACTTAAGATTCGCAACAAGGTAACGACGCGAGATATTGTTGTGAGCTATAGAGCCATGGCAGAAGAGGGCCAAAAGGAACTCACCCGTGGCGAGATGACTTTTAACTTAGAAACCGCGAACCTTGACTACTTGACTCATAGCCAGTTTATTTTAGGGATCGTGGAGACGGTGATTTTAAGGTTGAATCAACAATGCGTGTTAGACCGCATTGAAATTGATCAATCGGCGAACCGATTAAAACTTCAAATTCCAAATATTTCGGAACTCAGAAGTTATATTCAAACCCATCATTTATTAACTCATGTAGCCCAATCAGCGGTTGCTAATGGCCACTCTGCCATCACAGTTTCGATTTCAACACCATTTAAATTAGGATAAGATTGTTTTATGTCGGGCGGCAGGACTGCTCGACTTTTTTATTGTCTTAATAATCATGGCTAGCTCAGTCGAAAGAGAACGCTTACATTCAATTTTCAAAATATGTCAAAAAGATTGCAAATTTGAAATTCACTTTTCATTTATAAGTTTAAACGGTAAAATATTAATCATGTCAAGAAAACACGATACTTATGTATGTGCAAAGCATTGAGCGGGTAACTCTTTAATCAGCCATTCACTGAAGCATTGACAACTGTCAAACACATAGCGCCATTATTTATATATTATATAGAATAGGATTGAACTTGATGCATCAGCTATTATCTGAATTTATGGGCACCGCTTTGATGATTCTCTTTGGGGTTGGCGTTCACGCCGACACAGTTCTGAACGATACCAAGTACCACGGTTCTGGTCACTTATTTGCGATCACAACATGGGCATTTGGGATTTCGGTTTCACTCTTTATGTTTGGTAACGTCTGCATTAATCCTGCCATGGCATTAACGCAAGTGATTCTTGGCAACATGACTTGGGGGACTTTCTTCCCAGTTGTGATTGCTGAGATGCTTGGTGGTATTATTGGTGCACTGATTGTTTACGTGATGTATGCTGATTCATTTAAGCATTCATACGGCAAAATTGATGGTGACACGATTCGTAACATTTTCTCAACTGCCCCTGCAGTTCGCAACTTACCGCGTAACTTCTTCGTCGAATTTTTCGATACCTTTTTGTTTATTTCGGCCATTTTAGCCGTTTCTGAAATTAAAACACCCGGGATCGTCCCAATTGGTGTTGGGCTTATTGTTTGGGCCATCGGTATGGGACTTGGCGGACCAACTGGTTTCGCCATGAACCAGGCCCGGGACTTGGGCCCACGGATCGCGCATGCGATTTTACCAATCAAAGGTAAGGCTAGCAACGATTGGCAATATGGGCTGATCGTACCAGGTATCGCACCATTCGTTGGCGCAATCGCCGCTGCCATCTTTGGCAAACTTTATTTAGGACTTTAATGAATTTGAAGCACATATGGTTTCGAGTTGACAGTTGAAAATGATTTTTGATGACATAACGGTTCAGGCTGATGCTTGGGCCGTTTTTTTGATGGTTCGATAGAAAGTTCTGAGATACACCCCAGTCTGATACAGTGAACGGTTGAAGAGGTGTAAACTATTGTTAAATTGAAATTATTGGAGGGGTTCACGTGAAAGCAGCAGTCTTTGAACAATTTGGTGCGCCAGAGGTTATCAGTATCCAGGAAGTACCTGAACCAAATTTAGGGCAAAATGATGTCCTAGTTGAAACAATTGGGGTATCAGTCAATCACGTTGATACATTTGTCCGCAGCGGGTCGTTTAAGACCAGCTTAGCCACACCACACATTATTGGCCGCGACCTTGTGGGCCGTGTGTTAACTGTGGGGCCGGCTGTGACAACGTTTAAGCCTGGTGATTTAGTTTGGAGTAATTCAATGGGTTACGATGGCCGTTCCGGCGTGACTGCCCAAAGAGTCGCAGTACCAGTTGAACGGTTATATCACTCTCCAAGTGGGGTGGATCCGCTCCATTTAGTTGCCGCCGTGCACTCTGCTGCAACTGCAGCAATCGTTTTGAAAAACGTTATGCACGCCTCAGCCGGACAGCGAATTTTGATTGCAGGCGCTGCTGGCCACGTTGGCACCAAACTGGTCCGTTTAGCCAGCATAATGGGACTCAACGTCATAACGACGGCTAATCCGGCTGACTTTGATCGGTTGGATCAGCTGGGCAGTTCGGTCTGCCTTGATTATCATCAACCATTGGCGGCGGCCACTATTCACCCAGTTGACCACGTTATCGATACTTCTGGTCAGTTAGACCTGCAAATCAGTCTTGATTTACTTGGTCAGAATGGGGAAGTCACGTTAATCACGGCACCAGCTCAACCGGAAGTGTTTGGTGGCCGGGCGTTTTACACGTCGCAAAAACAGATCAATGGTTTCGTCATCAGCCACGCAAGTTTAGAGCAATTAACGCGAGCAGCTCAGTGGCTCAACGTGCTTTTTGAAGCCGGTTTGTTGTTTGACGATGCGCTCAAAATCATGCCATTTGAACAAGCCCAACAGGCTCATCAAGAATTAGAAGCGGGTGTTGATCACCAAAAACGAATTGTTCTAAAGTTTAGCTAATTTTAGCGGTGAAAACACACACAAAGATGAGTTAAAATCGGAAAATCATTTATCAACAGATTAGTGAAAAGTCCATCTTTTTAACGATTTTGGCTTTTCTAACTCATGACTTTCGGGGTATACTACTTAGTATAAAGCAATTTGTAGGCATTCTAATTTATGATTAATGACTGTGAAGCATGAAAATTCAATAATTTGTTCATTAATATACAAATGTGGTCATAATATATTCCAAAAATATGTTAAACTGTCATTAATCAAGTTTATAGATATCCGGGAGGAATTATTCATGAAGAAAAATTGGGTAAAACGATTGCTAGGGGGCGTCATTTTGGGCGCTGCAATGCTGTTAAGTGTAACCGCTTTAAGTGGCGTGAAGGCTGAGGCTGATGAATCGGTGCCAGTCACAGTCTCATTTGAAACCGCAGACGGTGGTCCAGTCCCAATGATTGGCAACTTTGTGTCCACAAGTGGAGAAGCAGTTATAAGTGGAACGACTGCTAATATCAGTCTGCCACTCATGCCGAATGTTTCGAAATTGTTGGGATCAGCTACTATTAATAATCAAAGTGCTTTTACTACTGGGAGTGATTCATTGAACTGGAGTATGAGTACTTCGGAAACAAGGGTTCCCGCTTCGTTTGTTGTAACAGCGGTACACATGAGCCCAAGTTGTTATTTTGTAGTTAATTGGGGATCTTTTAACGCAGGGTCTAATAGTTCTTCAAACTCGTCTTCAAGCTCGGCAGTAGATTCCGGTTCGACGAGCTCAATATCAAATTCTAGTTCATCTCAAACGAGTACTTCGTCAAGTAGTGTTATATCCAATAGCAATAGCTCAAATAATTCGGGGTCAAGCACAACTCCTGGAAAAGGTTCAAGCACTACAAGTAACGGAAGTAGTGCTGCATCAGGTAATAACAATACCAATAATAGTAATTCCGGTTCACAAATCACCAACAATGACAAAATCACCAATCTAACCTATGAAGTTCTCCAAGCAGACAAAAAATCAAAGTCAGCTGCTGATCAGTACTATACCCACACCGCTAAAGTCGAAAAACAAAGCGACGGTACGTATAAAATCACCATGGAAGTCAAGTATGCCAAGGACTCTGGTATGACCGCCAAAGGATTCGTACCACTGACTGCAAACGGCACTAAAGTGAGTGATATTTCATATGGTACAGATGGCAACTACTATACGGCTTCATTCAGCTTTAACGTGCCAAGCTTGTCAGTTTTGAACAACTTAGTGAAGGGAACCATCCACGTCACTGTGCCAACCATGAGTATCAGCTCAGACTTTGACATTTACTACAAGTTCACCGGTGCAACCACTGATAATACAGCTAGCTCAAATGCTGACAGTACCTCTGGTGATAATGGCGCCGACTCAGGCTATACCGAAACGTCACCAATTGGGGTCTCAGCAACGAATAATAACACTAAGAAGAAGGCAGCTACTTCGAACGGCAAATTACCACAAACTAACGATCAACAGCAGGTCTTACTAGGCGTTGCAGGTTTGTTGAGTTTGGTGATGGTAACCGCAACTGTAATTTATAGAAGAAAGATGGCCAAATAATGAAAGCTCTTAAATATCTGAGTGTGCTTTTGGCAACGGTCGGAATCGGTGTTGTGTTAAGTGCTGGTACGACGGCATCAGCTAAAGCGCTTAATTACCGGGCCTTAACCTATGGCACAAATAAAACCTCGATGGCAAGCGGGTACTTTGTTCACCCAGCCAGCGTCAAGGTTAAAAGTCACAAATATGTGGTCACAATGCGCATTAAAACCGCTAAAAAATTATCATCATTTCCGGTTCGTGTTTTAAGCGTGAATGGTGGTAAACCACAGCACGTGCGGAAGGTCAAAGACAGAGCTGGTAACTCCAATCTTTATTATTCATTCACGACTAAAAATTTGAAACATAAAATTAATGCAAAATTGGCGATCAATGTGCCCAAGGTCTATAAAGCAACCCATAACATCACGTTTAAGTTTAGTACCAACGGGCTACCAAGTTTAAAAGGTAAAGCCGCAATGACTAGTGCGGCGACCAAGGCAACAACTAGTCATTCAACACAGACCAACGCAACCTCTGCGTCCTCAAAGCCGGATAACGGCAGTGTTAAAAAAATCGACAATGGCGCTAAGACAACCAATAGTTCATCCACAGCTAGTGTTCAGTCAACCAAAACAAGTGACAGTCAGTCATCAAGTCAACCTGTCTCATCATCATCCAGTCAAGTTAGCTCGGCGGCCGCTTCTCACGTGAACGCTGCCTCGACTGACACCCGTGATCAGAGTCAGACTCAATCACGACTACCATTTTTAATTGCTGGCGTTGTGGTCATTGTTTTGATTGTGCTTGGCGGCAGCTTAGTTGTGATGCGTAAGAAACGATAGGAGGTGCACTTTGAAGTCACCACGAAAAAAAGCATTGATAGTGATCGTCATCATCTTAGTGGTTGGCATCATTGGCGGCCTTTTTGCACAACATCAACTTGCTAAGCAGAAGCGCCAGTCTCGAATTGTAGCAACCACCTATGCAGTTGTTCAGATTGCCGATAAGTTAAAATTACCGTTGGTGGGCGTGCCTACCACGGCGAACAAAATGCCAGCACGCTATAAAAACGTGACGCGAGTCGGTAGTCCGATGAATCCGAGTGCCGAAAAAATCGCTTCCGTCCATCCAACTGCAGTTTATAGCGTGACGACGCTCAAAGATCAATTTGGAAAGTCCTTTAAACAACAGCACATCAAACCTTATTTCTTAAATTTGGACAGCGTTGCCCAATTGCAGTCCACTGTTACTCAGATGGGGAACAAGTATGATCGGCAGACTGAGGCTAAGCAGGCGAATGACACGATCAATCAAGCCATCAAGCGGGCCAAAAATCGCGCAAAGGGTCAGACTAAGCCGCGTGTGCTTGTCCTAATGGGCTTGCCTGGTGCCGGCTACATGGTATGCACTAATCAATCCTACGTGGGTGATTTAGTTCGGTTGGCAGGGGGGCAAAATGTCTTCACTTCTAAAAACCAGGCGTACATGCAACCTAACGACGAAGCGATTCGAAATGCGAAACCACAAGTGATCTTACGATTGGAGCATGCGATGCCCGAAATGGTGACGTCACAGTTCAATAGCACTTTCAAATCACAATCGTTTTGGGCTGATACACCAGCGGTAAAGGCCAAGCGCGTGTATGATTTGCAAGAACCAAATTTTGATGCAACTGCCAATATGCGGGCCGCAACGGCACTCAAACAGGTCTCTAAGTGGTTGTACCCAGGGAGTTAACGTGATGACCAAAGAATCGATTGCATACAGTTTAGTCTGTGTATTCATTTTAATCACGACTATCATCAGTTTGATGGTTGGGACGACGTTTATATCTGTTCAGCAATTATGGCAGGTGTTTAGCGCTCAGCGTCCAGACTTATTAGCGACGGTCTTAGACTTTCGCCTACCACGAATCGTGGCAGCCTTGATTGCGGGTGGCATGCTTGCATCTGCTGGGGCATTAAGTCAGGCCGTTTTTCGAAATCGATTGGCTGACCCCACCATTTTAGGGGTAACCAGCGCCGGTGAATTAATGATGCTACTTGGTGGCATGATTCTACCGGCTTTTGGTCTGCAAAAATTTATGCTAGCCCTGATTGGCGGTGTGATTGCGTTTGCGTTACTTGCAAATCGTCAAACGATGCAGCATCCGTATCAATTAATTATCGTTGGTGTCGCATTGAACCTGACTTTCACTGGGCTACAACAATTATTTACGAAAGGCATTAACGTCGGTAATAACATTGGGTTTAATGGACTCACGTGGTCAACCGTGTGGGTGCTGTTAATCAGTGGCTGTATTGGATTAGTGGCAGTGTTACTCTTAGCGCCGTGGGCTAACGACCTGAAACTCCCAGATGATCAACTGGCGACTGTGGGTGTACCGGTGCTGGCGATGCGATTAGGGCTATTAGCTCTGGTCATTTACCTCTCTGCGGACGTCACGTCGGCAGTTGGAACGTTACCGTTTATTGGCATCATTGTCCCGAATATTGCCCGGCGAATTGTTGGGTATGATTACCAAACGCTGTTACCATTTTCAATGCTCAGTGGCGGCTGGCTCTTGTTAGTCATTGATACGATCGGGCGAACCGTAATCTTGCCAAGCGAAATTTCTGCGGCAGTCTTGCTGGCAGTGATTGGCGGCCCATTCTTAGTTTATTTAGTTCAAAGGGAGGGGTTCCATGGAATTACGTCACGTTGATTACAGTTATGGCGCATCGCAACGGCAGATTACTGATTTTACAGCGACAGTTCCTGAGAGCCAGATATTAACCATCATTGGACCAAATGGCGCTGGTAAATCGACGTTACTCAAACTGTTGATGGGGACTTTGCCACCCGAGCATGGGCAAGTTCTAGTTGACAATCAGCCAGTAGCTCAATTATCTAAACGCCAACGCGCAACTAAAATCGCGCTTGTCAGTCAACAGCATCAAGTATATGACGAAATGACGGTGGGCGAGGTGGTTAAAACTGGTAGATTACCCTTTCACTCATTACTGGCAACGATTCCCGATGAGGAGATTCGACCGTTTTTAACCCAGGTGCACCTTGAAGAACTGATTCATCGACCATTACAATCGCTATCTGGTGGTCAACAGCAACGCGTTTGGCTGGCTGCGGCGTTAGCGCAAGAGCCGCAGTATCTCTTCTTAGATGAACCAACGACTTACCTTGATATCCGCTATCAACAAGACCTCATGAGTTTGATTAAGGAATTGAATCGCACGCAAAAGATTACCATTGTGTTGATTCTTCACGATATTAACCAGGCCTTTAAGATCAGTGATTGGATTTGGCTGATTAAGCAGGGGCGATTGGTAGCAGCTGATGAGCCGGTCAAGTTGTTGGACGCGCAATTACTCAGCACAACGTTTGGTTTGAAAGTCGAGATTGTAACCGTCCCTGATTACGGACCGTACATTGTGCAATTAAGTGATTAACATGAATCGTGTGACGGCGGGCCTGTCACACGATTTTTATTTGTCGAGCATTTCAAAAGTTACCACTGATACTCATGAACCGGTTTCATTACTGTTTAATACGTGAAAATCACAATATTATTTCAGATTTAAAGTAGAATAGTATGAAAGAATATCTGAAAATGACTAGATTTTTGCTGCGAATTAGTGTTAAATAGGTTTTCTTACAAGTTCGGATGAGAAACGGAGCCTATTCAATGCAACTTACGATGAAAATGAAAATATTGAGCCTTCTTTTTAGTAGTCTATTGTGTACGATGACGTTGATACTAACTGCAGTGAAGTTCGCTGGTATTTCTGCCTGTCTGACTTTAACTAATTGTTTAATATTCATGTTTTACCGCTTTTTTAGAGCACGAATAGTGACGCCAGTTTTCAAGCCACGGACACTAGCTGTCATCGAGCGGTTGATGACTTTGTCTGGTTATGTCAGTCTCGCAGTTCCCGCCCTACATCTAGCGTTAACTGCGAAATCAGTTAACTTTGAAATACTGTCGGTTCTTTTTCTACTGTTGGTAGGGTTCACGCTTTACATTCACCTTTCAATTGTGACTGAGCGTGAACTGGATGATCTGGATCGTTAAGTGGTGTTATTGTTTCATTGTTCGTTTTTGAAGCTTTATTATGTATTAAATAATATTAATTATTGGTACAAAATTAGAAATTGCCAACTGGTAGCACGAATGATTGTACATCATTCGTGTTTTTAGTATACTCAATGTACGATAAAAGTTGAAACTACTTTTATGCACAACGATTATGATTAAGAGGGGTTAAGGATCTTGAAGGCAATTAAGGTTGGTTCAGCGTACCAAGTCGCTACTTTAGCAATTTTAATGGCGATGCAGCTATTATTAGGGAGTTTTTTATCGATTCAATTTTTAACGGCTAAGATTACGTTTTCATTTATTGTCACAGCCTTTATGGCTCGTTTATACCCACCTAAGGTCACAGCGGGAGTAACCGCACTCTCGTATTTGATTGGAATGCTACTGTTTCCAAAATTCGCGTTTTTCTTTGGCTTTGTGATTACCGCTGCCTTAACGGGTTATACTTTTGGGATTTGTTTTTACCAAAAAACCATTACTTGGCGACGAATCGCAATCGCTGCCTTCGTGATTAACTTTGGCTGGAACTTATTTCTTAACAGCACGTGGCTTCATATGATGTATGGCATAGCCTGGTCGGGATTATTTGACACTCGAGTGCCGCAGGAAATTGTGTATTTTGGCATCTACGTCGTTTTAATCAAGATATGTTTCACTGCGATTCCCATTGAACGACTACAACGTTCTCGGCTTGATTAACGCAGAAATATCGTTTTGACCGTATTGACACCGAAAAGCTCATTTAGCGATTGCTAGGTGAGCTTTTTAAGGTAATCGGAACCTGTAATGCTACTTGTGATTTCTTATCAGCATTCTGAATCATTGTCTCAATCATCAATCCATCATCACGAACCAGGTTAGGGCGGTGTCGTTGAAGTTTACCGAGAAACGTTGCGATGAGCTCATCAAGCAATTGCCGGGGGTTATTGCCGCGGGCTGACATATTTAAGTAGTCGCCTGCAGGAATCGATTGCCATTCGGCTTCTTCGATGTGAACGATTGGCGGAATCTGAGTGCCGACGTAATAGCACAGAACGTTGTTTTGAATTCTGCTGACTGCGTATAGCCGGTGGTCAATACTATGAGCCAAGAGCTCTTGCAATTTACCGCCATGGGCGAGGCCAGCAATCAAGCCTTGTTTGCCTGCCGAAATCTCATGAGCGTTAGAGTCGGGAATTGGTAGTTTGGTCACGTAGGTGGCTAAGGTCATTGCAGGTAACTTATGAACGGCGAACCCCTCGATAGTTGTCATCTTGCGCCCCTTTCTGATAAACTCATAGTATCAATAAAAAGTTGACAACTGTTTGTCATGTTTTACGAAGAAGGGACCCTTATGAGATTAAGCCGACTTTTGAATATGGTGATGTGGTTATTACGTGAAGAACGCGTGTCGGCTAAGGAGATGGCCACCGAGTTTGAGGTGACTACTAGAACGATCTACCGAGATGTTGACGCCCTGAACATGGCAGGCATTCCGATTTATGCGACCCGGGGCCGCAACGGTGGCATTGGCATCTTGCCGAACTATAAAGTGGATAAAAAATTACTAACTGAAGCAGATATTGGTAATTTGCTGGTTGCGTTAGGCGGTGTGCAATCGTTGATCGATACACCTGCGATACGTGAAACCGTCCAAAAAATGCGCGCAATGTATCAGCCTGAGGACCACGGTAACTTGTATATTCAGCATGCGGACTGGACGGGCTCAGAAGAGTTAAAACAACTAGCCGTGCAGTTCAATCTGGCCATTGAAAAGCACCAGTTGGTTCAATTTAGTTACAGTGATCGTGAAGGTAACGTGACCATGCGTCAGCTAGAGCCGTATCGGCTGACCTATAAAAGTGAACGCTGGTACATTCAGGGTTATAGCTTAGAGCGGCAGGCATTTCGAACCTTTCGACTTTCCAGAATCAGAACGATCGAATTTTTACCGGTGACCTTTCAGCCCAGAGAAATACCAATCGGTCAATTTGATAACATCGGCTATGAGTTACCGAAGTTCGTCCCAGTGACCATTCTGGCTGACAATATTGTGCGTGATGTGATAGTTGAACGATTTAGCAGCCGGGTGATCAGCGATGAAAGCAAGACTCATTTTCGAGCCCATTTACAGCTACCACAGACTGATTCAGGCTACCGCTTTATTTTATCTTTGGGTGTGCACGTCAAAATTTGTGATGCGCCACAGTTTGTGACAGGGTTAAGGATCTATTTAGGGCGAGTTTTAGGTCAATATCCGACGACGGATCCACAATTTAAGCTTTTTAATCCTTTTGATTGACTTTATCAACCAGTTCGGTCATACTATGGCGTCTCTAAATTTCAAGTATTGGGGGAAGTACACATGTTAGCAATTGCGATTGGGCTAGTCATTGGCATTGGGTTGCCGATGCAAACCAGTATTAATTCGAAGCTACGTGCTGCTTTGGGGTCGCCATTTTGGGCCTCGTTGGTTTCATTCGGGATTGGCACGCTTTTTCTGGCCGTCATGACAATGATTGATCACCGATTACCTTGGGTGTCGATGAATTTGGTGGCACACCAACCGTTTTGGCTGTGGTTGGGCGGTTTATTTGGTGTAATTTACTTAACTGGTAACATCGTGTTATTTCCGAAATTAGGGAGTGTTCAAACCGTCATTATGCCGGTTTTGGGGCAGATTTTGGCTGGCTTACTCATTGATAATTTTGGGTTGTTTTATTCACCTACCAGTCCGCTCACAGTTTTGCGTGGTCTGGGTGCATTACTCGTGCTACTTGGCGTGATTGTGACGGTTGCTGGTGATGCTTGGTTGACACGTCGGGCTGATCAAGCAAGTTTTGAAGAAAGTCCAACAATTGCAACACCGCGTCAAGGCAATCTAATGATGTGGCGGTTGTTCGGGGTCTTAGCAGGGATGCTGAGTGCTACCCAAACAGCTGTCAACGGTCATCTAGGCAATGTATTGGGGTCTAAAATTCAAGCGGCTTACATCTCGTTTTTGGTCGGCACCCTGACGTTGATCGTTATTGTGTTGATTTTACGACCGCCGTTTCAAACCAATCAGTTTAAGACTGAGCGCCATCCATGGTGGATCTGGATTGGTGGCGTTTTAGGCGCGCTCTTTGTATTGGGCAATGTCTACCTGGTGCCAATTGTCGGAACCGGTTTGGCAGTTATCATCGTCCTAGTCGGGTTGATGATTGGTAGTCTCTTGATTGATCAATTTGGCTGGCTGGGCTCTGAGCAACATCCAGTCTCGTTCATCCAAATTGTTGGGCTGTTAGTCATGATTGCTGGCGTGACTGTCATTCGGGTGCTTTGATCCGTACTGAGAATAGCACAATTAAAGGCGCAGACTTCCGATGGAAATCTGCGCCTTTTAGATTTTAAATTGATTTTGCTATTCTTGTGCATCGTGTCGCCGACGAACGGCACTGTGACGATAGCCATAGCTGAAGTAGAAGATGAGGCCGATGATTAACCAAATGAAAAAGGCAATCCAGGTAAAGGCTTTGAGCTCTAACATCAAAACAACACATAGTACGAATGAAACGATTGGTAATACTGGGTAAAATGGTACTCGGAAGGCCGAATCTAATTGGTTGAATTCGGGGTTACGACGTAAGAAAACGATGCCGATTGAAACCATTGCGAAAGCAAACAACGTTCCAATATTAACTAGTTCGGTAATTTTATCAATTGGGATCACACAAGCAAAAAAGCTACCGAGAATCCCAAATAGCCAAGTATTAGTCACCGGTACGTGGGTTTTAGGGTTTAAATGACTAAAGACGTTAGGCAATAAACCGTCACGGCTAATGGCAAACACGAGTCGCGTACCACCGTAAAGAAAGACGATCAACACCGTTGTCATCCCAATGACGGCACCAAGTGACACGATCCCTGATACCCAGTCTTGGTGAATGAAGTGTAATGCGTAGGCAACTGGATCAGCTACGTTGAGCTTGGTGTATTTTACGATTCCGACTAAGACTAGGGAGAGGGCGATGTACAGCGCCGTTGCGAGCAAGAGTGAACCGATGATGCCAACCGGAACGTTCTTTTGCGGATTTTTGACTTCCTCAGCTGCGGTAGAAACGGCATCAAAGCCAATGTAGGCGTAAAAGGCAACCGCTGCTCCGGAAACAATCCCCTTAGCACCGAATGGTAAGAAGGGGTTAAAGTTGGCTGGTCGGACGTAAAACACGCCGACAACGATGAACAAAATAATCACCATAATTTTAAGAATGACCATAATCGCATTAATTCGAGCTGACTCACGAACACCACCAATTAGTAAGAATGAAACAATCATAATGATGATAAATGCGGGCAAATCAAAAATGGCGTGAGGCATACCAGCGGTTCCATAGGCCGCTTTCAGGGCTTCTGGCAAGTAGATGTGGAAGCCAGCCAAAATATTTTGAAAATAGGACGACCAACTGGCCGCCACGGCCGATACAGAAAATAAATATTCAGACACAAGCGCCCAACCAAGGATCCAAGCAATAAATTCGCCGAAAACGGCGTATATGTATGTGTAAGCACTCCCAGCTAGTGGGATAGTTGACGAAAACTCTGAGTAACACAGGGCGGCTAGTGAACACACAACGGCTGCAAGGACGAAGGCTAGAAAAGCACCAGGTCCTGTATACTTAGCCGCAATAATACCTGGTGTGATAAAGATCCCAGCACCGACGATTGCGCCAACCCCCATTGTAATTAGGCTGAAAGCTGTTAAAGACTTTTCCAAACCAGTCTTCTTAAAAATGTCAGTTTTGATATCTTTACGAAGAAAGAGCGTGGATGATTTCTTGGAATGATTCATAACCAAGCTCCTTTCAAATAAATTAATTGATTTAACATTTAATTCTAATGATTTTGATGGAAAGTGTCAATGGCGCGGATAGATTGCAGTTGAAAGTAAAAATTTACGTTATTTGCTTGTGTTCGTCTGGAAACTGTTATAGAATGCTACAAGTGAGATTACCACGGTAATCCCGTTCAATCATAAGAGAAGAGTAGTTAACCAATTAGTGATCAGCGAGTCTGGGATGATGGAAGCCAGATGACTAACTTAACGAAGCGCACTCTTTAGAACGTACAAGTTAATAGTTGAGTGGATAATTTATATCAACAAGAGTGGTACCGCGGGTAGTCTCGTCTCTTACAATATCGATTGTAGGGGAGAGACTTTTTTTATACCCCAGTGCAATCGAATTAGACTGAAATTAATAAAAAAAGAGGAGTGTGTGCAATGGATTACAAAAAAATGGTTGCTGAAACGTTAGCCCCAGCATTGACAGATGTGTTATCAGCTGAAGAGATTTACCAAAAGATCGAACGGCCTAAGGATACTGCGAAGGGTGATTATGCCTTTCCAGCCTTCACTTTGGCCAAAATTTTCAAAAAAGCACCGCAACAAATCGCTGCTGATTTAGCAGAAAAGATTGATGCTTCAAAATTTGATAAGGTGGAAGTTGCTGGACCATACCTGAACTTCTTCTTGGACAAAGCAGCTTTTAGTGCCGAAATTTTGGGCAACGTTTTAACCCAAGGCGCTGACTACGGTCAAAACCAGAACGGTAATGGCGGTAACGTGCCAATCGATATGTCATCACCTAACATCGCTAAACCAATTTCAATGGGTCATTTGCGTTCAACTGTGATTGGGAACTCGATTGCCGAAATCTTGAAGAAGAACGGGTACAAGCCTATCAAGGATAATCACCTTGGTGACTGGGGAACTCAATTCGGTAAATTGATTACGGCTTACTTGAAGTGGGGCAATGAAGAAGACGTCAAGAAGGATCCAATTAGTTATTTGGTTCAATATTACGTCAAGTTCCATAAGGAAGACGTTGAGCATCCTGAATTGGACGACGAAGCGCGTGAATGGTTTAAGAAGCTTGAAGATGGTGATCAACAAGCTCACGAACTCTGGTCATGGTTCCGTGACGAATCATTGAAGGCTTTCAATGCCA
This sequence comes from Secundilactobacillus odoratitofui DSM 19909 = JCM 15043, assembly GCF_001434895.1. Classification (GTDB taxonomy): domain Bacteria; phylum Bacillota; class Bacilli; order Lactobacillales; family Lactobacillaceae; genus Secundilactobacillus; species Secundilactobacillus odoratitofui. Next base: position 208,851 of record NZ_AZEE01000028.1, read on the forward strand.
TTTATGATAAATTAGGCGTCAAGTTTGATACCTATAATGGTGAAGCATTCTATAACGATAAGATGCAAGCCGTTATTGATGAATTAAAAGATAAGGGACTCTTGAAAGAATCCCAAGGTGCGCAAGTGGTCAACTTGGATAAGTATGACTTGAACCCTGCCTTAATTTTGAAGAGTGACGGTGCGTCGTTATATATCACCCGTGATATTGCAACTGCAGTTTACCGTGAAAACACTTATCACCCAGCTATGAACTTATACGTGGTTGGTTCTGAACAAATGTACTACTTCAAGCAATTAAAGGCAGTGTTGACCGAAATGGGTCTGCCATCTGCTAAAGATTTACACCACATTCCATTTGGTTTGATCACTGTTAACGGTAAGAAGTTGTCAACGCGTTCTGGTCGGATCATCTTGCTAGACGAAGTGCTGGATGATGCGATCGAGATGGCTCAAAAACAAATCGCGGCTAAGAACCCAGACTTGGCCAACAAAGACCAAGTTGCTAAACAGGTTGGTGTCGGTGCCATTATCTTCGGTGACTTGAAGAACGAACGGATGAACAGTATTGACTTCAACTTGGAAGAACAATTGAAGTTCGAAGGCGAAACCGGCCCTTACGTTCAATACGCTCACGCTCGTGCTGAAAGTATTTTGCGGAAAGCTAGCGACGTTGAAGTACCAACTGCTGACGCTAAAATTTCAGATCCGGAAGCTTGGGATACCATCAAGGCCTTAGCCGATTTCCCAGATACTGTGGTTGAAGCTTTGAAGGAATTCGAACCATCAGATATTGCTAAATATTCAATTCGGTTGGCTAAGAGTTTCAACAAGTATTACGCACACTCAAAGATTTTGGCTGATGATGCTGAAAAGCCAGCTCGGATCGCGTTGGTCAAGAGTGTTTCAACCGTCTTAAAGGAATCACTTCGTCTCTTAGGTGTCGAAGCACCAGACGAAATGTAAACCAGTATTTTCTCATAAAATGCAGACTCACATGATTGTGAATCTGCATTTTTTTGAATTTTAGGCTAGTTTTTACCCAAATAATACCGGGATTAGGTCAAATCATAAATAAATATTCAATTAAAAGTAGCCATAATCATCTCAGTTTGTTATAATAATCTCAGTGTTATTACAGTTGAAGGGGGCTGCATTAGGATGAAAAAAAGTATTCGACAATCACGGATTGAACAATTGATCAATCAGTATCCGATTGGTACGCAAGAAGACCTAATGCGTCATCTAAAAGATATTGGGATTAAGGCGACGCAAGCAACAATCTCACGCGACATTCGCGAGATGCAGGTAGTCAAAGCCCAAGATGGCCATGGACACTTGCGTTATACAATCTTTAAACCTGGTAATAAGTCAGAAGAAGAACACCTTCGCGAAACCATCAATGAGGTGGTTATTGGCTTAACGCGAATTGAATTTATGAACGTGATCAGAACTTTACCAAGCAATGGCAACCTGTTAGCTGCAATTTTGGATGATTTAAAGTTACCAGAAGTCGTCGGGACCTTAGCGGGTCACGACACGATTTTGGTCATCAGTCCAAATGCAGAGGTTGCGCAACAGTTGAACGATGAAATTGCGGAGAATATGAATCCGGATATTGTTCACTAGAGTGTGATAAAAAGCGGTTAATTCCCAGAGTGTAAGCAAACAATCCGTGTGACCTGTTTTGGGTCATGCGGATTGTTTGCTTACACGGCCGGGAATTGCTTTTTAGCACACGTTTCAGGTATATGACCGCGTTATTCCACCGAAACATCTGCTTTTGATGTTTTGGTGGGGTCTCGTTATATGGCCGGGTGCTGCCAGAGTTGTTGCACGTTTCAGCGCTGAAACAACGGTGTGTCAAGCTTGGGTCATACGGATTATTTGCTTACACGGCCGGAAATTGTTTTTCAGCACACGTTACAGAAATATCATGAGTAGTTATTTAAGCTCCGTTAAAGTTTGAAAGCAATCGCAACTGATTTTATAGAATATGCTAAAATGAAAGATGCAAATCTTTTACTTGTTGAGGAATTAGAATGAATAATAAACGGGGAAATCAATCAAATCAGAGATTTCGTGCGATGGTATCGCCGTATTATCAGCGCTTTAAAAAACGATTGGGTCGAGTATGGCATCGTTATCAGCTAACACGCTGGTTCATTGTACTCATCCTCGGCTTGATTTTTGTACTCAGTGCTGTGATGACCTTTGAAGCCAAGACGGCCAATGTTGGTAATTTAAAGGCCCAACTCGAAAAAACAACTTATATTTACGATAAAAATAACAGCAAGGCGGGCTCGCTGTACGCTCAAAAGGGAACTTACGTGCCACTCAGTAAAATATCGCCGAATGTTCAAAAAGCGGTGATTTCGACCGAAGACCGTAACTTTTACCACGAACATGGCTTTTCAGTGTCCGGGATTGGTCGCGCTGTGTTCTTGCTGATCAAAAATAAACTGCTAAATCGCGATTATATTAGTGGTGGCGGGAGTACACTAACTCAGCAACTGGTCAAAAACGCCTATTTAACACAGGAACAGACGTTCACGCGGAAGGCAAAAGAATTGTTTTATTCTATTGAAGTTGAAAACGTCTATTCCAAGTCAGATATTTTATCCATGTATTTAAATAACGCCTACTTTGGTAATGGGGTCTGGGGTGTCCAAGATGCTGCGGAGAAGTACTTCGGGACCAGCGCAGCGAATCTAACGGTGCCACAAGCAGCTGTGATTGCCGGAATGCTGACATCGCCAAGTGGTTATAATCCCATCGACCACCCAGAAGCAGCTAAGCAGCGTCGAAACGTCGTGCTTGGATTAATGGCGGAAACCGGGGCAATTACAAAATCACAGGCGGCGGCCTATCAAAATACGGCTGTGGTAACCAGTGATACCTATCAGTACAAGGATTCATATCGTTATCCGTATTACTTTGACGCGGTCATCAATGAGGCCATCTCGAAGTACGGGTTAACCGAGTCTGAGATCATGAATCACGGTTATAAAATTTATACTTATTTGGATCAAAATTATCAATCAAAACTACAAAGTAACTTTAAAAATAGCTACTTGTTCCCTTCAAACGCGGCTGACGGCACCAAAGTACAGGCCGCCTCAGTAGCGGTGAACCCCAATAATGGTGGTGTGATGGCCGTTGTTGGTGGCCGGGGCAAACACGTCTTTAGAGGGTATAACCGAGCGACCCAAATTAAGCGGCAGCCAGGATCGACAATTAAACCACTTGCAGTGTACACGCCAGCGATTGAGAGTGGCTACTTCTACGATTCAGAACTGCAGGATAAAAAAACATCGTATGGCACCAATCATTACACACCTAAGAATTACAACAATGTTTATTCTGGGAAAATGCCGATGTACCAGGCATTAGCTAATAGTGTGAATGCACCGGCAGTTTGGTTGCTGAATAAGATTGGTGTGAATAAGGGTTATGAATCCGTCAAAAAGTTTGGTTTACCAGTCACAAAATCGGACAAAAACCTGGCGCTAGCGCTTGGTGGCCTAAAAGAAGGTGTTTCGCCACAAGAGTTAGCTGAAGCCTATTCGGCCTTTGCTAACGACGGCACTCGAACGGACACTCACTATATTCGCAAAATCGTTGACGCCTCTGGTAACGTCATCGTGAGTTCACCAGACGTTTCGTCGCATCAAGTCATGTCAGCAAAGGTTGCAAAAGAGATGACAAGTATGATGCTGGGCGTCTTTAATAGTGGGACTGGTGCTACCGCCAAACCATACGGCTACTCCGTGGCTGGTAAAACTGGTAGTACGGAAGCTGATGCGACTGGTGATGGCGACGCAACCCGTGATAAGTGGATCGTTGGTTACACCCCAGACGTGGTGTTAGCCACCTGGGAAGGCTTTGATAATACTAATTCTAGTCACCATCTGGAAAATCTTAGTGGAACCGGTGTTGGTCCGTTGTTCAAAACTGAGATGGAAGAAATCTTACCGTACACCAAACAAACGAGTTTTAACACCAAAGACGCCGCTACATTGGCAAAAGCATCACAATCAAATAGCAGTTTCTGGGACAACGTTCAAAACGGGGCCTCAAGTGTGGGTGACCAAATTGAACAAGGTGCTTCCAACGCGGCTGATACGGTGAAAAAATGGTGGTCAGATACGTTTGGCAACTAGGCTTTCAAACGGTTTCATGATACAATATGTAGGTACTTAAGACAGGAGGACGCTGTAATGGCAGACATTTTAAAAACCGCTGGAGACCTGCGCGACCAATTAGCAGCTTCAGATGAATTTACAACGCTTCAATCAGCTTACAACACGATGAAGGCTGACCAAGAAGCCTATGATTTATTTAAGGACTTCCAAGCATTACAATTGAACTTGCAACAAAAACAGATGCAAGGACAACAATTAAGTGAAGATGAGATGAAGCACGCGCAAGAGCTCGCCCAAAAAGTCGGTGAAAAGGCCGTTATTAAAGCCTTAATGGACCAAGAAAAGGCCGTCAACGAGTTGCTGGCTAAACTTAACAACGAGATTACCAAGCCAATTCAAGATCTATACCGTAACTAAAGTTCGGATGTATTCATTGGTGAAGATCATTCACTGATAACGTCTCACCAAACAGTCTAATTATAGATGGTTTGGTGAGACGTTTTTATTATCGTGAAACAATTGATGTATTAGGGAGTGACAGAATTGAAATTTATTCATGCGGCTGATTTACATCTCGATAGTCCTTTTTTGGGTATGCAACAATTACCGGCCGCGTTATGGCAACGACTCCATGATGCACCGTTTCAAGCCGTTAAACGGTTAGTGGCGACCGCAATTGAACAGCAAGTTGATTTTGTAGTGCTGGTTGGCGATTTATTCGACCGCGAAACCCAAAGTATCCGGGCGCAGGTTTTCTTGGCCGAACAACTTCAGTTATTGATTGATCATCATATCAGCGTGTTTGTCAGTTACGGCAATCACGATCATTTGACTGAGAATCATGTGCTGACATTACCGACTGAGGTTGCAGTGTTTTCTGCTGATGTTGAAACCAAGCACTTCACGACACAAACTGGTGAACGGGTTGCCATTAGTGGGTTTAGTTATCCGCAACGTTGGTTAGAGACAAATATGGTTACACACTTTCCCGAACGTGGTACGGTTGACTATCAGATTGGCCTCCTTCACGGTGCCATCAAACAAGGTGATGAGAACCACTACGCGCCGTTTACCGTTTCGGAACTACAAGCGACCCATTATGATTACTGGGCGCTGGGGCATATCCACAAACCGCAATTGCTAGCGAGTCAACCCGAGATTGTATACGCCGGTACGATTCAAGGTCGCAATAAGCTTGAAGATGGTCCACACGGTTTTGAACTGGTGTCATCATCAACTGGTCAATTACACGCCGAATTTATCCGTGCTGATCAATTTGAATGGCTTACGTTAAATATTCAGGTTAACGCTGACACAACGGATGAGAGCTTGATGTCGCAAGTTGAAAATGCAATTATCGATGCGAAACAATCAGTTTTTGGCCTCATTGAACTTCAAATTTCAGGCATTGAGACACTGTCGCCAGCGTTAGTGTCTCGTTTGACGGATGGTACTTGGTTAGCTCGATTTGATCAGCAACAAAGACGACGCTATGACGAGCAAGGTGCCTGGGTTTATTCAATCTCGGTCGCTGCACCGAAGCAAACGGTCACCTATGCCCAATTGGATGCGAAATATTGGGCGCAAGCTGGTGATGCGGTCTTTACGCCAGATAACTTACAACAAACGGCTGGCCGATTGATGCAGTATGACTTTTTAGCAACCCACATTAAACAGGATGAAACGCTTAAAGCAATCACCGAAGCAGCCAAAACCGAGTTGTTTAACCAAGCTCGACTTGAGGAGGAACAAGATGCAGATCACCAAGCTTAACATCTATGGTTTCGGCAAATTTCATGATACAACGATTTCAATATCAAACCGTTTTCAACTGTTGTATGGTGAAAATGAAGCCGGCAAGTCGACGCTGGTGGCGTTCATCACAAGCGTGCTGTTTGGGTTTGAGACTGGCAAGCATCGTTACGCCATGTATTTACCAAAACAGGGGTCAACGTATGGTGGTGAGCTTTTTTTCACGCATCATGGTGAACACTATTGGTTAAAGCGAGTAAGTGGTACTCACGGCGGTGAAGTGACGTTTCGAAATCTGACCTTAGATCAAGATTTGACTAAGCAGGATTTGAACACGATGTTACGGCCGCTGAACAAAAGCTTATTTCAACAGATTTACTGTTTTGACGAACGTGCACTTCAAGCCATCTTCACACTCAACCGGTTTGACCTCACCCAACGCATTCAGCGTATCGGGGCAATTGGGAGTGATAGCTGGATTGGGCTCACTAAACAATTAACGCAAGATGCCCAACAGCTTTACAAACCGCGAGGACGGGTTCAACCCTTGGTGACGAAGTTAAAACAGTATGACGAGTTGACCCAAAAACTTGAGTCAGCGAAGACGCAGTATTCAAAATACCTGACAATCGAGCAGACAGTTCAGGACACACAGCGCACGCAGAATGGAGTTACAGCGCAATTAAAAACGCGTAAAGCGCAAGTGAACCAGTATCAACGACTGCTATCAGGGTTTGAAGACTACCAGCAAGTATTAGCATTAGAACAACATGGTGCTGAATCTGAATCAACACAGCACATCTCAACCGATGATTGGCAACAGGTAACGCAACGCTATACGAAGGTTGTGCAGTTGCAACAAGAACTCGATGAACTGTCTGGACATATGACTGAAAACGTTGCTATGACGGCCTCACAGCGCTTTTATGAGAGTCATCAACAACAATTTGATCAACTGGCCAATCAATTACCCGAACAACTGGCTAATGCCCATGACTTGCACTCACAAGAAGCACAACGAACTGCTTTTCGGCGCAGACTGCAGGGCTTTGAAACGCAATATGGCTTATCTTTGGCTCATCTTCAACTATTGTCGGCTGAAGCTGTGACCGCTTTAACCGATCTACTGCAGACCAAACAGCGTACTTCAATTGAACAAGAAACTACCACTAAGCAATGGCAGAAACATCAACAGGACTTTAATCGATTGAGCGACCAGTCAACAACGACAGCGACCAGTGGTGTTGATTTTAAGTGGTTAGGCGCAGGGATTGTGGTGGTTTTGATCGCGTTATTTGCGTTGAGCGGGCTCTTTAGAACACTTGGCGGCGTGGCTGGGCTGTTAATTGCGGGATACGGTATTTTTAAACCAACCTTGAATGGCACACAACGATCGGAAGCGGATTCACAGCTCGCCTTACTCTCTAGTCAACTTGATGCAGATCGGCGTCAATTGCACGCGTTAGATGACCAACTCATTAATTTGGATGCGCAACTGAATCAGTTTGGACAACTACACCAATTAACGTCGGTTGAACCAGACCAGTGGTTACCGATTCAAACCGCCTTGAGGGAATATCAGCAAGTGCAAATGCGTTTGAATGAAACGCAACAGCAAATTGATCACCTATCTCGGTCGAGTCGCGCTTTTCTAAGTCAATGGCAGTTTGCTGGTGAAGTCATCGGTTTAGGCGGTGACGTTGATCATCAATTAAGCCAAATTAATCAGTTTTTGTCTGAACGGCATGACGAATCGCGACGCCTTCAACGTGATAAGCAAACCGAAGCAGCGGCCAAATTACATCGTCAATCAATTAATCAGCAACTTCAACACGGTCGCCAATCATTTGCCCAGGCGCTGTCAACCTTTGGTGTAAGTGACATTGAAAGTTTTAACCAACGTTATCAAGCGGATCGAACCCTGGCTGAAAAAACGGCTCGAGCACAGGCGCTTGCAAAGCAGTTAACTGAAGAGGACCGCCAAGTCTTGCAACGTTTTTCTACACAGCGGGACTTAAACGTGGCACTCCAATCAATAATTAAGCAACAAAATAGCTTAGAGGGACAACACGAGGCCAATGTCCAACAACTTAGTGAGCAACGACTGGCGTTAACGCAATTAGCAAATAGCCACCAATATCAAGATTTGCTTCAAAAACAAGCTGACCTACAAAGCGATATTACCCAACTAACTGACCAGTGGTTAACTAAACAATTGTTAATTAAGTGGATCGATGAAACGTTATTGAATGCCTCAAAGGGCAGACAACCCGCTATCGTTACGGTAGCCGAGTCAGTTTTTCAGAGTGTGACTGATGGTGGGTATACGCAAATCGTATTTACTGATCAAACGGTCCAGGTTGTCGCCAAATCTGGCGTGACCTACGATGTTGGTGAACTATCTAGTGGTACGGCGGAACAATTATACGTGGCATTGAGATTGGCCTTTACTAAGGTCATGGCCGATACAGTTGATATGCCAATTATTATCGACGATGCCTTCGTTAATTTTGACCGTGGTCGTACGCAACACGCACTCTCGACGCTACAAGATTTGACTGATTCACATCAAATCCTATATTTCACAGCTAATCAAGATAATTTACAATTTGTTGACGATGCTCAGATTTTGGATTTAAACCAATTAACCTCTAATTCGGTGATGCAAAACTAGCCACCGACGTTAAAAAACAGTAAGATATAGATGAAAACTTAAAGGGGGGTAACTCATGGCAGAAGATCAATTGATGACCTACGCGGTAGGTGAACAGATGAATTTAATGGCATTACTCAAAAACGTTACCGTTCGGGTTGCTAAGAACGGCAAACAGTACCTTGATCTGACTTTTGAGGATCGCTCCGGCGAAATCACAGGTAAGTTCTGGGATGCAAGTGAAGCGGATGTTGAACGTTATCAGGCCGGCCGGGTGGTTCGACTCACTGGCAAGCGTGAAACTTATCAAGGCTCACCACAGGTTAAAATTGTTAGCTTGCGATTGGCCAATGCGGATGAACCCCACGAACCCGGTGATTTTATGATTCATGCACCGATGAAAACGGCGGAGATGGAAGAAGAGCTTAATCAAGTGATCTTTGAAATCACAAATCAAGTTTGGAATCGGATCGTCCGCTCACTGATTGCGAAACATCGCGATGAATTCTTCTCGTTTCCTGCCGCCAAGCGTAACCACCACGCCTTTGAAGGTGGACTGGCTTACCACACGCTGTCGATCCTAAAATTGGCTCACAGCGTCACGAGTCAGTATCCGAATCTGAATGCACCATTGCTGTACGCCGGCGCGATTTTACATGATTTAGGCAAGGTGACTGAACTTTCTGGGCCAGTCTCAACGCAGTATACTGCCCAAGGTAATCTGATCGGTCATATTAGTTTAGTCGATGGTGAAATTGTGGCAGCCTGTCAAGAGCTCAAGTTGGACGTCAACAGTGAGGATGTCGTGTTGTTGAGGCACATGGTGTTAGCTCATCATGGCTTGCTTGAATACGGGTCTCCCGTAAGGCCACGTTTGCTGGAAGCTGAAGTGTTACATCAGCTAGATGAACTCGACGCGTCAATCATGATGATGACCAACGCCTTAGATAAAACCACACCCGGCAACTTTGGTGAACGATTGTTCGCAATGGATGGCCGCTCATTCTACCGGCCGTCAGAAGGGCTGACCGGTAAGGTGGATCCGGAAAAATAAATGAATTATTTTGTTCCAATGAATTTATTTAATAAATTAGAGTGAAAATGCCGATTGTTGGTGTTTTCACTTTTTTTGTAAAATTCAGTTCGAAAACTCACGCAAACAAACGGTATTTTTTACAACCATACTTTTCCTGGCTAGTAGTATGAAAGCCCGGTATTTCAGCGATTATGTATGACATTTATGGTCTAATGTGATAAGCTGAGAGTGAATTTGTATATGTCGGAAAATGACTATTTGGGAGTAGCATCATTTTTCGAAGCTTGATTTATAAGATAAATTAGATAATTAAATGGGGATGACACGCTCAGCTGCTGATAATTGGAGGTTATCAGTGGCTCGAAGTGCGTCATCTTTTTGTATCTTACAACTAATTGTATCTGGAAGCATATTTCGTTTAATTGACGGCGTTTCCGGTTAAAATTAAGTTAGCAGATGCACTAGGCATAAGAGTTGGGAGCAATCTACTATGACGAAGAGAAAACAAAAAGCGTATGAATTAGCAACACAAACCCGTAAAGAACACTTCAAAATGTTTAAACACAAAGGATCTTGGGCCTTTGTCGAGATTACCGTTGTCACAGGTTTGTTTTTTGGTGTCAACAGTATGGTTGCTCACGCGCAGACTGGGGGGGATGCTGCGTCGGTGACAACTAGTTCAACGAAAACCACGACAAACAATTCGGCGAGTGTGACTAGCAGTACCAACGTGGCGTCAAATACTAGTGACGCTACATCAACTGGTCAGAGTGGCGCTGATTCATCTTCTGTGAGTGCTGAAACTGTCACTGATAATTCGAATACTGGCCAAAACAATACTCAAAGCGAAACGAACACGGCAACCTCTACGGCTAATGATTCAGGTACTTCATTAAATGATGAGACCAAAACTTCTGAGTCAAATAATAGCCAAACTACTACGACTGCCCAGACCACACCAGCGGTTGCTTATAAATCGATGCAGACAAGTGCTGCAAGTACACCGACCACGGCTACAACAACAGCCACTAACCAAGTGACGACAGCTAACTTGAATGGGACTAATATTGCTAATGTGAATGCGGATGGCACGATTAGTACGACGGATGTTAATCGGGTGAGCTATAGTACCGCCGATGAAATTGCGGCTAATTTTATAGCGACCAGAAATGTCAAAAGTAATAACAAAATTACGTCCACGGATTTATCAAGTCAAATTCAAACAGGCACGGTAACTCTAGTTCCAAATGTGGGGACAACTGCTGGGGCGCTCACATTTAATAACCAAATCGATACATCTCAAACCTTTACATTCACAACTGCATTAACGACTAATTTAGGCGATAACAGTGGTGGAGGTCTTGGCATTATTTTGCAACCAGTTGATCCAGCCGACACCGGTGTTGGTCCCGGATCTGATCCTACCGCTGATATTGGCATCTTAGGATTACCAAATACTTATTTCGCAGGTAGAGATGGTTATGCTCACTCCAATGGCGATGTTAACTGGAATACTCTTTCTATCCGCGCAACAGATAAAAATGGTAATTTAAGCACATCTACCCCAGTTTGGAAATCAACGTCAACTTTCAGCACAACGGCGACTGAATACGTCATTTTAAATTGGACACCGACTTTAATTAATAATGACAATACTGTCACTGGCTCACTTGTGTATACGAGTTATAGTGATGCGGCACACACAAAACAAAATCAAACTGTCACCGGAAATGATATTGTCTTGAACCGATCCGAATCAATTGCTGCGTTTGGGGCAACGGGTGGTGTCAGCGCAACTAGAATTGTTTCCGCACCTACTATTACTGCTACAATTGCATCTGTGCCGGTCACTATCAACTACGTGAACGTTGACACTGGTGCAACGATTTCAACCTCAGACGTGACAAACGTCAACATCGGTGAATCACTGACCATCGCAGATACGACTGATTTGTCAACTAATACGGTGGCCCCAAAGGCAATTGATGGTTATCGTTTTGTAAAGGCAATCTCAGGAGACGGCTCATCGACAGTTAACGTCACTAACAGTGTGCTAAATGCGGGAACTTCAAGTAGTTCAGCTAACAACATTACACTATATTACACTAATCAAAATACTTATACTATCCAGCCAGTAGATGGTGCAGGCAACAATATTTCCGGTCTTGGTGCGTTATCAACTACAGGGACGATTGGTTCAACTGTTGCGACTCCAGTGTACGCAGGATATACTGCTGCGAGTTCAACTGTAACTGTACCGAACACTAATGGTGCAACAGTTAAGGTCCTATACGTCGCCCAAAAAGCGGGGACTGTCACTGTCCAATATGTTGGCGCAAATGGCAGTAGTTTACCTACCAGTGTTCAGCCAGCTAGCGTCATACTTGGTAGTGGTACATTAGGTAGCCCGTTTAACGTGGCATCGCCATTGATTGATGGATACGTTGCGAGTCAATCAGCTATTTCCGGTACTTATACGACGGATGCACAAACGATTACTGTCACCTATACGCCAACTAATAATGCTTATACTATTACGCCAGTCGATACAAATGACAATCCGATTGCCGGCTTGGCTCCAACTGGTGGTAATGCTGTGACTGGTCAGACTATAACTTTACCGGATTATTCAGCTCAAGGATACAGTTTAGTTTCCGGTCAAAGTTATACGGTGCAGCCTGGTGTGATTAACTATAATGTGCAGTATTTGCCAATGACTGCGACAATCACCGTGAATTATATTGTCAAAGTTGCAGATGGTACTACAAGCACAACTCAAACGGTGCAGACTGTTGCAACTGGCAACAGCTACAATATCGTCACACCAGTTATTGCCGGTTACACACCTGATATTACGGCAGTAACAGGTGTATATGGCTTTACAGGTTCTGCAAGTCGACAAACAACTTTCACAGTTACTTACACGCCGAATCTGGTTACTGTTAGCTATGTTTTCACCGGTTTGGATGACGCAACTCTAAAAATTGCACAAGCAAGCCCGCAAGGCAAAACCACACAAATGCCAGTCGGAACACCGAATACTGTGCTGGCTCCAGATTTATCAAAATACGGTTATACTTTTGTTCAAAGAATGCAAACTGTCACCATCTCGGCTGACCCAAGCGCCAACGTCATCGTCATCGCTTACAAAGGTAACCCCACCCAAATCACCGTAAATTACGTCGACACAACGGGCAAAATCTTAAGTCCCGCCACGACGCAAACTGGGATCGTAGGTGGTTCATACACGATTACGTCGCCAACTGTTACGGGATATACGCCAAATCAGGCGATGGTATCAGGCACGTACACAGTTGCCAATCAAACGGCTAATAATTCACAACTTACTGTGACCTATAAAGCCAACACAACAATGGTCGCTTACACGATCCAACCAGTCGACGCAAATGGTAATAAAATTAGCAGTTTAACGCCAGTCACTGGTTACGCAGCCGCTGGCACAGTCATTACAGCCCCGGATTACACTAATCAGGGTTATCAATTAGTGACACCAAGCACCGTGACGGTATCGTCAACGCCAAATCAGACGTTGAACGTTACTTATGCACAATTGGTGAACTATACGCTGCAACCAGTTGATGCGAGCGGTAACGCAATCACGACTTTGCCGACGTCAACCGGTAAAGGGGTGGCTGGCAAATCAATTACACCACCAACTTACACGGGCTATAACGTTAATGGAACTTATACTGTGCCAACTGCCAGTGGTGTCGTGAAAGTCATATACACACCGAAAACGATGACGGTCACCATGACGCCCGTTGATGGTAATGGTAATGTGATTTCTGACTTGGCAGTTACCACCTATACCAATATGGCTGGTGGGACGATTATTAACACCTACCCGACGTATGCTGGTTACCAACTCAAAACGACTGGTTCAGTCACTGTGCCAATTAGTGACAATTCAACCTACAATATCCAGGTCACATATTTGAAACAAGCTACAATCAACGTGACTGGGACAAGTAGCGCCACTTATACCGGAGACGTGCAGGCGCCAATCCTTGCCAACTACAAACTGACGTTGCCTGATGGTCGGACTTACACCTTGTCTGCTAGCGACATTACCGCAATCGATGCTAAAGGACAGGTGACCAATGCCATTGACAGTGGGGCTTATTCAGTTGGCTTAACCAGTAGTGCGCTGGCGGCAATTCAGACACAACTGGCTAACAACTACGTCATTACCGCTGCTTCGCCAACTGCCACTTTTACGATTAACAAAAAAGCTGGTACGGCGACAATTGGTACTGGTCAAAAACCCTATGACAACGATCCCCAAACCAACCAAACTGTTTATACAGTTACAATGCCAACGGGCGAAACTGCACCGACTATGACAGCAGATGATTTTGATATTACTGGCATTAATAGCCAAGATGTTGGAAACTACACTATTAAGTTGAGTGACGCTGGACTAGCAAAGTTAAATGAAACCTCTAAGAACTTCAGCTTCACACAGAATAGTGTCAAAGCGGGTTCGTTTAAAATTACTCAAGCAACTGGCACCGTTTCAATTACGGGATATGCCCGCGATTTCGACGGTAGCACAGATGTTGATATTTCCAAACTTGCAGTTTCGGTTCCAAGTGGGGCGAAAATACCAACTTGGACGGCAGCTGATTTCGATTTAAGTTCGGTTAAGAGTGCGAATGTTGGTAATTATAACGTCACGCTTTCAGCAAAGGGTCTCGAAGATTTGAATGCTGTGAATATCAATTTTAGTTTCGCAGCTGGTAACTTAGCCAGTGGGACTTTCCAAATTCTACCTGCTAAAGCCACTGTAAAAATTGGTAATCACGAAAAAAATTATGATAATAATGCTGCGACAGATCCGACTATGTATGATGTGGCATTATCAGAAGGGCTTGTCGCCCCAACTTGGACGGCAGACGATTTTGATTTAAGTGGTATTACGAGTCAGAATGTCGGAACCTATGCAGTAAAATTATCTGACACCGGTGTGCAAAAATTGAAGGCGGCTAACGCGAACTATGCGATTGACGCATCAGTTGTGACAGCCGGACAATTCACCATTAACAAGGCAAAGGTTACGTTAACAGTTCCAACTGAATCGGTTGCCTACACTGGTAAAGCTGTTAGTGCCTTAACACCGGTTATTGAGGGCGTTCCTGAAAAGGGTGAATCGCTCAACGCCTCATTAACCGATATTAGCAAAGCAATTCAGGTCGGCACTTACCCGCTTACCGCAACCGTCAATCAAACTGACAATCCAAATTATCAGGTCACTGTTACGCCAGGATCTTTGACGATTACACCAATTTCTGGTGATGTGATTATTGGTTCTGGTCAAAAACTTTATGACGGCGATGTGAACACTGATTCGAAAATTTTTGATGTAACTTTGCCAAACTTGGCCATTGCGCCAACTTGGACACCGGCTGATTTTGATTTGAGTGGCATCACCTCTCAAAACGCGGGTCGTTATTCGGTTACCTTATCTGATCAGGGCTTGACTGATTTAAACAAGATCAACCCGAACTTCGTGTTTACTGAGGACAATATTAAAGCTGGCACCTTTACCATCAATAAAGCGTCAATCACAATTACAGCACCAACCTTGTCAAAAATATATGACGGCAAGGCTTATATTAGTGCGGACGTAAAAGCAAAAGTGATTGTCACTAAACCTGCTTTGGGTGTTGCGCCGGTTTATACTTTGACAGATACTAACCAGTGGACTAGTGCTGGTACTTACAATCTGACAATCAGCACTGACGAAAATCAGAACGGCAATTACGACATTACCGTCAAACCTGGTCAATTAACAATTACTCAAGCCCAAGGCATCGCTTCAGTGGTTTCAACTTCCAAACCTTGGGACAATAACGCAGCAACTGATCCAACGACATTTGACGTCAAAGTTGCTGATGGTTTAACCAACCCAACCAATTGGGAAGCGTCAGACTTTGATGTAACTGGTATTACTAGCCAGAAAGTTGGCAGTTATCCAGTTAAGCTGACTGCCGCGGGAATTTCAAAACTAGAAGCTGCTAATCTAAACTACACGTTTACGAACGGTGTCACTGCGGGGACCTTTACGATTGCTCAACTCACCCCGCAAATTCACATTGGTGACGGTAGCAAAGTTTATGATGGTGTTGTAGGTACTGAAGGTAAAGTCTTTGACGTAACTTTTGACAGTAAAATTGCCAAATTGATTGCGATGCCGACCTTTGATGCCTCCGACTTTGATACTAGTGATGTTGGTAAGGACGCTAAGATTTACACGGTGACATTGAACAGTCAGGGATTGGGCAAATTGCAGGACCTAAACCCTAACGTTGCATTTAAATCTGAGAACTTAATCGCAGGTCATTTCACAATTCTCAAACGACCTGCTACAATCACTGGACCAACCATGACAAAGGTTTATGGGACGTCAGATTTCACTACCACCCAGGATGTGGTAACAACAGGTGTAATAGATGGTGAAACGTTAAAATACGCCTTAGCGGAAACCTCTGAATCAGACGCCGGAACGCATGATCTTGACGTTATCGTTGGCGATAATCCAAACTATACTGTAACGACCCAAAGCGGGCATTACATCATTACACCGGCAACGGCTACCATTCAGATTGGTGACGTAACCAAAGTGTATGACGGTACAGCTACCACGGACCCAACTACTTTTACGGTGACATTGCCTGAAGGTGTCAAGGCTCCGTCGTGGCAAGCAGTGGACTTTGATCTCAGTGGCATCACCAGTCAGGATGTTGGTGAATACGAGATCAAATTATCACAGACAGGTCTGGACGATTTAAACGCGCAAAATTCTAACTATCTTTTCACACAGGATAACGTCACTGCAGGTACGTTCAGCATCACAAAAACACCGATTACAATTACCGCAAATGACATTGTAAAAACCTACGATGATCAGCCCGCATCAACACCAACTGCCACGGTTTCTGGTCTGACAGCGAACATGGTAGACGTGGTGTATTCACTTAATGCTGAAGAATTGAAGAATGATATCAACGCCGGTAATTACAATATTACTGTCACAGCGTTAGAAAATGAGAATAAGAATTATACGATTACAACCAATCCGGCGAAGTTGATTATTAATCAGCAGGCTATCGGTGTCGAACTTGGCACGGCGACAAAACCCTATGATAATGATCCAAGTACTGATCCGAAGCAGGTGGCAGTGAAACTAGCCGATGGCCTTACTGCACCAACTTGGACGGATGATGACTTTGTAGTTGAAACCCATGACCAATCAGTTGGCAATTATGCCGTGACGCTTAGTGACAAGGGTATTGACGCCTTAAACACCGCAAACCCTAACTATACATTCGAAAAATCGTTAGTGGTTGCAGGTGTGTTTAGTATTACCCAAGCTGCCGGTACAATGACGATTGAACCTCGGAGTAAAACCTACGATGGCGACACTAGTACTGATCCCGCCGATAACGCGTTAGTTGTTGATTTACCTACTAACGCAGTTCGGCCCGAATGGCAAGATGGTGATTTCACCGGTCTGACGAGTGAAAACGTGGGTGACTACATCATTACTTTGACGGCCCAAGGACTCAAACGCCTTCAGGATGCAAACCCTAACTTTTCATTTAAGGCTTCAAGCATCACAGCGGGAACTTTCTCAATTACTCCTGCTGAAATTACGATTCAAGCGCCAACGCTAACGAAAGTATATGATGGTCAGGCCTATCAAGGGGCTATCTCTGCCACGGTCACCGGCGTGCCGACAAAGGGTGTCACACCAGTCTTCACGTTGAGTGATATTTCGAAACAAACCAACGTTACGACAACGCCTGTCGCAATCAATGTCTTCCCGACTGAAGGAGCCAATGGTAACTACATGTTTACCACTACTGCTGGACAACTGACGATTACGCCAGCGGATGCCACAATCACTGCTATAACTGGCACGAAAGTTTACGACGGTAATACTGATGTCACTAATAGCGATTTTACCGTCACTTTAGGCCAAGGTTTAGTTGCGCCAGCAGATGGTTTTACTGTGGCCGACTTTGATGTGGACGGTATTACTAGTGCTGATGTAGGAACTCAATATACGATTAGCCTAAGCGCTGATGGACAGAAAAGACTGGCTGAGGCTAATCCAAATTACACGATTACGAATGCTGGATTGAAAGGTAACTTTACGATTACGCCGGCCACTGCCACAGCTTCAATCAATGGCGTCACAAAATCCTATGATGGTGATAGTTCAACTGATCCAAAACAATACACTGTGGAAGTTAACGGTGTTGATGGTCAGAAGACAGTGACATTGGATGCAAAATACTTTGCAATTAAGAATACTGGTCAAAATGTTGGTAATTATACTGTCTCGCTGACTGGTGATGGACTAGCTGAACTTCAATCACAATTTCCAAATTATACGATTGGCCAGGTTAGTGACGGTCAATACTCAATTACACCGGTTACAATTACGGGTTCACTGAGTGATTGGAAAGATACTTTTGGTCAGCAACACAATCCAGTCAGTGCAGTGCAATGGGCAAACCTACCAAATAAGGGTGATAAACCAGTTTACAGCATAACCGACACTACCAAGTTGACTGCAGTTGGCAACTACCAGGTCGTGATTACCGCCAGTCAGGCCGATAATCCAAACTACTTGATCCAAACCTCACCAGCGACCTACCATATCGTGAAAGCTGAAGGAATGGCAACTATCGAGGCTGCCACCAAGGTTTTTGACAACGATCAAATTACTGATCCTGCGACGTATACGGTGACGCTTAATTCTGGTGCAACTAATGTTGCCTGGACAGCTGATGATTTTGCTGACGACAATGCTACTGACCAAAATGTGGACAGTGTGCACCACATTACGCTTACCACCGCTGGATTAGCAAAATTGAATGAGGCTAATCAAAATTATTTCTTTACTGGATCGACCGAAGCTAATACTACAAGTGGAAGTTTAACGATCACACCTCGGCCGGTCACAATTACAGCGCCAACAATCATAAAGACCTTTGACAGTAACCCGTATTCAGGCGAAGTTATGGCACAGGTGGACGGGCAAGTAGACAGTTCACCAGTTATTTACAGTCTTGACAGTGTTAGTGATGATATAGATCAGGGTACTTACACCATTGGCGTCAAATATGATGAAAGTGCCAACGCTAACTACACAATTACCGCTGAGGCTGGCTCACTCACGATTAATCACATCTTGGCGACTCTAACAGTTAACACAAGTAGCCCCAAAACTTACGATGGCAAAAACGATGTAGATACTTCAATACTCACAGTTAGTCTACCTGGTGGATTAACGCCACCCGAATTATCTGCTTCTGACTTCGATTTTACTAACGTTGGAACGGACGTCGGCGATTATCAGATTTCGTTGACAAAAGCTGGAATTGATAAATTAAACACCATTAATAAAAATTACCAGTTTGATTTATCTCGTGTAAATTCAGGTACTTTTAGCATTATACAAGCAAAAGGAACGGCTACTATTCAAGGTGGCACAGCTGGTTATAATGGTGATGCTTCCACTGATCCGAAGACGTTTAATGTTACTTTGTATTCAAATGAAGTTGCCCCTGAAGGTGGTTGGGTGGCTAGTGACTTTACTGGTATTGCTAGCCAAAATGTTGGGACCTATTCCATTCAACTCACGCAATCTGGGTTGAATCGGTTGAATGCTGCCAATCCGAACTATATTTTTAATTTGGATGATATTACTCCAGGAAATTATGTTATTACAAAAGCGAATGTGACGATTACTGCGCCAACACTGACTAAAATTTACGATGGTAAGGCCTATTCAGGTGACTATCAACCGACTATCACCGGTCAACCTGCTTCTGGAGATAAGCTTGTTTACAAATTAACGGATATTTCTCAGTACACTGATGTAAAACAGACGCCAGTAGTAATTACGGTCGATCCTGGCGATAATCCAAACTATAACGTTACTCCTGTTAATGGCAAGTTAACCATTACAAAGGCTTCAGCCAGTGTCTAATCTATCACTGGCAGCAAAGTTTATGATGGCTCCGGGGTGACTTCTGCTGAGGGTATTCAAGTCAGCCTCTCGACGGGAATTGTTCCACCAGAAAATGGGTGGCAACTTGATGACTTTGATGTATCACATGTTGATACTGACGCCGGTACCTATACAATCAAACTAAGTGATACGGGTCTTTCGAGGTTGCAACAACAAAATCCAAACTATGCGATAACAGATGACACGACGTCGGTGACGGGAAATTATCAAATTCTTAAAGCGGACGCCAATGCTCAAATTGTGTCACCTGGGGATAAAACATATGATGGCATCTCAGATACTGATCCTAAAACTTATGACATTATCATTAATGGTGATAAAACTAAGAAAGTGACATTAGATAAGTCATATTTCACAGATAACAACGGTAATGAAGACGTTGGTACCTACACGATTGCTCTAACTGGTGAAGGATTCAGTGCGTTGCATGATGCATTTCCAAACTATGATTTCACTGCAGATAGCGTTAAAACTGGTTCATTTAAGATTACACCAGCACCTGTGACTTTGAGCTTTGAGAATTGGTCGGATGATTATGGTCAGCCGACAACACTCAGTAACAAACAGGCAATTATCTATTATGGTAAGCCAGAGAAGGGTACTGACATCAAGGCCAGTTTGACTGACAATTCAATGGACACAAACGCCGGCACTTACACCATAGACATCAGTGTTGATACGAACGCCAATCCGAACTACACAATCACAACGCAGTCTGGTACGTACATCGTCAACCAAATTCCTGGGTCCGTTACGATTAGTAATAAAACCAAGACCTACGATGGCGATGAGTCCACGGACCCAGACATTTATGATGTACAACTCAACGATGGCGCCACTGATGGCGTCACTGATATCAACTGGCAATCTAGTGATTTTGAAGATACTAACGCTGATAATCAAAATGCCGGTAGTACGCACACAATTACTTTGTCGCAAAGTGGTTTAGATCGACTCAATGCGGCTAATCGGAACTTTAAATTTAATGCGAGTGTTGTTACTACAGGCACTTTAACAATCAACAAGGCGCCGATTACGATTACTGCACCGACTGTTTCGAAAATTTATGATGGACAGGCTTATGGTGACTTGCCTGCTGCAACTGTGATTGGTTTACCAGCCAAGGGAGTTGCCCTAAATTACGACCTGACAGACGTTTCAGGTGACACAGAGGCTAATGAAGGGTATGCAATTGATGTCCTGAATTATTCGGATAACAATCCTAACTATGACATTGCTCCGGTTGCTGGAAAATTAACCATCCAAAAGAAGTCTGTAGTAGCAACTGTGGAAGATTACACGCGACCTTATGATGCTACGAAGAACGTTGACTGGCAGACATTAGTGACCCTGCCAGAAGACACAAACCTTCCGTCTGACTGGTCAGAAGCTGATTTCGACTTCTCTGCAGTTGAATCGGATGCTGGCAGTTACGCCATTACGTTGAATCAAGACGGAATTACCGCCTTGAATAAAACCAACCCTAATTATCAATTTGATTTGGCCACAACCAAGGCAGGTACCATGACCATTACAAAGGCCCCAGGTCAATTGTCAATTAGTGGTGGCGAGAAAGTTTACGATGGTGATTCCACCAATGTTCCAAGTGTTTTTGATGTGACCTTACCCGAAAATGACCAAACTCAAATTGATTGGCAAGCTGGTGATTTTACAGGTATAACTAGCAGTAATGCAGGAACGTATACAGTAACCTTGAGTGCTGCAGGACTAGTGCGACTCAATGCTGCTGATAAAAATTATCAGTTTACGTCAGATCCTGAAAGTATGACGCCAGGTATCTACAAGATTGACGTCCGAAACATTACGATCACAGCGCCAACTTTGACTAAAGTTTATGATGGTAACCCGTACCAAGGTGATTATGCGGCTACTATTACTAATACGGTTGACGGCTCAGCATTACCAAGTACGGCAGTTAAACCTACGTATAGTTTGACTGATATTACTGGGGATAAGAAAGCTACTGATAGTCCAATTGAAATTACGGTTGATGCTGATGCAAATGCAAACTATATCATTACGCCTGTTTCAGGTAGCTTAACCATTACCAAAGCACCAATGAGCATTACTTCAATTGCCGGTGGTAAAGTTTACGACGGTCAAGAATTAACTAATGCGAGCGACATTACTGTAACTGTGCCCAATCAGTTAAAACAGGTGGATTGGGATGTGTCTGATTTTACTGTTACGAAACCAAGTGCCAACAAAGGCCAATATTTAATTGGACTGAGTGAAGCTGGTCAGGGTAAATTGACTGCGGCTAATCCAAACTATGACATTCAAAATCTAGACATCACAGGTCAATATGTAATCAATCAGGCTGTTGGAGCTGCGCAGTTGGATACTTCTGCTGAAAAACCATATGATGGTCTGGACGGCACGAATCCGTCCACTTTCAACTTGTACGTCAATGGTGATACAACCAATCCACTAAAGCTGACTAGCGACCAATTTGTGATTGCCGGGAATAGTCAAAACGTGGGCACGTACACAGTTTCATTAACGTCAGCTGGATTAGATGCTTTAAAGACTGCCTATCCAAACTACACATTTAAAGATACAGATATCCAAGACGGTAGTTTTACGATTACACCAATGGCTATCACGATTGCAGCGCCTACTTGGTCGGATACTTATGGTGAAAAGGGCCAAATTCCAGCTTGGACGGCCGATAAAACTTTAACTGGTGTTCAACCGGACGTCACAATCACCCCAACTGCTGATATCAAAAATGCTGGACAATATGACATTACAATTTCTTACCAAGCTGATAGTTCGGTTAATAAGAATTACATCATTACGACTGTGCCGGGTAAGTATACGATTAATGAGGCTATTGGTTCGGTTAAAATTGCGGATGCTAGCAAAGTTTATGATGGTAATGCAGCGACCGATGCTCAAATTTATCAGGTTACACTCGATGACGATGCAAAGAATGTTAACTGGGCAACTACCGACTTCAGTGTTGACAATTCAGAAGGTCAACATGTCGGTAGCAAGCATACAATTACGCTCAGCGCTGCTGGACTGGCTAAACTTAATACTGCCAACACTAATTACACTTATGATGTTTCCAGTGTGCATGTTGGCACTTTGACAATCTCTAAAGCAAAAGTTCAGATAGTCGGTCAATCCGTCTCTAAAGTCTATGATGGTAATGCATATGATCAGTCAAAGCTTGAGCAGGCGGTACAGGTAAATGGCCAACCAGTTCTTGGTGATAAAGTTATATACACTGTGGCTGATATGAGTCAAACCGTGGATGTCGGAAAAGATTACACAATCGGGATAACTGCTACAGCTGAAGATAATCCAAATTACGACATCACTGAAATAACTAATGGTACCTTAACAATCACGCCAAAACCGATTTCAGTTAACTTGTCGAGTGGTAGTACGACGTATGGTGATGATTATTTCGATGCCACCACGATGATACCAAGTATTAGTACTGGAGATACCTTAAATGTACCATCCGATTGGACGAACGTCGATTATGCCTTACCTGATTTAACAAGCAGTAACGTTGGTGACTACATGGTTACATTATCATCGGATGGTGTAGATGCTTTGAAGGCTGCTAATTCCAATTATGAGTTTGATAACGCATCCGGTACGCTAACAATTGATAAAAAACAAATCTCAGTTACTGCCATCTCTGGTACTAAAGTTTATGACGGAACAACACTCGCTGATCCCTCAACCATTAGTGTCACACTGTCAGATGGACTGGTGACACCACCATTAACGAGTAAAGATTTTGATATCAATATTGCGCCTGGTGGAGATGTCGGAAATTACGATATCACGTTGAATGCACAGGGAATCAAGGATTTAAACGCAATCTATCCTAACTACGACTTTAGTTCTGAACGCATGGTAACGGGCAGTTACGAAATTACAAAGGCTCCAATCACCATCACAGCGCCAAATGTCACAAAACAATACGATGGAAATGGCTATGATAAACCGTTAATTCCAACGTTTATTGGTCTACCGACTAGTGGTGTGACACCCGATTATGTGATTAACGGCAAGGATGCAGTTGATGCAGGACAACATGATCTGTTGGTTTCTGTTGACGCTAATTCGCATTCAAATTACACAATCACCACTAATCCAGGTAAATTGACGATTACCCAAAAGCCGGTTACTGCTGAAATGGGCACAAATTCTGTTGTCTATGGTACTTACGTAGATCAGGAACCAATTTTTCAGTTTACCGATTCAGGTGGTAATATTGTGGCTGCCAATACTCCTTTGTTGACAAGTGATGATATTCAAGTTGATGGCGGGGCCGATTTCGCCAAAACCGTCAACGTTGGCAAGTATGTCGTTCAACTGACTACCGCTGGTATCCAAAAGCTAAGGGATGCCAACCCGAACTACGACTTGACCATTATCGACGGTGGCTATTGGGTAACGCCAGCCACCAAACATTTAACGGTAATTGGTGGTACACGCCTCTACGATGGTACTTCAGGTGTGACTTCAGCAGATCATTTTACAATTCAGGCCTCAGACGGGGTTACTATTCCGAAATTTGACAGCAACGCCTTTGATACATCGCAAGTTGGTCAAGATGCTGGTCGATATAATGTTAAATTGACTGCGGTTGGCCTAGATGAATTGAACAAGGCTAACAAAAATTACCAGTTTACGTTAAGTGATATTGATGATGGCACTTACACGATCATACCAAAATCGGTTACCGTGACTGGACCAGATTATGAAGACCAAACTTATACAGGTGAACCAATCACAAGCGTCATGAATTCTACCATCAGTGGATTGGTACCAGGTGAGCAATTGACGATTACGGAACCTGATTTAAGCCAGGTCATTAACGTTGGCACATACACGCTAACGCCAATCGTGGGCACAAACCTTAATTACAACATTACTGTCGTACCAACGACTGTAACCATCAACAAGGCCAAAGTTCACGTAAGCTTCTCTGAATATGGGCTTGGTAAGTACTATGACGGTGATACCAGCATTGTGCCACAGACGTTTGTTTTAACCGCTGATAATCCAGATTTTACAATACCAGAAATGACGTCAACCGATTTTGACACAACTGGAATCACTAGCCAAAACGTTCATGACTACCCCGTCAAGCTGAGTACTGCTGGACTTGCCAAATTGACTTCAGCAAATCCAAATTACGAGGTGGATGCAAACGAAGGTCTGTTTGCCATTGTTAAAGCACCGGTCATTATTACGATGCCAAACATTGTGAAGCAGTATGATGGCCAGCCGGTTACTGATTTGACAGACCAAATTGATATTAGCGGTGTGCCGGCCAAAGGTGTTGCACTGGACTACACACCAACCGATGTCAGTCAAGTTACCGAGGTCAATACCGGTTCGCCGTTGACTTTAACGGCAAAATTCGACGAAAACACTAACTCAAACTACGACATTCAGGTCACGCCTGGCACACTGACCATCAATCGTGCTGATGGTTCGGCCAAAATTGAGGGTGGTACCCAGACGTATAACGGTACTTTGCCAACCGTCTTCACGGTGACATTGCCAACATCGATTGCCAGCCAAGCGTCAGTTAAATGGGAAGCTTCGGACTTTGTTGTAACGAGTTCGACAGGTTTAAC
Source organism: Secundilactobacillus odoratitofui DSM 19909 = JCM 15043 (assembly GCF_001434895.1). Lineage (GTDB taxonomy): Bacteria > Bacillota > Bacilli > Lactobacillales > Lactobacillaceae > Secundilactobacillus > Secundilactobacillus odoratitofui. The sequence continues at coordinate 234,138 of NZ_AZEE01000028.1, forward strand.
TAATGGACAAGTTGGTGACTACACCGTTAACTTATCTGATGCTGGACTAGCAAAGCTCAATTCAACTTTCACCAACTATCAATTCAGTTCCGGTAGTATTCAACCCGGCACGTATCACGTGACGCCGGCAACGGGGAACATCACGATTGGAACAACACAAACGGTTTACGCCAAAGATGCCGACCTAAAGGCTGGTTTAGCCAGTCTGGTAACCGTAACTGATAAAACAGCGAAAATTGATTGGACGGATGATGACTTTGTGGTCACACCAGCCGAAGGTCAGGCTGACGGCTCAGTCGGGCGTCATAGCGTGACACTCAGTGATGCTGGTTTGGCTAAGTTAGCTGCTGCATCACCGAACTACCAGTATGGCCGAGATCACGAAACTGCCGGCACTTTAAACGTTACGGCTGCTCACGGAACGATTACACTCGGCACGGCTTCGAAAGTTTACGATGGTGAAAAGTATGTTGTTGGCGCAGTTCCGAGCGTAACGCTGCCAGATGGTGTCATTTTACCGACGACGTTAGCTCAGACACCTAACGATTTTGATTTCGATGCGATTCCAAGTCAAAACGTGGGGTCCTATGATTTGTCCTTGTCTCAAGCTGGTATTGACGCAATCAACGCTGCCAATCCCAACTACTTCTTCACACTAAGTGACGTTGTGGCAGGTAAGTACATGATCACCCGAGCACCAATTACCATTAATGCACCAACCATCACCAAAGTGTACGACGGGCTTTCATATGAGGGTGACGATGCCAATGCGATGGTTTACGGCATGCCCAACTATGGTGAGCCGTTACGAATCACCTTCACCGATATTAGCAATGATGTGAATGTCGGTGAGTACGACCTGGGGGTTAGTGCGCATGAGTATTTGAACCCTAATTATTCGTTTACGGTTAATCCTGGCAAATTAACCATCACCAAAGCGCTTGGGGTTGTCACTAGTATGACCACAACTAAGGTCTATGACGGCGACGCAACTACTGATCCAACCGTCCTGCAAGTCACTCTGCCAGAAGGTGAGGTAGCGCCTGAATGGACAGCCGAGGACTTTGATTTCAGCCACGTTGATAGTCAAAACGCTGGTCGTTACGAGGTTCAATTAACACAGGCGGGCGTGGCAGCGCTCAACGCGGTTAATCCAAATTACAATTTCACAACCGAAACTATTCTGCCAGGCACATTTACCATCACACCGGCAACGATCACGTTAAGTGTGCCAACCATGACGAAGACCTTTGATGGTACGCCGTACAGTGAACCAACTAAAGTTGTTGTAACTGGTTTGCCGGCAATGGGCGTAATACCGGTGGCTGAATTGTCAGATTACAGTCAATTGACTGCTGCCGGGACCTATCCCGTATCAGTGATTGCGAATGCGGCTGACAATCCTAACTACACGTTAAACTTGGTTGCGGGGAATTTGGTAATCAAGCAGGCCAACGGAACGGCAGTCATTTCTGACAGTGGTAAGACTTACGACCATGATGCGACTAAGTTGCCAACGGATTTAACCGTTAAACTGCCAGAGCTTGCGGTAGCACCGAAGTGGACACAAGCCGATTTTGATTTTAGCGGGATTACCGACCAATCTGTTGGCACGTATCCAATCAATTTAAGTCAACAAGGGTTGGCAAAATTAAACGCAGTTAACCCGAACTATGTCTTTGATGGGGCGGCAGGTAGCTACACGATTTCGCCTGCCGAAGCCAGCGTAACTGTGTCAGATGCGACTAAGCCTTACGATGGGAATGCAGATCATTTACCAACTGGTCTTAGTGTGACATTGCCTGATGGCCTTGATACACCGGTGCTGGATAGTAGCGACTTTGATTACACTGGCATTACGTCGCAAAACGTTGGCCATTATCAGTTGACGCTGAGTGAAGCCGGAATTGACAAGTTAAATCAGGCTAATCCAAACTACCACTTTGACTTAAACAACGTTACGCCTGGTGATTACGCGATTACACCGGCTAAACTGAAGGTTGGCGATGTTAGCTTAACGGTTTCAGATAAGCAATATGACGGCCACGGCTTGACGGACTTACCAAAGGTTTACTTGTTCAAAGAACAGGTCTTAGCAGCGTGGACAACTGAAGATTTCACAACCACTGCTAATCCGGATGTTGGGACGTACACTGTCACCTTAAGTCAATCCGGCCTGGATAAGCTGAGTGCACAGTATCCAAATTACGTCTTCAACGTCAACGCTGTCACTGCCGGCCGTTATCAAATCACACCTAAACCTGTGATCGATCAGATTTTTGTGGGTGACGGTAGCAAAGCTTACGATGGTACGACCCAACTGAGCAAGCCAGTACAAGTCACATTGCCGACTGGCTGGGTATCACCCGACTGGTCGACCGAAGATTTTACAACGTTGAGCAGCAGTCATGTGGGCGATAGCGAGATTGGGTTGAGTCAAGCTGGGTTAACTCAGCTAGCACAGCTGAACCCGAACTACGATGTGACGCAAGCCAGTGTCGTCAAAGGCATTTACCACGTCACGCCGGCAATTGCGACGATTGTTGTTAATAATCAAACTCGGGCTGAAGATGCCAGTGATGGGCCACTGTCAGCTAGTGTAACGGGTGTCGTAACTGGGGATGTTTTAAATTATCAAATAACCCGTCAGGCAGGTCAGACTGTTGGTCAATATCCAATTAGTGTTGTGTTAGGTGACAATCCGGACTACCACGTTCTCGTAGTACCTGGGGTCTTAACGATTACGACCACAGCTACTTCGAATAACGAAGGCGGTAGTGGAACACAACAGCCGACTGGCAAGCAAACGACAGGTAACCAGACTGGTGGTAATGATCAGTCCAACCCAACGAAACCTGGCAATGGTCATACGACCAAACCAGGAGACATTGGCGGCACGACTCATAAACCAGCACACATTAAAGCTGAAAAGCCTCAAGCACAGTTGCATCCGGCAACTAAACAGGCCTCTGGTCAACGATCAAAGCAGGGTGCTGCTAATGGTGAACTCACATCGACTAGCAGAATGCCTAAGGGTAACAGTTGGTCAACGACCCCGGCCCAACCGTTTGTTCATCAGCACCATGACGCGATTCAACAAGCGGCTGAGGATCAAGCTACAGGTAAGCAGGCCATATTACCGCAGACCGATGAAACTAAGGACAGCCCGCTGGTCTTCATTGGTTCGTTGCTCCTCAGTCTGCTTGGACTGAGTGGGGTACGACGGAAAAAGAAACAAGATTAAAAGTACAGATACGTTAATCTAGTGATACAAAAGGCGACACCATTCATATTCGGAATGGTGTCGCCTTTTTGTATTTTGATTTGAAAGTCATGAATTGCCATGACCGAAATTAAGTGCAAAAAAAGACGACCGATTTGGTCGTCTTTTGTGTTACTTTACTTTGATGACTTAGAAGAACTGCTTGTGGTCAAGTAGTCTGCTAAGACGTTTTGTAATTGACTATCCTTGATTGAGACGTTACCCTTCTTGAGCACTTTTGAAACCACGCTCTTCAAAGTAGCACTGTCGTTCATCCGGTTGTCATAAATTTGGCTCTTAAGTTCTGATTCGTGTTGCTTGTAAGTACCCTTACCTGGGTTGTTGTCCATCTTGATGATGTGGTAACCATAAGAGGTCTTTACCGGGGTAGTGGTGTATTGACCGGTCTTTAACTTGAAGGCAGCCTTCTTAAAGGTTGAGTCAAGTGAAGTATCGGTGTTATCAAAGGCGTCTAACTTACCGCCCTTGTTCTTAGTTGCTGAATCAGTGGAGTACTTCTTAGCAAGTGAGGCGAAGCTCTTACCAGCCTTGAGTTCCTTGATAACTTTTTCAGCGGTTGACTTCTTAGAAACTAAGATGTGAGATACGGTAACCTTTGGTTGGTAACTCTTAAATTGCTTCTTAAGTTGGGCAGTTGTCACTGTGGTATCAGCTTTAACGGCTTCTTTAAGAAGTAAGTTACTGCGAATCTGTTCTTTCAATTGTGAAGCGGTCATCCCACTTTGAGAAAGGACACTGCTAAATGATGAACCGTATTGCTTCTTGTAAGCATTGTATTGCTTCGTTACTTCAGACTTCTTAACCTTGTCACCAAATTGCTTTTCTAGCACTTTGTTCAAGATCATCTGTTGTAAGACTTGCTTACCACTTGAGGTGTTCTTCAAGCTACTGTAAAATTGACTTTCAGTAATTTTACCGCCTGAAGTGGTGGCAACTGTTTTGCTACCACACGCAGCAAGTGTCAAACTTAACATGACACCAGCAAGAGCAATGAACCATTTTTTCATTCCGAAAACACATCCATTTCTTTGATTTTGGATTCATCCCATTGGGACATCTTACTTAATATAACATAAACCTTTAATAAATATCACTGGTTAAGGGAACTTAATAAAAATTGAAAAGGTTGTTCACAAATTATTCATGAGATAAATTGTTATTTTCCAGTGATGCAAGGCGGTCGTTAATGAGATCAAAATGTGGTTTGATTTTAAACTCAAATTCATTAGCCGCTATTTGCAAACTATCGATAGCTGGCTGTGCCTTATCCAGTTCCGCTTGCAACTGATTCAATCGGTCTGAAACGACCTGTTCTTGACGAACAACTTCTGAAAGTTGTTCTTTCTTGGCTTTGGCAGTCTGCCAAGTTTCGGTCGCAAAATCAACGGGTGATTGTCGCTTGTTGATTAGGTGCATGGTCAGCATGGCACCACCAGTTAGTAATATACTCGTAAGGAATCGTTTCATAATAAGTCACTCCAAGTTTCAGAATTGGGCCTTAATGTCATTTTGAATCTTAGTGTAACTGGCCTCGTCATAGTTGCCACTGTTGTCTTTGAAAATCATGGCGAAATCATCGTGGTCAGTGTAACGTGGCACTAAGTGAATGTGTGAGTGGAACACTGACTGATAAGCAACGGTACCATTATTGTTGAGGATGTTCATGCCTTTAATGGCAGGATTAGAGGCTTTGACTGCGTTGGCGATAGCTGGAATCTTACTGAACACTGTCGCAGCCAAGTCTGCATCGTAGGCAAAAATATCTGGGATGTGAGTCTTGGGAATAACCAAGGTGTGGCCCGGTGTGCCTTGAGAGATGTCCAAAAAGGCCTTTACATCGTCATCTTCGTAGACGGTGTAGCTTGGAATGTCGCCCTTAATAATTTTGCAGAAAATACAATCATCATCGTAATTATGAATCATAGTGGTTCCTCCTTTGACAGCTATAAAGTTGCCTTAAGTATACCGCAAACTGGTGCAATTTCGTACACCTTGCCGTATGATATAATGAAAACTAAAAGTCTTAAATCAAAGAGAAATGAAGGGATGTTCATGACACTTCAGGTCACGAAGGTTGTTGGTGGCTATTCGCAGATTCCGGTGTTAAAAGATGTGACGTTTGACGTTCAAAATGGTGAACTTGTCGGGCTAATTGGGCTGAACGGGGCCGGTAAATCGACGACGATTAATCATATTATCGGCTTGTTAACGCCGTTTAAGGGCGAAATCAAGATTAATGATGTCACCTTAAAGCAGGATAAGGCTGCGTACAAAAAACAAATTGCGTACATTCCTGAAACGCCAATTTTATATCAAGAACTGACGCTTAAAGAACACTTGGAAATGACCATGATGGCGTATGACTTAGATACCACACAAGCATGGCAACGAGCAGAGCACTTGTTAAAAATTTTCCGGTTAGATAATAAGTTAGATTGGTTCCCGGCTAACTTTTCTAAGGGGATGAAGCAAAAGGTCATGATTGTTTGTGCATTCATTACTGATGCGCCGCTGTTCATTATTGATGAACCTTTCTTAGGCCTAGATCCCTTAGCCGTCCACGATCTGCTTGATTTAATCGATGAACAAAAAAAGCGCGGTGCCAGTGTGCTCATGTCGACCCACGTGCTTGATACAGCCGAGAAGTACTGTGATCGATTCGTGTTACTTCACGATGGCACGGTCAAAACGGAAGGCACGCTGCCAGAATTGCGGGCAGCGTTGCCAGATGCCGGTGAATCATTGGATGACATCTACATGTCAATGACGAAGGCGGATCAACATGAATAAGTTATTTCAATCACGACTATCGAGCCATTTAAAAGAAATGTTTAAGTACCTGCGGCTGGTCTTTAACGATCACTTTGTGTTTGCGCTGTTAATTTTAATTGGTGGGTTAGGGTTAGGTTATTCAAATAGCCTCAAGCAGCTCTCAGCTGGCGTTTGGTGGAGCAAACCCGTGATTATTTTGGCACTCCTCATTTTTCTTCAACTGGGGCAACTCGCAACGTTTTTAAAGGACGCGGATGTGGTATTTTTGCTACCACGAGAGGCTAACATTGCGCGGTATCTAACGGGTGCCAGACGGTATAGCGAAGGATTAGCGATGGTTTACCAGCTGCTGGGAATGTTTGTCTTGTTACCGTTTATCCAAGTGACCAATCGTTTAAGCGTTGCTGATTTGGTCGTGGTGGCGGTGACACAACTACTATTGAAGGACGGCCTTTTCAGTGGTGCGGTTATGAATCGCTATCAAAATCATTACCTGATGTTGAAACGGCCAGTTTGGTTAAACGTGATTTATCCGCTAGTGATGTTGGTGATTTTAATTTATACGCAGCCAATCATTGGTCTTGTTTTGGCATTACTCGGTACTGTCGCACTGCGGGTGATGACGCAACGCATACAAGCCGCACCGTTTGATTGGTGGCAAGCAATTAACCTTGAAAACAATCGAATGTTGCGAATTTACCGGTTCTTTAACCTCTTCACCACGGTGCCAATGTTAAAGGGTGTCGCTAAGCGTCGCCGTTACCTGGACTGGTTATTGAACTTTGTCAAACCAACTACCGGTCACACTTATTTATACTTGTACAGTCGTGGTATCGTCCGCAGTGGTGAATTTAGTGGCTTGTACGCACGCCTCACCATATTGGGAATGCTGTTACTGTACTTTGTGCGTGGGACTTGGTTGCCAATCGTACTAGGTGTATTATTCCTGTATCTAATTGGTTTCCAGCTGATTCCGTTTTTCTGGCAGTTCGATGACATTGTCTTCACACACTTGTATCCAATTGAACGTCAGCAACAGGTGGCTAATTTCAAACAACTGATGACTTGGTTACTCACACTAACCGCCATTTTATTCTTAATTGTATTGAGCTTTGCCAATCTTTCATGGCAGATCAGCGCAATCATGCTGCTGGTCGAATTAGTGGAGATTTGGTTTATGGTTTACTATTATTTACCTCTTCGATTAAAGAAAAAACAGTAGCAGCCATCAAAATCAACTGCAACACCGTCATTAACCGGATTTTGCTTGACTAAGTTAGGCGGGTTGCATAAAATGAACAGTAACTCAAAACGACGAGCTTGTTGAAGTTCGTCGTTTTAATTTGGAACTGGAGGCTCATCATGCGGGTACGAAAAAAACCTTGGGCGGAACAATATATTAAGGATCACAGCGATTTAATCGTGACGGCGCCAGAGCAGCAATTAGGTCACTGGCAAGAACGTTTTTCCAAGCCACAACCGATTCAAGTTGAAATTGGGATTGGTAAGGGTCAATTCATTATTGAGATGGCACGTCAAAATCCTGACATCAACTTCTTAGGAATTGAAATTCAAGAATCTGTCATCGCAACTGCGCTTCGAAAGTTGGTTGAGAGTGAACTGACCAATGTTCAATTGGTTGAAACAGATGGTGCGAACGTGGATACGCTATTTGCCGCCAATGAAGTTGATAAACTTTACCTGAATTTTTCAGATCCATGGCCAAAGACGCGTCATGCTAAACGCCGCTTAACTTCACCTAACTTTTTGGTGCATTACCAACAAGTGTTAAAGTCCGAGGGCAAAATTCAATTTAAGACTGATAACCGTGGGCTCTTCGAATATTCTTTAGCAAGTTTTAACAATTTTGGTTTGATATTCGACGAAGTATGGCTAGATTTGCATCATTCAGATGGCAATGAGGGCAACGTTCAAACCGAATATGAAGAAAAGTTTAGTCAGAAGGGCCCAATTTATAAACTAGTCGCCCACTTTAAAGCTGAAGACAAAAAAAGAGGCTAGACAGGGTGACTGTCCAACCTCATTAAGCTTATAATCGGTTAATTTTCAAAATACTGCCGGTTTTCGCGTCAGCCATAAACTCATACTGCACGAGTTGGCCATCCTCATACCGTGAAAGGCCACCGGTGTAAACCATGGTGTGAATGGCAAATTGGGCATGTCTTTTGGGCCGTTGATTGATCCACGCACCTTCGATGGTGGCTTCACGGCGAAAGGCTTGCTTTACGCTGGCTAAAATGGCATCAGCAGTTAAATATTCACGATGCTGGACTGATTTACCCATTAGAAAGCCAAACAGTAGGCTGAGGCTGGATAGCAGACTAAGCTGCTGATAGTTTTTAAAGTTTAATTCCATTGCGTTTCCTCCAAGGTTGTTTCCGTCTATCGTAGCTCAATTTTTAGTGAAGTACCACATTTATGTCTATTTTCTGAAAAACGTGTATAATGAATCACTGAATAAAAGTAAGTAAGGAGTGATTGTTGTGGAAGCATTACCTCAAGTAACCCATGAACAACTCAATGATAAGATTAAAACTGGTAAGTACATGTTGTACTTTTCAGCAACTTGGTGCCCAGATTGTGCCTTTATTAAACCTGCAATGCCAGAAATCGAAGCGGAATATCCCGATTACCACTTCTTAGCCGTTGATCGTGACGAAAACACCGATTTGGCTATTGACTTAAACGTGTTAGGCATTCCCAGCTTTATTGCGTATAATAATGGGGAAGAGATCGGTCGCTTCGTCAACAAAGACCGCAAAACAAAAAAGCAGGTTGAAGATTTTATTGATGCACTTTAATCCCATCCTGTATCGAAAGGATGCACCATGTTAATTTCTAGTTATAACCAAGCAGCACTTGGCGACGTCATGATTATTTACCTCGCACCAGATACTAAGGAACAGTCAATCGAAACCAAAGGTGCCTTTACCCGTATCTTTGACCCTGAAACCGATCAAACGTTAGGGTATAACGTTGACCAAGTTTCAGCCATTTTAGGTGAACTGAACGAGAATGGTCAGGTGTTTTTAACCGAAGCCCAGGTTGCCAAGCTAAATGACGGCTTATCAGAAGCTGGCTTTGAACCTGAGTTAAAAGCTGACCTTGAGTCTAAGTTCATCGTTGGCTACGTTGAGTCAGCGGAACCTCACCCAGATTCGAATCACATGTTGGTGACAAAGACTCGGGTTCAAAATGATCAGACAGTCCAGATTGTATCAGGTTCGCCGAACATGCAAGCTGATATCAAGGTCGTCGTGGCTGAAGTTGGCGCAATGATGCCAAATGGGCAGATTATTTGGCCTGGTAAATTGCGCGGCGTTGAAAGTGATGGTATGATTTCATCAGGAAGAGAATTACAGATTCCGGGTGCACCCGATCGGCCGGGCGCGTTGATTTTACCTGATGATTACGAAGTTGGAACGCCATTTGATTTTGATAAGGCACAAACTTTATTCAGTTAGATGAACGACGTGAAAAGGGGCCTCGGCCTCTTTTTTGTTTGCCTTGGCTTCTGAACTCGACATAATTTGAAACGTACTAATTCAATGATTGAATGGATGATTAAATAATGAAACACTATGATGGACCTGCTTTTTTTAGAAAGTATCGCCAACCGAAGTCAGCGGATAACCAACCGCAATTGAATGAGTCAAAAGCAGCTGAAGTACCGTTTAATCAACGACGTGAGCAACGTCAACTCAGTCAGCCAACTCGACACACACAGTTGCCTAAGCGACCTCAATCAGCTGTTAAACCGAACTCAAAACCAAATCCACATCGGGTACTGCCGACGAAAAATGACTGGCAATCGTCAGCACCGTTTCGGCCATCTGCAGTCCCCACCCAGCTTAAGCGGCATCAACCGGCAGTGAAGATCAACTTTCAGCGTTTGATTGAGCGCTACTTTCAAAAGCCGGATCGTGATGTTTTGATTACGACCCAACAGCCAGAAGATGAGACGACGAGTGTACTATCAAATACACAGAATGATCAAGCACCAGTTTCAACAACGTTGGATACACCATCAGTGGCATCTGATGACCTGACTGATTCACAACAGAATAGTCAATTGGAATCGTTACCCTCAAAAACCGCGACTACCAACGTAATCAAACACCCTGAATCACAGGAGACGTCACAATCTGAGCAAGCATTCGCTACCAAGGAATCTGATAAAGTCGCACAAAGTGTTTCAAAGGCAACGGTAATCCCAGACGAGCCAACCTCACCAGTAGCCTCCGTAGATTCTGAATCAACGCAATTGACAGAAAATGATCAGTCTGAATCTGGCACTCAATCTGATCAACCTCAATTCGACGCAACGCAGGTTACGGATGAACAACCGGTGACTAATTCGCCAGAGCCCGCGCCAGTTATTGATGTATCAGGTGACCACCAACATTCCGAATTGGCCGGTGATAGCGAAGAACCACTTGAGGTACCTGAAGACCCTTCTGAAGTGGCTGAAACTACTGAACAAGCTGATTTTGTTCACGAAAGTAGTCAGCATTCAACCACACAATCAAATGATCAAATAGAGGGCGAATCAGTTAGTTACAGTGATGAAGTTGACTCAGACCAAATCAAAACTGACTCAGCACCAGTTGTAACAGCCAGCGATCGACTAACACCACGATTTGATAAACCAGTCAAAAACACCGTCGTACCGGATGAACGCACTGAAAAGAATCAAGAGACTGTTTCAACAGCAACAGTAACAACAACGCAACCGCAATCCGATCACGGGCTTGGACATTCGCTAGGAGATATTTTAAGTGAAGAAAACACGAGTTCACAACTCAATGAACTGGCGCTATTCCATGACAAGCCAGACGCGGTTTCAACTCAAGTCGAGCGAGGTTATCAATTCCCATCAACTGACCTATTGACGCCACCCGTTATTCCTGACGAAAATGAATTGGATGAGTGGATCGAACATCAAGGGGAAGTTTTAGATGAGACTCTGCAGGCCTTTCACGTCGACGCGCACGTTGTTGACTGGACGATTGGACCTACCGTTACGCAGTTCCAAGTCCACTTATCACTTGGCGTGAAGGTTAACAAAATTACTAATTTAACGGATGATTTGAAATTGGCATTAGCCGCAAAGGATATTCGAATTGAAGCACCGATTCCAGGTAAAACCACCGTTGGAATCGAAATTCCAAATCCTAAGACCAGACCGGTGATGTTATCGGAAGTGCTTGAATCAAAGGCCTTCACGAATAGTAAATCACCGTTAACCGTGGCTTTAGGGGTCGACTTGTTCGGTCAGCCTCAAGTGACGGACTTACGCAAAATGCCGCATGGTTTAATTGCGGGGGCAACTGGCTCCGGCAAATCAGTCTTTATCAATAGCTTATTGATTTCACTACTATATAAAGCCACGCCTGCACAATTACGACTCTTACTGATTGATCCAAAAGCGGTTGAACTAGCACCTTACGATCAGCTGCCGCATTTACTGTCACCCGTAATTTCAGATCCTAAAGCTGCGGCCGCTGCCTTAAAGTGGGCCGTGACTGAAATGGATGACCGTTACGAACGCTTAGCTGCGGCTGGTGTTCGTAATATCGAACAGTATAATGAGCGTGCCGAGTTAACGGAAGAATACGGACTTAAACTGCCTTACATTGTGATCGTCATTGATGAGTTAGCTGACTTAATGATGATGGCTTCAAGCGAAGTGCAGGATTACATCGTTCGAATTACTCAAAAGGCCCGGGCCGCCGGTATTCACTTGTTAATTGCCACTCAACGACCAAGTGTAGATATCGTCACTGGAACGATTAAAAACAATATCCCAACCCGAGTGGCCTTTATGGTGTCCTCACAAGTGGATTCACGCACGATTATTGATACCTCTGGTGCTGAACGCCTGCTAGGGAAGGGGGACATGCTCTTCCTTGGCAATGGTGCTTCCCAACCGCTACGATTGCAAGGCACCTTCGTTGATGACGAAGTTGACCGGATTACCGACTTTGTGAGAACGCAGGGCAAGCCCCATTATGCTTTTGATCCGGATGGGTTACTCGAAAAACAGCAGGTTCAAGATAACCAAGATGAATTGATGCCTGAAGTGCTGGATTACATTGTTCAAGAAAAAACGGTGTCAACTTCAAAGCTACAACGGGTATTTTCAATCGGTTATAATCGGGCAGCCAATTTAATCGATACACTTGAAAACAAACAGTATATTTCCGCTCAAAATGGTTCCAAACCACGCGACGTCTTTCTGACTGAAAAACAACTAGCCGAAATGCGCGCACCCCGGACTGACTAAAGTATGAAGCTCAGACTTGAATAGGTGAAATACCGTCATCTTATCTTGACGAATCCGCATTTAACGGAACTTGTTTCAGCTTTCATGCTCTGCTAGAATATTGATATGTACCAACCACCGTTGACTAACCGGCAATAGTCAACTTAAATTAAATCATTGAAGCGATGAAAAGAGGATTTTGATGGACAACTCAACGACGTACTATTTTGTTGGAATCAAAGGATCAGGAATGAGCTCACTTGCGCTCATTTTACATGATAAAGGGCTTAAGGTAGCGGGATCAGATATTACCCAGTATACGTTCACACAGCGTGGACTCGAACAGGCGAAGATTCCAGTATACCCATTTGACGCGGAGAACATCCATGAAGGGCTCACAGTGATTGCGGGTAACTCATTTACTGATGATCATCCAGAAATCAAAAAAGCCCGGGAACTGAATTTGCCGGTCTATCGTTATCACGAATTTTTAGGAAAACTAATTGAAGGTTATACCAGTATTGGGGTAGCCGGTGCCCATGGTAAGACCAGCACGACTGGCTTACTTTCACACGTATTGTCAGGTATTGCCCCAACCAGTTATTTAATTGGTGATGGGACGGGCAAAGGGACACCTAACGCACGTTTCTTCGTTTATGAAGCAGATGAGTATCGACGTCACTTCTTGGCTACTAAGCCTGATTACGCCATTATGACCAACATTGATTTTGATCATCCTGATTACTACCAAGACATTGACGACGTGTTCAGTGCTTTCCAGAGTTTCGCAGATCAAGTCAGCAAGGGTATTTTTGCCTGGGGTGATGATGAAAACCTGCGTCGTCTGAAGACTGATGTGCCCGTTTACTACTACGGCACGAGCGAAAAGGACGATTTTCAAGCCCGCAATATCAAACGCACGACCAAGGGGTCACAATTCGATGTTTACTATCACGATGAATTCTTAGGCAACTATCATGTGCCATTGTTTGGCGAACACAACGTCTTAAACAGTCTGGCTGTCATTGCTGTGGCTTACTTTGAAGAAGTCGACTTAGATGCCATCAAGGACGAACTCTTGAGCTTCAAGGGTGTTAAACGCCGCTTTGCCGAACGTCAAATCGCTGACATGACCATTATCGACGATTATGCGCACCATCCATCAGAGATTCGAGCTACGTTGGATGCTGCTCGTCAAAAGTATCCTGATAAAGAAGTGATTGCCGTCTTCCAACCACATACGTTCACGCGTGTAATTGCCCTGATGGATGATTTTGCTAAGGCTTTGAACAACGCCGACAAGGTTTACTTAACTGATATCTTCAGTTCTGCTCGTGAAACCAACGGGAAGGTATCAAGTGAAGATTTGGCCAAGAAGATTAATAAAGGCGGCGAAATCTTGAAGTTAGACAACATGTCACCACTTTTGGATTATCACAATGCTGTCGTCGTATTCATGGGTGCTGGCGACGTTCAGAAGTATGAACGCGCCTACGAAGATCTGTTGAGCCATTTGTCATTAAAAGACAACTAATTTCTTATGAATTGTTAAAGAGATAATCTAAAAATGATTGTTTGAATCATTTTTGATTGCAATTTTTAGTAGAATTGATACAATTGCTTGATAAGTAGGATTCTATTAAGGAGGCACCTCAATGAACAATTTTGATGAACAACCCCGGCGAGTGATTAACGCTGACGTTGGCTTAAACCGTTTCTTGACCAAAATGTATGGGTGGATGGCCTTAGCCGTTCTTATATCCGCGGTAGCAGCGATGTTTGCTAGCACTACCCCTGAATTGATGGGGCTCTTTGCTGGTCATTACGCATTTTTACCCCTGATCATCTGGTTTGCTTTTCCATTTATTGTCACGAGCCAAGCCATGAAACGGCCTAGCTTAAGTTTCGTATTACTGATGGTATACGCACTTTTGACCGGTGGCATTTTATCAATGTATGCCCTTGTTTACACGGGGACAACCATTGCGTCTGCCTTTGTTTCTAGTGCAACGGTTTTCATCGTAATGGCGGCTTATGGTGCTATTACCAAACGTGACTTAAGTCGAGTGGGTGCCCAAGCAACGGCGGCCTTGATTGCTTTAGTGGTTGCCATGGTCATCAACATCTTCTTACACAGTAGCCTCATTGCCTACGTTTTCTCATTTGTTGGTGTGATTATCTTTACGGCATTAACCGCTTCAGATAGCCAAAAGATGAAGAAAATTTACCTTCAAAGTGATGGTAGCAGTACTTCAACCACAGGATTAGCCATTATCGGCGCAATGCAGTTGTACCTTGACTTTGTTAACCTGTTCTTGTTCATGCTCCGGATCTTTGGCGGTGCAGGTAATCGTGATTAAGATTAAACTTTCAAATCGGTTTGGGTTGTTGACCCAAACCGATTTTTATTTCCCCAAAACTTTGGTAAACTAGTGATGAGATCAAGAGTGGAGGATATCCAATGACAGAATCAAAACGTTTACTATTAATTGACGGTAACAGTGTGGCCTTTCGTGCTTTCTTCGCGCTGTATACCTCGCTAAACAGCTTCACGAATGCAGATGGCCTCCATACGAACGCCATTTTTGGCTTTAACAAAATGCTTGATATTATGTTGGCGCAAGTCAAGCCAACGGATGCACTGGTTGCCTTTGACGCTGGTAAGGTGACTTTTCGGACTAAAAAATATGCCGACTATAAGGGTGGCCGTTCAAAAACACCGCCAGAGCTTTCAGAACAAATGCCGGAGATTCGCCGACTATTAACAGCACGTGGTATTAAATCATATGATTTACCTAATTTTGAGGCTGATGACATTATCGGAACCATGGCTAAACAAGCTGAACAGGCTGGCTACACGACCACTATTTTTACTGGTGACCGTGATTTAACCCAGTTAACATCAGCTACCACCTCAGTGGCGGTTTCTAAGAAAGGGGTTAGTGAAGTTGAGACCTATACCCCAGCGCACGTTGAAGAAAAACTAGGTGTTCGACCAGACCAAATTATCGAAATTAAGGGTCTCCAAGGCGATACGTCAGATAACTATCCTGGCGTTACCGGTGTTGGTCCTAAGACGGCGGTTAATCTGATTCAAAAATATGGCACGATTGATGGCGTGTATGATCACATTGATGAAATTACTGCTAAAAAAATGAAGGAACATTTAGTTGAAGATAAAGACAGTGCGTTTTCATCTCGTGACTTGGCGACCATCCGTCGAGATGCTCCCGTTGAAATCTCGCTGGCTGACTTAACCTATCTGGGCGATCAACAAGAAGAACTCGTCGCGTATTACCAACAAATGAACTTTCAATCATTTTTAAATCAGATGTCTGCCGATGCGGACGGCGATGACATTTTAGGCTTAAAACCCGTGTCGTTTACAGTCTTAACTGATCAAAATGTAGCTGAAGTTAACAAGTTGTCTGGTAGCGTGTCGTTTTACCTCGAAATGCCTGAGGCAAACTACCACACGTCACCATTTGTGGGCTTTGTGATTGGCCAAGATGATAATTGGTACGTGTCTCGGGATGTTGAATTACTTCAGACGCCGGCCTTAAAACAATTATTGTCGAGTCAAAAAATCAAAAAAGACGTTTTTGATGCTAAACGCACTTACGTTGGCTTGAACCGGTTAAACGTTTCACTCGATAACGTTGATTTTGATTTATTACTCGCTTCGTATTTATTAGATACCAACGAAAATAGTAATGATCTCGGACGTTTAGCTTTTCAACATGGCTATCATGATATTCAGTCCGATGAAGAAGTATATGGTAAAGGTGCTAAACGGGCAATTCCAGATGATGATCAGTTATTATTTGAACACCTCACCAGAAAAGGTATCGCCATTGCTGCTTTAAAACCATCGCTGTTTGATCAACTCGAAACTAATGAACAGAGTGATCTTTATCGTAATCTTGAACTACCAATGGCGTTTGTGTTAGCGCACATGGAGATTGCCGGTATTACCGTTGATACTGATCGACTCTCTGAAATGCAGAGTCAGTTCACCGAGTTACTGGCACAAACCCAACAAACGATTTTTCAAGAAGCTGGCGAAGAATTTAACATTGGCTCGCCAAAACAATTAGGCCATATTCTGTTCGAAAAACTGGGATTGACACCGTTGAAAAAAACCAAAACGGGTTATTCAACATCGGTGGATGTCCTTGAAAAGCTAGCTGCGGAAGCGCCAATTGTTGAAAATATTTTAAAGTACCGGCAAATTGCCAAAATTCAATCGACCTATGTCGAGGGGTTACTTAAAGTCGTTCACAGTATTGATCAAAAAGTGCACACCCGCTATATTCAGACCTTGACTCAGACTGGTCGGTTATCCTCAGTTGATCCTAACTTACAAAACATCCCGATTAGAACTGAAGAAGGTCGACGAATTCGTCAAGCTTTTATTCCAAGTCATGAGGATTGGCAGATTTTTTCATCTGATTACTCTCAAATTGAACTGCGCGTTTTGGCACACATTACGCACGATCAAAACTTGCAGGCTGCTTTTAAGGATAATGAAGATATTCATGCGTCGACTGCTCGCCGTATTTTCCGGTTAGCACCTGACGCGGAAGTCACACCAAACATGCGGCGTCAAGCTAAGGCCGTTAACTTTGGTATCGTGTACGGGATCAGCGATTTTGGTCTTTCTCAAAATATTGGAATTACTAGAAAACAAGCACGAACTTTTATCGATACTTACTTTGAAGAGTACCCAGGTGTCAAGCAATACATGGAAGATATCGTGGCCTCTGCCAAGGAAAAAGGATACGTTGAAACGATTGCCCATCGTCGCCGGTACTTGCCAGACATTAACGCTCGAAACTTCAATCAGCGATCATTTGCCGAACGAACTGCGATGAATACACCGATTCAAGGTAGTGCGGCTGACATTATTAAGATTGCAATGATTAAGATGGAAGACGCTATCAAGGACATGCAAGCAACCATGCTGCTGCAAGTTCATGATGAATTGATTTTTGAAGCACCCGCACAAGAGATTGCAACGCTTGAAAAGTTGGTGCCAAGTGTGATGGACTCTGCTGTAAAACTCGAAATTCCGTTGAAAGTGGAGAGTCACTATGGCAACACTTGGTACGAAGCAAAATAATCATGGAATGGGAGGCATACAATGCCTGAATTACCTGAAGTTGAAACTGTCCGTAAGGGGTTGACCAGACTAGTTGAGGGCGCCACCATTAAAACGGTGGATGTGTTATATGAAAAAATGGTATCCCCACGGTCTTCAACCTTTCAACAACAGCTTGCGGGTAAAAAAATTGAGCGAATCGATCGGCGCGGTAAGTACCTATTGTTTCGATTCAATGACAAGTTAACCATGGTGTCACACCTTCGAATGGAAGGTAAGTACGACGTGCAACCCACAGGTACGCCATTAACCAAGCACACGCACGTGGTTTTTCATTTAACTGATGGCCGTGATTTACGGTATACCGATACCCGTAAATTTGGTCGAATGCAATTACTCGAAACCGGAACTGAAACTCAACTCGTACCCGGATTGACAAAGATGGGGCCGGAACCAACCGAGGACACCTTAACGTTTGACTATATGAAACAGATTTTTGCCAAGAGTAAAAAGGCAATCAAGCCGCTGCTTTTAGATCAAAATGAAATTGCGGGGCTCGGTAATATTTACGTCGATGAGACCCTTTGGATGAGTCGGATTCATCCACTGCAACCGGCAAATAGTATCCCGGATTATCAAATTCGCCAGTTACGTAGTAATATCATTAAAGAAATTAATCGGGCAATTGAAGGGCATGGTACTACGGTACACTCATTTTCGACAGCGTTTGGTGAAGCTGGTGAATTCCAAAATCACTTGAACGTGTATGGTCGTAAAGGTGAGCCCTGTGTCAGGTGTGATACGCCAATTGAAAAAATCAAAGTTGCCCAACGTGGGACGCACTTTTGTCCAGCTTGCCAAGTGTTACGATCAAAGCCGAGTCAAACCATGGTTCTGGGCTTGACTGGTGGGATTGCCACAGGCAAATCCACTGTCAGCCAACTTTTACAGGATTATCAAATTCCGATTATTGATGCGGATAAGGTGGCCAGAGAAGTTGTTGAACCTGGCACTGATGGCTTGAAGCAGATTCAATCGACGTTCGGCTGGCAAATGATTCAACCGGATGGCACTTTGGACCGGCATGCACTTGGAACTTTAGTATTTGCACAGCATGATAAATTAGATCAGTTGAATCAAATCATGGGACCGTTGATCAAAGCGGCCGTCTCGGCAAAATTAAAGCGGCTCCGGCGACAACACCAACCGTTGATTATCTATGATGCACCAACATTGTTTGAGGCACACGGTGCTGCTGGCGTGAGTGCGATTATGGTGGTGAGCGTGCCCGAAGACGTTCAATTAAAGCGATTAATGACTCGTGATAAGTTAAGTCAATCCGAAGCTTTAAATCGAATTGCATCTCAAATGCCACTAGCTGACAAAATTGCCCGCGCTGATGTGGTGATCGATAACGCTGGTTCAGTTGATAAAACAAAAGCGCAAGTGGTAAAATGGCTCAATGAAGCAGGATTCAGTTCATTAATGAGTGAAGATTAAACAATAACGAGAGATATCAAAAAGAGGTGAGAATATGCACTGTCCACATTGTCATCATAACGGCTCACGAGTCGTCGACAGTCGACCAACGGATGAGGGACGTGTCATTCGTCGTCGCCGTGAATGCGAAAATTGCGGTTTTCGTTTTACGACGTTTGAACGAATTGAGGTCACACCTTTGCTGGTCATTAAGAAAAATGGCACGCGTGAAGAATTTAACCGCGAAAAGGTGCTACGAGGCATCATCCGTTCAGCCGAAAAGCGACCGGTGGGTATGGATGTTATGACCAACTTGGTTGACGAAGTTGAAAATGAAATCCGGGCACTAGGTGAAAACGAAGTGTCCAGTCAATTGATTGGCGAATACGTCATGAAGCGCTTGGCGGATATTGACGAGATTTCATACATTCGGTTTGCCAGCGTTTACCGTCAGTTTAAGGATATGAGCGTGTTCTTGGAAGAACTTAAAGACGTTATGAAAAAAGATAAACAAAAGGAATCTAAAGAACCTAAATGAATCGAGGCAACTTTATGGCAGCAACACAACGACCACTGACTACCCAAACGACAGCGGCAGTTTTAGCGTCCACGCCACTGAGTGAAGCGGGTCGACAGGTGCTAGATCAGTTGTACCAACCAATTTTAGGTGTGACCGCCTATAGCTTGGTGACTACACTTTGGAGTCAGGTGCGGTTGGGCTCAGACTTCAAACTAGAATTGACACATGCCGATCTTTTGAAGCGACTAAATGTTGGGTTGCAGGATCTGATTACTGCTCGTAAGCGACTTGAGGGTGCTGGCTTGCTCAAAACGTATCTCAACCAGCCTGATCATTTACCAGAATTGATGTATGAACTTCAACAACCGGTAAGTGGTGCCTTATTTTTTAAAGATGATCTGCTGAGTTTATTGTTGTTAGAAGTTGTCGGCGAGCGCCAATTTAACCAACTCAAACAGGTTTTTTTGCCGCGACAGATCAACCGAGACGGCTGGCAAGAGATTAGTCAGTCGTTTTTGGACGTTTTTTCGGTGGATAATCGCCTAATTGCCAACCCGCCTCAGATTATTGAGTCAACTAAGGCAGAATTCAACGAGTCGGCCAATACAACAATTGGGCTCACGGGAGAACCACTGGCAAATGACTTTGATTTTGAATTGCTGGTTGAGATTGCCAAGCGTTCTTACTTGAATTTAGCCGATATTCAACAGTATCGCCAACTGATCGTTAATGAGCATATGTTATATGGCATCAACGAAACTGACATGGCCCGCTTGTTGGGGCAGGCAACGAATTTGGCAACCAATCAATTGGATGAAGCGCAGTTTAAACGATTAGTCGCCAAAGATTATCAGGCTCAAACACAGGGTGCAATGTCCGTGAAACCAGTTCAACAGACTACGGCTCAGGACAAGCCTGACAATCGGCCACGGGTATCTGAGCAAGAGGCCGCAATCATTGATGCAGCTAAGTCCTATGAACCCATGAATTTTTTGGCGACCTTGCATCAACAAAAGGGCGGTTTCGTGACCAATTTTGAACGAATTCGCATTGAAAACCTCGCTAAGGCGCAAGTTTTACCCGCTGCGGTCATTAATATGCTGATCTATCACATTTTAATTGATTTGGATCGACCAACCGTGGACCAAAATCGCGTTGATGAGATTGCTAATATGTGGGCGCAAAAGGGTGTGAAAACACCGGAAGCGGCGATTGAGGAAATTCATCGTTATGCTGATACCAAGCGCAAAAAGGGCCAAACGCGAGCTGGCAATCGTCGCCAACCTGTGAAAAATGTCAAAGAAACTCTGCCAGACTGGGCTAAAGAGGACTATCAGCCGAAACCTAAGGCGGAATTAACCCAGGCCGAAAAGGATCAATTTAACGCGCAAATGGCCGAGTTAAAGAAACTACGAAATGGAGGTGAATCGAATGGACAACATTAGTGAGTCAATGAAACGGTATATGGATCAGCACCAACTGAATGCTAATTATCAAAAACTAATGGCTGCAGTATACCGTGATCCCGCTGTTTCGGCATTTTTATCAGAACATGAAGAACAGCTCAACGCTGAGCAGATCGATCGTTCTTCGGCCAATTTATACGAATTTGTGAACGTTCGTCATCAATTGGCTGAAGGAAAGCGGACCTTTGCACCTGGTTATGAACCCAAGCTGGTCTTAAACGACCACTTGATCGAAGTGACCTACGAACCGACTGCTCAGCAGCAAGCCAAATTAAAGCAACAAGCGGTCAAACGTCGAGTTAGTGCAATTATGATGCCTAAATTAATTCGCAATGCCTCATTTGAGCAATTCATTTTGGATAAGGACCGGCTTGAGGCTTCCAAATTAGCCACTGAATTTATTAAGGGGTACTCGCAAGACCGCAATCATTTCCACCAAGGGTTGTACCTCTACGGTAGTATGGGTGTGGGTAAAACGTACCTTTTAGGTGCAATTGCTAATCAATTAGCAGATATGAATGTAAAGTCCACTCTTGTTCACTTTCCAAGTTTTGCGGTTGATATGAAAAACGCGATTGGCAAAAACCAAGTTGCAGAAAAGCTCGATGTCGTAAAAAAAGCGCCCATCCTGATGATTGACGATATTGGCGCGGATGCAATGTCAGCATGGGTTCGCGATGAGATTCTTGGCGTTATCCTGGAATATCGAATGCAAAATGAACTGGCCACGTTCTTTTCCTCCAACTTTTCGATGAAACAGTTGGAGACTGAGCATTTGGCTGAGACGCAACGTGGTGACGTGGAACCGTTAAAGGCTAAACGGCTGATGGAACGCATTCGCTTTTTATCAAAAGAAGTCGAGATGATTGGCGAGAATCGCCGGCCAAAATAATAAGTTCAGGTTGACACAACTTGGGTGACGTGGTTTAATGTGGTTTGTAATCATAATTTAAGAATTTAAATGTTTGAAAGACATGACTTGTATGAACTTTCCAAGAGAGAAGCACCTATTCTGGAAGTGCTTTGTCAGTGACTATGAGTTACCACTTTCTCGAAAGTGCGGTGGATAATACCGCGCCGGTAGTTCCGTTATCACCGAATGAAGGTCTGGACCGTTTTTTGATTCAGATGAATTTCGGGTGGAACCGCGTAGAGACGTCCCGGTATGTACAGTTTGTGCATACCGGGATTTTTTTATAGGTTGCGGATTTCGGCATTTGATAGATTAAAAGGAGAAGAGTAGAATGGCAGAAATTTCATTACAGTTTCCAGATGGTAAACAAAAGCAATTTGATGAAAACGCATCAGCCAAAGATGTTGCGCAATCAATTGCAATCAGTCTTGCAAAAAAAGCCGTTGCTGGTAAGTTAGACGGCAAGTTAGTTGACTTGAACGCACCATTGAAACATGATGGCAAAATTGAAATCGTAACGGCAGATAGCGAAGATGGGTTAAACGTTTTGCGTCAATCCGTTGCATTGTTAGTTAAGGTTGCTTTGAAGGAAAGCTACCCAGAAATTCAATTTGGCGAAGAAGTTGGCGATGAAGATGGCTTTTACATCGACACCGACAAACAAGATGGCCAAGTGAGTGCTGATTCTTTGCCTGCATTATCAGACAAGGTTCAGGCTTTAATCAACCAAAAACTTGCCGTTAAGCACGTTCGTGTGAACAAAGCTGACGCATTGAAGAAGTTAGCTGGTACGACTTATGAAGCTAAGCTCGTTGAAGATAGTGATGCTGATGAATTCGCCTTTTACGAAATTGATGGCGTTTCAGTGCTTGCAAGTGGCGTAAGCTTTGACAACACCGGTGCCATTAAATTCTTCCGCTTATTATCAGTCGCTGGTGCTTACTTTGAAGGTAAGTCATCAAACCCAATGTTACAACGGATTTACGGGACTGCCTTCTTCAAGCAAGCTGACTTGGATGCTGATCTCCAAGCTCGTCAAGAAGCCCGTGAACGTGATCACCGGGTTATTGGTAACGACTTAGATTTATTCTTCGTTGATCCTAAAGTTGGCGCTGGGTTACCATATTGGATGCCAAATGGTGCCACTATTCGTCGGACGATTGAACGCTATATCATCGACAAGGAATTAGGTGATGGCTACGAACACGTCTACACACCAGTTTTGGCTAACCTAGATCTTTACAAGACTTCTGGTCACTGGCAACACTACCGTGACGACATGTTCCCACCAATGGACATGGGCGACGGCGAAATGCTTGAATTACGGCCAATGAACTGCCCAAGCCATATTCAAGTTTACAAGCACCACATCCGTTCATACCGTGAATTACCACTCCGGATCGCTGAACTTGGCATGATGCACCGTTATGAAAAATCAGGTGCCTTGAGTGGCCTCCAACGGGTTCGTGAAATGACCTTGAACGATGGTCACACATTCGTTGCTTTGGAACAAGTTCAAGATGAATTCAAGAAGATTTTGCAATTGATCATGGACGTTTACAAAGACTTTAACATCAACGATTACACGTTCCGTTTGTCATACCGTGACCCTAAGAACACTGAGAAGTACTTCGATGATGATGAAATGTGGAACCGGAGCCAAAGCATGTTGAAGGGTGCCATGGACGACCTTGGCTTAGATTATTACGAAGCTGAAGGGGAAGCCGCCTTCTACGGTCCTAAGTTGGATATTCAAACTAAGACCGCACTTGGTAATGACGAAACCATGTCAACCATTCAATTAGACTTCATGTTACCAGATCAATTTGATTTGAGCTACGTGGGTGCTGATGGTCAAGACCATCGTCCAGTTATGATCCACCGTGGGATCGTGGGTACGATGGAACGCTTCATCGCTTACTTGACTGAAATCTACAAGGGTGCCTTCCCAACTTGGCTTGCACCTAAGCAAGTAACCATCATCCCAGTTAGTGATGACAAGCATGGTGAATACGCTGAAAGCTTACGTAAGCAATTATTGAAGGCTGGCGTACGTGCCGATGTTGATCACCGTGGTGAAAAGATGAACTACTTGATCCGTGATGCACAAACCCACAAGATTCCATACACGTTAGTTGTTGGTGATCAAGAAGTTGCTGATCAAGCCGTTAGTGTTCGTAAGTACGGCGAACAAAACAGTGAATCTATGAGTGCCGCTGATTTCGAAACTGCTGTTCTTAAAGACATTGCTAACTATAGTAATAACTAATTAAAATTTGCCAATTGGATTTTTAGAAATCCCAGCGGTGGTAAATGACCGAGCCATTCTTGAAAGAGAATGACGCGGTCATTTTGTTTTGGCTGCTTTTAAATTGAAACAAGATAATTTTAAAGTTGTTCGCTAAATAGGGGTCGACAAATGTAATACTTTGAGCTATACTTTTATCTCGTGAGCTTTAAAAGTAATGACTGTTGACAGGCCATAGGATACATGGTATTCTAGTCTGGTTGATAAATGTAAGTAGAAGCACCCGCTTCTCGCCTCGTGGTATGTGCTGCCTGGCTGATACGTAAATAAACTAAGCCAGTTTGGCTTAGCTATTTAGCGGGGTGCGCATTGCGTTCCCCGCTATTTATTTGTGTAGGACTTACGTTTGATTGTTTTTTCAAACTCACTCGGAGGTGAATGACCATAGCAAACGATATGATGGTTAACGAAGGAATCCGCGCTCGTGAAGTTCGGTTGATTGCTGCAGACGGCGAACAGCTTGGCATTAAGAGTAAGCGGGATGCGCTTCAACTAGCTGAAGATGCTAACTTGGATCTTGTTTTGGTTGCCGCAAAGGCAAAACCACCGGTAGCCCGGATCATGGATTACGGGAAGTACCGGTTCGAGATGCAAAAGAAGCAACGTGAAGCCCGTAAGAAGCAAAAGGTCGTTAGCGTTAAGGAAGTTCGCTTAAGTCCATCAATTGATACGAACGATTTCAACACAAAGTTGAAGAACGCATTGAAGTTCTTGGCTAAGGGCGAAAAAGTTCGTGTCTCAATTCGATTCAAAGGTCGTGCCATTACCCATAAGGAAATTGGTCGCGAAGTGTTGAACCGGATGGCAGAGGAAACAAGTGAAGTTGCAACCGTTGAACAACGTCCTAAGATGGACGGACGGAGCATGTTTTTGATGCTAGCACCAAAAAACGAAAACTAGTTGTATAGTATTTGAGGAGGATTTTCGATTATGCCAAAGATGAAGACAAACCGCGCTGCTGCCAAGCGTTTTAAAGTTTCTGCCAAGGGCGGTATCAAGAGTGCGAATGCTTACACGAGTCACCGTTTCCACGGTAAGACCAAGAAGCAACGTCGTCAATTACGTGGGACTTCCATGATGGAATCAAACACGATTAAGAAAACATACCGTCAATTACTACAAAAGTAATTCGGATAGTTCAAAACCAGAACGATTAATCGTTTTTTAACGATGATGACCGTAAGTATTAGGAGGAATTCAATATGCCACGAGTAAAAGGTGGAACAGTTACACGCGCACGTCACAAGAAAGTTCTTAAGTTAGCTAAGGGTTACCGTGGTTCAAAGCACCGTTTGTTTAAGGTTGCTAAGGACCAAGTTATGAAGGGTTACCAATACGCCTACCGTGATCGGAAGGCTAACAAACGTAACTTCCGTCGTCTTTGGATCGCTCGGATCAACGCCGCAGCACGTTTAAACGGTTTAAGCTACAGCAAGATGATGTTTGGCTTGAAGCAAGCTAACATCGAAGTTAACCGTAAGATGCTCGCTGACTTGGCAGTTAACGATGCCGACGCATTCAAGGCATTGGCTGACGAAGCTAAAAAAGCATTATAATTTTTAAACTGTTTGAAGCGAGGCTGGAGGTCAATTTCCAACCTCGCTTTTTTGATAGCAATCATTAACGGTATTTAATGGCTTATTACTGGAAAATCTCGTATAATGAACTGTCAGAACAGGATACGGAGGACCGTAAATGTTAGCACGATTTACCCCAACATGGATGATTGATGCGACCTACGACATTGCCCCGAAGGAACTTAAACAACTGGGCATCAGAGTTGTATTAACGGATTTGGATAACACTTTAATTGCCTGGAATAATCCCTACGGCACTGAAGAATTACGCGAGTGGATGACGGCATTAGCAAGGGAAAACATTCGATTGGTCGTCGTCTCGAATAATTCGCATCAGCGGATTAAAAAGGCGGTTGCGTCCCTACAACTCCCATATATTTCAAGAGCACTCAAACCACTGTCACTTGGTATTCGCCGAGCTCTAAAGCAATATCAGGTTGAGGCTTCTGAAGCGGTTATGGTTGGTGATCAGCTATTGACCGATGTTGCAGCTGCGAACGGCAGTGGCGTTAAGAGCATCTTAGTTCGACCGATTTTGCCAAGTGATGCTTGGACCACCAAGTTTAATCGCTTTGCTGAAAAGTTCGTGATGCGCGCAATTCGACATCAACATCCTGAACTCAACTTTCGAAAGGATTTAATGAATGAACGAGATTGATAAAAATGAAGTACTAGTCGATGGCGAACCAGTTTTGTGTATCGGCTGTGGCGCTAGAATCCAGATGGCTGATAAAACGCAACCCGGGTATACGCCAAAATCAGCTCTGGAAAAAGGGCTAGAAACTGGTGAACTATACTGTCAACGTTGTTTCCGACTTCGTCACTATAATGAGATCGTGCCGGTTGGCTTAACAGATGATGATTTCTTGAGACTGTTAACTCAGATTCGTGACGCCAATGCCTTGATTGTATACGTCGTTGACATCTTTGACTTCAATGGTTCTGTCATTCCTGGCTTACATCGCTTCGTTGGTGATAATCCCATTTTACTGGTTGGTAATAAAGAAGATTTATTACCAAGCTCATTAAAACGGTCGAAGCTCAAAGACTGGTTGCGACAACGGGCAAACGAACAGGGAATTCGACCAATCGATGTTTCCCTGTTATCCGCTAAAACGAATCACTCTGTTGATCAATTTTTAACTAAGGTTGATAAATATCGTGAGGGTCGTGATGTCTACATCGTCGGGGTGACCAATGTCGGTAAGTCAACATTGATTAACCAAATCATCCGGCAAAAGACCGGTGAAAAAGAAGTTATCACGACTTCGCGATTCCCAGGGACTACCCTAGATCGAATTGAAATTCCCTTGGATGAGGATCACGTTTTAGTCGATACACCAGGGATCATTCATCAATCTCAAATGGCACACTTCTTATCTGGTAAAGATTTGAAGATCGTGTCACCACAAAAACAAATCAAGCCTAAGGTATATCAACTCAACGACCAGCAAACGATTTTTCTAGCTGGTGTCGCCAGATTTGATTATATTTCAGGTGAACGACACGGCTTTACGGTGTACGTCGAAAATAACTTACCGTTACACCGCACAAAGCTAGTCAACGCAGATGCATTTTACGACAAGCACGTCGGTGACCTACTCACACCACCAGACAGTGCTGAGAATAACTTGCCACCTTTAACTAGACATGAATTTAAAATCACCGAAAAAAGTGACTTAGTCTTTGAAGGCTTAGGTTGGATTTCAGTACCTGCAGACACAGTGGTGGCAGGCTATGCGCCGGAGGGCGTTGGCGTTGTTGTTAGAAAAGCTATGATATAAGGAGCGTTATTTTGAAGTTAAAAGGTAAACAAAAACGATTTTTACGGGCCCAAGCCCATCACTTACACCCAATATTTTCAGTTGGGAAAAACGGTTTAAATCAAACTTGGCTGGCGCAGTTAGACGGTGCATTACAAAAGCGTGAACTCATCAAAGTTAACCTCCAACAAAGTGCGGACGAGACCGTTGAACAGGTTCAAGCCTACATCGAAGACAACACTAAGATTCAAGTTGTTCAAACAATTGGGCGAGTTTTGGTCCTATTTCAACCAGCAAGTGAAGAGAAGTATCAGGATGTCTCTTTACGGGTTCAAACTTTAGCATAATTTAGTAAGGGGTAATCACAATGGTCAAGGTAGTTGAACGAACCGCCACCAAGGTTATTGAACAGTTAGCTGCGAGCGTCCACAAAAAACGCATTGGGATATTGGGTGGTACCTTTAACCCACCACACTTAGGTCATCTGATCATGGCTGATCAAGTTATGGCACAATTAGGGTTAGATCGGGTATTGTTTATGCCTGATGCTAATCCACCTCATGTTGATCGTAAGTTTGCGATTGATGCCAATGACAGAGTCAAGATGGTTTCAGCTACCATTGCTGGTAATCCTAACTTTGGCTTGGAACTAGCTGAAGTTCAACGGGGCGGTATTAGTTATACGTATGATACGATGCTGTCGCTCAAACAAAAGCACCCAGAAAATGACTATTATTTTATCATCGGTGGCGACATGGTGGCTTATTTACCAAAATGGCACCGGATTGATGATCTCGTCAAACTCGTTCAATTTGTGGGCGTTCGACGAGACGATTACCCAGTTACATCTAAATACCCCGTTTTGTGGGTGGATATACCGCGAATTGATATCAGTTCCACGATGATTCGCAGTAAAATCAAGCAGGGACAGTCAATCAAGTACTTCGTTACCGACGGCGTTGCGAAGTATATTAAGGAGCATCAATTATACCGTGAGTGAAGTCATAACTTATTCAGGTCGTTATACGACTTTAAGCCGAGACCAGTTGTTAGAAAAACTTGAGCAGCAACTTAAGCCGAGCCGATTTGAACACGTGAAACGTGTTGAACAAACGGCGATTACTTTAGCTCGCCAATATGGTGTTGACGTTGAAAAAGCGTCAATCGCTGGTTTAGTTCATGATTATGCCAAGCAGCGCCCAGACGATGATTTTAAGGCTGCTATTCAAAAGTATCAATTGGATGCAGACCTTTTGAACTGGAACAACGCCATTTGGCATGGTGTGGTTGGGGCAGAGCTGATCAAGGCTGAGCTGAAAATTTACGATGAAGAGATTCTAGACGCTGTTCGTTATCATACGACGGGGAATCGTTATATGACGACGTTGGCACAAATTATCTATATGGCCGATTATATCGAACCCGCCCGTGATTTTGACGGTGTTGCCCAAGCGCGGCTATTAACGAAACAAGATCTCAGCTTAGCTGTAGCATATCAAACACAGCACACACTAGCTTATTTATTAGCTAATAACCAACGAATTTATCCCAAAACCATTGAAACCTATAATGCATGGGTACCTGACAGTCAACTTAACAAAAATGGAGTGATTAAATGACAAGTAAAGAAATGTTAGAAATTGTAGTCAAAGCTGCTTCAGACAAGCGCGCAGAAGATACAGTTGCCTTAGACATGCAAAATGTCAGTTTAATTACGGATTATTTCGTGATTACCGACGCTACTTCTGGCCGACAAGTTCAAGCCATTACCGATAATATTCAAGAAGCCGTTGAAAAGGCGGGGATCACCGTCAAACGAATTGAAGGCCGTGACGCTGCACGTTGGGTTTTAATTGATCTAGGTGACGTTATGGTTCACGTTTTCCAAAAGGAAGAACGGAGCCATTACAATCTTGAAAAACTGTGGTCAGATGCACCACTGGTTAACCTCGGCGACTGGGTTGAGGCATGATTTACCAGACGTTTGCCAAACTATATGATGAGCTGTTTGATGCAGAACTCTATCAAGAATGGCGAGATTTCGTTGAACGCAATGTTGACGACCACAACGCGCCCTTGTTAGAGCTCGCCTGCGGTGCAGGGCAATTAGCGATTTTACTCAAGCAAGCGGGGTATGACGTTACAGGGTTTGATCTATCAGAAGAGATGTTAAGTTTAGCAGATCAGCACGCACGAGAAGCAGATGTGGCCTTACCCTTGATCCAGGGCAATATGCTGGATTTAAGTGAACTCGGTCAATACCAGACTGTGACTTGTTTTGCTGATTCACTGTGTTATTTACCCGATGAAGCGGCCTTGCTTCAAACTTTTAAGCAAGTGGCCGAGCACTTATCCAATCAGGGGCAGTTCCTGTTTGATGTGATCACGCCTTACCAAACTGATACAGTCTATCCAGGCTATATGTACAATTATCGCGATGAAGATCGCGCATTTTTGTGGTCAAGCGAATCAGATGAGTGGCCACATTCGGTTGTGCATGACTTAACTTTCTTCATCTACAATGATCGCAAAGCGGCATACGACGAAGTGGCAGAGTTACACCACGAACGGACCTATGAGTTATCAACGTACAACTCATTATTGGCAAAGGCGGGTTTTAAAACCGTCAATGTGACGGCTGACTTTGGGCAAGCTCAACCAGATTCTAAAACCACCCGTTGGTTCTTCGTATGTTCACTTTAAGGAGCGGATCGCATGTCGAATGTTTTGGGTATCGTTGCCGAGTATAATCCTTTCCATAATGGGCATCGTTATCAACTTCAAGCTGCCAAACAGCAGGCTGGTGCCGAACTCACCGTAGTTGTGATGAGCGGTAACTGGGTTCAGCGCGGTGAACCCAGTATACTGGATAAGTGGCAACGAACTAACTTGGCGCTAGCTGAGGGTGTTGATCTAGTGGTAGAATTGCCGTTCTTGTTTGCCGTACAACCGGCGCATCTTTTTGCTCAGGGCGCCATTGAGCTACTTCATCAATTAGGCGCAACGACCGTCGCTTTTGGTGCTGAGCATCCAGAACTAGATTTTGAACGCTTAGCAGCAAATCAACCAACCCATGAAAAAGCCCATTTTAAGCAGTTTGACGAAACTTACCCGACGTTATTCAATGATTATTTGCAGGCCCAAACAGGTATCAATTTACGATCTTCAAATGATATTTTGGGTTTTAGTTACGTGACGGCCAATAACGCACTTGGTCAACCAATGCGTATGATGCCCATTCAACGAAAGGGCAGTTCGCACCAATCATTGCAAGTGGCGTCAGGCAGTGTAGCAAGTGGCGCTAGTATTCGTGAAGCCTTAAATCATCAAGATTGGACTACTGTCCACCGAGTTGTGCCCGAGGCCACTTATCATACGTTAAAGCAAGCGCAGCTGGTGAACTGGTCTCAATACTGGCCATTTTTGAAGTATCAGTTGTTGACTCAACCAATCTCACAACTTCAAACCATTTACCAAATGAGCGAGGGCATTGAATATAGATTAAAAGAAGCAGCGAAAATTGCGACTGATTTTGACAGCTTTCTAAAGTATGCCAAAACGAAGCGTTTTACCTATACCAGGTTGCAGCGTCTTTGTGTTTACATTCTTTTACAGGTTGATCAATTAAGACAACCTGCCAGCGTTCGATACGGCCGTGTATTGGGCTTTAATGATAAGGGACGCGAGCATTTATCCCAAATCAAGAAAACGGCCACCGTACCATTGATTACGCGGGTTTCGCAAGATTGGATAACTGGTCCATACGAAATGGATTATCAAGCGGGCAGTTTACGCCAAATGATTTCCGGTGAAGAGCAAGACCAACTTCGACATCCTGTCATCTGGTCGGCACCAAAAACACCCCGTCAATAAATGGATTGCAAGCTGTCATGTAAATTCCCTTGACAAGCCATAACAGCATCGTTATAATAATAAAGTTGCGTTAGGAGGATATTGAATTGAAATTGTCGTTAACCGAGCTTCAAAAAGACTATCGGCACGAACCACTCAAATTCGATGACACCCTTGAGCTCGCAGAAGCTTTGAAGGAACGTTATCCTGATGAAGTTCTTGACGTAACCCCAGTTCACATCAAAGGTATGGCTAGTGTTGATCAGAATGGTGATGCATTACTTTACGCGCACATCACTGCAACGCTCACGGTACCTTCCACTCGGTCATTAGCGCCCGTTGAATTGCCAACTAACTTTGATATTAACGAGTTTTACGTTGCCACTCAGGCAGCATTGAACCGTTATGAGAAGACGGATGTAGTTCTCGTCGTTGAAGATGATACGATTGATGTTGATAAAGCAGTTGCTGACAATTTGCTGTTGCAAATTCCGATGCAAGTTTTGACGAAAGCTGAACGGGCTGATCAACCGTTACCAGAAGGTAAGGGATGGTCGGTATCATTAGAAGGTTCAGACGAGTCGTCAGATTCTAAATCAGTTGATCCACGTCTTGCGAAGTTAGCGAACTTCTTTGACCAATCCTCAGAGAAGGGCGATTCGTAGGACTTTTAAATATTTCACTAGTGGATAATTTATTTTAAAGGAGGTGTTTACCTTGGCAGTTCCAGCACGTAAAACGTCTAAGACGAAGAAGCGTATGCGTCGAGGAAACATTAAGTTGCAAGTACCTAATTTAAGTGCTTGCCCAAACTGTGGTGAATTACGTCAATCACACGTTGTTTGCCCAAATTGCGGCTTCTACGATGGCCGTCAGGTTGTTAAGACTAACAACTAATTCAATTTAAAAGAAGTAATCAAGAGAACCGCGGTCTCTGATTACTTCTTTTTTTGTGCACTTTTTAGGTCCGGCGACAATCGATTGAAGGTACAAGTGGTTTACCTGGTGTGTCACCAAAATGATCAAGGTAGGCTCACTGCCTCTGCCGGATCGATTGAAATTGTCTGAACCAAAAAAGTCCCACGGGGGATAACCTCTGCGGGACTCATCTTGATTAAATGAGTTAAACTTTTAAATCAGTGTTGAGATTAAAGGGTTTCTTTAGTAAAGTCAACAACCATCCGGCCGACGATTTTACCTTCCTTCATTTCGTCAATAATATCGTTGATTTCACTTAAACGACGAGTTTGAACGATTGGGTGGACTAAGCCTTCTGCACCAAATTGGAAGGTTTCAGCAAGGTCTTGACGAGTCCCAACCAATGAACCAGCAACTTGAATCCCATCCAGAACAGTTTTAGCAATGTTTAATTCCATGTTACCTTGTGGTAGCGCAACGGCAACCAAGCGACCATCTGGACGAAGGGCGTTGACAGATTGCGTAAAGGCAGCTTTATTAACGGCGGTAACTTGGGCATTGTTAACACCACCGACTTGTTTTTGAATTTCTTCGGCAACGTCTTGTGTGTGGCGGTTAATTAAGATGTCAGCACCGTTTTCCTTAGCGGCTTTAAGCTTATCTTCGTTACCATCAACAGCGACGACGTGGGCGCCAAAGACGTGCTTAGCATATTGAATGGCCAAGTTACCAAGACCACCAGCACCAACAACTTCAACCCATTGACCAGGCTTAGTTTCACCAACTTTTAACGCCTTGTACATCGTAACACCGGCACAAGTTAAACTAGTGGCTTCAACTGGGTCCAAACCTTCTGGCACCTTAACCGCGTAGTTAGCATCCACGATAACTTGTTGGGCCATGGCACCGTCAACAGTGAAACCAGAGTTTTGCACGTTTCGGCAAAGCGTCTCACGACCAGTTAAGCAATATTCACAATGGCCACAGCCTTTGAAGAACCATGCAATGGAAACACGATCGCCGACTTTAAGGTTTTCAACGTCATCAGCAACTTGTGAAACAATTCCGACACCTTCGTGACCAATGATCCGGCCAGGGAATTTACCAAAGTCACCTGCAGCAACGTGTAAATCAGTGTGACATAAACCACAATACTCCACGTCTACCAATGCTTCACCGTGACGAATTGGACGGAGAGTAACATCTTTAATATCGACATAACCATCTACTGAATCTCGAACAACTGCTGCTTTCATAATTAAATAACCTCTTTCGTTTATGATTTCACAATGTCATTTAACCACAGGTTTACTAAAAATACAAGTGATATTTTGAGCAATCATATTAATTTTCAAAAACTTTTAACTTTTAGAAAACGGTTACTTTCCAATTCTAATCAATTTCTTGCCACCTTTAATCAAATTTTGAAATATTAACTTCAATTTCACAAATAAATTGAATATTTTTGGTTACTTGTTCGCTAATTTTGTCGAGATATAGTATGATTAGAAGCGTAATAATGCTGATTATATGGTACACTGTAAGGCAGTGTGTCAGAAGTCATACAAACTGTTTTATACAAAAAAAGAATAAGAGGAGTTCGTTAAAGATGAGTCGAATTTTAATTATTGAAGATGAAAAAAACTTAGCTCGTTTCGTCGAGCTAGAACTAAAACACGAAGGTTACGAAACCGAAGTGCAATTTAATGGTCGAACTGGTCTCGAGGCCGCTTTGGCAAATGATTTTGATGTTATTCTGCTTGACTTAATGTTACCCGAATTAAATGGGATCGATGTTGCTCGTCGGATTCGCGAAGTTAAGAGCACCCCAATTATTATGATGACCGCTCGTGATTCAGTGATTGACCGTGTTTCCGGCTTCGATCATGGTGCCGATGATTATATCGTTAAGCCATTTGCCATTGAAGAATTACTGGCACGGGTTCGGGCGTTGCTACGTCGGATTCACATTGAAAGCGAACAAAAAGACTTTAAGCAGACCACAGTGACCTATAAAGACCTGACGATTGAAAAGGAAAACCGAGTTGTGCGTCGCGGTGACGAAGTCATCAACTTAACTAAGCGCGAGTATGAACTTCTATTAACTTTAATGGAAAACGTGAATGTTGTTTTGGCCCGTGACGTCCTTTTAAACAAGGTCTGGGGTTACGAATCAGAAGTCGAAACCAACGTGGTTGATGTTTACGTGCGTTACTTACGTAATAAGATTGATCGCCCAGGTGAAAAGAGCTACATCCAAACTGTACGTGGAACTGGGTACGTGATGCGTTCATGAGTGAAACAACGATTAATGACACAACCGTCAAAAAACGACACCGCTTGTCGGTCAAGTGGAAGTGGGCGCTGGGCAGTGCAGTCGGCGTTTTTCTTATCTTCTTAGCATTTTCAATTTTACTATTTAAAGGCATGTCAGGGGTGCTTTTGCAACAAGAACGCACCCACGTGAATAATACAGTTGACACTGTAATCAGCCGCGTTGATAATCTACAAGGCCATTTCAATAGCGATTCGGTTAGTGATGCGTTGCAACCGTCACTTAGCCAACCAAGTGGTTCAATATCGGATAACGCTAATATTTATCAAAATTCACTGATTACTGATCTTTCACGGGACAGCACTGGTGTCACCGTGTACAATGCCAAAAAAGAAATTGTTTTCAAATCGCGTAAAAATCAATTAGACGCTAAACATCTTAAAAACAAGCGTGAAGTTCGCGTGATGTCAACCAACTCGTTCGACGGCCTAGTGGGACAAGCGCCAATCTATGCAGGCCAAAGTCACAAACTATTAGGTTACGTGCAAGTTACAAATTCCATGTCTGAATATAAGTCAGCGCTTAATCGGTTCATTTTGATCTTGATTGTGCTGGTCATTTCGGCCATGTTTGTGGCATCAATCTTTAGTTACGTGCTGGCAGATATCCTATTGAAGCCCATCATTGGTCTTAATCAAACCATGCGAGCTGTCCGTGAAGACCCACAATCGGATGAACGGGTGACTGTCACAAGGCGCAATGATGAACTTTCTGATTTAAGTGAACTATTTAACGATATGCTTGATCAGATGCAGCGCTATATTGATCAACAACAGCAATTCGTTGGCGACGTTTCTCACGAATTGAGAACGCCGGTTGCAGTAATTCAAGGCCACATCGAACTGTTACAACGATGGGGCAAAGATGATCCAGAGGTTCTCGACGAATCTCTGACAGCTGCAATGCAAGAAACCAAGCGCATGCAAAGCTTGGTCACTGAAATGCTGGATTTGACCCGTGCTGAACAAATTGAAATCACAATGAATCACGAAACGTCCGATGTAAAAGAAGTGGTCAATCAAGTCTTTAATGACTTCAAAATGATCCATCCTGATTTTACGTTCATTTTGGATGACGATGTCCGTGGTCATGCTTACTCACAGATTTACCGTAATCATCTGGAACAAGTTTTGATTATTTTGCTGGACAACGCCGTCAAGTACTCCGTGAAGCGTAAGGAAATTCACCTCTCGCTGTCATCTAGCGGGCATGTTGCTCAAATTGCTGTCCAAGATTTTGGTGAAGGGATTTCACAAGAAAACATGGACCGGGTCTTTAACCGCTTCTATCGAGTGGATAAGGCACGTAGCCGCAACAAAGGTGGCAACGGCCTGGGCCTTTCCATCGCTAAGCGGTTAGTAGAAGCCTACCACGGTAAGATTGGCATCGAAAGTGCACTTGGGCATGGTTCGATTTTCCAAATTGAACTGCCATTGATTTCAGAGGCGCTCAAGATCCAACTTGATCATGCCAAAGAAGAAGACGAGGAAGAACGCACTGTCACCGAGCCTTTATCCACCAACTTAGGTGCAAACCCAACTTCATCATCAACCAGTATTCCGGGTGTGTATCGTGCTACGGATGACCCGTCAGCAACACCGACTGAGTCAACCCATGATGATGATAAACCACTGGAATAATGCAATCGATTCAAAAAGCTCGCCAAACTGTGGCCAATCACGTTTGACGGGTTTTTTTATTACTTAATTCTTTATTTTATTAACAATTCTCTTAATTTTCACTAGAATCACAGCACAGAATCGATTTAGTGCGTATAGTAGTATCAGTTTCATAGACCTATTCGTAGATCGGAGTGACAAACATGGACAGTATGATTTGCCCAAACTGTGGCCATACAATTCCAAATAATGTAACATTTTGCCCAGACTGTGGGGTAGATTTAACACAGTCAATGACCGATACCCTGGGTGATTTTACTTCCCGAGATCAACAGCGCGAGAATCAAGATAGCCAACCCGGTCGTACTCAAAGTCGGCAACAACGGTTAAGCGATAGCTGGCAACATCGTTTAATACCCAATTTAGCCCATCTCAAACAGGTTTGGCAATTCATCTTGAATAATACCATCGTTCTTTTAGCGGTGTATCTCGTTTCGTTAATTTTTAGCAATTGGCGCTGGGCGATTTTGGTCTTATTCTTGATTACCAGTTATCTATTTCCACTGTTAACCGGCCGAACGGCTTTTTTCGGCCACGGTCCGATAGCGCAACCGTCAAGGACACCACTAGTCGGACCTCAAGAAGAGAGGCAACCCGCTAACTTCCAATCAGAAGCGCATCCAGCAGGACAGCCAATCCCAACACCTAAGCAGCATCGAAGTCGTCGAATATTTTCTAACAGCGAGTTTAAGATTGGTAGTGTCATCCTGATTCCAAGCCTGATTGGTTATCTTGTGGCTAAACAGGTGATTGGGACAACCACTCAGTCAATTTTTAACCGAAGTGGCCTTGGGATGACTGCCAACGTGTATATTATCTGCTTAGGCGGTTTAGGTATCGCGGTTGCGATGGTTCTCGGTGGCTTTTTAAAGGGTCTGATTGGGCATCCGCGTGGTGGCCAACGTTTCAAACGCTGGGGATTAGGTGTTGCAATTTTGACTATTCTGTTAGGGCTTGCGCTCTATCAAAATGCCAATACAGGCAACTTATCCACTTCTGCCTCACTGGTTGACACGATTGGTAAACCATTAGTGACCTGGTTACCATGGGGCGCAGGTATCGCATACGTTGTGGGGATTTTTAAAAACTTGATCACACCCCAGAGTATCGCAAGGTAATGATATCTTTTCAATTCAAAAAAGGCGTCTCACATTCAAGTGAGTCGCCTTTTAATATATTCGATAGAAAATCGATTAATGGTGTCTTTGTTTACCAGCATTTCGATTCCGGTTATGGTTTGAACTTGGTTGATCAGTTGCTGGCGTGTCAGCAGGTGTCACAGTGGCTGCGACTGGTTTAGGTGCAGCTGGAATCTTGGGTGGGTTCTTTTTCATTTCGGCCTCAATTTCGCGACGAATTCGTGGACGATACATGTTAATAATCAGTGTTTGGATACATGCAAAAATACCACCGATAAAGAAGTAAAGCCCAAGCCCAGCAGGTGTCGAGATCGTGAAGAATAAGATCATGACCGGGCTAATGACCATTGTGATCCGCATTTGCTTACGTTGTTCGGCTGGCATACCAATCA
The DNA here is from genome assembly GCF_001434895.1 of Secundilactobacillus odoratitofui DSM 19909 = JCM 15043. Taxonomy (GTDB): domain Bacteria; phylum Bacillota; class Bacilli; order Lactobacillales; family Lactobacillaceae; genus Secundilactobacillus; species Secundilactobacillus odoratitofui. Next base: position 271,921 of record NZ_AZEE01000028.1, read on the forward strand.
TTGATAGGTAGCCTTGGAGTAAGTAAGACAAGAACGACAAGATTGCCAGTAAGATTGATGACTTACCAAGCGGAATGCCCATGAATGAAGATGAGGCCAATTCTGGTGAGTATTGAATGGCGGCATAGAGGGCAGCAAAGATTGGCATTTGAATCAGTAATGGTAAACAACCAATCCCGCCAGTCATACTAATACCATTCTCACGGTATAATTGCATCATTTGCTGACCGGCAGCAGCTTGTTCTTCCTGAGTAGTCGCCGCTTTTTGCCGTTTTTGGATTTCAGTTAAATGAGGCTTAATAGCCGCCATTTTTTCTTGTTGGACCGTTGAGTTACGTAGTTGCTTGACCATCACTGGCAGCAAGACCATCCGCACGACCACGGTGACCACAATAATTGCCCAACCATATGAATGCCCTAATAAATTAGCTAGCCATTCCATAACGTGTTGGCCGGGAACAGCCAAATAGTCATAGACAAGGCCGTACGGTTTGCCACTCTTAGTTCGTTGGACACACCCACTTAAAAGTAGTAACAGGGCGCTGAGTGCTAGGCCCAATTGAATCGGTTTCTTGGATTTCATTACGCTTTATTCAATTCCCTTCTAAAATCGTCTACATATTATAGTAACAATTCTTTTAAAGATAACAACAGGATAAATACTACTTGATATGGCGGGGGTTTTCAATCGGTAATCTGAAATTTTTTGAAGTTGGCCTCTGGTTCTTTTGAAATGGTGACGTTTGAAACGGTGGCGTATGGACTAGGGGATGCTTTAATTGCCTGCAAGAATTCATCTAGTTGCGCTTGTGGGGCTTGGGCGCGAATCGTTACGGAACCATCGGCTTCGTTTTTGACCCAACCGACGATGTGTAATTGACGCGCTAGTCTTAAAGTTGTCCATCTAAACCCAACACCTTGAACGTGTCCTTGAACCGAAATAATGACGGATTCCATCAAAATCACTCCTTATCGTGATATTATGTACCATGGTAACAAAAATCGGAAAGAAGAGGCAGCACATGATTGAAAAGATATCATCTACTCAAAACGCAAAGGTAAAAAAATGGCAACATTTAACCACTAAAAAAGGACATCAAAAATACCATCAATATCTTGTTGAAGGTTGGCACATCGTCGGTGACGCAATAACTGCCGGCCAACCAATTGTTCAAATTGCTGCAACACCTGCTCAATTAGCACAACATCAGGCCCAATTACCGGCTAACGTCGAGGTGTTTGAGATTAATGACGACATCGCCAAAAAATTGTCAGATACGGTGACGCCACAAGGCATTTTTGCGGTGGTTGAAATTTTAGCGCAACAGCACGTTAACGCGACTGAGGCGACTGGCGGCTGGTTGTTACTGGATCGAATTCAAGATCCCGGTAATATTGGTACCATGGTTCGAACAGCAGATGCGGCTGGTTTTACAGGAGTTGTGTTTGGTCAAGGTACTTCAAGTCGATACACGCCGAAGGTTATCCGCGCGATGCAAGGTAGTCAATTTCATATTCAGCTCACTGAAGGTGATTTGTCAGAATGGGTCACGGACTTAAAGCAACGAGGTATCGCGGTTTACGGGTCTGCACTAGATGAACACGCACAAGATTATAGTGCTGTTGAGCCAACCGCTGATTTAGGATTGATCATGGGTAACGAAGGCCAAGGCATGTCAGCTGAGTTGATGGCCGCCACCACTCAAAATCTCTACATTCCAATTAAGGGGAATGCCGAGTCCTTAAACGTAGCAGTGGCAGCTGGTGTATTGATGTTTCAGTTAAACGCTAACTTAAGGTAACTTTTAAGATTAAAAGGGTGTTTTTCTTGCATTCTTGTGGTATGTTGAGTATAGTTACTAAAATGAACTTACTTAAAGTAAAGGAAGCGTTGTATGACACGAAATGATTGGCGTCAAGATTCAGAGTACGTTGCCTTAGTCAGTGATTTGTTGGCCAAGCCAGAGGTTCAAAAACTGGCGAACTATACCCAACATCACCACTCAAACCGATTAGATCATTCAATTTCGGTTTCTTATGACAGTTATCTCATTGCCAAAAAACATCATCTAAACGTTCGTGTGACAGCACGCGCTGGCTTGCTTCATGATTTGTTCTATTACGACTGGCGGACAACTAAGTTTAACTTAGGGTCACACGCATTTATTCACCCACGTGTCGCGCTTCGCAATGCTGAGAAGCTGACGGAGCTTACACCGATGGAAAAAGACATCATCTTAAAACACATGTGGGGTGCTACTGCAGCACTACCCAAGTATCGCGAGAGTGTGATTGTTAGTTTGGTTGATGATAAAGAAGCCGTGACCGAATTTTTCTCACCATTGGAAAAACGATTTACCGTTTGGCGTAAGCAACACTTAAGTCGAGTATTAAATTTATTAGATAAGTAATCAAGTCGTTAGGGGGTGTCAGAATGGATCAAGTTGTTGATAAGACAATCGATGCAGCTCAATTTGAACTCTGTCCTAAATTTGAATGGACGTTCTCGATTTTAGGTAAAAAGTGGAATGGTTTGATCATTGACGTTTTACTGAACTTAGGACCACAACGTTTTAAAGACATTGCTAGTAAAGTCACCAAGTGTTCGGATCGAGTACTGGTCGAACGGCTTAAGGAACTTGAAACTGAGGGAATTGTTATGCGTCGAACTTACAGTAATTCCTCATTAATTGAGTACGCCTTAACTGAAAAAGGGCAAGATTTAGCTGATGTGATGTGTTCAGTGCACAGCTGGTCAGAGAAATGGTGTCAACCAGAAAACACTTCTGAGGTTGACCAATGCCACCAACCGCTGTAAACTAGTGATTGTGCAAATTATAAATGCAATGATAAAAGAGTAGTAGAGCGGTCGTAATCTCAGAGACGAGCACATTTAGTGGAAGTGTTCGGGTTACTTAGTTTGAATTCACTTTTTGAGCAGAGATCGGGCGTTAGTTGCTAACAAATGGTCTTCCGGTTAATGACCGTTAAACAATTACCAAGTGTACTTTTAATAAAGTAAACAAGGGTGGTACCGCGAAAGCTTCGTCCCTTTTATGGGGACGGGGCTTTTTTATTTGATTAAGGAGGTCAGTTATGACACTAAAGGATCAATTAGAAAAAATTCGTCAAGAACGACGAGAAAGTATTAAAGAAGTAGGCGACTTAAAGGGCCTAGATGCCTTGCGGGTTGAACTACTTGGTAAAAAAGGTCCAATCACGCAGGCTTTACGTGGGATGAAAGATTTACCTGCGGAAGAACGGCCACAATTTGGCCAGTTTGCCAACCACGTCAGAGATGAATTGCAATCGGCAATCGAAGCTAAGCGTGATGAACTCAAGCAAGCAGTCTTAAACAAGCGACTACAGGAAGAAAAAATTGACGTGACGCTACCTGGCAAACCGGTAGCACAAGGTCAACCACACGTTATTCAACAAATTGTTGATCAAATCGAAGACCTTTTCATCGGCATGGGTTACCAAGTTTTGTCTGGTCCTGAAGTCGAAGAAGACAAGTATAACTTCGAAATGATGAACTTGCCAAAGGATCATCCAGCCCGTGATATGCAAGATACTTTTTACATCACAAAAGAGATTTTGATGCGGACACAGACTTCACCAATGCAAGCCCGGACGCTTGAAAAACACGACTTTAGTCAAGGGCCACTTAAGATGATCTCACCAGGCGTTGTTTATCGTCGTGATACCGATGATCCAACTCACTCACATCAGTTCCACCAAGTGGAAGGAATTGTGATCGATAAGCACATCACCATGGCTGACCTAAAGGGCACTTTACAATTAGTTGCTCACGAGTTATTTGGTGACCGTTTTGATATTCGTCTGCGTCCAAGTTATTTCCCATTTACGGAACCATCTGTCGAAGCTGATATTACTTGCTTCAACTGTGGTGGCAAGGGTTGTGCGGTATGTAAGTATACTGGCTGGATCGAAGTACTTGGTGCCGGTATGGTGCACCCAAACGTGTTAAAGATAGCTGGTGTTGACCCAGAAGTCTACGGTGGCTTTGCCTTTGGCTTAGGTCCTGATCGATTCGCAATGCTGAAATACGGGGTGGACGACATTCGGAATTTCTACTTGAATGATGTTCGTTTCTTGACCCAATTTTCAAAGAAAGGATAATTAGCCGAAATGAAAATCTCTTACAGTTGGTTAAATGAGTATTTAGACCTTAAAGTTGCACCCCAAGACTTGGCAGAAAAGATTGAACGTTCTTCCGTTGAAGTTGATGAAGTCGTTCAACCAAGTGCCGGCTTGAAAAAAATCGTGGTTGGTAAAATTATGTCAATGGCGCCACATCCCGATTCAGATCACCTAAACGTTTGCCAAGTTGATATTGGCGAGGATGAATTATCGCAAATTGTCTGTGGTGCACCAAACGTTGAAACGGGCAAAAAAGTGATTGTGGCTCTACCTGGATCACGCATCGCAAATAACGTTAAGATTAAGCGTTCTAAAATGCGTGGTGTCGTTTCAAACGGCATGATTTGTGCACTGGACGAAATTGGGTTTGAAAAGGATGTCGTGCCAAAGGAATGGTCAGAAGGCATTTACTTCTTGCCTGAAGACGCAGAAATTGGTGCACCGGTCTACTCATACATTGGTATGGACGATTACTTGATTGATGTCGATGTGACACCTAACCGTGGTGATATGCTGAGTGTCTACGGTGTTGCCAACGATCTTGGTGCCATTTACAACCAAACACCAAACTTAAATCACCCAAGTGTTGAAGAAATTGACACTGCTACCAGCGATAAAGTTCAATTAGACGTTGATGATCAAGTAGCACCAATTTATAAGATGCGCATTGTTGAAAACGTTAAGATTCAAGCCAGTCCACTTTGGTTACAAATCAAGCTGTGGAATGCGGGGGTTCGGCCCATCAATAATGTGGTCGATGTCACAAACTACATTTTGATTAAGTACGGGCAACCGTTGCATGCTTTTGATTACAACAAGTTTGACGGTAACGTGGTCACAGCTCGTTATGCAAAGGCCGGCGAAACCTTAACCACTTTGGATGAAGAAGAACGAGAACTAGATCCTCACGATATCGTGATTGCTGATAGCCAAAAGCCAATCGCTTTGGCCGGTGTCATGGGAGGACTAAACTCCGAAATCGATGATCAAACGACAACTGTTGCCATTGAATCAGCCGTCTTCACACCAACTTTGATTCGGAAAACAGCGCAACGTCATAATTTGCATACCAGCGCCGCACAACATTTTGAACGTGGTGTGAACCGCGGCGGTGTTGAAGAAGCCTTGGACGCTGCAGCTCAAATGATGCACGAATTAGCAAATGGTGAAGTCTTGTCTGGCATTGAAACTGGTGCCAGCTATGATGTTAAAGATGAAGTGATCGACATTACGTTGACCAGAATCAACCATGTTTTGGGCACAACGCTAACTGCCGATCAAGTTACTCAGATTTTCAAGCAACTTGGGTTTGGTGTATCACTATCTGATGAAACCTTTAAGGTTACGGTGCCACCACGCCGTTGGGATATTCACATTCCAGCCGACTTGCTCGAAGAAGTTGCCAGAATCTACGGCTATGATGAAATTCCAGCCACGTTACCAAGTGGTCCAACCACCCTTGGTAAGCTGACAGAAAAGCAGGTCTTGATTCGGTCTTCTCGTCAATTATTAGAAGCATTGGGCTTAAATCAGGCCATCTCATACTCGCTTACAACGGCTGATAAAGCTGGCCATTTCATGATGCGTGATAGTCATGAAACTGAACTCAGTTGGCCAATGACGGCTGATCATACCACACTGCGGATGAACTTGATCAGTGGTTTGCTCGATGATATTGCCTATAACAACGCGCGTCATGTCAAAGATGTTGCCCTCTATGAACAAGGTCGGGTCTTCTATAAGGATAGTGCCGATCAAGTTCGCCCGAGTGAAGTCGAACACATCGCTGGTGCTGTGAGTGGTCAATTAGTCGTTGACCCATTACGAAACGCCAAGGCTAACGCCGTTGATTTCTACCAATTAAAGGGCATCGTTGAACAGTATTTGACCAACCTTGCAATTAAAGGTGACGTTGAATTCGTTGCAACTGACCGGTATCCAGAAATGCACCCAGGTCGTACGGCTGACATTTTGATCCACGGTCACAACGTTGGCTTCATCGGCCAGATTCACCCATTGACCGCTGAAAGTTATAAGATCAACGAAACTTATGTTTTTGAGTTGAACTTAGATGCTTTACTTGAAATGCCGAAGGAAATGAATCAATATCAGGCGATTTCTAAGTATCCGGCAGTGACTCGTGACGTCGCTTTACTGGTTGATAAAACCGTTACGAATGCTGAAATTTTGGCTCAAATCAACAAGCGGGGTGGTGCTTACCTGAAGTCAGTTCACTTGTTTGACGTTTATGCAGGTAAGAACGTTCCGAATGGCAAACAATCGCTCGCCTATACCTTAACTTACCAGAACCCGCAAGACACGTTAACCGATGATGAAGTTAACCAAGCGTTTGAAAAGGTTCAGGCAACACTTGTGAAGGAACTTGGCGCAGAAATTCGCTAATCACAACCAAGTCTTAATCCACGAATCCGGATATCTGATTGATTTCCGGATTTTTGTGTGAAAACAATTCAACTTGGTATGGCTGTACACTTATCGAAATTCTTAAGTTGCTGAATTCTTACTGCATTACCAATTAAAATCTTGTATAATGGTGCAGATATTGAAATATGGAACGGAGGAACTACTTTGGATAACGATAAGCAATCCACACCCAACTCATCAAAAAAGAAGCTCTCAATTGGTCAAAAAATCATTGCGGGGGTTGTTTCAATTTTGGTGGTGTTGTTGGTCGTGACTGGGATTGGCTTTTACAATTACTTCCAGTCAGCCCTTAAACCACTCAATCCAAAGAGTCAACAGGTGGTACAAGTAGACATTCCGATGGGGGCGTCTAACAATAAAATTGGCTCAATTTTACAACAAAAGGGCATCGTTAAAAGTGGGATGGTCTTCAACTACTTTGTTAAATCCCATAATTACGCCAATTTTAGAGCCGGCTACTACCAATTAAAGTCCTCGATGACTTTGACCCAAGTTGCTAAACGTTTGCAACAGGGAGGCAGCAGTGAACCAATCCAAAGTACGAAGGGTAAAGTGTTAATTCAAGAAGGCGTTGGCATCACCGATATCGCCAAACGAATTGCTGCAACTACGGACTTCAGCAAGGAAGAGTTCTTGAGTTTGATGAAGGATCAAACCTATATGAAACAACTGGCTAAAAAATATCCAGCATTGCTTTCATCAACCATGGCTTCAAAACAAGTCCGTTATCGTCTCGAAGGGTATCTCTTCCCAGCGACTTACGTTGTCAGCAAGCACATGTCACTGAAGCAGTTGGTAAACCAAATGGTTGCCCATACTAACGAAGAGTTAACGCCATACTACAAGTCAATCAAAAAACAAAAATTGACGGTTCAAGAAGTTTTGACATTAGCCTCACTAGTTGAACGAGAAGGGGTTACCCAACCGTCTCGTCGAATCATTGCCGGTGTCTTCTTTAACAGAATCAAGCAATCGATGCCACTCCAATCTGATATTTCGGTTGAGTATGCATTAGGTCGCCACAAAACCCATTTATCAACCAAGGATCTTCAAACGGATTCACCATATAACCTCTATAAATACGCCGGTTTTGGCCCTGGTCCATTTAACAATCCAAGTTTATCGGCCATCAAAGCGGTCTTAAAACCAGCGGATGAAGATAAGGGTTATCTCTATTTTGTTGCCAATACAAAAACCGGCAAAATTTACTTCTCAAAAACACTTGCAGAACATAACCAAAAAGCCAATAAGCTTTCAAAAGTGAACGGTAATTAATTGACGCGAAGGGAATAATGTTTAAAATGTCAGCACAATCAAAACCAGTGATCATCGGTGTTACAGGTGGTTCAAGTAGTGGTAAGACCACTGTTAGTCGAGCAATTTATGATGAATTAGCCAACGAATCGATCATGATTCTGCAGCAAGATGCTTATTACAACGATCAGGCCGAGATGTCGATGGCCGAACGCAAGGCCGTTAACTATGATCACCCGTTAGCCTTTGACACGGACTTACTTGTCCAACAATTGCAACAGCTTCGACAGAACCAGTCCATTGAAGTGCCAGTCTATGATTACACGAAGTATACTCGAAGCCCAGAAACCGTGCATCAAGACCCTAAAGACGTGATCATTGTTGAAGGCATCCTGATTTTAGACGATGAGCGCTTACGTGATTTAATGGACATCAAAGTTTTCGTTGATACCGATGATGATATTCGCATTATTCGGCGAATTGAACGAGACATTAAGGAACGTCAACGTGACTTAGACGGCATCATCGATCAATATCTAACTACGGTGAAACCAATGTACCATCAGTTTGTGGAACCAACTAAACGGTACGCCGACTTGATCGTACCTGAGGGTGGCGAGAATCAAGTGGCGATTGATTTATTAACCACTAAAATTCGCTCAATCTTATTACAAAAAAAGAATGGGCGTCACGAATAAATTGTAATTTATGTTAAATGTGCTTGCATGAATGGGTTTGCCATGATATTGTAGGCGACAGACAAATAATTAAGTGTAACGAGGTGCTATTTTGGCTGAACAAAAAACGTATCCAATGACCGCCGATGGTAAGGTCAAATTGGAAGCAGAACTTGAAGATTTAAAATTAAACAAACGTCCAGAAGTCATCAATCGGATTCAAATCGCCAGAAGTTATGGTGATCTTTCCGAAAACTCAGAATATGAGTCAGCTAAGGACGAACAAAGTATGCTTGAAAGTCGAGTTAAGACGATTGAGCACATGTTGCAATATGCAGAAGTGATCGACAACAACAAGACTGATAAAGATGAAGTCACTGTTGGCAAAAAGGTCACCTTCAAAGAACTTCCTGATGAAGAACCAGAATCATATACGATTGTTGGCGCTGCTGAAGCAGATCCAATGTCAGGTAAGATTTCCAACGACTCACCAATCGCCAAGGCCTTATTGGGCCACCGCATTGATGAAGAAGTCACAATCGCAATTCCAGCGGGTGACATGAAAGTGAAAATTTTAGACGTTCAATCAGCCTAAGAAATTTCACAAACTTATAAAGCTTAATTCATAAAAAGTCGCTCGATGAGGAGCGACTTTTATTGTATGTACACTCGTTCCGCAGGTAAGACCAAAATAGTTTGGCATGGATCAGCTAAAAAAGGTAATGTTGATATTTATTTAAGTGCCCATTGGCTAAATTGGCTAAAAAATCTACCAGCAAACACTGCTGTCTCAGTAGCTATGTATGCTTTATTGTCTCTTGCTGGTGGACCAGCTGGCGGTGTTGCGGCCACCACCCTTAATTTTTTATTAGGTAAGGTTGTAAAATTAGTCCTTGATGAAAATATTAAGCATTTTAAAACCGGGAGAGTTGTCAAATTTCGGGGCTGGAAATATAAAGGGATGATCCACCAATAGATTAGGAGTTAATCATGATTAATATGAAGTCAATAAAAGAAAGATTTGCTACACAGTTTACCCATAAATCGTCTCGTATTATGCAAATAATAGCCGGTACTGCGTTAGTTTTAGCAATCGGGTTAAACTTTTTTAGGCCAACTCATCATTTTACAATTGGACTAATCTCGTTTTCTTATTTTATGTGTGTTGACTTACTTATTTATCGCCTCTGCAAAACAAACCTAAATCTAATTCTATGTCTTATTTTAGGCATGCTACTTCCTATTTTTTTATTTCTGCCAATATTGATAGCATTAGCCTTTGCTGCAGGTTATTAAATTAACGGTAAGTTAACCTTAACTTGCAATTATGATTGGTTATAAAGGAACTGGGACAAAAACTTCACGCCAGCAAAAAATGAACCGTAAAATCCGAAACTATAGGATTCTACGGTTTATTTTATTGTTAGGCGAGACTTTTGTCCCAGCACTTATCCAATGTGTTGCAAAGATCTGTTACTTTTTAAAATGTCCGAAAAATTGGTTATCAAGGATGAAACCAATAATCAGACACGCACTCCCGGCCACTTTAAAAGGCCAAGTCGTTGAATTGATTAAAATAATCAGTCCTGCAAAGAAGATTAAAGATGAAATTGATTGAAGTTTCATAATTTTTTGCCTCACTTAGTATTTAATGCCAACGTTACACATCCTATATTTTGCTGGCTTTTGAATTTATCAACTGTAACTTATATCGTAGTGTTACAGCTACTCGCGTTTACCTGCAGTAACTTTTTAATTATAATTTTTTAAATTTATTTTGTACAGTTATTTAGTCTATTGCTTGATAAGTTGATTACGCATTTCTTTTGCAAGCAAAGAAAAAAAGTAAACTTGATTGCTGGAAGTGATGTTCATGAAAAAATCTAGTATAGGTTTAATTGTCTTATGCTCATTTTCAACAGTCGCTCAGACTGCAACTTATCATATTTTGAAAAGTAAATATCCGTCGTGGAAATTTAGCTGTGCTGTTGTCATATTGTTGCTTTAAAGCCTTTATCAGTCTCTAAGTGAAATGAATGGCGTTGATTTCTTGCCTTTTTGTGAAATTCAATGTATAAATGAAGATAATGAAAGCGCAACCATGCAGAAGGAGAATGTATTCATGAAAATTACTGTAACGGATCAAGCAAGTAAGTGGTTCCAAGACGAGATGGGCCTTTCTAATGGTCGAGGCGTTCGCTTCTATGGTAAAGTTTACGGCAAAACACCCGTTCATGATGGCTTTTCACTGGCGTTAACACCTGATGACCATCCAGATAAACCATATGCCATTGCCCAAAAGGATGGCGTTAATTACTTTGTTCAAGAAGATGATCGTTGGTTCTTTAAAGGCTATGATTTAGTGATTGACTACGATGCAAGTGCGGATAGTCCTCAGTATAATTACGTTGAAAATGACGAGCTTTGATTCTGATGGCGTTCAAAAATAACTCGTGGAATTCTCTGTGAAAATAATAGCGCATCATAGGGGCGTATAAGACCCTTATGATGCGCTATTTATCATTCTAGAAATGATATTTTTAAAATCAAATGTCAGTGGCTACGTAAAACTTAAAATCGAGAGGTCAACGAAGTTTTCCGCTTCCACCAGTAGATGGTGATGCACAGACCAACACTAACTAACGAAACAAGTAAACCGAGGTTAAAAAGGGGTGGCCAGTAATGCATCTGAATCTGATGCTGTCCTTTAGTTAACTTCAGGGCCATGAAGGTGCCAGCAACTTGAATCGGTTTGGCACGTTTTCCGTCAACGGTGACGTACCAGCCTTTACTGTACGGAACAGTTGTCATCAGTGTGGCATGAGCAGACTTAATCGTGACGTTACCCGTGAGACTACTTTCGTTATAACTTGTGATTTTAAGTGGTGATTGATTGAGCTGCTTCACGCCTGTTTGGAACTGTTGGTTATTGAACTGATAGAGTGTGAAATTTTGTAACCATAATGAGCCCTTTTTCATCGTTAATTGCAGTTTGATTTGTTTACCTTTTTGGTGATTGGCAACGTTGACCACAACCGTGTTGCGGTAGGTTGGGTACTGACTTAACGTATGGTTGTTCATCGTGATGGTGACGTTATCATCGTTCATATTCGCACCTAGCGTCAAGTAGTAGGCGTCATTGCTTTGTGGCGTGAAGTAAAACGTGATGACACCAGGTTTAACCAAATTTGATTTTTGAAGAATTGCGCCAGTTAACTTAGTTTGTTGCTTGACGTTTTGGAAGACGACCCGGTTAAAGTTCGACGCGGTAAATAAGTGTCGATCCTTTGAACGGCCGGTAAGCGCCGCCCACAAGTTAGACTGGTACTGAGTTGGGTCCTTAGTGGTATTTTTCAACGTTGTAATTTGATTGCTAGCAACAAATCCTAGTGGTAAGGCATTTTGGTTCTTGTAGGTGGCAATCAAGCCATCCTGACGTATTTTTTGGTAACTGGCTAAATCAGCCCGGGTTGAAACGGTGTTAACAATGCTTGACGATAGCGGTGATGACGCTGAGCTCGATGCAGATTGCTGGTTTAAGAAATACCGCATATTCAACAGTGAATCGCTCAGGAGCGTGCCATTCGTATAGGTGACAAACCCATCGCCATCTGGTTCGCCAATGTTACCCATAAAAGTCGGCATACTCTTCTCAAGTGTAGAAGAGAACACCGAACCGCCATTGAATTGGCCGGACAGTGGGTCGTTTTTAGTCCGCATGAACGTTGGTGTCATTCGATACCAACTTTGATCAGAGGAAGTGACCGCTTTGGCTTGTTTAGCCAGAACCTGTTGGTAATTTTGATATTCCGGTTCAGTTACGTAGCTAATGTGGTTTAAACTGGTTGCTGCATTACTGGTCAATTCAATCATTGCAAAACTCACAAAGGCCAACTGATAAACCCAGGTTCTTTTATTCGGTAGGGCAATCAGGCAACCCGCGGCAACGAATAACAGACCACCAATCACGATTTGGTTACGGCTCAAAAAACTAAATTGTTTGAGATCTAACCAAACGTAGGCGATGACCATACCAACAATCAAGGTAATGATGCCAATTTGCCAGAGTTTTGGTGAAAAATCTGGTTGAAGTGTGTTGGCCGCCAACCAAATCAACCAAAAACTTACGACAAAAGAGAATCGGTAGGGGTACCAAATTGGAAATTGCATGCCGTGCCAAAGTAAGTCCAACGGTTCAAAACATAGCGATAGTGCCAAAATTAACGTGACGCCACCCGCCAACCAGCGCGTCCGACGGGGTTGCTTTTTTTGCATAAAAAAGAGTAGTGCGCCTAAAATCGCAATACTACCAATGAATAGGTTTGGCGTTCCCTTAGGCATTTGGTTGAAATTGAAACTGCCGAGGAAAAACTTGGCAACCATTTTGGTTGGAAAATATTCAAACTTGGCTGACCAGTCAGTTTGAGTATACTTGGTTTTACTTAAACTCAATGCATACCATGTTGGCAGTAAGGTCACCGCAGCGATGCCACCAGCCAGCAATGAACTGACAATAAAGCGTCTAAGTTGAATTAAACCTTGACGTAATGTCGTCCAGTTAGCCAACCAACGCCACAAGAAGAACAAACCGGTAAACAAGCAGACCATATAAGCCATATAGTAGTTAATAATTAGTAGGGCAGCCAGCCAACCGACATAAAAGCGCATGCGCCCAATGGTCATCAACTGCATGAGTCCCCAAATAACCAGTGGTAAAATAACAATGGCATCCAACCACATTAAATTGAGTTGGTTGGCAATCATCCAGCCCATCAACGCATAACTGGTTGAAAAAGCTAAAACTGGCAAATGGGGCTGCACCTTGGTTTTAATCAAAAGCCAAGCAAAACTTAGCCCAGCAGCGCCGTACTTTAATACCGTTAGCCAAAAAATGGCCGTTGGTAAGTTATGATCGCTAAAAACCAATAAAATCAGGTTGAATGGACTTAATAAGTAGTAAGTCCAGACACCAAACATTTCACCCCCCAAAGCTTTTTGAAAGGTATAAAACAGCCCACTTGGGTCGTTCAGCAAGGTGTGGCGGAAATAGGCAAAAAAATCGACGTATTGCTGACCTAAGTCAACCGTTAATAACGTTGAGTTGCCAAAGGGGGCCATGTGACGATATGCAAAATAACTACCCATTATAAGTGCTGGTATCAAAAAACTTAACGACAGCAACGTTAGTTTTTCGTGTTGTCGAATGGTGCGAATAAGTGCTTTCAAAAACAAACCTCCGATAATCTAGTATCATTGTTGATCAATCGTTCACCCTTGAGTGCTGACGAACCGATTTCACACAGGTGAGACTACTCGCTAATTATTTCATTATAGCAAGAATCATTTCAATCGTTTTGAATAATCGCCAGGTTTGACTGAATTTTAAACGTCAATATGTAAAATACGACTAATTAGGTGCCATTTTTCTGAGGTTCAATCCAAATTTACGGGTGCATCCAGTATCAGAAGTACCCACCAGCACGCCAGTTGCACAGGTGTTAAACAATTTCATTCCTAAAAAAGCATAAAAAGTTTTAAAACCGCTCAAGGTGAATGGTTTCGTTAGGTGAATTCTGTTAGAATAATGAAGTTAGATAAGGAGCGTTCAGGACATTGAAAAATTTCTTTAGTCGATTTACTCAACACCAAACGCAGCGCAATAAATCATCCACAACAGCTCAAATTCCATTTCGGATGAATTTTTTATTCATTATTGTGGGTCTTTTATTTGCCGCGTTAATTGCACAATTAGCTTATTTACAGATTCTCCACGGCACACAGTTAAAAGCCGAAGTTAATCGAACAGATAGTACAGTCGAAACCAACAACGTCCAACGTGGGATGATTTTCGACTCAACTGGTCGGGTTTTGGTTGGTAATAAAACCCACCAAGCTATTAGCTATACCAAAGGCGTTAACGTACTTTCGGGTGATATGTACAAAATTGCCAATCGACTTGGTCAATATTTGACGGTGCCAACGGGGAGTTTGACCAAACGTAACCGGGCTGATTATTACTTAGCCTCATCAGCTCGACTAAATAAGGTCAAGTCCCATATTTCCGGTATCGATAACATGACCAGTTCGGCTGCAACGGATAAGGAACTTCAATATATCTACGCACATCCATCCGAATTTAAGTTAACTAAACAACAAACCAATAATGCGATGATTTATGCCAAGATGAGTGGTGCTTATTCACTTTCAACGACTTACATCAAAGAAACCGGTGTAACGAGTAAGGAACTGGCTGAAGTTGGTGAACACTTAGGCGAAATGCCGGGGGTCAAGGTTGGTACCAGTTGGACACGTGATTATCCGTACGGCAGTTCATTGAAGAGTATCTTGGGTACCGTTTCATCGGAAAAGGTTGGGTTACCAGATAGTAAAGTTAACCAATACCTTGCCCAAGGCTACTCACGTAATGATTCTGTTGGTCAAAGTTACCTTGAGGAACAGTATGAATCCGTTCTACGAGGAACTAAGTCGCAGACGGATGTGGAAGTTTCAGGGACCAAGATCATGAAGGAAGTCAAAAAGTACGGTGGTAAGAAGGGTGATAACCTACAATTAACCATCAACGCTGGCTTCCAAAAGAAACTTCAAAGTTTGGTTCGCTCAGCTGAAGCTGGTGCTGGTGGCGATTCTACTGGGGTTTATGCTGTTGTGATGAATCCTAACACCGGTGCAGTTATCGGTATGGCAGGGGTCGATCGCAATCCTTCAACTGGAAAAGTGACGACCAATGCATTAGGTACGATCAATAGTTCAATCACCATGGGGTCAGTCGTTAAAGGTGCCATGATTTCTGGTGCCTTGATGGACGGTGTCATCACACCATCCAACAACACCTTGACCGATATGCCAATTACCGTTGGTGGCACTAAAAAGGCATCATGGTTTAATAAGAATGGTGGCGCCAATATGGCAGTGAACGCTTCAACAGCGCTGGAAGTTTCTTCTAACTCATACATGATGCAACTGGCCATGAAGGAAGGTAACTTCAATTACACTTCAGGTGCGGCATTGACGATGAGCACAAGTATTTTTAGTAAGTTGCGTGGTTACTTCAACCAATTTGGGTTGGGCGTCAAAACTGGCATTGACTTACCAGGTGAAACAACTGGGATTGCCGGTTCAAGTTCTAAAGCCCACATTGGGAACGCCTTAGACGAATCATTTGGTAACTACGATGCTTATACGACCATGCAAGTTGCACAATATATGTCAACCATTGCCAACGGTGGTTATCGAATCCAGCCACATTTGCTATCATCAATTCGTGGTACGAGTAAAAGCGGTGGTCTGGGTGCAGTTAAAGCATCTGTGACACCAACCGTGTTAAACGAAATTGACATGACGGCAGCTCAACGTAGATTGGTTACTGAAGGGTTGTACGATGTGGTGCACGGTACCAACACTTATAAGACTGGTGGCGAGTTGTCCTCAATCAAGCCTGAAATTTCGGCTAAAACTGGGACTGCCCAAACCTACTATAAGGGGACTGAGACCGTCACCTTGAGTTTGGCGTCATACGCACCATCGACGCATCCACAAGTCGTCGTTGCACTTGCAATGCCAAACCTGAACTACAACGCCGAAGATAATAACATGAAGTTGGCCAAACAAATTTACTCTGCATATTGGAGTATGGTTCAGTCAACCTCAACCATTAATTCGACAAGTTCTTCAAGCTCTAGTTACTAATTTGCGGTTTAAATAAACGACAAGCTACACAAAACTGTTCGTCTGTTGACGGGCAGTTTTTTTGCTGATGATCACCTTTGAGTGCGATACTAAACCATTTTTTAGAGCTGTAAAGTAAATTTACTTAACAAATATGATAATTAGGCTGGTAATTATTCTGAATAAATGATAAAATACTACGAGTTAAGGCTTTATGCCAAATCTTAAATACGTAGGGAGGTCAGAAGCCATGCGCGTACACATTACGTTAGAATGTACCGAATGTCACGAACAAAACTACTTATCAAGTAAAAACCGTCGTAACAACCCTGACCGGGTAGAACTTAACAAGTATTGCCCACGTCAACACAAGGTGACATTACACAAGGAAACAAAATAAAGGCATAGGCGATGAGCCTGCGCCTTTTTTATTTTAAACATGAAGGAGCGAGAGGATGGCAACCAAAAAAGCAGTCCGCGAACAAATCATTGCGTCATTATCAAATATGCCCGATGACGTTCGACAATTCCAAGCAGGAACCTTATATGAGCGTTTATTTGCCTCTAAAGAGTGGGAACGCAGTCAAACGATTGCCGTGACCTTATCAACTGGTTTTGAGCTTGATACGGCACCAATTATTGAGGCCGCAAAACAGGCCCGCAAACAAATTGTGATTCCAAAAACTTTTCCGGATCGACAAATGGTGTTTGTGCCACTAACTGACGCCATTCAACTCACTAAGTCTAGTTTTGGTATCTTAGAACCTGAAAATGGGACTCCAGTTGCTAAAGACCAGATTGATCTAGTGGTGGTCCCGGGACTTGGTTTTACCAATTCGGGCGAACGACTCGGCTTTGGTGGGGGCTATTACGATCGCTTCCTAGCAGATTATCAAGGTAAGACTGTGACTGTTGCATTTGATGCACAAGTCTTTAAAACACCAAAATGGCGGGTTTATGATCACGATATTTTGGTACAACACGTCATAACAAGTCACTAAGGGGGCAATGTATGCAACAAGTTAAACGGTGGTTAGCAGGGCCTTACATGACAGTTGGTTTGATCATCATCATGGTATTAGTCTATGGTGCCGAGACAGTTGCCGGTGGTGCCAGTAATTCAAACGTCCTAATTGAATTTGGTGCAAAGGTTAACGTTTTGATTCAAGATGGTCAGTGGTGGCGGTTTATTACACCGGTTTTCCTACACGCCGGCTTTGAACATCTGCTACTGAATATGGTGACGCTATACTTTTTAGGTTATCAAATCGAAGCAATCTTTGGGCACTGGCGTTTCTTGGGGATTTTCCTGCTATCAGGTATTGGCGGTAACTTTGCTAGTTTTGCCTTTAATCCCAACGCCATTTCCGCTGGTTCAAGTACGGCCATTTTTGGCCTCTTTGGTGCCTTTTTGATGCTTGGTGAATCATTTTGGGAAAACCCCTATATTCGCCAAATGACCAAGACGTTTTTACTGTTTATCGCGATGAACTTAGTCTTTGGTTTTCTGTCAACTGGTATCGACTTGGCAGGCCATATCGGTGGGCTTATCATCGGTTTTCTGGCCGGATACATTGTCGGTGTCCCGAAAATAGGTCAAATCAGTTTCATAAAACGAATTTTTTCTGTAATCGTTACCATTCTGATGATTATTGGGCTATACTATTATGGCATTACGTTGTAAAATAATAGAAGATTGTGTGAGGAATTGGAGGATGTCGAAATGAAAACGCTCTATGATGTACAACAATTGCTAAAACAGTTCGGCGTCTACGTCTACGTGGGCAAGCGATTATGGGATATTGAAGTGATGGCGTTAGAGTTGGATCATTTGCATGACGCTAACTTGATTGACCATGCGACGTTCGCACACGCAAAACTCGTTTTAACACACGAACACCGTCTCGAAGAAGCACGTGAGAACACGAAATAAGTCTGGAGGAACAAAGTTCATGGCAAAGAGTTTGATTGGTATTGATTTAGGTGGTACAACCACGAAGATCGCATTCGTATCACGCGAAGGTGAGATCATGCAAAAGTGGAGTATCCCAACCGATGTTAGCGATGAAGGTAAGCATATCGTACCTAACATCATTGCATCACTTAAAAAAACAATGACGGATTCAGGTTACACTAAGGATCAATTTATGGGTATCGGCATGGGTACACCAGGTGCCGTTGATATTGAAGCCGGTACGGTGATTGGGGCCTTCAACCTGAACTGGAAAACGACGCAACACGTTCGCGATCAGATTCAAGCTGAACTTGGTCTTCAATTAGTGCTCGAAAACGACGCTAACGTTGCTGCTCTTGGTGAATTTTGGAAGGGTGCCGGTGAAAAAGATCAGGATGTTATTTTTGTAACGTTGGGTACTGGCGTTGGCGGTGGTGTTATCGCTGGCGGTCAATTGCTCCACGGAATCAATGGCGGTGCCGGTGAACTTGGGCACATTACTGTGCAACCTAACGGATATCAATGTACTTGTGGCAAGCGCGGTTGTCTTGAACAGTACTCTTCTGCTACTGGTATCGTGCACGTTGCACGTGACATGGCCGTTGAATTTACTGGTAAGTCACGTTTGAAGGAATTATTCGATAACCACGAAGAAGTGACTTCAAAGATGGTCGTTTACCTAGCAGATAATGGTGATATCTTGGCTAACCGGATCGTTGATCGTGTTTCGTTCTACCTTGGTTTAGCATTGGCTAACAGTGCTAACATTTTGAACCCAGCCAACATCATCATTGGCGGCGGTGTATCAGCAGCCGGTAACACGCTCTTACAACCAACTACGCGTTACTTCCAAGAAAACACCTTCCCAGCCGTTCGTGATTCAACTCGGCTTAAACTTGCACAACTTGGCAACGATGCAGGGGCCATTGGTGCTTCATCATTAGCTTTAAGATTTGAAAATGCACGTGCCTAATTAATTTTCCGTTTGAAAGGACGATACACATGGCAATTGTAGCAATGTCAACTATGACACTTTACACTATCATCTTGTTGATTTTACTGGTTGTGTTTGCGCTTTGGCGTCTCTATGGCGTCTACCAACGCAATCAAGCCGCTAAATTAATTGATGAGAAAACCTTCAAGGAAGGAATGCGCAAGGCCCAAGTCATCGACGTTCGTGAAAAGCGTGATTTTGACGCTGGCCACATTCTAGGTGCCCGCAACATTCCGTATTCAACAATGCGTTCATTTTACCAACAGATTCGTAAGGACCTTCCCGTTTATCTTTATGATCAAGGTAAAGAAATGAGTGCCCGTGCCGCAATTCTATTAAAGAAAAACGGTTACGAAGATATCTACATCCTCAAAACTGGTTATGCCCGTTGGGATGGTAAGACCAAAAAAGCGAGCGTTTAATTGATACGTATCAAATTAAGAGCGTCGCATCAAAAAGCAGCTAGGACATATTAGTCCTAGCTGCTTTATTCATACCTGTTTTAATGATGTGCTGAACGACTCTTACGAGCAGCGCGCTTTCGGTTGTCTTCTAAGCGTTCTTCTTCGTCTTCGATTGGTTCAACCACTTTTTTCTTAAATGAAAGTGCTGCGCCGGCAACTGCGCCAATCGTAGCAACTGTACCAAATAAAAATCCCTTTACAAAATGCTTCATTGTACAAGGCCCCCTAACAGGTTAAAATATGATTTGTTAACTACATTATGCAGGTTTTAACGTTAAATATCCAGTAAATTAAAAAATATCATGGAGTGATGAAATTGAAAAAAGTGCTGGCGATCATCGGACCAACCGCAGTGGGCAAAACGGCACTGTCATTACAACTCGCCAAGCAGTTTAATGGTGAAATTATCTCAGGTGACTCAATGCAAGTCTACCGTGGCTTGGATATTGGCACAGCCAAGATTTTACCAGACGAACGGGCAGGTATTCCGCATTACTTGATTGACATCCGAGACGTCAATCAACGGTATTCAGTGGCTGACTTTGTTGCTGAAGCAACCCAACTAATCTCTGAGATTACCAATCGCGGTGGCTTGCCAATTATTGTTGGCGGTACCGGTTTTTATCTGAAGGCGCTACTTTACCAGATGAATTTGGGTGGTGATCATTACGATGAAACTGAAAATAATCGGCAAAAGTGGCATCAATTTGCGACTGAACAAGGGCAAACGGCATTATGGCAACGCTTAAATGAATTGGACCCAGCTGCAGCTCAAAATATTCCGGTGAGCAATGAGCGTCGCGTCGTGCGAGCATTGGAAGTCTACGAGCGCACCGGGACGCGTTTTTCAGAGCAGCAAACCGAGTTATTGCCACGGTATGACGCTTACGTCGTTGGCTTAAATACCGACCGTGCCGTTTTATATGAACGAATCAATCAGCGAGTGGATTTAATGATGCACACGGGTCTGCTTGACGAGGCTCGGCAGTTATATGCTCAAGGCGGGAGGCAGTGGCAATCTGGCAAGGGCATCGGTTACCGAGAACTATTTGAATACTTTGACGGTCAACTGACCCAGGCGGCCGCTGTCGATAAAATTAAACTGGATACCAGACACTATGCGAAACGACAACTCACTTGGTTCAGGCATCAAATTCCAGTACACTGGTACGATTTAATTGAAGATCAGCAGGCTCAAAAACAAATTGGTACAGACATTTTGACCTGGCTTAAAAATTGATGTAATAAAATATAACATGAGTCCTTGACAGCTCTTTCGATAGTGGTATGATGTAACCATGCAAGAGGGAGGTGAGTGCAATGACAGAGAAGGAACTACAACGTTCTAAGTCAGTACTACCAATTGGTACGGTAATGCGTTTGACTGAGTTAACCGCTCGACAGATTCGCTATTATGAAGAACAGGGTCTTGTAATTCCGCAGCGGACAGATGGTAATCGGCGAATGTATTCATTGAATGATATTGATCAGTTGCTTGAAATCAAGGATTATTTGAATGATGGGATTAACATGGCTGGAATTAAAGCCATCTATGCGCAAAAGGAAAAGCGGGCTGCTGAACGTAAGAGTGATTCGCTGACGGATAGTGATGTCAGGCGGATATTGCACGATGAATTTCTTAACATTAGTGGTTTCGAACGTCATTCGGCAACTTCATTGCATTCGCAACGACCACTTGAATAACCTAATTTTTGACCACTGTTGATTTCAATAATCTTTCGAGGAGCGATTTTATGCCAAAACACGATTACACCAAAGACGATATTCGTCAAATGGCGCAGGATGAAGATGTTCAGTTTTTACGATTAATGTTTACTGATTTATTTGGGACAATCAAAAACGTTGAAGTTCCAATTTCTCAACTCGAGAAATTGCTGGACAACAAGTTGATGTTTGATGGGTCTTCAATCGACGGTTTCGTTCGCATTGAAGAAAGTGACATGTATCTTTACCCAGACCTCTCAACTTGGATGATCTTTCCTTGGAGTAGCGATCGTGGCAAAATTGCACGGATTATCTGTGAAGTTTATACGCCAGACCACAAACCATTTCCTGGCGACCCTCGAAACAACTTAATTCGCGTTTTGAATGATATGCGTGAGGCTGGTTTTACCGACTTTAACATCGGACCAGAACCAGAATTCTTCCTATTTAAGATGGATGAAAACGGCAAACCAACTACGACCTTGAATGACCAAGGTTCATACTTTGATATGGCCCCAATGGACTTAGGTGAAAATTGCCGTCGTGAAATCGTCTTAACTCTTGAAGAAATGGGCTTCGATGTCGAAGCTGCTCATCACGAAGTTGCACCAGGCCAACATGAAATTGACTTTAAGTATGCTGACGCCTTACAAGCTGCTGACAACATCCAAACCTTTAAGTTAGTTGTTAAGACCGTTGCTCGTAAGTTCGGTCTGTATGCGACCTTCATGCCAAAACCACTGGCTGGCATCAACGGTTCAGGGATGCACTTGAACATGTCATTATTCCATAAGGACGGTAACGCCTTTTACGATGAGAAGGGTAAACTGCAACTTTCCCAAGATGCTTACTACTTCTTAGGCGGTTTATTGAAACACGCTCGTAGCTTTACTGCTATTTGCAACCCAACCGTTAATTCATATAAGCGCTTGGTTCCTGGCTATGAAGCACCAGTATACGTTGCTTGGTCAGGTTCAAACCGGTCACCACTCGTTCGTGTGCCTAATTCTCGTGGTCTTTCAACTCGGTTGGAAGTGAGAAGTGTTGACCCAGCAGCTAACCCATACCTGGCTATCGCTGCAGTGCTTGAAGCCGGTCTTGATGGCTTAAAGAACAAAATTGTGCCAGAGGAGAGTGTTGATCGTAACATTTACCGCATGGATGCGGAAG
Source organism: Secundilactobacillus odoratitofui DSM 19909 = JCM 15043 (assembly GCF_001434895.1). GTDB lineage: Bacteria > Bacillota > Bacilli > Lactobacillales > Lactobacillaceae > Secundilactobacillus > Secundilactobacillus odoratitofui. The sequence continues at coordinate 294,454 of NZ_AZEE01000028.1, forward strand.
AACGTAACGAGAGTCACATCACCAATTTACCTGACACTTTACACAATGCTTTGAAAGATTTAGCAGCCGATGACGTCATGAAGAAGGCCTTAGGACCACACTTGTACCCAAGCTTCCTTGAAGCTAAGAACATGGAGTACGATGCATACCGTACTCAAGTATCTAAGTGGGAACGTGATCAATACCTCGAATTATACTAAATCGAATAAAATGATGATTAAATGAAATAAAAGTTGGCCCTTTCTGAGAGAGGGTCAACTTTTTTAACGATATTTTAGCTCAAAACCTTTATTATTCAGTGACTTTCATTTAAGATTAAACTAGTTACATACTGTGAGAATAAGTAAATGAGGGATAATATGCAAAGTAATAGTGAGGAACCACGCCAAGAAATTACACCGGGCCAAGCCCAGTTAGATTCATCAATCACTCAAAAAATTAATTATTTGGAAACACTTCAACGTGCGCTTCACGACCGTGACGACCGTCAAATTTATGAATTAATTGACAAAACGCGTTATGACCGTGAAGTTAAAAAATCACGCGCAACAACTCAAACGCAAGAGTTGGCAGATTTGGTCGCCAATGATCATCAGCAATTAAGTCATTATTTGAGTCAGAATTTAATTGAATATTTGGGCCAAACATACCCATTTTTCTACTATGATGAGGTTCAAGACGGCGAATTTGACATCTACTTTGGTAACTGGTGGGACCGTCGCTTGTTTGGCCAACTTGATGTGTTAAACGTGGCGTTTAACTTTGATGAAACTGAATATAATAAGTTGAAACGCACGTTTGAATTATCAGCAATGAACCAACGTTACAACACTGATCATATCGCTGAGATTACATCAAAGAGTGCCGAACTTCAGAAGTTGATCGATCAGCAAGATGAACGTGATCATCAAAAAGATCAATTACGCGACCAACTTAAAGAAGTTAGTCAAAAGAGTACGTTGCCTTGGGATTCCGGAAAAGTTAAGGAAGAACGTCAGTCGATTGTTGATCAACTTTCTAATTTAGCCGATCAAGATGAAGCTTCAATGAATGCTAACAAACAAATCAAGGAAAACGATGAACAAATCTTAGGTCTTTCAAAGGAAGACACCATTTTGAATTATGAAAAACAAAGTATCCAACAAACCTTTGAAGACTTTTCACACTTTGAATCACATAACCAAAGTTTGTACACCGATTACTTGAACAGTTTAATCGGCAGAGGGCAGGTGAGCGCTGATGATTAACGAGAATGACCCATCGACATTAAGTACCAGTGGTCGTTTATTGTCATACAATGATGCGGTTAAAGAGGGATTGGCAACTGGTCAAGCGTTTACGGCGCTTATGGACCAACTGATCAACACGAAGGATCCGGCTACATTAGTTGAAGCTGCCCAAGAGTTATCTGTATTTGTTTTAGACAGCGATTATGTGACATTCCCACATCAATATAATGCCGCTGATTACTACTTGATTTTTATGAGCCGGTTGCTTGAATTACATGATCAAGGTGCAGCGGTTACCTTACAATCACATGAAGGCGACCAACACCTAACCCAGCAACTCACTGCACTAGGTGATTTAGGGGTATTTGCCTTTCGTTCAGCTAACGACTCGACTGGTGGTGTTTACTATCAAGACCAAGTTACTGGCGAAGTTTTATTTTATCTCAACCTCAAACGTCAGTTAATGCGGATGAATAGTAGTGCCATTACCAAGTTATTTGTTGAAACTTACCTTGATAAATTAGAGGATGAACATATTTTAGCTGCGACTGATTTATTGATTGCGTTCGGTCAATCGCTTAAAGAAGACTTTGGCTTCGACGTTGATTTTAATCTACTCGATACGAGCAACAGCGAATTTTATGCCTTCACTACCAGTGATTTATCAGGTGAAATTGTCGATAAGCTCTTCGTGGCAGCTGCTTCAGAAAACTACATGCTTAAACATGCCCAGGATGGCGCAATTCTAGAATTATCGCCAGAAGTAACGATGAAAATTGTCAGTCATAACACCACTGGGGCCGCTGCATGGGGGATTCTTATCCAAGACAAGGCCCAACAAGTCTCCTGGTTTAAAGTGTTGTTGGCTTATCCATTCTTACGTCAGTGGTATCTCGATAATTTGGATGATCTCCAAATTCGCTCTGATAGTTTAGTTTTCTAGAAAATAGGAGCTTTTAAATGTCATTAAATCTCGCAAACATGTTGCAAACCTCGATTCAATTTCGCAATCAGTTTAATTACGAACATCAGGTAGCAGTCCGACCTGAAGAGGGACTGCGGATGGACTATGTCAGTTTAAACGTCGCCTTAGCTGAGTTGGCCTCGTCAATGGGTTGGTATCGACTCGGTGAGTCAGTGCCAGAAGTTGACCAAGCGACACTGCTAAAGCAGTATATTGACGTGCTGAACCATGTTTTCTGGGTTGCGGCAAGGCAAACTTGGTCACATCTTATCGTTCTTGACGATGAGAAACTGAAAGCTTTAGTTGCTAAACGGCCTGCCAAGAGTTTGAGTCAGCAATTTTTGGCAACACAGCACTTCTTGGATCAATCATTGTTTGAACGCCAACAAGCAGCTTTTGAACACGCCTGGCACCTCATTTTAAAACTAGGATTGGTTGATCTTCATTTTGATCAAGATCAAATCGAGACCACCTATCTGACGACATTTAAACCAAAAGCATAAAAAAACAACTTCTATCACTGGCCTAGTCCTGCGATGGAAGTTGTTTTTTGTTTTAACTCAAGTGAAGCAATTTCGCAAATAATTGCATATATCCCCGTTTTGGGGTGGCGACGAAGTGTTTTGAGTTAGCATGTTGACGACTAGCGCTTTGGTGCAATTCCCAAGCGCCAGCAATCAAAAATAAAACGATAATGAATGAAATAAAGTTCATCGCAATCCCTCCAAAATAAAAAGATTTCAATTACGTTACAGTTATATTATCGTTTTATGACTTACAAAATGCAAGTAAATAATTGGTAAAGTTTAATTTTTTTGACATTTTTCATGTAATGAACAACTAAATAATCATGGTAAACAAGTGATATTAAAGAATTAGTTTCTATATACAATAAGTGATTTATCAGCCTAGAGCGGCTCTGAAATCTACTTGCTGGATGCTCGAAAAAGCCGGATTTTAACTAATCTAATTTTAATGTACTAATCTAATGCTTGATAGGGTTTAAGTTTAGTTCAGAGAATAAAATCGATTTTGATCATATCGGCATAATTTCTTATTTTGAAAGCAACTGAAATATTCAATTGTTCAAGCAAATTATGAAGTCTGAACTACCAACCGAACATACAATCTTGCCAAAGAAACCAAAAGAGATTATGGATTCCTATATTTCGAAATCCATAATCTCTTGTATTTTTCTGGGACCTGAGCGATTTATGTCCCATACGTTAAAAACAATATGTAGCAAGAGGGGTTCGAACCCTCGACCTACGGTTTAGAAGACCGTTGCTCTATCCAGCTGAGCTATTGCTACAAAATACGAAATAACATGTATAATTATAAATTAAATGGGTAATCAAGTCAACGTGATTTGCTGAATCGTCACGTTTCATTTCATGAGCTGAACGGGATTCACCTCTTTACAAACTTGAATATGACAATCATTTGGCAAGCTGATGGCGTCAATTCTTTGAATTTAGTGAAATAATCACAATTATTTTAAAAGTTTGTGCGAAATTGGCTGTTTACAATTGAAATCATAAAATTTCACTGATAAAATATGTATAAGTTCGTTATAACAATTGGGTGTGCCTTACGGAGGAGTCATACCAAATTGTTGAGGTAGTTAACGAACTTGGCAATAGGCATTTTAATATCTTTAATCGTTAATGACGGGGGACGTCAACAACGATTAAAAAAGGATGGGGACGCGATGAGTAGAAAAATCGAAATGACCGGTAAACAATACGGTCGTTTAACTGTCATTCGCCAAAAAGGTCAGGACGCCAAAAACGCCGATTTACTTTGGGAGTGTCAGTGCAGTTGTGGTAATGTTGTGGTCGTTGACGGTTCTAGACTACGTGGTGGCTACGTTCGAAGTTGTGGCTGCCTGAGACGTGAACTAGCACGGCAACGTTATGTCAATAATAAGGATTTTACAAAGAACATGGGTAATGCCAAGAATCTCAGAAATGAGGACGGCATCATGGTTTCTTCGTTGAAGGAATCACCACGTAACACTTCTGGTGTCGTCGGTGTTTCTTATGATAAGGCAACCGATCGTTGGTTAGCACGTTTGATGTACCAAGGCAAGTACGTTTTACTGAAGAGTTTCGAGACGAAGTCCGAAGCTGTTGCAGCCCGGAAACAAGCTGAAACGATTTACTGGCATCGAACTAGTCAAGTTAACGAAAACGAATTACAAGTCAATTAGTTGAATCAAGATAACCATCAAAAAGCTGGTGAATGCGTTAACTGCATTCACCAGCTTTTTAGATTAATCAAGTTTTAAAATCGAAGTTCTCGTATGATGATGCGGTAAGTGCTTTTCAGGATCGGTATCTCTCAAGTAATCAATTTCTTGAACTAGAATACGAGCGATAGACCGTTTGACCGTCTCATCGTTAAGTGCGGTCGCAATGGCGGTCGCAAACTGCTTATTACTCTCTGCTGAAAAATCCTTGGTGGCTGACGCTGAGTTGAGTGCCCGCAGAACTGTACTGGTTGCAATTTGGGCTGTGTGATCATCAAACTTGTGGTCTGTCATCGTTATCACCCCATTCTTGATTTACTTTAATTATACGGCAATTTTTTGAAGAAACTGTGCATAATGCTTGAATTCAAGAGGGGTGTGCGGCTAGTCGATGAACTTTACGGCTGTGCCATAAGCAGCAACGGATTGCATGTCTTCACCAATGGAACCAGAATCAAAGCGCATCATGACCACGGCATCCGCACCGAGCTCACTGGCGTTTTGCCGCAGCCGATCGATGGCCACGTCACGCGCCTCAATCATCATTTTAGTGTAGTCTTTGATTTCGCCACCAACTAAATTTTTTAAGCCAGCGCCGATATTTCTCACGATATTTTTAGATTGAGTCGTCAAACCAAAAACTTCCCCGATAATCTCGTATTGACGGCCAGGAATATTTTCCGTGGTTGACACCAAGATTGTTGACATAATAGTTGCCCTCCTACAAGCATTTTGAATACCTTTATTTTAGCATAGATTCCAATTCTCAGTAGTAAATTTTTACCACCTCGCCGGCATTGATTCGCTGCGGTTGGCGTCCGTCTTGCTCTAGCACAATCAACTGACCAGTATCGTCGACGTCAGTGACTTCACCACTGATTGTTTGTTGGCCAAGTTTTACTTCGACCTGTCGATTCATCAATAGCATGTGTTGCCGGTAGCGGGGAAGAAATCGTCCTTGATCGAATTGACGACTCTCAATGAGTAATTCACGGATCAAACGGCATAAGAACGCCTGTCGTTCCTGCGATGAGGGCTGTTTCGCAAGTAAGTTACCGGCAATACCGGCAAGTTCAGCTGGCAAATCTTGGTGAAGGTTGATGCCAACACCAATGATGAGTGTCTGATTGGCGCCACGTTCAACCAAAATTCCGGCAATTTTTTGATAGGCCAGATTGTAGATGTCGTTGACCCACTTGATCTGCACCTCTTGGTTAAAGATTGCGCCAATTGCGTCATAAACGCCCATGGCTAAGCTGGTTGTTAAGAGGCCAATTTGCTCAGTCTCGATTTGAAAGTCTGGCATCATCAAGGTGACGTACAAGCCACCATCCTGACTTGCAAAAGGGCGTGAGTAGCGACCGACACCATTGGTTTGTTGGTCACTCACAATCACGTGAGGGGCGTTTAATTTCATTTGATTACACAGTGACTTGGCGTACTGGTTCGTTGACCCAATTGTGTCGAAGTGTTGGAGTGTTATTGGTTGTTGGACCTCTGCCGCAAGTTGGTCATTAAGTGCTGAATCCGTTTGCCAAAATACGGTATTTTTGTCCAAAAAGTTTAATTTTTCTGATAATTGACGGTGATGTGTTTCAGTCAAATTAAATAGTGGCAAGGGCGCTTGTTGTTTAAGTTTTTGCAGGAGATTATTTGAATTCATCAGCTTCATCCTTTTTATTTCTAAAATAATCATACGCGTCCATTTTATATTTTCAAGTAGATGCTTTGATAGTCGAACTACTAATTGAAAGATTAAAATTACTTGAAAAAGCAATTTATATGTCGGGGTTGACAAAAAAGGCGATTTTAGAATATGATACTGCCATCAAATACTTTGATGTTTGAAATAGTTTTGAAGGAGGTGCTTGCTGTCACATGCTATTAACTTCTCAAGAGATTCAAAAGCTAATTCCCAACCGCTTTCCGATTTTTTACATGGATGGTGTGACTGAATTAGTTGCTGGTGAATCCATCACGGCCATAAAAAACGTTACGGCTGATGAAAGTTTTGTCAACGGATATCGACCAGGAGAATATGTAATGCCATCAGCACTAATTGTCGAATCATTAGCGCAGGCTGCATCCATTTTAATCCTGAAGTCACCAGCCTTCGCACATAAAACCGCGTATTTAGGTGGTATCTCAAAAGCCGAGTTTTTAAAAGATGTTCACGCATCTGATCAACTCCAGCTGAAAGTTCAAATGAAAAAGCAACGCGATAACATGGGTGTCGTTTCCTGTGAGGCTGTGGTGAAAGACGAAACCGTTTTAACCGCTGAGCTGATGTTTATTGTGTCGCCTGAAGCGGAGGCAGATTGACGAACAGGTATGCCACTGCTATTATTTTGATATTGGAACTATTTGATAATCGAAGTAGGTGGTGAGTACATGGACTTTACAACGGCAAGACGGCTTAATCAATTATTGACATCAGTTTATGGTGATATTTTGCGGGTTGAAGAATTGGCGCTTCGTAAAAGTCAATTTAAAGATATTTCAATCAAGGAAGTTCATGCCATTGATGCAATATCAATGTATGAACATAAGACAACTTCCCAAGTGGCACGCGAATTGCGAATTACACCTGGCACGTTGACGACCATGGTGAATCATCTCGTCCGCAAAGACTATGTCATGCGTCTACGAAGTGACGATGATCGCCGTTTCGTTCGCTTAGGTCTTACTCGACGTGGCCGCCTGATTTATCGTGCACACGAATCGTTTCATCGTCACATGGTTGAAAGCTTTGCCGGCGATATGAACGATGAACAGCTTCACTTTATCGAAAAAGCCTTATTAAATTTACAAGCATTTCTTGAATTTGCTGATCCTACAGCTAAAAAGTGAGGCCCGACGAATGACGAGTATTAGAATTGTTCAAAGCGCCCACGAAGTTCCGGAAAAAATCATTCAAAATGATGATTTAACGGCTTATATGGACACTTCTGACGAATGGATTCGGACCCGGACAGGTATTTTACAGCGTCACGTGTCAACTGGACAAACCACCGCTGATTTAAGTACCTCGGTTGCCAAAAAAATATTGGCACAGTCTGATTGGCAGGCTGAAGATTTAGATTTCATCATTGTTGCCACGATGTCGCCAGATTATATGACGCCCGCTACAGCAGCAATCGTTCAGAGTCGCATCGGTGCGAAAAACGCCTTTGCCTTTGATTTGAACGCTGCTTGTTCCGGCTTTATTTATGGCTTACGAGTTGCTGGTGATTTACTTCACGGCAACTGTCGTAAGGGACTGCTGATTGGTAGTGAAGTCTTATCCAAACTGGTCGATTGGCACGAACGATCAACCGCCGTGTTGTTTGGTGATGGCGCTGGTGGTGTTTTGTTAGAACATGCGCCAGACAGCGATTCCGAATTCATTGCATCTGACTTAAAAACAATTGGCGAACTTGGTGATCGGTTAACTGCTGGTTACCAACCAGTTAATTCACCGTTTACCAATGACCCCGCTGATCCGCACAAACGTTATTTTGAAATGGACGGTCGTGCGGTCTATAAGTTTGCAACCCATGATGTTCCTGATTCAATTGAACGCGCGTTGAAGCAAGCTCGATTATTAGTTAATGACGTTGACTATTTTGTTTTGCACCAAGCTAATCAACGAATCATCAATCAAATTGCCAAACGGTTGGGACAACCCACCGATAAATTTTTATCAAACGTTGCCAACTACGGCAATACATCCGCCGCTAGCGTTCCAATGCTACTTGACGAAGCCATCCAAGCAGGTACGATCAAACGTGGTCAAACCATTGCCTTAAGTGGCTTTGGTGGCGGGTTAACGGTTGGCACACAAATTATTAAATTTTAATTCTATTATTTTAAAGGAGAAACAATATTATGACTAAAGACGAAATTTTTTCAAAGGTACAAGCAATTATCGTGGATCAAACTGGTGAAGACGCTGAAAAGGTCACTTTAACGACTAACATCAAGCAAGATTTAGACGCTGATAGTTTAGATATTTTCGAAGTGATCAACGAAATTGAAGATGAATTTGACATCAAGATTGAAACCGAAGATGGCATCGAAACGGTTGCTGACTTAGTTGGATTTGTTGAAAAGCAATTAGCTAAGGAGCAAGGATAATCACCATGCAATTAGATCCATTCATGCAGTCATTGGGACTTAAGTATCCCATTTTCCAAGGTGGAATGGCTTGGGTGGCAGATGGTCGCCTGGCTGCTGCAGTCTCGAACGCCGGTGGACTAGGTATCATTGGTGCTGGTCACGCTTCAGGTGAAGTGGTGCAACATGAAATTGAAGTGGCTAAATCTTTGACCGATCGACCATTTGGTGTCAATGTGATGCTACTTTCACCACACGTTCAAGATGTTGTCGACGTTATCTTGCGTGAGCAAAAAAACATTACCGTGGTGACGACTGGCGCTGGCGATCCATCTCGATATTTACCAGACTTCAAAGCCGCTAATATCAAGGTCATTCCAGTTGTCGGCTCCGTTGCTTTAGCCAAACGAATGGCCAGAGTTGGTGCTGATGCGGTCGTCGCAGAAGGTATGGAGTCTGGTGGTCATATTGGCAAGCTGACCACCATGGCCTTGGTGCCACAAGTAGTCGACGCTATTGATATCCCAGTTATTGCTGCTGGTGGAATTGCTGATGGTCGTGGCTTTGCTGCGGCCTTTATGCTAGGGGCGATTGGTGTTCAAATGGGCACGCGGTTCTTAGTGGCTACCGAATCAAAAATTCACCCAGATTACAAACAGGCTGTTTTAAAAGCAAAAGATATTGATACTGTCATTACCGGTGAGTATGCTGGCCATCCAGCTCGTGTGCTTAAAAATCCAATGGCCAAGCGCTTTATGCGACTTGAAAAACAAGAGGCAGCAAAGGCTGAACCTGATTTTAGTGAAGTTGAACAAATCGGTAATGGTAGCTTACGTGACGCCGTATTAACTGGTGATCCCAAAACAGGCGCATATATGGCCGGTCAAGTTGCCGGTATGGTCAAAACCAAACAACCAGCAGCCGATATCTTAGCAGATGTTTACACACAAGCAATGCAATTGATGGGTGGGAAATAATTTGAAAATTGGTTTACTTTTTAGCGGCCAAGGCGCACAAAAAACGGGGATGGGTCAAACACTTTATACTCAAAACTCAGTGTATCGATCAGTTATCGACCAAGCCAGCGAAACGTTAGAACTTGATCTACCACACTTGTATTTCGATGCTGATGCAGAATCAACACTCAATGAGACACAGTATACGCAACCAGCTATTGTGGCAATGAGCTTGGCCATTTTCGAAACCGTTAAAGCGCAGCTACCAGAAATCGCCGGTGGCATTGGCCTGAGTTTGGGAGAGTATAGTGCGCTCGCGGCCAGTGGCTATTTATCAGTTGATGAAGCGCTTCGGTTAGTTAAAACACGTGGCGCATTAATGCAACGCGCTAGTGATCTCAAACCCAGCAAGATGGTCGCGGTTATGAATACACCAGTATCGCTTATCGAAGAGGCCTGTACCGCTGGTTCTTCTGAGGGCACGGTAGCAATTGCCAACATCAACACACCCAAACAAGTTGTGATTGGTGGGGATGTTACGGCCGTTGATGCCGCCATGGCGTTTCTAACTGCGCACGACGTTTCTAGAACCGTAACGTTGAACGTGAGTGGTGCCTTTCATACACCATTGATGAAGCCCGCCCAAGCTAAACTAAATCAAGCCTTAGCAACCGTCAACTGGCAATCGGGACAGTTTCCAGTCATCAGTACGACGACGGGCCAGGCCTTTAAGCCTGAAACGCTGACCACGACTTTAACTGATCAGTTGATTTCACCGACCCGTTTCGTGACAGCAATTGAATCGCTCGGTCAACAAGTAGATGCTGTGATTGAATTAGGGCCAGGTAAAACGTTAATGAGTTTCGCTCGGAAGACGGTTAAGGGCATTGATTATTATCATATTGAAGATATTGACACATTAACCGAAACAATCTCGAAATTAAGGGGTGAATAACTTGGATCTTTCTCAAAAAACCGTTCTTGTAACTGGCAGCACCCAAGGCATTGGGTTAGCTGTTGCTCAAGCATTTGCCAAAAAGGGCGCCACAATCATTTTGAACGGTCGTCATGCAGCACCTGCTGATGCGATTGAAAGCATTAAGGCCTTTAACGTTGACTGTTATGATATCTCAGCAGATATTACTGACGAAAAAGCGGTTGCTGCGTTGATCAGTTCGATTTATGAAGTCACCGATCACTTGGACGTTGTCGTCAATAATGCTGGTATCGTGAAGGATACATTATTAAATCGAATGTCTGAGGCCGATTTTAGTGCGGTGGTCAACACAAACCTAACTGGGACTTTCAACGTTATTCACGCTTGCCTGCGACCCATGTACAAACAACGCAGTGGCGTATTTATCAACATGGCCAGTGTCATTGGGCTTACCGGCAATATCGGTCAGGCAAATTACGCAGCCAGCAAGGCCGGCATTATCGGCTTGACCAAGTCTGTGGCAAAGGAAGCCGCCATGCGGGGCATTCGTTGTAACGCCATTGCACCTGGCATGATTGATACGGCTATGACACAACAATTAGCTGATAAAGTCAAAGACGGTATTTTAACTCAAATTCCGTTGAAACGTTTTGGCTCAACCGATGAAGTCGCACAAGCGGCAGTTTTTCTTGCAGAAAATGAGTATATCACTGGTCAAACCATCACCGTTGATGGTGGCTTGACCATGCAATAAATAAGGAGCGATTTTATGACTAGAGTTGTCATCACAGGAATGGGCGCCCTCACACCAATTGGTAATAGCGTTTCTGAATTTCAAACTGGTTTAGCTGCATCAAAAGTCGGTTTTAACCAAATCAGTCACTTTGATGCGACAGAAACTGGCATTACTTTAGCTGGCGAATTAAGCGACTTTGACCCGTTAAAACGGTTAAGTAAAAAGGACTTGCGTCGAATGGACGCCTTTAGTCAATACGCCATGTATGCGACTGCTGAAGCTGTAGAACAGGCCGGAATTGACGAAACCAATACCGAACCGGAATCAATGGGTGTCATTTACGGCTCTGGTATCGGTGGGTTAACTACCATTCAAGAACAAGTGACTAAAATGGTTGAAAAGGGGCCACAGCGGGTTTCACCAATGTTCGTCCCAACTGCCATCTCTAACATGGCGTCAGGTAACATGGCCATTCGCTACCACGCCAAAAACATTTGTACAACGATCGTTACGGCGTGTGCCTCTGGTACCAACGCCATTGGTGAGGCCTTTCGTCAAATCAAAGAGGGTCGCGCACAAGTTATGCTAACCGGTGGCTCTGAAGCTTCGGTTAATGAAATCGGCATTGCCGGTTTTGCTGCCCTATCAACGTTATCAACTGCAACTGATCCAGCAAAAGCATCATTACCATTCGATGCCAATCGGCTTGGTTTTGTGATGGGTGAAGGTGCAGGTACTTTGGTCCTTGAATCATTAGAACACGCCCAAGCACGGGGCGCTAAAATTTTGGGTGAAGTTGTGGGTTACGGTGCGACTTCAGATGCTTATCATATGACCTCGCCAGATCCTGAAGGTACCCAAGCAGCCCGTGCGATGCAAAACGCCATTACCGAAGCTGACATCACACCCGCACAGGTCGGTTACGTCAACGCTCATGGTACCGCTACGATGGGCAATGACAGTGCCGAATCACTTGCAATCAATAAGGTATTTGGTGCAGACAGTGACGTCTTAGTATCCAGTACCAAATCAATGACTGGCCACTTACTCGGTGCTGCTGGTGCAATTGAAGCTGTCGCAACACTTGGTGCACTACAGACCGGTGAATTGCCTGAAAATGTCGGGGTCACTGAACAAGATCCTGCATGTCAGGTTAACCTGGTGAATGCTGAAAACCGTCATGCCGATGTTGAGTATGCCATTAGTAATTCATTTGGCTTTGGGGGTCATAACGCCGTCTTGGCATTTAGAAAGTGGGCGGACTAATGAATCTGGAAGATATTCAAGCCATTATTAAACAGATTAATCAAAGCGATATTCGCGAGATTGATCTGAATTATCAAGATATTCACTTATACCTGAATAAAAATAAAACCAGTCGTCCAACTACTGAAGTTACCAATGAAAAAGCAGTAACATCGCAAGCGACACCAGCGCCAGCTTCACCAAAACCAACTGAGAAAGTTGTTGATTTACCCGTAACAGCGCCTAAATCAGCTGAACAAGCAATCAAAGCACCGTTAGTTGGTGTCATTTATTTACAATCTGCCCCTGACAAACCCGCCTATAAAAAGGTTGGTGACCACGTCGAAGTCGGAGATGTGGTTTGTGTTATCGAGGCCATGAAAATGATGACTGAAATCAAAAGCAAGGTTGCAGGAACGATTACTGAAATTTTAGTCGAAAATGAAGAAGTGGTGGAATTTGATCAACCACTCTTTACAGTCGCACAATGAGGTGAATGAATTTGTCAGAAGAAACGACGCATCAATTAGATATTGTTGAAATTCAAAAGATTTTGCCACACCGGTACCCAATGTTACTGATTGATCGGGTTTTAGATTATGTACCCGGTGAAAAAGTGGTTGCCAAGAAAAATGTTTCAGTTAACGAGGCCTTTTTCCAAGGACATTTTCCTGGCAATCCAGTTATGCCTGGCGTCTTAATTGTAGAAGCAATGGCTCAAGCAGGGGCGATTGCACTTTTGACCGTACCAGAATTTAAGGGTAAAACTGCTTACTTTGGCGGTATGAACAAAGTGAAATTCCGTCAAATGGTTAAACCAGGGGATACCTTACGTTTAGAAGTCACACTAGATAAAATTCGCGGAAATGCCGGTTTGGGTCACGGAGTTGCTTATGTTGATGACCACAAAGTGTGCTCTGGAGACCTAACCTTCATGATTGGGTAGGTGAGAACGTGTTTAAAAAAGTTTTAATTGCAAATCGCGGTGAAATTGCGGTTCGAATTATTCGCGCGCTGCGTGAACTCAATGTAAAATCAGTTGCTATCTATTCAACAGCTGATGCTGATGCTCAGTACGTTAAACTCGCTGATGAAGCGATTTGTGTTGGCGGGCCACAACCAGCTGACTCTTATTTAAACATGCAAAATATCGTTAGTGCCGCTGTTTTAACCGGTGCGGAAGCCATTCATCCAGGCTATGGCTTTTTGTCCGAAAATGCTGATTTTGCAGAGCTTTGCGAAACCTGTCACATTACGTTTATCGGACCGAAGTTTGAAACAATTGCTTTGATGGGTAATAAGGCCAATGCCCGAATTCAGATGCAGTCCGGCAATGTGCCAGTCGTTCCAGGGAGCAACGGTTTTCTTGCAGATGAGGCGGACGCACTGTCGGTAGCTGAATCAGTTGGCTACCCGGTCATGCTTAAGGCTGCTGCCGGTGGCGGTGGCAAGGGCATTCGGCGGGTGACCTCTGCAAACGAATTAAGTGCTGCCTATCAAGCGGCCACGAAAGAAGCCCAATTATCGTTCGGTGACCAACGGATGTACCTTGAAAAAATTGTGTCGCCCGCAAAACACATCGAAGTTCAAGTTTTTGCAGATCAAGTTGGTCATGTTGTTGCCTTTCCTGAACGTGATTGTTCACTACAACGCAAACAACAAAAGGTCTTGGAATTAAGTCCGTGTCCAATTATGACAAGTGAAGAACGCGCAACTGTTGAACAAATTGCGGTTCAAGCAGCCAAGACAATTGGTTACCAAAATACAGGCACGATTGAATTCTTGATGGACGAAAACCATCAATTTTATTTCATGGAAATGAATACCCGAATTCAGGTTGAACACCCGATTACTGAGGCAGTAACTGGCATCGATTTAGTCAAAGAGCAAGTCCGGGTGGCTGCTGGTTTACCATTATCATTCGAACAAGCTGATGTTCAAATTCATGGGTTTGCCGTAGAGGCACGGGTAAACGCTGAAGATCCATCGTTGGACTTTATGCCACAAGCGGGGCGGGTGAAACAACTAAAACTACCAGGTGGGCCCGGCATCCGTGTCGATAGTGGTATTCACAGCGGCGATTTAATTTCGCCATTCTATGATTCGATGGTGGTCAAACTCATTGCGCACGCTGATACTTACGCTGAAGCACTGGCAAAACTATCGGAAGCTTTAACTGAGTTCGAGTTGGACGGGATTGCATCAAGCCAATCTTTCTTATTAGCACTATTGGCGGATGCAACGGTTCAGGCTGGTACTGCGACCACGAATTATGTGACTGATCAATTTATGCCGAACTTTATGGCACAAGTTACTCAGGAGGTGTCATAATTGTCATTCAGTGATCACGTTAAACGTTTTTCATCCCGCTCCGTTTCAATGTTAAAGCAGTACGAAGCACAGGTGCCCAATGGTATTTGGATGATTTGTCCGCGCTGTAAAGCCAGCTTTTACTACAAAAAAGCCGGTCAATATCGTGTCTGTCCTGAGTGTGGCTATGGCTTTCGGGTTTCAGCCCACCGTCGTTTGAAAATGATCACCAAGCATTTTGATGAATGGGACACCGATATTGCAACTGAAGATCCGCTGGATTTTCCCGATTACGATCGAAAAATTAAAAAGGCGCAAAGTGCGACCCATCTTAAAGATGGTGTCTTAACTGGATTAGCTCAAATTGACGGCCAATCAGTTGCACTTGGTATCATGGACCCACTTTTTATTATGGGTAGCCTCGGAACTGCGAATGGGGAACGAATCACTCGCTTATTTGAGCGAGCGACTGCTCAAGGTTTACCAGTTGTATTATTGACGGCCTCGGGTGGTGCACGGATGCAAGAGGGTATCTATTCGCTGATGCAGATGGCCAAAATCTCTCAAGCGGTCAATGATCATCGGGATGCTCATCTAGCTTACATCGCGGTTATCATGGACCCTACAACAGGCGGTGTCACGGCAAGCTTTGCTAGCCAGGCAGATATTACACTTGCAGAACCTAAGGCCTTATTAGGCTTTACTGGTAAACGAGTCATCGAACAAACCATTAATAAACAACTGCCGGATGATTTTCAAAGTGCCGAAAATAGTTTTAAGCGCGGCTTTATTGATGAAATCGTACCCAGAGATCAGCTTGGTAACCGGCTCAGTCAATTGCTCCGGATTTTAACGGCGCAGAAATGGGGGGATGACTAATGGCAACTGCTACTGATATCGTCACTGCAGCTCGAAGTGATCAAAAAGCGAATAGCTACGAACTGATTGAAACACTTTTTGAGGACTTTTTTGAAATGCACGGTGATCAAACTGATGGTGATGATGCCGCAATCATTGCTGGTTTAGCACGATTAGGTGAGCACCCAGTCGCCGTCATTGCAACTCAAAAAGGAATCACTTTGGAAGAACGAATGGCCAGTCATTTTGGCAGTCCTGAACCGGCTGGCTACCGTAAGGCGCTACGAGTCATGAAGACGGCCGATCAATTAAACTTTCCTATTATAACGTTGATCAATACACCCGGTGCCTATCCAGGTGCAGATGCCGAAGCTGCCGGTCAGGGCCAAATGATTGCCAAAAACATTGCTGAAATGCTAAAACTGAGGGTCCCGATTCTAACACTGATTATCGGCGAGGCGGGATCTGGCGGTGCTTTGGCGTTAGCTTGCTCTGACCAAATTTGGATGTTTGAAAATAGTATGTATTCAATCCTATCTCCTGAAGGGTTTGCTTCAATTATGTGGAAGGATGCTCATCTCGCTGACAAGGCAGCGGATTTGATGCGCTTAACACCTGAGTGGTTACTGAAGCAACATGCCATTCACCGCATCATTCCTGAGGTTATGTTATCGGATGGTTCACTCAAAACAGCATTAGAAACTGAACTCACAGCGCTTGCTAAACAAGACGTTAATCAACGACTTGCCCAACGAGCAGCTTTTTTCAGAAAATTTTAGTGGTTTGTTAACTTAGTGGTTGACGAATCACTTTATTTTTTGTAAAATATTATTTGTTGTATTTGTGGACTTCCACAGCTGCAACCGCACGAGCCAAGTCTTAAGTCTGGTAACAGCGCTTGTTCTCGGCGAGTCTGAGTGAAAAAACAAAAGGAGGTGCACATACATGTACGCAATTATCGTAACTGGCGGTAAGCAATACCGCGTTCAACAAGGCGAAGCCGTTTACGTTGAAAAGCTTAATGCTAAGGCTGGCGACAAGGTCACTTTTGACCAAGTTGTTTTCGTTGGTGGTGATTCAACTAAGGTTGGTACGCCATTAGTTTCAGGTGCTTCTGTAACTGGAACTGTTGAAAAGCAAGGCCAAGAAAAGAAGGTTGTTACCTTCAAGTACAAGCCTAAGAAGGGTCAACACACTAAGGTTGGTCATCGTCAACCTTATACCAAGGTTGTTATCGACGCAATCAACGCTTAATTTTTGTGGGTGACCAATCATGATTCAAGCAGCATTTGATTATGATAACGCTGATCGAATCATCGGGTTTAAGCTTACCGGCCACGCTGATAGTGCACCATACGGTAGCGATATTGTATGTTCCGCCGTCTCAGCCTTATCAATTAGTACGGTTAACGGTCTTTCGACTGTAGCCTCAATTGAACCGGTCGTAGTTTCCAAGCCCGACGAAGGTGGCTTCTTAAGTGTTAGAATGCCACCGGTTGATGACTATATTCAAGATCGAATTAGTCAAGCGTTATTACAAAGTTTCCAAAATGGACTTTTAGATGTTGAAAAACAATATTCGGAGTATCTTCGAATTAACTAATGTATGGAGGTGAAACTCATGCTAGAAATGAATTTACAATTCTTCTCTCACCATAAAGGGGGCGGTTCTACTGCCAACGGTCGTGATTCTGCCGGACGTCGTCTCGGTACGAAGGTTGCTGATGGTTCAACTGTAACCAGTGGTTCAATCCTTTATCGTCAACGCGGTACGCACATCTATCCAGGTGTTAACGTTGCTCGTGGTAACGATGATACTTTGTTCTCAAAGGTTGACGGTGTCGTTCGCTTCGAACGTAAGGGTCGCGATAAGCGTCAAGTTTCCGTTTATCCTGTGACAGAAGCCGCAGCTAGATAAGACTTTAAAAAGACCCGTCATGGGTCTTTTTTATTTGAATTGATTTAGGAGAGTGATTAAATTGGATCGGATTGAAAAATTACGCGCTCAGTTTAATGATCTTCGAATTGATGCCTTTTTAGTGACTGACCCGGTTAATCAACAGTATCTAACCGATTTTGACGGTGAGGGCGTGATTCTCGTTACAACTGATCAGACCACCATTATCACTGATGAACGTTTTAAAACGTTATTAGAACAGCAAGCCGGTCCGTATCAGGTCATCATCACCCGAGACTATCTTGGGCAAGCCGCTAAAGAGGTTGAACGCCAGGGTGTGACTGTTTTGGGTTTCGAGGACACTATTAGCTTCCATGATTACGACCAATTGGACGAGTTGATGCCTTCAGATATTGTGCCAATGTCAACGCTCATTGAACGACAACGAGAGATCAAGTCAGCCAGTGAACTCGAACAAATTCAGTTATCCGCCCAGTTAGCTTTAAAGGGGTTCGAGCAGTTGTTGCCCTTTATTCAACCAGGTATCAGCGAATTAGCCGTTGCAAATCGTTTGGATAGCATTATGCGCCAGTTAGGTGCAACTAAGGCTAGTTTTGATACCATTGTTGCCAGTGGTGCGAGAGCCGCGTTACCACACGGCGCTGCCACGTCGCGGATTCTACGGTCTGGCGAATTGGTGACGATTGATTTCGGCTATTTTGTCAATGGCTATACCTCTGACGTTACCCGAACGATTGCGCTAGGCCAACCAGACAAACGACTACGCGAAATCTACAATGTTGTGAAAGCCGCGCAAGGTTTAATTATTGATGCGATTGCGCCTGCCGTTTCTGGACAAGAACTTGATCAAATTGGGCGAGATTACATCACCCACGCTGGCTACGGCGCCTATTTTAACCACGGTACTGGGCACGGTATTGGCTTAGCCATTCATGAAGGCCCTGCTATTTCAACCCGCTCAACTGATTTGTTAGTGCCGAATCAAGTCATTACAATTGAACCCGGTATTTATTTACCCGAACTTGGTGGTGTTCGAATCGAAGACGATGTGCTTGTGACTGAGGATTCACACCAAATTTTAACTGCTTCTAACACTGACCTGATTGTGCTATAAATATTTGAGGCTTTGCTTGCAATTTAAGGTACTTAGTTGGTATCATTAAAAGGAATTATTTAGGAGGAACACGACATGGCTATTTCTACAGCAGATTTTAAAAACGGTTTAACAATTGAGGTTGACGGTGCAATTTGGCGGATCGTTGAATTCCAGCACGTTAAGCCTGGTAAGGGTGGCGCTTTCGTCCGCTCAAAATTAAAGAACTTACGGACAGGCGCTGTTCAAGAAAAGACCTTCCGTGCCGGTGCTAAGATGGAACAAGCACCAATCAATACGCGTAAGATGCAGTATTTATACGCTGATGGTGATTCACGTGTCTTCATGGATACAGATAACTTCGAACAAGTTGCTGTGCCTGACGATGCCATCAAAGATGAATTACTCTACTTACAAGAAAACATGGAAGTAAGCTTGGTTCAATATGGTAGCGAAACACTCGGTATTGAAGTGCCTAACACCGTTGTTTTAACGGTTACGGCTACTGAACCAGGAATCAAAGGCAACACTGCTTCTGGCGGTTCTAAGCCAGCCACAATGGACACTGGCTTAGTCGTACAGGTTCCATTCTTTGTCAACGAAGGCGACAAACTTTCAATCAACACGCAGGATGGTTCATACATTTCTCGTGCCTAGCAACTGACTTTTCGAAACGGAGGCTTGAAATTGGCTGAAGATACAAACATTGTTTTAAAAGCAACCGAGCCGACTTTGGGTAAGATTGAAGTTGCACCACAGGTTCTTGAGATTATTGCCGGTATTGCTGCTAGTAACGCTGAAGGGGTTGCTAGAATGCGCGGTTCATTAGCGAACAGCGTCAATGAATTATTCGGCAAAAAAGAACGTGGCAAAGGCGTTAAGCTATCTCTCAATGACGATGCGCTTAACGTTGACGTCTACGCCTACTTAAACTACGGTGTATCCGTTCCTAAGGTTGCTTTAGCAATCCAAGAGCAGGTCAAGCAACAGTTATTGTTTATGACCGATTTACAAGTAAACGAGGTCAACGTTCATATCGAAGGCGTTATTCCTGAGAAGACGACTCAAGCTGTAGATCCCGATAATTTATTCGGTGACGATGACGATGAAAGTGAAAATGGTGAGGACAAGTGACAGAAGAATTAACGAGACATCAGATCCGCACCCGAGCATTTCAGACGCTTTTTGCAATGAATGCTAACCCCGAAGCCGATCGTCAGGTAATTTATCAGCAATTGTTAAGCGATCAAGACGGCGAAACTGCTGAAGTGCCAGCGTATTTAGAGGAATTGGTAACTGGTGTCTTGGCCAACCAAGAAGCGCTGGACAATCAGATCAAGCAATATTTAACCACGGGCTGGACTTTACCCCGCATTGCTAAAACCGATTTGGTGATCTTACGAATTGCATTTTATGAATTGGATTATCAATCTGATATTCCAAAACGGGTAGCAGTTAACGAAGCCCTTGAACTTGCTAAACAGTTTAGCGATGATCGTTCAAGACGCTTTATTAACGGCGTACTCTCGCATGAAATTGAAACTGACGCTTAGGCGTCCTGAGTATTAAGCGCCAACGATTGAATTTGAGTTAGAACTCGAGTTTAATCGTTGGCGTTTTTTATGGCTGAATAACCTAATTTCTTTAACTTGGTGGTTTAAGTTCTCCAGTCAACTCACTGAACACGGTAAAATGTGATAAAATGATAGCCAGTAGTTTTTAAATAAAATCCGCAACGATGCGAATTAGATCGTGAGAGTGAAGACATGGCAGAATTAATTGATGGCAAACAACTCGCAAAAAAGCTGAACGCTGAGACTAAGGTGGCTGTGGATGAATTAAAAGCCTCAGGCATCACGCCCAAGTTAGTCGTGATCATTGTCGGTGGTGACGGCGCAAGTGAAATTTACGTGCGCAATAAGCATCGTAAGGCTGAACAATTAGGCATCATTTCAGAAGTAACCCGTCTGTCAGCCACCATCAGTCAAGCCGAACTCCTTGAAGTTATTGAAACGTACAATCAAGATGATAGTGTTCACGGGATTTTGGTGCAATCACCACTCCCGTCACATATTGACGAGCCAACCATCACCAGAGCGATAACCCCTACAAAAGACGTTGATGGCTTCAACCCGGTCAACGTTGGTAAGTTGTACACACATTCAGCACTCAATTTCCCAGTTTCTTGCACGCCTAAGGGCATTATGACGATGCTAAAGGCTTATCATGTGCCAACCGCTGGTAAAAACGCCGTGATTGTTGGCCGTTCCAACATCGTTGGTCGGCCCATGGCCGCCCTGCTGTTAAACGCCAGTGCCACCGTCACCGTTGTGCATAGTCAAACTAAGGATATGAAAGCCTATACGCGAGAAGCCGATATCTTAGTCGTCGCGACTGGTATCCCGCATTTAATCACCGGTGCTGACATTAAGCCGGGTGCCACCGTCATTGACGTCGGCATGGATCGTGATGAAGAGGGCCATCTGACTGGTGATGTCGAGTTTGAAAGTGCCAACCAGGTAGCTGGTAAATTAACCCCAGTCCCTGGTGGAGTCGGTCCAATGACAATCGCTACATTAATGCAACAAACCGTCGAATTAGCAAAATGGAGTGAGTAATGTGAAACCGAGCGATTATTTAACTGTCAGTGCGCTGACAACTTACATCAAGCGTAAATTTGACGTTGATCCTTATTTAGGAAAAGTATATTTAACTGGTGAAATTTCGAATTTTCGTTTACGAAAAAACGCTCATCAATATTTTAGTATCAAAGATGACCACGCCAAGATTAGTGCAATTATGTTTAAATCAGCCTTCGCCAAAATTAAATTTACGCCTGAAGAGGGGATGAAGGTCCTCGTTGTCGGCAGAATTTCATTGTACGAAGCAAGTGGTAGCTATCAGATTTACGTTGAACGAATGGAACCAGATGGCGTTGGCCAATTTTATCAAGCCTACGAACAACTCAAACAAAAATTGGCCGCTGAAGGTGTCTTTTCAGCGCCGAAAAAAACGTTACCGCGATTTCCTAAACGAATTGCGGTCGTGACCAGTCCGAGTGGTGCGGTTATTCGAGATATCATCACAACGACTCGAAGACGCTATCCCATCGCTCAAATTGTCTTGTTTCCGGCCTTAGTTCAAGGTAATGAGGCGGCAGGTGATATTGTCCGCCAAATTGAACGTGTGAACCGACTAGGTAACTTTGATACGTTAATTATCGGTCGGGGCGGTGGATCGATTGAGGACTTGTGGCCTTTCAATGAGGAAGCTGTTGCCCGTGCAATTTTCGATAGCCGGATTCCAATCATTTCGTCAGTTGGTCACGAAACGGATACAACAATTGCCGATCTGGTTGCCGATGTCCGGGCTGCCACTCCGACCGCCGCAGCTGAACTGGCGGTGCCGGTTCTCAGCGACGTATTGTTGCAAATCAACCAGGACCGAGTCAGACTCTTGAACGCATTTCAACACGAATTATCTTTATATGATGAACGTCTAAAAAAATTACAAAATACCTATGTCTTCCAGCAACCGGAACGCCTATATGAAGGCTATAGTCAAAAAGTCGACCAGCTCTCCAACCAACTTGAACAGACGATGACGCACCGAATTAGTCTAGTTCAGACCCAATTATCGGCAACCAGCCAACGCTTAATGAGTGCAAGTCCAGCCACTCAAATTAATCAATATCGCCAAAACCGATTAGACCTAGTTGCCCGATTAAACAGGGGGGTTCAGCAAAACTTTGTTCAACAACGGCAACGAGTAGCTGAACTTGCCCAGTCACTAGACTATCTCAGTCCCTTAAAAATTATGGGTCGTGGTTACAGTTACGTGACCGCTAACGACCAGGTCATTTCGAAGGTAACACAGGTACAACCAGGTGATAGCGTTGTGATGCACTTGACAGACGGCCAAGCGACCGCAAAAATTGATACAATTCAACCAAACAAAAAGGACTGATTGTGATGAGTGAAAAACCAACTTTTGAAGAGAACCTGAATCAATTAGAGCAAATTGTCACTGAGTTAGAGAAGGGCAACGTGCCCCTCGAACAAGCCCTGGCCCAATTCAAACAGGGTGTGGCGCTCAGTCATGACCTACAAGTTAAACTAACCGAGGCCGAAAAAACACTGGCTGAGATGATGAACGATGACGACCAGGCCGTCCCGTTTGAAGCGCCTGAGGGGCAGAAAAATGACTAACGGATCGCTCTTCGAACTACAGCAATTTGAAACTAAATATGTGCCTCAAATCAACGGCACGCTCGCCGCACTAACACAACAGTGGGTTGATCAACCAATCTTGAGAGACGCCATGGCGTACTCGGTTAACGCGGGTGGTAAACGACTTCGCCCACTTTTAACTTTGGCAGTTTTAACAACCTACCAACAAGCATTAAGCGATGGTCAGCTTATGGCGGCCAGTGCCCTCGAACTCCTCCACACGTATTCATTGATCCATGATGATTTACCAGCCATGGATAACGATGATTTAAGGCGTGGCGTTGCCACTAACCACATTAAGTTTGGGGCTGGGATGGCCACATTAGCTGGCGATGGTCTTCTCACACTTGCTTTTCAATGGCTCAGTGAGGCTGAATTGCCCGGTGCACAACGTTTGGCACTGATTCAGGGGTTGAGTCAAGCGGCCGGGCCCGCTGGTATGGTTGCTGGCCAAGCCCAAGACATTTCTAGTGAACACCAGCAGTTGACGCTACCTCAATTGGCTAAATTACACCGTCAAAAAACCGGTGCGCTGCTTCACTACGCGGTCCAAGCTGGCTGCATTATGGGTGAGGTAAGCGACGAAGAGCAGGCATTGCTACTTGAATTTGCTGACCAATTTGGCTTAGCTTATCAAATTTATGACGATTTACTTGATGTCACGGCCACGACTGAACAACTAGGTAAGAAAACCCACAAGGATGCGCAAGAAGCCAAGAATACTTATCCTGGTTTACTGGGTGTGGCGGGAACCAAGACGCGCTTACAACAAGTAATCAACGCTGCGTTATCAGCGCTATCGCAGCTTGAGCAAGTCAGCCAACGTGACGTTAGCTTACTCGCTTCATTTTGTCGTTACTTTAAAATTTAAAAAAACAGTGAGGCACTCAATATCATGGAAAAACAACGCGTTGATGTTTTACTCGTCATGCAAGGTTTGTTCGATTCGCGCGAACAAGCTAAGCGGGCCGTCATGGCCGGCGAAGTGCTAGGCGATAACGAAGAACGCCTAGACAAGCCAGGGGTTAAAATTCCCGTGGATACAGATTTGCACATTAAAGGCAAACCGTTACCATATGTCAGTCGTGGTGGGCTTAAATTAGCGAAAGCGTTAGATGTTTTCAACATTGACGTGACTGATCGAACCGTTTTAGACATCGGGTCTTCAACTGGTGGTTTTACCGACGTCATGCTTCAAAACGGCGCTAAATTGTCTTATGCGCTTGATGTCGGGAGCAATCAACTGGTTTGGCAACTGCGACAAGATCCACGAGTCGTGGTAATGGAACACACTAATTTCCGTTATAGCAAACTTGCTGATTTCACACAGGGACAACCAACCTTCTCTTCAATCGATGTGTCCTTTATTTCGCTCAGCTTGATTTTACCGCCTTTAAAGCAAATCTTGGCTGAAAATGGCGAGGTGGTAGCGCTCATCAAACCCCAATTTGAAGCGGGACGAGAACACGTTGGCAAACACGGCATCGTTAAATCGCCTGCTGTGCATGAAGCGGTCATTAATAAAATTCTAAACTTAGCCATCACAACTGGTTTTAGCCCGTTACATTTAGACTTTTCGCCGATTACAGGTGGTGAAGGCAATATTGAATTTTTAGTGCATTTAAAATCTGCTGAAGTGCCAGAAATTGCATCTAATATTGATGTTAAAGCAACCGTTGAAGCAGCTCATCGAATACTCAATGCATAAAAATCGCAAATTACTTTTAAAATCATCAGCTTAGCGGTATGATGTATTTAAACTAATTTATCGATTGGAGATGGTGACGTGAAGAAGCAAGACCGACAGCGTTTGATTCGTCAGCTATTAAGTTCACAAGATATTGAACGACAGGAGGACTTTGTCCGCCTACTGGAGGAACAAAATATTCACGTGACTCAGGCGACCATTTCTCGAGATATTAAAGAAATGCAGCTTGTTAAAGTGCCCGCCGCAACTGGTGGCTACCGCTATAACATGCCAATTCAAAAAAAACTTGATACCAAAAAGAAATTAAAACGAACGCTTCAAGATGCTTACGTTAATATCAGTGTTCAAGACAAAGCCGCCTTTTTAAAGGTTTTGCCGGGTAATGGTCCGGCAGTTTCCTCGCTGATTGACCAAATGAAGTATGACTTTGTTTTTGGGACGATTGGCGACGACCAAACTGTTCTTGCAATTTGTGTAGACGAAGCGGGTGCACAACAGCTTCAGGCCACTATCAATGACCTACTTAACTGAGACACGAGTTAGATCCAACAGCGATGTTGTATCTAGCTCGTTTTTGAATTTTCGGGTATAATTGACTGGTTAAATGATCAGACAATTTATACTGATCAGGAGAAATCTTGCCAACTGTCTGATAGGAGGAAACGCATTGCTGCAAGAACTTTCAATAAAAAATTTCGCGATTATTGCTCAGCTTGACGTTGAATTTGAGAACGGCATGACGGTCCTCACTGGTGAAACTGGTGCAGGTAAATCAATTATTATTGATGCGGTTGGCTTGTTAGCTGGCGGCCGGGGCTCACAACATTTTGTTCGAACTGGTGCAGATAAAGCGGTGATTCAAGGTGCCTTCGTATTCCCACCAGACGGACAAACTTACCACCGGTTAGATGACCTGGGTATTGATCACGATGATGGTACGGTTATTTTACAACGAGAGATTTATCGTAACGGTCGCAACATCTGTCGCGTAAACGGGATGCTGGTTAATACCAATACCCTCAAAACACTAGGTGAGACCATTGTTGATATCCACGGCCAAAACGAACATCAAGAATTAATGCAACCAGACAAGCACTTACGCTTACTCGATGAATTTGGTGGCGCCAAGCTCAAGGCTTTGAAAACCAACTACGAGAGCACCTATACGGACTACCAACACCTCCATCATGCTATGGTTTCGAGAAATACCCATCAAAAAGAATGGGCACAACGGCTTGACATGCTGCGGTTTCAAGTTAAGGAAATTGAAGATGCACAACTTGAACCAGACGAAGAGACCAACCTTAGTCAACAACGAGACCGGTTAATGAATTATCAAAAAATTAATACGGCTCTCCAAGAAGGAATGTCGGCGTTAAATGGCGATGAAGAGCTCACTGGCGCACTCGATCTCAGCGGCCAGGCCATGAACGCGCTTGCCGGTATTGCCGACTTGGACCCAGAATTCGAGCAACTTCACGAATCTCTCCAAACCGCTTATTACGCCTTACAGGATGCGGCGGGTGATTTATCCAAACAAGCTGATCTACTCGAGTGGGATGATAACCGGTTGGATGAAATTGAACAGCGGTTAAATGTCATTCATCAATTAAAACGAAAATATGGCGATTCTGAGCAACAAATCTTGAATTACTTGGATACCATCAAACAGGAACTGGCTGATATGGAAGTTACTGAAATGGACGCTGGCGACTTAGAAGGTCAATTGACCCAAAAGGTAGCCGAACTCACTAAATTGGGCACTCAGTTGACTACCGAACGTAAACGAGTTGCTCAAAAGCTTGAAACAGCAATTAAACATGAACTCAGCGACCTTTACATGGCTAAGACGGTCTTTCAAGTTCACTTTAATGCCACCAATGATCAGCAATTTTTCGCAACCGGCATGGACGACGTTGAGTTTTACATTCAACCCAATCCGGGTGAAGAGATTCGACCTTTAGCCAAAATTGCCTCAGGTGGTGAGCTATCACGCTTGATGTTGGCCCTTAAGACCATCTTTTCCAAGTCCCAAGGCGTAACCAGTATTATCTTTGACGAAGTCGACACTGGGGTTTCTGGGCGGGTCGCACAAGCCATCGCTGAAAAAATTAGCGGCATTGCCAGTGATTCGCAGGTTCTTTGTATCACGCATCTGCCACAAGTGGCTGCCATGAGTGATCACCATTACTTCATCGCCAAGCAAGTAAAAGGCGATCGAACTGAAACCCACATTAAAAAGCTGACGCAACCCGCACGCGTTAAGGAGTTAGCTCGGATGCTGGCAGGTACAACCATCACTGAATTGACGTTAGAACACGCTCAAGAGCTACTTGAAATGGCTGCCCACCAAAAAAGGCACCAAGTAACTGAGTGACAGTCGTTAACGTTTAATATTGACCAGCGTAATAAAGCGCCCAAGAATCAAAATCGATTCTTGGGCGCTTTATCCTGATATGACGTACAATCTTAAACGTTAATAATGTTAATAGGGAAGATAGTCAACCCGTTCAACGAAGTTAATCTGATTCAAATGCGCTAACTGGGTTAACTTTTGGTGAGGTGCCGAAACCAAGTAGGTGTCCTTAGGTCCCTTAGACAGGTAACCTGACATCGTTGGTGCATCCTGACCAGCCAGGTGAAGTTTAACGTGATAGTGACGAGACATTGCTTGGGTCAAAAAGTAATCTAATTGAGCTAACGGCATGTGTGACGGCAAGGTATCAAGTTCTAAGAATTGACGGTAACGGTCATTTAATTGCGACGAAATCTTTTTAATTGCGGACACTTGGTTTGACATTTTTAATCACCTCGAACATTTGTTTGCATAGCCTATTATACGAACCTATGTTTGTTTTTGCAAGCAAAAATCATCCGTTCTAGAAATTTTATCATTAAATCCCAGCTAAACCCTTGTCAAACCGCGGTTATCCGTGCAATAATGGACTTTATTATCACGCTGAAAATTAGATAAGGGGATTTCCGTAATGACAAAAAGAGGCATGTTGATTGTGTTATCTGGTCCTTCCGGTGTCGGTAAAGGAACCGTCCGTAAGGCACTTTTTGACGAACCAGATACAGACTTTCAGTACTCGATTTCGATGACCACACGCCAACCACGTGAAGGTGAAAAAGATGGCGTCGACTATTTTTTTGTTTCAAAAGAACAATTTGAAGAAAACATCAAAAATGGTGAAATGCTTGAGTACGCAAAGTACGTTGACAACTACTACGGTACGCCACTGAATTATGTGAACAAGACGCTGGACTCCGGCAAGGACGTTTTTTTGGAGATCGAAGTTAACGGCGCCATGCAAGTCAGAGCTAATTGTCCTGATGCCGTATTTGTCTTCTTGACCCCACCTGATTTAATGGAATTAAAACACCGCTTGATCAATCGCGGCACTGAAGAACTCGACGTCATTAACGCCCGAATCAAAAAGGCCGTTTCTGAGATCAAAATGATGCGCAACTATGATTATGCGGTGGTCAACGACGAAGTTGAAAACGCCGTTGCCAGCATTAGAACGATTATTCGTTCTGAACGACTACGCGTTACCCGTGTGATGCCAGATTATGAACAAATGTTAGAAGGAGACGATTAATCATGTTACTATACCCATCTGTTGATAAATTACTTGAACGTGTTGATTCTCGGTACTCACTCATTATGCTTGCTAGTAAGCGGGCTCACGAATTAGACGCTGGCGCCAAGCCACTGTTGGAGCACTATGATTCACCTAAAACCATTGGCCGCGCATTAGAAGAAATTGTGGCTGGTAAAGTCATTATTGATCCTGACGAAGACGATTTAGATTAATTAAATCAGCTAACAGACGAACACCGCTGTTTTAACACCTAGTGAGGGGTTGAAGCGGCGGTTTTTGTTTGTGCAAGCCCCATACGACTCTGTTACAATAAATAAAAAGTATCTAGGAGGTAACTCATGAGTAAAGATCAACACGTCGCACTGTATGTGACGGGCAGCATTGCTGCGTATAAGGCCTTGGCACTGACTCGGTTGCTCATTAAAAGTGGTGCTTCGGTGCGTGTTGTGATGACTAAAGCGGCTGAAGCGTTCGTAACGCCGTTAAGTTTTCAAGTCTTATCAAAGAAGCCAGTGTTAACTGATATCTTTGCGGGTGAGGATGCCAAGTCTGTGGATCACATTGAGCTAGCTGACTGGACTGATTTGGCCGTTGTGGCACCGGCGAGCGCAGATATCATCGCCAAATTGGCCAATGGACTCGCTGACGATATGGCTAGCTTGAGTCTAATGGCTACCACGGCACCAAAACTAATTGTCCCAGCTATGAATCAACACATGTTAGATAATCCGGCAACCAAACGTAACTTAGCGACTCTTCAACAAGATGGCGTGCATGTGATGGCCCCTGATGAAGGTTTTTTGGCAGAGGGCTACTCTGGACGCGGTCGGATGCCGGAACCAGAGTCCATCATGACAAGCATCAAACAACTGTTGCAGCCAACCACCCCGCTGACTGGCAAAAAGGTCCTTGTAACCGCTGGTGGCACGCGGGAACGAATTGATCCTGTACGGTTTATTACCAACGACTCCTCAGGTAAGATGGGTTATGCAATCGCACGTGAGTTGCAACAACGTGGGGCACAGGTCACGTTAATTTCCGCACCAACGAAACTGGATGTGCCAGCTGGAGTGAAACTAGTGCAAGTATTATCCACCGAAGATTTGGCGGAAGCAGTGACCTCTGCTTTTCCATCCGCTGACATTTTAGTCATGGCAGCGGCAGTCGCTGACTTCAAACCACTGGTGAGTGCTGACCAAAAAATTAAGAAAACGGCTGACAATGATGAATTGGTTTTGAAGCTCACTAAAACCACCGATATCTTAAAAACTGTGGCAAAGTTAAAGCAACCACAACAAATCACCGTTGGCTTTGCGGCTGAAACCCAGCACTTGATCGATAACGCCACCAAAAAATTGACCAATAAACAACTAGACCTGCTGGTAGCAAACGATGTTTCCAAACCAGGGGTCGGCTTTAACGGCGATACCAATCAAGTCACAATTCTACAAGCGGATCATGCACCGATTAAAACCGCTTTGGCGAACAAGGCAACAATTGCCAAACAAGTGGTGGATCAAATTAGCCAACGCATACAAAAAGAGGGATAGCATGACGCAAATTGCATTGGTGATTGTGGATGTACCAACCATGCAAACCAATACGCCATATTCGTATCTAATACCAACAACATTACAACATCAGTTACAGCCTGGGATGCGAATCACCGTGCCATTTGGTCGGGGTGATCGTCGCGTTCAGGGTTTCGTATGGGCAATTCAAGAAGCAACCGCCGATACACAACTGGATGATTTAAAAACCATTGATAGTGTGATGGACCTCACACCGGTTATTAATGCCGAATTAATGTCTTTGGCTGACTGGTTAGCTCAAACTACCTATGCGTTCACGATTACATGCTTACAAACCATGTTACCAAATGTCTTGAAAGCTAAATATGAAAAGTGGGTCACCCCGTTACCAACTTTATCGACTGAAAAACGACAAGCTGTGTTTGGAAATCAAACCCGTCTGTTATGGGACGACCATTTATCCACCGAACAACTTCACGACTTACTTCAATTAAGTCGGCAACACGATATCGAAATCAGCTATGCGGTTAAAAATCAGGCTCGCGTCAAAACTGTGACAATGGTCCAGGCTAATGAGACACCTGAAGCCTTAGCAACTGCTAAAGCCGGTCTACGCAAGACCGCAACCAAACAGGCCAGCTTACTCGATTATTTAATCAGCCACGATGCGCCCATCAAACAACGCGATTTGGAGCAGCAGCTTAACGTGTCTGCTAGCATCCTCAAAACCGCAGAGCAAAATGGTTGGGTCAAACGCACGGCCCAAGAAGTTTACCGAGATCCTTTCCAATCAGCTGTTATCAAAACCAAGCCGTTAACTCTTAACGCTGACCAAGAACGCGCTGTGTCAGCGATTACAAGTGCGACCAATCAGCAAGATGCAAAAACCTTCTTGCTTGAGGGTGTCACCGGGAGTGGCAAGACTGAAGTCTACTTACAGGCAATTGCCAACACACTAGAACATGGTAAAAACGCGTTGATGTTAGTCCCAGAAATTTCCTTAACACCACAAATCGTGGGTCGGGTTCGAGGGCGTTTTGGTAAGCAAGTTGCCGTTTTACACAGTGGCCTATCGGTTGGTGAACGATTTGATGAATGGCGCCGGATCAATCGCGGAGAGGCTCGCGTTGTTGTTGGCGCCCGCTCAGCTGTTTTTGCACCATTGAATAACCTAGGTGTTATTATCGTTGATGAGGAACACGAAGCAAGTTATAAACAAGACGACAATCCGCGTTATCATGCACGTGACGTTGCGATTTGGCGCAGTCACTATCATTCATGTCCGGTGGTGCTTGGGAGTGCTACGCCATCGTTAGAAAGTCGTGCTCGAGCCCAAAAACAGGTGTACCAATTACTGAATTTGCCGCATCGTGTCAACCATCAACAACTACCGGATGTGTCAATCATCGATATGACTGAAGAGTTACGCCATCACAAAGAAAGCAATTTTTCCAGTGAACTACTAAGTGCCATCACGACTCGACTTAACCGAGGGGAACAATCTTTATTGATGCTCAACCGGCGTGGCTATTCATCGTTTGTAATGTGTCGCGACTGCGGTTTCGTCGTACCGTGTCCCAATTGTGATATTTCGTTAACCCTTCATATGGACACCAAAACTATGAAATGTCATTACTGTGGTCATGAAGAGCCAATTCCACGGGTTTGCCCAAACTGCCGTGGTCACCATATTCGTTACTATGGCACGGGGACTCAAAAGGTAGAAGCTGAACTGCACGAACTCTTACCAGACGCGCGCATCATTCGAATGGATGTTGATACGACACGCAGAAAAGGGGCCCACGAACGGTTATTAAAGCAGTTTGGTGACCATCAAGCCGATATCTTACTTGGTACTCAGATGATTGCTAAGGGGCTTGATTTTCCTGATGTGACGCTGGTTGGTGTTTTAAACGCTGATACCTCGCTGGGTCTGCCAGACTTTCGCGCCAGTGAGCGAACCTTTCAATTACTGACCCAAGTCAGCGGACGAGCAGGTCGGGCGGACAAACCAGGACAAGTCTTTATCCAGACCTACAATCCTGATCATTACGCGATCCAACTGGCCAAACGCCAAGACTACGAACAATTCTTTGTCAAAGAAATGCGACTTCGACACCGCGGCAATTACCCACCTTATTTTTATGCCGTGAAGCTCACCGCAAGTGACCTTGATGAACGGAAGGCGGCAACAGCAATGATCAGCATCGTTCGTCAGTTGAAGGCCACTTTAAGTGCCAACGTGATTATCCTTGGCCCAACCCCGGGCGCCGTTGCTCGAATCAACAACCGTTATTATTATCAACTCGTCATCAAATATAAACACGAACCTGCGCTCAATCAGGCACTTTTTACCATTTTGGGTCAGGCTCAAAAACAAAGTCGTGGTGGTTTACAAATCGCAATCGATCGCAACCCCATGAGTTTTATGTAATTAACAAAGGAGAACAACATGACATCAATTGTATTTATGGGGACACCCGCATTTTCAGCCCCGATTTTAGAAGCTTTGATTTCACATGGTTATGATGTTAAAGCCGTAGTGACTCAGCCGGATCGCCCAGTGGGTCGTAAGCACGTCTTAACAGCGTCACCCGTCAAAGAAGTTGCGCTAGCCCACAATATCGAGGTCCTTCAACCCGAAAAAATTGGTGGCAGTGACGAAATGGCAAGAGTGATCGAACTAGCCCCAGACTTTATTGTCACGGCCGCATTTGGTCAATTTTTACCAACTAAATTGCTGGCCGCTGCAAAAACGGCCGCCATTAACGTTCACGCATCATTATTGCCTAAATATCGTGGCGGTGCACCCGTTCACTATGCAGTTATGAACGATGACGCTAAAACCGGCGTATCAATTATTTACATGATTAAAAAAATGGATGCTGGTGACATCATCAGTCAGCGTGACATCCCAATCGAAAAAACCGATGATGTGGGTTCAATGTTTGATAAACTCAGTTTACTAGGCCGGGATTTGTTAATCGACACACTACCACACTTGATCGATGGCACTGCCACCGCAACCCCACAGAACGAAGCTGACGTGACTTTTTCACCAACCATCAAGTCGGATGAAGAACGCGTTGATTTCACATTACCGGTTAACCTAGTTGACGCTAAGATTCGAGGCCTGCGTCCATTTCCAACTTCGTTTGTTGTGCTAAATGGCGTTCGCACTAAGTTGTGGGATGTGACCGTGCTGCCTGAAACAACTACGCTGTCGCCTGGAAAAGTTGCCCGTCACGGTAAACATGATCTTGTTTTATCAACAGGAGAGGGTGGCTTGTTACAAATTAACCGACTGCAACCTGCAGGCAAGCCTCAACAAAGTATTACAGACTTTCTAAACGGCACGGATGACGCCCTTGAAGTTGGCGAACAGGTGATTGAACTATGAGTAATCTTGATAATAACCCCCGCTCAATGGCGGTCACCGCACTCACGCGGGTTTCAAATGGCGCATATTCAAATTTGCAACTCAACCAACTGATTGACCAGTCTGATATCTCGCCACGTGATGCTGGCTTGTTGACGACCATCGTTTACGGTGTGATTCAACACCGCATGACCATTGACTATCAACTTAAACCGTTCATTAAGCATCCCCAAAAGGTTGCCCCTTGGGTTAACATCTTGCTTCAAACCGCTGTTTACCAAATGCAGTATTTAGAGCGGGTACCAAAGCGTGCAATTTTTAACGAAACCATCCAAATTGCAAAGCAACGAGGTCACGAAGGTATTCGTCGCTTTGTCACCGGTGTTTTACACCAGATGGATCGGGTTGGCTTACCTGATCTCGATGAGATTACTGACCCGCTTGAACGACAGGCCATCACATATTCAATGCCTAAATGGTTGATTGAAAGTTTGACGAATCAGTTAGGTGCGGCCAAAACCCAATCGATTTTAGCTAGCATCAATCAACCCGCCAATCAATCCGTTCGGGTCGCCACAGATCAAATTAGTTTATTAGAGGCACAACAGGCGTTACGAGACGAAGGTTATGATTTTGAAGCTAGTCAAGTTGCGGCTGACGGACTCGTTTTAAAGGGCAAACCAGCCAACCAAGCAACACTATTTAAAAACGGCCAACTGACCATCCAAGATGAAAGTGCCATGTTGCCTGCTGAAAGTATGGCTTTACAGCCTAATATGATGGTCCTTGATGCTTGCGCCGCGCCAGGTGGTAAAACGGTCCAGCTGGCTGGTCAACTCTCAGCAGCTTCGCGTGGTCAGGTAGTGGCGTTGGACATTCATGAACATAAGGTTAAGTTAATTAAACAAAACGCCAAACGGATGCACGTTAATGACCGGGTCGTTGCCCAGGCACTTGACGCGCGCAAAGTCGGGGACGTGTTTGAAGACGAAACCTTTGACGCAATTCTAGTTGATGCGCCTTGTTCCGGAATCGGCCTGATTCGCCGGAAACCAGAGATTCGTTACGAGAAACAATTAACAGACGTGCAGGCGTTGGCCAAAATTCAATTGTCGATTTTGGATGCAGTTGCCAAAAAAGTAAAAATAAACGGTATAATAACTTACAGCACGTGTACCATTTTGAACCAAGAAAATCGTGACGTGGTGAAGGCCTTTTTAGCGCAACATCCAGACTTTGAGTCAGTGCGCGTTAACACTAAACATGACTTAAAGGGTTCACGCACGACAGATTATTTAGAAATTTATCCCGATGACTACGATTCAGATGGTTTTTTCGTTAGTCAATTTAAGCGGGTACGTTAGTGGAGGCTAGCCATGCAAATTGCTTATCAAACAGCCATAGGAAAACGTCGCACTGATAATGAGGACAGTGCCGGCGTATTTACCAACCAATCAGGTGTCAAGTTAACCTTGATTGCTGATGGAATCGGTGGCAATCAAGGTGGCGATGTGGCCTCACAAATGGCCGTTGCACACCTTGGTCATGCGTTTGAGAGTACCTCAGCTGACGACATTGACGAAATCAAAACCTGGCTTTCTGCTCAAATTTCCGTTGAAAACCAAGATATTCGTCAACGTTCACAGCAATATGCAGATCTAAGCGGCATGGGGACGACCATTGTCTTGGCAGTTGTTTTTGAGCAAATGGCATTGATTGGCAACATTGGGGATAGTCGCGGGTATTTACTGCGTGACGGCCACTTCTCACAGATTACTGAAGATCACTCCTTGGTTAATGAATTGATCAAACGTGGTGAACTGTCGAAACAGGCCGCCAGAGTGCACCCGCAAAAAAACGTCATTACTCGCTCATTGGGCATTGAAGAAGATGTTAAGATCGACCTGCACTATTTAACGTTGGCTCAAAACGACGTATTGCTGTTGTGTTCGGATGGTTTAACCGATATGTTGAGTGACAGCCAAATTCAAAGTGTCTTGGAAGAGGCCACAACGCCTGCCAAGAAGTGTGATCGGTTGATTGAACTCGCCAACAATGCTGGCGGTTTAGACAACATTACCGTAGTTATCATCGATGGTGGATCGGAGGTGGCTGAATAATGCGACCAAATTACGTATTAGGCGGGCGTTATCGCATCACCCAATCACTTGGTGAAGGCGGTATGGCCAACGTCTATTTAGCCCACGATTTAATTTTGGATCGTGATGTTTCAGTCAAGTTGCTTCGGTTGGATCTACGTGACGACCCACACACCATCAAGCGATTCCAGCGTGAGGGATTGGCGGCCACCGAACTGGTTAACCCAAACATTGTGAGCGTTTATGATGTTGGTGAAGAAAATGGCATGCAATATTTGGTCATGGAATACGTTAAGGGGATGGACCTGAAGGCTTACATTCAACAACATTTCCCAATTCCGTACCAAGAAGTCATTAACATCATGTCACAGGTCCTATCAGCTGTCCAAGTTGCTCATGAACACAACATCATTCACCGTGACTTAAAGCCACAAAACATCTTGATCGATGAAAATGGCGTTGCCAAAATCACTGATTTTGGGATTGCTGTGGCAATGTCAGAAAATTCATTGACGCAAACTAACACCGTGTTGGGTTCGGTCCACTATCTATCACCTGAACAAGCACGTGGCGACATGGCCACTAAAAAATCCGATATTTACTCATTAGGCATCATTCTTTACGAGCTGTTAACCGGAACGGTACCATTCAAGGGTGAAACGGCCGTCTCAATCGCAATCAAACACTTTCAGTCCGAAATTCCATCGGTGCGTGAATTTGATCCGCGCATTCCACAGGCACTTGAAAACGTCGTGTTACAAGCGACTTCTAAACATCCCGAGGATCGTTACGAATCAGTTGAGGCGATGGCCACGGACCTTGAAACCGCACTTTCGCCGAGACGAGCTTCCGAACCTAAATTCGTCCCTGACAATGCAGTCGAAGAGGGCGAGACCAAGGTTCTCGATAAGCAGGCACTCCAGTCAACACTTAATCAAGCGACTACGGATCAAAAATCGACGGAGAAAACTTCGAAACCGAAACGTCGTCGCAAACATCGGTGGCTTCGGTGGCTGACAGCGATACTGATTGCATTACTGCTAGTTGGTGGTTTGGCATTTTGGCTCGGACGACCTAAAACCGTTTCGATGCCAGACGTCAGTGGCTTGACCCTGACCCAAGCTGAACAAAAACTAACTGCTCAAAATTTGGATCCAGGTACGGTCACCAAACGAAGTAGTAATCAAATCAAGAAAAATCATGTGATTGCCACCAATCCCAAGGCACTGGCCAAAGTGAAGCAAAACACTAAAGTCAAACTATACGTTAGCAGTGGTCCAAAGCTCATTACCATTGGTAACTACGTCGGTCAGTCATACACGCGGGCGGCAGCGGTCTTAAAGGCAAAAGGGGTTACCGTCAAACGTCAAAATCAATCCTCGAGTGAAGTTGCTATTGGGACCGTCATGCAACAGAGTGCGACCGTTGGCCAACGGATCAACCCGAAGAAAACGACCGTGACGTTAACGGTTTCGGCCGGTCAACGTGAACTTACGCTTGCAGATTTGGTCGGTAAGACTAAAACGCAAATTCAAAGTTATGCTAGCCGTGAATCCCTCAATGTCTCGTTCAATTACAAATACGCCGACAATAAAAAGGGGACTGCAATCAGTCAGTCGCCGGCTGCCGGTAGTATTTTAACTGAAGGTTCAACGATTTCTGTGACGCTATCACGTGGTAAAAAACCAGCTACGGATACAACGCCTAAGGTTGAGGACTTTAACGTCAGTGTTAACATTCCGTTTGATGCAACGAGTTCGTCATCGACCTCCAGCAGTGATGATACAAGTAGTGCCTCGACCAGTAGTTCGGATGTGAACACCATCCAAATCTACGTCAGGGATCAAGATCATGATTACAGTACCGTGTATAAGCAATTAACCATCGCTCAGGACACGCAAGTCACGATTCCATTCGCTGTGGAGTCCGGTAAAAGTGGTGGCTATAAGATCGTTCGAGATGGCAAAGTAATTCTGTCGGATAATAACGTCACCAAAAATTCTCACTAATAATTACTGCATTTTAAAACCAGTTCGTTTACAATGAGTAAAGGAACTGGTTTTTTGACTAAATTGTTTGAAAGGTGGCGGTGATGTGGCGGAAGGCCAAATTCGACAATCGCTAAGTGGATTTTACGATGTGATGACAACTTCGGGACGACTAGTGCGTACTCGAGCACGAGGCAACTTTCGAAGTCGCAAAATTACCCCTTTGGTGGGTGATCAAGTTGTCATTGACGCACCAAATGATCACGAAGGCTATATCTTAGAGGTGAAACCACGCCGTAATCAACTGGTTAGACCACCAGTTGCTAACGTCGACCAGGCGATCGTTGCCACAGCTGTACGTGAACCGGTTTTTTCAACTAACTTACTCGATCGCCAATTGCTGGCGCTTGAGATTGCTAAGATCGAACCCGTGGTGTATCTCACCAAGACTGACTTATTAACCGCTGAAGAACAACCAGAATTTGTCCAACTGGCGGCTGATTATCGTCAAATTGGCTACCAGGTCATTTATGACCCAGTTGCTTTTTCACAAACGGCCATCACGGCGTTAGATGAATTGTTAGAAGACAAAGTGAGTGTCATCATGGGTCAGACCGGTGCTGGTAAGTCAACGCTGTTAAACCACGTTGCCCCAGACCTTGATTTAGCAACTGGCGAGATTTCGGCGGCGTTAAACCGAGGTAAGCATACAACTAGGCGCGTTTCGCTACTCGAAGTTGCAGGTGGCTTAATTGCCGATACACCGGGATTTTCTTCTTATGATGCCTTTGATTTGGATGCCCGTTCACTTGGCCAGTACTTCCGGGAATTTCGTAGAGCGGCCGTTAATTGCCGCTTTCGTGGCTGCGTTCACGTTAACGAACCGGGTTGCGCTGTTAAAGCAATGGTCGAATCTGGTGAGATTCGTCAAAGCCGTTACGAAAATTACTTGCTACTGTATCAAGCATTAAAAAATCAAAAACCAAATTACCGAAAATGAGAGAAATGAGGGACTTTTTATGAAAATCGCACCTTCAATTTTAAGTGCAGATTATGTAAATCTTCAAAGAGATATCGAAGTTGTGGACAAGGCTGGTGCTGAATACCTTCACATTGATGTGATGGATGGTTCATTCGTTCCAGCGTTATCATACGGACCAGGTTGGGTGAAGGCTATCCGACCAATTACTAACATGACGCTCGATGTTCACTTAATGGTGCAAAACCCAGAACGTTACGTGGAATTGTTTGCCGAAAACGGTGCCGATATCATCGGTGTGCACGTTGAAGCAACAGCTCATATCCACCGCGCATTACAGTTGATCAAAAACGCTGGTGCCAAGGCTGAAGTTGTGATTAACCCAGGTACCCCCGTTGAAGCAATCAAGCCCGTATTATACATGGTTGACCAAGTGTTAGTCATGACGGTTAACCCTGGTTTTGGTGGCCAAAAGTTCCTGCCAGAAACCTTGAAAAAAATCAAACAACTTGACCAACTTAAACAAACTGAAGGTTATGACTTCGATATTGAAGTTGATGGTGGGGTCAAAGCTAACACAATCAAAGATTGCCAAGAAGCAGGCGCAACCGTTGCTGTTGCCGGTTCTTACGTCTTTGATGCTGAAGATCCAGCTGCTATGGTTCAAACCTTAAAGGATGCGACGAAATAAATGACACACCTTAACTTGCTGGTTGGTGGACCGACCAGTGAATGGCCTGATCAGTTAACCGCGGGCAAGGTTAGTGGTGATTGGATCGGCGTCGATCGTGGGACATTAAGATTACTCTCAATGGGCATCACACCCTTAGTTGCAATTGGCGACTTTGACTCGCTTTCAGCTTCAGAATTAACGCAAGTGAAGTCGTCGGTTTCAGATATTCGCCAAGCCATTCCAGAAAAAGATGAAACCGATACCGAATTGGCAATCACTGTTGCACTAAAGGAGTACCAGTACGATCGGTTAGATATCTATGGTGCTACTGGTGGCCGTTTGGATCACTTTTTAGCTAACTTATGGTTAGTCTTAAAACCACGGTATCGACAATTCGCACCGCAAATTCGGTTCATCGATCGGGCAAATACGATTACTTTTTATCTTCCAGGGGAATATGCGCTCAAAAAAGAGGCTGATAAAAAATATCTGGCATTCGTGCCACTTGAAAAAGTCGATCAACTGAACTTAATTGACGAAAAATACACGCTTAAAGATGAGGATGTGCCTTATCCCATCTCGTATGCTAGTAATGAATTTGTCGGTCAGGTCGGTCATTTTTCATTTAAATCTGGTCTACTTGCCGTGATTCAGAGTCGTGATAATTAAACGAAGACAACAAAAAACTGTTGGTGATCAAATGATCGCCAACAGTTTTTTGGTTGAAAGATATTTTAAAAATGAATCTTAGTCACAAAAAAAGCTTGGCACAGCGCCAAACTTTTTAAACTAAACTCGAGTCACTTTACCTGACTTCAAAGTCCGAGCTGACAACCAAACCTTCTTAGGCTTGCCGTCCACTAAAATCGTAACTTTTTGCAAGTTTGGCTTCCATGAACGCCGTGATGAGTTCAAGGCGTGAGAACGCTTGTTACCGAAACGGGTGCGCTTGCCGTTAATGAAATCTTTTGCCATGGTAACTACCTCCTTTTAGACTTATCTAAAAAACGTTGCTTTTTAGCTCACTAAAACAATTTATCATACCCATATCCGGAAATCAATAGTTTTCTTTCAAGTAATTTTACTTGACAGCGAAAAAGTTGATTAATATGATAACGGTACTGGCATATTTGTGGTAAGATGAATTATCGTGAAGACTAGGATGCAAGGAGGCTGTACTTGATGGCCGTAAAAATTAAAACACAACATGGCTTAATTGATATTGATAACGACGTCATCGCAACAGTTGTTGGTGGCGCTGCTACTGATTCTTATGGTGTCGTGGGAATGGCAAGTAAGAATCAAATTCGCGACAATGTGAACGATATTTTAAAACGTGATAATTACGCAAAGGGCGTCGTTGTTCGTCAAGAGGACAACGGGGTGGCCGTTGACGTAAACATCATCGTGAGCTATGGCACCAAAATTTCCGAGGTGTCACGCACTGTCCAATCAAAAGTAAAATATAATTTAGAAACGATGCTTGGGATCACCGCTAACGCTGTAAACGTTACTGTTCAAGGTGTCCAAGTACTGAGTGAGTAGAAGCGGAGGATAAAGTTGTTGCAAACGAAGAAAATAACGAATCATGAATTCATCAAGATGATTGAGGCGGCTTCGGCCTTTCTTGATCAGAATGCGGAATTCATCAATTCATTAAATGTGTTCCCAGTACCCGATGGTGATACCGGGACCAACATGAGTTTGTCGTTGGATAGCGGCTTAAAGTACGTGAATGAGTCAACCAGTACTGAAGTTGGCGATTTGGCCCAATCTTTAGCAAAGGGATTATTAATGGGCGCCCGTGGTAACTCGGGTGTTATTTTGTCGCAGATTTTTAGAGGCTTTTCAAAGGACGTTGCTGGCAAAGCTGAGCTGAGTGCGACTGACCTCGCTGATGCGTTTGCTGCCGGAGCCCAAACGGCCTATAAAGCCGTTATGAAGCCAACTGAAGGTACCATTCTAACGGTGATCCGTGAAGCTGCCAAAGCAGCGCGCAAGACCGCTGCTAGAGATGATGATATCGTCGCGGTGTTGGACGCAACTTACGAAGCGGCTGACGCTGCACTGCAAACTACACCGGATTTATTACCCGTTTTAAAGCAGGTTGGCGTGGTCGATTCCGGTGGCCAAGGGTTAACGTTTGTTCTACAAGCATTTGACGATGTTTTAAATGGTCGTGAGATTACGGCTAAGGCTGCTCATCAACCTAATTCATCTGAAATGGATGAAATGATCGACGCCGAACACCATCGAAGTGTGCAGGGTAAGTTGAATCCCGATGACATTGTGTACGGTTATTGTACCGAAATCATGGTCCGAATCGGCAAGGGTAAGCAGGTTGATCGTGAGTTTGATTACGATACTTTCTACCAATATTTAGCTGATTTGGGCGATTCACTCTTAGTTGTCAATGACGACGAAATTGTGAAAGTTCACGTGCATACTGAACATCCGGGTAAAGTCATGGCGTGGGGACAAGAATTCGGTGATTTAGCTAAAGTTAAAGTGGACAATATGCGGCTTCAACAAGAAACCATCATTGAACACGATGATGAAACCGCTCAAGCTGATACGGCAACAGAGCCCGTTGAAGCACCAGAAACTGCAATTATTACCATCGCCGCTGGCAAAGGGATGCAATCTCTGTTTGAGAGCCTAGGTGCGACGACCGTGATTGCTGGGGGACAAACTATGAACCCTAGTACGCAAGATATCGTGGATGCCATTCAGGCAAGTCACGCTAAACAGGCCATTGTTTTGCCTAACAACGGCAACATTTTCTTAGCCGCCGAACAGGCAGTTAAGGTCGTTGATATTCCGACTGTGATCGTCCACAGTCGTTCAATTTCACAAGGTATGACGGCCATGCTGGGCTTTGAACCGGATCATTCCTTAACTGAGAATCAAAGTGCTATGGAGGATAACTTGAGTACCGTAAAGGGCGGCGAAGTCACACATGCTGTCCGTGACACCCAAGTCGACGGCTTTGATATCAAAGAAGGTAACTTCATGGGTATCATTGATGGCAAAATCGCTGTTGTAACTGACGATACTGAAGAAGCTGCCATCCAGATGGTCAACAAAATGCTGACTGACGATAGTGAGATCGTCACGATTATTTACGGTGAGGATACTACGAAGGCCGTTGCTGAACGTGTTCAAGCGGCTGTTGAGGAACTGGATGACGAACTCGAAGTGGAAGTCCACGAGGGTGATCAGCCAGTATATCCGTTCATCATCAGTGTCGAATAATTTTTATTTAAGATAAGCGCACAAACAAAGTGGCGGTTCAAGTGAACCGGCACTTTGTTTATCCGTAGGGTGAAAGGGGGCAGTTTTGTGGCACTAACAGATTCAGTTACGGTTTTACCGGGTGTTGGTCCAAAACGTGAAAGCGCACTGGCCGATTTAGGCATCACAACGATTGAATCATTACTGACCCACTTTCCGTTTCGATATCAAGATTTACGGGTAAAGGCGCTCAATGAGATTGCTGACCAAGAACAGGTCACGCTCAAGGGGATTGTGGCAGCACCACCGACACTTGCGCGATTTGGTCGCAAGAAAAGCCGGTTGAATTTCCGATTGTTGATTGATCAAGACGTTATTCCCGTAACTTTTTTTAACCAGCCATGGCTGAAAGATAGTATTGAGGTAGAAGCACCAGTCATGATATATGGTCGCTTTGACGCTGCTCGTAAGCAACTCAATGGCATCAAAATCTTGGGTAACGGTAAAGCTGATCCAATGGCATCCGTTTATCCATCAAACGCCGGTATCCGTCAAAAAACTATTCAACAATTGGTAACGGCCGCTTGGGAACAATATCATGACCAAATTCAGAATCTTATCCCAGCCCCCATCATGCGGCATTATCGGCTACTTGATCGTGCGCAAATGATTCACGATATGCACTTTCCAAAGACACTTAATGCTGCACAAGCTGCAAGAAGAACAGCCAAGTTTGAAGAATTTTTTCGCTTTCAAATGCAGTTACAGCTACTCAAAAGACATGATCAAACGCAAGCGGGGACAGCCATCAACTTCGATAATTCGAAATTACAGGCGTTTATCCAAACGTTACCGTATGAGTTGACCGACGCTCAAAAGCGGGTCGTCAACGAAATTTGTGCAGATATGAAACGGCCACATCGGATGAATCGTTTGTTACAGGGTGATGTTGGGAGTGGTAAGACGGTTGTAGCAGCCATTTGTATGTACGCAGCCATTACAGCCGGCTTTCAAGCAGCTTTGATGGCGCCCACTGAAATATTAGCGGAACAACATGCCAATAACTTGCAGGCACTGTTTCAAGACTTACCAGTCAACATTGTTTTGTTAACAGGTTCCACCAAAACAGCAGCCAGAAAACAACTCCTACCACGACTGGCTGACGGTGAAGTTAATTTGATTGTTGGCACCCATGCGTTGATTCAAGATGGGGTTGATTATCATAAACTTGGCCTTGTGATTGTCGATGAACAACACCGCTTTGGTGTTGCTCAAAGACAAGCGCTGCGGCAGAAGGGGGATCAACCCGATGTCCTCGCAATGACGGCCACACCAATTCCACGAACCCTCGCCATCACCAGTTACGGCGAAATGGATATTTCCATCATCGACGAGCTACCCGCAGGTCGAAAACCGATTGCGACCAGATGGATTAAAAACGCTCAGATTGATTCCGCTGTGCAATTCGTTTTAAGCGAACTTGCGGCTGGACATCAAGCCTACGTTGTAACACCTTTGATTGAAGAATCAGAGGCGGTTGATATGAAAAACGCTCAGGCCATCTACGAGCGCTTTTCTGCCTACTTCGCACCACATTATCAGGTCGGGCTCTTACACGGCCGCATGAAAAACGACGAGAAAGACAACGTAATGTCGGCTTTCAAGGACAACCAATACCAGGTGCTAGTGGCCACCACCGTGATTGAAGTTGGGGTCGATGTCAAAAACGCGACAGTAATGATGATTTATGATGCTGACCACTTTGGCTTAGCCCAGTTACATCAACTCCGGGGCCGGGTCGGTCGATCAGATCAGCAATCCTACTGTCTTTTGATTGCTGACCCTAAGAATAAAAACGGTGTGGATCGTATGCGCGTCATGACCGAAACTAATGATGGATTTGTGGTCTCCCAAAAAGACCTTGAGTTACGTGGGGCTGGCGACGTTTTTGGGAAAAAGCAATCAGGCTTACCCGAATTCAAAGTTGGCGATCCAATCGCTGACATTACAATGTTAAGCGTGGCGCAAGATGAGGCCAAAAAATTAACCGAAACACCGCACTGGCAACAAGATCCGGATAACGCGTCACTTGTGGCGTATTTAAAACAGGCAGAATCAAACGCCTATATGTTTGACTGATTCAGACAACAGGAAGGATGAATAACTTGAAAATTGCAGTAGACGCAATGGGCGGCGATTACGCCCCAAAAGAAATCGTAGCCGGCATTGAACTTGCCCGTGACCGCTACCCCGAAATCGAATTTGATCTTTACGGTCAAATTGATCAGGTAAAACCATTTTTAAACGAAACGACTCGGATCAATCTTGTACAAGCTGATGAAGTGATTGCCATGGAAGACGAACCCGTTCGTGCAATTCGGCGAAAGAAACAATCTAGTATTGTTTTGGCCGCTCAAGCCGTCCGGGACGGTGAAGCGGACGCATTCTTCTCTGCTGGTAACACCGGCGCAATTTTAGCGGCTGGCTTATTAATTATTGGCCGAATCAAGGGCATTGATCGTCCTGGTTTAACCACGACTTTACCAGTCATTAATAACGATCACCAGGATCAATTCTTAATGATGGATGTCGGCGCCAATGCTGATACCAAGCCGTTTAATCTGTATCAATACGCTATCTTAGGGAAGTACTACGCGCAAACAGTGATGGGTGTTAAGAATCCACGAATTGGGCTGCTCAACAACGGGACTGAAGCTGACAAAGGGGACTTAACCCACA
This sequence comes from Secundilactobacillus odoratitofui DSM 19909 = JCM 15043, assembly GCF_001434895.1. Lineage (GTDB taxonomy): Bacteria > Bacillota > Bacilli > Lactobacillales > Lactobacillaceae > Secundilactobacillus > Secundilactobacillus odoratitofui. The sequence continues at coordinate 339,214 of NZ_AZEE01000028.1, forward strand.
AAGCCGTGCATGAAGCCCTCGCTCAAGCAACTGACCTGAACTTTATTGGTAACGTTGAGTCACGTGAACTACTAAACGGCGTCGCTGACGTGGTGGTGACTGATGGCTTTACAGGTAATGCCGTGTTGAAAAACACTGAAGGCACCGCATTATCCATGTTGAAACTTATCAAGAACACGATTATGGCCGGTGGTATCAGTAGTAAACTTGGTGCGGCGCTATTAAAACCAACGTTTAAAGAAATTCAGACCAAAATGGACTATTCAAAGTACGGCGGTGCGGTATTATTGGGTGTGAAGGCCCCGGTCATTAAGACCCATGGTTCAACCAAAGCGATTACGGTGGCAAACACCATTGGTCAAATCAAAGCGATGCTTGAAAATCAGATTGTCGATGACGTGGTTACCTACTTCAGCGATCACAGTGATGATATGGCAGCCGCCAAAGAAGCGATGCAAAAGTAATCAACTGGAACCTGATTTCTGCTATTGCTTTAAACCAGCAGTATGCGCTACACTAACAATGAACTAAATTGAGTGAGGTAAACTATGTCAAAAGAAGAAGTTTTCAACCAAATTGCAGACATTATCGCCGATCGTTTTCAGGTTAATCGGGATACAATCACCCGCGACCTGAACTTTAAGACTGACCTTGATGCTGATTCAATCGATTTCGTAGAGTTTGTTTTAGAGCTTGAAGATACCTTCAGTGCTGAGATTTCAGACGAAGCAGCTGAAAACCTAAACACTGTTGGTGAAGCTGTTGACTACATTGTTGCTAACGGTAAATAACTAAACGTCAACAATTAATTGGCATGAAAAGGGTTGCGGTGAAACGGTTTGTTTTGTCACAACCCTTTTGCCTGTATAAAAAGGAGCGCTAGGTGTTTTGATTAAAGGATTAGACGACTTATTAAAGTCGCAATTTAACATTGTTATTTCAGATAAGAGTTTACTTGATGAGGCGTTCACGCAAGCGTCGTACGTCAACGAACACCCCCATCAAAATCTAAAGTTTTATGAGCGGATCGAATTTTTAGGCGATGCCGTCATGCAACTGGTTGTTTCAGAGTATATTTATCGCAGATATCCCAAATTACCCCAAGGCCGTTTAACACGCTTGCGAGCAGCCATGGTCAACGAAGATAGTTTTGCGAGCTTTGCACGAGAATGTCACTTTGATCAGTACATCCGACTAGGAAAGGGTGAAGAAAAAGCCCATGCTCGTGAACGAGATTCGCTGCTTTGTGATATCTTTGAGTCATTTATTGGTGCGTTGTACCTTGATCAAGGTGTGGAACCCGTGAGAGCCTTTGCCGCTCAAGTTATTTTTCCAAAACTTGATGAGGGTCGGTTTGATGAATTTTTCGACCACAAAACCGAGTTGCAAGAAGTGGCCCAACAACACGGTCCAGTTGCCATCGATTACGAACTACTTTCTGAAGATGGTCCGGAAAATGACCGAGCGTTTAAGGTGGCCGTCAAAATCGACGGTGAAACCCTTGGCGTTGGCGTCGGTCATTCCAAGAAAAATGCCGAGCAATCGGCGGCGCGACAAGCATTAGTCAAGTTAAACCAAGACCATGCTTAATTTCGAACGAATGGGGAATCAAAATGAAACTAAAATCGCTAGAGATTAGTGGTTTCAAGTCGTTTGCGGACGATACCAAAATCGAATTTGAAGATGGTGTTACTGGCATCGTCGGACCTAACGGGAGTGGCAAAAGCAACGTTAGTGAAGCAATTCGGTGGGTGCTGGGGGAGCAATCTGCCAAAAATTTGCGTGGTAGTCGCATGCCGGATGTTATTTTTGCTGGCTCTTCAGACCGCAAACCATTGAACCGGGCATTAGTCACGATGATTTTAGATAACTCAGATCATTATTTAAAATCTGATTATACTGAAATCAACGTCACTCGCAAATTATTTCGTAATGGTGAAAGTGTCTATCAGTTAAACGGTCAGGACTGTCGCCTAAAAGACATTTTGAATTTATTTATGGATTCTGGGATTGGCGATAACGCCTTTTCGATGATCTCTCAAGGGCGAGTTGAGGCCATTTTTAACAGTAAACCTGAAGATCGCCGCTTCATCGTAGAAGAGTTGATTGGTGTTTCTAAGTATCGCTTAGGCAAAGAAAAGGCGCAACGTGAATTAGACCAAACAGCTGGCTATCTGGATCGCGTTAACGATCTCATGACTGAGTTGGGTGGTCAAATTGAGCCATTAGCACAGCAAAGTGCCTTGGCACAAGAATACGTCACCCAAAAAAAACAGTTCGATGAACTCGACCAAACTCGGTTGGTACTTGAAATCGACAGTGTCCAACACAAACTTAAGCAAGAACAGTTGGCTTTAAAAACCAAACAACAACGCGTCGCTGAAACAAGGCAGCAATTAACCAAGCAGGCGCAGGCGTTGTCTGAGGCCAGACAAAAGGCAACTACCTTAACTGATCAAAAAGACGCCACCAACGCCGAACTACTCCAGATCACCTCTGCAAAACAGCAAACAGTCGGGGCCCAAGCTGTCGATTCTGAACGTCAAAAACATCAGTTAGAAACGCTGACTGAACTGAAGCAACGGCTAACCACCACGCTTGACTCGATTAAACAAATCACCAAAACGGCTGACCAATCAACAACCCAATTGAGCGATTTAAATCAGCAACTCAAAACTGCTCAAAAACAAGCCAATCAGCTTAAACAACAGTTAGCCGACCTGGATGAATCGAAGCTAGCCGCAGAACAAGATCGACTGCAGGCAGAATACATTGATCAACTTCAACAGTTAACCTCTTTGCATAACCAAAAACAATATCTGGAAAAGAATCAACAACGTGTTACGTCTGAAAGCGAACAGGCTGATCAACGGCTTCACGATTTGAAACAGCAGCTGAAAACCCAACAAACTAAACTGCGCGAAGCTGAGGAAACCTTGTCAGCAATTCAAACGAAGTACGATACGCAACAGCAAGATTACCAGACCCGGCAGACAGCGCACCAAACTCGTCAACAACAGTTAGACCAACTTAATCAACAATGGTTGTCAGCCCTCGAAGTGAGTCAACAAGCAAAGGCCCGACTCAAGAGCTTATCTGAATTAGCACAAAACTACACCGGCTTTTACCAAGGCACTCGTGCCGTTTTAAAAGCTAAAACTAAACTGAGTGGTATTATCGATCCGGTGGCAACTTTGCTACAGGTACCAGACAACTATACGAAAGCAGTCGAAGCCGCAATTGGTGGCGCACAGCAATATGTGGTCGTTGAAGATGAAGCAGCCGGAAAAGCAGCTATTCGCTATCTGACTCAAAACCGATTGGGTCGAACGACGTTTTTGCCACTCACAACGATCCGAGTGAATCGCGCCAACGCGGCAACCCTTGCTGATTGTCAGCAGCAAGCTGGTTTCCTAGGTCTCGGTGCTGATCTCGTGCAGGTAAGTCAAGCCCGAATGCGACCGCTGTTAGATCACCTTTTAGGGACTGTTTTGTTTGCCGATCAACTTGACCACGCTGTTGAGATTGCCAAACGAATTCACCACCGTTATCGCGTCATTACACTTGCGGGTGAAGTGATTGCCACCAGTGGTGCCATGAGTGGTGGCCGTGACCAACGTGAACGACGTGGCATGTTGTCACAACAACAAGAGCTCAAAAAATTACAACAATCGGTCGGGGTCATGACTGAACAATTATCAGCTAAACAAACCCAACTGACCACCTTAAAACAGCAGCAAGCTGCTGATGACCTTGACCAAGAACATCAGCAGTTACTGGCGTTAACTGAGCAACATCAACAGGCGACTAACGAGGTGACCTTTAATCAGGAGCGCGTGGCCGCCCTTGAAAAGCAAATCAAAATTCATCAGACTCAGTGGGCACTTGACCACGATGATGAAGATTTTGACACCGCGCTGGCAACTAACATCGCAGATACGTCAACTGCCAACGCTCAGCTAGAAGCACTGAAGTCCCAAATGAATACTTTAAAAAAACAACAGGCCCAGCGTTCTGAATCCACCCAACAAATCAGTGGTCAATATCAGGATCAACGCGCTAAAGTGGCCACCATGCACGTTGAAGTCAAACAACTAGAAAAAGAACTTCATGAGCAACAGACTCAAGTTGAATCGCTTTCACAACAACGAGATCAACTGACTACACGCATTGCAACCATCACTGAACAACAATCTGAGATTGGCCAATCAACGCAAACCCATGAGCAGAATTTGGCCGAGTTAAGTGCGAAAGAAAAACAATTAACTGAGCAACTCGCACAACTTAATCAAGATTTGGATCAAGCGAGTGCTCAGCAAGCGGAATTAGAACGCTCAAATTCACTTGCCCAGCAAACGCTTGCTGATGAACAGCGTGAAACTCAGCAACTGGAGCTAACTGCTGCCAAACTAAGTACCCAGCTCGAACATGCACACACGACACTATCTGAAAACTACCATGTGGGTCTCGACTACGCACGTGCTCACCAGGTCGATTTGCCGTTAACTAAGATCCAACAAAAGCTGAAGTTACTCAAACGTGGGTTAGATGATTTAGGAAAAGTCAACGTTGCCTCAATTGAGGAATATGATCGGGTTAAAACGCGGTATGATTTTTTAAGTCAACAACGTGACGATCTAAGTGCTTCGAAAACCAATTTGTTAGATACGATGAATGAGATGGATCAGCAGGTGATTACTCGTTTTGAGGGCACGTTTAAGCGCCTTAACCAGCATTTTCAAAGTACATTTGTAAAAATGTTTGGCGGTGGTCAAGCAAAATTAGTACTGACCGATCCAGAACACTTATTGACGACCGGCATCGAAATCATGGCCGAACCACCTGGCAAACGGCTTCAAAGCATGCGATTACTTTCAGGTGGTGAACGAGCACTTACCGCAATTACGCTCTTATTTGCGGTGTTACAAGTTCAACCGGCGCCATTTTGCGTGCTTGATGAAGCTGAAGCTGCCTTGGATCCAGCCAATACTGGTCGATTTGCAAGCTATCTCAATCATTTTGAAGACGACACCCAGTTTATTGTGATTACCCATCGTAAAGAAACGATGGTGCAAGCTGATCGCCTTTACGGCATTACGATGCAAGAATCTGGGGTTTCAAAACTGGTTTCAGTTGATTTAAACAAAGTGCCTGCCCAAAGTTAAACTAAAAAAGGATGTGATTTCGTGGGATTATTTGATTTTTTTAAAAAACGATCAAAAGCGGAACAACAACCGCAAGAACCAACCTCAACAACCGTCGAGTCCGAAGCTGACGTCCTCGTTTCATCGGAACAAACATCGGCCAGTGACACGGATTCAATCACCACGTCAACCTCGATGTCGACGTCATCACAATCGCAAGAATCTAGTGATACCGTTACCGAACCGACTTCGACGACAGAAAAGATGACAGTTGTAGCGTCTACTTCGTCTTCTCTGTCACAGTCAACGTCTTTGGTTGAATCGGCGCAATCATTAACTAACGCATCTGTTGCAACTGATGAAACAGATCAAACTCGTTCAACAACTGAAGCACAAGTGTCTGCTCCAGAATCTGAATCACTGGACCATAGCCTCGATGAAGACAGTTCTACAAGTACAGCCAATCATGATGCAACCGTAAATTCTGAATCGGCAACGTCAGCGACGCAGACCGACGAGGCACGTTACGATAAGGGCCTTGAAAAATCACGTCACACGTTCGGTGAACGCTTGAATCATTTACTGGCCAACTTCCGGTCTGTGGATGAAGACTTTTTCGACGAATTAGAAGAAACCCTGATTGGTGCTGATGTCGGTTACGATATGGCGATGCAAATCAGTGATCAATTACGTGAAGAAGTCAAATTGCAAAACGTTAAAAAGTCAAAAGATGTCAAAAACGTTGTTGTGCAAAAATTAATTGAACTTTATGATGCTGCCGGTGCCGATGAGCACACGGGCTTAAAAATGGCAGAACAGGGGCCGACCGTCATTTTATTCGTCGGTGTCAATGGGGTCGGTAAGACCACGACCATCGGCAAAATGGCTAATCGATTCAAGCAGGAAGGCCAAAAAGTGTTATTGGCAGCTGCGGATACTTTCCGGGCTGGTGCCATTCAACAACTGAATGTCTGGGCTGAACGAGACGGTGTCGACATCGTCAAAAAGCCTGAACAAAGTGACCCTTCTGCGGTCGTTTTTGATGCCTTAAAGAAGGCTAAGGCTGAGAACTACGACATTTTATTTGTCGACACAGCTGGCCGGCTACAAAACAAGGCCAACCTCATGAACGAATTGGCCAAAATGAAACGGGTGATTACCCGCGAGGTACCAGATGCACCACACGAAGTACTACTTGTGTTGGATGCTACTACCGGTCAAAATGCTTTAAATCAAGCCAAATTATTTAAGGATACCACCGATGTTTCTGGCATCGTCCTGACGAAACTGGATGGTACTGCGCGTGGTGGGATCGTCTTAGCGATTCGTAACGAATTACATCTACCCGTTAAGTACGTTGGGTTAGGTGAACAAGTGGATGATTTGCGACCATTTGTACCAAGTGAATTTATTTACGGTCTCTTTAAGGGACTCATTGACGTTGATTAACCGATTTTTGCATGACTAAACTGCTCGCGACGGCGGGCAGTTTTTTGCTGGTTACGAAATTTGGCATTCAATTGACGTGTAACACCGTTTCGTCACTTTTAATCTAGGTGAAGTTATTTCGTCTGCAATCGATAATGAATTTAACAATTTTTAACCCCAACCCTAGTTGTTAGCGTCAGATTTGTTATAATGATTAGGCTAGGTCTTTGAAAAACAGGAGGAATGTTGCTTGGAAATTGAAAAAAATTATCGGGTGAACTCACTATTTGCCTTTTATCAACCGTTACTCACTAAAAAGCAAAATGACTACATGCAACTGTACTACGGTGACGATTATTCACTTGGTGAGATCGCCGAAAATTTTGAAGTCAGTCGCCAAGCTGTCTATGATAATATCCGCCGAACCGAAAACATTTTAGAGACCTACGAACAAAAATTACATCTGTTACAAGAATTCACCGATCGGAACCAATTGGCCGATCAGATTCAACAGTACGTAGCAGATAACTATCCAAAAGATCAAAAACTCAACCAACTGGTCAGCCAACTTGAATCAGTCGAAGAAGAATGAAAGCTAGGTGCATATTACAATGGCATTTGAAGGATTAACAGAGCGTTTACAAAACGCCATGAAAAAACTACGCGGTAAGGGGAAAGTTTCCGAAGCTGATTTACGTGACACGATGCGCGAAATTCGCCTAGCGTTACTTGAAGCCGATGTTAACTTTACCGTCGTCAAAGATTTTGTTAAAACCGTTCGGGATCGCGCCGTTGGTGCAAAGGTGTTAGAGGGTTTGAATCCCGCTCAACAAATCGTTAAGATTGTTGATGAAGAATTAACTAAGATGATGGGTGAAACCGCGACACCACTCAACAAATCACCCAAAATTCCAACCATTATTATGATGGTCGGTCTTCAAGGTGCTGGTAAAACGACCACTGCTGGTAAGTTAGCCAACCATCTGAAAACCGAAGAGAACGCTCGACCATTAATGATTGCAGCTGACGTCTACCGACCAGCCGCCATTGATCAATTAGTAACGGTTGGTCAGCAAATCGACGTCCCTGTTTTTGAAATGGGGACTGATACGGATCCCGTTGAAATTGTGCGTCAAGGGTTGGCACAAGCCCAAGCCAACCACAACGATTACGTCTTTATTGATACTGCTGGTCGTCTTCAAATTGATGAACAGTTGATGGACGAACTTGCCCGTATCAAGGCACTGGCTAACCCAACCGAAATCATGTTGGTTGTCGATGCTATGACTGGTCAAAACGCGGTGGCCACAGCCGAAGGGTTTAACGATAAACTTGATGTCACTGGCGTTATCTTAACCAAGCTAGATGGTGATACCCGTGGTGGGGCCGCTTTATCAATTCGTGCAGTCACTGGCAAACCAATTAAGTTTGTTGGTGAAGGCGAGAAGATGTCTGATTTAGACGTTTTCCATCCGGACCGAATGGCTTCTCGAATTCTCGGTATGGGCGACATGCTTTCCTTGATTGAGAAGACTCAAAAGGACTATGATGAAAAACAAGCGCAGGAACTGGCCGATAAAATGCGCGAAAATTCATTTGATTTCAACGATTTCTTAGATCAAATGGAACAAATTCAAAAAATGGGGCCAATGGATCAATTAATGAAGATGATTCCTGGCATGGCGAATAATCCCGCAATGGCCAATGCATCTATGGATCCAAAGGATATGGCCCACATCAAAGCCGTTATCTATTCCATGACGGAACAGGAACGAACGGATCCAGACGTCTTAAATCCTTCAAGACGCCGACGGATTGCGTTAGGTTCTGGTCGTCCTTTCCAAGAAGTTAACCGGATGATCAAGCAGTTTAACCAGATGAAAAAGATGATGAATCAAGTATCCAAGGGAAACTTCTCTGGCATGGAAGGCCTGATGAATAACGCTGGCATGGGTGGTGCCCTTGGTGGTAAGATGGGCCAAATGGCAATGAAATCCATGTCACGTCGGATTAAAAAGAACAAAAAGCGCCGCAACAATTTAAAACGACGCCGTAAATAAATTAGTTGATGGAGTCGGGGGCTGAATACCCTGACTCTTTTTTGAAAGGCAGGCAACACGATGCTCTCATTTCAAAACTTGTTAACAGCCATTCCAGTGGTCATTGCAGCGGGTAACGTACCAGCAATCGTTGGTGAGGCCGGTATTGGCAAATCAGCGTTAGTTAGCCAAGTTGCTAACCAGATGGACGCCAAATTATTCACAACGGTCGTCAGCTTATCAGAGAAAGGTGACTTGGCGATTCCAGTGCCACCAATGTCGTCAGCGTCATTTATTAAAACCTCTAAATTTGGCGAATTGGCTGATATTAAGTACGGTTATACGCACACCTTAATTGAGATTATTCAGTGGGCGGAATCACACCCCAATCAAGCGATTATTTGGTTTCTAGACGAATTTAATCGTGGGACACAAGCGGTTCAAAGTGAACTCATGAACCTCGTTTTACAACGCCAAATCAATAGCCTGAGATTACCCAGCCAGGTGCACCTCGTACTTGCAGAAAATCCGGATGTTACCATGGCTGGTTTTGAACAAAGTGATTACGGGGTCACGATTGGGGACGCCGCAATTAACGATCGGACGGTTCGATTGGTCATGAAGGTCGACGCAACGGATTGGTTAAATTGGGCGGCAACTGACGGTCATATCATGCCAAGTGTTCAGCGGTTCATTGCCGAAAATCCCAGTCAGCTGTCTCCAAATGACCACGATTCAGATTTGTACCCAACGCCACGCGCTTGGGCCAGAGTGTCCGCTAATTTAAACCAGTTAGCAAAATTACCGCAGGCTCAACAACAAGCACTGCGGTTGGATTTACTGCAAGGTGACCTGGGCGTTACCGTGGCTTTAAGTTTTGAGCAATTCTTAAGACAACATCAACTGGGATTATCTGCCAGTGATATCTTTGGCCAGAAGCAATTAACACCCGAAACCCGCCAACTTTTTAAAGCTGCGTCGATTGATCAACAACAAACCATTATGGCTGAAATCATTCAGCAAGCTGACCGCTACCCGCTGACTGATCCAGCAAACGCAACTTGCTTTAACCAATTATTAGCTTTGATGCCATCAGATGCACAATACGCAGTGGCGCTCAAGTTGGCGGAAGCCCCAAAATTATTGGAACAACTCTATGAAACTGCCCAACAACTTGATGCAGTAAAACAGCTGTACGAGACGCTAACCCAGATTGGGTTGCAAAACCGGCCCTGACTGGAGGCACCCAAAATGACAACTTTAACGCAGATGCTGATTGAACTAAAACAGACTTCAAACTCAACATCAGCAGCTACCACTATGCAACGGTTGTTTCAGTCGCTCGCACAGCGATTATTAACGAGTCAACGCTTTTATGGGGAGCTTTTTCTACGACTGCCAAAGCAACTCGACGTCACACAAGCTGCTGCAATTGCCATCGACACCAAGCCCCAACTCTGCTTGAATATCAATCCACAGCAATTGGCAGTAAGCATTCAAACCGATGACCAATTATTGGCCTTAGTGACGCACGTGATCGGTCACTTAGCCTGGCAGCACCCAGCCCGCTACGAATCAAAGGGAAATCAGCGCTTAGTTCAAGTGGCAACAGATATCGTCGTTAATGCCGAATTACCTCAGCTATTCCCAGAGGCCATCACTCGGCAGCGCGTTAATTTTAACTTAGGTTTACACTTACCGGCAGGTTTGAGCTCGACTGAATACCTAAGCCGATTGGCAGTGGCTTTAAAAACTGATAAAAATGGCGAAACCAAAGCTAAACTACAACGCTTAATCTCATCATCACCTGAAAGTCACGGCGGTTGGCACGGCTTAACTGACACAGCACGAAATGAACTTTCGACCGCTTTAGCCAGTGCATGGCACCAAACGCCACGTGGCCAACGGGGGACCGTGCCAGTGCAACTGCAACGTCTATTGAATGAACAACCAACTCAGCTTTCTTTTGATTGGCGCCAGCTTGTGATGCTTGGTTTGAACGGACCCCTTAAACGCACACAACCGGCCTTTAACCGATTCAATCGACGGCAACCTTACCGACTGGAGCTACCTGGTCAAACGCACGTTACAACACGACAACTATACGTTTTTGTGGATGAGTCTGGCTCAATGACGGATACGGAAGTCGCACAGCTCCTTAATCAACTCCAACAACTCCTCAAACGCTATCAAGAATCAATCATCGTGATACCATTTGATGCCACCGTGCACACCGACCAGCGTCAACGTATACACACCGGCGCACAGCTAAACCTCAACCGCGCGGCAGGTGGTGGCACCGCGTACCAGCCGATTTTTGATTGGCTGGCTGAACAGAGGCTGCAAGACCAACAAGCGGTTGTTTTAATTTTAACGGACGGCCACGGTGAATCGAATCGCATTAATAACCATGGCTTTACTAACGTCATCTGGGGTCTCATTACTTCGCCAGCAGAACTTTCGGTCACCCAGCCAATCGGTAAAGTGACAACGGTTTACCTATGAAATAGGAGTGAGTGCCTATGTTAACACCGAGTCAACTAAGAGCTTTAATTCAACAAACTCAAACCTTTCAACGGGCGAATGCGCTAGACAATGACGACTGGTCATCCATCGATCGTGCCACACAATTTGGCCGCCAACTGATTCAAATCGAAGATCTTCAATTTATGATTGCGTTAGCGTCAAAGATGACCACCACGCCAAAGCTAGTACCCACTGAATATAGCAGTGTGATTCAGTTTATTAATTTACACGGGAACGATTTATCAGCAGGGAGTAAACAATGGCTATTGCGCCTTTTCACTGATTAAATCGGCCTAGCATAACTAGCCGCCATCAGGCAGTTGAAGTGGCCAAAATCACGCTAGTTGAGTGCGAGAGGCACCCATTTATAATTACTTTTAGGGTGTAAAGAAAAAAACCTTTACAACCCCTTTAATAACTGGTATATTATTTATCGTTGAAAGAATTACAGGAGGTGTCATACATGTCAGTAAAGATTCGTTTAAAGCGAATGGGTTCAAAGAAGCGTCCATTCTACCGTATCGTTGTTGCGGACTCACGCAGTCCTCGTGACGGTCGTTTTATCGAAAAAGTTGGGACTTACAACCCACTTGTTGAACCAGCCGAAGTTAAGCTTGAAGAAGAGAGCATCTTAAACTGGTTGAACAACGGTGCCCAACCATCAGATACTGTTCGGAACTTGCTTTCAAACGCAGGTATCATGAAGAAGTATCACGAAGCTAAGTTTTCAAAAAAGTAGTGATCAGTCATGACCGACTTTAAAAAATTAATTACCACGATTGTGACACCATTAGTCGAACATCCTGAGGCCATTGAGATTGAACGCGTTGAAACTGATCGGTTTTACGAGTATCACTTAACGGTTGCGGGTGACGATGTTGGTCGTGTGATTGGCAAACGGGGGCATGTTGCTTCTGCCATTCGGACAATCGTTTATAGCGTACGAGTTAATGACTCTAAGCGTGTTCGACTTGTCATCAATGACGAGTCAAAAGCTCCCAGGTGAGATAACTTCTCGGGAGCTTTTTTTATGAGCAAAATTCGCATTGACACGAAAGGCGGCAACGATATGTACTATAAAGTTGGTACCATTGTAAACACCCACGGCATTCGCGGTGAACTGCGCGTTGTGGCAACCACCGATTTTCCGCAAGAGCGGTTTAAAAAGGGCAGTCAACTTGCTGTGTTTAAAACTGAGGCCGACCAAACGCCAATTGAGACCATTAAAATTGCTAGTGCTCGCCAACACAAGGGTTTTATTTTAATAACCCTAGATGGCTACTCAGACATTAACGAGGTTCTGAAATTTAAAGGGCTAGTCCTGAAGGTCGATGAGTCAAACCTATCCGATAACGATCTCGACGATGGTCAGTACTATTACCACCAAATCATTGGCTTAAACGTCGTGACTGAAGATGGCGAACAGATTGGTGAGATCAAAGAAATCATGGCGCCTGGTGCTAACGATATTTGGGTGGTAAAACGACCTCACCAAGATGATTTACTGTTACCAGTGATTGACCAAGTCGTCAAACAAGTCGATTTAGAAAATAACCAAGTGATCGTGACCTTAATGGAAGGACTAGATTAATGCGAATTGATGTCTTAAGTCTGTTTCCCAGTATGTTCGGTCCCATGCACGATTCAATCGTCGGTAAGGCGCTTGAACGAGATGAGCTTGAACTTGAAGTAACCGATTTTCGTCAGTATTCGACTGATAAGCACGGTAACGTTGATGATTATCCGTTCGGTGGTGGGGCCGGTATGCTCCTACAGGCTCAGCCCATTTTTGATGCAATGGCTGCAACCCAAGCTAAGGCAACTGCATCGGGACACGAAAAGGGCCGGGTTATTTTAATGGATCCAGCAGGGGTGCCGTTTACCCAACGAGTCGCTGAAGATTTCGCCAAAGAGGATCATCTTACTTTCATTTGTGGGCATTACGAAGGTTATGATGAACGGATTCGCAGCTTGGTGACGGATGAAGTTTCAATGGGTGATTATATCCTGACCGGTGGCGAATTACCCGCAATGGTGATGATTGATGCCATTTCACGTTTATTGCCAGGCGTATTGGGCAACCAAGAATCGGCGCCTGGTGACTCATTTTCAACTGGCTTGCTGGAATATCCACAGTACACGCGACCAGCTGATTTTCGGGGAATGAAAGTGCCCGATGTATTGATTAGCGGCAATCATCAAAAAATCGATGACTGGCGAGAAATGCAGTCGTTGAAACGGACCCTCTTACGGCGTCCCGACTTACTAGACCAGTTAACACTAACCGGTGATCAAAAACGACTGCTGAGAGACATTCAGATTGAACTTGATGAGTCGGATAATCAGTAGTCACTCGTTAATCGATTAAAAAATAACTTTACTCAGCCAACATAATATGATATTGTATTAACTGGCTGTTTAAGCCAAACTAACAATATTCCGCTGTCGAGTTCGAGAATGAATGTTGATTGAAGGAGAGAATCATATGCGTCAGAATGACTTAATTGCAAAGATCAACCAAGATCAATTACGTACCGATATTCCTAACTTCCGTGCCGGTGACACCATCCGTGTTCACGCCAAGGTTGTTGAAGGTACTCGTGAACGTATCCAATTGTTTGAAGGTGTCGTTATCAAGCGTCGCGGTACTGGCATCCAAGCAATGTACACTGTTCGTAAGATTACTAACGGTGTTGGTGTTGAACGGACTTTCCCAGTTCACTCACCACGTGTTGCTAAAGTAGAAGTTATTCGCTTCGGTCGTGTCCGTCGTGCTAAGCTTTACTACTTACGTGCATTGCATGGTAAGGCAGCTCGTATTCCAGAAGCTCGTCGTCCTCGTAAGTAGGCCTCAGTTCTGGTTACTAAAAACGCTCAAGCTGGCCATTGGCTAACTTGAGCGTTTTTATGTGTCATCACAAATCGATGCAAATTATAGATTCAAATCTTGATGGTAACTTAACGGTGAGAAGGCCGTTGCCTTAGTAATGAGTTTGGCCGTCAAGTCGCGATAACGATCCAGGGCAGTTTGTGCAAGCTGATTACTCTGTTGATCAAGTAGAGTCGTCAGCTCAATACCAGATAAGTGTTGCGCCAAGCGATCGGTTTTGATGACGGCTGCACCAAATTGCTGCGTTAGTTCTTTTTGAACGGTCTTAAGGTCATCACCAAATTCAGCGTAGTGTCCATCAACCATCACGCCAGCTTGTTTGAAAGCCCAGTAGGCACTATCAGTTGAATAGGTCTGTTCACCGCGCTGATAGTCCGCAGGCGTCGTTTGGATACCAGCGTAAAATGGGACGTAGACACTCTGAGCTGCAACACCCATCGCTAACCAGTGAATCCCTGATAACTCAGGTTGATTATACTGACGCAACTGTAAAACATGAGATTCTTGCGTGGTGGCGAGACTCACCGGCCGGAATCGTTTCTTATCAGCCTCATCACCAGTACCAATTGGGTCATACGGGGTTTCTTGAAAATGAGAACTCAAAAACCGTTGGGCATCTTCTACGGCAAGTAGCTTTTCAGCACGTCTAGTGAAGGGCATCTGATGATCGTTAGTAACCTGATTCGTGCTTGGGTTAAACATTTTTTGACCGTACCAAACCCGTGGTAAATTATAATAAGCGTCCATTTGGTTATTGGTGCCAAAAATCTCACGGAAATTAAACCCAGTTCGGTTAGGATTCAATGCGTTATCGGTAACAAATTGCTGAATTTGTGGATGCCACATAAAGTGATCTGGGTCATCAAAGTCAATCTCTTGAATCGCCATCTGGTTGGCAATCACTGCATATTGGTCGTCTGGAATTCGTTGCGCAACCCAATAGTGACCAGAACCGGTCTCAAGGTACCAGGCCTCGTTCTTGTCAGCAAATAAAATGCCGTTGGATTCGGAAGTGCCGTAGTGCGCAACAATGTTACCCAAGCGTTGCACACCTTCTCGGGCAGTTTTGATATAGGGCAAAGTCACCGTAATCATGGCTTCCTCGCCGATGCCGTCTTTAACGAGCGGATCAGCGGCAAGTACACGATTATTGGCATAGGTACTCTCAGTGGCGCTCATCGCCACACCGTAACGATTGATGCCATCCTCTTCAAATAACCCAAATTTATCGGTCCATTCAGGTGTTGCCGTGTATTTGGCAGCGTTGGTCGGCAACGGCATTTTAAAACCGTTATCCTTTGATTCAAAAGTAGCATCAGGCGTCACAGCATCCGGGTGAACCACAAAGTGCTTGGGCCAAGCAGGGCGAGAGTCCTCATTGCGGCCGATCATGACAGAGCCGTCAACTGAAGCATCCTTGCCAATTAAGATACTTGTGCAGGCTGAATACGGGTTTGTTAACATTTAAATCCCTCCAATTGTTGTCGTATTGCTGTCATTCTAGCACGATTGAATGAGAAGTTGATGGTTTTGGTGTGAATTCGCTGAAATTACGGCTTCACGGCTCGTTAAACCGCTAAAAATATGATTAAATAGTGATTGAAATCAGTTTCCAAATGCTAATTTCGTCATAACAAGGTGGCAGTCAGATCACTGTAATCCATCCTTCAAAACAATGACTAAATGTCTCTATGACATCACTAAAACTCAAAAACAAATAAAGGACGTGACAGTTTGCAAACAATTATCGCCAAAAAAGATTTCGCACTCAAATGTGTCCTCATCGTGGGCTCAGCTCTAATTAGTGCCGTGGCACTTAACTTCTTCTTAATTCCAGGCAATATTTTTAGTGCTGGTATCAACGGTATTTCACAAATTTTAGCTATTTTAAGCCGCCATTGGTTTCACCTTAAAATCAACACTGGTTGGTTAATTTTACTGTTTAACGTGCCAATCGGCCTTTTGGGCTGGTGGAAAATTGGCCGTGGGTTCACCATCTACAGTTTTTTGACTTCTTTACTGACTTCACTATTAGCCATTGTGCTGCCAATTCAGTCACTATCTAATAATCCACTGCTCAGCGCATTGTTTGGCGGCATTTTAACTGGTGTTGGTGTGGCCTATCCGTTAAAATACGGTTTCTCGACCGGCGGCATGGACATTATTGCGGTGATTCTTGAAAAAACGACGGGGAAAACGATTGGAACGCTGATGATGGTCATCAACTTGATTATTGTTTTGATTGCCGGAACCTTAGTCGGGTGGGAAAATGCGATGTACACGATCATCTCGCTGTATGGCATGTCACGAGTAGTCGATGCTATCCATACCAGACATCAGAAGTTGACTGCCTTTATTGTCACCACTAAAACGGATGAAGTGGTTGCTGCATTGAATAATAGCCTCATTCGCGGTGTGACGATCATGCCAGCGGAAGGTGCCTATAAACGCCGTCCTGGCGCAGTCCTGATGGTTGTAATTTCCAGGTACGAATTATATGATCTCGAACACGTGGTCAAAACCGTTGATCCAGATTGTTTCGTCAACTTAGTCAGCACCGTTGATATTGAAGGGAATTTCTACGACGAGACGGAACAACTGAAGGTCAAACAAGGACAAAACTAAGGGGCGATTGAGTGATTGTTCATCACTACCCATAATTGGTAATTTGTCGCTCATGGTAGTCTGGACTTGCGATAACCAATCAAAACGGTTATACTTTTACCAATCTAAACAAGGGAGGCACTCACATGCCAATCGTACACATCGACCTTATTGAAGGCCGCTCACAGGAGCAACTTAAGAACTTAGTTAAGGACGTTACCGATGCCGTTTCTAAGAATACTGGTGCCCCAGAAGAACACGTTCACGTTATCTTAAGCGAAATGGCTAAGAATCGTTATAGTGTTGGTGGTATCCTTAAAAGTGACGAGAAGTAACTCGTTTCGGGTTAAACGTTTTAGACGTTGACCCTTTTTTTGAGCTAACGATTGGAAGCGGTTCCAGGGCCGATATTAATGGTTTTTTAACACTTAGTGGTTGGCTTAATGTGACTTCTTCGGTATACTGTAAAAAGAATAAATAAACTCGAGAACGAATATGATTGGGGACTTTACGATGAATGACGAGCAGTACATAATGGCGATTGACGAAGGTACGACGAGTGCACGTGCAATTCTATTTAATCAAAGTGGTCAGATTGTGGGTCAAGCACAACGCGAATTTACGCAGTTTTTCCCAAAACCTGGCTGGGTGGAGCACGACGCAAATGAAATTTGGAGTGCCGTCCAATCCGTTATCTCAGATGCAGTGATCAACGCGAAAGTACCGCCTTACAAGGTTCGTGGAATTGGCATAACTAACCAACGTGAAACCACGATTGTGTGGGACAAGGTAACTGGTGAACCAGTCTTTCACGCTGTGGTTTGGCAATCCAAACAGACCAGCGATATCGCTAACCGTTTAAAGGACGAAGGTTACGCTGACTTGATTCATCAAAAAACCGGTTTAGTGATTGATTCATATTTTTCAGCCACAAAAATTATGTGGATTTTGGAAAACGTTCCCGGTGTCCGTGAACGTGCCGAAAAGGGTGAATTACTGTTTGGCACGATTGATACCTGGATCCTTTGGAAGTTAACGGGCGGTCACGTCCATGCGACTGACTATAGTAATGCTTCTCGAACCATGTTATTTAACATTCACGACTTAAAGTGGGACCAAGAGATTTTAGATTTACTGAACATCCCGGCCAGCTTACTGCCTGAGGTTCACCCATCATCATACACATACGGCTATACCGCTGGATTTACATTCTTTGGTATCCAAGTGCCCATCGCGGGGATTGCTGGGGACCAACAATCAGCGCTATTTGGTCAAACTGCCTTTGAAAAAGGGTCTGTTAAAAACACCTATGGCACTGGCGCATTTATTATCATGAACACTGGTGATCAACCAACACTCTCTGATAAGGGACTCCTAACTACGATTGCTTATGGCATTAATGGTGAAGTGACCTATGCCTTAGAAGGCAGTATCTTCGTAGCTGGTTCAGCAGTTCAGTGGTTGCGCGATGGCATGCGACTCTTCAAACACGCTTCTGAGTCAGAACAAATGGCCGTCGATGCCAAAACCACCAATGACGTTTACGTGGTGCCAGCCTTTACTGGGCTCGGTGCACCGTATTGGGATCAAGACGTCCGTGGCGCGGTATTCGGCCTGACTCGAGGCACCACTCGTGAGCAGTTCATCCGGGCAACCCTGGAAGCTATTGCTTACCAAACTCGAGACGTGGTTGATACCATGACTTCTGATACTGGGATGGCGATTCAAACGCTGAGCGTTGATGGTGGGGCTGCTAACAACGACTTTTTGATGCAATTCCAGGCCGATATTTTAAACACGCATATCCAACGGGCTGCAATTGCTGAAACCACTGCGCTTGGTGCTGCTTACTTAGCAGGTTTGGCAGTTGGCTTCTGGAAAGATATGGCAGAAATCAAACAACTCCATCAACTTGGTGAAGGTTTTGACCCGAAGTTCGATGATGCCAAAAGAGAAACCTGCTATTCTGGGTGGCAAGCGGCCGTTAAGGCAACTCAGTTATTTAAACCTAAGCAACAACTTTAATTGCCCCAATTCGATCAAACAAGCGCAAAAAGGTCTGAATTTTCAACGTTGAAAATTCAGACCTTTTTATTTGAGTTATTCGAATAAACTTTTTTGATGATGCTTCTATCGATGATTTCGAGCCGTAGCCGGATAAAGCTCGGCGACCGATACGCGGGATGTTTTAACTGAATTGAGTCGCTTGACCGGCTGTTGATGGGAACTGAAGTGGTGTCTCAAACCAAGTATTAACAAAATACCTGCAATATCAACTAGGGTTAACAAACCGAAGCCAATCAGCAACCACTTTGTGACGGTTAGAATCAAGGTCATGATTAATCCCTACTTTCTCTCATTTGAATGTTTTCATTATCCCAAACAAAAGTTATGATTCCACTAAGCGAATGCAAATTTTTAGTAAAGATTAACTCACATTTCCGGACTTTCAATAGGTAAAATAGCCTTTGAAACCGCGCCAAGTTTGGCGAACTTGTTGACTTTGATTCTGATAGTACCGCGCATTTCCGGTCCTTGGTGCTGGTTTAAACTGCCGTTTCAATTGCTGTGATAATTCACTCAATGA
Source organism: Secundilactobacillus odoratitofui DSM 19909 = JCM 15043 (assembly GCF_001434895.1). GTDB lineage: Bacteria > Bacillota > Bacilli > Lactobacillales > Lactobacillaceae > Secundilactobacillus > Secundilactobacillus odoratitofui. Next base: position 358,432 of record NZ_AZEE01000028.1, read on the forward strand.
CAACCGCTGTGGATTTGTACCGTCACCGAATAACCGGTATCGCCAGTTAGACCGGTGACCGGATTGATCGTGCCACCCAAATCGCAATCGGATCAACTCTCGTTTTGATGGATTGATGGCTAACAAATCCCAGGCGCCAAGTTGCTTCGTATCAACTAAATTAGTCTTGCGACGATCTGCGATATCACTAGTAGTCGTAATCCAATTGATGCCATCTTGTTTCGACCAATCATCAACATGGGTGTGACCAGACATGACGGCGATAACTTGGCGGCGGTGGTCAACAATTGTGCGATAAAGGCTAGCATAATCACCTTGTTGATTATTAACAAACCAGTCATAAGTCCAAAAGGGTGTTACCGCTTGACGGGCGTTATCCGACCGAATGGTTGCATGACTAAAAATCAATACTTGTTGGTCTTCACCAAGGGCGTTAAGTGTTCTAGCCAACCACTTCACCTGAGCTTGCGCAAAGCGCGAGCGACTATGGCGAATATTTTGTAAAATACCGGTCCAATGAATACCAGTAGGTTGATCATCAAAATCACGCTTAAAATAGCCGTTTTCAGCCTCATCCGGAATATCAAAGGCATTTAACACAATGAGATGAACACGCTTGCCAGCAAGGCTTAAATGGCCGTAGAATTCATTGTGAACGTCAGATTCTGATGTGATGATGGAGTGCCGTAGGTTTTGCAGGATATGAGTCGTCATCACCTGTTCGGTACGGTAGCCATTAACGTAGCGCGCAAAGCCCGAATTATCATCGTGGTTGCCAAGGCTCACCATTAAAGGGACTTGCGAATGGGTATCCAGCGCGTTCAGGGCGTCACCCATATCCAAGATACTACGGGCTAGGGTTTGATTGCCGTCAATCAAATCGCCATTCATAATCATCGCGTCAAGCTGATTGTCAACCGCAAACTGCCGGAAATTGCGCAGATCCGTGTAAGTTTGACGGGTTGTTGAAGATTGGCTGGCATCAAAGTGAGTATCCGTCATCAGACCAATGACCACCGTCTCCGGTTGTCGAATTCGACCTAATACGGTAGCTAATTGTCTGGACTGGGCTTTTAATGCACTTTGGCGTCGATGGGCATTAACTAAACCAGTTTGATTGGTATATTGCCACGGTTCAGTAAGACGTGTCACTAATTTGGAACCCGTTATCTCTACGCCGTAATAGTGGCGATGGTGTGGATAAAGGGTCACGAACGGGACATAAACTGATTGCTGATTAAAATTGATTCGAAGCCAACCCCGGTGCCGTGTCCGGCATTTGCCAGTGTACTTCACAATCGTACCCTTATCTAGCTGACCGACCACCGGTGCGGCTAAATCTGGTGCTGTGTACGCGATCACTTCGCGTTTGGTAAATTGAAATACGCCGTTGAGCTGGTAACAACGCGTTGCTTCATCAAAACGAACAGATTGACTGGTCGGGGATAGAAGAACACCAAACCGGTGCTTTTGACGATTGTCTGCGTATGGTAAGTAACCATCCGCAGTAACTAAGTAATCAATCTGTTGATTAGAGACAATCTTGCGATAGACAATTTGTTCACCGGCTGTCAGTATTTTCGTCGGCGAAGCCAATGCTGACCAGTTAGCTGACGTTCTAAAAGAGAGGGGTTGAGCAGCCACAAATGACCGTGTTGCTGGTTGTATTGCTGGATAGTTTGGTTTGCTCGTTTCCATCAATGTCGGATGCTGATTGACGTTTGGTGACCGCCAAACTGGATTAGAATCCATCCCCCATAATTGACCAGCACGTCTAGCCACCGGTAAATAACTGATAGCCCCATTTTTGATGATGATTAACCAAAAGCGACCATCGCTTTTGAGCTTTCCCTGGTAGGAAACAAGGTGACCACGCCGATAACTTTGAATCCTTTGGGCACCCTGGTTAGCACTCTTGCGACTGACTAATAGGTGAATCGGCCAGAATTGGCCACTTTGCCAGACTGGTTGCCCGTCCAGCATTTGATCATCAAAATCGGTGGATCGAACTTTTCGAGTCATGTCATCACTTCCGTTGTCTAGATTAAGACCATATTGGCTGACTAAAACGTATGGTATAATCATGTATGGCACAACCCATACTTGTCAACCTTTGTGCATCTTTTTTTAACCAAAGTAACCAAACTTTTAAGAGGGAGTTTTTGACATGCAGCCAACTCTAGCATATACAATTCAAGGGCTTCAAACCAAGTCCCCAGTAACGGCTTTTTGTTTTGACCAACAAATTGCCTATATTGCTCAAACCGTTGATTCTGCCACAATTCTAACTAAATGCGGTCTTGATGCCCAAACTAAAACTGCACAAGCAGCTTCAAACGCACAAATCACGATTCCTAACTTAATCAACGTGAATAGTCTTGACCTGCTTCACCAGGGTCAAGCACTCATTTTCATCATGACTGGTTGGATCATCAGTGAGCAAGACGAGTCGACCCAACCCGTCACAGCGCGCGTTACGCTTAACGATGCACTTGAACAGCCAGATATTCAAATTAGCCAACTCACTGATTTAACCGCTGCCAATATTACCGGCACGCCGATGCCACAACCGGTTAGCAAGGCGATGTCCGCCTTATCAAGTAATGGCAAAGAACTCGCCATTATCACGATTGACCGCGATCTGAACTTACAAGCCAGCGTGTACAATGTCAAAAAGCTGAATACTTTATTTGATACGTTGTCAGAACATCAACACACGCAAATTAGCGCTGCAGATCTGCGTGTCATCGCAACGGTTTATCAATCATTTAAGCCCAGTCAATCACAACTTGATCGTGAGCAGATCAATCAACTCATCAGCATTGGCTTTTCAAACGGCCGCGCACTATATGCCACCCAGCAATCTGCCGATGATGCTGCGATTGGGAAAGGCTTTTGGGGATTAAAAAATGGCTTCCATCATCAAGCACTGGACGGCCAATCAGATAAGCTCACTGGCGTTCAATTAAAGGGCGATAATGTCTATTACCTGAATAATCCGGCGGGCAATGCGCCACAAATTAACCAAATTGCCAAAGCAGTTTGGGATGACTAACACTTGCCTTCATTGCAAGTGTGATTCTGGGGTGATCTCAGCATGTGCACTTATTTTATCAACGCAGGTTCATTTTAAAAGAGGTCGGTGCATCAAGTCATAACATAAAGCTATGACTGGTGCACCGACCTCTTATTCATGATGGTTTTTTAATAGTCGCTGGCAAACCAAAATCACTCTGCCGAGATGCTGCGAGTCTACTCAGCTAGCTTTAACACATGTGCCAAGTAATTCGCCATTCCATCCTGGTCATTAGTTAGAGTTGTCACATCATCAGCTAACGATTTGAGCTTAGGCGTGGCGTTTTTCATGGCGACACCAAGGCCAGCATAATCGATCATTTCATCATCATTGTGCTCATCACCAAAAGCAATAACATCTGCCCGTTTAATGTGATAATAGTGGGCTAAACGCTCCACGCCGACCGCTTTTTGAACCCCTTTGGTGCCAATTTCAAGAACACTATTTGGGCCACCCCAGGGTGCAACATCAACTTGTTGACCAAATTGTGACTCAATGTAACGCTGTAACTGCTTTTGATTGGCACGAGCTACCGCAATGGTCATACTAGTCGGGTTTTGAGTCAGGGAAGTGGGGCTTAATTGTTCATCATGGGTTAGTACCGCCGGGAAAAAACCGACCTGGGTCGGCTGAGTCTGATGCGCTAAAAATAAATGCTTACCTTCAGCGGCAATCATTTGAATATTAAACTCGCGCTGCTTGGTCAGTAGATCAAGTACGATGCCACGATCAAAGGTGTACTGATACTCTTTTGACCACTGGTGATGTGGTACATGGCCTAAACTCCCATTAAAATTGATCATTGGCGTAGTCAACCCCAATTGATCATAAAAGTTTTGGGACAGACGGTTGGGTCTCCCAGTTACAATGGTAACAATGTGGCCGGCATTGACAGCTGCCTTAATGGTTTTAATCGTTTTGTGGGTTAAAACGGCTTGATTATTAAGCGTTGTACCATCCAAATCTAACGCAATTAACTTTTGATTCAACATGTCACGTCCGTTCTTTATCAAAATTAATATCGTCTAATTTACCACATTTTCAAGTCACGGAGCAAGTTGCTTCGTTGACCGACCGACAGCAAACAGGTATACTTTTCCAGTGAATCATTTTCAAGAGAAAGGGCGTTTAGATGGGACTACCAGAAGCATTTATAACCAAATATGAACACTTGCTCGGTGATGAAGCCGATGCATTTTTTAAGAGTTTTGATCAACCCAGTACCGGTGGCTTTCGCGTCAACCCCATGCGCACAACACCTTCAGACTTAGATTTAAGTGATCCGGTGCCATACAGTCAGTGGGGGTACTATGGCAAGGTAGCAGGTCATTCACTCGATCATCAAAGTGGTGCCGTTTACAGTCAAGAACCTAGTGCCATGTTTGTGGGTGAAGTTGCTGCCCCCAAACCTGGGCAACGGGTCTTGGACTTATGTGCCTCTCCAGGTGGTAAATCAACTCATCTGGGTAGCTTTTTGCAGGGGAGCGGTTTATTAGTCAGTAACGAAATCATGGGTAAGCGGGCCAAAGTTCTCGCCGAAAATACTGAACGTTTTGGGCTAACTAATACGTTGGTCTTAAATGAAGACCCAACCAGCATTGCAAAAACTTTCCCCGTTTATTTCGACCAAGTGTTGGTTGACGCACCGTGCTCTGGCGAAGGAATGTTTCGTAAAGACCCAGATGCAATGTCTTACTGGACCCCAGATTATCCAATTGCCTGCGCCAACCGGCAAAGAGAAATCCTCTCTGAAGCGGTCAAAGTCTTAAAACCAGGCGGTGAATTAATCTATTCCACTTGCACGTTTGCACCCGAAGAAGACGAGCAGATGATTGCTTGGCTACTTGCAACTTATCCAGCCTTTGAAATCGTGCCCATTGCTAAAACTGCTGGCATTATTGACGGCAAGCCAGAGTGGGCGGATGGCAATCCTGAATTGGCCGGAACTGCCCGCTTATTTCCACACTTAATGCGCGGCGAAGGTCACTTTGTTGCCAAATTACGACTTAAGACAGCCATTGGCACGACTAAAAAAGAACGACTCCAAAAGGGAAATTTAAGCCGAGATCAGCAACAATTATTCAGTGACTTTGCTGATGAATACCTGACAATCGCACCCGATAAACGACAGTTACTCACTTTTGGTGATCAATTATACTTGATGCCGGAAAATATTCCGTCACTTCAAAAGCTAAAAGTTGTTCGACCTGGCCTGCATCTTGGAACCTTCAAAAAGAATCGGTTTGAGCCAAGTTATGCCTTGGCACTTGCATTACCAACATTCAAGTTCGAACTAACTATTTCCGAAGACGATTGGCAAAAAGTCGTCCATGGCGATACGATTACTGTTGATGAGCTGCCCATTCAAAAAGGGTGGGTGCGGTTAATTTGCAAACAACAACCGGTAGCTTTTGGTAAAGTCGTTGGTCGCACGATTAAAAATTTCTTCCCCAAAGGGCTCCGCTTTAATGTACACTAATTAATTCTTTGCACTTCACCACAATACGTAAAACAAAAAGCGTTTGACTAAACCACTGATTAAATTCAGTGTGTTAGTCAAACGCTTTTTGGTTGAATTAGTGTTAAATTGTATATAACATTCATTTTAATTGTATAACACAATAACTTATTAATCGGCTATCAACAGACTTCACGCTACGTTAAGGAAATAAAGCGTTGTTCAGCAAAGGAGGCAAGTTCAGGTGAAAAAACTAAGGATTGCTTTCGTAAATCCTGGAGCGTCTTACTACCAGTTAACAGCATCAATAGTTTAAAATCACCCAACCAATCGGTTAACCACGCCAAAGTTGCCTCATAGTCGGTACTAATCAGGTGGTGTAAAATTTCACCTGCCATGCCGACATAATCCGCACCCAGTGCCAGCGCTTTGATTGCATCTAATGGTGTTTTGATACCACCGCTCGCAAAGATTTGGGGGCGTGACGCTAACTTGCGCATTTCGAGTAAGGCTTCCACCGTGGTCAAGCCCCATTCGCTAAGATAATTCATTTCTTTTTGTGACCGCCGAAAATTCTCAATTTGAGCGAAACTCGTTCCGCCACGACCGCTTAGATCAATGTACTCAACGCCAATTGCCATTAACTTTTGGACGGTTTTAGCTGTCATGCCAAAACCGACTTCTTTAATCACAACCGGTACGTTAAGCTTCGCAACAATTTCAGCCAGCTGATCAAGCCAGTAGAAATCGCGATCACCTTCAGGCATGATGATTTCTTGGGCAACGTTGATGTGCAATTGAAGGGCATCTGCATGAATCATCTCAACAACCCGTTTTGCATCTTCAAAACTATGCCCAGCACCAACATTAGCAAAAATAAGCCCATCTGGATCAAATTGTCTTACTACTTCGAAACTAGCAGTCTGATCTGGCTCTTTAAGTGCCACACTTTGTGACCCAACCGCCATTGGTAGGTTTGTTTGGGTGGCCAGTTGGGCCAGTTGGGCGTTTAGTTGGCCGGTTCTTGGGCTACCGCCAGTCATGGCCTCAATGAGCACCGGAAAGGGCATTGATTTACCATTAAACCGGGTGGTGGCATCAACGTCACTCAAAGCCATTTCTGGCAGGCTTTGATGAAGAATACGAACTTGATCAAAACTTGAGTTTGATTCAGTCTGGTAGAATTTTTCTGCTAACGAGACGTGCTCGTCTTTTCGGTGTGATTGTTTGGAAGTCATAACTACTCCTCCACGTGATGAACGTTGAAATTAAGTGGTGTGATCTGATTTTCGGCCCATTTTTGAATCACTTCTGAGACGTGTTTGTGAGCATCAATGATTGCAATCCCACAATCACCGCCACCAGCACCTGATGTTTTCGCGACGCCACCAAAATCTTGGGCAATTTCACAAAGTTTCTTGAGTAATGGCGTTTCAATATGTGCGTGCGTAAACTGGTCGAGTTGATTTAGCAATTGGCGATTAATTGTAATCTCAGCCTGAATTGCAGCCAAGTTCTGATCCCGAAAACCTTTAATCATTCGTTTCAGACAAGCTTTACTGTTAATCAAAAAATCTTGGTAGGCCCGTTGCTGTTTGGCTTTATTAAGTGCCACGCGGTCAACGAGGTGTGAAGTGGAAGCCGGTGAACCCGTCCAACCAACCATTAATTTTAAATTGGTCGGTGGGGTGAGCAATTCCACGTCCAAACCGGGCCAATCCATTGAGAGGAGTTGAGCGAAAGTATAGTTCTTTTGCGCTAATTTTAACCATTCACGGTCAAAGGAGTGGTAGGCAATCCAACCACCATAAACGCTAGCAGCAATGTCACCTAGCGAGCCGTTACCCTGAACACTGAAATGCGCGATTGCAGCTAGTTTAAACAACTTGTCGTGGGTTACCGGTAATTCGTAAAATTTGCAGAGGGCCTTAATGGTCGCAACCGTCACGGCGGCTGATGAGCCTAAACCGTACTTGCGCCCATCTTGACTATCTAAATCACTTTCGACGGTGAGGTGATAAACGCCCAATGGTTTCTCAAGCGTTTTGGCATAATCCTCGGTTACCTTAATAGCGGATAAGATGTAGTGGAACGGGTTATCACGGTTATCGAAAACCATTTCACCATCTTCGCGACGCCAATAAATGGAATTTTCTTGATATTGGGCAGAAACAATACTCCCAATTTGATCTGCGGCCTCGATTGATACCGTTACAAACTGATCTAATGCCACAATAATCGCCGGAAATCCCGCTTCAACTACCGCATATTCACCAGCGATATAAAGTTTTCCTGGCGCCTTAACTGAAATCAAAACATCATGTCCTTTCACGAAATGACCACGTGGCCATTTTGATACCTTACTAGTTCATCTTTATTTATTAATCGTAATACCTGGTCCGGGGTGCGTAACTCGGACATTTGCCGTGCCGAACACGGCTTGTAGTGCTTTTGCGATTTGATCTGCATCGGAATTGCGACAAATCACTTTAACGTTAGGTCCAGCGTCCATTGTAAAGTAACACTGCAAGCCTTGCAATCGTAACTCACGAACAAGCTGCATGGTTTTGAGGCTGTCAGCGTTAAAATAGGTAAAACTAGGATCAGCACTTAAGGTCAGCGCATGCATCCGCATTGCATTTTGCTCTGCAGTATGGCCCAGCGTTTCAAAATCACGTTCGGTGATAGCTTTTTGCACCGTTTCAAAATCAACGCGACTCGTCTCAACCCAAGCGGGGTAAAACGGACTTGTATTAACTGAAAGCCGCATACCTTCTCGACTAGAAATCGACTTCTTTTTAGTTGTTAAGATTACAGCGACGATTGCGATATCCCAATCTGGCGTTTCATCAATCGGGTAACCATAAGAAGTTTCGTCATCATGACCTTGTTGCCAGGCCGCAAAACCACCAAAAATCGAACGAGTTGCCGATCCTGAACCCAACCGGGCCAGGCGGGAAAGTGCTCGCCGGTCAAGTTGTAACCCGGCTGCTGTACTGGCAGCACCAGCAAGGGCCGCAAAGCCCGATGCAGAGGAGGCCAGCCCAGCCGCGGTTGGCACGTGGTTCTGCGTCACAATCTGAGCATAACTTTTAATGCCCGCCATCTGGCGAACATGGTCCATAAAATGGCTGATCTTAGTGACCTGACCGGCTTTAAGCCGTTGGTCGTCAAAGGTCACTTGATCGGCATCGAGTGCATCGTCAAATAACACACTGGTGGTTGAGTAGAACTCATCTAAGGTAATGGATAAACTGGCATTTTGTGGAATGATTAATGTCTCATCAAGTTTGCCCCAGTATTTAACAAGTGCAATATTAGTATGTGCTTTTGCAGTGACAGGTTTTTTAGCTACGCCCATTAGTTATTTTCCTCGCTTATAAAGGGTTGAACCCATGATTGTGTGGCACCAGCTGCAGCTAATGCTTGCCGGATGTGAGCTGCCGAAGATTCAGTTGGTGCCAGGCAGATCATGCAACCACCCATGCCGCCACCGGTTAATTTAGCCCCTAAGGCGCCATTTTTCTTGGCAACCTGAATGAGCAGATCTAAACGTTCATGGCTCACGCCGAGCTTGACTAAATTAGCTTGTGCCTGATCAAAGATTTGGCCCAACTCACTCAGCTGATTGGTGGTAAGTGCCGTCCGTGCCGCAACCGTTAAGTTGCCAAGTGTGCGAATCGCTTGATTTGCCAGTTGCGGATCTGACTTTCTGAGTGCCGCCACTTTTTTCACAGCCTCACCGGTTTGACCATGCACGCCAGTATCAGCAATGACTAAATAACCGGTAAGATGAAATGGCATTGGCGCCGGTTGCTCTCCCTTTACCAGCCAAACTGGATTATCAGCACTGGCGGTCGCTACGTCTAATCCACTCGGGTTACCGTGAATCATCCGCTCTGAAATATTGGCATCTTCTAAAAGTTGTGCGTGGTTTAATGACCGTTCCGCAAACCCGTAAACCGCCCGAATAATGGCCACCGCGGTTGCAGCGCTGGAGCCCATGCCACGCTCGGCCGGTAAGTGACTTTCAATGACCAGCTCAAAACTTTGAGTGGCTAAATCAAAACGAGTCAGTAGGGTATCAATCAGGTAATTAATACCTTGCAGCGTGTCTGGTGCAACTTGTCTTACGCCAGTAAAGTAGCGACTCATTAATCGCTGCTGACTATCATGAGTCGGGGTGATCACGACGCGCTCTCGCACTGCCGGTAAAGGTAGCGCAATTGCTGGCTGATGATACACAACGCTATGCTCGCCGATTAGAATAATCTTAGCGTGACTTGTACCGCTGGCTTTGACAACCAAAAAAAGCACTCCCTTCATTCATTTATATATTAGTTTGAATCCTTAATTTTTTACAAACACAAGATATCATACGCCAATTAAATATTAGAAACAAGAAATTATCCGCCTTCGACCACTCAACGTACTGATTTTAAACGTTTATTAAGATAATGTCTGACTAATAACCAAAGCATGACCATTTATCGATTCAAATTTAGTCCCAGCAGATTTTTCAAAATGATTCGACTTGTAGTATGATATTGACAGAAGAATTTAGAGATTTGGTGAATTTAATGGATGCAAATACTATTTATGCTGTTGTTGATATTGAAACAACTGGTACCAACGTCGCAGAGGGCGATCGAATGATTCAGTTCGGTTGCGTGCTGGTTCAAAATGGGAAAATCGTGAATCACTTTAATACGGATGTTAATCCACAAAGTGCCATTCCCCAATCCATTCAAGCACTCACCGGTATTAGCGACAAGCAAGTTAAACGCGCACCACTTTTTGACGACGTGGCAGGAACCATTTACAGCTTACTGAGCGATACGGTTTTTGTTGCGCATAACGTCAATTTTGACTTTCCCTTCGTCAACGCTGAACTTGAGCGCGTGGGGTATCCCGCGTTATCAATTCAAGCGATTGATACGGTTACTTTAAGTCAGATCCTGTTGCCGACAGTCCCAAGCTATCGGCTGCACGACTTAACACACTACCTTAATATTACACATGATCACCCACATTCAGCTGATGACGATGCGCTAGTAACTGGTGAATTGCTAATCGTCTTATTTAAGCGGATGTTGGCACTGCCCATTATAACGTTACAGCAAATGGTGGCCGAAAATGCCGATTTACCGCAAGACACAGCAGAAGTTTTCAAGTGGGGCCTGCAAGCTGTTAGACAAAGGCCCAAGAGCTTACCAGCTGATCTGCACGTTACGAATGGTATCGCGTTACGACAGACGAACATCTTAACAACAACTGATGAGCGTAGTTACACCTTCCCACGCACCAAAAAAAATAAACTCAAACATTTCCCCAAGCACTTTGAATGGCGCGCTGATCAGGCTAAAATGATGAACCTGATCTATCGCCAATACACTGATGCAGAAACTGTTAATCAACCTCTGATTGTCGAGGCCCCAACTGGGACCGGCAAAACCTTGGGATACGTCTTACCAATGGCTTATTTGGCGCAGCGATACCGCAAACAGGTCGTAATTGCGACCGATACGGTACTCTTACAAAACCAGTTGATGGATCAAACCATGCCATTACTCAAAAAAATGCTACCGTTTGAAACGCATGCGGTGGTGGTCAAGGGGAATCACCATTACCTTGACTTGGCAAGATTTAAAGTCTCACTGACTCAACCAGATCACTCTAAACAAACGCAACTCATCAAGTTACGTTTATTAGTTTGGCTGACCCAAACGACAACTGGTGATTTGGACGAACTTCACTTTAGAAATGAACCACCATACCTGAGCGTTGTTTATCACCGTGGTCTAACTGATTTATCTAAAACTGATCCATTTTACGAAGACGACTTTTTGAGACGACTTTATCAACGATTGCCACAAGTTCAGTTTGTGGTCGTTAACCACGCCTTTTTGATTCAACACGCTGCTACCTTAGGTCAAGCACTCAAGCAACCATACTTAGTTGTAGATGAAGCGCAACACCTTGCCGATTATGCCTTAACCACTCAGCGTCAAAAATTTGATTTTCAAATTGGTTTAGCGACAAGTCGGCGGCTGCTCAATGAACTTGATCCCGAAAACTTAGAGAGCCTTACCGCAACCATCAAGGTGGCACCGTTGACGGATCGGCTTCAAACCGTTTTTCGTTGGGTCATTGAATTTGAACGTCAACTCAATGCACTGAGTGACCATTTGATTTCGCAGTTCAGAGATCAATTTGGTAAGCCATTCAGTTCTCCGTACAAAGAAATCATTATTACAGAAGCTGACTGGCAACAATTTCTGAGCCAACGCAAAGGCTTACTTGAACAACTCGATATTTTAGCGGCCAAGTTGCAGACCGAACTCACCGACTTAACGAACCTGTTTTATCAACAGTCGACTCGCTGGCTCAAAAGTGATGAAGAACGTTTCATGCGGTTTAGCCAAACTGTCAGTGCGTTACTCGATGCCTGGCAAACGCTCACCCAAATTCGCCAGGCGCCCCAAAAAGAGCAGCAGGGGGCCGGCAGTTATCTCTATTGGCTCACCGTAAGTAACGATTTGACCCACATCATGGTGGCCTCGAATTTAATGACGGTGACGGGGTACCTGTCCACTCAAGTCTATCAACATTTTCAAGCACCAACTTTTACTGGTGCCACGTTATTTTCTTCCAACCGCTCACAGTATCTTTACGACCAGCTGGACCTTGATCGAACCAAAATTAAGATGCGACGTTTAAAATCCGATTTCAATTTTGAAGAACAAGCGAAACTCTACATCAGTACAGATGCACCTGATATTAGCGACACAGGGGCATATAATCAGTACTTGGCAAACACGATTTTACAAACCATTCGCCGGGTAAACCGACCAACGCTGATTTTATTCAATTCACTGGCAGCAATTGATGCTGTGTATGCCAAGCTAACTGATGCGATCAACCCACAGCAACGGTTAATTTTAGCTCAGGGTAATTCAGGGTCAAAGGAAAAGCTCATTAAGCGGTTTATGGATGAAGACAATGCAGTACTCCTTGGTGCCGCTAGTTTCTGGGAAGGTATCGATCTGCCGCAAGAAAAACTCCAGCTGTTGATTATTGCCAGGTTACCTTTTGATTCACCAGAACAATTGGAAACCAAGGCGCAATATACCAGGATGAAAGCTGCCGGGAAAAATCCGTTTTACAACCTCTCGTTACCAAAAGCCACGTTACGGCTGCGACAGGGTGTGGGCCGCTTGATCAGAACTCGTGAAGATTACGGGGTCGTTTTAGTCCTCGACAGCCGTTTGGCCACCAAGCATTATGGCCAAACCATGGTCAAATCACTACCAGATAGTTTACCCACCATGAGTAGCGGTTTCCCAAAGTTACTCAAAGATATGACAAATTTTTTTAAAAAACACCAAACCAACCACCAAGAGTCGTAAGAGTTTGCTATAATTATTGCCAGTGACATCTGAAAAAGGAAGTGTTCAACTAATATGAGAAGGGAACATTCAAGTCACCGTCGAATGAGTCATCGTGTCTTGCTCACGATTCTTAGTTTTGTGGTGGTCTTGATCATTGCAACTTTGTGGGGTGTTCACCATGCTACTTATCCCATTACAAATGCCAAAGCGCAGTCCGTTAAAATCGCAAAGAAGTATGCCGGTCTCAAGACGACGTCCGGATTTTACTGGACTAACTTGAATACCACGTATTACACCGTTGCGGGTACGAATCAGCAGCAACAAGCAGTTTACATCATCGTGCCACAAAAGGGCGGCCACGTCCGGGTGCTACAACAAAAGGCGGGGTTGTCACGGAATGAAGCGCTTAGCCAAATTTGGTCCAAGCAAAGCCCTAAAAAAGTGCTATCGGCTGCCTTAAGCGTGTTTAACAATCAGCCTGCTTGGATCGTGAGTTATATGAATCAAAAAGGGCAACTCTGTTATGAGACGCTCAGCTTTAAGTCGGGTAAAGTACTACAGTCAATCGAGAATATTTAACCGGTCAAGGAGGCCATGGATATGAAAATCTCACAACGTAGTCAACAATTGCAACCTTCAGCAACCATGAAAATTTCAGCGCAAGCCAAGCAAATGATTGCTGAAGGCTTAGACGTGATTAACTTAGGCATCGGCGAACCAGATTTTGAAACGCCTAAAAACATCGAAGAGGCTGCCATTGCTGCCATTAATGATGGCAAAGCCAGCTTCTACACGCCGGCTGCTGGTTTGGCTGATTTAAGAACTTCAGTGGCTAAAAGAACGGCTGCTGATTATGGCTTAACCGATTTATCGGCTAAAAACGTTGCGATTACCACTGGCGCCAAAATGGCCCTTTATGCCACTTTCCAAACCATCCTTGATCCCGGTGACGAGGTTTTGTTACCTGAACCTTACTGGGTGAGTTATGCTGAACAGATTAAGTTAGCTGGTGGGGTACCAGTTCCGGTACCCGTTGGTGAAACTTTTAAGGCAACGACGAAAGATTTGGCTGCAAAATTAACCGACCGGACAGTTGCGTTCTTACTAAATAGCCCAGAGAACCCAACTGGTGTCATTTACGACCGCGAAGAACTGTCAGCCTTAAATGACTGGACTAAGGCTCATGATTTAATGGTGATCACGGATGACATTTATGGTCAACTGACTTATAACGGCGCTACCTTTACCTCAATTGCGCAACTGAGTGATCACTTGGATCCACGGATTGTGATTATCACTGGTGCAAGTAAAACTTATTCCATGACCGGCTGGCGCATGGGCTATGCGATTGCTGATGCAAGCTTAATTAGTAAAATCAGCGCGTTTCTCTCTCATGCAACCGGTAATCCAACTGCAGTTAGTCAATATGCTTTGTTGGAAGCCTTAGCTGGCGAACAAGGCCAAGTCGAATTGATGCGCGAAGCCTTCGAAGACCGCCTCAACACGATTTACCCACTACTCACAGAGATTCCAGGCTTTAGCTTACCTGTCAAACCACAGGGCGCCTTTTATTTATTCCCTGACGTGAGCGAGGCGTTAAAACTGTCTGGTATCAAAACGACGGGAGAACTTGTCAGTCGGTTGTTAAATGAAGCTCACGTCGCGTTAGTCGATGGCACTGCATTTGGGGTTCAAAATCACGTTCGAATTAGTTACGCAACTGATTTAGCATCATTAAAAACAGCTATGGCTAGAATCAAGGATTTCATGTTACAATTTAAAGACTAATCATTTAATTGGGGGTTACATTGTGCAACAGATTAACATCATCGATGCTAAAGACCACGTTGACGAAAAAGTAAAACTCGGCGTCTGGTTAACAAATAAACGGTCTAGTGGGAAGATTGCCTTCTTACAACTCCGGGACGGGACCGCTTTTTTCCAAGGCGTCGTCCTTAAAAATAACGTGTCAGAAGAAACTTTTGAACTGGCAAAGGAACTCAAACAAGAAACCAGTATGTGGGTCACTGGTGTTATTCACGAAGACAGTCGTTCAAAGTTCGGCTACGAATTAGCGATTGAATCAATCGAGGTCATTGGTGAGAGCCATGATTACCCAATCACACCTAAGGAACATGGTGTTGATTACTTGATGGATCACCGCCACCTTTGGCTTCGTTCTTCACGGCCTCACGCTACCATGGTTATCCGAAACGAGATTATTCGGGCTACCTATGAATTTTACAATCAAGAAGGTTTTGTTAAAATCGATGCACCAATCTTAACTGGTAGTGCACCCGAAGGCACGACGGACTTGTTCCATACGGAATACTTCGATCGTGATGCTTACTTGTCACAATCAGGTCAACTTTACGAAGAAGCTGGCGCAATGGCATTTGATAAGGTCTTCTCCTTTGGCCCAACTTTCCGAGCTGAAAAATCCAAAACCCGTCGTCATTTAATCGAGTTTTGGATGATTGAACCTGAAATGGCCTTTATGCATCAAGAAGAGAGTCTCGAGATTCAAGAAAAGTACATTGCCTTTCTGGTTCAAAATGTCATTGACCACTGTGCTGATGCACTTGAAACACTCGGCCGTGATATCGACACCTTGAAGCAATACACCAAATTACCTTATCCTCGAATCAGTTATGATGAAGCCATTGAACTGTTGAAAGAAAACGATTTTGACGTTGAATGGGGTGTTGACTTCGGTTCACCAGAAGAAACTTTCTTGGCCGATCATTTCAGCCAACCAGTGTTCGTCTTGAACTATCCGAAAGCCATCAAGCCATTCTACATGAAGCCACACCCAACCCGTGAGGACGTCGTGATTTGTGCCGATTTATTGGCACCTGAAGGCTACGGCGAAATTATCGGTGGTTCTGAACGGGCAACCGATTATGACTATCTATACGATCAAATTGTCAAAGCTGGCTTAGATCCAAAGGAATACAGCTGGTACTTAGACCTTCGGCGGTATGGTAGTGTACCTCATTCAGGTTTCGGCCTCGGTCTTGAACGAGCCGTCACTTGGATTACTGGTGAGGACCACGTTCGTGAGGCAATCCCATTCCCACGTCTGCTTAACCGAATTTACCCGTAAACGACAATTTAAAAACGAATCGACAAAACTTCTCCAATCCTCAACAGAGCGATGGGGAAGTTTCTTGTCTTCATTGAATTGTTTATATTTTGTTCAAGAAGGGAGACCGTGACGATGGATGAATTTGCTAAGGCCTTATTTAAATCTGGGATTACTTCCGTGCCAACCTTGTTACTCCAGCATTACCGAGAAATTGGGATGACCAACACCGAATTTTTGATTTATCTGCAAATCAAAAGCTTTAGTGACCGTGGTGTCAGCTTTCCGGCGACCGAAGTACTTGCCAAGTCGGTTGGTGTTTCAGACAACGAACTTTTTCAAACCCTGCATACCATGATTGCAAAGCATTTAATGCAGATCAATACTGTTCAGCAAAAGGGGCAGCTTGCAAAAGACGCGTATGATTTCAGTCAACTTTACGAAAAATTGTCAACTTATGTTAGCCAACGGCAACAGCAGCGAGTGGATCAGCAAATTGACACGGATCGTGACGCTATTTTTCAACAGATTGAAGAGGAATTCGGCCGACCACTTTCACCGATTGAACTTCAAAGTATCTCAAAGTGGCTAGACGAAGACCACTACTCAGCCAGTTTAATTCAATTGGCATTAAAAGAGACCGTTTTAAATCAAGTTTATAGTCTCAAATATATGGATCGCATTTTACTTAGCTGGGAGAAAAAACACATTACAACGCCTCAGCAGGTCCAACAAGAACGAGAAAATCGCCAAAAAAAACAAGCACCGCAACCAACCCGTTCGAATGGCAATGCACCGTTACCTAAAATTCCAACGTTTAAAATTGACGATAATCGATCTTAATATTGGTCAACACAAAAAAGTGTTCGAACCTCCATCAATGAATGGAAGTTCGAACACTTTTTTTATGACAGATTCATGAATCATTAAACTAAATTACTGACTGGACTTAGTGGCTGAAGAGGACGCCGTAGTGGTACTGCTACTCTTCGTTTCTGTTGAGCTAGCAGAAGTTGCATCACTGCCGCTACCGCTGCCACTGTCACCGCCAGTGGGTTTTTGTTCCGATGACACACTGGAACTTTCAGTTGAACTCGATGATTCAGATGACGAGTTGGTCGTTGCTTCGTTACTGTTTGATGAATCATTAGCATTGGTACTGTTACTGTACGAACTGCTATTGCCATTAGTTGCAGTTGTGCTATCACCAGGATAACCAGAGACATAATATTCTGTTGTCCCGTTTTTCTTGGTTGCAACAACGTCAGATGGGGCAGTCCAGTCAGTATTACTTGCTGATTGTTGAACGTAACTCATTTCAGACCGATATATTTCTTGTGCAATCTTAGTTTGCTCTTGCGTTATATAATGACCCGTCTGGAATTGTTTATCATATCCCGTCCAAATCGAGAGGGAATAGTTCTTAGTATAACCTGTAAACCAAGAATCCATCGCTGCACTAGATGGAACGGATGAAGCATAATCATCCGGATAAGCAGTGGTACCAGTCTTACCGGCTTGGTAGAGGCCGGAAATATTAGCTGCGGTACCCGAACCGTTGGTACTGGTCATCACGCCTTTGAGCATGTTGGTAATCATAAAGGCCGTTGCAGGAGACATTGCCTTCACACCATTACTGCTGTATGAATGTGACTTACCATCAGCCGTTACAACTCGATTTAACAAGTGTGGCTTGTAGTAAGTACCACCATTGGCAAATGCCGCGTAGGCCGCTGCTTCTTGCTCGGTTGAGATGTAAACGCCAATCCCATTTTGAAGGGTGAGCTTATTACTAAAACTCATCCCGAGGTTACTCATGAACTTAGTTGCCTTACTAATTCCAACTGCGTCCAGGGTCCGAACAGCTGGGATATTTCGAGATTCTACCAACGCTTTACGCATGGTGATCGTGCCTTCGTGTTGGTTATCAAAGTCATTTAACTCACGCGTGGTGCCAGGATAGTAATACGTCGTATCTTGAACCGGTTGGTAAGTTGGGTACTTCAGATACTCAATTGCAGGACCATAATCCATGATTGGCTTTGCGGTCGAACCACTTGACCGGTCAGTTTGAACAGCTCGGTTCAAACCGAAGCTGACATTACCAGTCTTTCGACCACCTAACATGGCAACGACTTTCCCATTATTGGGGTTCACCATCGTTGCACCAACTTGAAATTTATTACTTGGGTAAGCAACGTAATTGCTACTATTAGCAATGCTATATAAATGCTTTTGGGCTGACATATCAAGGTTCGTGTAAACCCGCAGACCATCCGTATTGGTATTATAGCCATCTGCGGTTAACTCTGAGTAAACCTGCTTAAGATATGAATCAATATATTTTTGATTGGTTAAGTTAATCGTGCTAACCGGATGGGTTTTAGCTAGTCCAGATTTAACGCTAGTTGCTTTAGCAGTTGCGGCTTGGGCCGAAGTGATCTGTTTGTTTTGAACCATGGCACTGAGCACTTGATCTCGCCGATATTTCGCGTACTTTGGGTGGTGAATCGGATCATAATCAGTTGGGCTCTGTGGCATTCCGGCTAACATAGCTAATTGTTGCAAGGACAAATGTGACAGCGACTTACCGTAGTAATAGTGGGCCGCCGTTTGCATGCCATACACGCCATTTCCCATGTAAACCTTGTTAATGTAAAATTCCAAAATTTGTTGTTTGCTGTACTTTTGTTCAACCTTGATGGCCAACCAAGCTTCTTGGGCTTTACGCTTCAAAGTTTGATCAGACTTGGCCGTTGAAAAGACTGAGAGTTTAACTAACTGTTGGGTCAACGTACTCCCACCTTGAAGACCAAGTGACGAACCGGTAAAGTTGGCAAACGCAGCGCCCATAATTCGAATGGGGTCCACCCCGTGATGCTTGTAGAAACGGCGGTCTTCAATGGAAACCACGGCCGATTTCAAAGTTGACGGAATATTTTTAGATTTCACATAATCGCGGTTTTGTGCACCCAAACGAGAAATCACGTTATTCTTATTGTCATAAACCTTCGTTGAGGTATCGCTTTCGAGTGAAGATTGTGTGATGTTTGGTGCCCCCTGAGCATAGTAGAAGAAGATACCAGCGCCCAGTAAAATCGCAGCGAGAAAAAGTCCTAAGAACCAAGTGAAGATGCGACGGAAATAATGATGTTGTCGTGGACTTTTTCGCCGTGCGGAACGTGTCTGAGGATCAGATTGATTGCTTGACATAGATAGACTCCTTTGATTAAGGCGTTAAATAAGTTGATCAACAGCGTCAAGATACGCGATTAATGGATTAAGTTGATACTTGACTGAAATCGCTCGTTGTTGAAAAACGGACATTGGAATGGACTTGCGACCATTCGCGGTGTTTTGTTGATCCCAATATGAAATCAAATCGCTCGCCTTTAGTAGGTAGAGTTGATCAAGGCTAACGAACTTAATTAACCCAAAACAAATTCCGCCTTGCTTTAAACATTGACGCATGTGGTCTACTTGATGCTGATGGAAATTGTCTAAGGGAAACCGGGTTGTTTCCTTAGTCTCCTTGGCATCAAAATCGATATACCGGCCACGATAAATCCCGTTATAGTCGGTTGTTGAGGCTTGACGAAAATAGGCTTCCCGAATCACGGCCGCACTACGTTTAGGGTAGTCGACTTTTACAATTTGAATTGGTGTCGGTTTCTTATGAATGACTGCTATATCATGTGCGAGATAATATTGATTGCTTTCGTTAATTTCTTGTTCAAGCGTCATACCGCGACCACCATGAGTGGTCACCCGTGATTTGATGGTTGGTCCACCAGCTATATCAGAAGGTTGATACCGCATTCCGTTGGGATAATGGATTGTCATTGGCTGGATCATCTCTTTTCTATAGTAAAGTGTTGAAAAAAAGTGTTTACCCAGTTAGTGTTATTATACCAAGTTGGCACACGAATAAAAACTGGGAATCTTCACAGAACACTCATGGTTGAAATGATACCACAAAAAGGAGGGACGTAAACATGCAACGTGTATGGATCACTGGTTATCGTGCATTTGAATTAGGTGTTTGGTCTGATAAAGAACCAAAATTTAAAGTTATTTCATACGCCTTAGAACGGCTCCTTAAACAAGCACTAGAAGAGGGGCTGACCTGGGTGATCACAGGCGGTCAAATGGGTATTGAACAGTGGGCCGCCCAAACGGCCCTTAAACTCAAGGCGGATTATCCGGAACTCAAAGTGGCCATGATGACACCTTTTACCGACTTTGGTAGCCAGTGGAAGGACGAAAACCGAACTAACTTGAGTCTCTTAACCAGCCAGGTTGATTTTACGGCAAGTGTGAGTGATCACGGTTACAGCTCACCGCAACAATTAAGAAATTACCAAGAATTCATGTTATCTCATACCGATGGTGCTATTTTAGTATACGATGTAGACAACGAAGGCAAATCGCGGTACGATTATGATGCGCTGATGAAGTGGCAAGAACAGCATGCTGATTATGCTGTTACAATTGTTGACTTTGATCAATTGCAGGAATTTTCGTATGAATTTGAAGAAAATTCAAAAAGGGGTTTCAATTCAAACTAAAATTTGGTAACATCTTAAATGTTGGTGTTCAACAAATGATGAGGTGTATTTAAATGGCAACCATTAATTTTAATCCTAAAGACATCTTACAAAAAGAATTTCGGCAAAAGATGCGGGGCTATGATCCTGCTGATGTTGATAGCTTTTTGGACAATGTTATTAAGGACTACGAAACGTTTACGAAGGAGAATCAGCACCTCCAAGACGAGAATGAACGTTTACGTGCAAAGGTCGATGAACTAACGAAACAACTTTCCGTTGGTGGTCCAACCGTCGCGCAACCTAGCCAACCGGCTAATAACGTGACCAACATGGACATTTTAAAACGACTTTCTAATCTAGAACGTCACGTCTTTGGTTCTCAATTAGACAGTGGTGCGAATGCATCTCACCGTCTTTAAACAATGTGATAGTAACTTGTAAATTTCGGGTAATCGCGGTCGGCTTATGTCGGCTGAGGAAAGTCCATGCTCGCACAAGCTGCGATGCTTGTAGTGTTCGTGCTCGGTGAAAAAATAAGCCGGGGGACTTCGCAAGAAGTTACGGCGGGAGAACGCGCTAAGGTTTCGGCTACGCGTTAATATCCCTGAAAAGTGCCACAGCGACGATGACGTATTCGGAAACGGGTGCGGTGGAACGTTGGTAAACCCCTCGAGCGGGCAACCCAAACTACGGTAGGGGCGCTTCACTTCTGGAATTGAACTAAAAGTGGGGGGAGAGTTTTACTCTCGAGATAGATGATTACCGCTTACCTGAGCTGTCCCTGACACTTAGGTAAGTACGGAACATGGCTTATAGAAATTTACAGTTCAGGATTGGTGAGAGGTGACTCTCACCTTTTTTTTGCAATTAAACTGGGGTGTCCGTTTCACGACATCTAATTTAAAACCGTTTCAGTCAATAGAAAGAGGCAAACAATGGCTAAATATCAATTATACGCTGCAACAGCAAGTGGGCTTGAAGCACTCGCTGGTCAAGAATTACGTGATTTAGGTTATGACGTTCAGGTTGAAAATGGCCGGATCTTATTTGAAGGTGACATGACGGATATTTTAAAGGCCAATTTGTGGTTACGAACCGCCGATCGAATCAAAATCATTTTAAAAACCTTTAAAGCCACCACCTTTGATGATATTTTCGACACCATCAGTGCTATGGATTGGGATCAGTGGTTACCCATGGATGCCAAATTCCCAGTCAATGGGCGCTCAAAAAACTCCAAGCTCTTTAGTGTCCCAGATATTCAGGCTGTGACCAAAAAGGCCATCGTGAGTGAAATGGCAGCAGCTTACCATCGTAAATCACGTTTTCCAGAAACTGGCGCTTTGTTCTCCCTTGAAATTGCATTGAACAAGGACGTGGCCACTTTAACGCTTGATACAACGGGCGACAGTTTATTCAAACGAGGCTATCGTCAAGAAAAAGGGGCTGCACCGCTAAAGGAAAACTTTGCAGCAGCGTTAATACAACTCACTAACTGGCACACTGATATGCCTTTCATTGACCCCATGTGTGGTTCAGGCACCTTGCCAATCGAAGCCGCTTTAATGGCTCACAACGTGGCACCAGGCATTAACCGCCACTTTTCGTGTGAAGCATGGCATCCTGATAACTTAAAACAATCCGAAGCGCTTAAAGCAGAGGCTAAGACGCACCAGATCGACGGTGAGTTTGACATTAGTGGCTTTGATATTGACGGGAGTATGATCGATATCGCTAAACTAAATGCAAATGGTGCTGGCGTACTGCATGACATTAACTTCAAACAAATTGCCGTCAAGGATTTTACAACTGATAAGCGTGACGGTGTCATCATCGTGAACCCACCTTACGGGAAACGAATGGGTGATCAAAAGAGCGTCCGTAAACTTTACGAACAGATGGGACAAGTCTTCAAGCCTTTAACCAGCTGGTCAAAGTATTTCTTAACTGCTGACCTACAATTTGAGACATTTTATGGTGAAAAGGCCACTAAGCGCAGAAAACTCTATAACGGGGCATTGAGAACCGATTATTTCCAGTACTGGGCATCAAACCGTTAATTCGTATTACCAAAAACAATTTAATGATCGATTTAAGACACGTATTTCAGTTAAATGGAAATGCGTGTTTTTTTACCAAAAATACTCAAAATAATGTGTCTAGTTCCATTTTCATGTTCTAAAACCTAACATGAAGATGATGATCATCAAAATTTATTTCAAGTTAAACGGCCGAAACCAGGCCTTGTTTACAAGTCAACACCATCTAAAAAGTCGCCTTACATCACATAAATATTGCTAGTACAGACTTTAAAGACGTGTTAGAATTCGTAACATAAATTAAAGAGAGAAGTGGATGCAATGAGTCTGGTTAACGTTTCTTTCATGGTGCTTGCAAGTATTTTAGTCTTATTCATGACGCCCGGTTTAGCTTTCTTCTATGGCGGTCTGGTTTCTAAACGTAACGTGGTCAACACAATGTTGTCGGTCTTCGTCATGACCGGTGTCGCCATCATGTTATGGGTGGTGATTGGCTATTCATTATCATTCGTGGGCGATCACGGTGGGGTCATCGGTAATCTATCTCATCCGTTCATGAGCCACCTTAATCTGAACGCCCTTACCGCCACTAAGATTCCAGTTGGCCTGTATTCACTTTTCCAAATGATGTTTGCGATTATCACGCCAGCACTCTTCGTTGGTGCAGTCGTTGGTCGAATCCGGTTTAAATTTCTACTGCTCTTTTTAGTTGCTTGGTCCATTTTAGTGTACTATCCGATGGTGCACTTAGTCTGGAGTCCGAATGGATTACTCGCCAAAATTGGCACGGTTGACTTTGCGGGTGGGACAGTTGTTCATATTAACGCCGGGGTGACCGCCTTTGTCCTGTCGGCCTTTCTCGGCAAACGAATTAAATTTGGTGACATACCACATACTCACTACAACTTACCGTGGGTGCTGTTGGGAACAACCATTTTATGGATTGGCTGGTATGGTTTTAACGCCGGTTCAGCTCTGGGTGTCAATAACGTGGCGATTCAAGCAACCATCACCACCACGGTTGCTACAGCCACCGCCATGGTGACCTGGTTATTCTTAGATATGTCTCTAAAAGGCAAGCCAACGTTGGTGGGGGTTTGTACCGGGACACTTTGCGGTCTAGTTGGCATCACCCCTGCTGCTGGTTTTGTCACCATTAGTGGTGCATTTTGGATCGGCATGATTGCCACCTTTGGGAGTTATTATTTTGTAACAGTTTTGAAAGATCGAATCGGTGTGGATGACGCACTGGATGCTTTTGGCTGTCATGGTGTGAGCGGGATTATTGGTAGCATCGCAACCGGACTCTTTGCAACCCGGTCAGTCAACAGTAGTTTATCAACTAACGGTTTATTCTACGGTGGCGGATTTCATCTATTTGGTATTCAAGTGGCCGCAACAGTTGTAACCATTTGCTTCGTAACGATCATGGGCATCGTGATCATCAAAGGCTTACAACTTATCATGCCAATGCGGGTCGACAGTGTTGAAGAAAAGTTGGGCCTAGACAAGGGTGAACATGGCGAAGAAGCCGATTACGCCATTGATTTGAGTGAAGATGTTGCTCGAACACAAAGTGATCTGAGTCTATACGCAACTGAGTTTAAAGGTCAAACGGCACATTTGCGTCACTGATCTGACTCACCATCCGGTATAATGTAAGTATTAAATCGGATGATGGAGTGATAATGATGAGCCTAAAGCGAACCGAACCAGTTGAACTTGTGAATATGTGCATGATTTACAACCCCGATACGAATGAAGTCCTCGTTGAAGACAAAACGGACGTTGCTTGGAAATTCGGTCACACCTTTCCTGGTGGTCACGTTGAAGTTAATGAGCCTTTGGCCGATGCCATGATTCGTGAAGTGTATGAAGAAACAGGCCTCAAGATTAGTCATCTTGAGGCCTGCGGTACCGTGGAATGGTTTGATAAAACTGAAGGTTACCGAAAAATCGGCTTTTTATACCGGACGTCACATTTCAGTGGGAATTTGATTCAAGG
This sequence comes from Secundilactobacillus odoratitofui DSM 19909 = JCM 15043, assembly GCF_001434895.1. Lineage (GTDB taxonomy): Bacteria > Bacillota > Bacilli > Lactobacillales > Lactobacillaceae > Secundilactobacillus > Secundilactobacillus odoratitofui. The sequence continues at coordinate 383,036 of NZ_AZEE01000028.1, forward strand.
CAACGAAGGACAGCTTACTTGGCTGCCAATTACTGACTTAACCGTTGAAAATACGGCAGAGAGTTTTATGGAGATGCTCGCCATTTTCACCCAAGCAATGGCCATTTCGGCCACGTCATCAACCATGAACGGACCATTAACGTTAACTGCCAACGAACATGACGATTAGAAGGTCCCAGACTGAGTGTGCAATAATGCCCGGCCAAAGGGACCGACTTTTTAAGAATAACCAGCCAAATAGGTAACCAAGTAAGCCGACGGTAATCAGCTGACTCACGATGGTCATCAAACTGAGTGCAGGATAGGTCGTGAGATAACGGGGCAGGTGAATCAAAGCAAATAGCACGGCTTGGATAACAAGCGCCATTTGCTGATTGTCTACGAGTGGCCGAATTCGATTCAAAAAATAGCCCCGGAAAAGCGTTTCTTCGCAAATTCCCACCACCAAAAAGTCCTGGCCTAATTTTTCCGGTGTAAAAGTTGATTGAATTTGTAGTTGCTGTTTTTGAATCAAGGTCACGCCTAAAACATAGACCAACATTAACCCAAGCGTGATATAAAGTGGCGAAAAACGCCAATTAACCTTAAACGGTTGCTGCACCGCGAGCGCCTCTGGTTTAGTTCGGCGAATGAGCACGAGCCCAACCACCAACCAGCCCACTAATTTAACACTGTCTATGATGATTTCTTGCGTCCAGCCAGTTGATAAGTTGTTGACTGGCACGTTAATAAACACTTGGATGATGAACCAAAATAAAAAGAAGTAGCCATATTGATACAGTAGTTGACGGCCCTGACGTTGATGAATCATGAATTTCCTCCTTACATTTCGCTGTTATTTAGTTTAGCACGTTGCACCAATCCGATGGTTAAGTTGACAATAAATTAAAAAAAAGTCATTTTTTACTTTACTAACAAAAAGTAAGCTGATATACTATTTTTTGTAAACAAATTGAAAACAACTTTACTGGAGGATTTTTACACATGAAAGAAGAACTTTTAAACTTAGCGAAACAACGTCGCTCAATCTACGCTTTAGGCCGCAATGTAACCACCAGCGAAGAAGAATTAGCTACACTAATCAAAGAAAACATTAAGTGGGTCCCAACCCCATTTAACAACCAAACAACTCGTGCCGTTATTTTATTCGGTGACAAGCACGAACAACTCTGGGACATCGTTGGCAAGCGTTTGAAGTCAGAAGTACCAACTGAAGAAGCTTACCAAAAGACCCTTCAAAAGATCAACGGCTTTAAGTCAGCTTTTGGAACGGTGCTCTTCTACACTGATATGGACATCGTTCACCAATTTGAAAACGACTTTGCATTGTACGCTGACAACTTTGCTGATTGGGCTGAACAAGCACAAGGTAACGCACAATTTGCCGTTTGGACTAGCTTAGCTGAAAACGGCATTGGTGCTAACCTGCAACATTACAACCCACTGATCGATGACCTCGTGAAGGATGCCTTCAACATTCCAGATAGCTGGAAGTTACGTGCACAATTAGACTTTGGTTCGATTGAAGCACCAGCCGGCGAAAAGGAATTTATGGACGACAATGATCGTTTTAAAGTTCTCAAGTAATTTAAACTTAAAAGCAGTTGCCGCTTGATGGCAACTGCTTTTTTACATATTCATACAATAATCGTCCTTCAAACCTTTAAAGAAATCATCATTTCAGTTTGAAAACTGGCCAACAGCTGACCGTGATAGTATGCTAGAATTAATTGAAATCAATTTGTTTAAGGAGAGGTAATGAGATGAAGAGAAAAATCGCAATTATTGGTGGCGGTATTGTTGGTGCAAGTGCAGCCTACTATTTAAGTCAGTTACCAGGCGGTGATCAACTTAGCGTCACGTTGTACGATGATGGCGTAGGCCAAGCCACTAAGGCGGCCGCAGGGATTATTTCACCGTGGCTCTCAAAACGACGCAACCAGCAATGGTATCAGCTAGCTAAAGACGGTGCAACCACGCTGATGACACTTGCCAGAAAAGCCAATCTATCGACGGATATCTATCATCAAACCGGTACCATCGTGACCCGGACGAATGAAAAGGACCTAAAAGATCTTTATGAACTAGCTCAAACACGACGCCATGAGGCACCCGACATGGGCGAAGTCGAATTACTAACCGCTCAAGAAGTTCAAAAACGGTTACCATTGCTAACCAATCCACAACCAGGCATCTTCGTCAGTGGTGGTGCTCGGATCGACGGTGAGGCCTTCATTTCAGAATTACTCACCCAAGCGCAACGCGTTAACCTGACTGTTAAACAAGAACGCGTCACACTGGACGCCACTGGAAATATTTTAGCGTCAGCTGGCACGCAACGATTTGATAATGTAATTCTAGCTGCCGGTGCCTGGCTAAAAGATTTAATTGAACCACTTGGCTTGACTGCGGATGTCCGTCCTCAAAAAGGCCAGCTAATCGAGCTTATTGTGCCAGATTATCCAACCCAAGAAAATATGCCAGTTTTAATGCCAGAAGGCGAACGTGATTTCATTCCGTTTGGCCACGGTAAGTTAATTGTGGGCGCAACCCATGATGATGAAGGTCAATTTGACCTCAACATTACCCAAGAAGCGACCGATGACTTACTGAAGAGTGCCCAACACTTTGATCAGTCGCTGACCCGAGATCATCTGGTTCAAAGCAAAGTGGGTACTCGAGCATACACGCCGGACTTCTCACCATTCTTTGGTCGATTAACCAGTCACCCGCACTTATTAGTTGCCAGTGGCTTAGGCGCTTCTGGTTTAACAACCGGGCCACTGATTGGTCGTTTATTAGCCGGAACACTACTCTATGGTGGCACACCGGACTGGTCAAATTACGAAAAAAACCTCAGCCATTATATTCACTAACCCATGTGAAGGGCTTGTTGCGCGAGGTGATGGGCACCCTGGTTCTGTTTTTCGGGCACCCACTGTGTCACAACGATTGCGAAGCGTTGATGAAGTGCCAGCAATTCATCAACCTGGGCTTGATAGTGTTTCGCATAGTGCTTTAGCAGACTATCTGCTACGATTTTAGAATCGGTAAAGTATCGCACCGTGGTTTGAGAAGCAGTGTCACCTAACAGTGTCATTAATGCTTTAAACCCAGCCAAGGCAGCCGCAAATTCCGCTTGATGGTTATCACCATTTGGCAAAACCTGCTTCAACTGTTGTTGTTTACCGTCATGAATAATTAAAATACCGGCGGCACTTCGACCCGAATCGGTCTCAGTGGCTGCATCCGTATACAAAGTAAACATCTTATCCAACCTTTCGAAATGGGGTATTCTCATCATAAAACAAAAGCGACAATTTTTATACCAACCTGGACCACTCAGCAGTGTCATTTTATGGAGCTGGACGTTCAGTCTACTATTCTTGAGCCTCATTTTGGCGCTAGAATTGCCAACTAACTTACAGTGGATTCCGTATGTACTAGGAGCACTCTTTTTAATTTTCAGCTGGGCACAAGTTCACTTTCGACACATTTATCTGGAAAATGATACCATTCGGGTTAGCCGGGTCATTAACCATCGTTGGGTCGACATTCATTTAAAGGATGTTCAAAACGTGCATGTCTCCAAATACCGCTTGGGTTTTGTGTATGGCGGCAAAATTTATCAGTTTTTGCTACCGGTTAACTCCGTCATTGAATTGAATAACATTATTGAAGAAACACAACGTTAACTTAGGAGGGCCAAATTGAACGATATTGAAATTTCACAGGCTGCGACAACCGCGCCAATTACAGAAATTGCACAAACTTTAGGTCTAACACCAGATCAAATTGAGCCATACGGTAACAACAAGGCCAAAATTAAATTACCGGTGACTGGTGATACAAAGAATTCCAAACTTATTTTAGTGACGTCTATCAACCCCACACCAGCTGGTGAGGGTAAGTCGACGGTCACAGTTGGTCTAGGTGACGCTTTAAAACGCCAGGGTAAAAAAGTGGCGATTGCGTTACGTGAGCCTTCTCTAGGACCCGTCATGGGAATGAAGGGTGGTGCAACCGGTGGCGGATATGCACAAGTGATTCCGATGGAAGATATTAACCTGCACTTCACTGGTGACATGCACGCCCTCACTGAGGCTCATGATACATTGTCAGCTCTAATTGATAATCATATTCAGCAGGGCAACGCACTCAATATCGATCCGCGCCAAATTATCTGGAAACGCGTGCTGGACATTAACGACCGTGCGCTTCGTCAAACTGTGATTGGTTTAGGTGGCCGTACCTCAGGCGTTCCTCGACAAGACGGGTTTGATATCACAGTGGCCAGCGAATTAATGGCGATTTTATGCTTGAGTAAGGATCTAGCTGACTTGAAAGCCCGAATCAACCGCATTGTAATTGGTTACAATTATGATAAGGAACCTGTGACCGTTGCTGATTTAAAGGTCGCCGGCGCAATTACATTACTACTCAAAGACGCCATTAAACCGAATTTGGTTCAAACCTTGGAACACACGCCTGCCATTATTCATGGTGGCCCGTTTGCCAATATTGCCCATGGCTGTAACTCAGTACTAGCCACCCAAACTGCACTCAAATTGGCAGATTATGTCGTCACAGAAGGCGGCTTTGGTGCCGATCTTGGTGGTGAGAAGTTCATGGATATCAAGACCCCCGTGCTGGGCAAAACGCCAGATGCCGTGGTGGTAGTGGCAACTGTCCGGGCCTTAAAATACAATGGTGGTGTCGCTAAAACTGATTTGGAAGCTGAAAACCTCGACGCCTTAGCCAAGGGATCTGCCAACTTGAGCCGACACGTTCAAAGCATGCAACACTATGGTGTACCCGTTATCGTTGCAGTTAACCGCTTTACGTCTGATACCGATGCTGAAATCAAACAACTGTTAGACTTTATCCACGATACACTGCACGTGCCCGCTTACGATACCACGGTCTGGGCCAACGGTGGTGGGGGCGCACTTAGTCTAGCTGACGCTGTCGTATCTGCGACAGCCAAATCGCAGGCGTTCAACCCACTCTACCAGCCTGAAGATGACCTAATGACCAAAATGACAGCGATTGTGCAAAATATCTATGGTGGCAAAGACGTCGAACTAGAACCCAAAGCCAAGCGTCAACTTAAGACGTTTGCAAAATACGGCTGGGACAAGTTACCCGTCTGCATGGCAAAAACCCAGTATTCATTGTCGGATAACGCAAAATTGTTAGGTGCGCCAACTGACTTTACAATTCATGTCCGGGAATTCGTGCCAAAACTTGGTGCTGGGTTCATCGTTGCCATGACGGGAAATGTTTTGACCATGCCAGGGTTACCAAAACATCCGGCAGCCTTAGATATGGATATTACCGCTGATGGTAAAATTACTGGTTTATTTTAAAATTCAGATGATAAGCACATTGCTGACCGCTACTGGTTGGCAATGTGTTTTTATTTTCAACGAAATCATGAAAAGGTTGTGGCCCTAGCCTGCCTAACTTGCATAAATTTGCTATAATAGACTGATATTGAAACGACGTGAGTGCGAGTTGATCAGTCAGGCTAACTGAGGGTATTTCGACCCACAGATTGTTAACTCAAACCTACAAAATTAGTCGTCAACAAATGGGACCGTTACTGACTGGTATCGCCCACACCAAAGGGGTTTGTAATTTGTTAATTGGAGTATCAACAGTATTTATCATTCTTTTATTCATCCTAGATCAGTGGATCAAACATACCGTCGTTGCCACCATCGCACTAGGCGGTACACATACCGTGGTGAGTGGTTTACTGTCACTGACCTATATTCGCAATGACGGTGCTGCCTGGAGTATGCTTGCCGGACAACAATGGCTATTTATCATCATCTCGCTAGCAGCTTTGGTCGTGATGATCTGGTTTTTCATTCATTATCGCCATAATTGGCAGTACGAACTCGGCATTGCTTTCATGATTGCCGGGACGTTAGGCAACTTTTATGATCGATTGGTCAACGGCTTTGTTGTCGATATGTTCCAACTCGATTTTATCAACTTTCCCATTTTTAACTTTGCCGATAGTTGCCTCACAATTGGCGTAATTTGGATCATGATTGTGTTGTTTTTGGAAGATCAAGGTGAAAAACATGCCTGAAACGTTAACCTTTACCATCAAAACTGAAACTGGTCGCCTGGATAAGGTTTTAAGCCAGTTGATGCCTGATGAGAGTCGTTCGCAAATCAAACAGGCCATCGAAAATCAATTAGTTTTAGTCAATCAACAAACGGCTAAGCCCAAGTACCAAGTCTTGCCTGGCGATAAAATTGTCATGACGATTCCAGATCCCGTTGCATTGGATTTAGAACCCGAAAATATTCCACTAGATATTGTCTATGAAGACGATGACGTCATCGTCGTCAACAAACCAGCCGGCATGGTGGTTCATCCATCACCAGGACACCCGAATCACACATTGGTGAATGCGTTACTTTACCATTCACCACTTTCAACGATCAATGGCACCTTTCGTCCAGGCATCGTTCACCGAATTGACAAAGATACGTCCGGTTTACTCATGGTCGCTAAGAACGATCACGCCCACCAGAGCTTAGCCTTGCAACTCAAAAATAAGACAAACCTCCGAGAATACATTGCGTTGGTCCATGGCGTCATCAAGCAAGATACCGGTGTAATTGATGCACCACTAGGCCGTTCACCAAAGGACCGTAAACGCCAAGCCATTGTTGCCGATGGTCGCCACGCCGTCACACATTATCGAGTACTTGAGCGCTACTTGAATTACACGTTGATTTCGTGTTGGTTAGAGACCGGCCGCACCCACCAGATTCGAGTCCACATGAAATCCATTGGGCATCCCTTAGCAGGTGATCCACTGTATGGGCCACGTAAAACCATTGCCGGTTCGGGACAATTCTTGCATGCTAAAAAACTGGGGTTCAAACATCCCGTTAGCGGTAAGCAACTCGTCTTTGAAGCGCCGTTACCAGATGATTTTAAAAAAGTCATCAATCGACTCAGGCGGCAAACACCCGGATTTCAAGTAACCCATACGCAATCCCCAGACGAAGATTGACAAACCGGTCATTCTTGCATATTCTGAAATGAGCGTATCTGGTTTATTTATAAAATAATAATATTTCCAAAATTAAATCAATTAGGAGGCCACTCATGGCAAAAGTAGTTGTAGATGCAATGGCAATGCAGCGGGCACTCACCCGAATCACTTATGAAATTATCGAACACAATAAAGGTATCGACGGGCTTGTAATTTTGGGTATCAAAACCCGGGGGATATACTTGGCCGAACGGATTGCTAACCGTTTAAAACAGCTTGAAAATGCTACGGTGCCAGTTGGTGAATTAGACGTGACCAAATATCGAGACGATATTGAACACGATAGTACCGAAAACGACCCGAAAGTCACTGTTTCAAAAATTGATTTCCCAATTACTGATAAAAAAGTCATTTTGGTGGACGATGTGCTCTACACTGGCCGTACGATTCGAGCCGCTATGAGTGCCATTATGGACTTAGGTCGCCCACAACAAATTAATTTAGCTGTGTTAGTTGATCGGGGCCACCGCGAACTGCCAATTCGAGCTGATTTTGTGGGCAAAAACATTCCGAGTTCTCAACACGAACGCATTAAAGTATCCGTTTCAGAGATTGATGGTCAAGACAGTGTTGAAATTATCGATCGGTAAAACAACCGTTAAATTTGTAACAAAGATTGGTGGGATCCTAAGATGGCACAACGCTTTTTAATATTGGAAGATGGCTCAGCCTATCCAGGAATCGGTTTTGGCGCTGGCGCAACCACCACTGGCGAAATTGTCTTTAATACAAGTATGTTGGGTTATCAAGAAATTATCACGAATCAGATTTACCATAATCAACTGATTGTCTTTTCACAACCAATCGTTGGTAGTATTGGTATTGCTCATGATGGTTACGAATCGATTTTACCCACAACCAAGGGCGTTGTGGTCCGGGATGTGACAGCAATCTCGAAAAATCGGCAACGCTCATTGTCATTGGATAAATTTCTTAAACAACATAATATCCCGGGTATCAGTGGCATCGATACCCGTCATTTAATTCGCAAATTACAACAAACTGGTACGATCAAGGGTAGCATTGTTGATGTAGCTGATGACCATGCGTTTGATCAGTTGCACGCCACGGTTTTGACGAACCAACAAGTTGCACAAGTTGCAACACCCAGACCGTACCCGAACCCCAATCAGGGCTACAACGTGGTTGTGATTGATTTTGGCCTCAAACATGGTATTTTACGACAACTTTCCAAACGCGACTGCAATGTGACTGTCTTACCTTGGCAGGCAACCGCGCAAGACATTATTAACCTTGACCCCGATGGCGTTATTTTATCAACTGGTCCTGGTTCACCGTTAGATTTACCGCAAAGCGTTCTTGAGATGATTCAAACCATCCAACAACGCATGCCACTGTTTGCGATTGGTTTGGGGCACGAACTTTTTGCCCTCGCAAATGGTTCGGAAGTCAGCCCGTTAAAACTGGCACATCATGGTGCTAACCATCCAATTCGAAAAATTATTACCAACGAAATTATTTACGCCATGGAAGGTCAAGAATTCGTTGTAAATCCAGACTCAGTCAACCGTGATCGTTTGATTACAACCTACGTTGACTTGATCGATGGGAGTATCCAAGGGCTGCGTCACCGGGATTATCCGGCCTTTTCGGTTCAGTTTTTCCCAGATGGCGCGCCTGGTCCCAATGATTCCGTTGATCTGTTTGACGAATTCATGGAAATCATGGGAACTCGGGAGTGATTAGATGGATAATACAATTCAAAAGATTTTAATCATTGGCGGTGGACCAACGGAGGTCGGCCACGAAACCGAACTTGATGCCGCATGTTTGCAGGTAATCCAAGCCTTCAAAAAGCTAGGTATTCGGCCGCTGCTCATCGATAACAACCCATTTTCAGCTGCGTTAGAGAGCGTTCAGCCAACCAACATGTTTATTCAAGCCATAACGGTCGAAAACGTCCAACGAATTATTGAACGTGAACAACCGGACGCCATTTTACCAACGGTTGGTGGGGTATTGGCCATCAGCGTGATCCAAGAACTACAGGAAAATGGCGTTCTGGCTGATAATGGCGTTCAAACTTTGGGGATTCCAAGTGATGCGTTAATGGATATTAATAATCCAGACCGGTTAAACCGCATTTTAAGCGAAGCGGGGGCCCCGGTGATTGCGACCGAAACCGTTGGAACACTTGACGAGGCCGTCAACGTTGCCGCCCAAATTGGTTATCCAGTCATTGTAAAACCAATCGCACCACGCATTGACACGAACCGAATCCTTTGCGATAACGAGGCGGAATTAATTAGTGCCGTCACGCGCGGTTTTGCGTGGTCGCGCTTCAAACAGTGCGTGATTGAACAGAGCATTGTTGGGTACAAAGAAGTTGAATTAGTATCCATTCGCGACGTCATGGGCACCCAAGTGCTGGTGGCTGGTTTAGAAAATATCGACCCAATTGGCATTCACTCTGGTGACTCCATGGTCGTAACACCAACGTTAACTTTAAGTAACGCCGAATACCAAGAGTTACGGGATGCAGCGTTTGCGATTAACAATCAATTTAACTTTACCGGAGTTGTTCATACCCATTTCGCACTGCACGCTAGTCAAGATCGGTTTTACGTGACTAAAGTAACGCCGTATAACGATCGGGGCACTTCACTGGCTGCGGTTGCAACTGGCTATCCCATTGCGTACGTTGCGGCCAACCTTTATTTGAATCAAAAAATCACCGATGTTCGTTTACCTGAAATCTATCACTTTAAACAAACTGCGCTTTTGGAGCCTAGTTTAGATCACGTGGTGGTCCGGATTCCCATCTGGCCATTCGAAGACATTCCAAATGCCGATCAACATCTGGGAACCGTAATGAAATCGGTTGGCTCAACAATTGGTGTTGGTCGAAGTATGGAAGAAGCGATTTTAAAAGCGTTACGATCATCTCAATTCAGCCCCCAGGATGAATTGCCTTCAATGAGTGACTTAAGCGACACACAGATCATCTCTCAGCTGATTCATCCGTTATCTAGTCGCATTTTAGTTTTGATTGAAGCACTGCGCCGCGGGTACCAGGTTGATGAATTAAACGAACTGACCAAAATAGATCCGTTCTACTTCGTGAAACTCAATCACATCTTAACCATTGAAGAACAGATCCGCCAGCAACCAATGGACGTGACAGCACTTCAGCAGGGTCGTTATTACGGTTTTGGCGATGGCATGATTGCTCGAATTTGGCATACTGACATCGACACCGTTAGAGCGCTAGGACAAAGCAATCACATTCTACCGACCTACAAGGGGATTGAACCATCAGCGGGTGAGTTGTTACACTCACCAACTAGTTATTACAGTACTTTTGAATTTGAAAACGAGAGTGAGCAAATCTCGGATCAATCAGTCCTAGTCCTTGGTCGAGGAGGGAATCAGCTAGGTCCTAATGCTTCAGCAGATTACTTCACGACTGAAATGCTCAAACAACTGCGAAAATCTGGCTATAAGACCATTATCATGAACACTAATCCCAATGCTGGATCTCTGAGTGCAACTGCCTCTGACAAACAAATCATTGATCCCGTTCAATTGGGCGATATCATGAACGTGATTGAGATTGAACACCCTGTGAAGATTTTTGTACCGGGTAATCGACACTATCTTACTCGCGAACTTAGAAATCGGCACTACCCAGTTTCGGTACTGCCACCTGATCAAGAAAAACGAACACACCTCGAAACGAATCACGCAGAAATTGGGTTAGATTTATTCGTTACGCCCGGACACATCGTTCCAATCCTCGTGAGTGACCTGCAATCTGATCAGGGGTTAGCAACAACCCTTGACCAAATTACGCTAATGCGTGCTCCAGCTTCCATCGATGAAACACAACTGAATCGGTTATTAGCCCACGCTAAGGAGTATCTTGCAGAACACAAACGAACTGGTATGGTTCAATTGTTATATACAAACGATACAACTAACCAACTTCAGTTTGCGGGAATTCGGCCAACCCGGTTAACCACCATCGCCTATTTAAACAAAGTGACTGGCATTAACTGGGTTCGGATGCTGGTTCGTCAGGCACTCGGCGAAATTCGCGAAGATTTGATTGCAACCTTGCCCGTAGACATTCATTCAACGCGTCGTTCCCAGGTTCGTGGTACTTTTCCATTCAAACAATTACAACTTCCTGATCAACTTGGGCTAACAACTCAAGAAGTAGGGGCTCGTATCAGTTTTGAAAGCTTACCAGAACTGATCGATGAACCAGATAACAAATAAAATGACACAATTAAAAAGGTGATTCAGCGCTCATGACGCGCATTGAATCACCTTTTGTTGTGCCACGGTTGCACTGACACCGAATTGTTCTCAATTTACGATTAGTTGGCTAACGATTCAACAAATTGTCGGTCTGGCGTGACATACAAGGTCTTTTGGCCCTCATAAATGACGTAACCGGGTTTGGTCCCGTTAGGTTTTCGAATCTTCTTGACTTGGACATAATCGACTGGCACCGAGCTTGACTGGCGGGCTTTAGAGTAAAAAGCGGCAATGTTGGCGGCTTCCAGCAGTGTGTCATCGCTAGGCGTCGAATCATGAATAATGACGTGAGAGCCTGGCATATTTTTAACGTGTAACCAAATATCAGTTTTAGCAGCACTATGCAACGTTAACTTTTCATTCTGCAAGTTATTTTTACCTACTTCAATTTTGGTCCCATCAGTCGCAGTGAAGACTTCTGGCTTTGAGACCGGTTGGCGTTTCTTTTTGCCTGAACGTTGATTGTGTTCATGGTCGCGAAGGTAGCCGCCTTGTTGCAATTCTAGTTTGATATCGGTTAGATCCTTAGGCGCTGCCAATTCGATTTGGGCACTCACGTTGTCCAAATACGCAATTTCCGCGTTGGTCTTAGCCATTTGATCAGTCACGTAACTGACGGACGCCTTCATTTTATTATACTTTTTAAAATATTTTTGGGCGTTTTGAGAAGGGCTGATTTGGTTGGAAAGACTAATTTTAAGGGGTTGATTGTCGTCATAGAAATTGGGCAACGTGATACTGGTCATCCCACGGGTAACTTGTGACAGGTAAGTCGTCAGCAATTCACCCTTAATTCGGTACTCATCAGCACCCGCTGCGGACTTAAGCGTTGCTTCTAACTTCTTTAACTTAGTGCGATTCTTTTTGAGTTCATTGCGAACAACGTGAATTAACGTGCTGCCTTGTTGTTGAACACGATCACGTTCAGCGCGGTCTTGGTAATAAAAATCGAGCATACCACTCAACTGTTTAAAAGAACGGCTCACAGCGTCATCCACATCCTGAGGGTAAGGAATGGCACTAAACGCGGTTTTGCCAGTATCAAACGTGACTAGCGTTGGTTGAGGTGCGTCAAATTGCTTGAAAAAGTTAATAAAATTAGTGGTGGCATCACCTGGTTCGTGCAAGTATCGGGCCAAGGCCATTGCCGTATCCTGACCTAGTCCCTGATAATGCTGACGCAACGTCTGCGCCAAGACATCCTCGTTTGGATAGTCCTTCACCAAGGTTGCAACTTGCTCATCTCCATCAGTAACGGTAAACGGGTCAATTAGTTCCTGTTGCGGTGGGTTAATGTAATGACTTCCCGGTAGCAGAGTCCGATACCGATTTTGGTCAGAACCGACGTGTTTAATAGTATCCAAAATCGTCATAGTCGATAAATCAACCAAAATGACGTTACTATGGCGCGCCATAATCTCGATGATCAACCGCAAGGACACTTGATCACCAAGTTCATTGCGACTGGTAAAATCAAGGTGAACCACCCGATCATTTGCAGCCTGGTTCACACTCGTCAAAATCGCACCGCTAAGATACTTTCGCATCATCATGGTAAAATTAGTTGGTGTGACAGGATTAACGTAGGGGATCGCCGTGATTTGAATTCGGGCAAACGTTGGGTTAGCCGATAATAACAATGGCATGCTCGTCCGATTAGCTCGGATGGTTAAAACCACCTCATTATTATAGGGTTGATTAATTTTAGAGACCCGGCCGCCAACAAGCTGTTGCGTTAATTCTCCAACCATGGCGTGGGTAAAAGTGCCATCAAATGACATGGTCTCACTTCCTTCGTTCTTTTATACGCAATTTCTAGTATACCGGTGTCTCAAACCTGAGTAAAGGATTGCGTGCTAGGCATAAATCTTAAAAAGCTGTATAATACAAACAAATGCTGCAAAGGGGGCACTTGCTTTGGCCGATATTTTAGATAACTTAAGTTTGGCTGCTAAGTCACTGCAAACCCAAATCACCAAGGTCACAAAGCAAAACCACGTGACCATCGCAGAGTGGAAACTGCTGCGCCAAATCGATCAACAGGTGATCACACAGGATGCAATGGCTGAAGCGTTACAATTAGATACTTCAACACTTAGTCGACAATTAAAGAACCTGACCACTAAAGAAATGGTCACTAAAACGGCAGTCGGTCGGGATCGCCGCCAACTCGAATATGCTTTATCGCCGTTGGGACAGACGACCCTCACCCAAGTGGACGCTGGTTATGATGCCTTGGTGGATGCCGTCTTTCACTACTGGCCAGATGAAGAACAGCAAATGATGAAAATTATGCTCAATCGTTTAAACCGAAGCTTAGAGCGTGCTAATGGTCGTTTAGATGAGTAATCAGGCGTGCTTGCCTACAACGTAGTAAACCTGTTACAATGTAACTCAGACAATTTTGACAAGTAATTCAAAAAATGAAAAAAGAAACGGGTGTTAACCATGAAAATAGCTGTCGTCACTGATAGTACCAGCTATTTGTCAGCAGAAGACATTGAACGCTATCAGATTCACGTAGTTCCAATTCCAGTGATTATCGACGGTCGTTCCTATAATGAAGGTGTGGATATTACCACCGACGAATTTTGGGAAAAGTTACGGCACTCGAAGTCATTTCCAAGTACCTCTCAACCACCACTGGGGGAAATGATCGCCCTTTATCAACAACTGGGGGATGAAGGCTACGATACCATTATCAGTATTCACCTGGCCAGCACGATTTCGGGGTTCGTCAATTCATTACGTCAAGTTAACGAGCACCTGACTAATACTAAGGTGGTTGTTTACGACTCTCAGATCACAGTTAAATTAATGGGGTACTTAGCCATCGAGGCTGCCAAGCTGGCGGCTAAGGGTGAAGACATTGACACGATTATTGATCGTTTGGATGCAGTCCGGGCAACCATTGACGAAGTTTTTGTGGTGGACGATCTTCAAAACTTGGTTCGAGGCGGCCGTTTATCAAACGCCAGTGCCTTTATCGGCAGTATCTTAAAAATCAAACCACTCTTAACCTTTGACGATCAAAGTCACGAAATTGTGGCATTCGAAAAAGTCCGTTCTCGGAAAAAGGCCTTACTTCGAGTAGAAGACATATTCGCCGAAGCTGTTAAACAAGCAGACTATCCGTTGCGGGCACTCGTCATTGAAGGTAATGATCCAGAAGGTGGCGCCAATTGGGTCAAGCAAGTTGAAACCAAGTTCCCACAAATTCCAGTCGAATTAAGTTATTTTGGCCCAGTGATTGGGACCCATCTCGGCGAAAAGTCACTGGCATTAGCCTGGATGATTGATACTGATAAAGCTTAATCATTGCAATTATTTAATTCATTTGAAATGAATTCACATGTTTCCTTTTAAAAGAACACCAAACTGCCAATTTTTGACAGTTCGGTGTTCTTTTTCGTCTCTTTTTGCTATCGTTTCACCAGTTTGAATCAGGATTTTTTAGGGTTCTTGAAACCGTTCCCATACCAGTGGGCGCAACGGTTTAATTTTGGTCAAAGTTCGCTTAAATGACCATGTTGTTTTACTTACCAAGGATTATAATGAACTTAGGTAGCTGAATGTTGAATCATACTGATAGGAGGCAATATCATGGTAAAGACAAAAGCAATTATGATTGGTGCAGGGCTGGCAAACATGGCCGCTGCTGTTTATCTGATCCAAGAAGCACACTGGCAGGGTGACAAAATCACCTTTTACGCGATTGATGACCATGGTTCAAATGACGGGGACGAGGCTGTTCACGCCAAGGATGATTATTGGAATCAAAACCATCCAACTGAAAATCATCTGGGCTTCATCGCTAGAGGTGGCCGAATGCTTAATTACCGAACCTACGTTGATTTAATGGACTTGTTAGGCCGGATTCCCTCAGCTACCGAAACTGGCATGACTGCGGCCGAAGATACCCATGAATTTGATGCGAAGCACCGGACTTTCGATAAAGCGCGCTTACTAGAAGGTGGCAAAGGCATCATCAACGGTGGTAAACTCGGTCTCAACAATAAGGATCGCGCACTGTTAACCAAGTTGATCATGATGCCAGATGACCAAGAAGAGCGGTTAGACAACGTCACAATTGCCGAATACTTTAAAGATGATCCTCACATGTTCCAGACTAACTTCTGGTATATGTGGGAAACCACCTTTGCCTTTCGCATTCAAAGTTCTGGGCAAGAACTACGACGCTATATGCATCAAATGATCTATGAATTTACTCAAATTGAACACTTAGTTGGTGTTAATCGGACCCGGTATAACCAATTTGAGAGTATTATGCTACCGCTCATTAACTATCTTAAACAACAGGGGTGCACCTTTATTCTCAATCGACGAGTGACTGATTGGCACTTTAAACAAACACCACTTCAAGACGAAATTACGGTAACCGGTCTGGTCATGACCAACACTTTGACTGACGAGGAAGAAACTGTTGATGTGGATGAACAAACGGCCGTCATGTTCACTAATGGCTCCATTACTGATTCAGCAACAATTGGTGACTTGACAACACCAGCCGCTGAGAACATGGACTATGGTGCAGCTTCCAGTCTATGGAAGAAAGCCACTGAACACTTTTATAACCTAGGCAATCCAGACAAATTCTTTGCTGATCGAAATGCCAGTGAATGGGTCAGCTTTACGTTAACGACCAAAAACCATTTGTTACTCAATGAAATTACTCGAATAACGACGCAAGTACCCGGCAATGCCTTGAATTCATTTCTTTCAACGCAACCCATTACCGCTTTAGGCCAAAAAGACGTCAACATGTCGATCGTCGTTCATCATCAACCACACTTTACCACCCAAAAACCGAATGAAACGGTTATTTGGGGCTACTTCCTCTACCCACGACGGAAAGGGGAATTCGTGGAGAAACCCTACATTGAAATGAACGGTCGCGAAATGGCTGAAGAACTCATCGGTCAACTCTCAAAGGTTGATCCAGGTCCTGGAAACATTATGACTAAAAAAACAGCCATCATGGACAGTATTATTAACAATATCCCATGCTACATGCCGTATGCGTCCGCACTCTTTAACAACCGCGCAAAATCAGATCGGCCAAAGGTAATTCCGGACCACAGCACTAACTTAGCCTTTACTGGTGAGTTTGCCGAACAACCTTATCAAATGGTCTTCACTGAACAAAGTGCTGTCCGTTCAGGCGAAATTGCGGCTTATCACTTCACCGGCATACCAGCAAGTAAACTCGTTAAAAATCCGCGTTACGATAAAGACCTTAAAACGTTAGCTAAGGCAACCAAAAAGTTATTCTCTTAATCAAAGCGTTTACACTTTTTAAAAAGAGTGGCATACTGAGCCTAATCAAATGAAAAGTGGGGTATCAAAATGAAAGTCATTAACGTTGAATTAACCGTTAAACCTGGTGAGCAAGCTGCTTATGAGGCCTTTATCAACAAGTTGGTTACCGGTTCTCGGAGTGAAGCAGGTAACTTGAGTTACAATCACTTCAAAAAATTGGGCAGCGAGACCGAATACGAAATCATCGAGCACTGGCAAGATGCTGACGCAGTGTCTTTCCATAACGAAACCCCGCATTTTAAGGCCTTTCTGGATGGCGTCGGTGCCTTTTTGACCAAGGATCCGGTTATCATCCGAATGGATTATGAAGCCTAAATCCAAGTTCAATTAAAGCAAAAGTGACAAACAAATAAAGCAGCGTTAAGTTCTCAGTCCAATGGCTGAAAATTTAACGCTGCTTTGTTTTGTGACCGACAATGCTTGTCAATCGATGGTCACTCTTCATGATCGTGTAGCTGGTTCAAAGCCGAACGCTGTTGCGTATCAATAATATGAGTGTAAAGGCCAGTTGCGCTCGTCGAACTTTGCCCCAACTGAGTCGCAACCAAGTGTTCATTTTTGGTCTCAAGGTATAATTTTGAGGCTAATGTATGCCGAAGTTTATGTGGCGTAATGCGCACATGGTTGAAAGCCATCGAATATTTAGCAACCAGCAATTCAACGGTGGCAGAGGTAATACGACGTGGCTGTTGCGTGCCTTTCGTCAAAAATAAGGCTGGCGTATCACGGGTTGTCTGGTATCGACCTGCACGAATTTCCACATATTCAGCAAGGTAGGGCAAAACCCATTTAGCAATAGGAACCGCATCCCACTTACCACCTTTGCGACGGACCGTCACGCTGGCTGCCTTCAAGCTGAGTTGATCCACGTCCATGTTGACTAATTCGGATACTCGAATACCAGTACCAAGCATTAACGCGTTGATGGCCACATCCCGTTCACGATCACGCTGATAATACCGTAATTTACGCGGGTCCAATTGTTTTCCGTACTCATTTTGAATGAAGTTCAAATAACTGACATCTTGTTCACCCAACATTAATTTTTCCTTGATGTGGCTTGCACGAGTGGCGTAGGTTTCGCTATCTTGAACTAAGGCCACTTTTTTCATCACATTGCGGTAAAAATAGGGTTCACCATCCGCTGTTTCAGCTTCAGTGGTTAAAAAACGAAATAGGGCTGAGAGCGCGTTTAATGAACGATTAACGGTTCGGTGGGATAAAACACCATTGGGATGACTTGCGGTTTGTTTACCGCGGTTTAACAAGTAGGCCTTGTACAACTCCATATCCTGTTTTTTAAACGTTGCCAGGTCATCTAGGCTAATCTGCTTAACGGTCTTGGCCTGAGTCAGATTGGTATCAATCATCCAGATAAAGAAACGGTGGAATTCGTTTAAATACTGATATAGCGTTGCTGGAGAAAGGGGCACGCTTGATTTGGTTAAATAGTAATCAGCCACGTATTCAGGTAGCTGCTGGACCATTTTTTCATTATGACTCACATAATCTGCTTGATTCAAAATATTCCTCCTCAATGATTGTAGCCAGACGCCAACCGAGTTGACCTACTCAACTTGTTTAGACCAATGACCGGCAATCATTCATCGGTCAAACTGATAAACAAACGAGGCGTACGGATGCTGAGTGCCACCATAAACTAGCGGATACGGCGCTAATCGATCATTTAACGTTTGGGTCAACAGCAGTGACTGTGGTCGATTGAGTAGATTCTTAAGCTGAATTTGGTAATTGCCCACCGGCAACACGTGATTAATGACTAAAGCGCTTGGCATTCGAGTGAAGCGATAATGTCGGTGGGTCTTTAAGTTAACGAGCTGGCCACTAAACAATAGATCTGGCGCCAATGAAACACTAGCAGAACGGGCTAAATGATTCAATCGAATTTCTTGGGTGAGCGTCCCATTTGCTTCAATCGGTGTCCGTTTTGCGTCAAATTGCAATGATAATTGACTTTGTTGCGTGGCAACCGGGCTTTGTGGCATCCGTTGCAGATTTCCCGCACCAACACCAACAAATACCGCTAGCAATCCGACAACGCTCCAACCAACGCGTTTGGCAGTCATTGAACGCTTCACAAACAAGTCATTTAAATTGGCCGTTGCTAAGCTTGGTAAAGCACACAGGATGCCCAGGATAGGTAACATCACCTGACCATACCGACTTTCGGTTTCCCACAGCAAGGTATGAAAGGCGAGGTACCCAAGCGCCGTTAATATGGTCAGGGTGATTCGTGGATCAACGGTCGGAATCGTAGCTCGGTTTCGCCAAAGACGCAGGCACCGAATTAACGTCTCGGTATAAAGTAAAATGAATCCGATTCGCATGATGAGCGAGCCCAGCAACGATAGGGTCGGCCCCATTTTTTGATACCATCCCGGCGCTTGAATAAAACCACCAGTGTACGCCTGTTGCATAAAGGAAACGTTCAACAAAATACTAGCTTTTTCAACCCAGCGTCCCAAAATACCTGCTGGACCCAACGACTTCAAGCGAGCCGGGAGTGCTTTTTTAAGATAGGCCTGTTTTTGGGTCTTACCTTTGATCTGACTCAGTTTTTGAACATCTTCAAAATTGTAACGGCCAGCATATTTGGGATTATAACTCATCCAAATCCAGTGGGTGGTCGGAAAGGCTTCGGCGTTATTTGGCTGAAAATGACTTACTTGACTTAAACCGTGTGCCGATGGAACTGCTAAAGCAAAACCAACCGCAATCAAGATAAAGGGTGTCTTCAGTTGATTTAAAGCAATCCGGTTTCGAAATGCCAGCCAAATCGTCACTAACAACACCGCAACCAGTAACACAATTAAATTGGGTTTAACCACTTCACCCAACGTGATGACAACCACTAAGCCAAACGCTGCCAACCACTTTTTGAGTCGGCCAAAATGTTGCCAGCCAATCACGATGTTAAAGGTGAGTGCTAAACAAATTAAGGTTGGTAAATCGGAATAAAAAACTTGTAAGTAATAAGTGTAGGCAAATGGGCTAACTAGAAAGAACATCCCCGCTAAAATAACCGCGCCGTGTCGATGACTCAATCGGAGTAACGCGCGCAGCATAATCACAATAAAACCATCCAGCAAAATCAGTGATAGCAAATGCACACTGTTGTTGGTCGTCATGTGCAACCAGCTGGTAGCTTTAAGCCAACCTGCCAAAATAACGGTCAAAGACACATTGTTTGGAAATCGCTGGAAATAGATTGAATCATTCCAAGTCAAATTGCCGCGACTCAACTGCTCAGCTTGAACGATTGTCCGAAACGGATCGTGATAGACCGTTGCTGGGGTGACCCACAACACCGCTATCTGGATGATCACGATTAACGCCACCATTGCCACCAACAACCAGTTCACAGTTTTATCAGATAAACGTTCTGCCCAGTTCAGGTAGTATGGTTTTAACTGCCACACCACAATGCAGCCAATCACAACCACAGCTGTCATTTTAAAATTGAAGGGTACAACTAGGTTCGAAACAATCCCAATCCCCATTGCAATGGCCAAAATCAGGCCTAATATTGCCGTAATGCTACTATGTCTACTCATCCTTAACTTCATCAAAACTTCCCCTTGTTTTCATAATAATCGATTTCTTAACGCCTATTCGGTTGAGCGCTGAACTTTGGATGAGTTGAAGTAGTACGCGCCTAACTTAACACAGGCCAACCAAAACAACGCCAAACAACTGCCACCCAAAACGTCCGTTGGGTAGTGTACAAATAGATAAATCCGATCAAAGCCAATCATCCCAAACCAAATCAGACTGACTAACCCAACGACTAACTGCCATTCTTGATTTCTCAGTAGGGGTACCACGTAAAAGAGGACGATCAATACCATCATTAAGGTACTGGTTGTATGCCCGCTGGGAAAACTAAAACCACCCTGAGCCACCAATTTACCAAGTGGTCGACTTCGCTGAAAAAAGTGTTTACCCAGATAGGTCAGTAAATTAATGCCTAACTCTAGCCAAATCAGTTGTCCCACTTCCAATCGATGCCCGATAAACCAAAGACCAACACCAATCACGACACAAATCAGCAGATTGATCACCGGTGTCCCCCAGAACGCCAGGTGGGCAAACCAAGTTGTGCGGTGAACCGTTCGAACATTTTCAGCAAGTTGTTGAAGCGGCTGATCAAGCATGTGCAACCAGGCTGCATTCGTCGCAACCCCGATGCTAAGCACGAGAAAGCCAGCAAGTGATACCAAGCATAATCCCCACCAGCCAGTATATTTTTTAGACTGTTGCGCCATTCAAATCAATTCCTTTATTAGTATTATGAACCATCGTACTTTAATTTTATTAAAAATGAAGACATTAATAAAGTGACCATTCCTGAAACTAATCTTAGAATTTCTCAGAATTAAAATTGTATCCTTATTCAAATTCGGCTTTTGATAAGAACAACCCCGTTTAGCACAGGATAGGGCCGCTCAGTTCTATCAAACAAAAATCGCGTTAAATCTGAGAATTTCACAGGTATTTTTGCCATAAAATGCGTATGATATGTATAGTAGACTAAACTTTATGATGTAATTGGAGTGATCACACATGACCCATTCACTATTAATTGTTGAGGATGAAGAAGGCCTCACAGATTATTTAAAAACTGAATTACAATTTGAAGACTATCAAATTTATACGGCAAGTGACGGCCAACAAGCGCTCTCTGCTTTTGAAAATTTGCGGGGACAATTGGATGTTATTTTGCTTGATTGGATGCTGCCAAAACTCGACGGACTTGGCGTGTTGCGTCGAATTCGTAAAACTAGCGACATTCCGGTCATCATGATGACTGCCAGAGACTATGTTGGCGATAAAGTTGCCGGTTTAGATACGGGGGCGGATGATTACATCACCAAACCGTTTGAAATTGAAGAATTACTCGCCCGATTACGCGTGATATTAAGACACAAAAAAACTACCACGAATCGTGATCAGGACCATAACTATCGGATTGGCGACTTGATGTTAAACACGAAGCTTAGACAGGTCACCCGTGACAATCAAATTATTCAATTAACACAACGCGAATACGAGCTGTTACTAACCCTCATGCAGCATTCGGGAGAAACCATGTCTCGTGACGACCTCTTAAACACCGTGTGGGGGATCGACTTTGACGGTCAGTCCAACGTGGTTGACGTTTACATCCGTTATCTCCGCAATAAAATCGACCGCGATTTTGAGGCCTCTTTGATTCACACTGTCCGTGGTATCGGCTACGTTTTATCCGCGAACTACCAAAGCTAAGGGGGCATTTAAGTGAAAAACGCCCGGATTGAAACAACATCCAAAGCGATTCAGCGTCGTTTTTTTAGCCTGTTTATTGTTTTTGCGGTCCTACTTGGCATCTCAATTGTGTCAGTCGTTGGCTTTCAGCTGGTTCGTCAATCTGAACAGCAATCCATTCAACTTCTGAGCAGTTTAAAACGGTCAATTATTGATGATCGACCTGATTGGAATCAGTGGCGCAAAAACAGTACGATTAACACCGCCAACACTTACGTAAAAGTGTATAATTCAAAAATTGGCACGGCACCTGATACTTTTTATTCCAAAGGGACCAAGCGATTTTTAAGTAAACGAAGCTATCAATTACCAATTTTTTCAGCAGTCCGTTACGTCAGCGATTATGGTCTAGTTTACTATCGGTCAGGTTCTCGATTAGGCATTCAATCTCAAATTTGGTTGAGTTTGAATGGCGTTGTCACCATTTTGATTTCCGTTTTGATTGTCACGGCGATTTTAATGTTGTTTGGTATCACACTTGGTGGCTATTTTATTACCTTGAGTGCCAAACAAATTACTCAGCCACTAGCTAACCTGAGTAAAGCAGCGCAGGCTGAAAGTGCGCGCTCGGCTGATTACGCTAATCCGTTGCCAGCACCACAAACGCCCGTTGAGGTTGCACAATTAGCCAATAGCTTTAACACGTTATTGGGTGCCGTGAATGATAAAAATAAGCAAGAAAAGACCTTTGTTTCAAACGCCGCGCATGAATTGAGAACGCCCATTGCAGTCATCTTGGGTCATAGTAAGCTCATTCAGCGACGGGGACAAGACCACCCAGAAATCGTGACGAAATCGGTCAACTTTATCACGGATGAAGCGACTCGGATGCAGCAGCTGGTCAATCAGCTACTCATCTTATCTCGCGCTGATCGCGCAACCAGTGAACGAACCTACATTAACCTATCAAACTTGGTTTTTGAATCCGTTGAAGAACAACGAGCCCTGTTAATTCAAAAAATCAGTGTCACCGGTGCTTCGGCCGCAACCGTACTTGCCAACGCCGATAACGTCCAACAAATTTTGCGAACCTTACTGGACAATGCTGGCAAATACTCCCCCAAGGATAGTTTAATTCGGGTTCATTTAGAGCAAACGCCAGCCGATGTCACGGTAACCGTCGTTAATGCTGGTCCTCAAATTTCAACTGAAGATCAGGCCCACTTATTTGATCGCTTTTATCGAGGGAGTTATGCTCGCGATTCCAGAATTGAAGGCACCGGTCTCGGTTTGGCGATTGCTAAGCAGCTGGCCAACCTGAATCAGATTAAACTCACTGTTGCCAATGCAGTCCCAAGTGGCACGCAATTTAGTTTAACGTTCAAAAATCCACAACCGACATCAACTCATATTGACCGTGAAACGCCCCTAAAAGAACTTAACTGAGATTTTCTCAGAGAGTTCTTTTTTTTTACCGATTTAAGTATGATTAGGTTTCTCCTATACTGAAACCATCAATTCGCTAAGAGGGGTTCCTTAAAATGAAAACTATCTCAATTGTTGTCCCATGCTATAACGAACAAGACGCGATTCCCATTTTTTACAGTAAGGTCGAAAGCATCCTGAATCAATTTAGTACGGATGAAAGCGAAGTCTACCACTGGGAATACTGGTTTATTAACGATGGTTCAACTGATCAAACTATTGATCAACTCAAAATTTTACACGCTCAAGCACCGGATCAAGTCCACTTTGTTGATTTTTCGCGTAATTTTGGCAAAGAGGCGGCCCTTAAAGCCGGCTTGGACCAAGTGAGTGGTGACTATATCGCCGTAATGGACGTTGACTTGCAAGATCCACCTGAGTTGTTACCCAAGATGGTCCGATTACTCAACACCACTGATAACGATATCATCGCCACCAGACGCTCAGATCGAAAAGGTGAACCAGTACTGCGTTCATGGTTATCAAACCGATTTTACGGGCTGATCAACCGAATTTCACAGGTTAAAATGCAGTCTGGGGTTCGTGACTACCGTTTAATGCGTCGTTCAGTAGTTCAAGCGGTCCGCTCACTGCCAGAATATAACCGTTTTTCCAAGGGCATCTTCAGCTGGGTAGGTTTCAAAACCCAGTACTTGGAATTCGCCAACCAACCACGAGTGGCCGGCGAGACGCACTGGTCGATGAAACAACTGATCAGCTACTCCTTTGAAGGTATTCTTGATTTTTCGGAAGCACCTCTAAACTTGGCCTCATGGGGTGGGCTTGGCTCTTGCGCTTTGGCCATTATTGGACTGATTATCGTTATCTTCCGCAAACTCGTCTACGGTAACCCAACAATGGGTTGGCCATCACTGGTCTGCATTATTTTACTCGTTGGTGGCATTCAACTCTTCAGCCTTGGCATCATTGGCAAATATATTAGTAAGATTTACCTGGAAACCAAGCACCGACCACAATATCTTATCAAAGAAAAGAGGTAGCCAAATGTCCACCACGTTTAATCAGAAGCTTAAACCAGCTAACTGGCGCCGTGTGAGTTTAGATTGGGGTCTGTTCTTAATACTCGCAATTGCAATCAAACTCAATCTAACCAGCGGCCTCGATCAAAGTTTTACTCACCTAATTACTGCTTTTCAAAGCAGTAGTCGTACGACAATTTTTAATTGGCTCACTTGGAGTGGGTCACCAATCATAACACTTGCCGGCTGTTTGTTACTGGCGTTAGTTTATATTTTGAGGGAACAACTGTTACAAGCTGCCATTATCTTATTGACCATTGTCAGTGGCGATGGCTTCGCCTGGCTATTTAAGATGTTAATTCAACGGCCACGACCACTAGCAACCGAAACCATCAGTCAGGGATTTAGTTTTCCAAGTGCGCACATGGTTGGCGCAATTATTTTGGTCAGTCTACTTTGTCACTACTGGCATCCAGCTAATCACCGATACCGTGTCCTTCAAGTTTTGATTGGCTTTAGTTGGGTGGCTTTAGTCGGCTTGTCCCGCATCTATTTACAAGCCCACTTTGCGACGGATGTTTTGGGTGGCATGCTACTTGGTTGGACCTGCTGGCGAACCGTGACAGTGGTGATCCCAATGGTCATTAACCGCCACTTACAACGAATTGACAGTTGAGTTCAGGCAGTGGTAAGCTAAGCACACTTCATAATGGAGATGAGACGGATGGCACAACCACCATTAAGTGACTTTGAAAAAGATATTCCAGCAGTTAGTGAGCTTTTAGGAGACGAGCCGGCGCTCCAAACTTTTTTCAACGCGTTAACACCTGGCTATCAACGCGAATGGGCTCGCTTTATCTTTGGGGCCAAAGCAGCGACTACCAAACAGCGCCATATCGATCAAATGAAATTAATTTTTGCGGCCGGATTTAAATCAAAGCGGGCCTATGATCAACGGGCGAAGTAACACCTCATTTAAAACGCTATGGACTAAGTCGTTATTTACGGCGTCCATAGCGATTTTTTTGTTTTAAACGGTTATTTTAATTTAATCATGAAATTTTTAGGTGACTGACAGCCAATTTTCACTGATTATCAGTTATAATACGAATATTGAACGTTAAATCCAATTATTCGTTCATATCTCGCTTCATTTAACGTTTTGGCATAGGTAAGAGACACTTTGAATCCGAAAGGGTGGAGATTGATTAATGATTTTAGATGGTAAGGCACTGTCGAACCAATTAGACGTTAATATGAAGGCCGAAGTGGCCGAATTAAAGGCAACTGGTCTGTCCCCAAAACTGGTGGTCATCATTGTTGGCCATGACCCAGCCAGTCAAATCTACGTGCATAACAAACATCGCAAAGCCATTAAATTAGGCATTGAATCAATTATTGAGCGACGAGAGGCTGATTTTACAGAAGCCGAATTATTACAACTCATTGACCAATATAACTGTGATGACAGTGTACACGGCATTTTAGTTCAGCTGCCGCTACCTAAACACATTGATGAAGGTAAAATCATTCGCGCGATTGACGTCCACAAAGATGTCGATGGCTTTAGTCCGGAAAGTGTCGGCAAACTATTTAACAATAGCCACGAACACTATCCGGTCTCTTGTACGCCTAAGGGAATCATGACGATGCTTTCACACTACCACATCGATCCTAAAGGTCAGCACGCTGTGATCGTTGGTGACTCCAATATCGTAGGTCGGCCAATGGGCGCGCTACTCCTGAATGCCGGCGCAACCGTGACTTACACCCACATTTTGACCGAAAATTTGTCTGCTCACACTAAGACCGCTGACATCCTGATTGTTGCCACTGGTGTTGCACACCTCATCAAAGCCGCCGATATTAAACCTGGGGCTACGGTAATTGATGTTGGCATGGACCGTGATGAAAATGGTAAACTAGTAGGTGACGTTGATTATGATCACGCAAAAGACGTTGCTGGTGCAATTACACCCGTACCAGGTGGGGTGGGGCCGATGACAATTACGACGCTCATGCAACAAACGATCGAACTGGCTAAGGTCGCTGATCACCGGACATTACAACCAGTTCGTTAGGCTTCAAACACCCTTATTTTATGAACCATGAAAGGATGTTTTTATGCAACGAAAATTAAATGCCCGTCAGATTCATATGATTGCCATTGGTGGCACCATTGGGGTTGGCCTGTTCATGGGGTCAGCTTCAACCATCAAATGGACTGGGCCATCCGTCTTGCTAGCATACGCACTGGCAGGGATTGCCCTGTACTTCATCATGCGTGCATTTGGTGAGATGCTTTATATCGATCCAGATACTGGTTCATTCGCAAAATTTGCCAGTGAGTACATGCACCCGTTTTTTGGGTACTTCACCGCTTGGAGTAATATCTTTCAGTGGGTGGCTATCGGCATGAGTGAGATGATTGCCATTGGCAGTTATGTTCAGTTTTGGTGGCCATCACTGCCTGGGTGGATCCCTGGCCTTATCGCCATAGCCACGCTTTGTCTAGCCAATCTAGTTTCAGTCAAAACGTTTGGTAACCTAGAATTTTGGTTTGCCTTGATCAAGGTTGTGACCATCGTGTTGATGATTATTGCCGGTTTTGGGCTGATTTTATTCGGTATCGGCAATCACATGCAGCCAATTGGCTTTAGCAACCTCTGGCGGTTTGGCTTTTTCACCGGTGGGGTGAAGGGCTTTGTATTTGCGCTTTCAATTGTTTTAGCGTCATATCAAGGTATCGAATTCATCGGGATTGCCGTTGGTGAAGCTGAGAACCCACAAAAATCGCTGGTAAGTGCCATTCAGTCAACAGTTTCGCGAATCTTGATCTTTTACATTGGGGCTATTTTTGTCATTCTATGTATTTACCCTTGGAATCAACTTGGCACGATTGGCTCACCCTTCGTTCAAACCTTTGCGAAAATTGGGATTTCAGCCGCTGCGGCAATCATTAACTTTGTTGTAATTACTGCAGCACTTTCTGGTGCCAACTCTGGTATCTACAGTACCAGTCGTATGCTTTACACATTATCGAAAACCAACCAGTTACCAAAACGTTTCGGGCTCCTAAACCGACATGGTGTGCCCGTGTACGCCACTTTAACCATCGCTTTTGGTATTTTCTTAGGTGTGATTTTAAACCTGATTTTACCCATGTTCTTTAAAAACGCGAATGATATGTTTGTTCTGGTGTACAGTTCCAGTGTCTTACCCGGGATGGTACCGTGGTTCGTTATTCTGATCAGTCAATTAAAGTTTCGCAAACAGCATCCAGACCTAATGGCTACGCATCCATTTAAGATGCCATTTGCACCATTTTCAAACTACGTGACGATTGCGTTTCTACTTTTAACATTAGTCTTTATGTTTTTAAACCCCGAAACCCAGATTCCGGTTTTAATTGGGGTTGCTTTCTTGGCCTTTATTGCGTTGACTTATTGGCTCAAACAGCTCAGACACCATGCTTAACAACAAGCGCTTGATACCCCAAAAACTGGGTGATATCAAGCGCTTTATCTTTAGCGATATTGAATGAGTACGTAACGGCCAATTTCTTTGATACCAAATAGTTCAATTTGGGACTGACTAAACGCGAGGTGATCATTTTCTCGTGATAGAAAGTCCCGTGCCTGGTCCTGACTATAAAATTCACCAAGAATTTCAATTTTTTGGGTTTTCTCCAATGCGTCGCGGGCTTGGAGCCAATTTGAAACGTTGGCAATCCCGTATTGATGCGTTAATTGACGCCAAGTGAACAGGTTAGTCGTTTTGAGCTGGACTGGATTAAGTTGTTTCAGCATGGATACCACCATCATTTCATTATTGATAAGGTCATTATGCACGTTAAATCTAACGAAAAGGTCAAGGTAATGGTAAGAATCTATAAAGATTACCAAATTCGTTTCACACCTGGAAAAACTAACAATTATTTCAAATAAGTACTGTTCTGAAAACCGCTTTTGCGGTAACGTTAAAGCATGTTATTCTTTGGGGGAGATTTTCTATGAGCTGGAACATCATCAATACCGTTATTTTACTCATCTTTACATTGAACACGATTGCCGCGGTCCTTACCGTCTTTAGAGAACGACGAGACATTGCTGCAACTTGGGCTTGGTTACTTGTGCTCAATTTACTGCCAATTGTTGGGTTTTTAATTTACGCATTCTTTGGCCGTAAATTAACCCACCGTCAGTTGCATAAAGTGCGCATTCAACCTGATCCCGAACTAACTGACGCACTGAAACGCCAACAGTCAATGTTGCCACCTTATTCAGTAGACGATACCCACCAAGAATCATCGGTCAAAAACATGATTGAACTTTTTCAAAACGTTGATCACTCGTTTGTTACCATGAATAATCAAGTGGCAATCTTTACTGATGGCACCAAATTATTCGATGACCTCAAATCTGAAATTTTGAACGCCGAACATAACGTCTATATCGAATTTTATACCTTTTACAATGATCAACTTGGCCAATCGATTCTTAAATCGCTCGTTGCCAAAGCCCGTGAAGGTATCGAAGTTCGAGTCTTATACGATTCTTGGGGATCGATGGGCACCAAACGAGATTTTTTTGATCCCTTACGTGATGCTGGCGGCTTTGCAGAACCTTTCTTGGGCATCCATTCCAATTGGCGTGATTTTCGGTTGAACTTCCGAAATCACCGGAAAGTCGTCGCAATTGACGGCTGGACGGGCTACATTGGCGGGTTCAACATTGGCGATCAATACGTTGGTCGTGCTAAAAAATTTGGGTATTGGCGTGACACGCATTTAAAAGTCGAAGGTGATGGTGTGCTGGCCTTACAACAACGATTTATTCGTGATTGGAATGCCACTGTTCCCGAAAACGAATTGGATCTTAACCAGACGCACTTTCCCAAAACTAACGATGGGCTTGGTAAAACGATGATGCAAATTGTGGGGAGTGGCCCTGATTCTGATTTAGAACAGGTGAAAATGGGCTATTTACGTATGATTAACAGCGCCCGAAAGCGACTGTATATCCAAACACCTTACCTCATTCCTGACGATAGTGTCTTGAATGCGTTACGGAGTGCGATTTTGTCCGGCGTAGACGTGCGAATCATGGTCCCACACATGCCTGACCACCCATTTGTGTATCGCGCAACCCAGTACTATGCCCGCCTGTTAGCGGAAGATGGTGCTAAAATCTACTTTTATCAAAAGGGGTTCTTGCATGCCAAAGTTTTAACCATAGACGATGCAATTTCTTCAGTTGGTTCAGCGAACATGGATTTTCGCAGCTTCAAACTAAACTTTGAAGCCAATGCGTTTGTCTACGATACGACCTTGGCAAGTCAGTTACGCGAGATTTTTAAAGCTGACATGGCTAATAGTCAGCTCATCACGCCAACTGATTTTCGCCAAATGTCACTATGGTTACGATTTAAGCAGGCCTTTTCACGGTTATTATCACCGATTCTTTAAAGGTATCTCGATTTTAAATGCCTTATCCACAACAGGGTAACCAATTAAAAACCGTCCTAATCAGTTTGAAAATTCAACTGATAGGGCGGTTTTTTTCGTAAAACTATTCAATTCTGGTGACTAAACCGTCCGCCGAAACTTGATTCGTAACGATGGTTGGGTAATCCAGAGCATCAAGAAGTTGATCATTAACAAGCAGGCCGTGGAGATAAACACCACATTGTAACCAAATAGTCCGGCCAGCGAACCACCCAGTAACGAGCCAAACATGTTACCAAGTGCTTGGAAGGATTGATTCCACGAAAAAATTGCGGAAGTCGCGGTAACTGGGGCGTTTTTGGTTAATAGCGTCTGAATCGTAGGGAAGAGGGCCCCATCAGAGATACCAATCATCAGACGGAGAAAACCCAACACCCAAATACTAGTGACAAAACCTTGTGGGATGTACATAATCGTGGCAAATAAGTAGCCAGCCATCAAAACTTTACTAGAGCCGTTAGAATCACCATAAGCGCCTAAACGGGGAGCAGCCAAAATATTGGAGATACCGGGTAAAGCGGCAATAATACCCGCCACAAACGCCACCGGACCAGCATTGTGCATCAGCTCTTTAACGTACAGACTAATAATCGGTGCAATTGAAGTGTTGCCTAATTGAACAAACATCGTTGAGAACAGTAATACAATGATTAATTTAGGCTTCTCAAACTGACTCAGTAAGCCGCCCAACAGGTGCCCTTGCTGATCACCCGATTTGGTGCGCTTAACCGGGACAAAATACTCGGTCACAAAAACGGCAGATAAAATGCCCGCGATGACCAATAAGGTCGCCGTGATGAAAAACGTATCTCGAATTGAGAAAACTTCTGCTAACGCACCACCGATAATTGGCCCCATCAGCATCCCAGACGTGGAACCAGTGACTAAGGTTCCCAACGCCTTACCGCTATGGTCACGTGGCGTTTGGGAAGCAATCAATGCTTGTGCATTTGAGATATAACCGGAAAATAACCCTTGTAGGGCCCGTAATGCGAGTAATTGCCAAACGTTTGAAACTAAGCCCATCAAAAACATCGCGGTAGCCATCCCGAACGAGGCACGAATCAACATGATTTTGCGACCTTTACGATCGGCTAATGCACCCCAAATTGGCGAAACAATCGCCGTTACCAAAAATGTGGCTGCGTAAACTAACCCACTGTAAAATGATACTTGAGCCTTAGTAAAGTTGCCCAATTCGCTGACATATAATGACATAAAGGGCATAATTTCACTAAATGCAATCCCTGCAATGAAGGTACATCCCCAAAGAATCGCTAAATTTCTTTTCCAGGGACTTTTTTCCCTGTGTGCTTCATCCATATTGATATTCCTCTCCTTAACTGCCAAACAGATCTATTCACAAATAAAGACGCCCTACGAAAGCGGCGTAATAATTCGGACATTATGATTAATAATTGCTAAAATAAAGTGTAAGCCTTTTCGTAAATTAATCATTGTAAATTTAATTTACAAATGGTAATAATAGTCTTATTCCTAATAAAATGCAAGTGAGTGATAAAATGGTTCAAAAGCGAAATTTATCGGCAGCTAAAATTAAACAAACCGCGATGCAACTCATCAACGAGAATGGTGCGGAACAGCTAAGTTTTAGCCGAGTTGCAACCAATCTGGGTGTTAAACCACAAGCCATGTACCCGTACTTCAAAAGTAAAGAAGCGCTCAAGGTTAGCCTTATCGTTGACTTCTTAGACCACCTGACATCTCAAATTAGTGCACAACTGGTTGGTGTGGCTGGTCAAGAAGCCCTCATGGTGTACGGTGAGCAACTCTATCATCATCTATTAGCACAGCCCGAAATGACGCGACTGGCTTTCGGTGGTATCGATTATCAGCATCAATCAGTCGCCTATGAGCATTTTCGGGATTTAATTGCCTTATTAAAACGGTTAATTCGACCATTTACCCAAAACGAAACGGACGTGATCAATTATTCACGATTATTTCGAGCCTTCATTTTCGGATTCGTTCAAAATGAACTTTGGGGCTTATTTCACGGATCACCCGTGCCAGCAAAAAGTAGCTTTGATACGGCACTGCAGCAGGTGATTGGCTTAATCACTGTGTCGTGATGATTGATTAATTTGAAGTCTAAATGCTTGACCTAGAGTGGACTCTAAGTAATAAACTGGGCATATTCACGAGAAAGCAGGCGACATTAAATGACAACAACTTTTACATTTGATTCAGATTTAACCGTGAACCGTTTGGGTTACGGCACGATGCAATTACCTGGTAAAGGCGTTTGGGGCCCATCAACTGATCCTCAAAACGCGGTTGACGTGATTACAACCGCCATTGATCACGGCGTAAACTTCATTGATACCGCCGATTCATATGGGCCATTATTCGCTAACGAGTACTTGAAACAGGCGTTAGTAGCCCGGCCAAATCATCACGTCATGGTGGCAACTAAAGTTGGCTTTACCAGACAAGGACCAAACATCTGGACTGAACTGGGCAATCCTGCTTATTTACGGCAGCAAGTTGAAATGAACCTATTTACCTTGGGACTTGATCACATTGATTTACTGCAGTTGCACCGAATTGACCCCAACTTTACGATTGAAGAACAAGTGGGCGAATTAGCTAAATTACAACAAGAAGGCAAAATCAAGCACATTGGGCTAAGTCAAGTCTCCGTAGAACAATTGCAAGCAGCGCAACAGGTCGCTCCAATTGTGTCTGTTCAAAATCGCTATAACTTGATTGATCGTGCTGACGAAGCCGTTTTAGATTACGCACAAGCCAATCATATTGCCTTTATTCCTTGGTTCCCACTGGCCACTGGTCAATTAACTGAGGGTGACACGTTGTCTACGATTGCCACAAAATATCAAGCATCACCAGCTCAAATTGCCTTGGCATGGCTACTTAAACGGGCTGATGTAATTCTACCGATTCCGGGAACTGCTTCATCTGAACACGTCATTCAAAACATTGATGCTCAAAACATTGAACTCAGTGAGGCTGACTTTGAAGCCCTGAGTAACATCGACAGTGCATCAAAGTAACGTGATTGTCTGATTAACTAAACGTCAAACTTTAAAAAATTAGCGCGCTTCGCACGATTTACGTGTGGCGTGCTTTTTTGTAGAAAAAGCGGTCATTATGATAGCGGTTACAATTCTGGTATAATGGCTACAACACGTATTAGGAGGGACTTTGTCATGGCTTCTGCGCAACATAACGGTGAACTTTACCTACCAACTGATCCAGAAATTTTGAAAGAACAAAATTATTATTTGAATTTGCTTTACGATTTCAATCAGCTACGGCCAAGTGATAGCGATCAACGTCAACGCCTCATGGAACAGCTTTTTGGTGACCTCGGTGAAGGATGTTATATTGAATCACCGTTCCATGCAAATTGGGGTGGCCATCATGTTCATTTTGGCAATTATATTTATGCTAACTTTAATTTTACGGCGGTGGATGATACTCATATTTACGTTGGTGACCATACTATGATTGGTCCTAACGTCACCATTGCAACAGCGGGGCACCCAGTGTTACCAGCATTGCGTGAACAAGAATATCAATATAATTTACCAGTCCACATTGGGTCAAACTGCTGGCTAGGAGCAGGGGTCATCGTACTACCAGGGGTGACCATTGGTGAAAACACGGTCGTTGGGGCAGGGAGTGTCGTCACAAAAGATCTCCCGGCCAATGTAGTTGCTGTTGGCAATCCGTGCAAAGTGATGCGACCAATCTCTGAAAAAGATCAACAGTATTATTATCGGCAACGTCAAATCGAATGGTCAAAAATTCAACTGAAAAAAGGTTAGAGTTAAACTTAATAAAATATTGGTTTTATTAAGTTTATTTTTTTTAACAGATTCCTCTCAAGAAAAAGCAACCCTCTCACAGCTTTAAGTACTGAGGGGGTTGCTTTTTTCTTGAGAGGGGCCCTTCATTATCCCAGTCACATGCCGTCTTTAACAACTAAACAAGATAAATTTACAAAAATAGTGGCGAAAAACTGAAGAAATACCGGTAAATTCATACAGCATCGTGTTGGAACGATTCCCAGAAGCTCTAAACCGCACGATAGCAACGTTTTGATCAAATTCGATTGCATTGCAAAATTTGGGGTTTAATTTGCAATCCAGTAATTTAGTCGTGTGAATTTCATGGCTGATGGTTAACACTACAACTGAACTCAATAATAGCCAATCACATCAATATTAAACGGAATGAACAGCGTCGCACGTCTTGCTCATTGAAACGACCTCAGTAGCATGATTCGCACCCAATTTTGCAACATGTTTACACATGAGATTACTTGTTCAGCTGATAACGGACTGAACCTTTTTTCAATCAACGATGTCAAGTACAAAAGATTATCGACTAAACACTGATTTACCGCAGCTTTTTACATCATGATCCTCAGAAACGTATTCTGAGCTCATTTCAGATAGTGAAACGCATCAGTTATCGTTAAAATGCGACTGTCAGCAATTCAACATAAAATGGTTATCTGTATAAAATGGTTATCTGTATTGTACGAATTTACAGTTAAATTAAATATTGGGTCTAATTTGACTAACAAATGCAAAGTAGCATCAAGAATCAACAAGACAAAGGATAGTCTAGCATCATGACCCAAGATTAGTGTCACCAGTTCAGCTCAATCATTATTTGATTGGTTTTTGAACTTCATCAGATTCAATCAACTTGGCTCAAGTAATTCGGTAATAATCATGAAGGGGGTATGTGTTTGAGCGAATATTACGTTTTTTATCTCTACTTTACATAATATATATTATTCAAAGTAGTGTTTCTCGATAAAATCCAGCCCTTATTTATCTACCATATTTTATTTTGTGTCATCACACTTTGGTACGATGACACAAAAAGCCACGTCGCTTTTACCGACGTGGCTTTCAATCCAAACATTCAATTAAATTAAATTAAATTAACTTTCTGAATTGGCTTTTTTAAACTTATTATTATACCAAATGGCAAATACGGCTGCAATGACACCAATTAAACTAATCATCACCATGCTGACCATCAACAGACCATGATATTTCATCACAGCGCTGTATGCCATGCCAGCCAACAAAATCACCGCCAAGATGTTAACCAACGTTAAAATGATCTTCTCAGTTGAATTACTCTTCGACAAATACAACGAGATTGCGTACACACCTAAATAACTGATAATACTAATCAAAACTTGATACGTAACGTGATGCTGACTAATCGCGGTTATGACTGTCACTAGACACAAACAGATTGCGGTGATCCAAGATGTAATTGCCGTTTTTTTATACAAACCAAACAACTCCTCAAATAGTCTTCAAGGTCTATTATTCGATATGTGACACGTTTTTGCAACCGCTTTTCTTAAAGTTTACCTGCTTACGGCTCAAACAAAGACTTGTACTGACCATAACCGGCAGTTTCAAGGTCTGCCAACGGGATAAATTTCAAAGCAGCACTGTTAATACAGTACCGAAGTCCACCGGCAGCTTGCGGCCCGTCAGTAAAAACGTGGCCTAAATGAGACGTTGCTTCACGTGATCGAACCTCCTGACGCAACATTCCATGAGAAGTATCTAAACTCTCAGACAGCGCATCCTTTGCAATTGGCTTTGTAAAGGATGGCCAGCCACAGCCGGCATCATACTTATCAAGTGAACTAAACAACGGTTCACCGCTAACGATATCAACGTACAAACCGGGTTCATCAAACTGATCGTACTGGCCACTAAACGGCGCTTCAGTTGCTGCATGCTGCGTGACCTCATAGGCCGCCTTGGACAAGCGTTGTTTTAATTCTGCATCACTTGGTTTTTGATTAGTTGCCATTTTACCAACTCCTTGATTTATCAAATAAAAACTAGATTTATTAAATTGTACACAACTTAATAAATCTAGTATACCGCATTTGCAATTACTGACAAGTTTAAGGTTTAGCGATGACCAATCTGGTGATGTTTTCTGCTGTCCGAGTTAAGTTTTCAGCAGCTTTAGCGATAGCAACCGGTAATGTTTCAACTCCTGGTAAGATGGCAAATACCGCATCAATGCCGTCTGGTCGAATCACACCAGTTGTTGGCCCAACTGATCCAGCTAACGCAACAACTGGCGCAGTTGGCGCAGCTTGCTTGGCTGCCAGTGCAACGCCGAATGGTGTCTTGCCAAATTGAGTTTGCTCATCAATTCGCCCCTCTCCCGTAAAGACCAAATCAACGTTGGCCGCTTTTTGCCTTAATTTGGTCATTTCAAGCACCAAAGCGACGCCTGGTCTGATTTGGCCAGGCGTAAAGCTGAACAATCCCGCGCCCAGTCCACCAGCAGCGCCAGCGCCGGGGATATTGCGAACGTCAATCTGAAGTGCTTGTGCAATGATGTCTGCATAGTGAGCCAAATTTTGATCTAATTGTTGCTGCAGTTGCGCATCGGCCCCCTTTTGCTGACTAAACATATACGCTGCACCATTCGGACCAGTTAATGGATTGGTCACATCTGAAGCAATCAGCAAGTCAGCTTTTGCAATCCTTGGATCAATTGTGGTCATATCGATTGAATCAAGTTGCGCGAGTGCGATACCACCAAACCCAATTTCATCACCAGCTTGATTACGAAGGTGGACACCTAAGGCTTGGGCCATCCCTGCCCCACCATCAGTTGTGGCACTGCCACCCAACCCTAAGATAAGACGTCGCGCACCAGCATCAAGCGCAGCCAACATTAATTCACCGGTTCCAAAAGTTGTGGCCTGTCCGGCTTGGATCGAACTACCATCTACGTATTGCAACCCACTGGCTTGAGCCATTTCAATCACTGCGGTTTGGCCGTTATCAAGTAAACCATACGTTGCTTTAACTGGTTTCCCAAGCGGACCCGTCACTTCCGCGTGTCTCAATTCACCATGATTCGCCTCAACTAATGAAGAAACTGTCCCTTCACCGCCGTCCGCCATCGGAATTTTAACGCACTCAGCCTGAGGCATCGCCCGTAACACGCCTACTTCAATAGCGTCAGCAGCCTGCTTGGCCGTTAAACCACCTTTGAATGAATCCGGCGCAATCAATACTTTCATTTGTGAGTCTCCTTTTTACCGTCTGTCTTAATCTGAACCAGACTTGATGCATAAAAAAAGTACCGTAGCAAATTGCCACAGTACTCTTCCGTGTTGAAAAATTAACCTTCAAAAGCAGTTTGTAATGGTGGTACCACTTGCTTCTTACGTGATACAACGCCAGGTAAACTAGCACGATCATCTTTCAAAGTTGTATTAAAGGCTTTTTCGACAACGGCTTTAGGTTCACCCACAACGAACAGTTCTGAGTTACTATCCAAAACGTTAGTGGCCAATACTAAGAATAAGTCATAGCCTTCTTTAGCGCTCTCATCAGCCATAGCTTGCTTGATGCCCGCTTCACGGCTAATAACATCATTTAAGTCAACCGTGTTGATTTGGTCGATACGAACGTTCTTGCCAGCCATCGTAAATGACTTGGCGTCAGCAGCAACTAATTCAGCGTCACTCTTAGCAGCTAAGTTAGTGCCAGCCTTTAACATTTCGATACCATATGATTGATAATCAACATCAGCAATTTCAGCTAAAGCCTTCACTGCTTCGCGATCTTTATCAGTGGTGGTTGGTGATTGCAATAATAATGTATCTGAAATGATGGCAGATAACATTAAGCCTGCAAGTTGGGCTGGAATTTCAACTTCGTTTGCAGCGAACATGTTGGTTAAAATTGTGCTGGTACAACCAACTGGTTGAGCAGTGTAGTAAAGTGGTGCTGCAGTATTGAAACCAGCAATTCGGTGATGGTCAACCACGTGGGTAACTGTCACGTCAGCAATATCATCAGCACTTTGTTGTGGTTCGTTGTGATCAACGAGCATCACAGCATCAACTTCATTAGCCACCGTCTTAACAACCCGTGGTGTTGGTTCATTAAAGTGGTTTAAAACAAAGTTCGTTTCCATGTTAGGTTCGCCCAAGGCAACGGCCTCAACATCGTAACCTAACTTGGATTGCAGGTAGGCGTAGGCCTTAGCTGCAACAATTGCATCTGTATCAGGATTTTTGTGTCCAAAAACAAGTTCCTTTGACATAAACTTATCGCTCCTCAAATATGACTTTACCCTTTAATAATACTATTTATTTTGTTCAATTTCTTGTAAACGGGCCAAATAATCTTTGGTTTTAAGATATTGATCAAATTGTGCTAAAAAGTGGCCGATACGTGGGATTTTATCCTTACCAGACCGGAAGACGAATGCGAGTTCGAAACGAATGTTAGGTTCGAAGCGCGCAGTCCAAGTATCCGGTTGTTCGCCTTGACCCACCACAAATGAGTTTGGTAATGCGGTGTAAGCGCCTGTCTGCTTAGAAAAGCGTAACAGTTGCTCTGGCGTCGTAAATTGAGCAACGCTGGTTGGCATATCGACCATCGCATTCTTGTAAGCTTCACGCATGACGTGACTTAAGTAGTAGTTCGTCGGATACGTGGTCCATGGTCGATTAGGCGTGTCCGCAAACTTGATACGCTTCTTCTTGCTTAATTTTTCATCATGGTGAATGAATAACAAGTCATCACTGATGATTCGCTTTGATTCATATGGTTTCCAGTTTTTAATGGATTCATCAGGTAGATACATAATCGCCAAATCAATTTGGTTATTCTCTAGCTTATCCCAAATTTCTTTACGAGTCAGCATGTGCAACGTAATTTTAACGTCAGGGTTCTCGCGATATGACTGAATGGTAAAGTCCTCAAATACGCTATCTTCAACTGAAGCAAGCAAGCCAATGTTGATGTCGCCTTGGGTTGCACTCGTTGATTGTTGAATCTCATCAGCGGCTTCGTTTAAAACGTCGTAAATGCG
Organism: Secundilactobacillus odoratitofui DSM 19909 = JCM 15043; assembly: GCF_001434895.1. Taxonomy (GTDB): domain Bacteria; phylum Bacillota; class Bacilli; order Lactobacillales; family Lactobacillaceae; genus Secundilactobacillus; species Secundilactobacillus odoratitofui. Next base: position 421,864 of record NZ_AZEE01000028.1, read on the forward strand.
ATGCGTAGCGTCCAACATTGTGTAGCCAGCATCGGTCAACCGAAGTTTTTTACCAACCGAGTAAAATAACCGAGCGCCAACTGTCCGTTCGAGCTTTTTAATTTGTTGCGTTAATGCGGGTTGTGTGATGCCAAGAATCTGAGCAGCCTGAGTGTAATTCATCGTCTCAGATAATTGCAAAAAGTAGGTGAGTGTCTTCGAGGAGAAGATACTTTCTTGTTTACTTTTCATTGGGGAAAGCCTCCTAATGGATTTGTTCTTAAGGTTTTATTATCACAGCTATAATAACCATCTTTAAGCAATTACGCAATTATTGTAATTCGAAAATAACCAAACGCTAATAAAAATTAAGATAATGTTAAGATAATTGGTTTTTGACGAAGGCTTTCTGGGACACCCTCGGATTCTGTATCAATCACGAAGGAACCATTAGAATAACGGTTATTGAGCGGATGTTCTGCCGGTAAAATATCGTGAACTTTGCATCGGTCCGTAATGACCTCTAACGGTGCCTCAGCATCGGTTAATTTAATGAAATCAACGACTTCATGTGGTTTAGCCTTGAGGGCATGAAGAATTTGAACACCCTTTCGTGCCCGACTAGTAACTGGAATTTCACTGGCTGACATCTTCTTGAAGGCACCTCGCTGTGTAATTAAAGCAACCACATCATCGTCATTAACGAGTTGCATGTTGACAACGGTGTCACCATCGCCAAGATTCATCGAGCGGACACCAGTCGTACGTGCACCGTTGACCGATACTTCAGCAAAATCATACCGTAAGCCTTGACCCAATCGTGACATCAACAAAATCGAAGCTTGCATTGGCTTGGCAAGGTAAGTCACGTTGACAACTTGAGCGTCCGCCTGCTTTAATTTTTCAAAAACCATGGCTCGAGACTTATAAGTACGCCCTGGTAACAGACTGTCAAAACTTGTCCGTTTGATATAGCCATCGGAAGTCGTAATTAAAAACTCCCCGGCTTCTTTAAGGGTCTCAAACGCATAGGTCGCAATGATTTCTTCATTATCAGCCAGGCCAATGGTTTGCGAAATGTGTTCACCGGTATCTTTCCAGCGAGCATCAGTAATTTCATGAACTGGTCGGTAAATGAGATTACCGAGATTGGTAAACATGTACAAATGGTTCAGCGTGCTGAGCTTTTCGGTGAAGATTGGATAATCTTCTTCCTTCAGACCATTATCTTCCGGATCAGAAGCGTTATAGGAGCGAATACCACTTCGCTTCAAATAGCCATCATGGCTCACCATCACAACGACTTCTTCATCTGGCACCATGACCTCAGTTGAAATCTTCAAAGGTGTGATTTCGGCTTGAATCTCAGTTCGTCGATCATTGCGGTATAGTTTGTTAATTTCCCGCAATTCCTGACGCAAGACTTTGTTGAGTTCTTTAGGATCAGCTAAAATTTTGTTGTAAGTCGCAATGTTGTCAGCCAGTTCCGCCGCTTCCTTTTCCAGTGCGGTCACGTCAGTATTGGTTAACCGATAAAGCTGTAAGGCTACAATCGCGTCGGCCTGGGCCTCAGAAAAGCCGTAACTACTCATCAAATTATCGCGGGCGTCTTTACGATTATGACTGGCCCGAATCGTTGCGATGACCTGATCTAGAATTGACAAGGCCTTGATCAATCCTTCAACAATGTGTTGGCGTTTAAGCGCTTTGTCAAGGTCAAACTGAGTCCGACGGGCAATCACATCTTGTTGATGTTCAAGATAAGCACTCAAGATGGTTTTCAAACCAACGTGTTCTGGTCGACGGTGGTTAATGGCCACCATGTTGAAGTTATAGGTCACCTGCAAATCAGTATTTTTAAATAAATAGTTTAAAATACCGGTTGCATCCACATCTCGTTTAAGCTCAATCGCAATGGATAGTCCGTCACGGTCAGATTCATCGCGGACCTCTGAAATCCCATCCACTTTTTTGAGCAATCGCAGCTCGTCAATTCGTTTGACCAAGGCAGCTTTGTTCACTTCGTATGGAATTTCACTGACCCGAATCAATTGCTTATTGCCCCGAAGTTCTTTAATCGCTGTTCGAGATCGCACAACCACGCGACCACGGCCAGTTTGGTAGGCTTTTTTAATGCCATCAAGACCTTGCAAGATACCACCAGTTGGGAAATCTGGCCCCTTAACAAAGGTCATTAACTGTTCTAAATCGGCGTTGGGATGAGCTAATAAATAAATTAAGGCATCGATTACCTCGCCCAAATTGTGCGGTGGAATATCCGTGGCATACCCAGCGGAAATACCAGTTGCACCATTCACCAGTAAATTGGGGAATTTGGCTGGTAAAACAGTCGGTTCGTATTCGGTATCATCAAAGTTCAACACCATATCAACGGTTTCTTTATCGATGTCACGTAACATTTCGCCGGCGATTTTACTGAGTCGTGCTTCCGTGTACCGCATTGCGGCCGGCGGATCACCGTCCATTGAACCGTTATTCCCGTGCATTTCAACGAGTGGTTCCCGAACTTTCCAGTCCTGACTCATACGGTTTAAGGCTTCGTAAATCGAGCTATCACCATGGGGATGAAAATTACCCATCACGTTACCAACTGCCTTAGCTGACTTACGGAATGGCTTATCGTAGGTGTTGCCATCCTTATTCATTGCAAATAAAATTCGCCGTTGAACCGGCTTGAGCCCGTCGCGAATATCAGGGAGGGCTCGTTCTTGAATGATTGACTTCGAGTAACGACCAAATCGGTCACTCATCACTTCTTCTAACGTGAGTTCTTGTATCTTCGTTCCCGCCATTCAAAGCACCCCTTTCATCATTCGTCTTCATTTGACGCATCATGCGCCGCATTAGCTAAATTACTGTCTAAAATACTACCGTCTTCTTCAAGGGTAAAGGCCACGTTTTCTTCGATCCACTTTCGACGTGGCTCAACTTTGTCACCCATTAACGTCGTCACACGACGCTCAGCAAGGGCAGCGTCATCAATAAGAACGCGAACCAGGGTCCGCCCATCTGGGTTCATGGTGGTCTCCCAAAGTTGTTCAGCATCCATTTCACCAAGTCCTTTGAACCGTTGTAACTTATAGCCCTTTAAGCCCTTAGTCTTAGTGGCTAACTCATCATCAGTCCAAGCGTATTCATCGACTTGCTTCTTACCCGCACCCTTTTGAATCATATACAGTGGTGGTAGGGCAATGTACACGCGACCAGCATTGATCATGGGCCGCATATACTTATAAAAGAACGTTAACAACAACGTTTGAATATGGGCGCCATCATCATCGGCATCGGTCATGATGATGATTTTATCGTAGTTAGCATCTTCAATATTAAATTCCGCGCCAACACCAGCACCAATCGTATAGATCATGGTGTTAAGCTCTTCGTTTTTCATCACATCTTCGAGCTTAGCTTTTTCGGTATTCAAAACCTTCCCACGTAACGGCAGGATGGCCTGAAACTTTCGGTTTCGACCCTGTTTGGCGGAACCACCGGCAGAATCACCCTCGACTAAGAACAATTCATTTTTATCAGCGTTTTTGGACTGCGCTGGCGTTAATTTACCAGACAAAAGCCGTTCTTTGCGTTTATGTTTCTTACCTGAGCGACTTTCATCACGGGCTTTGCGGGCAGCTTCACGCGCAGAGCGTGCGCGTAATGACTTGTGAACCAGCATTTGAGCAAATTCACCGTTTTCCATTAAATAGTAACCAAGCTGCTCGCTAAGAACGGCATCCACAATCGTCCGGGCTTCTGGTGTCCCCAATTTTTCTTTGGTTTGCCCTTCAAATTGAAGGATCTCTTCTGGAATGCGCAGTGAAATCACGCCAGAAAGGCCTTCACGAACGTCAGCCCCCTCCAAATTTTTATCCTTATCCTTAAGTAGCCCAACTTTACGGGCATACTCGTTAAACGCCTTAGTCCAGGCACTTCTCATACCAGATTCGTGAGTCCCACCATCTGGCGTGCGGACGTTGTTGACGAAGGATAAGATGTTTTCTGAGTACCCATCGTTATACTGGGCCGCAACCTCAACTTCTACACCTTGTTTGCTACCATCAAAGTACATCACGTCGCCAAGCGTTTCTTTATCTTCGTTCAAATAAGCAACAAATTCCTTGATGCCGTCTTTAAAGTGATAAACGTCTTCACGTTCTTGATCATGACGTTTATCAGTCAGTGTGATTTTGACGTTTTTTAATAAGAAGGCTGATTCTCGTAACCGTTCAGCCAAGGTATTAAAGTTATAAACCGTGGTCGTAAAGATGGTACTGTCCGGTTTGAAGTGGATCTTAGTGCCAGTTGGCTTACGGGTGTTCCCCTTTTTAACCAACGTGGTGACCGGATGACCACCATCTTTAAACTGTTGTTCATATAACTTACCGTCACGAACAATTTCAACGGTGAGTTCTGAGGACAACGCGTTCACAACACTAGCCCCCACACCATGTAAACCGCCAGAGGTTTTGTAGCCGCCCTGGCCAAATTTCCCACCGGCATGGAGCACGGTTAAAATCACTTCAGGGGTTGGTTTACCGGAAGCATGCATCCCCACAGGCATTCCCCGGCCGTGGTCTGTCACTGTAATACTATTGTCAGCTTCAATGACCACGTTGATCTCATCGCCAAAACCGGCTAAGGCTTCGTCAACGGCGTTATCGACAATTTCATAAACTAAATGATGTAATCCACGGCCATCGGTAGAACCAATGTACATCCCGGGGCGCTTACGAACAGCTTCAAGCCCTTCTAGCACCTGGATCGATGAATCATCATAAGTCGGCTTTTTACTCGCCACCAAAAAGACTCCTTTCAACTATCGGATACTGATGAATCTTGTGAATTCGGTTGATCTTAAAAATTATTCGGTTATATCCCATGAAACATGCTAAAATATTAGCCGTGACACGTCATCATGCACAATGGAGGAATCGAATTTGAAACTCGCACTTTTACTATTATTTGCCTACCTATTAGGCGCAATTCCAAACGGTGTCTGGATTGGAAAACAATTCTTCCACACCGATATTCGAACCGCTGGATCCGGTAATATTGGTACGACCAATACCTTTCGGGTACTTGGCCCAGTTGCCGGTAGTGCCGTGTTAATTTTGGACCTTGCCAAGGGAACGATCGCCACGCTATTACCATTGTGGTTTCACATCACAACCGTTTCACCCTTATTGTTTGGTCTCATGGCCATCTTGGGTCATACGGTTTCCATCTTTGACCACTTTAAGGGTGGCAAGGCGGTGGCAACGAGTGCGGGAATGTTACTCGCTTACAATCCCCTCCTGTTCGTCATCGCGGCAACATTATTTGTCAGCCTTATCTATTTAACCAGTATGGTAAGCCTGGCGTCAATGGTTTCTTTTACGATTATCACGATTTTGTGCTTTGTCATTCATGACCAGTACTTATCCATTATCGCAGTTTGCCTAACCATTTTTGTTTTTTATCGGCACCGAACCAATATCAAACGAATTAAAGACGGTACCGAAAACATGGTGTCGTTTGGCTTAGGTTATAAGAGACGTCAGCAACACCAAAAATAAACCGTTGAACAATGCGGTCACATCTAACAGTGTATAGGCAAAAGCGGAGCTATGTCAAAACGAATTTTGGCATAGCTCCTTTTTTAGCGTATTTAGAAAAAGCGTAATTGGTAACTGGCATCAAAGGTTGACTGGGGTGCTAAGCGGTGAATGCCCATTTTGGTCATGAAATTACCATCGGCTTCTAAGTTGTCTGCAATCCCCCACCAGGGCTCTAAGCATACAAACGGTGCTCGCTTAGGGTAAGGTGACCAAATACCCACGTATGGTGCATTTTGAAGCGTTAAAGCCACACCATGGTCATTGACTGGGGTACTCAGCATCAAAGTCGTCTCAACATGGTCTAAATCCAAAATCAAGGCATCTTCATTGAATAAATCGTGATCTAGTGCCATTGGCGTGGTCAAATTAAGGATCTGTTCATGTTGGACATCGTTATACGGTCCCACTAGTGGCACACGTGAATAGGCTTTGCGTGGCGCAACTGTCACCGTATAATCTTCAAAACCACCTTCATCAGGTTTTAAGGGCACATTGAACGCCGGATGACCACCAATCGAGAACGGTAACACCGTATCGTCAGCGGGGTTATGAACCGCGTAATGCACGGATAACAGGTGTTCATCAAGACTAAAGGTTACCCGTAAATCAAACTCAAAGGGGTACTTTGCTTTTGATTGCTCGTCAGCCTGTAACTCAAACACCACGTGCTCATCATCGTGTTCAAGAACGTGAAAATCCATGTCGCGGGCAAAACCGTGCTGCGTCATATGGTAATTCTGACCATCGATTGTATATTGGTCATCCTTCAATCGACCGACAATCGGAAATAAGATGGGCGCGTGACGGCCCCAATAATGGCTGTCTGCTTGCCAAAGATACTCGATTCGATCATCAACACTCACGACGCTGGTTAGTTCTGCACCGTGTTCATTTATTTTTACATTTAGGACTGCGTTTTTAAGTTCAATCACCGGAAATGCTCCAATCTATGTCGTTTTAATTAGTATAGACCTTTCCGCAATCCTGGCGCAAGTTAAGTTTCCGCAAATATTCGGGTAAAAATCAAACTGAGAACAACATAAAAAAGACCTGAACGCCTCCAATAAATCAGCGATTTAGGTCAATTGTTAGTTCATCAAACATCTACGACACTACCACTAAAGAATGTACCTTGAAAGATCCTTATTCTTAACGATGTTGCCGATTTTATCATTCACATAACTCTCGGTGATTGTAATCTCACCCATCTGCATGTCAGGCCCTTCGTATAGCAGGTCTTCCAGCAGCTTTTCGAGTACTGTGTGTAATCGTCTTGCACCAATGTTTTGGTTTTCATGATTGAGTTGATAAGCCAGTTCCGCAATTCGGTTAATGGCCTCTATTGTAAAGGTAACCTTCACATTATCAGTCCCAATCAACGCAATATATTGCTTGATCAAGGCGTTATTTGGCTCCGTTAAAATTTTAACGAAGTCTTCTTGGCTCAATTCTTCGAGTTCCACGCGAATTGGGAAACGACCTTGAAGCTCAGCAATCAAATCACTTGGTTTACTCTCAGCAAACGCACCGGCGGCAATGAACAAGATGTGGTCGGTGTTAATTGGGCCATACTTGGTTTGAACCTGGGTACCTTCAACGATTGGTAAAATATCACGTTGAACCCCTTCACGGGAGACTTCACCGCTATTTTGCTTGGATTTAGAGGTGATCTTATCAATTTCATCAATAAAGATGATACCAGTATCCTGAGCCCGTTTGATGGCATCGTGATTAATATCACCATCGTTAACGAGCTTCTCAGACTCTTCTTGAATCAAAACGTCACGTGCTTCAGAAACTGGCATGTTGCGCTTAACCCGTTTTTTCGGCATCATCTGACCTAAAGTATCGCTTAAATCGATCCCCATTTGATTCATCATTGGGTTATTGCCCGCCATTGCTTGTTGTGGATCGTCCATTTCAATTTCAACTTCTTGATTTTCAAGTAGGCCGTGAGCCAACTGATCAGAAACCGACATACGCTGGTTTTTAACGTCTTCAGTGACCTCTTCTTTTGGTTCCTGGGCAGCTGGCATGTTACCCTTTTGCATTTCGGAGAACATGTTCATCAAGTTTGAAAAATCAGCCTGTTGGTTTTGCTTAGGTTTTTTACCCGGGACTAACAGTTTAACTAACCGGTTATTGGCACGCTTGGTTGCTTCGGCCCGGACGGTTTCAAACTGGGCGTCTTTTTCCATTTTAATCGAAACATCAACCAGGTTACGTACCATTGATTCAACGTCGCCACCGACGTAACCTACTTCGGTAAACTTAGTTGCTTCAACTTTAACGAATGGCGCCTTCACGATTTTAGCCAACCGTCTGGCTAATTCAGTTTTACCAACCCCAGTGGGTCCAATCATTAACATGTTTTTAGGGGTTATTTCATCTTGCATATCCTGTGAGAGTTGCATACGCCGATATCGATTTCGTAACGCAATTGATATCGATTTTTTGGCGTCATTTTGACCGATCACATATTGATCGAGCAACGATACGATTTCGCGTGGTGTTTTTGTAATTGGGTCCAAATCAATCCCTGCTTTCTATTGCTTAGAGTTCTTCGGAGATAATGTTGTGGTTGGTGAAGATATCGATGTCACCAGCGATGCCAATTGCCGTTTCCGCAATTTCTTTGGCACTCATATCTGGTGCATGATGGTGCAAGGCCATTGCAGCGGCTTGGGCAAAGTTACCACCTGAACCAATGGCTAAAATGTCATCGTCGGGTGCAATCACTTCACCAGAACCGGAAACTAACAACATGTCCTTATCGTTCATGACGATTAGAAGGGCTTCTAACTTTTGTAAGTTTTGATCAGAACGCCAATCTTGTGCCAGTTCAACTGCAGCCCGTTCAAGGTTACCGCTAAACTCGTTTAAGCGCGCTTCAAATTTTTCTTCGAGTTTAAACGCATCGGCGACACTACCGGCAAAGCCGACGACAACTTGATCGTTATAAATTCGGCGAACTTTGTGTGCCGTACCCTTCATAATCACTTTTTCGCCCATCGTTACCTGACCGTCACCGGCCATCGCATTATGACCATTGTGACGGACACCAACGATAGTCGTTGCTTCAAATTTTACTGGCATAATTACCCCTGCTTTCTTTAATCATGGGTGGCTCTTGGAAAGAAACGTCGATAATCGCGCTGCAATTGCGATTTTGTCACGTGTGTGTAGATTTGAGTGGTGGACAAACTGCTGTGACCCAGCAATTCTTGCACCGTCCTTAAATCCGCGCCGTTATTAAGCAAATGCGTGGCAAACGTATGTCGCAGCATGTGCGGATGAATGTCACCCGTTAATGTCGAGCGATCAATCATTTGGTTTAAAACGTACTCAATACCGGTTGATGTGATTGGATCGCCGTAATGGTTAATGAACACCGTTTGATGATCCTTATGATACTTGGCCATCAGCGGCTGGCGCGTCATTTGCATGTACTCAGTGAGGGCATCCTTAGCGTAATGGCCAAATGGTACGTAACGTTCCTTATTACCTTTACCATGGATCAACATTAACTGGCGGTCAAAGTCAATATCAACTAACTGCAGTTGACAACACTCGCTCACCCGGATGCCAGTGCCATAAAGAACTTCCAGAATGGCTGAATCCCGTTTGGCCAACAGGTCATCAGGATTAGCGGCTGCCGCTTGAAAAAGCGCTGTCATTTCTTTTTCGTAAAAGAAACGTGGCAGTGGTGCCGGCCGCTTCTTCAACGTAACGTACGCAAACGGATTCTTGCTCTGCAGACCTTCTCTAATCATGAAATCATAAAAACTTCGAAGGCTGGAAATCTTACGGGCAATGGTCGTTCGTGCCTTATGTTCATCATAAAGCTGACTTAAATAAACCTGGACGTCCAATTTTGTCACTTTCAAAAGATCATCCTGACTATCAGTCGTCGACAGGAATTGTTGAAACGCAGCCAGATCTTCGCGATAAGCTGTTACCGTATCCACCGAATATTGACGTTCACTTTCCAGGTAGGTGATAAACAGTTCAACTGGTGTTGCCATGAAAATCGCCTCCATGATGGTAATTTAACAAAAAACCAACCTTGATGCAATACATTTGGTCAAGGTTGGTCAAACTTAATAAGTTTATAACTATTTTTGGACGGGTTCTTCATAATCGCCGTTTGGACAAACGACCTGAACGCCACCCTTAATCTTCTTTTCAACTAAGAAGTGACCATCCTTTGGACAATCACGGCCCACTGGCTTATCCCAAGTGACAAAATCACAATCTGGATAACGTGAACAACCGTAGAATAAACGGTTTTTCTTGGACTTTCGTTCAATCACTTGGCCTTCGTGACACTTCGGACAAACGACGCCGATCTCTTTGACGATTGGCTTGGTATTACGACAATCGGGGAACCGTGAGCAAGCATAAAACTTACCGTAGCGACCCATCTTGATGACCATTGGGGCACCACAGATGTCACAGTCAAAACCAGCCGGCTCATCTTTAATCTGAATTTTTTCAATGGTGTCTTGCGCGTGACTAACTTCTTTTGAGAACGGTTGATAGAAATCATCAACGACTTTAACCCAATTTTGGTTACCCTCTTCGATGTTATCCAATTCTTTTTCCAACCCAGCAGTGAACCCAACGTTCACAATGTCTGGGAAGTAATCTTGGATAATCGAATTGACAATTTCGCCAAGTTCCGTTGGTTCAAAGCGCCGACCCACCAATTTCACGTAATAACGGCGTTGAATGGTATCCAAGGTTGGTGCATACGTTGAAGGTCGGCCAACACCGTTTTCTTCCAAAGCTTTAATTAAATTAGCTTCAGAATAACGTGCAGGTGGCTGGGTAAAGTGTTGCGCTGGGTCAGTTTTTTCAAGCGTAAGCTGATCGCCTTCAGCAAGGTCGGGTAACAAGTTATCCTTTTCCTTACCGTCCTTATAAAGTTTCAAGAAACCATCGAACTTTAGCTTTGAACCGTTGGCTTTAAACGTCACACCGTTTTGCTCAATGGTGACCGCCATGGTATCCATGACTGCATTGGTCATCTGACTGGCCATGAATCGGTTCCAGATTAACTGGTAAAGTTTGAATTGATCATTCGTCAAGTACTGCTTTAAGTCAGCCGGCGTTCGGTAAACGGATGATGGTCGAATTGCTTCATGGGCATCTTGTGCGCCTTCTGGCAATTTGCCCTTAATTGGTTTAGTGGCTGCATACTCAGCACCGTACTTCTCATGGATAAACGAAGACGCTTCGTGTTTAGCAATCGTCGAGATTCGTGTCGAATCAGTCCGCATGTAAGTGATCAGCCCTTGTGACCCTTCCTTGCCAATATTAATGCCTTCGTACAGCTGTTGGGCAGCCATCATGGTTTTACGCGTTCTGAAGTTTAATTTACGGTTAGCTTCCTGTTGCATCGCACTGGTGGTAAACGGTGGTTGTGGTGAACGACGCCGTTCCTTACGAGTCACTTTAGTAATGTCAAATGGCGCCTTTCGGTCAAGTTTAGCCAGCACTGACTGAACTTCGTCATTATCTGGTAACGCGTGCTTTTTGCCAGCCAATCCGTAAAAACTGGCGGCAAACTTAGACCGTTTGATCTTGAATTCCGAATCAATTGTCCAATACTCTTCGGGGACGAAGGCTTTGATTTCTTCTTCTCGATCAATAATTAGTTTAAGTGCAATTGATTGCACTCGGCCAGCACTTAAGCCCTTTTTAACTTTTTTCCAGAGCAGTGGCGAGATGGAATAACCCACTAAGCGGTCCAAGATTCGACGGGCTTGTTGAGCGTCAACTAAGTCCATATCAATACTACGCGGTGTTTTAAACGCGTCCTTCACCGCGTCTTTCGTAATTTCGTTGAACACTACTCGATTCTTTGCCTCTGGGTCAAGGTTAAGTAAGTGTGACAAATGCCACGCAATTGATTCACCTTCACGGTCCGGATCGGCTGCGAGATAAACTTGCTTGGCTTTTTTGGCTTCTGAGCGTAATTCCTTGATGACATCGCCCTTACCACGAATCGAAATATAGTGCGGATCGTAATCATGTTCAACGTCCACGCCCATTTTACTTTTCGGTAAATCACGAACGTGACCTAAACTGGCCATCACTTTATAAGTACGGCCTAAATATTTTTCAATTGTTTTTGCTTTAGCTGGTGATTCCACGATCACCAATTTTTTTTGAGGTTTTCTTTTTTTCGGTTTTTTCGTTGATGTTGCCATCCAATTACCCCTTTTAACGCATTATAGATATTTAGTGAACTGTTGATACTAAATCTTTCACATCATATTTCATAAAAATTGGATTGTCAACTAAAAAACTACTATATTATGTTAGTTCAGCATGTCGATTTTAAAAAAATTAGCCCTTGATTTGTGGAAAATCTTCCAAAATATCGCTGGCCTTTAAGACCGGTTTTGCGCCAGCTTGAATCAATTGATTACACCCGGTCGAAAGCTCATCATCAATTCGGCCAGGTACCGCTAAGACGTTGCGATTATTCTGAAGTGCCAAGTTGGCCGTAATTAAACTGCCACTCTTAGCTTTAGCCTGAATGACAACCACACTTTGACTCAAACCGGCAATAATTCGATTACGTTCAACAAAATGGTGCTTTCGGCCAGCTGCGTCCAATGGGTACTCGGACAACACTAATTCATGTTGTGCCATGTATTGCTGTAGTTTTTGGCTACTAGCTGGATAGCTTAAATTGAGGCCAGTACCGATAACGCCGATGGTGTGACCGCCGTTCTGCAGAGCCAATTGATGACTTAAATGATCGACACCAGTGGCTAAACCAGAAACAATGACCATAGAACGTTGAATGATTGCTGGTAAAAACTGCTCAATTGCTTGTTTCGCATACGGGCTCGCACGTCTGGTCCCCACGATTCCCAAAAAAGATGACGATCGAAGTAGATTAATATTTCCTTGATAAAACAGCACAACCGGTGGTAGCCAACTTTCATGTAGCAATAGTGGATATTCATCGTCAAAAATTGTCATGAATTGCGTAGAGTTAAGGTGACGTTCAACGGCGGTAGAGACCCTCATGCTGATGAAGTCCTGTTCAAATAACCGTTGAAACCGCGGCAAAATGCCCGCAATCTTAACGATTTGTTGCGGTAACAATTGCTTCAACTGACCGGGATGATCAGCCAACCACTGCGCGACCAAATATTCGCCACGTAGCCCAATACCGCGGGTTAAATGTAATCGGAGTAAAAAATGCCTTAAATTCACAGCGTAACCACCTTTGATCAGTAAGATAATCCTAACTACGGGTGATTATTAAAAATAGTTTGAAACTGGTTCGAAGGTTTTCCGGTGAATTGGCGAAGGCCCCAAACGTTTCAAACCTGCCAAATGTGCCTGAGTGCCATACCCAGCGTTATGGCCAAATTCGTAGCCAGGATAAAGGGTGTCATAGCTTTGCATTAAATGGTCACGGAAAACCTTCGCAACAATGCTGGCCGCACCGATTGAAACGCTCTTGGCATCGCCCTTAATCAATTTCAATTGAGGAATGTCTGTATCAATTTGCATGGCATCAATTAATAACTGATCGGGTTGTGGTGTCAATTGCTTCACCGCTTCGAGCATTGCAACTCTTGTAGCTTGATAGATATTTAACTGATCAATTTGGTCATTGGTTGCGATTCCAATTCCAACACTCACCGCTTGCTTGAGAATCTGAGGATATAGCTGTTCTCGTTTATGATCGCTCAATTGTTTGGAATCATTCACGCCAATCACATCAAAATGGTCAGGTAAAATGATTGCACAACTAACGACTGGACCAGCAAGTGGACCACGGCCAACTTCATCGATACCGGCTACCAGCATACGGCCCTGTTGATGAGCCTGTCGCTCATAAAAAAAGCGCTCAGCAAAAGCGCGTTTTTGTTCAGCTAATTTTGTTAGCCGTTTTCGAGTTGTCGCAAGTAATTTTTGAACACCTTGTCGCGAATCAGTCATATACGCTTCTAAAAGTGGGTCATCTAGCGCGGTAATCGCATGAAATTGCGCCGTTAACTCCTTAATGGATACTGGTTTAGTCATCCTGATCACCCGTTGTCCGATTCAGTGTATAGCGACCAAGTTTACCTTTGCGAATATCCAAGATCAGACGATCAGAGGCCCGTTCATAATCATCTTTCATGCCAAACAATTTGGTCAATTTTAATAATAAATCAACGTCTGATAAATCAAAATCTGATTCTTGAAGCTTATAACGCTGCGTCAGCGCAGTTGGATAATATTGCCGGAAAAATTTCAGTGCATACAATGCAACGTCATCACTTGCAAAACGTTGGTCCTTAATGGCACCGGTTAGTGCTAGCGCCTGACCAGTTTCTTCATCATCAAATTTTGGCCACAAAATTCCGGGCGTATCGAGTAATTGTAATTTAGATGACGATCGTAACCATTGTTGTCCCTTGGTGACACCTGGTCGATCACCCACTTGGGCGGCTCGCTTATTGACCAATCGGTTCAATAAGGTTGATTTACCAACGTTAGGAATGCCCACTGTAATGGCTCGGACTGGCCGTTCCTTCAACCCTTTCTGCAATTCAGCCGAAAGTTTATCGGCTAAGATTGATTGGGTAATTTTAGTAATAGCCTTCGTCGTAATGTTGGCCTTGGAATCGACCGCGATGGCGGGCAATCCCTGTGCTTTAAAAGCCTTGATCCAGCTGGTAGTCTGCTGGTCATCAGCCAGGTCATTTTTAGTCATGATCATCAAGTGCGGCTTATCCTTGATCAGTCGTTCAATCTCTGGGTTGCGTGATGCTTGCGGAATCCGTGCATCGACTAACTCAAACACAATATCAACGACGTGTAAATTTTCTTCCAACTGGCGGATGGCCTTCGCCATATGGCCTGGAAACCATTGAATTGTTGCCATAAATAAATAACTCCTTAGTTAACCAAGTACAAGCCTTTGGCTAATTTTTTTGTATGATCTGTGAGAGATTTTCATAGGTTTAACAATAATATCTAGATTTCATGAGTTTGAAATTAGAGTCTACTCACGATAAGATAACTGACTGATATCAACGCTTATAATCCTCAAATATAGTATCATTTTTGAGGATTTGCTAAATAGAAAACCTTTATTCTTGGACTCATAAAAAAATTGGTTTCATCTGAATTTAAATGAGAAGTACACACTACCAAATTGTGGTGAGAGCTTCGTTTTAGGATAAAAGAAAATCCCCAGTAGCCCAAATTAACTATTATATTTTAACATTTTTCTGCATTTTTCGATAGAGACCGGGTCTGATGGCACACAGCCAAGAATTATCATTTATAAAAATACATATTATTGTCCGTGCTTCACCACTAATCTACACTATAGCTCACAGCAAACAAAAAATCCTCAGCTATTACGCTGAGGATCTACCTAGTCGGCTTTATCAGTTTGATAGATCGGCAACTGAATAACTATTTCTATCCTTTGACGAATTATATGAAACTGCAATTCCGATGTTGGTGTACTTACTGTTTAACAAATTATCGCGATGTCCCCAGGCACTAGATGCATCGTCGTAGAGATACGTCATAAGATCTGAATGTGCAAGCTCTGCGGATGTTGGGTTTTTAGGTAACGTTGCCGCACTTGAGGTATCGTCCGTATCTTCACCCCAAGTTTCACCATTGTTACGATTGGTTGGCGCAGTCGGATAATTCTGAGTGATTACCTCACCTAAAATTGAGTAATTAATACCGTACTGTTTAGCATATTTACTAACATAAGTAACACCACTTGGATCGTAGTGCGTAAAATTAACTGATATTTCAGACGCCCTCGTCTTAGCGATTTGAGTCAGTGTAACATCGAGTTTCAACCCAGATAATCCTCTTTTCAGACGTTCTTGATTAAGCTCAGACAAGAAGGCATTAACGTATTCAGATTGATTGAGCGTAAAAGCATGGATGGCTGCATTATCACCTGCATTTGACTTGTCTACTGAACTGTTGTTGCCTGAACCTGGGATAGTCTTTGTGGTTGTCTTCGTGACCTTCTTTAACCAACCGTTCCAAACCCAACCAGTTGAACCATAAGTGGTCTTGAACTTATAGTACACAGCCCTCTTACCGTTCTTGGTAATATGAGCAGCGTAGTAGCCGGTCACCTTAGGTCCCATTTCGCCTAATCGGGCAACTTTTTTATGGTTTAGTTTCGCAGTTGTATAAACCACGGCCCGCTTATTTCGAATCGTATATGTGGCGTTTTTGATATTTTGGTAATAGCGTACTTTGGTTTTCGTTGAAGCATTAGCAGGTTTAGAGACAAGCAATGCACCTGCAAAGCTGGTACTTGCAATGATTAAGCTGCAAATTTTGAATAATTTTGACATGACAAAATCCCCCCTACAAAATCATATTTTGATCATTCAATATCATAGTTCGCAATCTTGATTGAATAACACTAAAATCAGTTGGATTATCTGACACCCAATACCGTTGCGTCATAGACATCTTCATGTGTATAGGTTGCAGTCACACCAATGATATTATATTTGGGATTCAACAAGGCATCACGGTGACCCCAATCACTGTTTCCATCGTAATAGATATATTCAATCACATCATTATCGGCAGCATCTTTCGATGTTGGAGTGTCAACATTGATGGTTGAAGGCATACTATATGCTAAAACTTCAGCACGAGCAGTTGTGATACCGAGTTGCTTGGCATATTCAGCAAAGATGGGCTTACCCGCACTATTATAGTGAGTAAAGTTTTGCGTAATATCCTTAATTCGCTTGTTGGTGATTTGAGTAAGTTGCGCGTCTACTGAAACTGGTTGTAAGTTACGTTTTGTCCGTTCTTTGTTTAGCTTAACAACAAATTCGTTCACGTAAGCTTGATTTGAAAATTTGAATGAATCGTCGTTGCTATCTGTGTTCCAGTCGCTTGACGCGTTTATGGGTGTTTTAGGTGTATTGTTTGAACCAGATTTGGCAGGTGTTTTATAAGACACTTTCTTTAACCAGCCGTTCCAAACCCAGCCAGTATGACCAGAATCCGTTTTAAACTTGTAGTAAACAGACTTTTTGCCGTTGATTGTAACGTGTGAAGCATAGTAACCAGTGACGTAAGTACCATAGGCGCCGAGTTTAGCGCCAGTTTTATGGTTGATCTTACCGTTGCTGTAAATAACGGCTTTTTTGTTCCTAACCATATAAGTTGCGTTCTTAATATTTTGATAATAGCGAACTTTAGTTTTTGCCGAGGCACTCGTTGAAGTCCTCGTGATATTATTTGGCAAAAACTCAATTACAGCGCTGAAGAGTAACCCACTAAATATTGCTAATGTAACCCCACCTAAAATTTTCTTATTCATTTATTAAAATCCCCCTTTAATCAATAAATATATTATAGCAATAATCGTCAACATTCTCGCCATGTATTTAGAAATGTGAGTTCAACTTTATTCAATGATAATTAACCATTTTAAATGGCACTAATACGCAAATGTAGTATATTTTTTTAATTACTATTAAAAACGCCCTATATTCGTCCAATTATCCTAAGAATGGACTCTATTGATAACAAGAATTTACCCGTACAATTGCACAGCGAATTCAGTGTTCACGCCACCAAAAACTAAAAACAGCCACCCTTTGCAAAGACCTCTGTCTCACGCAAAGTGCAGCTGTTAAAAGTGATGTTATCAATAAATTCAGTTAATCTTGTGCTAAGTAAAGTGCCCAGGCATCATCGAACACGGTCATCGAGGGCAGGTAAGATGCGTTTTCCTCCAGATATTTTGATAGTGCTTCGAAATGCGTCTCTTGCTTAGGAAAGCCTTGATCATAAAAGGCATTGTTCGCAAATTCAGCCACCGGTTCGAAATCTTCTGGATTGCGCTGCGTCATTAAAAACTGATAAAAACTTTGTCGCATTCAAGTACCTCCTATGAATTCGTTTTGGGTACGAGTACTTTAAATTCAAAACGCCCAGTGCCGTTCATGTTAATCTTTTCTGCCCGATATTGCACGCCATTTGTTTTAAACTGGTGCAAATTCATTGTGATGGTCTTTTGTTTAACGTCCAATTCAACCCACTTAGGTAAGTTATACTGCGCCTTAATATAGCTCATAACCGCCTTCACGGGCACACTCAGTTGACCGACAGCTAATTTCTTGGCCGTTAATTGAACATTACCATTCGGCAGTACTTTAGGGGTCAAAGACAGCCCAAAATTGACCGTCAAACCCAGTAATTTAGTTTCACCAGTAATGACCGCGTCTTGATGTACTTCAAACTGATAGGTCACTTTTTGTTTACTTTCAGTCTGATATTGATCCAAATAATAAGCAGCCATCGCATTCAGTTGTTTTTTGTTCAAGTTGACGTTGAAGTTGGCAGCCGACACCGGTGCTGTTTCCTGAGAAGTGGTGATTTTAGGTGCCGAAAAAATCTTCACCGCAAATGTCCCACAACCTAATAAAATCACCACAATCAGACCAATAAAGGCCCATTTCCAGCCATTCCACTGTTTTTTTGTCGTCTGTTGTCGACTTGGTGTTTCTTTCAAATTACCACCCCAATTTCTTTATCTTTTTTGCCAGTTTGAGTGTTGACCAATGGCTTGTGCCAGTTTGTTAGCCATGATCTGATACCCTTTTTTATTCGGGTGAAAATGGTCATGGGTCGATAAATAGGCGTTCTTTTCGCTGCTGTCTTGAGACTGCAACAATTTTTCCACCAGTACCGGATCAACATACTTCGAATCATTTTGCTTATTTTGGGTTCTTAATTTTGCTTGCGCACTGGCCGATTGATACTGACCATGTGACAGCGTTTGATTAACGTTAACAAAGTACGTGTTTTTAGCTGCCAACGCAACTTGTTGGTTCACTTGGTTCCACTGGTTGACCGCTTTGGTAATCATTGTGGCATTTGTAAAGTACACGTACACGGGGTTATAAATCCCAAACACATATACCTGTGCACTCGGATTAACCTGGTGAACGTCATTGACCAACTTTGTGAGTTTTTGTTGATAAGTCGTTCGAAGTGGTTCAAGTTTTTTTTCAAGTTTTTGATCACTTGATACCAAAATATTTTGTTCTAATCCCTGTAATAAATCATTACCACCAGCTGTGATTGCAACAATATCAGCTTTTTTCATTGCTGTACGCAATTTGGTATTTTGTTTGACACGCTTATCAATTTGGTCACTGCGTTCGCCACCAATCCCAAAATTACTGAGCTTGGTTTTGACATAGTAAGTTTGATTTAGTGATCGTTTTAAGAATGGTAAGTAACCCTGATGGTCGTTGGCATAGCCGATACCCTGTGTCAAAGAATCTCCAACAGAAACAACACGAACCCGTTGGGATTTGACGACTTTAGTGGTTTGACCAGGTTGACTAGCCTGTTGCGCGTACCACCAATACCCACCACCGCCAATAACGACAATAAGACCGATAATTGCAATCAGCCATTTAGTTTTTGAGCGCATCTGATCCTCTCCTTAGCTTATAAAATAATGCTAGTATTGTACCGAATTTAACGGTAAATAAGCGAATAATCCGTATGATCAGCGCGATCATGCGGATTATTGGCGAAACAGCACGTGAACGGATACGCCACGTCGTATTAGTTATTTTTCGTCATCGAAATAATACATGAGTGCAAACGCACCAGGACCACCATGTGACGCAATAATCGGCACGGTTTCTCGAACGACGATGTTTAAATCCGGAAACATTGGTTTAAGGTGTTCGAGTAACTTATCCACCATCGACTCAGCGTGCACATGTGAAATACCAATTGCCTTAATATTTGGCGTTTGCTTCATTTGGTCATACACTTTTTCAAAGAAACGGTCAATGGTCTTCACGCCACGTCCCTTGGTTTTGATGTTGAGTAAACCATCCCCAACCTGTAAAACGATCTTGATGTTTAATAACGATGAGATGGCGCCAGTCATACGGTTGATTCGGCCACCTTTGACCAAGTTATCAAGCGTCATCACTCCCATGTATAAGCGGGTGTTGTGCTGTAATTTTTTAGTTGCAGCCACAATTTCGCTGACGGATGCACCCTGTTGCGCAAGCTTAGCTGCCTCGATACACTGAAAGGCAAGCGCCCGATCAGTGGTTTGACTATCAACCACCGTCACATCGGACTTAGAAATGGTTGCAGCTTGCTCTGCAGTATGAACGGTGCCACTGATTGCTTCGAGCATATTTAAACACACGATGGGACTGCCATCAGCACCCAGGTCATCAAACACCTTAATGAAATCACCAAGTGGCGGTTGACTGGTCTTTGGAAAAGTCTTTGAACTTTCCATTTTGTTGATAAATTCTTCATTCGTGATGGTGTGCCGTTCAACATAAACGACATCATCGATCATAACCGTTAACGGAACGATCGTAATGTGATACTTTTCAACTTCTTCGTCAGTTAACCCGGCGGAAGAATCAGTTACTATCTTAACAGTTGCCATGATTGATTATAACCACGCTTTCTTACCCATTGTAGGTGTTTTCATGCTACAATGACAGTTGTCGCATGAAAACGATTCGGTAATAGTATAGCAGATGAACCAAGGTGTCACAAGGTTGTCTCATGCTACTGGCTACATGCAGTTAGCACTTGCAGTTAGCACTTGATATCGTACATACGACCTGAAATTCACCATCATTTTTTCGACGGAGGGATATTTTGATACAACCTAACCATCTCGCGCCAAAACCGAAGCCATCTCGGCGCTACTTAATCATTAATGAAGTATTGAATGCCGTTACACACGGCATCGGTGTGGCCTTAAGCATTGCAGGTCTGGTATTGCTCATTATTCGCGGTGTCCAACAAGGCGGTGCCATGCGCATTACGGCATATACACTTTATGGTGCCCTGCTGGTCATTTTTTACCTTGCTTCTACCCTGTTTCACAGTTTATATTTTACCAAGGCGAGTCACCTGTTCCAGATTTTTGACCATTCCGCCATTTACTTGCTCATTGCAGGAACTTACACCCCATACTGTTTGGTGGTGATCAAAGGCGCTCTTGGTTGGGTGATTTTTGGTGTCATTTGGGCAATGGCCATTTTGGGTGTTATTTATAAGGCCTTGTGGCTCGGCAAATACCAAAAATTATCAACGGTGATTTACGTCATCATGGGTTGGTTTTGTGTCCTCGGTTTCAAGCAGCTTTATCAAGGCTTGGGTATTCCCGGGTTCACACTCTTGGTACTTGGCGGCGTTGCCTTCACAGTAGGCGCGGTCATTTACAGCTTTAAGGGCATTAAATTTGGTCACGTTATCTGGCACTTGTTTGTGTTGCTTGGTACCATCTTGATGTACTTTTCAGTTTTACTATATGCATAATCCACTTATAACAATAACCAAAAAGCTATCGACTCCAGTTCTGGAGCTGATAGCTTTTTTTCGAGGTGAAATTTACGATAAATTTTAATTCCGTCTGACCATTATCTAAGTCACTTAAAGTTTAGCACTACCGACGTTGCCAGCGTTCAAACGTGAGCGCATATTGATTTTTTTCATCAGCCAGTCGATGTTGCTGTTCAACCAGTTTGAACTTTGAATAATCGATTGCCGGCATGTAAGTATCAACCTCAAACGCGTGATCGACCCGAGTGCGGATCAAAGTATCAACGTATGGTAACAAGCTGGCAAACACCTTTGCGCCACCACTAATAATGACAGTTTCATCTGGATGATCACGTTCATAAGCGATCACTGCCTGTGTCTCATGAAGTACTGTCACGTCGTCCGGATATTGCGCACTGCTATCCGTGGTGAGCACAACGTGTTTACGGTGCGGTAATGGTTTTTTGTAACTCGCAAACGTTCGCCGACCTGACACGAGGGTGTTGCCCATAGTTGTCTGTTTAAAAAATTTTAAATCTGCCGGTAAATGCCAGGGAAGGGTCCCTTTCAAGCCAATCCCGTGATTTTGATCTTCTGCCCAAATAAAAATCATACGTTCACCCCTACACTGCCACAGGCGCTTTAATTGCTGGCGCTGGGTGGTAATTGGTGACGCTAATATCTGACATATCATAATCAAAAATACTTGATTTATCAGGATTAAGGACCAGTTGTGGTGCCTGTGCCGGGGTGCGGGTCAACTGAGTCTTAACTTGTTCAATATGATTACTGTAAATATGAGCATCGCCCAACGTGTGTACAAAATCACCCGGCTGTAGGCCAACTTCCTTGGCAATCAAGCAAGTTAAGAGTGCATAGCTGGCGATGTTGAACGGTACGCCGATAAAGATATCAGCCGAGCGTTGGTAAAGTTGACAGCTCAGCTTACCATCAGCAACGTAAAACTGAAACATCGTGTGACAAGGTGGTAAAGCCATACTTGGCACGTCTTCAGGATTCCATGCCGAAACAATCATACGTCGTGAATCAGGATGCGTTTTAAGGGTCTTAATCACGTTGCTAAGCTGATCGATAGTCTCACCCTTACTAGTTCTCCAAGCACGCCATTGTGCACCGTATACGTTACCTAACGTCCCGTAATGAGCCGCAAACTGATCATCGTTGACGATTCGGTCACAAAAAGCAGCCATTTCTTTTTGATAGGCCGCATTAAAATCAGCGTCCACAAGTGACCGACGACCAAAATCAGTCATATCTGGACCATGGTAGTCGGTAGAATTCACGTAGTTTTTGAAGGCCCATTCGTCCCAGATATGGTTATGGTGTTTCAACAGATACTGAATATTAGTGTCACCATGTAAGAACCAGAGCAACTCACTCTTAATTAGCCCAAACGGGACTTTTTTAGTCGTTAATAAAGGAAAACCCTGACTTAAATCAAACCGCATCTGATACCCAAAGGTACTGATCGTCCCAGTACCAGTTCGGTCTGATTTACGATGGCCATTTTCTAATACGAATCGTTCAAGGTCTAAATAAGCATCTTCTAACATTGGCACAACCCTCTCCTATTAAAAATTGCTAGTCGGCATACTGGCTCAGGTAATCCCACCGAGCCATTTTTTCATCTAATTGCTGATCAGTCGCTTCAAAGTCTGACTGTAATGTAGCTAATTTATCATAATTATCCCCATTTTGGGTCATTTGTGCTTGTAAATCACTCTTTTTATTTTCCAATGCGTCAATTTCATCTTCAATGGTCGCCCATTCTTGCTGTTCTTTATAGGTTAACTTGGTTTTAGTCTTTTGGGTCGGTGCTACTGCCTTAGCTGCTGGCTTCGGTTCGGTCGCCTTCTTGTTGGCTGCCCGAGTTTTTTGTTGGTGCTCCGACAGATAATCCGTAAACAGACCGTTGTAGCGTTGAATGTCACCGCTCCCTTCGAAAATGAGCAATTTATCCGCAACTTTATTCAAGAAATACCGGTCATGAGAAACTGTGATCACGGTACCGTTGAAGCGGTTCACGTAGTCTTCAAGAACAGTTAGCGTCGAGATATCCAAATCATTGGTTGGTTCATCCAAAAATAACACGTTTGGTTGACCCATTAGCAACTTTAAAAGGTACAGACGGCGCTTTTCACCACCCGATAACTTACGAATCAGAGTGCCGTGCATAAATCTTGGAAATAAGAACTGTTCCAGCAACTCTGAAACTGAGATTGACTGACCGTTTTTATCGGTAACGTTGTGGCCAACCGACTCCAAGTAATTAATAATTCGCTTATCATCAGGAATTGGCTCAGTTCGTTGCGTATAATAGGCCATCTTAACCGTCTCGCCGATGGTGATCGTACCGGAATCTAACGGTAGCCGACCAGCCATCACGTTGAGCAATGACGATTTACCTGCCCCATTTTCACCCGTAATGCCGATCCGGTCGCCCGCTTGTACGAGCAGATCAAAGGCCTTTAAAATGACATGATTGTCCAATTGTAAGTTTGCATCTTTTAGTTCGATCACCTGCTTACCCAGGCGCGTTTGACCGAGATCAATCGAAACATCCTCATCAACTTGTCTTGTGCCGAGGTTATCCTTGATTTCGTTAAATCGATTGATTCGAGCCTGTTGTTTAGTGGACCGAGCTTTAGCGCCAGCGTGCATCCAAGCTAATTCTTGTTTGTAGAGCTGTTGTTGCTTATGTTCTTGAGCTGCTTCAAGTTCGACCCGTTCGGCTTTTTGCGCAACAAAATCCTGATAATTACCATCGTAATTGAAAAGCCGACCAAATGACAACTCCCAGATGTGATTAGCGACTTGGTCCAAGAAATATCGATCATGGGTCACAACCAGCAAAGCGCCCTTATAGGCAGCCAAGTAACTTTGAAGCCAATCAATTGAGTCAAAATCCAAGTGGTTGGTCGGTTCGTCAAGCAATAAGAGGTCGGGTGCTTGAATCAGCACCTGCGCCAACCCAACCCGCTTACGCTGACCACCAGAAAGTGTCCCCATCTGCTGTGACAAGTCAGTAATATGGAGCTGAGTCAAAATGGTTTTAACATCACTTTCAGCGTTCCACGCGTCAGCTTCATTCATTTGTGCTTCAGCATCCATGTACTGTTGCTGTTTCTTTTCATTTTCGGGATCAGCGCTATAGGCGGCTAAAGTATCTTCATAGCGTCTGATAATTCGAAAGACTTTTTGAGTACCTGAAAATACGGCATCCATCACTGTTTGCTCGTCATTAAACTCTGGTTCTTGTTTTAAATACGCAATTGAATAATCATTTGGTGTAATAATATCACCCGAATATTGTGCTAACCCTGCTAGCGTATTGAGTAGCGACGTTTTGCCACTCCCATTCGTACCAATTAGCCCAATCCGGTCGTTTTCATTGATAATAAAATCAACCTGTTCAAACAGCGTTTTTTCGCCATAAGTCCGGGTCAACCCTTCTGCTCTTAATGTCTGCATCTTGTCACGCTTCCTCGTTTAAATAGTGAATAGCCGCTTTAATTAATACTTCCGTTTGATTGGTCAGTAACCCATTAACCACTTGATGTTCAAGATAAGTTAACCCCCGACCCAAACCAGGTCCAGGTTGCACACCAGCTTGCATGAGGTCTTGTCCCGAAATGCTGAGCGCCCGTTTAGATTGAATTGGTAATTGATCATAACGCGCTTGCAGTTCCTTTGTTGTTATCTCAGACAGCGATAACGCGGTAGCTACTTCGTTTGCAATGGCCAAGCGTTCCCGACCGGTTTGGTATAAGCACCAAGCATTAACCTGATTAGTTGTAATTGCTTGAATTGCACGCACGACCACTTGCGTATCGGTAATCATCTGATTAGCGGATTTCCAATGTTTTAACAACGACGCAACTTGGTTCGTGTTCAATTTAAAAGTAGTTGCTAACAAAGCCCAAACCGCAGTTTCATTGCTCATCCCGACCTTTAATTGCTTGGCCAGTTCAATAAGTGGTGCCTCATAGTCAGCAAAATCTGGACAGTACTGGTATAAACCAGTCGACAAGAAGACGTCAAGACCACGACTAGGCCATTGACCAAGTAGTAACTTGACGAACTCCACGTGAATGCGCTCCACCGCAATCTTGGTTAACAGTTGGCCATGGTGTGTAATGCCGTCGATGGTTTCTGGGTCAATCGTAAAGTCTAACTGGCTAGCAAACCGCACGGCACGCATCATTCGTAAGGCATCTTCATTAAACCGAGTTTCAGGATTACCGACTGCCTTAATTCGCTTCGCTTTCAAATCGTTTAAGCCATCGAAATAGTCAATGATCGTCCCGTCAGTTTTAAGTGCTAGCGCATTAATCGTAAAATCGCGTCGGTTGAGATCTTCTTTTAACGACCGAACAAACTGGACAGAATCTGGTCGACGGTAGTCTTGGTAGCCTGACTCAGTTCGAAACGTCGTAGTTTCATACCCCTGGCCATGATCTAGTATCATCACGGTACCATGCTCGATTCCCGTATCCACCGTTCGCTTGAAGAGAGCTTTTACCTCCTCCGGGTACGCACTGGTGGCAATATCAACATCATGAATTGGTAACCCGAGTAACGTGTCACGGACCGAGCCACCAACATAGTAGGCCTCGTAACCAGCGGCCTCAATGGTATCAATAATCGGTTGTGCTTGAATAAATTCATCTGGTAATGTTTCAATTCTCATTAAAATCGGCCCTTTTTTTAGATTTCAAAGTCTTATTCAGTTTAACAGATAAAGTCACTTGAACCAACTGTCCGAAGGTGAAAGTATGCTATGATGGAAACGAATAAAAAATGAATATTACACACAATTGCACAGTGGAAGGGGGAATCAAGGTGACGACAAAAAAAGAAGAACAGGTCCGTGTTTTGGATTTATTCATGATTACAATTGGTTGTGCAACTTATGCCTTTGCGTTAGTCATGTTCAACATTGCCAATCAACTTGCTGATGGTGGTATTAGTGGGGTGACCCTAATTCTGCGTGCCCTATTTCATATTGATCCAGCCTATTCGACCATCATCATCAATATTCCTTTGATTTGGATCGGTTATCGTTTCTTGGGACGGCGGGCAATCATTTATACCCTCTATGGTACGGTGATGCTTTCTGCCTTCCTTTGGATATGGCAACGGGTTCCCATGGCCATTGATCTTCATCACGATCTCTTTTTATCAGCGATGGCTGCTGGTATTACCGGTGGCGCGGGTAGTGGGCTACTCTATCGTTTTGGTGGCACCACTGGTGGAACAGATATTATCGCCCGCATCTTTGAACGTTTCCGTGGCGTTCCGATGGGACAGACGCTACTTTGGTTAGATATCGTTGTTTTATTTGCGTCACTAATCTACATTGATATTCGTCACATGGCATATACCTTACTGTGTGCATACGTTTTCTCAAGACTGGTCAACTTCATTTTGAGTGGCACATATGCTGCCAAGGGGGTCCTGATTGTTAGTACCGAAACCCAAGCAATTGTTGATGAAGTGATGACCGAAATGCAGCGTGGTGTCAGTATTCTTCATGGCGAAGGTGGTTATTCCCATCAAGACCGGCCAGTCTTATATATCGTGGTTAGCCCAAGTGAACTGCACGACTTACAAATGATTGTGAGTGAGCTGGATCAGAGTGCTTTTATGACGATTTTTGACGTGAACGAGGCTATTGGAGAAGGGTTCACTTATGAGCGCCCCTCACGTAACTCGTTTTTTAAACACGCTCGTTGAGGCGTGTTTTTATTTTTTTATGCTTTAAGTTAAAGTAACTTTTTATTGTACTTAAGTTCAAAATCAAAAAAGTCAGCCCCTTTCTGGACTGACTCAGCTTAATTCATCCTAATAATCGTCTTCGTCTTCTGCTTCAAGCATCAACGCCATTTCCGCATCATCTGGCACCAATTTAACGTAGGCTCGTAATAGTGTCAACATTTCATCGCGCTGGCCCATTTCCCTGAAGAAGTAAATGGCCGGTTTTAAGAACGCCGTTTGATCCATGAAGTATGGCATGGCTGCCTGGTAAAAACGAGTCGCCTCGTCAAATTGCTCCAAGTGCGCGTATGCCACTGCTAAATTCCAGTATAACTGAGGGTCAACGTTATCGGCCTGCACGTATGGTGCTAAAAAGGCCACGATTTCATCATACCGTTCCTGTTTCACATATAGATTGGAGAGTTTAATGACGATATCTAAATCATCGTTATCGAGGTCATGACCACGCTTTAAGTAAGTCTCAGTCAGTTCTTCATCCTTTAATCTCGCTGCGATATCAGCCGCGTAAGACCAAAGTTTCTCATTGTACTGATCTACCCCCAACCCTTCTTGCAGGATTTTGAGGGCGTCGTCAAGCCGATTTTCCGCAACCAACGCTTGGCCTAAATAAGGATAAAGACTTGTATATTGCGGATCGGTTTCCTGAAGCTCAGTCAGTAACGCAATGGCTGATTTGTATTCTTTAAGTTGGAGATACGTAAACCCTGTTTCAAATTTAACATCTGGGGTCATATCGCCTGAGTGAATCTGTTTCAGATACCCAATGGCCTGTTCAAAACGGCCCGCGTTGGCGTAGGCCACCCCAATTCGTTCGACTAAGTTGACGCCACTGAACGCAGGGGTTCCTTCTTTAATCAGGTCAAGATAAAGCGGAATGGCCCGCTTGAATTCACGCATGGTAAAGTACAGTTCTGCCAACGCAAAACTAATGGCTGGTTCATCGGGGGCTAACCGCTGCGCCTCAAGTAATTTTTGTTCACTTACTTCAAACAGTTCTTGTGTTTGATAGAGATCTGCAGCTACCATTAATGACCGAACGTAGGCAGGAGAGTCAGGTGTAACTTGGTTCAAATAGTCTAAAGCCTGATCGTTGTGATCATCTTCAATTAAAATATCGGCTAAATTGACCCGCAGATCATCCTCTTCTGGGTAACGTTCTAGCAATTTCTCATAAATCCGACGTGCTTGGTTTAAAAAGCCTAAGGTGTATAACTCTTCAGCTAAACTGTATAATGTGTCATCATCGTCATGCCGTAATGCACTGGCATAAGTTTTTTTAAATTCATCTAGTTGACCGCGCTCTAAGTGGTCGAGGGCTTGTTTTGAATAACTCATCGAATACCTCCCGTAATGTTTGACAATCTATCATAGCACTTGTGGCCGCGTTCGCCAAGCAAGCTGGTCTAACACCTGCCACTCGTCGATCAATAAATGGCGTACAGTTCTCGCTCACGCTTATTTCTGGTACAAAAAAACGCCAGTAGAATAATCTACTGACGCTCAATGCAACTAAATAGTTGTCCTATTTAACAGCATCCTTTAAAGCTTTACCAGGCTTGAATGCTGGTACTTTGCTTGCAGGAATTTGAATTTCGTCACCCGTTTGTGGGTTACGGCCCTTACGAGCTGCACGTTCGCGCACTTCGAAGTTACCAAAGCCGATTAATTGAACCTTTTCGCCTTTAGCTAAAGTTGCTTGAACAGAGTCAAATACTGCATCAACTGCTGCAGTTGCATCCTTCTTAGTTAAGCCGGTTGCAGCAGCGACATCGTTAACGAGTTGTGCTTTGTTTGCCATGAATGATTCGCCTCCTTGGAAAAATTATGATGAGTACACGTTCATCTCATCTAGTCGATCGACAAGTCAATCTGACTATTGAAATAATAACGGGATTCCGCATCATTTCTGTATCCAAGATAGCACACAAAGCCTTTCATAGCAAGGTTTTTTGCCGTTTTGAGTCGAATATTATCGCAAAAATGGCATTTTTCACGTATAAAGCTGAAAAAATGGCGCAACGCCCGGCTTGTAGCGGGTTAACTCACTTTCGGTGACGTTCGATAATGTGGATCGGTGTCCCGGTGAAATCGAAGTGTTCACGGATTTGATTTTCCAAGTATCGCTCATATGAAAAATGCATTAAATCCGGATCATTCACAAAGAGCACAAAGGTCGGTGGTTGAATCGCAACTTGAGTGGCAAAGTAAACCCGTAACCGTTTGCCGTTGTCATTCGGTGTTGGATTCATCGCAATTGCGTCCATAATCACGTCATTTAAGGTTGAAGATTGTACCCGCTTAGCGTGATTACCTGCTACGGTCTTAATCATAGCAGGTAGTTCACCGAGTCGTTGATGGGTTTTGGCTGAGACAAAAACAATTGGCGCATAGGCTAGATATTGAAATTCTTCACGAACGTGAATTTCAAAATCGTGCAACGTTTGGTTGTTTTTCTTAAGTGTATCCCACTTATTCACTACAATGATAATGCCACGGCCCGCTTCATGGGCGTATCCAGCAACCCGCTTATCTTGTTCACGAATTCCTTCTTCGGCGTTTAACACAAACAAGACAACGTCGGAATTATCGATGGCCTTCATTGCGCGCATCACACTATATCGCTCGGTGTTTTCGTAGACCTTGCCCCGCTTTCGAATCCCAGCGGTATCCACCATAGTATACTCGGTGCCGTCAGCTACGAATTTAGTATCAATCGCATCACGAGTTGTGCCTGCAATGTCTGAGACGATCACCCGATCCTCACCAAGCATCGCGTTAACCAACGATGACTTACCAACGTTAGGCCGACCAATCAAGCTAAAGCGAATGCTATCATCGTCAACAACGCCCTCTGTGTCAGGAAACGCCTTAATAACGGCATCTAATAAATCACCTAAACCAAGACCATGTGACCCTGAAATCGGGTATGGATCGCCGAAGCCTAACGCATAAAAGTCATAGATTTGTTGCCGTAATTCTGGGTTATCAGCTTTATTAACTGCCAGCACAACTGGCTTGTTTGCTCGGTACAGAATCTGAGCGACTTTTTCATCAGCATCAGTGACGCCTTCTTTGACACTGACTACAAAAACGATCACGTCAGCCTCATCAATGGCCACTTCTGCTTGTTGGGTAATTTGTTTTAAGAAGGGTTCGTCACCCATATCGATCCCACCGGTATCAATCAAACTAAAGTTTGTCCCTAGCCATTCACCATGGGCGTATATCCGGTCTCGCGTTACACCTGGCGTATCTTCAACAATTGAGATTCGATCACCGGCAATACGATTAAAAATGGTTGATTTCCCAACGT
The DNA here is from genome assembly GCF_001434895.1 of Secundilactobacillus odoratitofui DSM 19909 = JCM 15043. Taxonomy (GTDB): domain Bacteria; phylum Bacillota; class Bacilli; order Lactobacillales; family Lactobacillaceae; genus Secundilactobacillus; species Secundilactobacillus odoratitofui. The sequence goes on from NZ_AZEE01000028.1 coordinate 451,924, forward strand.
TTGGTCGACCAACAATGGCAATACTTGGCATACTCATTTGGCATCCCTCTTTTCATAAGTTATCTTCATTAAACCTAATATCGCAATAAAAAAGTCATTTTGAACCGGCATTCCGCTCCAAAATGACTTTTTATGTTAAAGCAAATTTCGGTTGTTAGCTGTTACGTAAATTAGTCTTGATCTGAACCTTGGGCACCCTTTAATTGGTCACCAATCAGATCACCTAACGTAAAGCCGGCATCATCATCGTCAGTTGACATTTGAACTGGAGCAGATGACTTCTTAGGTGCACGAGGCTTTGGTTGATCATCACTACCAGCAGGCTTTTCCTTCAACGCTTTGATTGAAAGTGCCAAACGGTGTGCATCTGGGTGAACTTCAAGCACTTTAACTTGAACCTTTTCACCAGTTGAAAGCACGTCGTTAGGTGTCGCGATATGTTCATGGGCGATTTGTGAAATGTGAACTAACCCTTCAACACCAGGGAAGACTTCAACAAAGGCACCAAAGCTAGTCAAACGCTTAACAGTTCCTTCAAGTACGGCACCTTCTGGAGCCTTTTCTTCAATATCATCCCATGGTTCTGGCAAAGTTTGCTTAATTGAAAGTGAAATCCGATCACGTTCTGGATCAACGGAAAGGACCTTAACCTTCACATCTTGGCCAACCTTCAAAACGTCAGCTGGTTTTTCAACACGTTCGTAAGCAATTTCAGAAACGTGAACCAACCCATCAACACCACCAAGGTCAACGAAGGCACCGAAGTTAGTCAAACGAGCAACTTTACCTTCAATGGTATCGCCAGCTTGGATCGTGCTCATGATTTCTTCGCGCTTAGCAGCTTTTTCTTGTTCAACTAAAGCACGGTGTGACAAGATTAAGCGGTTTTCGCTTGGTTCAATTTCAATAATCTTAAAGGTTAAAGTTTGACCCTTGAATTGGTTCAAATCTTCAACGAAGTGATCACTGATCATCGAAGCTGGAACGAAGCCACGAACACCAGCATCAACAACTAACCCACCCTTAACCACTTGGGTAACAGGGGCTTCGATGTTTTCACCGGCTTCGAACTTCTTTTGAATCTCGTCCCAAACTTTACGGGCTTCCAGACGACGAACAGATAACAAGTAGCTGCCGCCCTCTTTATCATTACCAATCTTTGAAATAACAACTAAATCAAGGGTGTCTCCAACCTTGACAATGTCATTAATATCAGAAACTGGCTTTGTTGAAAGTTCCTTTTGTGGTACCACACCTTCGATACCAGTACCTTCGATACCAACGATTGCTTGCTTGTCGTCATCAATGGCCAAAATTTCACCTTTGACTACGTCACCAACATTAACCGTCTCAATGCTGTTTAAAGCATTTAATAAATCGTTGTTCTCACTATTGTTTTCACTCATACGAACTTTTCCTCCTTGCGACAACTCTAATATATATTTTATCCGAAAATCGCCAATATTACCAGTACCATGACGTACTTTTATTCGAATTCTTGTCGTTTTTGTTCAATTATTACACTAATCTTATCAACAACTTCGTCAATTGACAACGATGTTGTATCCAAACGGACTGCATCAGCCGCCTGAGTAAGGGGTGAGATTGCCCGAGTTGAATCCTTATGGTCCCGGGTCTCAATCTCGTCTCGCAAAACGTCAATTGGCGTGTGGATCCCCTTTTCTGCATTGTCCTTGAATCGGCGTTGCGCGCGTTCTTCAACGCTAGCCACCAAAAAAATTTTAACTTCGGCGTGTGGTAAAACAGAAGTTCCGATATCTCGGCCATCCATCACGATGCCGCCAGCGTCTGCAATCACCCGTTGACGCTCAGTTAAATCGGCTCTAACAGTGCCTTGAGCAGCCACCGTTGAGACGTTATTGGTCACATCTGGTTGCCGAATTGCCATGGTCACTTCTTGACCATCAAGAAAAACTAATTGTTCGGGATCTCCGGGTTTAAAGGTAATATCTGTTTTGGCTAACATCTTGGCCAATGCTTGGGCATCATCCAAAGCGACGCCAGTTTGCATTGCCTTTAAGGTAACCGTTCGATACATTGCCCCGGTATCACAATAAATATACGCAAATCGACGGGCAATTTTTTTGGCAACAGTACTTTTTCCTGCAGAAGCAGGACCGTCAATTGCAACTTGTAGTTCTTTTTTTGACATACTTTTCCACCTGTAACCTTATTTAACGCGTAGTTTTTGACCTGGACTGAGCGTTGCGTTGCCAGTTAATCCGTTTAACTCTTTCAGTTTTTCAACCGAAATACCATTATTGACTGCAACTCGGTATAAACCTTGTCCCTGGCCAACCGTGGCATACTTAGAACCAGTCGAGCTCTTGGTACTGCTAGAAGTCGTTGAACTTGAGCTTGCTTCACTACTAGTTTGAGCTTGACTGCTCGAATAAGTCGAGCTGGTAGTTTTTGCCGCAGTCGAACTAGCGGCCTCCTTAGAACTCGCTTTAGCTGCTGATTGACTAGCAGCTTGTGCTTTGCTTGAGGATGCCGCTGCCTTTTTTGACGACGAAGCCGCTTGTTGTGAAGCTGATTTTTCAGCCTTCTTTCGGTGAGTCGAACTCGATTGGCTAGTTTGTTCACTTGAAACTGCCATTGAGTTATCTGGTTTGTTCATCGCACTTTGACGTGCTAAGCCATAAATCAGTGATCCGACGGCGATTAAAATAATAATTGCAACTAAGATAATCGTGATTAATCGATTATTATGACTTTGGCGGTGTCGTTTTGTACGCGACAAATTTCCTTGAGAATCACGATCGTCCGCAAACGACTGATCCCAAGGTTTCGTTCCGGATGAGTGGTCATCTTTTTTTGGATCCATCGCTTAACCTCCTAAAAAACTTTCATTACGAATTGTACCATAGCTAGCAACAGTGTGGGCACTTTTTTAATAAGCTAATGCGCAAACAGCTGCGTCACGATTGATTGCCAATCTGTGGACGCCAGTTGAACACGCTCATTGTCTGACGCCTCTAGACCCAATGCCGAAATATCAAGCTGTTCGTCATTATCACAACAATGCGTTGGCTTTTCTGAATCAGTTTGGTCAAAATACGACCGGATAAATTCTCGACGACAACTGCTAATTCGGACGTACGCCAACATCTTCTGGAGTGCCCGGAACCGCTGCTCACGCCGCTTTTCAAAGCCGGCTAACACCCGCTCAAGACTAACGTGATGATTGCGGTAAAACCAAATCAAATTTGCCTTATTATCTGGCGCGGCTAATGGCGCCTTTTGGTGATAATAGTAGTCAATTTCGTTAGGCTCTGGCACCGTTGTTTCACTCAAAAACTGAGCAATTTGTTCATCGCCAGGTTGATAGAGTAAAATCGCAATACTTGGTTGTCCATCTCGACCAGCCCGACCAATTTCTTGCCAATAGCTTTCTAAATCACCGGGGAGATGATAGTGGATCACAAACCGGACGTTATTTTTGTCAATCCCCATCCCAAAGGCGCTCGTAGCACAGATAACGTCCAGTTGTCCCAACATAAACTGTTGTTGGACCTTGAAGCGGGTTTCTAAATCAAGATCGGCATGATAGGCAGCCACATGACACGTCGTTTTTTGGTTCAAATACCCCGCCATCTCATCAGCCTTTTGTTTACTTGAAAAATAAATGACGCCCGGTTTTTTGAGTTGCTGGACTAATGTTTCCAGTCGTTCATCTTTATCGGCCAACACCTCAAATTTTTCGACGTCCAAAAAAATATTTTGGCGGTCAACTGGTAAAATAATTTCTTCAGCATCTGGCAGCTGTAACTTAGCTTTAATATCAGCCTTGACGTGATCGGTCGCAGTGGCCGTGGCCATTAACGTCAGTGGGTCACCCAGTAAGTGTCGAATTTGACCTAAAAGTAAGTATTCTGGCCGAAAATCTGGTCCCCAAGTTGAAATACAGTGGGCTTCATCGACTACCAACAAGCCCAGTTGAACTCGTGAAATAGCAGTTAAAACGGCCGACTGACTTAACATCTCTGGCGAAACAAATAAAAACCGATATTGATTTAAGTGAGCTAATACGGCTTGCTTTTCGTTATAAGTCATCATTGATGTTAGTGCCGCTGCTCGCTTTTCACCACGAACGCTGAGGGTAGCGACTTGATCTTGCATCAACGAAATCAAGGGTGACACGACGACCACTAATTGATCAGCTAGAAAACCGTACAGTTCATAAATCAAAGTTTTACCGGCACCGGTCGGCAAAACGGCAAGGGTATCTTTGCCCGCACCAAGTGCTTTTAACGCCTCCAGTTGTCCCGGCCGAAATGTCTCAAAACCAAACGTCTGCTTTAAGGCCTGATAGAATTGTGAATCACTGATCATCCTGCTTACTCCTTAATATCTCGTATAACCGAAACTGCCAAAATTCTAATGATAACGGCGCAACTTGGTCAAACTGCCACTCATCAATTGATTGCTGATCGAAAATATCAGCGAGTTTAGTTTGAAGTGCTGGTGACAAAGTCCGTTCATAATCAAACGCGTTAAGTGGTTCTAAAATTGCGGCTTCCAGTAGGTGCTCTCTGACGGTACTATCCTTTAAATGTCGTCGCTGACTAATCGTTGAAAGCGACTGTCCCTGGTTATAAGCCTGTACCGTTTGTAAGGCACTTTGACTAACCGGTGAATTCACCAAACCCGCCAAAAGCGTGGTAAACACAGGTGCTTGCTCTTGTTGGATAAATTGAACAAGCTGACAGACTAAATCGGTTTGAATTAAAGTCGCTTCAGCTAAAGACATCTCAGCAGTTTGTGCTAACTGGGTGATTGTTTTTCCTGGTTGCACATGGCCCACTAAAAGGTTAGCCAAAAAGTTGGCTTGGGTTGTGGGCAAACTCGTCAAAAACGCCTCTAAGAACGTGCGAAACTGTTCGGCTAACGATGCCTCACGATACTGATGAAACCAGCGTTTGATGGTTTGTTTAACCGCCCAGGGAACCTGAAGCGGATAATACTGCCGATTCTCAAAACTAGCTTCGGAAACCACTTGAATCGCTAATAAAAAACGCTGCCAAAACGTACTGATATCAACGGTTAATCGAACTGATAAGGCCTGTGGTTGGTATAATGACGTGGCGTTTAAGGTTGTTAAACCCTCTGGCGTCAATTTCACTTTTGTATCCGCCATTACAGCCAGCTTGTCGTTAACTAACGATTGGGCGGCTTGGTCAACTTCAGTTCGAGATAACCGCTTGTCATAACCCAACCAGTCAAGTTGGGCATACCGCATCCCCCAATAAAGTGTTGAAACGGACCGCTTGCCCACTAACACATTTTCAATCACCCTAAGTCGTCTCGGGGTATTTGCTGATAAAAACCTTAATAATTGTGTCGCATCAAGCACGGTCATCCCACCTTAAAAAGTCTGCCACCATTTTCCCACACCGAAAAACGGCTGTCTAGTCCAAACTAGACGGCCGTCGCAAAATTGACTGAAATTTAAAGTAAATCAGATTGTTGCTTTAAGAAATGCTGCATGCGCATCGTCACAAGTACAAATACCGCGCCGACTAGAACACCCTTGATCAAATTGAAAGGAACAACCCCAAACAAGATCATCTGAGCCAGTGGCATCGTAATCTTCATGCCAAGTACGGCCATATAGAGCGGAATTAATACTAGCCAATTTAAGAGCGCCATGACCACTGATAAGCTCAAGGTGCCAGCAATCACACCCAATGTCAATCGAGTCACTAACTTGCGTTGCGTGAACCGCTTTAAAACCAGGTAGATTGGCAACATAAAACTAACTGAAGCAATGAAGTTGGCCACGATGCCAATCAAATTCGCTACATCCACACCGGTCAGCAACCAATACAGTAGGCCTTTGATTGCTGCAATCAACATCCCACCAACGGGGCCGAACATGATCATCCCCAGTAAAATCGGAATATCCGAAAAATCGACCTTCATATACGAAATGAATGGCAGTATCGGAAATGATACGAAATAGAGTAAAAATGAAATACCAGCGAACAACGACATGATTACGACCTGGCGAATACTAAACGGTTGACTGTGTTCCATCAGAATTTCCTCCCGAACCTGGTCATCTTCAATGAAAGCGCAAACAAAAAGCCGAATTGACTTCTCCAAGGGGAAAATCAATTCGGCACACATTAATTGCGTTACCTAATAATCTTCTTTATACCAGACTTTACTGTCGGTTTCGGAATTGCACCGAATCAGCTACCCCGAAGAGTAGGTCGCGGACTATTACCGCCGGTCGGGAATTGCACCCTGCCCTGAAGATGAACCATGTTATTTATTTTACAAAGTCATTGTACGAGAAATTACGTTAAAAAGCAAGCAAATTGTATAATTCCCGAAAACTTTGACTATCTGAATCAAACTAATCAAGTGACACTAGTTTTTTGAGTTGCTTGACTTCTTCCGGATTTAAATCACGAAATTCACCTGGTTGAACGCCCTTCAAAGTCAAAAAGGCGTAATTCTCCCGTTTTAGCTTCATCACTGGGTGGCCAATGGCCTGCAACATCTTTTTAACTTGGTGATTCTTTCCTTCATGAATGGTCAGTGATACAATGGCCGTCTTTTTCGCCTGATCACTGGAAACAAGCTTCGATTTAGCAGGTGCCGTGAGTTTGCCTTCGACCTTAACGCCCTTGCGTAACTGTTTTAACTCATCGTTGGTCGGAATCCCCTGTACTTTAGCAATATAGGTTTTTTCAACCTCATACTTAGGATGGGTCAACTGATTTGCTAGGGCACCGTCGTTAGTCAACAACAACAAGCCCGTTGTATCGTAATCCAAGCGACCAACTGGATAGACCCGTTCTCGGATTTCATTATCAAGTAAGTCAATGACCGTTTTACGGTGTTTATCGTCGTGCACAGTGGAGACGACTTGGCGTGGCTTATTCATCAAAATATAAACTGGCATTTCGGTTTGAATGGGCATCTCATCAACCATCACTGAATCATGTTTACCAACCTTTACGCCAAGCTCTGTCACCGTTTGACCGTTGACCTTCACGTGTCCGGTCGTAATCAGTTTTTCGGCACCCCGCCGTGATGCAACACCTGCGTGAGCCATTACCTTTTGTAATCGTTCCATTAATTGTCCTCCACATTAAATTGTTCGTTGAAGCGTTTTAAAAATAAATCCCCATTAGCCTGATCATCGGCAGTTGTTTTCGCCTCTGGCAATGGTGGTAATTGGTCAATATTATCCAGACCAAAGTAATCAGTAAAGTAGTCCGTTGTCTGATACAGTTTTGGCCGGCCCGGTCCCTTACGTCGACCTGCCTCGGTAATCAATTGGCGCAGCAATAGTTTGTTCAAGGTTGCTGAACTTTGGACGCCACGAATCTCATCAATTTCGATTCTCGTAATAGGTTGATTATACGCAATAATCGCCAAAACCTCTAGCGAAGCTTGAGATAACCCGGTTGAGCTGGGTGCCTCAAAATATTGACTGACTAATTGTGCCAACGTTTCTTTGGTTGCTAACCTCACCGTCTCACTACTTTTTAAAATCACTAAAGCACAATCAGGGTCAGATTGGTACTTTTCATTTAATTTAGCCAAAGTCTGATTCACGGCTGGTACAAGTGACCCCGTTAAGCTGGCCAATTCTTTAATTGTTAAACCCGTTTCGCCACTCACAAACAGTAGGGCTTCGAGTTGTTGCATTTTACTCATCATTTTCCCCCAACTTCGCTGGTTTAACCGTGATGGGCACCACCCGGTTAGGCTGATCAAGCGCAACTTCATGCTGCTTGGTCATTTCTAGCAGCGCTAAAAACGTCGTCACCAGCTCTTCTTTATTGGGCCGTTGATCAAACAATTGACCAAACGGTACGGCCACCCTCACCTGACTGAGTCTGAACCGAATTTTTTTCATCTGCATTTTAACCGTGAACTGTTCACTTTCAATTAACCGCATCGGTAATTCCGGTTGATGACGCCTTCTGGTTAACGCTAAAATAACCCGCTGCAAATCTTGCGTGGTCAACCCTGGTGCCAGTTTGCCTAGTTTAACACCTGCCGGAATCGTCATTTCAGGTCTAGTAAAAAATTTTTGTCTGGCAATGGCTTGTTGCTTAAACCAGCTCGCCACCTGCTTATATCGTTGATACTGAATAAGTTGGTTAACCAATTGATCTTGCATTTCTTCTAAGGTTGGTTCTTCATCGTCTTCGACCGGTTCATCGGTGACCGGTAAGAGCAATTTTGCCTTCATTTTCATGAGGGTTGCCGCCATCACGAAGTACTCGCCGGCAACGTCCAATTGGTGGTCCTGCATTGAACGTAACGCTGTCATGTACTGGTCAGTAATGGCAACGATTGGAATATCGTAAATATCAATTGACGATGACTTGATCAAATGAAGCAGCAAATCAAGTGGCCCTTCAAAGTTTTGAATGTGGATCACCGGCTGATCACTCATGACTAGCCTCCCACTTTGCAATCACTTTGGTCGTCTCAAGCGTCCCCATCAATCGTTGATCAGGATACATGTCCGCTAGTTCATCTAGCATCGTTGAGGTTTGGTTGGCATCCCGAACCGCTGGCGTGAGCGCAATCAAACGAACAATAGCAAAATCCGGTCGTAATTCAACCCCAATAATGCCTGAAAAATCTTGGTTGAGATCCTTCCACAAAAGTAGCTGGCGAGCCTCACTATCCTGATACCACTGCAGTTCAGCTTGCAAGCGATCGATTTTTTTAAGTGCCGGCACAAAGGAGAGCAATCCCATTGCCACTTTTTCATAATCTGTTCGGTACTTGAGTAACAACTTGTCGCCTCCTTGAAAACTTACGCGCGTGGATGTGTCCGTTGGTAAACCTCGGCTAAGCGCTTCTTTGAAATGTGCGTATAAATTTGGGTGGTCGAGATATCGGAATGTCCGAGTAATTCTTGGACAATTCGTAGATCCGCGCCGTTTTCTAATATGTGGGTTGCAAACGAATGCCGCAAAGTATGTGGCGTCACGTGTTTTTTGATACCGGCTAAACTCACATAACCCTGAATTTTTTGCCAGATGCTTTGACGACTGAGACCACTGCCATGGGCATTCAAAAACAGGTATGGTGATGTGCGTTGCTTAAGCAATAGCGGCCGACTTTGGGTTAGATAACGGTCAATCCAGCTAATCGCGACGTCGCCGATTGGGATAATTCGTTCTTTATTGCCCTTACCAACTGTTTGAATCAGGCCCATTTCGAGGTGCAATTCACCCAATTTCAGGTGAACGAGTTCGCTGACACGTAACCCAGTCGCGTACATGACCTCTAAAATGGCCCGATCCCGGATACCGTATTTGTTCGACGTATCTGGCGCTTCAAGCAGGGCGTTTACTTCATCAACCGTCAAAACTGCGGGCAGCGTGCGGGCGTGTTTTGGTGCCCGAACTTCAGCCATCGGATCAACTGTGAGTTCCTCTTGTTGAACCAAATAACGGAAAAAACGGCGCAGCGTTGAAACGGTTCGAGTAACGCTATTGCGAGCTTTACCAGCTGTTTGGAGTGACTTCAAATAATTTAAAATGGTTAATTGGTCAACTTCAGCGAAAGTGGTGACCCGTTGTTGACCTAAAAATTGCTTAAACGCCTCTAGGTCCTGTCGGTAAGCTGCAATTGTATTGGGCGCTAAACCACGCTCAATTTTTAAATTATGCAGGTAATCCTCAATTTGTTCGTCCATCATGGTCACGTCCCGCTTCGGTTAACCAGAGATAACCATCGTGCTGTTCAGCAAATCTGACCTTCATCAAATGGCCAACTGCACGTTTAAACTGCCCCTTACTAATGCCAAAGTAAGCCTTGATATCTTCTGGATCACTTTTATCGGTATAGTTAATACGCCCCTCTGGTGCGTGTTGAAGGGTCGCTAATAGCATCAAAGCGTCATCGCTGATTGCTTCGTAAGCGCGTGGCCGTAACGACAACTTCAGGGTGCCATCAGGATACTGGCTAATGACCCGGGCGTTTAACTGTTGACCTAAACGTGGCTCTTCATCTCGTTCGGACGGATGAATGAAGCCAAGTTGATAGTCGCTCGTCATCACCATGGTCCCGGCCAATTTTAATCGATAGGCAGTGGCCACAACGTCATGGTTAGTCAACTTGCCGGTCACTGGTTGCGCAATTACCCGATAGAGCATTTCGTCAGCTAAGTCGCCCCACATCCGGCCCTTCTTATCAATTTTAATCGCTAACATTAACCGATCGCCACGTTGCGGCCATAATGAGGCCATTTCAGGCAAATCATCCAGTGACACGACAATGTCCTTATTTGGCAGGCCAATGTTGACAAACACGCCCAACCCATGCTGCACGCGGACCACTTCACCAAACCCATAGTGATCAACTTGAACTTTGGGCACATCTCGGGTGATTTGTAATTGGTGTTGTTCATTTTCGTAGGCATAACCCTTAAAATGACTCCCAATTTTGAGTGGTTTTTGAATCTCTGCTTTGGCTAACCGAAACGTTAACCCATTCACTGAAACAAAGTATTCCTTGTCGTTTTCATCAGAAACCTCACCGCTGATGACTCGGCCAAGTAAAGTAAGTAATTCATCATTCATATTATTTTATTCCCCGTTCGTTTTCCACAAGTCAGTCAAAGTGACGACTTGCCGGCCATTTGCCGATACATCTGCTATTATCGCACAGATGACCTTAGCTTGGGAAGCCCAGTAGCCGACAAATATGGTGTCATTTTAGTACTACCGTCACTTATCATGATTGGGACACTAATAAGAATGCACCGCAAAATAAAAAAGCCCGACCAAAGTCGGACTTTTTGACATTCACTTAAGCTTAAAGTGCGTTTGAAGCACCGTGGTAAACAACACCACGACGAGAATCAACAGTGATCAATTCACCGTCAGAAATCTTATCAGTAGCGCCTTCAGCACCAACGATAACTGGAATCCCCATTGAGATACCAACAACGGCCGCATGTGAAGTTAAGCCACCGTTTTCAACGATGATGGCACTGGCCTTTTCGATAGCTGGCAAATAGTCTTTGTCAGTGTTCTTAGTAACCAATACGCTGCCTTCAGTCGTCTTGCTGTTAGCTTCGTCAGCATTGTTAGCTACGACAGCCTTACCGATAACAGTGTCATCGCCAACGCCTTGGCCGCGAACTAACTTTGAACCGATCAATTGAACTTTCATCAAGTTCGTCGTACCGCGTTCGCCAACGGGAACACCGGCAGTGATCAAGATCAAGTCGCCTTCCTTGGCTAAGCCAGTTTCAACGGCCTTAGCTGCAGCTAAGTCAAACATTTCGTCAGTGTTAGCTGGCTTTTCGGCAACGATTGGGTAAACACCCCAGTTAACCATCAAACCACGACGAGTACGGTCATCAAATGTAACGGCCAAAATGTCTGCGTCTGGACGGTACTTGCTGATCATCTTAGCAGTGTAACCTGATTCAGTAGCTGCAACGATGGTCTTGATGCCAAGGCTCTTGGCAACACGAGCAACGGAAGCACCAATTGATTCAGTCACGTCGCCACCGTTTAAGTCCATGTGGTCAGTACCAAAGTCTTTCAAGGCGTTTTCAGCCTTGATGTCGATCCGGTTCATAGTAGCAACGGCTTCAACAGGGTATTCACCATTAGCACTTTCACCAGAAAGCATCGTTGCGTCAGTACCATCAAAGACAGCGTTGGCAACGTCAGATGCCTCGGCACGAGTAGGACGTGGGTTTTCTTGCATTGAGTCTAACATTTGGGTAGCAGTGATCACTGGCTTGCCTAAAACGTTACACTTGCGGATCAAGCTCTTTTGAACCAAAGGCACGTTTTCAGTAGGAATTTCGACACCCATGTCACCACGAGCAACCATCAAACCATCTGAAACTTTGATGATATCATCAAAGTTGTTGATACCTTCTTGTGATTCAATCTTAGGGAAGATTTGGACGTGTTCCATGTGCTTTTCTTCCAATAATTCACGAATATCCATAACGTCTTGTGGCTTACGAACGAATGAAGCCGCAATGAAGTTAATTTCGTGATCCAAACCAAAACGAATATCTGAAGCATCCTTTTCAGTGATCCCTGGTAAGTTGATTGAAACGCCAGGTGCGTTAACACCTTTACGTGAACCAAGCAAACCATCGTTTTGCATGGTACCAACTAATTCCTTGTTGGCATCGTCTTTTTCTTCAACAACCATGTCAAGCAAACCATCATCAAATAAAACGTGGCCGCCAACGTGAACGTCGTCGAATAAGCCTGGATAAGTGACCGCGATCTTTTCCTTAGTACCTTCTAAGGATTCATCCATTGAAATGCGAAGCTTGTCGCCAGTACGGTATTGGATCTTGCCGTCCTTTTGAACAGTCGTCCGGATTTCGGCACCCTTAGTATCAAGCATGATACCAACAGTCTTGCCAGTAATCTTTTCTGCTTCATGGACGTTGTTTAAACGACCAAGGTGTTCTTCATGATCACCATGAGAGAAGTTAAACCGGAAAATGTTAGCGCCGGCCTCAATTAACTTAACAATTGTATCGACATCGGTACTTGCAGGACCAAGTGTACTTACGATCTTGGTTTTCTTCATAAGAAAAATCTCTCCTTTGAGTTTTAGACCAATTGATTGTTTCATCAGTTTGTGATGATTCACACATCAATATCAGGCCATTTTGGATTCCGATAGCTATTCTATCACTTTTCAAAATTATTGTCTGCTTGGATTTCTTAAATTCCGCTCTTTTCTGATATAAAAGCGTTTTCATGCCCTTTTATCTCGTTAATTTTTAATGAAACCAATCCCTAACTTTGTAAAACAACGTTATGCTGTCCTAAAATTTCTTCTAATGGCTGGACCAATTGCTCATCGGCTGGCAACCAATAACGTTGACTCAGCATCCGTTTACTATCATCACTCACCTGAAACAAAATGACTGGATTAGTTCCTCGATGCGCAGTCAAAAAGTCAAGCAGCTTGGGCATCAAGGTCTCCATGTCATAATCAGGGGTGACCCTTAAGAACCACTTAGCCTGATTGGTGGGTTGGTCATTGGGGGTTGTCGGTGTTGATTGTGATAACCGCTCTGCTTGTTGAATGGCTTGGGCAACTACTTGAACACTGCCACGGTTCATTTCAGTTTTACCAGAGACGACAATGACTTGTTCCGGCTGCAACCAGGTCATGATTTGCCGATAAGTATTAGGAAAAACGGTAATACTGAGTTCTCCCGTGAGATCATTAGCGGTTAAAAAGGCCATTTGATCGCCACGTTTAGTTCGAATCGTCCGAATTTTAGTGACGTAAACAACCACGGTTACCGTTTGGTCTACGACTAAATCACCAACTGACACTGCGTGACGTTGCTGAGCTAATTTCGCATACTGTTCAACTGGATGACCGGATAAGTAGGCACCTAAGTATTCGTTTTCCTTTTCAAGTCGCTGGTTTAAATCAAAATCCGGCACGTGATTAATTTTGGGCGCCAGCGTTTCAAACAAATCTAAACTACTGCCACTAAGTTCCACACTGCTGACAAATTCGGGTAAACTCGCCACCAGCTCAGCACGATTGTAGCCAAACTGGTCGAACGCCCCCGCGTAAATCAGGCCTTCAATTAAATCAACTTTTAACCATTTGGCATCAAGTCGTACCAAAAACTGATGAAGTGACTTGAACGGCCCATTGGCTTGTCGTTCATTCAAAATACTTTGTAGCAGATCGCGACGCATGCCCTTGATTGAGGCAAGGCCGAACCGAATCTGGTTGTGATCAAGTTTGAAATAGGCGCCGCTGGCATTAATATCTGGCGGAAGAATCCGAACCTGATGACGTTTGGCTTCCATTAAGTAAAGCTTCGTCTTGGTACCGTTGTTGAGTACCGAGTTTAGCAAGGCGGTAAAAAAAGCCGCCGGATAATGGGTTTTCAAATAAGCCAGCTCAAACGCCATTTTACTGTAAGCAACCGCGTGAGAACGGTTAAACCCATAGTTGGCAAACCGGTCAATATAATCAAAGGTTTTCATGGCCACCTCTTGGTTGTACCCCTTCTTTGTGGCGCCCTCAATAAACCGTTTTTGCATGGCGTCCATTGTGGCCCGCTTCTTCTTACTCATTGCCCGTCTTAGTAAGTCGGCTTGACCAAGACTAAAGCCCCCCATCACCGAGGCTACCTGCATCACTTGCTCCTGGTAAACAATAATACCGTACGTCGGTGCTAAAATCGTCTTCAGCGACGCATCTGGATAGCTGATTGGTTCCTGACCAAATCGCCGTTTAATAAAGTGATCAATATTTTCCATTGGTCCTGGCCGATACAACGCATTGACGGCCGCCACGAGTTCAAATGAATCTGGCTTTAACCGACGAAGCACGTTTTTGATACCAGCTGATTCAAACTGAAAGACCCCGTTCGTATCACCCTGTTGAAACAAAGCTAGTGTTTGAGGATCGTTTAAATCAATTTGACTAATTGCCAATGGCTGGCCGGTTTGCACCCGCACGTACTTTAATGCTGCGGCCAATAAACTGAGATTTCGAAGGCCCAAAAAATCCATCTTCAACAAACCGACCTGTTCAACGTAGTCCTTGGTGTATTGCGTCATTAACATGGCCTCTGACCCATTTTGAACTGGGACGATTTGTGTCAGTGGTTGATCACTTAAGACAATCCCAGCAGCGTGGGTAGAATAATGTCTTGGTAAACCTTCCAGCTTCGAAGCAGTTTCAAAAAGTAACTGGTTTAAAGAGGCATCCGCCACCAGATTACGCAATGGTTGTGACTGATCGTATGCCTCTTTGAGCGTAATGTGTAACACATTGGGAATGGTTTTACTCCACTCATTTAACTCGTACGGTCGCAGGCCAAACACCCGACCTACGTCTCTAAGTGCCTGCTTGGTGGCTAATGTGCCAAAAGTGATAATTTGGCCAACTCGTTCATGTCCATATGTTTGGTGAACATATTCCAGCACTTCTTCGCGTCGATTATCCGGAATATCCAAGTCGATATCTGGCATCTGGGCCCGTTCTTCGTTTAAGAATCGTTCAAACAGTAAGTTATAGCGTAAGGGATCAACGTCCGTGATACCCAGACAATATGCAACGAGTGAGCCGGCAGCCGATCCGCGTCCGGGGCCGGTTGTGATGTCAGCACGCTTCGTGAACTGCATAACGTCCCAAACGATCAGGAAATAATCATTGAACCCCATTCGGTCAATCACCTCAAGCTCATGCTGCAAGCGGTCTTGATAAGGCATAGCATCAGAGATGTGATTGTCCCGTAGCCGGGTTTGAAGACCAGCCTCACACTGTTGTTTTAAATAAACTTGGGCCGACACTTGGTTGGGCGTGGCATACTGTGGTAATTGTGGGTGTTGAAACTTCAGCTCAACTTGACACATATCTGCAATCACCTGCGTTTGTTTAGCAGCTTGTGGGAGTCCCAAATCTTCATATAATTGATTAAATTCGGCAGCTGGACGTAACCAAAACTGGCCCTGTTTTTGTCGAGCTTCTGAAAGGTTACTGATTGTCGTCCCGTCTTTAATTGCAGTTAAAACGTTAACGGCAAATTGGTCACTTGGATCCAAATAATGAACTTCTGGTAGCGCCACGACTTTAACCCGCGCGTCCGCTGCTAATTTAGTCATCATTTGGCGAAGGGTCTCTGATAGCGTCGTGGCCATACCCAGCATTAAGCTGTCCGGATCAACAGCTGATTTATATTGATCCAGTAACTGCATAACGGAGGCTCGTTGACCCTGTGTAAGCCAAAACTGAAGTTCACTGTGATTGGGCACAATGACGACTAGGTCACTTAACCACTGTTGAACTTGGGCCAGTTCAACTGGTTGATTATCTGACTGGGTTTGGGTAAATGAGCTGATAGCCATCAGATGTTGATATCCCGTTTGGTTCTTAGCCAACAGTACCAATTCGAATGATTGGTCCGTTGCAAATTGCCCTGCCAGCGTTAACGTTAGCCCAATCAACGGCTGGACATGGTACTTTTGGCAGAGCTGATAAAACGCGACTGTGCCATACATGACATTGCGATCTGTTAATGCAAGGGCCTGATACCCGCGTTGAGCGGCCGTTTTAACTAATGGCTCTAATTGGTTGGTACTTTGTAATAAGCTGTAGCTGCTCAATACTTGTAGCGGTACAAACATGCGTGTCGGCATCCTTTCTGGTTAATCATCTCATTTATTATAACAGAGTCCGTCAGCTTAGTTCAGCCAGCCACCTCTAATTTGACTTTCATTTTAACGAGCAACATGCTAAAATTGCTATTGATTGTGAGGTGTCTACTATGAAGAAATTAGAAGCAAACCTAGTCGTTATCTTTTGGGCCGTCATCTTCGGTGAAGTGATTGGCTATATTGGTGGCGCTTTGGAATTAATGACTTACAATAAACTAGAAATTGGTGTCATCGCTGCAGTAGTCGCTTTGATTCTGGTTAACGGCATTTCGTTGCTGTCCGCCTCAGATGTCAAATCCCACGATTGATCCATATTCCTAGCGTTTAAAAAAAGTTGACTGACCGAATTGCTCGGTGAGTCAACTTTTTTTGTGCTTAACTTTGATGGTTTAATCAACTGCTTTTTCAAGTTGATTGAACACGATGCCATCTCCAGTTGCATTTAAAGCAATTTCAACTTGGGACTGCGAAGTTACCGTGTTTGAAATGATCAGTTTAGCCAGTGGGGTTTCAACCAAGTTGGTAATGGTTCGTTGAAGTGGCCGGGCCCCATATGCTGGTAAGTACCCGCGTTGCGCTAACCAGTGAGTTGCTTCAGGTGTGATCGTCAACCCAATTTGTTGTTCGGTCAGACGTTTGGTTAATTTGTCGATCAACTTCGTCACAATTTGTTCAACGTCCGTCAGTGTTAACGGCTTAAACATAATCGTGTCATCGATTCGGTTTAAAAATTCCGGCTTAAAGGAACGTTGCAATAGGCTAGCGACCTGGGCCTTCGCGCTATCAGCAATCACACCGTTTTCATCCGTGCCATCAAGTAAGATATCAGAACCAAGGTTAGAAGTCATAATCAACAAGGTATTTTTAAAGTTCACGGTTCGACCCTGTCCATCCGTTAAACGCCCGTCATCTAGTACCTGTAATAGCACGTTGAATACATCTGGATGGGCTTTTTCAATTTCATCAAATAAAACAATCGTATATGGATGACGACGAACTGCCTCAGTTAACTGGCCGCCTTCCTCATAACCGATGTAACCTGGCGCCGCACCGACTAACCGGGAAACTGATTCTTTTTCCATATATTCACTCATGTCGATGCGCACCATCTCGTCCTCAGAGTCAAACAGTGACTCAGCTAAGGCTTTAGCAAGCTCAGTCTTACCAACGCCAGTCGGTCCCAAGAATAGAAACGACCCCAGTGGCTTACTTGGATCTTGTAATCCTGCACGAGACCGTAATACGGCATCAGAAACCGCCTGAACAGCTTCATCTTGACCAATGACCCGTTGATGCAAGTTATCGGCAAGATGAAGCAACTTTTCACGTTCCGTTGCCACCAGTCGGTTAATTGGAATCCCTGTCATTTTAGCAACCACTGCCGCAATTTCTTGCTCAGTAACTGACTCTTCAACGAGCCAATCACCAGAGTGATCCTTTTGCTCCATTTCGGCAAGCTCTTTTTTGAGTTGGGGGATCGTGCCGTGCTGTAAGACCGCTGCTCGATCAAGGTCGTACTTGTTCTCCGCTTCGCTTAACTCACGGGTAGCCTTGTCCAGCGCGGTCTTCTTTTCACTCAAGGCGTCAAGGGCATGTTTTTCGTCTTCCCAGCGCGCATTTAAGTTCGTCACCGTCTCCTTAACGTCCGCCAAAGTCTTTTGAACTTCCGTTAAGCGGGTTTTAGAGGCCTCATCAGTTTCCTGCTTCAAAGCAGCTTCCTCCACCTCAAGACGCATCAGCTGTCTTCTGGCCTGATCTAATTCTGTGGGTGCTGAATTCATTTCGACTCGAATCGATGCTGAAGCCTCATCAATCAGATCTAATGCTTTATCAGGTAAGAAACGATCAGTAATGTAGCGGTCCGATAGCTTAGCCGCAGCCACCAATGCGTTATCGTGAATTCGAACGCCGTGGTGAATCTCAAACCGTTCACGCAAGCCACGTAAAATCGTGATCGTATCTTCGACAGAAGGTTCTCTGACCGCCACCTTTTGGAAACGTCGTTCAAGGGCTCGGTCCTTTTCCATGTACTTGCGATATTCATCCGTTGTGGTGGCACCAATCAGATGCAATTCGCCACGCGCTAGCATCGGCTTCAGTAAATTGCCGGCGTCCATACTACCCTCTGTCTTACCTGCACCAACGATATTATGGATTTCATCAATAAACATGATAATGTCGCCATTGCTCTTTTTAACTTCATTTAAAACGGCCTTCAATCGCTCTTCAAACTCGCCACGATACTTGGCACCGGCAATGAGTGAGCCCATATCAAGCGAAAAGATTACTTTATTCTTAAGGTTTTCCGGTACGTCGCCACGGGCAATTCGTTGTGCCAATCCTTCGACGATAGCCGTTTTACCAACCCCCGGTTCCCCAATTAAAACCGGATTATTTTTGGTTTTACGGGATAGAATACGGGTCACCGACAAAATTTCATCATCACGGCCAATAATTGGATCCCGTTCACCACTTCTCATGGCCTTTACCAAGTCGATGCCGTACTTATCGAGGGCCTGAAAACCCTCTTCCTGATTCTTTGACGTCACCTTTTCACCACCACGAATCGTTTGAATTTTATTTTTGACCTGTTGTAAGGTGATGCCTTGTTGTTTCAGGTAATCGCCTAACCGGCTACCGCTCATCTGAACGACTGCTAAAATGAGTGTGTCGCTGGCGATATAGTCATCGCCAAGTTCTTTTCGAACTTCATCCGCTTTTTGAAGTAATCGATACATATCCGGCGAAAGGTTTTGACCATAAGTCACCTGTTCGCCCTCAACTGTACTGATTAAATTGATCTCACGGTCCAATTCGGCGTTTAACTGATCCATATCTAAGCCAAGTTCACTAAAAATTTGACGGTCGAGTTGACCAGGTTGAATTAAAAATTTAAAGAGGTGAGATACCCCAATTGCCTGCTGCTTACGGTTAACCGCAATCTGTTGGGCTTCCGCAATGGCATCCGAAACTGACTGCGTTAAGAGATCTGGATTCATAGACTCAATCATCTCCAATTCGTTTAATGGTTTCATTTTAGCATACTACATGTCGCAAATAAAAATTATTTGACCTTTTTTGACCAAACTTATTTAACGGTATTTACGGCGTGAATGTGACGTTGATTTTGACCGCTTAGAAAAGACATCGTCAGCCGGTTTAAACCCCCAGAACTGATGACCACGATAAACCTGTTGGGCTAGTTTACCGTGAACTTGCATCGCTTTACCACGTTTCGTCTTAATTTCAAACTGAATTTCTTCCCCCGCTAATAATGACTTGACCTCAGTTGGCGTAAACTGGTGGCCACCCCAAACTTGATTAAAGTTCACCGTCTCACCACTACTGGTTTCACCACCGAACTTCGCTTTTTTAGGGTAGTGTTTGATCATTTTTTCGGGATCACCTACCACCGCAGTTAATTTTTCCGCGTTGGCAACCATCACGGGTAAATCATGGGTGACGGTCTGAGTAGCCGTTTTTAAAAGTTCTTCTGGCGGTAGTTCAAACTGACCAACTTGCTGCATTAAGTCCATTAACCGCTTGGTTGCATTGGTGCTACTGATAATGGTACCTTCCGTGAGAACGGCCGAAATCGTGCCGGTATTGGTCATACTCAACACACCTTTACGCTCTTTTAACAGTGCCGTAGTACCGACCGTAATCTGAGATAGGGTTGATACCCGTGTTGCCCCGGTGCCAATCTGGTGTTTTTGTAAATAATTCATTAACCACTTCATCGTGGGTTTGACCGGCTTTTTGTTCGCACCTTCAAAAATAAAGGGCGTCGCCGTTTTCCCCAAACGACCATTAACTTTTCCCTCAGCTTCGTCATCGCTGATTTGACGAGAACTATCAAATATTAATTTGTAATTTAAGGCAACTGGAACGTTAAAAGCGGTTTTAAAATCCCGGTAATCGGCCAATTCTGCTGTAACGTGGTTAAAAACATAGTCTTCACCAAGCATTGCTAAGTAGTTTTTAGCCACGACTTCATAGATGGCGGGACCGGACTTACCGTACTTGGCTAAGCTACCTAGCGAACTTGGTACCTTGGTTCCCGGTCGGTTGGCCCCGTGATCCACACTCCCAGTTGTGACGTGGGTAAACCGTGGCTGCTTGTGAGTCAGCAACGCCTGGTCAACACCAGCCACACTGGCAATTGCTGGTACCAATGGTAATAGCTGTTTGAATTGTGCTAATGAAATTTTACTATCATCCGTTCTCGGATAACTCACGATTTTGGCTTCATACATTTTTTGATAAGTTGAAAGTACCTCTTTGGCGTTATAACCCCTTGGCGCTAAAATCGAAGCCAAGTTTGACAGGTCAAGCAGCTTGGGTGGTGCCGAATGGCGTTTAGCCGTCTTAACATTCGTGATGGCACTTTCATGGTACTGTGTGAGTTCTTGTTTCGCCTGTTCCTGCTGCTGGTGGCGAATTACAGCGATGGCCGATTCATCCTTAACCTGACGCGCGAAGATGTGTTGGTATTGATCCTGAAATTTAACTTCGTAATACGGTTTGCGTTGATAATTTTTAATCGCCAGTAGCTGCTCATATACATGGCGCGCCATCAAAGACTTCAATCGTCCCTCGCGGACTACTTTAACCGGATAGCCAGCTTTTTTGGTCACGGTGGTGGCAATCCGTGTGAGCTGCATTGACAAAAAATCCCACTTGCTACGCGCATCAGCCTTCAAAAAGTCACCGTCTTGAAACTGATCTGGCAACGATTTGATTTGTTCGAACCCCGATCTAATCGAAGTTGCTTCTTCGTCAGCAAAATACAGCCGTTTAACCGGTTTTTGCCAGTTGATCGCATTGATAATTTCCCAAGCCAGCAATTCCCCTTCGCCAGACGGATCAACATCGGTGGCAATGACCAGTGCGGAACAATCCTTCACTGCTTTTTTTATCGCCGTAATGTCAGAACGACTCGACTTTTGACGACCGGTTCGCGGGTTTTTGGCGACGATTGGTTGTTTCTCCCAGCTAAAATCAGAAACGTCCCAGGGTAAGTGCTCTAGTTTCCATGACCGATAACGCGAGACTTTATCTTCTGAAACCTGCGCTTTGGGATCCACAAATTCCATTAAATGGCCATGGGAATGAACGATTTGGTAACTCTTTCCGGCGAAACTGCCGCTGGTGCCACCGAGCGCACTGGCAAAGTTCTTTGCAGCACTCGCTTTTTCACACAAAATGGCGTAATCCGTCATTTTCACTGCCTCCATTTTTGAGTTTAAATCACGTACAAACAACCGCGTTTGGGTATGAACCCTGTAATCTAAGACAGCCTGTCCCCTCATCATAAGGGAGCAGGCTGTCTTCTTCACACTCACTCGTAAAAAATTTTGTGAGTTGATCCACTTAATCAGTCACGTTCAATTCAATCATTTTTAAAATCACATCGGTTGCTTGTTGCATCGTCTGTTCTGAAACGTACTCAAACCGGCCATGCATATTTTCACCGCCCGCAAAGATGTTTGGCGTTGGTAACCCCAAAAACGAAATCTTGGAGCCATCTGTCCCACCACGCACTGGCGCAATATCCGGTTTGATACCAAGTTCAAGCATCGCTTGTTTCGCCAATTCAACAACACTCATATCTTTTTCAATCACTTCACGCATATTGTAATACTGGTCATTAACCGTTACGGTGACTGTCCCTGCGCCGTATTTCAGGTTGAGCCGATCACCGATGCCTTTAAACAGGTTTTTGCGTGCTTCAAACCGGGCCCGGTCATGGTCGCGAATAATGTAACCTAAATCAGCCGTATCGACGTCTCCAGTAATCTTATACAAGTGGAAAAAGCCTTGCCGGCCCTCAGTGTTTTCTGGCCGCTCTAATTCAGGTAATGCGTTGTGAAAATCAATCGCCACTTGGTTTGCATTAACCATGGTATCCTTTGCATCGCCAGGATGGACATTGGTGCCAGTAATGTGAACCCGGCCGTCTGCAGCGTTGAAGGTTTCGTATTCCAATTGACCAAGGGGACCGCCATCGACGGTGTAAGCAAAGTCTGCACCAAAGTCGGCAACGTCGAAGTGATCGGCACCGGTACCAATTTCTTCGTCCGGTCCTAGTCCAAACTTAATCGTCCCATGTTTAATTTCTGGGTGAGCCATCAAGTATTCAGCTGCCGTCACAATTTCAGCGACGCCAGACTTATCATCCGAGCCCAGAAGTGTCGTGCCATCCGTTGTGATCAACGTGTGACCCTTATACTTACGCAAGCTCGGAAAAATAGCTGGATCCAGTCGATATTGACCTGCAGCATCAAGGTTGATCACGGACTCACCGTCATAATCCGTCACAATTTGTGGGTTGACGTTTTGGGCATTGAAATCGGCTGTATCAACGTGTGAAATAAAACCAATCGTTGGCACATCTTTATCAACATTAGATGGCAACGTCGCAAAAACGTAGCCACTCGGCTGACTAACGTGAACATCCGTCAAGCCAATGCCTTTTAATTCTGCGGCTAAATCATTCAAAAACGCAACTTGGCTTTGTGTTGAAGGTGTCGTTGAACTGGTTTCGTCAGAACGGGTCTCAACTTTTACATACTTCAAAAAACGAGGAATCAATTGATCGTAAGTCATCTTAATCTTCCTTTCAAATAAACGTAAATGGGTCAGTATTTAAAGTCGACGCAACCACTTCGATTGGCCACTGGTATTGGGTCTGCCACTGGTTAAATAACGTGGTTAATTTCGGTTTACAGATACTTTCAATATGGTGGCCGGGATCAATCACTGGTAAGCCAGCGGCAATCATGTCATGACCAGTGTGGTAGTAGACATCGCCAGTTACATACACATCCGCGCCCTTTTGCTGCGCTAGTTTAAAGAATTTACCACCGTCACCGCCTAAGACGGCCACTTTTTTAACTTGTTGGTCTAAATCTTTGGCAATCACCCGCAAACCATCAACACCAAAAACCGTTTTACAATGTTTGGCGAACGCCATCACCGACATCGACTCGGGTAATTCGCCAATCCGGCCCATAGCAAATTGATGACCTGTGTTAGCCAGTGGTGTGACTTCTAAAGCCGGGTGACCACCAGGGTAAACTTCATTTACAGCTGCAGTGACCGCACTTAATTTGCTAGCGGGTACCCAAGCTGAAACACTCAGTTCTTCAACCCGATTGCGTTCACCAACTGGTCCGAGATCAGGATCTGCGCCCTGTAGAGGTGTGTACCAGGTGGTACCGTTCCACTCAAAACTTGCACCAGAATACCGCGTCATTTCACCAGCACCAGCACCGACCATGGCTAACCGAACTGCATCAGCGTAAATTGATTGGACATGGACGCTAAGTAAATAAGTGGGCTCACGAACACCAGCCACCAACCCAGTCGTTTGGGTCAACCCAAGGGCTTCAGCCAGCCAGTCATTCATACCACCTTCGGCACTGTCCAGATTAGTGTGGGCAGCGTAAACCGTGATGTGGTGTTGTAATAAATTGGCGTACATTTGATTTTGCGGATCACTCAAATCCAAGTTGCGAGCTGGATGAAACATCATGGGGTGGTGCGCGAAAATCAAATCGGCACCAACTGAAATAGCTTCTTCAACAACTTCTGGACGAACATCCAACGTAACTAATACTTTATTGACGTCAGCATCAAGTGACCCCAGTTGCAAACCGACTGGATCTTTCGGTTCTGCAATTGACTTGGGTGCAAATTGTTCGAAACGTTCAATCAAAGTCCTAACTTTCATCTAAAATGACCTCCTGGATCAATTGCTGTTGGGCTTGAAAGTCCGCAATTTTGGTTTGTGGTGCATGCTTGGCTTGCTGCATCGTTTTAATAACTTGACCGAGCCGTTGTGATTCTCGTTGCCACTTGGCTTTCAGAACCGGACTCTTCTCAGTCAACAGAAACGGCCCAAATTTAAGTTCATTATCAGTATATACCACCGTTTGAGCCACTGGATCGGCCACAATAATTTCATAAATATGACCATCTTCGGCCAAGATTCGTTCAGCAATAATCTGATATTGATTCGCTTGTAACCAACGTCGGACGTTGTCTTCACCCACGTTGGGCTGTAAGATTAAGCGTTCATGGTGATTAAGATGAACCTTGCCCTGCTCTAAAATCGTAGCGATCAAAGTGCCACCCATGCCGGCAATAGTGACCGTATCAATCTGATCTTCTGGTTTGATTGCCGCTAGTCCATCGGCTAGTCTGGCCGTGATCACTGCCGTTAAGCCTTCTAAACTAATTTCTTGCTCAGCGTTTTCAAATGGGCCTTTGACCACTTCACCGGCTATTGCATGGGTTAATTGACCAGCCTTGGCCAAATGAACTGGTAAATACGCGTGATCAGAACCAATATCAGCTAATCGTGCACCAGTTGGCACAAAATCAGCTACCGTCTGTAATCGCGCTGAAAGGTGGGTCCCGTTCATGTGCAAATTCACTCCTCGTTTTGTCGTACTACCATTATAGGCTAGAAATGGCCCTTGAAACAAGCGTCAGTCACTTTTTAAAACGACGTGAAAAACAACTAAAAGATGCCAAAAAAATAACGCCGTGTGTCAGATTGACTTCCACGGCGTTACAATTATTTGAAAGGATAAATAAGTTGAACTTGTTAACTTCCAGCTAGGCTCTAAACTTTCAATTGAAGGATTACTCCAAGAAATCCTTCAATTGCTTAGAACGTGATGGGTGACGGAGCTTACGAAGTGCTTTGGCTTCAATTTGGCGGATCCGTTCGCGGGTTACACCAAACACCTTACCCACTTCTTCCAAGGTCCGAGTCCGACCATCATCAAGGCCAAACCGTAACCGCAGCACGTTTTCTTCACGGTCAGTTAACGTATCGAGTACGCTTTCAAGCTGCTCTTTTAACAGTTCGTAAGCAGCGTGATCAGCTGGGCTGGTGGCATCGTCATCTTCAATAAAATCGCCTAAGTGAGAGTCGTCCTCTTCACCGATTGGGGTTTCCAATGAAACGGGTTCTTGCGCAATCTTTAAGATTTCACGAACCTTTTCAGTCGGCATATCCATTTCAGCACCAATTTCTTCGGGGGTTGGTTCACGACCTAAGTCTTGCAATAATTGACGTTGAATCCGAATCAACTTATTGATGGTTTCAACCATGTGAACTGGAATCCGAATCGTTCTGGCTTGATCAGCAATGGCCCGTGTAATGGCCTGACGAATCCACCACGTTGCATAAGTTGAGAACTTGAAACCCTTTCGGTAGTCAAACTTTTCAACGGCCTTCATCAGACCCATGTTACCTTCTTGAATCAAATCCAAGAATTGCATCCCGCGACCAACGTAACGCTTAGCAATAGAAACCACTAACCGCAAGTTAGCTTCTGCTAATTCTTGCTTAGCTTCTTCGTCGCCTTCCTCAATTCTAAGGGCTAACGCAACTTCTTCGTCAGCAGTCAGTAACTTGACCCGGCCAATTTCCTTCAGATACATCCGAACTGGGTCGTTAATCTTAACGCCAGAAGGTGCAGAAGTATCCTTCAGTTCAGCCTTACTAACTTTTTTAGCCGCTTTAACGGCACGGGTATCTGGATCACCATTTTCATCAACCACGCTGATGCCGGCATCTTCCACTTTTTCAAGCAGACTGTCCATCTTCTTGGCAGTTAAACCAAATGGTGACGCAATTTTGTCCGATAATTCATCATAAGTCACTTGTCCTTGTTTCTTATAATTTTTAACAAGTTCTTTCACTGCTTTATCGTAACCTTTTTGATCGAAAGTTTTGCTATCTGTTTCTTTTGCCATTGAATTGCCCCCTAAGGTTGTTTTTGAGCCTGTTTTTGCTGCATTAATTTAACGTATTCAATTGTTAACTGTCTCACGCGATCAGCATCACCCAATCGACTTGCTTCTTGAATCTCGGCTTGTTTTTGCTTCAGTTGTTCTTCTAATGGCGCCATGTTCATGATCAGTTGCAGATAATCTTCAACCTCACCGTCAGCGGTGACCTCGTTTAGCGACAGCGTTTCAAGCTCGATGACCAGATTTTGTAACTGATTGTCCGGCACTGAATCACTAAATTGGGCTGGTGAATAGGTTTGATGGGTTTCAAAATAAGTCTGGGCCAGTAAATAGATTCGCTGGTATCCTTCATCATGAAACTTAAACTCCGGCATTGACGTCACCTGCAGCCAAATATCGTGATCGTGTAACATTCGGAAAAGCAACGCGCGTTCCGCCTTTTCAACCTGGTTGAAGGGCCGTGCTTGACTGTGTTTTTGAACCGGATCAACACTAGGTTGCCCATAATCGACGGGTGGTGGCACTTGCTGACCGCCACTTGGTACCGATTGGACTGGCCGAATCATTGACAATTGTTGTCGCAAACTCGCCTTATCAAGTTGAAACGAATCCGCTAACTGCGTCAAATACACATCTTGTTCAACTGGTGAACGAACGGTCGCTAATAGTTTTAAAACGTCATCAAGATACTGCAAGCGACCGGTATCAGTCTTAACGTCATGCTGCGTTTTCAAATAACGCATCTCAAACGCAACTGGCGTTTCTTTTGCCGTTGACAAGGCACTGGCTAACTTTGCTTCACCATACTGTTGTCGGTATTCATCAGGATCCAAGCCCTCAGGCATTTGAATCACACCTAAACTCAACTGCGTATGTTCCCGCAAAATGGTAAGTGCTCGTTGTGTCGCTTTTTGACCAGGTACATCACCGTCATAACAAACGTAAACTTGCTTGGTGATTCGTGAAATCGCATAAATCTGCTCATCCGTTAAACTGGTTCCCATTGACGCCACGCCGTTATCGACACCAGCTTGGTGGGCTGACATCACGTCCATAAACCCTTCAAACAAGATGAGCTGACCAGCTTTGCGAACGGCCGTGCGCGCCAAATCGTAATTGAACAACACCCGCCGCTTGTTGAACAGTTCGGTCTCAGGGCTGTTCAAATACTTTGGCTGATCGTCAGCCTTTTTTAGCAGACGCCCAGAAAAAGCAATTTCTTGACCAGATTGGTTGCGGATCGGATACATGATGCGGTCCGAAAACCGGTCACGGAGATCACCAGCCTGGTTTTCAATGAAGAGACCTGAGTGTCTCAGGGTTTGATAATCAACCTGTCGCTCTTCAAAAAAGGGCTTTAAAATCTCTTGATTGGGTGCATAACCCAGTCCATAATCCTTAATCGTTTGATCAGTCAGCCCACGCTGGTGCAAGTAATCTAACGCTGGCTGTCCAATCTCGGTATTAAGTAAGATATGCGAATATAGCTTGGTGGCATCTTGATGGAGCTTGATCAGTTGGTTATTCGGTGACTTTGGGTCGCCGGCTGGTCCAGTTTGACCAACTTGTTTGACGATACTGTCATCAATCGTCACATGTGAGAAGTCAGCAACTTTCATAACGGCTTCTTGAAAACTCAAATTTTCAAGTTCCATCACAAACTTAAACACGTTGCCACCACGACCACAACTAAAACAATGGAAAATTTGCTTATCCTCAGTAACTGAAAAAGACGGCGTTCGCTCTTCGTGAAAAGGACAAAGTCCAAAAAAATTCTTCCCTTGTTTTTGTAATTGAACGTACTGACTAACGAAGTCCACGATATCAGTTGCATCGCGGACCTGTTCAATCACCGTTTCGGGTATTCTCGCCACTGGCGCAACCCCCTTCAAGTTAATCATCAAAAACGGTTACCATATCAATTGAGTTACCTTAACGCGACATCGTCAAACCAACGATTACATATCAGCTATCTTTCTTGTTTACGATGTACCGCGTACGTAGTTATATAATAGCAACTTTAATATATAGATGCAACTTTAACGATTTAATAAATTTGAGATTGACAAATGCGAACATACATTCGTATACTGACATCAGATAATCAAAGGGAGTTGATTTGATGACACAATATCTTAGCCTAACGGGCACGATTGAACATGTGCCCAAAGTTTTAAGACCATACCCACTTATGCTATACGTGAGCATCCGGCTTTCATCGGCCCAAACCGTTCACTGTTTGGTCACGCAGCACAGTCTGGATTTTTTATACCGGGCTCAACATCGATCGCGGATTGCCGTTTACGGTCATTACAATCAACGCCACCAATTTGTGATCAACAAATATTTAATCCAATCTAACGTCGCTTAGTGTGATATTCTGTGAACTAAACAGATGTAATCTGATTAGAAAGCAGGTGCAATCATGCTTAATTACCAACAACAAGACCAGTGGCAACCCACAGTGGGAAAACGACAGTCGCCAATTGATCTAAAGACAACGTCAACTCAGGTCAGTGGACCGTTAAATATTCAGCTAGCTTCTCACTACCAATTAACGCAGGTCACCGATGACCAAACAACCATCAAGGTTTTCGGTCAGGGTGATGTTGAGTTATTTGATCGCCATTACCAATTGAGTCAATGTCACTTTCATCATCCAGCTGAACACACGATTGATCAGCAGACTTACCCATTTGAGATTCACTTGGTGCACCAAACTGAAATTGGTCAGCTTTGTGTGGTGGCACTCATGGTTGAATTGGGTCAATTTGATCCTGTTCTACAAGAAATCATCGACCATTATCAACCAGCCGGTAAGCAAGACGTCTCATTACCAATTCAACAATGGTTACCGTCACGCCCCACGGGGTTTCATTACTTGGGTTCCCTAACTACCCCACCACTAACTGAAGGAGTGGAATGGCTAGTAATCACCAATCCCAACGTCCACATTAGCCCAGAACAGCTTAACTGGTTTCAACACACTTTTTTGCCCAACAACCGACTGCTTCAAAACGATAATCACCGATCAATTTTCTATCATATCTAACCGGTATTTTCACGGCTCGAACTGATTAACGTGACAAGCCGTCTCCAACCTTTAAAATTATGAAAGCATCCATGGCTTCTAAGCAATTAAGAAGTCATGGATGCTTTTGCTATCTGTTCAGATTCGGGTTGATTTTGAGCTAACACTCAGGTTCAGTGCAATCAAAATTTATTCACTATCTGCCCCAACTTGGTAGATTAAAGTTGATCCTGGGGTCGCATTACTAGCAGCCGTCCGATCTAAGAAACCGTTTGTTGGCACGCTACCATCAGCGTCCTTAGCATAATCGGAAACTGTGCCAGCGGGAATGGCTTGATAGTTAAACGTAGTCAACAAGTTCATTTGGGTGATGCCAGTACCAAATGGCACGATGGTCGTACCGACCAATTGTTTGGTGCCATAGTCAACAAAATTGACGGTCACGCCTGTTTTAGCTTTCGCACTTGGCAGCTTGGTGAGTGCACTAGCCTTAATATAGCCACTCACTTTAGCGTTGTTAAGATCTTGTACCCGCAACCAGCGGTCACCCTCACGCGTTCTAGTCATCGCATAAGTTGCAATAAAGGTGTCGTTAGCGTATGGCTGGGAGGTCGTTTTGTCCGGCTGTTCAACAACGGTAGTGCCCCAAGCAGGCGAAGCTGTATTGACTGGCGCGTTATAAATCAACCCAGTTCCATCCGTCGCAGACCCTGGCGTTGCTAACTGATAATAGCTGGCCTTTTCTTCTGCAGTCAATGGACTTGAAGTCCTGGTTTCAAACGCCGTGACACCACCTGCCGGCTGAGTGTGGGCTTTATCTTTGTATACGATTTGGCCAAACTGGGTTTGCGTTGTCTTACCGTTATAAATCCACCCAGTCGTTTTGCCATCTAATGACCGTACTTTAAGGTACATACTGTGTCGATTAGTAGTGGCGCTTCTAAGTACCATGAATGAATCCAGGCTGTTGGTTGAGGCCGCCAACGTCTTCAATTGATGGGTAGACTTAACTAACTTAGCCCCCTTCAAAGTACCAGCTTTGGAGTAAAGGGCGTTTTTGCCAGTAAAGTTAACGTAGTTAGCCGATACCTTTAATGACGATGAGATTTTGCTGACCTTGGCGTAACTTTTAGCTTGGGCTTGCGTCCCAAACGCCGTGACTGCTGCGATGACAATTGCAGCGGTTAAAGTTGTTTTAGCAACTGACTTCATGAGTATTCCCCCTAATTATCTTTTAATCACGTAATCCGTTAAAACATCGCCAGGTTTAGCCGTTTTAGTCCCAGGTTGTAGCCCAAAGACGTACGTGCCTTCATCGATAATATCGTACCCGGTTGGTTGTCCTTGGTAATCGTAAAATGTGGTACTCAAGTTCATGCTATCTTGCCCCGATGTTGGGTGATATGGCACGATGACACTACCAACCACTTGCTTTGTTTTATAGTCCACGTAGTTGATTGTAACGCCAGTCTTAGCCGTGGCAGGTGCCATCTGCTTAAGACCATCCTCTTTAATGTAACCGGCAATTCGATTGTTGTTCAAATCAGTCACTGATAACCAGCGACCACCCTGACGCGTTGGAATCGTCGCCCGGTTGATCACAAAGACATCGTTGGCATAAGCAGATGAGTCAGTTTTATTCGGCATGTTCACGTTGACACCACCGAACTCTAATGGGCTAACATCAAACGGAATTGAATAAATCTTAGCCGTTCCATCCGTTGCAGTCCCGGGATTGGCCAATTGATAAAAACTGGTTTTTTCAGTCTGCGTCAACGTATCATCCTTTAGCGTCCGATACATCTCGATACCACCCGCGGGATTGGTCAAGGCTTTGTCTTTATATCGAGCATACGCCAACGAATAATCAGTCGTTTTGCCAGCGTAGATCCAGCCTGTTACCTGATTATCAAATGAACGAACCTTAACATAGACGCTGTTACGATTAGTCGTCGCCGTTCGTAACCACATAAACGAATCCAATCCCCGTGTTGAATTGGCGTAATCGAGTAGTTGGGCCTTAGTTTTGACCAACTTAGCTCCCTTCATCGTACCGGCCTTCGTGTACAGCGCGTTTTTACCCGTGAAGGTAACGTAGCTACTCGAAACCTTAAGTGAATAGGTGATTTTTTTGACCTTAGCGTAGGTCTTAGCTTGCGCAGTCACTGACGAAACTAACAAAACGCCAGTAGCTGCAACCCCCAAAACAAGACTCTTTGCGATTTTTCCCAATGTAAACGCCTCCCAGCATTATCTTGCCCTAATCATACCATGTGAGAGAGACCGAAAAAGTTAAGAAAATACCAAAAAACCAGCTAGAGCCTCCGCCGCTCGTAGCTGGTAATTGTTTACAGTTTCATTAATAGCACACTAACATTATATCACTTTGAATTTGCTTGTCGAGTTAACAACTTCGTTACTTAACAATCAACTGGTTTAAGTCACCGAGACGCAAAATCAGGTTAGCCAATTGCGTCAGCTGACTGAGCCGGTTATTTTTGATTGCGTCGTCTTTGTCCATCACCATAGTAGCTTCAAAGTAGTCATTAATAACTGGCTTCAAATCGGCCAATGCGGTGTAATAACTTGGCATATCCAAGCCGGCTGCCTCAGAGGCAACTTGATTAACTGCAGCGTAGAGTTTAGGTTCGGAGTCATTGTTAAACAGGCTTGGATCAACGTCAGATACCTGATCTGGATCGGCTTTTTGAGCGAGACGAAGCACCCGGTTTAACGCTTCGATAGTTGGCTTGAAGTCATCGTCTTGCTCATGATCAGTTAAGACCTTTGCCACAACGAAATCATCGAGTAAATCAGTATTAGGGCCTTCAATCACAGCGTCCACAATATCATGCTTAACTTTCTCACCAAGTAAAATGACTTTGACCCGGTCCTTCAAGAAAGCACCCACGGCACTGATTTGCGCGGCCTGATCCAAATCTGGTGCCACTTGAGCCTTGGTTTCCGCAGCCAATGCCGCTTCAACGAGTGGGCGATCAAAATGCCAGTTGTTAGCGCGAATAATTCTCACGATACCAGTTGCCTGACGGCGAAGGGCATAGGGATCATTTGAACCACTTGGCACCATACCAGCCGCAAAGAAGGTCAAAATACTATCTAACTTGTCTGCGAGGGCTAACACCGCACCAACAGCTGAGGCTGGCAAGTCGCCATCCGCTGAAATTGGCATGTAGTGTTCACGAACGGCTTGGGCAACCGCTGCGTTTTCACCGTTTAGCAGAGCGTATTTTTCACCCATCACGCCTTGTAACTCAGCAAATTCACCCACCATGCCGGTGACCAAATCAAACTTATAAATATGAGCGGCGCGAACCACATCGGTCACTTGAGTTTCGGTGAGGCCTAAGGTATGGCCTAATTGACCGGCAATGGCTGCCACACGTTGCATTTTTTCATACATGGTACTGATCTTGTCATGGAAACTGACATTCTTCAATCGATCAACGTAATCGTCAATGGTCTGTTTTTGATCCTCTTGGTAGAAGAACATCGCGTCAGACAACCGAGCAGCCAGCACTTTTTCGTTACCGGCAATCACGTTTTCGATGTGGTTTTCATTACCATTACGGACCGAGATAAAGTGTGGTAACAACTTCCCGTTTTCGTCGAGTACGTAGAAGAAGCGTTGGTGGTCACGCATTGAAGTAATCAGCACTTCATCTGGAATGGCAAGGTACTTTTCATCAAAGCCACCAGTAAAGGCAGTTGGCCACTCAACTAGGTTAGTGACCTCTTCAAGCAAGTCTTCGTTAATTTTGACAGTCCAGTGATGGCTTTCAGCAATCCGGTCGATTTGAGTGCGAATCTCGGCTTTACGCTTGGCGGCATCGGCAATCACAAACTCACTTGTCAAAGCGGCCTCATAATCAGTTGCATTGTTCAGCGTGATGGCCTTGCCCAAGAACCGATGGCCACGGGTTTCACGATCGGTAGCAACGTCTAGAATTTCAAATGGAATCACTTCGTCATCTAACAGGGCCACCAACCATTTAATTGGTCGAATGTATTCGAAGTGGTAACTGCCCCATTTCATCATCGTTGGGAAAGTCATCCCTGTGATGACGTCTTTAAGTCCGGCTAGCACGCTTTGAACCGGTTGACCCGCAATGTGCTTTTCAACGTAGACGTATTCGGTGCCCTTTAATTCCTTGAAGGTAATGTCGTCAACGGTAACACCTTGTCCCCGGGTGAAACCAATCGCAGCCTTTGACCAGTTACCTTCTTGATCCAAGGCAATTTTTTTGGCCGGACCCTTCACTTCTTCATCAATATCAGGCTGCTTTTCAGCCAAACCAGTGAGTTGAATGGCCAACCGTCTTGGTGTTGAAAACGCCTTGATATCATCAAAGTTAATTCGTTGTTCCTTTAAATACTTTTTGGTTTTTTGAACCAGTTGCTTAATGCTTGGCGTCACAACGTGCGCTGGCATTTCTTCCAATCCGATTTCGAGTAAAAAGGTGTGTGCCATTATTTCTCGTCCTCCCCGTCTGCTAATAATGCCTGACGTTTGGCTTCATCCTTGATCAATGGGAAACCAAACTTTTTACGTTCAGCGACAAAAGCCCGTGCAATACTACGTGCCATGTTTCGAATTCGCGACAAGTAGCCTGCACGTTCAGTAACCGAAACTGCGCCTCTGGCATCCAACAGGTTAAAGGTGTGTGAACACTTCAAGACGTAGTCGTAAGCTGGGTGAACCAGACCATTGGCAATTTGCTTCTTAGCTTCGGCTTCATAATCATCAAACATGTGGAGCAACATCTCTTGATTGCTCTTTTCAAAAGAATAAGTTGAATGCTCAATTTCGGGTTCACGGAAAATATCACCGTACAACACGCCGTCACCCCATTCAAGGTCAAACACATTGTCAACATCTTGAATGTATGATGCTAACCGTTCGAGTCCGTAGGTAATTTCTGAAGTGACAGGATCAACTTCGAGACCACCGACGATTTGGAAGTAGGTAAACTGCGTAATTTCCATACCATCTAGCCAAACTTCCCAACCAACACCAGCACAACCCATGGATGGGTTCTCCCAGTTGTCTTCAACGAACCGAATATCGTGTTCCAAAGGATCGATACCAAGTTCTTTGAGACTGTTCAAGTAGAGTTCTTGGATATTTTCTGGAGATGGTTTCATCACGACCTGAAATTGATGGTGTTGATAGAGTCGGTTAGGGTTTTCAGCGTAACGACCATCAGCAGGACGTCGTGACGGTTCCACATAGGCAGCATGCCATGGTTCTGGCCCGATTGCACGTAAGAAGGTGTATGGACTCATGGTCCCAGCACCCTTTTCCGTGTCATAAGCTTGCATTAACATGCAGCCCTGTGCGGACCAATATTGTTGCAAGGTCAAAATAATTTGTTGCATTGACAATTTCTTGGTCATAAACCAAAATCCTCCTAAAGTGTGATGCTGGCGATGGCTGGACACAAAAAACGCCCCAATGTAGTCTGGTAGACGTACATAGGGACGAAAATATTTTCGCGGTTCCACCCTACTTCTGGGTGACCCCAGCAGCTTCGTTTGATTCAGCTCCAAAAGTGCCAATTAATTGCGAGTTGCTTCGGCTCACACCAAACCCGAAGTCGCTGTTCTTCTTGCAATTAACCCTCTCTTGTCATCGCCAATCACTATTTAATTCTTAACTATTCTAAGCGTCTCGTCATTAATTGTCAAACGGCTGCGTTGCCAGATTGCCCTGTCGTAGAGACATCACAATTGCAATTAAAATTAAACCGAATGAGAATGTGAACGCAACGTGCATGCCGGTAATAAATAATTGTGGCTCGGCCGGCAGATAGGTCGTGACCTTGTGATGAGCTAAAACACTCATGACCCCAAATAGCAGCGAAGTTGACAGTGCGGTGCCAGAAACCATCCCGATATTACGCGCAAGTGCGTTGATACTACCGGCACTTCCAAGTTGGTCTCGACTAACCACTGACATAACAACATCACTATTGGGCGATTGAAAAAGACCCGTACCAACGGCCATTACAACTGTAACTACACCATATACCAAGAGTGAACTTGTGCTGGTCATCAGCCAATAGCCGAGTTGCGAGAGTGCGACCAAACTTAGCCCTAGCGTTGCAATTTTAGCCGGTTGGTACCGATCAGCTAGGACACCGCCAATTGGTCCGATAATCATCATCACGATTGGAAAAATCACTAACAAACCACCCGCTTGTCCAGCCGATAAACCGCGAACGTCCTCCAAGTAAAACGGCAGCAAAATCACCGTAAAAAAATTGGCGATAAAAATCAGGACCGCTGCGCCGATGCCATAGGAAAAGGGCTTGATCTTAAAAATGCTAAGCGGCAGTAATGGTGCTTCAAACCGTTTTTCCACGTGGATAAAATTGATCAGGGCAATGCCCGCAATCACATACCCAACACCTGGCAACGGTGCAATATAGCCCACCTCTTGACCCCAAAAAATAGCCAAAAAGAAGCTGACAATCATGGTAGCAAACGAAACGAAGCCAAACCAATCAATTGGCTGATGCATTGCTGTCGGCACTGATTTTGGTAGGACAAATTGACCTAAGATGATCGCCGCAATCCCCAATGGCACGTTGATCCAAAAAATATAGCCCCAACTCAGATGCGACAAAACCAGCCCGCCAATTCCTGGTCCAGCTACCGCACCAAACGCAACAAAGGTCCCAATCAACCCCATCGCTTTGCCACGTTGGTTAACCGCAAAAGTTGCCGTTGTAATGCCGTAAGTATTTGAAAGGGTCATCGCGGCCCCAATTGCTTGAACCACTCTGGCCACGAGTAAAAAGTTGAAGGTCCACTGCAGCCCAGCAAGAAAAGAGCCCAAAACAAACACAACGGTACCGAGCCGAAAAACGTTAATTTTACCGTATAAGTCCCCCAACTTACCAAATAATAGTAGTAACGCGCTCAGCACGATTAGGTAGGTGGAAACCACCCATTCAATCTGGTTCATCGGTAGACTCATTTGTCGCGCCATCACCGGCATTGCGATATTGACAATTGAAGCATCTAAATTCGACATAAAAGCAAAAATCCCAATTGAAATCAAAATCCACCAACGACGAGTTTGATCCCCAGTCACTGCCATTTTCACCAGCTCCTCTAAGCCTTAAATTGATGGCCTGATTATAGCTGATTAAATCTAAAAATGCTGACATGTAGTTTAGTAAATCATAAATTAGTTTCGGACAAAAAACGCATCATCTGTCAAAATTGACCGATGATGCGTTTTTTAAGCATTAATCTTGCTGATTTTGAGGTGGCTGCTTGGTTTCATCTTGACGATTGGGTTGTTCAAACCCAGTCTGCCACTGCATCATCTGGTCCAAGAATCGCTTACTGCGCGGATACACGCCAATCATATCAGCGTATATCACGTCCAGCGCCTGCCGTAAGTGTTGCTTAGTTTCTTCGCGGACACTGATGGTCTTTAACTTCGTCAAATCAACGGCAGAAAACTGGCGAAGATAAAAAATCGTGCGTTGATCCAATTTTAAGCGATTGGGATCCAAGTGCCAATGTTGCTGGCAGAGTAAGCCACCGTACGATTCTGAAAAATCAAACGCTAAGTCAGTTCGACCGCAAACCACACACTGGCGTAAATTCGGCTCAACCCCAAATAACGCCATGATTTGAACTTCAAAAATATTAGCGATGATGGCTTCATCCAATCCATCGTTAATCAACTTTAAACCGTAAAATAACCGCCGATACCAGCCACCCAATAATTGATTATCCGGGATTGCCATATCAAGTAGGGACATCATGTAGGTCGCATACGCGTTCTTGGCAATATCTTGACTGATCACAGTAAAGTTTTCAGTTTCCTTAGCCGCATTGATGAACGACAAGCCAGGTTCTCGGATATCACCCACGTATTCGCCATGGGTAAACGGCATGAGATCAGCCGTCATTTTGAAACCACGTTTTTTAGCGCCACGAATAAAAAACATCCGTTTTCCAGCCTCTGCCGTAAAAAATTTAACCAATAGATCCCGTTCCCGATACGCTTTTTGGTACATGACAATGCCATGAAAATCCATCAATTGTCCAGCCATGAGCTCACCGCATTCTAATAATCGTCCTTACGATACCCGTATGATTGCAAGGCTGACGACTTATCACGCCAACCAGGTACAACTTTCACCCAGAGTTCCAAGTAAACTTTATCGCCTAACAAGCGTTCAATGTCTTGACGGGCTAGCGTCCCGATCTTTTTGAGCATTGAGCCACCCTTACCAATCAAAATGCCCTTTTGAGTTGGTCGTTCAACAACGATGGTCGCTTGAATATGAATTTTTTGTTCATCCTGACGACTCATCTTATCAATGACAACCGCCACTGAATGTGGAATTTCTTGACGAGTCAATTGTAAAATCTTTTCACGAATCAGCTCGGAGACCACAAACCGTTCCGGATGATCAGTCACTTGATCTTCTGGATAATATTGAGGCCCCTGTGGCAATTTCTCAACGATTTCGTTAAGTAATTCGTCCACGTTATTACCTTCTAATGCCGAAATTGGAATGACCTCTTGCCATGGGAGTGCTTCTTTATATTGTTGAATGATGACCAGCAGATCATCTGGGTGGATTTGGTCAATCTTGTTAATGATCAAATACACCGGTTTTTTAACTGACTTTAACCGGTCAATGATGAAATTATCACCAGCGCCCCGCATTTGTTCAGCGTTGACCATCATTAAGACCGCATCCACCTCATTGAGAGATGAGAGTGCTGACTTAACCATAAAATCACCTAATTGACTCTTCGGTTTATGAATACCCGGTGTATCAATAAAGACAATTTGGGCTTCGTCGGTGGTGTAGATGCCTTGAATCTTGTTCCGAGTCGTTTGAGCCTTATCTGACATGATGGCTACTTTTTGGCCCACCACCCGATTTAACAGTGTCGATTTACCAACGTTTGGTCGACCGACAATAGCAACGAACCCGCTACGGTAATTTGGATTATCCAATGATTGTGCCTCCTAAAAGTTAAGCTTAAATTGTTGCAAGAGTTCCGGAATAAATATCAAACAGCCAATGATGACCGCAAATAACGCGGCAATCAAAACACCACCGGCCGCTACGTCTTTGGCTTTTTTGGCAGCGGCATCAAAGTGGCGACCAACGATTAGATCCACGATGGCTTCTACCACGGTGTTTAGTACTTCTGCGACGACCACCACAAAAATGGCCAGTGTGACCCACAGCCATTCGTTAACGTCTAAGTGAAGCCAGACACCTAACAAAACGGCAATGATCGCCATCACGATGTGTTTCCGGAAGTTTCGTTCAGTAGAAATCAAACTGTAGACACCGATAAAGGCGTGTTTGAATGATTGCCAAAACGATTTATTTTTATTGATTTGTTTATCGTGTAAGCCCATAGTCGTCCAAAATATCCCTTTGTAGTTTGAACATCACTTTTTCGTCCTCTGGCTGCATGTGATCATACCCGTTTAAGTGTAGGAATCCATGAACCACCAAAAAACCGAGTTCACGTTCATATGAATGTTCCAAGTACTCAGCCTGTTCACCAACTTTATCGACCGATACAAAAATGTCGCCGATGTTTTCTGGAATTTCGTCAGCGAGTTCATCATCGAGAACAATCGGAAATTCGTCGTCTTCGGCACTGTCTTCGATTGCAAAGCTGATTACATCGGTTGCCCGGTCAACGCCACGATATTCCCGATTAATTTCTTGAATCCGGTCGTTATTAACAAAGGTAACCGACATTTCGGTGTTTTCCTTCAATTTGATGTACTTCCCCGCGTATTCCAGTACGTTTTGAACCAGTTTGACGTGTTCTTCTGGCACGCCATTTTGAGTTTCGTCATAAATTTCTAAATCCATAATTTTCTCGATTCCTTGCTTATTTTTCGACTTTTTCGTACGCGTTAATGATTGCTGCCACAACCGGGTGTCGAACCACGTCGTCGGCAGTAAATGTCACGAAATTAATGTGATTGACATCCTTTAAGATTCCCATCGCTTGGACTAAGCCACTTTGACTGTGTCGTGGTAAATCAATCTGGGTCACGTCACCATTGACAATCATCTTTGAGCCAAAGCCCAAGCGGGTCAAAAACATCTTCATTTGCGCATTGGTGGTATTTTGGGCTTCATCCAGAATAACAAATGCACCGTCTAACGTCCGGCCACGCATATAGGCTAACGGCGCAATCTCAATCACACCACGTTCCATTAAGCGGTTAGTATGTTCCGCACCTAAAATGGCGTACAAGGCGTCATAAATTGGCCGTAAATAAGGATCAACCTTATCCTTTAAATCACCAGGTAAAAAGCCTAGGCTCTCACCAGCTTCAACTGCCGGACGAGTCAGAATAATTTTTTCGACATCGCCACGCTTTAATGCGGCGATTGCCATCACCACCGCAAGATAGGTTTTCCCAGTCCCAGCCGGGCCAACGCCAAAGGTCACATCACTGTGCTTAATCGCATCAACATACTGACGTTGACCGTAGTTTTTAACTCGAACTGCCCGACCCTTAGCATCCTTAATTAAGGTCTCAGTGTATAAGTCTAAGAAGTAATCTAGTGTACCGCGATCAGCCATCTTCATGGCGCTTACCACGTCCGCACTGTTCAATTGAATCCCTTCTTGGACAAGTTTATCCATGTTTTTTAAAATGGCCATGGCTTTTTGAACTTGAAATGGTTCACCAGACACCTTGATTGAATTGCCAAACGGTCGTACGGATACAGATAAGCCTTCTTCTAATAAGGAAACAAATTGATCCTGGACACCTAAAATGGCAACCTCTTGTTCAGGGTTAGCCAAGATATATTCTTTTTCAGTTTGTGTGTTGTCAGCCAATAATCATTGACTCCTTTACTTTAAAATAGTCTTCCATCAAATATTATACGACAAACGTTCCAGAAAAGCTTGTGCCTATCATTTGAGATCGTTGTTTATCACTTATCACTGGATAATCCAGTTCTTGCAGCAAACGCAATGAGATGCGTTATAATTATTCTAAATAGGAGGTCGACTTATTGTGAAAATACTTGGTATTCTTGGGGGACACAAGCGTGACGGTTTGACCGCACAAATGCTAACAAACGTTCTAAGTGGCGTCTCTGACCCCCATACCACCGAAACGATTTATTTAGAAGATTTTCAGTTTCATCCGGATCTTCCGGGTCACCGTGACCCAGTACTGGATCAATTAACGGTTAAGCTACTAGAAAGTGACGTCTGGGTGCTCGCTGCCCCAACTTATTGGGGAGGTTTGGCTGGCCAAATGAAGGATTTTTTAGACTGCATGCGTGGTCGCTTAGTTCGGTTTGACCATAACGGCGGTACTCACCCGGATCGATTTAAAGACAAACACTACTTAAGTATCACGAGTTGTTACGCCGGCACCGTGGAAAATTTTTTGACTGGCGTAACGGATGCCAGTTTTCGAACGATTGATAAAATCATGTCAGCTGCTGGTTTAATCAAAATTAACGAATTGGTGCTACCAGGTACGTTGAAAATGACAACGTTGCCTAAATCTAAACAACAGCTTTGCACTCACTGGGGCCAGAAGCTGACTACCAAAACGAAACGAGATGATAATACTGTGAAACGCTATATCGAACTTTTTTGTATGGTCGCCGTCATGGCATTGATTACGATGGGGGTGCAACTGCTACTTCACCTCATCCCAATTGGCCAGTTCTGGTCGATTTACGCAACTTTCGTTATCATCTTTTTTGTCTTGCTTGCAAGTATTTTGCATTTCTTTACAGTCGTCAAACATCGACGCCGTTAAAGACTATTGTATATAGCAATTAATTTTATTGTATTATACAAATCATTGCTTAATAACGCTTAAAATCTGCTGTCGCAATTGTGCGGCAGCTTTTTTGGGTTCACTCGCCTTCATAATAGCCGATACCACAGCAACGCCCGCGACCTGAGCTGGTTTAATTGCTGCCACGTTGTGCTGATTTAACCCACCAATGGCAAAAACCGGAACGTTAACGTTGTGCCGAATTGCCGTCAGTGTTTCAACACTGGTGGCCACCGTTTTAACGTGGGTCGTTGTGGGAAAGATTGCACCAACACCCAAATAGTCAGCGCCCTGCTCAACCGCACTGACAGCCTGTTGAACAGTTTTAGTCGTGGCACCAATCAACTTAGTTGGTCCCAAGAGTTTGCGGGCGGTGGTAACATCTAAGTCTTCTTCTCCGAGATGAACACCAGCTGCATCAACTGCCATGGCAATATCCAATCGGTCATCAATGATCAGCGGTACTTGGTACTGATCCGTAAGCTGTTTAACCTTTTGGGCACGACTGTAATACTGTTTTGATGTAACGGCCTTTTCTCTGAGTTGAAGTAAATCTACGCCACCAGCTAAAGCAGCCTCTATCTTGACTAAGAATTCAGCCTCCGTTAAATTAAGCGAATCAGTCACAAGGTATAAGGGATGATCAAAAAGCATCATGGTTGGCCTCCAAGTTACGATTTATTTGGTGGTCACTAGTTTAACGAAGCTGCACGGCTTTGTCCATTTTAATTTGAAAGTAATTTCGCTTGACTTACACAATGAATTCGCTTATAAATATAACGTTGAGTCACCTGACTCACTCAAAATTTAATCACGTTAGTTCGTCTGGGGTGCCCTTTTGGCTGAGATTAAACCCATCGAACCTGATGTAGTTTGTACTACCGAAGGAAGACCGACTTTAACCATGATGTATTCATCTTGCCACGTTTCAAGAACAGTGACTCAGTCATTGTTTTGATGACCACGCAAAAATGACCCATCGCCAGTCCCTTCCTCGGTTACAAACCAGAAAGGGGCTTTTTTATGGTCATTGTTAACGGAGAACCAACACAAGTCACTGACGGCCAAACCATTTTAGCATTTTTGACGGCACGACAGACGCCGGTAGAAAACATCGTTGTCGAACGGAATGGCGAAATTGTCCGTCGAGTCGATTATGACACTACTTACATTGACCCCAACGACAACTTGGAATTAATTTCCTTTGTTGGCGGCGGTCGTTAGGAGAGTATATGCAACCAACCATCCAAGGCATGCCGATCTCAACGGTTTTTGACGGCATGAAAACCCGTAACGTTCAAGATTCCACGACCAAACTTGCTTCCGCTCACGTCACGATTGCGGGCGCAGGTGGGTTGGGCTCAAACATTGCAATTGCCCTTGCCCGAATTGGGGTTGGTCACCTGACCCTGATTGATTTTGATCAAGTTGAATTAAGTAATCTCAACCGACAACAGTTTAAACTGAGTCAAGTCGGCATGGATAAAGTCACGGCACTCAAACAAAATCTGCAAGAATTTAACCCCTTCGTCACCATTGACACTGCAATTACGAAAATTGATCACGATAACGTCGCCAGTTTATTTGCGGACGCCGACATCATCTGCGAAGCGTTTGATGATCCTACAGCCAAAGCCATGCTGTTGGATGCTGCCAGTGAGTATTTTCCAAATAAACCACTAGTCATGGCAACTGGTATGGCTGGTGTTCACAGTTCCAATAGCATCGTCACGAAGCAAGTCCGCCCCAATCTCTACATTGCTGGAGACGGTACATCAACTGGTGCTGAAGGCCTTATGGCACCACGGGTTATGATTGCCGCCGGTCACGAAGCAAACATGATTGTGAGACTCATTTTAGATCACCCCACTGTTTAGGAGGTTACTATGACAACGACACCAACTGATTTATTAACCATTGCGGATCACACCTTTACTTCCCGTTTTATCCTAGGGTCTGGCAAGTACTCATACGACCTGATTGATTCCGCCATCCACCAAGCCAAAGCCCAAATCATTACCATGGCGCTGCGTCGAACTTCGGATACTGAAGAAAACATCCTGGACTTTATCCCGGAAGGTATTACCATTTTGCCGAACACCTCGGGCGCAACGAACGCTCAAGAGGCAATTCGAACTGCCCGGCTGGCTCGTGAATTGAGTGGCAGCGACTTTATTAAGCTCGAAGTTGTACCTGATAAAAAGTACCTCATGCCAGATAACGACGAAACCGTCAAAGCCACTGAAGTACTTGCCAATGAAGGTTTCATTGTGATGCCCTACGTTTTACCAGACCTCAACATCGCCAAACGGCTGGTTAATGCCGGCGCTGCCACGGTCATGCCGTTAGCCGCGCCAATTGGTACGAACAAAGGTCTCGCCGCCAAGGATCTCATTCAGATTTTAATCGACGAAATTT
The DNA here is from genome assembly GCF_001434895.1 of Secundilactobacillus odoratitofui DSM 19909 = JCM 15043. Taxonomy (GTDB): domain Bacteria; phylum Bacillota; class Bacilli; order Lactobacillales; family Lactobacillaceae; genus Secundilactobacillus; species Secundilactobacillus odoratitofui. The sequence goes on from NZ_AZEE01000028.1 coordinate 495,182, forward strand.
CTGTGCCGGTGATTATTGATGCCGGTATTGGCCGCCCTAGCCAAGCTGCTGAAGCAATGGAAATGGGCGCCGACGCGATTATGGCGAATACGTCAATGGCTACCGCAGAAAACATTCCGTTGATGGCAGAAGCCTTTCGATTAGGAGTCGAAGCCGGTCGTAAAGCGTTCTTAGCCGGTCCTGGTCGGGTCATTGAACACGGTGCAGTGGCATCTTCACCCCTCACCGGCTTGAGTCAGTCTAGCCACAAATGACCCATTTGGACGTCTCAAATCAATTCCAGTTTTGGCGCTGGCTAAACCAAATCAACGCCCGCTCAACTCAACCTGACCGGCCTGGCCAAACCCGACTGGTCTACTCACCATCGTGGTTTGCGGCTCAACAGGCACTGATTGATTTTGGCACTGCTGCCGACTTGGTTACATGTGTGGATGATATTGGTAACGTCTATCTTGATTATCCTGGTACCGACAACCAGGTGATTGCTACTGGTTCTCATATGGATACCGTGGTGAACGGCGGTCAGTTTGACGGATTATACGGTATTCTTGGTGGCCTTCAGGCAATTATGAATTTGAAACAACGCTTTGGTCGTCCCAGACACACCTTGCGGTTAATTGCCTTTAGTGAAGAGGAAGGCAGTCGGTTTAACGCCACCTTTACGGGCTCAAAGTACTACGTCAGACAAGAAATGCCACCCACCATACTCACCGATATCAATCGGATTGATTTTTCAACCGCGCGTCAGCAAGCAGTTAAACAGCTTTTAAAATTACCTGAAGTCCAGCATTTCCAGCCCAATTTACCCACAAGTTTCACAGAACTGCACATCGAACAAGGACCAAGGTTAATGACGCAACACGCTACCATTGGACTGGTATGCGGCATTGTCGGCCAAAGACGGTATTCAGTAGACGTCATTGGAGCAACCAACCATGCTGGCACTACGCCAATGCACTTGCGACACGACGCCCTTCAGTCCGCCATAACGCTGATCACCAAACTTCGTTTAGCCGCAAAGGCCCTCGATTCTGAGCTCACTTTTACAGTCGGCCAACTATCAGTTAGCCCTAACGTTGCAAATGTTATTCCTGGTCGGGTGACATTCAGTATCGATATTCGTCATGATCAGTCTTCAATTCTGACTCAGTTTGAGCAGCAACTGCACACGCTTATCACTGAACGACCTGACAAGGCAATCAAATGTCACGTCCAACAGTGGGTTAACGACTTACCGGTGAAGCTGGACGCCAGACTATTAACCATGAATCGTCAAATAACCCAAGACCTTGGGTATCCAACAACAACATTGGTATCTGGCGCAGGTCATGACAGTTATATTTTAAGCCAGGCCGTACCAACAACCATGCTGTTTGTCCCCAGTGTCGGCGGTATCAGTCACGCACCGAACGAACAGACTAATCCAGCCGATTTGGCTGCTGGCATTGACGTTTTAACAGAAAGTCTACGTCGCCAAGCTTATTAAACCCGCTTATGCAATTCAATTACCATATAAAAACGCGTACCCAGATGCTCAATCGTCATCCGGATACGCGTTTATTTTATCGAGTGCGCCAAACCACCGTTTGAACAACACATGTTTTTGATTCAAATTCGTCTTTGTGACGTCAAGATTTACTTACTAAGTAAACTCTTAACGGTTTTGTTCACAATGGCACCGTCTGCCCGACCCTTAAGTTTAGGCATCACTGCACCCATTACCTTACCAAAATCGGCCATAGAACTGGCACCTACTTGGCTAACCGTTTCAGTAACGATCTTTTGAACTTCTTCTTCACTTAACTGCTTAGGTGCGTACTTTTCAACCAATTTAATTTCAGCGTCTAGGCCGTCAACTAAGTCCTGACGGTTAGCAGCTGCGAATTCCTCGCGAGATTCCTTACGCTGCTTTAATTCTCGTGATAATACCGTTAATTCATCATCATCGGTTAAATCATGACCGAGCTTGACCCGTTCATTGGTAAGCGACGCCTTAATCATCCTAATCACGTTCAAGGCAACCTTATCATGCGCCTTCATCGCTGTTTTAAGATCTTCTGTTAATGTATCAGATAATGACATGATGAGTCCTCCATTTAAATTTATTCTCAAAAAAAAGCTCCTGCTAAAAACAGGAGCCATTATGCAACTAGAAGCGCTTCTTGTTCTTGCGTTTTCTTGCTGCTTCTGATTTTAATTTGCGTTTAACACTTGGCTTTTCGTAAAACTCACGTTTACGGTATTCTTGTAAGGTACCGCTTTTTGAAACGGTTCGTTTGAAGCGCCGAAGAGCATCGTCAAGAGACTCGTTTTTGCGAACGACTGTCTTTGTCATGTAAATTCCCTCCCTCCGAGCTCAAGTAGTAACCGACTGAAATTAAACAACAAAAATAAAGGTTCATTCCAACAGTTCTTTTTAATTATACCTATATCAGACCCCATCGTCAATCTTTTCATACAAGTTTTGATTGAGAAATTTAACGATCTTTTTTTCTACGAGCCCTTTTTAAAAAACAATTTGAAGCATCAACTGAACTTCCAAGCTGTGCTAAAATGAGGTTACTTAATTTACTTGGGAGGTTTCAACATGTCAGAAAGTCCTGAAATCGAAATCTTTTTAATCTCAGATTCTTCCGGGGAAACTGCCCTCACAGTTGCTCAAACTGCTGTCGCACAATTCCCTGATCTGCAAGTCAAATATCAACGTTTTCCTTTTATTCAAACCGAATCAATTTTAGGCGGCATCCTAAACTTAGCCGCTAAAAAAAATGCAGTGCTTTACTACACGTTAGTGACGAGCTCACTCAGTGAACAAGTCATTAACTTTACTACTGAACATCACTTACAAGCGTTTGATTGTATTCAACCGGCCATGACCGTTTTAGCCAATCGCAGTGGGCTAACCCCTGCCTCCATTCCTAGCATGAACCACAGTTTAACTGATACTTATTTCGATCGAATCGGCGCAATGGAATTCGCCGTGGCTTACGATGATGGTAAAGATCCGACCGGGCTCTTAAAAGCTGACCTTGTGATTCTTGGCGTGTCAAGAACGTCCAAAACACCCTTGTCACTATTCTTGGCTAACCGCGGCATTAAAGTGGCTAATTTGCCACTTTCACCAAAATCACAATTGCCTGACGAACTATGGCAGGTTAATCCAGGCAAAATCATTGGTCTGACTAACAGCCCTAAGGTTTTACGGCGAATTCGCCAACAACGAATGATTTCATACGGCCTACCAGCTGAAAGTGCCTACTCTGATACCGAAAAAATCAAGGCAGAGCTCAAGTATGCCGATGAAATTTATCAAAAAATTGGTTGCTTAGAAATTAACGTCGCCAATAAATCCATTGAAGAAACCGCCACCTTAATTTTGGAAAGTTTAGATTTAGAACCCGCCGAAGTTGACACAATTCGAGATTAAACATAACCACCAAGCCAGGCAGAATCACTGTTGGTTTGGTGGTTTTCTTGTATACTTGAGTTATGAGCAGCACGATTCTTTCAGACAGGATGTGATGAAATTGAACCAAATTGGCATTATTGTTGGCAGTTTACGGAAGTCTGCCTACTCAAAAAAAGTGGCCAAACAACTGGCTAACTTGTTACCCGTAACCTTTAACCCGGTTTTTATCCCGATTGATCAGTTACCGCTCTACAATACTGACGCAGACGAACCCAACACGGTGCCACAATGGGAAACTTTTCGACAACAACTCGATGCGGTCAGCGGACTAATTATTGTCACTCCTGAGTACAATCGGTCAATGTCTGGCGCGCTTAAAAACGCCTTTGATGTGGGTTCAAAGCGCCACAATCACTGGAAAAAGCGACCAGCCTTAGTGATATCAACTTCGCCAGGTGCAGCGGGTGGTTTTGGTGCCAATCAACACGTTCGTCAGGTATTGGTGACCTTAAACGTCACGCCAGTTCAGCGACCAGAAGTTTATCTTGGCCACGTTAACCAACTCTTTGACGCGAACGATCAAATCACCCAAACCGAAACGCTCTCATACCTACAAACCGCCATTGATACGTTTGTGACCTTACATCAACAACTCACACAAGCAACTAATATTGATGAATCCATACACCTGCAATTTGAACCTGGGCGTTTCTTTGCTAGGAATGACCACCAAGAGATCATTGCTGAAATTACTTGTGAGCCACACCAACAAAATGAACTTTTAGTTGATAGAACCTATGTGGCTGAATCGCTCCGAGGTCAAGGCGTTGCCTCCCAACTGATGCAACGGGTAATTCGCTACGCACAGCTTTATAACTTAAAAATTATCCCGGAGTGCACCTATGCAAAAGCCTACTTTAAACGTCATCCTGACGACCAAGGATTGTTAGCAGCCCCACTGACATAATCTAATTGATTGTGCCTAAAAGCGTGCCAATGCTAACAGAACTCAAGTCTGCAAAAAGACGCTTGCCGAATTTTGGCAAGCGTCTTTTTTGAAGCGGATTATCATCCGTTGACTCAGGTTCATTCACATTTTCAAAAACGTTTAAGTAACTAAGAATTACTCATCAAAACCAAGGGTCGCATCAAATGGCGCCTGAGCAAGCACTTTTTCCTCAATTTGCGGATCAAAGCGCTGTTGCTTCAACATCTCAACCTCATAACCATAGGGTGCCAGCTTATGTTTTTTATCAACAGCAACCCACGGTGTTTCCATCACTTTGGGTACCTTCGTCAAGGCTGGGTGGTGAGCAACAGCGTTTAGCGCTTCAAAGCCAATCGTACCCTTACCGAGCAGTTCGTGGCGGTCCTTATGACTACCCATTGGATTTTTGGAATCGTTCAAGTGAATCACACCCATTCGATCTAAGCCAATCACATCATCGAACGTTTTCAGGACACCATCAAAATCACCAGCAATATTATAGCCGGCATCGCTCGTGTGACACGTATCAAAACAGACTGATAGCTTATCATTATCGTTAACCTGATCAATGATTTGCGCCAGCTGTTCAAAAGTGATACCTACCTCAGTTCCCTTACCAGCCATAGTTTCCAGGGCAATTTTGACGGTTTGATCTGGGGTAATAATTTCGTTAAGTCCTTTTGCAATTTGAGCAATGGCTGCGTCTGGACCGGCACCCACATGTGCCCCCGGGTGCAGCACGATTTGACTTGCACCAATTGCCTGAGCTCGCTTAACTTCTTCACGTAGAAATTGAACAGCAAAGGGATAGTTTTCAGGCTTGATGGTATTGCCCAAATTGACGACGTATGGCGCGTGCACCACGATTTGTTGCAGACCATGTTCCGCCATGTACGCCTGACCGGCTTCGATATTTAACTCATCAATGGGTTTACGTCTCGTGTTTTGCGGTGCCCCAGTATAGACCATAAACACGTTTTCGCCATACCCAGCCGCTTCTTTAGCCGACCCCAACAACATGTCCTTACCCTTCATACTGACGTGTGAACCGATTAAAAACGTCATTTTGCAATTCCTCCTAAAATCAAATCAGCGACTTGTTGAGAAGCAGTACCATCTTCCCAACGACAGTACTTTTGATTAAATTGTACCAAACGTTCATGAAAATCGCCAAAGGTCCCAGTTTGCTGGAATGCTTTGAGGTTTGCGAGCAGTTGATTTTCATTAGTGGCCAGCGGTCCTGGGATTTCAGCCTGATAATCGAAGTAAAATCCCCGTAATTGGTCACGATAGTGCTCTAAGTCATACGCATAAAATAGCATTGGCCGTTTTAAATTAGCAAAATCAAACATCACCGAGGAATAGTCAGTGATGAGTAGATCGGTTATTAAATATAAATTCGAAATATCTTCATCAGCTAGTATTTTAACCCGCGATTCATATCCGGCAATGTCGATTCGGTCTTTCACCAAATAATGCGGGCGAATCACTAATATGGTCTGTTCATCTACCTGCTCAAAGAAGTGCCCCAAGTCAAACGGTAATTTGAAATGATACTGCCCTGTTTTAATCGCATCATCGTCACGCCAAGTCGGCGCGTAAGTCACCACGGTAGTAGTCGCATCACCAACCAACTGTTGTTTTAATTGGGCAATGACTTCAGGTTTATTTTGATGATATAACACGTCATTTCTAGGGTAGCCAATCTCTAAAAACTGGTTTTGAAACTGGAATGCTGATTTAAAAATCTGCTCCGAATAATCATTTGGCGCAATCAGATAACGCCAACGGGCTGCTTCCTGTGTAAATTGCCGATAATAATCCTGTGTCCGTGTTCCCGGAATGGCAACGTGCTCAATATCAACGCCAAGGTGCTTCAGTGGCGTACCATGCCAAGTCTGAATATAAACAGTCTGGCGGTTTTTACGCCACCAGTTAGGCATTCTTGAATTATTCACCCAATACTTGGCATGCGCCATTAGCCACACCCATTTGAGTGAAAAGCGTTTGACCAATTTAATGTCAGGATACTTGGCATGAAGTTGCCGATAAAGGCGTGGCTTTACACCGAAATATGCGGTGTGAGCCAGCTCCGGTTTTTGAGTGATCAACGCCCGGTAGATGGCAGCCGGATTATCATTAACGTCATTGCCGTTGAAACTCTCGAAGACGATCAGATCTTTTTTGGTCGGGAAACAAATAAACCCATCGTTTATCACGATGAGTCCATAGCGAATCACGATTTTAAGACCCTTAATGACCTGGTTTTTTAATCCAGTCATGGTCATCGTAATTCCTCCTTTAGTTTGTTTAATTACTATTATATGGTGCTGCCGCCAAAAAGCAATCAGCTAAATTAAATCCACGAATCTCGAACGGAACTTGTAGTGCAGGTGAGAGCCCACTAACAAGAAGAACAAAACGAATAGCCAAAATTCTATTGTGAGCACTGGTCGCTGCCAGAACCACCCTTGACCAAGCATTGATTCACGAAAACCGGAAACCACGTAGAAAAATGGATTCAATTGTAACAGGCGGGTCACAGTTGGTGGAAAGGCACCGGTCTCAAAGTTAAACAGGACACCAGAAATATAAAATAACATCCGCATCACTGACTGCAACAGCACGTGGTAGTCTCGAATTAGAATTGACACCGCTGAGTTAAAAATGCCAAAGGCTAACAGGAACATAATCATACAGAAAAAGTAATAAATGGATTCAAACCAATAAACGCTTGGTCGAATACCGTATAGCAGGCCAACGATTACCGAAACCACCAACATCGTCCAAAACGAACTTAAGTTGGACACAATCTTGATCGTTGGTAGCGCCGACACTGGAAACTTCATCTTAGACACCATCCCAGCACGCTGGTAAATTGATTTAGAGGCGTCCAAAGTTGCTCGATTCATGAAGAACCAGGGTGTGATCCCAATCACCATCCAAGGCAAATAATCAACACCACTGTTTTGACCGTGTTTAAGTCCAACACCAAACACCAACCAATAAATACTAATTTGAATCAGAGGATACAAGTATTCCCACACTAAACCTAAGTAATGGCTCTGATAACTTGCCCGATCTTCATAACTCGAAATTCGAAAAATAATGCCCAAACTCTCAAATTGTTCCTTAAATAAGGTTATGACCTCTTTCAAAGGTTAACACTCCTTCACACCATTACCCGTTGAGATAATGGCAGTAATATTCAACCACTCGTTTAGTAGCTTGTCCGTCGTTATAGGTATTCCAGTGACGGTTAAACTTGGTAAAGTCAGTTTTTTGATCTGCAAGAATTGCAGTCTCTAAAGCTGCGGCAGTCTGTAATGGTGGCGTTGGCAACCATTGTAGAAAATGGGGTTGAATGCCCGGATTCCGTTCGTACTCCGGCAAATCAGCCATGTAAAATAATAAACTATGTGCATTTGGTAATAAACTATAATCAAAGGCAATCGATGAGTAGTCAGTGATTAACGTTTCTGTCACCATTAACAAATCGGTCGTCGATAATTGCGGATAAAAGCGTACTTGATGTGTCGTAGTGGCACTAAATTGTTGTTCATACTTTTGCAAAAGCGGGTGTAACTTGATAACCACGATTGCATCCGGATCAGCCACCAAAGCCTGCTTTAATTCCGGGGTGAGTTCAAACGTCATCGAATCTCGGTAAGTCGGCGCATACAAAATCACACGATGGTCCGAAAGTCCAGGTGCCAAGCGATTAATTCTAGCCAGTGCAGCGGCTTGCCAAGTTTTTGAGAAGAATCGATCTGACCGCGGGTAACCGAGCAACTTCATGCGCGAACGCGGAACCCGATAACTTTCTTGAAAAACGGTCCCCATTGCATCAGAAGCAACGACATAATCATCAAAATGATCATAAACATGCTGAAAGCGACGTTGATCAGCGGCCGACCGTTGCTTCGTCTTAGGGTCACCCCAGCCAAATCGTTTAATTGCCCCATTTGCGTGCCATAACTGCACGATTCGACAATGTCTTGGGTGTTTCAAGCCACCCAAGAAGGCGTAATAATTATCACAAAAAATCAAGTGTGACCGCATTAACACCGGCACATCTTCGAAAACGAAATGTAGGTTATCTCGGAATGGTTTCACCGTAATACCATAGGCGGCAAGCTGCGTTGCAGCAACTTCAACAGCTGGTCGGTAGTAAACGACCAGTTGTTGCTGCGCTGGTAGCGATTTCGCCAACGCTAAAATAAACTTGAGGTTATTACCAAAGCTCATGAGATAAATCACTGGCCGCGTCTTGGCGAGGTCAAAATAGTGGCACCAGGACAACAAACGCACAAGCCAAATATAAATTACTTTCACAACCAACCACCAATTCTATAACATTCTCCTGCGCCACAAGGCTCATATTCAATGGGGTTTGTGGCGCACAACGTAGTATTATACCACATTCATAATCACTGGCGAGGCCTTTAAGACGAATTTAATAAGTCGTCACCCTTTCCATCCTATCAGCAATTAATCCGGCACTTGAATAACAAACAAAACGAAGTGTGCCAAATACTTCTGGCAACACTTCGTTTAAAAAGCATCATTTGACTTAAAGTTTGGGTTCATAAAAATGACCAAGAACTTTGTAAATTTCAGACACACTTACAAAAGCATGTGAGTCTGCTTCATCCATTGCTTCTTCTAAATCACTCATTTCATAGCGTGAGATGACCGTGAACAAAATCGTCTTAGTGTCGTGGTGATATGCCCCTTCGGCATCATGGACAATGGTGATACCCCGCCGAATGTGATTTTGAATCGAATCGATCACCGTTTTTGGTCGGTCAGTGATAATCATGACTTGCATCAATTGCTGGCGGGTATACGTCATGTCCATGACCCGGGCATTCACAACTAGACCAATGGCAGAATAAAACGCGTATGGCCAGCCGTATAAGAAACCAGCCGCAATAATAATTAGGGAGTTAAAGGCAATGTTAATCGTACCAATCGAACGGCCTGTCTTACGTCGAATGACAATTCCCAAAATATCAAGGCCACCCGTTGAGATGCCATTTTTTAACGCCAACCCAGTACCAAAACCATTAACGGCCCCACCAAATAGCGCACAAATAATTGGGTCCGTTGTCAAATGAACTGGATGCAATAATTTAATCATCAAACTTGCCAAAAAAACGGCAATAACGGTATAAACGGTAAAATTATGGCTGATTTGCCGCCATGCAAGAATAAATAGTGGCACGTTCAAAAGAAACAAGCCTAACGCGGTGGATACCACAAAGGGCAAATGTCGTTCAGATAACGTCGTCACAAGTTGTGCCAGGCCCGTGATGCCAGACGAATAAATATGTCCCGGCGTCCAAAAAAAGTTCATTGCGATTGAAACTAGGATGCCATAAATAAAGGCGGTCGAGATTTTACCGATTGATTGGTGGCGTTTAATCAAACGCTGTACATCGTCCATAATAGCCCTCTCTCATTCATTTAATCGGAGTTTGAAGTTAATTCGCTCAATCAAGGTGTACCCTGATCAAACATCATGGCAATTTTCGTCACAGCTCATTAAGTTGCGGCGAGTTCCAAAGTTCTGACTCGAATCGTTATCGCTCGTCAGATCTCACGAAACACCGAATAACTTCTGTTTCATATCCATCCTAGCACAACCACCATTGTGATGTTGGTAAAATAAGATTTCTCTACAAACCCTTATTTTGATACCGGTTTCTGCCAGTGTTTTTTAACAAATTCCTCTCGACCACCAGACTCTTCCAGTGCAAACCGCGCTGGATCCTTATGATAAAAGTCCTGATGTTCTTCTTCAGCCTCATAAAATGGTTTGACGTCTTCAATTTGAGTCACGATTGGCTGATCAAATTTGCCAGAATCAATTAGAGCCTGTTTCGACTTTTCTGCAATTTGGCGCTGGTTATCGTCCTTAACAAAAATCACGGGACGGTAGTTATCACCACGATCTTGAAACTGCCCCATTGCATCCGTTGGATCAGTTTGTTGCCAGTAAATCGAAACTAGCTTTTCGTAGGACATGATTTCGGGGTCGAAAATAATCTTTACAGCTTCTGTATGACCCGTTTCGTGCCGTTTTACTTGATCGTAAGTTGGATTGGCAACGTGTCCACCAGTGTATCCCGAAATCACTTGGTCGATACCTGGTTGAGTATCAAACGGTTTGACCATGCACCAAAAACACCCACCCGCAAAAATTGCTGTTTCTCGTTGTTCACTCATATATTTCACCTCTAAAATTAATGTGTTTATTATACGGCCAATAATAGTAGGCCACAAGTTATAAGTTTGACCACATAACGTGCGTTAGAAAAAATTTTTCAAAATAGGGCTTTACAAATCATGAAAATCCGATTAAGATACTTTTAAATTAAAAAATAATTAAAAGCAATGAAGAGCAAGATTAGACAATTATTTCTTTCAGAGAATTCGTGGTTGGTGTAAACGAATAAAAATGATTATCGAAAGTAGGCTCAGAGCTATGAATGCGAATTTTGAGTGTTCATTGGGTGCCCCCATTATCAAGGCCAGCGAATCCGACTATTGTCGTGCTCGCTAAGGTTGCACTCGTTGCAACATCTCAAGGTGGTACCGTGCATTGCTTTTGCGCCCTTCGATTTATTTCGAAGGGCGCTTTTCATTTTTAATATTATTTTAGGAGGTCTTTTCATTGACATTATTTGACTCGCAAGCCCAAGCAACAGGAACTATTATTCCTGCAGCCGGCGATGGCAACAGTTTTAAACTACTTAGCACTCAAGCATTCCCCGCCATCTTACTCGATGGCACTTTAACGACCCAGACACTACTAGCTGAGGACAATCAGGGATTACTTTCCTTATCAGAATATGCCAAATTCTGTCGTGACATGAGTCTAAAGAAAACGACTAGGTTGATTGCAGATTTGCAATCTGGGTTTGGGAGCCCGCTCAACACTTACTATGCCGCTCAAGAACTTGAGCGCAGTGGCGCCGATATTTTACTGCTTAATGATCAAAAATATCCGGCTCACTCCACCAAGGATCCCGCTACCACAACACCAGCTGATTTAATTGGCAAGCTCAGAGCTGCCATTGACGGTTTGGATAACCCCAACACGGAAGTTTGGCTGAAATTAGAAGGCATTACGAGTTACGGTATCGACGGATTATTAAAACGAATTCACTATGCTAGTAATGCTGGTGCCGATGCCATTGTGTTGGCCCACTGTCAACCAGAACAGCTCAACTCAATTCTTGCTCAACAGCCTGAACTGCCGATTCTAGCCACTTATCAATCATCGCAACCCGCCATTGCTGGTTTAGCTGGATGGCTGGACGATGGCTACCTTGCAATGCAAGCTCAGTCGGCACGCGAATCAGCTCTGAAAACACTTACAAAGGAAGTCTTTGAATATGCTAAAAAATGATCGAATACGACAACAATTTCAAAAAATGGTATTAAGTGGCCACATTGTTCGAATGATGGTGGCGCCCGATGCTTTAGCGGCTAAAATTGCCCAATCTTGTGGTGCTCAGGCCGTGTTTAGCGCTGGTTACGCCACCAGCGCATCCGCACTCGCGATGCCAGATCGAGGGATTAGTGATTTTGGCATGGCCATTGAGCGGTGTCGTGAAATTATTAATGCGGTTGATATTCCGGTATTTGCTGATGCTGACACCGGCTATGGTGATCTCGCAAACGTCAAACGGACCGTCGAAAGTTATGAAGCAATTGGTGCTGCGGGGATTTTCATCGAAGATCAAGTTTGGCCTAAGCGTTGCGGCCACATGGATGGTAAAAAAGTCGAACCAACCGAAGTCTTGGAAGCTAAAATTCGAGCTGCCAAGGCAGCTCGGCAGCACGATGATTTTTTGATTATGTCCCGTACTGATGCACGAGCAGTCTACGGCCTAGACGACGCGATTGAACGTAGTAAACGGTACAAAGCCGCTGGAGCAGATTTGATTTTTATCGAAGCGCCACAAAGCTCAGCCGAATTGGAAACGATTCATGAAGCCTTCCCAAACACACCAATGATGGCCAACATGATTGAAGATGGCAAAACACCGCTGACTAAAACCGAAGATTTGGAACGACTCGGCTTTAATATCGTTGTCCATCCCAACGCCATGACGTACACGCAAACCTATGCTGAAGAACAATTGGTCAAAACCCTCCAACGTGATGGGACAACCAAGGCGTACAAATCTCAGATGATTACCTTCCCCAAATTTAATGAGTTTGTAGGGTTAGACGAAGTGAATGCGCGGGATGCAACGTACGCACCCGAAAAAATGGCACAGTATCTCACTGATTAGATTCATACATACAATTAATAGATTGGAGTCCTATTTATGGCAGCAAATTCACTCGGATTAGAATCACAGCTTAACGCAGCACGCGAAACGCCCCTATTTTATAAAGTCTTCCTCTTAGCCGGCGCCGGCATCATGTTGGACGCTGCGGACGTTTACATTGCCAGTGCGATTAACGGCGCCATGGTCGCCTCCGGTTTCGCGAGTATTCAGGCCGGATCATTATTTCTTTCAAGCGGCTTCTTAGGTTTATTTTTAGGATCACTGCTTGCTGGTTACATTGGCGACTTTTACGGCCGGAAAAAAGCTTACCAATATAATCTGTTACTTTTTGGTGCATTCACGTTATTGTCAGCTATTGCACCCAACATTTTAATTCTGACCATTTTCCGCTTATTCGCAGCCACCGGTCTTGGCGCCGAAATTGTGACCAGTTACGCCATCGTCAACGAATTTGCACCAATCAAACGCCGGGGCCATTGGTCAGGCATGACCGCCATTGTGGCCAACAGCGGTGCCCCCCTTACGCTGTTAATTGCGACCTTCATGATTCCAAAGTTTGGCTGGCGCTCAATGTTTCTCTTACTCGGTGCACTAGCGATTCTACTTTGGTTTGCTCGCCGTCACTTCCCAGAATCTCCTCGTTGGTTACTTGCTAAGGGACGGACCGAGGAAGCCAACACCATTATCAAACAGTTAACCTCACGTGGCTTGTATGAAGAAACACGTTCACAAGAACAATCAGGCCAACCCACCAGTCACCTCAGCTTTGGTAAGGGTTTATTCATCGCCATTATCGCAGTCAGTGCAACACTGCTATGTCAATATACGTTTACAAGTTGGGTGCCAACGTTGCTATTGAAGCGTGGTATTAACATCGTCAGTTCCATTGGTTTCTCAGCAATCATGATGTTAGGCGCCCCAATCGGATCCGCAATTGGTGCCTTTCTCGCTGATCGAACTGGTCGTAAGAAAGTGATTTTATTCGGTTTTCTGGCAGTCGCCATTTTGGGCGTTGCATACGCATATGAGACAACCACCATTGGTATCTTGATCAACGGTTTTCTCCTGACTGTAACACTATATATCTTAGTTGCCACCGTAGTTAGTATCTATACGAATGAACTCTTCGAAACCAGTCATCGATTCAGAGGGGCTGGCATTGCAAATGGGATTTCAAAACTACTCAACGTGTTGATGCCCACAGTGGTTGCTTTCATCATTACGGCCGCTTCGCCATCGTTTTTATATTATGGCATTGCCGCCATCGCCATCATCGCGGCGATTGTGATTCAGGTCTGGGGACCAGAAACGGATCAAAAAGCCATTAAATAAAGATCGATACTAACCTGTCGCCGCGGTTTTATGGATAAACGAACGGCCGGGTAAATTAAATTATCGGACTAAAAAACGCCCAAATTTCCTTAATTAGAAATTTGGGCGTTTTTTAAATTAAGACTCAGGATTCATTTTGAAATCATTTTTCATCATCTTCTGGCTGCGTCACAAACAAATTCAAGTCAGTCAATTGTTTGTCTGAAACAGTCGTTGGTGCTGAGGTTAATGGTTCAACCGCCTTTGAGTTCTTAGGGAAGGCAATCACGTCACGAATGTTACCGCGTTTAGCGAGTAAACGGGCAAACCGATCCAAGCCGATTGCTAAACCGCCATGAGGTGGAAAACCATAGTCTAACGCATTTAGCAGGTAGCCAAACTGATCTTCGGCCCGTTCTTTGGTAAAGCCAAGCGCCTTTAACATCTTCATTTGAAGTTCGCGGGTGTGGATCCGGATTGAACCACCACCTAGTTCGAGACCATTCAAAATGATGTCGTAACTTTGTGCATAGGCTTGGTGTGGGTCTTCACCCTCATCCAAGTAGTGTTCGTCACCAGCTTTAGGCATCGTAAATGGATGGTGAGCTGGTACCCAACGCTTCAAATCTACGTCGTAGTCAAAGAGTGGCCAGTTAACGACCCAGAGGAAGGCAAACTTGGATTCATCGATCAACCCAAGTTCCTCCGCAATCGTTCGACGCAAGTAATCAAGGGTTTGGGCAACGACTCGCTTTGAATCACAAGCAAACAAGAGCATGTCGCCTGGCTTAGCACCAGTTCGTTCAGTAATTGCTTTGTATAATTCAGCATTGTCCTTGAAGAACTTCGCGATTGGTCCGGTAAAGTTATCCTCAGTCACCTTCAACCAAGGCAAACCTTTGGCACCGAAACGATCAATGTGTTCAACAAACTTATCAATGTCTTTGCGTGAATACTTATCAGCGCCTCCTGGTACGGCAATCGCCTTAACTTGACCACCATCAGCTAAAACGTTGTTAAAGACGTTAAAGCCGAGGTTATCAACTAAGTCACCCAAGTCCTTCAGTTCCATCCCAAAGCGAACGTCAGGTTGATCTGTCCCGAAGCGCGCCATTGATTCATCCCAGTCAAGCCGTTCAAATGGTAACTTAACGTCGACATCAAGGGTTTCCTTCATAACTTTAGCAATCAAGCCTTCAGTGAGGTCTTGAATTTCTTCAGCATCAAGGAATGACGTTTCCATATCGATTTGGGTAAATTCAGGTTGACGGTCCCCACGCAAATCTTCGTCACGGAAACAACGGGCAATCTGGTAGTAACGGTCGAAGCCAGCACCCATTAACAGTTGTTTAAACAGTTGTGGTGATTGTGGTAAGGCGTAAAAATGACCAGGGTAAACACGTGAAGGCACTAAGTAATCACGGGCACCTTCAGGCGTTGACTTCGTCAAATCAGGCGTTTCAATGTCAATAAAGCCTTCGGAATCAAAGTAACTGTGAACTGCTTGCGTGATGCGATTACGAATCATCAACCCACGCTGCATTTCTGGCCGACGTAAATCTAAGTAACGGTACTTCAATCGCAATTCGTCAGAAACGTTAATGTCATCTTGAATATAAAATGGTGGGTTTTTAGCCTTGTTGAGCAAGTTGATGTCAGTGACCCGCACTTCAATCTTACCAGTCCGCATTTTATCGTTAATTTCACGTTCGGCTCTGGCGACCACGTGGCCTTTAATTTCAATGACGTATTCATTACGTAACTGATCAGCAACAGCTAAGGCGTCCTTGTCAAATTCTTCACTAAATACTAATTGGACAATGCCTTCGCGGTCACGTAAATCGATGAAAATTAAGCCACCTAAATCCCGGCGCTTTTGAACCCAGCCCTTAAGGACAACATCTTGATCAAGATATTGTTCATCAACGAGGCCGGCATATGTTGTTCGCTTCATTTTGTCTTCTCCCTTAGTCAATGTTTTCGGTTACTTTTGTAAAATCATTTAACACATCTGTTATTGGTGCTGAAACTTCGTTACCAGACGCCATGTTTTTAACGTGAATCGTCTGAGCGGCTAATTCGGCTTCACCTAATGTCAACGTGTAGGCGGCATTAAGCCGATCCGCCGTCTTGAACTGAGCCTTTGGTTTCCGGGCCAAATAATCCCGATCAGCCGAGAAGTTTTGCTGTCTAAGCGCTTGAACAACTTGTAAAGTTGCGGCATCTGCTTCATCGCCGATACCAACCACGTAAGCATCCAAATGGTGCTCCTCAGGAAATGACACGCCGGTCGCTTCCATCAACAGCAATAAGCGTTCCATGCCAAGACCGAACCCAACACCGGAAACTTCCGGACCACCCAGCTCTTCGACTAGGCCGTTATAACGACCACCGGCACACACCGTGGTGTATCCATGACCCAAGGCCTTAGAGTTAACCATAACCTCAAAAATCGTGTGGTTGTAGTAATCCAAGCCACGAACCATGGTTGAATCAACGTCAAACTCGATGCCAAGCGCGGTTAAGAGTGATTTGACCTGCTCAAAATGGGCCTTGGCATCGTCAGTCAAGTAATCCAAGATTGAAGGGGCATCCGCGACAAACTTTTGATCCTGCTCATCCTTGCTATCCAATACCCGTAATGGGTTCTTATGGAGTCGAACCTGAGAATCTTCACTGAGTTCATCGAAGTGGGGTTCCAAATAATCAATTAATGCTTGGCGATAGGCATCCCGCGATGGTTTGTCGCCTAACGTATTGATGGCCAACCGCATGTCATGAATCCCAAAGTGCTTAAACAGGTCCATCCCCATTGCAATCACTTCAACATCCAATGCCGGTTCGTCTGAGCCAAACGCTTCCACCCCAATTTGATGGAATTCCCGTAGCCGACCAGACTGAGGCCGTTCATAACGGTACATCTGACCCATATAATAGGTCTTGAAGGGTTTTTGAACCTCTGGGCCATACAGTTTATTTTCTACGAATGCCCGGACAACACCAGCGGTGCCTTCAGGTCGTAAACTAATGTGGCGATCACCCTTATCTTTAAAATCATACATTTCTTTCGTGACAATATCAGAAGTGTCACCTGACGTCCGCGAAAAGACTTCAAAGTTTTCAAATAACGGGGTTCTGATTTCTTCAAAACGATACTTACTAAACACTTCACGGGCAACATTTTCGATATACTGCCAGTGTGAACTTTTACCTGGTAAAATATCGGCTGTTCCCTTTGGTCTTTGATAACGCATATAACATTCCTTTCTGATCATCGGCCGGCTTCAAAATAAAAAGCACCCTTGTTTTCACAAGGGTGCTTGGCACGGTACCACCTTAAATTTACTCATCCATAACGTCGGACACGAATAATCACTTATTCACCTCAAAAGTGTCTTCATTAAACTGCCTGCTATGGTCTTCCATTAACCGGCCACTTTCTGAAAGTCACAGCTTAATTACTTATCTTTATCATCGGTATTTTCAATATTTAACTATTTTTAAGATTACTCAGTTCTGACCTAAAAGTCAAGCCAAATTCACGGTCGGATTGTGACAGGTCTACAATTTTTTTGAAAAATAACCTATAATAATTAGAAAACCTAAGACAGAGGCAATTAATTTGAAAACTTACCTGAAACAACACTGGCCCCAACTTACCTTGGTCCTGGTTGTTGTCTTAACACTTTCAGTCACCCTTTTTTTGACTGTTCGACAAGATCGACTGACAACGCCTTTAGCCAACATCAACGTTCGCACCGGCCCTAATATTAACTATCGAACTAAAGCCACGCTTAAAAAGGGCCAGGCCGTCTACATTGTTAAAAAAACTGATAATTGGTACAAGATTCGCTACGATGATCACCAATTCGGCTGGGTGGCCAGCTGGCTGATTAATCAATCGACTTCATTGAAAGCGGCAACGAACCTTTCCGAAGCAACCATTGTTTTGGACCCCGGGCACGGCGGCTCCGACTCTGGCGCATTATCGATTGATCAAAAGCATGATGAGAAGACCTATACCCTGGCCTTAGCCAAACGTGTCGCTAACCGACTTCGTGCCCGTGGTGCACACGTCATCATGACTCGAACGGGTGATCAATCCGTTTCTTTAGGTGCTCGGCCAGAACTAGCAACTGACAATCATGCTGATGCCTTCATCAGTTTTCACTTTGATTCCAGTCCCGCTGATAATTTAGGCTCTGGGTTTACCACCTACTACTATCACAGTAATACGTCACTACAACTTGCCAAAACCATCAATGCCCACCTGACTGGATTGCCATTAACCAATCGAGGTGTAGAGGTTGGTAACTTTGAAGTCATTCGTGACAACTTACGACCAGCGTTGTTGCTTGAGATGGGCTACATCAACACATCAAAGGACTTCAAGGCGATTTCCAGTACCAGTTATCAACAACGGGTGGCGCAAGATGTGACAAATGGCCTAGCTGATTATTTTAAAACAAAGTAACTTGCAATAAGGGGAAGTGTGTTAAATGGATAAAACGTGGTTAGCAAAACTGCCAATTGATCAAATCCAAACCGCTACACCAGTCAGTGGCGGTGACATCAATCAGGCCTTTAAAATTGAAACCAACACAACAACTTATTTTTTACTGGTTCAGCCAAATCGAGCAGTAGATTTTTATACCCACGAAATTGAGGGCCTTAATCTCTTAGCTCAAGCGGCGCAAGTGCCAGACGTCATCACTTCAGGTGAAATTGATGGCGATGCTTACTTACTGCTCTCTTGGTTAGAAAGCGGGTACGGCAATCAATACGATCTGGGCGTGATGGTCGCCAATGTGCATCAGATTCACCATGACCAATTCGGTTTTGATCACGACGTTGTTGGCAAGCTGCCCAAGATCAACACCTGGCAATCAAATTGGGGTGATTTTTACGTCCATCAACGACTAGAAGTCCTAGCTCAGCGCGCGTCAGATCATGGCTTATGGAACCCAAATCGGCAGCGTCATTTATCACGACTCTGCCAAACGATTTTAACTTATTACAATGACCATCCCACAACCGCCAGTCTCTTACACGGTGATCTATGGTCAGGTAATGTCATGTTCACGGCAGACGGTCGACCAGCTTTAATTGATCCGGACGTACTGTATGGTGACAGGGAGTTTGACCTCGCCATGACAACTGTTTTCGGAGGCTTTGATGCTCAATTTTATGAAGGCTACAATGACACCTATCCGATTTCGGCTGGTTTCGAAGACCGGCTACCCTGGTATCAGCTGTACTACTTACTCGCACACCTGAACTTATTTGGTGAAAGTTACGGCGGTGCCGTTGATCGAATTTTAACGGCCTACTAATCAGCAAGTAAAGCGGCTGCGAGTCCTGAAACGTTCGTCACGTCAATTTCCGGCCGACTGAGTTGACTGTCGATCAACCGGCCTGGATCAAACAGGCCGCCTGCCATCCCGGCATGATGACCGGCTTCAACGTCAAGATTGCGATCACCAATCATAATGGCCATTTTAAGGCTGACGTGATGACGTTGAACTAAAGCATTTAAGGAAGCTGGATCTGGTTTGCGTGGAAATGGCTGTTCACTGGTAATAATATCGGTGAACAGTTTTTTTATCCCCACGTTTTCAAGTCGTTCAATTGCGCTTTTATCCCGATGGGTTAATAAAAAGTGCTGGCCACCGTTGGCTTTTAATTGGGTCAGCAAGTCGATAACCCCATCAAATGGTTGGGCATCAGTCACATGAGTCGCCTCAATTGCGCGATAATCGCGTTCCAAGCGATCAGCGTTGATGCCAAACTCGGCACTAAATTGTCGAATCGCAGTCCCTAGCGAATGGCGTCGCATGACTTCATAAATGGCAACTTCGTCCAGCTCTAGTTCAGAAACGCGTTGCTGTTGCAATGCTGCCATAAACGATGCCACCATCCCCGGATACGTGTCAAACAAAGTCCCATCAAAATCCCAGAAAAACGTTTGATACTTCATTGCCATCCTCCTAAAGTGCGTCATTATCAAAAATAATCGTCACTGGACCGTCATTAATTAAGCTAACTTGCATATCAGCACCGAATTCACCAGTCGCTACTGTGATACCGGATTCACGCAATTTATCATTAAACCGGTCGTAAATCTGCTTAGCGTGGGTCGGCTCACCCGCACCGGTAAAGCTTGGTCGATTGCCCTTCTTAGTTGACGCATACAGTGTAAATTGAGAAACGGATAAAATTTCGCCTTGAATGTCTTGAATGGACAAGTTCATTTTGCCGGCCTCATCCGAAAAGACGCGCAAGTGACTAATTTTATGGACAAAGTAATCAATTTCTTGATCACCATCCGTGTCGGCAGCCCCGACCAGTAATAAATAACCCTGCTTAATTTGACCAACGACTTGCTGGTCAATTGAAACCTGTGCTTCTGAAACACGCTGTAATACAATTCGCACGAGTAACCCCTCCGATAGTTATGATGATTTTATTCTACAAGATATTAAGCTGAACCGCTAGTTTTTGTGAATGACTCACTGTGTTCTTAAGTCGCGAAATCATCTGCAATAAAACGGGCCGCGATTTCCAAAGAAGAAATCACGGCCCGTTTTATCGTTATTAAAATGTGACCTAACTATCTAAACGGTCGTTTAACGACGTAGACATCTTGAATGTTTTTCAAATTGTCAATAATTCGTTGTAACTGTTCAGCATTACGAACCCCTAGCGATATTGAAATCGTGACCATCTTGTTGTGATCGACTCGGCCATTTACCACGTTAAGTTGCTTCGTCGTATTATTGACGATTCGTAACGCTTCGTTTAAGAGTCCGTTACGATTATAACCCTGAACCTCAAGGTCAGCGTTGTACATTGCCGTGGTGTCATTTGGATTATCCCAACGAACATCAATCAAACGTTCACCGTTAGCTTCCGCATGGGCCACGTTAGGACAATCCGAGCGGTGAACCGAGACGCCACGACCCTTGGTAATGTAACCCACAATTTTGTCACCAGGTACCGGTCCGCAACAGTGACTTAAGCGCACGAGCAAATTATCAACACCCTCGATGATAACGCCTTCAGATGGCTTTTGCTTACGCTTACGTTGCGTATCACTTTCAGTATCACTGCTGGTAATTGACTGGTGTTCTTCCAACAATTCGCGTTCTTCTTGCCGTTGACGCTGCGCTTCACGTTCGTGTCTTACATCTTCAGTCAGCCGGTTAGCAACTCCCACTGGCTGTAAATCACCAAATCCGACGGCCGCAAACAAGTCATCGATGTGTTGATAATGCAGTTTGTCGACGACCTTTTGAAGCTGTGGTTTAGTCATCAAGGCCTTAGGATCAAACTTGAACTCGCGTAATTGCTGTTCGATAATTTGACGACCCTGTTCGATGTTTTTCTCGCGATCCTTCAACCGGAAGAATTGTTTGATTTTGTTTCGCGCTCGTCTAGTTGAGACCAGTTTTAACCAATCACGATTAGGCCCGGCTGAATTCGAAGAGGTCTTAATATCAACAATGTCACCATTTTTGACTTCGTAATCCAGCGGAACAATTTTACCGTTTACGGTGGCACCAGTGGTATGATTCCCAACTTCTGTATGAATTGAGTAAGCCATATCCAATGGGCCTGCACCCTTTGGCAGTTCCAAGACGTCACCTTTCGGGGTAAACGCGTAAACGTGGTCGCCAAATAGTTCGCCTTTAACACTGTCCATAAAGTCGGCGGCATCATCGGTATCTTCTTGTAATTCAATAATTTGTTTAAACCAGTTTAACTTGTTACCAGTATTGGAGGCTTGAACCTTATCGGTCATGCCTTCCTTATACGCCCAGTGAGCCGCGACCCCAAATTCAGCGACGCGGTGCATCTCAGCCGTCCGAATCTGTACTTCAAGCGGCCGACCTTCTGGCCCAATCACCGTGGTATGAAGTGATTGATACATATTGGCTTTTGGCATCGCAATGTAGTCCTTAAAGCGACCAGGCATTGGCTTCCACTGCGTATGAATTGCACCCAAAACGGCATAACAGTCCCGAATGTTATCCACAATCACTCGAATAGCCAATAAATCGTAAATTTGGCTAAACTGTTTATGTTGATCGCGCATTTTGCGATAAATTGAATAAATGTGCTTTGGTCGACCATAAATCTCTGGTTTAATGTTTAAATCATCAATTGCGCGTTCGATATCGCCAATGGCTTCTGCGATGTAAGACTCCCGTTGGTCTCGTCTAGAATTCATTAAGTGGACGATTCGATAGTACTGCTGTGGGTTTAAATACCGCAGTGAAATATCTTCAAGTTCCCATTTAATGGTACTGATCCCCAACCGGTCAGCCAGTGGCGCGTAAATTTCCAACGTTTCGTTAGCAATCCGTCGTTGCTTATCTGGTCGCAAGTGCTGCAGCGTTCGCATGTTGTGTAAACGATCAGCCAATTTAACGATCATAACCCGGATATCTTTAGACATCGCTAAAAGTAACTTACGGTGGTTTTCAGCTAGTCGTTGTTTGTTGGACTTGTACTTAATTTTGCCAAGTTTAGTGACACCATCAACGATCATCGCCACATCGTCGCCAAATAACTCGCGGACATCGTCTAACGTGACACCCGTATCCTCAACGATATCGTGTAAAAACCCGGCCGCAATTGTGGTTGGGTCCATTTTAAGATTCGCTAAAATACCGGCAACTTGAATGGGGTGCATGATGTAAGCTTCCCCAGATTGGCGAATCTGATCTCGATGTGCCACCGCCGCAAATTGATACGCTTTTTCAACGATAGCCACATGATCTTTGTTCATATATGCTGAAACGGCGTTGATCACGTCATCGGCTGTCCATGTTTGATCTCTTGACATCAGCATTTCCCCCTTCAATTTTTACTCAGTTACACGGGTGCTACTTAATCCATAAGTTAAATAACTGACGCATAGATAAACAACCGTAAAATAAATCGCATATTTAGGTCCAGCAAACCAAGTGCCAATGGTAAAAAACACCGGCAATAAAAGCATCAGCCACCAGCCACCTTGATTACGCTTAAGCGTATAGCCGATTATCCCGGCAATAATGACGTAAAAAACGCCAAAAATAATACCATTGTGCCATAAGGGATTGATTGAAATAGCTTTTAAAATGATGGGCAGACAAACGCCGAATAGGACGCCAATGAGCCAATACCCCCATGTTTGTCGCTTAAAAATCGTCATGATGATCGTCACTCTCTTGTATTTAGATGAATGGTTATTATTTTATCATTCCGCTCAGTCTACTGCAATTCCCAAACGGTTGAAGCCGCTGCCAGCAAATATAGCGGCGCCGTTTCAGTTCTCAAAATTCGTGGGCCGAGTCCGGCCACCGTCGCACCGTGATCTTTTAAGAGGGCTAGTTCGGCTGGCGAAATTCCACCTTCCGGACCAAAAACCGCACTAATGGCTTGATGAGGTGTACTGCGTTTTAGAACCTGAATTAATTGCGCTGCTTCACCCTGTTTGGCCGCTTCTTCATAGGCCACAACTAACTGATCTGAAGTCAATTGCGTCAAAGCTTGTTGGAGCGTCGCAAAGTAGGCAATCTCAGGAACGTGTAACCGATGAGATTGTTCCGCCGCTCCCCTGGCAATTTTTTGCAATCGTTCAATTTTTTTGGCTTGTTTATTCGGTTGCCACTTGGCAATTGACCAATCGGCGGCGAAAAAAGCAATTCGATAGGCTCCCATCTCAGTAGCCTTTTGCACGATCCACTCGGCTTTATCTTGTTTAGGTAATCCAGATAAAATGGTGATATTTACTGGGAGTTCAACGTCTGCGCTCAGAGGTTGTACAATAGTGACAGTTTGAGTTGTCGTCAATTGACCTAAAAATAAATGTTCAGTATCGTCAACTAACTCTGCTTGATCACCAGCTTCACCACGCATAACTTGAAGCCAATGTTTTGCGACCGAACTTGGTAAGGTTACTGTCTCACCGACTGTGAGTGACTGATCCATAAAATATCGCTGCATTTAGTCATCTTCTCCTGGTTTTTGGGCAATCACACCATACCAATCACCCATTTTGAGCGTTTGAATAATTCGGAAACCTTGTTGGCGCTGGGCAGCTAAAATATCAGATACTTTATCACTGATGATCCCCGAAGTCACAAAATACCCGTGAACCGGTAACAGTGCCCAGGCCTGCGGAATTAACGGGATAATAACTTCGGCTAAAATGTTAGCGACAATAATATCAGCTTCGCCGCTAATACCGGTTAACAAATTATTGGCAGCCACTTTGACTGTGCTAGCAACTGGGTTTAGTGCCAAGTTCTTTTGGGCAGAATCAACCGCAACTTGATCGAGGTCATAGGCTCTCACATCGCCAACACCTAATTGCTTAGCAGCGATACTTAAGACACCTGAACCCGTACCTACGTCAATGAGTCGTTCACCACCGTGAATCACCATTTCGAGCGCCTGCATGGAAAGTTTGGTGGTTGGATGCGTCCCAGTTCCAAAAGCCATTCCGGGGTCTAAAACGATCAACCGTTCATCAGCATGTTGTGGCGTATAATCTTCCCAACTCGGTACCACCGTCAAAAAACGGGTGACTTGGACCGGGTGATAGTACTTTTGCCAAGCAGTGGCCCAATTGGTTTCATCAACTTTATCGGTAACAACTTCAGCTGGTTCAACCGCCAAACCGAATTGCGTTAGGCCTTCGACTTGCTGCTTAATTTCAGGTACGATCTCGGGGACAAACACTGTAGCCGGAAAATATGCGGTCACGTGGGCACCACTTTGAACGTGTGGAATTTCATCAACGTTTAAAATTTCGCCCTTGCTGGCCCAATCGACGTGCCGAAATTGTTCATAATCGGCCTGATCATCAATTTGAACGCCAGAAGCGCCATGCTCCATTAATAAGTTGCTAACTGCTTCAACAGCTTCATTAGTCGTCTTTACGGTTACTGCTGTCCAATCCATGAATAGTCTCCCTTATAAGTTGGTGTGCCTACTTATATTTAAAATTTAAGGGCACTTTGAGTTTTCTTACTGTTATATTTTGAAACAGAATATCTGGCAACTAGATTATATTCTGAGTCTTAAACGCCGTTTCTGACACTCTGCAAAAAGAGAACGCTACTTGGCGTCCTCTGAGTCTTCACGTTTTTCGCGCTGAGGTAGACGTGACTCTAGGTAAGCCAGTAATTCGTCTTCAGTTCTGAAAATTCGTGGATGTTTTTGTTTGTGTAAACGCAAATCAATTTCGTTAATCCGTTGCCGACCAGTCCACGTATGACTGTATCGGATGATTACCCGATTATTTAACGCCTCTCGCCCAAATTTGAACACGTAGACACTTTCCGGTGTCATCAGTGGTCGAATGTAGGACTTTTCATACCGATAATGTCGGCTCTTTAAATATTCTTTCGTTCGATTTAGCACGGTAACCACCTCCCAACGGTATCTATTTTCCGTTACGTTTCTATTAAGTACATCATATCATATTTAGCACCTAATCGACACTAAAACGGGCGCTTCGCTCTTCTAAAGAACTTATATTACTGGACTTTACTAAAAATGTCAAACTTTTAATTAAACCTTTCTCATTTGAATTTTAATGGAATTATCATGGCTGAGATAGCTTGCTTTTACTTGGGTAAATAGTATTCTAAAACTAATAAGATTACCGATGATCGGTATGCGGAGGAAATCAGTTATGATTAAACCAACGAAACATCTCAACGGGTTTGACTGGATTGAAACAACAGCCCTGACCCAAGCGGAACAGCAAACCCTGATGGCTGAACATGGTATCACAGAAGACATCATTACTTATGTTACTGATAAGGATGAAACAGCCAATTACGTTTACGATCCTGCTAACAACCAACAACTCATGATTGTTTTAGTTCCTTACCAACTCAAAAACACCCAGTCACCGCGTTACATTACTCGGCCAGTCGGCTTTTTAATTCACCGTGGCCTACTCTTCACTTTCAATGAAAGCAATCTGAACTTTGTCAGCCAAGCGTTTGAAAAAACCAGTACCGATGTGGAAACAACCAGCGTATCCACTTTTATCCTTGAATCACTTTTCGATTTGGTGGATTCATACATCCCAATCGTTAAATTTGTAACGAAGCAGCGTAACCAGTTGGATAAAATGCTCAACCGCAATGCTAAAAATTCTAACCTCATGGCGCTTTCTTACCTTGGCCAAACCTTAACTTTCTTTAACAGCGCCATTGAGTCAAACAACGAATTATTTAATCGCATCCCCCGAACCTATTTTGGCGTGAATGCCTCTAGTTATGAAACGGATCTACTCGAAGATGTCTCCATTGAATCTGACCAGGTCCAACACATGGTCGAAAATGAATCTCAGGTTGTTGACCGAATCACGAGTACCTTTGATAGTATTATTAACAATAATCTAAATGACACCATGAAATTTTTGACAATTTGGTCCCTGACTATGGCCGTGCCCACCATTGTGACCGGCTTTTATGGTATGAACGTGAAACTACCCTTCGCCAATATCAGTAACGCCTGGGTCATGGTAGTTGCCATGTCGATTGGTTTAATTGTTTGGTTACTCCTCTCCATCAAATTTCGCCATAAACTTTAATCAGTGGTTTATCGCCTTGCTGTCAGATTTTACTTGTAAGGGTTTCACTGAATTGGTATGCTCAAACCAGTCGATTTTTACGAATTTGGAGGCAGTCATTTAATGAAAAAAATCGCTGTTGTCACTGACTCAGCCAGTTATTTAACCCCACAACAGGTCAACGAGTATCAGATTCACGTTGTGCCAATCACCGTTATTTTTGGTCGCCAAACTTACCTAGACAACGTGGAGATCACCACTGAGGACTTCTACCAACGATTAAAAACTGATTCTCAGTTACCAACGACGACTCAAGTCACACTGGGGCAAATGCAGGCTATGTACGATCAATTGGCTGATGAAGGCTATGACGCTGTCATTAGCATCCACCTTTCAAGCGGTATCACGAGTTTCTACAATAACTTGGTCAACTTCCTGCCAAGTGTGAAAAACATTGCGGTTTACCCGTTTGACTCGCGAATCGCTTCAGCTGGCGAAGCTGACTTGGTGATGTTAGCCGGTAAATTAGCGGCGGCCGGCGAGTCGCCAGAAACCATCATCAAGGCATTAACCGCCTTTCGTGATACGATTGACGCCTACTTTGTCGTTGATGATTTATCGCACCTAGTTCGGACTGGCCGCTTATCAAACGCGAGCAGTATCGTCGGCGGCCTATTGCGTATCAAACCCATTCTGACGTTTAACGATCAAGCTGCCATTGTCGCAATCGAAAAAGAACGCACAATGAAGCGCGCCTACCAGGCGATTAAACAGAAATTTCAGCATGTGTACGATCAAGCTCAAATGCCGCTCCGACTGACAGTTATTGACGCCAATAATCCCGAGTTGCAGGCGCAGTGGTCTGCCGATTTAGCCGCCAGTTTTCCCGACGTCACGCTCGCCCATAGTGAAATTGGGCCAGTGCTTGGTGTTCACGTTGGTGCCGGCACAATGGCGCTACTTTGGGACTATGATTGGGAAAAGTGGCCAGTCACAGCAGTGCAATAAGCGTTCGGTGTTATCCAAAAGCGACATTCACGCTGCAAAGCTTCATTTGCAATTATTCAAATGCACGTTAAAAGGTGATGATTGGAAAAGTCCAATCATCACCTTTTTTATGTGGCAAAGGCTGAGCAAACGCCTATTTACCGCCGCTATCCTCATCATCGGATTGCAGGACGGCCATGAACGCCTCTTGAGGGACATCCACTGTCCCAACGGCTTTCATCCGTTCCTTACCCTTTTTTTGTTTATCCAATAACTTCGCCCGTCGATCTGGATCCCCGGTATGAATCTTCACGGTTACATCCTTACGGTAGGCACGGATATTGGTACGCGCAATGACTTTGGCCCCGATTGCGGCTTGAATTGGAATCTCGAAGTTTTGTCGTGGAATAATGCCCTTTAACTTAACGGCAATTTCACGACCACGTTTTTCTGCAAACTGACGGTGAGAGATAAAGCTCAACGCATCCACCTTGTCACCATTCAGCAAAATATCAATTTTAACTAAGTCACTTTGT
Organism: Secundilactobacillus odoratitofui DSM 19909 = JCM 15043; assembly: GCF_001434895.1. Classification (GTDB taxonomy): domain Bacteria; phylum Bacillota; class Bacilli; order Lactobacillales; family Lactobacillaceae; genus Secundilactobacillus; species Secundilactobacillus odoratitofui. The sequence goes on from NZ_AZEE01000028.1 coordinate 523,302, forward strand.
TGATACTCGTCCAGTTCGTAGTCCAATGAACCATAGCCCTTGGTGGACGACTTTAGCTTATCAAAAAAGTCGAAGATGATTTCAGACAGTGGCATTTTGTACACCACGTTAACCCGGTAATCATCCAAGTACTCCATCGTGACAAACTGTCCCCGGCGACGCTGGCAAAGTTCCATAACTGAGCCCACGTAGTCGTTTGGTACCATCACGGTTGCTTTAACGTATGGTTCTTCAATACTCCGAATCTCAGAGGTTTCTGGCATATCAGATGGGTTTTCAACTTCTTTAACGCTACCATCCGTTAAATTAGCCCGGTAGGTTACTGACGGGGCCGTGGTAATCAAATTAAGATTGAATTCCCGCTCCAATCGTTCCTGCACCACGTCCATGTGCAACATGCCTAGGAAGCCACACCGGAAACCAAAGCCCAAAGCCTGTGAGGATTCGGGTTCGAATTCGAGCGCAGCATCATTTAACTTTAGCTTTTCAAGCGCTTCTCTCAGATCTACGTACTTCGCATTATCGGTTGGGTATAGCCCGGCATAAACCATTGGTGCCATTTCACGATAACCAGGTAATGGCTTATCTGCTGGATTAACAGCACTGGTGACGGTATCACCAACCCGGGTATCCGTAATATCTTTAATGCTGGCAGTGATATAACCAACTTCACCAGCAATCAATTCGTCTCGCTTAATAGGGTTAGGAGAGTTCACCCCGACTTCAGTCACTTCGTACTCGGCACCAGAGTTCATAAATTTGATGCGGTCTCCGCGTTTCACGGTACCTTCAAAAAGCCGAACACTCAACACGACACCACGATAATCATCGTAAACCGAATCAAAAATCAAAGCACGCAAAGGTGCTTGTAAATCACCATCCGGCGCCGGAATTTTATGGACGATCTGTTCCAATAAGTCTTCAATCCCAATGCCTTTTTTAGCGCTGGCCAAAACGGCTTCAGAGGCATCGATACCGATGACATCCTCGATCTCTTGTCGAACCCGCTCCGGATCAGCTGATGGCAAGTCAATTTTATTGATAATCGGTAAAATCTCAAGGTCATCATCCAGTGCCAAGTAAACGTTAGCCAGCGTTTGTGCCTCAACACCCTGAGCAGCATCCACCACTAAAACGGCACCTTCACAGGCTGCCAATGAACGCGAAACTTCATACGAGAAATCCACGTGACCTGGTGTATCAATTAGGTGAAATTCGTACGTATGGCCATCCTTGGCTGTGTAAGTTAATTCCACGGCGTTTAGTTTAATCGTAATTCCACGTTCCCGCTCAAGATCCATGTTATCAAGTAATTGGTCTTGCATATCGCGTTTGGCGACGGTATCCGTCAATTCCAAAATACGATCGGCCAAAGTTGACTTACCATGATCGATGTGAGCGACAATTGAAAAATTTCGGATCTCACGTTGGTGCGCCTTCATTTGTTCAAGATCCATAGTCATTCTCCTTTAAAAATCAATCTTACCATTTATTATACCAGAATCGGCTATGAAAAAAGTTCGGCAACTAAACTTCGTTCCGAACTTCCTTCATGATTGATATCAGATGTCGTTAGTTATCAAAGGCATCCTTCATTTTGTCAAAAAAATTACCTTTGCCTGACCCCACTTGTTCACCGCTGGCTTCAGCGTATGCTTTTAATGCAGTCCGTTGTGCTTTGTTAAGGTTCTTTGGTGTCACAATTTTTACGGTCACTCGTTGGTCACCGTTACCGTTACCACGCAATCTTGGTGCACCTTTACCTTTGAGTCGGAAGGTCGAACCAGTTTGGGTACCAGCCGGGATCTTCAAAGAAACATCCCCGTGGACTGTTTGAACCTTGATTTCGTCACCCAAGGCAGCTTGGGTGAAACTAATATCCTTATCGAGGTAGATATCAGCGCCGTTACGCTGGAAAACCTTGCTTGGTTGAACTGAGAAGATGATGAATAAATCCCCATAAGGGCCACCATTTTGACCAGCTTCACCTTGGTTTTGCAGCCGCATTTGTTGACCGTCATCAACGCCGGCAGGAATGTTAACTTCAACTTCATGCCGTTCTTCTTCGTGACCAGAACCGCCACAAGTTGGGCACTTTTCCTTGATTTCTTTACCAGTTCCTTGGCAAACGGGACAAACTTGTTGACTACGCATCCGACCGAGTGGCGTGTTGGTTTCGCTCATCACGTAACCAGAGCCGCCACAATTATGACACGTTTCAGGCGTTGTACCGGGTTTTGCACCACTACCATGACAGGTATGGCATTGCGCTTCACGATTGTACTTAATCTTGGTCTTTTTACCGAAAATGGCTTCTTCGAATTTAAGGGTCATTTGGTACTGTAAATCACGGCCCGGTTGCGGTGCATTTGGATTACGACGCGCACCGCCACCACCGCCGCCAAAGAATTGACTGAAAATATCTTCGAAGCCACCGCCGCCAAAACCACCAGCGTCGCCGAAGCCACCAAAACCACCAGCGCCGCCAGCTCCACCGCCAAAACCTTGTGGGCCATCAGCTGAGCCATATTGGTCGTAGTTTGCGCGCTTTTGTTCATCACCTAAAACTTCATAGGCTTCAGTAATTTCCTTGAACTTTTCTTCCGCACCAGGTGCTTTATTAATATCTGGGTGATACTGCTTGGATAATTTACGGTAGGCTTTTTTAATATCAGCCTGGGAAGCATCCTTACCTACCCCAAGCACTTCATAATAATCTTTGCCAGCCATGTTAACCTCCTAAAATTGCGTCCGGCCAAACTGAATAGACGCTCCAACAAAAATAGTTCACTCCATAGAATAGCATAGTTCCATTGAAACAAAAAGCCAAAGCCCGCGTTTGAGCCTTGACTTTCTGAAACTATTTGAGTTTACGATTACTTTTTATCGTCATCGTTTACTTCAGAGAAGTCACCGTCAAATGTTTGACCATCACTACCCTTATCATCGGAATTAGAAGCTTTACCATCGGCTGCGCCATCAGCACCAGCAGCACCTTGTTGTTCTTGGGCTTGTTGATAAAGTTTAACGGATAAATCTTGAACGATCTTGTTCAAATCATCCTTCTTAGTCTTCATTTCTTCAACGTTGTTATCTTCTTGGGCCTTCTTTAATGCGTCACGCGCATCCTTAGCCTTTTGAATTTCGTCATCAGAAACCTTGTCCTTAACTTCATCCAAAGTCTTATCAACTGTAAAGAGTAATTGATCGACTTCGTTCTTCAAGTCAGCCTCTTCCTTACGAGCTTTATCAGCCTCTTCGTTTTCTTGGGCTTCCTTCATCATCTTGTCGATTTCGTCGTCTGACAAGCCACCAGAACTCTTGATGGTGATCTTTTGTTCCTTACCAGTCCCCTTATCCTTAGCCGAAACGTTAACAATCCCGTTACGGTCAATATCAAAGGTCACTTCGATTTGAGGCACACCACGAGGCGCAGCAGGAATATCAGTTAGTTGGAAGTTACCCAACGTCTTGTTGTCAGCAGCCATTGGCCGTTCACCTTGGAGCACGTGAATATCAACAGCAGGTTGATTGTCAGCGGCAGTACTGAAGACTTGTGACTTGCTGGTTGGAATCGTGGTGTTCCGATCAATCAATTTAGTGAAGACGCCACCCATGGTTTCGATACCAAGTGACAATGGTGTGACATCAAGTAAAACAACGTCCTTAACGTCACCGGTCAAGACCCCACCTTGAACGGCGGCACCTAAAGCAACGGCTTCATCAGGGTTGATCGAGTGGTTTGGTTCCTTGCCAGTCCACTTCTTAACGGCTTCTTGAACGGCTGGAATTCGAGTTGACCCACCATTTAAGATGACAACGTCTAACTCACCAGCAGATAAGCCAGCATCTTTCAAGGCGTTTTCAACTGGAATCCGAGTCCGTTCAACTAAGTCAGAAGTCAATTCATTGAACTTGGCACGTGATAACGTTGCTTCCAAGTGCAATGGGCCGTTTTCACCAGCAGAGATGAAAGGCAAGCTAATTTGTGATTCACTTACACCTGACAAGTCCTTCTTGGCTTTTTCAGCGGCTTCCTTCAAACGTTGCATGGCCATCTTATCCTTAGATAAATCAATGCCATTTTCAGCCTTGAATTGTTCAATTAACCAATCCATGACCTTCTTATCAAAGTCGTCACCACCAAGATGCGTATCACCATTGGTTGACAATACATCAAACACGCCGTCGCCTAAATCGAGGACAGAAACGTCAAACGTCCCACCACCCAAGTCATAAACGAGGATCTTTTCGTCAGCATCTTGCTTATCCAGACCGTAAGCTAATGAAGAAGCCGTTGGTTCGTTAATGATCCGCTTAACGTCCAAGCCAGCAATCTTACCAGCATCTTTAGTCGCTTGACGTTGAGAATCATCGAAGTAAGCTGGCACTGTAATAACTGCCTGAGTGACTTCATCACCAATATAATCTTCAGCAAAGCCCTTGATGTATTGTAAGATCATCGCTGAAATTTGTTGTGGCGTGTAATCCTTACCTTCGATATTAACCTTGTAACCTGCTTCACCCATGTGACTCTTAATTGATGAAACCGTGTTAGGGTTAGTAATTGCTTGACGCTTAGCAACTTCACCAACCGATGGCTTGCCATCTTTGAACGCAACAACTGATGGTGTCGTCCGACCGCCTTCTGGGTTTGGAATAATTTTAGGTTCGTTACCTTCGAGAACCGCAACTGCTGAGTTTGTCGTACCTAAGTCAATACCAATAATTTTATTACTTGCCATGTATAATTTACCTTCTTTTTAAAGTTTGATTCGGAAATAATTGCTTATTGCGCAACCATAACCATTGCGGGACGCAACACGCGGTCCTTTAATTGATACCCTTTTTGAAGGACCTGTGTCACATGATCTTTTTGATCATCAGATTCAGCCGGAACTGACTGAACGGCTTGATGAACCGTTGGATCAAATTTTTCGCCCGCGGCCTTGATTTCGGTGACACCATTTTTAGTGAGCGCCTCAACCAGATGCTTTTGAACCATTTCAATTCCCTTTTTAAATGAATCAGCCTGTTCGCCTTCAATCGGCATACTCAAGGCCCGTTCCAAATTATCAAGTGCTGGTAAAATATCATGGGCCAATTGCTGCCCATCATACTTGATCAAAGCCGCTTGATCTTTCTTGTTGCGCGTCTGAATATTTTGAATCTCGGCTTGCGCACGTAAATTCTGGTCAGAGGCTTGCTCAAGCTGCTTTTTGAGATCCGCAACTTGTGCCAGTGCACTTGCTAAATCAGTCTGAGTCGAAGTTGCCGATTCAGAGGCTGAGTCAGTCGCCTCAGAACTGGTTTGATCAGTCACCTCTGCACTTTGTGCGTTAGTTGCTGATGTTGCTTGTTCATCAGCCGCTTCACTTGCCGGTTGATTAGTTTTATCTTCTGCCACTTTAACACCCCTTTACTACTGATCAAAATATCGATAATAATCGATGAGCCGTTGTGCTAACTCCTGTCGAAATGCACCAACTAGGCCAATCATACGCGAATATGGCATCCGTGTCGGACCCAACAGTGCAATCACACCTTTACCGTGATCACCGACCTCATAGGTTGCAGTAATTAAACTGTAGTCCTTCAAAATGTCATTGGTGATCTCACTACCGATCTTCACTTGAATGTGATCTGACGGTTGACCTAACACACTCGCCATATCATCAGTCCGATCCATCAACGTATAAAGTGACTTCAATTCATCGACGTCACTACTATCCGAAAAGTTCAACAAGTTCAACCGACCACCAACGTAAAAGCGCTCCTGAGCAGCCTTGGTTAACACATCACCAAAGATTTTCAAGAAACCATCTGGTCGTTGTAAGTACTGCCCGACTTGGAGCGGAATTTCAGTCTGAAGGGCTTGTAACACCGAGTTGAGCGGTTGACCAACCAATTGATCGTTAATCAAACGTACGACTGCTTCCAACTGATCACCACTGATATTAGGCGCAATGTTAAACGTTTGAGATTCGACATCGCCGTTATCAGTGACCAACACTGCCATCACCTGACGTTTACCAAGCGGAACCAATCGAAAACCACTTAAGCGACTCTCTTTTAATTCCGGTTTTAAAGTAAACGCTGTGTATGATGTCAGATTGGACAAGATCTTAGCCGATGTTTCAATAATCTCATCGATTTTAACGAACTGTCCATCCAATGATGACTTGATCAAATCAATATCATTGGCCTTGATCGGATCTGGTTGAACCAAGTGGTCCACGTAATAACGATATCCCTTCACCGAAGGAATTCGACCTGAACTTGAATGGGTCTTAGTAATTAAGCCCAACTCTTCAAGTGCCGCCATTTCGTTACGGACCGTTGCTGAACTAACGTGAAGCGGTAACTGCGTCGCTAACGCCTTGGAGCCAACAGGAACACCACTGCTCGTATAATCGCGAACAATCGCCTTTAAAATCATTTTCTGCCTGTCCGTTAACGTGATCATCACCTCTTTTTAGCACTCATAGTATCCAAGTGCTAAGACACATATATAATGTATCAAACGCTGATTTTTAAGTCAAGTATTCAGCCGACTTTTTTAGCATTTAATTCATTCGAGTGCTAATTTTGTTAATGAATGCGCTTCAAAGTAGGCTTTCGTGTCAAGCGCATCTTGATCAAGTTGTGCCACCAGTCCCTCAACTGAGTCAAATTTAACTTCACCTCGAAGTCGATACAGCCATTCCACGGTGACGACTTCCCCATAAATTGCCTGATGAAAATCTAAGATGTAAGCTTCCACGGTGACTGGTCTGCCGTCACCAAAGGTCACGTTGCGGCCAATTGAAGTCATCGCCTGATACCACTGATTGCCAATTTTAAGTCGGGTGACGTAAACCCCGATCCCTGGTAGCCAGTATTTTGCATCATGACTCACATTAGCAGTTGGATAGCCTAATGTTCGGCCACGAGCTTCTCCGTGCATGACCGTCCCAACAGTTCGATAACGATACCCAAGTAACTCGTTAACCGTTTGAAGATCACCCTGATCGAGATTATGACGAATTCGCGACGAACTAATCTTCTTAGTCTGCATCTCCGCCTTACCAACCGTGACAATCTCGAAACGCCCCTTCGCAAATTCTGGTAAGCGAGCCATTGTTGCCACGTCTTTTGGTCCATAGGTATGGTCAAAGCCAGCTACCACCACTTGAGCGTGAAACCCGATGAGGTATTGATCGACAAATTCTTGAGGTTTCAAAGCTGCAAATTGACTTGAAAAATTAACTTGATAAACAATTTGAACACCTAATTGCTCAAAAAGTGCCATTTTCCTTTGATTAACGGTGATATAACGATTACGTTCACGACTGAGTTTTTCGTACACCAAGGCTGGATGATGATCATAAGTCAAAACCGCTAATGCAAGGCCACGCTCATCTGCAATTGTCTTTGCACGTTGCAACACCGCTTGATGACCACGATGAACACCGTCAAAAAAACCCATTGCCAAAACAACTGGTTGCTGTAATGCATCCGTTTTAGACATCGGATGATGAATCTGAATAACCTGCATAATATCGTCTCAACTTTCTACTTAGTACTAAACATTTTTAATGGTTTGTATCGATTATTAACGCGTTGATACAAACACTTGATTTGTTTTTGAAAACTTAACGCCACAATTGGTGCCGTTGAAGCGACTTCGTCTGGTAATAACCAAACACCATTTTTAACGACAGCCCACTGTTCATCACTCATCGCAACGGTTGGATACTGGCTTAACACACGATCGATTGGAAAAATAAAGCCGGTGTCATCATCGGCCAACCGCTGGCGAATCGTCTCAAGCGATACCGTCTCATCAAGTTTGAAGCCACCGCTCTCCACCCGAGTTAAGGATGACATCACAGCTGGTAATCCGAGTTTAACACCCACTTCAACTGCTAAAGTTCGAACGTAGGTCCCCTTTGAACAAACCACTTCAAAGTCGAATCGCTGAGTTTTATCCTGTTCATCAAAGACCACGTCACTCGTTCGCTTAAATTCAGAAATAGTGACGGTCCGAACCGGTCGCTCAACGGTCTGGCCAGCCCGAGCATATTCGTAAAGCTTCCGGCCATTCACCTTAACGGCAGAGTACATCGGCGGAATCTGCTTGAGTTCGCCCACCATTGCAGCCATCACAGCGTCAATTGTCGACGCCGCAATTGGTTGATCAATTGCAACTCGATCTACTTCTTGGCCGTCCAGATCTTCCGTTTCGGTCGCAAAGCCCAAAGTCACGCTTCCTCGATAAACCTTGCGATGAGTCATTAAATAATCCACCACTTTGGTGGCACTACCAATACAAATTGGTAAGACGCCATCCACGTTGGGATCTAACGTACCAGAATGACCAACCTTCTTCATATGCAGTATTTTGCGTAGGTGATTCACGCAATCGTGACTTGTCATGCCACGTTCTTTGTAAAGTGGAATAATCCCATCCATTTATGAATGCTCCATTTCGTTTAAGGTTAACTAAATTATTATAGCACGCTTTATGGTCAATCCTGTATCAAAAAAATCTGCAAAACCCATGTTAACAGGCTTTGCAGATTTTTTGTTTGGCATAAATCCGAGTGACAAATACTCCGATTTAGCTTAGCGGTCTTCTTGATGCAATTTATTCAGTAATTCATCAATTCGACTACCATATTTAACTGATTGATCTCGTTCGAATTGGAGTTCAGGCGTCTTAAAAATGTTTAGACGTGACCCTAATTCACTTCGAATGAGCCCAGTTGCCTTCGTTAAGCCAGCAGCTGCTTTTTCACCATCAGAGGCTTTGTCAGACAAAATACTGTAATAAATGGTTGCCTGTTGTAAGTCGCCAGTGACTTCTACCCCGGTAACGGTAATCCCTTGAACGCGCGGATCCCGAACTCGTTTGAGTAAAATATCGTTAACTTCACGCTGAATTTCTTGTTCTAGACGTCCCACACGATAATGTGCCATTTTTTCACCACCTAAAATTTGTTGTCAACCTATTCGATTGGTACTTCTTTCATGACGTAGGCTTCGATCACATCGCCAACCTTGATATCGTTATAATTCTCAATGGTAAGGCCTAATTCATGACCTTGCTTAACGTCTTTAACGTCATCTTTGAACCGCTTCAAACTACCAAGCTTACCTTCATAAATCACGACTGAGTCACGGATCAAACGCACGTCAGAATCATTGGAAACGTGGCCTTCAGTGACCATCCCACCAGCAATGGTTCCAATCTTAGATGCCTTAAAGATTTCACGGACTTCAACTTGACCAATCACTTCTTCTTCATAAGTTGGTTCAAGCTTACCCTTCATGGCGTGTTCGATTTCATCAATCGCGTTATAAATCACACGGTGAAGTCGAATATCAACTTGATCTTGTTCAGCTTGCGCCTTTGCTTGTGGTGTTGGCCGGACATTAAACCCAATGATGATCGCATTACTTGCTTCTGCAAGGGTCACATCACTTTCGTTAATTGCACCAACGGCTGTATGCAAGATGTTAACCCGCACGCCCTCAACTTCAATCTTGTTCAGACTGTTAGCCAAGGCCTCTACGGAACCTTGAACATCCGCTTTAATGATAACTTCGACTTCCTTCATTTCGCCATCTTTCATGGTGTCAAATAAGTTGTCGAGCGTAACCGTGTTCTTCGAGCGACGTTCTTCCATCAAGGCGTTCTTAGCCCGTTCTTCACCAGCAGCGCGAGCCGTTTTTTCATCGTCAAAGACCACAAATCGGTCCCCGGCTTCGGGCACATCGCTTAAACCAGTGATTTCGACTGGTGTCGATGGGGTGGCTTTCTTGATAGCCTTACCCAGTTCGTTTTCCATCGTTCTAACTTTACCAAAAGTATTACCAACCACAATTGGATCACCGACGTGCATGGTCCCTTGTTGAACAAGTAATGTGGCAACTGAACCCTTACCTTGATCCAACTTAGCTTCGATAACTGAACCTGCGGCATTTTGTTGTGGGTTAGCCTTTAATTCCATCACTTCTGATTGAAGTAAGATCATATCCAGTAATTCGTCAATGTTCTTACCAAACTTAGCAGAGATTTGAACGAAAATCGTGTCACCGCCCCAGTCTTCAGGAATTAGACCGTATTCAGTCAATTGTTCCATCACATGGTTAGGGTTAGCGCCTGGCTTATCAATCTTGTTAACGGCAACAATAATTGGTGTCTCAGCAGCCTTGGCATGGTTGATGGCTTCAATGGTTTGTGGCATCACGCCGTCATCAGCAGCCACCACCAGAATGGTAATATCGGTAATGTCAGCACCACGCGCCCGCATTTCGGTGAAGGCCGCGTGTCCTGGGGTATCCAAGAAAGTAATGGTCTTACCTTGGTGCTTGAGTTGATAGGCCCCAATAGCTTGTGTGATCCCACCGGCTTCACCCGCGGTAATGTGTGAATGACGCAAGTGATCCAATAACGTCGTCTTCCCATGGTCAACGTGACCCATGATCGTCACAACTGGTGGTCGATTTTCTAAGTGATCAGTGTTGTTGGCTTCTTCTTCAAAGAACTTGTCAATATCAGTGACATCGACTTCAACCTTTTCTTCCGCACCAATACCGTATTCAGAAGCTAAGATTTCAATAGTATCCTTATCAAGTGATTGGTTTTGGTTAACCATAACACCTAACATGAATAACTTCTTCACGATTTCAGCGGGTTCACGGTGCAAGAGTTTTCCAAGATCTTGAGCATTCATGCCAACACTGTAAACCAATGTTTCTGGCAATGCCTTGTTCTTACGTTCTGGCGCACCCTTATGTTGATTAGTATCTTTGATTCGTTGGTTCTTTTTGTTGTAGCGTTGGTTATTGTTGTTACGACGGCGGTTGTTTTTGCGGTTGTTACGGTTGCCGTTTCGGCCACCACCATTACCACCACTGTTCAAACTGCCACCGAAACGACCTGAACCACTGTGATTGCGGTTATTGTTACTACTGCCTTGTGAGTGGTTGCTTGATTGATTACGGTTACCAGATTGTTGTGAATGGTTACCATTGCCGTTTTGGCTACGATTGTTTGATTGCTGTGAACGATTACTACCGTTGCTCTGGCTACGGTTGCTTGATTGTTGCGACCGGTTACCACTATTGCTCTGACTGCGATTATTCGATTGTTGTGAACGATTGCCACTGTTATTTTGTGTGTGGTTACCGTTACTTTGGCTTCGATTGCCAGACTGAGTCCGGTTTTGTGAGCCGTTACCCGTCGAATGGTTGCTGTTTGAACGATGCGTGGTTTGACTACTTTGGTGACCAGTTGCAGGCTTGGCTGCTTGAGATGCAGCAGGTTTGCTACTACCACCTTTGGTACCAAAACTCTCGCGCAATTGCCGTTCTTCGTTACTTCCTAATGATGACATGTGATTTTTCACGTCAAACCCCTTTTCTTGGGCCTTATCGATCATCGCTTTGCTTGATACGTTAAGTTCTTTAGCTAATTCGTAAATTCGCTTTTTGCCCATATCTTCACTCTCCTTTGATATTAACTAGTTCGATTAACTTCCTAGCAAATCCAGGATCTTTCACGCCGTATGCTGTCCGGTTCATCCCGGTCGCTTGGCTAAGTTGTTCTTTAGTAAATGCGGTAATTAAGTCAACGTGATAAAACGCGGCCTTATCACGAAGCTTTTTCATACTTGACGCACCAGTATCACTGGCGATAATTGCAACTGCAATTGACTGACCTTGGATGGCTTTTAAGACAAATCCTTCACCGGTCACCAGTTGATTGGCACGTCTGACCAAACCTAAAAGCTGTAAAAAAGCGCTAGTCTTGGCCATCTTCAAACAACGCCCGACGAGCTTGTTGATGGTCCACGTATGCCACCAAATCGTCATAAAACTGCGCGTCAACTTTAGTTTCGAAAACTTTGTCAAAGGTATGCTGTTTTTTGGCTTGTTGCGCTACCTTGACGTCTAATGAAATGTAAGCACCGCGACCAGACTTTTTACCAGTCGGATCAACTGAGACGTTGTTATCTTTGTCTCGAACAATTCGAACGAGGTCCTTTTTAGGTGCCATTTCACCGGTCACAATGTCTTTTCGCATTGGTACCTTGCGTTTCTTCATGTTCGCTTACCTCCTTAGTCTTCTGACGGCGTATCGTCAGTTAATTCTGATTCAGCAGCGGTATCACTCGAATCAGTTTGCGCTGATGTTGCTTCATCATCAGCAGGTGCTTGATCATCTGAAACAGCTTCATCAGCGGGTTGGTCTTGATCGTTAAAAGTCGCTTCCGCTTCTGTTTCAGACTTAATATCGATCTTATAGCCCGTCAATTTGGCGGCTAACCGAGCATTTTGACCACGCTTCCCGATTGCAAGTGATAATTGGTAATCAGGCACGATCACCGTGCAAGCACGCTCGTTGTTTTCGTCAAAAATGACATCGATCACTTCAGCTGGGTTAAGGGCGTTAGCAATGAACTTGGCCTCATCGTCCGTCCATTCAACGATATCCATGTTCTCGCCACCAAGTTCAGAAACAATGGCTTGAACCCGTTGACCACGAGGACCAACACTCGTCCCAACCGGATCAACATCCGGATTGTTCGAACGAACAGCAACCTTCGCACGATCGCCAGCTTCACGGGCAATTGACATGATTTCAACAGTACCATCGTAAATTTCCGGAATTTCTTGTTCAAATAACCGCTTTAACAAACCTGAATCCGTACGACTAACAAAGACTTGTGGGCCCTTGGCTGCATTTTCAACCCGGGTAACGTACACCTTAATGTGGTCGTGCATCCGATACATTTCGTTTGGCATCTGATCTTGACGACTCATGACGGCTTCAACGTTGCCAAGGCTCACATAAACGAACCGGTTATCTTGACGTTCAACTTCACCCGTGATGATTTCATTTTCATACTGGCTGTATTGGTCAAAAATCAATGATCGTTCTGCTTCACGGACCCGTTGCATGATGACCTGTTTAGCAGTTTGAGCGGCGATTCGACCAAAGTTCTTAGGTGTGACCTCAAATTTGATGTCATCACCTAATTCATAACCTCGACTGACCTGTAACGCATCGTCTAAGCTAACTTCAAGTCGTGAATCATAAACTTGATCAACGACCTTCTTAACTGCATAGACGTGAACATCACCCTTTTTTTGGTCAAAGGCAACTTCGACGTTTTGCGCTTGGCCGTAGTTACGCTTATAAGCTGAGGTTAAAGCAGCTTCTAAGGCTTCAATCACGATTTCCTTTTTGATGCCCTTTTCACTTTCCAGTGTGCTAAGGGCACCTAATAGTTCTTTACTCATTACTGTAATCTCCTTTTAGCTATTAAAACTTAATTGCTAATCTCGCTTTGGCAATGTTAGTACGTGGGATGACCAGGTCTTTAATACGCCCTTTTAAATTAACTTTTAACGTTAATTCGTCATCATTCAACGCAATCATTGTGCCCTCATACGCTTTTTCGCCCGCAATTTTTTGGTAGAGCGAAATGTGAACGTAGTGGTTCAAGGCACGTTCATAATCAGCCGCCTTTTTAAGTGGCCGTTCTGCGCCAGGCGAGGATACTTCTAAGAAATACGCTTGTGGAATTGGATCAGGGTCGAGGCCGTCAAGTTGTTCGCTCACCTCATCGCTGACCAGTGCGCATTCATCAATTGTAATGCCACCAGGTTTATCAATGTAAAGCCGTAAATACCAGCTTTTACCTTCACGTACGAATTCGACGTCCACCAATTCAAAGTGATGAGTCTCTACAATTGGCTGCGCTAGAGCCGTAACAATGTCTACGACGTTATCCAATCTGTTACCTCCAATACCATTTTTCCAATAAAAAGAGTGAGCATCGCTGCTCACTCCTTTCCGAAATATCTACGTCTGTAAGTATATCATAAACAACTGGTAGACGCAAGGTTAGCCAATCGTAACTGAACAAGGATGGTTTCAGTAACTACATCATGTCAAACAAGCTCAGTTGATTTTCGTCTGGCAGACCATCTAACACACCGTTATCCGTCATAAATTCGATCAAAGTTTTGGAAACCTTGCCTCGTTTAGCCAAGTCCTCCTTAGAGAGGAACGGTTTGTCTTCACGGGCGGCCACAATTTGCTTGGCAACGTTTAGCCCTAATCCTGGTGCCGCATTAAACGGCGCAATTAGAGTGTTGCCATCGATCAACCATTCGTTAGCGGCCGATTTTTCAATATCAATCATCTTAAAATCAAAACCACGTTCCAGCATTTCGTTTGCCAGCTCAAGGACCGTTAAGAGGTTCTTTTCCTTAGTCGAGGCATCCATACCCTCATCGTTAATTTCTTTCATTTTGGCTTTAACTGATTCCTTGCCGCGTGACATGGCCACAACGTCAAAATCTTCAGCACGAACAGAGAAATATGCTGCGTAATAAACTAATGGGAAATAAACCTTAAAGTAAGCAACCCGCAACGCCATCAGAATATAAGCAGCCGCATGGGCACGTGGGAACATGTACTTGATTTTCAAACATGAATCAATGTACCAGTCGGGCACTTCCGCCTCTTTCATTTTATCTTGCCATTCATCCGGAATCCCACGGCCTTTTCGAACGTGTTCCATAATTTGAAAGGCAATTTCTGAATCCATGCCCCAGTGAATCAAGTCGGTCATGATGTTATCACGACAACCAATCACGTTGGCAATCGTTGCAGTCCCATTTTTAATCAACTCTTCAGCGTTACCAAGCCACACGTCGGTACCGTGAGAGAGACCTGAAATTTGAAGTAACTCTGAATAATTACTTGGATGGGTTTCTTCTAGCATTCCGCGTACAAAGCGGGTCCCGAATTCTGGCACACCCAACGTTCCCGTTTTAGATTGAATCTGTTCCGGTGTCACACCAAGTGATTCCGTACCAGAAAAGAGGGCCATCACACCCGGATCATCCATTGGAATCGTTTGTGGGTCAACGCCACTCAAATCTTGCAGCGTCCGGATCATGGTTGGATCATCATGGCCCAGAATATCAATTTTTAAAATATTATCGTGAATTGAATGGAAATCAAAGTGGGTTGTTTGCCAAGCGGCGTTTTGATCATCGGCCGGATACTGAATTGGCGTGAAATCATAAATGTCCATATAATCCGGCACAACGATAATCCCCGCTGGATGTTGGCCGGTCGTCCGCTTAACCCCGGTGGCACCCTTGGCCAGTCGATCAATTTCAGCATTCCGGAAGTTTTGTTCGGTGTCTCGTTCGTAAGCTTTCACGTAACCATAAGCCGTTTTATCGGCCACGGTACCGATTGTGCCCGCCCGGTAAACGTTCTTCTCGCCAAACAAAACCTTCGTGTAATTATGGGCGATTGGTTGATAATCACCCGAGAAGTTCAAATCAATATCAGGCACTTTGTTACCCGTAAAGCCCAGGAACGTTTCGAACGGAATATCATGACCATCACCGATCATCAACGTCCCACAATTAGGACAGTTCTTCTCTGGTAAATCAAACCCTGAACTGTACTCACCTTGGGTATAAAAATGTGAGTATTGGCAGTTAGGACAACGGTAATGCGGTGGTAAGGGGTTCACTTCTGTGATTCCAGTCATGGTGGCAACTAGACTCGAACCGACAGACCCCCGTGAACCAACCAAATACCCGTCTTTATTACTTTTATGCACAAGTCGTTGTGCAATCAGGTAAATCACTGAGAAACCGTTACCGATAATACTCTTTAATTCACGATCTAACCGTTTTTGAACAATATCTGGTAACGGATTACCGTACCACTCGTAAGCCGTGTTCATGGTTCGCTCTCGAATTTCGTCTTCGGCGCCTTCCATTCGCGGTGTGTATAGCTTATCTTTTAGCGGATGCACGTCCTCAATCTGGTCAGCAATGGCGTTTGAATTCGTCACGACCAGCTCTTGTGCTTTGGCTTCACCTAAGAACTGATAATCATCAAGTAACTCATCAGTTGTCCTGAAATGAACATCCGGCAATTCTTGACGATTTAGTGGGTTCGCCCCACCTTGTGAATGAATCAGAATCTTACGGTAAATGGCATCCTCTGGATTCAGATAGTGCGCATCGCCCGTTACAACAACCGGCTTATCAAGTTCTTCACCCAGTTTAGCCATATTGGCCAAGATTTCTTGGAGATTCTTTTTATTTTGGATAAGTCCTGAGTCAATCAACGGTTTATAAGCAGCCAGTGGTTGAACTTCAAGATAATCATAAAATTTAGCTTTACTGCGTGCTTCAGCGTACCCTTTTTGCATCATCGCGGTGAAAACTTCACCAGAATCACAAGCGGAACCAATCAGCAGTCCTTCGCGTAACTTCTCAACTTGACTCCGTGGCATTCGGGGCACCCGATAAAAATAATTCACGTTAGACATCGAAACCAGTTTAAACATATTTTTAAGACCGGTTTGAGTCTGGGCCAAGATAATCGCATGAGACGGTCGAGCGTGCTTGTAGGCGTCATTTTCACTCATGTGGTCATTCAACTGATCGTGATATTTGATTTGGTACCGATCTTCAGCGTCTTTTAAAAACAAGTAATTCAAATGACCAGTTGATTCAGCATCATAAATAGCACGGTGATGGTGTTCCAAGGCCACGTGGAATTTTTTGGCCAAAGTATTCAGCCGGTAACCCTTCAACGTTGGGTACAAGAACCGAGCCAATGTCAGCGTATCGATGATTGGATTGGTGACCTCTGGCAAGTCATAGCGCTGATAGCCCGCATTCATGAAACCAATATCGAAGGTGACGTTATGGCCAACAATAATAGCATCGCCATAAAATTGGCGGAACAATTCAAAAACTTCTTTTTCCGACTTGGAGCCCTTCACCATGTCATCCGTGATACTTGTTAATTCGGTCGTTTGATCTGACAAATGGAAGCCGGGATCAATAAATTCTTCAAACTGGTCAATCACTTCTTTACCTTGCATCTTGACCGCTGAAAGTTCAATCACTCGATCATAAATCGCAGAAAGTCCGGTGGTTTCCACGTCAAAAATAACGTAAGTTGCGCCTTCCAATTGTCGGTGTTCACTGTTATACCCAATTGGAACACCATCATCGACTAAATTGGCTTCCACGCCGTAAATCATTTTAATGTCGTTTTTAGCAGCGGCACTAAATGCTTCTGGGAACCCTTGGACACCAGCATGATCGGTAATTGCAATTGCTTTGTGACCCCATTTTTTGGCCTGTTTAACGTAATCCGTAATTGGATTGGTTGCATCCATGGTACTCATACTTGTGTGCAAGTGTAATTCCACCCGTTTTTGACCCTCGGGTGCTAAATCCTTGCGACTGGGCACAGTGACCTGATTAATATCGTAAGCATTGAGAACCAAATCACGCATGAAGTTGTCCTCTTGAACGCTACCTCGCACCTTGATCCAATCACCTTCGTTAAGCCCTTCGAATTGGGCCTCATCGCCATCATCGCGAGAGAACTTTTTAACGACAATTGAGGACGAATAATCGGTAATTTCCAAAATCATTAATTTGCGACCAGAGCGTAGATCACGAATTTCCTTACTGAAAACATAACCTTGAACGACAACCGATTTTTCTTCATCTTCGATATTAATCAACTGCATAGGTTCGTCGTCAGACTTAATTTTACGACCAATCACAGTCGGACCGCTTGGAACATCACCGCCCTGTTGCTCACGCTTCTGATTAGCCTGCTTAATGGCCGCAACGGCCTTTTTAGCAAGTTCAGCGTCGGACTGGGCCTTCTTTTGCTTAAAATCATTGATTTTTTGTTGTGATGCCGATTCATCCACCATGGTATGAATTGAAAATTTAGGAAAGCCATAAACTGTATACTGGCTTTCAATTGGCCCTAACGCCTGATTAACCAAGAAGTTTTTTACGACTTCGTTTTCAGCCATGAAAATAACCCGATCATCTTGAACTTGTGGCACTTGATCGTGGCAAAGTTCCTGTACAAGTGGTGACGTGAGACCACTATGTTGAACGACCCAATTCCAGTAATCCCCAACCAGTCGATTATCAAGCTGCGTTTGTGGTGTTTGAATTTCAAAATCCACTGACGCAATCGATTGAAATGTCTTTTCAAGTTGGCCTTGAAAAGTTAAAAAGGTTTGAAAGGGCACGATATCTGGAAATTTAAAGTTAAAGTGCCACCGTTTTGACTGTGCATGAACGGTTAATTTATCAAGCTCAGCACCCTGAAAGGCGGGTTGCTGGGCTAATTCAGTCAGTTGAAGTTGCTCTAATAATTTTTCAAATAATTGTTGGTGATCTAAGGCCACGCCAACTGCCCCCTTTAATGTATTCACTTGAATATTTTAACGTAAAACGGGTTCGAAACAAAACGACTAGTCTTGTTTTCGAACCCGTTTATTAACCAACTCTGGTTAAGCGTTAGTCGAATCATCAGACGTAGCTGAACCGTCAATTTCTTTTAATAAAATCGAAACGGTGTTTTCAACTTCATCCGCCTTAACTTCAACTGTTTCACCAGTTTTGCGAATCTTAATCTCGACAATTCCTTCGCTAGCCTTTTTACCAACCGTAATTCGAATTGGTAACCCAATCAAATCAGAATCAGCAAACTTAACGCCGGCACGTTCCTTACGATCATCAATCAGGATTCGATAACCAGCAGCAGACAGCTTATCATTTAAGTCGTTTGCTAAGGCAACCTGAGTGTCATCCTTAGTATTCACAGGAATGATGTGCAAATCAAATGGTGCAATTGCTCGTGGCCAAACAAGGCCGTGATCGTCAGCTTGTTGTTCGGCAATTGCTGACAATAGTCGGCTGACACCAATCCCGTATGATCCCATGATAACTGGCACTGAACGACCGTTTTCATCTAACACTTTGGCGTCCAAAGCATCTGAGTACCGCGTACCAAGTTTGAAAATGTGGCCAATTTCAATCCCACGTGTAAACTTCAACTTACCAGCGCCGTCAGGTGAAATATCACCTTCTTGAACTGTCCGTAAATCCGTAAAGTGATCTACATTAAAGTCGCGTTCAACGTTAACGTTGAGGTAGTGGAACCCATCTTCGTTGGCACCGGCCACTGCGTTGACCATGTCTGACACGTAACGGTCAGCCACAATCGTCACATCACCCGAAACACCAACTGGACCAAGTGCACCAAATGAGGCACCCAAAAATTCTTGGGCTTGTTCATTGGTTGCGGGAACTAAGAAGTCAGCGTGTAAATCATTTTTAAGTTTAACCTCATTAAGCTCGTGATCACCGCGAACTAACGCCAACACAGGTTTTTCATCAGCCATGTACAATAAACTCTTAATCAACGTATCAGGTGTAATTTCAAGCTTAGCTGAAACTGCATCAATCGTTTTGGCGTCGCCGGTAGCCACTTTCTCTAAATCAAGTTGAGCGGCATGAGACTTCTTAGGCGTGTACAAGTTCGTCGCCATCTCAATGTTAGCTGCATAATCGGATTCGTCCACGTAGACGATCGTATCTTCACCAATCGGTGCAATAGCAGAAAATTCTTTGGAATCTTTACCACCCATGGCACCAGCGTCCCCAATAATGGTCCGGTAATTTAGCCCAATGCGATCAAACACTCGCTTGTAGGCGCCTTCCATCTGCCGATAAACCGTATCTAGATCATCGTAATTCGTTGAGAATGAATACGCGTCTTTCATAATAAATTCACGACCACGAAGTAACCCATAACGTGGGCGTTCTTCGTCACGATACTTGGCCTGAATTTGGTACAACGTTAATGGTAGTCGCTTATATGATTTGATGCTATCACGAATCAAAGTCGTAAAGGTTTCTTCATGGGTTGGGCCCAAGATAAAGTCAGTATCGTGGCGGTTCTTAAATTTAAAAAGAGTCGGGCCGTACGTATCATACCGACCAGAGTCTTGCCATAGAGACGCTGGTAAGACGGTTGGTACTACCATTTCAACGGCATCGATTTTAGCCATTTCTTCACGAATGACCGTTTCAATATTGGTTAAAACTTGAAATGCCAACGGCAAGTACGCGTACATACCTGCAGTCACTTGTCGAATATAGCCGGCTCTCAGCATCATTTGATGACTGAGTGCTTCAGCGTCACTCGGCACCTCTTTCAAAGTTGGAATCAGCATTTTTGACTGTTTCATTCTAAATTGAACTCCTTTATAAGTTGCGCTTATTTGATGAAATAACGTTCAATGTCGTTCCACGTCACGAGTAACATTAACACGACTAGGAAAACCACCCCAACGAGGGTAATGGCCGTCTCAACGTTTTCGGACAATGGTTTGCGACGAATGCCTTCAATCACGTTAATTAATATTTTACCACCATCCAACGCTGGAATTGGTAATAAATTAACAATTCCTAAATTCAGTGAGAGAAAAGCCAAGAAATTCAAGACTCCGGCTAACCCCTCTGAGGTAGCGGTTGAAGTGGTGGCAAAGATTGCAACCGGCCCACCCAAATCATTTAGGCTGAAATGACCAGAGACCATCGACCAAATTGCGGCGAGTAGCCGAACTGTCATTTGCCAAGTTTGTGTAAATCCAGAGAGTAACATGGCACCGATATTATGGTTCCGGTAAGCGGTAATGCCTACCGCGCCAATCGTTTTTTGATCAACTTTCTTTGCAACTGGCGTCAAGGTAATGGTCTTGATTTGGTCGCCACGTTTGATTTTGAACGTGGTTTTCTTGTCCGCTCGACTTTGAATCTGAGTCGATAACTGTGTCCAATTATCAACAGCGTGCCCGTTCACAGCGGTAATATAGTCACCATTTTTAATGCCCGCTTTTTGGGCAACTGTGACACCTGAATCAGTTGGCGTCACTTGATTACTATTAGTCGTTACACCACCAACCACAAAACTGAGAATGGTGTACACGATAATCGCCAGAATAAAGTTATTCATTGGCCCAGCAAAGTTGGTCATTAATCGATGACCTAGTGAAGCCGATTGGAACTGGACATCCCTTGGTGCAATTCGAACTTCCGTGCCATCACTTTCGATAATCGTGGCATCGTGGGCAACGGCATACCGTTTCACGGTTGATTCATCACCGTTTTCGTAGCCTTCAATCCACAACTGATCTTCCAAATCAGTTGCAGTGACTGCCATCGGAATACCGTTGAACAATGTTGATTTCTTACTGGTATTGATACGGGTCACTTGATCGTTATCACCCACGTACAGACTTACCGGCGTACCCGGCTTTAATTCATCCTCATCGTCTTCGCCACCAGCCATCCGCACATAACCACCAACTGGCAGGAGCCGAATCGTATAAGTCGTTTCAGCAGTTCGATAATTAAAAAGCTTTGGCCCCATACCAATCGAAAACTCACGTACGAGGATCCCGGCACGTTTGGCAAAGTAAAAGTGACCAAATTCGTGGATGAAAACGATCAGGCCAAACACAATGATAAAGGTAATAATGGTCGTAATCACAGACGTCGATCCTTCCGTAAATTGTCTAAGACTTCTAACAACATTAATTTAAATAAACCCAAGTAAATGTAAGGCTGGTAATACTAACAGCAAGCTGTCAAAACGGTCTAAAATACCACCGTGACCTGGCAAAATTTTGCCTGAGTCTTTCACACCATAGTAACGTTTTAAAGCCGATTCAACCAAATCGCCTAACTGTCCAAAAACTGAGAGAACAATTGTGAGAAGTACCGTCGTTAATAAGCTGTAATTGCCTTGTGGATAGAAGTAGGCAAATACACCCACGATGATTGTGGCTACGACAGTACCGCCAATTGAACCTTCCCAAGTTTTGTTTGGGCTCACGTGTGGTGCAAGTTTGTTTCGACCGAGTTTTCGACCAATCATATAAGCGCCTGAATCGGTGATCCACACGATTAACAGTGCAAAAAACAATGTGTCTAACCCTGCGGCACGCGCTACGATGAAGTAATGAAAACCAAACCCAATGTAAATTGTCCCAATCGTTAAGACGGCCGCATCATCAAACGAAAAGCGGTTTTTTGAGAAAACGGTATACATCAGTAATAAGATCACGATGAGATAGACAATAAAAGTCAAGTCTAAATGTGCCGGCAGAATTGACTGCCAAACATCCGGTAAGATGACCAACAAGATCGCAATGCCAGATAATATGGCTTCAGGTGAAATAATTAATCTCTTGCGCATAACAAGTAATTCTGATAAAGCGACAAGTCCCAACACTGCCGCTGCGATATCAACCCAAATTCCCCCAGCAATGATAATTGGAATAAAAATAATGAGTGCGACTACCGCCGTTATAACCCGCTGTTTCATAAAAGTCCTCTTCCCTAATTTATTTTGAAAGGCCGCCAAACCGACGCTTACGATGTTGATATTCGTCAATTGCTTGAACCAGTAATTCGGGTGTAAATTCTGGCCAGTGTGGTGCCATAAACACAAACTCCGAATACGCAATTTGCCAAAGTAAGAAGTTTGAGATGCGTTTTTCACCAGAAGTCCGAATGACAACGTCCGGATCGCGATATTGCCCTAACGACTGTGTCATTAAGTGCTCATCAATCAACTCGCTGGTAATTTGATCCGGTTCGAGTTGACCGTCCTTCACTTCTGTGGCAATTGTTTGCATGGCAGTGGTAATCTCAGCACGACTACCGTAATTGAGTGCAAAGTTCAACACCATGCCGGTACAGGCTTTGGTGTCTTCAATTGCCTTATTGACTGCATCCTGCGTTTTTTGTGGTAACTGGTCGGTATAGCCCATCACGTTTACCCGCACGTTATGCTTGATTAGATCTGGGACAAAGGTATCAAAAAAGTCGACCGGTAGTTTCATTAAATAATTGACCTCATCGGCAGGCCGCTTCCAGTTTTCGGTTGAAAAGGCATAAAGGGTCAATACCTTCACACCTAAGTCGCTAGCAGCTTGCGTAATCACCTTGACAGTATCCATGCCCTGTTTGTGACCAGCTACCCGTGGCAAATGCCGTTTTTGCGCCCAACGGCCGTTACCATCCATAATAATTGCGATGTGCGCTGGAATATTATCTGGATCTAACGTCATCTCATCAGGCAACGTTGCCTGGTCCTTTTTATTCAGCCAAGAAAACAAAATGGCACCTCCAAATTAGCTTTACAAAACTTTATCATACCAAAAAACAGAGTTGTCGACTATCCCAACTCTGTTTGAACGGTGATATTTAACAGAATCTAAATATGCTACTGAAGCAAGCGCCATTCACCACGATTAGCGTCAGATAACGTATTAAAATACTGAAGTAAGTTGTTTGCATCGTCTGGACTCACTTCACCTAACATATTAAGCCCTTCCCCAGTAGGAATTGGCTCGCTTAGATCCGTGATTTCAGAATCGTTTTCAATTGTTGCCTTTGAAAAGGCAATGATCCAATCTTCTTCGATGAGTTGTGTGATGACAAAAAATAAATTGAAATCGTCATTCACATACGCTGGTTGTGCAAAAACACCATCGTCAATTTGAGTTAACTCACCGCCGTTATAGTTTAAAACGGCAAGATTCTCGTCGTTAACTGCATCGTTAAGTTTGAAAACCATTTTGGCAAATTCCGGAGTACCTGGCGTGATTTCCATTGTTTCGTCGTCGTTAGCCATACAAATGTCCTTTCTTTGATACCAGTTGTTTAACCAGCGATAATTTCTTGTTCTTTTTCATCAGTCAACTGATCAATCCGCTTTACAGCGTCGTCAGTCACTTGTTGAACGTTTTTTTCGAGATTATGAACTTCATCATCAGTGAAATCACCATCTTTATGGCCCTTTTTCAAAGCATCCATGGCCTCGCGACGAACGTTTCGAACAGCTACCTTGCCAGTTTCTGCAACGCCACGAACTTGTTTGGCAAGTTCCTTACGCCGTTCTTCAGTTAACTGTGGTACTACCAAACGGATCGCCGAGCCATCGTTAGCCGGTGTAATGCCAAGGTCCGATTCCAAAATACCCTTTTCGACGTCTTGTAAAGAAGACTTATCAAATGGGGTCACTAAAATCACCCGTGGTTCTGGAACCGTAATGGCGGCCACTTGGTTGATTGGTGTCTCAACGCCGTAATATTCAACCGTCACACGGCTGAGTAAACTAGCGTTAGCGCGACCGGCACGAATCGTCCCAAATTCACGACCTAAAGCCTGTTCAGCTTTGACCATTTTGGCTTTTGCTTCTTCAATAATTGTGTTTGCCATGATTATTTACCCCTAACTGTTGTTCCGATTTCGTCACCCAGAACAACTTTTTTGATGTTACCTGGTTGGTTTAAGTTGAAGACAACTAGTGGAATATCGTTGTCCATTGAAAGTGTGCTTGCAGTTGAATCCATAACGTGCAAGCCTTTGTTAATGATATCCATATGAGTTAAGTGATCAAACTTAACTGCATTATGATCGATGTTAGGATCAGCTGAATAAACACCATCGACGCCGTTTTTAGCCATCAAAATAGCATCGGCATTAATTTCAGCAGCACGTAAAGCAGCCGTTGTATCAGTTGAGAAGTATGGGCTGCCAGTACCACCGGCGAAAATAACAACGCGTTCTTTTTCTAAGTGTCGAATCGCTTTGCGGCGAATATAAGGTTCCGCAATCGCACGCATCTCGATTGAAGTCTGTACCCGAGTAGGTACACCCAACGATTCAAGGTTATCTTGAAGCGCTAAGGCGTTCATAATTGTCGCCAGCATGCCGATATAATCAGCTTGTGCACGTTCCATACCCATCTGGGCACCTGACTCGCCACGCCACATATTGCCACCGCCAACGACGATTCCAATTTGAAGACCCAGTTCAAATACATCCTTAACTTCTTTAGCGACCGTTTTGATAACTGGTGGATGAATACCAAAACCTTGATCTCCCGCTAAGGCTTCGCCACTTAGCTTCAAAACGATGCGCTTATACTTTAAATCCGTCATTATGAGCCTCCTATTGCTTTCCTTGTGTAATTCTATCATAAACCGATACCATTCGATAGTCGTATCGCGGGCAAATTGCATAAAAAAAGATGTACCCAAGTACATCTTTTTTTAGTGACACAAATTAGCCATTGATTTGGCTGTTTACTTCGTCTTCAAAGTTTTTAACTTCAACTTCGATACCTTCGCCGACTTCATAGCGAACAAAGCTCTTAAGCTTGCCACCCTTTGAAGCAACGTATTGGCTAACGGTTTGATCAGAATCCATGACAAATTCTTGGTCAGCTAAGCTGATTTCAGACAAGAATTTACGGAGACGGCCTTCAACCATCTTTTCAACGATGTTTTCTGGCTTGCCTTCATTTAAGGCTTCCTTCTTCAAGACGTCACGTTCGTGATCCAACCGTTCGGCAGGAATATCGTCGCGTGAAACGAATTCTGGGTTAACGGCAGCAACGTGCATTGCAACGTTCTTAGCAACACTTTCGTCAGTACCTTCCAATACAACTAAGGCAGCAATTTGGCCACCGTTGTGTAAGTATGCACCAAAGACTTCGTTATCATTCTTTTCAACAACTGCAAAACGACGTAGAGAAGTGTGTTCTGAGGTCACTTGAGTTTGTTCAATAATCAAATCGTTGACAGTTTGACCAGCATCGTTCTTGAGTGCTAAGGCAGCATCTAAATCAGCTGGCTTTTGAGTAGCAATCAAATCGGTAATTGTGTTAACCAAGTTCTTGAAACGATCATTAGTCGCCACGAAGTCAGTTTCTGAGTTGATTTCAGTAATTGCAGCCGTGTTACCGTCGACTGAAATGTGAGCTAAACCGTTGGCAGCAACGTTGCCACTCTTCTTTTCAGCCTTGGCAATACCCTTTTCACGTAAGAAATCAACGGCCTTTTCCATATCACCGTCAGTGGCAACTAAAGCCTTCTTAGCGTCCATCATACCAACGCTTGTCTTGTCGCGTAGTTCTTTAACTAATTTTGCATTAATGCTTGCCATTATTATGGCCTCCTTAAATTTAAGTACTAAATATCTCTTAACATCAACACAAAAGGCTGACCTGAAAATAATCAGGCCTCGCGGGTCCACATTTTCAAGCCAGCCTAGCACTGATGGTTTTAACAAATGTTAGAAAAACTATTCAGCAGCGTTGTCGCCTTCAACTGCAGCTTTAACATCTTCCATGTTAACTTCTGCTTGGGCAGCTTCTGCGTCATCTTCGCCTTGACGACCTTCAATGACTGCATCGGCCATCTTGCTAGTGATCAAG
Organism: Secundilactobacillus odoratitofui DSM 19909 = JCM 15043; assembly: GCF_001434895.1. GTDB lineage: Bacteria > Bacillota > Bacilli > Lactobacillales > Lactobacillaceae > Secundilactobacillus > Secundilactobacillus odoratitofui. The sequence continues at coordinate 549,460 of NZ_AZEE01000028.1, forward strand.
CGTACGGCACGAATAGCATCATCGTTAGAAGGAATGATAACGTCAACATCATCTGGATCAGTGTTAGTATCAACCATCGCAACGATAGGAATGTTCAACTTTTGAGCTTCCTTAACCGCAATTTGTTCCTTACGAGGATCGACAACAAACATCACATCAGGAATCTTAGGCATGTCTTCGATACCACCCAAGAATCGTTCCAACTTGTCAGTCTGCTTCTTTAATAAAGAAACTTCCTTCTTAGGTAAACGATCAAAAGTGCCATCTTCGGCCATCTTCTTAAGATCCTTCAAACGCTTGATACGAGTTTGAATGGTGTTCCAGTTAGTCAAAGTCCCACCTAACCAACGGTGGTTCACGTAGTATTGGCCAGCACGAGTTGCTTCTTCAGCAATTGAGTCCTGAGCTTGCTTCTTAGTACCAACGAATAATACGACGGCACCCTTTGAAGCTTCGTCCTTTACAAAGTTGTAAGCAGTATCAATTAACTTAACAGTCTTTTGTAAGTCGATGATGTAAATACCGTTACGTTCCGTAAAGATATATTCCTTCATCTTTGGGTTCCAGCGACGAGTTTGGTGACCGAAGTGGACACCAGCTTCTAGTAATTGTTTCATTGTAATAACAGCCATGAAATAGCCTCCATCAAAGTTTTTTCCTCCTCCGAGGTCTTCTATGCTAAGAACTCATTAAGAGCACTACTTAGCATATTGCTCGGAGTGTGAATTATGGCGATTAGCCGGTAATTAGTATACCCGTTTTAAATGATTGTCGCAAGCATTGAATCAAAATATGTGGTTCAACCTGCCACTTTTACAGAAGAATTGTGCGCCGTGGGTTTTCAATTTAAGACATGGCGTGCAATTAAGCTGTGCAACGCGCGGTATTGAAGGAATCAGTGCCCTAGGTAAATAAAGTTATAATTAATGTTACATTTGTGTTACACTACATCTCGCAGAATTGTGAGGAGGAACGACTATGATCAAAGCCATCGTTTTTGATCTTGATGATACGCTGTATGATCAACAGCGGCCATTCCAGCAGGCTTTATTGTCCGTATGGAATGACCCAGCCGTATCAGGTTCAGTATTAAACGATCTGTTTTCAACGTTCAAACAGCTAAATGATCGCGTCACAACGTTGGAAACTTTAAACATGACACAAGTGTTCGATCAACTTAACACCGTGCTAGCCCATCACGATTTACCAGCACTTGCCGGCTCCGTTTGGCTCGCGTTTTGGGACCAATACCAAAAAGAAGCAGCGCACATTCACTTGTTTACCGAAATCAAAGACCAACTAACTTTTTTGAAAGATCATTATCAGTTGGGCATCATTACAAACGGTACCGTTGAAGCACAGTCTCAAAAAGCATTGAAACTTAATTTGCATCAGTGGATCGACCGAAAAAACATGGTTATTTCTGAAGAGGTTGGGTTAATCAAACCTGACGCCAGAATTTTCACCTACTTCAACCGTCTCTTGAATCTTCAGGCTAACGAAGTCGTTTACATCGGCGATAACTTTAATAATGATATGCTTGGTGCTAAGCAAGCTGGTTGGCACGCCTTTTGGTTTAATCATCGTGGTCTCGACTTACCTAAGTCAGACTACATTCCTGATCAAACCGTTGAATCACCAGCTGAACTGGCCGAATTGCTACAAGCCATGACAGTTACAGCATATTAATTTACTAAACGATCTCTTTGTATCGCAGGCCGTCTTACGACGGGCTGCGATTTTTTTGTCAATTACTCATAAAGGCATCAAAAAGAACCACTTAAAGCACCCAGAGCGGCTGTTTTAAGTGGTTCTTCGAGAATATGAATAAAATTAAGTCTTAACTAAGCGTTAAAATCAATTCTATTTCACAAGTTGTTATTTGTAATTTGTTGTTAGAACTTAACTTGGCTTTCGTCGCTACCCTTTTCAATCAAGTTAACGTTGCTGTTCAAGGCGAATTGCACCATGTTCTTAACAGCAGTCTTGGTGAAGAAGGCAATATGTGGTGTAACCAAAACGTTTTCACGCTTGATCAAGTTCTTAAGACGTTCGTCTGGAATAGCATCGAAGCTACCAAAGTCAGTGTTGAAGATACCAACTTCGTCTTCGTAGACGTCAAGTGCGGCTCCAGCAACCTTGCCTGAATCCAAGGCACGAATCAAAGCGTCAGTATCAACTAAGGCGCCACGGGCTGGGTTGATGATGAAGACACCATCTTTCATCTTGCCGAACGCTTCGTCGTTAAACATGTGTTCGTTTTCTTTAGTAGCTGGTGAGTGCAATGAAATCACATCAGCTTGGGCATATAATTCGTCCAAAGTATCAACGTAGATGCCTTCCTTTTCCAATTCTGGGTTGTGGAAGATATCATAAGCGATAATTTTGGCACCAAAGCCCTTGTAGATGTTGATTGCAGCACGGCCAATCCGGCCAGTAGCAATCACACCGACAGTCATTTGGTCTAATTCATCAGCAATGTCTGGGGCCCAACGAAGGTCACCATTAGCGATTTTACAATCAAATGTGTTAGTGCGACGAAGTAACCGCATCAATTGAGTTGCAGCTAATTCAGCAATTGCGTTTGGAGAGTATGCAGGAACGTTAGTCACTTTAATATCATTGCGCTTAATTGCGTCAGCATCGACGTTATCCACACCGACGTTACGTAATGAAAGTGATTTGATACCAAAGCTTGCTAACTTGTCCAAAACTTCAGCTGTGTATGGCTTTTGTTGATAGACAACAGCACCATCATAGCCTTTAGCTTGGTCCACCGTTGATTCATCCAACAATTCGGCAACTGCCTTAACTTCGATACCCTTATCCTTTGACCATTGATCGAGGTAAGGCTTTTCATCGTCACGAATACCATATGCAATAATTTTCACAATTGTTTCCTCCATTTCACGAATCTGCTTTTATTTTAGCACGTTTACCATTGAATGATAAGCGTTTCCACTAACTATTACAAAATGTTCACAAAAAACGCCAAGCTTTCAAGAAAGCTGAATACCGTGTTCAGCTAAATAACGTTCCTTTTTGGCTCTAGACTGGTGTTTGAACGCATATTCGGCCTTCAGAGCAGCCGACTTGGTTGAAAAAGTTTCGTAGTATATCAACTTGAGTGGGTGGCGTCGTTTGACCCGAGTATACTTCGCACCTTTACCAGCCTGATGGGCCTTAAACCTTCGAAAGACGTCGGTTGAATAGCCACCGTATAATGTTTGATCAGCACACAACAAGACGTAGAAAAAATACTGTTTAGTTGCCATAAAGCATCTTCTTTATCGGTTTTGAATATTCACCAGTCTCATCGTAGGTCATCAGTCCCGGCATCACCTTCATGCCGGTTCTTTGACCATCTTTAATTGCCTCGACCAAAACGATGTTTGCCTCCCGCCCAGCCTTGGGGTAGACAAATTGGACGCGCTTAATTGCCAAGCGGTGTTTGGCCATCAATGCAGCTAAATCTAAAAAACGATCTGGACGGTGGACAAAGTAAGCCTTCCCATTCATTTTCAGCAAATCACTGGAGACTTTGATCACCGTTTCCAGATTAGTTTTAATTTCATGCCTGGCAATTGCTAAATATTCGTTGGGATTTTTCTTACTTGCGGGCTGATCCGCAAAGTAAGGTGGATTACAAACCACTACATCCACAGAATCCTTAGCGATTTTTTCAGTAATGGTTGCCAGGTCTTGTTGATAAACGGTAATTTGATTGTCCAACTGGTTAAGTTGGACGGATCGTGCTGCCATGTCCGCGAGACGTTCTTGCAACTCAACCATCGCGATCGAGCCCTTAGTTTTGTGCGCCATAAACAGACTGACTGCGCCGTTTCCGGCACATAAATCAACGAGGAGCCCACTTTTTTTGGCTGGTGCCTTCGCAAAATTTGCTAGTAAAACGGCGTCCAATGAAAACGAAAACACACTGGGACTTTGAATAATTTTAATGTCTTGACTGTATAACTGATCGATCCGCTCGTCGGATCTAAGTTCAGGCGTTACCAAATAATCACCCATTTCATTGATGTTTCCCTCAATTATCTCTATAATAGCAATATTATACAACTTTATGTTAAGAGAGGTTAAAGGATGTTTTATTCGTTTATCCGTGTCGTAGTGCGTGTGCTGTTATTTATTGTGAACGGTAACGCCCACTATGAACACAAAGAACGGCTACCTGAAGGCAACTACATTTTAGTGGGGCCTCACCGAACCTGGTTTGACCCCATATACTACGCGTTGGCAGGTAGCCCGAAGAAGTTTAGTTTTATGGCTAAAATTGAATTATTTAAAAACCCAGTTTTACGCTGGATTTTAAAACACGCCAATGCGTTTGCCGTTGACCGTGATCATCCCGGTCCGTCAGCAATTAAAACGCCCGTTAGATTGCTTAAAAAAAGCGATTTATCCTTAATCATGTTTCCATCTGGGACCAGACACTCTCAGGATTTAAAGGGCGGTGTAGCCGTGATTGCTAAACTTGCCAAAGTCCCAATCGTCCCCACCGTTTATCAAGGTCCATTAACGTTTAAGCAATTATTTACCCGCAAAAAAATTACCGTCTCTTTCGGCGAACCCTTCTACGTCGACCCCAAACTCAAGCTTGATGAGGCCGGCTTCAAAGTCATTGAAAGTCAGATGCAACAGGGCTTTGACCGGTTAGATAAAGAGATTGATCCAACTTTTAAATACGTTGACCCAAAGCAACTCAAATAACAAACTTGTTTCGTCAGTTTTACTCAGCTCAACTCGTTTCGCAAACCAAAAGCTGCCCTCAATGCAATGTGAACTTTACACATGCATTGAGGGCAGTTTTTATTTAACTCATTTTCGTTGAATCGCGCAGTCAACATCGACGGCATCGTTAATCTAAGTGAGCGGTGTTCTGTAACTGAATCATGTCGTAGTAAACACCGCGCTGTGCCATTAATTCATCATTAGTTCCCCGTTCTACGATCCGACCACGCTTCAAAACCAGAATCAAATCTGCGTTTTGAATGGTGGATAACCGGTGAGCAACGGCAATCGTGGTTCGGCCGGCCTGCAGTTTTGCTAAACTGGCTTGAATGGCCTCTTCTGTTTGGGTGTCGATATTGGCCGTGGCTTCATCCAAAATTAAAATTTTCGGATTGGTCACTACCGTTCGAGCAAATGAAATCAACTGTCTTTGACCACTGGAATAACCATTCCCGCGTTCAATTACTCTGGAATCATACCCTCTTGGCAGTTGTTCGATCATGTCATCCGCGTTGACGAATTGGGCAGCGGCGCGAACCTGGCGATCGGTAATTGAGGCATCAAACATGCGAATATTTGACGCTACGGTGCCGTAAAACAAAAACGGTTCCTGTAATACGAGCCCCATGTTACGTCGCAAGGTTGCAACATCGAATTCACGAATATTTTGGTCGTCTAAAAGCACCTCACCAGATTGAAACTCATAAAAACGCATCAAGACGTTAATGATGGACGACTTTCCACTACCGGTCTCCCCTACCAGGGCAACTGTCTGCCCGGGTTGCGCCACAAACGAGATGTCATCCAAAATCGGCGTCACACCATCGTAGGAAAAATTAACGTGTTTGAATTCAATTTTACCAGCCGTAATGTCCCGGTTCGCAACAACTTGTTGTGCGGGGGCCGTCGTCTCATCTGCCAACAGCTTCATAACACGTGAACCAGAAACAACGCCATCTTGAAAATCACTAAGATTATCCATCATACTCGTCATTGGGTTGAATAAATTATCAAGGTAAGTGACGAAGGCGTAGATCATCCCTGCCGCAACGTAATGGTGTAAGCCAGAAACGCCGAACAGGCCTAAAATTAAAATCACACCAGTTGCATAAAACAAATCAATTAACGGACTCAACAGCAACGCATTAATGCGAATCATCGCGCGCCGAGTATTAAAGTAGGCGTCATTCACATTATTAAATTCTTGGCTCATCCTTTTTTCTTGTCGAAATTGTTGAATGACACTAATGCCCGTAATGGCTTCAGCCAAGCGGGCATTTAATTCACTCAAGCGTTCCCGCATCCGTCGATAAACCTTAGAACTGTAGCGTTGATAATACCAGATGGCCGCCCCCAAAAACGGGAGTAGCACCAATAACCAAAGCGCAATTTTAGCGTTAAGTAAAAACATCGCAATAATTGATGAGATGACTGAGAGTAACGCCACGATCAAACTGCTAAATAACTGCCAAAAAGTACTGAATGACATCGTATCATTGGTTAATCTTGATAAAATTGACCCGCTTGGAACTTGGTCAAAAAAACGCATACCGAGTGAATGAATTTTCTGAAAAATTAATCTGCGGACCCGTTCAAGCATGTACTCGGCACCCATGCTATATAAGTAAGTCTGACAGAATTGTAAAACTGCTTTAATCACCATAGCGAAGAAATATGCGCCAGCAAAAAACCACATGATTTTCAAATCGGCACGACCAACTTTGAGATAGTGATCCATGTACGTTTGAATAATCATCGGCAGTAAAATATTGACAGCGCTAATGAGTACGGCAAACCCAATTGCCACCCCAAAATACCGCCAAAAAGGTTGGGCATACTTCATTAATCGACCCACAACGTGGAATTGTTGCTTCACGGTCATACTTTTAGACCACGCTGATTGATGCGTCTCATTTTTCATCAGTTGCCTCCCTTACCTTCATTTCCAAAGCCTGACGATCAAACATTTGACGATACCAACCCTTTTGGGCCATCAATTCGTCATGCGTCCCGCGTTCAGTAACTTCACCATGATCAAGGACGATAATCTCATCGGCTTGCATCACCGAGCTTAATCTGTGAGCGGCGATAATCGTGGTTTTGTTCGTCCGCAGCTGATGCAAATTGCCTAGGATATGACTTTCCGTTTCTGCGTCAACAGCTGAAAGTGCATCATCTAAAATCAGTAACTCTGGCTGAATCAATAAGGCCCGTGCAATAGCCAATCGTTGACGCTGGCCACCGGAAAGTGACACCCCTTGTTCACCGACCAGTGTTTCGTAACCCTGTTCAAAGTTTGCGATTTGTTCGGTTAACCCGGCCAAATCAACTGCTTGCTCAATTTCGGCTTGGGTCGCCTCAGGTTTGGCAAACGCAATGTTGTCACGAACTGATTCAGAAAATAAAAAACTGTCCTGCGGTACGTAACCGATTGCTGGTAAATAGGCGTCAAGTTTATAATCTAAAATATTCGTTTCACCAAAATCGATTTGGCCTTGATAATGCTCGAACTGACGCAACAGTAACCGCATCACCGTCGTTTTACCGGCGCCAACCCGACCGACGATCCCGAGTGTTTGACCGGCCTTTAGGTTAAACTGCACGTTTTTAAGGGTCAAAGTGGTAGCGTCTGGATAACCGAAACCCTGTAGATTAAACCTTAAATCACCCGCTGGTCGACTAACCACACCATCAGTGAGATCGACAACCTGAGAGTGTTCATTGATCAAGCGCATGACGCGATCGTAACTGGCATTACCACGCTCCATGGTGTTGAATAACATCCCAACCGCAAAAATCGGCCAAATCATCATTGATAAGTAAGTAATAAACGTCACCAGGTTCCCAATTGAAATCACGTGATGCACCACTAAACTACCACCCATGACGATTGTTGCAACGTAGGCCAATCCGATGATCAACGTGGTAATCGGGTCAAACATAGCATCTAATCGGTTAACCCGACGATTAATCTCAATCGTTCGGTCAATTTGTTGGTTAAAGTCATCAATATCCGCTTGTTCTTGCCCTAAACTTTTAATCACCTTAACACCGGTAATACTTTCTTGGGCTTTATTATTGAGCCGTGAAAAAGCCGCTTGAGAATCACGGAAAGCTAAGTTAATTTTCTGACCCAAATAAAATGCCATGACTGCGAGTAATGGAAATGGGAGGACAGCAATTAAAGTTAGGCGCCAATTGACCAAAGTCATCATCGCAATTAGCGTCGTACCACCCGTAATAATTGAATCCGCAAACTGAAGGATTCCGCCACCAGCAACCCGTTGAATCGCCTGCAAATCATTCGTAGCTCGAGCCATTAAATCACCAGTCCGGTACTGTTGATAAAAAGTTTGGTCCATGTTCATATAATGCTTGAATAGCCGTTGCCTGAGTGTTTTCTCTAAGTTAGCGGCCGCACCCCAGATGGCCGTTCGCCACATATACCGTGACCCGTATTGACCAATTGCAGCAATTGCGAGGATTCCCAACTGAACAAGCAACGTTTTCAATGTCAGTTGATGGCCATGAATGGCATCGACGATCAAGCCAATCATTCTAGGTGGGATGATTGCTAAAATTGCCGTTAATAATAACCCCAGCAATCCAAACAAATAAGTTCGCCACTCAAGTTTGAAATACCACCCCAATTTTTTAAAGATGCTCAATAGTTAACCCCCTTCTAAATAACAAACAGATTAATATTTTAACGATAACATAATTATTAAATGATAGAAATAATAAAAAGAGCCCCAGGATTGCTCCTAAAGCCCTTTATCAGCCAATTTAGTGACTATTTTTCTGATTGTTGTTGTTTCATGCTGTTCATCATCTGACGCAGTTTCTTTTCAGAAGGACGTTGGCCCATCTGCATCATCATCATCCGCAGCTGATCTTCGTTGATAGGTGGGTTTTCACGGATATACTTCTCCATGTAACGGCGTGCTGCAAAGAACCCAATTGCTAAACCTGCCAATAATGCAACGATCACAATAAGAATCCAAATTCCAGTGCTCAAGTGGTTGTGCCTCCTTTACTCTAGCTTCCATTAAACAATATTACACAAAAACGCTTCATTTTAAAAGGACTTCTCACACATTGCTGCAAAAGCTAGTCACGTAGCCCCTTTTTCTTTTGAATATCACGAACTTTTTGTGGGGTAACTTCTTTACCCGACTTATCGAAGATCTGCATCATTTCGATTTGACTCTTAAAACTTTCACGGAATTTCTTCAGGTATTTTTGGCGTAAATCCTTACGTTCAATTTCTTCAAGTTCAGAAAGGCCTTCAGCCTTTGCTTTTTTGGCAAGCGCGTTAATTCTTTCGATCAATGCCTTCATTTCAGTATCTGCCATGCCATTCACTCCTTTACTTTACACAACTTTTCATAATACAACGATTAGACCATGGGGGCAAGTCAGAAGCTCAACAATTCTGAGTGAGTTAGCCTACATTTAGTGGATAGTTGTCACCAATACCCGAACAGGTGTTTGAAATTCGACGTAAAATGTGCTATGCTAGGCTAAATTAGACCGACTGTTAGAGGTGAACCCATGACAAAATCATCAGATTCAAAGCAACTCGCAATCTTGCGATTTATTTATGACCAGACTCAGTCACACGGTTATCCGCCAACTGTCCGAGAAATTGGCGAAAAGGTTGGCTTAAGTTCAACTTCCACCGTTCATGGCCATATTGCTCGTCTATCAAAGAAGGGCTATCTCATCAAAGATCCTACCAAACCACGGGCGCTAGAGGTAACCGATCTGGGTATCGATGCCCTTGGCATTGTCACGACACCCACTAAAATTCCGGTGCTTGGGACGGTTACTGCTGGTGAACCAATTTTAGCCGTTCAAGAAGCAACCGATTATTTCCCAATTCCCGATCAGTTAGTGGATGAGGCCGGTGAATTGTTTATGTTACAAATTCGCGGTGAGAGTATGATTAACGCTGGTATTTTAACTGGTGACAAAGTCATCGTCAAAAAGCAACACACTGCTGAGAATGGTGAAATTGTGATTGCCATGAACGAGGATGATGAAGCCACCTGCAAACGATTCTATAAAGAAGATCACTACTATCGCTTGCAGCCTGAAAACGACACGATGGCACCAATTATTTTAAATCAAGTTACAATCTTAGGTAAAGTCATTGGCTTATACCGTGACCAGATTTACTAAAGGTTATTTTTTAAGAATCTGAGACAGCGAAAAAGTCGTCGATTTCGAGCAAATTCGAAATCGACGACTTTTTATTGACGCAAAAACCTTGCCTATTTGCATCAAAGTTGTTGTCTCAAGTTACTTAGGCCTCTCGATCGACGTATTGGCGTTGATCATGCTTAATGCCCGCCAACACAAAACGAGCATCATCTTGCCGTGTATCCAGTAACACATCGTGGTTGGGTAACTGTTGCTTAAATAGTCGCTCGTAGGTTGCCACATCAACTTGGGTTCGATTAGCAAAATAATGGTCAAACCAAGCCTTTGAGGCCTCGACATCAAACTTGTCACTAATCGTACCGCTATAAAACTCCCCTTCTGCACCAGAACCATAGCTGAACAGGCCAATCCGTTGACCTGGCTTTAGCGTGGCTTGGTCAAAAAGTGACCGTAAACTCAAATAAAGTGAGCCTGTGTACAGATTACCAACTAATCGATTGTAAACTCGACTGGCTTCAAAATTCGTCATCAATTGACTTTGTTGTTGCTCACTGGCTTCTGGCAACACAGCTCGAAGTGCTTTTAGACCCATTTTAGTGAACGGTAAGTGAAACGCGAATGCTTCAAAATCACGGATGTGTCGGTTGGTCTGTGACTGATAGTTCGCCCAAACAGCCTTAAAGAAATCAATGTAAACATTCTCCGAGTACCGACCATCAACCAGCGCTTCTGTCCGATACAGTGGTCGCCAAAAATCCATAATATCTTCTGAACGAAAAGTCGATACGTCATCTAGATTCAACAAGGCTGGTTCGGCACTAATCGTCATCGCGACTGCACCACCACCCTGAGTCACTTCTCCTGGTGTCTTCAAACCATATCGCGCAATGTCAGACCCGACAACTAAAACCTGCTGTTCTGGATGTAATGCAACATAATCCCGGGCAAACTGCACCCCTGCAGTAGCGCCATAACAGGCCTGTTTCAATTCAATTGCCCGAATATTGTCTGGTAACTGCAACAGCCGTTTGAGATACATTGCTGCCGACTTTGAATGATCAATTCCCGATTCAGTGCCAAACAAAACCATCGCGATTTTATTGCGATTTTCATCATTGATCACACGACTGGCCGCATTAGCAGCCATGGTGACAACATCTTGAGTGACTGGAATCACTGCTTGCTGAGATTGTCCGATACCGATCAGATATTTATTTGGATCAACTTGTCTTGCGTCGGCAAGTTCCGTTAAGTCCAAATACGTCGATGGTGCATAAAATTCGAGTTGGTCAATTCCAATATGCATATTTTCGCCTCATTATTTTTTCGATAAAATCATTATAAACTATTTCGTCAAATTTCACTGCAAATTACATTTTTTACCCAAGCTAACCAACTGGACGATTTCGAACTTAAAAAGTAAAGAAACTAACTTCTAAGTTACTTTCTTCCTATCCGACGTTAAGGGTTAGTCATGTTCCACCAGTCTTAGCCTTCGATAAATCAACACTTTATTCATTTGCAAACAAATCATCGCCCACTCCAAATGATGCCGTAACCAACTCTGTCAGCAATTATTTATAAAGAATCTGATTGAATTAAACAACTATTATCATGTAATCAGGTCTTTTTCGCTCAAATTACGGCAGTAAGGGTTATAATTAAAGTAAGCTAAATTACAAATGAGGTGTTCGATTTGGAAAGTACAACTGTTAAAGTAATTGCCGCTGGCGGATTAACTGGCGATGCCGTTAACCAACTAACGAATGAACTGTCAAAGTATAAATTTAAAATTATGCTGAAGTACCAAGGCACAACCACGATTGCCAATAGTTCACTTGGCGTGATGAGCTTAGGCGTACCAGAAGGCGCCACTATTTCAATCAGCGTTGACGGGACGGCTGATCAACTTAACGAAGTCGTCACGAGTTTAGTTGATAATGGCTTTGTTGCTACAGATTAAACCTGAAAAACGACTGATTGTCCGATGACAATTGGTCGTTTTTTTCGCTAAAACACTCGATTTCACCTAATTAATCGGGCAATCAAAGGAGGTGCTCACCTTGACTGAAAAAAACGACCAGCCAACCACATTTAAAAAAATCCGTCGTGGCATTCCGGGTAATTGTCCCCAGTGTCGTCGTCAAATGACCATCTATTATGGGATGAACCGTTGTCCATCATGTGGGTACTTATTCAAATCCAATTTAATTGTCAAATAATCGTTCGGAGGAAACCATGATACGTTACTATCAAGAATTTTGGACAAAATTATTCGTTTTTAATGCCACTGCCACTCGGGCGCAGTACTGGACTGCCTATATCATTAATGGCATAGTTATCTGGCTCTACGCAGTTTTAACTCACCAACAAGGCTACTTGCACAATGGGCACTACGCATTATCACTCAGTGCCAACTCACTCATTTTCGGTGTTCTTTTACTCTTAGCATGGTGTGCTAATTTCACCGTTAGAGCGCGCAGACTTCACGATTCCAATCACAGTAATTGGTGGCTTTTAATTAGCATCATTCCCCTAATCGGTGGTATCTGGTTATTCATCCTCTTATTACTTCCAACGCAGAGAAATGCCCGTTGGTCGATCAATCAAAGCGAGATAAATTAAGTATAATCACAAAGCGACTTCAATGGGATCACCATTGGAGCCGCTTTTGTTAACGCGTTGATATATCGACTAATCGTTAATTTTCTTCCGCATTAACGACCAAAACCTGCACGGGCGCCCTGCGAACCACGTACGCGGTGGTTGAGCCAATTAATAATCGGTTTAAGGCGTCAGCTCCTGATTTACCGATCACAATCAAGTCAGCCTCTTCGTCTTCGGCTGCGCTCACAATTTCATTTTTGGGAATACCCTCTGTTACAAATGATTCCATGGCAACACCTGCAGTTTCAGCGGTGGATTGCCCTTCATTTAATATCTGTTGTGCGCGTTTACCAAGTTCTTGGCTCAAATCTAAAGGTAAACTACCAGAAGCTATCGACATACTGCCCTGATCGGCTACCGACATTAGAATTAAAGTGGAGCCAAAGTATCTCGCAATTTGAATCGCTGTTTTTAATGCAGATTGAGCATTTTGGCTACCATCAAGGGGGACTAAAATTCGCTGATACACGACCATCACTCCTTTACAAACTCAGACTTGTTATAACCCCAGTATGCCGGAAATCACCTTTTTGCGCAATTAATCTGCACAAGCACTAGATGAAGTGCGGATCTTTATCGACCGAAAGGCCACCCGTAAAAATGAGCTGGTGTCCATCCTTAATTTTTAGGGTATACGCCCCAGACTTCACGTGTAAAACCTCCACGGTATGACCGTGTGTCGCACGTAAGGTTTTATACAAATGTCCATTTCTGTAAAGCTGATAGGAAAAGGACTGATTGCTTGAGGTCAGCTCGGAGCTATATGCTGTGATGATCACGTGTAAACTGTGTCTCGGAAGCACAATGACCGGCTTGGTCATCGTTTGACGTTGCTTATGAACGGCCAAAGTAGCCGTAGCACGTGAAGAAGCCACAGTAACGCTCTGACTAAATTGATAACTTTGCCAGCCCACCAAAAAGATCGTACCTAACACAACACACCATTTCACGATCACTTTCATTAATTCACCCGCATTTCTGTTTAATGCTATTCAGTTTACCTATCCAAAATGTATATTGATTAACAGATTCTTTACAACTTCATAACTAAAAATAACAAAAAGTTGAAAAAATGAGATTTTTTTCTGGTAATTATTAGCGACTTAGCGTAATCTTGTAGGAGTGATTTTACGTAAAGGAGTCGATATTTTGGAATTAAAAAAAGCAACTTTAACTGATTTGGATACAATTATTGCAATTTTAAAAGACGGCAGTAACCAACTCGCAGAAAGCGGTGTTGATCAATGGCAGGGTGACTACCCTTCTCGCGACCAAATCACCTACGATATCAATCACGGTTTTGCCTATCTGGCACAATCAGACGATAACGAAACGGTGGGTGCTATTGCAGTCGTTACCCCACCAGATACCTCATACGACACAATGCAAGGCACTTGGTTAAACAACTCGGATAGCTATATCGTGATCCATCGGGTAGCGGTTCACTCAAACCACGCCGGTCACGGTTACGCAACTCAGCTTTTTGAAGCTGTGATCAACCACGTTGTTTCGGATCATCCTGAAATCAAGAGTATTCGAATCGATACGCACGCCGATAACAAACCAATGCAACATTTAATCAATAAGATGGGCTTCACTAAAGTTGGCGAAATTTTTGGTGTTTATCACCCAAACGATCAAAGTTTCGTCTACGAAAAGCTCCCTCACGAAGCTAACCACCAGGAACAAGCCAGTTAATTTTTCATACAAAAAAGCCCCATCTGCGATCCGTAACGGTCACAGATGGGGCTCTTTTGGTAGTTGAGAATGTGCTTCGAAAAGAAAGTACAAGCAATATTGTACTGAATCCCCATGAATAAGTAAAGGACTTTTATAAGTTTTTACGTACAAATTTTTAAAAAGTTGGCATCATCAAGTATTGTTATCATATTTTTGTGAATTTTTTATTTAATTATAATTATTAGATTAGTTTCATACTCATCATTAAATTAATAATATATCTTAAATGTGATTTTTCTCACATTTATCATTTGAATTTATCTATTTTTGATAATTATATTTTTATAAAATTGTTAGACCTAACGTGCTATCCGCAATTTTTCGGACTACTAAGTCCACCCTGGTTAAATTCAAATTCGTTCGGAATATTGTTGTCCAAAATATGAATGTTTATGTAAAAGCGTGGCTTTCGCCTCCGTTAGACGGGTCCAACTGGTTTAGATATTGGTTTAGATATTTTACCTATCTATCATGGACTAATCGGATTTTGGAAAATAAAAAAAACCTCAACAGCAACCATTTAGGTAGCTATTGGGGACTATGCGAATTCCACTAAGGAGAGTACAGGATTTGAACCTGCGCGCCGGTATTAGCCGGTTCGCCGGATTTCGAGTCCGGTGCATTACCACTCTGCCAACTCTCCATAACACACTAAATAATTATACCAAAAATAGGTTAATTTGCAACTCATTCTGGATAATATCTAGCCTGTCATCAACATTAATATTCCATCAAACTGAAAATATCGTAGTCTTTAATTTTTTCTCGACCATTTAGATCCTTCAATTCAATAATGAAGGCTGTACCGACGACGATGCCGCCAAGGTCTTCAACCAATTTGATGGTTGCACTGATTGTGCCCCCTGTTGCCAGTAAGTCATCGGTGACGAGTACGCGTTGACCTGGCTTAATGGCATCCTTGTGTAAGTATAAAGCAGATTGGCCATACTCTAGGTCATACGTCGCTTTAACAGTTTCTCGAGGTAACTTGCCCTCTTTACGAGCTGGCGCAAAACCGACACCTAATTCATAAGCGACTGGACAGCCAACTATGAATCCGCGAGCTTCTGGTCCAACAATCATTTCGACGTTCTTACTACGTGCGTAATCAACCAATTGATCGGTGGCGTAACGGTAAGCATCGCCATCCGCCATCAGTGGTGAAATATCTCTGAACATGACGCCAGGTTCCGGATAATCAGGCACCGTAGCAATATACTTGTGTAAATCCATAGTCATAACTCAAAAACTCCTTTAATCCTGTGTAATTAGCGATCTTAGCATGGCTTTTAATTCTGCAGTTTCGCTGTACAATAATTGTTTCTCAGTCTCAATTTGTTGTTGTCGGCGTTGATAACTTGGTGCTTCAGTAATTTGCCGGTGCGTTGGCGACGGCACTTGATTGAGTTTTCCCTGAACGATGGTGACAAAGGATAACTCTTGGAAAATCTGAAGCATCAAAACTAATTGCGCTGGCACAATCTCTAAAAATTTGGCCAATTCGTTCAATCGATGTGCGACGTCCACGTCACTGTGCGTTTTAACGAACCTAAATAGTTTAGCATACTGTGCCCGTTCTGGCATCCCCAAAAGGTAATGACTTTCTTTTAAATAAAAATAAACGACGATTTGATCGGCCGAAATATGAGTTAAGGCTAGTTTCAAATCCGCTAATTGATCAGGACAATCCACCAAATACAAAGTCTTGGCCGTTAAATGCCCCAAACGATCGGCATCCGCCAGTAACCAACTGGTAGCTGTTGGTGATAGTTGGGACTTTAGCTGTTCATAAAGTCGTTGGTTAAAGAAAACGTAGGTGCCTTGTGGATCAGTAAACATCTGCTGACGTAACTGTTGCGTTCGTTGATCCGTAATCACCATGCCGTCAACGGCAATGTCTTTGACCATAATCTGAACTGATGATCGTCCCTGCCAGACGTTGAGGTCGATTTGACCAATTAATTCAACTTGAGTTGAGGCACTTTGTAAAGCAGTCGCCAAACGACCTTGGCCAAAATCAATGGCGTTTAAAGTCGTATCTTGATCGACCATTTGAAACTTGAGATGTTTTTTATCGGCACCAATTGCTTTAACATCTTTTAAATCAGCTGGTTTAAACAAAAAGCTTGGAACAGGGTTGTCGGTTCCAAAGGGGGCCAACTGCCTGAGGGCTTGATAAAATGCTTCAGTGGCTTCGCCCAAGGGTAACTGCGCCGCAATCGGCAAGGCGACTTTTGGCTGATCTGACAATTGCTGGTCAATCGCTGCCTGATCAAAACTGGCCTGTAACGCCTCAAGCTGATTGGCCTTAGCAGTCATCCCAACGGCCGCCGCATGCCCACCAAAGTTCACAAGTAAATCACGGTGTTGATCAAACGCGTCGAATAGATTAAAGTTTGCAACGCTTCGCCCCGAACCCTTCGCAGTGCCTGCTTCAGAGTTTACGTCAAGCACCACGGTGGGTTTGCCAGTCGCTTCAACAACCTTACTGGCCACAATACCAAGAACTCCTTCATGCCAGCCACTGCCGGTAATGATCAGGGTTGAATGTTGTTGATGTTGCGCATCTGACGCCTGTTTTAAAGCAACCTCGCTAATATCTGCGACTAATTTTTGTCGGTACTTATTTTGTTTTTCGGTTAGTTCAGCAAGCTTTTCAGCCTCTTCATCATCCAGGGTCGTGAGTAACTTAACGGCCGGTGCAGCGTCGTCTAGACGTCCAAGTGCATTCAATCGTGGCGCAATCCCAAAGCCAATCGTTTGTTCGTCCAGTTGATCTGCATCGATTCCGGCTTGCTTCATAAGTGCGACCAAGCCGATTCGATCAGTTTGAGCTAGCAACTGTAACCCTGCCGCCACAATCACTCGGTTTTCGTCTACCAGCGGTACCAAATCGGCTACTGTGCCAATAGCTGCCAAATCAAGTAATTCTTGGGGAACCTCTTCAAGTAAAGCAGTTGCCACCTTAAAAGCCACCCCTGCACCAGATAGGCCACCAAAGGGATAATCGCCATCTAGATGACGTGGATGAATAATTGCGGAAGCTTCGGGTAGTTGTTCTGGCAATTCGTGGTGATCCGTCACAACCACATCACAACCTAATTCGTTGGCCCTTGCAATGGCATCATGACCAGATACACCATTATCAACTGTAACAATTAACTTGGTACCGGCTTCAATCAATCGTTCAAAAGCGGCCACGTTAGGACCATAACCATCCACAAATCGGTTTGGAATGAAGTAGTCCACATCCGCACCAAGCTGTTCCAGTGTTTCATACATAATGGCCGTACTCGTCACGCCATCCGCATCGTAATCACCATAAATCGTCACGTGCTCATCATTCATAATGGCACTTTGAATTCGGTCAATTCCCTTTTGCATATCGTGCATTTGCATTGGATCATGTAATTGGCCTAAGTCAGGATTCAAGAAAGCTTGAATTTGTGCTTCAGAATTATAGCCACGATTAAGTAAGATTTGAGTGATCATTGGTTGTAAATCAAGTGACTCAGCCAGCGTAACCGCCTCAGGTGAAGGCTGGTCTACTGCCTTAACTTGCCAATCATAATGTGCTTCAATCACGCTTATCATCCTTTGCTTTTGTCGGTGTCGTCGACGAATCAGTCTGTGAAAGATGTGTCAGTCGCCGTTCTAACGTTTGAATTTTGGTTGCTTGTGTCTTAATCACTTTTTTTGATTGATAATTACCAATCGTTGAAAATAAAAACATCAGTAAGGCGCCCACAAAAACGGCCACGAGCAAAATGAGCACTAACGGCCAAGACACGGTGGCAAAGCCAAAATGAATCGGCACACTTGTTGTATTCAATACTGAAAATACCGCAATTACAATCACCAGTATAATGGCTAAAATCACTTTACCCTGTCGTTTCATTATGTTCACCTTTCTATTCACGTTCTTTGTCAAACGGGATATCAATCAAATCGAAATCCTTCACAACTTTAGACTTTTTAAACACACTTTGGGCTTGGTTTTCAAGCTCGTGCGCTAACTTACCGTTATAACGAGCCGAAATATGGTTTAATAATAACCGCCCAACGTGCGCATCTTTGGCGATATGAGCCGCTTGAAGGTTAGTTGAATGGAAATAATTGTGCGCCATGGTGGCCTCATTCTTGGCAAACGTACTTTCATGAACTAAAACATCGGCGTTTTCAGCCAATTTGTAACTATTCGGTGTTTTCCGGGTATCACCTAAGATCGTCACGATGCGGCCTTTTTGAGCGTGACCAATGTAATCTTGACCATTTACGGTCCGGCCATCTGGCAACGTCACGGTTTTGCCAGCCTTAAGTTGACCATACACTGGTCCGGATGGAATGTTATCTGCTCTCAGCTGATCGACCATCAATTCACCCTGGTGATCATGTTCAACGACGCGATAACCAAAACACTCAATTTTATGGTCTAAGTGTTGCGCGTATACCGTAAATTTATCATCTGAATAAATTTTGCCACCCTCGCTTAATTCAACAAAGTCGATAAAGTAAGAGAGTTTGGTTTCGGATACCTTCAGACTGGTCAGTACGAAATTCCGAATGCCCTTAGGTCCATAAATCGTTAACTTTTCGTTACCACCTTGGAAAGAACGGCTGCTTAGCAGGCCTGGTAGGCCAAAAATATGGTCACCATGAAGATGGGTAATAAAAATTTTATCGATTTTTCGGGGCTTAATCGTGGTTCTTAAAATTTGGTGTTGCGTTCCTTCACCGGCATCAAATAACCAGATCGAATTTCTTTCTTCAAGTAACCGTAATGCTAGGCTACTAACGTTTCTAAACTTTCCCGGTGCACCCGCACCAGTCCCTAAAAATTCAATTTGCATGTTCGTCGTCCTTTTCTATCTCGATCATATTGATAATATTTCATCATATATGTTTTACGCCATCAAATACGTCTGAATACGACTGTATTTGACTAGCTCATTTTGTCAGCAACATCTATAATTGTAGCAGATAACTGACCAGTTTGTCTGATTAATTGAACAGTCTGCAAGCCACTTTTTTACGAATACAAGCCAATATCGTATAATAACAGACAGGAGGTAACACGTTCATGGAGTTAAATGAGCTGGTCACACTTTTTCACCATTTGGAACCATCTTTAAAGCTTGCCATTGATGGCGATCCGATTGAACCCATTACAGCCGTCAAAGTTGAACAAGGACAACTCGTCTGTCAATCAACAGACGAACAACCGCTCACCATTGAAAGATTTCGAAATCTCAATATCACCAACGGCGACTTAACAGTGGTTGACGCAGACCATACTCGATTATTTGGTTTTCGGCAATCGAACCACTGGTTATTATTCAAATAGGAGGCTTACATATGCCAAAACGGGCAATTCTTATCACGGCTATCTTTCTCAGTTTAACTTTAGCTGGTTGTCAAAGTCACAAACAATCTTCGGTGACTTCTGCGACCAGTACCACCAGTTCAACTTCGAGCACCAAAACGCCAGAAAAGGCTGCTTCTGACCAAGCCAATATGAAACCATATCAAGTCCCTAAGGCCGAAAAAGAAAAGCACCAATATCAGAAATCTGGTGTATTACGACTACCTGGTCAGTTTAGTTATGATCAGGCTGGCACTAAATTAACCTTGAAGTCAACTGACGCCCTTACGCGTAAAACCAGCCGTCAGTTATTAAGTTACCGATTAACACGAGTCAAACAAATCACCAACCACGCCAAAACCCAAAAAGCAAAGCAAATGGCTGAACAAGCCTTTAATCTTGCTAAATTACCTAACCCCTATCAGACGATTCAACTCACTTTTACAGTTAGAAACCAACGGTCAAAACCAGTTGCGATTGACGGTATCAAAAAAATCAAACTCAATCAATCACTGATCAACACTGGCAACAGCTTAAGCGACGCTAGCGCCGGTCAAGTCATTGGTGCTCATCAATCAAAGCAATTCACGGCAATGATTCTGGTTGGCCCAACCAATCTCAAAGTAAAAACGATGACCGTTCAATTTTCAGGTGCTTACAGTCAAAGTGGTCAGCAACTTTCGGCCGCACCAGCAGCAATCAGCATTACTTTATAGTCGCCCTTCTATGTTCGAAACTCATTATTGGCCCATCAGGACTAAATCAATAGTGCCGCGAATCCTTGTTGAAAGAATTCGCGGCACTATTTTTCACCTTTTGCCGAATTTGATGGCGTAAATCGGATTAAGCATTTGCCGTCAAATGACGGACAACTAATCGGGTCAAATAACGATTACCGGTCGGGTTCGGATGAACATTATCCTTATAAAACCAATTTTTATGATTTTTGCTTAAAGAATGCCAATCAACCAACGTCACGTTTGAAAAACGCTTAGCTGCTCGGGCGATGGTCCGATTAACGGAAGTTTCCCAGTTTCGAGTTGGCACATGCGTGTTGATCCAAAATATTTGACGATTAGGACCAATCATTCGAATCACCTTATCGATTTGAGCATCAGTCATTGGACTATTGGTGCCCAAATTAACCACGACATTTTGCGCTAACGCACCTTGAGCCTGTAACGCTTGAATCTGGTGCGGTGCTTGCCAAATCTGACGGCCAACTGAAGCGGAAACATAGGTATTTGGCATAACCTGTCTTAAATCAGAAGAAACATCGACCATGACCGAATCACCCACTGCGGTGACCGGTATTCTTTTGGCTAAAACAACTTGGCGTTTCGTTAAACCATAACTTTTGACCAATTGCTTTTGATGTGAATTTAATTTGACCTTCGCCCAAGCCGCATCGGCCTTCTTTTGCTTAGCCGTCTGTTTTGCAGCTTCTCGTTGTTTCTTGAGCGCGGCTTGATTGGACTTAGAGGCTTGTTTTTGATTTTTTTGAATTTTGTGCTGAAGTGCGGTCTGGTTGGCTGCTAAGTGACTTGGTGCTGTTGCCGCACCAAATAACGCAACAACCACAATGAGTGCAGCCGGTACAACCACGTATCGTTGCCATCCGACCAATGCTGGATGCTTGATGAAGGCCTTGAAACGAGCGGGCAGTTGCGAATAATCGTAGTGCCGCGCTGGCCGTTCCAAGTATCGATACGACAAGTCACTCACAATCAAAATGAGTAACGTCTCGATAAGTGCGTTGAGCACTGGATGATCAGCAATATTAGTTACTTTGGCCTCATAAAAAATCATGATGGGAAATTGATAAAGATAGATACCGTAACTTCGTTTACCCACCCAATCAAACAGTCGATTGCTCAAGACTCGGTTCATAACACCAGCGGGATGGGCAACGGTTGCCACCAATATCGCTGATAGCAACGTGAATAAAAACATGCCACCACGGTAAGTGAAGGTACTTTGACCAGACATGGTTAAAAATAACCAAATAATCAAAACCATGCTGACGATACCAGTGCCATCAAGCAGGTGTTTGGCCTTAACCGGCAACTCGGTCTTTAACTTGGTTGCCGGCCACAGAAATGCTAAAGCTACGCCGAGCAGAATGGCAAACATCCGGGTATCAGTACCGTAATAAACTCGGTTCGTACTTGCTACACCGGCGTATAAGACACCCATCCAAATCGCAGATAGCACCGCCAAGCCTAAAATCAAATAAAAAATTTGTTTTCGCTGGCGAAAAAGTGACAACAATAAAATCAAAATCACCGGCCAAAATAAGTAAAATTGACCTTCAATTGAAAGCGACCATAAATGGGTAAATGGTGATTCACCGTTAAACCGGTCAAAGTATGATTGACCATGACCAATTTCCCACCAATTATAAACGTACAGCAGGTTGGTCGTAATGATCGCCTTAAGATTCACAAATAGTGAGCGTTGAAACAGCGTAATGTAGGCCGCGGTCGTCAAAACCATGGTCACTAGCGCTGGGGAAAGCCGCTTCATCCGCCGACCGTAAAAGTTAAGCACATCGATTCGGCCGTTTTGTTCGTATTCTTGTAACAATAAATCTGTAATTAAATATCCTGAAACCACAAAGAATATCGGCACACCTAAGTAACCACCCTGTAGGCTGTAGGGTAACAGGTGATAGACAATTACACCGATTACGGCAATTGTCCGAATGCCGTCAAATCCAGAAATATAGCGACTATGTGCTAGCCGCTTACTCCCTGACTGTTGCATCAATTCTCCCCCGTTTCTCTTGAAACGTTTGTTTTTTGCGACTTATTCTACAAATTCGAAAGTGAAATCATCGATTTGCACGAGATCACCATTGTGCGCACCCTTTTCACGCAGCGCTTCATCAACACCCATGCCTCGCATTTGTCGAGCAAAACGCAGTGTGCTTTCCTCATGATCCAAATTGGTCATTTGGAACAGCCGTTCAATCTTAGCGCCACTGAGGACCCAAGTCCCGTCTTCATCACGATTGATTTCAAAATCAGCTGTTAAGTCAGGCGTCTCGTCGGAAATCAGCATCTTTTCAAGGTCATCCACACCCTTAACTGGGAAGGCCGGTGTTGCATCCAAGACTTCGACTGTTTTTTCGATGAGCGGCGTCAGCCCCTGATGCGTTGCACTGGAAATCGCCATCACGATTGGTGGCGTTGCCAACGTTTGATCAGTTGCTAATTTTGCTTTAAGTGCGGCTAAATTTTCAGCTGCATCTGGTAAATCCATTTTAGTGGCAACAATAATTTGTGGCCGTTTGAGTAAATCCGGATCGTACTTTTCAAGTTCGGCATTAATTTTAAGGAAGTCATCATATGGATCTCGTTCCTCAAAACCACTCACATCAATTAAATGTAAGAGCACTCGAGTTCGTTCGATATGACGTAAAAATTCAATCCCCAAACCAATTCCGTTGGCTGCACCCTCAATTAAACCGGGTAAGTCAGCAACTGCAAAGTCGCGGCCGTCATTTAAACGCACCATCCCAAGATTGGGTGATAAAGTCGTAAAATGATAGTCTCCAATTTTAGGCTTGGCACTTGTGATTGCCGCTAATAAGGTTGATTTACCAACTGAAGGGAAACCAATTAAGCCAACATCAGCAAGTAATTTAAGTTCCAACCGCACGCGGCGTTCTTCACCAGGTTCGCCGTTTTCGGCGAGTTCAGGTGCTGGATTCTTAGGTGTCGCAAAGTGAACGTTGCCACGTCCGCCACGACCACCATTGGCAACAACCACCTGGTCATCAGGTTCAACCAAGTCAGCAATGACCATATTGGACTCATCGTCCACAATCGTAGTTCCTTGAGGTACTAGAATAACGCGGTCTTCAGCACCACGACCAGTCATCCCCTTGATACCACCGTTTTGGCCATGATCTGCCTTAAATTTTTGGTTGTATCGAAAGTCCATCAGGGTTCTCAGTCCTTGATTGACTTTAAACACAACACTCCCGCCGCGACCGCCGTCACCACCGGCTGGGCCACCATTAGGCTCATACTTTTCCCGCCGAAATGCGACCATACCATTGCCGCCATTACCGGCCTTAACATTTATTGTTACGTGATCTACAAACATATTCTTCTCCATTATCTTCTAATTCCTGCACATGAAGCTAACCCTAGTCATTATCCAATGATTACAGGTAAATTACCACCGTTATTTGGAATATTTAGGAATTTCCCATTTAACGACCCTCAGCCGACTTTGCAAGCGTGAGGTGAATCGTATCCGCAACGGATTTTGAGATGCCCAATTCTCGTAAGTCATCGGTCGAAGCCGCCGCAATTTTTTTCATTGAGCCAAACTTGCGTAGCAGCTTATTACGGGTTTTTGGCCCGACCCCGCTGATATCATCCAGCCGTGAACTCAGTGAATTTTTAGCGTGAACCTTGCGATGAAAAGTAATTGCAAACCGGTGCACTTCATCTTGAATCCGTTGTAATAAATAAAAGCCCTGTGATTTAGGATCCAGGTGTAACGGCGTATCGTTTACTTCCGAAAGTAAATCAGCCGTTTTATGCTTATCGTTTTTGACCATGGCAGCTACTGGCACGGTCAAGCCCAATTCGTTTTCCAAAACGTCTTTAGCAGCTTCCAGTTGAATTGGACCACCATCCATTAAAATCAAATCTGGCAGTTGATCGTGTTCCTTTAACACCCGTTCATACCGCCGACGAATGACTTCTTTGGTACTGGCCGTTTCATCGGCATGATCCACCGTTTTTAATTTATACTTACGATACAAATTCTTGTTGGGTTGACCGTCCACAAAGACCACCATTGCTGATACCAAATCGGCGCCTTGAATGTGCGAGTGGTCAAACGCCTCAATTTTGTGACCGGGTGCAATTCCGAGCGCATCCGTAATTTCCTTCATTGCACCAGTAGTTTTTTGTTCATCCAATTCAAGCAAGCGGAATTTTTCCTCCAGGACTAACCGCGCATTTTTACCGGCCATCTCGAGAAGGGCTCGTTTTTCACCCCGTTGTGGTGTCCGTACTGGCATTGGCAACATCTCTTGTAAAATGTCTTTGGGTAAGCTATCAGGCACTAAAATTTCCTTGGGAAACACACTATTTTTTCGGTGATAAAATTGGATAATGAAACTGGTCATTTCTTCAATATCACTGTTCACAATTGGAAATAACCGTTTCTCACGTTTGATTAAGCGGGCTTGCCGAATAAAGAACACTTGAACTGACAACCACCCTTTGTCCAAGTAAAAGTTAAAAATATCTCGTGGTGTCTGATCGTTAGAGATAATTTTTTGCTTTTCAACCGTGACTTCGATATAGTGCATCTGGTCACGAATCTCGGCCGCACGTTCGAACTCAAGGTTTTCGGCAGCCTTGGTCATTTGACTATTCAGATGACGTTTTACGGTGGCTACGTTACCGTTTAAAAAGGACTTGATTCGTTCAATCTGCTTTTGATATGTGGCTTCTGGCACTTCTTTAAAACATGCGCCAAGACATTGCCCCATGTGATAATATAGGCACGGTCGATTCTGATAGCCATTACAGCGTCTCAATGGATAAACCTTCTGGAGAAAATGAAGCGTTTCTTCAGCAGCGTACACGTTGGGGTACGGACCAAAATAATAGGCACCATCCTTACGCACTGTACTGACAATCAACATCTGTGGATCCCGTTCGTTCGTGATTTTAATGTAGGGATAACCAGTTCCCTGTTTTAGTTTAATATTGTAATGAGGCTGATGCTTTTGAATCATCGTGATTTCAAGCAAAAAAGCCTCTTTATCGGTCGAAGTCACAATTGTCTCAAAGTCAGCAATCTCAGAAACCAACCGCGCCGTTTTACCTTCGTGACTACTCTTGAAGTAGGACCGGACCCGGTTTTTGAGATTTTTTGCTTTCCCAACATAAATAATGTGACCATTGATGTTTTTCATCATGTAGATGCCAGGCATATCTGGCAACAACGCCAATTTATGTTCTAGGTATTCAGATGCCAAGTTGACACCTCCTTAATAAGCTTTCCATCGTTCATTGAACCAGCAATCCATTATACCCCGAATGGGTGTTTGCTTCAATTAATATCATTAGCCAACTGATTAATTTCAAAATCCCACCAAATCGCAGTAAACTCAAAAAAGCACCGAACCTCCAATACCGGAAATTCGGTGCTTTTTGCTGCCAAAATCACGTCACAGTTAGTGAAATAGGTGTCGCAATTTAATTACCAATAATTTTACTAATGAAATCTTGTGCCCGTTCATTTTGGGGATGGTTAAACAGCGCATTAGGTTCGTTTTTCTCAAGAATATACCCATCCGCCATAAACCAAACTTCATCGCCAACTTCGCGCGCAAAACCCATTTCATGAGTCACGACAACCATTGTCATCCCATCTTCAGCGAGTTCTTTCATAACTGCCAAAACTTCACCAACCATTTCTGGATCAAGTGCGCTGGTAGGTTCATCAAACAAGAGCACTTCGGGATCCATTGCCAAAGCTCTAGCAATCGCCACCCGTTGTTGTTGACCACCAGAAAGGCTGCTTGGGTAAACGTCAGCTTTTTCGGCCAAGCCCACCCGTTTTAAGAGTGTCAGTGCTTTTTTGGCAGCGTCATCTTCAGCCATGTGTTTCACGCGCATCGGTGCTAACTTCAAATTCTCCAACACAGTGAGGTTGGGAAATAAGTTAAAGCTTTGGAAAACCATGCCCATTCGCTCACGCATTGTGGTTAATTCGGCTTCAGAAAACGACATTGTATCATGTCCCTCAAACAAAATTTCACCACCAGTCGGTTTTTCAAGTAGATTCAAACACCTTAAGAAGGTACTCTTACCTGATCCTGAAGGTCCGATGACACAGATAACTTGGCCTGGTTTAACAACGCCGTCAATCTGCTTCAAAACTTCATTCTCACCGTAATTTTTTTGCAATTTTTTGACTTCAATTAATGCATCACTTGGCATGTTTCATCTTCCCTTCATAATGATTTAGAATTCTTGTTAATATAAACGTGATAATAAAGTAAATAATCATGGCAACAAATACTGGCATGACACCACGGTAAGTATCCGCCCGGACAATGTTAAGTTGATAAATCAAATCAGTAACCCCAATAATCGAAACGATTGAACTTTCCTTGATCAAGGAAACAAATTCATTACCAAGTGCTGGCCAGATGTTTTTCAAAGCCTGTGGCAATACCACAAACCGCATTGTGTCCGTTTTATTAAGCCCTAAGCTAGCTGAAGCTTCTGTTTGGCCCTTTGCAACGGAATTGATCCCGCCACGAATAATTTCGGCAACGTAAGCACCACTATTAAGCGACACGGCGATGATACCTGAAAGTAAGGCCGGTAAATTCACGATGATACCGATTCCGAAATAAACGAATAACACCTGAACCATCAGCGGTGTCCCACGAACGAATTCAATATAAGCAACGGCAATCGCATGAATGATCTTACTCTTACTGAAGCGCATCAAAGCTAATAGTGTCCCAAGTAACACCCCAATCACAACTGAAATTGCGGAAATAATCAGCGTATACTCAATCCCCTTGGCGAAATATGACCAGTAATGCCACATTGAAGTGTTGACGGTATTCACCTTCATATACTTACCGGCATCTGCAAGGTAGTTGTTAACTAATCCCTTAGCTTTAATTTCATTAATACTTTTGTTAACCGCAGTCACTAAGCTATCAGAACCCTTTTTAAAGGCCATTGCTGAACCAGTCTCGTTCTTATTCAATGGATAACTTGATTTAATCATGGCTAAATCAGGATCATTTTTGACATAAGCTTCTGCTGAAGGTGTTTCAATCCCTAACGCATCGATCTTGTGGGTTTTAAGGGCGAGGACCAAGTCAGTAGACTTATCCATCCCTTTCACCGTTGCACCGGGAATCTTTTGTTTGGCTAAGTTATACTGCAACGTCCCAGTTTGGGCACCAATCGTTTTATTGGCAAGATTAGCTTGCGTTTTGTACTTAGCAGCATCCGTTTTATCAATCAGAAAACTCTGACCACCATTATAATAAATCTCGGAAAAATCAACACTTTGTCGCCGTGCTGGTGTTGGATTAATACCACTCATGGCAACGTCAGCTTTACCGGTTTCAACAGCCACCAGCACCGAATCAAACGACATGCTCTTGATCACCAATTTGACGCCTAGATCCTTGGCGACTTTTTTCATGATGTCAACATCCATGCCCACAATGTGATCTTTACCGTCATGGTTAACTTCAAATTCGTATGGTGGGTAATCAGGCGACGTCGCCATCACAATGGTCCCCTTATCCTTAATTTTTTGAAGTGATTGATCCGCTGCATAAGCGGTTTGATGAGTTGGCTGAATTGTCACGAATACGACAAGTGATAAACACAATGTCACGATAGTAAGTAAAATTTTCTTCCCCTGAACTTTCATTCATCGAACTCCCTCTCTAAATTTTAATAAATTAAACAATACACCTTTTTCATTCTTTATGCAATATAATTCCTAAAAAAGTATCATTTATACAAAATGTAAGCGTTATATGCAAAATATTCACTTTTGATATTCATTATTCAATTAATTAATGAATAACGAAAACCGTCATTACTTTCACTTTTTAATCTTTGCTGTTCACCGACACAATCATGACACAGGCCATTCCCAGTCACATTCCCGTGGCAAACAACTTGCCTAGCGTACCAAGTGCGTGTTAAACTAACTGCAAACCAAAGGAGTTGATTCATAATGGGGCTAAAGGTCAAACGACAAGATGATCTCAACGCAATGTTCGGTAAATTTGCTGAACTAGACCTCAAAGATGAGAAGCGTGACAAGTTTCTCAAACGCGAAGAACATCAAGATGACACCAAAAAAGCAAAATCATTAATTAAAGAACACCGTCAGTATCATAAATAAACCTGCATGATTTAGATGCACCACGCGTGTTCAACAAAAAGGTACCCGCCATTCTTCATGGCGGGTACCTTTTTGTTTGCTAAATTGTGTTGTTAAAATCGGCTTACTGCGCTAGATCCTGCTTAGCCTGCGCAATTTGGTGACGAACCTGATCAAAGCCAGTACCACCTTCTGAATGACGGCGAGCTACAGCCACTTCCGACTTCAGGTCTTCATAGACATCAGCTTCAATGGCTGGTGATGCCTGTTTGAGCGTTGCCAATGACATATCTTGCAGGTTTTGGTGCGTCTGAATCCCCTTTAAAACGAGTTGACCCACGATCCCATGCGCCTCTCTAAAAGGAATCCCCTTAGCTGCTAAATAATCGGCCAGTTCAGTTGCATTGGAAAAATCGTTTTCCGTTGCGTGTTTCATGTTATCAACTTTAACGTGAACCGTCGATAACATCCCATTGAACACTTTTAATGCCGGTAGAAGCGTTTTAACGGTGTCAAATACGCCCTCCTTGTCTTCTTGCAGATCCTTGTTATAGGCCAGCGGCAATGACTTCATGGTTGCTAACAGCCCCATTAGATGACCATACACCCGACCACTCTTACCACGAATTAGCTCAGCCATGTCTGGGTTCTTTTTTTGTGGCATGATCGAACTACCGGTCGTATACGCGTCCGAAAGTTCCAAGTATTGGAATTCATGACTGACCCACATACTCAGTTCCTCGCAAAAACGTGATAAATGCATCATTAAGATTGAACTATTGCTTAAAAATTCCAACGCAAAATCTCGGTCTGAAACCGCATCAAGTGAATTAGCATACACTTGCGAAAAGCCAAGTGTTTCGGCCGTCATTTGACGATCAATTGGAAAGGTTGTCCCAGCCAACGCTGCAGCCCCTAAAGGTGAGATATCAGTATGCACTTCATTAAACGCAAATCGTTCCTTGTCACGTTTAAACATCTGATAATAGCCCATGAGATAGTGACCATATGAAATCGGTTGAGCGTGTTGAAGATGGGTATAACCCGGCATGATTGTTTCGACATTTTGTTCCGCAAGCGTCACTAACGTCGTTTGAATCGTGGTGATCTCGTCAATGACTTTCGGCAGCCGTTTTTTAAGGTATAAATGAAAGTCGGTGGCAACTTGATCATTTCTTGACCGGGCCGTATGCAGTTTACCCGCTACCGGTCCGATGCGTTGCGTCAAAATGCTCTCGATATTCATATGAATATCTTCGTTGGCAACATCAAATTCAATCTGACCAGCTTCCAGATCTTTTTGAATGCCCTCCAACCCAGCAATAATCTGATCACAGTCTTCACTCGGTACGATACCCGTTTGCTGAAGCATTTTGACGTGTGCTAAGGAGCCCTCAATGTCTTCTTCAGCCATCAATTGATCAAAGGAAATCGAGGCACCAAAAGCATCAACCCATGCAGCTGCCTGTTCTTGAAACCGACCACCCCAGAGTTTTTTGGTTGCCATTATTTAGTCGCCTCCGTGTGCTGTGCCTCGCTAGACTTAACCGCGACTTTAACCTTACTCTTCTTGTTTTGCGTCACAGCCGTCACAAAAGCTGACTGCTGATTCTTCATTTTAACTTGTGAGTAAACCGTTGTTGGCAGGCCCCACAACTTGATGAAGCCCTTAGCAGCTTCTTGATCGAATGAATCTGCGGCAGTATAAGTTGCTAAATTCTTATCATAGAGTGAGCTCTCTGATTTACGTCCTAGCGTAATAACGTTGCCTTTAAATAATTGAACTTTAATCACACCACTGACCACTTCTTGGGTCGTCTTGAGGAATGCCAACAACGCATCCATCAATGGTGAGAACCAAAGTGCGTTATAAATCATTTCGCTTAACTGTTTTTCAATGACTGGCTTGAAGTGGGCCAAGTCACGTTCAAACGTCAAGTCTTCTAGTTGTTTGTGGGCCTTCATTAATACGGTGGCAGCTGGGGCTTCATAAACTTCACGAGACTTGATCCCAACAAGCCGGTTTTCAATGTGGTCAATTCGGCCAATCCCGTTTTCGCCGGCAATTTGGTTAAGTTCTTGAATTAAGTCCGCAAGCTGCATTGCTTTGCCATTTAATTGCGTTGGTACACCTTGTTCAAAAGTAATTTCAATGTCAGTTGGGACATCTGGTGTTTGGTCAATCGGCTTCGTCAAAGCATAGGCATCTTCTGGCGCACTGACCCATGGATCTTCCAATACGCCGGCTTCATTAGCCCGACCCCAAATATTGGCATCAATCGAGTATGGTGAGTCCAAATCAATTGGAATTGGAATATTGTGTTTCTTCGCATACTCAATTTCTTCTTCACGAGACCAGTGCCAATCACGAACAGGGCTTAGAACTTCAAGTGCAGGGTTCAAGGCATGAATGGCAACTTCAAAACGAACTTGGTCATTACCTTTACCGGTACAACCATGGGCCACTGCCGTCGCATTTTCTTCTTGGGCAACTTCAACCAGCTTTTTGCTGATTAAAGGCCGAGAAAGTGCCGAGATCAATGGATACTCGCCCTCGTAAAAAGTGTGCCCTTGTAAGGCAACCATCGCGTAATCTTCAGCGAATTCTTCAAGCGCATCGATTACATAGGCTTTAACTGCGCCAACATTCAATGCCTTTTGTTTAATGAAATCAAGGTCTTTGCCTTCACCCACATTGATACAACATGCGATCACATCATAGCCCTTATCCTTTAACCAAGGAATTGCAACGGATGTATCTAAACCACCTGAATATGCTAATACAACTTTTTGATTTTCTGTCATGTTAGTGACCTCTCATTTCTTCATTTCAACTTAATGATATGAGATTAACACCAGTATTCAGTAAATGCAAGGCTTTTCTATTATTTATACATATATTTAGCCGATATTCCATTTAATATACATTAATTATATTGGCAGCGCTTTCGAAATTACGCTATTAAAATGAGATTTCTCTCAATATAGGATCTGAATTTCTTATTTACATAACAAAAAAAGAGTTAATGACCTCGACAGAGGCATTAACTCTTACTTAACTAGAACGCTATCACTTATTCACTAACACTATTTTTCAAATTGCTGATGGCACCGTTATCAGATAACTGTTGGTAGGCCTGATAAGCCTGGACCCAATGTCCACCAGCCACGGCCTTTCGCAACTGCTTATACTGAGTATTATTAAAAATAACACTGGTAGCCGCTTCAGATTGCTTTTGACTGAGCCCAGTATCTGCATTCAACAACTGACTCATCTTTTGTTGATTGTCGGCTGCTGACATAATCGTGCTCATTTTAGTGGTTTTTAGTTTGCTGACCGCCTGATTAATTTTGGCATCGGTGGCCGCATTGCCGGTTTTACTAGCCTCAACCCGCTTGATTAACTGGCTTTTGACCACCGCATCAGCTGGTGTATCTGCACCAGTGGCGGAACGCATGGCATTATTCACCGGCGTAAAGAAAATCGCAATTAAAAATCCAACCGTAACAATTCCAATAATGACCCAGGCCGTCACGACTGGCCATTTTTGCTGACTAATTGGTTTTGTTGTTTCTCGCATCATTATACCCTCGCTCTCATTTGTTTCATTATAGTAATCGAAACGCACTAAGTCTAGGTGGATAGCGAAATTTTACGATATCTTGCCAATCAGTTGGCCAGCAATTTTTCGTTTAATCTGCCTGATTAGTGACAATCAATACTTTAGTCACGAGGGGTCGCACTTGGATAACGTTCATTTAACCGGTCAATGTTTTGCTTGGCAACATCGTCAAACGAAATATCGGCCCACTGGGCAACTTGTGACAAGTACCATAATACGTCACCCATTTCCTTCGTTAGTTCCGATTTGTCTAATTTTTTGCCATGAAATGTATAATTTTTAACCAAATCAACTACCTGACCCGTTTCGCTAGATAAACCAAGTGCACAATTGGTTAAGACTTGCTCACTCCCAAAAAGTGTCCGGTTAGCCGCACGTTGATAATCGTTAAACTCCATTAAGCTTTACCTCCAAACGCATGCGCTTCGATCCATTGCCAAACCTCGTCCTTACCGACCTTGGTCTGCGCAGAAAATGCCAATAAATCATCTTGGGATTTCATCTCAAGTGTTTTCTTTACCACGCTCAACTGCTTATTCCACTTTGCACCCGCAATTTTATCCATCTTAGTGGCAACCACTAAAGTTGGAATGTCATAGTAACTCAACCAAGTATACATTTGCTGGTCGTCTTGTGTTGGTGCGTGACGGCCATCAACGAGTGAAATCACCCCGCGCAGCGTTTCTCTAGAAGTCAAATAAGTTTCAATCATCTGACCCCATTTTTCTCGCTCGGCTTTAGAAACCTTTGCATAACCATAACCCGGCACGTCCACAAAATATAGTTGATCTTCGACATGATAAAAATTAAGGGTTTGGGTTTTGCCGGGTTGACTCGACGTTCTGGCGTAGCTATTTCGATTAATCAATACGTTTGTGAGGGACGACTTGCCAACGTTTGACCGTCCCACCAACGCAATTTCAGGCTGGCCGGTCGTGGGATATTGCTTAGGATCAACCGCACTCATCACGAGTTCAACATCATGTACTTCCATTTATATTCTCCTTGTTGGTGTTTGAATTAAAATCAATGCCACCCTCCTTACAAAAAAGCGTCCTGACAACAATCTCTTCAGATTGATTGGCAGGACGCTTTAATCGGTTAGACGTCGCCAGTTTATGAGGCACAAACGCTTCACACCATGGATCGGTGAAACCTGACGCCATGCGCCGATGTTAGGAAGCCTTTTGATCTTTTAAAATCAAATCGGGTTCTTTGTGATCCTTAACAGTTTTACCCGTTACGATAACTTTATCGACATCATCTCGACTTGGTAATTCAAACATGATATCTCGCATGACATCTTCAATGATTGACCGTAGACCACGTGCACCGGTATTTCGCTTCAAGGCTAATTTAGCCATCTCACGTAGCGCTTCGTCTTCAAAATCAAGCTCTACGCCATCTAAGGAAATCAGTCGTTGATACTGTTTAACCAGGGCATTCTTAGGCTCCGTTAAAATCCGAACTAAATCGTCTTCAGAGAGTTTCTCCAGCGCCGTTAAAATTGGCAAACGACCAATGAATTCTGGAATTAACCCAAATTCAAGCATGTCTTCTGGCACAACACGTTGCATCAAACTTTCTTTTTCATCAACCGGTTGATGAGTCGAATCAGTACCAAAGCCAATCGTCTTATCGCCTAATCGGTTCTTCACGATGGTTTCGATACCATCAAAGGCACCACCAACAATAAAGAGAATGTTAGTTGTATCGATTTGGATAAATTCTTGTTGTGGATGTTTACGGCCACCCTGTGGCGGAACGTTGGCAGTTGTGCCTTCAAGAATTTTAAGCAAGGCTTGTTGGACACCTTCACCTGAAACATCTCGAGTAATTGAGACATTCTCGGCCTTTTTGGCAATTTTATCAATTTCATCAATGTAGATAATACCCTTTTCTGCTCGTTCGACGTCGTAATCGGCGTTTTGAAGTAGCTTCAATAGGATATTTTCGACATCTTCACCAACGTACCCAGCTTCAGTCAACGTTGTTGCGTCAGCAATTGCAAATGGCACGTTTAAAATTTTAGCCAGTGTCTGGGCAAGATAAGTCTTCCCAGAACCGGTTGGCCCAATCATCGTAATATTACTCTTTTGTAGTTCGGGACCGTCAGTTTGGTTAGTTGCCATTTCATTAACACGTTTATAGTGGTTGTAAACGGCCACAGACAGTGTTTTTTTGGCTTCATTTTGACCAATGACGTATTGGTTTAGTGAATCCACAATTTGTTGTGGTGTTGGCACATCAAAGACAGTTTGAGCACTTTCTTCACTAAATTCCTCATCAATGATTTCTTTGCATAAATCAATACATTCATTACAAATGTAAACCCCAGGGCCAGCGACAATTTTCTTGACTTGGTCTTGCGACTTACCACAAAAAGAACAATTTACGGGGCCGTTTGTATCAGTATTTTCGAACAATTAGGAGTCACCCCTTCTATATTTACGTTTAATAGTTCTCATGACGCAATTGCTACTATACCATACAATCGTTATGGTCGAAAGGAAAACACTTCATAAGCACAATAAACAAAGAAGGACCCAGCAAGAATCAGATATCCAATTCCCTAGGGCCCTCTTTGTCGTCACATTAAAGTTGAAGTAAATTAGTCTTTATCTTCATCTTTTTTTGACTTATCTTGCTTGGCTGAATCTGTAATGATGTCAACAGCGTCTTTAACAGCGATATCATGCTTCAGCATATCGTCTGAAAGGGCTGAACGAACAGCACTTTCTTCCATACCGTATTGGCCGGCTAAGTCTTTCACTTCTGCAGCTAATTCGTCTTCAGAAGGTTCAATCTTTTCAGCTTCTACGATGGCTTCCAATACTAAGTTAGTCTTAACGCGACGTTCTGCATCCGCAGCAAATTGCTTATGCAAATCATCTTCGCTAGTACCAGTCAACTGGAAGTACATCTTAGGATCGATACCTTGTTGTTGCATGTTAGCTAAGTATTGATCCATCTGACGGTGAATGTCTTCTTCAATCATTGCTTCTGGTACTTCAGCAATTTCTGAATTATCAACAGCTTCACGAATGGCTTCGTCTTCGATGGCTTCGTGAGCAGCAGTGGTCTTTTGCTCCTTCAATTCATCTTTGATCTTGGCCTTTAATTCGTCTAAGCTATCAACTTCTTCGTCAACATCCTTGGCAAATTCATCATCAAGTTCAGGTAATTCCTTTTGCTTAACTTCGTGAATGGTCGTCTTGAACGTGGCTTCCTTACCTTGAAGATCTTCAGCTTGATAATCTTCTGGGAAAGTCACTTTAACGTCAACATCTTCACCAGCCTTGTGACCAACTAATTGGTCTTCAAAGCCAGGGATGAATGAGTTAGAACCCAATTCAAGTGAGTAGTTGTCAGCCTTACCACCATCGAATTGCTTACCATCAACGTAACCATCAAAGTCGATGACAACCGTGTCACCCTTAGCAGCAGCTTCGTCTTCTTTAAGAACGAGCTCTGCTTGTTGTTGTTGACGACGTTCGAGCTCAGCATCAATATCTTTTTGGTAAACACGGGTGTTTTGCTTTGTAACACTCAAGCCCTTGTATTCGCCAAGCTTAACTTCTGGCTTAACGGTCACAACGGCCTTCAATACCCAGGCTTGACCCTTTTCCATTGATTCAACATTAACTTCTGGTTGATCGACAGGTTCGATACCTGCTTCTTTAATTGCTTGTTCGTATGCATCTGGTAAGACGATGTTTAAAGCGTCTTGATAAAGTGCTTCTTCGCCGTACATCTGGTTAAAGATTTGACGAGGAACCTTACCCTTACGGAATCCAGGAACAGCTAAGTTCTTCTTGGTCCGTGCGAAGGCTTGGTCTAAGCCCTTTTTGATTTGGTCGGCACCAATTTCAAAGGTTAATTCGCCCTTGTTGGTGTCATTTTTTTCCCATTTTGCAGCCATTATATTCCCTCCGAATTAAATATCTCTTCGAATACGATCATATTCAAATTGCGTACAGACTTAAGTTTAACGTATGCACTTAAAAAAGTAAAACAATTTCAGTAAAAATGGCGATTAATCACGTTCATACAACCAATACGAGCCATCCTGCATCAATATTAGTCTGATTGTAGTATCACGCCACTTCATAAACCGTATCGCCTTGAAAATTTCAAATAAAAAAGCCCGAAAAGGCAACCTTCTCGGACTTTTCATGTTCATTTAGGTAGGTATTAGTCCATGATTTCTGAAACAACACCGGCACCAACAGTGTGGCCACCTTCACGAACAGTAAACTTAGTACCCTTTTCAATGGCAGCTGGAGCGATCAAGTCAACTTCGAAAGTGACGTTATCGCCAGGCATAACCATTTCTACGCCATCAGGCAATTCGATAACACCAGTGATATCAGTGGTGTGGAAGAAGAATTGTGGACGGTAGTTTGAGAAGAATGGCGTATGACGGCCACCTTCTTCTTTAGAAAGGATATAAACTTCACCCTTGAACTTAGTGTGAGTTTGGATCGAACCTGGCTTTGCAAGCACTTGGCCACGAACAACTTGATCACGGTTAACACCACGAAGAAGTACACCAACGTTA
Source organism: Secundilactobacillus odoratitofui DSM 19909 = JCM 15043 (assembly GCF_001434895.1). Lineage (GTDB taxonomy): Bacteria > Bacillota > Bacilli > Lactobacillales > Lactobacillaceae > Secundilactobacillus > Secundilactobacillus odoratitofui. The sequence continues at coordinate 586,238 of NZ_AZEE01000028.1, forward strand.
TCGCCGGCTTCACCAAATTCCAAAGTCTTACGGAACATTTCAAGACCAGTAACAGTACTCTTTAATACGTCGTCGTGTAAACCAACAACTTCGACTTCGTCACCGACTTTAACAGTCCCACGATCGATACGACCTGAAGCAACAGTACCACGACCAGTGATCGTAAATACGTCTTCAACAGGCATCAAGAAAGGCTTGTCGTTGTCACGAACTGGCGTTGGGATGTATTCATCAACAACGTCCATCAAGTGTTCGATAACCTTAGTTTGTTCTGGATCGCCTTCAAGAGCTTTCAAAGCTGAACCACGGATGACAGGAATATCGTCACCAGGGAAATCGTATTCTGAAAGTAATTCACGGACTTCCATTTCAACCAAGTCAACCAACTCGTCATCGTCAACTAAGTCAGTCTTGTTTAAGAAGACCACGATGTATTCAACACCCACTTGGCGAGCCAAAAGAATGTGTTCACGAGTTTGTGGCATAGGACCATCAGTAGCAGCAACCACTAAGATAGCACCGTCCATTTGAGCGGCACCAGTGATCATGTTCTTGATGTAATCAGCATGTCCTGGGGCGTCAATATGTGCATAGTGACGCTTTTCAGTTTCGTATTCAACGTGGGCAGTGTTGATCGTGATACCACGTTCACGTTCCTCAGGTGCCTTATCGATATCAGCATAATCTTCAGCCTTAGCTAAACCTTTGTCAGCTAAAACCTTAGTAATTGCTGCAGTCAAGGTAGTCTTCCCATGGTCGATATGGCCGATAGTACCAATGTTTACATGGGGCTTAGTTCTTTCGTATGTTTCCTTTGCCATTAATGAAACCTCCTGTATTTTTCACAAAGATTATGCTAACAAGCGAATTGTTAGCAACCCTTTGATGTAAATTATACTACTTCTTCTCGAAAAGGTAAATCGAGAATCCCTCAAGAAGAATCCTTAAATATTATATAGATTAGTATCTGGTTTGTAAACCATAAAATCTAATTTCGGCTAAGTTTTTTATACTGTCGTCATGTTGGCAATGACTTGAGCCAGTTTACGGTGCCACCATTCTAGTGTATATCGTTCAGGCAATTGGGCAGATTGTACCAAATCGCCGTGTACCAATCGATTTACCCACAAATCAGGTGACTGAATCGCACGGTCAACAAACGGGTACAATAGCGTGGTCTGTAAACCCAATTCGTTTTGATACAACTGAAATGTCACTGGGTCGTCTGTGTTGATCACCTCTGCCAGACTGGCATGCAATTGACTCACAATGGGCATATCTGCTAGTGGTACTAATTGATTGGGGTTGAGTGAATAGTTTTGATCATCTAGCCACCTAAAATCATACCGTTCCGACCGTTTTAGTTTGACTAACATTTCTAAAACACTCACCCGAACAATCGGCTTTACAAATGGATCTGTTAATAACGAACGTGCGGCCGTTAACCATTCACTCAAAGGAAGCTGTTTACCCTCTTCAAACGCCCGCTGTTGCTGAAGTGTCGTTTGGGAACTCAACTGATAAAACGCTTGATAACGTGTTTGAAAGTCCGGTCGTTGACGGAATTGTTGTTCTGAAGCCGTAATCAACGTTGTCACTTCTTCAGGTACTTGTGGAAGACTGGCCATTAAAATATGAGCCATCATCAACTGATTGGTGGCCAGCATAACTTTGACCATTAAAACCAGGTGTGATTGATCCATCAAATAACTGTTGGGATCATCTAACATGACTTGGTAAGCCAATTTATATTGTTGGTCTTCATAGAGGCTTTTAACCAGCAAGTGATTGACTTTCGCGCTTTTTTCAAGTTGATATACTTGTTCATATAAAAGTGCGGCCTCATGCCATTTAGCATCCTTGAAGGCTTGATTGGCTGACTTTAATTGACGATTCAAAATAACGCCCTCCATATCTATAACTACTCATTGCTTTGCGAAATTCATTGACATCGTCGATAAATCAACGATCGGCGCCACAAACCCTAATTAAGGGATCGTAGCGCCGAATATTTCAGTAACCAATGAATGACTTATTCTTTTGTTTCTGAAGATTTAGCCTTATTGGCTGGTTTTTTGTGCTTGCTCTTTGGCTTGTGACGTCGTGGGTCAACTTCCATAATGACTGGCAAAATGACTGGATGACGTCTGGTTTGATCGAACAGATAGTGATTCAGTTTCTCTCTGACGTCTTGCTTAAGGTGTGTCCAATCAAATTCTTTGTTATCTAAATTGGCCTGAACCGTGTTCTTGATAATTTCCGCACTTTCATGCATCAAATTCTTGTTGGCTTTAACGTAAACAAACCCACGAGAAGTAATTTTAGGTTCCCCGATAATTTGTTTCTTTTTATGGTCGATTGTAATAACCGCCACAAAAATACCATCTTCGGAGAGGACTTTTCGATCTCGCAGCACAATATTACCGATATCGCCGACACCAATACCATCAATCATGGTATTACCAACCTCAACGCTACCACTGAGCACCATTTCGTGTCCATCGTAAACTAATTGGTCACCCTTGGCCGTTAAGAAAATGTGATCGGCTGGTAACCCAACCTCTTCAGCGGCCTTCTTATGTGCAGATAGTAATCGATATTCACCCTGAATCGGAATCAGGTACTTAGGGTGCAGTAAATTGATCATCAGTTGCAAATCGTTCTTGCTGGCGTGTCCAGATGAATTCAGCTCATCCGAAATGGCCTTAACTTCGGCCCCGGCACGGTAGATCATATCACGTGTTTTAGCCACTGTTGTTTCCATTGCGTGAGACGGTGTCGTCGTGATAAAGACGAGATCACCAGGTTCAATATTCAACCCTTTTTCTTGTTTGTTAGCCATCCGTTGCAGTGCCTTGATGGGCTCTCCCATTCGACCAGTTTGAACAATAATGATCTGCTCTGGTGCCAAATGTTCAAGCTGTTCTTGGGTCACTAAGAGGTCCTCTTCGGGGAGCACCAACTTGTTTAACCGCATCGCAGTATCCACAATTTTTTCAATGTCACGTCCGGTCAAGAAAACCTTGCGGCCAGTTTTAGCCGCAGCGTCAAAGACTTGTTGTAATCTCAAGATGTTTGAGCCAACACTGGCAACCACAATTCGACCATTATGATAGTTGAAAGTTTCCAAAACATCATCGGCAATATCGCGTTCACTAGCTGTTTCATTAGGGTTTTCAGCGTTAGCCGAATCACTCAAGAGCGCTAGCACCCCACTCTTACCAATTTCAGCTAATCGTGCATAATCGGTTTGGTAACCAGGTGCAGCTGTCTGATCAAACTTAAAATCACCGGTATAGACAATGCTACCGGCATCGGTTCCAATCACGATTCCCATTGATTCAGGGATTGAGTGCGTTGTTTTAAAGAATGAGACCGTCACATCACCAAAATCAATTTCAGTGCGCCCGTCAACCACGTGAAAATCATCAAAATCTTTCACGTTGGGATCAGACTGACAGTTTAGTTTTGCTAACTCAATCGTCATTTCCGAGCCAAAAACGGGTACCTGGAACTCCTTAAGAAAATAAGGTAGCGCGCCAATTGCATCCGCGTGCCCATGTGTCAAAAAGACCCCAACGATGCGGTCTTGATTTTCGCGTAAGTAATTATAATCAGGAATAACAATATCGATTCCCAGTAATTCGTTTTCTGGGTACTTCAACCCACAGTCCAATACGTAAATGCTATTATTAACATCTACAATATACATATTCTTGCCATTTTCGCGAACACCGCCCAATGGCATAATTTTTACTTGTGCTTCGTCCATAATTCACCTCAACTATGTTATTTCGCTACTCATTAATGATTAACTCGTTCAATGAACCAATCGCTCTTGAGTTCTTACTTTTATCCTAAACGCCATTGCTTTAGGTACGACTACAAACTGATTACAGTTTATCACACTTGTAGTTGAACGGCATTAAAAAAAGTGATTGCGTTCTCACGACAATCACTCATTTCAAATTCAGGCAATAAAAAAAGGCGCCTAGATAGGCGCCTTTCATAGTTGAAATTAACGACGAAGACCTAAAGCCTTGATTAATTCACGGTAACGTTGAACATCGCTCTTACGTAAGTAAGCTAACAAGTTACGACGGTGACCAATCTTCTTCATCAAACCACGTTGTGAATGGAAGTCCTTTTTGTGAGCCTTCATGTGGTTGTTCAATTCGTTGATGTCTGCGGTTAAAACAGCGATTTGAACTTCAGCTGAACCAGTGTCGCCTTCGTGACGAGCAAACTGCTTCATGATTTCGTTTTTCTTTTCTTGACTAATAGCCATGGTAAATTCCCACCTTTGATAAATTATTGTGTCCACCCACTACTGGGTTGCCGTGAGTGAGATCGCGCACAACTAAGTAGGGGCAATTTAAGAACTTAGACTATTATAGCCGTTACCACTGTAGATAACAAGTCGAGAGTTTAAATTACACCAGATTCTTGCCTAAATCCTTAAAAAAGTGATATCAAGTACTTTTACTTTACAATTAGCTGAGAACTGTTGCAATCGACCATTTATTTCTGTATAATGACATTCGTTGAATAATTTCAGAGCCATCTGGCTTGATCAGTGTGGAGGTGAATCCATTGCCAATTATCAAATCTGCAATCGAACGTGCGAAGACTAACGTTAAAGCTAACGAACGTAATTCAGCACAACTCAGCAGTATGCGTACAGCAGTTAAGAAGTTTGAAAAAGCTGTTACGAATCATGACGAAAAAGCAGCAGACCTTTTTAAGGTTGCTTCTAGCGCCGTTGATCGTGCCGCTTCAAAGGGCTTAATCAAAGCTAACAAAGCTTCCCGCGACAAGTCACGGATGGCTGCTCGCTTAGCTAAAGCTAACGCCTAACTTAAACCATGATACGAAGTGACTTCGAATTTTGAAGTCACTTTTTATTTTGGCTTAAAATCATTCTTTACTTCCGCATTCCAAATCAAAAAGCGATCCATCATTCAGGAATTGAAATGATGGGTCGCTTTTTGATATGAACATAGTGCCTACCGTTCAAATTAATCCACTATTGAGCGTGGTCATAGCATATCAGTTAAAAATTAGCACACTCGAACCAATAACTTAATTTACTATGCCACTTGATCAAGGTACTTTAACATAAACAATTCAAACAGCATCATCGGATCTTGACTCGTGGACTTCAATGAACGTTCGATCTGAATCAATCCTAGATACGCCCGTCGAAGATGTTGCAATTGTAGGTGCCGAATACTCTGCAGGGCAAGTTTAACACGATAAGGGTGCACCTTAAGTGTTGAGGCGATGGTGCCTTGGCTGTAACCATTCTTAGTTAAAATTTTGGTTTGAATCAACAACCGAAATTGACTGACCAACACCGCATTGATCTTTAGCGGTTCTTCCTTAGTCAAAATTAACTGACGGTAGAGATTCAATGCCGCGCCAATTCGCTTACCCATCACATCGTTGACTAAGTCAAAAACGTTTTGATCAAGGGACTTGGTCACTAACTCGCCAACAATCTGATCGTCAATTTGTCTCGTGTCTTCGGATGCTAACTTTAATTTTGGTAATTCGTTCATAATTAATGACAAATTAGAGCCGGTTCGTTGAATCAGTAAATTCAGGGCACTAGTTGTCATCTCAAAACCTGATTGTTTTAAATCTTGTTGTACTAATGAACGAATTTGAGGTTCAGCAACTGCTTCTAAACTAATTACTTCTGCTGCTTTTTTGATGGTCTTCACAACTTTTTTTCGACTGTCCAGCTTACCACTATTCGCAAAGAAAACAACCACACTAGTGGGTTCCGGATGGGTCAAATATGACATGAGCCCATCCATATCGTGCTCAACTTTACTGCCCTTATGTGTTTCCGTAGTTAAAAAGTATGCTCGTTCAATGAATACGAGTCGTTTTTCACCAAAAAATGGTGCTGACATTGCGTCATCTAATGCTGACGCTAACGGCGTGGTTTCCATATCGTAACTCGCATAATTCATAGTTCTTTCAGCTTCGGGAATCATTTCGATAAACGCCGCCTTTAACCGCTGCGTCAAGTAGGGCTGGTCTCCCGTGATTAAGTAGATTGATGCTGGTTGCTTTTTGGCCAACTGCGCCAGAGTTGTTTCATATGTCAAAATCATTTCTCCTTCAAAAATGTTTGCCATTGGTTTTTGCCCGACTTGGTATAACGATAGCGGATCATGCCACTCGTTTGGGTGCTTAAAAATGGAATTTGCTGTTTTGATAAAGTTGTCATGGTTTCTTGATTCGGGTGCCCGTACCGATTGTCACGACCAGCTGAAATGATGGCAAGTTGCGGCTGTAATTTTAAAAGTACTCCTGGATCTGACGATGTTTTGCTACCGTGATGACCAAGTTTTAAAACATCCGTCGTGAGACTCGGAAATTGGGTGAGGATCGCCCTTTCTCCCGCACGGTCCAAATCGCCGGTGAATAACCACTTTCGGCCGCCATATGCACCATGAAGCACCATTGAATCTTCATTGGTCCCTTCACCTGCTTGCATTGGATGGACAACAGTTAGATTTGTGCCTGACACATGATCGCCCGCCTTGACTGAAATCACCTGGGTATTTTTCAAGTCAGCTTCGATTCGCTTCACAAACCTTGGATTGTCCATCATCCCCAAGGGAACGTATAATCTTTTAACGTGCAAATTTTGCAGTACATCTGTGATATCACCTACGTGATCAGAGTCCTGATGTGACAATAATAATTGATCAATATGGTCAATCCCCTGGCTTTTAAGGTAATTCACACTGACTTTTAGTGCCTTACTACGACCGGTAACTGCTTGACCGCCAAAGTTAACTCGGCCACCAGTATCAATCATGGTAATCTCACGGTGTCTAGGTGATGTCACCAAGAAGCTATCGCCTTGTCCAATATCAAAGAAAGTAACTTCTCCGGAAGTTGGATAATGAATCAGGCCATAACAAGTAACGTACATCATCACTAGGCAAATGCCTGACCACCACTTGATTCGCTGAGCCATCAAAACAATGGTCAAGATAATTAAGCCCATCACCGCCACAATCGGCGGCTGGCCAAAAACAACCATACCGGGTAAGGCCGCTAACTGGTTTAATAGTTCGGTAAGCCAATTCAATAAACCATCTACTGCACTTGCTAATCCAGTCAAAGAGTGACCAAGAAGGCCTGCCAATAATACAATTGGAAAAACACAGACGCTAAAAATCGGTAAAATTAATAGATTCACGAATAAAGTTAAAACATGCCACTGATAGACATGGTATAAAATGATTGGCAAGCTAATCAAGTTGAGTAAGATGGCTTGCTTAATTGGCTTAAATTGGCCAACAAATAAAAGCGCAAACGCCAAACCATAACTGAGTTGCCCGCCAAACTGCGTTAAAATGGCTGGATAAACAACTAGTCCAGCAATTAAACTAAAGCTCCACAGCGAGAGCGACGAAACTCGCCATCCTAGCAGATGCACTAAAAAACCAAACATCGCGGCTGCTACCGCACGAAATAAACTTGGCGCAGCCCCAGCCAGGATAAAGTAACTTGGCAAGATCATCAACATGATCCAGGCAATGATCCATTGCGTTAACCGAAGGCGAATCAATCCCTTGGACAACACATTAACTAACCAACTCACGTGAAACCCTGAAATGCTAAATAAATGAATCAAGCCTAAGTCGGTAACGGCGTGCAGAGTTTCATAAAAGTCATCCGCACGCCAACCAAGAAACAGTCCTTGAACGTAAAGTCGTAATGTCGCTGGTAACTGCATGGTCGCGGTCACCCATTGCGCACGTAATTCATGACATTTATTCTGCCACCATTGAAAAGGATTAAGGGTCCTCACCGGTGCTTTTAACACCAACTTAGTAACCTTTATGGTATTATAAACACCATTTTTTGCCAAGTAGCGTCGATAGTCGAACTCGGCCGCGTTAGTTGCTGGCAAAGGGCGTCCAAGTTCACCAGTGACAAGCACTGAAGTTGTCTTATCAAATTTAAAACGTTGTAAATTTTCTTTTTCCTTACTAAAGTACTGACCTTGAATCACGCGACCATCGGATAAATGACCGCGGAACTGGATCTGTCCCTTTTCAATCCGAAATTCATCTGGTTGAATAACTAACAACATAGTCGCATTGGCCTGGTCTGGCAACGTTAATCGCTGTTCAGATTGACGGCAATGCCAAAACCAGCCACAAATCAGTAACGCACCAATCGCCGTTATTAACGTCAAACGACCATCTCGCAAACAAATAATTCTTACGGTCCACAGGACAGTAAGAAAAACCGAAATCCAAAAATGACCAAAAAAACATCCACTGATAAATGCTGCTAAAAATGAAAACCAAATTATGCTATGCTTGATGACCTGCCAAGTAGGCATCAACTGAAGCTTGTTGGACAGCATCTGCATCGAGTGAAACTTGATTGAGTTCGACGTTTTTCAACTCAATCAAAGACATTGCGTATGGATCATTATGATAATTGTGTAAGTAGGAGATTTTCTTGATACCCGCTTGAAGAAGCATCTTCGTGCACTGAAGGCATGGAAAATCTGTCACATAGATTTCAGCGCCATCTGTTGCTTCGCCGAACTTCGCACACTGTAAAATTGCATTCATTTCAGCGTGAATCGTGCGCAAACAGTGACCATCGACCAAGTAACACCCCTCATCCACGCAGTGAACGTCACCTGCAACTGAGCCGTTATAACCACCCGCAATAATCCGTCGATCTCTCACAATCGTTGCACCAACGGAAAGCCGATTACACGTACTTCTACTTGCTAGTAAAACTGACTGCATCATAAAGTATTGATCCCAAGGAATTCTCTTTTTCACCATTTCAGATGCCTCCATCTCATTGTCGTATGGTTTAGTATACCAAATTTAGATTCAACTTGTTAATCGTTAGACCGTAATATGCGGCTTTAAGCGTTCCAACGTTTTTTCACCAAAACCACTGACCTTTTGGAGATCTTCAACTGATTTAAACTGCCCCTGAGTTTGACGATATTCAATAATTTTTTCGGCTTTTTTCTCACCCACGCCATCCAATTGTTGTAAAGCAGTCACGTCTGCAGTGTTAATGTTTATCTGCTCACTTTGTTGTGGGTCAGCACCATTGGTTGAAGCACCTTGGTCGGCAGCAACTGCGGGCATTTTTTCACCACGTTTCGGAATATAAATGACTTGGGAGTCCGTTAACCGTTGCGCTAAATTGATCTGTTTTTCATCAGCTAGTGATGTAAAACCACCTGCTAAATGCACCGCATCAATCACCCGCATGGTTTGATCAACTTTTTTAATGCCGGGTTGTTTGACGGCACCTTTAACGTCCACATACATAACATCAGCAACCGAACTTTGACCGGCTACTGACGGATTGGCAATTGACGTTTCCTGACTAGTCATCATGGACGATGCATCATTTAACTGAGGCATAGTGTCAGGTGTGGAACGTTGGCTAAGTATCAGTAGACCCACGGCGATAACGGTTGTCAGGCCTAACCCAATCACCAACCAAGTTTGTTTGGATGTCGTCTCTAACAGCTCCTTTAACCTATCCAGCGTAATCCCTCCTTTCCGTTATACCTATACATACGCGTAGCTTTGGCACATAGTTCTACTTGACGATAAAAAAAGTCGACAAAAAAGTCACATCCGTAAACTTGATATTTTACGGATGTGACTCTAATTTCCTAAACAATTTTAGTCTTTCAAAACCAAGCCGACATTACTGATGCGTTTTAAGATACGAAAGCGCCTGTTCAAATGTTGAAACGGGTACAACTTTCATATTTGGCGCAACTTTTTTAGCGGTTTTTTTAGCAAGTTGATAATTAGTTTGGTGACCCTGCTCCAACTCTAGGATGGCCTTAGTGGGTTTGACGTAAGGAGCAAAGAAGATTGTCGCACCCGCTTTTTTAGCGGCAACGATTTTTTTATCGATGCCACCAATTTCACCAACTGAACCGTCAGGATTAATGGTACCGGTGCCCGCAATCTTTTGACCGTGGCGAATATTCTCACCAGTTAATTGGCCATAGATCTGGAGACTAAACATTAAACCGCCCGAAGGTCCGCCAATTTGACCGGGGTCCACCTTTACCTCAGGTGTCGTTTTAATCTTTACGTTGTCCGTTAAAATAATACCAATTCCAGGTTTACCACTCGATAATTTAATCAATGGCGCCGAGGCTGTTTTCAAAGCATGACCACGACGATATTGAACGTGTAGGGTGTCTCCTACGGCTTGTTTGGCAATGTACTTTTGAAAACCATACGCACTTTCAAAATGGTGGCCATTCACTTTTGTAATGGTATCCCCGACTTTAAGCTGGCCCTTAAACTTAGAATTGTGTTGAACGCTCATCACATAAATTCCTAAATAGGTTTTGGTCACCTGCTTGTGGGCTGCTTTGACAGCAACTGCCTTAGCCTCATTGATGGCACTTTGCATGTAAAAATTCTGCATTTTTAGGTAAGTTTGACTGCTTTGTCCACCAGTTACGCTTTGGGCACTCTCGATGGTGCTGTATGGTGAAACTTTCGCCATCAGATATGTAAATGGGTGGGCCTGAGCCAATCGAACAGAGGTGATCATGAACTTGCCGGCTGACTTGTCCGGATGGTTTTTGATTGACACAAAGGTCTTCAAATTATCTGCCGAACCAGGCGACTCGATATAAGACGACATTGGCCAAAAAAAGCCCACCAAAATGACAATCGCCACTGCGACACTGACAGCATATTGAACGATTCGTTTTTTTGTTTGTTTTTGCATCTAATCTGACCTTCACTTTTGATTTAAAGCATCCGCAACAGCCGGTGGTACCAGCTGCGAGATATCACCTTTGAAATGTAAGACCTCTTTGAGTAATGTCGACGAAATAAAGGCATACTTTGGCGCTGTGACCAAGAAAACTGTTTCGATTGAATCATCCAAATACCGATTCATATTAGCAATATTAGCTTCGTATTCTAGATCTTTAGCGTCACGAAGACCTCGAATAATCACATTGGCCCCGACTTGTTTTACAAATTGAACCGTGAGCCCACCTTCAGCCTGAACCACGACGTTCGGCAAGTGAGCAACGCTTTTTTTGATCAGGTCAACGCGTTCTTCAGTTGTAAACAACGCTTTTTTACTGGTATTAATGCCAACGGTGACAATCAATTGATCAAACAGCTGACTAGCCCGTTCAATAATATTCAGATGTCCCATCGTGAGGGGATCAAAACTCCCCGGGTAAACGGCAATGGTCATAATTTCACCCCTCAATAAAACGATATATCGTGATTTTAGTGATTCCATACGATTTAGTTGTGATTTGTTCGCAGTTTCCAATCTGAGTTGGTAATTCAGCCTCTTGATTCGTTTCACACATAATACGACAATCTGAATTTAACAATCCAAGTGCCATTAACTTCTCAATTTCTGAAACGATTTTTTGCTCCCGATATGGTGGATCGAAATAAACTAAGTCAAAGCTTTGACCCTGAGCTTGTAGTTGCTTCACGGCCAATTCAGCATCACGCTTGATTACCGTAAATTTGGCTGGTTCCTTTGTCACTTCAATGTTTTGTTTGATGGTTTTGATGGCCGCCCCTTGTTTATCAATAAGTACTGCATGGTCAATACCACGAGATACGCCTTCAATGCTTAAGCCACCAGAACCTGCAAATAGATCTAAACTTTGACCGCCATCAAAGTACGGCCCTAAAACGTTAAAAACAGCTTCTTTGACCTTATCAGTCGTGGGCCGTGTTTTCATCCCCGGTACGGCACGCAATCGACGCCCACCGTACTCACCTGCTACAATCCGCATTATTTTTCCTCCGAATCAAAACTAACTTGTTCAGCTTGATGTTCTGCGTTGCCGGATAGGCCTAAGAGATCCATCAACTGCGCGTGCGGTGATTCAATAATTCGTTTAACGAACCGTAACTGCTTAAGTTTATTAATCGTAGCCTTAGCAGTTTCGACATTGACGTACAAAACAGCGTAGCGCATCCGTTTAGAAACGTACACAAGATGGCCATACCGTTTTAATTGCCGAACTTGCCTTAAACTAGCAACGTAGACGACTAAACTCGTTCTTGATTGCATATCTAACATTAAAATTCCCTCTTTTCACGTTCTTGACCACTAATATTGAGTAAAGTTCCCAGACACAGCGTCAGCGAAATCATACTCGACCCACCGTAACTAATGAAGGGAAAAGTGACCCCTGTAATTGGCAAATAGCCTACCACGCCACCAACGTTAATAGTAGCTTGAACAGCAAAATAGGTTGCGATACCGTAACAAACAATCGTATTAAATGAACTTTTAGCACGGATGCCAACTTGAATTGACCGCCAGATGATAATTCCCAACAGGATTAAAATCACGGAAACACCAATCGCACCTAATTCTTCACCAGTAATCGCCATAATAAAATCGGTGTTAGGTTCTGGCAAATAACCACGTTTTTGAATCGAATTACCTAGTCCCACACCAAATAAGCCACCATTGCTGAGTGCATAGTATGAATTCACTAATTGCTGGCCAGAAGTCCGCGCATGACCAAACGGATCCACGAAGGCAACGAGTCGTGCCAACTTATAGGATTTCACCACACCACTTTCGTAAAGTTTCAAAGCTAGTGGAAAAACAATCAAAACTAATCCAGCAACGGCCCCGCCCAAAATGACAATACTTCTCCGAAAAGAAATGCCGCTACTTAAACACATAATAAAGATAATAGCTACGATAATCGTTGCGCTTCCCATATCTGGTTGTAGCAAAACCAACAGCACCAATACTAACCCGAGTCCTAAGGGCGCACCCATGACATACCACCAAGATCCACCCAGCAAGTCTTCTTGATGTCCTGGTGCAGCTAAAAATTGTGCAACCGCAATGATCAGATAGTATTTAACAAACTCTGCGGGTTGAATACTAAAACCGGGTAAAATAATCCACCCTGCTGCCCCATTAACCGTTTTACCAACGATCAACAAACCAATAAAAGTGACCAAGAAAATAATATATGCAATGGCCAAAAAGCGCTCTGTTCGTATCCGTGACAGCTTGAATGCTGTCATAAAACCAGTAATACCAATGCCAATCAACACAAAAATTAATTGCTTAAATAAGTAGATAATTGGCGATGAGCCATTTTGAACGGCAACGTTCGCACTCGCCGAGTAGACCATAATCACCCCAATTGCACATAATAGGATGTATGGTACCACCAATAAATAATCAATTTTTTTAAATCTATACATGACCTACCCCACGTTACACTCCATATTTCTTGAATAAACTCTTTTGATTATAGCATAATGACCCACACTCGGTGAGAATCAATCCAAAACCTAACCAAAAATAAACCGTGATTAGAAAAAAATATAAAAAAGAGTGTTTCTGAGGACCGAAGTCTCAGAAACACTCTTTTTTTGCGTCACGTTGGTTTAAATTCGATTGAATTTAGTTGTGACGTGCACGTTTAGCAGCTTTTTCACGTGAATTAGTGTCCAGAATCTGCTTACGTAAGCGGACGTGATCTGGGGTAATTTCACAATATTCATCATTGTTCAAGAATTCAAGTGATTCTTCAAGTGATAAGTGAGTAGGTGTTTTGATACGAGCCATGTCATCAGAACCGGCGGCACGAACGTTGGTTAAGTTCTTACCTTTAGTGATGTTGACTGTGATATCGTTCTCACGGCTGTTTTCACCGACGATCATACCTTCGTATACATCGGTACCTGGATCGATCAGAAGTGTCCCACGGCTTTCAATCCCCATCATGGCATAGGTAGTTGCCTTGCCAGAGTTCATTGAAACCAAAGTACCCTTTGAACGACCTGGGTTCCAGCCACGGATAACTGGCGCATACTTCTCAAAAGTATGGTTCATGATCCCATAGCCACGAGTCATTGACATGAATTCAGTTGAGTAACCAATTAAACCACGACTAGGTGCCAAGAAAGTCAAACGAGTTTGACCATTATCGGTACTTTCCATGTTTTGCATTTCACCCTTACGTTGTGAGAGTGAATCAATAACACTACCAGTATATTCATCAGGTGTGTCAATCAAAACCTCTTCAAATGGTTCTGACTGTTGGCCATCAATTTCGCGATAGATAACTTCTGGACGTGAAACTTGAAGTTCGAAGCCTTCACGACGCAATGTTTCAATCAAGATTGATAAATGCAATTCGCCACGGCCAGAAACGGTCCAAGCACCAGGTTCGTCAGTGTCATCAACACGCAACGAGACGTCAGTTTCCAACTCAGTCTTCAAACGATCTTCCAATTGACGACTTGTCACGAATTTGCCATCTTGACCGGCAAATGGTGAGTTGTTAGTCCGGAAAGTCATCTGAAGGGTTGGTTCATCAATCCGTAAAATTGGTAGTGCTTCTTGAGTATCTGAAGCAGTTACTGTTTCACCAACGTTAATATCATCCATACCAGAAACGGCAATTAAATCACCGGCCTTGGCTGAATCGATTTCCAAACGCTTAAGTCCAAAGAAACCAAAGAGCTTAGTCACACGGAAGTTTTTAGTGCTACCATCAAGCTTCATAACAGTAACGTTATCCCCAACTTTAACAGCACCACGGAAAATCCGGCCAATACCAACACGACCAACGAAGTCGTTATAGTCTAACATGGCAACTTGGAACTGAAGTGGTTCGTCTGAGTTGTCAATTGGAGCTGGAATGTGGTCAATAATTGTGTCAAAGATTGGCTTCATAGTATGTTCTTGCGTTGCCAAATCAGGATCAAAACTTGATGTTCCATTCATGGCTGAAGCATAGACAACTGGGAAGTCTAATTGATCTTCATCAGCGCCTAATTCGATGAACAAGTCCAAAACTTCGTCCACAACTTCTGAAGGACGCGCACCTGGACGGTCAACTTTGTTAATCACAACGATTGGTGTTAAATGTTGATCCAATGCTTTTTTCAAAACGAATCGGGTCTGAGGCATAGTCCCTTCAAAAGCATCAACAACTAGTAAGACACCGTCAACCATCCGCATGATCCGTTCAACTTCACCACCGAAGTCAGCGTGTCCTGGAGTATCCAAGATGTTGATTTGCTTATCGCCGTAACGAACCGCAGTGTTCTTTGAGAGAATCGTGATCCCACGTTCTTTTTCGATATCGTTGGAATCAAGGGCACGATCGCCAATTTCTGTATGCTCATCCAAAGTATCTGATTGTTTCAATAATTCGTTCACCAAGGTGGTCTTACCGTGGTCAACGTGGGCGATAATTGCGATGTTACGAATATCATCTCTGGTTTTCAAAATGTTGTTCTTCCTTTCATAATCGCTTGCTTCATTTATTTAACGGTCAAACTGTAGCGCAGTCTTAACACCCTATCCTTGACTTCACGCCATAAAAAAACTGTGACCAGCGTCACAGTCAGACGTTTGAACCGATGATTGGCAGAATGTCTTGTTGTGCTTTTACCGTTGCTACCATTACGAAGTCTGATGATAGCATATCAAGTGGTCGTCCGTCAACCGTTGTCACGGCAAGACCAAGACTTTCTGCCAAAATTTTGCCTGCACCAAAGTCCCAAGGTTTCAAGTAAGATATATATGAAACAATTTTTCCAGTTAAAAGGTGAATAATTTCAATTCCTGCTGAGCCGTAGTTGCGAAGTCCCGCGCTTTGTTCCACAACAGCGGGTAAGTTAAGCTTTTGATGCAAGACAAGTGGCCCGCTCACACAGATCAAACCGTCATGTAAAGCCGTGTTCTCAGGTTTAGGTAACGGTTGGTCGTTTTTAAAAACACCCAATGATGGGCCACCAGAATACAGATCATCGTGCATAATGTCATAAATGTAGCCCAAAACACTTTCGCCATCAATGTATAAAGCAATCATCGTCGCAAAATGATCCCTTTGTTTGACGAAATTCATTGTGCCATCAATGGGATCGACAACCCATACCCAGCCCTTCGTATTCTTAATTTGGTCACCGAAACCCTCTTCTCCCAATATTTGACTGTCTGGCGAAAAAGTTCGAATCTTATTAATAAGTAGCTTTTCATTTTCTTTATCAACATTCGTCACCAAATCGCGCCGACTCGTTTTTTGACTCACATTCAAGGTGGCTTGCATCTGGTTCAAAATAAACTCGCGTGATGCATGTAACCATTGCTTAACGTGACGATCAATACGAACAAGTTCTGCCTCGTTCATGCAATTACCTCCCCAAAGTCATTTTAATTGAATTTTTTGACGTGTCACGAGCCGTTTTCAACGTTTGATATAGACTATACCCCGTTAAGGCCTCAAATTGCTTACCGAGCTGTTTTTCTTGTGATTTGGAAGTCACAATTGTCTTGAATTGACGATAGGCTGCCATTAATTCAGTGACCTTAACGCCCTGTTGTAATTCATACGCATCTTCAATTTGCCGATAAAAAGCTGTGACCGTTATAATTTCATCCGTTGACCAATCAGTTGCCAATGGATAGCTAAAATTCTTCAAAGGTCTACCTCACCTTGTCTATTTTCTTTCACAAACATCATTATACTGCTATTTAAACCGGCAATCCAATAATAAAAGTCTCATAATGACCGGTTGTGAAATGCTATCACAATACAAAAAAAGACCAAGTCACAAGACTTGATCTTTTTGTAGATTACTTTAATTCGAAACGACTAGATATGAGTTGGGAATCCAATTGCAATATCAGCTGCTTCTTGAATTGGTTCACTCAATGTTGGATGTGGGTGAATGGTCAAAGCAATATCTTCGGCATTCATACCACCGTTAACTGCTAAACTCAGTTCAGCAATCAAATCAGAAGCACCGGGTCCAACAACTTGTGCACCAACAACTGCGTTACCGTCTTTGGTTGTTACCAAACGGACAAAGCCATCTGGTTGATCCAATGAAACGGCACGGGCATTACCAGCAAATGGGAATTTCGCTGTGGAAACTTCCAAGCCTTTTGCCTTGGCATCTTTTTCAGTCAAGCCAACAGTAGCTAATTCAGGATCAGCGAAGCAAACTGCAGGAACGCCAACCCAGTCGTTAGCTGTCTTGTTGCCAGCAATAGCACCGGCAGCAGTCTTAGCTTCGAAGAAGGCTTTGTGGGCCAAAGCTGGTCCAGCAACGATATCGCCAATGGCAAAGATGTTTGATACTGAAGTACGGCCTTGTTGGTCAACTTCAATCAAACCGTGATCGCCCGTCTTAACACTAGTCATTTCCAAACCAATGTCATCGGTGTTGGCACGACGACCAACAGTGACCATGCAGTAATCAGCCTTAATCGTTGATGGTTTACCGTCAACTTCGTAAGTAACTGTTACTGAATTATCATCTTGTTCAGACTTCTTAGCCATCGCATTTGTGATAACATCGATGCCCTTCTTCTTCATTTGATTAAGGACAATCTTAACCATGTCCTTGTCAAAATTAGGCAAGATTGAATCAGTACCTTCAAGAATGGTAACGTGTGAACCTAAGTTAGCGTAAGCGCCAGCTAATTCAGTCCCAACGTAGCCACCACCGATAACGATAAATTCCTTAGGAACTTCTGGTAAGTTCAAACCACCAGTTGAGTCAAGTACTCGACCACTAAACTTGAAACCAGGAATTTCAATTGGACGACTACCAGTTGCGATAATCAAATTCTTGAATTCAATGGTCAAACCATCGTCAGCACTCATGAATTGCTTTGGACCAGTTGAGACAACACGTAACTTGGTGTCAGAATCAAGGACAGCTTCACCTTGAATAACGTCAACTTTGTGCTTTTTGAGCAACATCTTAACGCCACTAGTCATCCGTGCAACCACTTTTTCATCCTTCCAAGCCTGCGTCTTAGAAAAGTCTAAGGTTGGAGCTTGAGTGGTAATGCCGAAGGTTGAGGCATCTTTAGCTTCTTGGAAACGATGACCAGCATTGATCAACGCCTTTGAAGGCACACAACCTACGTTTAGGCAAACACCGCCTAAAGTATCTGATTTTTCAATTACTGTCACGCTTTGGCCTAATTCGGCTGCGCGAATTGCGGCAACGTACCCACCAGGGCCGGCACCAATAATGACAGTATCGCGTTTTTCAACATCTGACATATGCGGGTCTCATCCTTCCATTAATAACAATTGTGGATCGTGAAGCAAGTCGTTTAACTTGTTTAAAGCACGTTGAGCTAAAGCACCATCAATCAAACGGTGATCATAACTCAATGATAACTTCAACATGTTACCAACTTCGATTTCGCCATCTTCGTTAACATATGGTTCCTTAGCAATCTTACCAACACCAAGAATAGCAACTTCTGGTTGGTTGATAACCGGTGTAAAGAAGCCACCACCGATTGAACCAACGTTACTGATAGTAATTGAACCACCAGACATTGCCTTGGCACTCAACTTGTTGTCATAAGCAGCCTGAGTGTTATCGGTAATTTCTTTAGCAATTTCAAACAAGCCTTTAGAATCAGCGTTCTTGATGTTTGGTACATACAAACCGTGAGGCGTATCAGTAGCAATACCAACGTTGAAGTAGTGCTTGTAAACAATTTCTTCGTTAGCGCTATCAATTGAAGCGTTGAATTCTGGGAATTCTTTCAAGACAGCAACCATTGCTTTAACAATGTATGGCAAGAAAGTCAAATGAATTTCTTTGTCAGCTGCAGCTTGCTTGTACTTCTTCCGGTTAGCCATCAAAGCAGACACTTCGACGTCTTGGAATGAAGTAACGTGTGGTGAAATGTCTTTTGAAGTACGCATTGCTTTAGCAATAACCTTACGAACCATTGACATTGGTTCACGTGTTTCAAGATCAGGTTCGTCTGAAACGTAAGGCTTGATTGGTGCGGCTGCAGGAGCGGCAGCGGCAGCTGGAGCGGCTGCAGCAGCTGGTGCTGCGGCACCATTAAAGTTATCAATGTCAGCCTTCAAAATCTGGCCATGATTACCAGTTGGTGTTACTGCGGTGATGTCAACACCCTTATCACGAGCATATTGACGTACCGAAGGCATAGCCAATACAAGCTTGTTAGGGTCTGATTGAGCTGGTACACCAGTTGCAGCAGCAGGTGCTGCTGGTGCTGCTGGAGCAGCTTCTTTAGGTGCTTCGGCTGCTGGGGCAGCCTCTGCTGGTGCGGCTTCTTCTGGAGCATCGGCAGACCCATCATCAATTTCAACTAATGTGTCACCGATTTCGGCAGTTTCGCCTTCTTGTTTAACAATTTTCTTAATAGTCCCAGCCACTGGTGATGGTAGTTCAGAAACGGACTTATCGTTTTGGATTTCAACTAATACGTCGTCTTCCTTAACTGTGTCCCCTTCTTTAACTAGCCATGATGCAATTTCACCTTCGGCCATCCCTTCACCAAGCTCAGGGAGTTTGAATGCAAAAGCCATGGGAAAACTTCCTTTCTATATCACAAAGTAATCGTTTCTTGATTAATAAGCTAAGATTTCGCGTGCTTTTTCTTCGATATCATCAGCATTAGGCAACCAGTCATTTTCAACTTGAGCCCAAGGATATACTGAATCTGGAGCGGCAACACGACCGATTGGTGCGTCAAGGTTCATGATAGCGTGTTCTGCGATCTCAGAAGCAACTTGTGCACCGACACCAGCCATCTTTTGAGCTTCTTGAACAACAACTACTTTATGAGTCTTTTCAACTGACTTGAAGATGGTGTCAGTATCGATTGGTGATAATGAACGAAGATCGATCACTTCAGCAGAAATGTTTTCTTCAGCTAATTTATCAGCAACCTTAAGTGATTCGTTAACTTCAGCACTGTATGCCACAATGGTGATATCAGTACCTTCGCGAACGACTTTGGCAGTATCTAGGGGAACAGTATACTTGCCTTCAGGAATTTCGTCCTTCATTGAACGATATAATTTCAAGTTTTCCATAAAGAGCACTGGGTCGTTGTTTTCAACGGCAGAAATAATCATGCCCTTTGCATCGTATGGGTTAGCAGGTGTCACAACACGTAAACCTGGTGTCCCTACGAAGTAGTTTTCAAGGTTATCGGCGTGCATTTCGGCAGTATGGGTACCACCACCAAATGGTGTCCGAACAGTAATTGGCATTGCACGTTTGCCACTGAAACGGAAACGGTTACGTGCCATTTGACCACCAATTGAGTCAACAGCTTCAAAAGTAAAGCCCATAAATTGGATTTCTGGAATTGGACGCCAGCCAGTTGCAGCTAACCCAATTGATAATCCTAAAATACCTGATTCAGCAAGTGGTGTATCAAATACCCGGTCTTCACCATACTTGTCTTGCAAGCCTTCAGTAGTCCGGAAAACACCACCGTTTTTACCAACGTCTTCACCGAAGATCAATGTTTTTGGATCTTCGCCCAAAACAACGTCTAAACCATCTGTAATCGCTTTGATATAAGTTAATTTAGCCATGGTTACTTCGACTCCTTTGCTTCGAATCTTGCAATGTCAGCTTTGATTTGTGGAGTTGGTTCTTCGAACGTCGTCTTCAACATATCAACAACTGATTGCGTAGGTGTATTTTCAGCTTCCTTCATTGATGCCTTAAAGCTGGTCTTGTATTCATCAACAAGTTTGTCTTCTTGTTCTTGTGACCATAATCCCTTGTCCGTTAAGATCTTTCTCATCCGGATCAATGGATCGGCATCGAACCAAGGCTTTTCATCTTCCTTAGTACGATAACGACTAGGATCATCACCGGCACTTGAGTGAGCACCGAAACGGTAAGTCAAAGTTTCAACTAAGACAGGGCCATTGCCGGCAGCTGCGAATTCACGTGCTTCTTGGGTTGCAATGTATACGGCCAAGACGTCCATACCATCAACTTGGATAGCTGGAACACCTGAAGCAACACCTTTTTGAGCCAAGGTTTCAGCAGCGGTTTGCTTGTAACGAGGAACAGAAATTGCCCAGCCGTTGTTTTGAACCATGAATACTGCTGGAGCTTGGAATGAAGATGCAAAGTTGACACCTTCATAGAAGTCACCTTGAGAAGTACCACCATCACCGGTATATACGAATGATACGGTATCTTTTTCACCGTTCTTCTTAATACCTAATGCGGCACCAGCTGCTTCAACATATTGGGCACCGATAATGATTTGTGGGAACCAGTTACGTTGATCGCCATAATCATCACCAACAGCGTTACCCTTTGACCATAAGAATCCTTGAGCAACAGAAGCGCCGTGTTGAATTAATTGTGGCAAGTCACGGTATGCTGGGAACAGGAAGTCTTGATCTTTAAATGCAGAAATTGACCCCATTTCACTTGCTTCCTCACCAAAAGTTGGTGCATAGAAACCTAACCGACCTTGACGAGAGAAGTTCATTGTTTGTTCGTGCAAAGTACGTTCCCAAACCATTTTTTTCATAAAATCAACTAATTGATCATCTGAAAAAGTATCGAAAAGTTCTTGATTCACGATCTTCGCATCTTTATCCACAATTTGGAATGTTTTCTTATACGGATCGCTCATCGTGGCCTTAATTGATGCAAAATCAATTACATGCCCAGTTTTCTTCGCCATAACTAACACTTTCCTTTCCGTTTGTATGCATTCAATTTCATGGCAGTGACCTGCTTATGAAATCGTTTGCTTTCTCAACTACACTCTTAAATTAACACGCTTTCACAATTCATGCAAGCCCTTTCATTACTTTTATATCGCAAAAGCGGCCAAGTTGCCTATCTTAAAGGGAATCACGTTTTCTGAAAAAAGATTGTGTTTTTATTCACATTTTTCAAATTTCATTTTTCTTTTTTTCTATGCTAAAATGAGTGGTTAAATGAATTTGTTTTTTTAATTATCGGAGGTAATTCTCGTGATTTTGATGAAAGATATCACTAGAGACGGCAACCCCGTTTTACGTCAGGAAGCCGCGCAAGTTAAATTTCCATTATCAAAAGAAGATCAGCAGTTAGCAGCCGACATGATGGAATACTTGGAAGTTAGCCAAGATCCCGAATTGTGTGAAAAGTATGGCCTCAGAGCCGGTGTTGGTTTGGCAGCACCTCAAGTTGGCGTTTCAGAAATGATGGCAGCAGTACTTGTTCCCGCTGAAGAAGAAGGTGGCGAGTCTCCTTTTAAGGATGTCATTATTAACCCTGTCATTGTTAGTCATTCCGTTCAAAACGGTGCATTGACTGAAGGCGAAGGCTGCTTGTCCGTTGACAAAGAAGTCCCAGGTTTTGTACCACGTCATGATCGAATCACCCTTCGTTATCAGGATACTTCGGGTGAGACGCATAAAGTTCGGCTCAAGCATTACCCAGCCATTGTCTGCCAACATGAAATTGACCATCTACACGGTATCTTGTTTTATGATCACATTAACCATGACGAACCGTTCACGGTAAGTGATGACACAGTGATGTTTGAATAGCAATTATAGCTATACGCGCTATAATCCAAAAAGCGACCCTCAACTGAGGATCGCTTTTTAAGTATTTTTTTCTAACCGATGTAAATCCTGAATATATTCCACAGTTGCTTCATTAACAAGATAGGCAACGCCAAGGTGAATACGTTTTGTGTGGCGCCAAACATCGGTAACTAAGAAAGCCGATTCCTGAGTGCCAACAACTGATTCAACTTGATGTGCTTCACAGAATTCAACCAGCAAATGATTAAGTCGCTGTCTTAAAATGGGTAACTGTTCATCTGAGACATCATCAATCAAAACCAGGTATTCAAACGCCATCACACCTCGGCCCCAGCCGTCAGGAATAACACTCGCCTTCAGTAACGTGGGCGTCGAGGCAATAAAGTTTTCTGCAACCAGTTGTTGTAACACTGCCTTGATTGCAACCGTTGTTTCCTTCAAAGCTTCCGACTGAGCTTTTTTTGTATTTCGCCTAACAACCGCGTGGTGCACAATTAAATATAAAGCAATCGCAATCACAAGTGCAATAATAATCGTAATTGTACGTCCCAAAACTCGCGCCCCCTTTTTTGATTTATCATACCACAACTCAATCCTGACCATCGTCTAGATTGAAAGCTAGTGGCAATCAGGCTACACAATTAACCGCATATATGATAATATGTTAACAACTGTTGTTGATTAACAACAAGACGTTCGGTACAAATAAAGTTAATTCAGTTTTTGAGACTGTACTATAGAAAGGAAGTCGACAGTTTAACTATGATTTTTAAAGTTTACTATCAAGAAGACAAAGTACGTAACCCAAAGCGTGAGGATACAAAATCACTCTATATCGAGGCTGATACAGAAGTTGATGCTCGGGCCACGGTTGCAGCGAATACCTCTCACAACATCGAATTCATCGAACCACTAGAGGGACAGTTCCTTGAATATGAACAAGAGAACCCGGACTATAAGTTGACGGAGTTTAATCAATGAAAAAATTAAACGTCAAAAATAACGAAACTGCAATTTTTGGCGTTGGTGGACTTGGCGAAATCGGTAAAAACACCTATGGCATCCAATTTCAAGATGAGATTATCCTGATTGATGCCGGTATCAAGTTTCCGGAAGATGAGTTACTTGGTATCGATTACGTGATTCCAGATTACCATTATCTGGTTGCCAACCAGCAAAAAATCAAGGCATTGGTGATCACACACGGTCATGAAGACCACATTGGTGGTGTCCCTTACCTTTTAAAGGATCTGAACGTTCCGATTTATGCTGGACCACTTGCGCTTGCACTGATCAAAAATAAGCTGGATGAACACGGCCTACTACGATCAGCTGAATTACACGAAATCAATGAAGACACGGTTTTAAAATTCCGGAAAACGAGTGTTGAGTTCTTCAGAACCACCCACTCAATTCCTGATACGCTTGGTATCGCGGTTCATACCCCTTCCGGCGTTATTGTGCAGACCGGTGACTTTAAGTTCGATCTGACACCAGTTACGAACCAGCCGCCTAACCTTCAAAAGATGGCACGACTTGGCGAAGAAGGTGTCCTCTGTTTAATGGCAGATAGCACCAACGCCGAGCGTCCCATCTGGACTAAGTCCGAAAAGTGGGTCGGTAAATCAATTCGTAAAATCTTTGATCAAGTAGAAGGTCGCATTATCTTTGCCACTTTTGCTTCCAATATTTCTCGAATTGAAACTGCTTGTGAGACTGCATTAGCTCATGGCCGTAAAATCGCGGTATTTGGTCGAAGTATGGAAGCTGCCATTGTCAATGGTCGTGAATTGGGTTATCTCAACATTCCCGACGAAGCATTGATTGATGCCAACGATCTTAGATCCTTGCCTGCGAATAAAGTCATGATCCTATGTACTGGCTCACAAGGTGAACCAATGGCTGCCCTTTCACGGATTGCCAATGGTACCCACCGTCAGATTTCAATTCAACCTGACGATACCGTTGTCTTTTCAAGTAACCCGATTCCAGGTAATACGGTGAGTGTTAACCACGTTATCAACGAGCTTGAAGAAGCCGGCGCTAACGTTATTCATGGTAAAGTAAATAACATTCACACTTCGGGCCACGGTGGTCAAGAAGAACAGAAACTGATGTTGCGTCTGATGAAACCTAAGTACTTCATGCCAATTCACGGTGAGTACCGAATGCTTAAGATCCATACTGAATTAGCTGAACAATGTGGTGTGCCATTAGACCACAGCTTCATTATGCAAAACGGCGATGTCCTCGCATTAACGAAGGACTCGGCTCGTATTGCTGGTCACTTTACTGCTGGTGATGTCTACATTGACGGCAGCGGGATTGGTGATATTGGCAACGTTGTCCTTCGCGATCGTCAATTACTTTCTGAGGAAGGTCTGGTTGTTGTCGTTGCAACGATCAACTTGCAAGATAAGATTATCCAGGCAGGTCCGGACCTACTTTCACGTGGTTTCGTATACATGCGTGAATCCGGTGAGCTACTCAACGAAGGTCGTCGGTTGGTCTTCTCAACGATTAGAAGAGCGATGCGCTCCAAAAAAGCTAACGAAGCTTCAATTAGAAACGCCATCATCGATGATTTACAAAACTTCTTATATGAAAAAACTGAACGTCATCCAATGATTTTGCCAATGCTGATCATGGATTAAATCAAAAAGGTGAACATAGCACGCTACTAGGTGTTGTGGTCACCTTTTTGATTGGTGATAATTGGTTTTATTAGCGCTTTTCAGCAATTTTTTCACAAATTTTCATCAATCGCTTCTTGCCAATGAAACACTGATCATGAAAACACTTGATTTAACATTGATTTTTAAGAAAATTTCAATACTTCAATCTAGCCGGTAACTCAAAAGTTCGCTATAATGGTTAAGTATGATTTTTAAGTGCTTTGGGAGGATGATCCGGGTGTCAGTTAGTTACTATATCATTTTGAATGAGTTTGCCGGCGGTGGTCGTGTGAAGACTCTTTGGCCAGAAATAAGGGCCGTCTTAGATGAGCGTCAAATCAATTATCAAATTGCTCGTTCAACTTATTCGGGACACAGTCGGCTATTGGCACGCCAGTTTGCAAAACAGCACGCTGACGATGCTCAGCCCCAAACCTGGGTCGTTCTCGCCATTGGGGGTGACGGTACACTTCACCAGGCACTGTCAGGGTTAGATAGCGCCCATCTGAATAACCCTATTCCCGTTGCCTACTTACCAGTGGGATCCGGCAACGATTTTGCCAAGGGCATTCACATGGCCAGCAATTGGCGTGCAGCACTTAACCAAATTCTAAACTGCACTGCTGCCAACTGGCTGACGATTGGTAGGTATTACGATACCAATAAACAAACCAGTGGCGTTTTCACCAATAATGTTGGCATCGGTTTTGACGCCGCAGTCGTCACATCCGCCAATAGTGCTAGTTCTAAGCACTGGTTGAACCGGTTAGGAATGGGCACACTAAGCTACTTGAGCGCAGTCATTGGGGTTTTCTACAACCAAATGGCGTTCCCGCTCACCGTTCACGTGGGACAACGACGTGACATTTATGCCAACGCCTACCTCGTTACCGTCACTAATATTCCCTATTTTGGCGGCGGTGTTAAAATAATGCCACCCGCCTCAGTAAATGATCCAAATTTAGATTTAATTGTCATTGAAAAACCCAATATTTTTAAACTACTCTATTTGGCCATCCTACTGTTGCTGGGCCGTCATTTAAAATCAAAATCCGTCCACCACTATCACGAAGCAAAGTTGCATTTGATTGCACCTTCCATCGAATATGGTCAAGTTGACGGGGAAGAAATGGGTGGCCGGTATTGGGACACCTACTTTGAAACCAAAAAGTATCCTTTTTGGATCGATCCAACCATTTAATAGCCAACAAAAAACCGAATCACTCAATGACGTAATGTCTTGAGGTGATTCGGTTTTTTGTTAATCTTCAGAAGCAGCCATGGCTTCCAAAATCATATTCAGATAATCGCACTTATTCGACAGTGCCTGCATCCGTTGGCCATATTTGGGCTTGATGGTAATTGTCTCTTCATGACAAGGTACCACGTGGCTCGCTTCATATTGTTTGAGTTCATTTAATTGTTCGCTTGCTTCTCGATATTCTGTGAGAATTTCAGAACGATTACTCATCAGTTACACGCCTTCTTACCAGTATAATTGTTTAAGTAATTTTAAAACATGAATGACTATACCACCAAATCGCCGCGTTGTGAACCACTAATTTAAATGAAAACGGCAACAATTATTCCCATTCAAATTGAACGCGACAAAATACTGAATCATGTTCATCAATATCGGCAACACCAACAGTTAACCCCGCAGATTCATCAAGAATCGGCGGGGTAATTTGATTGCTTTTAGGTCATGTTAAATCATTCTATTAGCTGTTCACCGTACCAGCAAAGCTGGGTGCAAAGTACTTGCTAATGGTTTGAACCTGTACGTTTTCACCAGGCTCGGGCGCCGCAACAAATTGACTGTTGCCAATATAAATTGCAACGTGATAAGTGGCACCAGCTGCACCCCAGAATAACAAGTCACCAGGAACAGCCTTGCTAACTGAATGCTTAGAAACGTGCGCTTCTTGTGCAACGGTGTTATGTGGTAACGAAATGCCCACCGTATGGGCATACACATAACTCGTTAAACCAGAGCAGTCCATTCCTTTAAGTGAAGCGCCACCCCAAACATAAGGAATGTGCTTAGCAGCGAGCTTAACCGCATAACTCGCCACTGATGTTACTGCAACACCAGCTGCATCAGCCTTAACGGTTTTAGCAGCCTTAGTCGTGGTTGCAGCCTTAGTGGTTGTTGTGCTGAATTGCGTTACTTTAGTTGTTTTAGTACTCTTAGTTGCTGCTGCAGTTGCTTTGACGGCTAATTTTTGACCAACATAAATCGTGTTACTGGTTAATTTGTTCCACGATTTAAGTTTGCTGACAGTTGTCCCGTACTTTGAACTGATTTTTGAAAGAGTGTCCCCCGACTTAACTGTGTATGTAGAAGCTGAGGTCGTTGCCTTAAGTGATGTCACTTGGTGTGCAGCAGCGTTGGCTTTAGTTGTAGACGTTTTAGCAGTAGCTTTAGTTGACTTTACCGCAGTCTTTGAAGTCCCGCCTAAAACGAGCTTTTGACCTGAATAAATCATGCCCTTGCTAATATGGTTCGTCTTTTCCAATGAACTGACTGAAACACCGTATTTGCTGGCAAGTTGCCAAAGCGTGTCACCCGATTTAACGGTAATCGTTTTAGCACTAGCTTGTAGCGTACCAGCAAACATAAAACCGGCAGCGCCAATTACGCCAGCAGTGATGATTTTGGTTGATGCATGTTGTCCCTGTTTTCCCAAATCAAATCACCTCTCCTAATTATTGTCCAATAATGAATACGCTTTATAGAATTACATGTTCATATTAACACATTTTCTAAAATTTTCGTGATAAAGTTTAAGATTTTCTTGCGAACAGCAATCATTGCTAATTCAAGTACTGCTCTAATCCTTGATTTGTCGGTGCTCATGGGCATTTGTAATATACAAAAAAACTAGTTACTAATTTGGTTAACATTAGTAACTAGTTGCTGTTTGTTTATTGATTGAAGTAACTTTAGCCAAATAAATGACTCACAAAATTGACGATTGCGTGCCAAATGCGACTAAAGAAACCCGTGATGCCACTAGTATCCGCCTTGCTAGCAAAATCCTTTAACTGTGCCATTTTGTCACCAACTGAATTACTGATATTGCTGGCAACTTGTTTGGCGTTCGAAACGTAACTGGACGTAGCAGAAACCGGTGCCTTTTGAACGGAACTTAACGCCACCACAATGTTATTGATCACTGTCGTGGACGTCTGTGACTGAATGCCTTGCTTAGCCAGGGCATCGTCTAACATCTGTTTAATTTCGGCCTTAGTGGCATACTGATTATCCTGTTGCCGTTTTTTTGCAAGATCTGATGAAACGCTCCCGACAGCAGACATCAACTTACCCGGATATTTTTTATCATTTTGATTATCATTGATAGCTGGCTGAGTTGCCTCTAACACGCCATTGGCCGCCTGCGTGTTTTGTTGATTTAAACTGATACCATCAGCAGCTAAAGCCTTGTACACACCAGTTAGCGCTGATTCACCTGATACGGCCTTATCAGCCGTCACGGTAATAATCACGTCTTTAACACCGGCCATGGTTGCTACCATCGCATACTGTTGAGAAGTGACCTGCGTAATGTTGTCTTGGCCATTATACTGTGCAATATTAACTTTTACACCAGTGCCGGGATCAGCAGGTGCCAATGAAACGGAACTGATCATACTAGCATCGCTAGTACCAGCCGAATTAATATAGGTCGCATAATCTGAACCAGTCACCGTTAGGCTTTGATAGGTCGACTGAACGCTCAGTGCTTTAGAAACGGCATCTTTATCTTCAGAAGCTAAACCAGAGCCGTATACCACATACGGTTTAGACAATGCCTTGGTTTGAACCGCAGTGCCTGATGACGCATCTGATGAGGCTGAACTCGCACTCGTTGTATCGCTGGTTGCTGTATCAGCAAACGCCCTAGTTGGCACGCTTGCACCAAGTAGTAGCAAAATTGCGCCACTTAATAACCCAATGCGAACCGCTCTTCTCATGATTAGTTTCCTCCTACAATTTAGGGTAACTTAAGTGTATCACGGTACAAAAAAAGACTGAACGCTAATTCAGTCTTTTAATCAATTCATAACGAATTAGCAATCGTTTTACCGAGTTGGCCAAACAACTGCATGACTCCCAGCCGATTATCAATTCCACTAGTCATGACTGCCAAGTCGATGTGATGCTTGGACCGTTCAAACCGAGCAACATCGTGATCAACTTTTGGTCCCTCACCCGTCTTATTATAGACAAGGATATCAGTTGGTAATTCGTCAAAAGTGACTGGTAATTTAGATCGGAACTGTTGTTTCAAAAACCATGGTCGAACTTGTGGGTAGGTATTGAGTAGATAACGCAATAAACCGATGGCCTCTTGTGCTGTCGTGAAATTATCAAGTCCCTTGGCTGCACGTTCACTATCCATAAGTTGGCGTTGTAAAATGGTTTGTGTGAAACCGTTAGTTGTCAGCCAGTCATTAATTCGCGCCATCGACAAGTGCTGGATCATTAGATTTGCAGCATAATTGTCGGAAACTGCAATCATCAACGCTAGCACGTCCCTCACTGGCAGCGTATTAGTATGCAGTAATTGCAGTGCACCTGCACCACCGACAATCGGCGTACTAGCCAATGAAATTGGTTCATTCAAATTAGTTGAAACATCTAATTGCGTCGCCAAAATTGCTAACTTGATTAATGATGCTGCTGGTTGCTGTTGATTAGCACGATGGCTAAACACCAACTGGTCTTCATCGTACAAGCAAATTGAGACATAATCTTTGTATGGTGCAATTTGCATTTTAATCGTATCTGATAGGGTCATCGCCAATACCTTCTGGCCGTCACATATTCAGGTGCATAGCGCATTTCAGTCAGTTGCGCAATATCAACTTGCTTGCCAGGCGTGCGAGATTGAATCATTTTACCATTACCGATATACATACCAACGTGGTGGACGAAACCTTGACCGTGTTCATAAGCAAAAAACAGCATATCTCCCGGCTGTAAAGCTTCCGGTGCAACTGGTTGGCCACTATTACGTTGATCATCCGCGTCCCGGGGAATATCAAACCCTAACACACGATGCAACGTGTACATCAACCCTGAACAGTCGAACCCGTATGGTGAAATACCGGCCCACAAATATCGTAACCCTAAAAATTGGCGGGCCATGGCGACCATTTTGTCACCATTCGTTTCACCGGTCACCGGCACGACAATACTCTCCCGTTTCAAGTAACTCTCACCAAGTGGCGTTGCCACTTTGATCCAATCATTTTCAACGGCTAATTCGGTAAAACGGGTGCCCATCGTCACTTCAAATATGGGCGCCTTATTTTCATCGTATAGCATCGTAAACGGTACAGCAACACCAATTCGAGCCGTAGTAGCTGGATAACTAACGGCCGTCTTTGATAGCAGATCAGTTGGTAGCCAGCCAATGTAGCCTCTCGGGTCGGCATCGTCTTGTTGTGAAGTCAAGTACACTTTGGCCCACGAACCATCAATGTGTGAAACAATCACCTCATCAT
This sequence comes from Secundilactobacillus odoratitofui DSM 19909 = JCM 15043, assembly GCF_001434895.1. Classification (GTDB taxonomy): domain Bacteria; phylum Bacillota; class Bacilli; order Lactobacillales; family Lactobacillaceae; genus Secundilactobacillus; species Secundilactobacillus odoratitofui. Next base: position 616,820 of record NZ_AZEE01000028.1, read on the forward strand.
TAAAAAACGCCTGTGTTTCAAGTCGCTTTGAATCACAAAGGTCCACTGTTTCAGGCGTTGAAAGTTTTTCAACCCAAGCCTTTGTGTCACCCTTTAGCGCAAGCTTATCTATTTTACGAGGTGCATCCTTACTCGTCCAAAGCGTTGCAACAGGCACAATCACCCTTCTCGTTTCCATTTACTCACCTACTTACTATTTTGAAATGTAATGCCTAATCCAGGACCAGTTGGTAAAGTAATCAACGGTCCATCATGTGTAATTCCGCCTTGTGTTGGCTGATCTTTAAACATCATAGCAGCATCCAAATCATAATATACGATATTTTGTTTAGCAGCAGCCATAGCCGCTGCGGCAGTTACAGAGACTTGAGATTCAATCATACTCCCGACCATGCACGGTACCCCATAGGCCTCAGCCAACGTATTAATTTTCAGCGCGTTATCAATGCCGCCTGCCTTCATTAACTTGAGATTAATAATATCACAACCTGACATGTTTAGGAGTCTTAACGCATCTTTAACTGAGAAAATGCTTTCATCAGCCATGATAGGTGTCTCTGTATGGGCGGTGACGTATGCCATGCCTTCAAAATCATCTGCTGGAACGGGTTGTTCAACCAACTCAATGTTCAGCCCCTCAGTCTGCATCTGGTTAATCATTTTGGCAGCTTGTTTTTTCTGCCAACCTTGATTGGCATCGAGTCTCAAATTAATATCTGGCCCAACCGCTTGTCGAATGGCGCGAACTTGTTTGAGATCTTCAAAGGGTGACTGACTTCCAACTTTAACCTTAAGCGTCGTAAAGCCTTCATCAATCAGTTGAGTGGCGTGTTTAACCATTTCAGCCGCAGTTCCAACACTCACGGTATAATCAGTTTTAACTTGTTGGCGAAAACCGCCAAGCCATTCAGTTAAACTGACCCCATAATGTTTTGCAAGCAAATCGTTTAAAGCGATGTTCAAGGCTGCCTTAGGACTATGATTACCAACTAAGGCGCCCTCAATGGTGGTTTTAAGCTGCTCTGGATTAGCCAGTGACAAGCCCTTCAATTTCGGTCCGATGACATTTTCAATGGCGTACCGAATACTGGCTGAAGTGTCGCCCGTAATTGGGCCAGTTGGTGCCGCTTCTCCTAATCCACTGACACCGTCTGAATCAGTTAGCCTGACCAAGAGGCTTTCGGCGGTTGTGACAGTCCGAAGCGCCGTTTTAAATGGTGACTTCAGAGGTACTGCGATTGGAAAAACCTCAATTTGTTTAATCGTTGCTGACATCAAATTCCCCGGCTTTCTCATTGGTTTATTATTAAAATATCATAATTATACCCTTTTCAGCCTCATCCCTTCAAGTCTACCGGATTAAAACAAAACCGTTTTTTCTGGTAACGCAATTTGCCAGCTGCCTCCAACTTCGATACCACTTGCCCAGCGGTTTCGCGAGTCGTACCACTTAAACGAGCCAGTTCAATCAACGTAATCGGATAAGGAATCGTTACTTGACCATTTTCGCCAAGCTCACCCATGTCAGTTCCAAACACGATCAAAGCCTGAACCACACGATTGGCCGCACTAGAAGTCACTAATTTCTGCAACCGGGTTTCAGTTCGATCGATTAAAAAGCTCATTTGTCGCAGTACCTGTTTAGTCACTTGTGGATTAGTTGCAATCAGCTGTTCTAAGGTTGACATTGACAGTAACGCTACCGTAATTGGTGTCAATGCTGTCGCCGTGTATGGATACTCTTGGCCAGAGTACAGGCCACGATATGGAAACCCGGTCTGTGTCTTGACATAATTAATAAACGTAAAGTTTCCTGTTTCATCCAGCCGCTCAAGTCGGATAACGCCCTTGATCACAAAGTAAAAGCGATCCCGCGAATCGCCATAATCGAATAAGACTTGTCCCTTGGGATACGTCTTAACCTGCATTTGAGTCATTAAAGTCTGAAATTCGGCATCTGTAAACTCACAAAACTCTGGCAATGGTCGTAAAAAACGTTCGTAGGTCTGCTTGGTTTGTGCCATCCGTTTACGTCTCCCTCGCTAAAAATTACTTCCATTATATACCAATCCTCATATCAGTGCGGATGTTGTTTGCCAACAAAATAAGGTCAAAGCAAGACCCCTTCGCAAAATTGGGAAGGCGTCTGCTTTGACCTTATTTTTGATTCAATTGTAATGATTAGTAGTTAATCTCAATGAAATTTCAGGATTCACTGTTTGGCAGCACAATGTCATTATTCCAGTAAATCTTGACTCACATGCGTTTTAAAGAGCGCATAGATTTGCTTAGCCTGGTCCTCAGAAGCACTGATGATGGCAATCGTATCGTGACCAGCCAAAGTGCCTGCAACCTCAGGTAAATTTAAATCATCCAAAATTGCGGCCAACATGTTCGCGTAACTCGGCAAAGTATGCACAATATTAATAAATTGAATGCGTTCAAGTTGTGTCACAGTATCACCAATGGCACGAAACAGGTGCTGTTGTTCGTTTTGATTACCAGCTTTGTAGATCATATACCGTAACGTTCCGGAGGCATCTTGTTGTTTAACAATCTGCATTTCGCGAATATCACGGGAGATGGTCGCCTGAGTCGCCTTGATTCCTGCTTGTTGAAGGGCACTCATCAGTTCTTCTTGCGTTGCAATGGGAAACTGATTAATGAGCTGTTCAATTTTTGTTTGACGCACACTCTTTTTCATTGAAAATCCCTCACTTACTCATTCAATTAAAATAACTTACCAAATTGAGTCCACTCAAGTGACGTTACACCATCAACACCAAGGTGAACAATTTCAAATAGTGTAAAGATGGCAATAATGAAGACCACAATAGCAATGATTCGTTCACCTGAAGTAAAGACTTTTTCGGCTTTGTTGTCCCGTTTTTGTAACAGCATGTAAACTGGAATCCCAGCAGCAAACAACAAACTCATGAGCAAAATGTAGCCTAAGTTGGCGGCAAATAGCAACCAAACGGCGTAAATACTTGCAATCCAACCAACCGTCAAGTTACCAGTCCGACCAGGGGTATCTGGTGTTTCGTTCATCGAAAACTTAAGTTGATAAAATGCTGAAAAGGCGTACGGAATTAAGATTGCGGCACTCGCAATTGAATAGAAAAAATTATATGCTGATGCAGTAACCAGGTATGAGAACATGAAAATCTCAACACATACGTTCGTAAATAATAGCGAGTTAATTGGTGCACCATTGGCATTTTCCTTGGCAAAAACCTTTGGGAACGTGCCTTCCTTGGCAGCTTCGTAAGGTAATTGGCCGGCAAACATCGTCCAAGATAACCAAGCACCGACAACTGAAATGATTAATCCAGCGTTAACCACGATAGCGCCCCACTTACCGACAACACTTTGCAACAAGTAAGCCATCGCTGGTTGGCCTAATTGTGACAAGCCAGCGCGCTTCATAACACCTAATGATAGAAGTGTGATCAAGGCATAAATCAAGATCACCGTTACGATTCCTAAAACAGTCGCCTTACCAACATCAGAACGCTTTTTAGCACGTCCAGAGAAGACAACGGCACCTTCGATTCCAATAAAGACCCAAACAGTGACAAGCATTGTGTTACGAACTTGTCCCATGACATTGCCAAATTCAAAGTGGCCACTTGGTGTGAACCAGAAGCCGTGGGTGAAGACACCCAACTTAAACGCAATGATCATCGTGACTAAGAAGATAAAAATTGGAATTAATTTTGCAACAGTAATAATAGCATTCACGAATGAAGCTGATTCGACACCCTTCAAAATCATGAAATGACAACCCCAAAGAATCACTGAAGCTGCAACGATAGACCAAATGTTTTGGCCATCTTTGAAAACTGGGAAAAAGTATGCCACAGCACTCATTAATAACGTTGCATAACCGACGTTACCTAACCATGCTGAAAGCCAGTAACCCCAAGCAGAGTTAAAGCCCATATACTTACCAAACCCAGCCTCCGCGTAACTATAAACACCAGCATCTAGATCTGGCCGTTTCATCGTTAAGTTTTGGAACGTCTTGGCTAATGTTAACATCCCGATCCCGGTTATAATCCAACCAATGATAATTGCACCTGCACCAGCGCCGGTAGTCATATCATGCATGAGGTTAAAGACCCCACCGCCAATAATTGAACCAACGACTAAGGCAACGAGTTCGAGTAAGTTTAATTTCCCGCTACTTGAATCATCCACAATAAACATTCCCTTCTATTTTTTAACTGCGTCATTCATTGAGTGAAGCAGGATCAAATTGGAAGGTTTTGTGTTGATAATTCACTTTACCTTCTTCAACCAGCTTTGAAACAACCTGTCCAGCCGTTTCTCGGGTTGTGCCACTGACCCAGGCTAACTCTTTCAACGTAATTGGATAAGGAATCTCAGTTAATTTTTGATCACTTTCATCACCTAAATCTTCACCAAACATCACCAGTGCCTGTTTAATCCGATGAGTAGCACTTGAAGTCACCATTTTTTGAAGACGGTCTTCAGTCTCATTGATGATTTGACCCATCTTGGTAATTAATCTGACCATCATGGCACCATTTTGTTTAACCACCGACTCAAAGCTAGCCATTGAAAACGAGGCAATCGTAATCGGTGTCATGGCCGCTGCAGAATAGGTGTAGTTTTTATCTTGAAAAAAGCCACGGTACGGAAACGCCTTATATGGGCTGACATAATTAATAAATGGAAAATTACCAGTTTCGTCGAGTCGCTCTAACCGAACAACGCCTTCTAAAACGTAGTAAAGTCGATCGCGGGTATCACCTTGATCAAATAAAACCTGTCCCTTACCGAATGACTTAATCCGTAGTGTGGTGGTCAATTGATCGAATTCTGCCGAGGACAACGCACTAAATTCCGGTTGCTGACTAATGAAGGTGCGATATTTTTCAACTTCATCGGTTCTATTCATGCTACTTCCCCTTTTCGTTCACGTTGATATTCATTCACTCAATTTTGACGATAACCGCTGCTAATTAGAAGCTACAGCAGCCTTAGAAATGATAGTTCCGGTACCATTACTCAAGAATTCACCGACATTTTCAAGCGACGTTACCACGGCCTTAGCATCTGGGCGATGTTCGACAAACGCAATTGCAGCTTCGACCTTAGGTAACATGCTACCCTTGGCAAATTGCCCTTCTTTAATGAATTGCTTTAATTCAGGTACCGTCACGTTAGTTAATTGTTTTTGATCTGGTTGGTTAAAGTTGACGTAGATGTTATCAACCGCGGTTAAAATAATCAATAAATCGGCATCCACTAATTCTGCTAATTTTTCAGAGGCAAAATCCTTGTCGATCACAGCTTCGCGACCAACTAACTGATTATTCTCGCGAACAACTGGTACACCACCGCCACCAACAGCGATTGGAATGACGTGGGCATCAACTAACTTGTTAACAACACCGGCTTCAACCACACCCGTTGGCTTTGGTGATGGCACAACTCGTCGATAGCCACGACTAGCATCTTCGACAAAGGTTTGTTCTGGATGAGCAGCAGCAATCGGCTTAACTTCATCCTTAGTATAGAATGGTCCGATAGGCTTACTTGGATCGCTAAATGCTGGGTCGTCTGCGCTCACTTCAACTTGAGTAACGACGGTCGCAACGTCTTGTTGAAGGCCTTCTTCAGCCATTACTTCACGCAATGCATTTTGCATCCAGTAACCAATACTACCTTGCGTCATGGCAACGGCAGTATCAATTGGCATTGCTGGGTTAGACTCAGTGCTACCGGCAGCTTGTTGTAATAACAAGTTACCAACCTGTGGGCCGTTACCGTGGGCAATGATCAGTTGATCACCTTGCTTAATGAATTCAACTAAATAGCGGGCTGTTGACCGCAAAGCTTGTTGTTGTGCTGATGCAGATGCATCCTTTGATAAAATGGCGTTACCACCTAGGGCCACCACAATTTTTCGATTAGTCATGTTAATTGTCCTTTCTTGAAACGAAAAGCGGACACATAGTCGAATATGACTACCTGCCCGCAATCGACTGATTAAACTCGAGGAATGAAGAGGTTACCTAAGGTTGCAGCCATCATCGCTTTAATCGAGTGCATCCGATTTTCAGCTTCTTCAAACTGGCGAGCATATTTACTACGGAAGACTTCATCAGTTACTTCCATTTCAGTAATCCCGTACTTTTCTTTGATTTCTTGACCATAAGTCGTCGTTGCATCGTGGAATGCTGGTAGACAGTGCATGAAGATCAACTGATCATCAGGTGTGCCAGTCTTCTTTAATGCAGCCATGTTAACTTGGTAAGGCTTCAACAAGTTCACACGTTCTTCCCAGTTACTTTCACCCATTGATACCCAAACGTCAGTATAAACGATGTTAGAACCCTTCATACCTTCGTCCAGATCATCGGTGATTAATAATTGGGCACCAGATTCTGCCGCAAACTTATTAGCAAGTGCTTGCGTTTCTTCAGTTGGGAACAATGCCTTAGGGGCAACAATGTGCACGTTAACGCCTAAGATTGCACCAGTCACTAAGAGTGAGTTTGCCACGTTGTTGCGGCCATCACCCATGAATGTCAAGGTCAAGCCCTTAAGGTGACCGAAGTTTTCCTTAACCGTCATGAAGTCAGCCAACATTTGAGTTGGGTGCCATTCATCGGTTAAGCCGTTCCAAACTGGAACACCACCGAATTCGGCTAATTGTTCAACTGACGATTGTTTGAAGCCCCGGAACTCGATACCGTCAAACATGCTACCAAGCACTTTGGCCGTATCTTCAACAGATTCCTTCTTACCAAGTTGAATATCGCCGGCGCCTAAGAATTCAGGATGAGCACCTAAATCAATTGCAGCTGTGGTAAATGCAGAACGAGTACGAGTTGAAGATTTTTCAAATAAGAGTGCGACGTTCTTACCTTCCAAATAATGATGTGGAATCCCGGCCTTCTTGAGTGCCTTTAAATGCAACCCAAAATCAATCAAATATTCGAGTTCAGCTGCTGAAAAGTCCTTTTCGGCCAATACTGACCGTCCCTGAAATACGCTATTCTTGAAATCTGTCATTGTTTCTAGCTCCCTTATTTAGTCAATTTATAACTTGTATCGCCGAATCGCTGGTTGACACCACATGAAATTGTGATGGTACGTTCAACTACGAGATTGGCACAATCTGATGGACCGATTATGTCCAATAATCTTTCAACTTTGTTTGCCCATTACACGTTATCTTTAACGCGTGATTGGTTTAAAAGTTTAAAGGTCTTCACGTACTAAAGGCATGCTCATGCAACGTGGACCCCCACGACCTCGTGATAATTCACTTGAAAGAACTTCCAAGACACGAAGGCCATGTTCGCGTAGAACTCGGTTAGATACGTAGTTACGGTTGTAAGTAACAACTGTTCCTGGTGCGATTGCCAAAGTGTTAGAACCATCATTCCATTGTTCACGGGCAGCAACGATTGGATCGCCAGCACCAGTTGGAATCAGGTCTAAGTCATCTAAGTGAAGTGCGTCTTTAAGAACTTGCTTCAAATCAGTCTTGTGATCGAGGTTAAGTTCGCCATCTTTACCTTGGGTAATTGTCCAAGTATCGATGTGACCACCTTCGCCTAAGATGCCTGGGTGAACTGTGAATTGATCCTTGTTGATCATGGTAAACACAGTATCCAAGTGCATCATGGCATGGTTATGAGGAATACGGATTGCAATAATCTTTTCATAACCACTATCATTCTTGAAGAGGTTACGAGCAATATCTTCGATTGCGTTGGCACTTGTACGTTGAGAAACGCCAATTGCTAAGACCGTATCGCTCAGTACTAATTCATCCCCACCTTCAATTCGGGTATCGTGGTTACGATCACGCCAAACTGAGAGGCCTTGGTTAGCAAACCGTGGATGGTATTTAATGATTGTTTCCATAAATAATGATTCACGTTGCCGAGCTGGGAAAGTCATGTGGTTGATGCTCAACCCATCTCCAATTGAAGCAGCAGGATCACGTGTAAAGTAAAGGTTAGGCATTGGATCCATGAAGAATTGGTAATCTTTTTCTTCAGCGGCACTCACTAAGTCCTTTGGGACAAAGTCGAGTTCATTCTTACGAACACCGCCCATGATCTTAATCACCATGTCTTGGGTCGACATTGATAATAGATACTCTTTTAAAACGTTGTGCAAAACGCCTGCAGCGTAGCCTGATTCGGCTAGCATCTGTTCCAAGAAAGCATCCTTGACTTGATCGCCACCAGCATCGATGGCTTCAGCCGCCAATTTTTCAAGGTATAATACTTCGACCCCGTTGTCTCTCAATGTATCCGCAAAGTTATCGTGCTCTTTTTGAGCAACTGGTAAGTATGGAATATCATCGAATAAAAGTCTAGGCATCATATCTGGTGTAAAGTTTTCAACTTCAACACCTGGCCGCTTTAACATCACAACCTTCAATTTACCGATTTCGGATGTGACGTGAATTGGTTTTGTCATCTGCGTTACCTCCTATCACTTTTGAACAACAACATCATATCGTGATTTGAAAGCGTTTTCTACGTTGAATTAACACTTTAAATGTACAATATTTCACGTTTTAATTTCAAAATGTATACTCGACGAATTTCATGCAAAAATAATGAATATTCATTTTAAATCAAGTATTTATGCGGAACATTATGTATAAAATTAAATTATTAACTTTTAGTTATTTTTATGTATAATTCGTACAATGATTGTTATAACAACTGTTTCGGTTAACGGGGTTGATTGATTTCAATAAATTTATTCATTTTACACATTGCATATTTTGAGTTAGATTGTGAATTTAAAATATACGTTCATAACTGGCTTTTGGCCCCTTAAATCCAATAATTGAACAAGATTTACATTCAACACAACTTATCTTCGTCATCATAATCTCTCGTAATTCGTTAGGATGAATTTACCAGTTTTATATATTAGTCACCTAGAAGTTTCTTGCCCACAATTTGATGCCGATTAATTTTAACCACTGCAATTCACAAAAAAACTGCAGTGTTTCCCTTCGAAAGGGTCGTACACCACAGTTTATTTCACCGTTGTTTCAACACGTTAATCGTAATCAGTCACCAGCGCCTGACTTGAAATCACGGTACCAGATCCAGTCTGAACATAATCAGCCAAGTTTTCTAATGACGTGATGACTGCCTGACCAGTTGGCCGATGTGTGACAAAGGCCATTGCCGCCTCTACTTTTGGCAACATGCTACCAGCAGCAAATTGACCATCAGTAACATATTCACGTAGCTCATCGATGGCAACCTTCGTTAATGCCCGTTGCGTCGGTTGATTGAAGTCCACATAGACGTGATCCACCGCTGTCAGAATAATCAATAAATCGGCCTCAACCAGCTCGGCAAGTTTCTCTGACGCAAAATCCTTATCGATCACTGCCTCACGGCCAATCAACTGGTTGTGACTTGAGACGACCGGAACGCCCCCACCCCCACACGCAATCGGAATAATACCTGCATTGACCATCGCTTTCACAACACCCGCCTCTTTAACATCAACGGGTCGCGGTGACGGCACTACCCGCCTAAACCCGCGCCCGGCGTCTTCAACGAACTCAAATTCTGGGTGCGTTGCGTTGATCTTTTGCATCGCCGTTAAATCATAAAATGGTCCAATTGGTTTGGTTGGGTGAGTAAAGGCCGGATCGTCATCACTTACGACCACCTGCGTCACCAGGGTGGCAACATCTGACGATAGTCCCTGCTCAGCTAAAGCTGTCGTCAACGCATTTTGTAGCCAATAACCAATGCTACCTTGCGTCATGGCCACCGCAGTATCTAACGGCATTGGTGGATTGGTTTCAGTGCTGCCAGCTGCTTGTTGCAATAATAGGTTACCAACTTGTGGCCCGTTGCCGTGAGTGATAATGAGTTGATCACCCTCTTTGACAAAGTTGACTAAGTGGCGGGCAGTCTCTTGCAGTGCACGTTGTTGTGCTTCTGCACTGGCATCTTTTGCCAAAATGGCGTTACCTCCCAGGGCAACGACAATTCTGCGACCTGTCATGTTAATCATCCTTTCTAGTGGGACTCTTGTTGTGGTACCAAACAACGAATGAACGATAAAGGGGAACTTAACAAGGCATATTGTCTTGAAAAAGTCCCCCTTTAAAATCATTTGAGATCATTGTTCAACTAAACAGTTGGAATAAATAGATTCCCCAAAGTGGCTGCCATCATGGCTTTAATCGAATGCATCCGATTCTCAGCCTCTTCAAATTGACGCGCATACTTACTCCGGAAAACTTCATCCGTAATTTCCATCTCACCAATACCGTACTTCGCCTCAATATCTTTACCATAGTCGGTTGTCGTGTCATGGAAAGCTGGTAGACAGTGCATCACAATTAACTGATCATCTGGTGTACCGGTCTTTTGAAGTGCAGCCATATTGACCTGATAGGGTTGTAATAACTTGATACGTTCTGCCCAGTTATCTTCTCCCATGGAAACCCAAACATCGGTATATACAATGTTTGACCCCTTCATACCTTCGTCTAAATCATCCGTGATCAATAAGTGAGCACCCGATTTTTCAGCAAAGCCATTGGCTAAATCTTGAATGTCCTGGGTTGGATAGAGCGCTTTTGGCGCTACGATGTGGACGTTAACGCCTAGAATTGCCCCGGTAACCAGCAGTGAATTAGCCACGTTATTCCGGCCATCACCCATAAACGTCAGGGTTAACCCTTTCAGATGTCCAAAGTTTTCCTTTACGGTCATAAAATCGGCAATCATCTGGGTTGGATGCCATTCATCCGTCAAGCCGTTCCAAACTGGGACTCCGCTAAATTCGGCAAGTTGTTCCACTGCTTGTTGACTGAAGCCACGAAATTCGATGCCATCAAACATGCTACCAAGCACCTTGGCCGTATCTTCAACAGATTCCTTTTTACCAAGTTGAATATCGTTAGCGCCCAAGAACTCTGGGTGGGCACCCAAATCAATTGCCGCTGTGGTAAATGCAGAACGCGTACGGGTCGAAGTTTTTTCAAAGAGTAAGGCAATGTTTTTGCCTTCTAGATAATGATGAGGCACACCGGCTTTTTTGAGGGCCTTTAGATGTAATCCAAAGTCTACGAGATAGTTTAATTCAGCCGCCGAAAAGTCTTTTTCTGCTAATACCGAACGGCCTTGAAAAACATTTTGCTTAAAATCAGTCATTTTAATTACCCCTTTTTTATGATAGGTCTTCACGAACGAGTGGCATGCTCATACAACGTGGGCCACCCCGTCCTCGTGATAGCTCACTTGATAGGACTTCGAGTACCTTGAGGCCGTGTTCACGTAGAACCTGATTTGAAACATAGTTCCTATTATAGGTAACAACGACGCCGGGAGCAATCGCTAACGTGTTGGACCCGTCGTTCCACTGTTCACGATCAGCGATCAGCGGATCGCCACCACCAGTTGGAATTAAGTCGAGATCATCTAAATTCAACACCTCTTTTAAAACCCGTTTCAAATCGCGGTCGTGTTTAATATCTAATTCACCGTTTTTACCGGCTGTAAGCGTCCAAGTATCAATTTGCCCACCTTCACCTAAAATACCAGGATGAACAGTGAATTGATCATGGTTGATCATGGTAAAGACGGTATCTAAGTGCATCATCGCATGGTTATGTGGAATCCGAATGGCAAGTACTTTCTCAAAACCACTTTGATTGGCGAATAAACTGCGGGCAATGTCTTCGATTGCACTCGCCGCTGTCCGTTCTGAAACGCCAATTGCAATAACAGTATCACTGAGAACGAGTTCATCGCCACCTTCGATCCGGGTGGTTTGATCACGATCACGCCATACGTGCAGGCCTTGATTAGCAAACCGTGGATGATGGGCAATAATCGTTGCCATAAAGAGTGATTCACGCTGTCTTGCAGGGAACGTCATATGGTTGATACTCAAGCCATCGCCAATCGACGCGGCTGGATCTCTCGTAAAATACAGGTTGGGCATTGGATCTAAGAAGAATGGATAGTCTTGCTCTTCTGCGGCGCTCACCAGATCCAACGGTACGTAGTCCAGTTCATTTTTTCTGACACCGGCCATTAACTTCACGACCATTTCTTCGGTGGTCATGCTGTTCAGGTAGTCCTTTAACACCGTGTGTAACACACCGGCAACGTAACCTGATTCTGCCAACATCTGGGTTAGAAAGTCCGCTTTCACCGTTTCGCCGCCAGCATCAAGTGCTTCTACCACTAATTTTTCGAGGTAGAGGACTTCTACTTGGTTTTGACGGAGCGTATCAGCAAAATTATCGTGTTCTTGCTGCGCAATGGGTAGGTAGGGAATATCATCAAACAACAGCCTAGGCATCATTTAAGGGGTGAAGTTTTCAACTTCAGCACCTGGTCGTTTCAACATCACTGCCTTCAGTTTGCCAATTTCTGATGTAACATGGATTGGTTTTGTCATGGTGTTTACCTCCTATCTCTTTTAACATATTAAGCATACCCAGAAATAGAAGCGGTTTCACCAACTACTTAACAGTTTGAATGCCAAGAATTTCGCACTTTATCGTTAAAAATTTTAACAATAAAAAAATATACAAAATCTGAAGTATTTTAAGTCAAATGACTTATTATATACACGGAATTTTGCATATTATCAGAAGATTAAAATTCAATTAAAAATCATGTTTATTGTAATAGCAGCGTCTTCATAGATTTTGTTTCAAAAATTCATATTTCATTCACATTATTAATGTATATGTGAAGGCTATGGATTACTTTTCACGCTGTCCCGAACAACTAATTCCAATGGGAGTTGCTTATCCTGGTGGGGTAAGCGTGGGTTTTGAATCCGTTCAATCAGCAACTCGGTCGCAACTTGGCCCATTTCAAAGGCAGGTTGGTGAATCGTGGTTAACTTTGGCGCCACGAAGTTTGCTAAATCAATATCATCGTAACCCATCACCGAAATATCGTCGGGCACTCGTAAGCCACGTTCTTGCAGCCCCCGATACACCCCGATGGCCATTTCATCGTTAATACAAAAAACAGCGGTTGACTGTTTGGCAATGAGTTGGTCAACGGCTTGATAGCCACCTAATTTAGTCATCGGTGTCTTAATCATCATCTCTTCTGAGAAAGCCAACCGATACTTAGTCATGACGGATTCAAAGCCTTTGATTCGCTGGCGAATGTTTTGGGTAATGTCATCTGGTACCAACAGTGTTAACTTACGATGACCAGCCGCTAATAAGTAGTTAGCAGCAATTTGACCGCCCTTATAATCATCAACCCAAACTCGATCACCAATTTGAGCATCGTTTTGGTCAAATAATAGGTACGGAATCCCATTACGAGTTAGGATTCGGTCAATATCGTTCGCGTCCAGCGTTGCACTGGCAATAATTAGCCCGTTAGCAGCACGCTTGATAAGTTCTTCCAAATACATATTTTGTAAGGCTTGATTTTGATTTGCATCAAAAATAATCGGAATAAACTTATTGTCTTGAGAAGCTAATTGGATACCTTTGATAAACATACTAAAAAATGGGTTAGCCAGGTTTGGGACCAATACGCCGATTGTTTGCGTCGAGCGCATAATCAGGTTTCGCGCGTTATAATCCGGTACGTACCCTAACTTTTCCTGAAGTTTCAGTACCCGTGCCTGCGTATCGCTACTAAACCGTTCACCCTTACCGTTTAAAATTTGGGAAACTGTGGTTACGGAAACACCAGCCGCTTCGGCTAGATCTCTGATTGTCACTTTCTGTGTCACAATGTCCTCCTCATACAATCCTGCTAGTTCATTCCTTTGAGGCAGGACTGCGTTTTGATACGACTTTGAAGGTTAGTTTCAAAGTCAATGATGCGTTGGAAGTAGCCTTGATCGACTGTGAGTCTACTCACTTAATAGGCGAATCAAAGTCTCGAAAACCTCAGCGTCACGTTCCCTAGGCCTTTAAAATCGATTCAATCTGTGCTAATTCATCCGGTGTAAAGTTGATATTTTGAACTGCCTGAAGATTATCTTCAAGGTGAGAAACCTTTGAGGCACCCGTGACAACACTCACCACGACTGGATCTTTGAGCAACCAAGCCAATGACATTTGGGCCAAGGTCTGGTTACGGTTTTGTGCCAGTGCGTTTAATTGATTGAGTTTTTGGGTTAATTTTTGTCGTCCTTGATCCATCACTTCAGTGCTACTCCAGTGGATCTGGAAATCTTCTGGAATGCCACCCAGATATTTGTTCGTCAATAATCCTTCAGCTAACGGTCCATAGGCCACCATTCCAAGATGATTATCCTTCAACGTATCTAACACACCATCTGCTTCGATACCACGGTTAAGCATGTTATATGACAGTTGATTAACCACAAATGGTGTATGAAGTTCCTTGAAAGTCTTCAATATTACTTTAGTTTGGGCGTTCGTGTAATTTGAAATACCAACGTAAAGCGCCTTGCCTGACCGAACGATACTATCAAGTGCCACTGCAGTTTCTTCGGGATCAGTATTTGGATCAAACCGGTGACTGTAAAAGATATCAACGTAGTCTAACCCCATTCGTGTCAAACTATTATCAAGGGCATTGATCAGCGTTTTACGTGAGCTCATTTCACCATATGGTCCAGGCCACATGTGAAAACCAGCCTTAGTCGTAATCACCAATTCATCGCGATGGGCCTTGAGGTTAGCCTGATAGATTTGGCCAAATAAACGTTCAGCCGCACCTGATCCGGGTCCGTAATTATAGGCCAAATCATAGCTAAAAATGCCACTATCAAAAGCCTTTAGAATGACTTCTTCGCTATCTTTATAGTTGGCTTCGTCACCAAAACTATGCCACATACCAAACGAAACGGCTGGTAACTGAAGGCCCTTATTACCAGCCCGGCGAATCGGCATCCGACCGTCATAACGATTCTCATCTGCTGTATACATTAATCAATTCCTCTTCTCTCTTTGTCTTACCCTATCAATTCTAAAAGCTCAGTGCAAAAGGGTCAAGAGCAAAAGGGTTAGAATCGCAGACGAGCGCAATCGATAGCTAACAATTGAGCTCACCGTTAGTGATTGAATGATTGGATGACTACAATTCGGATACAGTAAGCGTCTGCCGAATCGAGAAAACGCAGACTCGGCAGACGCAATGTGTACCCTTATTCAGTTAATTCACGTCCTATTTAATCGCTAATTAAGCCTTTAAACTTAGCTTAACTGCATCACTGACATGACCGCCAGACTGTTTGAGTAATGCCTTAGCCTCAGCAATCGTCCCCTTGGTTTCAATCAATAAAATAGCCAATGGTACGTTATTGTCCGCCCGTTCTAGTGCTCGTTCAGCCGCCAGGGTTGAAGTTTGAGTTGCGGCTGCAATAATTCGCTTAGCCCGCCGCTTAGTTTTCTCGTTAGTTGGCACAACGTTAATCATCAAGTTTTGATAAACCTTACCAGAACGAATCATAATGCCACTTGAAACCATATTTAAAACCATCTTTTGTGCCGTCCCGGCCTTCATGAGCGTGGCCCCAGTAATCACTTCTGGGCCCACGATTGGACAAATTGCAACCGTTGCATTTTTAGCAAGTGGACTATCCGTTACACAGGCCACCGCAATGGTTAACGCACCTTGGCGTTTGGCATAATCTAATGCAGCCACTGTATAAGCAGTGGCGCCACTGGCAGCAATCCCGATGACAATATCCTTTTGGCTTAAGTTGACTTTCTTAAGGTCCTTCTCACCTAATTCTGCAGAATCTTCCACGCCTTCAAGGGTATCAAACATCGCCTCTGGACCACCAGCAATGATGCCAAAAGTCTGACTTTTTTCAAGACCATAAGTTGGTCGTAATTCAGTCGCATCCAAAACACCCAGTCGACCAGAAGTCCCAGCGCCAATATAAATTAAGCGACCACCAGCATCAAACTGCTTAGTGGCAAGGCTGATAGCTTCAGATATTTGTGGCAATTGCTTTTGCACAGACCGGCCAACCCGCTGGTCCTCTCGATTAATAATCTCGACCATGTCATCCGTATCCACTTGATCGATGTGGGTGGAATGCCGATTTCGTTGCTCAGTAAGTAAATCTTCAAAGTTCATGCCAAATCCTCCAGTTTCAGCGATAAGGGATTGCTTCTCGAAAGAATTATATAAATTGTTATCGCTTTCATTTTCTACTATTAAGGTATAACATGTTTCAGTAAAAATTTCAAATTAATCTATAATTATATCGATATTTTCAACCAAGTTTGAAAAAATCATCAATTTTGCTGTGAACAATTTGTAAGTCGTTTTGTTTAATAAATGACTGCTAAACTTGTCCCTAACCTACCATAGCATCACCATTGCGATTGAAAACACGCTGTTAATTTCACGGCCATTCTATTTTAATTTTCATGATAGTTGAATGATCAACTTGTTAGCCATGAAATCATCCGAATCGGTTCAGTTGCATTCAAGGGTATTACGGCGACCTTGCTAACAAGAAAAAGTTTGAAGCAACTTAAGACTTGAAAAACTGACTGAAATCATCAAAAAAGTAGCGAAGTTTCCAACCTGAAAACTTCGCTACTTTTTTGATGATTGACATGGTGCATACACACCACGTTTGAACATTACTTGGTGATATAAACACTCTTATAACCACGGCTCATGCCAGCTGGATTCCAAACGTAGCCATGAACGTTAGGCCGCCACAATTCAGTCGTTGCCGGTTGATACAATGGAATAACACCCTGATTTTGCATCAACACTTTTTCGGCATCGACCAAGTTTTGGTACCGCTTTTGTGGGTTATTGGCGTTAGTCGTCTGCGAAGCCTTAATCAATTGATCATAGGTTTTATTCGACCAGCCGCCGTTATTGGTAGAATTGCCAGTTTCTTCAAGACTCAAGAAGTTAATTGGGTCGGCAAAGTCTGCTCCCCAAGATGACACAACCAAATCAAAATTACCACTCGCCGATCGTGCTAGCCGGTTTTTATTCGGCACGTTATCAATATTAACGGTCAATCCAGGTAACTTTTCAAACTGATCTTGTAGATACTGAGTGGTTGTTTTAGCTTGATCGGTATCATCACTAAGCAACGTTAACGTGACTTTCTTTTGACCAATTTGCTTTAAGCCCTGCGCCCAGAGTTTCTTGGCCTGGGTAGGATTATAAGCCACGCCTGCCTTGACATAAGCATCTGAAGCAAAGTCCGCTTTTGTCTTAGGATTTTGGACAAAGTTCGTTGACACAAATCCCTTTGGCGCAGTTGAACCATCCCGGAGAACCTTCGTGGCCAACGCGTTTTTGTTCACAATTTGTGATAGTGCCTGCCGAATTTGCAGGTTTTTAAGTGCTTTGACGTGCTTTTGGTTCAATTGCAAATACATCATTGAACCACCAACAAACTTGCTAAAGCCGGCGTTATTCGTATAGTTGGCGACTTGCGTTCCGGATAATGGCGTCACATCCAGTTTCTTTTGGTTGTACAGATTTAGACCGGTACTTGGACTCTTCACTACTTGGAAATTAATTTTGCTAAGATGAACGTGCTTTTTATCCCAATAGTTCGAGTTCTTCTTCAAAGTCCAAGTATTATTAGTGCCGTTCCAACCACTAACCGTAAACGGACCATTATTGGCCGTCTTAGCACTGGTTGTCCCGTATTGCTTGCCATACTTTGTGACAGCCGACTGTTGTTCTGGGAAGAACGTCGGGAAGGCCAAAAGTAGTTTGAAATAAGGGACCGGTTCGCTAAGCGTCACAACCAGTTTATTTTTACTTGGTGCGCTGACACCCAGTTTCGACGGACTCATTTTACCCTTTTGAATAGCATCAAAGTTTTTGATGCCCTCAAACAGATAAGCGTATCCAGCCGCCGTTTTGGGATTGGCCGTCCGACGCCATGAATAGACAAAATCTTTCGCGGTGACGGGTTGACCGTCATTCCACTTATCGTTTTGACGAAGCGTGAAAGTATACTTGAGGCCATCCTTCGAAACCGTTGTGTGAGTGGCCAAAGCGTTTTCAATCTTTGAATTATTGCCAAGTCGATATAGCCCTTCATTCGTCGAATACAAAGCCGTTAAACTGACTGACTCAGATGCTGACGAATTATCTAACGATGAAATTGTCTCAGTCGTACTTAGATTAAGTGTCTGATCTGTTGCCATTTGTTTGCTCGTGCCACTCTTGGACTGACCGCACGCAACGAGCGTCAGTGCTAGTGCGATGCTCGTAACTCCTAAAAGCAATTTTTTTATCATGTTATTGTTCCCCATCCCTAATCTTTAGTAATTGTGATTGCTCAAATAAATTGGCGATTTGTAGTAACAAACGTTCATTCCCCTTGGTTGCCATGAATTGAATTCCCATTGGCAACCCCCCTGCTGAAATGCTCGTGGGCAGACTAATGGCCGGTTGACCAGTCAAATTGGCCTGTTGTGTAAATGGTGACCGAGTTAAAGCTGGTAACCATTGATCAAAAATAAGTTGCTGTTGTTCTTTTGGTGACATCGTCTCAATCGACACTAACTGCTTGGCATGGGCTTCTGAAATGAGTGGGTCATTTGCCAATGGTGCCGTATCAGCAGTTGTTGGGGTGAGATACAGTGGATATTTTTCGTGAAATTGTGCATATCGGTAACTGGTTTGATCCCACAAGGCTAACGCCTGCGAATATTGCACAGCACTGATATGACGGCCAGTTATCCCTAATGCCCAAGTTAGCGGTTCGACATCCCTAGCAGTGATTGGCCGGTTGAACGCCGTGGCAAGGTCATCGAACATGGCGGCCGTTTCGCCTTCATTCATGACGTAATAACTATCCATTAACGCGCGACCATCAACATCAGGATGATCTTCAACGACTTCAAAGCCCTGATCACTTAAAAAGCGGACGGCGTTCAACACAGCATCAATCGCTGTTTTGGAAACCGGTGTGCCGACTGGTGATTGTAAACTGTAAGCAATTTTAAGGTGGGCTGGTAATTGGTTCAGTTGACTCAAAGCGCTAGGTGTCATCAATGGCGTTTGAAAGACTGCAGCTGGTTGAACAACTTGCATTGCATCAAGCAAGGCAGCGGTATCGGCAACCGAACGGGTTAAGGCAAAATTAATGGCTGCCCCCTGCCAAGAACGCCAATCACCCGGACCAACTGGCACCCGACCGCGAGTTGGTTTTAAACCAATCAGGCCTGAAAAGCTAGCTGGAATTCTTATCGACCCGCCACCATCACTGGCAGCTGCAATTGGCACCATGCCAGCAGCCACACTCGCAGCTGAGCCACCACTCGATCCACCAGGTGAATAATCAAGCTGCCACGGATTATGGGCGACTCCGTACAATTTTGAGTCGGTAATGTTCTTAAACCCAAATTCCGGCACGTTTGTTTCGCCAATAATAATAAAACCTGCCGCCTGCAAACGTTGAACAAAAAAATCAGTCTGCGTGGCAATTTGATCTGCCAGTAAATTCGACCCTGCCGTAGCCGGCATGCCACTTAATGATTGACCTAAGCCCTTAATCAATAACGGCACACCAAAAAACGGCTGCCCGTGATCTTCCAGCTTTTCAGCTTCACGTATTGCAGCCGCTTGGCGTACGGCCGTCACTGCATTAAGTGCTGGGTTCAGTGTTTCTACCCGTCGCAAAGCAGTCTCCACTAATTCACGTGAAGACACGTTGCCACTTCGAACTTGTTGTGCAAGTGCTAACGCCGTATCCATCATAACCAATCCCTTTCCTGCTGAAGTTCTAAACTGGACTCTTCAACGTAAAAGATTACCGAAACGACTGGGTTCCCAACCCAACCGCCAAAACACCCGTTTATGCCTGAGTGTTATCTAACTCTTCTTTAACAAACAGTTTACCAACACTCTGTTCCGTATAAATCTGTCTAATTGCTGAACCCATTAAGTGACCAACTGAAATGACTTCAACTTTATCAAACTGCTTTTCAGATGGCAACTGAATTGAATCGGTCACGATCACTTTTTTTAATGGTGAGGCTTTCATCTGCTCAACAGCGTTTTGACTGAAAACTGGGTGTGTTGCGACCGCGTAAATATCATTTGCACCAGCGTTCTTAAGCGTTTGAGCCGAGATTGAAATGCGAACGGCTGTATCAATAATATCATCCACTAAAATAGCATTTTTGCCAGCGACTGAACCAATTACAGCGTCGGCAGAAGTGGTTGATTTATTGGGGTCACGGTTATCTATAATCGCCAGTGGTGCGTGCAATAAATCAGCCATTCGCCGCGCCTTTGAGACGCCCGCATGGTCAGGTGAAACAACCACTAAATTATCGGTTAAATCATGGTCAACAAAGTAACCGGCTAACAGTGGCGTTGCTTCTAAATGATCCATTGGAATATCAAAGAAGCCTTGTAATTGAGCAGCGTGTAAATCCAAGGTAACTACCCGGTCAACACCATCATCTTCCAGCAATGACGCAATCAACTTAGCCGTAATTGGCTCGCGGGAACGGGCCTTACGGTCAGCTCTAGAGTACCCGTAATAAGGAATAACCACGGTGATTGAATGCGCACTGGCACGTCGAACGGCATCAACCATGATCAAAAGTTCCATTAACATGGTATTCACTGGATCAGAAACTGACTGAATCAAAAACACATCATCGCCACGGATACTTTCATCTACAGTAATCGCAATTTCACCATCACTAAAGTGTTTAATGGTTGCTTTACCAAGTGGGACACCAGCCGCAGCAGCAATTTTTTCTGCCAGTGGTCGATTTGAGTTTAATGCAAACATCTTTAACGGGTGTTTCGGTTCACTTTGATTTGACATGTTTACCCTCCAGGAATTCGTTTACAGTTACATACTGTCTAAATATTACACTACCGAGTTACTTATTGTAAATGACTTTGGCGTCACTTTTCCCATTCCAATCATTGGATCAATTTGACCGCTACTAATTAACTCAGCTGTCAGGATACCATCATTGAGTATTTCAGGTTGTTCAACCGTTTTCGTTGCTTTTTGGGGCGTATCTATTTCATTTGGCGTTGTCGCTGAAGATGCCAAGTTCGTTACGTCTTTGGCTGTTGCTTCACTGGTATCCGGTGACGCTAAGACGTTACTTTCAGCGACTTCTGAGATTGTAGCAGTCAGTCGATCGACTAACGCAGTTTGGCGGTTAACTGACTGTCGTTCAACGCTGACTTGAAAGGCACGTTGTTCACCAAGCAAAATCAGGGTGGATTTGGCCCTAGTGATGGCGGTGTAGAGCAAATTACGCTGAAGCATGCGTGAAAACTGCATCACCATCGGCAAAATCACCATTTTGAACTGACTCCCCTGCGCCTTATGAATCGACGTACAGTACGCCAGGGTCAACTTATCCCATTCGTTTCGTGGGTAAGTCACCTCGGTTTGATCAAAGGCAACTGTCAGTTTATCGACTTTATCCGAGTTACCCTTGTCTTTAGCAAAAGTAATCCCCACAATTTCACCAATATCACCGTTAAAAACGTTGTTTTCCGGACTGTTCACTAAATGTAAAACCTTATCGCCAATTCGAAATTTTTCATCCCGAAATTCAACTTGTTTTTTGTGGGTAGCAGTCAATGGATTCATAATATCTTGAATAATCGTATTGAGGCGCGTAATTCCAGCTGGGCCTCGGTACATTGGTGCTAAGACTTGCACGTCCTCAGCCGAAAAGCCACGGGCCTTCGCTTTACCAATGATTTGTTCAATCACCGATGGCATTTGAAACGCATTACATTGGATGAACGAACGATCCGGTTTATTTTGGGTAAAGTCAGCGGGTAGCTTGCCGGTTTTAATGTCGTGAGCGAGTGGAATAATCGAAGAATCATTACCTTGACGGTAGATCGTCGTTAATTCCATTGCGTTGACACGGTGACTGCGTAACAAATCGTAAAATACTTGTCCGGGACCGACTGAGGGCAACTGGTCCTTATCGCCCACAAAGACAATCTGCATGGTATCAGGAATTGCGCGTAGCAAGGTTCTAAATAAGAAGATATCGACCATTGACATCTCATCGATAATCAAAAGTGAGCCCTCTAAGTCCTTAGCAGCCGCTTCATCGTTACTTTCACGACCAGTTAAGCCAAGTAACCGGTGAATGGTACTGGCTGGCAAACCAGTCGTTTCACTCATCCGCTTCGCTGCCCGCCCAGTTGGTGCGGCCAATAAAATCGGAAATGGTTTGTCCTTATACTGGTTGATATCTAATGACAAATCATGTAATTTCGCATACAAATTGACAATACCGTTAATAATCGTGGTCTTCCCGGTTCCGGGACCACCAGTCAACAGAAACAGCGGTGACTGGATTGCGTTTAAAATGGCATCTTCTTGAGATTGATCATACGTAATGCCCAAGTTCCGTTCGACAATGCGCATTTTTTTAGTCAGCGTTTCGTCGTCAAATTGCTTCACTTGTTCTGAATTAGCCAGTCGATTAAGGTGCTCAGCTGCCTGCCACTCCGCATCGTATAATTGTTTCAAAAAGATGCGGTTGCCTTCACCAACCACTTTTTGTGCCTTGCCAAGCTCTAATAGCTGATCAGCAACAGCTTGTGGTGCTACTGCAACGTTTCGACTCTCTTGCAAAATATGAATCGTGCTCTTTAATAGCGGCTCTGCCGTCGTGTAGGTGTTGCCTTCAGACATTGCCAACTCGTTTAGGGCCTGCAAAAGACCGGCTTGCAACCGTTGTGGGGACAAGGCTTCAATCCCAAGTTGCTCGGCGATTTGATCTGCTCGTTTGAAGCTAACACCATTAATATCTTCAACTAACTGATAGGGATTTTCTTGGATGACTTGAAGCGTACGTTCTTTATACCTTTCAAAGATGGCACTGGCCATGCGGCTACCAAACCCATAACCATTCAAACCAATAATGATTTGTTCAACCCCATTATTACTGGCTAAATTATCAATTAAGCTTTGCTTGACCGAGGCCTTTAGTCCCAACGGATCTAGTACCGATGGATCCTGATTAATCTGATCAATTGCCGTCAAACCTAGTAAGGCAACAATCTTTTCAGCCGTCTTTTTCCCCAGCCCTGGAAAATCATCACCTGATAAGTATGCCACAATGCCTTCCTTAGTCGTCGGTGCCTCATTTTGATAATTAGCCGCCTGAAACTGTTGGCCGTACTTTGGATGATCGACTAATTGGCCGAAAAAACGATAGGGCATTTCCTCAGTGACATCCGCAAAATTACCAGTCACGACAATTTCATCACCATGCCAATCGAGATTGGTAGCCGAAACTTTCACCAACAATACTTTATAAAAACTGTCTGGACTTTCAAAAAAAGTGGCAACCACTTGACCAACCAAGTATGGTTGCTGTGGCTGCGGTTGAGCGTCAAATAAGTCAATTGTTTCACTGGCCAAGCTGGTACACCCGCTTTCTACTGGTCACTTTTCGTCGTATTTTTTGGTTTGAGTAATAGGTTTTGAATATCAGTCAACCGTGACTGACCCTTGTCGTAATAATCACGATCAAGTTTTTTAGCCGCCTCAAAATACTTGGTGGCATCCACTCCTAGCACAACCGCACAAATCCCTCGGTCAAACTGAGCACGCCCGTTTTTCGGGTCACTGGCTAACACCTTATCGTAGTAGGTGGTCGCGTCTTTAAAACTTCCAACAGCTAACAGATTATCCGCGATTAACTGATTGACCTGAGGATCTTGTTGGCGATTTTGAGCAGCCGTTAAAGCAAAAGCCAGCGCCGTTTTATGATCGTTATTCCCCATGTAACTCTGAGCTAACATCAAATAGGCATCGCTCTTAAGCTTAGTGTCCTTCACCTGATTAAATTGTTCGATGGCTTTTTGATATTCCCCAGCTTCATAGTATACATTGCCAAGACCGTACGTTAGCGTGTCCTTAGCTTGCCGACTCTTGTCAGCAAACAGACCGAGTGCTTTTACCAGCAGTTCTTCTGCTTGGGTATAACTCTTTAGATTAACTAAGAGTGCGCCTAAATCGTAGTAAGTATGATAATCATCCGGATTGTCATCGATTTCTTGCACGAGTCGGTGTAAAACCGCCTCAGATTGTTTTTGTTTCGCATCCCGTTCAGCCTTTTTAACGTCATTTCCCGCTTGCGGTTGCTGTGTCATAATTTCACCTCATTAAATTGTATCCGTTGCATCAAGTTGTCGTTTTAAATAATCGGTCTTGTTCCACGCGATTAGGTTAAAATGCTGACCCAGATCCGTGGTTTCCAAGATGGTCGTTGACGTATTGCTGAGCCCGCCACGGTCCCGTAAGTGCGCTAATGGTGTTTCAAGTAAGGCGTTAATTTCTGCGTTCAAAGCCGCACCATGACTAACAATCAAAACGTTTTGGTCTGGTGCCGGGTATTGGCGCACAATGTTTAAAATAGCGGGTGTCATGCGGTCAATCAACTCCTGAAAGCTCTCACCACCAATTTGAACTGGTCGATAATCGGCTGGTGCATTCCTAAAAGCGTCAAACTCTTTCGGAAAAGTAGCTTGGGCTTCCTTAAAAAGCATCCCTTCCATGCGACCTAAATGAAACTCTTCTAGTCGACTGAGCAGGCTAAGTGTGGGCTGTCCAGGTAAACTTTGTCGAACCGTCAATGCAGTATCGCGGGCTCGTTTAATTGGGCTCGCAAAAATGTGTGCAAATTGAATCTGGCTCAAATAGGTACCCGCCTGGCGGATTTCATCATAACTTTGCGGCAACAATGGTGAATCACCACCCGCACCTTGATACCGAGATTCTAGGTTCCATTGGGTTTTGCCGTGTCTTAAAAAATATAGTTTCAATCTAATCCCTCACTACTGACAATATGCTGACGTCTTGATAATTATTTCTCTCAAAATTTTGAAATCATTTCTATTATGACAGGTTTTCAAGTCAGTGTCACATAGTTCGTCACCAATATTCAATCAATGGGCGCACAAAATCGAACAAAAAAAGTCCCGAGATTTTAAATTAAAATCTCAGGACCCGATATATTGAATAGGTTAAAAGCAAACCCCATTCAGTTGACTACAATTTAAACGTACTGTAATTGACGACTCTTGCTGTAAGCAGCATCGATAATGGCACTACCTAAGCACTCAGCACCGTCATAAAAGACAACGGCCTGACCTGGTGTGATTGCACGCACTGGGTCATCAAACTCAACCGTTACCTTTTGACCATCATCAGACAAGTGAACCGTTACGCCAGTATCCACCTGACGGTACCGGAACTTAGCTGTACAGTGAAAATCTTGGCCACGATCAATGGTGTTGACCCAGTGAATATCAGAAGCATCAAGGTGCGTGGCGTAAAGGTGCTCATTATGATAACCCTTACCAACGTACAAAATGTTCTTCTTCAAGTCCTTACCGATCACAAACCATGGCTCATTATCCTCACCATCGCCACCGATACCAAGACCGCGACGCTGGCCAATCGTGTAATACATTAACCCAGCATGATCGCCCTTGATATCACCATCGACCGTCATCATCTTACCAGGCGTTGCTGGTAAGTATTGACCTAAGAAACTCTTAAAGTTCTTTTCGCCGATGAAGCAAATGCCAACGGAGTCCTTCTTGTGGGCGGTCGCTAAACCGGCCTCTTCAGCAATCTGACGCACCTCTGGCTTCGTAATGTCGCCAATTGGGAACATCACGCGGTCAAGCTGCTCGGTTGAAAGCTGACTCAAGAAGTAAGTCTGGTCCTTGTTAGTATCCACGGAACGCATCAAGTGCATGTGACCATCTGCGTCTCGGTTCAACTGCGCGTAGTGGCCAGTTGCAATGTAATCAGCACCAAGATCTAAAGCATAATCCAAGAAAGCCTTGAACTTGATCTCCTTATTGCAGATAACGTCTGGGTTAGGCGTCCGGCCCTTCTTGTACTCATCTAAGAAATAAGTAAAGACCCGGTCCCAATACTCCTTTTCGAAGTTAACTGAATAATAAGGAATCCCAATCTTCGCAGCAACTTTAGCGACGTCTTTGTAATCCTCGGTAGCTGTACATACGCCGTTTTCGTCAGTGTCGTCCCAGTTTTTCATGAACACACCAACAACGTCATAGCCTTGTTGCTTCAAGCGTAGTGCGACAACTGACGAGTCACCCCCGCCACTCATGCCGACAACCACTCTCGTATGGCTATTGTCTTGCATAAAATCACCATCACTTCATAACAGATTCTGGAGAATCCACGAGTTGAAGGTCGCAAAAATCCAGTATAAATGATATTACACGGGTCTAGAAGCGAATGCAAGTGATGATACTCACAGCATTACGCTTGGACCGGTTCGATAATCTCACGGTCACTTAAAGTGGCCATGATGTAGTGGAATTGTTCCAAGTAAGCTGCTGATTTTTCCATCTTAAAAATATTGACTTCGCGCATGCCATTAGCAGCTAGCGCGGCAAACTTAAAGCCGTTCAGATCCGAATTAACCGTTACTTTTAACTCGACTGCAGCATTGTATGGAGAACTTGGATCAAGTGACCGTTTTAAGATGAAATTGCCATTTTTAGTTTCCTGGAAGCCAACGTCTTTCAGTGAAAATTTTTTAATTTGCTGACTAATTGTGTAAGCTTGTTGATCACCTAAAAGTTTGGTTGTTTTATCAAATGCCATGTTAGTTCACCTCACTGCGCGCTTTTACCCGCGAGACAATTTTTGCAATGTTATCGACCAGTGCTTCAACGTCGTCTTCCGTAGTATACCGACCAAAACTAATTCGAATTGATTCAGATATCCGTGGACTATCTGAACCAAACATCGCGGTCAACACGTGGCTTGGTTCAATTGAACCAGCGGTACATGCAGAACCACCGGAAACCGCAATTCCTGCCAAATCAAGATTGGTTTGCATCACGTACGTTGAAACGCCTTTGATCCAAATGTTAAGCACGTGCTGCAGGTTATCTGCCTTTAACGACCCATTGACGGCAAACGGCACGCCCTTTTGCGTTAGACCATCAATGATCTGTTGCTTGTATTGCGCATACTTATCCTGACGATGGACTTTTTCTTCAGGCGTAATTGTCTGAACAGCTGCTGCAAAGCCGGCGATACCCGGAATGTTTTCTGTCCCGGCTCGACGTTTTTCTTCTTGGTCACCGCCCTTTAGGAAGCTTGGAAAGTTCACGCCAGTTCGCCGGTACAAAAAGCCGACCATTTTTGGCCCGTTAATTTTATGGGCAGACGTTGACAGCATATCGATATGGTCACGTTTAACATCAATATCTAATAAGCCATACGCCTGAACAGCATCCGTATGGAACCAAGCTTGATGATCCTTGAGAATTTCACCAATTTCATGAATTGGCATCCGACTCCCAACCTCATTATTGCCCATCATAATTGTCACTAAGATGGTATCATCACGCAGCGCGTCCTTAAAATCAGCCAAACTAATCTCGCCAGTTTCATCAACTGGAAGATAGGTGACTTCAAACCCCAACGTTTCGAGGTAGTGAAGTGGTTTTAGGATGGCTTCGTGTTCAATTGCCGTGGTAATAATATGTTTACCCAATGATTGTCTTGATAACGCCGTTTGAATCACTGCGGTGTTATCACTTTCGGTCCCACCACTGGTAAAAATAATCTCGTCGTCATCGGCATTTAAACTCTGCGCAATCGTGTGCCGACTATTTTCCAAGATTGTATGTGCCTCACGACCTAAGCCATACAACGTCGATGCATTACCGTAAACGTTTTGCAACTTGTCCGTCATCTCAGCCAATACTTCACTTGAGATTGGGGTTGTTGCAGCGTTGTCTAAATAGATTTCTTTCACTTTTCTAACTCCTTGTTTACAACCTTATGCAGCAAATAACGCCAATAACATTTGTGCGGAACGTTTACCTGCCTCGATAATAAAGTCGTCAAAACTGACACCGGCATTCTCATCGCCAACGTCGGACATGGCGCGAACTACCACGTATGGGGTCTTGAATTGATGCGCAACTTGTCCGACCGCGGCGCCTTCCATTTCACTTGAAAGTGCATCAGGAAAATGCGCTAAAATTGCGTCAACCGCCTCTGAGCTGGCAATGAACTGGTCACCAGACACAATCAATCCTTTTTTGACCGTCAGTCCAGTGCTTTTGGCAGCCTGCTCAATTCGGTCAACCCACTTAAGATCGGCATCAAATCGAGCTGGTTGACCAGGTAATTGACCGTAAACGTAATCAAACGCACGCGCATCCACGTCATGGTAGGCCGTTTGCGTCGACAACACAACGTCACCAACGTGTAAGCCTTCACCAATTCCACCTGCTGAACCAGAATTGATCACCACATCCACCTTGAATTGCGTGATCAATAAGGCCGTCGTTAATCCTGCTTGCACCTTACCAATACCAGAACGGACTAAAACGACTTCCGCACCGCTAATGGTGCCCTCGTAAAAAGAAACACCTGAAATATTAGTTTCTTTAGGTTGTTGCAACGCCCGATGCAGGGTTTCAATCTCTTCATCCATGGCACATAAAATACCGTACTTCATTCAATTGTCCTCACTTCATAATTCAGATTAGTTAAAATTCAACAAAAAATAAAATCAAAAAAACAATAATAATCCCAGCGCTCAGCCCAAAAATCGTCCAATTTAAACGGTACTTTAAGCGGGCTATTTTAGCTTCAGTCAGGCTGGTTTGAGTCGCCTCATCGTACGTCGGCTCACTGTGTTGTTTTGCATAACGCTTTTCAGCTCTAAGTCGCTGTTTATCGCGCTTATCAAAGTCGACCTGTTCTTGCCGTTGTTGTTGTCGATAAGCGGATCGACTTAATGGTTGATCTCGTTCATCGGTTGGTTGTTGATCATCGTGTAATGCGATATTGGTCACCTACTTTTGCAATTGTAAAATTTCGAATTGCCAAACAGCCATGATGGTCTTAGCATCCGCAATTTCGCCGGCAGCAATCATGTTTTTAAGTTCGTCTAAGGAATATGCTTTAATATCAAGGTTTTCACCCTGATCTCGTGGCAGAGCCCGATCGACCGGCGTTAAATCAGTCGCTAAATAGAGGGTCATATACTCATCTGAAAACCCAACTGAGGAATAAAAGCCGGCCAATTTGGTTAAGTGATCCGTTTTCAACCGAATTTCTTCGTTAAGTTCACGCATGGCTGCGTGTGCCGGATCATTTTGATCACGTTCGTCTAGCTTTCCCGCCGGTATTTCTAATGTAGTCGCAGCAATTGGCGCGCGCCACTGCTTAACTAAGATCATCTTTTGATCATCAGTGATTGCCAACACGGCCACCGCTCCTGAATGGTGCACAATATCCCGATGGGCCGTTTCACCGTTTGGTAACTTCACCGTTTGGCGTTCAACATTAATAATGGCGCCATCATAAATTGGTTCATGACCAATAACCTTCTCTTCTAACGTCATGATTGGCCTCCCATCTCCATTAGTCGTCAGTTGATGTTGAAGCTGTTTCATTGATTGCTCGAACACGTGCAGCTTGTGGCCCCTTTTGGCCTTCAACAATCACAAACTGCACTTTTTGACCAGGTGTTAATTTTTTAAAACCCGCCATTTCGATACCAGTATAATGGACAAACACTTTTTCACCCGCTTCAGATTTAATAAAGCCAAAGCCGTTTTGTTCATTGTATCGTTCTACCGTTCCCTTTATCACGTTCTCACCTCAGTCATTAAAAAAAGTAGGTTCAAAACCGTCGTTTCGAACCTACTTTACATTTGGTTAGTTACGACAATCAAGCACTATTATAAAAATACTCAATCATCATTTTAAACTAGCTTGGTACGTTAAATCAAGTTGCACGCAACGTGTCACCGATTTAAGACCAAAATTTAAGCTTCGTAGTCCTCAAATTCACTGTCGACCGTTTCCGGGAAGTTTTCGCGAACAATCTTCGCACAACGACCGCAGAAGTGAGGGTAAGCTGAATCTTCACCCACGTCCTCACGGGTCATCCGGCAACGATCACAAACTTCACCATCAGCTTTAGCAACGGTAACTGCAACACCATCGTTGTAGTTTTCAGCTTCAGCTGGTGCGTCATTCAACGATGCCGTGGCTAGGCCTGAAACCATCAGAACTTGACGAACATCAGTATTCAAACTGTTTAATAGTTCGTCATGTTTATCATCAAGATAAAGCCCCAACTTGGCTTCAGAAGCCTTACCAATTAGTTTTTGGTCACGCGCTTCTTCAAGTGATTTCAAGACGTCACTTCTCATGGCCATGAAAGCATCCCAGTTTGCAACCAGTTGTGCTTCACCTTCGAAGTGTTCAGCCGCTGGCATTTCAGCTAATTGAACGTAATCTTCAGTTTCCTTGAGGAATGGCCAAATTTCTTCAGTTGTATGTGGCAAAATTGGGGTTAAAAGCTTCGTTAAACCAACCGCAATCGTATACAAGACCGTTTGCATCGAGCGCCGTGAATGACTATCTTGGGCATCGATGTATAAAATATCCTTGGCAAAGTCCAAGTAGAACGCTGACAAGTCAGAAATCACAAAGTTCATTAATTCCTTGTAGATATCCAAGAAATCATATTGATCGTAGTGGCCCTTCACGCTTTCAACGAATTGGTTAAACTGAGCAAGCATGTACTTATCAGCGGATGCCAAATCGTCTACAGGCACGGCGTTAGTCTTGGGGTCAAAGTCACTTGTGTTGGCAAGCATATAACGCATCGTGTTACGAATCTTTTTGTATGAGTCTGAAATCTTGGTAAAGGCTTCGATTGAAACACGAACGTCCGCACTACTATCAACGGAAGCAACCCACAACCGGACGATTTCGGCCCCCATTTGCTTAATGACCTCTGCTGGCGCAATGGTGTTGCCCAACGACTTACTCATCTTGTGGCCCTCACCATCAAGTGTGAAGCCTTGTGAAACGACGCTCTTGTAAGGGGCGTGGCCTGAAACAGCAACACTAGTGATCAAACTAGAGTTAAACCAGCCACGATACTGGTCAGAGCCTTCAAGGTACATATCGGCTGGATACTCAAGTTCAGGACGTTCAACCAAGACCCCTTGGTGAGAAGAACCTGAATCAAACCAAACATCCATGATGTCGGTCTCTTTGGTGAATTGACCGTTTGGTGAATGTGGTGAGGTAAAACCATCTGGTAATAAATCCTTGGCTTCACGATCAAACCAAACGTCTGAACCGTACTTCTCAAACAATTGGGCAACGTGTTCGATTGTTTCTGGTGTAATAATTGCTTCACCATCTTCACCGTAGAAGATTGGCAGCGGTACACCCCAAACCCGTTGACGTGAGATCACCCAGTCGCCACGGTCACGAATCATGTTGTGGAGGCGCTTTTTGCCCCATGATGGATAGAACGTAACATCGTCAATGGCTGCTAAAATTTCATCACGCATCTTATCAACAGAAGCAAACCATTGTGGAGTGGCCCGGAAAATAACCGGTTTTTTAGTGCGCCAGTCAAATGGATAACTATGCTCGTAAGGCATGTAATCCAACAACAGGCCGGCCGCCTTCAGCTTGTCCAATGAAATTTGGTTGGCATCATCATAAAAGACGCCTTCAAAATCTGGACCGGCTTCACTGGTCATATAACCCTTATCGTCAACAGGTACTAAAATGTCCAAACCATACTTTTGACCAACGTAAAAGTCATCTTCACCAAAACCTGGCGCGGTATGAACAAGACCCGTCCCAGCATCCAAGGTCACAAAGTCACCAAGCATTGTGACTAATTGACGGTCTGGATAAAATGGATGTTGCGTCAACACGTTTTCTAATTCTTGACCCTTCACCGTCTTTAAAGTTTGGACGTCTTCCCAACCAAACTTTTCGGCACAATCAGCAACCAATTCAGTTGCTAAAACAAACTTACGATCATCACCTTTTGGTTGGACAACTGAATAGTTAAACCCGGCATCAATCGTGATCCCTTCGGAAGCTGGAATCGTCCATGGTGTGGTAGTCCAGACCACCATGTATGTAGAGCCATTTTCCAAAACACCCTTACCATCAACCACTTGTTCACCATAAAAAGCGGATGGTGAGGTCACATCATGGTATTCAACTTCGGCTTCAGCCATTGCCGATTCAGATGACCATGACCAAAAGACGGGCTTCTTACCCTTAAAAATCAAGCCGCGTTTGGCAAAAGCACCAAATACCCGTACTTCTTGGGCTTCGAATTCTGGCTTCAGGGTCAAATATGGGTTGTCCCAGTCACCTGCGACACCTAAGCGCTTGAATTCTTCACGTTGTCGGTCAACTTGTTCTAACGCATATTGACGACAAAGCTTACGGAATTCAGTGGTGGACATTTTCTTACGGTCATACCCCTGCTGTGTGAGCTTTTGTTCGATTGGTAAACCATGGGTGTCCCAACCAGGGACGTAAGGGGCGCGAAAACCGTTCATTGACTTGTATCGAACGATAAAGTCCTTTGAAATTTTGTTTAACGCGTGGCCCATATGGATGTCACCATTCGCATATGGTGGGCCATCATGTAAGATAAACGTTGGTTTACCTTCGTTCAATTTTTGTCTTAATTGATACACATCGTTATCAGCCCAAGCCTTTTGACGTTCAGCTTCTTTGACTGGTAAGTTACCGCGCATCTTAAACTTAGTTTTGCCTAAGTTTAACGTGTCTTTTACCCGCATTTGGGTCCCTCCTTGATTTTTGACTGGTACAAAAAAAGACCTCATCTCAAGGGACGAAGTCTTCGTGGTACCACCCAATTTTAAAATAAACATACTTATCATAACCGATAACGGTGTCGAACCGGCCCGCCCTACATCTCGAACGAACAGCTGAAAGATGATCTGAAATGTGACAGTGGTTACCAGCTTCTCACCAAATCGCTGGCTCTCTAAAACGTCTCACAAGTCTTTCTATTCTCTCTACGCTTAAATTATTGAGTAGCTGACTACTTTTTCTCGTCATCGGGGAAAATAACGACAGTTTCCATGGTTTGATCATGGTCCGGATCAACGGGTTGATCTGCGTCGTAAATCTCCTTAGCGGGTTGATCTTCATCAGTTACTTGTGATTCTGAGTTTACGCCATCATCATTCTCATTGTCAAGCTTGTTTTCCTCAATTGCCTTTTGAATCTCGGCATATGTGGAAGTACCGTCGTCCTTTAAGAGGTTGTTCCAATTATCACTCTTAATTTCTTCTAACTGGCTTTCAAGCATAACTTGTAAACGTTGACGAAAGACCCGCGTGCTCTTCTTAAGATCATCCGTTTCAACGGCAAGGTTTTGAGCCCGTTTAGAAGCTTCTTGAATCAGCTGGTTAGCCTTTTTGGTGGCTTCACTGATCGTGTCGTTGGCTTGCTTTTGGGCCTCACGGTTAATGATTTCAGCTTCTTTTTGAGAGTTAGCACGAACTTTATCCGCAGCCTCTTGCGCAACAATAATTGATTGGTTCAAAGAATCCTTCAGGTCGTTAAAATACTTGAGTTTTTCTTCATCAGCTGCCAATTGATCCGTCAGCGTCTTGTTTTGATCTAAGGTAATTTGATAATCCTTGATGATCTGTTCAAGAAAATCGTTAACCTCATCAACGTTGTATCCCCGTAACTTTGATGAAAACTCTTTATTATGAATATCCAGTGGGCTAAGTACCATAGCTCGTTCCTCCCCATTTACACTATTTGTGTAAGACTGACAGCGTGACTTTTAACTTATCCTTCTTGGTCACACCGTTGACACTTGTTAAACGTACCCGGCCGAAACCGCGTACGGAAATCACATCCTGAAAGGCTAATTGATAGTCCGGTCGCTCAAAAACGTTCCAGTTAAGCTGAATCCGACCAGCTTCAATTAGTTCCTTGGCGTGGTGTCTTGAAAGATGAAATCCAGTTGCCACCACGTTGTCGAGCCGCGTAGAAGAAAGTGTGGTACTCTCTTCTTCCCAGGCGTTGAGGGGAAAAAGATGTTCGTCTAAATCAATTGTCTTTAAACGCACCTTAATTTTGCCCATCCGATCCACCTGTGAAGCAATATAGCGGCTCATATCTTCAGTGGTAAAAACTTGCCACCTGATGCCATCGGTAATGATATCGCCGAGGACTTCTCGATCTATTCCCGCACCAAGCATGGACCCTAGAATTTGGCCATGTTGAAGATCCGTAAACTTCACTGGATAGTCAACTTCAAATAAATTCAGTTCAAAATCCAAGCTTGCCTCATCAAAATAAGCGGGATAAATCATGCCGCGACACATCTCAGCACCTGGATAACCGCCATTAAAAGCAATCTTCAAATCAGAATCACGGTTAACCAGTGTCGACAAGATATATTGCTGCCGTGGATTTAAAAAGTGGGTTAAAATCGGCCGATATTCATCACTGGCCTGTTGGATAAAACCCGTGGCACTTTCAACAAACGGTGCTTCTTCACCGCGAAAATGCTGCGTGATGTGATCAGCCAACGTCAACTCCTCCTACATAACACCCATGAGGTGAAAAATAATTTGTTCAAGATAAACTAAACCGCTCCGCACAATGCCGAGGACAAAAATTGCAACGACTGGTGCAAAGCCAATCATACCGATTGATGCAAAGTTAAACCAACGTTGAAACGGTTCAACGATGGCACCCAGTAGTTGGCCTAACTTGGTTTGATAGGCGCCTGGGAACCAACTCATTAAAGCGTACACGACAATTGCTAGGATATAAAGATCTAGTAATTTGCCGAGTAACCAAAACACAAAACTAATAAATGCGATCAAAGACTCACTCCTTATTTAAGCTTGTCACCCAAGCTGGCTGACAAATCACCGCTCACCTCAAAGTTTTTGGGGGTGCACAAGAAAATGGCATCGCCCACTCGTTCAATGTCACCATCAATGGCAAACACCGTTCCAGTAAGAAAATCAACAATTCGGCGACCAGTGGCGTCATCAATTCGTGCAAAGTTAACAATTACTGCTTGTTGATTCAGTAACTGACTTGCAATCTCTTGAACGTCAGCATAAAGTCGAGGCTCAAATAACGCAATTTTATTAACCGATGGCCGTGGCGCATTCAATGACACGACCTTATTTGAATCATGGTGTACCCGTCTCGTAGCCGTTTCCGGCTTTTCGGCAACTTGTTCACGTTCATGTTGGGGCGCTTCGGCGTCATTATCATATTCATCAACACCAAAAAATCTGCTCATACTAAACTTACCCATGATTAACGCTCCCTTCTGTCGGATGGCTCGTTACCATACTTGCTTAGTCGTTTTTACGACGGTGTTTGAAAAACGGTGGTGTATCAAGCCCTGAATCATCACTGGTTTGATTAGCTGAATCATCGTCGTTGTTAAAGACACTGAAATCTGGTTTTGAAACGCCGTCAAATTCTGTCCGGTCTCGTCGTTCCAGCGGCTTGGCCGGCTGCTCGCCAGTTGTGCCGAAAGTATCAGGCTGATCAATTCGGGTATCTCTGCCAGTTTCTACACTTCGACGTTCTGGTGCCTTACCATCCCTGTTTTTCTTATCGATACCAGTTGCAATAACAGTAACTCGAACCTCATCGCCCAAGTTCTCATCAATTGACGTCCCAAAAATAATGTTAACGTCGCTGGTGGCAGCCTGTGACACGATTTCTGAAGCAGCCTGTGCTTCAAATAATGATAAGTCGGGACCACCCGTAATATTAAGTAAGACTTGTTCGGCACCATCGATTGAAACCTCAAGCAATGGTGATGAGATAGCTTTCTTGGTGGCATCTTCTGTCCGGTTTTCGCCATTAGCAGAACCAATACCCATTAAAGCAGAGCCTTGATCTTGCATCACGGTCTTCACATCGGCGAAATCCAAGTTAACGTAACCAGGACTAGTGATTAAGTCTGAGATACCTTGCACACCTTGACGTAAGACGTTATCGGCTTCTTGGAATGCTTCCATCATCGGCGTCTTCTTGTCAACAATTTCCAAGAGGCGGTTGTTGGCAATGACGATCAACGTATCAACGTTTTCCTTCATTGCGGCCACACCCTCAGCCGCAAACCGTGAACGCTTTGGGCCTTCGAACGTAAATGGTCGGGTCA
Source organism: Secundilactobacillus odoratitofui DSM 19909 = JCM 15043 (assembly GCF_001434895.1). Lineage (GTDB taxonomy): Bacteria > Bacillota > Bacilli > Lactobacillales > Lactobacillaceae > Secundilactobacillus > Secundilactobacillus odoratitofui. The sequence continues at coordinate 652,821 of NZ_AZEE01000028.1, forward strand.
CTACCCCAACCGTTAGTGCGCCTTGTTCCTTAGCTAACTTGGCAACAACAGGTGCAGCACCATTACCAGTACCGCCGCCCATGCCGGCCGTCACGAAAACCATATCTGCACCTGATAGTGCCTCGCTGATTTGTTCTTCGCTTTCTTGAGCAGCCTTCGAACCGATCTCAGGGTTAGACCCAGCACCTAAGCCGCGGGTCAACTTGGGTCCTAACTGAATCTTAGTCTCAGCTTTAGAAGCTTCAAGTGCTTGTACATCAGTGTTTGCAACGATAAACTCGACGCCTTTAACATCTTCTGTAATCATCCGGTTAACGGCATTACCGCCACCACCACCAACACCAATCACTTTAATGTTGGCGCCTCGGTTTTGTGTTGAATCTAACGAAAATTCCATTTCAAATCCCTCCAGTTATCTGGCTAATCAAAGAAATCGCTGAAAAATTTCTTAATCCCTTGACCGCGTTTTTTCGGTTGTTTTGTCCTTGTTTCAGTAGTTCTAGGGCGCTCAGGTGTTGGCTGACTCTCAGCCGGCTGTGGGGCAACTTGTTTGACGACGTGAGTCGCTAACTGTTGGTTACCCGTGACCGCAGACTGGACAAGTAAATCAACTTCACTCATTTTGCCACGGTAGTTGACCAGTGACAGTGCCTGTGTAAATGACGGATGACGTAATCCCATCTGATCCGGAATCGACACACGAACCGTCACGTCAAAAGCCTCTTTGACCAAATCACTAATTCCTGGTAGCGCGGCAACGCCACCTGTCAAAACAATACCACCAGGCAGTGTCAGCGCATTAGTTGCCGCGAGTTGTGCCTTCAGTTTATCAAAAATCTGTAGCAACCTTGCTTCGATAATTTCAGCCAAGTATTGCTCTGAGATATCGGTTGGCCGACTTTGACCAACCACGTCCACTGGAAAAGAATTATCCTCCGAAGCACGTGTTGAATCAGCAAACCCGTAGTTGCGTTTGAGTTTTTCGGCGTTTTCAAGTGACGTGTTTAAGACCACCGAAATATCTTTGGTGATATAGTCGCCACCCTCAGGGTCAACTTCCGCATACTTCAGTCGGTGGTCATGAATCACAGCAGCCGTCGTTTGACCACCGCCAAGATCCAACAACACCGTTCCGAAGTCTTGTTCACCATCGCTAAGGATGCTTAAACCTTGCGCAATCGGACTCACCACGGCGAGTTGCGGGTTGAGCCCCGCTTGTTCTACCGCTTTTTTGGTATTATGTACGATTGTTTTTGGACCAGTAAACAACATGCCGTTCATCTCAAGACGAACACCAACCATTGACCGCGGATCCTTGATACCATCAAAACCATCAACGATAAATTCGTCTGGAACTAAATTAATGATTTCACGCTCCGGCGGTAAGTTTTGAATGATTGCAGCGGCAGCGACGTCACGCACATCTTGATCTGTGATTTCTCTAGCCTGATCACCAATTGCAACCATGCCACTTACTGGTTCAATTTTTAATTTATTAGCCGAGATGCCAACAATCACATCATGAATCTGAATGCTAGCCTTCTCTTCAGCTGTTTTAACAGCCCGTTTAATTGCTTCACTTGCTTTATCAATATCGACGATGACACCACGACTCAAGCCAGCTGAGCGTTCGTTACCAACCCCCAACACGTTGAGTTGTCCCTCTAAATACTCTGCTACGATGACTTTGATTGAGGTTGTCCCGATATCAAGTCCTACATACATGCCTGAAGTATCCATTATTGCAGGAGCCTCCTCTGATTTCGATTTAATGAATTCCCGTAAAAAATAATCCTATTTTACTTTCCAGTTTACCACAAATTGACTGTCATAAAAAAGGCATAATTGCCGACAGATTGCGGAATTAGGCGCTTTCTTGATTTAGTTAAAAACCAACCCCGGATTGCTGGGGGTGTTGACACCGTTTAGAAAGAATATGAATAAGCCCCAACTTCTAAATTAATAATTCCCTTGTGTGTCATTTTGGCGGCGATACTTGGATAATAGGCCATTTTACTGGCAAAAGTGCTCAAACTGGCGTAGACCTCGTTGCCGTCATTCATATACAGATGGACCCGTCCAGGATTGGCTTTCGTTGGTGAAAATTGAATTTCTGAGATGCCCGTCTGGATGTTTTGTGATAGTTTGGCGTACTGGCGAATCATTTTAGCCAACTGTGTCTTGGACTTAAATTTATCGTAAACTGGATAGTTACCGGATGGTTGTTGCTGTTTTTCATTTGAGACAACGCCACTTGTGAGTGCCACCCGGTAATACCCATTAGCTGGTACAAAACCTGCTGTTGGGTATTCTTTAAGTTGGATTGTCAGATGATTCAAGTGTTTGACGCTAAAGCGAATCTGTTGAACCCGAACGTTATCCGACTTGATTTGTTTGGCTAATTTTTGCTCTCGACCTATCACTTTATAGATCGAATCGCCATGGTGCAAACCAGTCATCTTAAGCACTTGTTTTTTGGACATCGCCTGATTGCCGTTGACTGTCACCTGCCCAATATGGCTCAGCGGACTCACAAAATAACCACTGATCAACAAGATTACCACAAAAATTCCAATCAACAGCCCCATTCGTTGGGCTAGTCGGCGTTGTTTTTGCTGTTTCAACCGTGGTAATTTCGCACCGATTCGCTGCACTCGGCCCGGCTTTTTTTGTACCCGTTGTGCTTCTTGAGACTGATACTTTTCCCAAGGCGTTACGGCAACGTGGCGATTTGATTTGTCACGATTGATTTTAAATGGCATCTTGTGATCACTCCTAATTACTTAGCGCTAACTGATTTTAATAACGCCAACATCTCGGTCGCTGCGTGGGGTTTGCCAAGTTTTTTAGCAGCGGCAGCCATTGCTGCACGGGTGTTGTCGTCCGTCATCAACTGGTCAATCGCAGCGGTCAAGGTGGTTGCCGTCAAATCGCTTTCTCGAATCATTAATGCGGCGTTGGCTTTAACGAGACTCTGGGCGTTCTTGGTTTGATGATCAGCAGTCACGTATGGGCTTGGAATCAAAATTGATGGGACACCCAACGCGGTCAATTCAGCCAGTGTCGTTGCACCGGAACGACCGACTACCCCCGCCATCTTCGGCAAGACCTCTGGCATATTACTGATATAAGATTGAATCGAAATATTGTCACTTTCCTCGGTCGCCGCGACTTTGGCCATCACGCTGTCATAACGCTTGGGTCCGGTCACAAAGACCACCTGGTAAGGTCGCTTAGCCAAAGTTGTGAGTGACTCAACCATCACCTGGTTCAACTTTAGGGCGCCTTGCGAACCCCCGACAACCAACACAGTGGGTACATCATCTTTGAGGCCCAACGTCGTCAGGCTAAAATGACTTTCGATGTTGGCCACTTCTTGGGCTCGAGGATTCCCGGTCATGACCACTTTATTTTCTGGAAACTGCGATCGAGCCGCTTCGAAATTGATCGCGATTTTATCGACATAGCGACTTAAGAACTTATTGGTCATACCTACCACACTGTTTTGCTCGTGGATAACCGTTGGAACGTGTAACTTAGCCGCAGCGTATAAAACCGCCCCAGAAACATAGCCGCCAGTGCCTAACACAACGTCTGGCTTAAATTGACGAACAAGCTTCTTCGCTTCGTGAACGGCTTTCAAAAACAGGTAGACTGTTTTGAAATTCTCTAACGACAATGAACGTTTAAACCCCTGAATCGTCATGGCTTCAAATGCGATTCCCTGTTTTGGTACGATGGTACTTTCAATTCCTCGGTGTGAACCGACATATAGCACTTCGGCATCCGGATCCTGGCGCTTTAATTCATTAATCACGGCAAGAGCGGGATAGATGTGGCCACCCGTTCCACCGCCAGAAACCATTAATCGCATTAGAGTTCCTCCTTTTTACCGGTTAAATCTTCTACGGCTTTAATAAATCGGTCGCCACGATCCTCAAAATTCGGGTATTGATCCCAACTTGCATTGGCAGGCGACAGCAAAATCACATCGCCCGGGGCACTAAGTTGATACGCTTCTGCCACCCCTGACTCTGCATTTCCACTAAAATGAATCTCAGTAATTCCCGCCGCCTTGGCTGCATCGGCCAACAGGTGTTTGGTTTCACCGAATAAAACGATCCCCTTAACGTGGTCCTTGAAGAACGGCACTAGTCGCTCAAAAGTGTAACCACGATCAAGACCACCCGCAAGCAAAACAACGGGTTGCTTGAAGCCCTTTAACGCCATTTCAGTGGCTTCAATATCAGTCGCTTTTGAATCATTATAAAAAATTCGGCCTTCACTGGTTAGCACATATTGCGTCCGATGGCGAACACCACCAAAAGTCGTTAAGACGTGCTTGATTGCATCGTTAGAACGGCCCTCAATCTTGGCAACGGCAATCGCAGCCAACGCGTTTTCAACGTTGTGTTCTCCTGGCACTTTGATCTCACTGGCCTTCATGATAGCTTGGTCTTGATAATATAACGTGCCTTCAGAAACGTAGGCACCTTCCTTGGTTTTGCCCAACCGTGAAAAAGGCACAACTTTAGCCTGACTTTGTTGACTTAATTCAACCAGTTCGTCACTATCGAAGTTCACCACGAAGTAGTCATCAGCGGTTTGGTTGGCCGTGATTCGCATTTTAGCCTTGACGTAGTTTGCACGCGTCTTGTGATAATCCAAGTGGTTCGCAAAAATATTGGTTAAAACAGCAATGTGCGGGTGAAATGACGTGGTCCCTAATAGCATGAAGCTGGAAACTTCCATCACAAGTGTATCGTCTTCAGTCAGTGATTGGGCAACTGAGGACGCGGGTACACCAATATTACCTGCGTAGGCACTTTTACCACTGTGACGTTCTTGATTCATCATTTTAGTAATCATGGTTGTCGTCGTGGTTTTACCGTTACTGCCAGTAACCGCAATTAACTCGGCCTCAGAGACTTCACTCGCCAATTCAATTTCTGAGATGATTGGCAGCTGTTGATCAACTGCTGCTTTAATCAACGGCACATCATATGGGATACCAGGATTCTTAACCATTAAGTCAAACCCAGCGTCAAGCTGAGATGGTGATTGTTCACCGGTCAGCACAGTATAGCCACCTTCAGCCTCCAGGGCCTGTGCCTCTGTATTATCGGCCAATGGTTGCTGATCTGATACCGTTACAATTGCGCCTAATTTTTTTAACAGTCGTGCCGCATTCAAACCACTCTTTGCTAACCCAACTACAATGACACGTTTACCTTCATACGTCTTGATACGCTTCATTACTTTGTCGCCCGCCTATTTATATTATTGTTTAACTTATATTTACCACATGGTCCAAATGCCGGTTAAAGCCGTAATGGCACCCACACCCCAAAACGTGAGGTCGATGCGCCATTCACTCCAACCCTTCATTTCAAAATGATGATGGATAGGTGACATTAAAAAGATCCGCTTGCCCGTTAACTTAAACGACAAGACTTGCAAAATCACACTGGCCGTCTCAATCACGTAGATTAAACCGATCCACAATAGTGATACTTCATGGTGCAAAAGGATTGAAACTGCAGCCAACGCGCCGCCTAAGGCAAGTGAGCCCATGTCACCCATGAAGATTTTGGCTGGTTTATGGTTATAAACCAGAAACGCAAGTAGGCCACCAACCACCGCAAAACAGAAAACGGCCACGTCAAACTGGTGTTGATGAAGTGCAATGATACCGTATGCAACGTAAGAAATCGAACCTAACCCGGCGACTAATCCATCCAAACCATCAGTTAAATTGACGGCGTTTGAAAAACCGACAAGCCAAAATAAGATAAATAAGAAATACCCAAAACCAAGGTTAATCGGTGCCAGACCAGGGATTTTAAGGATTAATGGTAAACCCTCGTGAAGATATACAGCAAAAAAGACTGCACCACCAACAATTTGACCCAATAACTTTTGCCAAGCCTTTAAACCCTCATTTTGACGTCGGAACAGCTTGATTGAGTCGTCCCACATCCCTAGTAGACCGTACAAAATCAAAATGAACAACAGAATCATCGTTACGGGTGTCAATTGACCAAACGCCAACCCAGCCACCAAAGTCGCAATGATAATGGCGATGATAAACATTAAGCCACCCATTGTTGGCGTACCAGACTTCTTTTCGTGCCATGACGGTCCTTCCTCTCGAATCATTTGGCCTTCGTGTTTCGCCCGAAAATAGCGAATCAACGCCGGCATACATAACACCGTTATTAAACAACTCACTGCAAACGATAAAACTGAACTCATGACTTTCTCCTCTTTTGCCCTTAAAATGGCGTTACTTTAAATTGATCGATAATGTATCCGTTTCGCTAACCTGCTTGCCAGCGGCAATGCTTTGTTTAGTCACATACCCGTTACCGTTTGTCTTAACTTTAAAGCCAAGTAATTGGCTCAAACGTAACACATCACTTGAAGACCACCCAATTAAATTCGGCATCCGTGGCGTTCCACTTGAAATTAAGAAGACCCGTTGATTTTTCATGACAACTTGACCAGAAAGTGGTGACTGTTTCAGTACCCGATTACCGGAACCAATCGTCGTGACTCGGTATCCCTTGTTCGTTAAATCATTTTTGGCACTTGAAACCGACCGATTAACGTAGGATAACATCTTGGTTGATTCACCGGTCGTCGTAGTTGAACTATCTTCAGCTAAGGCGCGTTTCATCACTGGTTTAAAGACATCTGCAAGTAACTGGGTTGCCGTTTGCGTACCAGGTAGCGTTGGTTGTTTCATTGTGATGTACATGATGTACTTAGGGTTCTTAGCGGGCGCCATGGCAGCAACTGAGTACAAATAACTATCATCGCCACTCATATAGCCCGACTTACCATTGCTGACTTGAGCAGTCCCAGTCTTGGCCGCAATTCGGACACCCTTGATTTTATAATCCGACCCGATACCGTACTTCTTATACACCACGTCTTCCATGTGTTGACGAACAAGCTTAGCTGTTTTAGCCGAAACCGGTTGGCCAATCACTTTTTTGCTGTTTGATTCAATTGTTTTCCCAGTGTTTGGATCAACAACTTTACGAATCAGATACGGCTTTAACATTTTACCATTATTACCAATGGCAGATAAAGCCTGCATCATCTGCATGGCAGTGACTTGAATCCCTTGACCAAACGCCGTGTCAGCCTGTTCAATCGTATGGCTAAAGGCCATACTGCCACTTTGTTCACCTGGTAAACCGAAATGAGTTGATTGTAAAAATTTAAATTTCTTAATATATTGACGCCAAGTTTTGGCACCCATTTGTTGTTCCAAGTGGGCCATGGCAACGTTACTTGAAAGGGCAAACCCTTTGTTGTAAGTAATCGTCCCCCAACCACTGGTATTCCAATCGGGCACGATTCGACCGCCAACCTCGTAACGTCCTGATTGATAAGTGGCGTTGCCGTTATAATTGCCACTATCAATTGAGGCGGCCATCGTAAAGACCTTCATCGTTGAACCGGGTTCGTAAGCATCTTGTAACAATGTATTACGCCAGACTGAATTAAGGCCCTTACCCGTCTGTGGGTTAAAGGTGGGCCTTTGAGTAGCAGCCACAATTGCACCCGTTTTGGCATTCATTAAAACTGCATTGATCGATTTTGCGTGCGTCTTACCATATAAACTCGTCATTTGGGTTTCAAGCAATGTTTGAAGCCGATTATCGATGGTCGTATAAACGTTATCACCGTTTTTAACTTTCTTGGCCTTTTGCTTGGTCGATGGAATTTGGTAACCATTATTATCCTGACTGATTTTTTTGAAACCATTGGTCCCTTTTAACAAATCGTTAAAAGCACCTTCGATACCCATTGTACCAACCAGTTGTCCTTTTGACGTAGCAGTGACGTTACCAATCAAGTGTGATGCAAACACGCCGTTAGGATACAACCGGGCCTGCTGTTGTACGAAGTTAAGGCCAGTTAAATGAGCAGCCTCAATTTTTTTCTTGGTTGTTAATGAAATATTAGTCCCAGCATAGCCGAATTCCACTTGGAAGGCGTTTTTTGTACTAGGATTCAAATAGGCCAGTACCTTTTTACGACTAATTGGTAAATACTTGGCTAAAACGGTGGCCGTTTTTTCCTTATCTCGAACATATAATGGCTTACCCGCCAGACTCTTTTGGGTTTTATCTAACACTGCGTATAGCGAATAAGTGCTGGTATCCTCAGCAATTGGTTGATTAGAAGCGTCGTAAATCGTCCCACGCTGCGCTTTAATGGTCTGGGTTGCCGTATAAAGTTTTTTGGCCTGTGCACTCAAATTGACACTATGCACATTTTTGCCAATCGCGATATAAGAAAAACGACCAATGAATAGTACAAGCCCAATCGTAAAGATCAACAACAGTATCCGACCAAAGACCCGTTGATTACGTTGTGCTTGTTGACTAGTCACCGTTCGTTTAGGTGATTGTTTCATTTATTCACATTCCTTATTTTACTGTTCGAAAGCGTCATGCCATTTTGTTTTGCAATTTTTTCTAACCGTGAACGATTCAACAACTCACTGATTGTTTGTCGGTCACTTGTGTTACGATTTTCGAAACTCGTGATTTTAGTATTCACGTCTTGCAAGCGTTGCTGAGCCGTACTGACGCTATTGCTAGCGCTCACAACTGCCAGCATCAAACCGAGCACGATCATTCCCCCAACCGACAATAAACATTTTTCAAATTTAGAAAGCGACAATCGCTTAGAAACACTGACAGTTTGTGTTGCCTGTTTATGTAGTGGTACTGTCCGTTGCTCCGGCGCCGATTCAGGTTGAAGTTGCGTTGCTAAACTATTTTGAGCCATACGTCATCATCATCCTATCCCTTAATATTTTACTATACTTACTTCCGTTCAATCACACGAAGTTTTGCGCTGTGTGCCCGATGATTATCAACCAACTCTTCCTCATTCGGTAAAATGGGTTTTCTGGTAATCAGTTTAAAATCAGGCTGTAATTCATCTGGCACAACTGGTAACCCAGCCGGTAAATCTGGCAGGCTACTTTGTTCTTTAAACATCGTTTTGACTAACCGATCCTCCAAAGATTGGAACGTAATCACGCAAATCCTTCCCCCAGGATTTAAAAGTGTCAGCGCTTGTTCCAACGAATCCTCTAATGCTGAAAGTTCATCATTAACGGCAATTCGAATTGCCTGAAAAACTTTTTTGGCGGGGTGACCACCATGTCGTCTAGCGGCAGCTGGAATAGCGGCCTTGATGACATCAACCAGTTGACCAGTTGTTTCAATTGGTTGTGTCTGTCGAACCGCTTCAATTCGCCGAGCAATTTGTTTGGCGAACTTTTCTTCACCGTACCGGTAGAAGATTCGTACCAGCTCTTGATAAGACCACTCGTTCACAACCGTTTGTGCCGTGAGTGACTTGGACTGATCCATCCGCATATCCAGTGGTGCATCATATCGGTAACTAAACCCACGAGAAGCATCATCAAACTGGGGTGATGAAACGCCCAAGTCATACAAGATACCGTCAACGCTTGAAACGTTTTGGTCCTGCAACGCTGACTTTAATTCGCGAAAGTTGTTGTGAAGTAGCGTCAATTGGCCAGCTTCAATTTGAGTGGCAAGTCGCTCCTGATTATAAGCAATAGCTGTTTGATCTTGATCAAATGCATATAAATGACCGTTTGCTAATTCCGTCAAGATTTTAGACGTATGACCACCGCCACCTAACGTGCAGTCAACGTAAGTGCCATCAGATTGCACATTAAGTGCTTTAACGGCCTCGTTTAATAAAACTGTTGTATGATGAAACGCTGTCATAGTCTACTCCTCTACCTTACAAATCAAAGTCAATCAAGTTTTCAGCAATGTCGTCAAAGTTCTCCTCAGCTTTTTGCGCAAAGGATTGCCAACGCGCCTGACTCCAAATTTCAAATCGGTCAGATACGCCGACGATCACACACTGTTTATCAAGTTCCGCATGAGCGATCAACGGTTGGGGCAGATTAACCCGCCCCTGTTTGTCAAGTGAACACTCTGTAGCAGCTGAATAAAAGAAACGAACAAATGCCCGAGCATCCCGCTTATTCAGCGGTAAGGTGCTTAAGCGTTGTTGCATCACTTCCCATTGGGTCATTGGGTAGCCAAACAGGCAGCCATCCATTCCCCGAGTCACGACGAACGTTTCTCCAAGCTGTTCACGAAACTTGGCTGGAATAATTAGCCGCCCCTTGGTGTCGATCGAATGCTCAAATTCTCCCATGAACATCCGGTTCGCCTCCTCATTTCAGCTAATTTACCTAAAGTTTACCACACGCCCCCACTTTCTACCACAACTCCCCAAGCTTTTGTTGCATAAATTTAAAAAAAAACGTCCAAACAAAAGTTTGAACGGGGAAAGGTTGGGATAGCGCGATTAAAAACCACGCCAAATTCAGTTTTTAGTTTCGAATCAATCAAGTGATTTGAGATAAATGGGCGGTGGGGACTAAACCCAAAAATGACGTTTTTATCGGTCACTGATTGGGTTAACCTCTAACCAACCAGCTCACAATCGTCACCACGTACATCACTACCAGTATAATGGTGCTCAAGCGCCAGTAAAATAGCAAAAATCGGTTCCACAGCAATTCGCCGTTGGAGAGCCCCCACCAGAGAGTGACGCCAATTGAAGCCAACATCCATAAACAAATCAGACTGGCGAACCACGGGTCCGGCCAGTTACGTGAGAGCTGCCACATAAACCAGAGACAAAGTATGGGCATCACATCAACCGCCTGCAAATGGTGTCGGCGTTCCTTTGGAATCATTCGTCTGATGGCACTCAATAAGACTAACGCCAACAAGATTATTAAGATTTGGCTTATCAATTGGATCAACACTTACGCCCCTTTAATCAAATGAGTTGTGACAAAAATCAAACCGTCACCTCAAACTCCTGAGAAATTTTACCGCAAACGACTTGTCAAAAGCAAGAAAATTTAGAAACTCGATTGCAATTCGCTACCGTCCACGTTAAACTATTCGAAGTAAACATTTTGAAAAGTGGTGCGAAGACATGCAAAAAAAGAAAAAGTCAACTTTTGAAAAAATCACTATGGTTCTAGTTTGGATCATGATTATTGCAACCCTTGGATCATTGGTTGCCGGTGCCGTCAGTTCACTTGGGATGTTTAACTAACCCATTGATCAATCATTGACGTTGAACCTAATAAGCGCACGTACCGATTTTACTGGTACGTGCGCTTATTTTGTCTATACAAATTACTCTGTTGGCTTGGCTTTAAAAACCTGCCGTGGCTTACTACCCTCTTGCGGGCCGATAAAACCACCCTGTTCTAGATCGTCAATTAACCGAGCAGCTCGGTTGTAGCCAATTCTGAAGTGCCGTTGCAGAAGTGATGTGCTTGCCTTTTGTTGATCCACAACAAAATTAAGTGCATCATCGAATAACTCGTCTTCTGATTGTGACTCATCAGTGGCAACTTCTTCGTCAGTCACCATCATTTGTTCATCGTACTCAGCGGTTTGCTGATTTCGAATAAAATCAGTGACCCGTTCAACATCTTGATCAGGAATGAACGCACCTTGAACTCGAGTCGGTGAATTTTGGTCAATTGGCATATAAAGCATGTCCCCACGACCGAGGAGCTTTTCAGCACCATTAGCGTCTAAAATCGTGCGTGAATCCACACCACTTGAAACGGCAAACGCAATTCTTGATGGCACATTCGCCTTAATCAACCCAGTAATGACATCCACTGAGGGCCGCTGCGTCGCTAAAATCATGTGGATACCGGCTGCTCGACCCATTTGAGCCAAGCGGATAATGGCATCTTCAACTTCATTGGAGACGGTCATCATCAAGTCAGCTAATTCATCCACAATCACAACAATGTAAGGCAACGTTGGTAACGGCTTGTCCGTTTCCTGATTTTGAGTTTGAACAAACTGATTATAACCAGAAATTTTACGTTGACCAACTTTTGCAAATAAGTCGTAACGTTGTTCCATTTCATGAACAACCTTATGCAACGCCCGGGCCGCTTTTTTAGGTTCAGAAACCACCGGTGTAAGCAAATGTGGAATGCCATTATAGACACTTAATTCGACCTTTTTAGGATCTATCAGCATCAACTTAACCTGGCTCGGCTTGGCATTCATCAAAATACTGGTAATAATGCCATTGATTGCAACTGACTTACCACTACCAGTGGAACCGGCAATCAGCAAATGCGGCATTTTAGCAAGATCCATCGTAATCACTTGGCCAGTGACATCTCGACCCAATGGCACCTCCAGCAAGTGAGCTGGTCCATGAGTGACAGCCTCACTGACATCTCGGAAAGCCACCGTGGAAATTTCTTGGTTTGGAACTTCAATCCCAATTAACGATTTACCAGGAATTGGCGCTTCAATTCGGATATCCTTAGCGGCCAGTGCTAGCGCCAAATCATCAGCTAAATTAACGATGCGAGACACTTTCACACCGATTGCCGGGTGAAGTTCGTATTCCGTAACGGACGGTCCGAGGTTCACGTGTTTGATTTCAGCATCGACACCAAAACTATCCAACGTTTTTTTCAAAATTTTAGTGTTTTTTTCAATCGTATCGTAGTCATCTTGCTGATCCTTTTGCGGAATCGGTGTCAGTAATTCGGATGTAGGCAACTGGTAGTTTGGATCATCACCGACTGTTTGGATCATCATCGGTGTGTCTTCTTCCTCACTTGGCGTTGACGTTGGTTGTTCAGTTTGATGTGGTCGATTAGTTGCCACACTAATTGGAATATCAGTCGGGTTAGGCTGTGGTTGATCATCAACTTCTTGGTGTGATGGTCGTTGCGAAACCGGTGTTGGTAACTCCTTATCTGGTTCCGTTACCGATTGCTTTGGCGCCGGAGCAGTTTGCTTCGGCTTTTGACGCTGAGGTCGTTGTTGGTGTTTGGCAACCAATTTTTGCCATAATTGCTTGATCGTTCGACCAGTTGACAAAAACAGCTTGCCCAACCCTTTACCAACGCTTTGAATCACCTTTAATACTTGCTCACCACTAACGTTAAAGGCCACCATTAAACCAACGAAAACCAGTAAAACAGCGATGAACTGAGCACCAATAAAGCCAACTAAAAAATAGGTAATACTGAGCAAAACTGCCCCAATCGTGCCACCACCAATTGGTGTACTGACACTACTCGTTGCAAAATCCGAACTCAGAAGTTGCCAAGTATAGGCTAAAAAACCAGTATGCTGATTTTGATCTAAAAAAAGCGCAACGTGTAACCACAAAAGTACACCCATATATATCAGACTTGCACTCAATACCCAGCGTTTTGCCAACTTTGGTAGCTGGCCGGTTATTAATAACGCCAGTCCAATTGCCAACCCGACCAGTGCAACTAATGCGTATGTATCCCCGACCAACAGACGAATGACATTGGTAACCAAGTGTCCAATAAACCCTGCATGAAAAAATGCGAGCAAGCTAAGTACCAAGATCACTAAGCCAACAATGTTGGCTGTATAGGATTTGGTTGTTTGCGGCTTTTTGCGTCGTCTAGTTGTTTTGGTTCTTTTGCGGGTGGTTTTTGACTTCTGTGCCAAAATAGTTCCTCCCCTCACAATGTGTTTACTTTAATTTATCGTTTTCGTACTGATGCGTCAATTCAAGACCTGGAAAGGCTTGTTGTCGTAAAACTTCATAGATGACAATGGCGGCTGAATTAGAGAGGTTCAACGCCCGGATATGGGTGTCATCTTGTGGAATCCGGATGGCCTGTTTTTCGTGTTGGCGCATAAAAGGCTCTGGCAGGCCAGTGGTCTCCTTACCAAACATAAAGTAAAAATCGCCTTGATCAGCAGTTGAATAATCGCGCTGTGTATACGCAAACTCGGCAAATTTTGAAACCAAAAACAACCGATCAAGGTCCGGTACTGTGGCCATAAAGGCTTGCAGGTTTTTATGATACCGAATATCCACTTTGTCCCAATAATCTAAACCAGCACGCTTCAAATGGGCGTCATCAACTGAGAAGCCTAGTGGTTCAATGAGGTCCAAAATCGTATCGGTGCCTGCACAGGTTCTAGCGATATTGCCAGTATTAGCTGGCATCAATGGTTCGAATAATACAATATGATTTGACATTTTAATTCTCCTTACAACTTAAATGTTATAAAAGACACCGCATAAAAAAACGCAACCCCTCGGTGTCAACACGGCGAGGAACTGCGTTAATGAAGTGCAAATTCGACAGTGGCTGACGATTTCTCGACATCCGCTCCCGAACGATTTCTCAACAGATAATATAACGCGAATCACCGGATAATGCAAGCAAATTTCACAACACGTCAAATCGACACGCTTTTCGAATTATTGGTATAATAACATGATATCATGTGAATCTGCGGACTTGAAAGGAGTTTTCAATTTTGAAAATCACTGAACCACTTATCACAACTTACAATCAATTATCACAGGTAACACTCAAGCCGGCAACTGGGGTTACGCTCGCAGATAATTTGGCCGAAGGTGGCACCACCCCTAGTAAGGGCACCATTGCTGAAGCAACCCTCTACGCTCATGATCACGATGCGTCAATTAACGTCTTAGTTCGTCCTCGTGGTGGTGTAAGTCATTATACTGACCCTGAATTAAAGATCATGGAAGCTGATGTTTTGGAAGCCCAACAACTTGGTGCTGATGGCGTGACGTTTGGTGCCACCACCGACGCTGGCGACCTAGATCGTGAAGGCCTTAATAATTTAATTGCAGCGGCTGGTGGTTTAAGTATCACGTTTGGTACCGCCATCGATGACGTGTCTGACGACCAGCTCGCAAATGCGGTGAGTTGGTTAGCCGCAAACGGCGTCGAAAAAGTGTTAACTGCCAAGCTAGCAGCAAACGACTTACCACGGTTATCGCAGCTGAACAATTTATGCCAAGAAAACGGCCTGCAACTCATTGCATTGGCGAAGACTGCAGAACAACTTGCCTCGGTTGCTGATCAGCTCAAACTCGGTTATTTTTTATTGCCAGCCTAACTGAACAGCACAACACAACGATAACGTTTTGATGCTGACTGGCAACGATAACCAGTCGATTCAACTTAGAGATAAAAAATGAGCGTCAGGTACAACTCTTACGTAGAGTCATACCTAATGCTCATTTTATTATGCGTTGAGTTGAGATTCGTTGATGATCAAGTTAGCTAAATCATCAGGTAATGGTGCATAACAGGTCACCTGCCGTTGTTCAAACGGATTAAAAAAGCTTACCGAAGCACAGTGCAGGGCCTGGCGGTCGATCCATGGATTCGATTGCTGACCGTATAAGAAATCGCCCACTAATGGATGACCAATGCTTGCTAAGTGCACGCGAATTTGATGAGTTCGCCCAGTATGCAGGCGCACCCGCAATAAACTGCAAGCTGCCATTTGTTTAACCACCCAATATTCAGTTTGAGCAGTCTTGCCCGTTTTAGCGACCGTTCGTTTAATAAACGAACCGGGTTGCCGACCAATTGGTTGATCAATCAGCTCATGACGCTGTCTAAATTGACCAGTTGCCACGCACAGGTAAGTCTTACGCAAAGCGTGCTGTTTCAACTGCGTATCTAACACTGTATGAGCAAAGTGGTGCTTAGCAAAAATAACGGCACCGCTAGTTTCTCGATCCAATCGAGTCACAATGTGAGTCACTTGACTAGCAGCGTTGGTGCGTTCAAGGTACCCCTTCACTCGGTTGACCATCGTATCATCGGGATACAAGTGGGAAGGCACAGAGGCCACTTTTGCGGGTTTATTGACGACCAGAAAATGCGCATCTTCATATAGGATCTCCAGCGGCGTTGGTGACGCGACAATCGAGTCACTGCCAACTTCGGGTGGTAATGTCACCTCGAGCCATTGTCCGGTTACCATTTTATACGTCACGCGAACTGACTCACCGCCGACTTTGATATCGCCACCATTAAATTTAATTTGCTTCAGTAGCGTTCGACTGATCCCCTGTTGTCGCATGAACGTTCGCACGTATATTGGCTCGAAGCCTTGATACTGCCAGGAAAAATTAATCAAGCGGCTTCACCCCAATAAAGGACTCAGACACTCGCTTCCAAAACTGCGTGTGTCGATACTGGGCAAAGGCGATACGCTGCGTAGCAATTTTAAATGACATTGATCGAATCGCCCGGTTGCCGATCACCTTTTGATCACACGTCATCAAATTTTCTTTGGAGTGAACTGGTTCAACCCGAACCGACTCGTTTGGCGAAATAATGATTGGTGAGCCAAGTGTTCGAAAGACGCGATTATTGATTGACGCAATCTCAGAAACTTGAACCACATCTAACTCTGAGCTGATGACAGCACCACCGGTCGACTTGTTGTATGCGGTTGAACCAGTTGGCGTGGAGACACAGAGACCGTCACCACGAAATAGTTCGAATAATTGGTCTTTAATGTAGACATTGGCAAGCATGGTGCCAGTCACCTTTTTGATGGTTGATTCATTCAACGCCAGCAACTGCTCATGGACACCGTTAGTATAGTCAATTTGGATATCCAATAGTGGATAGCTAACACTTTGACCGTTATCATGTACCAAACTATCTACCAGTTGGTCAACTTCATAGTCGCGCCAATCGGTATAAAAACCCAAGTGACCCGTATGAATGCCGACAAAGCGAACACTATCCAGTTGAGATTCATAATGATGAAAGGCAGACAATAAAGTACCATCACCACCAACAGTAATGACAATATCAGGTCTGTCATCATCCAATTTCAGGCCAACTGCCTTAATTTTAGACCGCAACGCGTTGGAAACCTGCGTGGAAGCCTGTCCAGAATTACTAAAAATACCAACTTTCATTACTCATCGTCCCTCTTTTTATGTTCAGATTGCTCTGGACGTTTGCCATAGGAAAATAGGTGCTGTGCTTCTTGGATTTCTTCTCGAATCTCAGACATTTCAGTATCAAGCTTGAAGGCGGCTTCTGCGGCTCGCTGAAGCCGGGCACTTAGTTCTTCAGGAAAATCACCTTGGTATTTGTAATTCAACGAATGTTCGATGGTTGCCCAGAAGTTCATTGCTAGCGTTCGCACCTGAACCTCGGCCAAAATCTTTTTCTCTCCAGTCACCATTTGGACTGGATATTCGATGACGATATGATATGATCGATAACCGCTTGGCTTTTCATTATGAATGTAGTCTCGTTCTTCTAGAATCGTCAGGTCTGACCGTTTCCGGAGTAGATCAACGACTTGGTAAATATCTTCCACGAACTGACACATGATTCGTAGACCTGCGATATCTTGCATATCTTGCTCCAAGCGCTCCTCAGAGACGTGTCGCCGAGTCATTTTTTCTTTAATACTATCAACGGGCTTGACCCTACCCGTCACAAATTCGATTGGTGGACGCTGATTGTGATTTTGAAATTGCTTGCGCATCCCCCGTAATTTCACTTTTAATTCATCAACTGCCTGATTATAAGGCAGTAAAAAATGATCCCAGTTTTCAATCAAGCTATTCACCTCTAATGGTTTCGGTTGTTTGTTGATTGTTTTACAAACAGGTATTATTTTAGCATTGCCACTAGCCTTGAATCAAGCACACCGCTGTTAAATCAATTCGAGACTGCCAAGGACTGTGTACAACTCAAAATCCTTGCAATTCCCTCAAAATGCTATATGATTATTTTTGAACTGATGGTCGTTTACTCAGTAACGACTAAATAATGGAGGAAATTACTTTGCTAGAAGTATATCTATTTATAAACCCATTAGGCAGTCGCTGTATGAAGTCGGAAAAGTGTATTTTACGTCTCGCCGATTCTATCTTCGGCGATATTTCCTATCAATTTATTCCGCTACTTAATCCGCAAATCATTGATCAGCACTTAAAAGTGACGAATCAAGACTGCCATAATCTCGACTTACGCAACCAACAATTTAACTTACATTACCGCATTATTCTAGACTATAAGGCTGCCCTTTTTCAGGGAAAGAAAAAGGGACGTTTATTCTTATTGAATTTACAAGCCCAACTCGTTGACGATGGACGTCCTTACTCTGAAGAATTAGTCCTTGAAGTCGCACAGCAAGTTCACTTGGATATGCCGATGTTTTTGGAAGATCGTCAATCGGAATTAGCGAAACGTGCTTTTAAGGCCGATCAACGCTTAGCTTCTGAGATGAAAGTCGTCGATCCTTCCACGGCAATTTTATACAACGCTGACGTATCAGACTGTGGTCTCATGCTTAATGACGTGACGTATCAAAGTCTGTACGAGATTTGTGAAAACAATGGTTTGCTCGCCAAACGCGCCTTAGCTCACCAAAAGGACTTTCCCAATTTACACGTTTTGTAGCAGATGTCGCAGTTTTTAAAATTTGTAGCAAAAAAGCAACCTGATTTCAGGTTGCTTTTTTTGATTTAAGTCATGGTATTTTTTAGCTTCAATGACGCTAGTGGTTCTCATTGACCAGTGTGCTAAATTGATCCAGCCGTTTCTCGAAGGCTGCAAATGCTTGATCGAGGTAGGCCACTTGAGTCATATCAACACCAGCCCGCTTCATCACTTCAATAGGGTAGTCAGAACTACCTGACTTCAAGTAATTGAGATAGTCATTGCGTTTGGCTTCATCACCACTTAAAATTCGTGACGCAAGTGTATTAGCGGCTGCAAACCCCGTTGCATATTGATAAACGTAATAATTGTAGTAGAAATGTGGGATTCGTGACCATTCATCAGCGATTTCAGGATCAGAAATCACATCATCGCCATAATAAGTTTGATTTAGCTTTAAGTAATACTCACTTAGAAAATCTGCCGTCAATGGCTGACCGGCTGCGTCCTGTTGGTGAATAAAGTGCTCGAATTCAGCAAATTGCGTTTGCCGATAAACAGTCCCCTTAAAGCCATCCAGATAATGGTTTAAGATGTAAGCTTGGGTCGCCTTGTCCGGGTACTTTTTTAACAGATAATCCGTCAGCAGCGTTTCGTTAGTTGTCGAAGCAATTTCAGCGACGAAGATTGCGTAATCACCATATTGATAAGGCTGGTTGTGCGTCGTATAGTAGCTGTGCATACTGTGTCCCATTTCATGCACAAGCGTGAACAGACTCTCTAAGTTATCTTGCCAGTTCAACAAAATATACGGGGCCGTATCATACATACCTGACGAATAGGCGCCTGATCGCTTACCTTTATTTTCAACCACATCGATCCAGTGTGAATCAAAAGCTTCCTTAACGTGGCTGATATAATCCGGACCCAACACAGCTAGTGCCTTAAGTGCCTCTTCTTTAGCTTCTTCAAACGTATAAGATAATTCCGGCACACCAGCAATCGGTGTGTACAAATCATACATATGCAATTCTGGTAAATTTAAGATTTGGCGGCGTATACCCACGTATCGGTGAAGTAATGGTAAGTGCTCATGGACACTGGTCACTAAACTATCAAACACCGATTCGTCAATGTGATTACTGCTCATGGCGGCTTGACGCGCATCTTGATAATGGTGAACGTTAGCACTAAAATTATGCGTTTTAACGTTACCAGAAAGCGTTGCAGCCAACGTGTGTCTGAACTGATGGTAGACTGAGTAAAGTTGTTTAAACGCCATTTTTCGGACTTCAGGCTTGGTAGATTGAATCAACTGATCATAAACACCTTGTGATAATTGAACCGTTTGCCCATCATCGTCTTCAACGATTGGAAATTCCAAATCAGCATCGTTTAAAACACTGAAGGTATTACTTGATGCACCTAATGCATCGCCGGCCTTAGCAAGTAATTCCTCTGCTGCTGGGCTCAAGACGTGTTCACGGGCATCCGTAATGGTGTGGATATAGTGAACATACGGTTTTAATTTGGGTTCAGTGACTAACCAACGATTAAGCTCATCAGCATCAACTGCTAATAATTCCGGATCAAACCAAGCAATCTGACTTTCAAGTTGTGTCAGTAAGTGCTGTGTCCGGCCACTCAACGCCTGATTGGCAGCATCAGAAGTATCTTGATCATGCTTTAAAGAGGCATATACATAGAGTTTTTCTGCGGGCCGAATCACCGTTAAAATCGCCTCAATCACACTGACGAGTTCCTTTGGTCCTGCCTTCAGACGACCTTGCTGTTGGCTCAAAGCAGCAATCTGTGCTGAAACCTGCTCAAACAACTGATCAAAAGCAGCCTGATTTTCAAAAATGGGGGTTAAATCCCAAGTCAAATCGGGGTCAACTTCGGCACGCGTTGGTAATTGTTTTACATCTGCCAATGACAACACTTCCCTTTACTTAATGTTATTCAAATAAATGTCACGTTGTTAGCTTACCACATGGTCGTCATCGCTGGGCAAGTATTTGCAACTGATCATCTCCGATGGCTAACACATACTGATGACCAATCAGCCATTCTTGCCAATCACTCATCACCTGTTGCCAGCAAGTTGTGACCCAGCTAGGTTCACACTGAACTAACTGGGTGGCCGTCAATTGAGTCATCACTAAATCACACCACACACTTAGTTGAGACTTTGAAATCACGGTTCCAACCGGTTGCTCCAATAACAGGATTAACATGAGTCCCGCCCACAAGACTGGTGGTTCACAAATCAAAGGTGCTTTAAACGTAAATGAAAAACAACTCGTGGGTATCGTCTGTAAAAGACCACGGTGTTGATAACAAAAGGTTTGTAATTTGGTCCATTTATTTGTGCGGTAATACAAACCCATTTGAATTTGCTTTTGGAACTGCTTGACCAACCCCTCCTGAGATGGCTGTGAGGCAGTCTGCGGTCGATTTTCAAGCGTCGTTTGATAATGCAGTCGTGCCTGGACCGTAAAAACAATGTGGTGTCTAATTTCAAGTTGTTGGGTTGGGCCATGCCAAAATAATAAGTGCCACCCCCACTTAGACGAATATCGTAACCATGCTTGCGCCTGGGTGATGGTATCGATGTGCTGATAGTTTGGTCCTAACACCCACACAACGGGTATATCGACGCGACGATACCCAGCCGTCCGTGATTGTAAACGAGCCACAGAAATTGTGGCACATTGATACTCAATGGCAAGGATGCTCGAATCGCGATATAACATTAAATCTGGTCGCTGTTGAATGCTGGCAATATACGGTTCTAATTTGACCCGGTGGGTGCCAAGGTAGGTGGCTAATTGCCATTTGCCCATCAGATGTGTTTGACTCTCGGCTTCCGAAAATACTTGGCATTTGGTTTTGGTCCGGTGGGCAAAATGGGCGATCATTTTGGTGCCACGTTTTAAAATGACCGAACTGCCACAGCCGGGGCAATAATAACGGGCCTGTCGGTTTGCCTTTTTGGCAACGACTTGACGCTTTTGAGTTGAATGGGCAACTAACATCGAACTTCCCCTTTCCTGATCTAATACCAAACTACGCAAAAAAGCCACTGAGAATTGCTTCTCAGTGGCTTAAATGATTCATCATGCATTAAAGTAACGGCGGGTTAACTCAAGCGCACTTTGCGCCATGAGCTTTTTTCCGTGTTCATCAAGAACATCGGCGGTAATCTTCGTTCTTTGCGCATATTCATAAGCAACAGCCAGCTCATCTTTGATGCTTTCTGGTGATGCTTCATTAACTCTAAAAATCAGTTCCAAATAATAATCGTTTTGATAATAAAACAGGTTTGAGGCCACTTCGGATAGTTTCAATGCTTGCGCAATTGAAATCATATCCTCAAAATCATGAAGTTTCAACACCGTTGTGTGCAGTGGTGAAGCCTTAGACATGGTCTGTTCTGTCGGCTGCGTATCGGCCTCGTCAGAATTTTGACCATCATCCGTCTGCATTAACTGTTGTTTTAAGAAATCGGGCACTTCATCTTCGTTAACCATCTCAACATCAGGACCCTCATCAGTCTCGTTCTCATCAAGTGGATCATCATCCGATCCACCTTTACTGATAAACAGCTCAAGTCCGTTTCGATTCGGTAAGACCTGAAAAGTCACGGCATCCGTTTCTTGAAATTGATGATCGACGTCAACTTCCTCTAAGATACTATAGAAAAAGTTTTCAATTTGCTTGTGGTTACCAAGCAGATCAAGGACGGTTATCCCCCGTTGGGTTAAATCATCATTACCGATTAAAACGCGAATTGTGTTTTCGTTAATTCTTTCCATTTCCATGACCCAACACCTCTTTCTGCCCGCACCAAGATTTACCTACTGTTAATACTAAAGAATTTTACAGGTTTGTAAAGTATCTGGCTTAAATTTTCTCAGATTTTATTAGATATCTTATCGTAAAACCGGCCTTAGTTCAACTTTTGACATTTTTTAGTAAATGTTGCATGCAATTTATAAGATATTTGCCGCTCGTTTGGCCTTTTCTAACTCCAACGTGCGAATATGACGCGGTAAAAATCGCCTAATTTCATCTTCATTAAAACCCACTTGTAAACGCTTATTATCAAAAATAATGGGTCGCCTCAACAATCCGGGATGGGCAGTAATCAGATCAATCAACTGACTCACAGGTAGATTATCAAGGTCCATTGTTAGCTTTTGATAGTCCTTAGAGCGCTTAGAAATGATATCATCAGTGCCATTTTCAGTTAGTTGTAGAATCCACTTAAGTTGTTTGGCACTCGGCGCTTGCACA
The DNA here is from genome assembly GCF_001434895.1 of Secundilactobacillus odoratitofui DSM 19909 = JCM 15043. Lineage (GTDB taxonomy): Bacteria > Bacillota > Bacilli > Lactobacillales > Lactobacillaceae > Secundilactobacillus > Secundilactobacillus odoratitofui. The sequence continues at coordinate 675,442 of NZ_AZEE01000028.1, forward strand.
AAAATATTTTGCTCAACGAAGTCAACCTCGTGCTGTGCCAGCCATTTTTTAGCCTTTCGACAGGACGTGCAACTGGGTGAAGTATATAATGTGACCGTCATATGAATAGCCTCCAAACTTATAAATTTGAGTGTTATTAACTAGCTTTAGTATAACGAACCCAATCAAGTTTGAGCGCAGATTCATTGAAAGGTCACGAACTTCTTGACTTTCCGTCACAATTTAACGGCGATTGCCTGTCTGAGCTTAGGCAACATAACGGGTATCTGAGTCCCAGCAGCTGCTTGAGCCTGACGCAAAAGTTGGTTTAAGTCGCCAGTTTGTGGCAAATGACTCAGCATTAACTGACCCACTTTTGCCGTTTGTGCTAACCGGCCAGATTCACCAGCGGTCATGTGCCACTTGGTGCCCTGTTTATCATCAAAAAAGTTAGTGTCTGTAATCAATAAATCAGCGTTAGTGGCAAACTGAACTAATTCAGGAATATACGCTGAGTCAGCAGTAAACACCAAGGTTTCACCTGTGGCGGTTTCGACAATTTTCATTCCAAAAGCAGGCACTGGGTGTTTCATTGGCAAAAATGAAATTGTGAAAGGACCGACTGTTAATTGATCACTTGCCATGTAGCCCACGGCTTGGCTGGCATGTGGCCAAGTCAAACTGCCAAACATAAGCGGGTCGGCAGTTGGGCCATAAATTGGCAAAACTTGCTGGCCTGGTCGCGCTTCATGCAACTGCCAATAATATTGCAAGACCCCAACGTCAGCAATGTGATCGTGATGATAATGTGACAAAATCACAGCATCCAACTTAAGTGGATCAAGCACTTGCTCAAGGCTTAATAGTGCGCCACTGCCGCAATCCATTAAAAGATGAAACCCATCTGATTCAATTAAATAGCTACTGGTACCAACTCCCTTGGCCGGATACCCACCGTAATAACCAATCGTCGTTAATTTCAAATTCAAACACCCTTTCAGTTCAGATATTGTTAATTTCTTCTTATGAACGGTATAATAGTGGTGACATGTAAGGAGGAATGACTTATGATTACGCAGCTTAGTCTCACATTTGGCAGTCAACAGGTCCTCAGCGAGTTACAACACCGTTACCCAGAACGTTCAATGCTTTTATTAGATACTTCCACTGCGGGCCAGCAATTAGCGTTGCTGGATGTATCTGGACAACCTTCAGTTTTTAGCTCGCCTGTACATTATGACATCAAACTTCACCGTGGAACAACCAGCTGGCAAGGATTTGTTAATTTTATTTTTCTTGATAACTTGTCAGCCGATGACCAAAAGGTTTTTAATTCGAAAGCCAATCACTTTGTTACGACTGAAGCGATGCCTGATGGGATGCGTTCCATCTACTTTATGAAAGATGAAAAGAATCGTTCTAATAACATTATACTATCAACTTGGGATACCAGTGCTGATTACGCGCTTTGGAAACGAAGCCCAAGCTTCAAACCTTTTGAGTACTTCAAATCTACTCAAAACAATTATCACGAAGCAAGTTATCACTTTATTGAAGAAACCCAACAATCTAAATAGACATGACGCTCTTCAGCAATGATGCTATTGCAGGAAGAGCGTCTTTAATTCATCAGTAAGGAGCCAACATTGCAAAATCAAGCGACAGAAATATTGTCACCCGAAAAATCCCTTTCGTCCCAACAACAACAATTAGTAGACGAAGCCATTCACTTTATCAAGCTTCACTTACACGACACCCAACCTGCAGTTCTCGTAATATCAGGTGACGCCGGAACTGGCAAAAGTGTGGTATTGAGTCAATTATTTCGAATCATTCAACATGAACGGACACAGTCGGATTCCAAACTATTTAACACCACCAACTACTTTTTAGTAAATCACCCTGAGTTGCTAAAGGTCTATCGCGAAATTGCAGGTCAAAATACAGAACTGCGAAAAAAAGACTTTCAGCGCCCCACCACTTTGATCAATCAGCTTTCAAAAGCACAGGCAAAATTTGACGTTGGCGTCATTGATGAGGCACACCTGCTATTATCACAACCAGACCATTACAACAATTTCTATGGCCATAATCAATTGCTATCCCTTTTAAAAGTTGCACACGTTTTAATTATCGTTTTTGATGAACATCAAGTCCTCCGGTTTAAAACGTACTGGTCAAAAGCGCAACTTCAACAGCTTCTGCGTCCTTTCACCCAAAAATGGTTATCTTTAGATGAACAATTTCGAATGCAAGCCAGTTCCTCGGTTCTTAACTGGATCAATGATTTTACCCAAAAACGTATTTTATCACCAATTAAACCCAATTTTTTTGATCACAATTATGACTTTCAAATTTTTGACGACGCTGAACAAATGCGACAGGCAATCGTCAGTAGAAATAACCAAGCCGGCTTATCTCGAGTTGTGGCAACGACTGGTTATCCATCGGTACTAGACGGTGGTCAACATTATGTCCGAGAAGGTCAGTTCAAACTGCCATGGGATCAATACAATTACACAACGACACCATGGGCAGAAAAACCAGAAACAATTAATGAAGTCGGCTCAATTTACACGTGTCAGGGTTTTGATTTGAATTATGTCGGCCTGATTATTGGACCACCGGTTAAACTTGCTGGTGACCATATTCATTTAGAGGTTGATGCCAGTCTCATTACGGATCCAGAAGCTTTTAAACGGCGTCACGATATGACTGACCCTCGCTTAATCGAGCAAGCCACAACTGATCTTGTCATGAATGCGATTAACGTCTTGATGAAACGTGGTGTAAAAGGACTTTATATCTTTGCTCACGACCAAAACCTCCGAGATCAACTATACAGAGCCTATTTAAACGCTAAAACTCAATCATAAAAACAGTGGTAAGGCAGTCTAATTTGAGATGCCTTACCACTGTTTTTATTTTGGGTAATAAAAAAAGTTAATAATCAACGATTATTAACCAACGGACGGTCCGTACGAGACTCGAACTCGTGATCTCCTGCGTGACAGGCAGGCGTCCTAACCAGCTAGACCAACGGACCACTCAATTGCGGGGGCTGGATTTGAACCAACGACCTTCGGGTTATGAGCCCGACGAGCTACCAGACTGCTCCACCCCGCGATAATATAATATTAAAAAATGACCCGTACGGGATTCGAACCCATGTTACCGCCGTGAAAGGGCGGTGTCTTAACCACTTGACCAACGGGTCATACTAAATGCGATACTTAAATTAATAACGCTACGGAGAAAGAGAGATTCGAACTCTCGCGCCGCTTACGCGACCTACACCCTTAGCAGGGGCGCCTCTTCAGCCACTTGAGTATTTCTCCAATGGGCCTAAATGGACTCGAACCATCGACCTCACGCTTATCAGGCGTGCGCTCTAACCAGCTGAGCTATAGGCCCAAAAAGCGGGTAACGAGAATCGAACTCGCGACAACAGCTTGGAAGGCTGTGGTTTTACCACTAAACTATACCCGCATGGAACTTAATTTAAGAATGGCGCGGGACGGAATCGAACCGCCGACACACGGAGCTTCAATCCGTTGCTCTA
>NZ_AZEE01000028.1:678992-680181 GCF_001434895.1 Secundilactobacillus odoratitofui DSM 19909 = JCM 15043
GACTGAGCTACCGAGCCATATAAACGGTCCGTACGAGACTCGAACTCGTGATCTCCTGCGTGACAGGCAGGCGTCCTAACCAGCTAGACCAACGGACCACTCAATTGCGGGGGCTGGATTTGAACCAACGACCTTCGGGTTATGAGCCCGACGAGCTACCAGACTGCTCCACCCCGCGATAATAAGGAGGATGAGAGATTCGAACTCTCGCGTGGTTTGACCCACCTGACGGTTTTCAAGACCGTTCCCTTCAGCCAGACTTGGGTAATCCTCCATAAATATAACAATGATCACTATAAGGACCATTATGGACCTTGTAGGACTCGAACCTACGACCGGACGGTTATGAGCCGTCTGCTCTAACCAACTGAGCTAAAGGTCCGAGCCAATGATCAAATCGCGGCGGGGGGGATCGAACCCTCGACCTCCCGGGTATGAACCGGACGCTCTAGCCAGCTGAGCTACACCGCGATGGCGTTTAAATAAAAAACTATTCTTATTTAAATCGGGAAGACAGGATTCGAACCTGCGACCCCCTGGTCCCAAACCAGGTGCTCTACCAAGCTGAGCTACTTCCCGTTTAAATGCACCCAGTAGGAGTCGAACCTACAACCTTCTGATTCGTAGTCAGACACTCTATCCAGTTGCGCTATGGGTGCAAAATATTAAAATAACTAATGCCGAGGACCGGGATCGAACCGGTACGGTCATCACTGACCGCAGGATTTTAAGTCCTGTGCGTCTGCCAATTCCGCCACCCCGGCGATTTTGGCAAAAGCGGAAGACGGGATTCGAACCCGCGACCCCCACCATGGCAAGGTGATGTTCTACCACTGAACTACTTCCGCATATTTAGTTAAATGCCGACTAGAAGATTCGAACTTCCGACCCCCTGTTTACAAGACAGGTGCTCTACCAACTGAGCTAAGTCGGCAACACAAGTAACATGTTAACAGAATCTACTTCTAATGTCAACATGATGAGCCGTGACAGGCTCGAACTGTCGACCCTCTGATTAAAAGTCAGATGCTCTACCAACTGAGCTAACGGCTCAATGGAGGATACAGGGCTCGAACCTGTGACCCTCTGCTTGTAAGGCAGACGCTCTCCCAACTGAGCTAATCCTCCATAAGATAGCGTGGCAACGTCCTACCCTTGCAGGGGGCGATCCCCCAACTACTCTCGGCGT
>NZ_AZEE01000006.1 GCF_001434895.1 Secundilactobacillus odoratitofui DSM 19909 = JCM 15043
GCTAAGTCCACGGACACGGGTGACTTTGACATTCCAGTGACGGATACTGAAGTGACACCAGGTCAAATTGTCACGGCAACGCCAGACAAAGGGAACCAAAGCACTAATTTGACAGTTCCAACTAAGCCAACAATCACCGATACTGGCATTTCAGGTAATGTGGGTGGTTATACGGTCACGGGTAAGACGACACCAAAGACGACGGTCACATTAACTGATCAAAACGGCGATCCAAT
>NZ_AZEE01000029.1:0-101256 GCF_001434895.1 Secundilactobacillus odoratitofui DSM 19909 = JCM 15043
TCCTTGATCGTTACGTTAGTGCTTGGCGTTGTCTGGCCAGTTACCGTGTAATCATCATCCGTACCCTTAGTAATTTCTGCGCCAATCACATCATTAGGCATCGTAACTTGAGTCGTGACAGCAGCATCACCAGTACCAGCCGTAACATTCACAACTGCGCCTGGCGCTACATTGCCATCAGGGATAGTAGCTGTAAAGGCACCAGTCTTTGAATCTGCCTTAACCTTAATTGGTTGCTTATCAGCGCCAAGGATTGGGTCACCATTGACATCAGTCAAGGTTACCGTGGTACCAGGAGTTGCTGTTCCAGTCACATCATAGCCTTTATCAGTGTCATTATGCATAACAGTCACACCAGTCATATCTGATGGGACAACAACTGGTGAAGGTGTAGCATCATCATCCGTCAGGTAAACGGTTTCCCCTGGCGTTACAACACCAGCTGGAATGTTAACCGTCACTGAACCATTGCTGTCACTAGGACCAGTAACTTCGTTTCCGTCGCCATCCAAGATAGCCTTGCCATCTTTATCAGTCAATGTGACGATAGTGTTTGGCTTTGCCAATCCTGTCGCCTTGTAAGTGCCATCATTAGTGCCATCTGCGCCAGTGTTTGGCGTAATCTTAGCACCAGTAACATCATTTGGTAACGTCACTTTAGTTGGCGTAGTTCCTTCAGAGGTAACGTACGTCGTATCAGCTGGTTTAAACATTCCTGCTGGAATATTTAGTGTAACGTTACCAGCACTATCAGCGGTACCAGTAATTGCCTTACCGTCTTTACCAGTAACTGGATTGCCATTTTGGTCTGTCAAACTAACCGTGGCACCTGGTGCGGCGGTACCAGTAACGGTATAGCCGTCAGTTGTCGTGTCATGAGTTGTGCTTGTAACGGCAAATTGTTGTGGCACAGTAATCGTTTTAGCAGCACCACCCTTTGGTGTCACTGTAATCACGTCGCCTGGTTTAACTTCGTCATCAGCAGTACCAGCCGGCAAGTTCATTGAGAAGTCACCATTTGCATTTGAAGTAGTTGTAAGTGCCACTTTAGATGGTAACGTGATGGTAACCTCAGTATTTGCAGTTGCTTTACCAGTTAACGTGAAATTACCTTCAGAATTTGGTGTGATCTTTAAATCGTTCACTTCAGTCGGCACAGTTACCATCACTGCGTCCCCACCATCAGGCACGACTAGTAATGTTTCACCGGCTGTAACTGAATCACCAGGTACAGTCATTTTAACGGTGTAAACTGGGTTGCCGTTAGCATCGTTAATTTGGTTACCATCTGCATCTAGACTTGGGGTAACCGTACCAGTAGCAAACGTTTTAGAGTTATCAGCATTAGTAACTGAAACTTTCAAGGTCGTGTCTGGTGTGTCGCCACCAAAGCTGATGTCAGCTGTAACAGTGTAATCATCGTCATCTGGGTTCGCCGTCATTTTAGGATTTGAAGCTTCTGGCTTAACTGAGAGGACAACGTTACGGGCAACTGTGAAGGACTCTTGAGGGTCTTGCCCCAAATACATGTTATTGGCATCGACCGCATTGTCACCAGTTAGCGATGGGTTAGTCACAGCAACGTTATACAATTGAGAAGCCGTGACAGTTGTATTATCAGCAGTTGTTAAAGTTTGTTGCGGAACAACGTTTTGCAAGCCAGGTGTCAATGTAACGCCAGTTTGCACGGTAGTTCCCGTAATTTTGCCAATTTTGGTACCAACAAGGGCTTTATCATCTGCAGATAATACTGCTAATGGATCACCAGTATAACCATCAAACAATGTATCGGCCCCGGTCGACACACCGCTAGCATCCGTGGTCCAGTTAGTGTAGACAATCTTGCCCTTAACAAGGCTGGCAGTCCGATAGACGTTTACTGTGCCAAGGTCATGATCATTTGGCACTGTGACAGTAATTGTCTTGCCAGAAGCGTCCTTGGTCGTTACAGTCGTCACTGTCTTGCCAACACCATCTGCAGTATTGAGCACTGTGACATTTCGGGTACCACCAGGTAGATTATATGAAAGTACTTCATTTACCGTACCATTCAGATAGTTAGCGGTTAGGCCTTGTCCTTGACCTGGGTGAGTTGGTGTGAAGGTATCTGACTTCACTTGAATCTTGATGGTTTCACCTGCAGCAGTCAAATTCAAATTAATCGTTGAACCAGCTGGGTGAGCAGCATCGTCAATCAAATAGTTAGTAGGTACCACAACTGTGTAAGTCTTGGCGTCACCAACATTACCAACGATACTCGTGCTGCTGACAACATCGCCATCCGCAGTCACATAGTTAATGGTAGCAGTGGCTTTTTCAGGGGTAGCATTTTGCAAAAGCTCAAACATGTTTTGGTAATCAGCAATATTAATCGTGTACGGTGAAACTGTCCCGTAGTCTTGCGTACTGCCGATTTGACTAGTGTACCAACTCTTTGAATCATTTGTTGCTGCAGGGTTCTGCCATACAAATTGTCCGGCAGTACCGTCTGCGACAGTTTCCAATTCATTGGTGTAAGTACCATCATTCAATGCTTTTTGAGTAATCTGGTAACTCTTCATCTGACCGCCGTTATTGTAGTCATAAATGGCTTGGGTGACCGCTTTGTATTCAGCGTCGTAGATTGAGTTAATGAGACTGTTAGTTGGGCTCAATTTATCATTGTAATCCTTAACCTGACCATTCCACCCGTTGATAATGGCATCCGAACCTGTATTGGCTTCGCTTAGGTAGAACTGACTTGCATCTTCCTGTTGACCATTTACAGCAGCAGTCAAAGCTGCCTGCTTAATTTGGCTCAAATACTTATCAGACATGCGGTAGACACCATCATGAGATAGGGTCGTATTAGCAGTGCCAGTGTAAGTTGTGAAGTCCAATTTATTGGAAGTATTAACATTATTTGTGGTTGTAAACGTACCATTATTATCCGTAATGGAATTAGCAGCGTTCAAATAATCATTCAAATAATCGTTTTCACCGTCAATACCAGCCACATAATCAACACGTTCGATTGCGGCACGGATCGCGGTGTACACTTTTGTAACGTATTCTGAGAAAATTTCTTGTGGGAAGTTGATTGGACCTAACCAATCACCAATTTTAATAGCGCCTTGGTACCCATAGTTAAACCCATTCATAATGGTAAAGGTGATATCTGCAAATGTTGTGCCATCATTCAAGAATTGCACATCAAAGTCATTTTGACCGGCCAATGAGACCGGGTTACTCAAAATCGAACGTTGTAAATATGATTGAATCAATGGTTGGAATAACGGAATATAGTAATCCCAAACTTTGGTTAAATCATTCATATTCTGTGAAATCGCCTTAATCGCAGCAGCGTTGGTTGTGTATGCCAACGAAGTAGGATCACTCAGTGACGCGATTGCAGCTGCAGTTGCACCCGTGTAGATAGCATATGCACCTTTATAATCATCCGAAAGTTTTTTATTAACTGACGTTTCCCCAATTCCAAGTGTGTTACCGATTGGAAGTGGAATCGTCGTACCATCCTTGGCGTAATTGTATTGAATAGAATTAGCATACGAAGTAGCATTATCGCCCATGCCACCGGCCAAACTATCATAATAAACATCTGTAGCTGCAGCCCATTGCTTGATAAACGCCTTGTATCCCTCTTGGTACTGGGCGTCTGAATTATTAGAAGCCGTATTAATTAGCCATGAGCTAAAGTTAGTAACATCAATGCCATATGGCGTTGTTGTCTTGGCAAAGTTTGAAATATTAAGTCCAGTCACCTGGTTTTGATTTACGAGGTTAAGCAACCCGCCTTTGTCTTGTTGTTGAACGCCGGTAACATTGTAAAAAATGTCTTTTGAGACATCAGCGCCATTGGCAATTCGACCGACTTCATAGACCTTACCTAAATCAAAAAGGTCACCTAGCATTTGATAGCCAATAACAACACTACCAAGTGCATTACCAATCGACGAAAGCGTAGCATAGCCCTTGTTACCCTGTAAGTCTGCAGCCGCGGCCGAATAACCAGCCTTATATTGTGCGCTGGTTGGATCTGCAACAACCGCAGAAACCACGTTAATGGTTTGGGCAACGCCGGTCCGCTTATAAAGCGCAACAGCGGCAGCCTTAGCATCCTCGATTTGTTGGTTGCTAGGGTTAACCAAGGTCGTGACGTTTGGTGCCGACGTTACCGCGGCAGCTAACGTGGTATTCAGGGCAGCAACTTGTGCAGCTACCCCGGTGTTAGCCGTCTTAGCCGTATCAGAAGCAGATTGGGAGGTTGTTTCTGATGCTGTGTCGCCGGTCACTTGAACCGTATCAGTCACGATTGTTAAGCCATCAGTTGAGTTATCAACTGATTCAACAATCTGACCTGTGAGACCACTGGCTTGTGTTGAGGCATTTACAGCCGCCTTAACCGCATCATTACCAGTCTTAGCGCTAGTAGCTGTGCTCGTTGAATCAGCCTTCGTGATATCACTGGCTGTCTTAGCCGCACTACTATCGTTTGATGCAGCACTACTGTTGTCAGTTGCAGCAGTAGTCGTTTGTTTCGATTGATCAGCTGTTTGCGTAGCTGAAGAATCGGCACTAGCAGATGCAGTGTCGTTGGCATTAGTTGTAGCTGTTGCAGAATTTGCATCAGCTGCAGGTGTTGTTACTGCTGTACTGCTAGTTTTCAGTGCAACCGATTGTGCATTTGTGGTTGACGCTGAACTTTGAACCCCATCGGTACTACTTGTGTTCTCATCGCTAGTGCTTGAGGCCGTCGTGTCGGCTTGTGCGACTGACGTTCCCATCCCCAAGGTGGCTAACATAAACATCCCAGCAAAGAGCCAAACCGTTTTCGCTTTATACATCTTAAAGCTAGTTTGCTCTTTTTCTTGACGGATTAATCCGTTGTTCTTTGAGACTTTTCTATAGTCTTTCTCCAAAGTAAATTCCCCCTTTATGTAACTAAATATATCTTATAAATTATTAATTATCAACCATATTTGTCTAATGAAAATAATTCGGAAATCAGCGAAATTTTTTTCATAAATGTTACCTTAATTTTTAAAATCGGTGTTTGCTTACGGGCGTATAAAGCCCGGCGTTTCATAAATAAGTGCACGTGCACCTATTTCTTTTTAATTCTTTTAAGTATCCTGTTTTGTAAAGTTTTTAAAAAAATTTATTATATAGGGTTAACTAACACGCCAATTTAATTAACCCCATTAAGTTCTTTTTATATAAGTTAAACTAATTATCCTTTATTTATAGGTAAGTTATTAATTACTTACCTATACTTATTTTTAATTTTTCGGACATGTATCTCTACTTCCTCACAGAATCAGGCTACTCAAAACAATCATTTACAGATAAAAACGGCCCCATACAAATCCAGAATCAGGATCTATATGGGGCCGCTTTATACACTAATCTCTAGGCGCATTGCTTCGCACCTTATTTCCTAATCATTTTCCCGTCGATAGTCCAGTAACTCGTGACTGATCTCTTTGGTTTGTGCGTACACCTTTGCGTAGATTTTGTGTAATGTATCGTATTTCTTGGCATTTTCAGGGTTAGGCAGGTAAGCTTTGCCGAAGTGCACAAATTTCTCGGCACATTCTTGGAAATCTTTGAACCAGCCCAAACCGACTGCCGCCATCATAGCAGCACCCATGCCAGGCCCTTGCTCGTTGGTCAAGCTGACAACCTTCTTGTTGAAAATATCAGCTTGAATTTGGAGCCAGAGTTCACTCTTTGCGCCGCCACCAATGGCAACGACAGTGTCAAAATCATTGTTGTGTTCGTCATAAATATCCATGATGTCGCGGAATGAGAAGATGATACCTTCCAACACAGCACGAACAAAATCATACTTCTGATGGGTACCGTCTACACCAGTAAAGCTCCCACGAATGTCAGCATCCGCGTATGGTGCCCGCTCACCCACGATGTAAGGCGTGTACAACAAGCCGTTGGCCCCTACCGTTGATTTGGCAGCACTGGCCACCATGTCGTTAAATGAAACGTCTTGGGCAAACGTCCGCTTGAACCAGTTCAGTGAATAACCGGCAGCTAGCGTCACACCCATTGAGTAGTATGAATCAGGAATGGCGTGATCTTCGAACTGCAAGACACCATGGTAGTCAACAGTTGGGTCTTCCTCGTATTTCAAAACCACACCAGAGGTCCCGATACTTGAAAGGACCATGTTGGGTGACAGAATACCTGCACCAACCGCACCAGCAGCGTTGTCAGCAGCGCCACCGAAGACTTCCGTGTGCGTATCTAGGCCAGAGAAAATGGCGTAACTGTCTGAAATTTTACCAGCAGAATCAATTGACCGCATCAAAGGTGGGCACATGCTGGTTGGAATATCAAAGGCTTCACAGATTGTCTTACTCCAGTCACCGGTCTTCACGTCCAATAACACCGTCCCGGTTGCATCGGAATAATCCATGGCTAGGTTGCCGGTCATGCGGTAACGAACGTAGTCTTTAGGGAGTAAGAAAGTCTTAGCTTTTTCCCAAATATTTGGTTCATTTTCCTTTACCCATAACATCTTAGGGAGTGTGAAACCTTCCAGTGGCTGGTTCTTCGTAATTTCAACGAATTCATCACCAAGTTTGGCTTCGATTTCTTCACGCTGCTTCGTGGTCCGTGTATCGTTCCACAAAATGGCCGGACGTAACACTTGGTTGTTTTCATCCAGTAAAACCAACCCGTGCATTTGACCAGAAAAACTGATCCCTGAAATTTCTTCAGCCTTAATATGATCGTTCAAAATCAGACGCACAATGGCAACCGTTGTACCTGAAACCCAGTCTTCAGGGTTTTGTTCACTGTACCCAGGACGCGCCTGAATCAGTGGATAATCGTAACTTTGTTGGGCAACGATCTCGCCCTCGCGATTCATAGCGGAAACCTTAACGGCACTGGTCCCAAGGTCAACGCCTAAAACGTATTCGTTCATGATGGTGTACTCCTTTAATTATTGGTTAGTTTAATAATGTTTTTCAAATATGACTGACAGCCAAAATGAAAGTTTTCTTCTATTATATAAAATACTTTTCATGGTACTACTGCGCTATCACGATTGTAACGTAGCATAGTAATAGCAAAAGCAGCCAGCAGACAATGAGGTCTACTGGCTGCTTCGTCAAATCGTAAAATTATTTACCTAAAGTGTTTACGATGTAGTGGTTAATCGTGTCCTTAACTTGTTCCAAGTGATCTGAACTCGTAGCAGCACGTAATTCAGCTTGGGTCTTGTCAAGTGAGTAGTTTTCAAGGTCAGCCATAGTTGCCTTGCCTGATTCGATATCAGCACCGATACCACTCTTGTATGAGCTGTAACGATCGGCAACAAGGTTATCAAGGTAGCCGTCTTCTTGCATCTTAGCAGCAACACGGAGGCCGGCAGCAAAGCTATCCATACCTACGATGTGGCCGTAGAACAAGTCGTTAGCTTCAAATGATGAACGACGAGGCTTTGAATCGAAGTTCAAACCACCACGAGGGCCAATGCTACCTTCTTTGAGGACTTCTGTCATAACGGCAGTGGTCTCGTACAAGTTTGAAGGATATTCATCAATGTCCCAACCAATTAACTTGTCGCCTTGGTTAGCATCCAATGAACCAAGTAAGCCGGCTTCACGGGCAACGCGAACTTCGTGTTGGTAAGTGTGACCTGCCAAGTTGGCATGATTACCTTCAAGGTTCAACTTGAAGTCTTTGTCCAAACCGTATTCCTTCATGAAGGCAATGGTAGTAGCAGCATCAAAGTCGTATTGATGAGTCGTTGGTTCCTTTGGTTTTGGTTCAAGCAACATTTGTGCATCGTAACCAATTTCGTTAGCGTAGTCCTTTGACATGTGGAACAGCTTTGCAGCATGTTCTTGTTCAAGCTTCATGTCAGTGTTCCAAAGTGATTCGTAACCTTCACGACCACCCCAGAAGACATAGTTTTCAGAGCCGACACGCTTACCAATTTCAAGACTGTGCTTCAATTGAGCAGCTGAGTAAGCAAAGATGTCAGCGTATGGTGAAGTACCAGCACCGGCAACGAAACGAGGGTTAGTGAACATGTTTGAAGTGTTCCATAATACCTTCATCCCAGTGGTCTTTTGGTATTCAACGATCCGGTCAACAACTTTGTCCAAGTTAGCGTTGGTTTCACGTAAAGTGTCACCTTCTGGCGCTAAGTCACGATCATGGAAGGCTAAGTAATCAACACCGAGCTTACGGTAGAATTCAAAAGCGTAATCAACCTTAGCTAAAGCACTGTCCATTGGATCACTGTACTTGTCGTAAGGACGAATAGCAGTACCATCACCGAATGGGTCAACCAAACGTTGGTCAAATGTGTGCCAGTAAGCAACTGAGAAGCGAAGCCAGTCACGCATCTTCTTACCTGCGATTACTTCGTCAGGGTTGTAGTAATGAAATTCAGCACCTGAACCATTACCTTTGTTGCCAACGTATTCAATATTCTTCATGTCCCATAATTCTTCAGCCATTGAAACAGCCTCCTCAAAATTTTTTAAAGTTAAATTCAATTAGTTTGTTCAAACAACCAACTCACAAGTCATAGTATAGCGCTTACATCTAAAATTGCAACCCCTTCCATGTAAAATACTTTTGATTGTTTCGTTGAGTCCCTGTTGTTACGGGCTTTCAATGGACTAAAATTTTACTGAAACTTCTTTTCTTTGGGAGACTTGCTTATCAAGCTGAGGTTAACTATGCTAGTTTCGCATCACGGTCACTTCACTCCGGTCTAGCGACCTTTGCCGACTGCTCTGGGACCGTCTTCAACCGCTTCGCGTTTTACGACTCGTCTTTGAGCCTAGCAAACTTCGCTAGGCTCAAAGACGTCCAGTCTGACTAAGCGCGAAACGCGCAAAGTCAGACGTATCAGTGCAGCCAGCAAAGTTCACTAGCCCTCCGTTACGTTACATCATCAGTTGAGTGACACTGCTACATGACAGTACTTCACATTGATACACTTGGATCGTCAGTTATTGTTTTTTAATACAGTACCTATTGAAAAATAGGTGCATGCATAGAAGCTGATTAGCCATATATATTTCACCTTTTGAAGTGAATGGCACTAATCAAATGCACCTATTATTAAATAGGCACTGTATACTTTTGATGAACTTGAATACGCCATAATCATTGCTTAATCCAATAATTTACAACGCTATACTGCGATTAAATAAATTCACGCAATCTCTAACGTGGCTATAAATCACTACTACGTAAGCCGTAGCGTCGCCAGTCGTTGCTGGGAGCTGTGACAGTGGAAAATGTTGTTAGGTCGAAGTAAGTCACGGCCCCATCGTGGCTTGCTTCGGCCTTACAACATTGGACGCTCCTGAGACTTGCCCTTCAGGCTCAGGAGCGAGGCGGAAGACGCGTAGCGGCTGCAGCCGGTCCCACAGCCACAGGTCCCAGCAACGACTGGCGGCCGGAGGCGGCCTTAACACAACAACGCAAAAAGCACCCAATCTCAACAACAGAGATTAGGTGCAACGAACAACAACTTATTCAATTCGCGGCAAAACAGGTCGATCGAAGAAATAACCCTGCAGGTAATCCGCTAACTGATTTTCAACTAACCAGTCAACCTCCTGCTGGTTTTCAATGCCCTTAACAATCAGATACAACCCGTTTTGGTGAGCAACCTCTGACCACACGACCAGCGCATCGCGGACCTTTTGCTGATGGGTTTCCTGGGTTTTCAAACTGAATTTCAAACCATCAACGTAGTGTAACACGGCGTCAAATTCGTGTGCTTTAGATGTGGCCGTAATGGTATCAATCACCAGCTGAACCTGTAACTGGTGATACTTAGGTGCCAAGTCAATCAAAACATCGCGTGATGGCATCCGCTGCATTTCAATCACAATGTTGGCCAAACTAGGGTGTTGTCTTCTAAATGTTTCCAGCAAGACAAGGGTTTGCTCTGATTGAAACTGAAATTCGTTCAAGTTTACGATTACCGTGTCAAACTGGGTCTCTTTAATCAGGTAAGCTAGCATCCGCAATTGAGTCGCAACGGTCACGAAGAAGTAGCCGGGTTCCACCCACCGCTTGTGCGCATAATCGTAATACCGTACTAACAACTCACTTGCCATGCAATCTAGCTTACCATTCATGGGCTTAACCACCCGTTGCGGGGAGAACACATAGGTTGCCACAGTCGTATCGTGCTGTTTGCCACCCAGCGTCTGCCCGTCAATGGTGACCGCATCCCGCCCGTTTCGTTTGCTTTGATAAAGGCTATCATCTGCGCGACGATACAGATTTTCAACTGTATCCGACTCATGAGTCATCGCGGTTACCCCAATCGAAACCGTGACCTTCACATCGTAGCCACGGTAGTCGAAGCGTTGTTCACGAACTGCTTGCCAGATAGTTTGGACCATTGATCGAACTTGTTCGGCGGACCGATTCTGAAATAAAATGGTGAATTCTTCGCCACCGGTTCGGTACAAGTAGCGATCATCGCCACTCTCCTTGAGCACGTTCATTAGCGTTTCAGCTACACCAGACAACACCGCGTTACCCGCCAAATGCCCATAGGTATCGTTGATTTGTTTGAAGTGGTCCACATCCAGCGTTGCCAATGTTAAGGCTTCGTGATTTTGCTGGGCTAAATTAAATAAATGTGTGATTTCTTCCTGATATAGGGTGTAACTCTTAGCGTTAGTCAACGCGTCGTAGTTAGCTGAGTGGGCAATTCGCGCATTCACTTGGCCAACGTGGTAGCGGTGCACCCAGTAACTGGTGGCGACAATGTCCATCACCATAAACATTAGAATCGCTTGCCAAGCAATCTTAGTGCTCATTTCAATCCCGGCAGAAAAACGCGGGAGTAACAGCCAAAACGCCATCGCCATGTAAAACATCATCCCAATGTTGAACCAACGCCGGTAACGCAGACGCTTCCCGTACCACCACATCATGCCAACGCCAATCAGTAATAGCACGATTGAAATGGCAAACTGTGGTCGGTCAAAATTACCCGCATGGTGCATGGACCAAACCGCTAGTAGCGCAACTATGCGTGTCCCAAACTCCCACCAAGCCATATCCGTGTCAAACAAGGTAAATACCAGCAGGAATAGTCCCATGTTGTGAAACATCATCGCGTTAAGAACGACGTGATAACCCATTAAATGAAATAGCGTGCCGATTCCAATTGAGGCCAGTAGCAACAGCCAACGTCCCGCAAACCGTTTCATGTGACTGGTCTGTTGTTCAACAACGTGGCCTAGCTCTTGGTAAATCGAGATGAAGCCCGCCATAAATAGACTTGAAATGATAATTTGGGTCGCTAAAAGCGGCCAGGTGAGTAACTGCAGATTCATCGTCATATTCAAGTCAGCTGATCCCCCTTACACAATATGTAACGGCCGACCAAGCTCCCCATGAGCTTGCCTCGGCCGTTGGTGCTTAAAGCGCTTCTTGCGCTGCAAAATTCAGTTGGAAATCTTCCATTTCAAGGACTTCACGCGTTACCAATGCGCACCCGCCTAAGAGGGTCGCATAGTGCGAATTCTTAGTCACCTTGATTGGAATCGATGCCGAAGTCACCATCCGCTGGTACGCCATTTCAATACTTGGCATCAACTCTGGCAACGCCTCAATTAGCGGTGAGTTCAAGAAAACCGCGTCCGGATCAAAGCTGTTGGCGGTATTAATAATGATCTTCCCAACGTTATCCGCAAAGGCCGCTAACGCCCGCTTAGTGACATCATCGTCTTGCTTAAATAACTTCACCACGTCCTGGCGGTTTAGCGGAATATTAGCCTTTGCCTCGCTGATTTGGTTAATGATTGCATCTTCTGAACAGTAATCTTCGACCTTCTTTGGTGCTGACACGACGTTTGACCCAATTCGTAGTGAACGGCCAATTTCACCGGCTTCACCGTGAGTACCACGGTATAAGCGCTGGTTGATAATCAAACCGGCCCCGATGCCTCGGTGAATACTGATTGTCACCGCATTGTTCACCGTGTGGCCAGGATCGTTAAAGTCGCGTTCGTAAACAGCCGCTGCGTTGGCTTCGTTTTCTAGCAATACCGGTACTTGATACTTGGTTTCGAAATACTCAGCCAAGTTAACATCTTCCATATCCAAGAAAGGTGAGTAGGTCACTTGATTGTCATCCACAGTCCCATGAATCGCAAAGCTGATGCCTAACAAACCGTGACGGGTCTGATCGTAACCGGTGACCTTTTTTAGTTGTTCATCGATTAGCGGCAAAATTTCTTTAATGGTTAAATTTTTGACGTTCACCTGCGTGTACGCCATCACGTCGCCTGATAAGTTGTTTTGCATCACGTGCAAGTGGCGGTAGCCAAAGTCAAAATTCATAGTGTAGCCGTACCGCCGATTGATAGCAATCAACACGGGCTTGCGGCCACCAACTGTGGAAGCCGCACCCTCCCCAAGTTCTTCGACGTACCCCTGCTCCTTTAAATCGTTGTACAGTGAAGAAACAGTGGACTTATTAAGCGATAAATTCCGAGAAATTTCAATTCGTGAAATTGGTTGGTGATTGAAAACCTGTGCGAGCACAGATTGGATGTTTTGCTGATGCAACTGCATCCGGTTGCGAATTGTGTTCGGCACGCGAACACCTCCCTATATTGTTTGTTGTACTAATTATGTAGCACAGTTGTTTAGTCTATGTGAGTTAGTTCTGAACTGGCGCTGTTGCGTATCGCAAAGTGGCTTGGCCACGGTTAACAGCACGGTTGTCGAGCGATTAGTTACCCAAATCTGGTCGCTCACATATTGCATTATAAACGACTATTGGTTTAAGGGCGACCCCAACCGTTAAAAAGTTAGCCATTACTGACCCCCAAAAAAACGGCACATTAATTCATACCCCTAATTGTACACTAGCCAATGATTGGAACGAAGCCTCTTTCGATGAATCTAGTCCCGAACTTTTTGATTCTACCGAAAATAACTTGTCATTGACGAGCGTTTTGACTTGCCAGACCAACTTGTCATAGCGTATTGTACTGTTAACGTCACGTCATGTAGGCGTTTCTCATGATATTTTTTGTTTGAACATCAGTCTTAATTTCTCGGAGGGAATCAGAATGGCAGCTAATGAAGCACTATTGATTATTGATTACACCAACGATTTTGTTCACGATAAGGGGGCTTTGACCTGTGGCGGCCCCGGACAAGTTTTGGAACCAGAAATTATTTCACTCGCAGATGCAACTGAAGCTGACGGGGGCTGGGTAATTTTACCAACCGATGTCCATATGCCGAACGATCCGTATCATCCAGAATCAAAGCTCTTTCCCCCACATAATGTTCGTGGGACTTGGGGACGCGAATTCTATGGCGATCTCAAGCCATGGTTTGAGGCCCACCAAGATGACGGCCGCGTTTACATGTACGACAAAACGCGTTATAGTGCCTTTGCAGGGACCGATTTGGACCTGCGCTTACGTGAACGGCACGTGGACACCTTACACTTAGTCGGTGTCTGCACCGATATCTGTGTGCTCCACACCGCCGTTGACGCCTACAATTTAAATTACAAGATTATTGTGCACAAAGACGCTGTGGCTGCTCTGACCCCTGCTGGTCAGGACTGGGCACTGGATCATTTCGAACACGTGTTGGGTGCACAAGTCGTTTAAGGATGATTAGGGATGCAACCGTATTTTAACAAAGTCACACAACAAGGTTATGACAAAATCGCCGCGGAAATTGAGGCACTCAAGCAAGACCGCCCAGCTAAAATTGCAGCGTTATCGGCCGCTCGCGCCTTGGGCGATTTATCTGAAAACGCCGAGTACAGCGCCGCCAAACGCGATTTACGTCACCTCGAAAGCCGACTGCGCTTTTTAGACAAGCAACTCCGGTACGCACAAGTTTATGCGCCCACTGACAATGCCGTGATTGAAATCGGCAAACACGTGACGTTGCAGTTTCAAGACGATGGTTCTGAGGAAATTTTCGAACTGGTCGGTAATCCTGAGGCTGACATTGGCGCCAACAAGGTGTCGCTGTCGTCGCCGATTGGTAAGGCGTTGCTCGACCACACTGTTGGTGACGTGGTCACAATTGCTTCGCCCAATGGTGATTATCAAGTTAAGATTCTTTCAGTTACTTTGTAGCTCACTTTCTGGCTGTCTTTTTAGGCGGCCTTTTTTAGTCTAAGAAACACTTGCGTGTTCTGTCACTTCACTCCGGGTTAGCGGCCTTTTCCGGCTGCTGTGGGACCAGCTGCAACCGCTCCGCGTTTTCCGCTTCGGTTATGAGCCCAAAGTTCAGTCTCATAACCGTCCAGTACGACTAAGCGCGAAACGCGCTAAGTCGTACTTATCACTGCAGCCAAAAAAGGCCGCTAACCCTCCGTTCTCGTTACATAGTGCGCATAATGCTTCTATTAAATTAGAAAACCAGCCTAGAAATAATACGTACTAAGTCTTGTTTCTAGGCTTTGTCGAAGCTCATGGAAGACAACTATTCGACAAACTGTACACCGTTAAGTCCGATACTTGTTCATTAACTTCAGTAGCCGTAGTGCCAGAAGCAGACTGGTTGGCGGGTGGTGGCAGTGAAAAATGATGTTAGGGTGAAGTGACGCAAGAAATGTACTTCTTCTTGGGTTACTTCACCCTTACATCATTGGACGAATCAGAGACCTGCCTTTTGGGCTCTGGTTCGAGGGTGAAAACGCAAAGCGGTTGAACCCGGTCCCACAGCCACTACTCGCCAACCAGTCTGCTGGCGGCCGGAGGCGACAGTAATGAAAAAACGCCACGTAGCAAGATACCACGTGACGTTAAAAGTATTTCGTCAATCAATAGTTCAATCTGAGAAATCGGCACTTCAATTGACGCACTTCCTAAATTTTGTCTAGCGCTTGCTTAAGATCAGCAATCAAATCATCCGCATTTTCAATCCCAACCGAAATCCGAATTAAGTCCGGTGTGATCCCCGTTTGCTTCAATTGCTCTTCGTTTAATTGCGCATGGGTCGTTGAAGCCGGGTGAATGATCAACGAGTGGGCATCGCCAACGTTGGCGAGCAATGAGAACAAGTCCAAGTTTTCAATCAGTTTCTTGCCGGCTGCTTCGCCACCCTTTAGACCTAACGTGAAGATGGAACCGGTGCCCTTTGGAAAATATTTCTGAGCCAATGCATGGTACTTACTATCTTTCAAGCTTGGATAGTTGACCCACGCCACTTTAGGATGGTTGCTCAAAAATGCTGTGATTTTTTCGGTGTTGGCCACGTGGCGTTCAACCCGTAGTGATAGTGATTCAAGACCCTGAATCAATAAGAACGAGTTAAATGGACTGATGGCGGCCCCAGTGTCACGCAAAGTTTGGGCCCGAACCTTAGTGGTGAAGGCAGCTGGTTTCAGGTCGTTCCACACGATGCCGTTGTAGGTTGGGTCTGGCGTGGTGAAGTCCGGGTATTTGCCACTGGCTGCATAATCGAACTGGCCATTCTCCACAATGACGCCACCCATAGTTGTGCCGTGGCCACCGATGAATTTGGTGGCGGAATGGACGACAACGTCTACGCCGTGATCCAGCGGTTGAATGAGGTATGGGGTGCCAAACGTGTTATCGGCAATTAAAATGATGCCGTGTTCATGTGCAATTTTAGCAACAGCTTCGATATCAATGATGTTGATACCAGGATTGCCAATCGTTTCAATGTACAATGCCTTGGTATTATCGTCGATGGCTGCCGCGAAATTTTGTGGGTCATCTGGATCAACGAAGGTCGTTGTGATGCCTAATTTGGGTAAGGTGACACTGAATAAATCATAAGTCCCACCGTAGAGTGTGCTGGCAGCGACAATATTATCACCGGCATTGGCGATGTTTTGTACCGCAGCAGTTACGGCGGCAGCACCGGTTGCTAAAGCGACCCCGGCTGTCCCGTTTTCAAGGGCAGCAACCCGTTGTTCAACAACGGCAGTCGTGGGATTGGTCAAACGGGTGTAGATATTCCCCGCATCCGTTAACGCAAACCGACCAGCAGCTTCGGCCGCATCCTTAAAGACGTACGACGTGGTTTGGTAAATTGGCACGGCACGTGCACCCGTTTCATCAACCACTTGGCCAGCGTGAACCTGTTTCGTTTCAAAGTGCAATGCGTTATTTTCTGTCATAATGATAATCCCCTTTAGTCGTGTATTTTTATCAAGCTCGTTTGTCATATGTGTATAGCGTCCGAAATTCAAAAAAGCGTTCGCCCCATACCAGCATTTAGCTAGTATGGGACGAACGCTCGTGTTACCACCCATTTTCGCGATTCACTTGCATAAATCGCCTCAACGACACCTGTTGATGTCTGGGATCGTAACGCATCCTTGCGAGTTAACCGCGTGAACGGCCAACCTTCAATTTGGGTTCATTCGTCGACTTAACACTCTCCTGCCTTTCACTGGCCACAGGTCGCTTTGTGAGGTCTTATCGCTTACTATTCCCATCCGAATTTCATTTTCTAATTGCTATTTAATGTACACTTGATTCTTTTGTTCGTCAATAGTTTTTTTGAACTAATTTTTGTTGTTGGTAAAAAATACTACTCAGTGGGTTGTTTGTCGCCTACGGCTTTACGTCAGTCGGGTGGCGTGGTCACTGCTATGGGGCCGGGTCGAGCCCCAGAAACGGTCTCGACCCTCGAATTCAAGCCCCGCCTAAGGTCATTGCGGGTCTTAAATTCGTCCCCGACTGCGTTGCAGTCGTTTCACAGCAGCGACCACGCCACCCGACTGACCGCCTGCGGCTACAAAGAGTCATGCTTTTACATACTGAATTGAGTAGATTACTGACACGAAATTGGGAATTAGTCTGTTCTAGTTTGACCACCCTATTTTGAAAAATTGCAGACCGAATACATTAAGAATTACTCAATCACACAAAGCATTCATTTTCGTTGCTACTGTTGAACGCCTTCATTGAAGAATAAAATAGCCTAGATAACGAGTTCAAACAACTAAGGTATCATTTCACACTCATGTATCCATAAATCCACTACATGTAACGGAGGTGACCGGGCCTAGTTTACCTGTGGTGAAGGTGCCGTTAGCGGCTTTAGCGCTTACGGCACGGACGTTTCTGAGACTTGCGGGGTTGGCAAGGCTCAGAAGCGAGACGGAAGACGTGGTTTTCGGCTGCAGTCGGTCCCACTTCAGGTAAACTAGGCCCGGTCACTGGAGTGGGCGGATTGTGGGGTGGTGTTTACTTAGTGGTTAAAGTTGAGGGCTCGACTTTTACATAGCCGAATCGGGCTATACCAACCAGAGAGTTGCACATAACGAGCCCCTGCACAAAGCCAAATTCGGGCTTTATGCAGGGGGTATATACTCGACTTTTATATTGCCAAATCGGGCTACACAAAGCAGAAACT
This sequence comes from Secundilactobacillus odoratitofui DSM 19909 = JCM 15043, assembly GCF_001434895.1. Taxonomy (GTDB): domain Bacteria; phylum Bacillota; class Bacilli; order Lactobacillales; family Lactobacillaceae; genus Secundilactobacillus; species Secundilactobacillus odoratitofui. The sequence continues at coordinate 17,392 of NZ_AZEE01000029.1, forward strand.
TGCACATAAGGCCCCCAAGCAATAATACCAAGTTCAGGTCTTATTGCTTGGGGGCCTTATGCTCCAGTTTCTAAACGCTTTGTTCCGCACCTAAGCCGTTGGATCAACCTTCTTCTCCACCCATGCCAGGGCGACATCAAGAATAATCGCCATGAGGGCAGTTGGTAACGCACCGGCTAAGATGATGGCGCTACCGTTAGTGGCATTGGTGCCTCGGATGATGATGTCCCCAAGACCACCGGCGCCAACGAAAGTCCCGATAGCTGTAATACCGATGGCGAGCACTAACGCATTTCGTAAGCCGGCCATGATCACCGACATGGACAGTGGCAGTTCAACTAACCGTAGCAGTTGTAACCGCGTCATGCCCATCCCTTTCCCAGCATCTAGCAGGCTAGGGTTCACGTTACGCATGCCCGTATCCGTGTTTTTAATAATTGGTAACAGAGCGTATAAGAACACAGTAACAATCACCGTGTTCACACCCAGGCCAAGACCAATCATGATGATGGACAGCATCGCCAGTGATGGAATGGTTTGAATCACGTTAGCAATCCCAATCACCGCACCACTCAACTTACCATGGTGGGCAATGAAGATGCCGATTGGAATTCCGACAATCGCCGCAATCAGCACCCCGTAAACTGAGATCAAGAAGTGCCGGCTAAATTGTGATAGCACGTACACGCCGTTGTGTTGGTAATAGTACAGGAGTTGTTCCCATAAATTCAAGTGTGCCATTAGTCGTCACTCCCTTCAAAGTAGTTGTGTTGTTCGAGGTACTGCTTGGCAACCACTTCAGGCTCCATCAAGTCGTTATCCACCTTGTAGTTCAACGTCTGCATGGTCTTCAAACTAATTTTGCCGTTTAATTTCGCAATAATTGGTTTCAATTCCGGGTGCTTCTTGAGCACCTTGTTAGTTGCCACTGCGCTGGCATCGTATGGTGGGAAATACTGTTTGTTATCCTTGAGCAATTTCAAATGATAACTATTGATTCGGCCATCAGTTGAATACCCTAAAACGGCATCCATCTTACCAGCTGCCACGGCGTCATAAACCAACCCAATCTGCATTGGGTGGACTTGACCAAAGGCAAAGCCATAGGCCTGTTTGAAGCCGTCATAGCCATCACCCTTCCGGTTCAACCAGATTTGGTCGATCCCGACGGACATCTTACTGGCCTGTTTCTTCATGTCACTCACCGTATTTAAGTTATACTTTTTAGCGGTTTGCTGCGTCACCATCCAAACGTAGGTATCTGCAAACCCGTATGATGGGAAATACGTCATGTGGTATTTCTTATCAAAGGTTTCACGCACGTGGTTGGTGGCGCGAGTTCGGTTACGGTCAACGTTCTCACCCATAATGGTGGTTAAGTCGGTTCCTACGAACCGAATTGATGAGATATCAGCTTGGTTATTCTTCAGAGCGTTAAAACTCACAGTCCCAGAACCCAGGTTATTGATAATTGTTGTGTGTAGTTTTGAATCATGTTGAATCATATCTTGTAGCATGTAAGCCATAATTTGCTGCTCAGTTGTGTTTTGTGACGCGATGCGAATCGTGTCGCTACTGCTGCCGGATAGACCGGGGAAGCCACAACCGGCTAAACCAATGACGCTCACCAGGGAGAAGCCCAACATGAGCAGCCATCTTTTGATGTGTTTCATGTTATCTCCTCCTATTCGTGGGTCGTCCTGGGCGTTAAGGCGACTTCTAATTTGCCGAGTAACCAGTCAACGATCAGTGCTAACAAAATCACTGGAATCGACCCACCCAAAATCAAGTCAGTTCGGTAGAGGTTTAACCCGTTAAAGATAAAGTCACCTAACCCGCCGGCACCAATGTATGACGCCAGGGCTGCCCAAGCAATGACGTAGGTCGCGGACAGACGAATACCAGCCATGATCACGGGACCGGCCAACGGCACTTCCACCTTAATGATGGACTGCCAGTTGGTCATCCCCATCCCCTTAGCTGCATCCTTCAGAGATGGATCAACGTCATTCATACCTAAATAAGTGTTACGCAATATTGGCAACAACGAATAGATGAATAACGCCACGATGGCTGGTGTGGCACCAATCCCAAAAATTGGAATCATGAAGGCTAACAGAGCCAGCGCCGGAATCGTCTGTAGCATACTGGCAATTGAAACCACCACGTTGGCAATTTTCTTAGCGCGGGTCAACAATACGCCAAGTGGTACGGCGACAATTACCCCGAGGCCAAGCGAAATCGCTGAGATGTACAAATGTTGCCACGTTTTACCCACCAATTGTAGTCCGTAAACGGATAAAAAGTGCATCATTTGGCATCACCACCTTGAGCCGTGGCATCCTCTCGTTCATCAGTTTTATCGGGTTCACCCCAAAGGGCATCGTAAACGATATCCACTAAGGCGGCCCGGGTCACGATCCCCACAAGCTTATGTTGGGCGTCAACCACGGGCACGTTCTTGAAGCCCCGTTTCAAAATCCGCTCAACCGTATCACGAATCAGCGAGTCGGACTTCACGTAAAAGACGTCGTTATGCATGACATCGCCGACACTGGTGGCTGTCTTAAAGTTGTAGTCGATATCTTCAATGTCGAGATAGCCCTTCAAGTTACCACCTTGGTCAGTGACCAGCAGCGAATCGACACGCCGGTCATGCATCATCTTCAGCGCTTCTCTCAGCAACTTATCAGGTGTGATCGAAGCCACGTTTTTCAACATAACTTGGCCAACGGTGGTGATACTTGGTCGCGCTTGAATCAGACGATCCTTACCAATCAAGTTCTCCACGAATTCGTTAGCTGGGTGCCGCAAAATTTCATCGGGTGTCGCCACTTGCATAATCTTGCCACCGTCCATGACGACAATCTTAGTCGCCAAAGTCAGGGCTTCGTCCATATCATGGGTCACGAAAACCACGGTTTTACCCAAGCGAGTCTGCAAGTCCTTAATTAAATCCTGTAGAGACTCCCGCGTAATTGGGTCCAACGCGCCGTATGGTTCATCCATTAAAATTAAATCTTGGTCAGCTGCCAAAGCCCGCACAACACCAATCCGTTGTTGTTGGCCACCTGACAGTTCTGAGGGATAGCGGTCGAGAAATTCAGTTGGTAATTCAACCAACTTGATCATTTCTTCAGCGCGCTGATCCATTTTAGCTTGTGACCACTTGAGTAACTTCGGCACAATCGTAATGTTTTGCCGAATGGTCATGTGCGGCATTAAGCCGATATTTTGAATCACGTACCCAATTTTACGACGCAATTGGACCGGATCCATGTCACTAATATCCTTACCGTTTAATTTAATCGTCCCAGAAGTCTGCTGTAACATCCGGTTAATCATTCGCATAGTCGTTGTTTTACCAGAACCTGACGTCCCGATAAAACAAACAAACTCGCCCTTTTCGATTTCTAAATTGAAATCATCAACGGCCACTTTACCGCCGCTGTAGGTCTTGTTTAGATGCTCCATTGATAAAAACATCGGTGTTATCCCTTCCTCTCCGTTTAAAACGTAAACAAGTGTCCTGTATGTCCACTCACTTCATTGTAACACGTTTAGTTTTTGGGCTTAATGGCTGGCCTTGAAATGATCGTTACTTCATTATAATAATTTTCTTTGTGCGTGATGGCTTTAGTAGTGACCAAAGTTGTAGTTGACGCCGCCTTCGGCCGCTGGTGGGAGTGGTTGGTTGCTGCGGGACCGGCTTCAACCGCTTCGCGTTTTCAGCCTCGCGCCAGAGCCTTGCCAAAACCGCAAGTCTCTGACCCGTCCAAGGTTGTAAGGCCCAAAACGGGTGCAATAACCCCGCACCCGCCTTGGACCTAACAACCTTTTTCGCTGCTACCAACCACCCCCACCAACGGCGCTACGGCTAACATTGTGTTGTATCGACCTCAAGAATTACATTTGGATACGCGAGATTGCGCATAATTGAGCCATGACCCTTTAATGTTTCTAACGTTTGATGTTATCACCATTTTTGATAAAATCGGAAATCAGTCCATTATTTTGCTCATCACCAGAATGACGTTTAAGCAACTTAATTATTCATTGTAACGGAAGCGGAAGTTATCAACCTTGGCCAATAGCAGTGACTAGTCCTTGTTAGCGCGCAGCGGTTACAAGGACTGGACGGGTTTGAGACTTGCGAACTTAGCGAGGCTCAAATCCGAGGCGGAAAACGCGAAGCGGTTGAAGCCGGTCCCACAGCAATTGGCCAAGGTCGATAACTGGAGCTGAAGTGACCTGCAAAAAGCAAAAAAATAAAAAATGTATGCGTTTACCTTGGCATTTTAAAGGTGTTACGTTATAATTAGATTGTACACAACCTAATTAATAAAAAGCGAGGTAATTTCAATGGCTAAAAAACTCTACACGACAACCATGACCAACACCGGTGGCCGTAGCGGTGAAGTTTGGTCCAACGATAAGAAGTGGGACTTTAAGATTGGCACTCCAGGCGTTGATAAGGATTCAACCAACCCTGAACAGCTGTTTGCAGCCGGCTACGCATCGTGTTTTAACGGTGCGCTTGAAATTGCCCTGCAGCAAGCCGGCGTTACGGCACAGCCCACTGTCCGTGCAAAAGTCTCGCTCTATCAAGAAGGTGACGGGCCTGACTTCCACGTTGGTGTTGAACTCTTTGGCCACATTGACGGCCTAGATGACGCAGAGGCTGAAAAATACATGGCGCAAGCAGATCAAATTTGCCCATATTCAAAAGCAACGCGCGGTAACATTGATGTAACATTAAGCGTTGAATAACATTGGTTTTCCCACTATAAGCTCATATTTAACCGATTTCGAGGGGAATGGGTTATCTATGAGCTTTTTAATTTTGATGAGGATTTCAAGCCAACCAGTAATAAATAACGGGTCCATACTGCGACGTTTTCATCGTTATCAATCTGGCCACGAAGTCGATAACCATGGCTTTCCAGCAATGTGCCTTAGCACTTGTTTTTCATGATTATTTCACTGCCATTTATTTCTTAAGATTTTCTCACGGCTCTTGCTCTTCGTGAAAAATTGTGCTTTGTTTCTCACATTTAACTCGCGCTTAACACAACTGAAACATTCCCCGTGTATGCTAATAGACAGTGAGATACACGAATAAGGGGATTTTAAATTTATGTCAAAAGCCAATATAAAAATTAAACTCGCATCATTATTATTAATCTTCGGGTTCGCCTTTGGAATGGCTACCGACGTGACCTCTAACTTTGAAGGTCAATCTCAAACGACAACGGCCCAAGCTTCAACTAAGGTGACCGCTAGCCAAGCTAAGCAAATTGCGAAGATCAACAGTTCATTATCTAAAACTCAGAAAAAAGCCAAAAACTGGATTGCCTACCGCGAATCTGGCTACAACTACACTGCTCGTAACGGAAACTGTTACGGTCGCTACCAGCTCTTAAAGTCATACCTACACGGTAACTTGGGTGCAGTCAACCAAGAAAAAGTTGCTAACGCATACGTTTCAGGTCGTTACGGTACCTGGACTAAAGCCAAGAAGTTCTGGCAAAGCCACCACTGGTACTAAACTGTACCCGTGGTCACTACGCAGTGTTGCGTAGGATTACCTACATAATTGAATCGCAAACACCCCGAATCGATACTGATTTGGGGTGTTTTTTGTGATGTTCAAATTTTGACTATCTTCTAAAAATAAAATTCGTATAACGAGGATTTGCAAAAGTTAAATCCTTTGCATAAATTTTATGGGCATTGTAATACTTAATCTTATACCGCCATGGAATACCACCCTCTGGCGCATTTCCATAAATCCGTCCGACCAAGTAGTAAGTATGCTTGCCTAAGTATTTATACTTCACTTTGTAAGTTGTATAAACATCGATGGCAAAAGCCGGCGTATAGCGCATCGCCTTTGTCCCAAATTTAATTGAGGCATGACTTGCGAGCCCTTCCTCATGAAATGTCTTGGCCTTGTAGGTTTTGTTCCGAAATACTTTAGGAATTCCCGTATGTACTTTGGCTGCACTGGCAGTTATTGTGCTGCCTCCCAAAACACCAAACATCCCCATACCGACCGCAAGTGTCACCATTATTTTTTTCATAGTTTTCCCTCCCGATAAACTCATATTACACTTTTAAGCGAGCATTGACACGACCAATTTAATTTTTTGATCACTAGTTAAGTCACAACTAATTGCGCTGGTATAACGCCAAAAATAATTTCACTCGCTCACTCGACTCGTTAAGCCCCTATACTAATACCCATCACGCCTTCACAATCTTGAAAACGGTTACTTTAAAAATCAGAAACCGCTTTCTTTTTCTGAAAGGAGTGCTATACTAATCCACGTTAGTTGCTCTAGTATACCAACTTGATACTCAAACAACCCCAACTCACACAATTTAATTCATAAAGGGGACTCATTTCATGCGAAAAGTATCGACTGGTTTTGTCTACTTCTTTGGTGCTTTGGGTGGCTTGTTGTTCGGGTACGATACCGGGGTTATCTCCGGTGCGATCCTGTTCATCCAAAAGCAACTGCACTTAGGCTCATGGCAACAAGGTTGGGTCGTCAGTGCCGTGTTACTCGGTGCCGTGCTCGGGGCCGCAATCATTGGCCCATCATCTGACCGCTATGGCCGTAAAAAATTACTACTGCTTTCTGCCATTATTTTCTTCATTGGTGCCTTAGGGTCAGCGTTTTCACCAGAATTCTGGACACTGATTGTTTCGCGGATCATCTTAGGGATGGCCGTTGGGGCTGCTTCAGCTCTGATTCCAACCTACTTGGCCGAATTAGCGCCCGCTGATAAGCGTGGGACCGTTTCATCGCTGTTCCAATTGATGGTCATGACAGGTATCTTACTAGCCTACATCACCAATTACACGTTCTCTGGTATGTATACTGGCTGGCGTTGGATGCTGGGCTTCGCTGCCATTCCAGCCGCCATTCTCTTCTTAGGTGGTTTGATTTTACCCGAATCACCCCGTTTCTTGGTTAAGTCTGGTCGTGACGAAGAAGCCAACGCCGTGTTGTTGAACATGAACAAGGGTGACAAGTCAGCCGTTGACGCTGAACTGGCCCAAATTCAACAACAAGCTGCCATCAAATCTGGTGGTTGGAGTGAACTCTTCAGCAAGTTCGTTCGCCCTTCCCTCGTTATTGGGATTGGCTTAGCCATTTTCCAACAAGTCATGGGTTGCAACACCGTGCTCTACTACGCACCAACCATCTTCACTGACGTTGGCTTCGGTGTTTCTGCCGCCCTACTTGCCCACATCGGTATCGGTATTTTCAACGTGATTGTCACCGCTGTGGCCGTGGCCATCATGGATAAGATCGACCGAACCAAGATGCTCATCGGCGGGGCCATCGGCATGGGCGTGTCACTATTCATCATGAGTTTCGCCATGAAGTTCTCTGGTGAATCTCACGCTGCCGCCATCATCTGTGTGCTAGCCTTGACCATCTACATCGCCTTCTTCTCCGCCACTTGGGGCCCCGTCATGTGGGTCATGATCGGTGAAGTCTTCCCACTCAATATTCGTGGGTTAGGCAACTCATTTGCATCCGTCATCAACTGGGGTGCTAACATGATCGTCTCACTGACCTTCCCATCACTGCTTGACTTCTTCGGTACTGGTAGCTTGTTCATCGGCTATGGTGTCCTGTGCTTCGTCTCTATCTGGTTCGTTAAGAAGTACGTCTTCGAAACCCGGAACCGTTCACTGGAGGAAATCGAAGCGACCTTACGTGAAAAGGACGATGAAGTCGAAAACACCGTTACCACTCATTAATCTCGTTAACCTTTTTTCTAAATAACCCAATAAGACCACCTAGTCTATGAGCTAGGTGGTCTTATTTTGTCTGAAATACTCTGTAGAAATGCCCTTTTTTCAGTGATGTGCGCATTGTTCATGGTACGCTTTTGTCATCATAACCACGAGGTGATTTCATGTTTCGAAAAATGCTACGCATCGCCTGGGAAGCGGTAGATACCCGTGTTCATCCAAAAGGCTTGATTCTTGAACAACTGATATTTTACAACGTGGCACTTCTGGTTGCCCCCTACTTTCCCGGCAGTAAATGGCCGCTGTTAATTACCATTACCCTAAGTCATTTTATTGGCTGGTACGATGTTTATTTGCAGTGGCGGGAGAAGCATGGCAAGTAGGCTGGCCATCCTGGTAGTATATGGCGTTCATTGTATCTAATACTGGGTTGTGCTAGGATTTGAGCTGTAGGTGGACGATTTACTTCCTTGTCGTCTATCCGCCTTTACCTTATTTAGTGGCACCGTTTTGGTTGGCGGTGCTATTACATGCACATTTGCCCGTAATCTCTTCGTTGGTTGGAGAGATTACGGGCAAATTTTTGTCTTACTGTTGAAGATGCTTCTGATGGTAAGAAAGACTGTAATTGTATTGTTGACCCAAGTCTGTCCCTTTAGATTGCCTCCGTATGTGCGGAGAATACTTGAGATAACGAACCTGGTCGAAGGTATTGATGGGATTACCTCCGCATACGCGGAGAATACATCGGATGACATTTTGAGCAAAGCAGCATGATGGGATCACCTCCGCATACGCGGAGAATACCTACAAGTCCCACCAAGAAGTGGCCCTGCGATAGGATCACCTCCGCATACGCGGAGAATACACATCGAATTTGATGGAGGCGGGATGAATGAAAGGATCACCTCCGCATACGCGGAGAATACTCAAGAAACAAGGACTCAATGATTTGATTCGTGGGATCACCTCCGCATACGCGGAGAATACATTCACTTTTACGTGCGATAACGAGATCAGTTGGGATCACCTCCGCATACGCGGAGAATACTTTAATTGAACACGTCAAAAAAATGGGGGTTCGGGATCACCTCAGCATACGCGGAGAATACTGTACTCATCAAACCATGATTGACGCTCATGTGGGATCACCTCCGCATACGCGGAGAATACATTAACTGCTTTGATAATGTGTTCAGCGACTGAGGATCACCTCCGCATACGCGGAGAATACATATTTCGATGCGACCTTTCACGATGGGTCGCAGGATCACCTCCGCATACGCGGAGAATACTTCCCAAACTCATCAGTAGTTAGTTCCTTGTTGGGATCACCTCCGCATACGCGGAGAATACAACATCAGTGGTGAAGCCATGAAATACAAGCTGGGATCACCTCCGCATACGCGGAGAATACCCCTTGGCCAGTGGGCTAGTCGCGCTGACGTAGGGATCACCTCCGCATACGCGGAGAATACACGCCTTACTTGCCGATACCCATGTACCGTTAGGGATCACCTCCGCATACGCGGAGAATACTATACGCGCAACACTTAGACCATAAAATTGAGTGGATCACCTCCGCATACGCGGAGAATACTTCATCTGAGCTTTAGTCATATCCGGTGTATAGGGATCACCTCCGCATACGCGGAGAATACCAAAATGAGCATGAATTCATTCTGGCATTCATAGGATCACCTCCGCATACGCGGAGAATACCAATCCATTTAAAAACTTCCACCCGATCAAAGAGGATCACCTCCGCATACGCGGAGAATACTAGATTATAGTGACATCAACGGCGACCTTAACAGGATCACCTCCGCATACGCGGAGAATACTGCAATTTGGTTCGGTGGTGAAGACAACATCAGGGATCACCTCCGCATACGCGGAGAATACCTCGCAGGAGTGATAGTAAATGAGGCCTAGCTAGGATCACCTCCGCATACGCGGAGAATACTGATTGAAATATTGCGAAAGCCAGTTTTATTTGGGATCACCTCCGCATACGCGGAGAATACGATTTAACGCCGATATCGTTCGTGACATGGCAGGGATCACCTCCGCATACGCGGAGAATACACTAAATAATCACCGTCACATCAGCATTTCTAAAATAGAATAAGCGTCTTTTTAATCACTTTACACTTTTATCATACCACCATGACTAAAAAATCTGTCATCTCGTTCATGAATGGACTTGTAAAAAAACATTTCATTTTGAATTTAAAAAACAGATTTACTAGCTAACCATTGTACGTAACGGTTAACTAGTAAATCTGTTTTAAGTTTCTACTAAAGTTGGTTATTCCCAGCTCATGCTATCAAATAGCAAATCATCAGAGATTGCAGTGACTTCTTCTGTATCTGGATGTTCGCCAAGCCAAAGTTTATGCTGTGCAATCAGCTTGTCAGCAAAGTTACGTGCCCAACGGCCGTTACTTCGTTCAGCATCCGGTAATTGCTTGTATTTATTAACGACGATGCTCTTAAGTAAACCGTCATTGAAAGTCCAATCCTTCTTTACGATTGCAACAACGATTTCAGCAATTTCTTCAGGAGTATAATCTTCAAATTCAAGTGTCAATGGTACACGTGAGCGTAAGCCCGGGTTAGCTTCCAAAAACTGATTCATTTCATCAGTGTAACCCGCGAAAATGGCAACGAACTTATCTCGATTGTTTTCAAGTTCAGTGATAAAAGTCTCCACTGCTTGCTTACCAAAGTCATTTTCAGAGTTCACCTGTGTCAGTTGATAGGCTTCATCTACAAAAAGAACCCCACCCATTGCATTTCGGATTGCCGTACTTGTCTGTGCTTCAGTTTGACCAACATATCGCCCGACTAGATCTGCTCGAGAGACCTCGCTAACTGTGTCCTTAGGTAAAATGCCCAAGTTATAGAACAGTTTTGCAATAATTCGGGCGACAGTCGTCTTACCGGTACCTGGTGCGCCAGCAAAGACCATGTGGTATGTTGGGCGATTACTTTCTGGTAATTTATCTTCAAGTAATTGTTCAACTCTAATTTGTTCAACTAAATCCGCCACATAATCCTTAACGCTGCGTAAACCAATCATGCCGTTCAACTCTGCAAGCAAATTATCAACTTCATTGGCCTTACTGTCATCGTCACCACCAGTTAAATCATCAATATCAGCATTCAAAATAGTATTGAGATCTCGTTGATCGTTGTCCATGGCGTTCATAGCAACCGTACGAATCAATTGATCATTAAAGTTTCGAACCCATCGACCGTTACTGTGGTCGACATCCGCTTTAAAAGCTTTTTTGACTGCTTCTTGATAATGGTCTTCGTCAAAAATAAACTGCTGACTACGCAGTCCCAGAACACCAATACGAGCAACCTCTTCCGGCGTGTAATCCTCGAAAGTAAAGACATTTGGTGCTCGCGAAGTTAGACCTGGATTCATGTTCATGAAATCTTGCATTTCTTTAGTATATCCCGCGAAGATAATCATTAAATCGTCTCGATGATCTTCCATATACTTCAAAATCGTATCAACGGCTTCTTGACCCCAGTTAGTCCCACCTTCTTGATAAAGTGAGTAGGCTTCATCAATAAAAAGTACGCCACCTAAAGCCGCATCCAATACCTTTTGCGTCTTTAACGCTGTGCCACCAACATTTTCAGAAACCAAATCTTGTCGACTAACTTCAACGTAATTGTTCTTTGGCATAACGCCATTCTCAAACATCGCCTTGGCCACAATTCTAGCAACAGTCGTTTTCCCAGTCCCTGGATTCCCAAGAAAAAGTGAATGTAACGATTGCGCAGTGGTCTTTGCACCCTGTTCTGCCCGTTGTTTAGTAAACGCTGCAACCTTGATAAAACTATCGATTTGTTTCTTTAGTTCAGTCAAACCAATCATTTCGTGTAACTGATCAATGGCTGGCTTTTCAGCAGGTTTGGGTTCTTCAGTAGGCGCTTCAGCTTCTGTTGGCGTCTCTTCAGTCTCCGGTTGCTCAGTTGGTTTGTCCGTCGGTGCTGGCTGTGGGTTACTGGTTTGTTTTTGAGGTTCTTTGATTTCGGCATTAGTGACATAAACATCAGAAGATTCCTCTGATAGAATCGTTAGCTCATGTAATGGATCAATATTGGTTTGTGGAATATTAATCCGACTCGCAATAACATGCGCATTAAAATTACCCTCAGGAAGTACAAGCCCATCAGCAGTAAGAACTGAACCGTCGGCAATTGCTGCGAAATACCAATCATCAATCGCATCGGCTAGATAAAGCGTGTCCGAAACAACCTCACTATGATCATCAACACCCAGAAAATGTCTTATCTGACTAGCTTTAGTTTCTAACCGTGACGCATTCACTTTTACAACTGATAAATCACTTTGTGAGGCTAGAGCATAACCACCTGCCGCAATGTAAAGACTCGTCCCTTTTTCTGAACTATGCTTGAGTTCACAAGCAGTAAAACCGGCGTTACCGCCATCTAAGTAAACTGTTGGATACTCATCACTATGATTGTTTGAGAAAACAACCCGCTTTGCAATTAACTGCGCGCCTGACTTGACCATACAGGTGTTATTGTCTGTCATTTCGCCAACTACAGTTAAATTTTCGAGCTTCAACGTGCCATTTTCTTTTACTGTAAATTTTGTATGAATAATAACGTCGCCAGGTGTATTACCATTACCACGAATTTCAATATTTTTAATGCTATAGCCATCCGTTGCTTGATATTCCCCAGGATCAATAACAACCACATCACCAGCCTGACTTGACGTTATTGCATCCTCAAGTGAGTGCTTTCCAAATCCCATTCCAACTGAAATTGCATGTCGCATTTTCTAACCTCCCAACTCTTTACAAATCCATTTTCTTAGCTTGACTAATCATATAAATTAAACCAATCACGCCAATGAAGACACTAAACAAGAACTTCATCATGAAAATGAACCAGCGAATCAGTGCGTAAATACCAATCCAGATGAGTGATCCACCAACTGCGCCAACAGAGTAACCGAAGAAGAAGGCCCATAAATTGCCACCTTTACCCTTTGAACCACGACCAATTTCTTGTAAAATCGTGACCGTAAATGGGTAGAACAGTGCATCTAAAATGAAAAAGCCATTAGTTGATGCGGTAACGTCCGTCACGATACTAATCATCATGAAGTAAGCAACAATAGCAAATGCATACTGTTTCAGCCAAAAGCTAACCGGTTGCATTGAAAAGATACTCTTCAACCAATGCCCAATTGATTTCCCTTCTGTATTAGCTTGTGGATGCACGCTATCAGTACCGAAGTTCGGTGTGTTGTCAGCTGATTCTGCAGGATTAACAGTGGTACCGAACTGTGGCTGATCTTGGTTAGGCGTTGATGTTGCCTCTGTATTTGCTGCCCCAGTCCCAAATTGTGGTTGTTGTGAGGAATTCGGCGTGACTGTTGGTTCAGTCGGCTTGTCCTCTGGTGAATCTGCGTTAATTCCAAACTTTGGCTTATTATCCATAACTCTATTTCCCCTTTTTTGAAAATCCCTAAGATTTGCTATTCATCCATTTTACCGCATTTGTTAAATATTTTTATCGTAAACTTAATTTTTAATTATTACAATTTGTTGACAGTTCACAATGCGACACTGAATGACCGAATTAGCTTTTAGATTTAACCGATTACTTTAATGTATTGATTTTTGATGAACCAAGCCGCACCATCTAGTTTTTTGTTAGATAGTGCGGCTGATGTTTAAAGAAACATAAAACTGTACGCAATCACAACAATCATAACCACCAAACATTTCTTCTGATATGCCACAGTCACAGTACTCACTAAATTACACCAACCTATAAAAGGCTAACTTATGGTGATTTAAGTGATGTATTTCCCTCCGCATGCGCGGAGAATACTTGAACGATATTGGTGTTGGCACTCGGTACACGGGATCACCTCCGCATGCGCGGAGAATACTTGAAAAAGTCATCGCTATCCACGGGGCTGACGGGATCACCTCCGCATGCGCGGAGAATACCACACCAGAAAAGCAACGGAACATGGCTACTGAGGATCACCTCCGCATGCGCGGAGAATACAACATTGGGGTATCCGTAGCCACATCAATCAGGGGATCACCTCCGCATGCGCGGAGAATACCACTTGCTTACCCCAACCACTTTTGAAATAACGGGATCACCTCCGCATGCGCGGAGAATACACTTTTTTGAACTTTTTTACCATCATATTTTAGGGATCACCTCCGCATGCGCGGAGAATACTTTATTAACGGAATTATAATAATAGGCTTCTCGGGGATCACCTCCGCATGCGCGGAGAATACATAACAACTCACAAGGTTATCTTAGATTTATTGGGATCACCTCCGCATGCGCGGAGAATACTTTACGGTTAAAATTGAGCGCCTACCAGAGCCGGAATCACCTCCGCATGCGCGGAGAATACGTTACCGTGATAATTTTGTTTGAGTTTGGCATGGGATCACCTCCGCATGCGCGGAGAATACGAACTACTTAACCAGAATGGACAACAACCAAAGGGATCACCTCCGCATGCGCGGAGAATACCCGTTTAAATAAAATTACAGTAAGTTACACCAGGGATCACCTCCGCATGCGCGGAGAATACAAATCGTTAAAAAATTAAATGATACTCACGTTGGGATCACCTCCGCATGCGCGGAGAATACCTTATTCTACCAAAAACGCCCCGTTTCAGGGCGGGGTCACCTCCGCATGCGCGGAGAATACCTAAAACCCTATTTAAAGTTGGTCAATCAGTCGGGATCACCTCCGCATGCGCGGAGAATACAGACTGAAATCACCATGCTGAGCAATTGGAGTAGGATCACCTCCGCATGCGCGGAGAATACAATGTGACCAAACCCAGACATAAGATCACTTCCTAGTTTTTGGGATCACCTCCGCATGCGCGGAGAATACGTCTGGACGGTCTGAACATTGGTAACCGGGTTAGGATCACCTCCGCATGCGCGGAGAATACTTTTAGAAACAAAATGAGCCGTAAGCCTCATTAGGATCACCTCCGCATGCGCGGAGAATACCCGGCCCATGCACCTTTCAGCCAACCAGTGATAGGATCACCTCCGCATGCGCGGAGAATACATAAGTTCCAATTGGTTCGGCACCTTGACTTGGGGATCACCTCCGCATGCGCGGAGAATACTATGGGCTATCTCGAAACTTCTCAGCCCACTGAGGATCACCTCCGCATGCGCGGAGAATACCGGAATGCGTCCCGGTGAAGTTGGCGGGTTACGGGATCACCTCCGCATGCGCGGAGAATACCGCTTGCCACGTTTAGTTTCGTACACGTAGATAGGATCACCTCCGCATGCGCGGAGAATACAGCTTTATCATGATTGGTTGGTTGAAAATGATGGGATCACCTCCGCATGCGCGGAGAATACATGAACGCCATCATTGACGCCGAACAACAGTTAGGATCACCTCCGCATGCGCGGAGAATACTCTTAAAAAACTTGGCAAGTGCTACAATGATGGGGATCACCTCCGCATGCGCGGAGAATACTTGTGCCAGTACCGGTAAGAGAATCCAACTGAGGGATCACCTCCGCATGCGCGGAGAATACTCGGTCAATTCGCTACCAAGTAACGCCAAAAAAGGATCACCTCCGCATGCGCGGAGAATACACGGTGGTAATGGTAAAGGAACGTTGTTAGAGAGGATCACCTCCGCATGCGCGGAGAATACTGACGGAAAGTGGCCGTGTTCATCAAGATTTGGGGATCACCTCCGCATGCGCGGAGAATACAGAGATTGATGAAGATGTTCGTGGAGTAATCTGGGATCACCTCCGCATGCGCGGAGAATACTGATTATGATACGTATAAAATCATTAAAACAGAGGATCACCTCCGCATGCGCGGAGAATACTTTAATGTATGAAACATTGCGGGTTAGGCGTAAAGGATCACCTCCGCATGCGCGGAGAATACTCATTTATCAACAAGGTGATTTTTGCCGAACCGGGATCACCTCCGCATGCGCGGAGAATACCCGTGTGCACCTTTCCAGTAAGTGTACGCGATAGGATCACCTCCGCATGCGCGGAGAATACCCTTTTGAGTGGTACTCATGCCTTTCATTTGCTTAGGATCACCTCCGCATGCGCGGAGAATACTGACCACGGCTGCAGTCACAAGTAAGTCGGTGTAGGATCACCTCCGCATGCGCGGAGAATACCTGAATTTTGCCAGTCATAAATCATCGTGTTAAGGATCACCTCCGCATGCGCGGAGAATACTTTGAATGTAGTGAGTGCTGACATCTTTAGTCGGGATCACCTCCGCATGCGCGGAGAATACTGCCCTGCAATAACTGGATAAGGGAATTGCACGGGATCACCTCCGCATGCGCGGAGAATACAGTTTCACACACAACCGAAGCTATCAAGCAAGGGGATCACCTCCGCATGCGCGGAGAATACTTGCTGTGACAGTGATCGTACCATCTGCTGATGGGATCACCTCCGCATGCGCGGAGAATACCTTCAACCATATCTTTATCACTCACACCATGCGGGATCACCTCCGCATGCGCGGAGAATACTGCACTGGCTCAACGTGGGCGATGCCATGAGCAGGATCACCTCCGCATGCGCGGAGAATACTGCAGCCACTTTTGCCACTCTTTGAAGCTGATGGGATCACCTCCGCATGCGCGGAGAATACATCTCTGTTTTGGCTTTGAAGACTGTTGGTAGAGGATCACCTCCGCATGCGCGGAGAATACTTGTCAAAGAAGAAGCTGGCAGTATCAAGTTCGGGATCACCTCCGCATGCGCGGAGAATACTTCACTTAGATCAAATCTTAGGTTCTGACTGGAGGATCACCTCCGCATGCGCGGAGAATACGCATTTAAAGTCGTGGGAGACTAACTCAGGTTGTTCTTTAAGGCCCGCAACACACGGAAAAGGGCATAAAAAAAACACTCACAATGGAGTGCTAAAGCAGTATGTTTTTAGTTATCTTGTTGAACGACATGGGTTACATCCTTACGCGGAACGTCAACCTGCACATAATCATCGCCTACTTGGAGATCAACAAGCAGACTATCCGTCGAGATTTCTAATACTGTACCCCACACCAGCTTTTTATGATATGGGAACTCAACCGCGTCCAGTTGAGTGATTAATTTTGTTGGGTCAAGCTGGTTATCAGTATTCATCGTTTTTTCTCCTTTACGTAAAGTGATATTAGTCGAGGAATGCCCTTTTCATTGACCATCCACGCAGTTCGAACCTTATGTCGTTGCCCGTTAGGTCCTTTTAGAGGAATATCCACTGAATAACGGGTACCCCATTTGTCGGTGGTACCTTGAACAGCGTTAAACTTACCGACATTAGCATAGATATTGTCGATTAGGTGTTGGTAATCAGCTTTAGTATAACCCAGTGCGCTCTTAAATACACGTGCCTTGTCCTTGCCTTTTAGGCTGCCAAAATTCAAAACATAATCTCTAATTTTGGGTGTTGGAATTGTTGCTTTCTCAAAGTTTGGTAGCAATTCATTCGCAACAAATGGCACCTTTATACACCGGCAATTTGGGTGTGTATCACCAGGAATTGATGGTACGTCATCAATATGATATGGTCCTCCACTGGCAATACCCGCACATAAACTACAGGCGGTTGGCTCAGCAAGCCAGGTTATCCATGTAACCTTTTGCATTCGGAACGTCGTCATATCTACTTCATCAACTAAACGAGCTGATTCAGTACGAACAATACGTTGAGTATTGTATCGTTCTTGAGCGATTCGGTCAGCTAAGGATTGACGTGGTTTAAACTGATCTTTGTTAGCATGTTTGGCTAAACCATCTTGGAGTTCAACTAAACTTGCGCCATGTTTCAGGTATTGGTTAACCAGGTTCTCCACATCATTTGCTAATCCGTCATGATTCGACCATAATCGTGAGCTCCACTGCTCCGTATTCGATGGGTCGGTAATGACACTGCTCACCTTTTTAGCTTGCTTAGATGTCAATTTATAAGCTTTTTTCATCCGCTTAATTTCTGCTTTGCCATCTTGGCTAGTGCGCGTAATTATTGTTCGCTGAGTCTTGGTGGTAGCGCCAAGCAATCCTAAACCGATAATCGCTGTGAGCATGTGCGATTTGTTAATGCCAGCCATCGCGCCGTATGCTTTGGCACGAATGGTGGCTTCTTCTGGCCAGTCTGACATATCCATTTGGCTGATTGCCTGCTGCCACTGCTTCAAGTCCCATGTAGAGACACGGGCACTGGCTTGTGCAATCGACAACCTATTCTTATCAGCATATTGCTGATAGAACTGTAGCAAATGGTCGCGAATATAGGCTAATGCCTCATCGTAATACTCATCTGTTTTCTTGTCCGTTTGGTTGTCCAGCCGAATCAGTTGATTCATCCGTTGCTTTTGCTGCACTATCGTCAGTGGCATTTGCTACACCACCCTTCTGTTGGTCAGTCAGGTAGCTTTGCACGACATTGGCTGTCGTTTGTTGGTCGTGTTCTTGCTGCTCGTGCAGTCGGTCAACTTCCTTTTGTGGATCGTCGATACCAGACAGGTAGCTCAACTTGGTTGGGTCACTGACTTGTCCGTTCAGAGTAGCCACAATCGTAGCTTCCTCACTCACATTGTGTGGAATTGATTGCTTATGGTCGAACGTCAGGTCAGTTACTTCACCAGACCAGTTGTTGTATGCAAACACAATTTTAAACAACTGGCGTAAAGCGCGGTCCATTTTGGGATCACCTCCGCATGCGCGGAGAATACCTCATACCAGAGCCAACCAACTCTTGCACGATAGGATCACCTCCGCATGCGCGGAGAATACAGCATGGGTGACAAGCTAAAGTACACGCAATTGGGATCACCTCCGCATGCGCGGAGAATACGTAAGACGAGTGATACTGGTAAAGGTGCTGCTGGGATCACCTCCGCATGCGCGGAGAATACAGGCTGATGAACAAGCTGATGCACCAACTAATGGGATCACCTCCGCATGCGCGGAGAATACAATTCTAGTGTCAATTTCTCATCCCCTTACATAGGATCACCTCCGCATGCGCGGAGAATACCTCAGATCACAAGCCTGCGTTGATCCTGAACCAGGATCACCTCCGCATGCGCGGAGAATACTCACTCGATTTGAGCTGACCAATGGGCTGTTTAGGATCACCTCCGCATGCGCGGAGAATACATAGATAAAGTTAAGGTTGTCGTCAACCTTTAGGGATCACCTCCGCATGCGCGGAGAATACTCCACCTATTTTTCTAAGGTTGGGACGTGGTGAGGATCACCTCCGCATGCGCGGAGAATACACTAAAAAATCCCTACAACCACGCCATTCTTAAATTTGCAAATTGCCATTTTCAATCAGTTTGGTCGCCAATTTCAATGTTGCTCTCGCATCCGAAAGTGCATGATGTGGTGACGGATTTTCAATTGAATAGTTTGATAAAGTCGTCATTAATCGATAGTTATCTAAAAATTGATTAGTTTTCTTTACCACTGGCAACAAATCGATTCTACGATTCGTCAATTCGGTTATGGCGTTTTTTTCAAATCCAGTCGTTAAAAATTCATCATCAAACCGCAAATTATACCCACAAATAGGTAAATCACCAACAAACTGCTTCAATTGTTCTAAAGCAGATGTTAATGATATGCCCTGTGAATCTAAATCATGATTTGATATTCCCGTCAACTCTGTAATGGCTTCCGGAACGTCTAATTTAGTTTTTACTAAAACATCAAAATCCTCAAATTTACCTGTCTTACCCATTTTTACAGCACCGATTGAAATAATTGCATCTTTTGTTACATCTAATCCAGTAGTTTCAACGTCCACTGCCACAAGTTCAACTACTTCGGTAGCATTCACTGCTTTGTTAACTTTCTTAGACATTTTCTGAGCCATTCGCCGCTTAGCTGCGTCACTAAAGCCGCGTTTTCTAGCAGTAGGTGCTTGTTTCAAATGTTTCATTAGTGGGACTCCATCAAAATCAATCACCTGATAATCATTTCGTGTTGTCCGAAATTGATAGCCAAATTCATTTTTAGCATTGTAAACCATGGTCGCTTGACCCTGCCCAATATCACGGCAAATTCGCTTCCAAACCAAATCTCTAACTTTAGCGCTCACATTCCCAACATAAACACCTGTTTGGACTTCCTGATACCATTTCGTTAAAACACCACGTAATGAAGCCGGCACTTTGGTCAAAGTAATGACAATCATTGGCTTTCGACCTTCTCTTCTTCGTGATACTGAACGCCAAATTTCTGCAGTCCTTCACGGTCGTCCCATAAGTTCATGGTTTCGACCGGTTCATCATCGGGATCTATGCCTAATATTGATTTCAAATCAGTCACCATTCGAACGAGTAACTTGCCGTCAACAAAAGCATCTCGCATTGCTAGACGCGTCAGTCGTCCAATATTGGCATTCTCTTCGGCGTTCTTCACGACTTCAAAAGCAACCGGAATGGAAACTTCCGCCTTATACAGGTCCGCAAAATCATAGACAAACGATAAATCGTGTCCTGTGTGTACAAAACCTAACCCAGCCGAGGCACCTAAAGCAACGATAACACTATAGCTTAATCCATACAGCGCCTGGTGTGCTGCGGTTAGCGCCTGATTAATTGGCGTACTAGAATCAAAGTCATCGGGCCGATAAGTCCTTTTTGTCCACGGCACCCCTGTTCTCTCCGAAGCTTCTTGATAAACTCGACGAACGCGTGCACCCTCTTTGCCACGTAATGCTTGCATACTATAATGTGAAACATCCTCGTTAGGAAATCGCATCTGATACATCTTACGGGCAACCATTAACCGCGAACGCTTATTAGAAACTAACTTTGCTTGAGCCTCAAGCAATAACGACGAATGACTTAATGCGCGACCGTGGGCATACTGTCGCACGCCACGTTCGCCTACCCAGATGACACTCATACCGGAATCGCCCATCAATTCCATTGCTCGGTGAGTCACCTCAACGCCGGGGCCCAGCATCAACACGCTAATAATTGCAGCGGGTACGAAAACCGTTCCCTGACTATCAGTTACTAAAATTGCGCTATCCTGTCGATTTAACCTTGCATGTTCCAGATACAAAAAAGTTGTCCGATTTCGAACTCTCTCTAATTCGGAAAGGTCAGTTTTCTTGGCACCAGCTTGATTTTTCATAAGCTATCCCTCCGGAATAACCGTCATTAATCCCATTCCAAACGCTTTTTCACGACCGATACCCTGTGTTAGAGCTTGTTTAAACAGTTCAAGGTCATCGATTTTTAATTGGCCCTCAAATGTCACTTGGCTAAGTCTGATACCTCGTCCCGATTTGCGATGCAGTGGGACTCGCTCACGACTGACAACATCAAAAGTAAAATTATCCGTTCCATCTGAGTTGGCTTGACCTAATACTTTAAATCCAGCTTTAGCAGACTTATTTACCAACCACTGTCGCTGTTGTTGAACAGTAACATGCGGATAAACTTTGCCGCGATCACTTCCGGGTTGCATAACTGCATAGGTCGGATTGGCGGTCAATCGAAATCTCATCGTCTGCCCCTGAACTAAGGATGCTAGAAAACGATCATATGATTTTATTTGTACGGTACCCTCAACGCCATACGTCACTAATTTTTGCGGATTGGGTTGTGAGTCACTTAGCACAAGCAAGTATTGCTTGCCATGTAGTGTATCAATTCGCCATAAATGCCGATTTCGAATACCCGCGGCCATCTCATCAGGAAAACTCTCTTCAACCCAATTATGATATGCGCCCAAATGCGTCAAGTCTTTAATTTTTTGACGATTTTTCATATCTATTTCTACTCTAGATAAGAACATAGCGACTCCTTTCTACAGGTATGACAATGGATCATGCTCTTGGTACATATGATTTTTGAGTTCAACATTCGTTCTAGCTTCACTGCGAAAACCATATCGACGTCCTCGCTGATCGAACGAAATCACCTGATCCTTGATGACGTAACTCCGACTTCCAGAAAGTAACTTAGCATCAGCAATTAGTTCTATTGAAATAGTTTCGTGATTATTATCTGTTTGATACCATTTTGCTGCTTGCCACTCTATCTCTCGCAATGCATCAACCGGATTTTTATCGGCAATTATGTGTGTCTTCAAGATCCCAGCTGGTGCGTTTGACCGTCTACCTAAATACAGTTGAAACTTTGGATGTTTTAATGCTGATTCAAGTTCATCTACAAACGCATCGTTTTCACTGCCAATGGCGACCACAAACACTGCGTCCTGCAAGTAATCCCGGTACGTGATTTTACGTGTGTCTTTTTTCCATTCTACCGTCTGAAATTCATGCAATACCTTACCAGGTTGATCAATACGCACCGCAAACAACAAGTCATTCAAGTCGGTAATACGTTCATCATCCCGATGATAACCAAGTGCAGCTGCCAGCATGCCAATTACCGCACTTTTTGAAGGATAATCATTGGTCGTTCTCCGCGTAAACGTCGCTTCGTTGCCAAACGACTGTAGTGGTGCCTTAAAATTAATCGCTAAAGTTTTCATCCTGCACCGCCTTCTTCAGACCGTCAGATACTTTGTTGAGCAAATCATCCACGTTAGTTGCCGAAACGACACCGTCAAGATCTTTAGCCTCAAATTTACTCAATACTGCGGTAAGTTCAGGCTTTTCAACATATTGGCTAGTTGAATCATATTCGGCCTCAAGTCTTTTAATTGAAGCCTCTACATAACCATCGTTTGACTTGACCGGTTTTTCAAACGCTGACACTAAGTTGACGGGTGTGTCCGTTCTCAAACTAACCATTACATAATTAGGTAGTGTTTTATTGGCATAACTATTTTGCTTACCCGTTGGCATCGAAAGTAAGAAGCTCTTAATATAATTCAGTGCACCGTCAATTGCAGCCTCTTCACCAATATTATGCATTAATTCATGCAAATTGAGGTTGGCATATCGGTACAAGGTGGCCGAATTGTACTCCGACGTTCCAAGCATTGCTGCACCGGTATTATCTTCGGGTTGATCATCATCTAGCGCAGTATAGTAATCAAATTCAGGAATAATTTCGTGCGTCGAAATGGCATGCGCAACTTGTGCAGATGCTTCAACATTCAATTCTGGATTATCAGCCACCATCCGACCAAATAACGCTAAGTCCAAGGACTGGTTACCTTTTAGTACAGCCTTGACTTCTTTTTTATCCAATTCATCGTGCGAGAGAGCGTACTTAGCTAACTGCTCCAACTGGCCACGACTGACCATCAATAGTGCACCAGTTTGACGGTCTTTAGTTAATTTAACCCCAGCTGTTTTGAACACTGCATCAACCTTTGCAGTCACATCATCTTCAGATAATGAACTATCTAAATCTGTAATACTTTCAGCCAACAATTTTGCGGCATTCTTGGTCCGTAAGCCTTCTGAGACCTTCTCCGCTTTAAATACATCTCGCATCGCATGTTTCCAACTTTGAGACGAAACTCGAGCACGAGTTACGCCACCGTACTGCGCAGTTTTTGGTGCACCAGTGTCGTCGCGGTTAATGTTTGAAGAAGGTACAGTTTGTAACACGTTAATATCCACATACAAATTACTCATGATCAGTTATCTCCTCTGCTTTTTGTTGACTATTTTCTGTCCGATAGTATTTTTGACCCCAACTCAACTTAATGCGGTTGGCGTATTCAAAGTTGGCCTGGAACCAATATAAATCCTCTGCAAGTCTTGGAAAATCAATGGTGCCGGTTTTGTCGTTTGACTTCACAATATTGCCCAGTGAAACCAAGCTATGAATGACACTGTCCACCGTAGTTGCCGACACTAACGTTTGAAAACGACGATCAAGCGCATCCGAGCTCTCAGCAGTACCACGTAACTTAGCTAATCTTGAAAAGAAATTCAAGTTTGAATTCGAATCATCTTTTTTCATTAAATAAACCGGTGTTTCTCGTCCTTGTTGCTGGTTGGCAAACAATCTCAATGCGGCAAAAATCGCAACTTCTGCATGTGTCGGCGTCCCATCTTCGCTTAAATACTTACGATCCAATGCAGCAAAGATGATTGGCCAAACCGGCTGAGCTTTTGGACTGGTGATTGTTGCCGCACCTCGTAAGCTTGCTAAAGCTGCTCGATTAAGATTTCCATCAGCATACAACCGTCCAATAATTCGTTGTGTTACTTTACCAATTTCAAAACTCATCTAACTCACCTTTTTCCCAATTCTAAATCTTGGCTAACCCAATAATTCAGTTGATTTTTGGCAGTAAAAATATTTTCCAACTTTCTATTATCGTTTTTATCAACAATCGTGATGCCTTTAATATCTCGTGGAGAGGCTTCCTTCATGAAAGCATCAGTTTGTTCATTTACAATTTTCCGCAACGCTTGTTGCCATTCCTCCGATTTCTTATCCCGATCATCCTGGTCCGTTAATGACTGTAGCCATGCCTTGAATGGCTGATTTAAGCGATCATAAAACTTCGCACTTTCAGTATTGGCAAAAGCTTTAGAATCAATATTTCGAATTTGCCCGATTTTAGCCACAAATCGCCAATAATCAGACCCGACTTTTTGCGTTCTATCAATCAAGCCCATAATTCGACCAGGCCAAAAATCGTCGCTGTCATCAAAAAGAATCCCAGCACTAACACTCATATCATCGACTACTTCTGCAACTGGTGCTTGGGATGTCGCGTTACCATCACTAATTAATGCTGTGGACACTAGGTTAATCTGCTGAGCATCTGGAATGATGTCCGCGTCATCCAAGGTATTTAACCACTTAACCAACCCCGGCTTAAACTGACTGTCTTCTTCACTCGTTTTAACGTATGACCCAAAATTACGCCACATTGCGATGCCAAGTGAGCGGAGGCCCTTAACGGCTGGTTTAAAGTTCTCAACCGTCGCGTGTTTATCACTTTTATCAATTTTCCAGACAGTCATCGGCTCCAAGAAGCAGTTGATACTACTAAACATCGGCAAACCTGCACTAAAAATGGTTGGTTGGTCTTCTTGCCACTCAATATGGATCACACGTGACCATGCCGTATACAGGAACGCTAAATTAGTAGGCGCTTGTGCCAACTTACGTTCTTCAACATACTTGATTACGGTGTCATATTCCCAAACTGGTTTTTGATTCTGATAAATCTGATCACCGTCTGTTTGCACAAGCACCAAATTTAACATCAAGGTATCAAATAACGTTTGACCTTTAGCGAACACCGGATTTAATCGATACAGCCAGCCAGCTGGGTTAGAAAATTTCTCTTCCATTTCAATTTTGGTTTTGTCCGTGACGCCGGTAAAGTTCTGATACGAAATAAGCCAGCGGACCAATTCTGGAATGGTGATTTGGTCCTTAAATTCAGCAACTTTGGGTGAAAAGATTGCTGGTGTATTACCACTCTCCGATACTTGCCGGTTAATTTGTTTGACCGAAACAGTACCGGTTCCAGTCGCAATCTTCTTTTTGGCGGGAACCAACTGGTCGTATTCGTCAGCGGTCACTTGATAAAACGGTGTTCCACCAAAAAAATCAAATTTTGACTGATACAGTTTCAGATATTGCACAACAACGTCAGAAAACTTACCAGATTGATATAAATCATCCCAAGTATCCAATAAATCATCAGGCTGGTAAGCAAAATCATCTACTGCAGCCTTAACCTGCATTGAGTCTGAGTCAAGTTCTAGCCAACTATACGGTTCATTGTTGGCGTCGAAACGTGAGTAGACCGTGTGCAAAACTGCCAGTAGCAGCCGCATAATTACTAAATCTTGGGTTTTCATCTCACCCGCTAATTGTCGATACTGTTGAGCATGTTCGAATAGCGTTGTGAGTGAAACCGTTTGTTCTTCACCGGTTTCAAGTTCAAGCACTTTAATCCAAGGATCTGTCACCAAATTAAATTGTTGTACCATCGTCACCCTCCCTTTCGTAGCTGAGTCCCCGTTCAATTGAATAGTGCAACTGCCAAGCGCCAAGTTGAGCGTCGTTGTTATCATCTAAAGGCAATGCAAGTGCGCCTTTCAGCCACTTACTAGCCTGCCAATCTGGGAAAAGACGACTGGTTCGGCGCTCTAATTCTTGAATCGCACTATCGATGTCTCTCGTCACTGCTGCCGGAATGCGAATTAACTGTGTCGCGATTTCCTTTGACTGGCACTCTTTCAAGGGTCTGCCGTCCAATAGAAAATTGCCATCTGACGTATGTTGAACAAGAATGACTTCCAATGTTTCTTGAATATCCCGAACAGCGGCACTAGCACGTTGTTCGCTTTGATCGACATTTTTTTGGCTACGGCTTAACCAACCGTGTAAATTATCACGTCGGCCAAATTTAGGTCGATCAATTCGAAACACTTTTGCTTTGTCTTCTTTTTGTTTCAAGTCGTGTTCAAAGTCCCGTTTAGCAGCTATGATACCGGATTCATCGGGGTCCTGATTAAAATTGTAAACCTGTTGCACCAATTTTGAAATATCACCAGGTAAATTAATTGACTTGTCTAATACTTCATCTGTCTTCATCAATAAGTATTTACCGTAAATCGACTCATTCGCATCACCATACTCACCCATCTTTTGAATACCCATTACAACAAGCTTTGGTTCTTGCAATTTAATCGGTCGTTCAATCTGACGACGATGCAATCGGCCGGCACGTTGTAGGATTAGATCCATCGGAGCAATATCCGTATACATCACGTCAAAATCTATGTCGAGTGATTGTTCAAGAACCTGGGTACCAATAACTACGAGTTTTTCAGGTCGTTTGCCTTTTTTCCCAATCAAGTTTTGTAAATATTGTTCACGCTTAACTCGCTCCGGTGCCAATAAGGCTGAATGAAGTAGCACACATTCAATATCTTCCGGTAAAATTGCCGCTAATTGTTGTGCACGTTTGACCGTATTTACAATAATTCCGGCCACTCCGCCACCATCAATATCAGTTAATACCTTTTGAATTAACGCTTCATCATCTATGTTCAGTCGTTGAACGTTTAACTGAAGTGGTTTTTGATCAGAAACACCTGGGAATTCGGTTGTTTGCTTAACCTGTTTACCATCCAAAATTGTAAGTAGTGGATAAGCTTCAGAATCACGCCAATTATCTGGGACCAATGATTCATCAACGTTGTTGAAATTAGCATTATATTTACCTTCGAAGTAAGCCTTCAACAGGTTATTGCGAGTCTGCTTAGGCAAAGTTGCTGACAGAATGACCACTGGTACGTGATAAATACCTAGCCAATTTAAAGCCCGGTATAAGAACTGGTCCATAAAGCAGTCGTATGCGTGAGCTTCATCGAGAATAACTACCTTATCACTCAGACCAATATGCCTCAAAAACAGATGTCGCTGTTTTAACCCCATCAATAATAAATTATCAACAGTACCCACACTGAATTTGGAGAGAATCGATTTTTTACCAGAAAACCAACTATTAATCGTTACAGCACCGGTATCTTGAACGTTGGCTGCGGTTGGAAGACTTTGGTAGTTCGGATTGAACTTCGATTTTCCATGCATCAAATTAATCGAAAAATTAGTGTCCTGCCGTTGCGCTTGCCAAGACAACCAGTCATCCACCCGATCAAACATTGCGTTAGAGGTTGCCTGAGTTGGTAGTCCGAAGAAAAGACCGTCGCTACCAGTTTTATAGGCGAGCTGTTCAGCTGCCACCAAGGCAATTTCAGTCTTGCCTAAACCCATCGGCGCCTCGACGACGATGATACCTGGGTCCTTACAATCATTAATGGCCGTTGTCATAGCTTTTTGAACAGGCCGAGGTGAAAATCCCCAGCGGGCTTCATAGGGATCCTGATTACCATTACTAATGTTTTGTGGTTGCCACTTGTCATCAAGTGACCAAGTTAACATTGCAGACTGAAAACGACTGGTTTCATCAATATCATCAAACGATTCGTCAATACCAATTAGTGGAAACATGACTTTATCAGTGTCATTGCCTAACCACTCACTGGAAGCTAACCAATCAGCAGTGATTAATAGCCCTTCTAAGATTACAGCCTGTGGTTGAGTCACATTGGGTACTTCGTCTACTGATTCATATCCAGCTTTTGATAGTGCCATTTCGACTAACGCACGTTGGACGTCTTGCCAAGGTTTTTGGATTTCAGGGTCCTGATCGCTCTGCCAATAATTGGCTTTATAGTCTTTGATTTGTTTTTTCGGCTTATTCTCATCTGGCATCCCGTGATGGGCCCCAATGATTGCACCGATTGATTCTGGTACGCCATATTCTTCTAAAATCGCCTCACCGGCTCTACCATGTGGTGACTGTTTTCTCGCTGCTAAATCCGTTTCGTCTAAACCGGTAAAACCACTCTGAATGAGTTGTTCAATTAAGCGACCATCAATTTCTTGCTCATGTCCATATGAGGGCTGCGTCTGAAATGATGGAAGCGCTTTCCCAAGATCGTGGCTGAAGCCGATAAATTTAACCAGTTTTTGAAGACTTTCTTCGTTTAAATTAGTCAATAGAAGTCTTTTTTGGCTATCACTGAGCCAATGATTAAATAGCCAATTGATGGTTAGTTCCGCATCCTCCAAATGAGTCAGTAGCGGGAGCCACAGTTGTTGCCCATCTTCCGTTCGTTTCTTACCCCAGAGTGCTTTGATTTGTTGATTGGTGTTTGCCATTTCGTTTGTCTTCTTTCTGGTAAATACAATGTTATCTAAATTTACCTAAAGCATAAACAACTATCGCTAAAATTTCAAGTATTTATACCTGAATTTCGTTAATAGTTGTTTTCAACACCTGCTAATGCAGGGAATACTTTCGCTCTAGTAAAAACAATTGGATCACCCTCGCACAGCGAGGAACAACATATCACAAAATGAGTATATCATTATTTTGATTAGGTTGACTAATTTTCAATAATCAATACCAGGTTCTATTACCGGTTCAAAGGGTTTTCCAGTTAAAAGCGCTTCACGAATGTGGTGCACAACATCGGTATCATTTAAATAAATTGGATAAGCAATGCTGAAAAATTCGCAGTACGCAAAAATTAATTGCTCGTCTGGAATTGCTGCTACTTCAGCGGGACTCATTGGCCGCATAGACCCACCTCCTTATTGAATTGTATGGAAAACACGATTCGTGTGCGTTTGCAGTGGTGATTGAATCGCCTCCGCATTTACGGAGAATACATTGCACTGGTTGTCTTCGCTACCCCACCTTTGGAATCACCTCCGCATGTGCGGAGAATACGAGCTTGCTCTTTTTGCGACGGTTTTTGGGGGAGAATCACCTCCGCATGCGCGGAGAATACCGCTAGACACCGCCAAGCTGACCACGATTGAGAGGATCAGCGGAGAATACATCTGGAAGCAGCTCAAAATGACCGCGAGGCTAGGATCACCTCCGCATGTGCGGAGAATACTTGATGTGGAGACCGTGAACGATTCCAGGCATAAGGATCACCTCCGCATGTGCGGAGAATACTCACACAAGCCAACTGAAACTGGTTCAATACTGGGATCACCTCCGCATGTGCGGAGAATACCGACCATGGACCAACCTACTACCAAAACCGTCGGGATCACCTCCGCATGTGCGGAGAATACACTTAATCGATTTGTTATTGGTGATGGTGAGCTTGGGATCACCTCCGCATGTGCGGAGAATACAGCTCGCCCAGATAGTGACGATGAGTTTTTGCGGGATCACCTCCGCATGTGCGGAGAATACTCGCTATGAAGATTAAAGAAAACACTGCCCTTAGGATCACCTCCGCATGTGCGGAGAATACTTGCAGGCCTGTCTAAGTTGGTTAAGTGCCTCGGGATCACCTCCGCATGTGCGGAGAATACACCCGAAAAGGCCGTCATGTTTAGCCAGTACCTGGATCACCTCCGCATGTGCGGAGAATACATCGACGCCAGCAAGCAAGTAGCTGGCAACTGGGGATCACCTCCGCATGTGCGGAGAATACCAGTGACTAAAATTCTACAAACTGAACGGTTTGGGATCACCTCCGCATGTGCGGAGAATACACTTTCGCAAACCAACGGCGGCCGCTACACGTAGGATCACCTCCGCATGTGCGGAGAATACTAATTGTGGTAGAACGAGTTTGAAGACAATTTGGGATCACCTCCGCATGTGCGGAGAATACCCTGATAGGTCTTACTGCTGGATAGCTTTTTCAGGATCACCTCCGCATGTGCGGAGAATACAATGGTACGAGAACTATTTAAGGAAAAAGTGTGGGATCACCTCCGCATGTGCGGAGAATACAAAAAGATACCGCCTAAGCCCAGTGCAACAGGGGGATCACCTCCGCATGTGCGGAGAATACCGCCTCAGCATCCTCATCAACCCAACCCATCGGGGATCACCTCCGCATGTGCGGAGAATACAATGAAAAGATGTTTCTTAGATAATATTTCCAGGGATCACCTCCGCATGTGCGGAGAATACTGAATCAACAAATTAGCCCGATGCCTGAGTTTGGGATCACCTCCGCATGTGCGGAGAATACTGTGTATCTTAGTCCGGTGCCAAGTTTGTTTGAGGATCACCTCCGCATGTGCGGAGAATACCGCAATGAACCAGATAATGAAAAGATTGTAGCAGGATCACCTCCGCATGTGCGGAGAATACGACCTAAATAAATACGGTACTGTTCCGGGAATGGGATCACCTCCGCATGTGCGGAGAATACGGCATTTGTACCCCAAATGTTCCCCAAGATATCAGGATCACCTCCGCATGTGCGGAGAATACTGCCTTCAAGTTCTGAATCGTATTTTAGTAGGTAGGATCACCTCCGCATGTGCGGAGAATACTTCTTTTTGCTTTTTACGCTTGATATACAGGCGGGATCACCTCCGCATGTGCGGAGAATACTTAAGTTCAAATAGTATTCAAAATCTTTAGCAGGGATCACCTCCGCATGTGCGGAGAATACTTTGAGTGGCACCAAATCACGACTGATCAATCGGGATCACCTCCGCATGTGCGGAGAATACTCACTGGCAATTCGCTTGCCAAGTCCGTTATCGGGATCACCTCCGCATGTGCGGAGAATACCAGGGCGAAGCTGACTTGTATTTCAAACTGTTAGGATCACCTCCGCATGTGCGGAGAATACATTGCCTTATGATGTTCAAGACGCTAATCGCAAGGATCACCTCCGCATGTGCGGAGAATACCTCAAGAACGTGTTGTCGTCCATCTCAAAGTGGGGATCACCTCCGCATGTGCGGAGAATACGTAAGTGTGTAGGGTATGTATGGTTGTGACGGGGGATCACCTCCGCATGTGCGGAGAATACAAATTACTGAAGAAAATTATAGCGATTATATTGGGATCACCTCCGCATGTGCGGAGAATACTTGAAAATGTATTAGTTTCAACTACGATTTCAAGGATCACCTCCGCATGTGCGGAGAATACTTCGAAAAAGATTCAAAATTTGATACATTTTGGGGATCACCTCCGCATGTGCGGAGAATACCTCAGTATGCTGCTAAACCGTTCGCTGCACTGGGGATCACCTCCGCATGTGCGGAGAATACACAGCGGGAAAAGATACCGTGACGGCGGCATTGGGATCACCTCCGCATGTGCGGAGAATACTAGAGAGGTGATGATAATGAGGCGATATACTTTAGGATCACCTCCGCATGTGCGGAGAATACACAGCGGGAAAAGATACCGTGACGGCGGCATTGGGATCACCTCCGCATGTGCGGAGAATACCGGTTATTGAGTGGCTGGAAGGAAGGTGAGCAAGGATCACCTCCGCATGTGCGGAGAATACCACGGTAAGTCGCATCAGCTGGAATCCGCATGGGGATCACCTCCGCATGTGCGGAGAATACTCTGTAATGTTTTCCCAATTATTTGGTGTTAAGGGATCACCTCCGCATGTGCGGAGAATACACTGACACCAAGACACAGGCCAAGCAAGCTGAGGGATCACCTCCGCATGTGCGGAGAATACAGGGACAAGCAACGGGGGCGAAATAGATGGCAGGGATCACCTCCGCATGTGCGGAGAATACTATTTAGACGATATGTCGATGCTGGGACAGATGGGATCACCTCCGCATGTGCGGAGAATACCAAGTCATCCGGATTGACGACATAAGCGTCAAAGGGATCACCTCCGCATGTGCGGAGAATACTTGGCAAAGAATTACCAAAGGTTGGTTCACGTAGGATCACCTCCGCATGTGCGGAGAATACCAATCAACAGATAACCGCGCTGATGCCGATTAAGGATCACCTCCGCATGTGCGGAGAATACTATACCAGCATCTTTAAGCTGCTGAATTGTGTGGGATCACCTCCGCATGTGCGGAGAATACTTAAAAGCAGAACCAACTGGTCCACTAAAGTCAGGATCACCTCCGCATGTGCGGAGAATACATCGCGCAAGCTTGGATGCCTACCCTGACTAAGGGATCACCTCCGCATGTGCGGAGAATACATATGGCCTCGGTATCATGGACCACTGATAACGGGATCACCTCCGCATGTGCGGAGAATACTCAACCTCAGAAGTACCCGGTTTAAAAAAACAAGGATCACCTCCGCATGTGCGGAGAATACCGGTATGAGCTTTCCCACAAATCAGTTTCACCGGGATCACCTCCGCATGTGCGGAGAATACTGGCCGATGCAGTCAAAGATTCAGCTGAATTAGGGATCACCTCCGCATGTGCGGAGAATACAACGACTAGCAATGGCGTTAGCAGGGTTACTCAGGATCACCTCCGCATGTGCGGAGAATACACTAAACAAATCCCATTATATCAACATTCTAAAATTGCCAAACACACTTTTTTAATCAGTTTCGTTCAACTAATTTAGGCTATCTCTTAAAACAAGTATATTACAACATCTTTTAAATCCATCAAATAAAGATCTCGACACTTAATCCTCACAATTAATAACTACGTAAATATATCCAACTTAATTTCCCAACTCGTAAATATAAAAAACTATTATTCACCAAAAATCGACTCCCCTAACAAATCAGCAGCATATTTCCTAACACTCGCAGGAAAATGCACACTATTCTTAACTTGACGTAACCACTGTTTCTTATAGGCTAACGCGCGATGAGCAGCGAAGCCATACAGTTTTCGAGGATTTTCATTCTTATTCGCAGTTATCATTTCATTCTTCAATCGAGTTAGTGTTGGCATAATCAACTGTCTTAGTTGTAAGTCCGTAGTTGCAGACTTACTCAACGACCAGGCCATGTCGAGTTGCTGGCAATCCGGATAACTCATTCTCGAACTTTGGGCATCCGCTATGAAATTGGTTAATACTTCCCCAGGATTCGTTGTTAATTCTACAAGTTGATGATCTAAGTAATAAATTGAGCTCATGTCAAATCTCCTTTTGTAGTTGGCTTAAAGTGCTATGCAGCATATCAAAATATGTACCAAAAATTGCCGAAGCTACGAAAAAGGCCATGCAAATGCACGACCTTTTTCTTCCGCAGTCTGCATCCTACTATGGTGGGGCACGTTGCCGCTCTCACGGTACGTTGCCGGTTGGTCATCGTGCATAGTCACTCGCAACACTCTTGATACATATATTATTTCTGAGAATAATTCAAATTTTCGAGGTTGTAAAATATAATGAACACAAGAAATATTCGAATTACAGGGAATGGTTCAATTAATTCTTCGAATTATTTAATAATCTAATACGCTCTTTGTATGTTTTACCCGATCTGACTTCAATATTCAAATCTATAGCTAATTTTGCCCATTCAATAGCCTGATTCTTATTTATTTTTTTAAAGTAAATAAAAAATCTAAACCATGCCACCTGCATTGGATAGTATTCTCTTTCTAAATATTTATGGTAAAAATCTGTAGGAGCTTCAATTTCAGCCTCAATGTCACGAATTCTACTTTTTAAAGATTTTTTCTTTGGTAGATTTTGCACACTTCCTGTTATACTCTCTTCATCAATTAGTCCCGAATACTCTCTTCTTAATTTGCCTAGCTCTTTTAACCTTACTTGAATAAAATTATTTTTCCTCAAGACTATATCTCGAGCTGGGAAAAATTTTTCTTTTAAAGGCATTGATATTGCTTTTTTCGTTAATATATCTTGCTCTTCTTCGAATTGATTATCGCAAACATTTAATTTATTTTGTAAATCAATACCTTCTGTTAATCGAATAGAAAAATTTTTAAAATCCAAATTTTTTTCGTATAATTTTTCTCGTATTTTTTGTAACATGGATAATTTTTCCTTGTACGTATAAAGTACTGCATCCCTAGTTTTATTCATTCTCTGATATTTTCTAATGTTTTCAGAAAGTTGACTGTATTCATCTTTTCGATTAGGTAATATTTTTATTCGTTTGATGTATTTATTCACAGATAAATCGCATTCACTACAAATACTGCTAATTACTTCTTTTATCATGTAGTTAGGCATTATTTCAATTAACTTAACATTATTAATTTCACTAATTTCTTTTTTCCGTTTATCTCGCTCTTGAGCATTTTTAAGACCCGCTTCACCACCGAAAATGCTTATCGCCTCGAAATGCTGCGCGCCTTGATATTCTAAGGCAATTTTATATTTTGGAAAATAAATATCATAGTGTTGCAAGCCTAAAAAATCGGGAGAATAATGTTGTTTTACAATTTGATCATCAAAAATCAATTGTATTTCTCTAAATAATAAAGTTTCGCTAATCCATCCGGCTCCAACCAACGGTAAATTTTTGCTTTTTCTAAGTTTATTTTCACTCAAACGAACAAGCTCTTTAAGTTTTTTATTTTTCTCAGTATTCTCTCTTACTTTGTACGTCCTAACCTGTATTGCACCATGTGCACCATTCGAATTAGGAAGCCCTAATTCAAAGTAAGTAACATCTCTGTACCGATATAGCCAATTAATCTCAGACTTACTTGACTCCTTTTTTAATTCAATTAGGAGTAACTCTTCAATTTCATCAATAAACATTTTACCAACGGTAGTTAAGAGGCTCTGTATGGAAATAGTTTCAAAAAAATCCCTTTCTTTTAAATTATCATTCATCTCAGGCCAACTATACATTAAAATATCCATTGGAGTAATTCCACTGATCCCTAATAAATATTTTTTAGAGTACTGTATCCATTCCGTAACAATCTGTTTATTACCAATTAAATTCCCCATTTCACATATCCAACTCGAAGCATACGCAGCTAATTTGGGAACCCTATCTGAATAAGTTTCTATCAACCATTTAAAGTCTGGTTCAATTCTTCTAACAGTTTCAATAGATTGATCTAAGTAAAACTGATCAAGTTTTTTCCATAGATAAAAAAAATAATATGAGGTGTTCTCACATTCAGATGTACTCACCTGCACTTTTTCATGATTATTCCACTGTTTTTCTAGCCATCGATAATAATTTTTTACTTTTAAACTTGCGCTCTCAAAGTCGTTACCATATTTATCGTTCCATTCTGGAACATTTTTCAAATTTTTAATTTTTTAACACCTCTACATCTGAATTATTCTCTCTTTTTAATTAATTTTTCCTCTATTTCTGTGATAAAGCCTAAATTCATCCTTACTAACCATGGATTAAAAACTCATCTACTGTACACAAAAAGAGGCGTGCAAATGCGCGACCTCTTATTTACGTAGACAGCATCCACTATGATGTGAACGTTATCGTTTTCACGGTGCGTTGCTGATTAGTCGTCATACATAGTTAGCTGCAACAATTTCGATATAAAAGTAAGTTTTTATATAGCTTTAGCTACACAGTTGTTAACCCGCTTCTGTTTGAACGCTCTTACATCTGAGCTTTAATAAACTACAATTTCCGTTAAAATAGATTAATATGAAATTCGACTAATTCTTTAGAAGATTAATAATCCACTAATGAGTAACGTAGTCAATTTTCCTATTGCTTCTAAAGTGTCCTTTTTGTGGTTCATCATTAATAATTTGAGACAATTCTTTCCCAATCTCTGTAATCAAATCAACCACTAATGCGTTGCCCATTGTGAAGTATCTCTCGGTATCTGAAATGCCCTTAAAATTCGTCCAACCTTCAGGAAAAGTATTTATTAATTCGGCTTCTTCAGGTGAAATCAACCTTAATTTACCATTTCCTGGATCCCTGACTACATGACTCATCCGCGATACCGTATGTTCGGAAGTCACCATAGTTCTCGCTGGTTTATCTAACGGATCTGGGAAACTTATGGCCCCCATCCCATATCTATATGTGTACTCTCCAGACTTTGAGATTTTATGTTGTTGTTGAAACCCACCTTTTAATTGTTTGAATTTTTGAATTTTTTCACTATCCAAATATAGACTCTTAATTGCGTTGTTTGGCTTAATTATCTCTGAAAGTGTTTTTGGAGGCTTACTTTTAGGTAAATAGTCAGCCATATAAACATGTCCATCTACCATAAGTCCAGTTTTTCTAAAACCTCGCTTTAATTTAAACTTTGAAGAAAATTCATCTAAGTTCTTAAATTCATTTAAATTAACTTCTTCAACTTCTTTAACTTCTTGGACCAGCAAAGAACTCGACAAAGGTGCAATTGTTTTTAACACATTTGAAATATTTGTATTTTGAACTAATTTCTTCAACATTGCTTGATAACTTGTGTCTTCTCGTGAAGCAAAAATAAAAGTTCTTCTTCTTCTCTGTGGGAAACCATAGTCGGCAGCGTTTATGACTTTCCAGGTCACGCTGTAACCAAGATCTGAAAGCGTTCGTAGAATCATTCCAAAATCTCTACCAGGCTGTTCCTTTGTCACCCCAGGAGATGTTAACAATCGATCTACATTCTCTAAAAGAATAAACTCTGGCCATTTTGCCTCAATTACATCCTTAATATCCCACCAAAGAACACCCTTTTTTCCAAAAAGTCCCTTTGCACTGGAAGATGCCACTGAATAATCCTGACAAGGGAATCCCCCCACTAAAAGATCCATCTGTGGAATTTTTGACTTATTTACCAATGCAATATCCTTGGGCGAAAGATTGGTACCCTCGAATCTTTTCTGATAAATTTCATAAGCAAATTGATGCTTTCTACCTGGTTCAAACTGATTTGCCCAAACTACATCAAAGTTAACATCCGCATGCTTCAGACCTATGTGAAAGCCTCCAACACCAGCGAACAGCTCTGCAACCCTTATCTTTTTACTTTTCATGATTAACCACTATTCGTTTTCTCTCTTTATCTATAATTTCAATTGCTTCTCGTATCTCAGACTGACTATATTCGATATGAAGAGTATTGTCATCGATTGCTCCATACATAATTTTTTCCTTGTCCTTCAATCGACTATATATTTTTTCGTCAATATATCCAGGCCTATCGCTAGACATTTTTTCGCTTTTTGTTTGTAAGTAATAATATCTAGTATACTGATTTGAAGGTAATCCTAGCCGATGTATTCGATCACGAGATTGAAGCATATGCGTCAAATTAAAGTCATATTCAAAGTATACCGCATCGTGCACTGTTTGATGCAAAGAAATAGATTCTCCCAAAGTTTGTGGGTTAGAAATTAATACCTGAACATCGCCATCTCTAAAATCATCAATAAGTTCTACTCTTGAAAGTTTATTAGTACCACCATACACTAAATTAGCTTTTATCCCATTTGACTGTAGTTTATCAAATATTTTTTCCAATGTATTCACAAATATTCCCCATACCATT
This sequence comes from Secundilactobacillus odoratitofui DSM 19909 = JCM 15043, assembly GCF_001434895.1. Taxonomy (GTDB): domain Bacteria; phylum Bacillota; class Bacilli; order Lactobacillales; family Lactobacillaceae; genus Secundilactobacillus; species Secundilactobacillus odoratitofui. The sequence continues at coordinate 54,915 of NZ_AZEE01000029.1, forward strand.
ACTTTCTTCCCTTGAGAAACAAGCTCAAGTACAAGATTTATTCCCTCACTAAACTTTGGCGATACAATATTATCCAAGTCAAGATTTTCATATACTGACTTATTCACTGGGCTAGGTTGATCCCCCAACAATTCGTTAAATTCTTTTTCTCCAATTCCTTTAATTTCACCACTATCATCATAAGTCATCATATCATCATAATTGATTGCAGTATTCAATAAAGCTGGGTTGGTCGAGGCCTGAATTAATCTTATTAAAATAGCCAAGCTTGATGTTTCGTTAAAATAAATCGCCTCTGCTATATTTGATTGAACAGGACTTGGTGAAACACTTTTAATAATATCTGGATCTGCTAGTGGAACACCCAAATCATTCTTATTAGTCCTCCAAAAAAAAGGATGGATTTTTTGATTTATAACACTAATTTCTCTCATTGATGGGTTAATAAGCTCTCTAGTATTCCATCCAAAAAACGAACTATATTCACTTCCATAAAGAATATGCAAAAAATTATAAATATCTTCGTAAGTGTTTGGGATTGGAGTTCCAGTCATCACAAATTTAAACTGAGGAATCTCAGAAATTTGTAAAGCAGCTTTAGCATATTTTCCCTGAGGATTTTTTATTCGATGTACTTCATCAAATATTAACATGGTCCTGTCATCTAACACCCTTAAGACAGAATTAATGTGTGTTGGCAATGCTTCATAGTTAATTAATACAAGATTACTAATATTCCAATCTGTCTGTAATTGATTGTCGAAGTCAGTACTTGTTTGAAAATTTATGACCCTAAGCTTTTTTTTATTACCAAAAACAAGTTTGAATTCACGTATCCAACTATCCATGGCATTAATAGGGCAAACTACTAACATTCTATCAATTTTTTCGTTTTGTTGAACGTCAACTCTATTAAGAAACGCAAAAACGCCTAATAGCATTGCGGTTTTACCAGCACCAGGGACAGAAAAATTAGCGGCTTTAGCCATTTCATACTCATAGTAAGAAGCGCGTAAATGTAGGTTACGAAGTGGTCTTACTACTTCACTTTGTACAATTTTTGAAAACTCTTGAAATTCACTTTGTTTAGACTCCGGAAATTCATTTAGATTACTTTTATATAAGTCTCCTAAAATTTTGTATTGTTCTATTGAATACTTATTTCTGGCGAGAAATTCCTGAACTTGTTGAGTTACTAAAACTTGAATATTCTTCCTATGTGCACGATTCTTTGTTACATCAATAATTCGTTCAATATCCTTATAATTTGAATCATTTAATATATGTGCATTATCTTCCGCAAAAAAATTTGATATATCACTGCCAGCACGTAATTTTCTATCTTTTTGAGTTAAATGTATATCGCTTGAGTCAACTCGTACAACCGTTTTTCCTTCCATCCGAAATAAAATTCCGTTAGCCAACATCTGGTAATCAGATTTATCTTCTGATGGTTCAATATCTTTAATAGTAGTTTGATCCTGATACTTTGCGATAGCATCATACGCCAAATCTGAAGCTTCAATTACATTAACATTTGGCTCTTTATTGTTCCATAGCCGTAGAAATCTTGCAGCGTTCGCTTTAATTCTTGATTGGACATTTTCACTCTCATCCCACGAAACATCAACTGAGATACTTTCGTAATTTTTAGAAATCCCATTTTGAGTTTCATTTGCTGACCCGTTGAAAAAAATTTGTTCATTATTTGAACTGATAATTCCAAATTTATCATGAAAAATGCCTACCTTAGTCAGGGCAATCTTAACTCTGGCCTTCCCCATCGCAATCATGAAGGCCAAGTTTCCAAGTTTCCGTTGAGTATCCGGATTTAGTTTTTCATTTCTCTGGGCCATCCTTAACGGTTTTAACTCGGATAACAACTTATACCCACTTTGAATTTTTTCAAAATCTTCAGCACTAATCTCCTTTGATACAATAAATTCTACTTGACCAGAGTTCTTAGCAATTTCCTCAAGGCCATCCGCATACAAATCTATTCCGGCGCTCGAAAAAAAGCCAGATACTCGTTGATATAAATTTGCTTCCCTTAACACAGGTTTGTAAAATCCATCTACTATATCATTTGTATATTGTGATTTAATATTATCTTTCAATTCGTTAGAAAATGCCATTAATTTAAAACCTTTCTCAAATTATACAGAGTTGCATGAATTTTCTTGAGTACTTCTTTAGCCTCAAAAAAATCATCTTGATTTAATTCATCAAAATCCTCAGGCTTGATGCTTTCCAAAGACTCACTGATATCTTCAAGCCGCACTAATGCCTTTTTTCTTTTAGAATCCGTTTTCCCCTTATAGATGAGTCTATCGGTAGCATTTTTTAATTTTTCTGCCTGATTAGTTAGATTTGGATCGTTTGCAACAACTTTTTTTAAATCGCCCGCAGTAGTAATTGGGTTCTCCTCAAACGCATCTATTACCGTGTCGACCTTATCATCAACTGCTGAAAGATAGTGATTTAAATTATCAGGATTTTTCAATACATTTGTCTTTAATTGACGCATCACCAATTTAGGTTCTAATTGATAAATATCCGATTTTGCCACCGCTAGCTGTACGAGTACTGCTTCAGTAATTGATTCTTTATCTGAATCATCCATTTTAGAAATTGTGCTTTCAATTTCTTCTATTGGTCCATCTAATTTTAAATCTCGAGCTAAATAAAATTTATCAATCGCTTCACCACCAGGCGAAACAATTTCAATAAATTTCAGAATGAGCTTAGCTAATCTAATATCTCGCTTTATTCCAATAGTATTTCCGGCACCAGATGCCCTTTTGTATTCCTCTGTATTCATGATTTTTGTCACACAAATAGTATTGTAGACGTCAAATATCCGATCAATTGGGCTATATGGAACTTTTTCTTCTCTTCCTAACTGTAAGTCCAATTCTAATTCCTTTATTGTTTTTTGATCATTCTTAGAATCCAAGGGAATTATAATTGCATCCATATCCTTAGGTACGTTATCTTCTTGTTGGAAAATTCTTAATGCGGTAAATCTTCTATTTCCATCTATAACACGTCCATCCGGTAAAACTACGGCCGGTTCTTGTTGTGTTTTTTCCTTAATCGATCTTAAGGTGTCATCTAACGCCTGCGTATTCGAATTATATATAAATTCTTGGAATATTTCATTATATTTTGAATTTCCGGGTTCTGGTTTTAAACTAGTGTGCCCCGCTAAGTATTGCTTGTAAGCTGTATTAATTCTTCCGTTTTGATCATTATAATAAAGTTCAGTTAAAGGTATTTTATAAACATCATATTGGTCATTCGGCTGTCCTTCTATAGACACTTTTTTTGTAGCTCCAGTTTTCGCAAAATGATTTGCTATCGTTTTTTCATAAAGATTCATTTAAATTCTCCCTTTTTCTAATATAATTTACTTTCAAACATAGTAATTCACCAAATAATTTTTTAAATTTTGGCCGTATTAAACACATACCAATAAGCCCATTAGTAGCTATGCATTTCTTTAATTCCAAGTTTTTAGGAATAGTTCGATCTCTTAAGCCGTACGAAATAATCTCTTGAAATGCTTTAACATTTAATTAATCTTCTGTCACCACTTCAATACTATTATTAGTGCTTTTAAATTCTACTAATATGCCAACCATACTCTCAGCGGAGGCTCCGTTATACACCGTCAAATCAGCATATTTCATAGTATTATATAATGGCTCCGAAAATATTTTTTGTTCATTTCTGTTAAAAACTGTAGGAGCTAATATGGTAGTTAAAAACTTGGTTAAAGCTTTCGCAAAACCATTATTTTCTTTTTGTGGCATAATCACTCTCATTACACGATTTATTCCTTTTAATTGAGCCAAAAAATCTTAATTCATCATCTCTATACCTCGCACTTTGTTTACTTATCACATAATTGAAATCTCACAACAGTAACTAACCTCTAAAATCATAAAATTACACACACTATCAGTCCACCTCTATCTTTACTAACAAAACTAAAATTCATCGTTCTTAACAAAAGCCGCACCAACGACGTTAATCTGTTTTTTCATCTCTAGTTACCTCATTTTACACTCGTATTAGTATGTAACTATCTTAGCATAGTTAAGGGCCTAACAAGTGTGATAAATCAAGCATTTTACAAGTTTTTTACGCCACTGAAATATAAGTAAAGTTACCTAATTTCGAGTCAAATTAATTCGATCCACATTCTTTAGTAAATAAAAAGGATACTCACACAATTAAGTGCCAGTACCCAGGTTGCTGTTATTCAATTCACTTCCGCGACATCCGCTCAACCTTCTCCGAAAGCCGTTCAACTTCTCGCGAAAGTGATTTAATTTCCTTCGTCAAGGCTTCGTTTTGCTTCTGCTGTTCACTGGCCTGACCAGTCCGATCAGTGAAGAAGTCGGTGATCGTACTAGTCAGCAAACCAATAAACCCGACACCACCGAGCATCAACCCGGTCGCAATCAACTTACCCCAGGCCGTGTGTGGTGAATCATCACCGTAACCAACGGTGGTAGCGGTGGTGATGGCCCACCACATGGACTGCGACAGCGACTGGTGTTCCACCATTGAGAACAGTAGCGCACTGCCACAGATAATCACAACCGAAATCGTGAACAAGTAGATGAAGCCGGTATCATAAGTGAACCGGTGAAAATCCCGTGTCCACTTACCGGAGATACCAAGGCGCCAGAATAAGTGGTGCACGCGCACTAACCGCACCAGTCGCGCAAGTCGAAACAGCGCGAACGCCGGGTGCATCGGTAAGATACCGAGTAGATCAAAGGCGTTTTCAATCAAAAACCACTTGCGGTTCTTGGTGGTGACCAGCCGGACAACATAGTCCGCTACGAAGACGCCCCACAGACCGGTAAAAATACCGTGGGCCACCCGTCCGATATGAACGTTAGACATGAGTAAAACAGCCAAAACAGCGGACACGACCACTAAGATGGTTACAATGATGTGATAGGCCACCAGCCACTTCGGTTGGTGGGTAGCTGTTTTTTGCATTAGTTTGTCGCCTCACCATAAATTGTCTTCAATGCATTCAGGTCCCCCTGCGACAGCGATGATACCCCTTGGTCGACTGGGTACATCACGGATAGTCGGCTACTACTGTGGTCTAAGCCCACCGCGTGGCCCAGTTCGTGAACAGCTACTGACAGCTTAATTGAGGACTGTGGATAGTAGACATTTAGGCCCGCCCTAGCGTGGTTAGCGGTATACGCGCCCCAGCCGGTTTGTTGAATAATTTTTGGTCCCCCATGACCGGATTCAATCAGGGATTGATTCTCACTGCTCATTTGCTTGGCGTAGGTAAAAAACGTCACCGAATTCTGCTTCTCTGTAGCGGTGCCGGCAACCAGTTTGACCAGTCCGGTCTGATTATAAATGCGGACGGCACGCTCAAAGACGGTTTGGACCGAAGTTGGGACATCCGCAGCGAACTGATAATAGTAGGTTCTCGATAGCGTTTGCCCCTGCACAATCGATTCAATTGGCGTCTCGTTCGCCGATGTTTCCTTTTTCTGTGTCTGCTTGGTCGACTTCAGGCTCGGGTTGACTAGGGTCAATGCCTGTTCTACCTGATTACTGAAGTCGATTGGTGCAGGCTTCGTGTCGACCGCCATGGGGACGAAAACCGTCGCCAGCGCCAGGGTCACCCACGTTAACCACCCCTGATACCTCATCGTTGCCACTCCTTTAAAAGTTCTGTTAGTCATAGCCTACTTATTTTTTATCATCAGGTCAATTATTATTATCAATCGTCAGACTTTTTTAGATTCTGTCATTTTCACCTATACCAATTTAAAATACCGTGCCAACAACCGACACCCTATTGCGGTTGTACCGACTTTTCTAAACCTAAGTAGTTTAGCTTGATATTGTAAACCAATCTCAGTACACTAGCCACACGAATGGAAAACCAATGGTAAGTTGCTACTGCGGCGGGCCTACCCCGGCCGTGATCCCCCATCAATGACGGCGGGGCGATGGCCCATTAGTGCGAGTAAGGTTGGGTGTTGTTCCCCCGATAACGACTCGGCCGATGTGCTACAACTCGTACCATATGTGTTTCCCTCCTCCTAGCGACGCCCCTACTTGAAAAGGTGGGGGCGTTGTCTGTGGCAGAGTGAGAAAAAAGTCGTTTAGCTCCCAGAGTATAAGCCCTTTGTCCAGATGACCCGAACTTGGTCATTTGGACAAAGGGCTTATACGGCCGGGAGCTGACTTTTTTCTCGCGTTTCGACTAGATAAAATCAAAACAAACGAATACAAAAGACAGTAGGCGAAAGTTCACAACTTCGAACCTTTGAGCATCCGCACCTCCCCCCCAAAACCAATCAACGCCCCCAACTAAATCACAATCTGATTACAACTTCCTCCAAATGATTGACCATTTCACCAAAAATCGCTACTTTTATTAATAGTGTATAAGTTTCATTTCTTAACAATTCGCAAAATTAATCGTTTGCGCAATTAAAAATTGTGCATTTCCCCTAAAAATCAGATAAGATACGTCAGAGAGACGTTCATTGGAGGTTCCCTCATGAGTAAAGACTTAAAGATATTAATCGTGGAAGATGACGAGCCGCTCGCACAGAGTCTAGAACGCTTTTTGGACGAAGTCGCCGAGACGACCGTCAGCAACGATGGGTTTGAAGGCCAGATGCTGGGTCAAGAAGGCATCTACGACTTGGCCGTGCTGGACTTGATGTTACCGCAAATTGGCGGTTATGACATTCTTAAGTATTGGCGCAGTGAGTGCAAGCTCGACATGCCCGTCTTAATTTTGACCGCCAAGGATACCCTGGATGACAAAGTCCGTGGCTTCCAGTTGGGGGCCGATGATTACCTGACTAAGCCCTTCCACCGTGAGGAATTACTGATGCGTGTCAAAGCACTTTTACGGCGCGCCGGTAGCCTCGGTGCTGATAACCAGTTGTCCGTGGCCGGTTTCACCGCTAACCTGAACAACCGGACCGTCGCTATCAACGGCGAAAACCTAACCTTAAATGGGAAGGAATACGATCTTTTGGTCTACTTCCTTCAGAACCCCGATACGATCATCACTAAGGATCAGATTTTTGACCGGCTGTGGGGCTTTGACTCCGACACTGCGCTAAGCGTGGTGGAAGTTTATATGAGTAATTTACGTAAGAAAATCAAGACTGCAAACCAAGACCAACCCATCCGCACACTGCGAAACGTGGGTTACATGTTAGAAACGGAGGACTAATTTGAAATCCAAGAACCCCGAAAAAAAGCAGCAACTTCAGCTGTTTGTAAAAGAACTGATCACTTTTGCGCTGTTGTTTGCTGCCCTAGGGCTCGTTGTTTACTTCTTCTTCTACCAGTCCGTTTACCGTGACATGGATCAGGGCTTCAAGGGTCAAAAAACGCGCATTTTGCAAAATACGCCATCACCCCAGCTTAACCACATCACGGGTAGTGCAGCTAAGGCTGCTAGTATCAAGGGCCCGTCAAAAGATGGCCCCTTCCGTGCGAACATCGTGGTCTTCAACGGCAAGGGCAAGGTCGTCAACGATGCCATGCTGGGGGAACGTGATTATGAGCTACTCAAAAAAACCAAGCTCATTAAGCGTAACCTGAACAAGATCACCGAAACCACGCTGACTGCCGACAACGTCACCAGCCACTTTAAGACGTTACTAATCAAGGTCCCGTCTTCCAACCTCAATCCGATGTACGCTGGCCGCTACGTGCTGATCATGGAAAATATCGATGCGGACTTACTGGCACTGGCCAGTTTCCGAAATGCGTTGATCACCACGTTGATTATCTTCTGGATTTTAGCGATTGCGATTGCCTACCTGCTGTCGCGGTCAAGTATGAAGCCAATCATCCTGTCATGGCGTAAACAACGTGATTTCAGTGCCAACGCAGCTCACGAGTTACGGACCCCGCTGACGGTGATTCAAAACCAGTTGGAGTATTTGTTAACCAAACCCAAGTCACGGGTGATGGACGAAATTGACGAAGTCTCCACCGCTCTGGACGAAGTTCGCCACATGCAGACGCTCACTAATCGCTTGCTGATGCTGGCACGGTCCGATTCCAACGTGGTTCAAATGAATAAGACCGATGTGAACCTGCAAGAGTGGCTAACGCAAGTCACCAAGCCTTATCAAGACATCGCCATGAGTCAGCAAAAGTCATTCCAATCAACGATTAAAGCCGAAGCTCATGGTTCACTGGACCCTGACTTGATTCGCCAACTGCTGACGATTTTGATGGACAACGCCATCAAGTACACGCCGGAGCACGGGACAGTTAGTATCAAAGCCACGCTGGCTCACGAAAACTTGTTATTGGAAGTGGCTGATACCGGTGCCGGTATTCCAGACGAAGACAAGAAAAAGGTCTTTGACCGTTTCTACCGAACTGATAAATCGCGTAACTCCAAGACTGGTGGTAACGGTCTTGGACTCGCAATTGCACAGTGGATCGTCGGCCAACACCGCGGTAAAATTTCGGTGCGTGATAACCATCCAAATGGCGCTGTGTTCGTGGTGTCGCTGCCAGTGTAAACTAAAATCGTACGCCTTTGTCACCGGTTTACTGACATGGTATAATGATGACACAAAAAAGCCGGTGCGCTAACACCGGCCCTTGCATATCACTTCAAGAGTGGCAGCAAGCAACAGACGACTTAAAGAGTCACCCATTCAGCTGCCAAGACTCAATGGGGTGGCTTTTTATTTACGATTTCTGCGGTCGATCATAATCATTAACGTTGCGAAGGCAATCATCACTTTTACACAGCCTAAACGTGCAGCCCAGGCAATGACCGGCCGTATAAGAGCCCTATCCAAATGACCAAGTTCAGGTCATCTGGATAGGGCTCTTATACTCTGGCCATTAACCGCCTGAACTCGCACTCTTATTTTAAGCTAATCTTATGTTTCTCCTCGTAAGATAAGCAATATCAACAAAACTATCATCACAAGGAGTCCCTCGTATGCTTACCAAGTCGTCCGTTACTGAATCAAAAAGGCACCAATTTTTTCACCGCGTAGACTGGCTCATGATTGCCATTTTACTGCTGGCAGCCTTCCTGTACAGTTGGCAGATTTGGAAAGTCGGTGCCACCAACGACTTTTATACCGTCACGATTACCAGCATGCTTAAGAGCGTCAAGAACTTTTGGTACGCGAGTTTTAACTCGTTTGGTACCGTAACCGTTAACCAACCACCAGTGGCACTGTGGCTGATGGCCATGAGTGCGAAAGTTTTTTGTCTCCACGCTTGGAGCGTTATTTTACCATCCATCGTTTTAGGGGTTGGCAGTGTCGCCTTAATGTATCAACTGGTTACCCCCTATTTTGGCCGCTTTGCTGGTCGTTTGGCGGCATTAGCACTCACGTTGACACCGGCAGTGGTGGCCAACTCGCGTACGAATAACCTGGACGCAACCTTGATATTCACACTATTACTTGCACTGTTATTGCTCCAAAAGGCCATCACCTTACAGCGCCTATGCTGGCTACTCAGCAGTTTTGCCCTCGTCGGCTTAGCCTTTAACGTGAAATTACTGCAGGCTTTCTTGATACTCCCCGTCATGATGTTAGTTTATTGGCTGGCAACTCGCCAACCTTGGCAACGCAAACTGCAACATCTCAGTCTTGCGTTCCTGACCCTGGCCATCACAACCTTGATTTGGCCTCTTTCAGTTGATTTAACCGCAAAGCCAGCCAACTCAAATCACTACGTTGCGCTGTCGCTTGTCTATAACTACCAAGCCAATAATCAGGTTCTCAGTCAATCAACAGCCACCACCACGAAGCAATCACACACAAGACCCAAGCCGGTTAAAACGACAACCGCGAGTGCCGCACCGGTTGATCAGCCACAGCCGAAAGCAACTAAAACTGACAGTGGTTTTCTAAGTTTAATTGAAACTAAATTAGGCACTCAAATCAGTTGGCTGCTACCCTTCGCAGTCTTTGGGACGCTTGGCGGGTTGGCCTACTACCGTCGTAAGCAACGGCGCTGGTATCAGCTCACCAAGGAACAGCAACAAATCTTGCTGTGGGCGGGTTGGCTATTGCCAGCCTACGTTAGTTTCGCATTGGCGCACCAGTACCAGTCCTTTTACTTGGTGATGCTGGCACCGCCAATCGCAGCACTGGTTGGCATCACCCTTAAGGTGTTGATCCGCCAATATCACTTAAGTGACATGAATAACTGGCAGTACTACCTTTTACCGTTAGCCATCGTGACAACCGCTTGCCTACAAGCGTGGTTCGTGAATCCTTATTACCCTTGGTTGTCATGGCTCATGTTAGCCACTGGTAGTTTTGTCAGTTTCATTCTCATTTCGAGTCGGCGACGACGAGCCATCAAATTACTGATTGCCACTGGGTTGATGACCGTCGCGGTAGCGCCCACCTGGTGGTCATTAACACCCGCAATTGCGGCCACCAACGGTACGCAAGGTACCACCACGTTACTTACCAAGGCCCAACAAGACAGCAACACCCGGGTCAGTTCTAAGCTATTATGCTATTTAGAAAAACACAACGCGGGTGCCAAATATTTATTCGCCACCGATGAGGCCGCAACCGCGGCGCCCTACATTGTCAAAACCGGTCATCCAGTGTTGAGCGTATCCGGCTTCAATCGCCAGTCAGACACCGTCACCTTGGCTGCATTTAAACAACTTGTAAAGACTGGTCAAGTCCGTTATTTTTACGCTGTTGATGGTGCCGCTTCATCCGCTATCACTAACTGGGTCAAGACAAACGGCACTAAGATTACCGGTGAAACGCAACAAGTTACGACGCCAGCACCGCGACCTAAACAGACTAACAGCACTCATACACCACAGCTAACACCGCAACAAACAACTGGTCAACTTTATCAGTTATCGCCCACAATCACGCAATAAGGAGGCGTAGAGATGAACCCAACTAATGATCATCTATCCATCGTGATTCCCGTCTACAACGAAGAAGCCGGAATCACAGAAACTATCGATGTCCTTGAAAACTACATCGCTAACCGACTTGAAACCTACGAACTCATATTTATCAATGACGGGTCAACCGACAACAGTGCCAAATTGATTCGCGCTGCCAGTGAACGCAACGCAAACGTCAAGTTAATTGAACTTTCACGTAACTTTGGTCATCAAATTGCCATCACTGCTGGCCTGCGCTACGCCTCCGGTGATGCCGTGGTCGTCATGGCAGCCGACTTACAAGACCCTCCCGCTGTGATTCCGGCGATGATTGATAAATGGCGGGCTGGTTACCAAGTTGTTTACGGCAAACGGGTTTCACGAGCCGGTGATAGTTTGATTCAGCGCTTTATGGCGGCCAGCTTCTACCGCATTTTTCGAGCCATCACTAACATTAACGCGCCGTTAGACACTGGTGACTTCCGGTTAATGGACAAACAGGTCGTCCGTGAATTACGTAAAATGGACGAACCGGATCCCTTTATTCGTGGCATGGTCAGCTGGGTTGGTTTTAAGCAAACCAGCGTGACCTATGAGCGACAAGAACGGCAACGTGGGAGCTCTAAGGCCCAGCGAAAAGGAATGTTCCGGCTAGCTGTAGACGGTATCACATCGTTTTCTGCCCTGCCACTTAAGTTACCGGCTTGGTTAGGTGGCCTCTCGATGTTGATTGGTCTTGGCTACTTAATTGGGGCAGCTTTCACTGGACTGACCACTTTGAAGTTTTTGGTGTTCGCGCTGTTCTTTTTGACCGGCACCATCTTGGTTAGCTTGGGGATTGCTGGTGCGTACCTGTTCCGCATCTTTAACGCGGCTAAACAACGACCGCTCTATGTCGTGGCGAAGGCCAGTGGCTTTTCGTCCAAACAGCAGTCGGTCCTGACTTTTAAAACGAACTCGAAGCCAACCCCCTCTCATCAGGCTCGGCAATGACTTTCACATCTCATCAAAAAAAGTAGGTTAACCATTCCTTAGTGAGTGGTTAACCTACTTTTATTTTTTATGCCGCCTCCGGCCGCTGGCAGTTTTTGGGTGTCCGTGGTAGTTGGACCGACTTCAGCCGCTTCGCGTCTTACGTCTCGCTTCTAAGCCCACAGACCAAGTCTTAGAAACGTCCAGTTCATGTAAACGCTAAAGCGCCAACATGAACTAATCACTACCACCAACACCCAAAAACTACCATCGGCGCTACGGCTTACATTGTGGTTTCTGATACAGAATATCCAATAGTGGAAAACCTTACGACCAGTGCAAACGTATCGATTGACCGTTAATTGGTCATTCAAACTGTATTGAACACTCATCTTTTTGCCACAATCTCCGCGTGAGGTCGACTGTGAGTTCTGTAACCGGCATTGAGCACAAAAATCGCATATCCGTTTTCACTACAAAAATAATCAATCAATGGATTGGACCAACCCTGGCATGACAACTTTTTTTGAATTACCAATCAATATTGATAGGTAACGATGCGCCTCCTCAAGGGTCGTCGGCTCATCTTGCAAAAAAATCCACTCAATAAGGTTTAATAACGTTGCACTACACTGCGTTACCAGTAACTCTGCTGGTATATTGAGTTGCAAGCCTGCAAAAATTTGGCGAAATATTTTTCTGACAGTTTGCTTCAAATAATTTGTAAAGCTCGCTACCAGTGTTTCATCGACTTGATTATGTTTTAAAATGGCCTTCATCTGCCGTTTATGATGATCAAAGAACTGGTAGAGTCGATCAAAATAGGTGACTAGAATTTCATTCGGCGACAATTGAGGGGCCTCATCCACTCGAATCTCCGTCGCGAGCAAGTACCAACAATAATTCACTAAATCGTATTTATCATCAAAATAATTATAAAAAGTTGCGCGGGGATAATCACACCGCTCACATATTTCATTCACGCTAATGGTCTCAAACGATTCTAATTCCAGCAAATCAAACATTGCGCTTGAAAAAGCACTTAGAGTTCTCTGTGCACCCTTAGTTGGCTGACGACTTAAATCATACTTCATGTTTTCACCTTCATTTTTGCAATTTTGCTAAATTGTCTAAAGTTTGGCAACTTGCTATTTTTGTGAATTGTATTCAGCCCGCCTCGAGTTTATCATGCGATTATAGCTTAGACAAGTGTCTAAATTTAATCACTTGTACATATGAGAGGAGAAGGAAACACATGCAAGTCTTCATTAAAAAACACGGTCTCGCTGCTTTATTATGGGCCGTGTTAATTATCGCCACTATTATGGCCATGCCAAATGTGAGCCAGCTTGTCCGCGACAAGGGTGCTGTCACATTACCGGCTTCAGTTCAAAGCGAAGTCGCGCAAACGATTGATCGTAAATCAGTTCATAATCAGAGTGTCCGATCGTTAATTGTGGTCTTCAACAAACAACAGGGGCATCTAACCGTTCAAGATCAAAAGCGTATCAATCATAGTATTCATCAAATTAAATCTGACAGTAACCTCGATATCCTTAGCATGACAAGTGCCAGCGATAATGCTGCAGCTAAGCAACAACTTAGCTCTAAGGATCAAACGACTCAGCTTGCGATGATTAGCCTATCAAGTCGCAAGCAAGTCCATCAACAGGCTCAACAACTCCGACAGTACTTAAAAATTAGCGGGTTACGCACCTACGTCACGGGTAGTGCACTTCTTAACGATGATTTTTCAACAACGACGCAAGCCGGACTTAAGAAAACCGAAATCATCGCGGCCGTCTTCATCTTTATCGTGTTAATTCTGGTTTTCCGTTCGATACTAATTCCAATCATCTCGTTACTCACAGTGGGAATCGCCTATCTGGTTTCTGCCAGTCTAGTCATGAATCTCGCCCAGCACTTCAACTTTCCAATTTCAAACTTTACTCAAATTTTCATGGTTGTCGTCCTATTTGGTATCGGGACCGACTACAACATCTTATTGTATAACCGTTTCAAAGAGGAATTGGCCGCCGGATTAAGTGTTGACGAATCGACTCGTATCGCTCGAAATCGAGCTGGTCGAACTATTTTGTACAGTGGTTCATCCGTCTTCATCGGGTTCGCAGTCCTTGCGCTTGCGAAGTTTTCCTTTTATCAATCGGCGGTTGGTGTGGCAATCGGTATTCTCGTTCTATTAGCCGTACTATTAACGCTTAACCCATTCTTCATGGCGACACTTGGACAACGAATGTTTTGGCCGAGTCAAAACATTGCGACTCACGGCACTAACCGAATTTGGCGAAGCCTTGCTAAATTTGCGATGAATCACACCATTATGACCGTCATCGCAACGCTAGTCATCTTCACCCCACTTTTATTATTTAGCCAACAAAAACTGAACTTTAACAGTGCAGATGAATTGCCCAACACCATTGAATCCAAGGCGGGCTATAACCTGATCCAAAAACATTATCCGGCCGGCATGTCTGGCCCATCAACGCTTTATATCGACGCTAAACATTCACTGAATAATCAGCAAGATCTTGGCACCGTCGATGATCTGACAAATTACCTGAAGGCCGAACCTGGTGTTAAACAAGTTAGCTCAGTGACCCAACCAGGTGGTCATAAGATCAAACAATTGTATCTGAAACAACAATTAGGGCAATTGGTGACCGGCCTGAACCAGGCCAACAAAGGCCTATCTCAAGTCGAAGCCGGCTTGTCAAAGGCTAATACGCAACTAGCTAGTGCCAACAACACTCAAAGCACCACTCAGCTCAATCAATTAACGACTGGTACCAGTCAACTTCAAAGTGGGGCCAAAAAACTTAGCCAAGGCATTTCAACTTATACTGCCGGTGTGACTCAAGTCGCAAATGGTACGCATCAGTTGGCCAGTGGCACCAGTTCGCTTGGCCAAAGTGTTGGCCAGTTAACGACCGGCAGTCAACAATTGACTAATGGCCTGAGTCAATTTCAAACGCAGACTAAACAAATATCGGCTCTAGCAACCGGTACCAGTCAACTCACAAATAGTTCCGCGATGCTTTCGAACGGTTTGGGTCAGCTAAGCAGCGCCATTTCACCATTTAGCAGTAGTTTAAGTAAACTTAACAGTGGTACGCAACGGTTAGCTAGTCAAAGCACTCAATTGGTAAGTGGTGCGCAATCCGTCGCAACCGGTAGCGCTCAGGTTAATACTGGCGTAAAACAGTTGCAGTCCAAAATCGTTGCCATGCAGGCTCAAGTCAAACAACTACGCAGTGGCCTATCGAGTGCCAACCAAGCCTTAGTTAAAATTGGCGCTGGCACAACCAGCATTAAACAATATTTAGCAGCACTTCAAACTTCCTATGTTGGCAATCAATTCTACATTCCTCAACAAACGTTAAATAGTAGCACCTTCAAGCCCTCACTTGATGCCTTCATGGCCGATAACCATCGAATTACTAAAATCACAATCGTGTTGAATAGCGATCCAAGCACAACCAAATCAGCTCATCGTCTACAAACAATCACGAGTGACGTGCACGCCAAACTAAAGCATTCGTCGCTGAGTCACGCGACGGTTGCAATTGGTGGGCAAACCTCTCAAACTGCTGACCTCGAGTCACTATCCAATACCGACTTTAACCGGACAGCCATCATTATGCTGATTGGTATCGGCCTGGCATTGATCCTGGTGACCCGTTCCCTCATTCAACCGTTAGCGATTATCGGGACACTGATGGTAACTTATATCAGTGCGCTCACAGTCACGCGGTTCCTATCGAGTTGGCTATTAGGCCAAGCCCTACTTACCTGGAATACGCCATTCTTCAGCTTCATCATGCTGATTGCACTAGGCGTCGACTACAGCATCTTCCTCATGATGCGCTATCGTGATGACGCAGCTAAAATACCTGACGTGCGTAAGCGAATCATTAATGCTAGCGCAATCATTGGCACCGTTGTCCTTTCGGCAGCACTTATTCTAGGTGGTACTTTTGCGGCACTCATGCCATCTGGTGTTTTAACACTGATACAGGTGGCGTTAACCGTGATTGTTGGTCTAATAATCTTAGTCATCTTGTTACCAATCACGATGTCGATCATGGTTAAATGGACTTATCCGTATGTTCACGATAAATTCTATGAACAGCAGTCCTCAAAGTCAGATCATGAATAAGTTTCCTTTAACTCAATATCGGCCAAAATAAAATAGAGTAGATTAACTCGGTAAATACTGATTAATCTACTCTATTTATCTTCGGTTACTCATGATATTGGTTTGCGCGTGGTTTGCCTACAATTTCAATGTGGGGTCGCCCATTTCCAATTCATCGATTGCACCAAACCATCGTCACCGTGTTATCAAGCTGAGTCGTCACAAAGCCGCTGGTTAACAGCAACGGCTTCGCATAGTGGTTACGGACGCTCGCAATATCAGCAGCTTGAATACCAACGTAGCGGTTCTTATAGTACATCACACTCTTTTGACTACTACTGTGATTAAGACCAATCACGTGTCCCAGCTCGTGTTCGGCAACAATGATTCGTGACGCCTTACTGTATTTGTAGTATTTAAAAACGCCCGTGTTGATTCGCGCCACCGCTGACTTGATCTGTTGACCACTGCTGACTAACTGCGTCTGACCGGAAATTCCCAGCTCCGTTGTCGTATTCGACCAACCCTTTGCCTTAACCGGACTACTCTTCACAACTTTAAAGGTGAAGACGCCAGTTTTGTTCCACGCCTTGATGGCGGACTTCCACACTGACTGGTAATAAGCAGACCCACTGATTTGAATCGTGGTGGTCGGCGTTGAAAAACGATACTGTCCAAATGGCGTTTCAGCGGCCCGGGCAACTGCGGTTTCCATAATTAACCCGTTTAATACAATTAACAAAATCAGTAACACCTGCGTGATCCACTTCATTTGACGTTGCATCTCAACACCTCCCTTTGGTGCTCACATTATTCCACGATAAATTGACCTAGTCCACTATTTTAACTTCAAAATATCAAGTTATTGACCGCAATTCTTAAGTTTTGCTTGGGAGGTTTAACGTTTGGTTACGACACTGTCTTTTTAAGGTACTTTTATCGTTTTATTAGTTAAATAGTGTTATAACAAATAGACGAAATGAGGTGATTGGATGATGCCAAACTTAGGTTTAAAAGCCAGTACATCACTTGAACAGATTAATGATCGGTTACAGTACCGACCTCGTGTCTTTGAATTTTACACAGACGCCCATGATATGACGCCTAACGGACTCACCCACTTAACTGAAATGATTAAATACGTTCGGGCAGCCGGGGTTCGTTCAATTGTGATCCACCACCCGATGGCCTACGATCACCACCATAATGAAGTGGCGGTGTCTGCGATTCAAGACCCAGCTAGTTATCAGTTCATGATGAGTAGTTCTGACGCACTCATTGAATTAGCCGTTAAACTCAACGTTCAGGTGCTCATCCATGGCGCCTACTCCGATGAAGCTGAGGTAATTAAAGCTTTTGGCAGTCTAAAGGTTGCTCGCCAAGTGGTTTTTGACCGGCTGGATTACTTCCAAAAACTCGGCGGTAATCACGTCATGATTGAAAACTCGACCAGTCCAGTATTCGATTTTGGTGATGACGAAGTTGAGCGTACCGTTATGACACACCATTATCGTTTGTGCTATGATACAAGTCATGGCTTTATCGTTTTACACGGCGATAATGAAAAATTAGCGCGCAGCATTGCTCGTTTAGCACCACAAACGGTTCACTACCACTTTGTCGACTCCATGGGCGAATTCCACGATAGTTTACCGCTTGGCGACGGTCGTATCGACTGGTACCGCGTCATGCAGGTTGTAAACCCTAAAGCCACTAATATTTACGAAATCGATCTTGCTGACCAAAACAACTGTCAAGAGATGCGCGATAGTCATCACTACCTGACACAACTGGTGACCACCAAGCAGGTTTCGTAACACTTCAAGGAGGCTAACCATGACCCGTTGCGACTGGGCAGAAGATACTGATGACTTAATGACACACTATCACGATTATGAGTGGGGTGTCGCCACGTTCGATGAGCGCGAAACCTTCGAACTCATGACGCTTGAAATGATGCAGGCTGGTTTGAGTTGGCAAACGGTCTTACGTAAACGTGAACATTTTAAACAGGTCTTTGATAACTTTGACATCAACAAGGTTGCGGCATATGATGACACAAAAATTGACGCACTGATGAACGATGCGGGCATCATCCGTAATCGTCGTAAAATCTTGGCAACCATTCATAACGCCCAGTTACTTGTGAAGTGGCATGCAGACGGCAAGACCATGAATGCCTACCTATGGGACTATGTCGACGGTCAGTCGATTGTAAACAAGTACGCTGCGATGAGCGACTTGCCGGGTAAAACGGCGTTGTCTGAGAAAATTAGCAAAGCACTAAAGAAACTTGGATTTCAGTTTATGGGCCCGACCATCGTGCAGTCTTGGTTGGAAGCTTTGGGAATTTTAGATGATCACCTGGCTAGCTGTACCGTGAATCATATGAGTGAGTAACCTCATAGTTGCCCGATGAACTGCGCCTTCGGCTCCCGGAAAGGTGGGGACCTGCTGTGGGGCCGGCCCGAGTCTAACGCCTCTGGCCTCGAATTTGAACCGTGCCAAAATTCGTGCACGTTTCAAATTCGTCCCCGACTGGTTACCCAGTCGTTTCACCGCAGGTCCCCACCTTTCCGTCCGCACTACGGCTGACATTGAGCGAGTTTGATACCAAGTAGTAGCGGCTAATTTAAGCTATCACCTGGTCAAAATGAACTTACTTCTCAACTTTAATTAACAATTCAATCAATCAAAAACGATCCGTACCAGCACCTTTTCAGGTAGCTCATACAGACCGTTTTTTACTTGCTAACGTTTTCTCGCCAAATGACTTCAATTATTCCGACGCTAACCACTATGCTTATAAAGGCCATACTCCACACATGACCCTCCCAAGGTACCGCTGAGGACCAGCAGTAAGCAATTGAAACTAGAATGGACAGAAAAAGGTAGCTTTTTGGAATCGGCTTTTTTAGGAAAAAGAATAACATCGATGCTTCAATCATTGCCGATACTGACAGGACAAAATCAATTGACTGGATCGTACTGGTGGTTGTCTTAAACGAGATTAATGGCATCATAAAACTGCCAGCAACGATGTTAAACCACCACCAAAACGCATTCAGGAACTGAACGATGCCAAGTAAGATGATGATTGGTGCTGATTTTTTCATGTCTGAACGCCCCTACTCTCGCTTTTTTTACGGACCATAATTAATATCTGGTTTAACACTCACGATTCGGCCATGCTTGTGGGTCACGCGAATATCAGTCACCGTTTCACCCAATCCCGGTGCGTCATATGACCACCACTCACCGAGATCATAGTGATGTTGGCCCGTTTTTTTGGCATAGCCCGGTAGTGCCTGCTTCTCTAACTTTGGCTGACAGAGTATCGAGCCAATCACCTGACCGCGACTTAACATGTACAGTCGCACCGCATTCTGGTCATTGTAGGGTACCCACCGTAGCCCGGCAATCAGGCCCACCACAACAATCGTTAAAATAATCATTCGTCGTCTCATCATTTGTCCCCGTATCACAATTTTAATCACGTTAATGCTTTATCTCAGCGTAACATTCATACTTGATTCGTCAATGAACAATCAGGGATAGGTGTGGTGAATGGTGGTATTATCTTAATCTAAAAAAAGTTGTCCAAAACGGACAACCTTTTTTAGATAGGCTTGAAATTCAATGCGATTCCTTTTTCATAAGCAATCACTTTTTGAGCACTAAATCAACGTTGCAATCGCCGAACAGATTCGCTCCGTCACCACCGGGTTATCCATAGTATAAAGGTGGATGCCGTCGACCCCCTCGGACAACAGATCCACAATTTGATCCACTGCGTATGCAATTCCTGCATCACGCATGGCAACCGGATTATCCTGATAATGCGTCATCATTTTCATAAATTTCGGTGGTAAGGTCACCCCGTTTAAGGTGGCCATTTTTGAAATTTGTCGTTCATTGACCACTGACATGATGCCGGCTTGGATTGGCACGTTCACGTTAGCCAGCTCAAAGCGTTCCAAAAACTGGTAGTAGTGTTCATTTTCAAAGAATAACTGGGTGATCAACTGCGATACGCCGGCATCGACCTTGCACTTCAGATGCCGAATATCATCTACACTATCAGCCGCTTCCGGGTGCACGTCCGGATAACAAGCGCCAATCACGTTAAAATCCCCGTCTTGCTTAATTTCCGAAACTAACTCATTGGCATACTGAAAATCCCCCTTGATCACGCCGTCTGCCGGTAAGTCCCCTCTTAACGCCAGTACGTTTTCAACTTTCGCGTCCTGTAGCTTTGCCAAATACTGTTGGACTGAAGCGCGGGTAAAGTTAACGCCTGCAATGTGTGCCACGGCTTCAATGCCGTAGCGCGCCTTAATCAACTGACACAGTGCCACCGTATCAGCATGGTTACTACTGCCACCGGCGCCATAGGTCACACTGATGTAGGCTGGTTTCAATCCAGCCAGTGTGTCCAACGATTGATAAAACCGGTTCAACGCCTTCTGAGATGCATTTGGTCGTGGTGGAAAAATCTCGAACGAAATCACGGGTCGTTCGTTGAAACAATTAACGACCTTCATGAGCGAGTTCCTGACGTACTTGCTTGGTTGCTGCAACAACGTTTTCCAGACTTGCTGTGGTTTCTGTCGTTCCCCGTGTCTTCAGGCCACAGTCTGGGTTGATCCAAACGTTGTTCAATGGCACCTTCTTCAAGATTTTATGAATAGTGCCGGCAACTTCGCTTTCAGATGGAATCCGTGGTGAGTGAATATCATAAACACCTGGTCCAACGTGGGTCTTAAAGTGATCTTGCTGTAAAGTATCCAACAATGTCAGGTCCGCACGCGAGGCTTCAAATGAGATCACATCCGCATCCATATCATCAATTGCATCAATAATGTCACCAAATTCGCTATAGCACATGTGCGTATGAATTTGCGTGGTTGGTTGCACCTTGCTGCCCACTAATCGAAAGGCTGGGATGGCCCAGTCTAAGTAGCGACTGTACCAGTCCGACTTACGGAGTGGTAACTTTTCCCGTAAGGCTGCTTCGTCAATTTGAATGATTTTGATTCCGTTCTTTTCCAAATCAAGCACTTCTGCTTGAATCGCCAGCGCAATTTGAAGCGTCGTTTCCTTTTTGGAAATATCTTCTCGTGGGAATGACCAGTTTAAGATGGTGACGGGACCAGTTAACATTCCCTTCATTGGCTTGTCGGTTAGACTTTGTGCATAAACCGATTCGGCCACGGTGATTGGTGCGTTCCGTGACACATCACCCCAGATGATTGGTGGTTTCACACAACGGGTACCGTATGATTGAACCCAAGCGTTTTGCGTAAATAAGAACCCATCTAGTTTTTCACCAAAATACTCCACCATATCATTACGTTCGTACTCACCGTGGACGAGCACATCGAGTCCAATTTTTTCTTGGAATTCAACGCAGGCTTTAATCTGGTCGCGGTTAAATTGATCGTACTGTGCTTTGGTGATTTCGCCACGCTTGTACTTTGCCCGGTTACGACGCACCTCACGGGTTTGTGGAAACGACCCAATCGTGGTGGTTGGCAGTTCTGGTAAATTAAACTCAGCCTTTTGAATGGCCGCCCGCTCATCAAAACTTGGTTCACGATGAAAGTCTGCTTCCTTCAATGCGGCGACTTGATCGATGATGGCCTGATTTTCTTCGTAGCGTGGTGTAGCGAAGAGCGCTTGATTAGCCTTTAGTGCTGCATCATCACCATTTAACACATGGTCCAAGTCGGTCAGTTCAGTTAATTTTTCCTTTGCGAAGGCCAGGTACTGCTTATATTTGGGCGCCAACTTTTCTTCATTTTCAATCGTGTAAGGAACGTGAAGTAGCGAACACGAGGTGGTTAAAACAATTGCGTTCGCGGGTATCTGATGAATGAGTGCCAGCTTTTTATCGTAATTGGCTTTCCAGATGTTTTTACCGTTGATGACACCTGCGAACAAAGTCTTGTCAGCTGGAAAACCCTTTGTTTTCACTAAATCCAGCGTTTCATCGCCCTCAACAAAATCAAGGCCTAAACCGTCAAAATCTAGTGCTGTTAACAAATCGTAGCTATCTCGGACATCGCCAAAGTAGGTTTGGGCTAAAATTTTCAACCCATGCTTGTTGGCTAACAGTGGTTTGTAAAGATCAGTGAACAACTCAAGATCAGCTTCAGTTTGGTCTTTCACCAGCGCTGGTTCATCTAGTTGAAGCCAATCAGCGCCTAATTCAGCTAATGTCGTGAAAATACTGTCGTAAGCAGCGACAACGGCTTGCGTGAAATCAGCCGGTTTAGTGTCTGCTTCATAAGCGCCCAACTGCAAGAGTGTGTATGGGCCGAGTAAGACTGGTCGTGTTTGATACCCCTGTTTCTTAGCCTCTTGGTATTCATCAAATATTTTAGTGCCAACAACTTTAACGTCAGTGTCCGCATCAAACTCTGGTACCAAGTAGTGATAGTTGGTGTTAAACCACTTCTTCATGCTCAAGGCCGTTACGTCACCATGTTCACCTTGGTAGCCACGAGCCTGGGCAAAATATTCATCTAGTGGTGATAAGTTAAGTGCCTTGTATCGCTTTGGCACGATATTTAACAAAGTCGCTGTATCCAGCGTCGTGTCATAGTACGAAAAATCATTGGACGTCAGTTGAGTGATGCCAGCAGCGCTAATAGTCTGCCAGTTTTGACGCCGGAGTTCAGCAGCCGTTTGGGCTAATTCTTCCGCCGTAATTTCTTGTTTAAAATACTTTTGGACTGCAAACTTTAATTCGCGGTGACTGCCAATTCGTGGGTACCCGATAATCGTTGTTGTCATAGTGTAAGTCTCCTTTTGTGCGTCCGCACATGCCTGTCAGAATCGTCAACATTACTGCAATGACACGTACATGACCTGGCCATCAATGCCGTCACCAAGTAGGAAACTTGCAGTCGCAATTTTATTACAATGTAAGTAGCAAATCTTAGTCACTGTAGGTTTCTCCCTTCGTTCATTCATTGATAATGAGACCTAAACAAAAAAATCGTCCCACTTCCGCCTGCGCGAAAGTAAGGACGATTACTCGTGTTACCACCTTAGTTTGAAATACGCTTACGCGCACTTCCTCATTGGGTACCTGTTGATACCTCAGTGCTGTAATGGGCACACCCATGATGCGCTTGCACTTGCTCGCACACCCTGCTTAGTCGAAGACCATCTTCGCACTCGCTCCTGTCCGCATCTCACCAGCCGCGGCTCTCTTTAACAGGTTAGAAGTGTTACTCATCTTCTCATCTCTTTTTCATATCTTGGTGAGAATGATAAACCAATTAGAAGATGGTGTCAATCTTTTCATTTCGTTTTTATCGTTGATTTTAAATCAAGACCTAGATTCAAAACCAGTATGGCAGTCATCGCCCGCCTTCGGCCGACAGGGGCGTGGTAGCTGCCTCTTGCCTCCGTCTACGTTTATTCATTGAAAATACGCTGCGTTAAATGAAACTAACTTGCTCAAATATTTAACCGTGAACGACTGATTTTCCCTAGTATCATTGTTCAATTCGAGGTACACAAAAATTACATCTGGTGTTAAATTAAGTTGCTTCAAACATCCTGTAACATGTGTCAAAAAATAATCATTTGGCGATTTCGTCACTTGTTCTTCAAAACAGCGCTATAATCAAAGTTAACTTTTAGAAACCGAGGTCTTACATATGCGTAGAACAGATCGTGAAGTCACCGATGACGCCACTAAGCGTCAAATTATTGAAGCCGGCAAGGTTATCAACCTGGCATTGCATGATTTTCCGGCACCTTACGTCGTACCGACCAACTATGGCTATGAATTTGTGGGGAATCAACTCCACATTTACCTGCATGGCGCGCCTAAGGGCCATAAGCGGGTACTCATTGTGGCTGATCCTAACGTTTCGTTTAGTATCATCGCCAATGACAGTCTGTACACACCTGAGCCAGGTTCAAAGCCAAGTGCTTACAGCTACTTCTATCAGAGTATTCTTGGAAGTGGCAAAGCGGTTCTAGTTGATGATCTAGCTGAAAAAGAACACGCCTTACGCTTGATTTTAAAGCATCAAACCGGCCATGAAATAGCAGACGAAATTAGCCAACACGATTTAGCTTACGTTGGTGTCATTCGAATTGACGTTGATCGTTATAATGGTAAACAACATTTAGCCGATTAGTTCACAACAAAATAAAGCAGGTACACAATCGAGTTAACCTCGACAGTGTACCTGTTTTTGTAATTACCACATAATGACGTTAAAGATAATCAGTAACAGAAAAATCGTCACGCCAGAAAAAATTTCAAAGGTGCGGTGCCAAACCGTACGTGCTCGACTGAGTTGAGCGCTTGGAAGTATGACTTGTAACTCATTTTGCTCGTGCGTCGTTAAGTAATGTTGCCAAAATACGGTCTGTTTTTTCAAGTCACTCTGTCGAACAATTGACGTCCAGATGAGCGCAACACCCAAAGCAATTAGTCCCCAGCACACCGCTTCAAACATGTTGCTTGCGGAGCCTTCCAAAACGTTATCAAATCCCAGCAGTTTGACGCACATCATCACGCCGAGTAATATCCCAAAACAAATCATCGAAAGCGCTAAGCTCAACACAAATCGGTTATTAGACCTTAACGCCACCGTGGAACTTTCCGACCAGTAATTGGCCTGGCGTTGCGCTAACATCCGTGCTGATTGCTTATCCGTGTCCGGAAACTGCGCTTTTTGGGCTCCCATTAACTTAAACTGAATGACAGCGCCAAACAAGACAATCAAGATGACCCCAATCACCCAAAGTAAAAATAACCAAAACATCTACTTTTCCCCACTCTCCAAAATTGTGATACCGCCTACCAGTATACCAAATTCAGACGGTTACGCGATGATGCTGTAATAACCACCAGTAGACGCAGCCGCTCACGGCAAACCCGACAAACCAAGAAAGATTCACCACAAAACTGGCCGAAAGGGCCCCCACTACCAGTGCAATTGGCGCTAACCGGCGATACTTTGGTTGTTGCGGGTGATAAAGCGTGGACACGACCACTTTTTGTCGACGATGACCGTAATACTCAACAAGAATAATTGCGGTCATTGGACCAAGAAAAATCGAATAAATGTGAATAAAGAGTGCTAGACCAGCCGATGAGCTATCCTGCACAAGTAGCCAGGGACAACTGCCAATTGCCAGTATCCCAACTAACGTCGTTGCCAGCTGTTGCGGCATTCTGAATAACCCCGTCAACATGTAAGTTGGCGGCATGATGTTCGCCACGGTGTTAGTCGTAATCACGCCTAGCACAATAAACGCAGAAACCAGTACTGTCATCACATCATTATGAAACAACTGCGCCATCGCGTTGACTGGACTAGCAATTCCCGTAACAACGGCTAGCATGGCACCGGTCAAAATCGTCGCACCGTACGCAAAACTAATTGGCAGTACGTATAATAAAGCTCGGTGCTTCATTGATTGTCCTGGCTTCAGTTCACGTGAATAATCAGCTGCCGATTCAAAAATTGCGGTATAGTTTCCTAAAAAGGCAACAATTAATCCCCAAAATGGCCAGCCCCATGAGCCAGCCGGTTGCACAAAACGATGCCATAGGACTAAATGGTGCCGAACAATGAGCAACCAAGAGATGGCCAAGATGCCCACCATGACGACCGTTGCAATCAACCCAGTCACGAATTTTATTGACCGAAATCCCTTCAGTGCCAATAACACCTGGATGATTTGAAGGCCAACAAACCACACCATTGTCGGGACTCGATTGTTCCCCGTCAAAACTTGGAAAATTTGGTGCACGGCTAATGCGCCCGTCCAGCTCTGAAAGCCAAACCAGACGATGGCCGGAATGCCACGTAGCAGACTCGCCCACCTTGCGCCCTGACTGCCAAACGACAAGCGTAACTGAATCACGTAAGGCGCACCCGTTACGTAACCAAATTGATCGTTCACCGTAAAAATCAGACTGATCAAGATAATCGCAATGGCTGCCGCCAAGATAGTTTGTAATAAATTCAACGTGGCGACCCCAGCCACCACGATTCCCGCACCAAGGGTCATGTTGCCGATATTAAAACCATCACCTAACCACATGCCCATGTATGCAAGTGGCCCAACTGAACGGTGAGCGGCATCGATTGGCCGTAAGTCCGGTGCCACTGACTGACTTGGTGATGTGTTTGATGTCAATACCGTTGCCATTAGAGCTCGCCTGCCTGAGTCTGATTAGTCAAAAACCGGCCACTGGGTTGTTCAGAAAAACCACGATTTAGTTCATAAATCGTCCGTCCTCGTAGTAGTGTTCTGGTCACCCGCGATTGAAATTCACGGCCAACGTACGCGGAGAGTTTATGCTTATAGTACAGGTCCTCCGGTGTCAAAACGTATGCCTGATTTGGATCCAATAACGTGATATCTGCGTCCAAACCTAACATTAATCGGCCCTTTGATTGAAGGCCAAATAAATCAGCCGGACCCGCAGCAATCAACTGGACAAATTGCTGCAATGAAAGCCGTTTGGTCCGGACAGCCACATCATACATGAGTTCAACGTTATTTTGAGCACCACTAATCCCACCCCAAACTTCAAAAATATTGTCGTCAGGATTAGCTTTCATATCTGCTGGAGCTGGTGAATGATCTGAAGTGACGGCATCAACGTAACCGGCTTGAACTTGTTGCCAAAGTTCGCTCTGGACTTGTGGTGTTCGTAAGACCGGCGAACACTTTGCCAATGGTCCAATTTGCTTAAATTGTTCGGTGTCTAACGCTAAGTAGTGCACACAAGTTTCACACGTCACGTCTTGGCCCTGTTGTCTTGCCAATTGCACTTCATGCACAGCCTCTCCAGTTGAAAGGTGAACAAAGTGTAACTTACACCCAGTCTGGCGCCCCAAATACAGTGCGCGACGGACGGCTTCCACCTCAACTAAGGGTGGTCGTGAGTCAATATAGGCTTGGATATCGGTATGGCCTTGCGCAATTTGTTCGGCGGCCATTCGATCCGTCAACGTAGCATTCTCCGCATGAATAGCCAATCGTAGTCCGGTTGCCTGAATTGCCTGCATCCCTCGGTATAAATCAAAATCATCAACGTTATGAAAATCGCCCGGAATCGGCGTCCCGGTGGTTGCCATGAACGCTTTAAAGCCAATTGCACCAATGGCCGCCATCGCTGTGATTTCTGCTTGATTTCCTGGTACCAACCCGCCGTACAATGCAAAGTCAATGTAGGACTGACCAGTCGCAATCTGTTGATGTCGTTGAAATTCTGCGGCTGTTGTCCGAGCTGGTAATGCATTGAGTGGCATCACGATCATACTCGTCGTGCCACCAGCAGCCAGTGCTTGGCTCCCAGTTCGATAATCCTCCCATTCACTGCGACCCGGTTCGTTGATGTGCACGTGGGCATCAACCATTCCCGGCAGCACAAGCTGTCCAGTCGCATCAATTACTGATTTAGCAGTCATAGTGAGTTCCTGCCCAATCGCCACAATCTTACCAGCTCGAATTGCCAAGTCACCCCGTATCGTCTGCGTTGGTGTCACAATCGTGCCGTTCTTAATGATGGTCTCAACTTGCATCATTTATCCTCCATATCAGCGAACAAGGCCTGGGCTGACTCAAATAAAAAGGTCCATTTGAAAAAACGCTCAAATGGACTGTTAGTCGATGACTAAAAATGGTACTCCCTACGTCAGTGCAAACTGCATCAGGTTATTTGGGTATCTCTCAGCTGAATTCAGCACCCCAGACCACGAATCTTATATTCACTTTTCTCTAGTTAATATTTAACGAAAATCACTGCAAAAAGTCAAGCAATCGCACTGATATCAGACTATTGTGTCATTTCGTCCCATGAATGTCCTGCGCGTAACGCCGCGAGTTCATCTAATTGAGCCGCTTTATCTGCCGACTCGAAACCGATGAGCGGTCGCTGCAGCAGGTCACGATGAGTGGCTTGAGCAAGATTAGCCAACGTCTCTTGCATCCCAGTGCCATTTGCCAATGTCATTAGTCGTGCACTGGGTGTTAAAGCCGGATTAAGTAACCGTTCTCGCATCCGTTGGCAGGTCGTCATCACATTGAACGGAAGCGTGATTCCTTCACAGAAGTCACAAACTGCATCGACCAGCGCCAACCCTTCGTTCATAAACGCCGTTGGTTGATCTGGTGCTTCTAACGCCACCTGCTCGTTTTTGAGCTCAGCCGCCGCTATCTCAGCATCAACTGCATCACACGGTTCGTCACCTTTCAAAACAAAGTAGGCAAACATCAAACGAACCCAATTTACTGCGTCCTCACTGATACCGAGTGGCTCAAATGGGTCTAAATCCAGGGTCCGCAATTCAATATAGGCAATCCCTTGCGTCACCAAATCAGTTAGCGTCGTGCCACCCTTCAACCGAACGATGCCATAAAACTCACGAGGGGCAATCAAGTCACCGTTGGCCACCGACTGTGTGATCTGATCAACATACGCTTGCACCGATGCGTAGTGACCAGGAATGCCATTGCCAAAGCCAAAGTGAGAGTTGCGAATCGAACGTACTGCCTGTTTTGGCGCTGGTTCCTCCGCCTCAAAGTAGTGTGGCATCGCTAACGGTGTCGCGCCAAACAAGTAGGTTAATAGCCAGCGATAACGGTAAAAGCCAGCCGCAGCTGAAAGGTAGTAACGATTACTCGCTGCCGGTGTGTCAGCCTGTAACGCTGCCAAGCCGTGATATGTAAGTCCCAAATTAACGTGAACACCGGTCTCAGCCGTTCGTTCGATTTTGCGTTGTGCAGCCACCTTTAACCGGTAGTAATAGCTGTCTATGTCGGTTTGCGCGATTTCGATATCAGAATGATCACCCCGTAATTGTGGTGGCATGCTGTAAGGCCAGAGCAGCTCTTCAGGTTGTAATGCACTACGTAATGCTTGTTGGTACGCGCCAAGGTATGTCAGCGTCTGTTGTGTGCTCACCGTCGCCGGCGTGATCAGCTCTGATTGGGTTTGTAGAAAGTCGTTTTTGATAAAATGATGCTGTCTTTGATCCGCTAAGCTTGTCGGATAAGCGTATTGGCTCAATTGACCCGTCTTGGTTGCGCGATGCATTTCAACTTCGATTCCAACCGTGCCTTTGACGACTTGTGCCACCCCATCTGTCGTTAACCCATTCGTCATGCCAATCACGTCCCTTCTATGTGTTTTGGCTAATTTACACTTATTAGATAACGATGTCAAATTGATTAAAATATATTTCAGAAATAAGGCTTTCGACATGCTATTTACGTTGCTAAATTGGTAAGCAAATTAACATTGTCCGACTATTAAAATAGCCTGGCCATCGTCAAAACACACATTATCGACCAGAATCATCAACTGAAAATAACACTAATCAACAAAAGTGGCACCTTTTCAAAAAGAAAGGGCGCCACTTTTGTTTGTGTATGTGTTCTAAATAATATGTGTACTGACTCAGGTCAGCTCTGCGTGAAACTAAGTATAATTGCTATGTGGGTTATGTGTTGGTACCAGGCATACTGGTATGATTAATATGTTATGTGTTGTTGCAATATGTGTGTCGAAAACAATGAAAAAGCGCCCCTAAGCATCTCTGCTTAAGGGCGCTTCCGCACGGTACCACCTTAATTTCGGTTGCCTTGCGCAACCGACTCAGCCGGACGTATTCATCCGGCAGTGGGCTAATGGCCACCAACCACGATTCCTTAAACAAGAACCGATCGCTCCACCTTAACTTTCCGCTGAAGGATTGGACGTGTTCTCACCAGCCACGCTCTCTTAAACCAATCGCTTCAGCCTCATCCTCAAGGCTTCCTTGCGTCTCATCGTTTTCTAACTATGTCCACATAATACCGAGTTCCCATCAGAAAGTCAACCCCTGAATAAAACTAATTGATGGCATGACGTATTATCACAAATTAAGCCGTTGCCTCAACATGTTGGACTTTTTGTCGTTTAACCATTGCAATCACTTCTCTTAACTTCTCCCAATTTGACACTTCTAGTGGTTCCGGCCAGATGATTTGTGGTATGCCATGAATACTAGCAACAAAGGTGTCTGACAAATAAACGTCGACATTCTGACTGAGTTGGCTGGTAAATTTGATGCCGCCACCAAGGTAAAACGCAATCAGATTCGAAAAGTAGGTCAAGGGTACTTTGCTCTGCACAAAATCAATACAAATGGTGACAGAGTACTGCAAAACAGAGGCATGAACCTCATCGATCAAAACCTGAAGATACGAACGTTTTAACTCGTCTTGAATCACAGAATTAGGCTTTAGATTAAAGATATCGATTGCTTTTGTCGTCAACTGCTCAGCAAGTTGTACCTGACCCGGGAAATTAGCGGTCAGTTTTGAAACGTCCAAATGATCCGACGATTGTGCTGAGTCAAAATCAACAAACAGTAGCCAGTGACTCACTTCACTCAACTTATTTCCTAGACGCTCCAATTCATGCGCTGATAACTCTGACTCTCTGAGCAACGGCGTTTTGACTAAAATCGATTTGAACGCTGAACTTGCCCGGTCAAATTGTTGGAGGATCACCGGCGTTATTTTGATTGGCATTGACGTCATTAAATCCTGACTTCTCAAAAACAAAAATAAATACCCAACTTCAGAATCAAGGTCAGCCTCTTCAATCGACGACACATGCTTAGCGTAATAGTTTTTGACGAGTTGAATTTCATCACTGTTTTCCAGTTTTATAAGTTGTCTTAAATTCAGCTTTCGCCTGTCTTGTATGCGCTTTATTTGAATTTGAAAAAAAATCCGGAGCTTCAACTGCTCGCTAGGTGTCAGCGACAACCCAAGTGTCATCATTAAGAAACTCAAAAACCGCGATGTCACTTGGTTGAGCTCTGGAAACGGTTCTTCTACGCCACCAAAAAAGTGGTAATAAATGTTAGTCAGGCTAATTCGCATCACTAATTCCGGCTGAAGTTGAATTGAATTGGACCGATTCAGCGTTCTCACGTCTTCAGCTAGTAGCTCGTCGATTTCAGTTCGCAAAACGTAGTAACGTGCTTGGCTACTATAATGGGTCTTCCAAAAGTGCTTACGGGTTGATTGATGACTGTTAAGATATTCATATTCAAATATTTGATATTTTAACGATTGCTTCAAATACCATAATTGTAAAATCTGGAACGTTGAAATATCAAACTGCGGATTTTCAATTTCCTTTGCAGAAACCTCGATTGGCCGTTCCAACTTACCAATTGAAATTAAATCAGCAGATAATTCCGTCAGTAACTTATTCAGTTTATATCGCGATAAGCCTAATTTGTCAGTTACTTGCGTAATTCGAATCCTAGGATATTCAACTTGAATCATCAGTTGTACCATCCGTAACTTAAGTTGGACATCCGCCTCAAAGAAACCACTATAATCCACACTTATCCCCCCAGATAAATAAAAATCACTACTCCCAATCGATCCCCAGCAACTTAAATATAAGTCATAAAAAAATCCCTAAATTTTATAGATTAATTTTACCCCATTAGTTGTTTTTCCCTATAGTTTCAATATAATAGAGACATAAAGGCGAATCAATATTCACATTTGCTAATGTAGTCATTAATTAACAGATTGCCTGATATTGTTCACCTTTTTGAGGGAGAAACTGACGATAACTCAAGCAATTGGAGGAGTTTATCATGGGGTTTCAAACGCACCACCGAACAGATCGTCGCACTTTAAAAACGCAACGCCACTTACGGACAGCTTTTTTAGATCTGCTGGCAGAAAAACCATTAGATAAAATTACTGTTGCAGAACTAACCAGAGCAAGCGATATTGGTCGTGGCACCTTTTACCTCCACTATCGCGATGTCTATGACTTATATGATTCACTGGTGACTGAGACAATTGAGCATCTCAACGACATTTTTACTGAACTCTATCCGCCAGAACCATCAGGTAGTTTTGAACCCATGGCTAAAAAGTTCATTACCTATGTTGTTGATAATCGCCGATTGTTTGATATTTTAACCAGACAGGGAAAGGATATTGAAGTGCTGAAACGAATCGTGACATTACTCACGAATCGAGTACTTCAGATTGAGAATTTAGATCAAAACGTTCCGGCTTATGCCTTTATCGTCAATTTTGCTGCATACGGCTTTTTAGGTGTTTTAACGGACTGGCTAGAAAATGATCAGCAAGTTGAACTGGATGATCTCATCCAAATCATTCAACTGAACGTTCATGCCGTTCGAGAAAAAGCCTTTAGCGGTGACTTTTCAAATTTTGCTTAATCAAAAATAGAACCCCCCGAGCATGTTGTCCCATGCTCGGGGGGTTCTTGTTTAAATTACTTGAGGGAGAAATTTAAACGAAGTTGATACTCATTCGTATCAGTAACACTTCGCTGAAAGGTAGCCAAACTAACTTGGCTTGTTAGGTATCGACCACTTTTCAACATTTAGAAAAAGGATGTTAGTTAGAACTTACGGTTCCGCTTAGTGGTACCGGCTAGACCGAACAGTGCCAAGATGCCAGCAAGGAGGCCGAGTGCCGCATAACCTTCTGTGGGCTGTTCATTGGTTTGTGGTAAATCAGCAGACTTCTTGCCTTGAGTTGTATCTGACGACTTATCAGTCACAGTACCATCAGCAGCCGTATCAGTTCCAGTTGCTGCTTGTGCCGTTACCGCATCACCTCCCTTATCGTTGCCAACTGCAGTCCCTGCGTCGGTAGTATCGTTATCAGTCAACCCGGCTACCGTACCATCGTTATCAGTTGGCGTCGTGGTTGTAGTCGTCGTTTGTGACGTAGTATCACCATCCGTGCCATTGTTAGTATTGGTATTCGTGTTGGTGTTCGTGTTCGTTGTAGTGGTTGTTAAGCCACCGTCAGTGCCTGGTGTCGTAGTGATTGTCCCACCATCGGTTCCTGGCGTGGTCGTAGTGGTTGTTCCACCATTACCACCGTTATTGAAGTTAACCGTGAAGCTACCACCGTTTGGTAAGGTTACAACCACTGAGTGATCTGTCACGGTGTAAGTGCCACCGCCTGGAACTTGACCTTTATCACCTGGTTTAACAGTTTGGGTTGAGCCATCTGGGAAGGCAATCGTAACCGTGCCGTTACCGTTTTCGGTCACACTGTAGTTACCAGTCTTATCCCCGGTACCATCTGTCACGTGGACGTTCACAACCACCGAGTCAGGGTTGTTCGACCCGTTTTCAGGCGTTACAGTCACAGTATCACCAGCTGGCGTTGTGAAAGTAATTGTACCGTTTTCGTTAATCACGTAGGTTGTCCCATCAGGTAACGTACCTTTATCGCCCGGTTTAACCGTTTGACTGCCAGTTGGCGTAGTCATTGTGATCGTGCCATCTGGGTTCTTCGTGATGGTCAAAGCAGTTGTTGCGCCATCCTTACCTGGTAAAATCACTACCGTGTGTTTGCCTTGCTCACCATTACCATCACCATAGTAGATGTTGGTAATGTACGTGTTACCAGCTGCGCCAGTCTTATCTGGTGTAACCGTCGTTTGGCTACCATCCGGGTTCACGATAATCAGTGAACCGTCCTTACCAACCGTGTAAGTGCCACCGTTTGGTAATGAACCGGTGTCTCCTGGTTTGACAGTCTTGTTGCCATCTGGCAAGCCAATAACGAGTGTGCCATCAGGTTTCTGGGTGTACGTGATCGTACCACCTTGGCCGTTTTCACCCTTTGGTAAGACGATTGTCGTCTGACTACCATTACCAACGCTACCTTGACCATCGCCGTAGTAGTTATTCGTAATGTAGGTGTTACCAGCAGCGCTGCCCTTACTTGGGTCAACAGTGGTTTGATCACCATCTGGGTTCACGATAATCAGTGAGCCGTCTTTGCCAACTGTGTAAGTGCCACCGTTTGGTAAGGTACCAGTATCACCTGGTTTAACGGTCTTATTACCATCTGGTAAGCCTAGTACTAGCGTGCCATCAGGTTGCTTAGTGTAGGTGATCGTACCACCCTGACCATTTTCACCCTTTGGTAAGACAATCGTGGTGGTTTGACTACCACCATTGGCGCCGTCTTGGCCGTAGTAGTTATTCGTCGTGTTGTAGCTGTTTACGTTGTTACTGTCAGTCGTGTTACCCGTCGTAGTGCCACCTTGAATTGGGCTACCCTTCGATGGGTCGATTGTGAAGTGTGAGCCACTTGGGTTAGTAAACGTAATCGTGCCATCTGGGTTGACCACGAAGCTACCACCGTTTGGTAAGTCGCCCTTATCACCTGGTTTAACCACTTGTGAAGTACCGTCTGGCAGGTGCAGAATAATGTCGCCATTTGGTGCTTTTTCAAGGTTGAGTAGGATACCACCATTCCCATCTGGGTTAGGTAAGAAGACAACTGTATTCTTACCAGTCGTGGTGGTTGTACCACCCTTAAGTGAGTTCAGGTTAGAATTTGGATCTAATGGGTCAGTCCCATTGAGGACTTCCTTGAGGTCTGAATCACCGTCACCATCGGTATCAGCGTTGTCACCATTAGTACCAAGCTTGATTTCAAGGGCATCTGGTAGACCGTCTGAATCCTTGTCTGCGCCAGTTCCGTTACCGCCGTTGACGTAAACGTTGTTGGTAGTGCCATCACTTGGATCAACGGTGTAGGTCGTCCCATCTGGGTTAGTAAAGGTAATCGTGCCATCTGGGTTCACAACGTAGCTACCACCATTTGGTAAATCACCCTTATCGCCTGGTTCAACCGCCTTTGTCGTACCGTCTGGCAAGTGAAGGAAGACTTTACCATCAGTGGTCTTTTCAACCGTCACAACTTGTGATTGACCATCCTTGCCGTCAGCACCCTTAGTC
The DNA here is from genome assembly GCF_001434895.1 of Secundilactobacillus odoratitofui DSM 19909 = JCM 15043. Lineage (GTDB taxonomy): Bacteria > Bacillota > Bacilli > Lactobacillales > Lactobacillaceae > Secundilactobacillus > Secundilactobacillus odoratitofui. The sequence goes on from NZ_AZEE01000029.1 coordinate 89,788, forward strand.
CCTGGTAAAACAACGACCGTCGTGCGACTAGTTGGATCAGTGCTGTGACCCGTTTGGTTAGTTGGGTCAATGGTGTAGGTGCTACCATCAGGGTTCGTGAAGGTGATCGTACCATCTGGGTTGACCACAAACGTGCCGCCAGTTGGGTTGGTGTGCGTTCCGTTATCATTTGGCTGAATCACTTGTGAACTACCATCTGGGAAGTGCAAGGTCAGTGACCCGTCAGCACCCTTATCGATAGTAATGCCTTTTTGTGTTTGACCCGGAACAACCACCACGATTGGTTGTGTCTTAGCCGCGTTTTCAGTCGTTGTGCCATCCGTTTGGCCAGCACCATTACCGTTAACGTTAACCGTCACATTGACATCCTTACTACCGTCGCCATCACCCTTGTTAGTGAGTGATTTCAAGTTAGAGTTCGGATCTTTTGGATCAGTGTGGTTAAGCAATTCTTGGAAATCAGTGTCGCCGTCACCATCGGTATCAACGTTTTCACGGTTAAGACCTAAAGTGATTTCGAAACTATCTGGAATGCCATCGCCATCTGTATCAACGGCACCGGTCACACCAGTTCCTGGCGTAGTTGTTGGCGTGGTTTGACCATCTTCTGGATTAACCACATAGGTCTTGCCATCTGGTAATGTGAAGGTGATTGTACCATCTGGGTTAACCACGTAGGTTGCACCGTTTGGCAACGTGCCAGTATCACCTGGTTTGATCACTTGAGTTGTGCCATCAGGTAAGTGGAGAACGATGTCGCCGTTTGGTGTCTTTTCAATCATCAACGTTTGATCGCCAGCATCCTTACCATCCGCACCATTAGTCCCTGGCAAGACAATGTTTGTAATCTTGCTACCTGGTTCAGTGGTACCAGAAGTGGTGTTGTTAGGATCAACCGTTGCTGTCGTGCCATCAGGATTAGTGAAAGTGATCGTCCCATCTGGGTTCACAACGAAGGTGCCACCAGCAGGCGTGGTATGCGTATCATTGTCACCCGCTTTAATGGTCTCGCTTGACCCATCTGGATAGTGAACGGTGTAGCTGCCATCACTGTGTTTTTCAACTGTAATGCCGGTGCTCTTACCGTCTTGACCTGGTAAGACAATGGTAACCGGTTTGTCAGTGTCACCAGTGGTAGTACCAGTCGTACCGCCATTTTGGCCATTACCGTTGCCGTTATCGTTGGTATTCGTGTTGTTGTTATTATTGTTGATGGTTACCGTAATTGGCTTACCGTCATTACCAAATTTACTTGGGTCTAAGGTAAGTTGCTTACCGTTCTTATCAACAAACGTAATGGTGCCGTCTGGGTTGATAATGAAGTAACCACCGTTGTTATCAGTTCCAGTTGGTTCAGTTGTCGTGTCACCAGTGTGATCACCAGGCGTCACAATTTCTGTCTTGCCATCTGGATAATGAATTGTCCAAGTGCCATCGCCATTGTCAGTAATGGTAATTGAGCCAGTCGTATCTGGCGTTTGTGTATCGTCACCAGTTGTATCTTGGTCGGTATACAGCACTTGTAAAATACCGCCAGCCTTTGGCACCATGTAACTTGCTAATTGTGATTGCGCTGGCTTATACCAGGTCTTCCCTTTAGCATCTTTGTAACTATCAGCTAAGCCTGAAGTATCAGCTACTTCGCCTGCAAGTCCAGAAGCTGCCACTGGGTCAGCCAGTGCGTTCATGCTTTCATCCACTGGCTCAACCTTGTAGTCCACTTGACTGTCAGTTGTTGGTGTGTCAGTCGTTGGTTTTTGTTTTTCATATGGAATCAACACGTTTCCAGCTGCGTTTGGAATAACTTGAGTCGTTGTCGCTGGTTTAACCCAAGTTGTCGTACCATTGGCATCCTTCACCGTTACAGTCTGGTCTAGGCTTGAAGTATCAGCCTTTTCACCCGGTGTACCAGTTAATTGAGCTGATGGTTGTGTGCCTGCAAGGGCAACACCTTGATCATCGGCAGGTTGTACCGTGTAAGCAACTTGAGAAGTTGCATCTGACTTCGTTAACGTGATGGTGGCTTTAACACCAGTATCAGTAACTGAAGGATCAACTAACAAGTAGTTAGTGCCTGTGTTACCAGCTAGCTTCGTCAATGATTGGGCAACCGCGTCAGCACCAGTACCGTTATAGATGAAGTCGTAAACGTATGATTGACCATCCGTTGGTTGATCAGCTTGTGCTGTGATTGCAAAGTTGTCAGCTGTTAAGCCCGTCAAATCAAGGTCGGCTTGGCCATTTGAAATGGCGCCAGACTTGCTGTCATCACTCTTCGATGTTGCAGCAGTAGCAGCCTTCAAGGCCGTGTTCAGTGCAGTCTTGGCATCAGGCATCGCTGCGTCAGCTGAAGCAGCTTTAGTAGTTCCTGTCACGGCGTTTAGCGCAAGGTTGCCGACTTTAGTTTGGTCAATAATGTGGCCACCTAACTTACGAACGGCATCGTCCACGTCATATTGTGACGCATTAACGTTGTTATCAACTTCGTAAGCGTAATCGGTCACGTCTTGTGGAATCGTTGAACCCACTGGTGCTCCCTTAGCAATCAAGGCCTTCAATTGTGTTTTATCAACGTTTTGATAGGCGATGGTTGTCGAGCTCTTTTGCACTTGGTTAAATAATTTCGAGATGGTATCGAAAGTCTCACCGATAAATTGGCCAGGTGCAGCGTCTTGACCGTTGGCTTGACTGACGTACGATGGGTCGTTGTACTCAACCGGTACGGCCACAACTTGTGACATCCCACCAACAGCGCCGTCAATAGCCTTTGAAATTGCTTGGCCTAAACCGTTAGTTGCAAAACTAGAAATCTTTTCAATCACTGGTTGAATGGCTTCAGTGTTAGCTTGAGAAGCTAAGTTCAAGAAGAATTCAATGATTGGTTGTGCGAATTGGGCAACTAATCCACCAGCACCATCAGCACTGGCAATGGCAGCGTTTAACACTTCCTGTGGTGTTTTGCCGTCAAATTTGTGCATTGGATCATTGGCATCGGGTGCAATGATGGTTTGGTTACCAGTGAACACTGCATCTAATGCGTTCCCAATCCCTTCAGTCCAGCCAGTGAGGTATGAGTTAACCATGTTGGTAATCCCATTAGCTGTCGATAGGTTTTCGTCAGAAAGCACACTGATGATATCATTACCAGCTGAATCAGTTTTAATTTCAGCAGGCATCAGTAGTGATTCTTTGACCCCTTCGTTCATCAACTTGTCACCGAAAGCGTTCATATCAGTGATGGAATCGTTAATTTGTTTGATTTGAGCTTGGTACACCGTGTTAAAGTCGGTGGTATCAACGCCTAACATGTTAAGCAGATCAACCAAGGTTGCAACGACACCACTCGCACCAATGTTCTTAATTGAATCAACGTTAAATTGACTTGGTAATGATGCAATTGAAGCCAGAATACCAGGACCAGCTGTAACTGCACTCAGTGGATTTTGAATAATACTTTGAACTGAGCTTGACAGACTTGATGGAAGCAATGATTTACCGTTCCCAATTAAGAACGTCCCAATATCACCAGAAATGTCGCTGGCTTGTGATAGGCCAGTGGTAACAGCTTCGACGATTTTCTTCATCCAGTCACCGTTCATGACAGCGGTGTAAACTGCTTGACCATCGATTTGTTGGCCAACTGCATATTCTGGGTGCGTGTTGTTGGCAATGTTACCAGTTGTATCTTGGTTACCGTAATCCGCATTCACGATTTGGAAAACTTCCCCAGTTGTCCGGTTTTTGACGATGATCCCAACGGAGTTTTGTTGAATCACTTCGAGGCCACCAATCGTCAAACCTTCTTTAAGGTTCTTTGGAATACCAAAGGTAGCACCTTGTTGACCACTACCGACTAACGAAACGTCGATACCATCACTGTTAACGTTGGCATACAGTGTGGTTGCACGTTTTTGTAGGTTTTGAGCATCCGAACTAACTGCACCTTGGTCACTTAATTGGTCAACGGTGGTATCGATATTATCAATCACGCCTGAACCAATCACCATGTCCAAGTCGTCGTTTTTACCGGCCGTTGTCGTACCAGGCTTACCAACTGAAACGTCTGGTACTACGGCGTCATAGACGTGACCGTATTCACCGGCTGTTCGGTTTGTTGCAGCGTTGGCACTATTGATTTTATCCTTAGCCTTACTTTCGCTATAGTTAGCGCCATCGGTTGTTTCACCTAAGTTAGCGGTGGAACTGTTTTCAGCATGACTGGTTAAGCCGCTACCAAACAAGTTTGTTTTGACTACGGCACCTTCAGTATCTGGCACATCCGTGGTACCGGCTGGGGCAGTTGCTTTACCTTCCATGTTGCTGGTATCAAGTTGCGTTGCACCAGATTGGAGTACATCACCAGATTGACCGGCTTGTTCGGCACCGGTCGTATCCGTGTACTGTGCTTCGTCACTGCTTGGTTGCACCACGTTGGCAGCCGTTGCCGTACTTGCTTGGGTTGGCGCAGCCTGGGTTGTCGTTGCGTCCTGAGTTGGCGCAGCTTGTTGCGTGGTATCCCCGGTTTGGGTCGTTGGTGTTTCCGCTGTTGCTGTTGTTTGCGGATCAGTTGCCGCATGTGCTTGGGTTGGTGCCCCTAATAACACCGCACCAAGTGAAGCGGTTGCAACACCAGCGAAAAGCCAGGTACGTCCTGCCTTATACATCTTGTAATGAAGTGACGTTGTATTTTGCAACAACGCACGTTTCTGATTACCTTTTGCTAGATTCTTAGTACCTCTTCCCATGATTAATTCCTCCCAAATATAAAATCAAATTGACTATTCGGGTACCCCATTAATTCATACCCTGAACAGTTCGTGCCTTTGCACACCCTTACATTAGCAAAAGTCGTCAGCCAAAATTGACCTCTTTTTCAGAAATATTCTTGGGAATTTTAACGTTTTGTTGAAAATACGATAGTAATTTGTGAAAAAAGCTGATTTTTCGGAAAGTTAGGGGTTGAAATTATTGTGTACCAACTTTTTTACCTTTTGGAAAATGCTTGCCATCGATCAAATTAACTCTCAAATGCACAGCTTAGTGTCCACTATCACTACGGGTTAGCGCCCTTTTCTTACTGATGTGGGACCAGCTGCAACTAAGTTACTTCAAATTAAGGAAAATTAGTTTATGCCTCCACTTTTACTACGGGCTAACGCCCTTTTCCGGCTGCTGCGGAACCAGCTGCAATCAAGCTACTTCAAATTAAGGAAAATTAGTTTATGCCGCCACTTTCACTACGGGCTAACGCCCTTTTCCGGCTACTGTGGGACCAGCTGCAACCGCTACGCGTTTTCCGCTTCGGTTATGAGCCCAAAGTTCAGGTCTCATAACCGTCCACCAGTACGACTAAGCGCGAAACGCGCTAAGTCGTACTTATCACTGCAGCCAGAAAAGGTCGCTAACCCTCCGTTGTCGTTACATAATGCGTTCAAGATTTCTATTAATTATAATTAACGTTCCAGTTTAAAAGCTGTACGTACTAGCTCTATTTATAGTCTTTCATTAATTGACCCTTATATCTCAGTAAATCTGCTTAACCACTTTGATTAACGAACCTGATGGAAGACAATCAATCGACGAACAGTACAGTGTTAAATTTAAAGTTTGTTCGTTGTAGCTGTAGTGCCAGAAGCAGACTGGTTGGCGGGTGGTGGCAGTGAAAAATGATGTTAGGGTGAAGTGACGCAAGAAGTGTACTTCTTCTTGGGTTACTTCACCCTTACATCATTGGACGAATCAGAGACCTGTCTTTTGGGCTCGGATTCGAGGGTGAAAACGCAAAGCGTTTGAACCCGGTCCCACAGCCACTTCCCGCCAACCAGTCTGCTGGCGGCCGGAGGCGGCAGTAGTTTGGAAGTACAATCGGTCTAACTTTCAATCGCCCACGAGTTTCAAATGCATACAAAAAGAGGTCTCGAACAAAAAGTTCGAGGCCTCTTCCTCAGTACGACTCTCTAATCGTACCGAATAATCCTTCTAATCAATTAAGACTTATTTGCTTTGAACAGACTTCACGAGCTTAGCCACTGCTTGGGCCTGGAACTGAGCTTGAAGTTGTTTTTGGAGCTTGGCCTGTTGGGCAGTCGTCATAGATGGGTTCTTGGTCATTGCGGCCATCATACCCTTCTTGATGAAGGCGGCACCTTCAGTTTTAAGCTGAGCTTGGTAAGTCTTGCTCTTCATTTGCTTTTGGAGTGCCTTAGCTTGTTGCGCGCTAAGCACTAACCAATTTTTGTTCACATAAATCGTGTTGGTCCGCTTAATGAACTTGTGGTTCTGGCCGGTAAAGGCAAACCAGATTTTGGCAGCGTTACTCTTGTAACGCCAACGTGTAACGGTGGTCACCATCCGTGTCTTGCCGGTAGTCGTCTTCACTTTATTAAAGGTCTCGCTACTGGTTTGTGTATGGGTGGTCTTCTTAGCATCCTTGCTCGTTTTATAAACGTAGACTTGGTGCTTGTTAGCCGTACCGATTGGTTGGTATAAAACCATGTCCATCTTTGGTGAGGCGCTATAAATAGTTTGAGTCGTTGTAGTGGTGTACTTTTCTAAACCATAGTGGTTCTTCCAGTTTGCCACGGCAAAGTAACTCGACACACACAGACCAATGATGGTCAAAATCGTCAAAGTGTTGCTAATGGCTTTGTTTTCGATGTAAATAAATGCCATGAAAGCTAAAACCGTAAAAATAATGATTAAGGCTACAATCACTGGTTGTCACCTACCTTTGTTGATTGAGTTTCTGCTGGGTAGTCGCTTGCTTGACCACGGTTCTTCATGAAGAAGGCGGTAATCAAAGCGCCCACACAGAAGAGGGCTGCAATGATAAAGGCAGCGTGGTAACCAGTCAAAGTTGCGTTGATGTATGAATCTTTATATTGCAATGGGTTGCTCGTTAACAAGTGGTGAGCTGGCTTATGTGAAGTCGTCACGTTTGTTAAAACACTGGTCAAAATGGCAGTCCCGACTGAACTAGCGATTTGACGTTGTGTGTTGTTAACAGCGGTCCCATGACCAATCAAGTGGACAGGTAAGGCGTTCATACCAACAGTTGTTGCTGGCATCATGGCCATGGCAATCCCGAACATCCGAACACCGTATAACAGAACGATGTAGGCAGTTGGGGTATCCTTAGTGATCCAGATGAATGGCACAGAACCAATCGTTAAGAGTAACATCCCCATGATTGAGAGACGGCGAGCACCGTAACGGTCAACAGCGCGACCAGTAATTGGGCTCATAACCCCCATCATCAAGGCCCCTGCTAACAGGGTTAATCCTGAGTGGAACGCTGACATACCTTTAACAATTTGCAAGTACAATGGAATGATCATTTCGGCACCGACCATGGCCATCATTGAAACGGAACTCAAGATAGCTGAAACGGCGAATGGAATTGAACGATAAACGCGGAATTCCAAGAATGGTTTTTCCATGTGAAGTTGTTGATAGACAAAAATCCCAACAAAAATGACACCGACAGCGAGGAAGCCAATAACTTTGGCACTACCCCAGCCGTCATTCCCAACACTTGAGAAGCCGTAAAGTAAACTCCCAAACCCAATTGTTGATAGGATAACTGATAAGACACTGATGCTTTCCTTTTTGGTAGGTAATACTGGGCGCATGAAAATCAAAGCACCAATTAAAACCAAGACCAGAACTGGAATGATCATACCGAACAGGTCACGCCAAGTCCAAGTATCGATCACCCACCCCGAAAGTGTCGGGCCAATGGCTGGTGCTAGTCCGATAACGATACCGGCTAACCCCATGGCAGTCCCACGACGCTCTGGTGGAAAAATTGACAGCATAATTGTTTGAAGCAAAGGCATGGTAACCCCCACACCAACGGCCTGAATCAAACGACCGGTTAATAACCAGCCGAAGTTTGGTGAAACGTAGGCAATCACTGTCCCAACGAAGAAGACAGTCATGGCACTCACGTATAACCACTTGGTGTTGAATCGAGTACTGAGCCATGCACTAATCGGAATAATAATCCCATTAACTAACATAAATCCGGTTGTTAACCATTGAACGGTTGCAGTGTTAATGTTGAACGCGTCCATGATGGTTGGATTGGCTGTTGCTAAAATTGTTTGGTTTAAAACTGTACAAAATGTCCCAATGAGCAAGACAACGATCATCATTGCTCGGCTGTACGGTTTTCCATTGACGTCAACCGCTTTGTTCACTTACTAAGACCTTCTTTTCTTCAAATTCATTTTAATGACTGAGAATAACTATAATAACTTTTAAGTTATTTGTCAACAATCTTGACAAAGTTATTTAATTATATATACTGTTCATGACGAAATGTATTAAAATAGTCACTTTATTTAACAACTTAAACCGGTTAACACCGGGAAAGAAAACCGTTTCAATTATATTTTGATGAGAGAAGGCAGTTTGTGAATACTGAAGATCACGAAAAATTATCCGCTATGAGTCGCCATATGACTTGGCACATGGGCATTGGCGATGTGGCCGCTGCAACCGGCGTTTCACAAAGTCAATTACGCTACTGGGAACAAAAGGGTTACATTGAAAGTAAGAAAGTCCCTGGCCAGAATCGTAAATATACCTATGGTACTTTGATGCGTGTGTTCATGATTAATAGCTTTATTAACGAAGGTTTCACGCTAGTGGCCGCGGTTAAAAAGGCAGATGAGAATAAAGAAACCATGGATATCATCAAGCGGGCCGTCATCGACCGCTTTCAGGGTATCGAGCAAATTGATGGTTACCCTGCCGTTAACTTAGGCTATGTTAACGAACACCACACTGAAGTGTTGTACGCTGTGGTCAAGGAAGATCACACTGATTTAAAAATGGTGCCGGTAGAAGCTTGACATGTCTATAATGTAAGGCATTATTACAGCAGCTAACGCCAAAAATCCCGTCAACAGTAATTGCTGTTGACGGGATTTTTTGGTTGGTTTTTAAATAATACTATTTTCTAACAGTTACATCACCATCAGTACTAGACAACTGATAAACCGTTTTGTTTTGACCGGTTTGGCCGTACTGCTGCTGGTTCTTACCGTAAATCATAACGTCACCATCGCTGGCGTTGGCACGAATCACCGTTCGTTTAGTCGGCGTGATTCCGGCGTTAATATCGCCGCCATCATTGGCTCTGGCTGTCATTTGAGTTGCAACCGTTTCATTAGCTAAATTGATATCACCATCATCGGCCGTAATATCAGCACTCTGCCAACGATTACCACGCAAATAGATATCACCATCACTGGAATGAACTGTTGTCGACTTTTGTTTAAATTGACTATCAGTAACGGTGATGTCACCCGCTGTATCAGCTTCAAAACCTTTATCAATCGTCGTGTCCTGTAGTGTCAGGTCACCGTATGAATTTGCCTTACTGCGTAAATGATCAGAGACCGTCACCCGCGTCAATCGCAAGTCACCATCACCCATCGTCACGTCTTTAAGTGCTAAGTCTTCTAAGCGCGTATCGGTTAGCCCATCTACACTAACGTTTTGCAGTTGAGTCCGTTTAGGCACTGTCACTTCGACAACTGGTTGACTGCCACTATAATCCAGTTCACCAAGCAACAGTCCCGAAGCAGAATGACCTGAAATCGTTAATTCGTCGCCGGAAACTGTCATGCTAATCCTGGCACTCTTACTACTACGTACTGTCACTTTAGCTTGGCTACCTCGATGAATCAAAATTGGACCGAAGTCGCCACCCGTGACTTTAATTTTTTTGACCTATTTAATGTTTTTTGATTGACTCACTTTAGCATCAACGTGTAAACCGTCATCCCAATAGACTGACTTCAGACCGCCCTTACCCAAACCGATTGAAAGTAACACACCGCCAACGATTAATAAGATAACACCGATAATAAATGTCTTTTTCATTTTTGGTCACGCCTCTCTTCCGCTCGATTTTTCCGGTTAAGCTTACTGTAAAGCCACTGACTAAAGCTAAGTGTGACGTGAATTACGCCCCGAATGAACCAGTTGATTACTGGTACGCAGATTAAAAATAGACCAAGTGATGCGATGGCACCACCGATGTAAAACAATCCCGTGCTTAAAGACTGCCCGATAATAGCGATCCCGATACCAAGCACAACTACGGCAGCGAATAGTAACGCAATAATGGTCACCACAATACTAAAGACAATTGCTGCGCCGGCCACGAAAACCGCAAATAGCGTCGCGAGCACTGCAATCCCCAACGGAATCGTGAGTGGCGTTGATAAAATTGCCAACACGATCAACCAGATGGTATGCACCTGAGTCGTTGACTGTTGCACCCGACTACGCATCGTGGCCTTTTCTTTTTCGGGTGCGTCTAACAACCGAATGGAATAATCTGCGAGTACTTTACGCGCTAATTGCTTCGGCGTACCCAGCTCCGCCACACAGGCTTCGTATGTCTCAAAGCCACCGTCTTGTAAGTATTCCATGTAAAAATCAACGACTTCACTAAATTCGTGATCACTCAGTTGATTGAGATAACTCTTAAACTCTTGCATGTACTTATCCATGATCTTGTTCATCCCCCATCATTGAATCGATTCCGGCCTTAAACGTGACCCAATCGGTTCGAATCTCCGCTAAATGTGCGCGGCCGTCACTTGTAATTTGGTAATAACGTCGGTTTCGCCCTTGATATGGCTCATCATAAGTAGTCAACCAACCGTTTTTCTTTAAGCGTCGCAGCACCGGATACATCGTCGATTCCGAAACCTTAATTGCCTGCTGAACCCGTTGCGTCAATGCGTAACCGTAGTAGTCTTGATCCGTCAAAATTGCTAACACACAACCGTCTAGTAGTTCTGAACTCACCTGAATTGCCACGTTGTCACCTCCTGTAATATTATACGTCATATAATATGCTTTTGAATACAGTTTAACTGACGCCTAGATTGCTTGTCAAGTTGGAACCGATAATTCTAATTTGTTGGTCTGCAATTATGCCATTTTAATTACCAAGATAAAGTTTATAACTGCCACTACCACTCCAGGTAACGCGGTTTTTCAGTTGCTGTGGGACCGGCTTCAGCCACGTCACCGTGTCTTCCGCCTCGTTTGTGAGCCTTCAAAGCCCGAAGTCTCACAAACGTCCAGTTCGAGTAAATGCTGAAGCATTAACTCGAACTTGTCACTGCAACTGAAAAACCGCGTTACCTTCCGTTCTCGTTACAAAATGCTAAAATCAGTTCTTTTTCGTTACAGCATCACTCATATCGTTATCTTCTGCGTTAACTTCAAAAGAACTTATTACTCAGCATGTAGCCGTAGTGCCAGAAGCAGACTGGTTGGCGGGTGGTGGCAGTGAAAAATGATGTTAGGGTGAAGTGGCGCAAGAAGTGTACTTTCTTCTTGGGTTACTTCACCCTTACATCATTGGACGAATCAGAGACCTGCTTTTCGGGCTCTGGTTCGAGGGTGAAAACGCCAAGCGGTTGAACCCGGTCCCACAGC
>NZ_AZEE01000029.1:101266-465554 GCF_001434895.1 Secundilactobacillus odoratitofui DSM 19909 = JCM 15043
ACCTGCCAATCAGTCTGCTGGCGGCCGAAGGCGGACCTCTCCGCACATCGCCACAGCATGAAAAACACCAAAGTAAAAGTAGAACGATTGCCAGATAACTAGCAATCGTCCTACTTTTATGGGTTATTATCCTTGTGTGAAACTAGCACATACAAGTTAGCTTCAATGCGTAAACCATTTACTTGGCTTTGATCATTGCATCCGTAATCAGCTTCATCTGTTGATAAACGGCTGTCGGGTCAAAGTAATACATCTTATTAAACGGCAGCGATATGACATGCCCCGCTTTTACTGCAGGTAAACTTTTCCAAATTGGGTTAGACTGCAGATCTTTCACCGCCTGATTGCCCTTAGTCGTGGCCGTTGTATTCGTAAAGAACAACCAATCAGCGGCGTATTTATTGAGTGATTCCAAAGAAATTTGTTGGTAACCAACACCATCGCTAATTTTTTGAATCCGATTTGGCAGTTTAAAACCGAGCCCGGTTGTCAACGCCTGACCGCCACGGCCCCAAGTACTCCCATCTACGAACAGTTTGCCATTTTGCATATCATACATACCAACAGTTGTGTTTAACGGGTTAATTCCCGCCGCCTTTAGCCGGCTGGCCTGCTGTTTGGCCTCCCGACTAAATTTTTGATTCCAAGCCTTCGCCTGTTTTTGACGGTTCAAAATTTGGCCAAATTTCGTTGCGGTTTGATTAATATCACCCGTAGTGCCATAGGCGACGTAAACAACGGGTGCGATTTTTTTGAGTGCTTTAACGTCCGATTCATTACTCGTCACAATCAGATCCGGTTTTAATTTTAAGACCGCCTCAGGCTTTAAAGTCAGGCCTAAGTTTTTAATGTGCTGAGTTTGCTGTTTGGTGAGATATGGACTCGCTAAATCCGTTGACGTTGCACCGACCACGTGACCACCCAGTGATAGCACATCTCCCGTGTAAACGTTGGTCACGATACGCGTCGGCTTCGTTGGTACTTTTACTTTACCCGCGCTTGTCGTTACAACGCGTGTCGCTGCTTTGGACTGACTGGGTTGCGATTTTCCACAACCAGCAAGAAAAAGTCCCACCGCCATTGTAATCATCATTAAACTCAATAATTGCTTGTTAAATTTCATATGCCATTTCCTTCCTAAGTAAGGTTAAGCTTCCCGTTGCCAGCTAAATAATTGAATAATAAAGTAAGGCATTGTCACAACGGCAACAATCAAGCCAACTGGCAACGCCACTTTGCCAAAGGCGTTATTGGCCACGACATCCGCTAACATCATCAAACTGGTCCCCAGTAACCAACTGACTGGCAAAAGTAAATTCACGCGCTCGCCAACTAACCGTTTGGCAATGTTAGGCGCCATTAAGCCAACGAAACTCATCGCACCGCCCACTGCTACGGCAACGGTAGCTAACCCAACCGCCACTAGTAGCAACCATTGTTGACCGCGTTTGACATTGACACCAATTCCGCGTGCCATCGTCTCGCCCAATGTCAGTGTGCCCAGTGTTGGGAGCAATGCCATCACCAATAGCAGCAGAAGCAAACTCGCTAATCCATTGATCATTAAATAACCTAAATCCAAGTTCCAAAAACTGCCACTCAGCCAAATCAGAGCCTTATCGAAACTAAATTGGTTCAGTCGCAATTCTAAAATCAAAATTAGCCCGTTCATAATAGCGGTTAAAGCGACACCACCCAACAGCACTTGAATTGGCGACCCATTTCGATTAGCGAGCTTCACTAACCCGCAACTAATCAACGCACCAATCAGCGCTGCAACTGGTAGCAAGTCGTTACTCAAACTGATTGCGGTTAAAATCACCGCCCCCAAACTAGCACCGGCATTTATGCCTAAGATGCTACTATCTGCCAGTGGATTATGGGTGGTCACTTGTAAGATCAGGCCACTGACTGCCAGGGCACCACCCGTGATCAACGCGGCAAGCAAATTAGGCAACCGCAATTGCCAGACAACAAAGTTCGCCGTATAGTCTTGCGAGGTCCCCAGTAGCACGCTAATCACTTGGCCAAACCCTAAGTGAATGTCGCCGATAGACAGTAATAACAGGGTCGAAATCAAAAATAGGAGCGTACAAAGGATCAAAATCATCGTCATTCGGATTTTGCTAGTCATACTTGAATCACCCGCCGATCGAAAACGACCATCATAAACAGCAGACAACCACCAAATAACGCGCTCAATGCCGCCATGGGCAATTCGACACCTGGCACTGTTGCTTTAGCAATCAAATCAGCGGTGGTCATAAACACACTGCCTCCTAACAAAGTTACCCAGACATTTTGCTTGAATGATCCCGGTCTAATGGCCTGAATCAATTGCGGAATACCTAACCCAACGAAGCCAATGTTGCCACCCACCGCGACACTCGCCGCGGTTGCCAACACAATCAACGAAGCTGCAATCGACCACAAGATACCGGTTGAGACACCGAGTCCGCGAGTTGAAGTTGCATCCATCGCTAACAACGTTAGGCCTGATTGAAAGCACGCAGCGGTTACGATTACAATTACGAGTACGATGGCTAGCAACACGACTTGGCCATAAGTACTGCTACTAAAGCCACCGACTAATAAATTTCTGTACTGTTCAGTTGTGTTGGTCATCACGCTAATGGCGTACGAAATGCAACTGATAAATCCCGAGAAAACCGTTCCGCCGAGAATTAACCGTAGTGGCGCAATGCCGTGTCGCGACATAGCAAGACTCATCACAACCAAAAACGCCAATCCAGCACCGACTAACGAAAGCCAAACCGTATTAAAAATTGACATGCCAACCCCAAGGACACCACCAACAATTAATGCTAGATTGGCACCCGCATTGATGCCTAAAATTGAAGGATCGGCAATTGGGTTGTGCGAGACTGTCTGTAACAAAAGGCCACTCATGGCTAACAGTGCCCCAACCATAACGCTGGCCAATAGCCGTGGCACTCGCATCGTCCAGATTACTTTACCCAATAGAGAGTGCATCGGTTGCCACAAGGCCGACAACTCATACCAACGCGAGCCACCTAGTACGTTTAAAGTGGCCACAACGATTAACCCAACAATGAGAATTCCCACTAAATGTCGCTGCCACCAGTTCATGAGATTGCCTCTAGTGGCCGACAATTAAGCAGTTGCGGACAATCGCGCTGCGGATCAATCGTAATTTGCGCATGAACCTGAAAGGCCTGTGCTAACAAGTTGCTGGTCAATACTTGCTTCGGTGTGCCTTCAGCCATGATGCTGCCGTTAACCAAACAGATTAAATGCTGACAATAAGCGGCCGCCTGGTTCAAATCGTGCAAAATAATCACGATCGTTTTATGTAACTTTTGGTTGAGTTCTTGTAATAATGCCAAAATCTCCAGTTGGTTGGTCAAATCTAAATAAGTGGTTGGCTCATCCAACATCATAACCGGACTATCTTGAGCTAACGTCATCGCAATAAAAGCGCGTTGACGTTGACCACCAGAAAGGCTGGCAACTTGGGTTGCGGCAAAATCCGTCAGGTGAACAGCGTCAATCGCTTGGCGCACAATCTTTTGATCCTCGTGTCCTCGATTAAAGCCATGACGGTGAGCATAACGACCATAATTAACTAATTCCGTCACGGTGATACCAGCCGGCGCTAACGGATGCTGGCAAAGGCAGGCAATCTGCTGTGCACGCTGTTTCGCCGTCAGTTTAATAATTGGCTCACCATTCAACTCTACCGTGCCGCTGGTCGCCTTTTCAAAACCATTTAGTAAATTAAATAACGTGGTTTTACCGCTCCCGTTGGGGCCAATCAGACCTGTAATTTGGCCTGATGGGATATTCACGGATTGATTATGAATCACTTCATGTTGCCCATAGCCAGCTGACAGGTGAGTGGCGGTTAAAATATATTTGTTCAAGCGAATTTGGCCTCCTTATTGCGATGCTTTATCACTAATAGTTGTAGTAAAATCGATCGCATATCATTTTTATTCTCGATATTCTATATGAATATGGAATATTTTATTGGTTAAGTAGGTGCGCACTCAGCGCACCTGTTTGTTTTATTTCGTTGATTTTACGTAGCCATATCGGGCTACACAAAGCAGAAGGTTGCACGTAACGGACTCGGACCATAAAGCCAGGTTCGGGCTTTATGGTCCGAGTCCGTTACGCTCCACCTTCTAAACGCTTTGGTTCCGCACCTAATTCTTAAACGAATGAATTGGTGCTGGGATTCTGCCACCCCTCTCCACGAACTGTTTTGGTGAGTTCGTATTGACTGGCATTATTGGGGCCGTTCCGAACAAACCGCCAAAGTCGATCTGTTCCCCGACGCCTTTTCCTGTCGCTGGGATGACCCGGACTGCCGTGGTTTTATTGTTGATTACGCCAATGGCTGCTTCGTCCGCAATCATGCCACTAATCGTTTCTGCGGTTGTGTCACCCGGTACCGCGATCATGTCCAATCCAACTGAGCACACCGCCGTCATCGCTTCCAATTTTTCAATGTTCAAGTTACCTTTGGATACAGCTCGAATCATTTCAGCATCTTCAGAAACCGGGATGAACGCGCCCGATAAGCCACCCACGTGTTCGCAGGCCATGACGCCGCCTTTTTTAACAGCATCGTTTAACAACGCTAATGCCGCAGTGGTTCCCGGTGCACCAACACTCTCCAGGCCAATCTCTTCCAGGATTTCAGCGACCGAATCACCTTCATTTGGCGTTGGTGCCAACGATAAATCGACGATACCAAACGGTACACCAAGGCGTTCCGCCGCAACGTTGCCGACTAATTGACCCATTCGAGTGACCTTAAAGGCAGTTTTCTTAATGGTTTCTGAAACCACGTCGATTGGCTCGCCTTTGACCTGTTCCAACGCCCGTTTGACAACCCCAGGACCGCTAATCCCAACGTTAATGACGCGGTCTGCTTCACCCACGCCATGAAAAGCACCGGCCATAAACGGATTATCTTCAACCGCGTTAGCAAAAACAACCAGGCTCATACAATTGACCGGATCAACTGCAGCGATGTCTTTCACAACCCGGCCCATTTGTGCCACGGCATCCATGTTGATGCCTGACCGGGTAGAACCGACGTTGACGGAGCTACAAACTCGACTGGTGGCGTTTAAGGCCTCGGGAATCGAATCAATCAATGTCCGGTCACCATTTTGATAACCTTTTTGCACCAAGGCGGAAAAACCACCGATTAGGTCCACACCAAGTGCTTCGGCTGCTCGTTCCATGGTTTGGGCGTAAGCAACGTAATTATCATCATGGCTGGCTGCCGCAATCAGAGCAATAGGTGTGACCGCAATTCGCTTATTCACAATTGGAATGCCATACTCTGCTTGAATCTGGTCGGCAACCTTCACAAGGTCCTTGGCACTGGTCGTCAACTTATCGTAAATCTTCGCCCGTGCTTTTTGACCATCACTGTCAATGCAATCAAATAACGAAATGCCCATCGTGATTGTTCTGATATCCAAGCGCTCTTCGGAAATCATTTGGATGGTTTCAAGAATTTGTTTGGTTTCCACTTTGCAGTCCCCCTAAAGTTTCTGAATCGCGTCAAATAAGGCTTGTCGTTGAATCCGAATGTCCAAGTTTAATGACTTACCAAGGTCAGCTAAGGCCGTTTGCGCCGTCGCAAAACTGGTTTGACCATCATCCCATTCACCCATCAGTACCATTGTGAAGCTACCATGCATCAACGTTTGGGTGATATCAATAATGTTAATATTTAAGTTTGCGAGTTGCTTTGATACCGCAGCAACGATGCCAATTTGATCTTGACCGATAACAGTAATAATTGCTTTCATTGAAAAATCATCCTTTCTCGAAACAGACACGGGTGGTTGACTTCATGAACTAGTGGAACGCATCTAACGTTTAAAACATAGCGTTCGTTTCCTTAGGTCCATTATGGCTGAATCATGTGGCTTCGACAATCACTTTATCATTAAATTCACATTTCAATCAGTCAAATTATTTTTGAATTGTTGACAAACGGTTGTCATATTTAAGCGGTATAATAAGTATATTAAATCAAAGGAGTTAACAACTATGTCTACTAAAGAAAATTACAACAACATTTTAAACCAAGCAACCCACATCGCATTAGCAACCGAAACCCTTGATGGTCACACACCTAGTGTTCGGGTCGTTAACTTCCTTTACTTCGAAGATACCCCTAACACAATTTACATTGCTACCGCTCGTGACACAACTAAGGTCCGAGAAATCGAAACTAATAACCACGTTTCGTTTACGACGCTTCCTGTTGATGGGGCTGACGCTGTGCGCGTTACTGGTGCAACGGCAACCCAAGTTAACGAAAAGAAACCAGAATTATTTGTTGCCATGGACAAAAAATACGATAGTTTCAGCTTTTTCGATGAAGCCGCTCGTGCAAATATGAACGCCTATGCTTTAACGTTCCCCGCAGCTGAAGTATTCGCTAAAGGCTTGAACACCATTACATTCGATTAATAGTTAATAATCATATGACCCGTCCCCAACGGGTCATATTCCCCTGACGATTCATTCAGGGCACTGATTTTTTCAAGATGAAAACTTTCAGTGCCTTCATTACATATTAAACAAAAACTAAATTTTGAATTCTTTTCTAACTAAAAGTAAATAATCCATCCATAATTTCACCAAGTTATATCGTTTTTAGTGCTATACTAACTTCACCATCGCCTTAACTCGATCCGATGGCAACTGAATTCCCAGATTCAGAATGGTTTTACATTGTGCATTTCCCCTCAGTTGTGCATCTTTAACTGCCGCCATCGACAGTTGGTAAAACCGACTCTTTTGGTAATTTTCCCCCTAAAATTATCATTAATATTCAAGTGACGTCCACTAACTTAAATGGTGGACGTTTTTTAGAATCAAAAGACGCCTCGCAGAATCCAAAACGCGGAATCTACGGGGCGTCTTCTATCTATTCAGAGGGTAATGACGCTCCCAAAAAATTTGGCATGACCTATTTTGATAAGACTTGATAAATCGTATTTAAACCGCTTGTCAAGTCGTCTTCACTCATCACGAGCGGTGGTAATAACCGCAACGTGTTACCAACTGCCGACAACGTCAACAGTCCTTCATGATGCAACGCCTTGATTACATCGTTTACTGGTAAGTCATCCGCAAGGTGAATACCGATCATTAAGCCCTTACCACTCACTGATTTAACGGTCTTCAACGCATCAAACTTATCGAGTGTCTGCCATACGACAGTTGCCTTAGCTTGAACGTCATCGAGAAAAGCTGGCGTCAATTGTGTTAATACAGCCTCCGCTGCAGACATTGTCAGGGGGTTCCCTGCAAAGGTTGACCCGTGAGAACCTGGTCCAAACGCTGGTGCGAGCGATGCTTTACCGATCATTGCACCGACGGGTAAGCCATTAGCCAACCCTTTTGCAGAAGTCACAATGTCTGGATCTAAACCGAAGCCTTCGTAAGCAAATCGATAGCCGGTCCGGCCAATCCCAGTCTGAACTTCATCGATGATCAGTAATGTATCGGTTGCTTGACACTTGTCTTGAACAGCGTGTAACCAGTCCAAATCGCCAACAATCACGCCGCCTTCACCCTGAATAACTTCTAAAATGACTGCTGCCAAGTCTGGCGTAATGGCGTTGAGTGACGCATCATCGTTATAATCTGCAAACGTGATGTCAGGTACTAACGGCGCGTAACCTTCCTGAATATGAGCATTGCCCGTCATCGACATTGCACCATAAGTACGGCCGTGAAATGAGTGGTTAAATGACAGAATCTTAGTTTTACCAGTTGCTTTACGAGCTAATTTTAAAGCCGTTTCATTTGCTTCAGTACCTGAATTAGCGAAATAAACGAGTTTTTCCTCATCGCCAACCAATAGTGCCGCCACGCTTTCTTGGAGGTGGTTTTCGTAAAGGTTCGAAATATGCCACATTTTAGTCAGTTGCACTGAAACGGCATTTTGAATGGCGGGATTTTGATAGCCAAAGTTGCAAACCCCGATGCCAGACGTAAAGTCGAGGTAATCTTGTCCATGATTATCGGTCACAATGACGCCATTGGCCTTGATTGGTTCAAAGGGGAACCGTGCGTACGTTGGAAATACATGTGTCATCGTCATTACTTAGTTGCCTCCATTTTTAAAGTAGTGCCTGGGTGAGTCAGCTGATCCGTAATTTTCACCGCCTGCACCCCAGCGTGAACGGCCTTAACAGCAGCGGATAACTTTGGCTGCATGCCTGCCGTAATCACATGTTCTTCAATTAAATCGGATACATCTTGCGGAATAAGTGCTGAAATAACGTGACCATTTTTTAATACCCCGGGCACATCCGTAAGTAAGTACAGTTGTGTGGCTTTCAATAACCGAGCGATATCAGCCGCAGCTGTATCGGCGTTAACGTTAAGCCACTCGCCGTTTTTAGTTAGCGCTAACGGTGCTAGTACGCCAATTTGATCCGTCAACATTTTAGATAGAATCAGTTCGTTGACAGTATCGATACCACCGACTGCCCCATAGTGAGCTTGGTCAAGGTAGTGACCCGTCAATAATTGCTGATCAGCGGCGTTAAGGCCAACTGCAGCCAACCCCGCTTCAGCTAATCGCGTTAATAGTGCTGGTTGCGCATCGCCTAACAGCACCATCTTGGTCAAAGCAAGTGTTTGTTCATCCGTTACCCGAATGCCGTTTTGCTTATTAGTTGGTATGTTGAGCTGCTTAGCTAGCTTTGAAATCTGAGGACCACCACCATGAATCAAAAGCACCTTCTTGCCGGCTTGGCGCCATTCGCGTAGCTGGTTAAAAAACTCACTGTTTAACTGTTGAATGGCGTTGCCGCCGATTTTTACGATGACTAGATTCATAGAATTGTCCTTTCTTTTTTGGGGGCTTGTTTTTTGATTCGTTAATTTTACATATCCGTATCGGGCTACACAAAGCAGAAGGTTGCACATAGCGGGCTCGGGGTATAAAACCAAGTTCGGGTTTTTTGATTCGCTAATTTTACATAGCTGTATCGGGCTACACAAAGCAGAAGGTTGCACATAGCGGGCTCGGGTCATAAAGCCAAGTTCGGGCTTTTTGACCCGAGCCCGCTATGCTCCACCTTCTAAACGCTTTGGTTCCGCACCTAAGTTCTATACGTCGCATTAATCTTTACGTACTCATACGTTAAGTCACAGCCCCAGGCTTGGCCGGTTTTATTGCCGGCATTTAAATCGACGTTAATGGTTACCTTGTCCGTTCCCATTGCATTTGAAGCTTGTTCTTCATCGAATGGTAGCGCTATGCTGTCCTTAACCATTTGGATGCCATTGACTTCAATCGTGACGTGGTCAGTATCAACGTGTGCGTTGGTTGCACCAACCGTTGACAAGATTCTGCCCCAGTTTGGGTCCTGGCCGAAAATCGCTGTTTTAACTAGGCTTGACCCCACAATTGCTTTGGCAACCTGTTGCCCCTCTTTTTCGTTAAAGGCGTTTGCCACATTACATTCCACCAACTTGGTTGCACCTTCACCATCAGCCGCGATCTGCTTCGCCAGCTCACCTAAGACGTAGTGCAGACCCGCAGCAAATGTGTCGTAGTCAGCCGATCCAGCCGCCGTTAATTCGGGCGTCCCTGCTTGACCATTTGCCATAACAACGACCATATCGTTGGTAGAAGTGTCGCCATCCACCGTGATCTGGTTAAAAGTTGTATCAACCTCGGCACTCAAAGTTTGTTGCAACAGCTCACCGTCAATTGCAGCATCCGTTGTGACGAAGCCTAACATCGTCGCCATCTTGGGGTGAATCATGCCGGACCCTTTCGCAAAACCGGTAATCGTCACCGTTTTGCCTGCCAGTTCAAGTTGAACACAGGCGTGCTTTGGCTTTTTGTCGGTGGTCATCACGGCTTTAGTGACCGCGTCCCCATGGTGTGGAGTCAACTGGGCCATACCTGCCTCAATTTTCGCCATTGGCAGTGGTGCCCCAATCAGACCAGTGGAAGCCACGCCGACTAAGGCTTTGTCAATATCTAACTTATCGGCTAATAACGCTTGTTCCGTCAGGGCATCTGCCTCACCCTGCTTACCAGTACATGAATTAGCAATTGCACTATTCAGTACCACGGCTTGTAATTGATGGGCGACGTTAATGGTGTTTTTTGTTAACTTCGTCGGTGCTGCCTGAAATTGATTAGTGGTATAGGTGCCAGCAGCGCTCGCCGGGACTTCTGAAACTAAGTACCCAAAATCAAGCTTATCGACCTGACCTAACCCAATTTCAATTCCATCGTTGTAATAACCCTTTGGCCATTGAAAACTGACCGCTTCAAATTGTTGTGTCATTCTCTTTCCTCGATTCTATGCAAAGACTGGCAAGGTTGGTAAACCAGCCGTTTCGTCTAAATTAAATAAGTGATTAAAGTTTTGAATAGCCTGGCCTGCCGCGCCCTTGATTAGATTATCAATCACACTGATTACCATCACCGTTTGGGTCACCGGGTTAAAGACTACACCGATATCACAATTGTTAGTGCCAACGACTTGTTTAAGGGTTGGCGTCTGACCATCAAGCACGTGAATAAATGGATGATTGGCGTAAGTTGTTTCAAAAACGGTCATGAGCGCTTCCTGTGTCACACCAGGTTTGACCTTGGCATAAATACTTGCCATCAAGCCCGTCGTCAGTGGCAACAATGTCGTACTAAATTGAATCGCGTTGACCTTGTCGTTCCATTTCTGAAGTTGCGCCACAATTTCTGGAATGTGCTTGTGGGTGTTTAACCCGTATAGCTGTAAGTTATCATTTACTTCGGTAAAGTGGCTGATTTGAGTTAACTTCTTCCCTGCGCCAGACGTCCCGGACTTAGCGTCCACAATAATTGTGTCCGGATCAATCAGGTCTGCTTGGACCATTGGCGCCAAGCCCAGCAACGTTGCAGTCGCATAACAGCCAGGGTTAGCTACGTAATTCGTTTGTGGCTGGTCAACGTCAGCTAAATTATAGGAAGCTTTAGCGAGATCAGCTACTGGTGCTGCCGGTTTGTGATACCACTTTTCGTACACCGCAGGATCTGGCAATCGAAAATCGCCGGAAAGGTCGATGACTGGAAAATCAGCTTCAACAAATGGAATGGCG
This sequence comes from Secundilactobacillus odoratitofui DSM 19909 = JCM 15043, assembly GCF_001434895.1. Classification (GTDB taxonomy): domain Bacteria; phylum Bacillota; class Bacilli; order Lactobacillales; family Lactobacillaceae; genus Secundilactobacillus; species Secundilactobacillus odoratitofui. The sequence goes on from NZ_AZEE01000029.1 coordinate 112,400, forward strand.
AGCTTACTCGTTACGCCAGCCGAAGTCGCAAAGAAAACCGCGTCATTGCCTGCCATGATCTGGTTTGCATCAAACTTCTGAAGCTTAACGTGCTGACCATGAAAGCCAGCGATGAGTTCGTCGAGATAGCGGACGTCACCATTTTTCCCTTCATCTGAATGACCGTATAACTTAATGTCATCAACGGCTGGGTGGTTCGCAAGCAGTGTATATAACACCGTGCCACTATATCCAGTCACACCTACTATCGCAACGTTCATCGGCTTCACCTCACAAGAAATTTATTTGTCGTTTAAGTATGCGTCTTACTATATTCTCATAATTCAAAAAATGCAATGTTTTTCTGTTAAATTATCAAATTTAAGCTGTTTTATGTATATTATTTGCAAATAAAACGATATTATACATTTAAAAATGAATATCTCTTTTATTTGCTTTAATCATTTTTAACCATTACCCAATTAACGTCAAAATCGTTTGAACAACGATTAAGATGATTAAGATTGCCAGATTGTACAAGTCATTTACTAATCGAAAGTGCCTATCCATTATCAATCTGTTATACTTAATTTAAACAACTAAAAATATGGGATGATCAAAATGAATATTGAACGCTTTATCAAAGCCCGTAAAGCGCTCGGATTATCGCAAGCCGAGCTGTGTGACGGGATCTGTACGCAAGCAACACTAAGTAAATTTGAAAATTCTGGTAAGGCACCCGCTATCCGAATCCTCACGCAACTCTGTGCGCGATTGAGTTTAACACTGGATGACGTTTTTCCGGTAAACCCACCCGCACAGTCACAAGCCAGTGAACTGTTGGATCAAGCAGAATTTAAGCTCATCACCAGCGAATATGATAGCGCTTCAACCGACCTCGCTGGCGTTAATTTTAGTGACCTATCAACAAACGGCCAGATGCAGTACTACTTCGTTAAGGGCTACCTGACTGCATTGCTTGAAAAGCCAATTGCTGATGCACTGTACTACTTTAACTTGATTTTAAATGACCTCGATGACACCCACAGCACTATCTTCACGCAGCTCGCGTACACCGGCAGTGGCATTGCTTACAGCCACAACAACGAAAACCAGAAGAGCGAATTCTTTTTCCAGAAGGTGTTTGACGACCTGCACACCCTACCGCTTAACGACAATAAAGCGATCTGGCGAGCTTTGAACATGGTCTTTTACACCGCGCAGTATTTTGCTCACGTGAAGGACTATGAAACTAGTGATTCGTTACTTAAGTACGGTTATGAGATTTGTGCAACGAACCACGTCACCTATTACTCAGCCCGAATCTGTTACCGTCTCGCTCAAAACGCCCTGGCAGAAGGCAAGCCAAAGTCAGATGTCATTGACATGGTCAACGACGCTAAAGCGTTCGCTCGTATGAACAACAACCAACATCTGCTTGAGATGATCAAGGCTGATAATTGGGATTAATTTTCCATGCTAATAAGGTAAGCAAAAAATCGCCTCTCAATATAATTTGAGAGGCGATTTGTGTACGACATGACGCACTATAAACACTGGCAAAATAGGATTTATGGTTCAATTGTTCTGTGTTATATTTTCCAGTGTGTTATATTTTACATAAAAGGAGGAGATTACAATGAAATTAATTAAGCTTGGGTTGTCTGCGTTAACCTTAACGCTCGGCCTTTCGTTGTTCGGCTCACCCGCAATGGCCAGCAGTGGCAATAGCTATGCGGTCTCAACGACTACGGTTAAGTCAGGCAAGGTGACACTTCCTAAAAATACACGGGTTAACTTCATCTACAAAACCAACAAAAATAATAAAACTTACGGCCGTATTGACCTCAATACAATACGATATAAGCTTCGGCATCAAACCTCAGCAAGGTACATTACCGTTCGGATTAACCACAACTTCAAAACGGTTAAGGCAAATGCCGCGGATAAGCTCACCACGTTAGTGAAAGGCACTCCAACCACTTCAGATAGTAAAAACGCTAAGTTACCGGTCCTTCGTTTGACGACTGATGGCTACGTTGAATATTTTAAAACCAGTTCGATGACCCAAAAACCAGTTTCTTCGACTAAGATCACCGCACTCAAAAAAAGTGGCAACCTGTTACACGTCTACGCCAAATCAAATATGTTGAAATTACCTGATCGTCGAATTAGCCACAAAGGCAATTATCAGTACCGGTTAGCGATTCGATACAACCAACAGTTTGATAACTATATGAGTTACTCCGTCGGTCACATGAAAAACGTCTTTTTTGTCATGACGCGGAATGCCTAATCACCAAGTTCATTTAGAATCATTCTACAGTTAAAGTCATGACGTCATCCAATCGTGACTTGTTTTCAATCGACCCATTAACAAAAAAGTACAGTCCCATCAACGGCCGCGTTCAAGGTCAAATGATGGAACTGTACTTTTTTAATTGTCTGGCGAATTGATTGGCCGTACTACTTCACAATAATCGCCGAAACTTCAGCCTCACGGATAATCTCACCCGCAACGTGACCGATTCGTAAGTGCCCGCGACGAGTGTGTGAACCTAGCAATACTAAGTCTGGTTTGAATTCTGGAATAATTTCTTCCAAAATCACTCGTTCTGGCTTACCTTCACCAATCAGCGGCTGGACGTCCTTAACACCAAAGGCGCGTGCTTTGCTGACGTAGGTGTTTAAGTCATGATAGATGTCTTCACGACGCGACTTAATAACGTCTGGTGATAGTGATTGGAAAATGTTCATATCGCCAGTCTCCATGACCGACACAATGCCTAATGGTAAATTGAACGTCCGTGCTAACGTGCAGGCGTAGTTAAACGCCTTTCGTGATGAATCATCATCGTCGTCATCAACGGCCAACAATAGTCGGTGATAGCTCATTTCTTCTGCTTCAAAATCGTCTTCGGTTACCATAGTATCCTCCTAGTAGTTCAAAACATCATATAATTAAATGCATTACCCTGCATTAACTATAACATGTTAATATTAGAACACAAGAGATATTTTAGGTTAACCAAACTTTTTATTTTAAATTTTTAAACTATTTTGTTTTGCTGATAACTGATTTGGCAATTTGGTAGCCGGTTGCCGCCTGCTGTGCCTTCACGTTTGCAACTTGCTTGTTATTCTGCCATGTAATTTGATTAGCCGTTGTGTCCTGAGCACTAGAATAAACCGTTACGGCCCCTTTATCAACGTCTTGCGTCGTAATGTCATTTTGCTTGAGTGATTTATTCACCGTCGATGCCAAGGTCGTTGGGTCAGTGTGTAACGTTTGCGTCGTATCAGTAACCGCCGTCACAGACCAATTGCCCTTCGTCCAACTGACGTAGATGTGCCCCATCACACCCTGTTCCGTTGCCTTGGTGCCGTCACTTAATTTAACGGCTTCACCACGATGATCCTGATTTGAAACCTGCTTGGCCGCTTGTGTTGCACTTGTCTTAGTATTGGTTTGATACGTTGCAGCAGGTGTCGTTTGACCATTTTGCTGATAAGTCACCTTGGCGTTACTGGTCGTACCGCTCACATCCGTTGCCTTAGCCGTTTGTGTTCCTGTTTTAACCGTAGTTGGTGCCGCTAACTCAGTGGTAGTTGGCGTGGCGTCACCATGTACCAAGAGGAGCGGACCCGCAATTAAAACGGTTGCCAATAATCCGGTTGCTAGTAGCCCACCAGTGGCCCAAATTTTTTTCTTCAATGTCGTTACTTCCCTTCTACTTGGTAGCATTTGCGTTAACGTAACCCATCCAGGTGTTACCGTCATATAGCGAGTAGTAAATCGTGCCGTTACCAGCCTGATAGTAATACTTAGCCGTGTACGTCTTTCCTTTCAGGGTCGTACTGGTTGATTTCGCTTTGGCAAACATCAAACTACTCCACAGGTTATAGCCACTTTTGGTCAACGTTACGGATTTGTTATAGGCAACCGCCTTCATGGTCGTCATCGCATTCTTGTTCACATAACCAACCCACTTACCGCTCTTATTATAAAGTGAATAGTAAGTTGACCCGTTGTAGTGGTTATAGTAGTACTTCGCCGTATAATCAGTGCCAAGCTTAGTCGTACCCTTCTTGCTGGTAAAGGCCAGGCTGCCCCAAATTGTGTAGCCTGCTTTAGAAGCCGTCACTGTTTTATTGTAGCTAATGGCACGAGATGATAGGAACCAACTGGTATTTTCGCTATGCTTCTTGCTAGCATCGACATTTTGATTTAACGCTGACGAATACCATGAATCAGTATATTGCCAGAGTACGTGACTGGCCGTTGGTTCGTTTGATTGATAGGCGGCCAACCAAAATCCGTCGTACTTCTTCATTGCAGTGGCCGCATACTCAGTCGCAAAACTCTGGTAAGAATAAAACAGAATGCGTTTATGTGGCACTTTGGACCGCAGTTCACTGTACCAAGCAGCCGTCGCGCTATTGGTTGTCCCGCTAGAAACCGTCTGATCCTCATAGTCATTGACGTAAAACTGTGCTGAAGGTGCCCGTGAATATAGGTCAGCAGCTTCCGTCTTGGCATCCGCGGTGCTGGTATATTGACTAAATGAATAAACACCATACTTCAACCCATACTTTTTACATAACGCCACGTTTGCTGCAAAGTCTTTGTCCTTATAATCACTTCCGTATTGAACCCGTAAAATTACAAACGGCACGGTTTTTTTCAAATTTTGAACTTCAGTTGCCGTCAAAGCACCCTGCCATTCCGAAAGATCCGGAATCGAAGTGCCAACCGCTGCGTGGGCCAGACTTTGAGTAGCACTCACACCACACAGTAATGTCGCTGCAAAAATCAGCCATTTTAGACTCATCCGCTTCACTTGTTTTATCATCATGCTATTTCCTTTCTCACTAAGACAATGTCATTGGTCGTGCGTAACCCACCAGGTGCCACCAAGGCGCTGAAATGGCCTCAGTGATCACACCGTAATTTTGGGCATCAATCATTTTGCCACCGCCAACGACAATCCCCACGTGGGAAATACTTGAAGTACTGCCGCCAAAGAAGGCGAGGTCGCCATCCCTTAGTTTCGAGCTGCTGACGTGTGCGTAAGTGTTGTATTGCGACTGGGCCGTCCGCGGTAACGTCTTATCGGCTGCTTTTTTAAAAACGTAGCTCGTCAGCCCTGAGCAATCAAAGGCGCTTGGCCCATTACCACCGTAACTGTAAGGTTTCCCAAGTTCTTTTTTAGCGTAGCCAAGCACAGTGGTTGCCGTTGCGCCCGCCTTGAGATAGCCATGCCAAATCCAACCGTGGACTGTATTGCCCTTATTTGAAATATAATAGTAGAGATATGTAACGCCGTTAGCTTTCTTCAAATACATTTTCTTCGTCGCTTCCCAAGTCGTTTTGGGATAATTAGCAAGCGAATGCGTCTTTTTACTAAATGTGACGCTACTCCCGCTCACCGTTAGATTATAAGTACCACCCGCAGTTGATTTTCGGACGTACGTTTTTGCCGTCATATTACTCTGACTCACTAAAGTTGCTGATGTCGCCGCCTGTGCGCGAGTACCAAACACAAAAAACAGCGCCAAACTTAAAATGAGCAGTACGCCTATTCTCATTTGTTTTCGATGAACAACCATAATCACACTTCCTCCTTGATTTACAGTCAAGGTTACGCTGACAATATAACGGTGTGGTTACACGTCATTTTCATCAAAGTTAATGTTTGTTTTCACGACATCTAACTGCAATATTTTTGTCATGATGCGTCGTCAAAAATCCCGCTAAATCAATGATTTAGCGGGATTTAATTTAACAATTAAGTTTGGTGTTATGTGGAGATTGTGAATTTAATCGTATAATAAGATTAATAGCATTGTCAGAAAAAGCGTACGCTAATCTCTACCTTATAGCTAATGTTTGAGCGATTATTATACAGTTAGAGTGAATAAGCAATGCCATTTAGACTAATTTATTTGCCAACAACATTCAATCTGTCTATACACAAATAAAAAAACCACAAAACATATTCAAATGTTTTGCGGCTCGTTCAGAATTCCAACACACACAATTATCGATAGCCGATTCACTTCTCCAAGTGAACATAAAGTTGATATTTTTCATGATTAACCTGGCATAGTGGCATAATTGAAAGTCCCTTAAGGGTTGCTGTTTCAGAATTTTCTTTCAAACATTGCCTACTAAATTCAAGAAAATTATTTTGACTCACGCTTACTGGATTATTCAGTTTAGTTATTACTGCCAGACTATACGGTCCAAATTTCATTGAAGCAGAATCAGGCCGATCGATTAATCTTTCAAGCTTTGCTATTGGTGTCCAAAATATCTCTAGTTTAAATTTTTTTATTTCGGTTAAATTAACTTGGATATAACCATCAACCATTTTAACTTGAGAAAGTTTTTTTCCTTCATAGCTTACTCCAGTTATTTTTGCCCACTCTGGAACCCTAATTTTAAGACAATCTTGATTAGGCAAAAAAGCCGTTATCTTTAATCCAGATAATTCTTTTAAATCAGCATCTAAATCAATATATATATGATGATTTGAATCCTCCACTGTGGATGAAATTGGTAAATTGACCCACACTGTCCGGTTATCATAAGCGTATATCGCCTCACCATACTTAAAATGATTTTCTAAACCTGTTCCGTGGCAGCAAGTATTATCAACATCAAATTGTTTCTGCTCCCCATATCCAGTTGGCATAAAGTATGTACTTCCACCACTTGAATCTTGGGCGCTGCTTGCAGCTATGTGATTAAACGTTGCATTTTCGTAGTACGCCATTTTGGCCGCACTCGGATCAAATTCAAACAACTTTTTAGTTAGTTTTAGCATATTATAGGTTGCACACGTCTCGGCAGAATCACTTCCTAGTCGTTGACCAAGTTCATCACGTCCCTGAAATAATTCACTTTTTCCAACACCCCCAAATGAATAAGTATGATGTTGAACTACCGTTTGCCAGAAGAAGTCAGCCATCTTAAAGTAAGGTAATTCATGAGTAACTTTATATATTTCAAGTAGTCCAATTACCTGTGGAATGTGTTGATTTGCGTGCATCCCATCTAGCGCATCAATACTTGCCGCTAGTGGTGTCATTAACCGATCATGATTAAATAATTTAGCTGTTTGGACGTACTTAGTTTGTTGGGTAATTTCAGTTAATTGAGCAAGCGACTCGTTAATCCCGCCAAATTCTCCTGCAATATAAGTTTCCCACATGTGATTACGTTTTTTATAACTTAGCTTTGATAGTCTTTCATTAACCCAATCACCAATTTTGCAAGCTACACTCAAAGCCGGTTGATTATGGCAATAGTGGTAAATATCAATTAACCCACTTAAAATTTTATGAAGTGTATAATAAGGCGCCCAAATATTAGGATAAGTCGCGCCAGCTTCTAATTCATCAAATTGTTTTTCACTATATGCTCCTAAATAGCCTTCATGAAATTTCAACTGTTTAGAAAAATTATTTTGAATTTCAGTCAGACTTGAAATCATATAGGTGGCTTTCTTCAAAATTTTTGAATCATGAGTAGCAGCATAACAAAGGGCTAACGCAGATAAGTAATGTCCTGTAGTGTGTCCTCGCAGTAATGAATCTGGTGCATCCCACCCAATTAGGGGGTGTCCAGAAACAACCGGCAATCCAGCGGCTTGACGAAAATTATAAAGATAATCATCCGGATTACTTTGCTGTAAAAATTTCAGTCGTGCTTGCTGTAAATTATAAAAAATAGTTCCCTCTTTCAAAGAAATATTCTCTAACGGTTCAAACCACAGTTTTCTTTGTGGCAATTTCTCTGTTGAATCTTCCGAAGTAACGTTCACACAAAATTTAAATGGAAAATCAACTTCTCGAAAATTACCTTTAAATTCATATTGACCCTTCTGAAAGGTATGGCCTTTTAAATCGATTTTCGGCCATGAAACTGCTAAGCTAATCAATCGATTTTCATCAGTTTTTACTGGTAACCAAGCTGGCAGATAAAACTGTTTGTTTGCCTTTACTTTGATTGACGTTAAGCATACTGAACTTATTTTAACTGACAGCGGCATTTGCAAAATTGTGATGTTAAATAATTTCGTCAGTAAAAATTGTCCATGTTTAATAATCGCCGTTAACTTCACCGTGCGATTACCTATACCATGCCTTGGTCGATGAACCCTACCGGTAATCTCAATGAATCGATTATCATTCGTTTTCCAACTAATGTTTGAACCATACTTACCCCGTGAGGGTAATTCGAGATTAAAGGTGACTGTTTTTAAGTTTCCAAGATTCAATGATGCAAAATCAAGTTGCACATATTGTTTATCATCCACACCCATCACTCCTAAAAAAGAGCCCATAAATGAGCTCTTACCATAACTTTATTTTAAATAAGCACGTGTATAATCATATTCGCCTACGGAGTGATAAAGAACACCTTTTAGCTTATGGTTAACCAAATGACTTTCCACGTTGTTATACAAAGGCACAATTGGTGCTGTTTCATTCAATCGCTTTTCAGCTGCTCTCAAATTTTTCCAATAGTAACTGGTACTTGAAGCTTTAGTACTTGTTAGATTTTTTGCATATTGGTTAAATTTAGCATCATTATATTTACCGTAATTTTGTGGATTGCCCTTTTCCATAATCGTCAAATAACTAATGGGATCGCCAAAGTCAGCTACCCAGCCAGTTTGGTAACCATCAAAATCACCTGCGCTTTGCTTTTCAACTGCCGCTTTGCTTGGCAAGTTTGAAGCGTTCACTTTAATATTATTTGTACCAAGTTCCTGTTGATATTCACCCTGCAAGAATTGTGCTAATTCTTTGTAGTTGGTAGTATCTGGACCAACAATCGTAATTTTCACAGGACCCTTCAAGCCGCTTTCTTGCATGCCCTGTTTCCACAGCTTTTTAGCCTTAGTAACATTGAAGCTTTCTTTTTGACTTGTTTCAGTACCAAAATCTTTACCAGTCGTTGGATCAGTTGTTAAATTCGTCGAAACCATAGTTGATGATGGTGTTGATCCGTCAGCAACAATCTTTTTAACCAACCGTTCACGATTAACTGCCAAACTCAAGGCCTGACGCATTTTCACATTATTCAAAGGTTGACCTGATGCTGTATTTAGCATCAAATATGCTGAATTTGCTTTTTGTACATGCTTTAAATTTTTATTCTTTTGAACGCCCATTGCCGTTACACCCGTTAAAACAGCGTCATCCAATTTTCCTTCTGAAAACATGTTATGAGCTGTGTTAGGGTCTTTAACAACTTTCATGTTAATTGTTGAAAGTTTGATTGCCTTTTTATCATAGTATCGGCTATTCTTTGATAACTTCCACGATTCTTCCGAACCAGTCCAACCCTTAACCGTAAATGGTCCATCATAATACATCTTCGCTGAGCTCGTCCCGTACGTATTGCCAAATTTTTTAATTGCGTCCTGACTTTGCGGTAAAAATGCTGCCATAGTCATCATCTTATTAAAATATGGCATTGGATGCTCAAGATCTACCCGCAATGTGTATTTATTAACTGCCTTAACACCCAAAGTTTTATACGATTTTTTTCCTGCCGTGATTTGATCTGCGTTCTTAATCCCCGAGAATATGTAGTTGTAACCTGATTTTGCTTTGGGAGATACTGAACGCTTCCACGCATTTTCAAAATCTTTCGCAGTTACGCTGCTCCCATTACTCCACTTTGCGTTTTTCCGGAGATGAAAAGTATATGTTTTGCCACCATTTGTGGGCTTTACAACCTTTGTTGCAATTCCTGGAGCTGGTTCATTTTTTGAATTAGACCGATAAATACCTTCCATAGAGTTAGTTAGCACGGTCCATTGTGTCATCTCAGCGGCATTACTTGTATCAAGTGATGTCAAATCAGCTTGTTGCATTAATGTTATTTGTTGTTTACTACTACTTGTCTTACTATTCCCACAGGCAGCCAACAAAATCATACTGGCACTAACACCAGCAATACTCAACCATTTTTTCCTATTCATATGTCTATTCCCCTTTGTTTTATGACAATATTTGCAACTCCCGTGTTGCAGTCGTTAATCGCTCATTACCATCTGGCGTAACTAATAAATCGTCTTCGATTCGCACACCACCCTTATTTGGTAAATAAACGCCTGGCTCAACAGTCATTACATTTCTAGCCTGCAAAACGTTACTTTCATAACGGGGCCCAAAATTCGGTGTTTCGTGGATATCCAATCCAATACCATGACCACTTCCATGATTATAAAAATCGCCATATCCCTGTGCAGCAATATAATCACGTCCAGCAGCATCAACGGCTTTACCATTGGCACCAGGTTTGATTGCTCTAAACATACGATCCTGGGCTTCATGGACAACATTGTAAACATGTCTAAGCTCCTCGCCAGGGTCACCAATTGAAAAAGTTCGTGTCATATCAGACGTATAGTCGTTAACGTAGAAACCAAAATCTACCGTAATCATTTCATTACGATTAATTTCTTTGTCAGTAGCAAATCCATGTGGTAACGCAGAGCGATAACCACTAGCAACAATCGTGTCAAAACTTGGTTTTTGGGCACCGTGTTGTAACATCCAATTATTAAGCCAATTTGCTACCTGTAATTCTGTCATACCGGGTTCAACATGTTTTAGTAACTCTGGAAAAGCCTGACTCGCCAATTCTGTTGACTGACGCAAACGATGAATTTCCCCATCATCACGATTATGGCGTAACTTTTCAACGACCATTTTTTCAGGTTTTAGTTGCTTCCCAAATAATTGTAACAATTGGTTATACAGCTCAAAACTCACGGTTGTCTCAAAACCCACAGTTTGAGCCTTCTTGCTACTTAGATATTGTTGTGCAACATCATAGTAATCACGAGTTATTGATAATTCTATTTCCTTTGGTAAGGCATCCTCCAATTCTTCACGGTATCGTGCATCCGTTACGAAGCGTTGTCCATCCCTGGAGACTGCCAAACATCCATCACCCTGTAATCCATCAAAGTTTAACAAATACTTCAAGTTGAACTTATCCGTGACAACAAATCCATCAATATGTAAATTATCAAACTGTGCCCTAAGTTTCTCAATTCTGTCGAGCATATCGTCCCTCCCTCATTAAATACAAATTATTTGCTAATCTAATTTTAATTAATTAACGAGATTAATATAACACCGCCTTTTTTAATAATCAAGATATTACCAATAAATTATGTAATCAGATAGATTTATAAATGATCAGATTTGATAAATGAATCATTACCTTTTATAATTGATTACTAATTTAAGCACTTAATTAAGGAGGCGAACCTATGCCCAATCTAAAATTACGCTGGTTAGCATTGAGTACGCTTATCAGTAGTTTAGGAATGAGCTTCATCTGGCCACTCACTAGTGTCTACTTACATAATCAGTTACATATTTCTTTGACTACAATTGGCGTTGTGCTATTAATAAATTCTGTTACCAGCGTACTGGGAAGCTCACTTGGCGGAATTTTGTATGATAGATTTAATCCTTTTTACTTGTTAATTTACAGTGTTTCCGCAACCTTCGTCATTTTATGTGGATTATCCATTTGGCACAGCTGGCCTTTTTTTAGCTTTTGGTTAGGCTTACTGGGCTTTTGTTCTGGTTGGAACATTGCCCTTCTAAACTCAATTAGCACAAGTATCCGTAACATATCAAGTAAGCGAGTATTCAACGTACTATATCTTTTCCAAAACCTAGGCGTTGTCATTGGTAGCTCACTCGTAGGTTATTTTTATTCAATTAGCGTAACACTTCTATTTGCTGTTGCAGCTGTGTTGTTTTTAGGACTCATCGTCGTCATTTTAGTTAATTTTCAGGGCATTAACTCATCAAGATCAATTGATCACCAAGCGCATTTACATAAAAAGGTTGTTAAATTACCAATTAATAATCAAATCTTTCTCAGCATTCTGTTCATTGCGCTTTTAATCATCTGGGTTATGTACCAACAATGGACGTCTAACGTTTCCGTTTATATGACTGAGCTCGGTTTCCCGCTTTCGAAGTATAGTATTCTTTGGACAATTAATGCAGGTGGCATTGTACTCATTCAATTGATATTAAGTTATTTAAATCAGTACAACTTCACCAGTCAAGAACAAATTATTTTCGGAATTTCTTCACTAACTATCTCTTTCGTGGTCTTGATATTCGCAAACCAATACATTGGCTTTGTTATAGCCATGCTCCTACTGACTCTTGGTGAAGCAACTGCTTTTCCAGCAATTCCGGCACTAGTCAATCGACTCAGTAGCCGCAACGCTAAAGGAAAGTATCAGGGAGCTGTTAATGCCTGGGCATCTGCAGGAAGAGCACTTGGTCCACTTATTGGTGGCATCATCATTGAAACAACTTCATATATCTGGTTGTTTAAAATTGCCGTTATTTTATATATTGTTGTTTTTATACTAGTTCTATCCTGTCTAAAAATACTAAATGGGAAACTTACTTATTTTGACTAAAATTCTCTTGAATTGTAAAGGATACAACTCTAAAAGGCACAACAACAATCTATTGACTGTTGTTGTGCCTTTTTAAAAGTGTTTAAGAAACTTTCATTTTCTACAACGAAATCTGCCTCATCACCATCAAAACAATCGTGATTGCGGCACCACTACAAATCAGTATCCTTGCTGAAAGCTCTAACTTATTGAAGTATTTCCCCTTATCCCGCTTTAAAGTTGCGGCGTAAATAGTCATACCTCCATTGATTCTCTCAACTAGAAATAACGTTATCTCTTAAAATCGTAGCCTAAAACATTTTCGCTGTAATGAAGATTTCCTTTACTGTTAAGGCTGGCGTAGGCAACGGCACCGTTATCGCTGTTTTTCTTATAGCCCTTAGTTGGTGTAAAGCCGTATAAACCCTTTAACTTAGTTTTGTAGACCCTGTTATACTTGTTGTTTTCAATCAAATGCTTGTATGGATGCTTTTTCGTACCACCCCAGTGGTGGAAGTAGCTTCCTTTACCCGATTTGGTTAGTTTAACAATATATGTGTCCATCACACCGACCTTACCGTGCACCTGCTTAGCAGAATAATAGTACTGTTGTTTCCAGGTTCGTGCCATCTTTTTAAGGGTTGTCGTTTTAGACGTGAGTGGTACGTATTCACCTTCCGATAAATTCTCCCACTTACTGGTTTTGGCGTTAGCATTCTGCTGCGTTAAGTTATCGAATGTTGCGAGTGCGGCAACAGCAACAACTGCAGTTAATAATGTTTTAAATTTAGTCATTTTTATCCTCGATTTCACTCAAATTCAATCAACTTTACCAATCCATCTTGTACGATAAATTACTCCGATTAAATTCGTTAATTAACTCGTACAGATACGTTGAAAAATCGTCGGCATCAACGAAACCAGAATCATTTTCGTGTGCTTCATAATAGTCTTGGTATTCCTTTTGCGACATCTTTGACTGTTTCAATATCTGTCGATAGGCTGCATCAATTCTCTTGGGGCTAACGAGTTCTTGCACAATTCGTGGTCGGAAATATTGATAAACTTTCACTAAGAACTTGTTGTTTTCTACAGGCCAATAGTCGGCGTCCTCAGTCTCAATCAGATCAGATTCTGAAACCGCATCACTCATGACAAGTTGAACTGGCGTAAAATCTTCTGCTGCCATTTTTTTCATATTTGCTCCAGTTAGTGGCAGCCACAGTTGCGTCCAACTATAGCCACTATAAGCGTATCCCGTGACAACTTTTTTCAACTCTGCTCGCGCACGCTGACGATCATTACTGGTCCGCAAATTGTCAATCGCCTTATCCATGAAAGCAATGTCCTTTTTCCGCTGTGTATCACTCATTTTGTGATACAAATTCTTATGCCACGTCCAACCCGCTAATGGCGCATCAGATATTTCGTCAATTTGTGGAATGTACGACCCCACACCGTAGTAAATTGCGTGCTTACCGCTGGGCGTAATCACATGGGCCTTGTACTTTGTCCCAAAAATAGTTGTTTTATGACGATACTTTGAGGTCACCTTTTTCTTAAAATCTGAACGCCAGATGGTGCCCTTTACCCTGTAACGCTTCGGATTCGACACCCGCGTTATTTTGGTGATCTTATATTTACCCTTTGCAGATGCCTGATCACGCATGCTCCCTAACGCAAACACCATGGCTATGACTGCAAGTAAAATCGAAAAAACTTTTATTCGTTTCATGATGAACTCCCCTATACCCAATCAACAACAATCAACATTAATTTAACTTACCTAACTGCTTTACCGTGATACTTTGGAAAATGATAGAACCGCGTCATCGTCCAGTGGCTACTGTTCATGTTTACTGACACTTTCTTAGAACTAAGTTGTTTCACCTTCATATACGTCAATCCGTATTCCTGCCACATGAAGCCCTTCATACGTAATTGATAGGTCTTCCCCGAACGCTTGTAATAAACACTCGAGCCACCAGTGCTATCTGACTGACTTGGCGTTAAATAAACAGTATGTTTAGTACCATGAAGGTAGTAAAATTGCGGTAGTTTTTGATACCCGTACTTGATCTTGGTGCGATAGTATTTTCCCCTTAAGATACTTGGCGTCCCTTTGTGCCATGTGCTGGCAGTGGCAGTCAAACTTGTCCCCGTAACACCAACCAACGTGGCCACAATCCCAGTTAACAACCACTTATACTTGATATACATTGTGTTTCCCCCTCTATGAAATTCAAGCTAACCTATTGATGCAGTTTGAGTAACCTCATAATGAACGGTCAAGATCATCCAAAAAAGCTTGCTCAGTCAATTAACTTATACCAGTATAATAGCACAAAACAAGATTAAATTAATGAATAGATAAAATTTTTGTAGAAATACTAGTCAGTTTATGACTAATACTTCAAACGCTATCCCCAGTGACTTTGAAAGCAAGTCAAGTTCTTCAATCAATTCATTTGTGTCACGAAAATATGATATTAATTTTCATTTCCACAAAAATTTTGAAAGAATTAATTTACCGTATTGCTCGTTTTTGTGGTGGAACTCAGAGATACAAAAAAGCACGACAATTTTTGAAAATTTGTCGTGCTTAATCAATGATTGAAATTAGTAGATTCAACGTCCTACAACGAAATCTGCCCCATCACCATCAAAGCAATCGTGATTGCGGCACCACTACAAATCAGTACCGTCGCCGAAAGCTCTAATTTATTGAGGTATTGCCCCTTATCCCGCTTTAAAGTTGCAGCGTAGAGGATAATGCCTGGTACGTAAACAATCAAACAAATCAGTAAGTACTGCAGGCCAGCCAAGGTAATCCCGACAAGCTGGAAAGTCAGCGCCGCCACACCGATCCACAATTGCAACCAGTTACCTTGGGTTGCGCGGTGTTGCCATGAATACTTAATTTGGTAGGCCGCTACGATAATGTAACACACCACGATCGATGCAGTACACAGACTGTAGGCGAATTCATAAGCTTTTTCAGCAAAAATCAGCATAATCATGAACGCCTGAACCATACATGCGGTCGTCATCAGCGCTAACGTTGGTACGCCGTGTTTATTCTTTTTACCAAACCGCTTTGGCAGTAAACCTTGTTGTGCCATCTCACCGAGTGTTTCAGCTGGTAGCATCGTCCAAGACAACCATGCACCAAGAATTGAGATAAACAGCCCAATGCTGATAAAGGCGCCGCCCCAACTGCCAACCATTTGTTCAAAGATGTAAACCATGGCCGGTTGTTTGAGCTGAATGAGTTCAGCGCGGGTCATGTAACCATAAGGTAAAATCGAGGCTAGCACGTAGATCAGTAACAAACAACTCACACCAATTAACGTTGCCCGACCGGCGATTCGCTGGCTTTTTGCTCTGGCAGAAAGGACGGTTGCACCTTCAATCCCGACGAAGACCCACATCATGATCATCATACAGCTCTTAATCTGAGACGCGACACTACCAAAGGTTACAGGGCCGGTTAGATTACCCCAAAATTGAGCGGTAAAAATATGACCCTTAAATAATATAATGGCGACAACAATGAAGGTAAAGATTGGAATCAATTTACAAACCGTGATGACCGTATTCATCACAGCCGCCGTTTCAATCCCGTGATTGACCAGCAACGTTAACGACCAAGCAATGAGGCTGGCAACAAAAATGGAGATTGGACTGTTACCCTTTTCAAATATTGGGAAGAAGTAACCTAAGGTACTCATGCAAACAGTGGCAAACGCTACGTTGCCAAGCCAAGCGGACATCCAATAACCCCACCCACTGATGAAGCCAACGAACGAGCCGAATCCAGCTTTACCATATGAAAAAATACCTTCTAAATCTGATCGTTTTGTTAATAAATTATTCAAACAAGCAGCTAACATTAAAATCCCGAATCCAACAATGATCCAAGACACAATGGCAGCACCTGGTGAGGCCGCGGCAGCAAGATCACTACTCAACGCAAAAATCCCGGAGCCAATTGCTGTCGTTACAACCAGGGCAGTAAGAGAAACACCGTTGATTTTGTGAGCCTGAGATGCCATAATTTTTCCCTCGTTTCATGGAATAGATTGGTTTTGTATAAAATATACATCTACTCCTTTTTGTATATTTTAAGTGTACCTAAGTTAGGTTAACAAAATATGGGGAAAATGTGAAAGTTTTTCAACAGTTTTTAATTCATATTTATGAAAGCTTTTGAAAACTGGTTTTTTGGCTAAAAACCAGTTTTATTTTTGTATATTATCAGAAATACACTGTATATTTCACAAGTGAAATCGGTTACAAAAATATTTTGAAATTCTTCTGATTTCTGTATTTATACATCTTTACTTTAAGGATAATTTACTACTGCCACTACCACTACGTGCTAGCGGGCTTTTGCCGCTGCTGTGGGACCAGCTTCAGCCACGCGAAGCACGTGTCTTACGCTTCGTTTCTGAGCCCCACCAAACCCGTAGGTCTCAGAAACGTCCAGTTCCACTAAACGCTGAAGCGTTAAGTGGAACTTGTCACTGCAGCGGCAAAAGCCCGCTAGCTCTCCGTTCTCGTTACATTTGAGAAATTATCACCATTAAAAACGAAAACAAAATATAAATCGCTCATTTTCTCTCGTCTTCACACAAGTCCCAAATTAACCATACAAATAGATAACTTTAAACATCCCACCAAGATATACTTTCGACAGCAATTGACGTCATAATTGTAATTAACCTCCAACTCAGCCGTAGTGCCACCAGGTATTTTTCGACTGGTGGCAGTGACAAGTGGCAGTTGGCGCTTTAGCGCTTACTGCTCACTGGACGGTTATGAGACTGGTTTTTAGGCTCATAACCGAGGCGGAAGACGCGCAGCGGCTGCAGCCGGTCCCACAGCCACCGGTCGAAAAATACCTGGTGGCCGAAGGCGACATCGAGCACAACCCGTATCCATCAAAAAAAGTTGTTCCTAATGAACTAGGAACAACTTTTCGACGTATTTCTTAAGAGAACTGTTTCAATATGCTACTTTTCAAGGTAAGCACGGGTATAATCGTTTTCACCAACTGGATGATACTCGATGCCCTTCAGCTTTGGATTAACCAGGTGACTTTCAACCATTGAATACAGTGGTACAACTGGCATCGTTTCGTTTAACCGCTTTTGAGCCGTCCGCATGTCCTTCCAGTACGAGCTCTCGTTAGCAGCGTTTGACGTCGTTGCATCCGTCATCGCAGCGTTAAACTGACTATCAGCGTAATGACCGTAGTTTTGTGGATTATTCTTAGTCAAGATTGACAAGAAGTTCTCTGGATCCCCAAAGTCTGCTAACCAGAAGGTTTGATCAAAATCAAAGGTCCCAGCAGCTTCCTTACCTGACCAGCTCTTAGTTGGCAAGTTTTGCGTTGATACTTTCACATTAGACAACTTTTGTTGCAACGTTCCTTGCAAATACTGAGCAACATTCTTATACATGGTGTCATCAGCGCCCACTAATTCTAGTGTGACGTTACCCTTAACCTTAGCTTCCTTTAACCCTTCCTTCCAAAGCTGTTTAGCCTTGGTAACATTGTAAGTTTCGCTAGGTTTCATTTCAGTCGCAAAGTCCTTACCCGTTGTTGGATCAGTTGCTAGGCCTTGCGCCACGTAAGTATAAGCTGGTGTTGACCCATCAGCCAACACATCCTTGGTCAAATGATTACGGTCAATGGCCAACGAAACGGCTTGGCGTAACTTAACGTTATTGAGTGTTTTACCCGACTTGGTGTTCAACCGTAGATAGTAAGTGCCGGCTTTTTGAACGTGTTGCAGGTTCTTATCTTTTTGCAAGCCTTGCGCCGTGACACCAGTAATCGTGGCATCATCCAATTGACCCTTACTGAACAAGTTGTGCGCCGTGTTGGCATCCTTAACGACCTGCATGTCGATTTCTTTCAAGTGGATTGCCTTTTGATCATAGTAATGACTGTTCCGCAACAGCTTCCAGCTATCATTGGTCCCAGTCCAACCGGTGACCTTGAATGGCCCATCAAAGACTGTCTTATCTGAACTAGTACCATACTTGCTGCCATACTTTTGAACCACTTTTGAATCTTGTGGGAAGAAGGCGGGCAAGATCATCATTTTACTAAAGTAAGGCATTGGGTGTTCCAAATTAACTTGGAGCGTATGTGCATCAACTGCTTTGGCACCAAGCTTAGTTGGCGATAACTTACCGTCGCTGATTTTATCAGCGTTTTTGATACCTGAGAATATGTAGTTGTAACCTGATTTTGATTTAGCTGAAACGGAGCGTTGCCATGATTTTACGAAATCGTTCGCTGTGACGGCATCGCCATTACTCCACTTGGCATTATGTCGGAGATGGAAAGTATAAGTTTTTCCGTTATTAGTGGGTTTAACCACTGATTCGGCAATCCCAGCAGAAACCTTGTTATTACTGTCTTGCCGGTATAAGCCTTCCATACTGTTTTCCAAGACGTTCCACATCGTTAAGTCAGCGAAGTTAGAATTATCGAGGGACAACAACTCTGAATTTTGCATTAATGAGATCTTCGTCGTACTCCCTGAGGTACTGCTCGAACTACTGCTAGCATTACCCGACGCCTTCGATCCACACGCCGCTAACAACACTGATAATCCAACTGCTAAACCACCTAAAAGAACTTTATTTTTCATCTGCTGCTACCCCCTGTTTTGACTGATTAAACGTGCCAGCTTCCACATCATCCAAGAATTCACCAAGCGTATGGAAAAATGCCTTGGGATTATCAGTACTGTGGCAGTGGCCGCCATCAGGTGTATAAACCAAACGTGAGTTACTCATCTCGCGGTGCATCCGTTCTGCCGTATCAAGTGGCATCGTATCGTGATCGCCAAAAGTTAGTAAGGTCGGCGTTTTAATCTTATGTGTATCAGCTCGCCGATCCCACTCGGTTAACTTACCAACCATCACAAACTCATTATCACCTTGGAAATAGTTATAAACGGGTGTCGCCATCGTCTCAACGTTATGGCTGAAGCCATTTTCAGGATGTCTCATGGCAAAATGGTTATTCAAAACGTCGACTAATTCACGGTACTTCGGATCATCGAAGCGCTCATCCGCTTCAACCTCTTTCATGTAAGCAACGTCGCGTTTTGACAACGTTTCGTCCCGTTCACGATTAATGTTTTCTATGTATTCGTCCAGGTTATCAATCATGCTCATAACCACGAGACCCTTTAAGTGTTCCGGATAGCGTAAGGCGTATTCTTGTGCTAACAAACCGCCCCATGAATGACCCAATAAGTAAAAGTGATCCAATCCTAACTGTTGTCGAACCTCTTCTAGTTCAGACAGATAATAATCAATCGTTAAATACTGACGATTTTCCGGTTTCGTGTAATCCGGCTGGTCTGAATAAAACGAGCCAAGCTGATCGTACATGGATACTCGCACGTGGTGGTCAGCTAAGTGTTCCGCAAAGTTTTCAAACTCTTCGTGTGTGCCACCAGGTCCACCATGGACACACAACAGATTCACATCACCTTCACCAACCGTTCTGGTAAATAAATGAAATCCATTTTTTAACGTAACGATTCGACTTCCTTGATGCATTCCCAATCACCTCAAACAAATTATTTGCTGAAGTTAACTAAACAAAGACGCCCTACAAAGATCAATCTGATCTTCATAGGGCGTCTCCGCGGTACCACCTATTCTCGTCCGGTGTTTACACACTGGACCTCTTCATCTACGGCCAATTGGCGATAGATTGGCGCTTTAATGGGCGCCTCCCAGTTTGGACTCAGTTCTAACTTGGCCCTCACCGCTCGAAGAGGATAGTCACAGTCTCACGCATACTACCCTTTCACCAACCGGTAGCTCGCTGCTTACGTTTTAACTGCAATGATTCTTGTCATCGCGTTTGTTTAATTAACGTTCATTGTTTCAACGTGTCCTAATTTAGTCACTTTGCAGAATTTTGTCAACTACGAAATATTTTTTACAGGCGTCAATTCGACAGCTAATCACCGTCATAGCAAGGTTAAAAACAAATTAAAAATTTATTTTTTTGCCACTTTTATAAAACCAATTCGGTGGTTAAACCAAATCTGTTTAAATGGCTGCCCATTTTCACACACCTTTAACCGCCCAGCTTGATCTGTCGCATCAATACCGGTTAACTGATCCACAACGGTATAAGCCTGACCCGACGCCATTTCGCCAACCGATTGAGCGTTTCGACCGGTACTACCATACACAGGTTCATCTGATTGTGCTCGATGAACCGATACTGCGTATTGACTAGCCACTTGACCATTGGTGTTTAAGAACCAAGCAAGTTGACCGTCATACCAAATCGCCACCCAATCACCCTGAGTCGCTGCACAAACGTAACTTTGACCATAACTGATCGTCCGAGTCCAACTTGGTTCATTTTCCGTTGTGAATAATTCACCCGATTGACTGGGCGCCTTATATAACGTTGCATTCTGACAAGTAATCACCAACGGTTGATCAACTTGAACCGGTTGTTCAGTATACGCCGTTTGCCCCAGTGCCTTAAAAAGTCGTGGCCAATCAAAATAGCGGCCAGGATCTTGGTGCATCTGGATTGCTTGATCAGCACTTGGCGTCGGAACCGAATCGTGGCCAAGGATGTGTGCTCGGTCTAGTGGAATGTGATATTGGACTGCATAGGTTTTGATCTGTGCAACTAAAGCGTTTAGCATCACCGGCGTAAAACTGACTGCGCTGTCGACATAGGCCTCCTGTTCAATTCCAAGAGAACGGCAGTTGATGTCCCAATTACCGGCATGCCATGCTACGTTTTGTGACGCCACCATTTCAGTCACTAAGCCATCGGTCTGGCGAATCACCACGTGGGCACTCACTTCATTGGGCGCCAAAAACCGCGCAACGGTGTCATCATAAGACAGTTGCGTGGCATGGATGATAATATAGCGAATCCCTAAATCTGACGGTCGGTTAGCAACCGTGTAGTTACTTGCCAGGGCTGCAATCTGGTTACGCATTTTGAGTACCTAGTGAAATCGTCCCTACAAGAGTTGGTGCTGCCAACCGGATCACGTAGACGGTCACCGTGCTGGCTTCCGGGTGCGCCTGTTTAAGAGCGTTAACATCTAGCAAAATTCGACCCTCGTCGTCCGTTTTTGCATACGCAAAGTGCTGTTGGGCAGTCGTTTCGGTCTGGCCACCGTCATCAAGAGTATACGCAACCGTCGTCGTACTTGCGTCGTACGAGTCCTTTTTGACAATCATTTCTGGTGTGATGGCAATAACCTGTTCGTTCAGATTAATTTGAAAGGCGTCATGCGCTTCATTAGCGATCAGTTTTACGTTCACTCGATTAGGTTGCATCAATCGCTCATAACCGGCGTAGTTTTCACCAATCATGTAGGCAACTCGTGAGTGCCAAGCCTCGCTAAATTGATCGAGCTTGTATAATCGCTTGGCATCCTCATCACTATCGGCATAAGAATCATTAACGGCAACATAATCGACGCCATCTAACTTGGTAAAGCCGGTGACGAGTAGTAAATGACCAGCAGTGTCGCCAGTCGCGTTTTCAACGTATGGATAATCAGCCTGATCTTGATGATTGCTATATTGGACGCTGACCCCAACTGGTAAGCCGAGTGCAATCTGCTTACGAAGTCCGTCCAGGTCAGTATAGGCCGTATAGGCTTTGTAGCCCAGGCTCCCCGCCATGGCAGTACTAAACGACCAATTACCAAAGCCTCCGTAGGCAACATCCAGATTACGCAAAGCAGCTTCTTCAGGTAAAATATCCGCATTTTGACGGTTAACCGCCATTGAAATTGTTGTTGGACTGCAAATACCAGGTGCCAACTTTGGATCACGAATCTCTTGCGAATAAGCGGGCGCTGGAATAACCCGGTCAACTTGAACATCATGGTGATCAACCATCAAATCACGTTGTAGTGGTTTAACACTGGCTGCAACCAATTTTAAAACTGGTGTTTGTTGACTATCATTCGAGTATAAATGAACTCTCAATTGTGCTTGCGAAGCCGAACCTGCCTTTACAGTCAGTGTATCTGTATCGACACTGGCCCGTGGATCATCATTATCATCAACGACGCTAGAGCTTGGTGCATTGGTTGACCAACGACCCCAGCTATGCCACTCCGACCAGTAGCCATCAACACCAACCCGGGCTTCGACTTCAACTGCAGTCCCTGCTGGCGTTAGTGCATTCCAAGAAGCAACTAAGTTTTTAAATAACGGCAAGTCAAATGGTGGTGTCGTCAGCGTCCCTTCACTGACATAATCCTCTTGTTGCTGTGCCAGCACCAGAGCTGACGGATCAGCAGCCGCAACGGTTAAATGATCAGTGAATTCGCCTAAATCGACTGCCGAAAAGTCATCAAATAACTTTGTATTCGCCTTAACAGCCGGTGCAAGTGCCCGGGTATCACGCTTGAAATAGAGGGCAGCTAACCCGGCAGCCAACCCAATTGTTGTTCCCAACAGAAATTTTGATAGTTTCACAGGCTTATCCTCACTTTGATCTAGTTAGCAAATTTATTTGTACAAAGTATAACATAATGTGTCGTTTGTTGCGTGAACTGGCTTGGTTGTGCGCATTCTTTAGAATTACTTATGGTAAATCGTGACATTAAATGGCATTTTTCGCCCACTACCACTACGGCCTAGCGACCGGTTGACGTTGCTACGGGACCGGCTGCAACCACTTCGTGTTTTCCGCCTTGGCTCTAAGCCTCAAGGACCGAGTCTTAGAACCGTCCAGTCTGACTAAGTGCGAAACGCACTAAGTCAGACTTATCGCTGCTACGTCAACCGGTCACTAGGCCTTCGTTCCCGTTACAAAGTAAATCATTTAACTTTTTGTTTTCTGAATACTAGGACACATTCATTCACATCCACCGCTCTGAAAAACAATGACAACGGACATGTCTCACCATTTGGCGGCCTTCAATGCGCTTTGTTAACCGTAGTGTCACCAGTGGTCTTTTCAGTTAATGGCAGTGATTAGTCGCAGTTGACGCTTTAGCGTTTACTGCGACTGGACGGCTTTTGAGACTCATTGCTTTTTGATGAGGCTCAAAACCGAGGCGTAAAACGCGTAGCGGTTGAAGCCGGTCCCACAGCCACTAACTGAAAAGGCCACTGGTGACCGGAGGTGACAGTCAAAAGAATCCCTACTACTTGTTCTTGAGCATTGTACAACTCAAGTAAAATATTTTCTCACCTTTTTCACATTTAAGTGTTGACAAGCCATAATTCAGGGTGTAGATTGATACCAATCATTAAATTTAGATGAAAGGCGTTGACGAGAAACATCAATCCCGTTTCGGATCAAGAGAGTTGCCGTTTGGTGTGAGGCAATGACGAGCGAGTGCGATGATCATCTCTGAGCTGTGTGCCGAACCGGCTAAGCCGAAGTAGAACACATTGGGTGCACCCATTATCGTGCCAAGCGTATCGCATTTTTGCCGTACGTGAGAGGTTATTTCAGTAATGAAATTTCGAATTAAGGTGGTACCACGTGAAAGCGTCCTTACTTGCAACGAGTTTGCAGTAAGGACGCTTTTTCGTTTCTAAATTTAACTAACGAACATTAAAGGTGGTGAGGACAATTGGAAGTTGGCATTAAGAGCACAGACGATAGCGACATTCAGATTTCACATATTGTATTAACACATAGCGTCAATGAAGCGCAATTTCTCATTGAACTCGCCAAATTAGGGTGAGTCACACATAACACACATAGTAACAACGATTTCTCAACACATATTGTACCAACAAGTTAGTCATACCATATTTCACACATATGCAACAACACATAATGTTTTACACACATAGCACTATTGATTGACATCACATAACAAACATAATTTTGGAGGTCTCGCCCATGAGTGAACAAGTATTAAGCAAACAAACCTTATCAGAAAAAGAAGCTAAGTTAGCAAAGGATCTATTTAACGCCTACACCACCCACAAGCCACTAACCGAAGCTGATTACGATGGCTTCGTTGACACAGAAGAAGCCGCTTACCGCGTTCAACGTCAACTCACTGAAGACAAGAACGAGGCAGTTGGTGGCTACAAAGTGTCACTAACCAGTAAGCAAACCCAAGATATGTTCGACTCAGACTCACCATTATACGGTGCGCAGTTAAAGAGTCACTTCGTTAAATCACCACATACGGTTGAAGCAAGCGAAGTCATGGAACCCCTCGCTGAAGTTGAAATGATGTTTACCGCTAAGGAAGATCTTTCAGCTAATGATTCACTTGAAGATCTCTTCCACAAAACGACGGTTGCGCCCGCAGTTGAAGTACCGGACTCACGTTTCAGTGACTGGTTCCCAAGCCTATCGAAGTATATGGTCATGTCTGACGCAGCTGTTGGCGGCTACGTAGTTTACGGTGAAGAAGCAGACACCGACAAGTTATTTGAAACCACTGATGATTTAGCTCATGTCACTTGTGAACTATTCCATGACGGTAAAAAGCTCAAAGATGGTGCCTCTTCAGAGGTGCTCGGTAACCCACTCAATTCACTACAATGGTTGGTTAAAAAGCTTGAAGATCAAGGCATGCCACTAAAGGCTGGCCAACGGGTTTCAAGCGGCACTTTCCTACTACCTGAATCACTCACTAAGGGTGATTGGAAAGCTACCTTTGACAAAGGGATGGGCGCCGTTTATCTCCACGTTAATCGTTAATTGATGGTAACAAATTTTTAAAAACCTTCTATATTATAGTTTCACACACACCATTCCAAGTCTGGACCGTTCCCGCGGTCCACAAACACAACTAAGGCGTTGCAGCTTTCCAATCCCGGAAGTTGCAACGCCTTTTTATGTGATATGCTGACGGCCTTTCATTAAATAATTGTTTACGTCCCTTTAAAACAGGTTAAGTTTACCGATTCGTTCGCAAGCTTCAGTAAAGCGTGGTTCGTCAATTAACAAACCGACCCGGACGTAACCTTCACCGCTAGCACCGAACCCCGTACCAGGTGCGACCGCCACGGCAGCCTTATCCAATAAAAGATCCGCAAAGCTTTCACTCGTATATCCCTTTGGTACCGGCATCCAAGCATAAAAGGCCCCGCCAGATGGATAAGGTTCCCAGCCAATTTTGCGTGCAGCTGCATAGAATTGATCACGTTGCTTCTGGTATAGGGCAACGAGCGCCTTGACGCTTGATTGATCACTATTTAAGGCTGCAACGGCTGCATCCTGAATGGCTGGGAAAACAGATACAAACAAGTGATCTTGAATCAGATTGAGGGCTTCAATCATGTCGGCGTTACCGACCGCAAAGCCGATCCGCCACCCAGCCATGTTATATGACTTCGATAACGTGTACATCTCGATACCGACTTCTTTGGCGCCGGGTGTCTGTAAGAAACTAGCTGGTCGCTGACCGTCGAAACCAATCGCACCATACGCAAAATCTTGGACGACCCCAATTTGATGCTGCTTAGCAAAAGCCACCGTCTGCTTGTAAAAATCAGGTGTCGCAATCGCACCGGTAGGGTTATTCGGGTAATTGAGATACATTAATTTGGCTTGGTCAACCGTTGCTGGATCCAGTTTTTGGTAATCTGGTAGGTAATGATTGTCAGCAGATAAGTGCATTAATGCTAATTTAACCTGCGCTAATGCCACCCCTGAAAGATAATCGGGGTAACCGGGGTCAGGTAACAGCATGGTGTCACCTGGGTTTAAAAGTGCAAATGGTAACTCAACCAAACCAATCTTGGAGCCACCCAAAATAGCGACTTCCTTTTCAGGGTCAAGCTCAACGCCATATTCACGTTGGTAAAAATCAGCAGCCGCTTGCTTTAAATTAGGCATGCCCCGAAATTGAGAGTACTTATGGCTTGCCGGATCTGCGGTCGCTTCTTGCATGGCTTTGACAATAAAATCTGGTGTCGGTTGGTCAGGATTCCCCTGTCCTAAATTGATAACGTCCGCCCCTGACGCAACTTTGGCGTTGACCTTTGCAACTAAACTGGCAAAGAACTGTTTCGGTAATTGCTGTAAAACCTTAGATTCTTCAAACTTCAAATCGTTTCCTCCTTCAACATGGTGGTGTGAGTAAAAGTTGCCTAGGCAACCTCACAATCTATGTAATTTAAAAGTCTCATTAAGATTAAATTAAATCACACTTTGAAAATCAATTCAAATCGGACTTAGTTATCATCAGATTCCAACATTGTGCTATACATGCGGCAGCATTTCTGCTATGATATTGCCATAATACATGTTAGCTTTTATAACATGATCTCAGGAGGCTCAGTATGAAACGCAGCTTTGCATCGGTTGTGAGCGGTTTAGCGGTTCTGATCACCCTCTTAGTAACATTAGGGTTCAGCACTACACCGGCGAAGGCAACCACAACTTACCAAATTGGAACGGACGTCACCTTCCCACCATTTGAATTTGCCAACAAGCAGAACAAGTATGTTGGGATTGATATGGACTTGATGCGTGCCATTGCTAAAGATCAAGGATTCAAGGTTAACATTAAACCAGTCGGCTTCAACGCTGCTGTTCAAGCTGTCCAGTCTGGCCAACTCGACGGTGTCATTGCCGGGATGTCGATCACAAAGGAACGTGAAGCCACTTTTGATTTTTCAAAGCCTTACTTCACATCCGGTGTGGTCATGGCCGTTCAGCCAAAGGGTTCGGTCACTAAACTCAGTCAGCTTCGTGGTAAAAAGGTCGCCGTCAAGACCGGTACTTCTGGTGCGGACTATGCTAAAAGCATTCAAAAAAAATACGGGTTTAAAATCGTTACCTTCGATGACTCTAATAATATGTACGAAGACGTCATGACTGGTAACTCGGCCGCCTGTTTTGAAGATTCCCCCGTTATGCAATATGGGATCAAGCAAGGGACCAAACTTAAAATCGTGACAAAACCAGCCGAGAGCGGTTCATATGGCTTTGCTGTTCAAAAGGGTAAGAACCAAAAGCTCCTCAAGCTGTTTAACAAGGGGCTTGCTGATTTGAAGGCAAATGGGACCTACGATAAAATCACTCAAAAGTATTTGGGCACAACGAAGAGTTCCGATTCTGCTTCTGATCGAAGTATCATTGGCCTGTTAAAGCAAAACAAGAGTGCTCTAATCAGCGGGTTTGAAGAAACCCTTTGGCTCACCATCGTAGCGATTTTCTTTGCCACCCTATTCGGCGTACTCGTTGGTTTGATGGGCGTTGTACCAAGTAAATTCATGAACGGTGTATCAACAACTTTGATTTACGTTTTCCGTGGTTTACCATTACTAGTGTTAGCCCTCTTTATTTATACTGGGATCCCAAGCTTAACGGGACAAAAAATTCCTGCTTTCGTTGCCGGGATTATCACGCTGATGTTTAATGAAGGGGCCTACATTGCCGCCTTTGTTAAGGGCGGTATCAACGCTGTCGATAGTGGTCAAATGGAAGCAGCACGTAGTCTGGGGCTCCCGTTTGGCAAGGCCATGCGCCGTATCATCCTGCCACAAGGCATTCGAATTATGATTCCATCATTTATCAACCAATTCATTATTACCCTAAAAGATACGTCAATTCTTTCCATTATTGGTATCTTAGAGTTAACACAAACCGGTAAAATTATCATTGCCAGAAACTTGGAGGGCTTCAAGGTGTGGTCCATCATCGCGGTCATCTACCTCGTCATCATCACTCTCTTAACATGGTTATCTAACTGGGTTCAAAGGAGAACACGACTATGAGTACAAAAGTAAAAGTAACGGATTTAATTAAAACTTACGGCGACAATGAAGTACTCAAGGGCATCAACCTATCCGTCGAAAACAATGAAGTGGTCGTTGTCATTGGTCCTTCGGGTTCTGGTAAAAGTACCTTTCTGCGCACCCTTAATAAATTAGAGGAACCCACATCAGGCTCAATTATTATCGATGACATGGACATTGCTGATTCAAAGACCGATATCAATAAAGTGCGCGAAAACATCGGCATGGTATTTCAACACTTCAACTTATTTAATAACCTCTCCGTTGGCGAAAACATCATGTTAGCACCGGTTGAGTTGAAAAAAGAAAACAAGGCAGAAGCTGCTGAACAAGCCAAAAAGTTACTGGCAACGGTTGGCCTGGAATCAAAGTTTGATGCCACTGTGCAGTCCCTCTCAGGTGGTCAACAACAACGGGTAGCGATTGCCCGCGCCCTCGCGATGAATCCTGACGTCATGTTATTTGACGAACCAACTTCGGCCCTTGACCCTGAAATGGTGGGCGACGTGCTCGAAGTCATGAAGAACCTTGCCCAACAAGGGATGACCATGATCGTGGTCACCCACGAAATGGGCTTCGCCAAGGAAGTTGCCGACCGCGTTGTGTTCGTGGATGATGGCAATATTCAAGAACAAGGGACGCCGGATGAAATCTTTAATCATCCGCAAAATCCACGTTTACAGGATTTTTTGAACAAAGTTTTGAACGTTTAATGGTTTATGAACCGACCTTCAGTACATGGAGGCCGGTTTTTTCAATTATTGAGAAGTACATTGCCACTGCCACTACGTCTAGCAGTATTTGGCCGTTGCTGTGGGACCGGCTTCAGCCACATCCAAAAAACGATGTGTCTTCCACCTCGTCGCTGAGCCTCAAAAACCGGGTCTCAGCGGCTTCCAGTGCCACGGCCAAATACTGCTAGACTCCGTTCTCGTTCCAACAAACATTCGCAAAAAACATTACAAACCATCTATGATCAGTTCGATTAATCAAACAAATTTCAAACAAAAAACAGGCCAATTATCAAAATTAGCCTGTCTAAGGAAAATATTCACTACATCATCAAATTT
The DNA here is from genome assembly GCF_001434895.1 of Secundilactobacillus odoratitofui DSM 19909 = JCM 15043. Taxonomy (GTDB): domain Bacteria; phylum Bacillota; class Bacilli; order Lactobacillales; family Lactobacillaceae; genus Secundilactobacillus; species Secundilactobacillus odoratitofui. The sequence continues at coordinate 141,672 of NZ_AZEE01000029.1, forward strand.
AGTTTGCTAATACAACGTTATCCAAAATTTCGACGTTTGTGTCTACCACACCAGTATCCGTCACCAAGCTAATCAAGCCGAACTTGTTGGCTTCTAATCGTGGATGTTCATCCACAAAATTGGCAGCGTAGCCCTTAATCAACACGTCACCTAAAGGACTCGTTAGTTTATCATCGTAAACTGGATCAACAGCTTGTGACTCATCCACGATCAATAAACGAAAGCTAACGTCTAAGGAGCAAACGCCCACTTTGGAGTAAGCCCCCACACCGTCGTCAAAGTCTAAAATTAATTGTGAATGTTCGCCCAGTCGTTTTGATAAGCGTGCTTGGACGTCTGAACTCATGGTTAATTCAGTCATTATGCCACCTCCGTTTTAATTTACTATCATAGTTTAACACTGATTGTGCACAATTAGTTAATGATATGCCTGAGTAAATTCAAGACAGTGCCACATCCCGACACAGCTGATCATCATCTTATTAGGCCAATGAACTGGTATAATAAAACCAAACTAACCATAAAGGAAGTTACGATAATATGAAGTTTTCCGTTCTCGGTCCGGCCGGCACTTTTGCCGACGCGGCCGCTAAAGCTTACCTTAAACAACATCCCATCACCGATATTGAGCTCGATTACCACGCCACCTTTGACCAAGTCTATCAGGCAGTTGAACCAGATGGTATTGGCTTGTTACCGCTAGAGAATCAACTGGACGGGTTCGTGTTGGCAACGTTGCAGCGCCTGCAAGTGGCAGACGTCACCGAAATTGGCGAAGTGACCGTCCCCGTTAACTTTGGCTTGGCCGGTCGAGTGACCCAATTAACTGATATTAAACGCATATTTGCGCAGTTTAAAACCGAGGGGCAGTGCCAAAAACTATTAAGTCAGTTGCCCAACGCTCAAATCATCACCACCTCTAGCAATATGATTTCTGTCGAAAAATTACAATCCGGTGAACCAGGCGATGCTGCCATCATCCCGCAATCACAAATGGCGGTTCAAGAGTTCCCATTCAAATTAGATAATGTTGCCGACCAAGATGATAACGCCACGCGCTTCATCATTTTCAAAAAAAAGCCGGCGCCACTGGTTCTACCAGTTACGTCGACTGTCGGTGCGACACAACGCACCTATAAGTATCCACTTTTCATCACACCACCAACGGAGGAACCGGGTGTGCTCTATCAGATCCTTTCCTACTTAGCTCAGTCAAAACTCAATTTAGTGACCATCATGTCATTGCCAACTCGTCAGCAAATTGGCATCTATGCGTTCTACATTGAAATTTCAATTACGGCTGACCAACAAGCCAGCCTGTTCGATACCCTAAACGAGATGAATCAACACTATCAGATTCATCCGCTCGGTTTTTACGCCGTTTGAGTCGCCTTCTTTTCAGCTGCCTCACGTTCACGACGCTGATTTTCGTGGTGATATTCGGACAAGTGAACTAAGTTGGTTAAGAAGAGGTGGGTTTTGGCTTCGTAGTGGTATTGACGACCTAAATCTGCAATATAACCATTTATGTAATCAACTTCGGTTGGGCGATCATGAATCATATCTTGATACATGGATGGGTAGTGCAGTGGCATATCGATTCGCGTATTGATATCGAGCGCAGTCATTTCCTCATCCCGGGTTGAAACCAGTGTAATGCCTGCACGCTCACAAATATCATAGGCTTCATCAATTAATTGTCGGCCTAAATCATAGGCTTTTTCAAAGTTACCAAATTCGCCCATTTGAATTTCAAACAACGTGCACAACGTGTTAATAACAGAGTTAAAAATAACTTTGGTCATTAAAGTTCCCTTGAAGTTCGTTGTCAGGGTTGGATTCATCTGTGCTTTTTGCAGTTCGTCAAATAACCGGTGGGTCATCTCATCTGGCTTTTCAGTCAAGTTGGCCATGTTCATCTTACCGGCGCCACGCTTGCCCATGAAATCAACGTCGCCAGGGCCGTTCAAAACAGTAGCAATCAAGGCTGTTCCGGCGATAATTTTATCATCGGCAAAGTACTGCTGTAATTTTTCGATGTGCCCCATCCCATTCATACAAGTGAAGGCATATTGCTTGTCATTAAAGAAATGCTCACACCGTTCGAGGAACCCAGCCAATTGCATTTGCTTCGTAAAGAAAATTAAGATGTCTGGATCCCCATGATAGGTTTCAGGTGTTTCCAACTTAATTGGTGTGAGATGTCGATCTTGATGGTCGCGTGAAACATAGACGCCACCTTGCTCGCGAATCTTGTCAATGTGTGGCTGCCACGTGTCGATGAACGTCACATCGTTGCCTGCCTCTTGAAGTAAAATACCGTAACGTAAACCCATTGCACCTGCACCGATCATTGCAAATTCCATTAAAATCACACTCCAATTTTTTTGTATTTGATAAGAAAAAGCGCCCTTGTTCAAGCTCATCACTTGAACAAGGGCGCTTTGTGCGCTGTACCACCTTAATTTGTCACGTTCTCACAAACGTCACCTTTTCGCGTACGGCTACCATCGTAACGATACGCTAGTCCAGTAAGGCGGACTCACCGCGAACACTTCCAAACGTCGCATTCGCTGCTCAAAGGTTACTTTCGCCGTTAACTAGCTGATTCCTTCACACTTACCGGAACTCACTGACAGTTCGTTAACGTTTACTCTCCTCATCATCGCATTTATTTTCTCATCAATAATTAATGTGGCTTTAATATATACCCGAATCTGAACTTCGTCAAGCACCTTTCAAAACTTTTTTAAATATCATGATGCCACTTTAAATACCACATCAATATCGCGATTGGCACTATTGAGATGAAGATGGAGAAAAGCCAGCCCCAGGATTCTTTAACCAGAGGTAACGGCATATTCATCCCCCAGAACCCAGATACAATTGGCGGGACGGCTAACGCCAGGGACCAAACCGTTAAAAGACGCATCGTATTATTGATGCTATTATCCAAGATGTTACTGTAACTGCCAACGACCTGTTCCACAATTTCAGCCGCAATATTAGCCATCTCACGACTCTGTTCGACTTCAACTCGTAAGTCCTTTAGGTGTTGCATTTCAGCCGCTGATAGTTTCAGCGGATCGTCCTCCGCATCCGACATTACCTGCAGTTGTCGAATCGCAATCACGTTATTATTAGCAGCCGTCTTGAGGTAAACCAGCCGTTTATCAAGGTTAGATAACTGACTAATTTGTTTGTTACTTGGTCGTTTGTGGAAAGTTTCCAACCCTTCCCTAGCCTTATTCATCTCATCAATTCGATCTAAATAATCCTCATTTAATTTAAATAATAGGTTAAAAGCCACTGTAAACAGACTCTCGTTTGGTTCGGAATAACGCTGCTTAAGGTCTCCAATCACGTTTCTGATATCCGTTATGATATAGGCATTATGCGGATGCGTCACCGTAATTAACAAATTGTTCTTGAAAATAAGACAAAACGGCACAGTTTCTAAATATTCCGCACTATCCTCACCTTGTTCACCATGATTAACTGACCGAAACACTAATAAACCACAGTCGGTCTGCGCATCATAATCGAAGCGCGCCCGTTCCCGAATATCTTTCATATACATAAGGTACTTTTTGGAGATCTGATAATCATCACGCAATCGTTCCAAGTCTCGATGATCTGGATCATCGACCGCCACCCAAGTTAAGTCTTGCCAGAGTTGATGTTGTTCAAGCATCGTCCGCACGCCTCCCTACCCAAAGATCGTTACCCTCATTTTACACTAACTGAATGTTGTCATCACAACGAAATGCGTTGTTTAAACAACCATTCAATCGAAAAGTGACTGTTTTTCCAGGCCAACGACACCGTTCAAAGCGTTTTCTCCCTGCATTTTTATTTGCGTTAAGGCCTAAATTCGTGTAACATTATTCTCATACAAAACTAATAAATACTGATGAGAGCGGGAAATTAACCGACTAGCTCCCAAACATAAGCCCCGCAAACCGGACAATCAAGGTTTGAATTGTCCATATGCGGGGCTTATGTGGTCATTTACAGCGTTATGTAGCGGTCTGATCCACTATTATAATAATGTTATAATCATTGTCAGTGCTAGCCTTTCCCAATCTAATCTTGATATCTCACGCTCAGCACGATTCACATCTGCTGTTGTTTAGGCAACATTCGGGGGAAACATCATATTTATGTGAAAGGGATTAGAAATTATGAAACGAAAATTAAGTGCACGTCAGATGCAAATGATTGCGCTCGGTGGAACAATTGGTGTTGGACTCTTCATGGGGGCCACATCCACCATTAAGTGGACGGGACCATCCGTCCTCATCGCCTACGCAATCGCTGGCGTTTTCTTGTATCTAATCATGCGAGCTTTAGGGGAAATGCTCTATGTCGATCCGGATACGGGTTCTTTCTCAAAATTCGCAACTGAATACATTCACCCCTTAGCTGGGTATTTGACCGCATGGAGCAACATTTTCCAATTTGTGGTCGTTGGGATGAGTGAAATGATTGCCATTGGCGGTTATTTCGAATTTTGGTGGCCCGGACTACCAGCTTGGATACCAGGAATTGTTGCAATCACCTTCCTTTGCTTAGCCAACTTGATTTCAGTCAAGATGTTTGGTGAACTGGAGTTTTGGTTTGCCTTAATTAAGGTGGTCACCATCATCTTAATGATTATTGTTGGTCTTGGCCTCATTGTCTTCGGACTTGGCAACGGCTTCCACCCAATTGGCATTTCAAACATCTGGCGTCATGGCTTCTTTACTGGTGGTTTTAAAGGGTTCATCTTCGCGTTATCAATTGTGTTGGCATCCTATCAAGGCATCGAGTTGATTGGGGTCACTGCCGGTGAAGCTGAAAACCCACAACAAACGTTAGTTAAAGCAATTCGTTCAACTGTCTTTAGAATCCTGATTTTCTACATTGGTGCGATTTTCGTGATCCTCAGTATTTACCCATGGAACGAACTGAACAACGTTGGTTCACCATTCGTTGAAACTTTTGCTAAGATTGGAATTACCGCAGCCGCATCCATCATTAACTTCGTCGTGATCACCGCAGCCCTTTCTGGAGCCAACTCCGGAATTTACAGTGCTAGCCGGATGTCATTCACCTTAGCTAACAACGGCCAATTACCAAAGCGTTTCTTGAAGTTGAACCGTCATGGTGTGCCATTCTACTCAGTGGTTGCCATTTCACTTGGTATTTTTCTTGGAGTCGTTTTAGACTTCATCATGCCAATCTTCTTCAAAGATGCTGATAACGTCTTCGTGATGGTTTACAGTTCGAGTGTGCTACCTGGTATGATTCCTTGGTTCGTGATTTTAATCAGTCAGTTGGAATTCCGTAAGCAACACCGCGACCAAATGGCTAAGCATCCGTTCAAAATGCCGTTATCGCCTTGGTCAAATTACCTGACGTTATTCTTCTTACTCTTAACGTTGGTTTTCATGTTCTTCAATCCCGAAACCCGGATTTCGATTATCGTTGGGGTCGTTTTCCTCGCCATTATGACAATTCTGTACTTTGTTAAGTTCCATGGCAAAGTTAAGGTTGATTAACAAAATAGGCTTGTAACTTCGAATCAAACCCAATTATGGTTGATACCGAAGTTGAGAAAGATTGTCGTTTTCCAATCCGGAAAGCGACAATCTTTTTATATTCCAGCACGCTCTTCGTCATTACCTATAAATTTCAGAACCTGTGATTGCCTGCCATGCTTAATCACATTGACTCATATTTGCAAAATTAAAAAGCCTTTACACAAAGATTGCGAACAATCAATATGTGAAGGCTTGAACATTATTCTTATTTTGCTATTCCAATTTCACGAGATGAGGTTTACCATAAAAATAACCCTGACGATATGAGATATCAAGTTTATTGAGTAACTCATCTTCCTCAGCCGTTTCAGTTCCCTCTACGACCATCCGAATTCGATACCGAGAAGCCACTTCTTTCCAAAATTGCAATTGATCGACAATTTCACCTTCGCGGGTTTCGCGGCGAAAGTTTTGCATCGCGAACTTTATCTCATCCGCGTATGGTAGCAGTGGTTTAATGTTATTATAGGTATTGAACCCACTGCCCACATCATCCAAACTGATTTGTACCCCTTTTTCGGCGTACTGTTTAGCTTGGGCCACCAATGCTTCTTCCGGGACGAGTTGGTCGCTTTCTTCCTCAGTGACTTCTATAATAAGTTTTACTGGGTAAAGTTCATGTTGGGCTTGAATGAGGGCTTCAGCCATGTGATCGTCAATGAATTGGCTGCGATTAAGGTTAAACGAGATTGAACCAACTTTTAATCCTAATCGGTTGGCAGTCTGTTTAAGTAAGTTCACCTGTTCATCGACCGAAATCGCCGCGAAGTTCTGCGGTAGCTTCCAGTGCTGATCATCGTATTTGCGAATCAACATCTCATAGCCGACCAGTGAATTGGTAAATTTATTCAATTGTGGCTGGATAAAATACCGGTACACGGTGAAGCCCCCCTTTTTTCTCGCCACACTCCAAATGGTTCACTCTGATTATAGCATTTATAAAATAGTTTTTTGAACGTTTCACTTAATTTCCGTCGTTATTCCCGAAAATTCACGAAATAAGGAGTTTTAAAAATGAAAGTTATTATCGTTGGCTGTACCCACGCTGGTACAATTGCAGCAACAGAAATTATGAAAAACCATCCCGAAACCGAACTAACCATCTACGAACGCAAAGATAACTTCTCGTTTTTATCTTGCGGTATCTCTCTTTATCTTGAAGGCAAGGTTCAACGACTCGAGGACATGTTTTATTCCTCACCTCAAGAACTACGCGAAATGGGCGCTGAAGTTCGTGATAATCATGATGTTCTCAAAATTGATGCCATTCATCACCAGATTCAAGTTGCCAATATGACGAATGGTGACATCTTCACTGATACTTACGACAAGCTAATTATGACTACTGGTTCTTCAGTGCTCGTACCACCATTATTTGGTATCGATAACTCACGCGTGCTGTTGTGCAAGAATTATCAACAAGCCCAAGCTATCTACAGTGCCGCCAAAGAATACCACAACATTGCAATTATTGGTGCTGGGTATGCAGGTGTTGAATTCGCTGAGGCTCTATCTGAAACTGGTCACCACGTCTCCATGTTCCAAAGCCGTAAGCAGGTATTAAATAACTACGTTGACGATAACATGTCTGAGTGGGCTGTCAACTTATTGAGAGACCACAACGTTGATATTCACCTTGAGCATGAAGTAACCGCCTTTACAGGTGATTAAGATGGTCAAATCACGATTGAAACCAATCAAGGTGATTTCAAGACTGACGTTGCCATTGTCAGCACTGGGTTTACACCGAATACGTCCTTGTTAGCTGGTCAAGTCGACATTGAAAAACACGGTTCATTCCTCACCAACCGTTACTTACAAACGTCTGATTCAGATATCTACGCCGCTGGTGACTGCTGTATGGTCCGTTTCAATCCAACCGGACAGCCAGCCTACACGCCTCTTGCAAGTAGTGCCATTCGTCAAGGTATGTTAGTTGCTCACAACATCTTCGGGCACACACACCCTTACATTGGTACCCAGGCCAGCTCAGCCCTTGAACTCTATGGCAACACACTGGCTACCACTGGTTTAACGCTTCAACACGCACTTAATTCTGGACTCAACGCTGCAAGTGTTACCTATGAAGGTACTTGGCGACCAGAATACATGCCATCCACTGATGCGCTCACCATCGTCCTCGTCTATGACCGTGATGATCGCCGTGTCTTGGGCGCCCAATTACTCAGCAAGCACGAGATCACCCAATCAGCAAACGCCATTTCGGTTGCTATTCAAAACAACAACACCATTGACGACCTTGCATTCGTTGACATGCTCTTCCAGCCAAACTTTGACTTCCCGTTCAACTATTTAAACATGGTTGCTCAACTGGCGGTTGATCAAGAACGCACTGAAGGCCGCGATGAACCGCGCTTTACTGCGATGGGTTACATTAACCCGAATAACCATTAATTTAACGATTTCTATAAAAGCCGTGATGTAGCCTGCATCACAGCTTTTTTGTTGGTCAAACATCATACTCAGTTTCTCGAATACCAGACTGAAGCAAATCATGCGGTGAATGCATTAACGTTGCATCCCAGTCAATCACGCCAGCAATGAGAGATACATCGAGGGATTGCATGCTTTCATTTTGTTGTAATTGTGCGTTAACGGCCGCTTTAATCTTCAAAACCAACTGTTGTGCACGATTCTTATCCGCGTGCAGTAACATCCCCCAAGTTGGATGGTGTGCGTCAAGAAAGTACGTTAAGTCGTTATCCTGTGCGACGGCGGTTAAGCTAGTGGTAATGACCCTAATTAACGTTTGTTGTTGTTGGCTGCTCATTAATCGCTTCAACTCTGGATAATACCGAATCCTAAGCACAATCATTGCAACTGGTAAATCATACTGTCGATGATTGGCCACGTATACGCGCGCGTCAGTCATAAATGCCACAATTGTCCGCAAGTGGGTCTGACTATCAAAGGTTCCCCGTTCCGTTAATTGCGCACGCAGAAACCGATTATACGCGCGAAGTCGCTGCTGTCGGTTGACCATCATCGCAACCGCAATCGATAACAACCCTGGTAAAATCAGCCAGAGCATCATTTTAGTGGGCACAACCTGGTGTAATTTAAAGTTAAAGTAAGCCGTCACGGCAATCTGTAGAAAAATAAAGGCCAAGTTACTCAATAATCCCGCCATAATACCGTTAAAATAAGTGATCAAAACGACTACAACCGTAACGGCAGTGTACGCAATACTCCAGGTAAAAGCGGGTGTAACACTTACTAGTATCACCATTAGACTAAGAAGTGTTAGAAAAGCTACAAAGCTAACGTCTGCTTGTAGACCTGTTTGATTATGATCCTGATTATTCATCCGTTTGGTCCCCCTTTGTCCAAAAACCATTTTGTTGCGTGAGCCGAATCGCCACAATCCCGAATATCAATAAAATCACCGTGGCAACACCGACAAACAGCCAGAAGGTCCGATAATGATGGGCTGCAGCCTTAAAACTAGTGGGGTAAATTACAGCTCGTTTTTTAAATCGATAACTAAAGTGCTGGTTATCCTCATCTACAACGATTGCATCCGTTTGTGGGTACTGCGCCACGTTTATTTGCCGATTAAGTTGAGTCGAGGCTCGATATACATCATCGCGATGTGGTCCGGTCACAACTAATAACCCTCGTCGTGAATTATAAGGTGATCGCAATAGCTGAGCGGTCCCGATATGTTTAGCGTATTCTGATTCTAAACTGAGTTTTTCATTGCCATTAAAAGCCGTTGCTTGATGATTGAACTGAAAGTATAAGTTTGAATTCAATTGTCGAATGAATGGCGTTGCTTGTGGTGTACCAAAGGCAATCACATTAGAATGAGCCAAGTTATTTCGGGATGGCGTTTGCTGATATATCGTTAATTGACCGGTATTTTGCTTGGCGTAAGTCCCGATGAGACTCATTAAATTGGTGAGTGTTGCAAAGTCCGTATCGGTCATCCGTTGTGGCCGAATTAAGGCCATATTTTTTACCGCCCGGTCGGCCATAAATAACGTTGGGTAATTATTAAACAACAGGGTGTTGCCTGGACGGTCTGGAATTTTTGCGTATGATTGCCTTAAGACTGTCGCCCATGGCGTCTGTCGGGATTTTGCCGTTACCTTGCCAGGCATCACCAAATCAAAAATGACTTGAACTGTAAACGTACTTGGTAATGCCATCTTGGCTGGTAATTTAATTTGAATGTGATCACCATCGGCATGACTTGCGTGCAATCGCCGGCTACCGATAGTTTGGTCATTCACTTTGATTGTGACCATCGACTGTTTAAAGTTCAGGTTTTGCGCATACCTCAAATCCAGGTTGATTGTTGCATCAATCGCGTTAGTTTGACTATTGGGCATCTGCACAAAATAAGTGACCACGTGACGGCCCGTGCCAGTGACCTGATTATCCATCATCGTTAATGGTTGTCGGTTCTGAAAATGTTGTACGGAAGTCGTCGTCCGAGTCCCTTTGGTAATCAGCTTAACCGGTGATTTCGTTTGCTGCATCAATTCTTGATTGGCAATGTACTTGGCCGCTTGGTTCAATAATTCAGTTGAAGATGCCGTTACTAATAAGAACTGCCGTCCTTTTTGCTTAACGCACTTAATGACTGCATGGTGCCGGAGTTGGTTCGCAGACACCTGCCGTTGCAAACTGGCCGGTAAATGATCTGCCCTGGCCACCATGACTTGATAATCATGCAAGTCAACCGACTTCTTCAAAGGAAGCATCGGCACTATTTGATCTTCAGAAGTGACAAAACGGGATAATCCCATCAAAACCCGTGTACTGGCGGCCAGCTCAGCATCAGACGCATCCGGTGGCGTCAAAACTGCCGATTTATGATGCGCCAAGGTATCCGCACCAGTTAAGTGGGCGTAATAGGACCTAATCTGAAAATCTGGCTCGCTGATGCGATAATCAAAGTTTACGTTACTGGAACGATCTAATGTCAGCCAATTAGCCGGTGTTTGGGACGCCACAGCAATTTTCTTACCAGCTTGATTTAGCAGCTGACCGCTGACTTTTAAATTATTTTGAGACTGAATCAAACGTTTAGGGATGATAATTTGTCGGGTTTGCATCCCCGTCGTTTTCTTCGGTCGAAACGAATCGAACGTGATGCCATTCACAGCTACAGTAATATCAGAGGTTTGTCGGTTGGTCAGTTGTGACACTTGAAAATTCAAGTTAAGAGTTGCTTGATCAACCTGCCAGTAACCCATTTTGACAAAGTACATATTTGCCTGCACAGCTTGTCCAGATAAGGTCGTCGTGTTGTTTTGAAATGACTGAACGTATTGTTTGGCACTGGCCGGCAACGTCGTAACCGCAAGCATCACCAGCAGACTCATGATGACTAAGACACTATCGATAACGCTTTGTTTTATACCAAGTTGCTTGTTGATGAAAAATTTGTTCACGGCTATACCCCACCATTCCATAAATTGCGACAAGCAACCACATCTGACTATACGCGAGGTACATCAAGCAGATGAGGCCTAAATTCTGAAGGGTCATTTCACCCTTTTCAGTTGTGATCGTGATAAACGTACTCAAAATGAATAACAAAATAGCTAATCCCCAGACCACGTTACTAAACCCTTGAAGGGTGACGTGGACTATCCCGGCAACTGATAGCACAAAAATTACGTCTGAAAAAACCAGTGCGGTCATTAGGAAAAAATAAGTGGCCATAAAATAAATCAAATCAAACCAGATTCGGTATGCACTTGGCTTTAGAAGCAGCCTAACGTTTTTTGCAATAACGTAAATATTACCTTTCACCCAACGCGTCCGCTGATGAAACCAGACTTCAAATGTTTGGGGCTCTTGTTCCCAAGTGACGGCGTGTGGTTCAAAACCAATTCGATAGCCGTTTTGATATACCCGAAAACTAATTTCAGTATCTTCAGCCAGCGCTTTAACATCCCAACCACCAATCTGTTCAAGTAAGTCACGGCGAATCACGTAATTAGTGCCCGGAATGGTGCACAGGTGAAAGAGCTGCTGTCGACCAGCCTGTGCCATCCACTGAAACGCCAGCGTCTCGATGTTGATAAACTTGGTGAGCCAACTGGCCGCCTTATTTCGCGTCCTAAATTTCCCGATGACGGCGCCTAACTTAGCATCGTGGCAGAGGGCTGCCACCAGACTGCGTAAGGCTGCGGCCTCAGGTGTATTATCGGCATCGTAGACCGAAATCAAGGTCCCCTTAGCTTGTTTTAACCCGATATTAAGCGCATTCGATTTACCAATACCGCCGTTTTGCGGCGTTGTGTTGATCACTGATAAGCGACCATTAGTTGTCCTTGTTTGCAAAGCAGCTAACAACGCAGCTGACTGGTCGCTTGAATTATCATTGATAATAATCACTTCATACCGGTCCTGCGGATAATCCATTGCCAATAACGCCATGACGGTTTTTTCAAGCACCACTGCTTCGTTATGTGCGGGTACTAAAATTGAAACAAACGGTACCCGTTGTGGCAAAGTCACCACCGGCTCTCGCTGCCACTTTAAGTAATATACGTAGCCGGCAATCGTTAAGATTAAGTTCACAATTAAGATGCCCCAAATTGCGATGATTGCTAAAAATAACGTCCAATTTAACATCTAATCCCTCATTTTTTGCTTTCTAAACAACCGGCGTTGAATTCGCCAGCCATACCAAAGTAGCCCTGTCAGACTGAGACCAATAATGGTGAACAACCACATCAGGGCCTTTGTTTGCCAGACAATAACTCGATTCAACCCTACCGTTGATTCTTTTTGGTGAGAGGCAACAACGTGTCGCTGAGGTTTGGTACCCAAGTCATGGACCACCACCCCGTTTATCCAGTACCGGCCAGCCTCATAACGATAATGCGTTGCACCGACATGAAGGATGGCTGCCGACGAATTGGCCGGATCAAGCCAAGATACATTCAGCTGCCGTAATCGCTGAAGCGCTGATTTAACGGCCACTTCACTGGTTGGCATCCGCAGTAGTAGCACTGTAGGTTCACGAAATAATAATCGCCGTGGTTGAGATACTGTTTCAATTGTTCGCAACGGCAGACCAACGCTACCAGAAGTAAAAACTCGGCTGTGCGTCATTTTTGATGACTGCCATGGCGCCTTAGCGTTCACCATAATATCGGAATTTGGCAGTAGCAGCGCGTGATTTCCTCTGCTCAAAACAGCTTGCTGTCGACTCAGCGACTGATTCCAAAAACCAGCGGCACTGACACCAATTGGTAACACGTGTTTTTCACGTAATTGATGTAACTGTCGCCGAAAAAGTGCTGTCAATTCAGCCTGCGTAAGTCGCTGGACACCAGTCTCAAGCGGTGGTCTGAAATAAACCACACCACCATGTAGTTGTGCATACTGCAACTCGCGCGTAAAGCGGTAAAAGGCGGCCAATTCCGTGTTGTGATCAAGACTACGGACACTTAACGCAAATGGGGTTCGGGTGCGCACAAGTCCCTTAATCAAGTGATGCAACTGCGCGACGTTCGTGTAAGGCGTAATATCCGTAATCGCCAGCAACGGTTTTTGACTCGGTACGTCACTACTAAACAATTGCGCCATCAAACCCACGGTCGCCATCACTGCCACACCATCTGGTACAACTATCGGTAAAAAACCTTGATTGTGTCGAATAATGCCAAAGGGTAAATTGCGCTGTCGGGTTGTCTGTGGCATGAGTGTTCCGAATTGAGTCCCACTTGAAGGCGATTTTTCAATAATCGGCAGACTCTTTTGGGCCGTTAACCACTGTTTTTGCTGACTGAATTGCAACTGAAATTGCTGATGTGGCTGAGACTGAACCTTGCCTAGCGCGCGTTCCTCATCTTGAGTCAGTAATGCACCAATATGTAGCTTTGGTCCGGTAAAGTGGCGCCGGTCGTTGATAAAAGCCCGTTGCTTGATTCTTGCGTTTGGCCAGTTAATTAATGTGACGATTCCTTGGTAGTGTCCGTTGTTAATCATTCCAGACTGATAATCGCTCAATCTTATTGTCGTAACCGATAAGTTCAACCCAGTTAACTCCCGCTGAACTAAATCAAGTGTCCGATCACCATGCTGTGCAATATTTTGTGAATCATAGACTAGTAAAATATTAGCAGGGTGGTTCGCTGTGGCTTGGGCGTTCGCCACTGTGGTCATACTACCAACCCCGATACTCAAAATGAGGCCAAGCAATACTCGCCACAAAACAATCAGCTTCATCTATCCCACCTCCACCATAAACGATGATTCATTAAATCAGCGGCTAAAACCAAACCACCAAGGCTTAAACTTAAAACGACCATGAGTAGATGTGAGGCCAGATCAACCATGCCATACAAAAATAAACTCATTACTGGAACCAAAATAACGGCTGTCATGAGCCCGATTACGAGCCAACCGCGACCCATTGGGTGATGATGACGGCGCCTTAACCAAATATCGATTAGATAAACGCTAATCACAATGCCCGCCATTAAGCAGTCAAAGGTGTACTTGCGTGGAAAAAAGGTGGCCAGACTTTGACTGAAAAGCATGAAACTCGTTGTAAGAGACTGGCGATGAGCTGTTGAACCACTAGCAACGGTTGCCACTTGTTGTCGCTTAATCAAGGTTAGGTTAGTGGCAGAAGCATCTAGTAACGTCTCGAATTGTTGTTGGTCACGAGCGTACGCCATCACCAACCATGGCAGGTCATACTGGTTCATAACGCGATGTTGAATCAACGTATCTGTCGGTAAACTGGCCGCGAAAGCATTCGGAAAGTAGGCTTGACCTCGCAATAGTGAAAATTGAGGCTCGATGTTAGCCGTTTTGACTGCTCGTTCTGGTCTTTGATTTAGCAAAATTCCCTGTGATAACGCCTGAAATTTATTTGCCGCTTGATTTTGACGGGTCAGGTTATTTGCTGAAAAGCCACCCACCATCAACAAGCCAATGATCACCACGACAGTCATTGATTGAGATGAGCGTGTTAAGAACGTCACGCCCATTAGAATTAAGCTTAACGTGAGTAAACTGGTACTTTCTTGTGTTAATAATAAGAGCGCCGCCAGCAAAGTAAAAAAGACCATTCGCCATTTATTACCAGTTTTATATCGCAAATAATATAAACAAAAGCCAACTACAGCAATCATCAAAATATACGCCAGGGCTTCCGGATAAAATGAATTAAAGTACAGCGTAAAGGCTGTATCAGCGAGTACGATCACGACTAATCCAGCTAAACAATAATCTCTCAGTCGTCGTCGCTGACCCAACAGTCCCCGGCAAAAAAGGAAGATACTGCCGACATACAGCACTAAATAAACGGCACCTAAAAATTCAAGGTTAAAATATCGCTGACTATAAAACACACGGTTAAACCAAATTGCGAGTTGAATGGCCAAATCTTGACTCGTTAAATGTGACAGGTAAAGCGGATTATGATACTTCATGATTCCCAGTTGAGACGTTACCCCACCATGATTTGATGGCTTCAACCAGTACAGACCGTTAGTCGCCAATAACCAATCAAAACTACCGTTATTGCCATAACCATGAACCGGCGTGCTAAAAACTAGCCATCCCGTAATTATGGCACAGCCCAACGTAGCAACAACCGCTGGACTGATCATTTTTAGTCTTTTTAAGCGCCTCAAGGAAACCCCTCCACGAATTAATTGTTTTAAGAAACAGATTTATCTTACCTGACACACGTAAGCTGAAACAATAGGAGTAAGCTTACATTCTTCGTAGAATAAACTGTCGCATTAATGGCAATTTCATGATGCTAGAATTAGTTCGTATTAGACGCGCCATATCAGCATTTCTAGTTAAACAATTTTAAATAACTGGTTAATTTATAATTTTATTTAAATGCAAAAAAATAACTGTTAGATTTTTGAGTTAAAATCTAACAGTTATTTTAAATTCATCATTGTGCCAATTACAGCATCAGCCCAACACCATAGTGAATAATCATGGTAATAATCCCCACAATAACATTCCGAATAATTGCTGTCTTAACTAGGCCATTACCCAACTTGGCACTTAAAAAACCAGTAATGGCAACCGATAAACAAACCGCTAGAATAGTGGCCTGCCATTGAAAACCAACCGGTGCCAATGTCATGGCTGCCAATGGGAAGACCCCGCCTGCTGCAGCTGAAAATAATGATGAAAAAGCAGCGTTCCACGGATTCATGTAGTGGTTAAGGGTTAAGTCATATTTGACACTCACCACCGTTTCCAATGGCTTTTTAGCCATCAATTCATTGGCAATCTTAGTCGCCGTAGCTTCCGTCACACCACGATCTGTGTAGTGATTAATGACAGCTTGAACTTCATCTTCATAATTGGTCTTTAATAGCCGTTCTTCAGTTCTAACAACGGCTTTTTCAGTATCCTTTTGGGTACTAACCGATGCGTACTCACCAGATGCCATCGAAAAGGCACACGCTAACAAATCGGCCAGTCCAGCAATAAAAATTGTAAATTGATTAGTCGTTGCGACGGCCACACTAAACAGCACGCCGACAACAGTTAAGATACCATCGTTTGAGCCCAACACACCTGCACGTAAGGTATTCAACTTTTCTTCCATCGTTTGGGTGGGCTTCTTAGTTGGTTTTGTTGCGATTTCACTCATAAATAAGTCCTCCCTTTTAACCACCAATTAGGCTGCCGATAACGTAAGTCACGATCATCGTTAAAATGCCTGAGACAACGTTTCTCACAACACCGTTAAGTTTATTGGCATTACCTAACGCAGCAGCTGAAAAACCAGTTGCACTCAACGCAATCACCACAGCGATGAAAGTACCGAGTACTCGAATCGAATTAGGTAACATGGTAATTGCAACTAGTGGTAAAATAGAACCAATTGGAAATGAAATCATTGATGAAACCGCGGCAGCATACGGACTAGTATATTCACCAACATCGAAGCCATAGCGTTCGCGTACGGTTGTCACTAGCGAATCCTGCGCCATCATCTCACTGGTCGCCTGACTTGCTAGTTCTTCATCGATACCATCATCAATGTATTTTTGTTTCACGAAATTAAATTCGTTATCGTACTCATCTTTGAGTGCCGTTTTTTGGGTCATGATTGCTCGCCGCTGCGCATCCTTTTGCGTGTTAACCGAAACGTATTCACCCATCGCCATCGAAACCGTACCGGCCAGCATTCCTGAAATACCCGAAATAAAAATAGCAAAGTTATTTGTTGTCGCACCGGCAACCCCAATAACGATACCGGCAACTGAAAGGATACCATCGTTGGCACCCATTACGGCAGCACGCATAATATTGATGCGTTGTGCTAACGTTTGCTTTTTCTTCATAGCGTTTATCCCCTCTCTAATTTAGAATGATTCTTATCTACAATGATTATTGTAGGCTATTTGTCTGGAAAAGTAAAACAAATTTCTCAATTTCTTTCGGTAGTCAACAACTCAATTGGAGGCGACATTATTATAGAAGCAATTGTCTCAAAATATCGTACACTCTACGAAGCAACCCGCACAAAAATTCTTGCTAAGCGCCTTACCAACAGCGAAGTAACAACTTTTAAAACTCAACTTGATCAGCTGTCAACGCAAAACAGTGAAATTGACCAACTGACCCATAATTTAGTTCAGGCTTATCAAGATCTGATTAACGCCAACCTCACTTATTCATCGCATCAGCTGTTTTTTGTCCTAAATCTCAATTATGATCACACAACAATTGCACTGCCAATTTCTCAAAAGCAACTGACTGACTGGCAAAAGTACCACAATCCTAATGCAACGCTTTTCACCCAGAATGCCTTTCTCTTTAACGGTCTATCGATTGATGAAACCGCCGCTGAAGCGTTATTGTAACATCCGCTTAATATTTCACTTAATATATACAAAATAGCCATCCTATCCGTTCAAACTTGATAGGGTGGCTATTTTCAACTTGTTTTCAATTTATATCCATGTTTGTACTACCAAAAATGCGTTGCTAAATTCTCATTTGCACAGTTTTTGCTCATTTATACGTAACATGTTTGTCATTTATCGCTTACATATTTCAATTCGTAACAGTCATATGACAAAATTTCAATTATATTTCCCATTTCTAAATTAATGTAGTGAGTTTGTTACTGAAAAGGTAATTTAGCATGTTATAGTAGCACTCGTGGCATGAATAACTAATAGTTTACTTATGCACACATTAACTCAATTCCTATGCTTCGGCATAAAATCGAAAGGTTGGAAATACACAATATGTTACAGAAAACATTTGTTACACGTAGTTTAGTCCTATTTGGTACCTTAATTGGTCTTGGTTTTGCTACTACCTCTGCATCCGCTAAAACATACACGATTAAGGCTGGCGACAGCCTTTGGAAGATTGCCGACGCCAATGACACAACGCCTAATGCCATTGCTAAGGCAAACGGAATGGGTTCGGTTAACGCTGTGATTTTACCAAACCACAAGCTCACTATTCCAACTAGCAGCAAGACTGCTAAAAACACGACTGTGAAGTCACTAACTGAAAGTGACACCAGCACGACAACCAAAACCACGAGTCAATCAACTGCCAAGAGTGGTTGGACGACAATGGTCGCAACTGCTTATGATCCACAAGTTGCTGCCGGTGGACAAGGTACTTCAATTCCTACTGGAACTGGCGTTGCTGCTGCTTTGGATCGTTATCCAAAGGGCACCCAGCTTGAAATCAAGTTCCAAGACGGGCATACTGAGAATCGGGTTGTCAACGATACCGGTACTTTTGCCGCAAGTAACCCTAACCAATTGGATATCTCAATGACAAATGCCGAAGCAATGCAATTCGGTCGTCAATCAATCCAAGTTCGCGTTGTCGGTTAATATGACACAGATGATCCGCTGACCAGCTCCACATTCCTCCCCTGATTACCGATGGTTAGGCGCGTCATCCTCATCCTTTAAAAATCAAACAGCGAGTGTGGGACAGAACTCGTTTAAGTCCCAGAATAGAAGTGAGAAAATCGTGGATTCCTGATTTGTAGGAATCCACGATTTTTTCGCTTCTATGACCGGGGCTTGAGTTCTGTCGCACGATTAGGCTAGATAATAGTCTTGAAATTAGTGAAAATTTTTAATTAACTTGAAGCTAAGAAACTAGTTCAATTTTTGACAATATAAACTTTTTTCCTCAGACTCACTGTTTTTTGAAAATATTACCTAATAGCTGATATCTCGTGCACCAATTTAGTCTCAATGCCAAAGACAACTCATCAACCTCACCCCGCACAAACCAGATTTACAAGAATTCTGCAAAAAAGTGCTACAATAGTATCATTATCTTTTTAGGAGGCACTACAATGGGAAAATACATCGTCCATTCAACCCTGCGGCCCGCAGGAACACAAGTCATGAACCGCACAGGTAGTCACAGCTACATTGCCGATGAGCCAATTGTCGCTCGTGGTACCGATGCCGGCCCCAACCCCGTTCAATATCTTTTAGGTGCCGTTGGCAGTTGCATGAGCGTTACAGCTCGTGATATCGAAAACGACGAAGCCAATTTAACGATCAAAAAATTTCAAGTGGATGTTTCGGGTGAAACAACCCATTATCAAGACGGCAGTTCCAAAGTAACCAACATTGATATCAAAATCACCGCTGAAACCAACCTTTCACCGGCTGACCACCAATTTTTCTTAAACGAAGTCGTTCGGAAGTGCACCGTTCACGAATCTCTGATCGGTTCGATTCCAATGACCATTAACTTCGTTTAATCGTAATTAAACGCCAAAGCCCCATCAAAGACGATTGTTCATCGTACTTTGATGGGGCTTTTTGAATTATAGCGCCATTTTGAGTGTTTCAAGGACCCCGCTATGGTTATTATCAAACTGTGTGACATGAGCAGCTGCGTTTTGAATCTTAGCGGCTGCATTTTTCATCGCATAACTATTTGGCGTCATTGTCAGCATACTTAAATCATTCTCATTATCACCAAACGTCATCAACTCATCGTCTGCCACTTGATAATGTTCTTGCAAGGCCCGGATACCGGACCGTTTATTCGCATTGGCAGAGCCGACTAGATCCGTGTTAAATCCCGAAGTTTCACTACTTAACTTCTGTGGTAATAACTTAGCCAAACGACTAGATGCCTGATCAAAATCAACTCCTGGTGTGAAACTGATTGCCAACTTAGTGAACTGATCCTTAACAGCTCTAGCGGCAATTTGGCGCAAACTCGTCACACCGATAACTGGTCGGTAGTAATATTTGACGATTTTAAGTGCCTCTGGATCCATATCTTGGTTAACGTATGTTGCATTTAAACCAGCCACAACTTCTTGATTAATCTCGCCTGGCGCAAATGTTTGACTCAACAATTGCAAAACATCGTGAACCTGGTCATCACTAATAGCCTCAATGTGTTGAAGGTCGTGACCACGATGAACAATTGCGCCATTTTGCGAGATGTAATCCATTTGATCAGCCACTTCAGCAAACTCGTGCCGGAGCCGTTGATACTGCGACCCGCTGGCGGCGACGAAGTGGACGTTGTTTTGTTTCATCCGTTTAAATAACGTTAGAAACGCCTGTTTATCATACGTCCGCTCGTCATTTAAGAACGTGCCATCCATATCGACCGCTACCATTTTAATCATCTGAATACCTCGCTTTGTATTTTTCTCAATACCATATATGATAGCGAAATTTCAGACAAATTGCATGTGCAAAATCAAAAACTTAAGCTTCTGGCCAGACTTTTTCGGCAATCGTTTTAACTAACGTCAATTTTGCCCACTGTTGGTCTTCCGTTAATTGGTTACCTTCTTCGGTAGAAGCAAAACCACACTGTGTTGACAACGCGAGGTTTTCTAGTGGTACAATCTTGGCCGCTTCCTTAATTCTGGCAATCACGGCATCCTGATCCTCTAATTCTGGGAACTTAGACGTCACCAGACCAAGTACTAGTCGCTTGTGTGCATCTTGATTCCAGATGCGTGCAAGGGATGCAAAACTACCTGCACGTTCGCTATCATACTCAAGAAACAGACCATCGTAGTGTAATTGTCCTAATTGATCAGCCACGTCATCATAACTACCTGAGAAAAGATACGTTGATTTAAAGTTGCCGCGACAAATATGGGTCGCAACGGTTAAATCAGCTGGTAAGCCTGCCAAAAAGGCGTTGATTACACGAACACCGTCATTAGCGAGTTGCTCGTATTTCGCGTGTTCTGCTGGCTGATCCTTAGTTTCATTTAGTTTACTAATCAAAAAGGCCCACGTCGTATCATCAATTTGTAAGTAACGACAACCTAAAGCATAGAAGTGTTCGGCCGTATCGTGATAAGCCTTAGCGACATCGTCCAAATAGGCATCCCAAGTTTCGTAAAATTCGTGCCAGCGGTCACTTCGATTATCGCGGAACAACATGGTTGGGGACGGAATCGTCTGTTTAACTAACACACCGTCAGGAACGATTGACTGAAGGTATTTGAAACTATCGTAGAAGGGATGATTGGGGTTCTCAGAAACGTGACCGGTCAGCTCAACATTATCGGTTCTGGTCGTGTCACCCTTGAACTTATAACTCTTATGGTAATCGTACTTATCCACACCAGTAAGGTTCCATAAGAAATCCAGATGCCACCAGCTACGGTTAAATTCACCATCTGTAACCGCCTTAAAACCGAGAGCGACTTGTTTTTCAACGATTCGTTTGGTTTCTTGACGCTGAATGCGAGTTAATTCTGCCTGATCAATTTTACCAGCAGCAAAATCTTGGTGGGCTTGTTTTAAATCTGCTGGCCGTAATAAACTGCCAACGACGTCGTAACGATATGGATACTGCGTTAAAGTAGATGCTGTCATAATTATATTTCCTCCTGAGCGTTAATGATTGAATAAAAAAAGCGCCCCTTGTTCAATTGAACAAGGGGCGACGAGTCGCGGTACCACCCTAATTTTACACTACTTACAGTGCCTTCCAGTACAATGACTGGACCGTTAACGGTGGCTACCCGGAAAGTCAGCCTGATGACCGACAATCAGCTACTCAGAGTTCATCTTTGCAGACCTTCTGAATGCTCCCTTTCAGCTACCGGAGTTCTCTGTAATCAGTCATTCTGCGCTCTTCTCTTCAAAGCAATCGATTAACAAATTAAAATTTAATGATAAATATAATCGCTTCTGTCCGGAATGTCAAGCCGGCAGCCAACTCAAATTAAACGCGTTTGGCCAAATCCATTAGATACCAAGTGTCACAAGCACCATGCCCTGACTGAGGCAGTGGCGCTGCCAAAGACTGAAACCCCACTTTTTGATAAAGTTGATTAGCCGCAGTCATCGTTGCAAACGTTTCTAGGTAAAGGGACTGATAGTGAGCCTTGGCATAATCAAAACACGGCGGCAGTAACTTGGTCGCCGTACCGTGGTGCCGAAAAGAAGGGTCAACGTAAAGCTTTTGGAGCTCTGCAATCCCATCATCAGGCGCAATCGGCCCAACCCCACAACCACCAACAACTCGTTGCTGATCGGTTACCGCTACGAAATAACGTGCTGCCGGTGTTTGACCATACCACTCACTCAAATGATCCACAAACGGATCAAAATACGCCGTTCCTGGTAAGTTGAGGTGTAATTGTTCCAGACAAGACCGTAATATTGTCGCCATCTGAGCGTCATCTCGTGATTGAATCTCTCGAATTTCCATATGTATATCATCTTCCTCTATGTTTGTTTCAGATTATAACAAACGCAGGAGAAGATGAACATCCTTTACGCCGTTGCCCGCCAATTTTGTTTATCCATCGCCATTTGCCAAAAAGCTAGCTCGTAAGCACTGCTTCGTACAAAGGCTGTTTGCATCTTATCACGACCGGCTGCATCGACCTGAGTGGCTGCCTCATTAGTTAACGCAATCATTTGATCCACACTTTGGGTATAGTCGTCACTATCGTACGTTTCAATCCAGCGCTGATACAGTTGATCAGGCGAGCCTTGAGCAACAAGTTGTTGCCCAATTTGATTATATAACCAGTAACATGGTAATAGCCCGGCAATCGCTTGTTGCGGTGTACCACGGTAAAGTTCCGCATACATATGATTCACGTAGTTGTAAGCTGTTGGCGCAATTGGTGTGCTGGCCAGTTCGTCATCCGTAATCCCAAGTTGCTCAAAGAAGCCTTCGCGCACCGCTATTTCACCATCTTTAAGGCCCTGTGCCCCCGCCAGCAAAAATGCCTTGTCCTGCGCGTTATCCACCTGCTGGGCGATCAATTCATGGAGCTTGCCAAACTCACTAAGGTAATAGCGGTCTTGGATCAAGTAATAACGAAAAACGTCAGCTGGTAACGTGCCAGCTTGTAATTCATGAATAAAAGGATGTTCAAAGCTCTTTTGCCATAGCGGTGCTGCACTTTGATGAATTTGATCGGTAAAGGTTGTCACAAGAATCCCTCCTGTTAGAGCACATATGACTTGAACTAGAAAAAACCGACCGGAGAAATTCCCCAGCCGGCAGTTTTAGACGTTATTTAACAACGTTAACTTTCCTACGCGAGGGTTAGCTCACAGGTTCAAAGGGTTCGGTCGGTCACCGTCTCAGCAATATGCGCCCCTAGTTAATTGATTTATTTAATCAAGTATACCACAGCTCAAATGATTCGTTCGGGAATTGTATTTGCCCTTTAGAGGATTCCGATGGCTTCTCCAGTCAGCGATTATTTCAAACCGTAATTCCTGAATTAGGGTAGCTTTTGGCGAAAATAGCTAGTATGATAAATTAAACTTTTCAAATAATTACATTAAATTCGTTTTAATTTTTCACAATAAACTGAAATTCGAATGAAAGCTGCTTATTAAATCGTATGATTTAATCGCTCACTTCCCATGAAAAAAGCTTTCATTCAGAATAGCTCGTTTATTCTTCCCGTTCAAAGTTCAACCGCTATCGCGTTGAACTTTTTTCCAAATGAAAACTATTTCAATCACACACTTACAATCCTTTAATTTTCATCCAGCCAATTATTTTTTCAATAAGACGTTGTAAATAACGTTGCTGGTGTGTTTTCAAGTCCAATTATTGTCATGAAAATAAATTGATATTATCAATTTTATAAGCTATACCATTTAGCAGTACATGTTTGACATATTGGCGCGATTACCTTATATTTTCAGGACATAGGAGCGTGATTTGAATGCAAAATAGTAACCTAGACCAAAGATCAATTAATGCCTTACGATTTTTGAGTGTTGATATGATTGAAAAGGCAAACTCGGGTCATCCCGGTTTACCACTTGGCGCCGCACCAATGGCGTACACCCTTTGGACAAAACATCTAAACATTAACCCAACTGATCAAAAATGGGTTAACCGCGACCGCTTCATTTTATCGGCTGGTCATGGTTCCGCTTTACTCTATAGTTTGTTACACCTTTCTGGCTTCCAGCTCTCCATTGAAGATCTGCAGAATTTCCGTCAATTAGGGAGTAAAACTCCAGGACATCCAGAATACGGTGTCGTTGACGGTGTTGAAGCAACCACCGGCCCACTGGGTCAAGGCTTCGGCATGGCTGTCGGGATGGCAATGGCTGAAAACCATTTAGGCGCGCAATATAATCGGCCTGGCTTCGACATTATGGACCACTATACTTACGCACTGGCTGGCGATGGTGACCTAATGGAAGGTATCTCTCACGAAGCTGCCAGTCTCGCTGGTCACCTTAAATTAGGTAAACTCATCGTGCTGTACGATGACAACAGTGTGTCACTTGATGGCCCAACTGATATGGCCTTCACCGAAGACATTACCAAGCGGTTTGAAGCCTATCATTGGCAAGTACTTCACGTTGCTGATGGTAACGATACCGCTGAAATCAGCGCAGCAATCGAATACGCCAAACAGCATACTGATCAACCAACCCTGATCGATATCAAAACGGTAATTGGATTTGGTGCACCAGACGCCGGTACCAACGCTGTCCATGGCAAGCCACTTGGTTCGGCCCACATGTCTTACGCCCGCGAAAAACTCGGCTGGGATTATGAACCATTTGAAATTCCTACTGACGTTCGTGAAGGCTTTGACATCAACGTTAAGCAACGCGGAATTGCAGCTGAAGATAAGTGGAACGCACTATTTGAAGCGTACACGGTTCAATTCCCAGAATTGGCAACCAAGTTCTTACAAGGCTTCCGTCCAGTTCACGCCAAACTTGATTTGCCCGTTAGCCACGTCGGTGAATCCGAATCAGGCCGTAATACCAGTCAACGTGTGATTGCCGCGCTTTCGGATCAATTGCCGAGTTTCTGGGGTGGTAGTGCTGATTTATTCGCTTCCAACAAGACGAACGTCAAAACAGCTGATGCGTATGAAGCTGACCAACCCCTTGGTAAAAACATCTGGTTTGGGGTTCGTGAATTCGCTGAAGCTGCCGCCGTTAATGGCATGATCCTCCATGGCGGGATCCACGCCTTTGGCAGTACCTTTTTCGTGTTCTCAGACTACATGCGTGCCGCCATTCGTTTGGCTGCCATTCAAAAAATTCCAGCAACCTATATCTTCACCCATGATTCAGTCGCTGTTGGTGAAGATGGGCCAACCCATGAGCCGATTGAGCACTTAATGAGTTTCCGTGCAATGCCAAACGTTAACGTGATTCGCCCTGCCGATATCAACGAAACAACGGCTGCCTGGAAAGCCGCTTTAGCCTCTGCTAAAACGCCAACCCTGCTCGTTTTGACCCGTCAAAACCTGCCAACACTGCCAGACACTGAGACACTCGCTGACGAGGGCGTTCAACGTGGTGGTTACGTCTTATCACCATCTCAAGGAGATACACCGGAAGGCATTCTTATTGCGACCGGTTCTGAAGTCAAAGTTGCACTGGCTGCACAAGCTCAGCTCCGCAAAACTGGCCAAGACGTCTCCGTGGTCTCACTACCGTCATTTGAACTATTTGACGCCCAGTCAGACGAATATCGCGAAGAAGTATTGCCAAGCCACGTTACCAACCGTGTTTCCATTGAAATGGGGGCAACCTTTGGCTGGGAACGCTATGTCGGCTTGAAGGGCAAGAAAGTGGGTATCACGAACCGCTTTGGTGAATCTGGTAACCCAGATCAAATCATCAAGCAATTTGGCATCACGGCTGAAAATGTGACGGCAACGTACCTAGATGCTTTCGTTGGTCAACGTGCTGATATTAAAGCTTAATTTGTTTCAAAAATAAATTTAGAGGTGACTCAATTTGGCTACACCAACATTTAAAACGAAAATTTACTCTGATGGCGCTGACTTAAACGACATGAAGGCCATCAACCAGAATGCATTTGTCACAGGTTTTACGACTAACCCAAGTTTACTCAAGAAGGCTGGCGTTACAGATTATTTAGCCTTTGCTAAAAAAGCCGTTGCAACATTCCCAGATGAATCCATTTCATTTGAGGTTTTCAGTAACGACCCCGCTACCATGCAAAAAGAGGCTGAACTGCTCCATGAATTAGGGCCAAACGTCTACGTTAAGGTGCCAATTCGGACCACGGCTGGCGAATCTACCGCCACCCTTATCCACGACTTAACCGCTGCCGGTATCCAAGTTAACATCACAGCCATTGCGACAACTGAACAGGTTAAGGAAAGTGTCGCTGCAATTGTGCCGGGTACACCAAGCATCGTTTCAATCTTCGTTGGTCGTGTTGCAGATACTGGTGCCGATCCAATGCCATTCGTCAAAGAAAGTGTCGCTTTAACAGCGGATCGCGACGAAATTGAGCTGTTGTGGGCCAGCACCCGGGAAATCTATAACATTACCCAAGCTGAAGCCTTGGGCGTTGACATTGTCACCGTGCCACCGACTATTTTGACCAAGTTGGTTTCAAAATACGGACAGACTGGTGATGAAGTCACCATGAACACTGTTAAGGGCTTTGAAGCTGATATTAAAGCGACTGGCCTTAATATTTTATAATCTTTTTATGGATTCTGACGTTTTTGCGTCAGGATCCTTTTTTTGCTTGTACTGCACGTTGTAATAGTCTGTCACTACCACTACGTGCTAGCGGGTTGTTTCAGCTGCTGTGGGACCGGCTTCAGCCACGCAGAACACGTGTCTTCCGCCTCGTTTCTGAGCCCCGCTAAGCCCGCGAGTCTCAGAAACGTCCAGTGCCACTAAACGCTAAAGCGTTAAGTGGCACTTATCACTGCAGCAGAAACAACCCGCTAACCCTCCGTTCCCGTTACATTTAAATGAAGTATCATCAATCAGTTTATTAAATATTCTTGTCAGCATTGAAGTAAACACTCTGTGTAATCCTGGTTGATAAAACTAGCCATTTTATTTCACTAGACGATTAACTTCTGGCACTAAACCTGGCTCATTTAACTTGAAGTGGTTTATGTTGTAAGGCACAGAAACACCACATCCTACAAATAGGCGTTCATGTCCTTTTAGTCACTTATCCTTTCACCACTATTTCAGCCGTAGCGCCACCGATGCTTTTTCGCCTGGTGGCAGTGATAAGTGGTAGTTGGCGCTTTAGCGCTTACTATCCACTGGACGGTTCTGAGACTGGACTTTAGGCTCAGAACCGCGGCGGAAGACGCGGAGCGGCTGCAGCCGGTCCCACAGCCTCCAGGTGAAAAACATCGGTGGTCGAAGGCGGCATGCTACCTTTAAATAGAGGCTATATAAATAACAAAAATAGGCTGGGACAAGAAACATCCCAACCTATTTTAATCAATCATGATTATTTATTAAAAGCACTAAATGGCTTCAAGTCTTGT
The DNA here is from genome assembly GCF_001434895.1 of Secundilactobacillus odoratitofui DSM 19909 = JCM 15043. Classification (GTDB taxonomy): domain Bacteria; phylum Bacillota; class Bacilli; order Lactobacillales; family Lactobacillaceae; genus Secundilactobacillus; species Secundilactobacillus odoratitofui. The sequence continues at coordinate 169,008 of NZ_AZEE01000029.1, forward strand.
GCGTCATACTTCTTAACGAAGGCAGCAATCTTGTCCTTATCTTGCCATGCAGGATCAAGGAACATATGCTCCGTCGTAAATGGCATGTCGTGTGTAAACTTAACGTCGATGACACTTGGCTTGTCAGACTTCTTAGCAGCTTCAATGGCATCCTTGAATTCTGCCTTAGTCCGAACAGTAAAGCCGTTTGCACCGTAGCCTTCACCAACTTTAGCCCAATCAGTATCTGGCAAATCAACACCAGAAAGTGGTTGATGCGTATCATCGGTTTGTTCTGCTTCAATGTAACCTAACGTTTCGTTTGAGAAGACGATGTTGATGATGTTCAAGCCGTACTTAACTTGCGTCAACAATTCTTCAGATAACATGGCAAAGCCACCATCACCGCTCAAACTGTAAACGTCGCGATCTGGGTAGTTGACCTTTGCTGACAAAGCAGCTGGTACACCAAAGCCCATCGTTGCGTAAATCCCTGAAGTAGCCCACTTTTGGTCGTCATGCATCTTGATCAAACGTGAGAAGTTAATGTTAACGTTACCAACGTCAATAGCCCAGACAGCTTTGTCACTGGCTTCTTGATTCAAAACATCAAAGATAGGTTCTGCACGGACGGGTGTTTCATCGCTATCCTTGAAGCTGTCTTGCCAAGCTTCCCAGTTTTGTTTGTCTGCTAAAGCAGCCTTGTAGAAGGTCGATTCTTCGCGGGCTTCACCAGCTTCAGTCAATGCAGCTAAGGCTTTCTTAGCATCAGCCAACATTGCAACGTCAGTGTGGTGACGCTTACCAAACTTTTCTGAGTTAACATCAATTTGGATAACCTTAGCCTTCTTGTTGAACAAGAAGATACTAAATGGCACGTTGTTGCCGACCCAAATAATCAAATCAGTACTAAAACCAATTTCAGCACCAGGTTTTGGTGCAACCCGGCCAGTTGAACCAAGGTATGCTGGGTAATCGTCTTCAACGACACCTTTAGCCAATACAGATGAAACAAGTGGCATCTTGAACTTTTCGGAAGCAGCCTTTAATTCGTCAGCTGCGTTCTTGGCACCAATCCCAAAGTAGATCATTGGTGACTTAGCAGCCTTGATCAACTTAACGGCTTCGTCAACTGATTCAGGCGTTGGTGCTGGATAGTTCACGGTGTGTAAGTCGGCGTTGGTCTCGAAGTTATCTTCAATTTTAGCCCAACCAAAGTCCTTAGGAATTGTCAAAACGGCAACACCCTTGTGTTCATAGGCTTGACGAATAGCTTCGTCAGTCAACATTGGCAAGCTTTCTGCAGTCATTGCAGTCCGGTTCCAAACTGACACGTCGTCAAAAATTGGTTCCTCATCCATCGCCTGGAAGAAGTCCATGTTCATGCGACTTGATGGTACTTGCGCCACGATGGCTAACATTGGAATACCATCTTCCTTAGCATCGTACAACCCGTTTAACAAGTGAACGGCACCAGGACCGGCTGAACCGAAACAAACACCGATCTTACCGGTTAATTTGTAGTCAGCTGAAGCGGCAATCGCACCAGCCTCTTCATGACGAACTTGCACGTACTGTAATTGATCCTTTTGGTTATGAATCGCGTTCATGGTTGAGTCAAACGAACCACCTGGTAAACCATAGATGTGTTTAACACCCCAATTTTCAATAACTTTCAAAACTGCGTCTGAACCACTAATTTCATTAGCCATATTCAGAAACGCCTCCTTATTTTTTAGCAATCATTTGCCTTTCGGTTGATTAGTATAAGAGCGACTTTGTGAAATGTAAACGCTTTATTTTGAATTTTATTTCGTGAAATAACAAATGAAAAAATGAACAACCGTGAAACAACTACGGCGCGTAGTGCGTAACATTTTTATTAAAAAATTTCAAAAAAGTAATAGAAATTTTCAATTTATCAAATTCAAGTATTTATTAATTCTTGAAAAGATGGTTAGTTTTCATGATGATTCTAAAAATGTCTAAAATGAAAGTTCCCACTGCTTGACCGTTCACAGTGAGGTTCAATCTATGGTATGCTAGTTAAACAGTAATAATTATCGTTTAATTGGAGGCTCAGGGATTCTATGAACAAGCAACACGCTAGATATTTCAGTTTAATTGTCATCATCGGGCTACTGTTGCTCACCTTGACCGGCTGCCAAACTCAGTCGGCTGCAACTAGGCATCCCCACCGAATCAATGTGGTGGCCTCACTAGATTTTTACGGTGAGGCGGCTACGGCCGTTTTGGGTAACAAGGGCACCGTCACTTCAATCATTGATAAACCAAGTATGGAGCCTCATGAATTTGAAGCCACAACCAACACTGCCAAAGCCGTTAGCAACGCAAGTGTCATCGTTTATAACGGCCTTGGTTATGATAGCTGGATGACACGCTTAGCAGCTGATAACACCGGTACGGCTAAAATCAATGTCGCAGGTGACATCTTACATAAGCGAGATGGTGACAATGAACACGTCTGGTATGACATGCAGACCATGCCAAAATTAGCGAATGCGCTCGCGAAACAATTTGCCAAGCAGCAACCACAAAACCGGGCCTACTTTGAAGCCAACGCAAAGCGTTACATCAAATCACTGGCACCGTTAAAAGCTGAAATTGCTAAGTTAAAAAAGGGTAGTCACCATGAGCGCGTCAACGTCAGTGAACCGGTTTTTGACTATGCACTCACCGCAATGGGCTACCGTCAAAACAATAACCACTACGCACAAGCCGTTCAAAATGATACGGATCCGTCACCTAAGGACATCAAACAAATGCAGGCTGACATTAAGCAGCGAAAAATTACCTTTTTCGTTGTGAACACCCAAGAAATTAGTAAAATGACGACAAACCTATTACAACTTGCCAAAAAAAGCCACGTACCAGTCGTGCGAGTAACCGAATCACAACCGGCTAACACCACTTACGAACAATGGATGATGCGGCAATTCAAACAAATTGAACGGATTCAGCAAAAATAATCTCAGTATTTTTTAATATTCTTTCGTTGTTTTGATTACTTACTGATACTTGATAATTGTAATTATCGTGTAATGACGGTATTATTGAGGAAAACAGAGCGATACATAAGGAGTATTGAAGAATGATAGATCTCGAAAACATTAAAAAAACATTAACAACCGCAATCAACGAATACTTTGATCAAGTCACTTTACCCACTAATGGCCTTTTTGTCTTGGGTTTTAGTTCTAGTGAAGTTATGGGCGACTGGATGGGCCAGAACTCTAATCAAGAAGTCGGTGAAGTCGTCATTAACACCCTGCTACCGCTTTTAACACAGCACCACGTTAATTTAGCGGTGCAAGGTTGCCAACATCTCAACCGGGCGTTACTCGTGGAGCGTGAAGTCGCTGATCGTCGTGGGTATGAAATTGTGTCAGTTGTGCCACAACTTCATGCTGGTGGTGCCGGTCAAGTAGCTGCGTATAAAGCATTCAAGGACCCCGTTGAAGTCGAGCACATCGTGGCTGAAGGCGGTATGGATATCGGTGATACACAAATCGGTATGCACGTAAAGTTTGTTCAAATTCCAGTCAAAACCAGTGTCAAAGAAATTGGTGATGCTCACACCACGTTCCTAACCTCTCGACCAAAGCTCATTGGTGGCGAACGGGCCATCTATAGTTGGCCTGAATAATGACTTCAAGTGATTAAAAACGGTACCAGCGTCAACTTCGTGAATGAAGTTGATGTTGGTACCGTTTTTGCTATTCAGAAAACATTCCCGTCTTAACGTCGTCCTCGTTATAGCTAACGTGGTAAGACTCAATGCCGTGAGCTTCAAAGGCCGTTTCTAAAATCTGCGCAATCTCAGTCATATCAACCGATTGAGGTAGCTGAATGCGAACCGATTGTTGTTGTGCCATTACCATCACTCCCGTTCATTAATTAACTTTTATTATACGAACATACATTCGATTTGGCAATCGTTATTTCCAGCTTTCTTCCTATTAGTAGAAAATATTGCCTGAATTGATGCGTTTTTACGTGTTTTTCTGTCAAATAAGTGTACAATAATACGTTGCATATGTGTTTTATCGTCAAGAAACTTAACAATTGAAAGGGGATTTTGCAATGTTAAAAATTGCCAAGGGTCGTGTCTCGTACCTCGCTGTCATCGGCGCCATACTATTCATGATCGTTCAGGTGATTGCCAACCTAAACCTCCCAAGCTTAACGTCAGATATCGTTAATAACGGGGTTGCAACTGGGAATATTAGTTACATTTGGAAAGTCGGCATGAAAATGATCGGCTTTTCACTGCTTAGTATCTGCGCAGCGATTTGCAACGTTTTCCTCGCTGCAAGAACCTCACAAAAACTAGGTCAAAATCTAAGAAGCGATATTTATCGCAAAGTGATGGGCTTTTCAACTGATGAATATAACCAGATTGAAACCTCATCCCTCATTACTCGAACAACCAATGATGTGGTCCAAATTCAAAACGTAGCCATCATGATGTTGCGGATGATGATTATGGCGCCAATTATGTTAATTGGTGCTAGCTTCTTAGCTTACAGCAAAGATCACACTTTAACGCTTGTGTTCGTGGTCTCACTGCCACTATTAGCTATTTTTATGGGCATCATGTTAAAGTTTGCCATGCCATTATTCCAAGCGATGCAAACTAAAACCGACCGGATCAACCGGATCTTTCGTGAGGGATTAACTGGCGTCCGTGTCATTCGGGCCTTCCGTCAAGATCAGTTTGAACAAGATCGGTTTGAAGACGCTAACGTTGACTACACAAAAAACGCCATCAACGTTAACACGATCATGGCGCTGGCACTTCCCGTCATGACGCTGGTCATGAGCGGCACAAACGTTGCCATTATCTTTTTTGGTGCTAAATTAATTGGCAGCCAAGCCATGCAAGTGGGTAATTTGATTGCCTTTATGACGTACGCCGTTCAGATTTTAATGAGTTTTATGATGCTTTCAATGGTCCTCATTTTCATCCCACGTGCACAAGCGTCAGCCAAACGAATTCAGGCCGTCTTCAATCTTAGATCAACGATGACCATCGCTGATAATCCCGAGACATTATCCGCAGACACGCACCACTCACTCAGTTTCGAGCACGTCACTTATCGTTATCGAAACGCTGAACAACCAGCTCTGACCGACATCGACTTCAGTGCTCAGAGTGGTCAAACTGTTGCAATTATCGGTGGGACTGGTTCGGGTAAAACGTCCCTGATCAACTTAATTCCACGTTTCTATGATATTGAAAAGGGTCAGATTAAATTGGATGGTACCGATATCACCAAGCTATCTCTCGCTGGCCTACGTGATGCCATTTCCCTAGTACCACAAAAAGCGACCCTCTTCACGGGAACGTTGCGGGAAAATATGAAGTACGGTAAGCCTGATGCGACCGACGATGAAATTTGGCATGCCTTGGAAATCGCACGAGCACGAGACTTTGTCGAAGCCGAACCCGAGGGCTTAGATCTCCATGTCGAACAAGGTGGGGGTAACTTCTCAGGCGGTCAACGGCAACGACTTGCGATTGCGCGTGCACTGGTTAAGCAATCTGCCGTCTACGTCTTTGATGATTCATTCTCAGCTCTCGACTTCAAAACTGATGCTGATTTAAGAGCTGCTTTGCGCCAAGATCCACATATTCAACAAAGTATCACCGTCATCGTAGCCCAGCGAATCGCAACTGTTGCCGATGCCGACCTTATTTTAGTTTTGGATAACGGTCATTTGGTTGGTAAAGGCACTCACGCCGAACTTCAAGCAAACAATGAAGTTTATCAACAAATTATTAACTCGCAAATTCGGAAGGGGGATAACGACTAATGGCTGAAAAAGAACGTAATTCTCGTCCTGCTGGTGGCCCCGGTCGTGGCGGTCACGGCGGTTTTCAGGGTGTCGTTGAAAAGCCCAAAAACTTCTGGCAAACCACTAAGCGGTTAATGAGCTATATGTCCGATCGGGTCGTTGGCCTGATTTTCGTGATGATTTTTGCGATTGCTAGTGTTGTCTTTCAAATCAGAACCCCAAAGATTTTAGGTCAAGCAACGACTGAAATCTTTAAGGGTGTGATGAAAGGTCAGTCTCAACAAAAGGCTGGGTTCAATATTGCGCACCTCCCCATCAATTATGACAAAATCGTCCACATTATTATTATTGTGGGTGTGATGTACCTTGCTTCAGGCGTTTTCAGTTTCTTACAGCAATGGATCATGACGCTGATTTCACAAAACACCGTCTACCGTTTACGTAAAAAAATGAAGCAAAAAATGCGTGTCGTCCCAATTAAGTACTACGACACCCATAGTAATGGTGACATTATGAGTCGTGCCATTAATGATATGGATAACATTGCCAATACGCTTCAGCAAAGCTTAACCCAAGCCGTTACGAGTACCGTCACCTTCATTGGGACACTTTGGATGATGCTGACAATCAGTTGGAAATTGACTTTGATTGCACTGGTCACGATCCCACTTAGTTTAATTATTGTGGGCATCGTTGCCCCCCGCTCCCAAAAATTCTTCGCAGCACAACAAAAGAGTCTGGGGTTAATGAACGATCAAGTCGAAGAAAACTATACCGGCCAACAAGTGTTAAAGAGTTTCAATAAAGAAGCCGATACGATTGAAGACTTCGAAGAACAAAACAAGAACTACTATCAAGCTGCCTGGAAAGCCCAATTCATTTCTGGTGTTATCATGCCATTAATGATGTTTTTAAATAACATCGGTTACGTGTTCGTTGCCATTATCGGTGGTATTTCGGTGGCCAATGGGACCGTTACCCTTGGGAACGTTCAGGCCTTCTTACAATATACCAACCAGTTCTCACAACCCATCTCACAACTGGCCAACTTGATGAACACCATCCAGTCCACGATTGCCTCCGCTGAACGGGTTTTTGAAGTGCTTGACGAAACTGACATGCCCGACACCAAGCAGGATCGACCAGCAGTCAAGACCGACAACTTGTTGGAGTTATCCCACGTAAAATTTGGCTATAACGATAATGACCTCTTAATGACCGACTATAACCTTGCCGTTAAATCAGGCCAACAAGTCGCCATTGTCGGGCCAACTGGTGCTGGGAAAACGACCATTATTAATCTGTTGGAACGCTTTTACGATGTTAAGGGCGGTGCAATCTTACTAAATGGTCAAGACACCCGTGATTTGGATCGCGAAACGCTGCGGTCGCACTTCGCGATGGTGCTACAAGACACCTGGTTATTTACAGGCACCATCTTTGATAACATTAAGTATGGTCGTGAAGATGCCTCCCATGACGAAATTATTGCTGCCGCTCAAGCTGCTCACGTTGATGAATTCGTTCGCAAGTTGCCTGATGGTTACGACACGATTTTGAACGAAGATGCTTCTAATATTTCTCAAGGACAACGACAATTGGTCACCATTGCGCGGGCCTTTGTTGCTAACCCTGAAATTTTGATTTTAGATGAAGCAACCAGTTCGGTTGATACTCGGACCGAAGTTCAGATCCAACACGCCATGAGCGAGTTGTTGAAAAACCGAACCAGTTTCGTGGTGGCTCACCGACTATCGACCATTCAAAATGCTGATAACATCATCGTGATGAATCACGGTTCAATTGTTGAAACGGGTACACATAATGAATTGCTGGACAAGGGTGGCTTTTATGCCGATCTTTACAACAGTCAATTCGCTGACGGCGTATCATTTGGCTAGGAGGACGCTATGCATAAGAAAATCAGTTTAATCGTATCGGCCACCCTACTTAGCCTCGTGTTAGTAGGCTGTGGCAAAGCCAGTCTCACGGTAGCGCATAAAACCTATTCTCCAAGTGGTATGACCGCTATCGTTAAAGGCCACAGCAACCAAAAAAAGGTGACCTATCAAGTAAACGGCGCAAAAGCTAAAACTCAGACTGTTAACGGTGGTGGCTATGCCATTACCTTACCCGCAAAGCCTTATCAACAACGTGTCAAAATTAGTGCTGGTAGTCAACACGTGACGACAGTTGTTAAAAAGAGTCCAGCTATTAAGTCGTACACCGATTTTAAAACTGCGTATAATCAAGTTTTAATGGTCACGGCACTTTCCAAAAAAAATCAAACTGCTGTGACCCAATTACAGGCTCAAGCAGCTAAGCTCAAGCAACAGCAAGCTCAAATTACGACGGCAATGAAATCAGCAGAAGCTAAGTTGAAGGCTGGTGACACGTCAGCAACGGCGACGATTACCGCTGAAACACAAAAAGCCACCCAGCTCAAGGCAAGCGCTGCTAAATTACAGCAGGCTCAAGCTAAATTGGCACCTGCCCTAAAAAAGGCAAAGGCTCAAGTGGCTGACCAAACGATCACTGCAACCGGTAAAACGGGAATTTATAATTTAAAAAAGACGTCAACTGCAACGGTTCGCGGTAACATCGACCATGGCAACGTAATTGGACTCACGTTGATGGTACCAACATCTGCGTTGAAATCAACGAAAGCAGCCAAGTCGTTCATGACTGAATTAGCCGTCTTAACCAACAGTGTTGGGGCTAACACCAAAACCGTTTTAAACGGCTTTAAAAATAAAGCCAACAAGAAGAACAGTAACCAAACCACAACCAGCACGATTCGTTCAAATCACATTGATTTTGATCTGGGTTACTCAACTTCAACACTTTATATTTACATCACGCACCATTAAGGAACCCTTTGAACGTCAGGCAAAAATCTAGGTTGGTAAATATCGAACTCATTTCGTAATACCAAACGAGTTAAAATTCACAATTAACTTTTAAACTATTATCTAGTCTAAACCTGTGATAAAACTTAGGTTCCGGCCATATAAGCAGATGCCCCCGCAAATTCCAGAATCAGGAATTTACGGGGGCATTTGCTTATTTTCTGGGACCTAACCGAGTTTTTAGCTCACTTTTTGTAAAAAGCCATTACCCCAGCGTTCACTCTGGTGTAATGGCTTTATTCATACCTCTTAATAATAACGTCTTAAAAGTTCACAACGCCAACTTCAAAGTCAGCGGTAATCTCAGTTAGTCCCTCTTCAAGGATGGCCGCTTTACGGTCGGCGGCCTGCCAAGTTAACGGCGTCATTTCAAACAAAGCGCGAAACAGCGCTGGCGTTAAGTGGAACGATTGACGTACTGAAGTGAAGGCTACTTCGCCATAATGTTCAATAAAGTGCTGTTTAACTGGTGAATTATCGTAGGTAGCATGTTGTCCTTCTGGATAAACTAAAGCCCGTAATTCTTTTAAATAGTCACTATTTGGAATGACTTTGATCAAACGACCACCAGGCTGAATAACACGGTCAAATTCTTGGTAATTAGCTGGTGAGAGGATGTTTACGATTGACGTGACCTGTTGATCACCAAACGGCAATTTAGCCAAATCACCCACCATAAACAGCGGTTGGGGGTCGTTCAGCAAACCAGAACCAGCAATATTAATTGCGGGCTTCGAGATATCTAATCCGACATAGTGGTCATTACGATTTTGACTGGCAAGCCACTTCGTAGTAGTGCCCTCACCGCAGCCTGCATCAAGAACAAGGCCACCGTGCTTAATGTGACGGTAAACTTCCGTCAACATTGGCTCGAAAAAGCCGGCCGTCAAGACCTGTTGACGATACTTAAGCATCTCATCAGTGTACTCGGTTTTAACCGGCGCATTAATCAAAAAGAGGGTCCCCTTCTTGGCAATATCAAAGGTGTGCCCCTGATCACAATAAATGGTTTGATCAACAACTGACACCATCTCAGCGCCACACACCGGACATTGGAACTGGTTTAAATGCTGGGCGATAAACTGACTTGCGATTTCTGATTTCTTCAAAATACCCTCCATTACGCGATGTGGTGTGCCTTAATTTTAACAGCAAAGGTCAACAAATACGAGGCTGCTAAGAAAACCGACACAACAACGTATGGGTAGTGCGTATTCATATCAAGCAAGGCACCTGACATCAGCGGCCCAATCACGTTCCCAACGCTGGTCAGTGACATGTTTAACCCATTGATCAAGCCTTGGTTCTTTGCACTTAACTTGGTTAGCAGCGTTGTGATTGCTGGCCGAAGTAGGTCAAACGCAGTGAAAACAAACAGTGTCGCAATAATGACTTCAATCTTAGAATGAGCAAAGATGATCCAAATGGTTCCCGCGAAGGCGAGAAAGAAACAGTACCGTATTAACTTGGTCTCGTGTAAGCGAACGACTAATCGATCGAATAGCATCACTTGGAAGAACAGCGAAATTAAACCATTTAAGGTCAAAACTAACGCAATGTTGCCAATACTAAAGTGGAAAACTTCGTTCACAAACAAACTGTAGATACTTTCAAATCCTTGGAGGCCAAAGGATGAAACTAAAATCAGCACAAATAGTAAAATCACGGGTTTGATCAACAAATCGTGCCAATCACCCTTCATCGTACTAATGTCATGTTGCATCTGAGCCACATCGTGATTCGGTTGCTCAATATCATCATCCTTGGGTAGCATCGTTAAGAGTGCAATCGTACTTAATAAGCCTAACGCACCAGCAATCCAGAATGGTGCTTTATAGTTAATCCCTGCTAAAATACCACCGATACCGGGGCCTAAAATCAACCCACCACTAAACGCTGCTGACAACCAGCCAATCACTTTAGCTCGTTGCCGTTTGGTTGTGATATCAGCCGCTAACGCCATCCCTGTGGGTGTTACCATTGCGGCTGAAATACCGCCAATAACCCGGGAAATATCAAACATGGCTAAGTAATTTGTTAGCGCAAATAACACTTCTGAAACCGCGTAGAGTGCCAAGCCAATCGCCAAAATCGGCTTACGACCAACTCGGTCTGAGATACGACCAATAATTGGCGAGGTGATAAACTGCGCAAAGGCAAATAGTGATGTCATAATTCCCATATCAAAAGCTGATAGATGGAGTTCGGTTTTTAAAAACGGCATAACGGGTATGACTAACCCAATCCCGAGACAAACCAAAAACTCACTGAGAATTAAAATGAAGATGGCGCGTTTCACTTTAGTTGACATATATTCATACCTCCACGTAATTTTTTAATCGACAAATAACAAGTATATCAGGTCTGAAATAAGTTTGCACCTACTGTGACTTTAAGGTCAACCTTGTTTCAGAATTATGGCCGGCTTATTTGTCGATTTTGCCACTTAAAAAACGTTTCACTGCTTGCCTCCGGCCAGCGGTGGTTTGCACCTGAAGTGGGGACCGGGACGAGCCAAAGAGCGGTCTCGTCCCTCGCATTTGAGCCTCACCGAGAACCATTGTGAGTCTCAAATGTCGTCCCGTGATATCAGGAATACCACCTGATATCACCGCCACCACAGGTGCAAAACCACCGCTGGCGCTCGGCTTCAAATCGACCATAATTTTTAACTTGTGCTAATTAGTTAAATTGAATTAAAGTCGGCGCCAAACCTAATCAACGATAATAGACTGATTGCAAAAAATTCAATTTGTCATACGTATCACTGACTTAATAACCACATTTAATTTCTTAATCACGCGTAGTCGGAAGTTACCAGAAATCGGGGGCTTGCCGTGAAATGACTGGTGGGTTATACCAGTCAGGGTCGAATTGAAGACTCGCACGATTTTTAGCGAGGCTTGAATTCGAGGTTCGAGACCGCACTCTGGCTCGGACCGACCCCACGGCAACGCCGCCCCCGATTTCTGGTAACTGGAGACGGCAATGTCAGCATCTAAATTCAATCATCAAGCAAAGCGTTAATCCTCAATCCAACAAAAAAACCGGCACAATGGCCGGTTTCGTAATTAATTGATGTTATTCCTGACTTTCAGCAAACTTAGTCTTGATGTAGTCAGCTGAAATCTGAAGCTTCTTGAGTTCCTCTTCAGTTAAATCAAGCTGCAACTGTTCCTGAACCCCGTCACGACCAACGATGGCTGGATATGAGAGGTAAGTCCCATATTCTTCACGGTAGTTTGAAACTGGTAATTCAGTTTCTGAACCACTTAAAATAACGTTCGCTAAACGGACAGCTGCGGTAGCAACACCGTAGTTCGTGTACTTCTTACCATGGAACACTGTGTGACCACCAACACGGGCAACATGGTCAAGATCATCCAAATCGAGGCCTTTCTTTTCGGCAATTTCAGTAATTGGTTTGCCTAAAACTCGAACAGTCGACCATGCGGTAAATTGTGAGTTACCGTGTTCGCCTAAGTTATAACCAAGAACCGAACGTGAATCAATATTTAATTCATCCGCTACGGCACGCTTCATACGAGCTGAATCAAGTAACGTCCCCGTACCCACAACGTGGTTCTTAGGTAAGCCAGTGACTTGTTGATAGATAGAAGTAATCACATCAACTGGGTTGGTAATAACCACCATCTTACCGTGGAAGCCAGAAGCTTTAATCTGTTGGCCCACTTCACGAGCGGCCTTACTTGTAAATGGTAATTCAGCAAAACGGTCATCGTTAGCATTATCCTGTAACTTAATGTTACCAACGGCTGAAATAATGACATCGGCATCAGCTAAAGCTGAGTAGTCGTTCACCGTAATGTTTGTATGTACTGGTAGGTTAGGCATTGCATCTTGGAAATCAAGTGCGTCCGCTTTGACTTTGTCTTCGCGAATATCAATTAAAACTAAGTCATCGGCAAAGCCATTTGCCACAATATAATGGGCTGCGGTTGCGCCAACATTACCCATTCCAATAACACCAATTTTTCGAGTCATGAAAAAAACACCTCATTTTTTAATATTTGCTTCATCAAGCTGTTATTATCTTAACATTTTTTAATCAAATAAAAAAGCAAATCGGAAATTATTGAAATAGTTTAAACTATTCTAATAATTACTGACTTGCTATCGTTTAATTCTGTCTAGGTTCTTGGTAATACGTGATAATGCCCCAAATACCTGGGATCAAGTACAAAAAGCCGCCGAGAAATGTCAAAACAATCAATAACACCGGCCAAGTTAAATTAGTTCGATCATCCAGATGTCGAATTGCAATATACGCCACGATTTGGATGACAACTCGCCAGAGTAACCAAAAGCCTCCAGCTAACATGCCTAAGCCAAACAGCCATGAGCTGCCAGACATCATCGAACCACCAAACCACTGATGGCCCATCATGCCGCCCATGCCACTCATCATGGCAGAGCCAAACCAAGTTAAGCCCATACCGCCTACCATTAAAACGGTTTCGACCCACCAAATAATCCAACCCACTAATTTAATCGGATCTTGCTTATTCATTTTGAACACCCCCATTGTTGTACTTTTATTCTACCCGTTTAGGCCGAAAATACAATTCGCTGAACCACGTTTTTTTAATCAGTACTCAGTACCCAGCTAACCTTTCAAGAGCGTTCCTAAGCATTCAATTTGAACGCCAATAGCGTCTAAAAAAATCGCATCAAGAACGTTGTTTAGCGTTCTTGATGCGATTTTAAGTTTAACTGCTCAAACTACATTTTTTCCAATCGTGCGATGCGCTCATCCATCGGCGGGTGCGTATCAAATAAATGCGTTAACGACCGTTTCTTTTTAAAGGGATCTGAGATATACAGTGACGCACTGCTTGGATCAGCCGCCTTCATTGGGTCAGCGGTTGAAATCTTCTCCAATGCTGAAATCAGCCCTTGTGGATTACGGGTCAATTCAACACTCCCAGCATCCGCTAAATACTCCCGGTTACGAGACAGTGCCATTTGAGCAATCGTGGCCGCAATCGGCCCTAAAATGACCAAGACAATGGATACCACCATCATGATAATCTGTAGCGGACCGCTCCCATCGTTGTCATTACTGCGTCGACGACCACCGCCCCACCAAAAATAATTGGAGGCCAAGTTTACTAACCCGGTAACCGCAGCAGCTAAAGCTAACGCAATGGTTTGTAGCCGAATATCGTAATTACGCACGTGGGTCATCTCGTGACCCATGACGCCTTCGAGTTCTTCTCGGTTAAGCCGTTCCAAAATACCAGTTGTGGCTGCCACTGCCGCATGCTCTGGGTTATTGCCAGTCGCAAAAGCATTTGGGCTAGGATCATCAATAATGAACACCCGTGGCATTGGGACTCTAGCAACAAGTGCCATATCTTCAACAATGTGCCATAATTCAGGCGCCTGTTCCGCAGCCGTAATTTCACGACCATGGTTCATTGACATCACAATATTGGTTGAATTGCCAATCATAATCATGGCGTACACACCTGCAAAAACCACCGCTAATGCAAGGCCTGCCCAATAACTATTCCAAAAAACATAGCCAATTGCGGCACCAACTGCCAGCACCAACAGGACAAAACCAGTTAAAACGTAGACGGTTCGTCGTTTATTTTGTGCAATCTGCTCATATAACATCCACCGTCACCTGCACTTATTTATCAAACGAAACTTTTGGCGCCGCTTTTTCTTCCTCAGGCACTTGCAGATATTCGCTTAACTTGAAGTGGTGAATCGAGGCCACGATGTTACTTGGAAACGACTGAATTTTCAAATTAAAGCTGGCTACACTAGAGTTATAAAGTTGACGGGAGTACGCCAATTTATTCTCAGTGTTAGTTAACTCTTCCATTAACTTCGTGTATTCTTGATCGGCCTTTAGGTCCGGATAAGCTTCCGCTACGGCAAAGATACTCTTTAATGAATTACTCAGCTGATCTGAAACGGCCATCGTTGCTTGATGGTCACTCTCCGAACCGTTCACCAACTGGTTACGGAGACCAACGACCTTTTCAAGGGTACTTTGTTCATAGTGGCTGTACCCCTTCACCGTTTCAATCAAATTAGGGATCAAATCATTACGACGCTTCAATTGGACGTCAATTTGGCTCCATGATTCTTGAACGTAGGTCCGGCCCTTGATCAAACCGTTATACGCGCTGATATAAGCAATAATCAAGATAACAACGACTACTGCAACGATAATTCCTGCAATCATATTTACTCTCCTCCAATTAACTGTCTAGACTACCCTCATTCTAACAGAACTAGTCCGGCCCGCCTACCTGTTGCACGTAACTTAATGGCTCCCTAAAACATTAAAAGTTTTATCATTATTTTCTCATTTATCACTTGAAACAATTGCCACACGGTCGTATACTACGAGTAATACATATAGATCAGGGGATGTTAATTTGAGTTTTAACTTTTATCGTAAACTTCGGTTAACCGCTATGGTAACGGGTGCCGTAGTCGCAGGCCTTAGCATTGTTTTTTAACTGAATAACCCGCGTGGGACAGTTAAAGTCCCGTTAAATGATTAAATCGTGGCTTCCATTTTCTGGAAGCCACGATTTTTTGCGTCACGCTGTATTCATCTCAAAAACGACCAACACCAAAACCAGCGTACCAGTCAGCCGGGAAAAACTGATCAGTACGCTGGTGTATTTTTACAGGAGTGTGTGTGAAAATTAGGATTACTGCATGATTAAGCTTGGTTCAATTCATTGTCTAGCGACCAACCGCCTCCATTTCCGTTTCAGTTTGTGCACTAGCTTCAACTTGGGTCACTGCTCGGTGCACGTTAACGCCATTTTGATAAACGTCTTTTTCACGTTGAATGACTGAGATATCATCCATTGGATTTTCAGTCATGGCAATGAAGTCGGCGTACTTGCCTACCGCAATTTCGCCGTATTCTTGATCAACGTGCATGGCACGGGCGCAGTTAATGGTAGCTGTGTCGATTGCCTGTGCAGGTGTCATGCCGGCCTTATCAACGTATAGTTGGATCTCGTATGCACTTTCGCTTTGGAATCCATTGTAAGGTGTCCCAGCATCCGTCCCCATTGCGATTGGAATCCCCGCAGCAGCGGCTTTCGTGATGCTAGCAAAGTGTTTTTCAATGTTAACGATTACCTTTCGGCGTGCCCATTCTGGAACTGTTTTTTCACCGTATTTATAAATGGCGTACATGGCATTCATCGTTGGTACAACTGTTGTGCCGTGTTCTCTGAAAATTTTGATGGTCTCGTCATCAATGTTAAAGGCGTGTTCTACAGTGTCGACACCGGCACGAGCGGCCTCCTTAACACCTTCTGCCCCTTGAACGTGGGCTGCAACAGTTTTGCCCTTGTGGTGTGCCTCAACAACGGCGGCACGGACTTCATCTTCATTGAATTGAATATCATCCGGTGTTTCACCGTTTTTAAGGACACCACCAGTCACCATGAGTTTAATATTGTCGACGCCTTTCTTCATGGCGGTCCGTACGCCTTTGACAATTTCGTCGACGCCGTCTACTTCATGTCCACTGCCAGAACCATGCCCCCCAGTCATGGTAAAGGCACGCCCTGAAGTCATCACTTTCGGGCCTTTGATCATACCCTTTTCTTGCATTTTTTTAATTTCAATGTCAATGTCATACGCTGCACCAACGTTACGAATATATGTAATCCCGTTATCAATGGCATCTTTCATGTTTTGGATCGCGTACATCGTGTTAAATTCACGCGAATCTGAATGACGATCTTCTTCACCATCGTGCCACCAGTACGTTGGAATGCTCGTAATATGTGTATGGGCGTTCATGATGCCTGGCATCACATACTTGCCTTTCATATCGACAGTTTCGTCAACTTGAACGGCGTTGCTAACGTTTCCTTCACCAGTTTCAATGACCTTACCTGTTTGCGTATCGACGACAACATAGTGGTTAGCTTCAAAGTCTTGGGCGTCATGGTTGTAGATTGCTGCGTTGGTATAGTTGATTTTTGTCATAATAATTTCTCCTTCTATTATAAAGCGTTAATAACTGTAACGGACCATCATCTGCTGTGCTGACTAACTGATATGACATGATCCTCACCACCTTTCCTGAATGTGCTGGCTATTTTTTATTTCCAATAAGCGTATTGTAGTTGACCTGATGCCCCTGACAGGGTATCCCACTTCAGACCGCCAACTTTGCTGTTGACCAAGTGGGCTTGTGCAGTTTGGAACGTTGGTGCAACTGCGGTAATTGACATCAACCGCTTGTCGGCCTGCTTTTCAAATTCGTAACGTTGCGCTGCGGTGTACTTGGTTGTTTCGTTGACCTTTGCCATCAAGGCATCGTACTGAGCGTCCTTGGTTTTAGCAAAGTTGATGGAGTTACTGCTCTGCATACCGTCCAAGAAGTTTTGAGCATCTGGATAATCTGGACCCCAACCAACAGTTGTGATATCAAAATCAGTGGTGAAGTCGCGTGAAACGTGAGTAGCGTGTGGCACTGACACGATGTTGACGGTGACACCCTTCAGGTTCTTCTCAACTGTTCCTTGAACGTATTCAGCAACCTTCTTTTCGGTGTCAACATCATCTACCAAGAAATCAATTGATACTTTTTGTTTACCGATTTCTTTTTGTGCCTTAGCCCAGTATGCTTTGGCCTTTGTGACATCAGTTGGCGCAAGATCACCAACTTCGTCAACAAAATCCTTACCGTTAGTTGGGTTCTTGGCATAATCTTTTGGCACAATGTTCGTTGATGCCGTTGAGCCATCTTGCAACACATTGTTGGCAAGTGTCTTACGATCGATTACCATGCTGACGGCCTTGCGGAAGTTTTCGTTGGCAGTCGTCGTATGTTTTGAATTGAAGTAGATATAGTTATTTCGACCGTTCTTAGAAACAACTTCTTCCTTATTATTGGCATTGGCCTTAACGTACTGACCACTGATACTTGTCAGTTGAACGGTTCCGCTCTTAAACAAGTTTTGCGCGGTGTTATCATCCTTAACGACTTGAACATCAATGTTTGAAATCTTAACGTTCTTGGCATCCCAATAGTATGGGTTTTTGACGTAGTGCCATGAATCGTTGGAACCAGTCCAGCCTTTCATGACGTAAGCACCATTTGCAACCGTTGTCGCTGAACTTGAACCGTACTTGCTACCATATTTTTTAACGGCTGCTGTATTCAGTGGCCGGTATCTGACGAATTCATAGTTCATGTAAGGTACTGGTCGAGACAACTTGATGTAGAAGGTTCGGTCGTTAACGGCATGAACCCCAAGCTTACTCTTGTCCATCTTGCCACTATTAACGGCATCAAAATTTTCAATGTACTGGGTATCGGTTGTTGCTTGTGACTTAGTTGCTGGATCTGCGTTGCGTTGCATCGACGTTACAAAATCCTGTGAGGTGATAGCTTTACCATTTTGCCACTTGGCATTCTTTTTGATTGTAAACGTGTACTTTGTGCCGTTTTCTGTTGGCTTAACGATTTTCTCTACAACCCCCGGCACAATTTTATTATCTGCGTTGCGACGGTAAATCCCTTCGCTAATCTGATCAATCACTGCGGCCCCATTAGTTTCAATTGACTTGTTCGGGTCAACGGTCATCGGCTCGCCGGGAATAGTTACGCTGAGCGTTTTACTGGCATTGCCGGCTCCACCGACAACGGTCGACGCGCAGCCACCTAATAAGGCACTCATCATCCCCATTGCGATACTTACGATGACGATCATTCCTTTATGTGTGCTCATTGCTATTCCTCCTAGTAGCGCGTGTGGCGAAAAATGTTTAACGATTAATTGAAGTCGTCGCACCCAATCGCCATAACGCTTAAAATTTTTATTTCATATCGATGAGAGGCCCGCTACCGCTTTTTTCTCGGCCAAGAAAAAAGCGTCCTTTTAGAAAGTTTTCACTTTCTAAAAGGACGCTTAAGCGCGGTACCACCTTTTTTGTTGTGCAACTGCACAACCACTCACGTACGGCCGGTCGACTCGGCATAACGTTGGCGCTATATTGGGCGCACCCTAATCACTCTTTACAAGTGATCTTGCTCGGACTTAACTTTTGAAAAATAAGACGTTACGTCATCGCAGTCCCTGACGCTCTCTGAAAACCTCTTATTTCCGACTCCTTAAATCGTCTCAGCAATTTCTCATCGATATTTAATGATGCTAACTATAATCACTTTTTCAACTTCTGTCAACAGTTTCTAAAAAGTTTTTTCCAATTCACCAACATCATGAAAATTAACTTCTATAAGACATGACTAAAATTGTTTGACCATTTTTTCTGTTATAAAATTACGCTATAATTAAGCAAATATCAAAAGGGGGAGCGATCTTGCAAGGCGATTATCTGTTTTACCTACAAATCGGCTGGTTAATGGCCGGCATCTTTTTTATTATTTTTAATTTGAGCTACTGGTATGACCGAACGTGGTTACGTAACGGCATTTGGTTTAGCCTGTTCTTCTATACCTTCTGGGCGGACGTTGGGTTGACCATCATCGCCTCCGGCAACAATGCTATTATTTTCCCAGTCGGCTTTTTGTTTTTATTTTTACTCTTCTGTATTGCTGCGATTTTTTCGCTTCAGGCGATCTTACTGCTTTGGAATGCCGCCATTGTTTGGCGCCGAGAAAGTCATTCGCTTGCTAATTCTCTGACACTTTACTTAGGTATTTTGATTGTCATCATGCCGTTTGTCGTCAGTTTGATCAATCAACATTTACCAACTTTTTGGGCGGCGTTATTGATCACTTTTCCAGGCCTATGTGTGTTGTATGCCATCTTTTGGTTTTATAACTACCTCACTGTGTTAGTGTTGTATCAAGCTTACTGGCCCCGACACAACAAGGACTTCATCATTGTGCTGGGCGCTGGACTGATGAATGGTGATCAGGTCACACCATTACTGGCGCAACGAATTGATAAAGGCATCCAGTTTTATCAGAAACAACGGCAAAAAAACGGCAAAACACCAACTATTATTTTATCCGGTGGTCAAGGTGGCGACGAAACTGTCCCCGAGGGTGAAGCTATGCGTCGTTACGCCGTTTCACATGGCGTTGCTGAATCAGACGCAGTGGCTGAATCGGCCTCACGGAACACACTGGAAAACATGGCTTTTTCCAAGAAAATCATTGATGCATCAGGCGTTAACAAACCAAAAACTATCTTTGTCACCAATAACTACCACACCTTCCGAGCCGCAATGTTTGCGAAGGCCGCTCACCTCAAAGCCTCTGGCATTGGTTCTAGAACGGCCCGGTTCTTCTTGCCGAACGCCATCATGCGTGAATACATTGCAATCGTTATGCGTCAGCGTAAATTACACCTGATCATGGTCGTTTTAATGTTTATCTTCGCCCTATTCTGGGCAATTTTAACGGCCCATTCAGATTGGGTTGCCGGCTGGTTAAGAGCTTTTCAAAATTTCTTAAATAACCTGTAGCAAACATCAAAAAGCAGTTACTGTTGAGTTAAATTAACTCAGTAGTAACTGCTTTTTTGGCCCATTAAGTAACCTTATTTTTCTGTCACAATCTTAACACTGAAGCCATTACCCGCCAGAATTCGAGTGGCATTGTATGGCCCAAGCCCCTTTCGATACAAAATATAGATTGTTCGGTCTTTCGGTAGTTCATCAAGCAGATCCCGCAGCGTTGTCAGCGGAATCACCACGTCTGGTTTTAAGGATCCCGAAGCCTGCCGCCCAGATTCGCGAATATCAAGAAAGACACCGTTTTCCCTGTCAGAATCGGTTAAGTCACCATAACTCACTGTCGTTTCGGCCTGGTTACGTTGATTGATGCCAACATACCCTGCCATGTTAAGTGGGTCTCTCGGCGCAGAATATGGTGGCGAATATGGTAATTCAATGCCAGGCAAATCGTTAATGGTCAAGCCACCTGCAATCGCAGCCGAAAGTTCACCAGCTCGTTTATCCACACCATTCTCACCGACAAATTGGCCACCAAGAATTTTACCGGTGCTTGGGACATAAATGAGTTTAATGTTTAACCGTTTAGCATTGGGGTAAAAATAAGCATGGTCAAACGGGGTAATGAATAGCGACTCATAGTCGGTAATTCCAGCTGCTTGTAACGACTGTTCCGTATACCCTACCATGCTAGCGGTTAAGTCATAAACTTTCACTGCGCTTACGCCGGTAAAACCAGGATACTTCAGTGACTCACCGTTCAAAATATCGGCTAAGAGGTGTCCCTGTCGGTTAGCAGCACTTGATAACATACTTGGAATTGGTAAGCCCGTGATTCTGCTCGTCGTTTCAATCACATCACCGATGGCATAGATGTTTGGGACATTAGTTGCGAGCTGATCATCCACAATGATATGACCATCATCAGCAAGTGCAATGCCCGCGCTGGCAGCCAGTTCATTATTAGGTTGGACGCCCGTTACGACAATCAACATATCCGTGTTGACCTCACTACCATCATCGAGCTTAACCACTTGACCCTGCTGTGTCACTTCTGTCACGTTAGTTTCAAGCAACACCTTAATCCCATGCTTAGTCAATTCAGTCGTTAAAAATGGTGCTAATTCATGATCATAGGGGGCTAATACCTGTTTTTCACGATCAATCAACGTCACTTGCATCCCGCCACCCTGCAAGTTTTCAGCGAGTTCAACACCGGCAGCGCCAGCACCTAAAATGGTGACGGTCTTGGGCTGATTTTCTAACATATAATCTTTGATATAATCGCCATCTGACATACTCCGCAACACAAATTTATTGGTGGCATCCGCCAGTCCGGCAATATCCGGCCAAACCGGCCGAGCCCCCGTTGACAGCACTAGCCGATCATAGCTTTCCTCATACGCTTCACCAGAAACTGCGTTGGTCACTTGTAAAATTTGGCGTTGCGGGTCGATTGCCGTAACTTCATTTCGCACCCGGACGTCAATATTATTTTTACGTTTTAAAGTTGCTGGCGTTCGCTCGATCAGTGATTCCCGATCCGTGATGACATCCCCCAAATAATACGGTAATGCACAACTAGCAAAGGAAATATGTGCCCCGCGTTCAAACAAGATAATCTCATTTTGCTCATTTAACCGTCGAAAACGCGTTGCAAACGACGGTCCGCCTGCCACGCCACCAACTACAACAACTTTCATGCTAGTTCCTCCTTCAATGTAAGCGCTCACTTATTTATTTTAGAGTACAGATTCATGCTCGCAGACGCAAGTATTTTACCCTACACATTGTTATATTTGACACTTTGTTAGTCCCACTACTACTCCGACTAGGGGCGTTTTCGTTACAAAATGGTGACTAATTACAAAGCAATTTTCCCAAGTTAAGCAAACTACAACGTATAGAGGGACCGATGATAAACTGACAACGGTCACATAAATCACCAACGGTAAAACCGCATTTACCAACTTCCCACCATCACAAAAAAGCGCCAGCCTCCGAGAATATCGGAAACTGACGCTTTTCAAATCATTAAGCTGTTTGCGTAACCCGTTCGCTAATTTGAATCTGATCATCTACCAAAGTAGCCTGAAGTTCAGTCACGTCCAAGTGATCGAGGTAAAAATCAGTGACCTTGTCACGAATTTGCTGCTCAATAACCCGGCGGAGTGGTCGAGCACCCATTGCTTCATCGTAACCTTCTTCCATCAACCAGTTCTTAGCGTCATCGGAGACCGTTAAAGTAATCCCTTTCTTAGCTAAGGTCGTGTTGACGTCGCTTAACAATAGGTCAACGATTTGGCTTAAATCATCCTTATCGAGGTGACTGAATTCGACAATACCATTAAACCGGTTTAAGAATTCTGGTCTGAAGTATGGTGCCAAACGCTCTGACAACTTCTTATCAGCCGCCTGATCACCAGTCAACGCTTCGTTACCAAAGCCGGCGTTAGAGGTTGCAATGATAATCGTGTTCTTAAAGTTAACCACATTACCTTGACCGTCCGTTAATCGGCCATCGTCCATCACCTGTAACAATAACGTCAAGACTTGTGGATTGGCCTTTTCAATTTCATCGAGTAACACAATTGAGTATGGGTTACGACGAACTTGTTCAGTCAACGTGTTACCGTTATCTTCGTAACCAACGTAACCAGCACTGGTTCCAATTAACTTAGAAACGGCAGTTCGATCACTATATTCACTCATATCTAAGCGGATAATCGCGTCTTTGTTGCCAAACATGTCTTTCGCTAATTGTTTAGCCAATTCCGTTTTACCGACCCCGGTTGGACCGACAAATAAGAAACTGCCAATTGGCCGATTACCTTCATCAAAACCGGCACGGTTACGACGGATTGCCCGTGCAACCATATCAACGGCTTCGTCTTGTCCAATCACCTTTGACTTTAACCGATCGGCAATACCCTTGAGTCGTTCAATGTCGTTACTGCCCATTTTAGCAACGGGAATGCCAGTCAAACGTTCAACGGATTCTGCAACGTCGTTTGGTGTTGCAACGACTTCAGTTGCGGTCTGGTCATTGGTTTGCTTCAACTTCTCTTCCAGCTGTTCAACCTGCTTTTTAGCCTGAGCCGCTTTTTCAAAGTTTTCGGCTTTCGCAGCCGTCTCCTTTTCCTGCTTAGCAGCCTTCAGTTGCTCCTTCAGACTAGTTTCATCCGTGCCTGAGTGACTGGCAGCTAAGTGTGCTGCCGTCATATCCAACAGGTCAATTGCCTTATCTGGCAAGGTTCGTTGAGGCATGTATTGAACCGAATAATCGACAGCTGCCTTTAAAACATCATCCGGTAACGTAACGTGGTGGTGCTTTTCGTATAACGCTTTGATACCTTTCAAAATGGCCAAAGTGGTCTCAGGTGTTGGTTCGTTAATGACAACATCGTTAAATCGACGTGCCAGCGCCGTATCTTTCAAAATCGTGTTACGGTACTCGTCTTGTGTCGTCGCACCAATCACAGTAATATCACCACGCGAAAGCGCTGGCTTAATAATATCAGCTAAGCCCTTACCGCCGTCTTCGCCACCGGTTGATCCGATACCTAAAATCTGGTGAATTTCATCAAAGAACAAGATGACGTTACCAGCTGCTTTAACTTCCTTCACTAAGTTCTTAATATTATCTTCGAAGGAACCACGCAACTGCGTTCCGGCTTCAAGTGAGGATAAATCAATGGAATAAATTTCCTTACCCTGCACCGTTTCAGGCACCTTACCATCAACGATGGCTTGCGCTAAGCCTTCAACAACCGCCGTTTTACCAACGCCGGCATCACCAACCAAAATTGGGTTATTTTTAATCCGTCGACTCAAAATTTCGGCGGTTTCTTGAATTTCTTTGTCACGGCCAATAACTGGATCAAGCAGACCATCTCTGGCTTCTTGGGTTAAGTTACGACCTAATTTTTCTAGAATACCGCCCTTTTTAACAGCGTGGTCGCCAGCATCATTCACTTCGATTTCATGCTCACGATCGGGTAACTTACCAGTTGCACGGTATTGTGCGAATTCATCTGGCGTTAATTCGTGTCCGTTAACTTCATAACGGGCCGTTTCGCCATTCCCCATCTGACGAAAAACTTGATTAAATAAATCATCCATATTGTTGTTGAAAAATGGATCGTTAAAATGATTTGCCATAGACATGCACTCCCATCCTATTTTTATGCCAATGCAACGCAAAGGCACCGTCTAGTCGACGATGCCCCGCTGATTGCTATTGAGTTAGTTGTTTTAGTCAGTCAAGGCGGATAGGCTAGCTATATAAAACATACGTCTTATAAAGTCTTACTATCCTCGTCAACAATTATATAATACCACCTTTTTAGCACTCGTGCAAGTAGAGTGCTAAAATATTTTGAGGTTTCTTTTCAACGGGTAATCCGGGTATAATAGGGGTGTTAAATCAAACGCTTACAAGGAGGAATCGTCATGTCGAATACAGTTCAAATTGGCAAATCAGAAGTTAACGCAGTCCCACTTGGTCTTGGCACGAACGCCGTGGGTGGCTACAACCTCTTCCCTGATCTCAGTGATCAAGATGGGTTGCAGCTTGTCAAAGCCGGTCTTGAAAGTGGTATTACGTTACTTGATACCGCCTATGTTTACGGGCTGGGTCACTCTGAAGAACTAGTGGGTCAAGCCATTAAAGACTTCAACCGCCACGATTTAGTGATTGCAACTAAGGGCGCCCAAGACTTTACTACTGGTGAACAAGTCATTCGCAACGATCCCGATTTTATTACCCAACAGGTTGAGGCTAGTTTAAAACGCCTCAATACTGACTACATTGATATTTACTATCTGCACTTTCCAGACCACGACACACCTAAAGCAGAAGCGGTTGGTGCCTTACAGCGTCTAAGAGAACAAGGTAAGATTCGCGCCATCGGTGTTTCAAACTTTAGCCTGGACCAAATCAAAGAAGCCAACGCAGACGGTTACTTGGATGTGGTTGAAGACGAATTCAGCCTACTTCATCAAGATCACGGTGCGGACATGTTACCCTACCTAAAGGAAAACAACATTAGTTTTGTTCCATACTTCCCACTTGCCAGTGGCTTGCTCACAGGTAAGTACACTCAAGACGTTACTTTTCCAGCTGACGATATTCGCAGTCAAATTGCAGATTTTCAAGAACCACGTTATAGTGCAATTTTAAAAGCCGTAGATCACGTTCGACCAATTGCAGACGCTCATCATGCAACGGTTGCACAAACGGTGTTGGCATGGTACTTGCATAATCCACTGATTTCAGTTGTGATTCCTGGTGCCAAGAAACCCGAACAGGTTAGCGCCAATGCGAAGGCTCTGACCGTCACACTAGATGAACTTGAATATCAGGCCATTGATGATGCTTTCGAGGCCTTTAAACACACCACCAGTGGCAAGTCGCTCGCAGATCCTGAATAATGGTCGAGGTTCTGAAATTTTTCAGTACTGTTCAGCACTGATAGTCAAGGTGACCGATTAGTAATTCATAATCAAAAATAACGAAGGATCTCCAGTGCTTGGAGTTACCTTCGCTATTTTACCCAAATCGTTTCAGCTTTTAGTCGTAGCGCACCACTTCAGAAATGAAAATTGTCTACTAATCGCGGCTAAGGCGGCTGTGACGGCAACGTTGGCTTACTTGTTTCAATAGTGATTTATAAAATAATGGTTTATTTTTATACTAAATTTAAATACCGTTGATTTAGTTTTAGAATAGTTTATAATAAAGTTCGTAAACGTTTTCACTCACTGTTTCAAATCGAACAACTATGCCCGATAACGGTAATCACCGTTTAGTCACCCACTTTCTGGTGTTGCAAGAACGGGCCAACTAAAAACAGCGCTTTAAGTCATCTACTCGATAACTTAAAGCGCTGTTTTTGATTGATGTCCGTTACCGTCTATGAAGGCAACGTGGCGAATGTTTTCCATGACAACTTCATGCTGATCTAAGTAGATCAGCTCGTCTTGATACCCTCTCACTTTACCGACTAAATCAGGCTGATATTGGCCATTTACATCCCGCGTTCCCATTTGAATGCTCACGGTAAGGTGATTAGCGAAGGCCTGATTCAACCGCCGTGAAATTTCAGCGAGGGATTGATGAGGCTTAGCCGGGTATCGTTGGGCCTCCTGCTTAGCCTGCTTTTTTAGTGCTGCAGTGTGATCAGATAAATAGAACCCTTGCCACTTAACGATGCCTCGGTCACGATAATCATGATCAAAAAAGCGTTGCACCACTTGGTCGTCATCAATCTGGTGTAGTCTACTCATCACCTAATCGCCGCCTTTGAATGAATTGTTGGTTGCTGGGCCACCGTTGACCAGTGAACCCAACAAATAAAAACGTGAGCTGGGTATGCTTACGTAGTTGTTCTAACAGGGCCTCCAAATACGCTAATCGATACGTTGTCACTGAATGTAGCGGCAATGACTTTTGCCATTGGTTACGCCGTTGCGAATTTAAAAAGAAGTTGAACGTTTGATCATATGGATCATTGGTCACCATTATCTGATACCGCGTCTGCATCCGTCGAGTGAACCCGGCATCCAGTCGCTCTTCAATGTAGCGTAAATCCTCATTCATACGCGTTACCCCCATTATGACCACCAACCAATGACGCCCGATTAATGGCCGTGCCACCCCTCATCAAACTATTCGCATAGACGAGCTGGGTGAACCCAAACCGATCCCGAATCCCGTCCACCACGTGATCAGTTGCTGCTCGCCTAACCTGTTGGCCTGTCGGTTCAAAAAAGTTCAGTTGTTGACTGGTAGCTGGACTCAGACGCGACGTATAGACGGCAACGTTCCGAATTGCCTGCCCGGCCCAATTTTGGTTAAATAATTTCAAGATTGCTGCGACAATTTCACTGTTTTGGTCCGTTGGGCTGATCCGCATTTCTTGGTGAAAGCCACTGCGGCCATCAACAGATGTGGCAGCGTACGCAAACCCGATACTGAGCGAAACACACGCAGCCAAGCGGTGGTGATGCCGCAACCTGGAGGCCACTTGTTCACCCACTTCTTTGATGACCACTTCAATCTCGTTTTGATTAACGTAATCGCGCGGTAGCACCTGGGAGTTACCTAGGCTAGCGTTCTTGGGCCCACGCCGCTGACGCAACTGGGACCGATCGATGCCCCAAGCAAGAGCGTACAGTTGCTGTCCAATTAAGCCCATTTCGGCCTTTAACTCATACGGATCAACGTGGGCTAACTCACCCATATTATGGATACCCAAACGTTGCAGATGGGCCTCAGTTCGATGACCGATGCCCCAGATATCAGTTAAATGCTCAATTGGCCAAATTTTTTCAGGGACTGTCTCGTAATGGATCTCACTAATTAAATCCGGATCGTGCTTAGCGTATAAGTCTAATGCTAACTTAGCCTGAACCGGATTATCACCAATTCCAACGGTTGTGTAGAGTCCCAACTCCCGCCGAACGGTATGTTGAATCCGCATGGCAACCTCTTTTGGTGTATTGCCAAATAAGCGCCATGAATGGGTTAAGTCAAGGATCGACTCATCGATTGAATATGGCATTAAATCTTCGTCAGCCACGAAGCGCCGAAAAATATCATTGATCTGCAAATTTCGTTTAATATATAGATTCATCCGTGGTGGCACCACCGATAACTGTGGATCATGGGGCACATCGCGAGCTCTTGAAACGTTGGCTTGAAGATGGTACCGCTTCTTAGCATCAGGTGAAGTTGCCAGAACTAAACCACCATTGGTATTATCAGCTTCACTCATCACAACGATTCGGGCCTTAAGTGGGTTCATTCCCCTCGCAACGGCCTCGACACTCGCATAAAACGACTTATTGTCAATTAAGAAAAAGACGCCATGTGGTTCATGTTCATAGTTCATCTTACTCACCTCGATGCTACTTTCTTTTTTAAATTATACAAACATACGTTCCCTTTTGGCAAGTGATTTATTTGAAATCTTGTTACGTTATTTTTAATACCGTTTTTTGCGAATGTGAATTTACGGCTAATCGCGACTTTGCCCAGCACTCCCATTCGCGTTATACTAGTAGAAACACTATTAAGTTAGCGATTGTGGAGGATGAGCCAATGTCACGTGATGAACCTTATGTAAAAGACGCCTATATCAATTTTCCAACTGGAACATTATCGTTTACTCAAATTCAACAGATTTTTAGCACCATGCCATTTGAAATTGATTTAATTGATGCAACGGATCACTTTGCTTGGTTTTCTAATAACCCAAAACGTGAACATGAACGTCACGTCGACCAGCTTGGTCAAACCTTGGCGCAATTTCATCCAGCTAAAGTTCTGCCGATTGTCCAAGGCATTATTCAAAGTTTTAGAGACGGAACACGTGACGTTGTCTCAGCACCAATGGTTAAGAACGGCCATCCCGTTTTCACACAGTACTATGCTGTTCGAGACACTGACGGCACGTACCTCGGCACGATGGAATTCACCGGCAACGTGGAACAGATTATTCGCTTCTTTGAAAATGGTGCGTTTGATGCCATGAGCAGCGCGTCTCAATCTGGGGCGGACGCCACGACCAGTGCTTCAACCACAGCAACGCCTACTAAAGCGCAAGCCCCTTCAACTCAGGATGCCACGACTGGCGCTTCTGAAACCGAAGCAGCCCCTGCCACACCTAAGGCTGAACCACAATCAAATGACACTTCTGCGGACGCAACAACTGGTGCTTCTGAAGCTTAAACGCCGACCATTTTAAATTTAATCGCAACAGTGCACACTGAGGATTTCAATACAGGCCTTTAGTGTGCATTTTGGGTTCGGCTCATTTTTAATCGTTAAACAGACTGTGAATTTACGCCGATTATCTACCATCGCTAACACCCGAACAGGACAATCGCGCAAAAGAAGCCTATACTAGAGGTAATGTCAAAATTAGAAAGCGGAGGTCACCCATGGATAAACAGACTAAAATTGATATCCTAACGCACTTAGTACAAATTGACTCGGCAAATGATCATGAACAGCGAGTTGCAGATTACCTACAACAATTGTTATCGGATCACGGCATTACAGCAAAACAGATTGAAACTGCCACCGGCCGAACGAACTTAGTTGCGGAAATTGGTGACTCAAAATCCACAAAAGTTTTTGCCTTGGCTGGACACCTCGACACCGTTAGCTTCGGTAATTTATCTGACTGGGCTCACGATCCGTTGTCTGCTGAAATCCACGGTGACCGTCTTTACGGACGTGGTAGTGCGGACATGAAGGGCAGCGTTGCCGCGATGATCATCACCCTGGTTGAGCTAAAGGAAAGTGGCCAATCCCTACCTGGTCGAATTCGGTTCATTGGGACCGTTGGTGAAGAATACGGCGCCATGGGCTCCAGACAACTAACTGAACAAGGTGTTATTGACGACGTTGATGGTATGATCATTGGTGAACCAACTAGTGGCGACGTCGTTTATGCCCATAATGGCTCACTGAACTACACCGTCAGTTCCGAAGGCAAACCGATTCACAGCTCCATGCCCGAAAATGGTGTGAATGCGCTGACCAACATGGTTAAGTTTATTAACGCCGAAGCTGATCTTTTTAACGACGTTAAGCCAAGTAAAGAAGTTGGCCCATTAGTTCATAGTATTACCGTTTTCAATAGTGGTGACCAAGTTAATACGATTCCTGGACACGCAACTTTGCAAGGTAATATCCGTGCGACACCAGAATTTGGTAACGGCGCTGTTATCAAACGTTTGAACATGATTGTTCGTGGTTTAAGTTCTGCCCCTGGGGTTGACCTTTCCTTTAACGTTGATCATGCCTTTGACCCGGTTGTAACGGACGCTGAAGATCCGTTGGTGACCCTAGCACAGTCGGTTTCTTCTTCTGTGCTCAAACGTGACGTTGATTTAAAGGTTATTCACGGTGCCACGGATGCTTCTGAATATCGAAAAGCTGAGCACCAATTTCCAATCGTCGTTCTCGGCGCTGGTGACTGGGAGAACGCCCATAAAATGAATGAATACGTTGAACTCAGTCAATTTTTGGTCATGAGTGATATTTACCAAAAGATTGCCTTAGATTATCTTCGAAAATAAGTATTTCTGTATCACTTCAAAAAGCCCTGGCATTTTTTGTCAGGGCTTTTTGATTACTTGTTATAGGTTTGATGATGCCCGTCAATAGCTAAGCAAGGTCACTACCACTACGTGCTAGCGGGCTTTTTCGGTTGCTGTGGGATCAGCTTCAGCCACGAAAGATTCGTGTCTTACGCTTCGCTTCTGAGCCTCACCAAACCCGTGAGTCTCAGAAACGTCCAGTACCACTAAACGCTAAAGCGTTAAATGATACTTGTCACTGCAACCGAAAAAGCCCGCTAGCCCTCCGTTCTCGTTACATTTGTGTAATCTGCAACAATGAGACTGTGAAAAACTGCAACGACATTGAGTACTCTCGTTGATATCCCTAATATGCGTTAGATTTAGAATTCACCATTAGGTCATACTGAACATTTAGCCACTAGATAGAAGATAATTAACCCGGTTTGCACAATTCGAACTAGCTTATAAAGAAATCGTATATGATTTCTAATCAAACAGAAACCGGACAACCTTTTCTTATTGAAGCTCATCTCCCACCATATCAGCCGTAGTGTCGCTCAGTCTTTTTCGCCTGGTGGTAGTGACAAGTGGCAGTTGGCGCTTTAGCGCTTACTGCCCACTGGACGGTTATGAGACTGGTCTTTAGGCTCATAACCGAGGCGGAAGACGCGTAGCGGCTGCAGCCGGTCCCACAGCCACTAGGCGAAAAGGACTGAGCGGCCGAAGGCGGCATCGAGCAAAAATCTGAATCCTTATCTATTTAAAAGACACCTCACAATAGTTACTTGTGAGGTGTCTCATTGTTATAGATCTAAGTCTAAATAAGTAATGTCTGGTCGAACTTTAAAGCCGACATGCTCCCAAAATGCACGACCGTCAGGGTTATCGTTAGTTGTAAATAACCCAATTTTAACAATGTTTTGGTCCTTGAAGCCCTTTAAAACGGCTTGAACCAACTGACTACCAATATGTTGACCACGATGAGCTTCAGCAATGGCCATGTGATAAAAATAACCTTTACGGCCGTCAGTGCCGCCTAGCAGAGTTCCAACCAACTGACCTGCATCCTCTGCAACAAAACAAGTTGTTGGGTTATGATCAATAATCGCTTTGATGCCGTCGTAGCTGTTATTAAGCGACTTTAGGTTCATCCCTGGTGTCTGCGACCACAGCGCATACGCGGCCTCATAGTCGTCTGGTTTCATCAACCGAATTTCCAACTGTCTCACTCCTTTATTCTAATGAAATGCCTGATTAATCGCTTGTTCCAAATCATGAATTAAATCTGTCGCACTCTCCAAGCCAAGCGACAGCCGGATGACGCGGTCATTTAACGCGTGTTTAGCTCGAATAGCCGCTGGAATTTCACGGTGCGTGGTTTTAGTTGGGTTCACAATGAGCGACTTGGCGTCCCCAACGTTGGGTAGGTAACTGAATACCTTAACGTGATCCAACAACGTCGCAACCTGTTCAGCGGTGCCATCTAGTTCAAAGGCCAAGATAGCGCCAATGCCCTTTGGTAAGTACTTCGTCACCAACGGATTGGCTGACTCAATGCCTGAATAATAAACCCGTTTCACGTGTGGGTTTTGACTTAAATACTTCGCCACCGCAGTCGCATTGGCAACTTCCTTGGTTAACCGCTCCGAAATCGTTTCTAAGCCCAGTAACACAAGGTAGGCGTCAAAGGGGCTCAGTAGCCCACCAAACAAGCGCACGTACTTAACTTGAATTCGAGCTGCAAACGCACTCGCACCAAATTTTTCAACAAAGCTGGCCTGTTGACCAGTGGCTTCATCACCCAGCGTAAACTCTGGCTCCGTAAATTGCGGAAACTTACCATTTGTCCAATCGAATTGACCATGATCGACAACTAGCCCAGAAATAACGTTGCCATGACCATTGATGCCTTTGGTTGAAGAGTACACCACAATGTCCGCGCCAAATTCAAATGGCCGTAATAGGTATGGTGTTGGGAAGGTATTGTCAACAATGAGGGGGATCTGGTGAGCATGGGCAATTTCAGCAAGTGCCTCAATGTCGGTCACTTCAGTGCTGGGATTGGCCACACTTTCAACGTAAATTGCCTTGGTATCTGGTTTAATAGCCGCCTTAACGGTCTCCAAATCATTCACGTCATCGTAAAAATCAAAGTTGATATTGAACTTTGGAAATAACGTTCGAAATTCATCCAGACTAGCACCATAGATATTAGTCGGTGCTAGTATCCGGCCACCGCCCTCAGCGACGTTTAATATCGTATAAGTAATGGCAGCCATCCCAGAACCGACCGCCACGGCGTCGACCCCGCCTTCCAGGGCCGCAATCCTGTCCTCCAATACCTTAGTCGTCGGATTACCGTTTCGTGTATAACTATACCCTGATATGGTGCCGCCAATGATGCCCTCTGCTCGTGCCTCCGTGCCAAAACCGAAAGCTGCTGATTCATAAATTGGCACCGATGACGCATATTGGTGGTCTTCTGGCCGATAACCCGCATGTAATCGTTTTGTATCAAAATCTTCTTCAGTCACTCATCTCACGCTTTCTTTAAACTAAATCCATCTTAATGTTTAAGCTATCCGTAACCCGTTTTAGCATCGCCACGGTAGCTGGTTCTAACACAATACCGCGTTGGCGATTAACGTCAACAGCTGCCCATTCATGATCACCGGCGACGCTAACCTGTGAGACGCCGTTTACGGGTAATTGTCGTAACCGCAGTAACAGTTCTGATACCCGCTGTTTAATGGCCGTGGCATCCCCAAACCAGGCTGGATCAATTGCCATAAAGAAATGACTGATCCCAACGACTTGCCCGCGACCAAGGTCTGCAGAAAACGGTCCCTGTGCTAACCCCGCAGTCAGTAGCTCAACAATCAACGCTAGACCATACCCCTTATAGCCAGCATCCGTTTCACCAACACCCCCAATTGGCAAAACGCCGCCATCTCGCTGCGGTTGGTTCATATTCTGTAAAAGCCGGCCCGCATCATGAGTCACTTCACCGTGCTCATCTAACGCCCAGGTACCTGGTATCGGTCGGTCTAACTGCTTTAGCATCTCAAATTTACCTAACGAAACCGTCGACATGGCAGCATCAAAGATAAAATCATGCGGTGTTGCCGGCACAGCCACCGCAATTGGGTTACTACCTAGAAATGCATCGTGACCATGAGTTGGCACCGTAAGCGGATTTGTATTGGTCATGGCAACACCAATCATACCAACCGCACTTGCAAGTCGCGCGTAATAGCCAGCTGCACCAAAGTGGTTTGATTGTCGAACGCTAACGATGCCAACACCAGTAGCCTGCGCTTTTTCAATCGCCAATTTCATGGCAGTTATGGCGACGTGTTGGCCGACGCCAAAGTGTCCGTCAATGACGGCAACTGCCCCCTCATTGCGCACAACTTCCAGTGATTGGTCGGGTTTGATTTGTCCTGACCGTAACTTTTTCACGTACATCCCAGTTCGCTGAACACCGTGAGACCTGATACCACGTAAGTCGGCGTCAATTAAACTGGTCGTGAGTTGTTGACTCTCATCGGGTGCGACACCTAGTCGCTCAAAAATTTGGGTCAGTAGTTGCGTTAGTACTGATACCTGGTAACGTTTTGACACGATGTCACTTCCTTACGTTTATAAAACCCAATCAGTTTATTTGTAGTAAGCCTGTTGCACTAATTGTTTGACGTTAGTATCCTTCTTCAAATAACCCGCTTGTTTCAATTCCTTGGCATAGTAAGCCACGTCAGCCTTACCGGAACTCTTCTTTAACCCAAAGTGATACTGCTTGATCAAAGAAGTAACGGTCGTTTCGTTGACAAATTTTGACTTAGCAACGTACTTTTTACTGAGTAAAATATGTGCCGTTTCCTTCGGGTGTTCATTGATCCATTTCGCAGCTTCAGCGTAGGATTTAACAATGGCATCGGCCTTAGATTTATTCTGCTTCGTTAACTTGTTTGAGAGGTATAAGTAGCAGCAAGAGCCACTCTTTTTCATGCCCATATCGGCCATTTTTTGACTGTTGTTGCTGTTATTGTTGTCCACAATGGTTCTGAAGTGGTCTTCTTTAACCGCTTGATAGGCATACGGATCAACCGTTCCAATTGCGTCCACTTGCCCCTTCTGTGCGGCCTTGGTTAACAAATCAAAATCGTACGTCTTCCACGTCACACCGGTTTTAGGGTTAATGCCCGCGTGCTGTAACGCGATACTTGCAACGTACTGTGGTGTTGAGCCTTCCCCCGGCGTTGCAATGGTTTTACCCTTTAGATCCTTCACAGATTTAATCGGTGAATTTTTGGGAACCAAAACACTGATACAGCCTTGGTGAATCCCGCCAGCCGCTTGAATTTGAGCACCGTTTTGAATGGCTGGCAAATACTGAAAATCACCGTTTAAGGCATCGTACTTACCACTGGTAAAACCAGCTTCCAGATCAGTAATGTTCGTTGGTTTAGCAACTAGTTTGGCCTTGAGACCGTTTTTCTTGAAGAAACCTTTTTCATATGCGATGTAATTCGGGGCCCCACAGATCGTCCCGTTTTTAGCTGGAATGGTAATCGAGCCATACTTATAAGTCTTCGTAGCAGCCTGCTTACCGTTACCACACCCAGCCAGACCAACTGTCACTAATAGTGTTGCTAAGAGTCCCAATGTTAATTGCCAACGTTTCATTCACAACATCTCCCTTAAAATAATTCCCATAAAATTTGTTAAAGTGATTACTTAGCAGCGAAAGTACTTAACCCGTGTGCTGCATCAACGAAGTACTGAATGCCAACGGGTAAAGTTTCATCTAACCCGATAAAATGCGGGTCGTGCCAATCTGCAGCGTCAGGCGCACCATTTGACCCAATAAAGGCGAATACACCTGGAATTTGCTGTTGGAAAGTCGCAAAATCTTCACCGGCCATCGAAACGGTCGGCGTCACGACCGTTGCGTTAGCTGACACTAACGGTCGAATTGCTTCAACCAATTGGGCATCATTTTGAATTGGATAGGCACCGATTGCCCATTCAAAATCAGCGGTTTGATCAAAAGCGGCCGCAATTTGTTTAACCAGTTTAGTCATTCGTTGCTTCACCAAGACGGTTGCCTCATCCGTAAAGGTCCGCACCGTACCGCCCAAAGTAACCGTTTCTGGTAGAACATTCCACGTTTCGCCACCATGCACCTGCGTAACACTCACCACTGCAGCATCCAGTGGTGATACATTACGACTCACCACCGTTTGAAGCTGCGACACAATGGCCGCCTGAGCTACAATGGGGTCGCGACCCTTTTCTGGCGCAGCACCATGTGACCCAGCACCGTGTAAGGTAATATCAAAATGATAACAGCCAGCCATCAAACTACCGGCCTTTAAACCGATCGTACCAACTGGTAAGTTAGGGTTGTTATGAAATCCTGCCATCGCAACTGTATTGTCCAATACATGGGCGTCTAGCACTTGTTCAGCACCATGATCTTGCTCTTCAGCGGGCTGGAATAAAAGTTGAATCGTGCCGCTCAAGTTGGCTCGATCCTGTTGTAGCAGGAAGGCTGCTCCTAAGAGACTGCAAAAGTGAATGTCGTGCCCGCAAGCGTGCATGACGCCAGTGTTTTGAGAAGCCCATGGGAGTCCCGTTGCTTCTGTAACCGGTAATGCGTCAATATCAGCTCGTAGCGTAATTTCTTTACCCGGATGGCCACCTTGAATTTCGGCAACCACACCAGTGTTAAGGGCCGTTTGTTTAACGGTGATCCCCCAATCCTGCAAAATTTTGGTGATTCGCGCCGTGGTCTTGACTTCATGATTTGATAATTCTGGTTGCTGATGAAATTGGTGGCGTAACGCCGTAATTTCTTCAATTAATGATGCGGAAATGACCATTTTAATGCCTCCTAACCCGAATTTTTGGTAAACGAAAAGCGGTCGCATCCCGGGGACGACAACCGCTCTGGGTAACTGAACTAAATCTCAATTTAAACTTTCAATACTGTTGACCAATCTCGATTATTGATTGGCTTGGATTCCGGTCGCAACTGACTGCCGATTACTGATCACTTTGAAACGGTGCTGGTTAGTTGGCGTATGCCCTTCAACCACGTTAGCCGTCTCAGGTTGACCGCGATTTTCCAAGGAGTTCACGAAGTCGGCAATTCGACCAGAGCCAGTTGACGATAAAATTTCGTTTGCTGGTCCTTGGGCGAGGATCTCGCCATCTTCAACGAAAATCGCTTGGTCGGCAATTTGACGTGCAAATTCAATTTCATGGGTCACAATCACCATCGTAATGTGCTGTTTTGCAAGCTTAGCAATCGCGTTGAGCACACCTGAAACCATTTCCGGGTCAAGGGCTGATGTTGGTTCATCAAACAATACAACCTTGGGCTTTGAAACGATTGCCCGAGCGATTGAAACCCGCTGTTGCTGGCCACCAGACAAAGTAACTGGGTACTGGTCAGCAATTTTTTCAAGGTCAAAGTCGCGCAACACTTTCAATGCTTGTGCCTTCGCCTCATCGAAAGTGGCCACTTTGTTGTAAATTAAGGGTGACATGACGTTTTCGAGCGCAGTTAAGTTTTTAAACAGGTTAAACTGTTGAAAAACCATGGTTGATTGGGCTCTGATCTGACGGGTGACTGCCTTATTTAACTTATTGGCTTCCACCTGGACCCCAGCAACTTCAACGGAACCTTCGGAAGGTGTCTGAAGCAAGTTTAACGTTCGTAACAACGTGGTCTTCCCAGAACCACTCGGGCCAACGATTGCGGTCACACTACCTTCTTCAACGGTCAGATTGATGTTTTTTAAAACTTTTCGTTTGCTAAACTGCACTGCTAGATTGTTCACTTGAATTAATGGCATCAGCAACTACCCTCCTATAAGGTCGACTCAATCGTTCTTCAACACGTTTTTGTAGCCAAGTATAGATGATGATCATGACCCAATAAATTAGGCCAACTGCAACGTAAACCTCAAAGAATCTTAACGAGGCACTGGCCAGTA
The DNA here is from genome assembly GCF_001434895.1 of Secundilactobacillus odoratitofui DSM 19909 = JCM 15043. Taxonomy (GTDB): domain Bacteria; phylum Bacillota; class Bacilli; order Lactobacillales; family Lactobacillaceae; genus Secundilactobacillus; species Secundilactobacillus odoratitofui. The sequence continues at coordinate 206,263 of NZ_AZEE01000029.1, forward strand.
ATTTACCATCCGCAAAGATTTCAGTAACTCCCAACGCGAAGGCCAGTGACGTTTCCTTTAATAGGGAAACAAACGTATTACCAGTTGCGGGTAAGGCATTCAAAGCAGCCTGTGGTAGCACGATACTGGTGAAAATCCGAACGAAACTAAAGTTTAAAGCTTCACCCGCCTCAATTTGCCCCTGATCGACCGACGCAATCCCAGCTCTGAAAATTTCAATCAGATAAGCTGATTCTTTAACGCCAAGTCCTGCAATCGCTGCTGTAAGTGCAGAAACACCCTTAAACACCGGTGAAATTTCCGGTAATCCATAGTAGACAATAAACAGTAAGACCAACGTTGGAATGCCTCTGAAAAATGACACGTATAACTTGACCAACAGTTGGAAGGGACGCGCTGCGTATAGTTGAACCAGTGTCAGCAAGCCACCAAGGACCACTGAGATCAGCATCGCCACGACCGCCATGATCAGTGTTAACGGAATGTATTTAATCAATTGTGGAAATAAGCCAATGAAGTAGGACCAACTAAACGTCATCGCTCCAAACCTCCTTATTTAATCTCGTTTGTGATGTCGTAACCGAAGTACTTGTTTGAAATCTTGTTTAACGTACCGTTCTTCTTGATCTTAGCTAAGCCTTTGTTAAACACCTTACGAAGCTTCTTGCCATTGGCATCATTCTTGAATGGGTAAGCAACAAGCGCCTGACCGGCATTACCGTTAACCACGTGCCAGTTTAAGTTTTGCTTCTTGATGATGGCACTCAACGTCGAACGTGAATAAAGTAAGCCATCAACACGACCGGTAATCAGCGCTTGAGTGGCTTGATCACGCGTTTCGTAAACTTTGATCTTGATCTTTGAATCATACTTTTGAAGTGAAGTGATGAAGTTGTTACCGGCACCACTGGTGGCCACCGTCTTGCCTTCAAAGTCCTTCAAGTTCTTGTAACTGGTTCCCTTCTTAGCTGCAATGTTGGTTGTTTCATTGTTGTATGGCGTTGAGAAGATGTATTTTTGCTTCCGTTCTGGTGTTGCGCCGATATCGTTGGCAACTGTGTCTACCCGCCCAGAATCAACTTGACCAAAGATACCGTCAAAATCAGTTACGGTAAACTTAGTCTTGTAACCTTCAGCCTTGGCAACCGCCTTAGCGACATCAACGTCATAACCGGTTAACTTGTGATTTTGCTGGAAGGCATTGGGGAAAATCGTTCCCGCCGTCGCAATTTTGATGGTTGGCTTAGTTGTTGATTTAGCCGATTTTTTACTGCTAGTAAACCAAAATGCCCCACCAATCACTAAAATAACGATAATAATAACTGCCCATAATCCATAACGATGTTTTTTCATATCAATTCTCTCCCTAATTTTTCTCTACAGTTTAAATTCATGGTCACTGTGACCACCCGTAATAATGGCTAAGGTATCATCTAAAGACTGCATGACCATGTTTTTAACAGCATGATCAGTAAAGAATGCGATGTGCGGTGTTAACAATACGTTTGTAAACTGTTTGAGCTGGTTGTAATGATCCACCGGCGTTTGGCCCTCAAACCGTTGATTGAAAATTTTGGTTTCATCCTCAACCACATCAAGCGCGGCCCCGGCCAGCTGTTTAGCATTCAAAGCATCAATCAACGCTTGCGTATCAACCACCGGCCCACGTGAATCATTAATGAAGAAGGCGGTTGGCTTTAATTGTGCAAATTCAGCTTGCCCAATCAAATGTCGGTTCTCAGTACTACCCCAAACGTGAACGGAAACAACGTCAGCTCGTTTGAGCAACTCTTCCTTGCTAACGTAGGTCAAGACGCCCCTTAGATCTTCACGTGGTCCGCGTAAATCATTGCCGATCACTGTGGCCCCTAACGCATGGAAGATTCGAGCAAGTGTTCCGCCAATCCGACCAACACCGATAATCCCAACTGTCAGTTCCGTTAATTCTCTTGATCGTAGTCCTAAGACCACGTAATCATTTCGACTCAACCGGTCGTTGAATTGAGGAATGTGACGAATTAGCTGCAATGCTTGTGTTAACGCCAGTTCGGCAACCGCTTCAGGTGAATATGACGGCACGTTCGTGACCCGCAGGCCATTATCCTTAGCCCATTGCAGGTTGACCGTATCGATACCAGCTGAACGCGCGGAAAGCTGTGTGATGCCATAATCATGCAGCCGTTTATAGAAGTTCGGCGTCTGCGTAATGATAGTCCGTTGCTTAAAATCAACGCCGTCATATCCTTTGGCCAAGTCAACTGTGTCATCGTGCAACTCTTGACTGACGCTGTCGACTTGAACACCATGTTCCTTTGACCACTGTTCGACGAACGGTTGTTCATCTTCACGTACGTTGTAAGCAATAATTTTTGTCATGTCTAACTGCTCCCCTACCAAAATTTATTCAACGGTTCTGCGTTACCAACTTAATCTGTGGTAAACAAAAACGTCCTTTCTCATTCAATCACTTGAACGAAAAAGGACGTTTGCACGCGGTACCACCTTTATTCCATGTCAACTGCCTAAAAACAATTGCCATGACACTTCAGCTACAGCACAAGTGCTATAACCTACCACTGTAACGGGCGGACCCGATATCACCTAACCCCTAGGCTCAGCGATACGACTTGATTGAGACCATCTTCAACTGTTATCTTCGATCGCTTTTCACCAAGCAGCGACTCTCTGAGCGAAAACTGCAGTTTACTCATCTCAACGTTTAGTTGTTCGATTAAGTTGTCATAATTATTAAGCAGAAATGAGTGAGTGTCAATACTAAATTAAAAAATAATTTGTATTTTATTAAAACTTACTCATGTTTTTGAAGAATGCACAATTCGCATTAACGTTGATATGAAACGGGTGGCTTTAATCATCAGACCGGTTGAGCGCTGGTTCTGATTATTCCCGATTCGTCCTCAGTTTGATCGGCTCACGTTGCTTTTCGAGTTGATCAGGCTGATTGATTGGCAAGGTCATCACCTTAGTCGGGTGATGAATCATCCGAGCTGGATTACCCACTGCCGTATCACCCGCCGAAACATCCTGTAATACAACAGCCCCGGCCCCAACCTTGGCGCCCTCACCAATGGTCACCGTGCCGAGAATTTGGGCATTCGCCCCAATAAAAGCGCCCCGTTTCACGATAGGATGGCGACGGCCAGTTTTCGTAACGTTATGACGTGCACCCAGTGTCACGCCGTGCAATAACGTGACATCATCTTCAATAACTGCTGTGGCACCAATCACGACACCAATGCCATGATCGATAAAAACCCGTTGTCCGATTTGTGCTGCTGGCGCGATGCTGATTCCGGTCACTTTAGCAGCATGCTGACTAATTAAACCAGCCACTAAATAGTGGTGCCGCTGGTCTAACGCGTGTGCAAGTCGATGCCAAAACAGCGCGCGGAATCCTGGATAGGTCAAAACGACCGCCAGCAAACTATGGGCAGCAGGATCACGCTTGAGGATGGCCCGTGCTGTCTGTAACATGTTTGTCGCTCCCTTGAACGGCCATAAAGCCGCGATCTAAGTCGGCCAATAAGTCCTTGCTGTCTTCAACCCCAACTGACAGGCGGATCAACTCGTCCTTGATGCCATTTTTCAAGCGAATATCGCGTGGAATTGCGCCGTGCGTCATCAGTGCCGGAATTTCAATCAATGATTCCAGTGCGCCGAGACTTTCAGCCAAGGTGATCATCTGCAGATTTTCAACAAACGCCTTTGGATCTAACCCCGGTTGTAATTCAAACGAAATCATTGCACCAAAGCCGTGATGCATCTGCTTTTTAGCGACTTCATAATCTGGATTATTTGGATCACCTGGATAATAAATTTTGGCGACAGATGGTTGATCAGAAAGGTAGTTGAAGACCGTCTGTGCATTGGCCAAATGTGCTTGCATCCGCACGGCAAGCGTCTTCATACCACGTTGCAATAGCCAGCTTTCTTGAGGGGCCAAAATGCCACCAATTGCGTTTTGGAGGTAGCCAATCTTTTCGCCCAACTTATCATCCTTGGTAACGATCACACCACCAATCACATCGGAGTGGCCACCCAAGTATTTAGATGCCGAATGTAAGACAATATCAACGCCTTGTTCGAGTGGTCGCTGAACGTATGGCGAACTGAACGTGTTGTCGATGATACTGAGTAAGTTATGATCACGGGCAACGTTAGCGACGGCCTCAATATCCGTCACACGTAACAACGGATTCGTTGGCGTTTCGAGGTAAATGGCTTTGGTAGCTGGGGTAATTGCTGCCTCGACCGCTTTTAAATCACGGGTATCCACGACACTAAACGTCATGCCAAACCGCTTCAACACTGTATCGATCAACCGGAACGTCCCACCGTAGACATCGTCACCAACAATGAAGTGGTCACCAGCGCTGAACATTGAGAAGACCGTATCAATGGCTGCCGAACCTGACGCAAACGCGAAGCCGCGAGTGCCACCCTCTAAGTCAGCGATTAAGGCTTCAACTGCCTCTCGAGTGGGGTTACCTGAGCGAGAATATTCATACTTTGATTCACCAATTTTCTTTTGGTGGAAAGTTGAGGCCATGTAGATTGGCATTGACGTTGCGCCTGTGTATGGATCTTCACTGATACCACCGTGGATCAATTTCGTTTCAAATTTCATGAGCGTTACCTGCCTTTATATTTAAATTTTTTGATTGGGAAATTTGTCATTTTATTTTGCCGAATTGGGCTTCTCCACGCAGATAGCTGCATGTAAGGCCTGACCGGCACAAATCCAAAACCGGGATTTATGCGTTCGTTACTTTTACCGTGTCGAATTGGGCTTCTCCACGCAGATAGCTGCATGTAAGGCCAGACCGGCACAAATCCAAAACCGGGATTTATGCCGGTCTGGCCTTACACTCCGCTATCTAACCGCGTGGTTCCGCACCTTAGTCATAAATATTCTCACTCATATATCGCTCTGAGCTGTCCGGGAATACCGTTACGATGGTGCTATTGGCTGGTAATTGTTCAGCCACTTTTAGACTTGCTGCTAAGGCTGCACCCGATGAGCTACCGATGAAGAGGCCCTGTTGTGCCGCCATTAATTTCACTTGTTCGAAGGCGTCCTTATCTGCAATCGTGAGGGTTTGATCAATCTGCACATCCTCGAAAAACGGTGGGATGAATTCGACGCCGATGCCCTCCGTCTTGTGGGCGTGTGCCGGGCCACCATTTAAAATGGAGCCTTCTGGTTCGACCACGATTGCTTGCGTTTGTGGCCGTTGTTCTTTCAAATACTTAGCGATTCCCGCAAAGGTGCCACCCGAACCGGCACCGGCAACAAAAGCATCAATTGGTTGCTGCAAATCAGCCGTCAGCTCAGGTGCTAACGTATGGTAATACGTCGCCGGATTCGCCGGGTTTTCAAATTGCATTGGTACATAACTATTAGTGATTTGTTGTTCAAGTTCTCGCGCCTTTTTGATGGCACCCTTGATACCATCCGCTGATGGCGTGTTAATTAAAGTTGCCCCCAACGCTTTCATCAATGTCTGCTTCTCATAACTGAACTTCTCCGGCACCACCAAAATAGTCGGTAAATGATGTTGCTGCGCTGCTAACGCAACACCGATACCCGTATTGCCGGCAGTTGGTTCAATGATGGTTGTTGTTTCATTGATTTTGCCGCGCTCAATACCATCTTGAATTAAATATTGTCCCAAACGATCCTTGATGCTACCGCCTGGATTAAACATTTCCAACTTAGCATAGATATGCGACTGATTTGGAACTTCGATTTGTAAGTCGATCAACGGGGTGTGACCGATAAGTTCCTGAACTGACTTAATAATCATCTTGATTTTCCTTTCCTCGCTGCTGTTAGCTTTGGTTGGTCGGGATAATTGTTGGGGGTCGCTGTGAAATGAGCTAAGTCACTTGGTCTGCATACTTTTCACCAGACTTACTCAACTCATCTGGTATACGCAAAACGTAGTCTTCAACTCATTTTTTCTAACAAAAAAGGGGCACGGAATTCTTCACAGAATTCGCGTGCCCCACTCTCCGTTCCACCTGGAACAGAGACTTTAAGGTCAACAATTACCCTTCAAAAGTCAATGCTTAACAGGCCGAACATCGTAGTACACGCGATGTCCGACAACAAGTGTTTTGTAACTTGGCATTGATTGAATGGGTTGTCATGTTGTTGCCTCCTCTTGTTTGGTTGTGGCTAATATACCTTCTACGAAATTACTTGTCAAATCATTTTTATCACTGCGGTATTCAAAGTAGTCCAATGAAAGCTGGCTACGACTGGCTTTGCTTGTGATTAATTTATTTTTTAATTGGGTCACTTGATGCGTTGCTGATTTGAATCAGTGGACCTTCACTAGTTTGATCTTCGATGCCATGGGCAAAATCAACTATACCAATTCCAATTTATTTTCAAAATCAAACTATACTTACAATGCTAAAACAGCTCACTTTTTGAATAATGTGCTAAAATGAGCATTAAATAAAGTCATGAGGGGGATATTTTATGACAATCAAAAACAAAGTCGTCGTCATTACCGGTGCTTCCAGCGGTATTGGTCAGGCAACCGCCCACAAATTAGCCAGTGAGGGTGCTAAATTAGCGTTAGGCGCTCGTCGTTCAGATCGACTTAAGGCAATTGCAGATGCCTTTCCGGCTGGACAAGTTGTGTACCAGACCACTGATGTGAAGGATAAGCAAAGCGTTGCCAGCCTTGTTAACCTGGCAAATGACACCTTTGGACGTGTTGACGTTTTATACAATAACGCTGGTGTCATGCCAATTTCAGAGCTTGCTGAATTAAAGGTCGACGAATGGGAAAATATGATCGATACTAACGTTAAGGGTGTTCTCTACGGTATCGCTGCTGCCCTGCCAATCATGATCAAACAACAACAGGGCCACATTATTACGACTGATTCAGTCGCTGGACACCTAGTTCACCCTGGGACTGCCGTTTATGCCAGCACGAAGTACGCGGTACAAGCCATCATGGATGGCCTTCGTCAGGAACAAGTGGACAACCACATCAAGACGACCATGATTTCACCAGGTGTGGTTAATACTGAGCTATACACCAGCATTAGTGGCGCTGAACAACGGGCTAAAACCGAAAAAGCGGAAAAGGGTATCGGTATCGCACCAGAGGATATCGCTAATGCCGTAGCCTATGCAATCGACCAACCCGAAAGCGTCGGCATTAACGAAATTTTACTACGCCCGATTTCACAACAGCTTTAATTGATCACCAAATTTAATGACCGGATTTAAAAAATCACAGTAAAACTTCCTATACCAATTTGGAAGTTTTACTGTGATTTACTTTTTTCATACGTCATTGTAGTTAGAACACCATCAGGAATGGCTTGTTGATAACGGTGCTTGCTCCGCTTGAATCCCAATTGTTCATAAAAGTGCTGGGCGTCCACGTTTGTCTCCAACACCGCCAAATAATAATGTTCATATTGCGTGGCCAGGTCCTTCATTGCAGCTTTCATCAATCGTTCACCAATTCGTTGCCGTTGATATTGTGGCAATAGGTAAATCGAATACACTTCACCCCAACCAGTGTAATCTGAATTTCTTGCAGCCCCATAACTGCAGACACCAACAATCTCGCCGTTAGCAGTAACTGCTAACCAAGTCGTTTGCCAGCGTGTTTCGGGATGCCACTGCTGCCGATTTAATTGGGCTAAATACGTTGCCGGCAGCTGATCTGCATAAGTCGCCTGCCAACTTTGGTAGTAAACTTCTCGAATGGCGTCAAAATCAGTTGTTGGTGTTGCTCTGATTAATTTGATTGTCACGTTTATCGCCCTCTCTGTTTAGTTTTTATCACTATCTCACAAATTGGCCAGAAACATAAGCCATGCTGGATTTTGAACATGAAACCATCGCTTTGTGGTTAATCATAATGCAGGTACTTACGTAATGAAACCCGTCGAACGCTTACAAAATATTCAGACTTATTTGATTTATCTTTCAAGACTACAATAATCATTAAGAGCACTTATCAGTCAGCCTTGCAAAGTTAGGAGGAAATTACATGATTCAATTAACTAATAAAGTCGCTATCGTCACAGGTGGTTCCTCTGGTATTGGTTTAGCAACCGCACAGGGAATCATCGCGCGTGGCGGCGTCGCTATTTCCGCTGATGTTAACGCACCAACTGATTCCAACGTTGACTTCGTTGAAACGGACGTCACTGATCCAATTTCGCTAAAACATCTGGTCGATGTCGTCACCGATAAATATAGTCACATTGACATTCTGGTCGCCAACGCGGGTGTCGCCGAAAAGAAGGCCGCCGTTTCAGAGCTAGATGAGGATAATTGGACCAAAGTAATCAGCATTGATTTAACTGGTGTCGTCCTCACCAACAAGTATGTTGTTCAACAGATGGAAAAACAGCCATCTGGTGGTAGTGTGATTAACATGAGCTCAATTTTAGGCATCGTTGGTGGGCCAAAGTCACAGGCTTACTCAGCTGCCAAAGCGGGTGTTTCAAACTACACCAAGTCACAAGCCATCACCTACGCCTCCAAGGGCATCCGTTTAAATGCGGTCGCTCCAGGTTACGTTAATACGCCACTACTTAAAACCTTGCCTAAAGAAACCACAGATGCCATGATCAGCAAGATGCCAATTGGTCGACTGGGTGAGCCCGAAGAAATTGCCAACGTCATTGCCTTTTTAGCAAGCGACGAAGCATCATTCATGACGGGCGCAGTAGTCAGTGTTGATGGTGGTTATACAGCAATTTAATGAATCTATCTTAGCTTAAATGGCCAGTACTATCAGCATCGTACTGGTCATTTTTTAGACTAATCGGCCATTGTCACACGGTTTAACCGATAATTAACCAGCAGCTCAAAGGGGCCAAAGCGATGCGCCTGTAGTGTAAGAACAACACTGGTTTGCCGTCGATTTTGTAAATATAACGTACTCAAGAAACTCACCTGACTACTTTTAGCCGCTAAACGATCAACCACTTCAACGTCGCGACCACGCTTTAACTCAGACAGACATTTTGAATCACCGCGTGTGATTTCGCGCAATTGCTTATCATCTTGTCCTCGAAGGAGCGTGTCTAATTGATGCATGCCTGAATTTTGTGATCGAACCTCATTGTTATAGAAATTAAACCCACTGATGCCTAGAACGATGATTGTCAGTATGAGCGGCCATCTAAGTTGTTGAAGTCGTGGCAATGCCATTGCGGGTCGATGCAACAGCGACCTCACAATCAGTAAAAATGTCCAGGCCAGTGTTGTCACCAACCACGCAATTACAGCCAGTCCGATCACTTCAACAGGATCGATATTAAATAGACCATTGGCAAACTCATTGCTTTGAAAGATCCCTGGTAAACTCAAGTATGTGATGCCAATTAATAGGACAATGATGTAAATTACACTGAATCGGTTCTTTAGCACACTTCGCCATATTTTTACCATTGTTGCATTCCAACGTTGGTATGTTGTTCGTAGATCGTTTTTCTTTCTACGTTCAGCATAGCGTTCTTAGAAAGCCTGTCAAAAGTTCATTGATATTGTAAGTTTTTACATATCCGACAAAAGACGGTGTCCTCACATTTTAGGGACACCGTCTTTTGCCTTTAATTTGTCTAAAAAAGTACCAGTCATTCTTCATTACTGACAAATTGTTTATATTTTTCAAGGCTAAACTAACATCATAATGACAATAACCGCAAACGGAAATATTAGGATACTTTCGGTCAAAATTCGAGTTGGAAAAACGACATCGAGATGTGCTTGCTCGGCCAGTACTGGTAGCGCCGTTAACATTGGTGTTGCTGCCTGAACAATCAATGTTTTAACGAACATCGAGTTCATCGATACAATATTATAATGTTGTGCCACCACAATAACTAAAAACATTACCAGTGGCGAAACCACAAATTTACCAACTTGAGCCACTACATCAATCTTTGTTAGTTTCAAATCTGTAAGTTTTGTTCTGGCAAGTTGCAACCCCAAAAAGATTAACGCAAGTGGCGTCACTAGATTCGAAAGATAAACGAAGGATTGTTGCAAAAAGCCTCGTACCTGAAGATTAATAACAAAGAATATCAAACCGACTACAAATCCCCACATTGGTGGTGTAAGTAAATTCAAAAAACGTTTTATCTTCGATGCAGTTGGTTCAGGTTTCAAATTTTCAGGTGTATCTCGATAAATGAATTTCACGCCAATTCCCCATGTTGCAATGGTATTTGCGATGAAATAACATAAGAAATATGGCAGACTCTGGTTACCAAAGAGTGCCAAGTTTAGCGGAAGTCCCACAAACAGTGTGTTTGAATTAACGAAACCATTAACAAAAATACTTCGCGTACTCTGTGGTAAATGAAGCATTCGACTAAGCATAATTGACACTCCAAAACAAATTAATATGGCAATCATTATTAGCAAAGTCCCAATTGCTAATAGCACAAAATTATTTCGATTAATATACCGTTGGGTAGACAAGAGTATTGAGACAGGAAGTGCAACATCAATTAGTAAATTTGAAACATCACTCGAGAAAGCATCACTGACTAGTTGGGTTTTTTTTAATAAAAACCCAACTAAAATAATTGTCAGAATAATCAGAACACTATTTAATGATACTAAAAACACTGTGAGCATAGTTAAGCCCCCCTTTTTAAACAGAGGTAACAGTAAAAGAAGGGTATAAACCTACCCAAATAAGCAAACAATCCCGATGCGGTTTAAGCATTCGGGATTGTTTACACTTTTCAATATCATTAAATTTATCCGTGCCTACTTTTACTGTTACAAACAAATCTATTTATAATTCAAATGTTGGATCGACCTTAATTGGCTTGCCAAGTTTGATTGATTGATCTACAGCGATTGCAGCCCGTTGAGCCATAATTGCATCGACCCCATTTGCAACAACCGGTTTATCCTCAATCACAGCTCCAACGAAACTATGGATTTCATTTAGGTATGCTTCATGATAACGAGACATGAAGATTGGTAACGGGTTCTTCTTTTCTTCTTGTTTATCCGTATAAAGCTCCACCGTCGAATTTGAAACGTTTTCCGCCTTCAACATTCCTTCGGAGCCGAAAACTTCAACTCGTTCATCATAACCATAAACGGCTTGCCGTGAGTTATCAATCAGCCCGAAACTACCATTTTCGAACTCAAGAACAAGTGCAATCGTATCGACGTCATCAATCTCTTTAAGTGTTGGATCAATTAACGTCCCGCCTTTAGCGTAAATTTCAGTAATATTCGATCCCATCATGTACCGAACCATATCAAGATCATGAATGGTGAAATCAAACGGTAAAGTCCCGACACGTTTAATTAGCTCTTTATCCAGTACGAACGGATCTCGTGAGGTTGTTTTAACAATTTGAGGTGACCCAATTACGCCCTTACGTACCCGTTCATAAATATCACGAAATTGGGGATCCATTCGTCGATTAAAGCCCATTTGTAATTTGAGGTGATTAGCATCAACAATTTTTAAAATTTCGCGAACCTCTGATTCAGGTGTCGTCAAGCTAAATGGTTTTTCGCAGAAAATATGTTTATGAGCCTTTGCAGCATCGAGAACTATTCCAGCGTGTGTATCAGTTGATGTAACAATTAAAACGGCTTCGATTTCTGGATCATCTAATACTTCATGATAGTCTTTCACCACATGGGGCACATTTGCATATTCTTTTTTCCATTCATCATCAACCTTTAAATCGCAAATATACTGTAAATCTACATCAGGCATGGTTAATAAATTCTCATAATGGTTGTGTCCTTGACGACCAACACCGATTAACCCTACTTTTAATTTACGTGTCATGACTGCATCTCCTATAATAAAATAGATATTTTTAGATAAAAATTTATCGTTCTGTACAAATATAATTATTTCACAAGCATATGTGAAAGTCAATGTTAGTTTAAGCGCTTACTTGTATATAAATACTGTAGTAGACAAGCTTATTAACTATCTTAATTTCCGAGAAATTAATTCACAACGACATGATTATAATTAACTAGATTTCTTTTTTTACTATTATGCATACTTCTTATCTTTTAAAAAAGGTACCAGTCTTTTCCACGACCAGTACCTAAAAGGTTTTTGCTTGGCAAATGCCAACTAATTATTATTTTGCATTTTAAGCTTTCTGAACTTGTTCGATGCTATCCTCGAATGCCTGTTTAACTTGATTGATATCCCAATTCTTTAAATCATCCGAAAATGGTTCAAAAGCATAAAGTCCTTGATATCCCGCATTTTCAAATTTTTTTGCTAATGTCGCAGATTCCATAATATCATCTGAACTTAACATATAGCGATCTTGGTCGTCCAAGTTTTCTAGTGGCGTTGTTGTAGTCGTTACCGCACTCAAATGTACTAAACCAACATAGTTAACATCAACTTTATGGATAAATTGCTCATCGGTCACACCAGCCAAATAATAATGGAATGTATCGGCAACCAACTTGAAATTATCGACACCCGCTGCATCGATTACAGCTTGGCCCTCCCATGGTGTCCGCAAAGTACTATCAGCAAAACCTAGTGGTTCAATTAAACCGTTCACACCATATTTTTTTAGTACACTGGAATAATCTCGAACGTTTGCTATCGCATCCGTTTTACGTTGTTCAATACTACGATGATCATCTGTTGAGCGCACTGGACAGAAGATAATATTTTTTAAATCAAAATCTTTTGTCATTTCTAGCATACTAGTCAAGCTCTTCAAATTCTCGCGAATCATATCCCGATTATCCATATTTCCAATCGCATTAATAGTTTCAACATTTACCTGGTTTTCATTTAGCAAGTTTGCCACTTTCTGGCCACTGAGGTGATCCAAAATAGTTGTATTATCTGGTGCACCATATAGATCATTTCTAACTTCAATATTAGGAACACCAAGTTCCGAAACAAGTTGAATCGTTTCCGTTAGTGGAATTGCTGGTGCTGCCTTTCGATTTAGGCAAAAACGTTCTTTAGCAATCATAAATTTACCTCCTTATCAATTGGTCTAATCTAGGTGCAATCCTTGCTTGATAGAAGGGAGCGTCTGTTCATTTGACCAATCAACTCGATCAGGCCATGCAAAGACATTATTAGTCACGATACCATCAAAGCCAATTTCATTTAATGTCTTATACATAGCGTCAAAATCAACTTCACCTTCTCCTGGATTCAAATGTTGATGAATCGTTACTGGTGCTTCTGGTGGATTAATGATGTACCGTAAGCCAAAATTACTCTTATAGTTCAATGTGTCAGCAATTAATATGTGCGTTAGCACATCTTGGCTCTCACGTAATTGTTTTGTAACATCTCCAATACCACCATCAGAGTAAAAAGCATGTGCTGAACACCAAACTTGGGAAACCCAGTCAAGATCCAGTGAACGGATTAATTTTGCGGCTTCAGAACTGGATTCAATAAAGTCATTTGGGTGTGCTTGAATTTCCAACTTAATGTTGTTTTTTTCAAACTCTGGGATCAATTCTTCCATCGACTTGTACCATTGACCCTCTGAAGCTACCGGATTAAATTTATCACCACTGAATTCAGTATTTAACGTATCAACCCCTAATTCAGAGGTAATTTCAATCGTTCGTTTCATGTTTCGAACAGCAGCCTGACGTTCTTGTTCATCTGGAGAAGACCATTGTTGAACTGGTAAAACTGATGAAAGTTCAACACCAGCATCGCGTAACCAAATTTTCACATTTTTAATCATGGCACTGTTTACCTTCGGATACTGATAAAACCAGATAAAATCTTGTCGAGGCGATAATTCGATGTATTTATAACCTAATCGTGCCGTTTTTTCAATCATTTCGTGAAATGACATATTATCACGAAACATCGATGGATCATACGCTAATTTCATTGTAATTTCCTTCAATCTGTAATTTTATTCATAAAGTGCTGGTTTTGAGTCAGGTAATACAATTGGAATTCGCTTAGCGTCATTATCTCGTGATTTTGCTAAAGCATCACAGGTAACCATTGCAACTAAGCCATCCCATGAAGTTGGACCAGTAATTTTATCGGCGAGAACACCATTAACCCAAGCTTGTAATTCAAGATCATACGCAGTCTTGAACCGTTCAGTACAATCTGCAGGAATGTAGGTCGAATCATGTAAGCCCTTCTTAACTGAAGTAACAAAAGGTGAACGTAGGTTGATGATACCGTTTTCACAAACAACGCTACAATTGATATCATAGCCGATTTGATCATTAACAAAGACTTCTAAATCAATATGAACACCAGACTTGGTATCTAGAGTGATTATCTGTGGATCATGCAGTTTGCTATGAGTAAATTTAGTTTGTTTCTTCGGTAAGAACGTAGTGCCAGACTCATAGTCTTCACCGAGCAGCCAGTGCAAAACATCTGCTTCGTGGATTGCGGTTTCGATAATCGACATTGAAGTATCATAAGTTTCATCAACCGTTGCATTCCGATGAGTAGCGTGAATAAGTAATGGTTCGCCGTAAGTATGGTTATCAATAGCCTCTTTAATTTCGACGTAACCTGGATCATAACGACGCATGAAACCAACTTGAACAAGCCGTTTACCGTGTTTCACCTCAGCATCTACAATTTTTTTGCAACCGGCCGCTGTCAATGTCAAAGGCTTTTCGCAGAATACATACTTGCCAACTTCAATTGCGTGTAAAACAAATTGTTCATGCGTTTCGTGTGGACGTGTCACTACCATCACTGCATCGATGTCTGGTGAATCTATTAGGTCAATTCCATTTTCATAGACCTTGGCACCATATTTCTTTGCGTATTTTTCAGCTAAATCCTTTTTAAGGTCACAAACTCCAGCCAATTTTGCACCATTGATTCGTGTCGCAACTCGCTTAACGTGATCAGAACCCATAAAACCTAGACCAATAATTCCAATATTCAAAACCATAATGATACCTCCTTACGAGTACTTAATTTATATTTCACAAATAAGATATCATCATATTGAAAGCGCTTCAATGTACAAACGACTCTCTTTTTTGTAAAAATGGATACGTTTCTATTTTATCTTCAAAGTTGATATTTTTCCTTCGAAAGGTATATTATAATGGATATGAAATGTTTTTTATTACCAGATAACTAAAAAATTGTAAAATTAGAACAATTATATGTTTCACATATTTATTGACGTCGATACTCATAAAGATTCTCATTTGTATATTAATTAACTTATAGGATGGTGATTTCATGGAAGACTATTCAGAGTATATCCCCGATAACGAAAAGGGCATTCAACCACTCCAAGGTATTTATTTTAATAACCCTTCTAATATCGCAAAAGAGCTATACTACTATCCCATGTGGGGAGCAGAATACCAAGTCACATACCCATACGTTGTTGATCGGCAGTACATGAATGCTTTTATCCTATTTTGGGTTGAAGAGGGAGAATTAAGTTTTACATTCAATGATCGTCAAGATTTTGTTGCAAAAAAAGATTCGTTAATTATTCTTGATTGCAAAAAAAGAAATCATTATTACACCAACTCCTCAAGTAAATTTATGTTTTTCCACTTTAATGGACCTCAAATTCAATTATTGTATGATTACATCACTAAAAATAACCAAAACTCATTTGAAATGTCAGCTTCAAATAAGACACTATTTATTCAACTTTTAAACACTCTGCAAACTAAAAATTACGCTAATCGGGATATCGTCAATTCAGAATTACTTTACAAGATTCTTATTAATTTAACTAGCAATATTCCCAGCAATCAATTCGACCGTTCAGGATTACATCAATCTCCTCAGCTAGTAAAGGACGCGCTCAATTATTTAGATACCCACTACGCTGAAACCGTTACTATTCAAACACTTTGTCACCATTTAGGTGTTAGCTCTGCTCTCCTGTCTAGAACTTTTCGAGCAAATACCAACAACAGTATCCACCACTATCTCACATCAACACGTCTTTCTCACGCACAGCAACTGCTCACTAGATATCCTGATATCAGCATCGCCGAAGTTGCTTTAAAATGTGGTTTTCACGATGCTTCTCACCTCAATAAAATTTTCAGAGCTGATATCGGTATGAGTCCAAGTGAATTCCGGCGTATGTGTTTTTAATGAGTAACGCCACAAAAAAAATCGCTACGACAATTATTTGTCAGTAGCGATTTTTAAAATCTTTTTTCCGTTCAAATTAGCGAAAGCGCTTTATAACATGTTTGTGAAGTATGTCTATTAAATTTTTGATTCGCCTTTGTAGCTCTTGTCATAACGGGCACGGAAGAATGATTCGATATCTTCAAGGTTAACACCCTTGGTTTCTGGTACACGCACGGCAACGAACCATGCGCCCAAGATGCAGCACCCAGCAAAGATATAAAAGACTGTAGCCAATCCTAAGGCTGCCATCAATGCAGGGAATAATAAACCAACTAAGAAATTAGCAAACCATAAAGTGAAAATTGTAATCCCAGTACCTAATCCACGATAACGGTTAGGGAAAATTTCAGAATTTAATAACCACGTTACAGGTCCAATAGTCCCCTGGTCGATAACAATGTAGACTAAAATGATAATCATGATTGCGAATGGAGTCCAAGATGCACTTCCGGCATAAGTCTTAATAAGACCAACAACAACTAAAGCAACAGCACAGAAGATCAATCCTGTTAATTCAAGCTTTTTACGGCCCAATTTATCAATTGTATACATCCCAACTATGGCACCGATACATGAGAACACACCATTAGCAACATTAGCAATTAACGCTGCATTAGCCGCAAAACCAGCATCTCTCAAAACTTGAGAGCCGTAGTACATAATCGCATTAATTCCAGCAAATTGTTGAATAATGCCTAGCATACCACCAGTAATACAAATTTGGATAATCCAGTTCTTCTTAAAGTCCTTCCAAGAAGCGGCTTCAGCTTGTTCAGCTTTTTCTTTCTCAGAATTTACTTTAATTTCTTGAAGCTCGGCTTCAGCTTGTGCTTTACTACGAATTCTATAAAGTACTTTTAGGGCATCTGCAAAGCGATTTTTAGATGTTAACCAACGTGGACTTTCCGGCATAGCATACATACCAATCCACAATGCAATACCTGGAACACTTGCCAAGGCAATCATTACACGCCAGATACCCGCGTTATCACCAAAGACATTACCAAGGAATGCGTTAACACCAAAGACTAGAAATTGACCGAAAACAATGAGAAACTGGTTCATTGACACCATCTTACCACGTTTAGCAGCTGGAGCAATTTCAGCTAAGTAAACTGGAACAGTTCCTGATGCTGCACCAACAGCAAGCCCTAAAATAAACCGGCAAATGATGACAACCGTTGTGTTTGGTGCAAGACCACAGGCAAGACCAAATACCGTGAAAATCACACCTAACCAGGTTAATAATTTTTTACGACCAATCTTATCACTTAACGGACCGCCAAATACGGCACCAAAAGCAGCACCTAAAGTTAAGCCACTTGAAACCACCCCTTGTGCCCAAGCAGATAAGCCTAATTGACTCGGCTTAGCCATAAAGTCCAGTGCACCATTAACAACAGATGTATTATACCCAAAGAGCAAGGCACCCATACCTGTTATCCAAGAAACTAGCGTTAGATAACCATTGTGTTCATCCTTATCGTTTGTAGTTACGTCCGGATTTTGCATAAGTTTCACCTCCGTATATTTGGTGATATAATGAGTAGAAATATAATTTCCTAACCGAAATAATTGCTACCTACAGGCTTTGTCGTCTAGTACACGACAGAGCCTGTTTTAATTCACTACATCACTGAGAAATTCCTAAAATTTATTTTGCAGCATAGAATGCTGGTGCTTCAGGAAAATCAAGATCTTGTTTCTCACCATCTTCATCCAATGACTTCAACGCAGCATCGGCAGTAACAGCTGCAATATAGCCATCCCAAGCTGAAGGACCAACTGGTGATTCTTCTTGGGAAACATGACCAATAAAGTCACGGAATTCAATGTCATATGCACTTTCGAAACGAGCTTTCCAGTCAGTTAAAATAGCTGTGCTATATTGAGCATTCAATCGCGTAGCAACTTGTGGGACGGTTGGCAATTCCAGAACCCCTTCTTCACCAATCACATCACACTTGATGTCATAACCATATTGGCAACGAACAAAGACTTCAATTACGATGTTGATACCCGTTTTAGTTTCCATCATTACAATTTGAGGGTCTTTAATTTGCGCATTTTGAGCATGACGGGTCTGCTTTGGTGCAAACACACGAATACTTGCATAATCGTCATTAACCAACCAGTGATCCAAATCAATTTCGTGAATCGCCGTTTCGATAATTGAACGAGAAGTATCATATTCTTCGGGTTGAGTTTGGTTGTAGTGACGTTCATCAACCATCAATGGGTTGCCAATTACACCATCATCAATCATTTGTTTCATTTGGACATACTCCGGTGCATAGTGACGCATAAAACCAACTTGCAACATCCGACGACCAAGTTTCTTCTCTTCATTAATGATGTCCATGCATTGTTGTGCATCAAGTGCTAATGGCTTTTCACAGAAAGTGAACTTGCCAGCCTTAAGAGCGGCCATAACAATTTCATAGTGAGCTTCATTACTTGCCGTACATACAACAACTTCAACATTAGGATCATTAATTAAATCATGATAATCCGAATAATCCTTAGCTTTAAGCCCCTGTTCGTCCAATACTTTTTGTGCTTTATTAGGAACAATATCACAAACCGCCGTTACTTCAACGTTTGCAATAGTCTTTGTCAAACGGTGTAAATGATCAGAACCAATAAAACCAATACCAACGATACCTACTTTAGTAACATGTGCTCCAGCCATAATGCAAAAACCTCTTTCTATATTGGATTAAATAATTAGTTGTTGCCAAAAATAATTAGTTGTTGCCGATTAGTTCTTGTTCGATATACTTGTGGGCTTTTTGTGCCATTTCAAGTGGATTAGCCTTTTCAGGATCTTGTTCAGCTTCAACAACAATCCACCCTTTATAGTTGTTTTCAATCAACTTCTTGTAAACTGGTTTGAAATCAAGATCACCATCGCCAGGAACCGTAAACATCCCATTTAAAAATGACCCTTGGAAAGTTAAGCCCTTTTCACGACTATCTTTTTCTTTATCACGACGAACATCTTTAAAGTGAACGTGAACAATTCGATCGATGTGGTCATTCAAGAGACTCATGTAATCACCATCTGAAACAGCAATGTGACCCGTATCATAAAGTAAGCCGACTAATTTCGGATCAGTGCTTGCCATCAAACGATCAGTCTCTTCTTTAGTTTGGATACCAGTACCCATGTGGTGGTGATATGCAACCTTAATACCATATTTAGCAGCAATTTCACCATAATGGTTTAATCCTGCCGTTACTTGATCCCACTCGGCATCAGTAAAATGGTGCTTATCAGTAAAGATATTAGCAGTATCCGATTGTTGAATCGTATAAGTCTGTTCAGAAACAACAGCAATAGGTGCATGAACTGCGTGTAAAAATTGACAGTGCTTTTCAAAAGCTTCACTAGCCTTTTCAATTCCATCACGAATGATAAAGCTACTAAACCATTGACCTGCAATTTCCAAGTTACGTAACTTCAATTCGTAGTTCAACTTTTCAGGACCTGGGAAAAAGCCGCCAACTTCAGTACCTTGGAAACCGGCAACAACGATGTCACTTAATAATTGCTGTAAATTGTTATCTTTTCCGATTGATGGAATATCATCGTTTCGCCAGCCAATTGGTGCAATTCCCCATTTAATATCTTTCTTAGCATCGTACGTCATGATCTGTTACCTCCCTATTAACTTTAAATATCTTGAACTTTAACTTGTTGACCAGTTTCTAACGATTTCTTAGCCGCCTGTGCAAGTCGAATTGCACGAATACCATCTTCAAACGTACATTCAATCTCATGTTGCCCTTGAACAGCTTCGAAAAATGATGTTAATTCTGTAAAGTATGCGTCCATATAGCGCTGTAAGAAGAACAACATTGGTTTATCACTTGAAACTGAATCAGCACCTGAGTAGCTCGTCGTGCTATCCAAAACGTTATCTGCGTGAGCCATTCCCTTTGATCCAAACAATTCAATTCGCTGATCGTATCCATAAACTGCTTTACGACTATTATCGATTGAACCAATCATTCCGTTTTTGAAGAATAAGGTTGTCAAGGCAGTATCGATATCCCCTGCTTCACCGATTTTTGGATCAATCATAACGCCACCGGCAACAAAGACTGAATCGACTTCTTCGCCGGTTATAAACCTGGCAATATCAAAATCGTGAATGGTCATATCCATGAAGATGCCACCAGACCGGCGAACGTAATCCATCGACGGTGGTTCAGGATCCCGAGACGTTATCTTTAAAATCTGTTCTTCGCCAACGTTGCCTTGATTCCGATAATCAACAATTCGCCGAAAATTCTTGTCAAACCGGCGATTAAAACCAACTTGGAATTTAACACCCGCTTCTTTGACAGTCTTAAGCGCTTTCAAAATTTCCGCATCGTCAAACCCAACTGGCTTTTCACAGAAGATATCTTTACCAGCTTTAGCAGCATCCATAGTCATTTGCGGATGCAAATCTGTCGGCACACAGAGTAACACTGCCTGTACCCGATCATCATTCAATACAATATGATAATCAGTTACTATTTTTTCAGCCTGAGAATATTTGGCAGGCCATTCATCATTTGCAATAATATCGCAAATATATGCAATTTCGACATTTGGCATTCGTAACAAATTTTTATAATGAACATTTCCAATTCGGCCCATGCCAATGATACCAATTGTGATTTTTTCGTTTGTGATTAATGAGCTATTTGCCATCTTATCACCCCTTTCTATCAACGTTTTCGAACTGAGCAAGTACTTGTGAAAAAGTGCGTCATCTGCACTTTATTATGTTTCCTGCCACAAGTTCTTTCTTGCTTTGTTCACCACTAGATTAGCACTATATAAGCGATTGTCAACACCAATATTTAATTAATCTTATTTTTGTAAGCGATTTCAGTTGAAGTGTTGACATTCACAAGGTGTCGTGAAATAATCAGTTACGTAAAGTTGATGTAGTTTGTGTGGCTTTTCATTAATTTTACTAAAATTTATACGTCTATTGAAAACCCTTGCTATCCTTTACTTATCAAGGCTAACCATAGTTTTCGAATATACGCATCCGTTTATATATCTGATTCTTCCTTTTGCGAAAAGTGGGCATGAGAAATTATCCATGTATATTCAGGACGGCCAATTATTTTTCAATAATTAAAGTTACCTTGGAGGTGAAATAATGTTGGCAACAAAAGATGTTACTCATTCATTATCGGATCCAGATGAACCTGGAACGGACGTCTTAACTGATAAAGCTGCACGGCGGAATTTACAAAGAACTGCATTCATCTCAACTCTAGGTGGTTTATTGTTTGGGGTTGATACTGGTGTTATAAATGGTGCGATTGGTTATATGGCAACGCCAAGTGAACTAAATTTAACACCTAGTGACGAAGGCCTCGTAACAAGCGGAATTACACTAGGTGCTGCTTTTGGTGCTGTTTTTGCAGGTCGTTTATCAGATAAAATCGGTCGAAGACGATTACTTAAGTACTTGGCGATTTTATTTTTGATATGTACATTTGCTTGCTCCGTTGCGCCCAACGCAATCGTTATGATTATTTTCCGAGCACTTCTTGGACTGGCTGTTGGAGGTTCCTCGGTTATTGTTCCAACCTATCTTTCCGAAATTTCGACACCTAGCATCCGAGGTCGCTTAGTAACTCAAAATGAGTTGATGATCGTCACAGGGCAATTGTTAGCCTTTGTTGTTAATGCAATTTTAGGCAATATGTTTGGGCATGTTTCCCATATTTGGCGTTACATGATTGGTTTCGGTATCATACCAGCGATTCTGTTGTTCTTTGGCATGTATTTTGTACCGGAATCACCAAGGTGGCTTGTCATGAAAGGACGGGCTAAAGAAGCGCTTAACTCATTGAAGACACTTCGCTCACGGTCAGAAAATTGCGAAACAGAAATTAGTCAAATTCAAAATGCGCTTAATCAAGAAAAAGAAATTAAGCAAGCAACTTTTAAGGACCTTGGGACACCTTGGATTCGACGCCTTGTTCTAATCGGCATTGGTCTGGGCGTTATGCAACAATTTATTGGTATCAATATCATGATGTACTACGGAACAACCATTTTGACACAGGCTGGCTTTGCACATAACGCTGCCTTAATTGCAAATATTTTCAACGGTGTAGTTTCTGTCTTGGCGACGATTGTCGGTATGTCACTTATGAATCGAGTTAATCGACGAAAGATGCTGACAACCGGCATTGTTGGTACGACCGTTTCACTCATTCTAATCGTAATTGTTTCTGCAACGCTCGCTAATTCGTCGTTACTTCCAATTTTTGTTGTGTTATGTACAATGATGTTTCTTGGTTTCTTTCAAGGATTCATTTCACCACTGGTTTGGCTATTGTTATCAGAGATTTTCCCTCAAAACCTTCGTGGTCTTGGTATGGGAGTTTCAACATTCTTTCTCTGGTTCGCTAACTTCCTGGTTGGCTACTTCTTCCCAATCTTACTTTCTGGAATAGGCATGACCTTTACTTTTGTAGTCTTTGTCTTTTTCAACATTTTATCGTTTGGTTTCGCCTATAAATACGCGCCTGAAACGCGTGGCAAGTCTCTCGAGCAAATTCAACTCGAGTTTAAATATGGTGACGAATCTGGAGTTAATCCAGAATCTAAATAATTTTTCTATCATTTGAAGGGTGGTTTTTTTCATGAAACAAATTCACGCAGGTATTATTGGTCTTGGCCGTGCTGGTCAAATGCATCTTAACAATTTAATGACTATGCCCGACATTAAGATCGTGCAAGTCGCTGATGTTTTTATCGAAAACATCTCTGAAAAATTAAACGGTATGGGTATTACAAACCAAACCCGTGATTATCACGAACTATTAAGTAATCCAGAAATTGATACTGTATTTATTTTTACATCAACAGATACCCACGAAGAAATCGTAACCGCCGCAGCTAAAGCTGGTAAAAATATTTTCTGTGAAAAGCCTCTCAGCATGAATCAACACGAGGAAGCTAGTTTAAATGTGCTTCAAGCTGTTAAGGACGCAGGTGTCAAACTTCAAATTGGTTTTAATCGTCGGATGGACCCACAGTTCCGAAATGTTTATGAAAATGTTCGCAACGGCAAGATTGGGACTCCTCAGGTTGTTAAGATTACATCACGTGATCCTGACTTACTCCCTCACGATTTAATTCAACGTATTGGTGGTCTTCTATTTGACTTCACCATGCATGATTTCGATATGGCCCGTTACATGATGAACAGCAATATTACCGAAGTCTATGCTAAGGGTGGTACTTTAATTGATCCAACGCTAAAAGACATTAATGATATCGATACGTTAGCGCTAGTTCTCCAATTCGAAAATGGCGCCTATGGCTTGATTGATAACAGTCGTCGTGCCGTTTACGGGTACGATCAACGTGTTGAAGTCTTTGGATCCGAAGGTATGCTGAAAGCTGAAAATGTTAGCGATAGCACTGTTGAACTATATAATGACAAACATGTTGAATTAAAGAAGCCATTACCAATGTTCCAAGAACGTTATAAACCAGCCTATGTCGCTGAAATGCGGGCATTTGTTAACTCCATTCTCAACGATGAACCCGTTGTTGCAGAAGGTTTAGATGTTGTTATGGCCCAACGAGCTGCTGTTGCCGCTCAAAAATCAATTGAGACTGGCCTGCCACAAAAAGTTGATACCACGTATCCACTAAATTAAAAAGGAGTATCAAATAATGTTAACGACCGAATTAATTTTGGAACAAGAAAAAAAGACCGCTTTACCCCACTTTGGTTTAAACGACCTTAATCCATTTATCGAAACACTCAAAAAAATTGGCGGTGAAGATTACGAAAAAGTATGTGTCCTAATTAAGCTCAATCATCGTGTTATCTTCTTTCATGCAGGTCAACATACAACGAACGAAAATAACATTTGGATTGGCAAAAAGGAACGCGCTGTCGACTTATTTGACCATTCATCTCTCTATGAAAAATATTTGAACAAAGACCATGAAGATCAATTTTTCAAAGATAGCGGCCTTAGCCCAAAGGACATTGCCATTGTTGGTGGTGGTCTGCCACTTATCGTTACCGGTACAGGAATTGTAGGTAGTCTAATTATTTCAGGCCTAACCGATGAAGGTGATCATGATTTGGGATACCATGCACTTCTCGACTACAAAGCAGCTTTAAGTTAGGGGGAATTAATTGATGAAAGCATTTGGAATCAACCAGTACGGAAATTCGAATGTTCTTCAAGAATATCAAATGCCAATGCCTCAAATTGGAGCCGATGAAGTATTAGTCAAAACCAATGCTTTCGCAATTAATGCTTTTGATATTTCAGTCCGTAATGGTGTCTTTAGAAACAGTGTCACACTGCTTTTCCCCTTTATTTTGGGTTCGGATGCAGTGGGCCGTATTGTTAAAGTTGGTAAAAACGTCAAAAATTATCATGTTGGCGACGATGTAATGGCTCATCCGGGTCTTGGTGCGTATGCTGAATTCTTTAAAGTAGCGACTGCACACTTGGGCCCACTGCCTAGCATTAGTGAGCCGTACGAAGCAGCAGGTTTGCCCCTTTCTGGAATTACAGCTTACAATGTTTTAGTGCACACCGCCCAAGTTCAAGCGGGACAGACAATTGCCATTCTTGGTGCATCAGGAGGCGTTGGTTCTTTATTAGTTCAAATGGCCAAAGCCCTCGGACTCTACGTATTGGGAACTGACGTTGAGAATGCACGTGAACACGTACTTTCTCTTGGTGCTGATGAGTTTGGTGGTTATGATAGTGAACGTGTTCGTGACAAGTTTAGCCGTATGGCAGACGTTTTGATTGATGCTACCAATAATGGCGTTGGTGGTGTCGCTGGTGTTGAGATTATCAAAGACAACGGCACTTACGTTTCTTTAACCTCCCTGCCAACTGAACGTTATACAAGGCCGAACGTCACCTTCAAGCAAACTATCCCCAATCCGAAGTATCTCGATAGTGATGCTTTCTTCGCTATCTCGTTGATGATTCGTAATCATCAGCTTCATGTTCCCGTTAGTCAATTAAAACCTTTCACGCTTGAGGGTATAATTGAGGCTCAAAATATCGTTGAACATAATTGCACCGATGGTAAAGTAATTATCACACTTTGACTATTAATCTTCGTTATTGTTTGGTTTAAGCTATTTTCGATTTCTTTTGTTTTAGTTATGCGCTAAACTTAATGTAGATATAAAGGTTCACAACTTTATTCTTGGAGGTTAGCGTTATGGAAGACATTATTTTGGACTGCGACCCCGGTCATGATGATGCAATTGCTCTGATATTGGCCGTATATTCATCCCAGATAAACCTATTAGGAGTTACTACTTCAGCAGGTAATCAAGAACACAGCCAAACACTTAGAAATGCCATGTCCTTACTAACATTAATGAACATCAATTCAATTCCAGTTGCATCTGGAAACCGGACACCTTTACTTAGATCGTTGATATCAGGGGTTACCATGCACGGGGTATCAGGATTAGATGGTGCCGAACTACCAATTCCCAATTTCCAAGCTCAAAACTTACCCGCAATTGAATTAATTGCAAAACTAGTGTCTGAAAACCCAAACAAAACCACATTAGTAATTACTGGACCATGCACGAATATTGCATTATTTTTGGCTGTTCACCCAGATTTAAAATCTAAAATTAAACAACTTGTTATTTTAGGTGGCGGTCGTGGTGTCGGTAACTGGCAGCCTACTACTGAATTCAATTTCCAGGTTGATCCCGAAGCCGCTAAAATTGTTGTTAATTCTGGGATACCAATTACTTTAGCCCCCTTAAACGTTGGGTTTGAGGCGCAGCTTTTAGATGAAGATAAAAAGAATATTCATAAAGTCAAAAATCCGGTTGGTCAAGCAGTAGCTGGCTTGGTTGATTTCTATGGCCTCTCATTTGATAGCTATTGGAATTTTGAAGGTTTACCAATGTATGATCCTTGTACAATTGCTTGGTTAATTGATCCTACTAAATTTGTCAGCCGCAATTGTTACGTTGATGTTGAAACCAAAGGTGAGTTAACTTCTGGCGAAAGTGTTATCGATTACTACAATATCACGAAAAAAAAGCCCAATGCTGATGTGTTGTTTCACATTGATCGTCCTTGGTTTGCACAACTTGTCTTGGATGCTGTTAAATCATTTGACTAAGCTGCTTATCCGCAAGCATGAAAGCGCATTCAATTCTTTAAAAACTCATTCTTAGAGAAATTATAGTATCAATTGCAAAATAAAAACTTACTCAAAATCAAAATTGATTTTGAGTAAGTTTTTTGATTTAATTTATCCCTCCACTATTCTTATGAAGTTAATATGCGAGTAATTTCTTGGGAAAATCAACAATGTTAGCAATTTTCCATAAAATAAAGACTTATCAAAAGTTATAACTACAGCGTTATTACTGAATAATACCAAAATAAAAAGAAGATGACCTTTTCAGATCACCTTCTTTTAAATTCATTTACTAATAAATCAACACTTCAGCCACCAAAATTCCACCACCAAAGATGAGGACGAAGGCGACAACTGGCCAAACGAAGCGAAGCCAGTGTGAGTATTTCATGTCCAACATCTGTAGCGTGGCCATGACTAACCCGGTTGGAGCTAAGAATAGCATTGCGTATTGACCAAACTGATAGGCCGTTACCACGACGAAACGTGGGATGTGAACCGTATCAGCGAGCGGTGCCAAGATTGGCATCGACAGCACGGCTAAACCTGATGAAGATGGCACGATGAATCCGAGCACGAAGAAAATCAGCAACATGACAATAATGAACACTGGTCCATTCATGTGCGCAACTAGGTTCGATGAAAATTGTAGCATGGTATCGGAAATCATCCCGTTATTGAGCACTAGGTTGATCCCACGGGCTAAGCCGATGATCAATGACACACCGACCAAGCTTGATGCACCTTCAACAAAGGCATCAACGACCCCTTTTTCACCAATGCCCATCTTACCAGTTGCCGTTAAGAACATAATGACGATTGCGAAAGTCAAGAACGATGCAGCCATGATTGGGAAGCCCCAACCCTTTGCCATAACACCCCAAACCATGATTGGGAAAGTTACCGCAAATAAAATAAGGATGATCTTTTTACGTAGTGTAAACGCCTTACTCTTACCATCATCTGAGGCCACTGACCACATCTTGTCAAATGACTCGTGATCTTCATATGAGTATGACAATTCTGGATTAGCTTTAACCTTCTTGCTATACCAGTATAGGTAACCCACAACGAAGGCTGCCGCAACGATCACACCGCCAACCCGCCAGTTCAGGCCTTGTGTAAAGTCAATACCAGCGGCATTTGACGCGATAACAACTGAGAACGGGTTAATGGTTGAAAAACAGGTCCCGATTGAACTGGCAAGGAAGATTGCCCCCACGCAGACAATTGAATCATACCCCATGGCAATAAACACAGGTACCAAGATTGGATAAAAGGCAACGGCTTCCTCTTCAATCCCACATAGTGTTCCCCCAAGAACCATTAGGATTGCAACAAGGAAAATCAGTAAAAACTCGTGTCCCTTAGTTTTCTTAGTCAGTGCCAACAAACCTGATTCGAAGGCGCCACTGGCTTTAACAACCCCAATCAAACCACCTAAAACGAAAATGAAGACCATAATGTCGACGGCTTCAATCACACCCTGCACCATACTAGTTGGAACAGCGGCGATACTTGCTGGTCGCTGCTTTAATTTCTCATACGTCTTAGGAATTGAAATGGCTTGTGTGATCCCGCCTGATGTAAATTGCTTAATATCAATCTTCACACCAAGTTTATCCAGCTCTTTTTGCGTGGCCGGTACTTTATCCACCGACCCATTTGGATTCTTGATTTGAAGTTGTGATGTTGGTGCATTATAAGATAATTTCGAATAACTACCGGCAGGAATCACCCAAGTTGCAATCACTGCAACAATCGTCAAAATAAACAGAATTGAAAACGCGCCTGGCATTCGTAGCTTGAAATGCTTTTTAGCTACAGTCATGATGTTCACCCCTAATTAATTTATGAGTGCAAAATCAAGCGGTTAGTTTTCAGAGTGTAAGTCATTAACTCGTGTGACCCGTACTTAGGTCATACGAGTTAATGGCTTACACGGCAGAAAATTGCTTGATTTTGCACGTTACCACTACAACATTACCAAAGCAAAACCAGTCCACTAGTCAACTAAGTCAACCATCATTCACCCTCGACTGATCATTACTTTCACTCCTAAAAAGCGTGGTCACAAAGAATCGAATTTGTTGGGCAAGCTTCGAGTTCTTCAGACCACGCTTCAATAATTTAACGCTATTCTCTTACTAAAGCACCCTGCTTACTGATGATCGTTCCGACTTTGCCTGCAAGGGCATCGTCTAAATGATCCAGTGATGTAATTAATGCAGTGCGGTGCTCATCAGATGAAACGAAGTCTAGACAGGCTTCAATCTTTGGCAGCATGCTGCCAGGCGCAAATTGACCTTCGTCAATATAACGTTGCGCCTCTGCACGGGATAACTCGCGAAGCACTTTTTGATCAGGCTTGCCGTAGTTAACGTAAACTTCATCTACGGCGGTCAAAATGATCAACTGATCTGCGTCGATGTTGTCGGCTAACAAGGCACTCGTACGGTCCTTATCAATCACGGCGGGAACACCCTTTAAACCAGCGTCAGTCTTAACAACCGGTACGCCACCGCCGCCACCGGCAATGACTAAGTGGTCACCTTCAATCAAATCATTGATGCTAGCAAGCTCAATAATTGACTTGGGACGTGGTGATGGCACAACTTGACGATAGCCACGACCAGCATCTTCTTTGAAAACGTACCCTTTATCATGTTCAATTTGTTGTGCTTGTTCCTTCGTGTAGAACGCACCAACTGGTTTAGTCGGGTGTTGGAAAGCCGAATCAGTTGGGTCCACTTCCACCTGCGTGATCATGGATACCACGTTCTTTTGTAACCACTGCTTGTGCAATTCATTTTGCAGACTTTGCTGCAAGTGGTAACCAATGTAGCCCTGACTCATTGCGCCACATTCTGGAAACGGAAAAGCAGCGGTTTGACCATGTTCAGCTGCATAATTCATGCCTAAGTTAATTGCGCCAACCTGTGGCCCGTTACCATGGCTGATCACAACTTTATGACCAGCAGCAACTAATCCAACAAGCGACGTTGCTGTATGTTTAACGAGTTCAAGTTGTTCTTCTGGTGACTTGCCGAGCGCATTACCGCCCAGCGCAACAACGATTTTTGCCATCAGCTTTACCCCCTATTCGCCTAAGGTTGCTACCATGACAGCCTTAATCGTGTGCATCCGGTTTTCAGCTTCTTGGAATACCACCGATGCGTCACTTTCGAAGACTTCATCAGTGACTTCCATTTCAGTAATGCCAAATTTGTCAGCAATTTCTTGGCCAACTTTGGTTTCAGCATTGTGGAATGAAGGTAAGCAGTGTTCAAAAATAACGTTAGGGTTGTTAGTCTTGTCCATCATTGCTTTATTAACTTGGTAAGGCTTCAATAGCTTGATTCGTTCAGTCCAAACTGAATCTGGTTCGCCCATTGATACCCAAACATCGGTGTAGAGGACGTCTGAATCACGGACACCTTCATCAATATCATCAGTGATCTTGATTGTAGCGCCAGTCTTAGCAGCAATGGCGTTCACTTTGGCAACTAATTCATCAGTTGGATCAAGTTCCTTTGGGCATACCAAGTGGAATGTCATCCCCATGATCGCTGCACCAATCATTAAGGCGTTGGCGACGTTGTTACGACCATCACCTACGTAAGTAAAGTGAATCTGGTTGTATGGCTTCTTTAAAACTTCTTTGGCCGTTAAGAAATCAGCTAAAACTTGAGTTGGGTGATCTTCATCAGTCAAGCCATTCCAAACTGGAACGCCTGAAAATTCTGATAAAGTTTCAACGGTACGTTGTGAAAAGCCACGATATTCGATTCCATCAAACATGCCACCTAAGACGCGGGCAGTATCCTTGGCTGTTTCCTTCTTACCCATGTGTGAACCGCTTGGTCCGAGGTAAGTGACGTGCGCACCTTGATCGTATGCAGCGACTTCAAAGGCACAACGCGTACGGGTTGAACTCTTTTCAAAAATTAAGGCAATGTTTTTACCAGCTAACTTTTGCTGTTCAGTACCAGCGTACTTAGCATTTTTTAAATCTTCGGATAATTGCAATAAATAGCCCATCTCACGTGGGGTAAAATCAAGTAAGGTTAAAAATGAACGGTTACGTAAATTAAACATTTGTTAATTCCTCCTTTGTTATTTACAATTAGAATTGTAGTAAGCGGTTTCATAAAACTTCAAACTGCTTCAAAAGATTGTTAAAAAGTTTCTTGGAGGAATAATTTTGTTTAAACAAGCACGTTTTATTACACATGGTCGCTGGCAACGGATATTAGTTGCCGCCATTTGCATTGCATTAGCATCACAAGTGAATTTTCAAACATATACACCAGGCTTCATCTTAGCTTTTTCACCGTTGATTATGCCCATTTTTCTCTACTATAATGGTGACTTAAACCCCATCGAGTTGATGTTGGCAATTGCGTTTGCTTCACCAATTTTCCGTGGCATTCAACTTTTCATTACCCATGACGGCTCCAGATATCAAATTACAATGCTGATTCTAGCTGAAATTGCGTTTTATCTCTGCTACGGGGCAATCTATTACTTGCTCTACTGGCGGCGAGGCCAACGAACGAACAGCTCTTTTTTCTTAACCATCGTGGTGTGTGACTACTTATCTAACCTGCTTGAAGTTGGCCTATTAACTGGCTTTAATCACTATAGTTACCAAATTTTTCAACTCCTCTTCGTTGCAGCCCTAGTTCGTAGCGTGCTTGCTTGTCTGCTAGCCTTTCTCTACCATTACTTCACCCTATTAATGCGGCAGGAAAGTCACGAGCAGCGCTACTATAACTTCATCTGGATTGCTGCCTCCGTTAAAAGTGAAGTATACTTTATGCAAAAGAACATCTCAGAAATCGAAAACGTCATGAAAAACGCCTACCTGCTTAATCAGCACCTACAAGATAACCAAAGCAGTACCGATGATGACCGCAGTACCGCACTCAATATTGCTCGAGATGTTCACGAAATCAAAAAGGATTATCAAAACGTTATTCGTGGCCTTGGCGATTACTTCAGCGATGACAGTGATGCCAACATGCAGCTAGCCGATATTTTAAAAGTCGTAACTGGCTACATCCGCGAAACCATTAAGAATAAGCATCAAGACATCGTAATTGAGGTTCATAATCAAGTTGATATTGTAATTCCCAACCATTATTACCTGGTATCAATCATTTCTAACCTAATTTTTAACAGCGTCGATGCCCTTAAGGACAGACCAAATGGTAAAATTAGCTTAACAATTGCCGATGGGACCAAAAACCTCATTGTCAGCGTCAGCGATAATGGTACTGGCATGGATGCGGATACCCAAGCAATGATTTTCCAGCCCGGTTTTACAACTAAGTTCAATGAAAATACCGGTGATGTTTATCGTGGCATCGGCTTGTCGCACGTTAAAATTATCGTGGCCGAACAATTTGGCGGTACAATTAGTGTCCAATCACTGCCGGGAAAGGGCACCAACTTTCAAGTCACTTTAGACAAACAACGACTGACACAGGAGGCTAACGCATGAAGTTTTACATTATTGACGATGATCCTTCAATCCCAATGATTTTACGTCAAATATTGGAAAAGAGCCTTGATAATGATGTAGTCGGCATTGCGCACAGTTCCAAAAAGGCGCTCACAGATATTATGGTGACTGACGTTGATATCGTTTTAATCGACTTACTAATGCCTGAAATATCCGGAATCGAGCTGATTAAAACACTCAAACAATTTAAACCAGCCCTGCGCTTCATCATGATCTCTCAAGTTCGCGACAGCGAGTTACGCGCCCAAGCCTACGAAGCTGGCATCGAATTTTTCATTGATAAGCCCATTAACGTTGTTGAGGTTAAAACGGTCACAGAAAAGGTCATCCAAAGTATTCAAATGGCCAATAAACTCAGTAATATTCAATCACTAGTCGGTGCCGGGGTGGCTGCACCAGTACAATCCGTCGATCAACAACAATCTAAAAAAGAACGGGTGCTCTCAATTCTGCGATTTTTAGGCATCACCTCTGAGGGTGGCTCTTCTGACATTATCGCGATTAACCAGATTATGCTTGATCAACACTTAAACTTTAAAGACATTGATTTCAATGCGACCTACCACATTGACGAGCGTGAAAAGAAGATTCTGTTTCAGCGCATTCGTCGCGCCATCAAGACTGGTTTAACAAACCTCGCCACTATTTGTTTAGACGACATGGGTGATGAGATCGTGGTTGAATACGCCAATTCACTGTATGAGTACAAGAACGTCCGAAACGAAATGCTCTACCTACAAGGTCAGCGTAGTTCCGGAGGGAAAACCTCCCTGCAACACTTCTTTGATGGGTTGGTACAAGAAATGTAGTTCGGCGATACACTTATCAATATGTAAAACAAGCGTACAGATCAATAACCGACCTGTGCGCTTGTTTTACATATTCATTTTAATTAATCAAACGCCTTCAACGCCGTCGACAACCGCTTCAATCCCTCAACTAAAGTTGCTTTCGGTGCACAATAACCGAGACGAACGTGCCCAGGCATATCAAACCGGTTACCAGGTACCAGTAGCACACCCTGTTCCTTCAAAATTTGAATACAAAAGTCTTCAATATCCATTGGAATATCGATTTTAGGGAACGAGGTTGACACGGCCTCTGGTAAGACAACGGAGACCCGTGGCTCTTTTGCCACCCAGTCTTTCAAAATTTGGAGATTTTCGAGTACTAACTTGCGATTACGAGCCAGCACCTTATCGCGATTTTTCAATACATAAACGGCAAGCATATCATTAAATACACCACAACAAATCATCGTGTAGTCCCGGTATTTTCTGAAAATATCGGCAACTTCAGCGTTACTGGCTGTCCAGCCAACTCGAATGCCTGGTACTGAATAGGTTTTTGACAGCGAATTGGTAGCGATGCCTTTGTCATATAAATCAATAATCGAAGCAAATTTTTCTGGATGTTCTAGTGGCAAGTACACTTCATCAACCAACACATATGCGTCAACTTGCTTGGCAATATCAACAACTTGTTGCAAGAACTCACGGTCTAAAATGGTCCCAGTTGGATTATTCGCATTGTTCAGGCAAATCATTTTCGTATCCGGACGTACTAGCTTCTTAAGTTCATCAATATCTGGGTACCAGTCATTCTCCTCATGAATATGCCAATAATCGACTTCAGCACCCAATGATTTAGGAATGTCATACAGTTGTTGGTATGAAGGATATTCCGCAATCACGTGGTCGCCAGGTTCAATCAGCGCGTACAGGGCCAGATGATTAGCACCCGTCGCGCCATTAGTCTGCAAAATGTTGTCTGGTACCATGTTTTGATAGAGTTTAGCGACCTCTTGCTTAAACTCCGGCGAACCTTCGATCCAGCCGTAGTTCATTTTTTGTTGGTTCAACGAATCATAAAAAGTTTGGCCGTTTTGCCCATCAATCGCCAAAATTTCCTGCATCGTCATTGACGAAATTGTACTTTGTGCAATATCGTAAGTGGCCTTTTTTTCCCAAACGTTCAGCCATTCTTCAACACCGAATCCTGCAATTTCCATATGATATACTCCTTCGAATTAAGCTCATATTGTATTCGTTTGTTTCACGTGAAACACTCTCATCATTATTCTCTTCTTATTGTACCCTATTCAATAACTGGCTAGTCGAGATAAATTTAACATTCGAACTGAATATGGTATCGTCACCTAACTTCTGCCCACAAAAAAAGATTGACGTCTTGCGTCAATCTTTTTAATACCCGTTTCGATCATTAATGTTCACCAACAACATGTAAAACAGCATTCCGCCCAGAAAAGGCAGCATAACCCGCGGTACTTCCTGGCAACGTTACAGCATAAGTGTCGCCAACAAGCATTCCAGCGGCATCATTACCGGCAGCATATAAACCAGGTACAGGATAGCCATAGTTGTTTAACACTTCATTATGACCATCGACCCGTAGTCCGCCTAACGCACATGCCATCCCGACACCGAGTTCAACCGCGTAAAACGAACCAGTTGATACGCCGGTTAAATACTTAGTTTGTTTACCAAAGTCAGTATCGGAACCGGCAGCAACAAGTTTTTGATACTGAGCAATCGTCTCGCCCAGTTTAGGTAAATTAACTTTGGCTGCTAACTCTTCAATGGTATCAGCTTTCACCAAGTACTTCGCATGTTGCTTTAAATCTTGATCGAGTTCAGATTGCAGCCCATCAAACTTATCTGGCGAAATTGGCGAATTACCAACTTCCTTATACAACCCGACATTGACTAAGTGATCCACTGCTGCTTGATCAAAAATGGAGAAAACCTTCGACTGTGTCAGAATGGCATTACCAGCATGACACATATTGTCGTTCACATCTTCATTCACAAACCGCTCACCACGTTCATTAACCCATAAAATTGCTTCTTGCGTTGCTGCCGCAGCAATTTGTGAGGCCATATGAACGAATGGAGGCTGAATTTTATCATAAATGGCACCGCCACCATACTGAATGGCACCCATTTGGTAGTGTTGTGCGCCAACTTTCCAGGCTAACTGCATCCCATCGCCAGTGGATTTACCATCACTGACTGTCATCAGACGATCAGACATTGTAGTATGTTTTTTCACCAATTCTGGATTATCAACATAGCCACCAGTAGCTAAGAGTACATGTTTTGACTTCACTTCACTTGATTGTCCCGTTGCTTCATTCATAATCGAAAGTCCAGTAACGTGACCAGCTGCCATCAGCACTTGTTGCGCACTCACACTCATCGCAAATTCAGCACCGAGATCCGTTGCCTTTTGATAAAGCGTCTGTACCGCCGCGTGACCGCCACCAGTGAACGTGTGGATGGTTGGCCAGCTATCGCCTTGAGGTCCAACTTTCAAGAAAGCAACGCCGAGTTCGTGCAACCAGTCAATTGTTTCACCACTTGCATCGATAAATTGCTCCATGTGCGGTGCATTGGCTTCGTAATGTGAGTAGGCCAATTCTTCTTGCAAGAGCTTGGTCTTATCGATCTTGACGCCCGTTTCTTTTTGCAGGTAACTATCAACACCCATCGCGCCTTCAACGTAGTTACCATCACCGCCGATACTACGACCTTTTTCAAGCACCAACGTTTCTAACCCGTTTTGGCGAGCACTGACTGCGGCGGATAGTCCTGATAGCCCAGCGCCGACAATGATTAAATCATACTGTTGTTTTTGAGGAAACATTCAAAACGCCAACTTATTGCAGGTATCAATTCATCATAGATATCAAAATCGCTCGCCTTGAGCTTTGCCGTAGATTTGATGGAGTAGTGTTTTGACATACTGATACCTGCTTTCTGAAAGTTTATTAACTCTATTATACCGGGTAAGGTGTGCGCATTTCAAAATTTACAAATTGTCGTCTAACACCATGAACAGATAAAAATGCATTGGAATTGGTCGCGTCTTCAGCTGGCCAATTCCAATGCATTTTAGCTTTCAAAATATTAAATTAGCTTTAGAACCTTACCGACCGGTAGCCGCCTTCATTTCCGGCTTGTCTTGTTTACCAGCCTTCTTAGAAGCGTTGCGCTTTGCAACCCAAGCCGTCAACATTGGTGTCAAGATGGCGGTCACCACAACGGCGGCCGTGATTTGAGCTGTGGCGGTAGCTGCTACGGCCTTGTAACTGGCATCAACGGCAGCTAATGCCGCTGGTGTGGCCATGTTAGCGCCCGCACAACTTGAAATAGCTGCGCCGGCAACCCCTGAGCCACCAGTCAAACGGTCAGTCCAAATGGTGAAGATGCCACCAACCAAGGTAACGATGACCCCAAGTAAAATTCCTGAGAGGCCACTAACGAAGATTTGCTGGAAATTCATGGTACAACCAAGCGCAAACCCAACGACCACGATTGAGGCGTTCATCCCGTCATTCAAAATTTTCTTAACGGCAGGGAACAAGTTTGCCAATAACATCCCAACCAACAGTGGCAAGATGGTGGCAATCAGCGTCACGATTGAGAATTGAGCTAGGCCTGAAGAAGCCAGTGCAATCATCGTCACGTATGGTCCAACACTTAAAATGGTGATTCCAACTGCGGCTTCGTCGACACTATCACCGAAGTCGTGAACGATGCCGGCATACATAGCGTTGTTAGCCCCAGACATCGCACCAATAATAGCAAGTGCGCTTAGGCCTAAGAAGTTGTTGTTGAGTACTTTCCCAACAAATAGGCCCAATGCAACGGCGACAATCACCTTGGTCAAGATGATCGTCCCACCACGTTTAACCGCGGCACCCGTTGTCTTGAATGAAATCGTACCACCAATCACAAACAGGAAGGCCCCAACTAAGGCACCAGATCCCTGTGCGAGTGGTGTGGTAAACCCACCGATTTTTAGAAATGATGGGAAAAAGGTGTTGATCAATGCCCCAATGAACATTGGAATAATAATATTACCGCCCGGAATCGAAAAGTGCTTTTTCTGCTTTGCAGGTGCGGGCGTTTCAGTATTTTCAGCCATAATTATTCAGTCCTTTCGACTAACCATCCATGACAACGCCACCGTCAGCATCACCAATTTCACCAGTGATGAAGCTAGCAGCATCGCACCCGAAGAAGAGGATCATCTGTGCAATCTCGACAGGTTCAGCAGGACGCCCGAGTGGAATAATACTAATCACTTTTTGATTCTTAACGGGGTCTTCAGACAGACTAGTCGTCATGGAAGTGTGGGTAAAGGAAGGCGCAACCGCGTTGGCATAGATACCATACTTGCCGCCTTCCTTAGCAATCGCTTTAGTAAAGCCATTGACACCAGCTTTTGACGATGCATAGGCGACCGTCCCGAGCAAGCCACCGCCAATTTTCCCAGCAACGGAAGAAACGTTAACGATTCGACCACCACCGTTGGCTTTGAAGTGTTCCCAGATTGCATGAACCGTGTTGTACGGCCCGGTTAAGTTGATTTTAATTGTGCGATCCCACTCTTCTGGAGGTAATTCATCGAATGGTTTAGCACTGATCACGCCGGCAACGTTGATTAAGGCGTCGACTTTTGTGAAGTCCTGAATAATTTGTTGAAATGTTTCATTAACCTGTTCCCGGTTTGCTTGATCCACGTGATAGGTTTTCACGTTACCGCCTAATTCTTTAGCAGTTGCAGCAGCAGCTTCATCGTCAATATCCAATAACGCTACGGACCCACCGCCGGCAATAATGCCTTTCGTGACTTCTTTTCCAATACCTTTTGCACCGCCAGTTACAATCACAGTCTTATCCTGATAGTCGTACTTCATGTGTAAAAACCTCTATTCTCATTTGGTATATTTAGAAAATTTAATGAAACCACGTAAACGTTTACAAGCTCAGTTTATCTCAAAGTATTTGAGAAGTCTAGTGAAAATTTTAATTTGTTTTTAATTTTACGTTTAAGGCATTATCCAAAGTTTACTTAAATCACGGCAATTGTGGCTTTCCGCTTTATTGTTTATAGATTAAAACCATTATTTGTTTTTAATTAAAAGTAAATTTTCTGATAATAGATAGATTAAATTTCTGTCCTCTTTTTTCACAAGAACCCAAATATTACTATAAAGTTGTTCTTATTTTCAGGAATGATTCACTAATTTGTCACAACCGCCAATAAAAATCAAGCGAAAAGGCACCGCTTTCAAATTTGTAACCAAAACGTAACTTATGAAGCACCCCCGTTCTCAGCTATACTTGTGGACATTGTGTATAGAAAAGGAGAAACAACATGCCTCGTAATTTAAAAGAAGAATTAGTTTTCACTGCCATTATGGCTGGTCTTATGGTCCTCGTGATGGTTGGCTACAACGTCGTCCTGGCTGAAGGCTTTACCAGTAACCTCGTACTGCATACCTTAGAAGAATACCCCGGCGGTTTAATCGTTGCGGTTATCTTGGACCTATTAGTTGTCGGTAAGCTCGCAAAGGGCTTTGCGTTCAAATACATTATTAACGACTATATGAAGAAGAACGTTCTACTGATTGGTTTGACCATCTCTGTTTTAATGGTGCTTGGTATGGTGACTTGCATGTCACTTTTCGGTATCATCATGGCTGGTAACGTCAGCTGGGGTGCCTATGGTCACGCTTGGTTATTTAACGTCATCATGGCCTTACCATTACAACTACTCATCGTTGGCCCAATTGCTCGAACCATTTTAGGCAAGATGCAAGCTTCTGCTGATGCAGCAACTGCATTGCGTGAAGAAAGTACGACCGAAAACGAATTGGATTAAACTCAGACATCAAAAAACGGTGCACGTTAAATTAACGTGCACCGTTTTTTTAGATTTCAGTAATTATGCGTTCTTTTTGGCGTCATTCATTGCCTTCATAATTGAAGGATTCTTTGAATGGCAGTCCTTGATCAACTGTAAATCTTCTTCACTTAACTTAACAGTATATTCAGCCATGGTTATGCCCCTTTTCTTATGTAATGCTTTTACTATAAGCATTTGAGGTGCAAATTGCAACTCATCACAATAGCCATCCTAACTCGTTAGAATTCCCACAGTTGTCATGTCAATCACACTTGTTTTTTACCTTAATCATTGTTTTTTTAGCACTAAATCGATATGCTTTAGTCAATCTATACGCGTACGAAAGGACATCTAATATGTTTGAAATGACCCCCACTTGGCATGACGGACGTTTAACCCTCACACTTGAGCCCGACCATGGCATCATTGAACTTCAACCAGCTCCTGTTTCTCCGAATAAGTCAGTCTCGACACTCTATTTTCAAGGTCCCATGCTGTTAAGTATCGATCAGCAACCCGACTCGATCACCCCCGACCGTGTCTTAACGATTCAACCTGAGGAAGGAATTGAACCACGTTATCTTTCTCAAACGATTGCAACCTTAGCTAAAAAGGCCGGTTACCAAGTCAGTGTTACGACCATCAAAATTCCCGCCAATCATCAGCAACCAACGTTGGCGTACCTAGATCAATTAACTCCCATCACAACACTCCTCGGGTTAAGTTTTCCTGCTAAGGTGATTGCAAAAAAACAATCAGCCAAAGTACAACATCGTTGGAAAAAGGCCGTTGCCACAGTTGCTTTCACCACCAATTACGCAGATACGAATGCAACCATTTATTGGCGTAAACGCAACGAAATGGTCATCCTGGCTGGTGCCAAGATGAAAGCTGAGCCCACCTTAAACGCTGATGGCAGCCTTGGCTTCTCAGCACGATTTGCGCAACAGCTGCGTGCCGAGCATCAAACTGCCTTCAACAATAACTTCGTAACAACTGAGGACATCGTTTTAAAAAGTACTAATGAAGTCGGCCTATTCCTCTATTTTGCGGGCACCAACAGTTGGCTCCAGTTTAAAGACGCCGATGGTAAAACACTGGATGAATGGGCAGCGGTTTAGTGTAACGATACTTATAGTAATAAAAGAAATCCACTTTATTTTTTATAAAATAAGGCGTACCCTATTTGTATTAGGGGGAATTTTACATGTCAAACAAATTAATTGCTAAACTGGCTGTAGCAACGCTACTGCCAATTGGGGCCATTGCCGTAACGACCGAATTTACCACTGTCCAAGCGTCTGCTAAATCTACACTCAAGACGTTCCCAAAGTCATTACGACGGACTTGGTATCACTACGATGGTCATGGCCGTTATGAAACCGTTAAGTTTACAAGTAAGCATTATTATACTAAATATTACGATGGAAAATGGTATCACAGTAGTTCAACACTGCATTCTCGCAACGAGAATGCAGATCCAGACCAGCTCAAAATTCATTCGAGTTGGGCAGTTGCCTTTACTTACCACATTGGCAAAACTCACTGGACTGACATCAAGGGCTGGAATCAATCCGCCGGTGATGGTACATCTTACAAATTAGAGATTAGAAAATATCACCATAAAAACTTCCGACTTCTCAGTGAGGCTGGCGGTGCAGGGCCTTGGATTTCCAAGCACTACTACGCAACCAAAAAAGTGGCGCACGTCATGGGTAATCGCCACTTTTCAGGTGAACATTACTATTAAAATCATCAAAAAGGTTAGGTCACTTAAGCGACCTAACCTTTTTTTGAGAAATACACTTCATTAACATCCCACAATGACACGAATCGAACCTACTCCACTAGAGCGATTAATGTTATTGGGCCGTGTAACCACCATCGACAACAAATTCAGAACCTGTCGCGAACTTCGATTCATTCGAAGCAAGGTAGACACACATGTACGCGATATCATCGGGTTCCCCAATGTGCCCCATTGGTGTCTTCGTACGTGCTGACATGGCTTCCTCAGCACCTGGTAAGTCATCAACTAGCGGTGTCTTAATGTAACCTGGGTGAACGGTGTTAACACGAACACCATAGTCCTTTAAGGCGCAGTCAAGTGCAGCGGACTTAGACATGATTCTAACAGCACCCTTTGAGGCGTTATAAGCACCCAAGTTAGGATCACCAATGAAGCCTTCGATGGAAGACATGTTGATGATTGATGCGCCAAGATTCTTGTTCTTCATCCGTTGAATGGCTAACCGTGTGCCGAAGAAGACGGCATCCAAGTTGATTGAAAGCAACTTATGCCATTCCTCAGTTGTCGTGTTTTCAATGCTCTTGTTGACAGCAATCCCAGCATTGTTGACTAATGTTGATACGGGACCAAAGGCTTTTTCAGTTTCGTCAAATAAATCGACCCAACCTGCTTCATCCGATGCGTCGTGCTTCATGAACCGAATAACATCTGGGCCACCGATGCTGGCCGCGGCTTTTTCACCAACGTCTGCGTGACGTCCAGTAATCACCACTTTAGCACCTTCGTCTACGAAACGTTTGGCAATCCCCAAACCAATGCCTAATGTACCACCCGTAACAATTGCAACTTTACCTTTTAATCGATCTGTCAAATCGAACACCTCCAAGAGAATTACATCGATTGATGTTAATTTAAGCATAGCACCAACACTAACAAAAAGATAGTGTTATTTTTCACAAATAGACTAATTTTAAGAAAACTTCAGCTTGTTTACGGTATTTTTAAAAAGCTTGAATTTTTTAATGTTAGCGTATCCAATTACTATTTTATAGATATTTAGTAATTTGGTATAAGACTTTAGCTAATCTTTTAGCTACTCATTTTAAAGCGTGATACTAATCACATTCATACAATTTTTCAAACAATTCATTTTGAAAATAATTATCCTGGAGCAACGCAAAAAACGACATCGACACCCTTCAGGGGCGTCGATGTCGTTTTTAGTCAGCAATTAAAATGCTGCAATCTTTTCAGCCGAAAGCGCCGCAATCAGTGCCTTCAACAATTTTACTGTATTTTCAAAATCAGAGTATGCCACAATGCCGTAGTTGGTGTGTTCGTAGCGCACTGGAATCCCAATACAAATCGTTGGAATACCTTGATACTGTTGTAGCGCAGCACCATCAATGCCACCACCAGTTCGTACTGCACGGGTGTATGGAATACCAGCACCCTCTGCAGTTGCGACCGTAAACGCTTGAAATTCAGGATCCGCGATAAACGACGTGTCCATATCCCGCAACATTGGACCACGTTTCAACCCGGTCTGAATCAACCATTCTGGGGTGAACGTATCATCAGCTGGACAACCTTCCAAACAAATGGCGATATCCGGGTGCACTTTTTTAATCGTCACTTCTGCACCACGTAAGCCAACCTCTTCTTGCGCAGCCACTGCACCGACTAGGTTATAGTCCAACTTTTCATCTGCCAAATCGTGCATCGTCGTGAGTAATGCTGAAGTCCCAATTCGATTATCGAAGGCTTTACCCATCATCACGTCTTGTTGCTCCCAGTATTCCCACTGAGTATCAGGGACGATTGGGCAACCCGTATCGATCAAGAGCTGTTGCTTAGTTTCTTCAGCGCTATTGGTACCGACATCGATAACTAAATGGTCATTCTCGATTGGTGCCTTCTTTTCAGCTTCCGTCATAAAGTGAGGCGGCTTGGTGGCAACTAAGCCGGTTACCCACTTACCAGCTCGATTACGAATTCGCATTTTTTCAGCCGTCAAATTAGCGGGTACCCACCTGCCGAGTTGAACGAACTTAATGGTCCCATTGGGCTTTACGGCTTGAACAACCAAACCAACTGCGTCCAAATGTGAATCGATCATCAACGTTTTTTCCTTACGCCCACTATTACCGTGGTGCTTTAAGTACACATTATTCATTGGGTCACTGGTGACGTCAGCAAAGCCATTACCAAACTGTTTCACGACGTCACGCACTTCATCCTCGTAACCACTTGGGCCGTTGGCATTCGACAGTGACTCAATCAACTTTAGTGCTGCTTTTTTATCCAAACTATCTGCTCCTCTACATTAGAATTAAACTTACAACTTCATTATATTAGAAATAAAGTTGAAATCTAACTATATTTTAATTATTTTGTTAAATAAGCTTCCCGGTAGTCATAGTGTCCATTAATTCGGTCATAAATAACGCCCTTCAGCTTTGGATTAACGAGGTCAATCCCGTTAGATTGATACAACGAGGTCAGGCCTTGGTCCGATGAAAGTGTCTTTTCAGCTGTGACTAAATCTTGCCAACGTTTAGTCGGATTGTTGGCATCTGCATTGTTAGAGCGGTCGATGGCATCATCAAAGGTCTTATTAGACCACTTACCATTGTTTTCCGAGCTATCAGACGTCATTTGAGCCAAGAACGAGATCGGGTCAGCAAAGTCAGCTGACAAGCCCATCATACTCATTTGGAAGTTACCCGACTCCGTTTGGTCTAACAAGGTTGCAAACGGAATGTTGTTGACCTGAATTTTCAAATTAGGCAGATTTTGCTGTAATTGACTCTGTATGAATTCAGTGACGTGCTTGGTTTGATCATCGTCAGCCGCTTTCAGAGTTACTGTAATACTCGTTTTACCTAATTGCTTCAAAGCCTTCTTATAATAGCTTTGGGCCTTTTGCTTATCATAATTAACCGTGCCGTCAACGTAAGCCTCTTTGGCAAAGTCCTCACCCGTCTTCGGATTGGTTGCAAAATCTGCCGGCGTAAAGCCTTTGGAAACCACTGACCCATTTTGCATCACTTTATTGATCAGTTGGTTTCGATTAATTGCCAGTGAGAATGCTTTTCGCAAGTTCTTATTCTTGAAGATGCCCGAGGTTTGCTTGTATTGCAAATACTCAGTTGCCGCCAGCGGTCGGTGAACAACATCCTTATTCTTAGCCAGTTGTTGCGCCTGCTCACCAACTAAGCTGATCATGTCTAACTTATTTGATTGATAGAGATTGTAATTGGTGTTCGGTTCCTTGACCACTTGATACCCAATGGTTGAAAGTTTAACGGCCTTCTTGTTCCAGTATTCTTTGTTTTTGACGAGTTTCTAACTTAAGTTAGTCCCGGTCCAACCAACGCTCTTAAATGGGCCGTTCGAAACCGTTGTAGCACTTGAAGTCCCGTACTTTTTGCCATACTTTTGCACTGCCTTTTTATCCAGTGGATAAAGTGTTTCACGGGCCATAATCATCTTAAAGTAGGTTGTGGGTTTAGCTAACGTGACCTTTAACTGATACTTGCCCGTTGCCGTAACGCCCAATTGCGTTGGCGATAACTTGCCATCCGCAATCTGAGAAGCGTTTTTGATGCTATCGAACAAATAGGTGTACTGACTGCCCGTTGACGGGGTTACCGCACGACGCCAAGAGTAAACGAAGTCCTGTGCCGTGACCGGATCCCCATTACTCCACTTGGTATTATGCCGAATATCGATCGTATAGGTTTTGCCATCTTTGGAAACCTGCGTCTTAGTTGCCAAGGCTGAATGGACCTTACCATTCGCGTCATAGCGATAAAGGCCCTCATTCGTTTGATCAACCTGTGTGAACGAGTTCTTATCATAAATCTTTGAGACATCTAGACTCGTTAGTTCCGCATTTGTTGATAAGTTGATTGTTTGCTTTGAGGCCATGCTACTCGAACTACTTTTGTTGCCACAGGCCGCGAGCAGCGAGACGCTCCCCAAAGTAATCAACATCATCTTGCCAGTGTTACCTAAACCGATATGCATCAACAGGACTTCCTTTTTCTAATTATTTTTTAATCTTAATTATCATACTCGTTTTTGCATATTTATGTCAAATATTTTTGAGATTACTGTTATTTAGGCTATTTCGGCATTTTTATCGTATTATTTTCATATTTATAAAATTATTTGATTTAATCCAGAATTATTTTCATTAAAATAAAATGAAAATATC
Source organism: Secundilactobacillus odoratitofui DSM 19909 = JCM 15043 (assembly GCF_001434895.1). Classification (GTDB taxonomy): domain Bacteria; phylum Bacillota; class Bacilli; order Lactobacillales; family Lactobacillaceae; genus Secundilactobacillus; species Secundilactobacillus odoratitofui. The sequence goes on from NZ_AZEE01000029.1 coordinate 250,840, forward strand.
GTCACAGAATGTTTCACGTGAAACATCAAATATAGTTTATAATTGTACTGGAGGTGTTAGTGATGACCAGAGACCAACTCATCAATTATTGTTTAAACGAATATAATTCCGAAATCGATAAACCATTTAAGCACTATCCAGACTACGTTGCCATTCGTCATTTGAACGGCAAATGGTTTGGCCTTATCATGAACGTTCCCGCAAATAAACTTGGGTTGTCCGGCACTGAGAATATTGACATTGTCGACCTCAAAGTTGAGCCTGAACTCAATTCAATTTTGCAGGTTCAGCCTGGTTTTTTACCAGGGTATCACATGTCCAAAATTCATTGGATCAGTGCGCGACTAGATTATTTTGAATCTATTGATCAGTTGGCGGATTTGATTGAAGGTAGTTTTATTGCCACGGCTTAATTGTTTGAAGCAAAACCGGATATTAATCCTATTTAATGTCAGCCTTCGGCCAGCGTTGGTTTGGAACCTGAAGTGGGGACCGGGACGGGCCAAAAGGCGGTCTCGTCCCTCGCATTTGAGTCTCACCGAGAACCATTGTGAGTCTCAAACGTCGTCCCGTGATATCAGGGAAGTTCGCCCTGATAACACCGTCACCACAGGTTCCAAACCAACGCTGGCGCTACGGCTTTACATTGATAAACATTGAAAAACTATGGTAAATAGTTTCTCTTAGTAAGCGACTAAATCATTTTTTCTATCATAAAATTCACAAAAATAGTGATAACACGCGAGGCTCACAAATAATCACAATCTTAGTGTTGTGTCTGTTGTTAGCCATCCGATTTCTGATGGCTAACAACGCGAATCAATGTCACACTTCAACAAATATAATGCATTCAAAAAACGCTAAGTTTAAATAGATCCGCCCACTTATTTGAGTAAATCTATTTAAACTTAGCGTTTTTAATTGTTTTCAATTGATTCTGAAGACTGATTTCGGCTCTGCCGAAACGTGTTCCTCGAAGCAGAGAGCTGCATCTAAACGCTTCTCGTCACACTCTCTTTCTTTTTATACTTCATGTCTTTCAAATGGTTGATCACTGATGCCATCGGCCAAAATTTTCTTTGACCATTCCTTGGCTGAGAACAATGAATGATCACGGTAGTTACCGCAACTGTAGATGTCAGTGCCTTGGACATCTTTCCATTCGATCTTGTTCGCGATTTCTTCAAGTGAGCTCTTAAGCGCCTTGGCAACTTCTGTCGTTGAATGTTCTCCCCAGGTAATCAAGTGAAAACCGGTCCGGCAGCCAAATGGTGAACAATCAATCACGCCATCTAAGCGATCACGTAAAAGTCCGGCTAACAAATGTTCAATCGTGTGCAACCCTGCTGTTGGGATTGCATTCTCATTTGGTTGTACCAACCGTAAATCGTAGTTGCTAATCGTGTCACCCTTCGTGCCGTGCTCTTCTGTAATCAAACGAACGTATGGTGCTTTAACCTTTGTGTGATCCAACGTAAAACTTTCGACTTTAGCCATAATATAAGATCTCCCTTTTAACTAATTAGTTTAACGTTGTTAACGACGGCGGAGCTTACTGATAACAAAAAAGCATTTCCATCCTTTAATCTTTCGATAAAAGGACGAAAATGCTTTCGTGTAACCACCTTAGTTCAAATACCCCTCGCGGAATATCTCTCAACGAGTACTAACTAACGGCGATTCAGTACTTACTGCTGTCAGCGCATACCCTAACGCTTTAACGGGCGTACCCGCAACTACTTAGCCATCGGTTCGGCAGTTGAGCGATTATCAAGACCATATTCGATGAATCATTCACGTTACCTTGCATCAACTGGTAACTCTCTTGAGAAAATAAATCATCTACTCATCTTGTCGCTTGCTTCGTATTAACAACTGATGCTTATTATGGCGCGAATGAAATACCCTGTCAAGAAATAATGAGTGTTTTTTAATCAATTGTCTCATTTTAAAGTTTAGATTTTGATTGTATAAATCCTTATAAATCAGTGATTATCACGTTAGTACCTGTATTTGAACCATCCCATTTCTCATCTCCGATTAATTCCAAAAATATTTAGCTTGACTATATGTCGATAACGACGTATATTGATCGATGTCGTTATCGACATATAGCTTTAAAAAGGAGATATGAACATGACTAAAACATTTAAAACACTTGAAGACTTCTTAGGAACTCACTTTATCTACACTTACGACAATGGTTGGGAATACGAATGGTATGCGAAAAATGACCATACCGTTGATTACCGAATTCATGGTGGCATGGTTGCGGGCCGTTGGGTAACTGATCAAGAAGCCGATATTGTTATGCTGACTGAAGGCATCTACAAAATTTCTTGGACTGAACCAACTGGTACTGACGTCGCCTTAGACTTTTTGCCAAATGAAGGTAAATTACACGGCACGATTTTCTTCCCAAAGTGGGTCGAAGAACATCCAGAAATTACCGTTACTTATCAAAACGAACACATTGATTTGATGGAAAGTTCTCGTGAAAAGTACGATACCTATCCTAAGTTGGTCGTACCTGAATTCGCAAAAATCGCCTACATGGGTGACGCTGGTCAAAATAACAATGATGTTATCTCAGAAGCCCCTTACGACGGTATCGTAAATGACATCCGTGAAGGCCGTTACTTTGATGCCCAATATCACCGTGTGAATAAATAGTTCCTGCAGCCTACGTTTACCGCCACCGCTGTTTATGGCATAATGGCGTTAGTATGCAGTATTGGAGCGATGAATCATGCCAAAGAAACGAACCCTACCCTACATTTTGCTTGGTCTCATTCATAGTAATCACCAATTATCCGGTTACCAGATGATGCAAGAATTTAAGCATGAAATCAGCGATTTTTGGACCGCCTCACACAGTCAAATCTACCCAGAGCTACAGCGTATGACTGATGATGATTGGATTGCACCTGTGACTTCACCATTCAATGTTGACACTAAACGCAATCAGACATTTTATCAGCTAACGGCCACTGGAGAGCAAGTTTTAGAGGACTGGCTGCGTGAGCCCCTAACGACCACAAACGACGATTTATTCCCGCTTAAACTCTTCTTCATTGATGACCAGCAAAGTGATTTACTCAAACCACTGATTGCTCAGCAGTTGCAGTTGAGTACTGATCGTCGCGATTACCTGCTCGGTCGTATGGCAACAGTTTTCCCCACCGAAGCTGAGATTCAAGCCCACTATGGCCATTATTTGACACTAACGCGTGGCATTGAACGTGAAAGCAGCTACGTTAAATGGCTCGTTGACCTTGCAATTAGCCTAAACGATATTGATGATTCAAACTAAAACCGGTTATGGACACCCCCTATTAGGTGGCCACAACCGGTTTTAATCTGCAAAAAATTACCAATATTATTATTAATATTGGCCCTTGAAACACTGATACACCAGTCATGCCTAGAAACTTTGCTAGCTATATGAGTAAAATTACTGTACCTTTGATTCAGGCAAAGGGGGAATTACAATGAAATTTGGTGAACGATTGCAACACGAACGGCAGACCCGCGACCTTACCCAAAAATCGGTAGCCAAGGCCATTAACGTCTCGCGTCAAACTATTTCAAGTTGGGAGACTGGTAACAGTTATCCAGATATCGATAGTCTCATTCAGTTGAGCGATTACTATGCCATTTCCTTAGATATTTTACTTAAGGAGGATAACGGCATGAAGGATTATCTCAAGAAACAGGACGTTTTGACACAGCTGGTACCACTACTCCAAGCAACCACAGTAATTGATATCTTATTTTTAATTTTTGTGATTTTCACACCAATTCACGGGATGGTCTCAATCATCGTTTACGCCATGGGAATCGTAAACGTTGTGGTCATTAGTAAAATAAAAACGTTCATTGAACAAGTTTCAAAACATCCGCGAATTCTGGCTTGGCCCCACAGACGTTGGTGGGCCATCCTCATAAACGTGGTAATAACGCTTGGTTGTACAATCAGTTTTTACTTAACTAACCTGTCCGAATTAACCTGGAATCTATTTTTAACCACCATTTGCTTTTGGGTGATTATTATTTTCGCAGAGTTTACTTATAGACGCACATTAAATCAATAAAATCGATCAAGGCCAGTTACTCACCATAAACGTTGAGGTAACTGGATTTTTCTGATTCATTTTCAGTTCACATTTAGTTTGCTCACCTTTTCAACATCTCTAAAAACCATTCAATCTTTTGCCGCATCATGCTAAACTAAAAAATGAAATGAGGCGGAGAATTTGAAAAACACATTAAAAGAGCGGTGGATCGGTCTGATTGCCGGTCTGATTTGTAACGCGTTTGGGAATGCACTTTCAATCGCGGGCAACATGGGAAGCGGCGTCTGGTCTGCTTCCGCGGTTAACTTACATAACTGGACTGGTATTAGTCTAGGGTTCATCTTGTTTTGTATCGGTGTCATTAACGCCCTCACCAACCAAATCTTGATTCGGCGTTGGGACGGCAAACGTTTCTTTGGCGAAGTAATCTTTGTGATGTTCTTTGGTACTTTCGTCCAGTTCTTTGTTCACTGGTTTGATAGTATGGGGGCTAACACTGCACCGGTTATCTGGCGGTTGATTCTGAGCTGTCTTGGCATTGCGATTTTTTGTGTGGGTATCTCACTTTATCAACGGGCCAACATTTTCATGCACCCGAACGATGATACAACTAACATTTTGCGGTTTATGTACCTTAAAGGTAACGCCACGGCATCACAGTTATTGGACTTCTTACCACCAGTGATCGTAATCATCATTGCCTTCTTTGGTACCGGCCAAATCTTATCAATCAACCTTGCCACGCTGTTCTCAATATTATGTAACGGCGTCTTGATTGCCACGTCTGATCGGTATATCTGGCCGCGTTTGACACACAACTTCCGTACTAAAGCTGAACGGGAACGGGCGGCAGCATTAACCAAGTAAGTTTTTGATTATTTCCCGGGTTATTTAAAATAAAAACAAGCGCCATAACAGCGATAGATTCGCTACTATGGCGCTTGTTTTGTGTAAACAATCAATGGGCTTATTTCTCAAACTTAGGTTTTTGCGTGTGTGAAAAAACTTGTTCTTGATTTTTAATTTCGAAGTGGGCAGTTCCATCTTCATCATTATCAGATTCAACGTAAGGCACATCATCGCTGTCAAAAATGACGATTTGGCCCATTTCCCGGTTGATAATCAAATCAATTGAGTATTCTTGGAACATCGTCAATTGGTTTTTTTGCGTCAATTGAACAATAGCGACCATCCCAGTTTCAACGATAAAACGAACACCTTGGATGTGCACGCCGTTGTCATCTTTGCCCATATGGTTAAAATGACTCTCATTGTTAGTCGGAATAATTGCGACAAAAGCATCTTTATCTAAGGAATGCAGGCAAGCCGTTAGATAATCACAAATCTGTTCATCCGTTTTGTTGCCGCGTTGTGCGTCATATTGTTCTCGTTGTTCCTTGTTCAATAAATAAGTTGGATCCGTCACCATGTACTGATATTGCATGTGGTGCACCTACTTTCAAATGTGTTGGTTGAATAAATCTATTTTAGCCTATTTAAGCCGTTTTAGGTTTAATTTTTATTTAGTTTCAAGACTGTTACCTAATCTAAACGTACGCCAAAACATAGGTCCCGGCCATCTAGAAAACGGGCCCGTGAATTCCAAAAATCAGGAATCCGCGGGCTCGTTTTCTGATATTCTGGGACTTAAACGAGTTTTGCCCACTCTATTTCAAAAAGCCATGTTCCAATATCCGGTACTCGCTGCGAATCTGCTGAATAAAGGGCTCAAAGTCCTCAATGCCAGCCTCAGGATGTTCTGCCATGAACTTCTGTGAATCGGCAAAGACCTGATTGGTGACTGCATTGAGTAATCGCTGTAAGTCATCCTGGTCAACATCATCACGAATAGGCATTCGATCCAGGACTGGTTTTTCCAACAAATCCACTGACATTGTGGTTTGATTTTGCCAGTACTGAGCCATTTCAGTCTGTACATCGTCTGGTAGTACACTCATCTCCGAAAATGAACGGATAGAAAGCCGAAACTCATCTGGATACTCTAGCTGTAAACTAATTTTATACCGTAACGCCCGTGAAATCATGTCACTCAAATCCTGTGCATCCTGCCACACTTTAAAGTCGGCAACATCAGTTAATCGCTCAATGACATACTGCACCGTTGCTAAAAACAGGTGGCCTTTGTCGCCAAAGTAACGAAAAACAATCCCTTTTGAAACGTCTGCCGCCTTGGCAATATCAGCAGTTTTGGCTTGTTGATAGCCTTCCAGCGCAAAAATATGGGTGGCACTTTGCATGATTCGGCTAACTTTGGCCGGATCCTTGGGTACATCTGGACGAACACTTAACATAACGGGCTCCTTTCAAGATATTGATTAATTTTCCACCAAATCACGTCGCTTGTAAAGGCCGTAACCAACGAGAATCAAAATAACACTGAGTAAAACTAGCCAGCCAACCTGATCCCAAGCTACAGCCTTTAATGGAACCTTGTTGATCCACCCGTACGGCGTTAGTTTTTTAGTCCATTCTGGAAAGTCCAGCAGACCACCGAGGTAAATCGATAGAAGTCCGTACACGGGAATGATCCAGGCCACTTGTTGATATCGTGGTAACAGTCCTAATAGCACCGCAACTACCCCAACAACAACTAAGACACTAGGTGCAAAGCCCCAAAACGAACGCATCAACCGAGCGACACTAATCGCATGTTCGGCACCTTGACCGCCAAGGGCCATACCAAAGGTACCAGCAAAAAGGGTCAATATCCCTGACACAGCGCCGACCAATGTATATGCGCCAAATAAATGAAATCTTGATACGCTACGAGCGTGCATGGACTCCAGCCAGCCCTTTTGTTCGTCACTATTGAGTCGTAACATGGCTGCAATTGCCGGTACCGATGCACCGATTGCCATAACAACACTCATCAAAGCGGCAAACTGTAATGTCATGGTTTTCCCAACTGACGCCGCTGCAGCCGGACCGATAATCTTGGCCACCATGGGACTACTATGCATCATATCGCCAATCGTATTAAATAAGGTTCCCATGCTCGTCCCATAGATTGCGATGCCGATAACCCAAGCAATCAAGCTCGTTCGTTCCAACCTAAAAATAAGACTAATTGGACCAATTAATAGACCGCTAGCCGTTGCTCGCCCTGGACGGTCCGGTAACAGGCCAGAGCCTAGGTCGCGTTCTGCGCTAACGATAAACGTCACCATTAACACAATTATGGATAACCCCAACATCATGACAATCGGTGATAACCGGTTTTTACCATAAGGATCAATTTTTTCAACCCAACCAAACACTGTCCACCAAGTATATTTCACATTTTGAACATCCGTCATCGCTCTTAGAATATACAACAAGCCAAGCAAACTGTAACTCATCGTCGTCGCACCACGGGCGTTGCTGGCAAATTGTGCGAGCAACAATGTCAGTGCGCCGAACATCATCCCAAATGCTGCTAGACCAAAGCCAAACAGCCAGTTTCCGCTAGTGTCAGCGCCAGACATATTGATACCCTGAAGTGTGACGCCCATTAACAGCCCTGAAATAACATTAACAATAATCAATTCATAGAGGGTTGCCAACAACGAGCTTTGACGGCCAACGCTGTGAGCGCGCACCATTTCTAACACACCGTTATCCTCTTGAGCGCGGGTATTTCGAATCGCAAAAAAGATGTTCATGATTGCCAGAAGTAAGCCGGTAAATACCATCATCGAGGCCGCAAAAATTGATGCAGTGGTGTAAGGCTTAACTGCTGTGAACGGTCCGAATAGTGCCGACATGGATGGCGTATCCAAGGCGGTAACGAGTGATGCCACCTGCTTATCATCACCACTCAAGCCAATGATTTTACTGGCACCTGACCCAACGCCGCCAACGATCCCAAGCAACCAGATAATAATTGCGATTCGATCACGACGAAGATACATTCGCGTTAAATATCCCGTCTGTGCAGTTCGATTACTTTGTGTCATGACCCTCAGCTCCCTCCGAGTTGTAGTAGCGCATGAACAAATCTTCAAGTGTTGGTGGCGTACTTTGTAACGTCACGATACCACGTTGAGCTAGGTCACTCATAACCGCTCCAACCTGTGCTGTATCCACTGCAAAGGTCGCTTTATTGTCAACTGACTGGTCGGCTGTAAAGCCATGCACACCCGCAAGTTGTGCAATTGGTGCAACGTCCACCTGCGTTTCCACGGTAATCTGAGTTCGCGTCAGTTGCCGCATCTCTTCCAATGTACCAGTTTCGACAATTTCACCCGCTCGAATAATGCCAATTCGGTCACACATCCGCTCAACTTCTGACAGGATATGACTGGAAAGCAGGACACTCTTACCCTGTTGCTTTAACGCTAGAACGTGCTTCTGGAAAATTTCTTCCATGAGTGGGTCTAACCCACTAGTTGGTTCATCAAAAATATATAAGTCAGCATCCGTTGAAAACGCGGCAATTAACGCGACCTTTTGCCGATTCCCCTTTGAATACGTCCGCGACTTTTTCTTTGGATCCAGTTCAAACTCTTTGATGAGTGCATCCGTTTTGGCAGAGTGTTTTTGATGATTGAGTTTCAATAAGAAATCAATCATTTCACCACCAGTTAAGTTAGGCCACAAGTAAACATCACCAGGCACATAGGCCAGCCGATTATGAATTGTGACGGCTTTGGACCAGACGTCTTGGTTAAAAATTTGGGCTGTCCCACCGCTAGCTTTCAAAATGCCAAGTAGTACTCGAATCGTCGTTGATTTACCAGCACCATTCGGTCCGATAAACCCAAAAACTTCACCCGCTTGCACGTCAAATGTGATATCTTTTAACGCTTGGAATTTACCAAAGTGCTTCTGTAAATGTTCGATACTTACAACTGTTTGTGTCATGTTTGTCCCCTCCCAAAGTCGCGGCCTTAAGCCGTCGAACGAGGTATATTTATGATTGCAAACAGAGTATAAATCTCATTGACCAGTAAGTCAATGACTTGCGGGTCAATTTCGAAAAATAATTTGTGTTCCCTTGATATGACGCGTTTAACTAGTCCGATAAACTAAATCTTTGACTTTGAGTACACTCTAAACGGTATACTAATTCTGTGTAAATTGATGAGGAGGATTCAATATGAACATACCAAACATTCGATTAAATGACGGCCACCAGATTCCTGCAATTGGGCTTGGAACATATCAGGTCCGTGGTGGTCAAGGCCTCACCCAAATCTTAGCTGCCATTCGTGACGGGTATCGGTCACTCGATACTGCCACTAACTATGACAATGAAGGAATTGTGGGTAAGGCCATCCGACTTAGTGGCATTCCACGAAGCCAATTTTACGTGACTTCAAAATTACCCGGGAAATATCACCAGTATGACGATGCCCTCAATGCCATCGAAGAATCGCTGGCACGTATGGGGCTCGATTACTTCGATAGCTACCTCATCCACTGGCCATTACCCAAACGCGATCACTATGTTGACGCTTGGCGAGCAATGATTACTGCTCAAAAATTAGGGTTGCTTCATTCCATCGGTGTCTCAAACTTTACAGCAACTCAACTTGATCGCCTGATTCAAGAAACCGGTGTAACACCGGCAATCAATCAAGTTGAAAGTCACCCCTACTGGAATAACGAAGCCATTTTAGAAGTCAATCAATCACGCGGTATCGTTACAGAGGCGTGGAGTCCACTTGGACGTGGCAGTGCTGCTCTTAAAGAACCAATCATTGCGCAACTTGCAACCAAGTACCAAAAGAACGTGGGGCAAATTATTTTACGTTGGCACCTTCAACGCAACGTGATTCCAATTCCAAAATCAAGCAGTCTAGTTCATCAGGGACAAAACCTACAGCTTTTTGATTTCGAATTAACAACTGCTGAAATGCAATCAATTAACGCGTTAACCAAAACTGACGGGCGAATTGACGGCCAAGATCCTGATACCTATGAAGAGTTCGATTAAACGCGACGATTACTTGCCAAATATAAAGCAATTTAGTCAAGCACAAATCATTGACTTTAAAACCTGGCGGATGTAGTATAGTCACAATCAAAAAAGGAGGTGATGCTTTTTGTCTAATGGAAATAGTCTTAAAGCATCAGCTACGGAGACTTCAGTTAACTAGCTGATACTTAAAGAGAGAGCCCTGCGAAATTTACTCGCAGGGCTTTTTTGTGCTTAACTTACAATTCACTTCCGAATTTCATCCATCCCCAAAAAAGGTGACGTAGCGACCAGTTCACACTGGCATCTGCGTCACCTTTTATTTAGAAATTTATTTACGATTCATTCGGAACAACTCGCAACATCACCCGCATTGCAACGGGCTTCACGAATAACCCTCGAACGATGTAAGCCAATACAAACGACCGTGCCCACACGATCAGCACTGCAGTGATTGACATACCCGGAAAAGCACCCGCAGTCGCGAGTCCCCAAGTACACATACTAAAACACATCACGACAATCATGGTCCAACTTCGAATCTTTTGGCCTCGTTTTTGCTGTTCATCAGCCGTTAAATCGCGGGTGTAGCGCCGAATCAAAAAGTTAGTGACGTTGGTCGCCACCAATAAGTTATAACCAAACGCAAAAATAACTGTCGGTACCCACCAAACTAGAAAAGCCTTAAGCGCCGTTTGCGTTAAACCCATTGAAAATAGCTTTCCAATCAAACTCATAATTGAACCCATTCCCAGACACATTTCGGCTGTTAAAAATAACCGTTGCTTCGTAGACATTGATAAAACCATCCTTCTCACTTTAGATTAGGATCACATCACCAACTAACGTCTTTAAAACGGACACACTGTCAGCTACCATCGGTCTAATACCGGTGTCGTCCAAGCCTATTGAGAGTGCTGAGTAATCGACGCTTATTTTAACGCCATCTGAAAGAATTGTTCAAGTATTTCTATCGGCCAACTTGACCATTTTCGATACCAGTGGCTGCATCCGTCACGCTATCCACGTTGATCTCTGAAGCAGACGACGTTTCCAACATCCGCCAGTAGACAACGAGCGAAACAAATGAAGCAAACGCCACGTAGTAGAAGAATAACGATTCCATGTTTGCGGACCGCAACCAAAGTGCCACGTACTCCACGGTACCCCCAAAGATGGCAACCGTCAGGCCATATGGGAAGCCAACGCCCAATGCCCGAATTTCAGTGGGAAACAGCTCTGCTTTCACAATGGCATTAATGGACGTATAGCCCGAAACAATCACGACACCGGTCAACATTAGGAAAAAGGCTGCCCAAGGTGAATGAACGTGCGCCAAAACTGAAAAAATTGGAACGGTGAACAACGTGCCGCCAATGCCAAACCATAACAGCATTGGTTTACGACCAATTTTGTCTGAAATCGCGCCAAAAATTGGTTGTAAAATTAACATCACTAACAGTGCGAAGAAGTTAATCACTGAAACGACCCGGGTATTGAGACCGGTCGTGTTGATCATAAATTTCTGCAGATAAGTGGTGTAAGCATAAAAGGCAATAGTGCCACCAAAAGTTAGGCCAACGACCGTAAAGAACTGTTTAGGATACTTGGCCAATAGCGTTAGTGTACCAGCTTTCTTGCTGTGCTTATTTTTAGCCGTAAATTGATCTGATTCTTCCATCGAAAGTCGCAACCATAACACAGCTACGGCGCCTAAAGCCCCAATCACGAATGGAATCCGCCAGCCAAAGGCATACAATTGCGCATTTGATAACAAACTCTGCAAAACGATTTGAACGAGTAGCGCAAACAACTGTCCTGAAATCAAGGTGACATATTGGAACGATGAATAGAAACCCCGACGCTTTGGCGATGCCATTTCAGAGAGATACGTTGCCGAAGTGCCATATTCGCCACCCAGTGATAAGCCTTGGAAGAGACGTGTTACGACAAGAATAAGTGGCGACCAAACACCAATCACTTTAAACCCTGGAGTCACCGCAATCACGAGCGATCCGGTTGCCATGATTGTGACGGACAATGTCAAGGCTGCCCGACGACCCTTCCGATCAGCAAAGCGACCCATGATGAAAGAACCCAACGGTCGCATTAAAAATCCCACTGCGAACACCGCGGCAGTAGATAGCAGTTCCGCTGTTTTATTCTCAGCCGGAAAAAACGCTGCTGAAAAATAAATTGCAAACGAAGCATAAACATACCAGTCAAACCATTCAATCATGTTACCTAACGAACCTTTAAAAATGTTAGCTGCAATTTGTTTTTCGGTTCGTGCTGATCTCTGAGCCATAGACAGTCCTCCTTAAATTAAAGCCAAATAATATTATTAAAATTTGATTAGAGATTATTTTAATCTATTTTGATTAATTATTCAAGCAACGACTATTTATTATTTTTATGCAAAGCGTCTGCAGCCTTACTGTCCGTGCCTAAACCGCTCTCAAAATTTTTTTGAAATGAATATTTCCAGATTACAGATTAGAATTTAAAATGTTCGTGAAATTCCATTGAAACACTTAAGAATAGTGCCTATAATAGCTTTCAAAGTATTGAAGCGAAAATTAAATACCGAATGACGAATATCATTCGGTATTTTCAATACTGAGATTAACAATAAACTAAAGTGAGGTGGTTATGATTTCCTATTCACGTGTCATCGAAGGCGCCTACTTTTCACCAACGACACCAACTTCTGTCACGTATCAGTCACATCAGTTGATTTGTATCGATAATCACGGTTATATCGATCGGCTCGTCACGTCAGACGATCCCGATTTTGACCAAATTCGTCAATCAGCTGATAAAGCCAACAAACTGCTTAGTTTAAGTGACACACAGTTTGTCTTACCAGGTTTCATCGACCTTCACATCCACGCACCGCAGTGGCCCAATGCCGGTCTTGCGTTAGACCGACCGTTAAATGAATGGCTCGATACTTACACGTTTCCGCTAGAAGCCAAGTATCAGGACACTGATTTTGCTAAATTGGTTTACTCGGATCTGGTCGATGAACTCCTTCGTAATGGGACCACCACCGCGCTTTATTTCGGTACCATCCATAATGCCGCCAACCTAGCTTTGGCCCAAGCTTGTGTCGAACATGGTCAACGTGGTTTTATTGGTAAAGTTGCGATGGATAATCCCGAACAAACACCGGCTTATTATCGTGACGCCTCTGCTCAAGTCGCAATCGAACAAACTGAACAGTTTATTCACCAAATTGCAGATTTAAACAAAACGGCAACGGTTAAGCAAACGGCCGTAATCACGCCACGATTCGTGCCAAGCTGTACACCAGCCACACTAAAAGGATTAGGTCAACTTGCTAAACAATATGACCTACCCGTCCAGTCACATGCAAGTGAGAGTGACTGGGAGGACGGCTTTGCCTTATCGCACTACCATATGCGAGATGCCGAAGTTCTCGACCAATATGGTTTACTCACGGATAAGGCGGTTATGGCCCATGGCACCCTGCTCAACGAAGATGATTACGATTTGTTCAATCGTCGTCAAACCGCGATTGCACACTGCCCAATTTCTAACGTTTACTTTGGCAATGCCGTCTTACCTGTTAACTCAGTTTTGGCGCATCACGTCAAAATCGGTTTGGGTACTGATATCTCTGGTGGTTACTCACCAAGTCTGTATCAAAATATTCGTCAAGCGGTCATGTCTTCTAGACAATTAACCGATGGCGTCGATCATGCACTATCTCCAGTCCACCGTGGTGTCGCTGACAGTTCCATCAGTGTCAAAACCGCCTTCTACCTCGCTACTGCAGGCGGGGCGGCAAGCTTACACCTCAAAACTGGTCAAATTACACCCGGCTACTTAGCCGACTTACAAATCGTCTCACTGCCCACCCCTATTCCACCTGACAGTGCAGATAATATCTTTGAAAAATTAATGTATCAAACGACTAAGCAAACGATTGATCAAGTATTTGTTCAAGGAATACGCGTTCGATAAAGAACACGAACTCAGATTTTTAATAAAGGGAGAATAATTCAAATTATGGATCACAAACAAAATGGCTTATTGTATGGACCAGACGATCGGGTACCAGCTGGACAAGCTGGTATCTTAGGACTTCAACACGTGCTTGCAATGGACGTGTATGTTGCACCAATCATCATGGCTGGCCTACTGTCGATGTCCGTCGCGCAAAAAACTGGCTTCTTGCAAGCCGCTTTCATTGCGTGCGGTATCGGGACAATTTTACAAACCCGATTCTTTATGAAGTTGCCCGTTTCTCAAGGTCCATCCTTCGTCCCCGTTGGTGCCGTCGCAGGTATTTACCTCGCAAATGGTGGTGCACACGGTGGGATGGCAACCGTATTAGGATCGTTAGTTGTCGGGTCATTTTTACTCATCGCGTTAGGCGTGTCCGGCGTCTTCCAAAAGGTGATCTCCAAACTCGTACCCGCTATTGTGGGTGGCACCATCATTACCTGCGTGGGGTTATCACTTTTACCCGGTGCCCTGAACGATAACGTTTTCGAGGCTAGTGGTAATATCAATCAAAATATCATTATTGCTGGTACCACTGGCATTGTCATGTTACTTGCTATTATTTTAAGTATTCGTGTACCGCAATTAAAGAAAGTCCTCAAAGTTAGCTCAATTGTGATTGCACTGATTGTTGGCTCAATCGTCGCAACGTTTATGGGTCGATTTGATTGGAGTACTGTTCAAAAAGCACAGTGGTTTAGCCTACCTCAATTCACGTCGTTACACTACGGTCTCCACTTCTCAATTCCTGCTATTTTAACGTTTGTGGTCATTTACCTCGTGTTAACAACTGAAACAACCGGAACGTGGTTTGCCATGAGTGCCGTTACTGGTGAAAAAATCACCGATAAACAATGGAACATGGGCATTATTGGCGAAGGCCTCAGCTGCTTGATTTCAGCACTACTCGGAGCCACACCAATGACTGGTTATTCAACTAATGCCGGTGTTGTTTCTGTTACCGGTGTTGCAAGTAAACGCGTCTTCGTCTCAGCCGGAATTTGGTTTGTTATTCTCGGCTTCTGCGGTAAATTATCCGCGTTCTTTGCGGCCGTACCTGCACCAGTTATCGGTGGTGTCTACTCCATCATCTGTGTCATTATTATGCTAAATGGACTAAACGTCATTCGTTTCCTGAACACGGGCGAAAGTGCTATCTATATTATCGGCGTGCCAATCGTCTTAACCATGGCCTTAGTCTTGATCCCAAGCAAGGTCGTCAGTGAAGCGCCACAACTCATTCAGTACCTATTGGGCTCACCAATTACAATTGCAGCGCTGAGTGCCATTATCTTGAATCTATTAATGTCAAATAAACAGACACTAACTGCTGAGCGTCACGAATCAGCAGCTCAAACCAGCGGTCGTTAGAAACGAATCGCTTCAGTGACACTAGGCGGTTCTCAATTTAAATCACAAAAAGCACTGAACATTTTTCGAAATTCGAAACTGTTCGGTGCTTTTTGCTTGACCTAGAGTTAACTCTAAGTATTAACATAATAACATCCTAAACATAAAAGGATATGGCACAAAACTTTATTCAAACATTAAATGAAATCAGGTGACAACATGTCAGTTTTAACAGATACAATCACATTAAATAACGACGTCAAGATTCCAGCCATTGGTTTTGGTACTTGGCAAACACCAAATGGTCCCATTGCTTATAAAGCGGTGAAAACTGCTCTGGACTTGGGCTATCGCCACATCGACACAGCTTATGCCTATCATAATGAGGAAAGCGTTGGTAAGGCGATTAAGGATTCCGGACTGAAGCGTGAAGAGGTTTTCATTACTTCAAAATTACCAGGTGAAGTCAAGAATGCCAAGCAAGTAACCGAATACTTTGAGTCAACAATTAACAGTTTGGGGGTCGACTACTTAGACCTGTACCTAATCCACGCGCCATGGCCATGGAACAAAATCGGCGAAAGACATGACGCTGATAACGTCGCTGTTTGGCGAGAAATCGAAAAACTTTATCAAGCGGGTAAAATTAAATCAATTGGCGTTTCAAACTTCGACGTCCATGATTTACAAAACTTGCTTAAGCACACCGATATCGTACCGGTTGTAAACCAGATTCAATACTACGTCGGCTTTACCGAACCAAAGATCGTTCAATTTGCGACTGAGCATCATATCAAGATTGAAGCTTACTCACCACTGGCTACTGGTGATTTGATTCATAACGCCAAGGTCAAGGCAATTGCGGATCATTACAACGTCAGTGTGCCTCAAGTGGCTCTGAAATTTGTACTTCAAAACGGTGCCATCGTCTTGCCAAAGGCCACTAGCGAAGCGCACATCAAGGCTAATGCTGATTTAGACTTCACGATTTCTGAAGCAGACATGGCCACTTTGAACGCGATGACAGATACTGCTCCAGCCCATTTCCATAATGAAACACAGGGTTAATTTCGGTTAAAAATAACTGAATAGAACTTCAAGGTTTGAAATCAATCAAAAATAAAGCCACAAACTTTCTTAATTAGGAAAGTTTGTGGCTTTTACTTTGAATTTACCACTGCTGGGAAAATGAGAACGATATTTTTATTTCCCGGGAAATACCACGTCAATCATCGTTTACATCTACCTTAATTATTGTGATTTTCTATCACATTACACGCCTAAATACCATTGTTATTCACATTTACGGCTAGCAACAGTCCGCTTCTAGTCCAAGGTCATGACGTTGCCTATAATAACCTTATTACTAAACGGAGGGAATTATATTATGTCTGCGCTCATTTACAATTACGGTCCCATTATCTTAATTATGTTCATTCAAGAAATGCTCGTTCCAAGATGTCGTCATCGCGTTGTTGCAACGATTCTACCGATAATAACCCTGATCTCCGGGCTTTATCTTTACGTCATTCAACCCGCCAATAATTTAGGCGATAAACTGATTAACTTATTATTAGTGTTGCTCTGCAGTTTAATCGTGTATCTGATGGGGGTCATCGCTCTACCGACCCAACCAACTGAATCTTCATCAGATTATCAATTCACTAAAAATCATGACTAGCTTAGCAACGTGCTTAAGCAAATCAAACGATGAAATTTGTCATAACCTAATCAATCGGTTCTTCCCACTTATCAGTATTTGGACCAAGGGGTAAAACATGTTCAAAATCGCTAACTGTCTCACTCACTTGGAAAAAGTGCTGTTTAATGGCCAAAAAATCTGTATTTTGTTTAAAAGCGGGAATTTGATAACAAGTTTTGGCGTAACGCCAGAGATTAGGAAACTCTATCAATCTTTTTTGATTAAGTTTATTTTGAAAATAATAGACGAGATCAAAGCGTACTAATCGAACAAAAAGGAGTAAGTCAGATAACGTCACCTGTTCACCAAATAGAAACGATTGCGTGGCGAGTCGTTGATCAAATTCTGACAACTGACCAAAGAACTGATTTGATAACTGTTCGTATTCCGCCTGTGACTTAACCTCATTGATAGCATTTACTGGTTTTGATAAATTATCAATAATCTGTTGATTCATCGCTAAGATAGCTGAACGTTGCGCTTCTGGAAAGACGTCTGGTGCATGCTGGGAAAAATAAGCCCGCCATTCAGTTGCAAGTTCCGGTAGTAGCGTCCCTGACTCACCGTTAACGACTTTGCCAGTTTGACAATCAACCAAAGCTGGTACTGAAGCACGTGCACTAAATTGGGCATCCGCCAGCCGATAGTTTTCACCTAAACTTTTCGTTTTTAAAATCGGATCAACGTCATCTGCGCTTGGACCGAAAAACCAATCATCATTGACGCCATCATGTCGCAAAGCATATACGGGACTCTTGGCAATGACTTCATCTAGGCCAAGCAAATCAATCAAGATTGCGACTGGCGTTGCCCAGGGGCAAAACTTTCCCCAAACTAAGCTGTAGCGATTAGGTTCAACGGGTAACTCACCCGTTGAAAATTTAAGATCAAAGGTTGGCGTTGACTTTTGGCTGGGTTGCCAAGCACACGCACCATTATCTGAAGTAGCAGTCATATTCAAAACCTCGATTCCGACTAAATTAACTTTCAGTTTACCGAACTTTGGTACGAAATGAAATTCCCCTGTTCGCTAAACTCGCATTTTAATCATCATTATTGATCATGAAGTTGGCCCTCAATCGGCTCAAATCCCAAAACTAGCTGTAAATATTCGAAATTGTTTAAATAACGTACAACTTCCGGCATCAAGCAAAGAATCCTAGCATTCAAATCACCCAAGAATAACAATTTCCCAGGAAATATCTGCTATACTTTTTTTAAGGGCACGCTTGGATCCATAATCGTGCAAACGGAGGAAAACAATGAAACTTGGGGAACGACTTCAACAAACTCGGCTTGAACGCGAATTAACGCAACAGAATCTCGCGACTGCCATGCATGTTTCACGACAAACCATTTCAAATTGGGAAACCGGGCGAACTTACCCAGATATTGATAGTCTGATTGGGCTGAGTAATTACTTTGACCTATCACTAGACGTCTTATTAAAGGAGGACCGCGGTGTGACTGACTACCTCAAACGTCAAGAAGTCGCTGCTCAACTAGCACCAGTTAGTAAATTGAGTACAATTCTCACATATTTAATTTTAACAATATCACTTTTTGCACCTATGTCAGATATTTGGAGTCTCATCATCCTGATTGCTGTCGTATTACTCATCATTTTGAATCATCGCCTCGAAAAGTTCACCGAAAACGTCAACGGTGTCTCAATCACGACTAATCATAAAGCATTTAACTGGCCTAAATTTCGCTGGTGGTTAATTGCACTCGCCAGTATCGTAACCATCGTTGGCATCTGGCTTTATATTCACTTTGGGCAAACCGAACTCATACTGATATGGATTGTGGTAACTGCAGGTGGCTGGTTACTAATTGGTATATTAGAGTTGCTTTTCCGCTTTAACGTTTTTGCATCATAATCTTGTTCAGCCTCACAAAATATCTATTCGCTTAAAAAAGTCACTATCATGTTCAATCGAACGTGATGGTGACCTTTTATTTCCCGGGTTATTTTTGTGGCACGGGTTTTGGTCCACTCACTGCAATCGCCTGTAAAAATGCGGTGGCTAAAATCATCGCACCACCAAGCATCTCTGGTAAGCCGAATGCTGTGTGCAGAATCAAAATGGATAAGACCGTTGCCGTGAACGGTTCAAACGAGCTCAGCATTCCTGTCGTTGCCGGCAAAATGTAGTTTAAACTTTGTAAGTACAAAAGGTAGGCGAACATCGTCCCAAACGTTGCAACGAAGAGCACGCCACCCCAACTCATCAAATTCAGATTCGGTAGCGGTGTCATGACAATGTGTGGCATAAACACCAGACTCCCAATCAACATCGCCCAACCCGTCACAACTTTGGCATCGTACTTTTGTAGTAACCGAATTGGAATCAACGTATAAAGCGCTTGGCCCACACCGGCCATGACGCCCCAAAAAACAGCGGCTGGTGCCAATTGTAAACGATCAAACTGTCCCTTAGTTACTAACAAGTATGTACCAAATAGCGCGATGACCATCGAAATTGCGTCAATTCGACGTGGCAGTCGCCAATGACGAATCGCGAGATACAAAATGATAAACAGCGGCCCTAAAAATTGCAAAATTGTCGCAGTTGGCGCATTACCATGCTTAACCGCCATGAAATACGAATACTGAGATGGAATCATTCCGAATAAGGCAAAGGCAATTAATAACGTCCAATCTTGCCAATGATGCCAAATGGCAAGAACCTCTTTTGTGTTGGTAACGCTACTCCAAATCACCAGCAACAGTCCCGCAATGGCTAGACGTACACCAACTAACCATCCTGGTTCAACTGGCTGCTTGGAAAACAAATACTGGGCTGTCACACCTGACATACCCCAAAACGTGGTGCCGACAATGGCACAGGTGAGTCCCTTTCGTTTATCGGTCACCTTAAGATCCTCACTTCCATTAAAAGTCTCTGAGTATTATCTTAGAGGGTCTCCTCGTGAATGTAAATCTTTTTTGGAAATCGTCATAGACAACAAAAAGAGCGTAGCCGACTCAATACTGTCAACTACCGCTCTTTATAATTTTTTATCGTAAAGTAATCTTGTTCAGTTATTTAATTGAAGCCCGTGTGTAATCCGCAAAACCGGCCACGTGATAAGCAACCCCAGTTAACTTCGAGTTAACGAGGTGAGATTCCTTCACGTAATATAGCGGGATAATCCCGGTTTGATCTTGTAAGCGGTTCTCCGCCGCACGTAAGTTGCGCCAGTATGCAGTCTGCGTTGAAGCCGACTTAGCTTTTTCAACCAATGTATCGTAGGTCTTATCGCTGTAATGCCCTGGATTCATAGCGTTACCTGAGGTCAAAATGCCCAAGTAGTTGATTGGATCAGCAAAATCAGCTAACCAGTACCACTGACTCATGGTAAATTTACCACTGGTCTTACGATCAGCAAACCCCTTATCCGGTAGGTTACTGATTTCAACCTTAGCACCGGACAAGTTTTCTTCAACTTGGCTTTGGACGAACTGTGCGACATTCTTCGTCACATCTTGGTCGTCACCAATAATCGAAATGTTAACCTTACCACTAATCCCTGCTTCCTTCAGACCTTCAGCCCAAAGTTGCTTGGCTTTTTTGACGTTTGGCTTGTACGTTGTGCTGGTTTCCTTGCTAAAGTCTTTGCCAGTGGTTGGATCGGTTGAAGTTCCTGGACTAACAAAACTACTTGCAGCAGTTGAACCATCCGCTAAGACCTTGCTTGCTAATTGTTGCTTATCAATCACGAGTGAGAGTGCTTGGCGAAGTTTCTTGTTAGCCAGTGGTTGGCCATTACGTTGATTAAGCTGTAAATAATACGTCCAAGCTTTAGGCACACGCTTCAGATTTTTATTACCCTGAAGGTTCTTAGCAGTGACACCTGAAATTGTGGCATCATCTAGCTCGCCCTTAGTAAACAAGTTATGGGCTGTGTTAGCATCCTTCACAGTCTGATACTTAATCTCATCAAGCTTAATCGCTTTTTTATCCCAATAGTGACTATTTTTCTCTAACGTATAGCTGTCGTTAGTACCTGTCCAACCCGTAATCTTAAAGGCTCCATTAGAAACGGTATTCTTCGCCGTTGTGCCATAAGCCTTAGTTCCCACTTTTTCGACAAATGGCTTATCTTGTGGCATAAAGACGGGCATCGCAACCAGTTTATTAAAGTAGGCCATTGGATGATCGAGTGTAATCGTCAAGGTCCGCTTACTGGTTGCCTTAATTCCGAGTGTCTTGTAGGATTTTTTACCAGCAATAATTGCGTCAGCGTTTTTAATGCCACTGAAGACATACGTGTAAACTGGATTATTTTTTGGATTCAATGAACGTTTCCAAGAGTACTCAAAGTCAGCAGCGGTCACTGGATCACCGTTACTCCACTTAGCATTCTTGCGGATATGGAAAACATACTTTTTACCATTATCCGTTGGTTTTTCAATCTGAGTTGCCATCGCTGCCACTGGTTGATCCTTGTCGTTTAAGCGATAGAGTCCTTCAGAAATGTTGGTCAACGTATTAAACTCAGGCATGGTTGCCTGATTCGTATTGTCCAAGCTCGTTAAGTCAGAAGTTTGCATTAGCGCGATGCTCTTCTTACTTGATTGATTGGCGTTGTTACTGCTACATCCCGCTAAAACCACGGCAGCAAGTAACGTCACAGTTCCCAACAACAACCCATTTTTCTTCTTCACAGGAATCCCTCTTTTCCCAGAAGGTATTCGGTTCGACTACTCATAGTTTAGCAGATGTTGCGCTGTATTTCTGCAAATTTGTTGCAAAATAATCAAACAAAGTTAACGATTTGATACGTTTTCAAGCAAAATGCTGACAGGCCGCCAAAACTGCTTTATGATAGCAGGTAATTTATCAATGATTAAGGAGCATCTACATGAGTTTATTGAATAATCCGATTACCCAGACCAGTAACCTTGGCTTAGTCATTATCGATGTTCAATCCGGTTCAAAATACCTAGCAGAGCACGTTTTCAAGAAACTTAGCCCGACAAATTTTGAACAAATCGTCAGCAATAATCAACGCCTAATCGATGCCTTCGTGGCGCATAATCTGCCCGTTTTCATCGTCACAATGCATCCTAAAATGTTTCCCAAGTTGATTAATGACACGTTTTCACGGCCGTTACTAACTGCCAAAGCCACCAACACTTATCACGTGCAGAAAAAAACGGCCAGTGCCTTCAAAGAGCCTACCTTCTTGGACGCATTGCAACAATCAGGCGTGAAACACCTCGTTATCACGGGTTTTACTGCTGATAATGGTGTTCGTAAAACAGTGCGTGACGGGCAGCGAGAAGGCTACGCTGCGACCGTCATTACCGATGCCATCGTGGCCAAAAGCAACGAACTCTATCAAGAAGCAATCAGAACCTTCGCACAAGTTGCCGATACAGACGCAATGATCGCTTCGTTAAACGCATAATTAAAGGCATCTAACCACCTCATGTTCAGATGGATTAGGTGCCTTTTGATTAATATTACTTTGCCAAAATAATTTCAGATGAAACGAACATGCCAGTTTGATACCGCAATCTTCACGCACCACAGAAGGCTTTTCAGCCTACTTATTATCAACGTTCTTCACCTGAACCTGCACATAAAATACCCGGGTGCCACGATCAATCAGTTCCTGCAATAGCTGAAGTAAGATGATGACCCATCCAAACGCCAGGGCGAAGCCAATGATTTCAAATGCTGTAAGCGATAAGTAACCCACAAAGGCGAACAACACGTCCGAGGCAACTAAGATAGCACCAATCGTATACGATAAGCGTAAAAATTGTTTTGAGACGCCAGGCAACAACCACCGAATACCTACAATCAACCCGATAATAAAGTAGGTCAGCGCTCCTGCAATTTGATCATGGATCTCATGATACTGATGGTTATTGGGGAAAAAGCCCACTGCACCAAGGTCGATTGCCATTAGCGTTAAAATAATCCGTAACGTCATCATCCGCAGTGATTTAGGATAAATTGGTTCTAACGAAACAAAAATGTAGTCGATCAAAGCTACCATAATCAACGCTGAAAACATGAGCGTCATATTAAACGCCCAGCTGTTACTGGCCAATTGTGTGCCAAGAAAACTCAGATTATGCTGCCACCAACGTCGTGAACTGTTAGTTGCCATCGAAATGATGACCCCGCTAACGATTACGATGGTAAATAACCGAATCAACGTCCGGGATGACAATGACATAGCTGCAAAAATCATGACGTAGTTAATCATGCCCTCAAACACGAAAAACAGCATGGTCGACGTTAACCGATCAAAGGTTGCACCATCGAAAATTCGCCCGAACAGCCAAAACATGCCGAGCAGACCGAGTGCCAAAATCAACGCAAAGGACAAAATCACCACTGGAAAGTTTCGCCAGTAAATATGTGTCGAAAATGAATTGGTCCGGTTACGCCGTTCACGCACGAAAAAGATGCCAAACATCAACGTGCCGATGATGACCCCACCGATTAAAACCGTTGTTCCTAATGACATGTCGCCATTCATGGGAATTTGATTTTGTTTTTTAACGGCAAAATAGACATTAAATGCGATACTGCTCAAAAGTGCGGGTAACACGATCCACCACCACGAGATTCGCTGAAATAGCGACACATCACTCGCCTGAGTTGTCAGAACCATCGTATCGCGACTCAGTTCTAACTTAACGCTTTCTTGATCAATTAACTTGAGTTGTGAACTAACATTGTCTGGCAACTCAAGTGTGAATCTCTTTTCACTCATATTCTTCTTCCCCCAAATGTCTTCGTTCCTATTTTGGCGGAAATTGAGGGTTTGTACAAGCATAAATTTTATGAATAGACAGCGGTAAATGCTACTTATGGTCGCATCGACGTCCTACAACGACCCGATTAGATACAAAAGTGGGTGAGCGCCTCCCGTGCGTTCACCCACTTTTTTGACTTCAACTCATCGACACTATTTAGACCTAGTCGTCATCGTCATCATCGTCTTCTTCAACAAGGCCTTCCCAAGCCGATTTACCGAGAACTGCTTGTAGTTGCTGAATTGCGTGGTTATTTTGCCCTAGAAGCGTCGTCAGTGTTGCTGCCAATGCTGGCCGATCTTCCTTTTCGGCTAACTTAATTGCCCGGGTAATAAACAAGTTCTCAGTATTATAATCGTGCGCTGTAATATCAACGATTTCACTGGCACTCAAGTACTTGTTACGACCGTCCTCTGAGAGCATCTTATAATTGGTGTACTCTTCGGTAGTCGATGGTGGCAATTCATTTTCGTCAAGCAAGGCATCTGCAACGGTGTCATAATCCTGACGTGCTTGCTCAATCAACTCATCATAAAGTGGCTTAACCGCTGCACCTTCAAACCCCTTGAGGAACCACTTGGCTTGGTGTAATTTAACGTCTAAAATTCGTAAGTTAGCGACGATGTGACCAGTCATTGCACCGGCTGTTGGGGTGTGGTGATCGACGTCAGCTTGTTTAACTTCTGCTTGGTACTTTGCTTCTACTGCTTCGGTTGTCATGAATGAACCCTCCTGTTATTTGGCTTAAATTCCTAGTTAGTTTGCTGCAACTGAGTCCTTAACCTTGATCTTCTTAACTTCGTAGCCTAACTTATCAACGACGGCTGCTAACTGTTCTGCAGAAACTTGACTGTCGTCAAAATCGGCCTTAGCCTTGCTGGCGTTAAATAATACTTGAACTTTCTCAACACCCGCTTGATTTTGAAGGGCACTTTGAATTTTAGTCATACATGATGGGCAAGTTAAGCCGTCTAGTTGTAAAATTGCACGTTTTGTCATAATTAAGACCTCCACTGTTTTTTGATTATCTATAGTCTAATCGCTTTAATGTCATTTGAACTTGACGTATATCAAGTTCGCTCAATTTATCTGCCCGAAGTGCTTAATTTGGCAGCTTGCGGCTGTGGTGTTGGCTTCAGTTTGCCATAACCAATCAACCGCATTGCGTTGAAGATGACCACGAGAATGCTAAATTCGTGGACGAACATGCCGCTGGCCATGTAGATAAACCCAAGAATCAGGCCAATGAGTAAGAAGACCACGACACCAATTGCAATTAAGATATTTTCCTTCGTGTTGATAACTGTCTTCTTCGACAGCGCATAGGCGTGGACGAGTGCGTCGAAACTCGATTGCATTAAAACCACATCGGAGGTTTCAATTGCAACGTCGGTACCGCTACCCATGGCAATCCCAATCTGAGCGGTTGCGATGGCGGGGCTGTCATTGATACCGTCACCAACAAAGGCAACGTGTTGTCCCCCATCCTTAAATTGCTTGATGTACGTTACTTTATCTTCAGGCATCAGTTCGGCATGAACTTCATCGATGCCAATTTGCTCAGCAACGTATTGTGCCGTTACGTGGTTATCACCAGTCAGCATGACTAAGTGCTTAGCACCATGGTCACGTAATGCTTGGAGTTGCGCTTTGATACCTGGTCGAATCACATCTGAAACGCCTAGAATTAAACTTAATTGACCATCAACGGCCACCATGACAACGGAACTACCAGTTGCTTGAACATCCGCCAAATCTTGATTTTGTTGCGCTGATAGTGTGACTTGGTTAGCTGTCATCAGCTTTAGGTTACCCACTAACACGTGGTGTTGGTCGATATCTGCGACTAAGCCTTGACCCTTCACCGTTTCATTGTCAGCGACGTTCAGTGCTTCAAACGCTAATTGTTGCTTAGCAACGTAGGCTGTAATGGCCCGTCCAAGTGGGTGATCGGATAATTGCTCAGCCCGAGCCACCAAAGTCAGTGCTAAATCAGCATCAGCTGCATAGGTTTTGACTGTCGAAACCGCCGTATTGCCTAGCGTTAGCGTCCCGGTCTTATCAAACACAAAAGTATCAACCTTTGAGAAATCATCCATTACAGCGCCACCCTTTAGCAAAATGCCACGTTTAGCACCGTTACCGATTCCCGCAACGTTTGAGACTGGCGCACCAATCACTAGGGCTCCTGGGCAACCAAGGACTAAAACGGTAATGGCGGTTGGAAAATCACGGGTGAAAATGTAGACCAACAATGCAATTACTAAGACGGCAGGTGTGTAGTACTGGGCAAATTTATCGATGAACGATTCAGCTGGTGATTTTGCATCCTGTGCATCCTCAACTAATTCAATAATCTTGCCAAAAGTGGTATCTTCGCCCACTTTGGTTGCTTCAACCGTCACAGTACCATTGCTTAAAATAGAACCAGAGAATACATCGTCGCCGTTAGTTTTAGCAACCGCCTTAGACTCGCCGGTAATTACGGCTTCATCCAAATAACCGGCACCGTCAATAATCTTACCGTCAACTGGCACTGAGGCCCCCGTCTTAACGAGCACGTGGTCACCTTCATCAACGTCATCAATATCAACCTCTTCTTCGTGACCGTCACCATCTACCACAATCGCTGTTGCCGGTGCCATTTCGGTCAATGACTTAATTGATTCACGGGTCTTAGTGAGTGTCCGTTGTTCGAGGTAACTCCCGAATAGGAACAAGAAGGTG
Organism: Secundilactobacillus odoratitofui DSM 19909 = JCM 15043; assembly: GCF_001434895.1. GTDB lineage: Bacteria > Bacillota > Bacilli > Lactobacillales > Lactobacillaceae > Secundilactobacillus > Secundilactobacillus odoratitofui. The sequence continues at coordinate 277,434 of NZ_AZEE01000029.1, forward strand.
ACAATTGCGGATTCGTTATACTCACCAATGATGAACGCACCGATTACCGCAATACTGACCAGCAGTTCGATACTGATAACTTTTACTTTTAACGCTTGGTAGGCGTGCATCATAATTGGCACGGCCGCAATAATTGAGGCAAGAATCAAAGCCCCGTTATAAACAACCGTTGCATCTAAAACATATTTGCCAATATAGCCAATGGCAATCAAGACTGCGCTAATCAACGTCAATTGGGTTTGGTGTTGCTGAATAAATCGCTGCGCTTTCATTTGAATCGCTCCTTCACTTAATTGATGACTTTAGTTTAAAGCGCTTTATGAAGGATTAACTTGATGCAGGTCAAGTTGAGGATATTTTTCAAGAAATTTTGTCGTATAATAGATGATTGTTATCTATTAATGAAAGTAGGTGTCAAAATGCTCTTTTCAGAACTCTTCGAAAATGATCAACCAGTATTGGCCTAACGCCTTTCACTGGAAACTCTCTCTGTTAGGCGATTTTACCAATTAAAATCAAACATAACGGAGCGTAATACTATGAATGAACTTAAACCATCCGCTGCCTCAAAATTTAAAGGCAGCCTCTATCTCACCATCGCCGCCAGCATTTGGGGCGGTATGTTTGTGGTCGTTAAAATTGTGGTCCCTAGTGTTCCACCAATGATTCTAGTCTGGTCGCGTTATCTCATCGCAATCGTGGCACTTTTACTTCTATGTCTTCAGCAGCGCATTGACTGGCATGTTGATCGACATGACTTACCCTTGTTGATTGGCATCGGTTTAATTGGTCAACTGGCCAGTATTGTCTTTCAAGAAACGGGAACGATGCTTGCAAATGCTCAGATTGGGTCGATTGTGACCGCTACGACACCAGCTTTCATGACGTTGTTCGCAGCTTGGTTACTGCATGAAAAATTGACCCGGCTTCAATTACTGGCCGTTACCAGTGCCACAATTGGGGTCATCCTTGCTGGCGGTGGAATGTTTCACGTGAAACATTCGCAATTACTTGGTGTCGGTTCCTTGCTGATTGCGGCGCTTACCTGGGCACTCATGTCCGTGTTACTTAAAAAAGTGCCAGCTCGCTATCCAGCATTACAGGTCACGACCATCGGCACACTAGTAGCTTTAATTGGCTTGACCCCGATGATTGCCGTTGCCTACCCGAGCTATAACTGGGCGATTTTGCTCACACCTAAAATTGGTGGTGGTTTACTTTATCTAGGCATCATCTCCACCGCGATTGCCTTCATCATGTGGAACAAAGGTCTTCAATATTTACGGGCAAGCCAATCAGGTCTATTTTTCTTCTTTCAGCCGCTAGTCGGTAGCCTGTTAGGCTGGTTAGTGCTGGGCGAAGCGCTCCACTTAAGCTTTATCGCGGGTTGCCTATTAATTTTCTTTGGCGTTGTTTTAACGTTGCGAGATTAGGCAATTATGGCAACTGGCTCACCACTACCCCCTTATTAATTTTTGAAATTTCGAATTTCATTTGAATTGAGGTTTTACTTTGTTATATCAATTATTTCACTGGCTTATCGTCCGTACCGAAAGTCCCTTTGAGTTGGCGTTTTAAACAACCAAATTTTTATTGAAGGGAAAGTCGCTATATGTCATCATCAAAGACAATTTCTACTAAAACAGTTTTACTCATGGCGATTATCACTGGTGTGATCGTCGCGAATCTAAATTTTATCCAGCCAATCGAAGGCCTGATTGCAACTGATTTTCACCTTTCAAAAGCCATCGTTGGTGTCCTAGCGATGTTAACACAGTTAGGTTACGCCTTTGGCTTACTACTAATCGTGCCACTCGGCGATATTTTTGACCGCTACCATTTGATTCAATTTATGATGGTACTTTCGATTGGTGCCCTCCTCGTCGCTTTCATTGCGCCTAACGCAATGGTTTTTGCCGTTGCCACCACTCTAATCGGCATCACCTCAGTGGCACCACAAATCATCATTCCATACGCTGGTGCACTGGCGCCTGCCATGCAGCGTGGTAAAGTATTAGGCACCGTTTTGAGCGGTCTACTTACTGGAATATTACTTTCGCGGTCGTTCAGCGGGTTACTCGGCAGCGTCATGCCATGGCAAGATATCTACTTAATTGCTGCATTGTTGGATGTGGTCATGTTGGTGATTGCCCACGTATACATGCCAAAAGATCCCCGCGGTCATCAGCAATTAAGTTATGGCCATGTCTTAAAATCACTACCACGTTTATTTATCACCCAACGTCGGTTACGAGGGTCTTCCCTCAACGGCTTTTGCATGTTCGGCGTCTCTAACGTGATGTGGTCAACCCTGGCCTTTTACCTCGCCGACCAGTACCATCTCGGCAGTAACGTTGCCGGCCTATTGGGACTCTTAGGCATTGCTGGTGTGCTAGCCGCACCCTACATTGGCAACCTGGTCGATCACCGCTCACCACGTCTCACAATTGGCCTCTCCATTTGGTTTTCAAGCCTCGCGTTCGGTCTATTCTGGCTGATTGGCCAATGGCTGGTCGGTTTAATCATCGGTATCGTTCTGCTTGATCTTGGGACGCAATTTAGTCAGGTTTCTAATCAAGCAATCGTACAATCTCTAAACCGCCAAGAGAGTAGCCGCAACAACTCTGTCTTCATGTTTAGTTACTTTTTAGGCGGTTCAATCGGTACCATGTCAGCTACTTGGGCGTGGAGTATTGCGGGTTGGAATGGTGTTTGTCTCGTCGCAGTTGCTTTCTTACTTATTTCGCTTGCCGGTCATCTCATCTTAAAGGAGCCGCTACAGCTTGTGGCACAACGGGATTAAGCGATTGCTAACGAGGTCTCGTTAGTCAAAAAGCCAACCATAACTTCTAATTGAAATTATGGTTGGCTTTTTAGTATGATTTTAGTTGTATATTAAACACTGACAGTACTTTTAAATTAAAGTTTTTACAGGTGTAATTAATCGTTCACAAAGTTAGCTGAATTGCGACAAGACACAGCAAAAATCTCCCCAACAAGCTCACCTCATCGTGAAGCTGTAGTTGAAAAAACACGCGCTCGCAAGTTTGTGTGTACGAAAGGAAGTTTAGATATAGCTAATGCTGGTCCACGTGTATAGATCTTCACGACTGTGGATGAGGTTAATTGAAGAGATTTCGATAGGAGCTGCAGCACTTTTATGTAAAGCGCTTACAACTAAAGTATAACACTTTTGAATATAAAGTAATTCTGTATTTCATTATCGTTTTGATAATTATAAGCGTATGTTATAACGTGATGATATCAAAAAACAGTCATCAAATTAGGGATGACTGCCGTACCAGCATAATACCGATTATGGTATTCATTAATAACATCTAATATCTAAACGATTACACTTATTTATTTACATAAAATAAATTTTGTAAGCTTCCCCTTACTAACTACCGTTGAAAAATCACGTGATTGATTCCCATGACATTCATCACGTAAAGCGCCAACACAAGCGCATTGATTGCAGCTGAAACTAAAATGATGCCGTACGAGATAGTCGCGCTAAAAAGGCCAAACAACCAGCCATTTCGATATTTACGGCCACGGAACGTGAAGCACCAGCCAATCAAGAGTAACGTTGCCACCACCTGAACGATGAGGCCCACAATATAGACGCCAGTACTCCCATGACTAGTTTGAAATAGGTAAGTTGCTACGGTGATAATATCCAATAGAATTGCAAAAAAAGGCATGCTGATCTCCTCCAAATACGACTTGATGTCGAAAAACGCCACCATAGGCCAACGCCATCAATGATAACCATCATTTTACCGCTTTACTTAGTAGACAACCATATCCCAATCATTTTTAAGGTATAATTTAAGAAGTACATGATAGGAGCTTAATACATATGCAATGGTTTTTCATTATTTTCCCGGCAATGTTGGCCGGCTTAGTGCAGGGGTTAACCGGTTTTGGTACCGGAATTGTTCTAATGATTTTCCTACCCGCTATTTTGCCAATGTCAACCAGTGCTGGTGTTGCGGCTTTGATTCCAATGGTCTCAATTGCCATTATGGTCCACCGTTACCACGACGCGCTGCACTTTAAACGCCTCATTTGGCCGTTTTTAGTTTATGCCAGTGTGGCTACCTGGTCGATTCATCTTGGCAAGGTTTTAGACGTCACCTTCTTGAAGTTAATGCTAGGTTGCCTGCTTTGCGTCCTCTCGTTGTATTTCTTATTCGTTAAATCAGCTGCTAACCGCCACTATCCACTTGTTGTTGCCGTCATTTTCACCATTATTTCTGGCTTTTTTAACGGCCTCTTTGGGATTGGCGGCCCGTTAATGGCGCTCTATTTTCTATCATTGGCTGAATCAAAGGAAACCTACATGGCCTCAATTCAAACTTTCTTCCTGATTGACATGACTTATGTTACCGGCGTTCGTCTCGCCAACGGCATTTTTACACCACAGGATCTGCCCATCATTCTCGTTGGCATACTTGGCGCTGTCATCGGCACCATTATCGCCAACCACCTGTTGACTCGGCTTAATCTAGACGTCATCCGCCAAATCATCTACGTCTTTATCGGCTTTAGTGGCGTGTTTTACCTCGTAACGTCATTACAATCCATCTAAAATGACCCTGACTGTGTCCACATGGCAGTTAGGGTCGTTTTTTAATTGCGTCAATAACAGCGTCACGACTCTAAACAGTATCAACGCTTCACAGTCTTAAATAATCGAACAAAATCCTCAATCAACATTGTGTTCACATTGTCTGGTCGGGTCACTAAATGTGCATGTATGTGGTTTTCAATAGCCGTCTCACAGGCAAACAAAACTCCAGCCCGTAGTTCTGATTCGACCATCACGCGTGGCAGATAGCTGAACCCTAATCCGGTTGCAACAACCGATTTAATAGCAGCAATACTTGGCAACATGATAGTCGGAAACAGTCGCTGATGTCCTTGCCAAACAGCCGTCTCAAATTGATTACGATATGAGCAATCTGGCTCATTAATGATAAAGGTGGCGGCACTTGACCGTAACAGCTCACTAAAATGCTGATGTGGTCGATTGGTGACTAAAACCATCTCTTGCTCGCCCAAATCATGGTCAATTAACTGAGCCTTAGGTTGACTAGGCCACATCATCAAGGCCACATCAACATCGCCACGTATCAGTGCCTCTTCATTGTGAAGACAAGTGGCATTTTGTAATTTCACCTCAACTTGCGGGTGTTGCTGCTTAAATTGTTGTAACGCCGTTGCCACCATCGTCACGGTCAACGATTCGGGCGCGGCCACCTTTAGCTGACCGACTTGTTGTTGGGTGGCTGCAAACTGCTGGACTGTTCCATAGTCTTGTAGCAATCGTTCAACTAAAGGCATTAGCGCATGTCCTGCCGCTGTTAAATGAACGCGATGCTGGTCGTATTTCAGCAAAGTTTGACCAATCTCAGCCTCTAGCTTGCGCATCTGCATCGAAATGGTCGATTGCGTATAACCAAGTTGCACCGCTGCCTTTGAATAACTGTGTGTTGACACGATCATTTGAAATGTAATGAGTTGTCGAATTTCGATAACAGGCACCTTCTATCAATTATTTTGATACTGAATATGATTACTATCAATTTTACTTTTAATTCTCTCTACCATACACTAACAGTAACCATATTTTCAACGGAGGTCTTTATGAAAATTCTACCCTTTGAACCTAATTATCATCATACTGCACAATTAGTGGATCTCATTAACTACTGTCAAAACCTGGAAGCACACCTCAAGATTAAGATGGCCGAACAAGACGACATCTTTAATATTCCAGCCTACTATCAACAATCTGGCGGTAACTTTTGGTTAGCATTGGACCAGGACAAGGTCGTTGGCTGCATTGCGCTGCTACCCATTGATGCCAACACCGCCGTACTCAAAAAGTTTTTTACCTATCCAAGCTATCGTGGCAATCCCATTCGTCTCGGCCAAAACCTCTATGATACCTTGATCAACTTTGCCAAAGCACATCAGTTCACTCGGTTGGTGCTTGATACACCAGAAGCCGAACACCGTTCACACACCTTTTATGAGCGTCAAGGATTCCAACAAATTACGGGTGCACAACTCCACGTCGCTTACCCGTATCCCGATCGCAATTCACGCTTGTATGAACTCACTTTATAAGGAATAAATCAAACATCCAACACTGTTACTTGCTGGGTGTTTTCAATTAACAATTTCTGTAAGCGTTTACATTTGCCTAATTTTGTGTAATAATGATCAATGATTTAAGACGTGAAAGGACTGAATTTATGATGAAAATTAAAGCTGCTGTTGTTGAAAAACAAAACGCTGATTTTGAAATTAAAGATGATGTCGAACTCGCCGAAATGGGTCCTGATGATCTCCAAGTTCACATGGTTGCCAGTGGGATCTGTCATTCCGATGAGGCGCTCCGAATTGGGGACGCCGTCATTGATTACCCGATCGTTCTTGGCCATGAAGGTTCTGGGATTGTCGAAAAGGTTGGGCCAGAAGTGACACAGTTTAAGCCAGGCGATCACGTTGTCCTCAGCTTTTACGGCTGTGGTAACTGCAAGAGTTGTCTTAAGGGCATTCCGACCCAGTGTGAAAATTACGCTGCTAATAACCTCTCTGGCGTTCGCCCAGATGGGAGCGCCCACTTCACTGAAAATGGCCATAAAGTCGCTGACATGTTTGATCAAAGCTCCTTCACGTCAACGACGGTGGTGCGTGAACGTAATGCCGTTAAAGTTGATCCAACACTCGACTTACGAAAACTTGGTCCTTTGGGCTGCGGCTACGTGACCGGTTCTGGTACGGTGCTGAACACCTTGAAGCCAAAGCCTGGCGATACCATCGCCGTATTTGGTACCGGTGCCGTTGGTTTGGCTGCTATGATGGCTGGCCGAATCTCTGGTTGCACTAAAGTGATCGGCATTGATATTGTTGACTCACGTTTGGATTTAGCCAAAGAATTAGGCGCTACCGACGTTATCAATAGTAAAAACGTTGACGTCGTTCAGGCCGTTAAAGACTTAACTGATGGCTACGGTGTTAACTGGGCCGTTGATACCACCGGTGTGACTGCTGTGATGGAAAATTCCATTAAAGTGCTTGCTCAAGGCGGTACCACTGCTACCATTGCCGTCACACCAAACCACATTGACGTTGATACTTGGAACGACCTTTGTGTTGACGACAAGAAGATCGTTGGCGTCAACATGGGCGATTCAATTCCTCAAGTTGATATTCCACGTCTCATCGACTTCTACAAGATGGGTATGTTTGACTTCGACAAGACCGAAAAATTCTACAAATTTAGCGAAATTAACGAAGCCAATGCTGACTCCCGCTCAGGTAAAACCATCAAACCTGTGCTGGTAATTGACGAAGACTACAAACCTGGTGAATAATCTCACCTAACTAACCGTTACACGTGAAACAATGGTTACAAAATAAGCACCTTCCATTTCTGGAAGGCGCTTATTTCTGATGTCATTATTTCGCTTTCAAATGCTTGTTAAAGATATCAAATAGTTCAGTTTCTTCGAATTCTCCCGCATCCACTCGCTTAACAAGTGCCACAAATTCATCATCGGTAAACGTCAGCTCGTATCCGTTAAGATCAGCTAATGCAGCAACAGCGGTAGCTGCTGTCTGCAAATTTTGACTCACAAAGGGTTTCCCCGAAATAATTGCAGCCAGTAAAAAGCCAGTTTTGTTGGCAACCATTTCGTGTAAATTGCGATCATAAAAATTGGCTTGCGGTACTGCGATAATTTTATCCAGTTGATCAGCCTTGTTAAGTCCAGGCTGCTGACCGTTTTTAATCACTAGCCGGCTATTAATGGCAATCAGCTCGTCAGCTGTAATATAGCGCATTAGGCCTCACCTCGTAATTGTGTCAGCGCACCGTCAAATTGATCAATTACTGCATTTAAAGTCGTATAAAATTGGTTATCTAATTGGATATTATTCCGAAAGGCTACGTCGATGGCGTCGCCTTTTTGAACATCCAATTTACGTGCAATGTTGGCCGGAATGGTGATAGCCAAAGAATTGCCGACTTGAATGATTTGACGTTGCGATTTGATTTCGTTCATCTTAATAAACCCGTTCCTTTCGTTATAACAATTTCACATTTGTACATGGCTATTATAGCATACCCGTTAATATCATTCAGGTAATTATCTCTAATTAATCAAATAACCAGTGCACACCTTTTATCAATTTAAAAGGTGTGCACTGGTTATTTGTCGTGTAACTTATGCTTCAATTTTCATTTGCATCAAATCATGAACAAACTGATTCTCGTCCGCAGTGAGTACGTAGCCCTTTCGCGTCACCACTGAAATGTTAAACCGTTCGGGAAGTGGATCACGAATTGTGATACTGGCAATATCAGCTGCATCATTATCCGAAATCACATCAGCCACAATCAAACTAATGCCAAGGTTTTCTTTTACCAGGCTCTTGATCCAAGAAATATCTGGTGTTTTATAAATCACCGGTGGATTGATACCTGAATACTCACAGTAAGCTTTAAACGCCTTGGGATGCACGAATTTGCGGTTTAACATAATGAATTTTTCGTTCGCTAATTGCTTAAAACTAACGCTGGTTTGATCCGCCAATGGATGTTGTTGACTTACAATCAGGTTAAAGGGCCGGCTACCCAATCGGCGAACTTCGAGCGATGGTTCGTGCAACGGTAGGACTGAAGCCAGTAACGCAATGTCAATTTGGCCGTCACGAACATCTTCTAATAAGCCACCAGAACCAGTTTCTACAACATCCAAACGCTGTAACAGTCCTTCTTTTAGCAATTGCCCCGCCAGGGACGGAAAGTACAATGTTCCAATGATGGGTGGTAAGCCAAATCGGATTTTAGCTAATCGCGCATTTTCAATTTCTTGATGGGCCAAGTCGAGGTTATCAGCAATCACGCGGGCTTTTTCATAAAGCAGCAGCCCTGCTCGAGTAATTTCAGTCCGATGATGGGCACGGTCAATGTGGACCAACTCACCTTCAAATTCACGCTCTAAGCGCTTAACAGCTTGGGTCACAGTTGGCTGCGAGACACTGAACGTCTCAGCGACGGCTGTATAATTACGCTTCTCAACCAACGCTTTAAAATACGCCAAATCCTTCGTATTCATGATGTGCCCCCTGTCTTATTCATTAAGGATTAGCTTATCACAAATCGAAGCTTGAAAAAATACTGAAATCAACCATTCAACCCGTTCTCGTTTTATATTTTGTTCAAAATACATTCAAAATGAAAAATTTTTAACTCGTGTATATACCCCTACTTAATCTCACACTAAGATATGACACTACCACTACGTGCTAGCGGGGGCGGCTGCTGTGGAACCAGCTGCAGCCACGGTACACGTGTCTTACGCTTCGTTTCTGAGCCTCACCAAGCCCGCGAGTCTCAGAAACGTCCAGTTCCACTAAATGCTACGCGTTAAGTGGAGCTTTTCACTGCAACCGCTCCCCCGCTAGCCCTCCGTTCTCGTTACCTTGAGTAATGCACAATAATGATTGTGGTGGCGTGAATCTTCTAAAATATTCCATTGAACTTTGTAACAATTAATTGTCATTATAATTTTACACAAAAAGTGAGCCCGCTTCCGGACTCACTTTTGTTTAAAATTCAATTAATTAAAGATTACCACATACCTAAGACTTTCATCCAAAGTGAGCCAATGCCACCCCAGATAACGAGGTAAACCAGACCCAAGATGAAGTTCATCCGCCACCAGTCGCTTTGTTTGTTGTAACCTGCACCAAACAAGGCTGAGGCAGGACCATTTGCGTATTGTGTCGTTGAACCGAAGATGGCACCAGTGAAGCCCAGCATAACAGCGGCAAAGGTAGCAGGTGCGCCAGCTGAAATGGCAACGGCAAGTAGAGCACCATACATCGCAGTAACGTGCGCTGTCCCTGAAGCAAACAGATAATGGCTGTAGAAGTAGAAGAGTACCAAGACAACCATCACAACGCCCCAACTCATACCATGAAGGCTGTTACCCAATGCTTTAGAAAGCCATGGAATGAAGCCTAAAACGTTCAATTCGTTGGCCATAAAGATCAAAATTGAGAACCAGAAAATCGTGTTCCAAGCACCTGTTTCGCTTAGCACATCTTTAACGCTCAAAACGCCAGAAATCAAAAGCAATGAAACGGCCAGGAAGGCAACGGTCGTAGCATCCAAACCGATGAAACTTGAAAGCATCCAAAGTACCAAGGCAATCACGAAAACACAGCCCATGATCTTTTCAGGTAAAGTAACTTTACCCATTTCGGCTAATTCTTTATCAGCCCATTCCTTAGCATTAGGGGTTTCCTTAATTTCAGGTGGATACATCTTGTAAATCAACCATGGTACAACAGCCAATGAAATTACGGCTGGTACAACGGCTGCAAGGAACCAGCTCATCCATGAAATTTCAACGTGTAAACCTTTGGCCAAAGCAACGGCAACCAAGTTAGGCGCCATCGCAGTCATGAACAAACCAGACGTGATAATGTCACCGTGGAATTCAGAGAAAATCAGGAATGAACCAATCTTACGTTCAGTCCCATCCTTAGGTGATGACCCGAAGGTATCAGATAAAGATTCAATGATTGGGTAAACAATCCCGCCGGCACGCGCCGTGTTACTTGGTGTGGCTGGTGAAGTCACCAGATCGACACCAATTAAGGCGTAGGCTAAACCAAGGGTCTTTTTCCCGAATAATTTGACGAAAATAAGGGCAATTCGACGGCCAAGACCGGTGTTAATGAACCCACGTGATAGGAAGTAAGCCATCCCAATCATCCAAACAGTCCCATTACCAAAGCCAAGAGTTGCATCATCAATTGATACAACGCCTAGTAGAACTGCCAATGTTAAACCAACAAGTGCAACCCCGGCAATCGGGATTGGTTGTACGATACAGCCAAGAATCGTTGCAACGAAAATTGCCAGCATGTGCCAAGCAACTAATGAAACACCATCTGGTCTGAATCCTGCACAGAACCAGATGATCAGGCCGACTAAAATCGGCCAGAAGAATTTTTTGTAGTTAATCTTATTGAGTGTCATCCTTTTAGCTCCCCACTAAAACGTCCTATTTTTGACTAATGTAGTTGTAAACTTGTTCCCCAGCTTGACGGCCAAAGATTACAGTCTCAGCAATTGAGTTACCGCCGATCCGGTTGTTACCGTGCAAGCCACCAACGATTTCACCAGCAGCGTACAACCCGTTGATTGTTTCCCCATCTTCTTTGAGGACTTCCGTCTTGTGGTTAATGGCGATACCACCCATGGTGTAATGAACGGCTGGTGCAATGTGAATTGCAAAGAACGGCGCCTTGGTAATATCGCGGTCCATCCCAGTAGAACGACCAAAGTTGGTGTCATTCTTACCAGCAACAGCGGCATTCCAATCAGCAACAGTTTGCTTCAACGTTGCAGCATCAAAACCAAGTTGGTCCGCTAATTCATCAAGTGATTGACCGGTGTGAACCAAGCCAACGTGATCATAGAATTCAACGGCCTTTACACGGTCACGAATTCCTTGATCAAAGATGAGGTATGCGCCACCTTCGTTTAAGCCATCAATGGCAGCGGTCACGTTCTTACGGGTATCCAATTCGTTCACGAAACGATCGCCATGTTTGTTGACAAGAATGGCGCCTTCACCACGGACTGCTTCACCAATTAGGTAAGCGTGTGGTGTATCTTGTTGAACAGTTGGGTGAACTTGAACTTGGTCCATGTCAACTAACTTGGCACCTAATGATTGAGCTAGCTTGATCCCATCACCAGTAGCGCCTGGTTGGTTAGTCGTCTTCAACCCTTCCAAGTCGGGACGGTACTTCGCCAATAATTCTTGGTTAGCACCGAAACCACCGGCAGCTAAAACAACTGCATCAGCCGTCAGCGGACCGCTTTGCTTACCAGTTGTGGCCTTAACACCAGTAACCCGACCGTTTTCAGTCGTTAATTCTGTAACCTTTAAGCCGGCAAATAGCGGAATACCCGCCTTTTGGACCTGCTTCAATAATTCAGTCACTAAGAAGGCGCCAATTGGGGCCATTGAGCTTGGTCGGTGGGTCCGCATCTTGCTCATCCCACCAGTAATCGTAATGTCATCCAAGTGGATGTCGTGATCCGACAGCCAATCGATGGCCAACGCTGCGTGTTCTGTAAAGTACTTCAGCAACTCAGTATTGTTCTTGTTGCCGCCGCCCTTTAAAGTTTCAGCGTAGAATTCTTCGTAGCTATCAACCACGTGATGCTTTAATTGGATGTTAGTTTCCGCAGCATTCATCCCAGATGAAGCCCGGTTAGTGTTACCACCCAAGTTATCCATTTTTTCTAAAATAACGGGTGATAATCCTAATTCGTGTGCCTGAATGGCAGCTGTCATACCAGCTGCACCAGAACCAACCACAATCACGTCGTAGTGTTTTTTAAGCTGCGTAATTGGTGTTGGGTCAAAATGAAATTTTTCAGCCATGTTTTATACTCCTATTCTTGTTCTTCTGCCGCCGTCATGATAATCATGCCAGCCAGTAAGCCTAAGCCACTGAGTGCTAATAATGTGAATAATCCCATCACAATCACCTTTTCCGTCTTACTTTTCGTCGATATTAGTCATGTTGATTGGTACAACCCACTCGTCGTATTGTGCTTCAGTTAATAAGCCTGACTTCAAAGCAGCTTCCTTCAACAGTGTGCCTTCAGCCAATGCTTCTTGGGCAATTGTGGCACTTTCGTGGTAACCGATGTGTGGTGATAAAGCCGTAACCGTCATTAATGACTTCTCTACCAATTCTTCCATCCGTTCTGAGTTAACTGTCAAGCCGTGGATCATCTTGTCTGCAAAACCACGCATGGTTCCTTCGAGTAATTCAGCTGATTCAAGGAAGGCGCTGATCAGAACTGGCTTATAAACATTCATTTCAAAGTTACCTTGACTAGAAGCCAAGTCAACAACGACATCGTTACCCATGACACGAACAGCTGCCATGGTGATGGCTTCAGCTTGGGTTGGGTTAACCTTACCTGGCATGATTGATGAACCGGGTTCGTTAGCTGGAATGTTTAATTCACCGTAACCGGCACGAGGACCTGAAGCTAAGAAACGAACATCGTTAGCAATCTTCATTAAATCAGCAGCCAACGTCTTCATGGCACCGTGAACCACGTTTAAGCCTGAGTGGTGGGCCAAGCCGTAGAACTTGTTGCTATCAGCGGTGAACTTCAAGCCGTAAACTTCGCCCATCTTGTCGGCAATGATCCCTGCAAATCCAGGAGCAGCGTTTAAACCAGTCCCAACAGCGGTACCACCCATTGCTAATTCGCTTAAGGTCTTACCAAGGGTCTTCAAGTAATCAAGGTCATGTTCCAAAGCACTGGCCCAGCCTGATACTTCTTGGCCAAAGGTCAATGGCGTTGCATCTTGCAAGTGGGTCCGGCCAATCTTAACGGTCTTCCAGTACTTTTCTTGCTTAACCTTTAATTCATCAATCAAGTGTTGGGTTGATTCTTCCAACGCCTTCACAGCCTTAGCAGCGGTAATGTTCATGGCCGTTGGGAAGATATCGTTTGAACTTTGACCCTTGTTAACATCATCATTAGGTAAGATTTCGATATCAGCGTTTAACTTAGCGGCTTGGTGAGCAACCACTTCGTTAACGTTCATGTTGGTTTGAGTACCTGAACCAGTTTGGTAAATGACCAATGGGAAATCCTTACGTAAATCTTCATCGCTTAATGCTAATAAGGTATCAATTGCTTCCACAATCAAGTCTGCTTTAGCAGCATCGATGTTTTTTAGTTCCTTGTTAGCCGTAGCAGCGGCTTTTTTAATTTGAAGCAACGCTTTGATCAGTTCCAGTGGCATCTTTTCACCAGTTGGGAAGTTGTTACGACTACGTTCAGTTTGAGCGCCCCATAATGCGGTTGCTGGGATTTTAACTTCACCAATTGTATCTGATTCAATTCTGTAATCTGACATGTTGTTAACCTCCAATTTAATTAAAAACATTTAAATAACCGACAATTACTAGTGATATCTTTCACTAACGACACCAGTTTAAAACGGTCAAAACTTTATAGTCAAACCCAATATAGGTTATTACGTTCATTTATGAACTTGATATATCAGTGCTTAAAGGGGCATATATTCACAAACTACATTGAGTACAATTTAAATGTAATTTTATTTTTGATGTTTACATTTTCACTAAAGAATTATGGAAGCGTTTGCAATTTTATCTTTATTCATTGTTGCTACTAGTCACCGTCTATTTCGTTTCATTTATGCTATTTTTGTCTTATTTATAGTAGAATTAAGTATCATGATTTCATATATCGTCGCAATACATTCTTCTGGGAGGGGATTTTTTGCACCACGTCCGACAACTCATTTTCACCCTTTTCACGTTTAGTTTGGGCTTATTCCTCGTTGGTTGCGGTCATCAAAGCAAGCCTCAGCCAGCCACTAAATTAGCGTTCGTTCAATCTGGGCAGCATAATCAGCCCCGTATCTGGTTTCAATTTCAACAAGATAGCGCTAGCGTTACAGCCCACTCGACCATCACTAGCATCTATTTACTTCGAAACGGCCGAGTCACAACTTACATGATGCCAACGGGTCATCAAAAACTGACCTTAGCGCTTGTCGATCGACTATCAACTGGGAAACTCATCGAAACCGCCCGCAACAAAGATAAACAAGCCTACAAACAAGGTGTTAAAACACAACGTGCAACCTTAGCCGACAGTATTGCTGGCTTAAAAACTGATTTAAAGTCGTTACGTCAATCCAAAAGTAACAGTACCCAAATCAAGACGTTGGAACGATACTTAAAAGTCAATCAATCGATCTATGACAATCCACAAAGTTATAGCGCGCCAAAGTCCTATCAGCTCACTGGCACTTTATCAAGTAACGGTGAACAGTTTGGCCTAAAGCTCTTTCCCGTTAAGACGGTTCAGTATGGTGACGCGAACGTGATTATGGCTAACGCTACACCGTTCAATAATTTAACCTATAGCAAGCGCCTCCAGCCAAAGCAGTTCGGTCAGCACCACTACGCGGGTTATCAGGCCGACATTACTGGTTATCACTATCAATTGTTGACCCGAGTATCAGCTAACACCAAGATTATTTACGACACAGCTAAAACAACCGGTGTGTCAAAATAGCGTGCTGATGCGACCAGCAGCCACATCTCGCACCATCAAAAAAGGATTGCAGACCTCCAACCGGGCGTCTGCAATCCTTTTAGTTTAGTTAATGCATCAGTGCAAAGCTTAGCTTACTGAGCGCTCTGACTACTTTCATTCATCAAAGTCGCCTTACCATCCTTAACGCTCAAGATAAGTGGGCCTGACTTAGACTTTTTAAGTTGTAGCGTATAGCTCCCCTTTAAGGCCTTATCAATTGATTTGGACATTTTAACGTAATTGGCTGAAAGCGAAGCAATCGATTTCTTGTTGGTTACCGGATACTTCCACATCGTTGTGACCGATTTAATGAAGTCAGCCTTGGTAGGTGTCACCGTAAAGGTCTTCGTGTCGGCGTTAAAGCTGACCGTTCCAACCGTTGCGTTATAAGATTTGTTTAGTTGCTTTAACACGTTCTGCTGGTTCTGTTTTAACTTAGCCGCAGATTCAGCCTCTGCGTTCTTTTTGGCAAAGTACTGATTTGAGCTAACGTTTTCTTGCTTTGAAACTTTTTGGTTAGGACCTGAACTTGACCAGCCGTTTTTATAAACGTAGCCGGCACTAAATAACAGTCCAAGAATACTAACAATGGTCAAAATTCTTGTTGTTCCGACTAACCCATTATAATGCGAAGCATACCACCATGACATCACGCCCATCAGCGTCATGACGCCAAATACAAAAATCAACACAATCCCCAATTTAATGTCCCCCTATAACTTTTAATCGCTTTGGTTTCCTACATTATAAGCCTAACCGCCGTGAGAAGACTAGCCGTTTAGCTACAATTCACCTAATTTTGAACGGTTAACCCCAGCATTTGCCGTAATAGCTGTCATCAATATCTTATTTGCTGACTTGCACACGTCACAATACCGACTAAAAAGCGCCCAAACAAAAATTGTCTCTACCAACTGCTAAGTGCAATTGGTAGAGACAATTTTTAACTAGTTAAACCACAGTCCTAGATAACACCTTGTGCCATCATAGCATCCGCCACTTTATTGAAGCCCGCGATGTTAGAACCAGCTAAGTAGTCAGCTCCCAAACCGTATTCTTCAGCAGCTGCCGCAGATTCTTCAAAGATATTCTTCATAATGTCCTTCAAACGGTTGTCGACTTCTTCGAAAGTCCATGATAACCGTTCGCTATTTTGACTCATTTCAAGTGCTGAAACCGCAACACCACCGGCATTAGCGGCCTTGGCAGGTCCAAGTAAGACGCTGTTTTTCTTGAAGACCTCAACTGCTTCTGGGGTACATGGCATGTTGGCGCCACAAGCGACCACTTTTGCGCCGTTTTGAGCTAATCGAGCAGCTCGACCGCCATCGATTTCGTTTTGAGTGGCACATGGTAGGGCAATGTCATAGTCCACGTCGAAGTCCCAAACTGAGCCTTCTTGGTAAGTAGCCGTTGCAACCCGTTTGGCATAATCTGAAATCCGGCCTCGTTCAACTTCCTTGATTTGTTTAACAACCGTGTAATCAATCCCATTAGGATCATAGACAAAACCGTTAGAATCAGAAGCTGTCACAACTGTGGCACCTAACTCAGTTGCTTTTTGAATGGCATAAGTGGCCACATTCCCGGCACCAGAGATCTTAATTTTCTTTCCCTTAAGTTCATCACCTTGGGCTTCAAGCAAAGCCTTGGTGTAGTAAAGTAAGCCAAAACCAGTTGCTTCGGTTCTGGCTAAACTACCACCATAGCTCAACCCTTTACCAGTTAAAATACCGGCTTGGTAGCCCTTCAAACGACGATATTGGCCGTATAAAAAGCCAATCTCACGCGCACCAACACCGATATCACCAGCTGGCACGTCCAAATCTGGGCCAATGTGCTTTTGAAGTTCTGTCATGAAGCTTTGGGTAAAGCGCATGACTTCACCATCTGACTTACCCTTAGGATCAAAGTCTGAACCACCTTTACCACCACCAATTGGTAGGCCAGTCAGACTGTTCTTAAAGGTTTGTTCAAAGCCTAAGAATTTGATAATTGATAAGTTAACGGTTGGGTGGAAACGTAACCCACCCTTGTAAGGTCCGATTGCAGCGCTAAACTGAACACGGAAGCCACGGTTAACTTGAACTTTACCCTGATCGTCCACCCAAGGTACACGGAATTGGATGATCCGTTCTGGTTCAGTTAAACGACCTACAATATTAGCTTCAATATACTCTGGGTGCTTTTCCAAAACCGGTGTTAAGGTCTTAAAGAAGTTGTCGATGGCTTCTAAAAATTCTGTTTGGTTAGGATCGCGTCGTTCAATATCGGCACGAACACTTGCTAAGTAATCAGTTGCTGCTGTCATGAAATCGGTCCTCTCTTTAATCAATATGATATTTACGTGTTGATGTCAGTATAGCACACGATTGTTTACTAATAAACGTTTCATAAACTGGCTGAAATGCCGGTATTATGGGGATAGAATATTATTCTATATTAAAAAATGATGAGATATTAAGAATTTCTTAAGAAACGGCATTACCTTTTCTTTATTATCTTTTAAGTTAGCGTTAAGCTCCCCTCGGTATAGTTAAATCATTCAATCAAACAAAAGACGCAAACAGAAAGGACGTTGCCTATGTCAGTCACAATTGCACCATCACCAGTTCAAACCATGTTGAAATCAGATAAACAGCACACCATTAAGATTCCACCGGTAACGCTCCAAGAAGATCCAAACAAACGCCGCTTTTTAGGAAATTAACGCCGGCTTTCCTAAAGTGTAAGGCCTCCAAACAAACTTTAAACTGCCTCGACTAACATCAAGCATCTTGGGATAATTCCAAGCATATCAGTAAAGCACCCTTGAATTCCTAATTATTAAGGCATTCAAGGGCGCTTTTTTAGTTTATAGTATTACATTAATTCATAAGACTGATCAGTCAGCAAAAAGCTATCCTTCAATCCTGAAGAGATTGCAACTTTAAAATCACGCGTCACAAAAATGGCCTCTAAACCCGGTTGCTTTTCAATTAACGGCAGCCCCTTATCAATATCTTGATAAAATGCTTCGGTTGTCCAAATATCGCCGTCGATCGACAAGTCGCTGACAATCGTAACGCTTTCCAAATCATTTTGAATCGGATAACCCGTCTTAGAATCAAACATATGATGGTAGTTATGCCCGTCAATCACTAGGTAGCGTTCGTAGATACCAGATGTCACCACCGATTTGGCCGGTGTGGTCAAGATGCCCAAAGCGACGTGACGCTGTTGTACCGGATTTTGAATGCCAATGCGCCACTGACCGTTTGGCCGGGTACTGTTTCCCACCAGTAAAATATTGCCGCCGAGATCGATAATGCCGCTCTTAACACCGCGCTCTTCCCAGAGCGCTTTGACGCCATCCGCAATATAGCCCTTCGCAATGGCGCCCAGATCAATTTCCATACCAGCCTTGGTCAACAGAACCGACTGGTCTTCATCATTGAGCTTAATGTCGTCAGGATTAATGAGACTGAGACGTTGTTTAATATCGTCGTCTGCGGGTAAATTAGCGCCATCAAACCCGATTTTCCAAAGTTTCACCAATGGGCCAATGGCGGTATTAAACCCTAACTGCCACTTACTGACTTCTACCGCCCGTTTAATCAAGCGATAAGTCGTCTCTGAAACTGGCACTGCTTGGTGGCCAGCCGCATGGTTAACAGACATCACTTCTGAAACTGGTCGATTAACCGTTAAAATATCTTCGTAATGCTCGATTAAATGAAACCCTGCGTCTAGGTCCGCTTCAGTTGCTGGTTCATTAACGGACAGACTAATTGCCGTACCTAACCCATAGTATTTTTTGCTGATCACAGGTATCACGTCCTTCCACTCTTCATACATAGCTTAACTTTAACACATCGCCGGTTTTTCCGAAAAGCTATTTCAGAGTAAAACACGTGATGACTTTAGCTGATTAAACATGTCTTAAAGACAAAAAAACGAACCTTCACCCGGCTTCAGGATAAGGTTCGTCAGTTTCCACATTAGTCATTTGAGGCGAGATCACCTCTTTGAACTAGGGTGAGAGGGCCTAGTTCGTTATCTGAAAATCGAATTTGCACTTCTAACGCTAAGTTTTGGTAATTTGAATCACCACCAACTTGATATTGCTTGATGAGTTTGTAACAGATTGAATTTAGTCACAACCGTTCGGCGTTTAAACTTGAATTATCGTTTCTTTCATCCGCATGTCATCCCTTTACTTATTTTGCCGGTGAAGCTTATGTATCCGTATGTTACAATAATTTTTTACCACCACCCTTTCTTTCAAAAGGGGTAAGAAAAAAGCCGGAAGCTTGAACAGCTTCCGGCTTTCACCAACGCTGCCCGCGATTTGGCGGGCACTAAAACGTGGCCCGCGATGTCATAAAATGACGACCCGGACAATCACAATTTTAGCGTTAACAGTGTTGGTTTTAGTCATTTGAATTACCCCTTTTGATGAATTGACCATACTATAACATTAAAAATAAATGAGCACAAGATTAATTTTAAATTAAATCAAAATCTTACATCGTGTCATCTTTCTTGCCACGTGTGGCAAAACGGCGTACTTTATAGTCAGCATAAGAGAAAAGAGGCCTTCAATTGCAAATTGAACATTTATCCGAAATAACGCCAACTGAGTTAACGGCTATCATGACCATCTGGCTCGACGGCAACCTGGACGCCCACTCATTCATCGATGGTGACTATTGGCGTCAACACCAGTCAGAAGTGCAATCACAAATTAAAGAAGCTGAAATCTACGTAGCTCGTGATGAAGGCGAGATCGTGGGCTTTGCTGGCATGGTCGATCGATATTTAGCCGGCATTTTCGTCAAAACGGGTTATCGTGACGATGGTATCGGCAGTTTACTTCTATTCGCTCTAGAGGCTGATTATCGGCTAATTAAGCTAGATGTCTTTGAAGAAAACCAAAAAGCTGTTCACTTCTATGACCAGCACGGCTTTAGTATTAGTAAGACCCACACCGACCCAGAATTAAACGTAACTGAATTGACCATGAAGTGGCAGGCTTAACCAAACTTCACTTGGAACATGACACTTTACCCGAAAAACGTCAAAAAAGAGTACGGGACCAAACTCGTTTAGGTCTCAGAATAGAGTGTGAAAATCGTGAATTCCTGATTTGTAGGAATCCACGATTTTTTCGTTTCTATGGCCGGGACTTGTGTTTATCGCACGAGTAGACTAGATAATAGTCTTGAAATTATTTGAAATTTTTAATTGATTTGAAGCCAAGGCACTAGTCGATTTTTGCCAATACTCAACTTTTGCTCCAGCCCCTTTTGACGCTCGACTATGCGTCCTTGCGATCACTCTTGCCTAGTCGGGCCATTTGCGGCTGAATAACCGTCGACCAGATACTCTTCAGTAGGATGTACCCGACAATGCAGCCCACTAATGAACTCAAGAAAAAGCTTGGGACAAATAGCCATAACGCCCCTTTGGCACCGAGTAACCATGCGGCAATTGGATAAGCCACAAAGGCACCAATAATCCCCGTTCCAATCAATTCACCAAAAATAGCACCAATCAGCTTCTTCGTGTAACGAAAGAGCAGACCACTACAAAACGCACCAATCATGCTACCAGGAAAGGCCAAGATGGTTCCCGTACCAAGTAAATTACGAATCAACGACGTTAAAAACGCCTGCGTTAATGCCCACCAAGGGCCGAGCAAGGCACCTGAAACCACGTTGATCAAATGTTGCATTGGGGCCACTTTAGCCACCCCAATTGTAAATTCAAACAAACTGCCACCAATTACCCCTAATGCAACTAATACTGACGTGAGTGAAAGATAATATACTCGTTTATTCATCTTGATAGTCCTCTTTTCAGTGATTTGTGCTTTGTAATTTCAACTTAATGCCGGTCGACTGGTGTCCTGACCTAAACGCAATGCCGCCTAACTCAGTCGGTCATCAGCGGGTATTTTTTGGTCACTAGCCCCGTCAGATAAACGCCTAGACCAAGTAACAATAGTAAGAAGAACGTGGTACCTAAGAAAAAGTCTAATTTTTGTAACCAAGAATAGCCAAACACACCAATCACCCACCAGATAAAGTTCAGTGGTAAGGATAATCGCTGATGCATCAAGAAGACGCTGACAAACAAAATTGCGAATAGTGGTGTGAACACTGCCCCAATCGCGTATAGGAAGTTTTGGTAATAAGCCATTGAAACAAACATCGCAATCAATAACCCTAGAACGGTAATACCAATTGCCACCAAATTAACTCGCTTGGTTTTAACCAAATTGGCAATGTTGGTTGCGGCCGAATAAGCATCCATGAACGTTGTCGTTACCGTTGAGAAAACGATAATCAATAGTGCTATCAGTCCCATACTTGAATGCGATAGTACCGTTGTAAAATCGGACTGCCCGGTTAAAATAACGGTTAACATCCCCAGCGCAAACATGGCAATGCTGGCGACGAAGTACCCACTCACACTGGCCATACTGGTCTTGAACGGGTGATCAGTATGCTGCGTATAATCACCGATTAGGGGTAGCCAAGATAGCGCCATGGTAACGTTCAGTTCAACCGCGGTCCCAAAACTAATCGGTGCCAAATTGGCATGACTGGTCAAACGACCTTCATGAATAATCGTCCACAGCATCAAGACCATCCCGATAGCAAGCAGCACTACAATAACGTTATTTATTTTAAATAACCAGCTGTGGTCCATCAGTAACCAGATAATAATTAAAACGGCAACAATTACCGACATCACTGCCACGGATTGGTAACCAAACAGTGACTTAGAAATCCCGTTCATCGCCAACTGCGCATTAACGATCATCACCGCAGTCCAGCCTAGTAGCTGCACGGCATTTAACAGTGAAAATAACCAGACGCCCTGTTGCCCAAATACGGACTTCGTGGCGTTAATCGCCGTTTGATTTTGCTGTGCAGACAGGTACCCAGCTGGCAGCAAGAAGACAAAACAACCAATGATGTGACCTAAAATAATTGCGAGCAGGCCGCTCTGCCAGCCTAATGGTGCAATTAACGTACCCGTTACGATTTCGGCAATTGAAATCGCAGCACCTACCCAAAGCAGGAACAAGCCGCTTGGTTTTGTGTGACCCATTGAAACACTCCCCTTATCCGACAAAAAAGGTCTCTCAGCCACAGTCAAATACCGTAGTTGAAAGACCATCATTATCTCTTGATGTCTACACTTTCCTTCGCAAGCATTAACTTAACAGGTTCAAAGGGACCAGATTGCTCTATCTCAGCCGTAATGGCGCCCCTAGTGTTATGAAATTTTCTCTTCCAGTCTAACATAATTCACGTTGCCTATGCCAAAATTTTTGCCAAGGCGCGGTACTGCGACAGCATCCAAGTCTTATACGTCATACCAGTCGGTAAAGTTTCGGTAACGCGCAATACTGGCACGTGATTTTGTTTCGCTAAAGCGGCCAGGTGATTAATAGTGGGACTGTCTACCTGCTGATTAACAACAAAAAAAGCAACTTGGCGATGCTTAAGTCCTGTTTGCATCCGTGCAATTGATTTCGGTGATGGATCACTTTCATTTTCTACCGCCCGCTCAAAATCTGGATTGGCGACTTTAAACCCAGTTGCAGCTAAAGCGTAATCAAAAACGGGCTCGCTGACATAAACTTGCCGCTGTTTTTGTTTCGCGGCCAATCGCTTGATTGTCGCCAACTCAATTTGAATCGGTTGTAACGACTGAATGTACTTATCCGCTTGCTTGTTAAAATAGGTCTTGTTTTGTGGTTGCAGCTTACCATACCGTGCCGCCAGTGCCTTAGCGAGTTTTGGCATCGTTGCCGGTTGATACCACAAGTGGGGATTATCACCATTTTGCTTCTTCATTAAGTCTTCACCAACTTCGATGTTGACTGCCTGCGTATCCTTTGTCAGTTTGGTCATCCAACTATCATATCCAACGCCATTGGCAACGGTCACGTCTGCCTCATGAACCTGCTTGGCAACTTTTGGTGTTGGTTCATAGTCGTGGGGATCAACTGATGGTTGGTTAATAACCGCCGTGACTTGCCCCTTATTACCCAAAACGGCCTTAGCGACTTCACCGTAAAAATCCGTCGAAGTCACCACCTTAATTTGATGATTAGTTTGACGTGTTGCCTTACCACAGCCATTTAAAACCGTACTCGTTCCGGCTAGAACCACCGCAATCGCCAAAATTTTAACCCACCAATTTCTTCGCATCTCTTTCGTCCTCCTGAATCAAATGATAATGATTACTCTTTACAAGATACACGGGCTATGCTTAAATGTAAATGGTAATATTTACTATTTACTAAATTTCGAGTCAAATCACTGGGTTTTAATCGTGATACCTGATAGAGTATATCTATTGTTGTAGCGAACGAATATTACTTAGCGTCATTAAAAACTACTTTATATTGGAGGCAAGTATGGCTAAAAAGTCAAAGATTGCAAAGTTTCACAAGCAACAAGCATTAATTGCTAAGTACGCAACGTTGCGTCATGAGCTCAAGGAAAAGGGTGATTACGAAGCCTTGGCTAAGTTACCCAAGGACTCTAACCCGAACCGGCTACGCAACCGCGATCATTTAGACGGACGTCCCCGTGGCTACATGCGCCAATTCGGCATGTCACGGTTGAACTTCCGCAAGTACGCCCACTTAGGTCAGATTCCTGGTGTTAAAAAGGCGTCATGGTAATCTTTTAGGAGGCCATTATGGAAAAAACAGACCTTGCGAGTGCCTATCGTCGACTGAAAAGTCCAAGTTTAAAAACGCGTAAACGCGCCATGAAAGTCATTCGTGACGCTAAACGACAGGCAACTAAGAAATAACTACGGTTAAACGCCACGTATCCTTTTGAGTCGGATGCGTGGCTTTTTTTGTCCCACTGTAATCTGCCACTGCGGGTTAGCAGCCTTTTCCAGCTGCTGTGGGACCAGCTGCAGCCACGAACCCCCCGTGTCTTTCGCTTCACTAATGAGCCCCACCAAGTTCGTGGGTCTCATTAGCGTCCAGTACCACTAAACGCTAAAGCGTTAAGTGGTACTTTTCACTGCAGCTGGAAAAACCCACTAACCCTCCGTTCTTGTAACATACCAGAAACGTGCACTCAATGAATTTCATAACTTTAGATGCTCTCATAAAAGTCATTTCAAGTAGCCATCGTTGACATTAAGTACCAGCTTATGAATTACGACTCGTATTTTTTGCCGTAACTTAAACAAAACCGTTGCTTCCACAGCTAAAGACCAGGTATTCGCCAACAAATATCGCTACGTTAGCCGTAGCGCCGCCAGGTGTTTTTTGACTGGTGGCAGTGATAAGTGGCAGTTGGCGCTTTAGCGCTTACTGTCCACTGGACGGTTCTGAGACTTGCCCCTTAGGCTCAGAACCGAAGCGTAAGACGCGAAGCGGCTGAAACTGGTCCCACAGCCACTAGTCAAAAAACACCTGGCGGCCGAAGGCGGCAGCATCTTTCATAAGTAAAAAGCCGTTATTCTCATCCCAGAGAACAACGGCCATTATATTTAGAATTTTTAAACGTGCGCTGCCACGTTCTTTTTATCTGCTTCGTAAATGTAATCACGTGTCATTGGTAAACCAGTACCACTAGGTGCCTTCACGAGCAAGTACTGCATCACATCAATGTTGCCACCTTCAAATGAACCTGCACAAGCCTGTAGATACAGTGACCACATCCGGGCGAATTCCTTACCGTACTTTTCAGCGGCTTGGTCTTCAACCTTTTGGTAGTTTTCGTACCACATCTCCAACGTCTTTTGATAGTGACGACGTAATGGTTCAATATCTGAGAATTGGAGCTTAGCATCCATAATGTGTGTTAAGTTTTCAGCCACGTTAGGAATGTAACCACCTGGGAAAATGTACTTGATGATAAATGGATCGACGCCAGCACCAACATGTTGTCCAGTGATGCCGTGAATCAAGGCGCGACCATTTGGCTTCATAAAGTCAGCGACCTTCTTAAAGTACAGACCGAGGTTTTCCTTCCCAACGTGTTCAAACATACCAACTGAAGTAACGTAATCAAATTGATCGTTCACTTCACGGTAGTCTTCAAGTAACACGTCAACCTTGCCTTCCAAGTGACGTTCCTTGATTTGTTGCTTCGTGTAATCGTACTGTTCTTGGCTCAAGGTAATCCCAGTGGCATTCAAGCCATACTCTTCAGCAGCGATGAACAGCAACGTACCCCAGCCACTGCCAATATCAAGCAACCGTTTGCCTGGTTCAGGTGTCAACTTATTTAAAATGTGATGGACTTTGTTGAGTTGCGCTTCTTCCAAAGTATCGTCATCGTGTTCAAAATAAGCACATGAATAAGTCATGGTCTTATCCAACCACGTTTCATAGAAGTCATTACCGATATCGTAGTGACTTTGAATATCGTGTTGACTATTCTTCTCAGAATGAGACATCTTTGGCAAGTGTTTCAAGAACGGATTGTTCGTTAAAAAGCTGTCTGTACTGCGAAATGCAGAGGCAACTAGTTCTTCAATACTGCCATCAATTTCAATGATGCCCTTCATGTAATCTTCTGCCAGCACCAAAGTTGGCTTATCCGTAAAACTCTTTAACGGAATTTCTTCGTTGAATCGGATTTTAACAACCGGCTCACCGTCGCCATAATTCTCAGTTTTGCCATCCCAATAAGTGACTGAAACTGGAATATCAAATGCCCGGCTCAGTAATTGTCGATATACGGTTTTCTCTAACACTTGATTGCCTTCTCTCTTAAATCCATGCCTAAAATCGATTAACATTGTTAACTTATCCAACAATGTTAGTCTACTAACTGGTTAGAATACAGGTCAAAGCTGAATTTGTCAACGAATTTGGTTTAGAAAATCTTATACACAAAATAATTAGAAGTGTCCTGTATGCCTAGACCAATCGCAACAAAAAAGGCACTATCAATGCATTCACATCGACAGTACCTATCAATAATCTCATTATATTTTTAGATTTAACGCAGGTTAATTAAAACGTCAACTCGACCTTGGTTCTTACTGTTGACCGTTAATTCTTGCCGGGCGGTATTCGTTGCCTGTTGCCCTTTTTTGATCAAATTCTGAATTAACCGTTGCCCAAATCCGTTGCTTAATCCTGTAATCATCCATGTTCGTTTCATGCGCCCAGCTCCCTTCAAGCGTGCATTAGTTGGGCTATATATTACGCTTAATTCCGTGTAAGTCAAGCGAGAATCATCTTTTTCTAGCATAACTTACTCGGTATTTTGAAATACAATACACTTATGATTAACTGTCGCTATTTGTCTGCCTGCTCATCACAAATCATCAATCATCAAGTTGCTCAGTGTCATTTTTTCGACGGCGCCTTAGAACCGTCACCAAGCCGAAGATAAACACCCCAGCCACAGAGAGCGCAGTCCCACTTGGTAGTCCGGGAACGTGGTAGGTCAACACCACATGGTTGGTGTTGGCACTAAGTGGCACGGCCATCAAATGATCGACTACTCGTTTGATCTGAACTGGTTTCCCATTCACACTTGCTTGCCAACCTGTATCGTAAGGAATCGCGAAGTACCCCCACTTTTGGTTGGCACTACTACGCGTGAGCGTTGCGCTTACCCGGTTACGTTTAATTGATGGCGTGACACCAATTTGTCGGTATTTTGCAATTAACTGATGGTACCGTTTCAGGTTCAAGCTCATCATGTAGGCTTTTTTGTAGATCTTTGAACTACCAGCTGTAATGTGTACGGTGATGTGTTCGCCCTTTTTGAAGGTTCCGAGTTTAACCAAGAAAGCGTGGTTAACGGCCGGCGTTTCAGGAATCAGTTTCCCGTTAACCGTAATGGTCGATTCAACAGATGACGCATCCGCCGCTTCCAGATAAACTGGACCGCTCACTTTTGGCGTCACTGTGATTTGATAGCGGTGTAGCTTAGTGTTGCCAGATGTCGCTAATTGCTGATGACTGACGTGGGTAACCGGTGTGAGATAACGACCCGTACTTGGTTTCATCGCCTGCAATAAGCTTTCGAGATTATGATAAATCGAGAACTGACTAAAAACGGTGTTAGTAAATCTCGACGTTACCGGAAAGGCGCTACCGACATAGTTCGGGTTAACCGTTCCGCCAGTCTGTGCATTGACAGTCGCTTTAACACCCAGCAATAATTCAGAGACGCTGGTCACACCTTGGTTGCTGACCCGCCGTGCATTCTTGGTATAAATGCCCATGCCACGCAAGGTTTCACGAGTTAATTCATCTAACGTTGAATCGTACTGTTTAATACCATTGAAGTTATAAAGCAATGAATCATTGTAACCGGAATAACTAATTGACTTAAACGTCTGCTGCAGTGATTTACCATCAAAGTTAACGCGTGATAATTGACTATCAGCGTTCCGGGTGTAGGGCTGTAACAGTTTAGACTCAGTTTGATAATCCGTTTCGTAACCGGTTTGACTGGCTAACGGCGCAGCTGCTAAGGCACTTCTGAAATTTAGTCCGACCTCAGCCGCCATCAAACCAATTAGCCCGGCACTCACCAACTGCCGCCGTTGTAGTCTGATCAATACCAGAGCTGATGCAACGAGAACCACGATTAAATTAACCGCTAATAACCGTAAGGAAGCAGGTTGGACACCATAATACTGATGCAAAACGGTGGTTACAGCGTGCGTTTTCATTAGGCGAGTGTAGCCATACCCTATAATCAGACTGCCACCTAAAAGCACGGGAATGATTGCCTTTCTGAGCCAGCTCAAGCGTTCTGGGTGTGCGAGCCAAGCTTCATAGGCAATCATGATGGCAACAAAGCTAACGAGGAAGGCGTATCGGAACGGCGACCCAGCCGGCTGATGAAACATGTGCCAAGCCGTGTTAATGGGTTGAATGAACATGCTCATCAACAAAACTGCTAAGACGACCAGTGCACCCGTTCGTCGCCGCTTTTCAATCCGAGTATTCAAGAAGTAACTGAGAGCCAGTACCGCCACAACAATGGTTGAAAAAATAGTGGGTGCGTGAACCAGTCGGTTGGCGTAACCCGCACCGCCGATGCCCATTTGCGAAAAAATCTCCAATCCGTACATCGGCTTAAGCGCAAATTCGGAGCTACTTGTCGTTACCTTGGCCGTTTGGAGCATGCCCATCAACGTTGGCACTAAAACGATTCCACTCGTTAAGACACTGGCACCCTCAACAAGCACCCAGTGCGTAATAATCCGTGGTGTTTGACCAACTGTTGGTGGGACGGTATCCACCATCATGACATATATGAAGTAAATGAGTGTAAAGATACCGGTCATATAACCAATATAATAATTGGACAAAATCGATAATGTTAACCAAACATACAGTGGTACACCAGAGTGACCCGCACGTAATCGGTCAATACCGTAGGCAATCAGTGGGAGATAAATCAATCCGTCTAACCACATAATGTTCACGTAATCTGCGGCGACAAAGCCACTCAATGCAAAGGCCAAACCAAGTCCAATTGTTAACCAACTGGTCTGTGAAAAATGATGTTCAAGAAACCAAACCATTGCCATTGAAACACAGGCCAGCTTCAAAATGAGAATAAGTGTGATTGCCGTTGGAATTTGACTCACATTTCCTAACAAGACCAGTAAATTGAACGGACTGATCAGATAGTAAGCCACGACGGGAAATAAATTCTCACCAACACCAAAGTTAAAACTGTAAGTCGCAAAATGACCGCTTAACACCGCGTGTCGAAAATACGTTAAAAATTGTAGATACTGGGCCGACATATCACCCACAAGTAGATTTTTGGAGCCAAATGGTGTGACCTGAAAGTAAGCCATAATTAGAGCCATAAGCACAATGGTTAAGCCACCCGCCACCAACATGTGGCTCACCGTTGTTTTTTTAGTTGTAAGCGTCATGATTTTCGCCTCATTTTATTTATTGGGATTATCATAACGGTCACAACGCTCACGAGATACAACGATAAAAAAAGAAGTCTCTGAGAAATTCTCAGAGACTTTCGTCGATTAACCTTATAGAGTGCAACCCTTAGTTCATGATATGATTACTGGTATTGAGAAAAAAGGAAGTACCCGACTATGATTTTACAACGTGAAAATATTCCGAATATTAATCAAATTTCAACTGAACTCAGTCGAATTATTGGCGATGACAGGTCCAACGAAATTCGCCAGTTTTTCACCTATTATCAACAGTGCCAAGCAGGTGCTAATGAGATTGGCACCAAACTGGATAACCTCGACAGTGAATTTCAAATGCGTGATAACCACAATCCAATTCATCACATGGAAACCAGAATGAAGGCGCCTCAAAGCCTGGTCCGAAAACTCGCTAAAAAAGGCTATGATTTCAACTTTAACGCCATTAAAGATAATATTTTTGATATTGCTGGCATTCGCGTGATCACC
The DNA here is from genome assembly GCF_001434895.1 of Secundilactobacillus odoratitofui DSM 19909 = JCM 15043. Lineage (GTDB taxonomy): Bacteria > Bacillota > Bacilli > Lactobacillales > Lactobacillaceae > Secundilactobacillus > Secundilactobacillus odoratitofui. The sequence goes on from NZ_AZEE01000029.1 coordinate 307,051, forward strand.
AACTACTTAAACGACATCGATACCGTAGAGCAGGCATTAACACAGCAAACTGATATTACGGTTATCAAACGTAAAGACTACATCACTAATCCAAAACCAAGTGGCTATCGAAGCTTACATTTAGTGGTCTCAGTGCCCGTTTTTCGAACAGACGGTCCAGTTGACACACCCGTTGAAATTCAATTACGAACCGTTGGAATGGACATGTGGGCCAGTCTGGAACATAAACTGCGCTACAAAACTAAAGTTGACTCGGCCAAAATCGAAAAGTATGGTGATCAGCTCAAACAATACTCTGGTGAGTTAAACCACATTGAAACCCAAATGCAGGCCATCTTTGAAGATTTGCAGGAAAACTAAGCGCGCATAACCCGTTGATAAATATTCGCTAGTGGGCCATCATATGAGTCTTCCCAAGGCTTAGGCTGTCGCTGATAGTGCAAAATTTTGGTGTTGGCCTCAATCCAATCTCGGCTCACGCCATCCTTGAGATAGTCTTCGTAACTTGGTACGTCGAAGTTCCATAACCGATCATTCAACTGAACAACTGATTGACCATACAAGCCATTCAGCACATCTTGATCAACCAATGGCAAGTTCGGGTGGCTTTTGATGAACGCGGCAATTTCTGATAATTGTACCGTCTGACGCAGACAATCTAGGTTAATGAGTAAAACACCAGTATTATAGTAGGGTTGCTGCAACTGTAACCTTTGACGACTATCCTGGTCGTTTTGATGGGCCACCGCTGCAAAACAGCGATTTTCGATGGCTGTTTGCCATAATCCTTCTATTGAGTGACGAATCAATGTGTCGGGATCAAGGTAAAGCACTCGGTGCAACTCCGCTGGCAAAATCTGACCAGACAATAATCGGTAATACGTCTCGACTGGATACTGTGTGGTAATTGGTGCACCTTGAAAAATATCGGCGTTCGCTTGAATGGCTCGAAACTGAAATTTCAAACGCTCAGTGTACCGCTGTAACTGCTGTAATGTCTGCTTTGAGAGTTGTCGGTAAATCAACCATACATTGACCTGTTTTTGAACCTGTGATAACGACTTTAGCATTGTTTTCAATGGCGGTACGTACTTTTCATCTACTGTGACCAAGATATCGATTGTTGCCATGATTTATCCGTCCCTTACTTAGCGTTGTATTCATTATAACGTACTGAAATGGTTCAAAAATGTTTCACATGAAACATTTTTTGTCTATACCGACTGACGTAACTAAGAATATGTAAAAAATGCCCGCACACCCCTCTTATTGAATGTGCGGGCATTTCATATTTAAAATCTATCTTTGTCGCTGCGCTTCACGAAAAACTAAATCGTCAACGATCTGAGCAAGCGTAATTTTAGCCATGCTGCGTTCGGCTTCTGCTTGCACTTTGGCGTACACATCATTCAACGTATCTTGAATATTGGCGCCAACTGGACAATCCATGTTGGTTTTATCATCAACATGTAACAGATTGTGGTCTTCGTCAATGGCATAGTAAATATCTAACAATGTGATATCAGTCATGGGTTTCGCCAGCTTGGGCGCCACAACACCCGGTTGCGTTTGTAACAAGCCAGCTTTGACAAGTGATGACATCAGGCGCCGGACTAAGCTCGGATTTGATTCAATACTAAGGGCGATGCCATTACTAGATAGATCACCGCCGTTTTTACAAATCTCAACGTAGGCTAAGACGTGCACAGCATCACTTAGTTTATGGGAGTATTTCATAATTATTACCTCGATTTGACTAGTGACACCATTTTATAGCAACACTACCGCTATGGACAAGGATTATTCCTGATTGGCTTTGATAACTTCTGCCAAATCAGTCAGTGGCCGGCCTAAAACGTCAGGCAGATCTTGATTGTCTTCATCTAAATCACCACTACTGATAAGTGATTGAAGACTTGTCACAACTGCTGATGTGCCGGCGTCCATGCCACTATCTTCAAGTGACTTTTGATAGTCGTCCTCACTAATCGCTTGCACTTCAAAACTACGGTCACTCACTGTTTTAACTACCTCAGCTAAGTCTGAATAGTAGCGTGGTGCACCAGCGAATTCATAGATGTCCTTTGGTTGCGTCAGCGTCATCACCTTTGCGGCTGCCTGGGCATAATCTTTTTCAGCTGCCCAGCCAACTCGACCGGTCCCAGCATAAACAAATGGCTGACCCTTTAACGCACTTTGAATAGGTGCCAAATCATTTTCCAAATACCAATTATTTCGCAAGAAGCTGTGTGCTAATCCCGCATCCATAATGGCTTTTTCGGTGTAACGATGATCGTCAGCTAATGGTGATTTAGCCGTTTCAATGTGGGCATAGCTCGTGTAAGCGACATAGCTAACACCGGCTGATTTTGCCGCATCAATGACGTTTTGATGTTGTTGTTGACGTGGTACTTCAGCACCAGGTTGAGAAGAGACAAACAATAGCTTGTCAACGCCAGCCAGTGCACTGACCATGCTAGCCTTATCTGAATAGTCACCTTGGCGAACGGTGACGCCAGCAGGCACCATTGCCTGTGCCTTTTTCACGTTACGCGCAATGCCAATGACGTCATTTGCTGAAACAAATTGCGTCAATGTTTTAAGCGCTTCTGAGCCAAATTTACCGGTGATTCCGGTTACTGCGTATGTTGTCATTTTAAAGACCTCTTTTAATTTAGATTCGGTGTTACTTTTTAAGTAACCTGTGATTAATAATATAACAACACAATCTGACATTGTCAAATCAAAATAATTATTAGCCGCTTTAGTTCTTAGACAATAAAAAATACGGTCCCTCAGTAAGAGACACCGTATCTTATATTAGCTGGTCACGAATTATCCGGCTATGATCTGTTGTTCAATGCTAATCATCTCAAGCACACCATCCGCACAGTCGGCCCCTTTATTACCGCCCTTGCCACCAGCACGGTTGATTGCTTGATCCAATGTATCCGTGGTTAGGACACCAAACATGACTGGTACCGGGCCATCCAGGGATACCTGAGCCAATCCGCTAGCCGTTTCAGCACAAACATAATCGTAATGCGAGGTTTCACCCCGAATAACGGCCCCAAGTGCAATTACACCATCCACTGTTTGACTCGTTGCTAATCTTTTAGCGATTCGCGGCAACTCCATTGCGCCAGGCACTTTCACCACGGTGATATCGTCTTGACTAACACCATATTTTTTAAGTTGCGACACTGCTCCCGCTTGAAGTTTTTCTGTAACTAGTTCGTTAAACTGTGCGACAACCAATCCGATTTTGTGTCCTTTTCCTGCTCGCTGTCCAACCATCACTGTCATTATTGAACCTCCTTTAATAGATGATGAAACTTAACTTTTTTGGTTTTTAAATAGGCTGTATTTTCAACTGTCAATCCTGTTTCTAACGGCAAACGCCGATTAACGCGGATACCAAACTGTTCTAATTGGCTGATTTTATCAGGATTATTGGTCATCAGATTAACCGTGCCGATGCCAACTTGTTTCAATAGGGTTGCCGCCAATTGGTAATTCCGATCATCAGCCGGTAAACCTAGTTTGAGGTTTGCCTCGACGGTATCCAGACCTGCCTCTTGTAATTTGTACGCTTTTAATTTATTTGCTAAGCCAATGCCGCGACCTTCCTGCCTGAGATATAGTACAGCACCACGGCCCGCACGCTCGATCCGTCGCAGCGATTCAGCCAACTGTGCACCGCAATCGCACCGCTTTGAACCAAACACATCGCCAGTCAAGCACTCTGAGTGCAACCGCAGCAAAACAGGCTCAGGCGTCGTTAAATCACCTTTAGAGATGAGCAACGTTGGTTCATTGCCATCATCCGTTTTGAAAGCCGTTAATTTGAAATCACCATATTCAGTGGGCAATTTCACCGTTGTAATCTCCTCAATAGCTTGCTGGCGTCGGTAAGTTTGCAAATCTGCAATGGTGATCATCGGTGTTTGGGTCCCTTCTGCGTACGCTTTAAGGTCCTTTCGACGGGCCATCGTGCCATCCTTTTTCAAAATTTCGCAGATGTAGGCGACTGGTTGACCACCGGCTAACTTTGCGAGATCCACCGCTGCTTCAGTATGGCCGTCCCGCTCTAACACACCGTTATCTCGCGCAATCAATGGAAAAATATGACCTGGATGATAAAAATCATCAAAATGGCTACTTGGCTTTGCCAACGCGGCAATCGTCGTGGCGCGGTCAAACGCCGAAATTCCCGTTGAGGTCGTACGGGCGTCGGTGCTTACAGTAAATGCAGTGCCGTACGCATCAGTAGCGTCTGTCACCATCGGCTTTAATCCCAAACGTTCAGCAACTTCAGCGCTCATCGGCACGCAAAGTAACCCACGCGCTTTGGTCACCATCGTGTTCACTGTGGCGGGCGTCACATAATCAGCTAAGCCCACCATGTCACCCTCAGCTTCTCGTTCCAATGAATCCGCCACAATAATCAACTTGCCCTGTTTTAACGTTTCAAGGGCATTTTCAATTCTTTGCGTTACACTTTGTTCACTCATGCGTGGGTCTCCTTTCGCTGCGCTGCCACAATGTATTTTCCCAAGATATCCGTTTCAATATTCACTGCATCTCCAATTGCGCGGTCCGCTAGCGTCGTTTGAGCTAGCGTAAACGGTATTAAGCTAACCGAAAATTGGTGCTGTTTCGTCGCCGTAACAGTTAAACTCACACCGTCGATTGCAATCGAACCCTTTTCAACAACGTAATCATCGTAAGTCGCTGGTAATTCAAAGGTTAATACCTCGGCATTTTGGTCTAATTGTCGCTGCACTAAAGTTGCCGTTGTATCAACGTGACCAAGTACAAAATGACCGTCTAACCGTTCTTGAGCGGCCAGCGCTGGTTCCAAATTAACGCGATCACCAATTGAAAGTCGGCCTAAGTTAGTTCGCCGACTGGTCTCTGGCATAACGTCGACTGTGATTTGATCCTGTTGAACGGACGTCACGGTTAAACAAATACCGTTAATTGCGTAACTATCGCCTAAAGCTGGTTGAAGCTTCGTGACTATATCAGATTGAATCGTTAACGTTGCTGTTTCGGCTTGTTTTTCTAACTTCACAACGTGGCCAATACCTTTAATAATTCCCGTAAACATGTTCATAACCTCCGTGCTCGTAGACGAACATCTTGTCCCAACGCCGTTATGGTTGGTGTCGCAAACGCCATCTGATCTGTCAGTGGCAGTCCAACTGCTGCTGGTAATCCCTGACCACCCAACACTTGCGGTGACAGGTAAACGATTAATTCATCAACCAATTCTGCAGCGATAAACGCTGCTTGAATACGGCTACCACCTTCAACTAAGAGTGATTGAATACCCTGTTCGGCTAGGTAAGCAACGATCTTAGCTGGTGTCCACTTCGGTTGAACGATCACCTTAACCGTTTTAGGAACGACTTTTTGATTGGCAACTTCACTAAAAAGCCATGTTGGCGCTTCTTGATCAAACAAATGTAACGCCGTACTGAGCTGATTGACGTCATGCACCACTGCAATTCGAATCGGTGGAAAAACCATCTGGCGACTTCGAACCGTTAACTGCGGATCATCAACCGTTAACGTACGTTCACCAACTAAGATCGCCTGTTGATGCTGCCGAAGCTGTTGCACGTCTGCTTGAGCTATTGAATGGGTCAACTGTGTCCGTTGGCCACTTACACCGTTAATCTTGCCATCTAATGACATGGCGTACTTCATCGTGATCCACGGCCGTCCATTTCGATAAAAGTAGTTATAGGCCTGATTCAGACCACCGGTAGACTCGAGGACCGTGACCGAAATACCATTTTGTTCGAGGATGGCCACACCACGACCACTTACTTTTGGATTAGGGTCAAGTTGCCCGATAATTACCCGGGAAATGCCGACTTCAACCAATCGTTTGGCGCATGGTGGTGTTTTACCATAATGGCTACAAGGTTCAAGGGTGACATACATCGTTGCACCCTTAGCCTGTCCGATTTCTGGCAACTTCGAGAGCGCATCAACCTCAGCGTGTCGCTCACCGTACTGATGGTGATAACCGACAGCTAAAACTTGATCATGCTTAACAAGCACCGCACCGACTTGCGGATTTGTCCAGGTATCGGCACCTTGGCGAGCCGCGTTAACGGCCATTTGAAAATACTGTTGATCAACCAATCTTATTCACCTCACGAAAAAGGGCCTCGCACGAATGCGGGGCCCCATTAATTGATAAGCTAAACAAGATTTCATACGAGTCTGTATACACCAAAAAGCATACACCTATGGTACGAAATAATTGCACTTTCTTCTCCCATCCAGACTTTAACTGTCGGTCCCAGACTCGCACTGGGTCAACCACGAAAACGTGGGTCACGGACTTCAGTCTTAACACGATCAAGCGTTCAATCTAACTGTCACCGTCGGTCGGGAATTTCACCCTGCCCCGAAGAAATCTATTCAGTTTTCAAAAACATCGTACTATGGATTCTGGTGAATTTCAACTGTGACCACCTAAACATTGTGAGTTACTAAACATTTTAAAGCGTCTTGAGTAAGCGGTATCATTGTGTTTTAAGCACGCCATTTAGATATTAAATAAAATTTTAGCGACAACCCACTGACTGATTTCTTGCAGTCCTCTTAATACAAGCAATCGTGTTAGTTCTAACTATGCGACTGGACGACTCGCTTCGAAGGTAAAAAAGCGAGACCAAGTACCAACAAATTTAAACCATCTGCAACTAACTCACTGATATTCTCAGGTAAAATAGGTGCGTTCAGTACAAGTGGCACAACAATTAAAAGAATTGTCCAAATCTTAGCGATACCCGCATCGTTAAAGCGACGGAATAATAAAGTCGTGGCCGGAATAAATAATATAGCCGCCACTATAATCTCTCCAATTGATAGCCAATGCTCAAAATGAGCAACACCAAAACTAACTGGGACCAAGAACACCCCGATAAACATAAATAGAATCGTAAACGCAATCACGACTGAAAAGAATTCAGACCGTGACGCCACCCCTTTGTAGTCAAACGCATGCGTAAAAAATGATTTGAACGTCTCCCTTAGTGTCATCACACTCACACTCCATGTTAGTTATTTCTGTTACAATTCGACCATAACTAAGCTGCTAAGTACTATCAAGCTAGGAATTGTAGCATGATGTGATTTTGTGATGCTAAGGTTGTTTGTCACAAATTTTTGTCTTAGACTCAACGCTATGAATCACTCTAGTTTTGATATTTCCCGGGAAATAAGCTTGTCAGGCGACTAAAACAACGAATCGCGGTATCATACGCCTCTAAGGACACCTTACTACAGCAGCATCATACAATACGCTGATGGTACGTGCCGCTGATGTGTCACCCTCAACCATTGAAACCTACTAATATTTTAGACTCTATTTTTTTCGAATCATTGTAATAGTTTGGGTCAAATTTCTTATGCTTCTTCACTTTGCTCAAGGTCTATCAACTTCCGAATATTCGTACAATGTTCAAGCTCGGCTTGATATTCCGCCTTGGTACCTGGATCAACCATATTTGTCTGCGGTGCAAAGTGAATTGATTCTGTTCCAGCTTCAACGGACGTCTTGTAATACCACTTTTTGTACCGCAGGAAATCCAACTGGTGTTGCATTTCATCTATGTGATTCATCAGGGTTTGTTCTTCTTCATCGAGATAATCATATCTTGCACGCAAAGTACCGTCACCTTGCATACACATGTGAACGAAGTGGCCAATATCTTTTACGGGGACGCCACTTTTTTTTAAACAGTCAATGACTTCGATGAAGTTAAGATCTTGTTTTTTGAACTTTCGCCTTCCGCCCGAATCACGTTCAACAAATGGTAGGAGTCCCTGCTTGTCATAGAAGCGAATCGCACTGGTGCTGATGCCCATTATTGAAGCAATATCACCTATTGAATACATAATGTCACATTCTTTCTGAAATTTTTGTTGACTTAAACACTAGTTTAAGTAGTAGCGTGAAGTGTGTCAAAAGAAATATTACGAATTGGAGCGTGAACATAATGACGAATAAAACTTGGTTTGTTACTGGCACCTCAACGGGTTTTGGCCGATCACTGGCAACTTATCTTGCACAACAAGATGACGTTAATGTAGTGGCAACTGCAAGGCACACAGATCAGCTTGGTTATTTAGATCAGTATAATCATGGCCAAATTTTGAAGGCAACACTTGACGTAACTGATCATAATCAAATCATGGCTGCTGTTCAGCTTACTCAAGCTAAATTTGGTGGTATTGACGTCCTAGTAAATAATGCCGGGCTTGGATATTTTGGTACGTTTGAAGAAAGCAATCTTGATACTGCTCGGTACATGTTTGACGTCAATGTCTGGGGTCTGGTAGATGTGACCCGCGCAATTCTTCCTGGAATGCGGAAACAAAATCATGGCACTATTGTGAACTTTTCTTCGATTGGCGGTCTGTACTCATTTCCAACCTTAGCTTTTTATCATGGTTCAAAGTACGCTGTGGAAGGAATTAGTGAAACGATTTCGAAAGAAGTCGCTGCTGAAAACATCAAAGTGATGTTGATTGAACCAAGTGGGTTCCGTACCGACTGGGCGGGACGCTCGTCAGCTAAGGATTTACCTCAAATTGACGACTACAAACAATTCACCGACGCCATTAAAAATAATGCTGATGGCGCACATCATGAGCCAGGTGACCCCGACAAAGCTGCCCAAATTATTTATAATCAGGTCACAAACCATTTCAACGAATTACCTTTACGCCTACCATTAGGGAAGTTCGCATCAGATACGGCAATTTCAAAATATCGCGATCAGCTGACTAAATTTGAAACGCTACATGATTTATCTGCGTCAGCAGATCAACCAGAATAAAAACAAACAAGACGCTGACTACCCGCTACAGGAGTACGCCGGCGTCTTGTTTTAATCTTGAGTAAGCCTACGAATCGGCTTCGCGGGTACTCCTGCGACAAGCGTATTATTATGGACATTTTTGGCCACAACTGCACCAGCGGCGACTACGACGTTGTTACCAATTGTGACACCTGGTAATACAGTCACTGATCCTCCGAACCACACATCGTTGCCGATTGTAACCGGCTTAGCTTGTGCAAGATACTGACGGCGACTGTTTCGCGTCATCGGATGATTGACTGTATAGATACCGCAATTCGGCCCAATCATCACATTGTTACCAATAGTGACTGGCGCCATGTCCAAGATGGTTAGATTGTAGTTACTAAGAAAGTCGTGACCAACATGAATATTCTTCCCATAATCACAGTTGAAGGTCGCCTGTACCGATAGATTATCGCCAGAGCTTCCGAGGATCTCTTGCATTTTCTTAGTCTGATTTTCTGGTTCAGTTGCTGATATCGCGTTAAATTCCTGGCAGAGTTTTGCTGCATGTGCCTTGCGTGCGACGATTGCTTTATCGTCGAAGTGGTACCAGTCACCGGCTTGAAGTTTGTCTAATTCAGATAACATAAAATCAGTCCTTTCAGATTCAATCTACCACTTAAACTGCTGTTTAAGTCAAGATGATCTGCGTCGGATAGGTAAACAGCAAAATGTAAGTATTTCCGAGAAATAAATCAATCTAACGACTAAAATCAAAAAATCGTGATATAGCACGCCTTTAAGGGTGTTTTACCGCAGTAACGGTATATACGCTGATGGAATGTGCACCCTCAACTAGTTAATCAGTCACTAACCAGGAGGTCTTTGGTATTAAGTTCAGAACAGCAGGAGCAGGAACTGTAACCAAAAGGGTTAGTATCACAACCCAATTTCTGACGATACACAAAAAACATCGTAGAGTGCTATAGGCATTTACGATGTTTTTTAATGTACTTTAAAGCCAACGGAATATACGTCCATGAACTTACTTTATGTGCATGGTCAAGGTGCCCAAATGGGTAATACTCCCAGTCAATTCATCCCCGGCTTTTAAAAACAGTTGTGGTTCACGACCAACGCCGGTTCCACTTGGTGTGCCTGTAAAAATCAAATCACCCGGCTGTAATTCGCAAATTGTTGACAGATAATGAACTAATTCTGGAATCTTGAATATCATTTGGCGAAGTGGCGCTTCCTGCATAGTTTGGCCATTAAGCTTAGTCGTGATGACCTCCTCATCGAGATCATCAATTTCATCCAGAGTCGTTAACCAAGGTCCAATTGGAGCGTAATTTTCGAATGATTTTCCCATTGAAAACTGGGGATTATCATTCTGAAATTGCACTGCCCGATCAGACAGGTCTTCACCGACCATCACACCAGCAACGTGGTCCATTGCAGTTTCAGTCGTAATTTGACGACCACCTTGACCAATAACTGCGACAATTTCAGTTTCCCAGTCAGTTTTGGGGCCTTGTGCCTTAACATCTATAACACTGGGCGCAATTGAACTGCTAAACTTAGTAAAAATACTTGGTGCTTTAGGCAGTTGAATGTGGATCTCAGCTGAATGATCCCGATAGTTCATACCAACTGCAAATACCTGCTTGGGACTAGTAATTGGTGCATCGAGTTCTGCCTGCTGAAAGATTTCAACCGGACCTAAATCACGTTTTTCAGCTGGTAAAGCTAAGACTGCCAAAATAGACTGTGCGTTCAATACTGAGCGGCCATGTTCGTTATCTTCAATAATAAATGGCTTTTGATGCCGCATTGCAATTTTCATCTTTATCACCTCGCCATTAGAATACCACTTTGGCCAATTGACTTCAGGAAATGATTTCCCGGGAAATAACTGCGTCCATTTCAGGATGTAAACAGCCCGTTTCTTTTGCCAGTTAGTTTAAAAGTGTAACATTCGTAGTAATGTACATCTATTACGGAGGGGCAGGTATGCAAAAATTTATTTCCAACGCAATCTTTTGTCTTGGGCTAATAACATTTGGTTTTGGGCTCAATCGCGCAATACTGGTTCGAATAATCGGCGGTACTTTAATCATCATTGGTATCATTTCAGATCCTAAAGTTTGGTCATTTATCAAAAGAAAACACCAGCACATACTAACGCGTCACAAATAACATTGTTCATGTCAATCATTATGTTAATCATTCAAATGAGAAAACAGACCATAAAATTAAAAGGATTGCAGATTCCTAACTCAGGAATCTACAATCCTTTACTTTTATGCTAAGCCTTAGAAGTGTTTTTGCTTAGATTTACGTTTATTCTTCATTACACAATTCGGTCTTTATGCAGTTTCGACCAACGCATTCTTAACAGTTTTACAATCTCAGTGACCACTAAGACGATGAATCCTGCGACAATTGGAATACCCCACCCATAAGTGAAGTTAATGCTTGTCGTATGGAAAACACCTTGCATGAACGGCAAGTAGATGATCCCAAGCTGCAACACGATTAAGGCAGCAATGATGTAAAAGGCCATTTTGTTTTGGAAGAAATACTTCGATACAACTGGGTGGTTATTTCGTAGATTAAACAGATAGAAAATCTTACCAAAAATCACGACGTTAAGCGTCATTGTGCTACCCATCAAAGCTGTAATGGAATGGTTGACCAGCATATCGTAAGCAATCATGCCCAGTCCTGAAATCAGTAGCGAAACGTAGATCACTTCAACGACATCCATTTTGGATAATATCCCCGCCTTTACATTACGTGGTCCTCGAACCATGATACCACTTTCGACGGGCTCGAAAATGAACGCAAACTGAATGGTCAAAGCAGATACCATGTTGATCCAAAGTAGTTGGGTTGGGTACAGTGGTAGCGATTGATCCATCACAATACTCATGACCACGATCAGGCCTTCAGCAAAACTCGTTGGCAGTAAGAAGCGAATCGTCTTACGAATATTATCAAAGACGTGGCGACCCTCTTTAACCGCTGCTAAAATCGTCGTAAAGTCATCATCGGCTAGAACCATATCCGCGGCACCTTTGGCAACGTCGGTCCCTTTGATACCCATGGCAACCCCGATATCAGCTTGCTTCAATGCAGGCGCATCGTTAACACCGTCACCAGTCATCGAAACGACATGGTCATTGGCTTGTTGCGCCTTCACAATTCGCAGTTTATCTGCAGGTGTGGTTCGCGCAAAAACGGTGTACGAATCAATGACTTCTGAAAGTTGTTCGTCAGATAATTCATTCAGCTCAGGCCCGGTAATTGCTTTAGGATTATCCGCCAAGTTTAACTGCTTAGCGATGGCCGCAGCAGTTTCTGGATCATCACCGGTAATCATTTTAACTTGAATACCAGCATAGCGTAACTGTTTAACAGCATCTGCTACCTCTGGACGTGGTGGATCGATGATGCCAACTAAACCAACTAATTTCAAACCGTCACCAATCATATCGGCATCAATTTCAGTTATTTCCTGGGAAATAACTTGGTAACCTAGCGCAACAACTCGCTTACCTTGACGAGTCAGTTGACTCATCTGATCCGCCATCACACCGGCTTCAACTTCACCGCCGTGTTCACGAATCAAGCGTGTCAACGTTTGCGGTGCACCCTTTACCATTAAGACTCGTTGATCACCATGGTCAACTAGCCGTGCAGAATACCGGAACGCCGAGTCGAATGGTAGCGAATCAATTTCATTTACGACTGGATCATCATGGTTTAATTTATGGAACAACGCTGTCAACGCACCATCGGTTGGTTCACCGGTTAAGACCCACTGACCGTCTTCATTATTAAAGACTGCGTCAGAGGTTTGGCCGGCAATTTGAACAAGCCAATTCAAGTCATGATCTTGTTGCCAATCTACGGTCTTGCCAGTCGGTGTTTGAATCTGGCCCTCTGAATCATAACCCACACCAGAGACCTGGTATTGATGATGTGTGGTCAAAATATCAGTGACAGTCATTTCGTTCTTCGTCAATGTCCCAGTTTTATCAGTGTTAATGATATCAACTGCACCCAAGGTCTCCACAGCCGGCAACGTTTTAACGATGGCATTTTGCTTCGTCAGCTGACGCGTTCCCATGGCTAAAACAACCGAGGTACTAGCAGGCAGGCCTTCAGGCATTGAACCAACCACCATAGTAATTACAGCGATTAACAAGGTTGGTAAACTATAGACTTGAATGATTGCCCCTAAGATAAATAGCAGAACGGCGGCAATCACAATAGCTAATGACAACCCGAAACCAAGTCGGTTCAAGTTTTGCATCAGCGGTGTTGGCTTAACTTTCACGTCCGCAACGTCTTGTTGAATCTTACCAATTTCGGTATTTGCGCCCGTTGCGACAACGACACCAAGGCCGGAGCCACTGGTAACTGCGGTCGAAGCAAACGCTTGGTTGTAACGTTCAGCTAATGGCACCGTCTCAGCCTCAATGGGCTCCTCAATTTTTTCAACGGAGTCCGTTTCACCGGTTAAGACGGATTCTTGAATTTTTAAATTATCTGCTTCTACTAAACGCAAGTCAGCCGGAACTGAATCTCCGGCTTCAAGCCGAACGATATCACCTGGCACTAATTCACGAGATGGTAGCGTCATTTTCTGCCCATCTCGGATCACAAAACTTTCCGAAACAAGTAACTCTTGAATTTTAGCAAGGGCGTTATCAGCTGAAATCTCTTGGAAGTAGCCAATAAAAGCGTTCGCGATAATCACCAATCCAATAACCACCGAATCAGAATAGCGGTGAAGTAGGAATGTGATGATTGCAGCAGCAGCCAAAATATAGATGATGCTGTTGTTGAACTGTTTTAAGAACCGCAACAAGTTTGACACTTTCTTCGCTTCTAGCTCGTTAGGCCCGTGCTTTGCAAGTCGTTGTTTAGCCTCAGTTGCGCTAAGTCCATTCTCACAGTCGGTCTGCCATTGCTGCTCAAGCGTTGAAGTTGATTGGCGCCAAATTTGTTGCTGGCTGGGTCCGGCGTCTGTTTTTTCGTCGGTTGCCGTGGTTGTAACTTGATTATCTTCTGTTGCCATATTAAATGATCATCCTTTCAAAATTAGAAAAATTAGCGGTCTGGAATTGCCAGATTAACGAATCTGTCCCTCAATGGAATCCCTTCTTTCTTTATTGTTATCTATAAGATTAAATATTAATAATGTGAAACGCAAGCTATTTCTATTACTATTTTAAGAAGATTCTAATTCGTCTAGCCTAACTTTTTTGTTTATTTTTCAAGTAATTCGGAATCGCCATAATAACAGCAATGTAAGCGTTGTATTAGTTGCATCAAAAGTTAAGGATAACCTAAAAAGTATTTTACATTCTAAATAATAAATGTACAATGAACACGGATTCAAAATTTATGAAAGGTGGTATTTCGTTTTGAACGATGAAAAAACACCACGCAAACACCATTTGATTGAATATGCCAATGGCAAATCCTTGGAAGAAATCAATGGTTCTATTGAAGTTCCGAAAGGCAAAGGATTCTGGCGCACACTCTTTATGTACTCCGGCCCTGGCGCACTTGTTGCTGTAGGGTACATGGATCCAGGTAATTGGTCGACTTCCATTACCGGTGGTCAAAATTTCCAGTATCTATTAATGTCTGTTATCTTAATGTCAAGTTTGATTGCGATGTTACTGCAATACATGGCGGCTAAACTTGGCATCGTGAGTCAGATGGACCTCGCGCAAGCCATTCGCGCGCGAACCAGCAAATCGCTTGGAATCGTTCTTTGGATCCTAACCGAGTTAGCCATTATGGCCACTGACATTGCCGAAGTTATCGGTGCTGCCATTGCCTTATACTTACTGTTCCACATACCACTTGTGATCGCCGTTTTCATCACCGTATTTGACGTATTATTACTGCTATTATTAACGAAAATTGGCTTCCGAAAAATCGAAGCCATTGTGGTTTGTTTAATTCTGGTCATCCTATTCGTCTTTGCTTATCAAGTTGCTCTATCAGATCCTAATTGGGGTGCTGTCATGGGTGGCTTCATTCCAACCGCTGACACCTTCTCCTCGTCAATTAAGGTTGGCGGTGACACACCACTATCTGGTGCCTTAGGGATTATTGGGGCTACCGTCATGCCGCATAACCTGTACTTACATTCGGCAGTTTCTCAGACTCGTAAGATTGATCATACCGATGAAGAAGATGTCGCTCGGACTGTTCGGTTCACAACTTGGGATTCTAACATTCAGTTAACCGCAGCCTTCTTCGTTAACGCATTACTATTAATTATGGGTGTCGCTGTCTTCAAGACTGGCGCTGTAAAGGATCCCTCATTCTTTGGCCTATTCCAAGCATTATCAGATACATCAATGCTCAGTAACGGTGTCCTCATTGGTGTCGCCAAATCTGGTATCTTGTCCGTCCTATTCGCTGTTGCGCTTCTAGCTTCCGGTCAAAACTCAACCATTACGGGAACACTTACTGGTCAAGTTATCATGGAAGGCTTTGTGCACATGCGCATGCCACTCTGGCTTCGTCGCCTTGTAACCCGTTTAATTTCTGTTATCCCCGTACTGATTTGTGTTGCCATGACGGGCGGTAAAGGCGCCATTCAGCAACATGAAGCCCTCAATGCTTTGATGAATAATTCGCAAGTCTTCTTGGCCTTCGCGCTACCATTTTCAATGCTGCCGCTGCTTATGATGACTGACAGTAAACTAGAAATGGGTGATCGTTTTAAGAACTCGCCCATCATTAAGGTTCTAGGTTGGTTCTCAGTAATTGCCTTAACAGGCCTCAACATGAAGGGCCTACCAGGCAACATCGAAGGCTTCTTCGGCGAAAACGCCTCTAGTGCACAACTTGCATTAGCAGATAATATCGCATACCTGCTAATTGCCGCAGTGATGTTATTGCTTGTTTGGACCATTTACGATTTATATAAAGGAAATCGTCGTCTAGCCGCTAAACTCGGCGGTGTGGACAACGCACTTTGATGGGAGGAACACGATGACAAAAACAAATTTTAAACACATTCTTGTCGGTGTTGACGACTCCGCTGACGCTCTTTTAGCCTTCCAATATGCGATTAGTACCGCCAAACAAAACGACGCTCGCTTAACAATCGTTTCAGTTTTAGAGAGCCATGATATGAGTGTCTATCAAGCACTTGATAAAGATTATATCCATGGTGAACGTAGCGAATTGGAGGAACACATCAAGGTTTACCTCAAACAAGCGCAAGACGCTGGCATTGAAAAGGTAAACGCCCTAGTTTCTGAAGGTAACCCAGGTGAGACTATCGTTCGCGATGTGATTCCACACGTTAAACCGGATCTATTGCTGATTGGCTCCATCGCCAAAAAGGGGCTTAAACGCCGCTTCGGTAGTCAGGCAGCTTACATGGCAAAGTATGCCCCCATTTCAGTACTTGTTATTCGATAGACTCTTATGCACAAAAAAAGTGACCCGTTTGGGTCACTTTTTTGTCGATTTTAATTGCGGTCACAGTTTACTTAAATTAACGCCACGAACACTGCGAATTTGATCCGTCACAACGAGTGCTTCTGGATCAATAGCTGCAATGATAGGCATCACACGTGTCCAATTTTGCTGGCTACAGATGTAATACAACACATCTTGACGCCGTTGTCGATAAAATCCCGTTGCGTTTAACATCGTGACACCCTGACCCAGTTGACTCGAAAGGGCTTGGCCAATCTCTTGGTTATGCTCAGAGAATACCATGACTGACCGTTTGGCACCGACTGCATCCAAAAACTTATTTAAAACAACAGCCGAAACATACAATTCTGCCACCGTTAAGAGCATATTTTGAAACCCAATGACGTAAGCAGAAGGAATCGCCACACTCAAATCAAAAAATAACATGGCCGAACCGTTCCGAATGCCCAGGTAACGATTAACGATTTTGGCTAAAATCGTACTACCAGCAATTGTACCGCCAGCTCGAAAAATCAGCCCCATTGAAATCCCCATCAAAACACCGCCGGTCACAGCAGCGATTAAAGTCTGGCTCGTCTGATAAGGCATAAAAACCGGTATTTTTAAGAAAATCGAAATCCATAATACTGCCCAAAGTGAGTAATAAACGGTCTGACGATTCAGGTAACGCCAACCGACGAGCATTAAAATCCCGTTTAACACTAAGTTCGTTAACGCCGGTGAAATTTTTAGCGTATAATACCCAATCGCAGTCAGCCCCGTCACACCACCCTCACCAATTCGGTTCGGTATCAGAAAATAGTTAATCGCAAGGGCGTAAATGACGGCTCCAACCATGATTAAAACACTGTTTCGTATGATTTGTTTCACACCATCGTCCTCCTATCTCCCCGTTAACTCATAGTATCTACTTTACGCTATATCATTATACAGAAAAAGAGAGTGTGACAAAACTCGTTTAGGTCCCAGAATAGAAGCCAAAAAAGTGTGAATTCCTCAATTTTTTGGGAATTCACACTTTTTTGGCTTCTATGGCCGGGACTTGAGTTTTATCACACGTTAAGGCTAGATAAAAGTTTTGAAATTAATTTCAACCGTTAATTGATTTTGAGTTAAGGATGTCATCCGATTTTTGCCAATATGGACTTTTCTCAGTGACTTAATTCAAAAAACGATTAATTGTAAACAATAACCGGCTCGCCTGCGTATGCCAGTGCATATAAGGCGCCCATTTTCGACGGTGGATTATTGATACATCCATGTGAGTGATAATCGCTACGGTAACTGGTATTACCATAAACGTAACTTGGTTGCCACGACGAATCATGCAGGCCGACACCGGAATTCGTAATTGGCATCCAATACTTAACCTTTGAATGATACGTCGACCCGTTATCGTTGTCACCCGTTAACGTGGTGTTCCGTTGCTTATACATAATGTAGTAAATACCTTGAGGCGTTTGATTGCCGCCAGTGATAGTGCCTGACATGACCTTAGTTGAAAACTTCAGCTTGCCATTCACATAGGCGTACTCACGCAACGTTTTCAGATCCACTTCAATGTACGTATTGCCGACCGTATTAGCTTTACCATATCCAGTTCCCGTTACGTAGTCCTTCAAGTTAATTGATTGACTAGCTGAATTTTCGAAACCTGATAAAATTCGGTTGGTTAGTTTACTTTGTGAAATTGACCATCCGTAAGTACCGCCTGATGGTACCGTGATTGTAGTGCCACTATGCGTCTTAAACTTGGCTGCTTTCCCCTCAGTATCATATTTCGAAGCAAGTTGGGCAATATATTGTTTAAGTGACGAAGTATCAAATTGATAGCTGCCAGCCGCTGTTGCCGTCCCATTTTTCAAATAATCGCTCGCTTTAAATGTAATTGTCTTGCTTGGAAAGGCCACCGTAACTGTTTGACTCAGTAATTTCTGTAGTTTTGCCTTAGTTTGTGAAAGCGTGTTGCTATTAGCACTCACTGCTTGTTGCGTTACCTTTTTTACGCTGATAACACTGGCGGTTTGCGCCTGCTGCTTGTACGTGGCAACCATTTTAGCTTCATCGAGCGTATTACCCGCTTTACCGGCCTGGACGCTGATTTGACCATTCTTTAAAATGACCTTCGCATCAACCGGTTTGGTTCGATTCGCATTGATTGTTGCTATTTTTTGTTTGAATTGGGTCAATAACGTTGTTAACCGATATTTTTGCTGTGAGGCTGAAATCGTCTGCGTTAACGTCATTTTGACTGTTTTAACTGGATGGCTGTCAGTATTGCGCTTTGTTAATAACTGCTTGACCTTTGCCTGCGTCACCGCCACTTTAGAAGCTGACATCGTGATTGATGCGCTAGAATTCTGGGTAGCCGCCTGGTTTAACTTTTGGGTTGCTTGAGCTACCGTTAAATTAGTCACCGTTACACCGTTAATTTGAGTCGGCTTAAACCGCTGATGGTAATAACTCGCATAACCAAAACTGCCGATTCCTAATGCGACTAAAAACGTCACAATCATAATCAACCATCGTCTGCCATGACGGGGTTGCGTTGCGTGTTGTTTCATTCTTCTCGCCGCCTTTTTATCATCATAGCTTCATTATGGTCATTCAACCTTAAGCGTTCTTAAAATAACCTGATTTTAAGATTAACTTAACGAAATTTGGAAATTGCTTACATTTTGCCAACTTGCCCGCCTATAATAAACATATTCGGAATTATTTTCCATACATACATTTAATCATGATAAATTAGGACGTGACTTCATGCAGGAATTATTTGAACAAGCTCCCATACCAAAGGCCTACTTTAAGCTCGCCTTTCCAGTGGTACTGGGGATGGTCGTCAGTATGATTTACAACCTGGCGGATACTTTTTTTGTTTCGCAGACTCAAAATACCGATCTCGTCGCCGGTGTTTCACTATGTACACCGCTATTTTCCCTTCTTCTCGCAATTGGCGATATTTTCGGCTTAGGTGGTAGTTCCATTATTTCACGCTTAATGGGACAGAAAGATTACAACGACGCCACCAAAATTAGCAGTTTCTGCTTTTACGCTGCGATTGTGGTAGGCCTAGTGGTTACCGCCATTTTATTAATTTTTCAACGACCAATTCTATACATGTTTGGTGCAACCGCACAGACCTATGCCTACGCAGCAGACTTTTATCGTATCATGTCGATGGGTGCCGCGTTAATTATTGTGTCGTTGGTCCCCAATAACCTCATTCGAACTGAGGGTTTAGCGGTTCAATCAATGATTGGCGCTGTTGTTGGCACGGTCGTCACCATCATCTTAGACCCAATCTTAATCCTATCCTTTCACCTCGGTGGCGCTGGTGCTGCACTGGCGACCATTATCGGCTACGCCTTCACCGATTTAACGTTCATCTGGCTCACATTTAAGTATTGTAAAGTCATTTCCATGTCGTTTAGCCAACACCGAATCTCTTCTAGCTATATTCGTCAGGTGCTCTTAATCGGTATCCCTGCTGCAATCACCAACGTCATGACCGCCTTCGGGACCGCGATGCTTAATCGTTATTTGGCCGCTTATGGTCCAACTCAAGTTGCTGCGCTAGGCATCGTTATGAAAATCTACACCATTGTGACCTTGGTGATGGTTGGCTTTGCATTCGGTGCGCAGCCCTTGATTGGCTACACTTTTGGCGCCAAGAATATGAAACGTTTTAAGCAAACTGTTCGGTTTGATTTGCTCGTTAATATGGGCTATTCGTTCATTCTTGCAATTATTCTCATGATTCTCGCGCCCCACGCGGTCAGTCTCTTCTTGAACAATCAGGCCGTTATTGAGGCCGGAACAACCATGTTACGCATTTTCTTGATTTCGACGCCCTTTATTGGTGGCGTTTTGGTGTTCACAACCATGTTTCAATCAATTGGTAGCCCACTGGGTGCGCTGCTGATGTCAATCTCTCGACAAGGCGTGATCTTTTACGTCATTATTTTGATTGCTGCACACTTCTTTGGCTACACCGGTGTTGTTTGGGCACAACCCATCGCCGATATTGTCACTTGCTTAATGGGTGCTTGGTTATATCAAACTTTGGCAGTTAAACGAATCGAACATCTTAGTTAAGTCATTGTAATAACGAATGCGGCATCACAACTGATTAACTTTGTTGTGATGCCGTATTTTGTGTTGTCGGCCCTTGTCAAACCAATTAAAAAGCTCATACGTGTGTCAAAATTAGCGATATTTATCTTGTTTGGTATAATTCTGATGCCACTCACCGATTAAATCACAGATTTTTTACCAGATGTTTCATGTGAAACATTTTGACGTCAAATCAACATTATTTTGTCTGAATTGTCATTTTCGCCCTACTCTCTCACGATATGACATCATAACACCCATCTTCACTCAAATCCCATATGCAAACGGGTTGTTTCAGTCCCATGTTCTGTTTTACAATGGCCATGTAACCACAATAAACGAGGAGATGCTGTTATGACAAAACGGATCAAGGGTTCTTGTACCACTATTTTAGTAGGAAAGAACGCCTCCATCGATGGCTCTACAATGATTGCAAGAAACGAAGACGGCGCTGGACCATTAAACCCACAAAAGTTTGTGGTTGTTCAACCAGCTGACCAGCCTAAGCACTATAAGGCCGTCTTGAGTAAAGTTGAAATTGATTTACCTGATAACCCCCTTCGTTACACGTCAACACCAGATGCAACTGACGGCCATGGTATCTGGGCCGCAGCTGGCATCAACAGTGATAACGTCGCAATGACCGCCACTGAAACAATCACCTCAAATTCACGAATTTTAGGTGCCGATCCACTTGTTGATGATGGTATTGGTGAAGAAGATATCACTACCTTAACACTGCCATACATCCATTCTGCTCGAGAAGGTGTTGAGCGCTTAGGCGCACTGCTTGAACAATATGGGACATATGAATTAAACGCTATGGCTTTCTCTGATAAAGATGAAGTCTGGTACTTCGAGTCCATTGGTGGGCACCACTGGGCAGCAATTCGGATTCCTGACGATGCTTACGTTATTGCCCCTAACCGCATGAACATTGATCAATTTGACTTTGATTCAGATGACACTTTGTACGCTAAGGATCTCCCTGAAATCATCAAGACCTACCATATGAATCCTGATACTGACCAGGTTAACCTGCGTCACATTTTCGGTAGTGCAACTATCAAGGATACCCGTTACAACAACCCTCGTGCTTGGTATGGCCAAAAGTACTTTAATCCAGAGTTTGAAACTACACCAATTGACCAAGATTTGCCATTCATTTGCCGTACTTCAAAGAAAATCAGCATTGAAGACATGAAGTTCGTGTTAAGTTCACACTACCAAAACACACCTTATGATCCTTACGGTACGGGTACTGAGGATCAAAAGAAACAATTCCGGCCAATCGGCATTAACCGAAACCAGGAACTCCACATTTTACAAATCAGAAATGACGTACCAGCTGAAATTGCTGGTATTCACTGGTTAGCTTTTGGTCCTAACACGTTTAACGCAATCGTGCCATTCTATGCCAACATTAACGACACCCCAACGTCTTATAAGAACACCACGGGTGATTGCAACCCCGCTAATATGTACTGGTTACCAAACGTACTGGCTTTAATGGGCGACCACAACTTTGGCCTTTACGAAGATCAAGAAAACCTCTTCGAAGAAAACACCGTTGCTGCTTGCCGTAACCTTCAAATTAAGACGGATCAGACCGCGACACAACAGAGCGACTTACCCGCCTACCTTGAAAAGGTTAACCAACAAATGGCTGATATTACACAGCAAAACTCAAACAAGCTTTTAGGTCAGATGCTCGCTTTGGGTGAACCTCAGATGAAGCTCCAGTTTACCTTGAACGATTAGGTTCGTTCACGTATATTTCCGGCATCAATTTTAATGCTTACCCACAAAGTAAACACGCCATCTTCCAATAATTGGTAGATGGCGTGTTTTTTAATCGATTATAATCTGCAAATAACCGTAAACTATTGCGGTTACTCATTATCAAACGAATTAATTAATTTAGAAAAGTAAGCAGCGACAATGTTAGGAATACCAACCAAAGTAAAGACAAGTAAGAACTGCGCACCCTGATACGCATTTTCATCTAATACCATGATACCAATTAAAATAATGACACAGACTGTTGCACTGTACCCGCGTATGTGCGAGATGGTAGTCGTCCGATTGCGTTGTTGATACTTTGGGTGTCGTCTTTCAAACCACGCCGAACTGGCCCACAAAACGGCAATCACAACGATGACGTAACCGATCGACAGTTGCCAATCCTTGATCAGGGTCATCGGAAACAAACACACAATTGTCAGCACCCAGAACAGTAAATTATAGTTCCCATATTGCCAATCAACCATCACTTTCTCCTCCATCACTAAATTGCCTGTAACCGTCGATCTTTTGGCGAAAAGCGACTAACTAAGAATACGATGGACACAATGCCAAGCACGATACAGTACCAACTGTACGGTACAATCGATGCCGCCGAAACTTGTGCGATTGCAGCAGCCATTAATAACTGACCGCCATAGGGGATGATCCCCTGACCCACACACGAGAAAATATCAAGAATACTGGCAGTATACGACTTTGAGATATGGTAAGTATCCGATAAATCCTTGGCAATTGGCCCCGCAATCATAATTGAAACCGTGTTATTGGTGGTAATCAAGTCCAGGAGTAGGATCAAAAATGCAATCGCAAATTTGCCACCCAAGGCCCCATTAGCATGCTTCGTTATTTTATTCAAAAGCCACGAAATACCACCCATATGATGCATCAGTTGTGCAAGACCACCAACAACAATCGAGATAAATGAAATGTCAGCCATCGAAAGCATACCCTTATGAACCGCGTCTAATGCGCCGATGAAATCAAAATCACCATAACCCATACCGATAGCGATTGCCGTGACGATTCCCATTAGTAACACTACCAGCACGTTTAAGTTCATAAAGGATAACACGATAACGACCACATAGGGTAAAATTTTAATCCAGTGAATCGCCCCGAGCCCGCTCAAGTTCGCATGACCAACTGAGACAGTCATTAAAAGGGCGATGGTAATGAGCACCGCTGGAATTACCATGATGGTGTTCGTCTTGAATTTTTCAAAAATTGTTACGCCCTGTGTTTTTGCGGAGACAATCGCTGAACCAGAGATTAGCGAGAGGTCATCCCCGAACATAGCGCCACTCACGACCACGCCGGCCATCAGTGCCATGTTAATGTGAGCAATCTGAGCGATACTAGCTGCAATTGGCATTAACGCTGCAACAGTTCCCATTGAAGTCCCCATGGCAAAGCTTAGGATACAACCTAAAATGAACACGCCTGGTACTAAGAACGACTTGGGTAAGTACGTCAGACCAATATTAGTAATTGTCTGGACAGCGTGCATTGACTTTGTAACGTAGTAAAAGGCACCAGCCAACATAAAAATAATGATCATCAAGATCATCGTTTCTTGTCCAGCACCCTTAAAAAAGATGGTGAGTTTATCGCTAAACGTATCTTCTCGATGATCGCCTTTAAGTAAAAAGGCCACTACACTGGCCAGCATCATAGCAACTAATAATGGCATATTATCAAAGCTCCCGGTCAGTAGCCCTGAGCTAATGTACAACACCAAGAAGAAAATTAACGGCACGAGCCCAATAAAATTACCTTGGGGTGCTTGTTTATCTGATTTCACGTTTAATTCCCGCTTTCTAAAAACTTCGACTGTTCATTATACAGGAAATCAATAATAGGAAAATTGGAGCTAGCTGAGAGTTTTAATCTAACTCGTGAAAATAGATCACTATAGTTAACTACGATAGCCGTCGCCCATTAATTTAAAAAAATCCCACGTAACCAAAACTGGTCACGTGGGACTCTCTCACAAAAATGTTAGGCAGTTGTTGACGAAACATTGGTTGAAATTTTAGCTTTATTCAACAGAACTGAACTGGTTACAACGGATAGTGAGCTAAAGGCCATTGCTAATCCAGCTAGCTCTGGACTCAAGGTTAACCCGATGGCAAAGAAGACACCAGCAGCTACTGGAATCCCTAGCACATTATAGACAAACGCCCAGAACAGGTTTAATTTGATTCGATTAAAGGTCTTCTTGCTGAGGGCTAAGGCCCGGTCGACGTCCCTTAAATCATTCTTCACCAACACGATACCGCCAGACTCGATGGCAATGTCAGTCCCAGAACCCATGGCGATGCCAACGTCGGCAACCGTCAGAGCCGGCGCATCATTAATGCCGTCTCCAACGAAGGCGACTTTACCATCTGCCTGCAGGGCCTTAACATGGTCCGCCTTATCACCTGGTAAAACATCGGCAATGACATCATCGATACCGACCTGATCAGCAATTGCCCGGGCAACACGCTGGTTATCACCAGTCAGCATCACTGTTTTTAACCCACGAGATTTAAGCGCCGCGATGGCTTCCTTAGATGTTGGTTTAGGTGCATCCTGAATGGCAATAACGCCAATAACCTGGTGATCAAAGCCAACGAAAACCACTGTTTTGGCTTCGTCTTGTAATTGCTGGACTTGTTGCTTCAGTGATGCATCAATCTCATAATCAATCAACAGTTTATCATTACCAACAAACGCCTGTTTACCATCAACAGTAGCTTGAACCCCCTTACCTTCAATGGCCTTGAAATCGCTAGCTGCTGGGACCGTTAATTGATCCGAGGTAGCCTTGACTAAAATAGCGGCGGCCAGTGGATGCTCAGAAGCACTTTCAAGACTGGCAGCGACAGTTAACACTTGCTGGTGGTTACCAACGACGTCCGTCACTTCAGGTTTACCCATGGTAATCGTTCCAGTTTTATCGAAGACAACGGTCGTCACATCATTGACCGCTTCCAGAACTTCACCATTTTTAATCAAAATACCCATCTTAGCTGAACGACCAGTCCCAACCATTAAGGCAGTCGGTGTCGCTAAACCAAGTGCACATGGGCAGGCAATGACGACGACGGAAACTGCGAAAATCAACGCATTAGCGACACTGGCACCCAGAAAGACGTACCAGACTAAGAAAGTGAGAATCGCGATAATCAAAACAACTGGGACAAAAATGTCAGAAACTTTATCCGTTAACTTTTGAATGGGTGCGTGACTTGTCTGGGCTTTTTTAACCAGCTCAACGATTTGTGACAGCATCGTATCACGGCCAATTTTTTCAGCTCGGAACGTAAACGTCCCGTTACTATTGATGGTTGAGCCAATCACACGGTCGCCGGACTTTTTTTC
The DNA here is from genome assembly GCF_001434895.1 of Secundilactobacillus odoratitofui DSM 19909 = JCM 15043. Taxonomy (GTDB): domain Bacteria; phylum Bacillota; class Bacilli; order Lactobacillales; family Lactobacillaceae; genus Secundilactobacillus; species Secundilactobacillus odoratitofui. Next base: position 332,658 of record NZ_AZEE01000029.1, read on the forward strand.
AACTGGCATACTCTCACCAGTCACCATTGATTCATCTACTGACGACTGACCGTCAGTAATAATCCCATCTACGGCAATCTTTTCACCGGGTTTAACCCGAATTAAATCACCAACGACAACTTCGTCCAACGGTACCTTGACCAGCTGACCGTCACGTAAAACTTCCGCTTCCTTGGCTTGTAAGTTAACGAGTTTTTCGACCGCACTCGATGCATTGTTACGCATCCGTTCTTCAAAGACTTGGCCCAGCAGAACAAACGTTGTGACGAAAGCGGCACTCTCAAAGAATACGGCTTGGTGCGTAATCATCGCATAGATACTATAGAAGTAGGCTGTTGCAGTTCCAATCGCCACTAAGGTATCCATGTTGGAATGGTGCTTCTTAAATGACGACCAGGCACTTTGGAGAAATGGACCGGCCGAAACTGCCATGATGACGGTTGTTAATGCCAGCATCGTCCATTCGCCCCCAGGCAACATCCAGCCAAACGGATGAAATATCATTTCAGCCAACATTGGTAAAGACAGTACCAATGACACCCAGAATCGAGCCGTGATGCTCATTACTCAATCACCACTTTCCCAAAGAACATATCCATACCGCAACTAAAGCTATATTCACCTGCCTTATCGGTATTGATTGTCACCGTTTTCGTTTCATTCAACGGAAGGGCCTCTTCAAAGCCAAAATCCTTAGAGTGAACAACGTCTAAACAACCTTGATCGTTCGTTCTCGTAAAACTAATCGTTGCTGGAACACCTTGTTTCAAAGTGACAACATCTGGTTTGTACCCGCCTGCTACTTCAACACTTGCCTTTTGTACGTTTTCACTCATAATTATTTCCTCCTCAAAGTTCGATATTCTTGAATTACTTAATAATTAACTTGCCGTGAAACATATCCATCCCACAAGCCCACTGGTACTCGCCGGCCTTGCTGGTGTCGATTTTGATTGCTTCTAATTGCCCCTTTGGCAATGCACGATTGATGCCGAAATCTGGAAATACCACCCGGTCTAAACAGCTAGATGGGTCATGGCGCGTAAAGTTTAACACTGCTGGCACACCCTGCTTTAAAACAACTTGTTCTGGTGAATAACCACCGTTGACATCAACATCCACTTCCTGAACGTTATCAGTTACCTCAGCAGTTTGAGCAGCTACTTCGTGCTTACCAAAGAACCACCACCCGATAAATCCAATAATTGCTAAACCAGCAATCAATACAATGAGCTTAATCATGGGAATCCCCCTCTTAATGACTTTTATCGTTTACATTTGTAAACCTTGATTAAATACTACCCCCGGGGTTTACATTTGTCAATGATAACTGATTGAATTTAGGGATTGCCCTTACTCGCCAGTGCAACTTTAAGATACTAGGGGTGGGACAGGGACACTCACCTATTTAAGGTTTACGAGACTTCGCCCAAACTAAAAAGAGTACGATCTGCTCCTTTTGAGCAAGCTTCGTACTCTTATTATTTTTGAGACTGGAAACGTCTGTCAGCTATTCACCATGTTCAGTAACGTGGGCCTTCACTTGCCCGACAATTGTCATAATGTGTCGATCGGATAATTCGTAATGAATATTTTTGCCATTGCGTGTGCCTTTAACCAGGTTCTGCTGCTTGAGCAAACTGAGTTGGTGTGAGACCGTGGACTGATTTAGATCAAGGACTTCCGTCAACTCGGTCACACTGAGTGTCGTTTGCGCTAACGCTAAAATAATGCGAACTCTCGTCACGTCACCGAGCGCCTTAAACAGTGCCACCACACGCTCTAGTTCTGATGAGACCACCAAATGATGCTTTAGGTGGTCAACAATTTCAAGATGTTTAGGATCTTCCATTGATTCGTATTGCCTCCGTTTAGGGGATTTCCCCTATCTTAGTGATAATCTTCAACTACTGTTGCTTTCTATAAAGAAAGCAGTTACAATACATATTGAGATATGTTCATATGTTAATACGTATTGAGGTGATTATGATGAAATCTTTAACAATCTCCTCCCGCTCGCGTCAAACACTGCGGGGACTCATCGATCATAAGCTTGAACTACTTATGATAGCTAGCTCAACCATTATATTATTAATAACCCTTCATTTTCCAGTATCACAGTTAACTATTTTCTTCTACTTACTGGCTTACCTCATCATTGGCTTTCCGGTGATTCGTCAATCCATTAAAAACATTGCGGTTGGTGATCTCTTTGATGAAAACTTTTTAATGACGATTGCGACGGTCGGTGCACTGGCCCTCGGTGACTACGCTGAAGCCATCGCAGTAATGCTATTCTATCAAATTGGCGATTTATTCGAAGATATCGCGGTTAACCAATCCAAACAATCTATCACGGCACTCCTCAAAGTCAAGGCGACAACAGCTACTGTCAAAACACCGACCGGGCCAAAAGCCATGAAACCTGAGCAGGTTCAACCGGGCCAAATCATGCTCATAAAACCTGGTGAACGCGTTGCCCTTGATGGTCAGTTAGTCGCTGGACAATCTAGTCTAGACACGTCAGCACTAACTGGTGAATCACTACCACGCGATGTCAAAACCGGCGACACAGTGCTCAGCGGTACCATCAACTTAACTGGTGCGCTGGAAGTTCAGGTTACGAAACCTTATCAGGAATCCACAATTGCTCATATCCTGGACCTTGTCCAAAATGCTGGTCAAAAGAAGACGACAACGGAGAAGTTTATCAAGCGTTTCGCAAGGATTTACACACCGGTCGTCGTTGGACTGGCCCTACTACTGGCCATTGTACCACCGCTGACAGGTCTAGGAACCTGGGCGACCTGGATCAACCGTGCGCTGGTTTTCCTTGTCATCAGTTGTCCGTGTGCACTGGTTATTTCAGTGCCGCTCAGCTTCTTCGGCGGTATCGGTGCTGCTTCTCGTCACGGTGTGTTGATTAAAGGAAGTAACTTCCTTGAAGTGCTCAATCACGTTGACACGATTGCATTTGATAAAACCGGTACTTTAACTCAAGGGAAATTTACGGTTAGCAAAATTGCACCAGTTGCACCGATGACCGCTCACGAGTTACTTGGTTTGGCAGCGGCCGTTGAACAACATTCTAATCACCCCATTGCCCAGTCAGTTGTCGCCGCATATCCAGATAATCTGGTTGACTATGATGTACAAGATATCACTGAAACAGCCGGTCATGGTATCAGTGCCACCGTGAACGGCCAGGGTGTCATTATCGGTAATGCACAAGCACTGGCTGCTCACCAGATCAAACTCACTGATATCGAATTGACCGGCACTTGCGTCAACGTCGCCCTTGATGGTCAATACGTTGGCCAAATCACGGTTGCCGACCAACCAAAACCAGATGCTGAATCAGCCATTACTGCATTGAAGCAACATGATATTCAAACGGTTTTACTCACAGGTGATAATCGTCATATTGCTGATCGAATCGGTAAACAACTTGGTATTTCCCATGTTAAGTCCGACCTGTTGCCTGCACAAAAAGTAACTGCCATCGAAACACTCACACAGGCCGCGCATGCCAAAAATCACCGTGTTGCTTTCGTTGGTGATGGCATCAACGATACCCCCGTCCTAGCACGCGCTGATGTTGGAATTGCAATGGGTGGTCTCGGTGCGGACGCTGCGATTGAGGCAGCCGACATCGTCATCATGGATGACCAGCCGACTAAGATCAATGTTGCGATGAAAATCGCCAAGCGTACGAAAACCATCGTTTGGGAAAACATTACGTTCGCCTTGCTTGTCAAAATCGTGTTTCTAGCACTTGGTGCCGTTGGCATTGTTGGCATGTGGGAAGCGGTCTTCGCAGATGTCGGTGTGACGCTGATTGCTATTGTTAATGCTCTAAGGCTACAACGACTGTAACAATTAATTGTTCAATTACGTCAAAGCACCTCAATATAACCTATTGAGGTGCTTTTTATGTGGTTCGTCGACTGTCAGCTAACTATCTCCGTCAACAGTTGTTGTCATGACCTGAGGTAAACTATCTCGTTCTTAATTTCTGGTTGCACTCTGCTACACTGGTGTAAAAGCACTGTTTCAAATGTCAGATCAAAGAATCTGTTTAAAAAAATTTCCTGGAAGCGTGGTAACTAACATTGATGCTCACATTCATTAAAAAGGGGCTCGTCGTTATACTTGGAGTATTTTTCGCAGCGGAGGCAACGATATACTTAGACGAGACTATTCATACAAGAGTTGTACTGTTCTTAATTTTCTCGGTCCTGAACCTGATTGCTTTTAATGACTTGGCAATGACCAAAAATATTGTAAAAGTGTTAATCAAAGATAGCCATACCCCCATTCCTACTTGGCTAGAAATGCTCGGCGGGATAGTCGGGGTCATTTGGACACTGCAAGTCACGCCGGAGTTACCTTTTTGGGAAACAACCATTTGGATTATCACTAATACAGTATGCTCTGTGAGCTGCTTATATGTGATTTACAAATTCGTGCGACGATTTCTGCCACAGCAATAATAGAGCCTGAATCAAGAAAAAAGAAGAAGCGTTGGTATATCAACGTTTCTTCTTTTCATTTTTAGATTATCAAAATCACCCGTTAACCATATCGTTTAAGCTTACGCCGCTTGCAATAGTCCCAACACTAAGTGGAGTTGTGGCTGTAACTGGGCCGTTATCTCAGGTGTCATATGACGATTATTTTTAATTAATAATTCATCGTAGATCACCTTTTGATAAATTGAGACAACAACGCGTGCCAATGGATGACACTGATCCGACTGAATTGGTAAAATGGCGGAAATTGCCTTAAATTGAACCGCAATTTGATCCACCAAACCATTGAGCACACCCAATAACCAATCGGCCTGTCCTTGTGATAGTAGCATCCGTTCACGAATCGTTATCATGAACGATTGGTAGTTTTCCTCATTTTGAAAAATCGACCAAACTCGTTTGAAGACCGTTAGTAATCGCTGTTCTAAATCATCAGTTGATTCACAGTCCGTTAACGTAAAGTGTACCTGTTTCATTCGTTCTGTGATGCCTTGATACACAATAGTATCCAGAATTTCGCGTTTACCATGTGGAAAATAATAGTACATTAACCCCTCAGCAATTCCCGCTTCTTGGTTAATTTTACGTGTTGTTGTTGCTTCAAAACCATTTTCCGCAAACATTTCCCGGGCAATACTAATAATCTTTTCCCGTTGATGATCACTTTTGGTTGCGTTTTTTACCATGTCACCCATCCTTGATTTTTATGTTCAACTGGTTGCAATGATTTTACTAAAAAGGGGCGGCCCCATCTGTCGTTACTGGTACCCACCCTTTTTTAGCTACATTATTTTTTGAATATCGGTCAAGAACGTTTCAATGTACGGCATCAACGTTTGACCAATCAGGTAAATGTTCAAGATGATCAATACAACAGTAATCACCCAAGCACTGTACTTGACCCAAGTACGGTTAGCAAATTCGCCCATTAAGGTCTTACTACTGGTAAAGATTACTAGGGGAATGACGGCAAACGGTAAAGCGATACTCAGGAACACTTGCGAAATGGTCAGTAAATCTTCAATTTTAGCTTCGTTACCATGATAGTAAATCGCGAAAATTAAAACTGGTGTAACTGAGAGTAATCGTGTCACCAACCGTTGTACCCACAATGGTACTCGAAGACGGATAAACCCTTCCATGATAATTTGACCGGAAAGCGTCCCAGTAATAGTTGAACTTTGACCTGATGACAGCAATGCGATCGCAAAGAGCATACTCAACATAGGACTGGCAATCGCACCAACAATCTGACTATTACTTAAAGCGTTGAACAAATCAACGAATCGGCCGAGTGAGCTATCAGTTCCAAAGAATAATGCGGCACCTAAGATCAACAGCAAACTGTTCACGATGAACGCTAAGAACAATTGAATGTTAGAGTCAATTGTGGAGAACTTGATTGCCTTCGCAATGTCATTTCGATCCGAACGATCCAACTGACGAGTCTGGGAAATTGAAGAACCGAGATACAAGTCATGGGGCATAACGGTTGCCCCAACAATCCCAAGGGACAAGTAGAGCATTGAATGGTTAGTAATCACGTCGCTTGAAGGTACATAACCGCCCAAGATACCAGCGATACTTGGGTTTGATAACGCAACCTCGTAAGCGAAAACTAACAAAATGACAGTAACCAAAGTGGCCACAATCGCTTCAATTTTTCTGAACCCTAACTTCATCAATAACAGCAGCAACAAAACATCAGCCGCGGTAATGATAATGCCGACAATTAACGGGATGTGGAATAATAGCTTAAGTGCAATACCCGAACCAATAATTTCAGCAATATCAGTCGCCATAATGGCTAATTCGGCAATCACCCAAAGAACGATTCCCATTTTCTTAGAAGTCCGTTCCCGCGTTAGTTGCGCTAAATCCTTACCTGTCACGATTCCCAGTTTAGCCGACATCGCTTGAAGCAACATAGCAATCAAACTGGAAATCAAAACAACGGTTAAGAGCTTGTACTTAAACTGAGCACCACCGGCAATTGACGTAATCCAGTTACCTGGATCCATATAACCAACTGCAATTAAGATTCCTGGCCCTGTATAGGCCATCAAAGTCTTCCAAAAGCCAGCGTTCTTAGGAACTTGCACACTCCCATTGACTTCATCCAAACTCTTGCCGTCACCGCCAACACCTTGGACGAATCCTGCGCGCTTTTCTTCATCTGCTTCTTTCACAATTAAAACCTCTTTTCTATTGGCTTAGAAATTCGGTTGGTCATCGAAATACGTGATTTGATATAACGTTAAGCGTTGCCGTTTAAATTCATATCAAGTTATGCTTTCTTTGATCCAAACATTCAAAGCAATTCTATTCATTAGGTGGCTAATTGAGCGCCCGCTCAACTGCCACAACATACTATACCACCATAAATCTAAAACACAAGCGTTTCTTAATGATGTAAGCGGATTTAATTAAGGTTCTCATTCAATTCACCTATATTTATCCTGGAATTATAATTTTGGACTCCCTAATTTTGTTGATTGATCGTTTTTTCTCACCAAATTCAAGCAAAAAGACCAAGTTTCAAATCGAAACTTGGTCTTTTTCACCAATTACTTCAAATATCCATGTGCCTTTAAATATTCTCGCGCAACCACTGCTGCTTTTCGATGTTTAACAGTGACTTGATAGTTCATATTTTGCATATCACTGACTGAAATTTTACCGCTCAGCTTTGATAGGCTCTTAACGATACCTGGATGCTGTTTAGCAAACGACGTCTTCATCAACGGTGCACCTTGGTAAGAAGGGAAGAACGATTTATCATCCTTCAACGCGACCAAGTGATCTGCCTTAATCTGTGGATCAGTCGTGTAGCCATCCGTCACATCGACACGACCATTGGCAAGTGCCTCGTAACGTAGCGACGGCTCCATTGTCTTTGCTGCTTTGAGGTGTAACCCATACGTCTTCTTTAAGCCAGGATAGCCATCCGCTTGTTGATAAAAGTCCGGATCAAACGCCCCAGTGAATTGATCTGAAATGGCAGCTAAATCTGACACCGTTTTGAGATGATACTTTTTTGCTGTCGAAGCACGAACGGTCACGGAGTAGTCATTTTGATAAGCCATTGGTTTGAGATACGTCAGGTTAAACTGTTTTTTCAACGCTTGTTTGGCATCCTGATACGCAATTTTAGGATTCTTATTAACGCCCTTGTTCGTTTTAACTAATGATTGCATGACCGTACCAGTAAATTCCGGATAAACGTTAATTTTATCACTCTGCAACCCTTTAAATAGAAAACTGGTACCACCAAAATTAGGTTTTAGAATCACTTTTACGTTTGAGTTATCCTGCTCAATCAGGTCCTTATACATATTAATCAGGATTTCTGGCTCGCCGCCTAACTTACCGGCAATCGTGATGGTTTCAGTTGGCTTGGTGAACAATGCATGCCCAACACTACCACCAACACCTAACACGGCCAGTACTAACACACCGATTCCTAGGCGTTTTAAAGGTACTTTGGCTAACACTTTGATCAGTAAGTTTGCGAGTAAAGCCAAAATAGCTGATAAAATCGCTCCCACTAAGAGAGCCGCATTATTATTTGTCTGAATCCCCAGTAAGATATATGTCCCAAGGCCACCGCCACCAATCAAAGCAGCCAGTGTTGCCGTTCCGATGACTAATACCGTGGCAATTCGAATACCTGAGAGAATCATGGGCATTGCCAGCGGCAACTCAACACGAAAGAGTTTAAATCGTGGTGTTACGCCCAAGGCGTCCGCTGCCTCTAGTAAAACCGGATCGATATTCGTGAGTCCTGCGTAAGTGTTTTGAAACACCGGCATAATTGCATACAAAACCAATGCTATAATCGCAGGAACGGTACCAATACCAACAAACGGAATCAAGATACCTAATACGGCGAGGCTGGGAATAGTCTGTATCACACCCGCAACCTGTAAGATAAACTCGCCAACTCGCCGATGATTAATGAGTACAATCGCGAGTGGAACAGCGATTAAAATGGTGATTACCATCGCGATGAGCGAAATCGTAATATGCTGCCACAACGCAGTTAAAAGGTCACTCCCATTTTTTTGAACATACGCTACAATCGCATTAATGACGGTCACCCCCACTTTCCAATGAAGCCATATAGGCGATTAAGTCTTGATCAGTTAAAACCATGTTGCCCACAATAATTTGGTGCTTACCCGATTCATTGAGGGTGGCAGCCATTTCAAACAAGCTTTGGCCCTTACTCATCGTTAATCCAATATCTTCAGCCTCTTTAGGCCGCCCAAAACCAGCTGCAATCACCTGACCAAGCAACTGATTAGTCTGCTGCTCATCGGCAAAGAAATTACCCACAAATGCGTTTGCGGGTTCAGTTAAAATATTTTCCGGTGTTCCAACTTGTTGTAGTTGACCGTTATAAACAACCCCAATTCGATCGGCAAGTCGAAGCGCTTCATGCATATCATGAGTCACAAAAACAATCGTCGTATCGAGATCACGATGCAAATCTAGCACAATCTCTTGTAGCTGTCTTCGTGAAACAGGATCAAGCGCGCTAAACGGCTCATCCATTAACACTAACTTAGGCTGACTAGCTAAGGCCCGAACGATTCCTACCCGCTGAGCTTCACCGCCGGATAGTTCACTTGGCATTCGACTTAAAAAGGCATCGGGATCTAACCCAACCTGGGCCATAAGCTGCGCAACGCGTGCGTGTTTTTTATCCGTTGACCAGCCCAGATTATCGAGCTGCACGCTGGCATTTTCCTCAACCGTCATATTGGGAAACAACGCACCCGTTTGAAGGACGTAACCAATGCGACGACGCAGCAACTGTAAATCAACACTGGCAACATCTTGTTCATCAATTTTAACTTGACCGCTAGTCGGCACGATCAATCGATTAATGGTTTTTAAAAGTGTCGTCTTTCCGCTTCCAGACGGTCCGACCAACACGAATAATTCGCCATCGTTAATCGTTAAATTCAAATTTTCAAGGGCGTACTGCTCATCATAAGCCTTGTTGACGTTCACTAATTCAATCATTGGTTTCACCTCGATCTCACATTCAGTTTCTAACTATACTATTCTAGAATCGAACCGCAATCAATTTAACTTACAAGTTTTAATCAGATTGGTCTTTTAAATCAGAAAAATTGAGCTTTTTGGTAAATACGAAGGTAATCAGCACATAACCCGGGAAATAATCATCTGTTTTATTTACTGTTATTTTAAACTACGAAAAAACGCCCGCAATGTTGCTAAACATCGCACGCGTTTAATCTGAATCATGTTACTAGCTATCAATTACTCTGCCAGTAAAGCAGTAATCCCCACTGGTAGTTCTTCCGGTGATGTTACGATTGCCGTTGCATTTGCTGCTCTCAGTTCAGCTGCATCACCAAACCCATAGGTCACACCAAGCGTCTTAACTTGGTTTTCCTGGCCACCGTTCATATCAGTATAACGATCACCAATCATAACGCTTTGCGATGGCGTGGCGCGACTTTGACGAATACCATAGGCTAAAATATCGGCCTTTTTGCTCCGAATTCGCTCATCGACAGTCGCACCATACACACCAGTAAAATAATCCTTTAACTTAAACCGATTTAAAATGCGGTGCAAAACATCTTCCGGCTTGGCGGAAGCAATATTAAGTTGATACCCAGCTGTTTTAAGTTGGTCTAATGCCGTTTCAATACCAGGATAAACTTCAAGCTCAAAAATGCCATCTTGTGCGTAGCTCGTTTGATAGTAATCAACGCCTCGCAACACTTGATCTTCTGACAGCTCTGGGAAGTACTTATTTAAGCTAGTTGTCATTGCTGGACCAATAAACGTCCGGTATTGTTCATCCGTTAAATGAGGTAGTTTTAACTGGTCGATCATATACTTAATTGATAAGATAATGCCTTTTTCTGAATTAGCAATCGTACCATCAAAATCAAAAAATAACTGGTTACTCATAGGTTTTTGTACGCTCCGTTTCTTATATATCCTGTGTTATAGGTTACCCTATCACAAGCTCCAAGACAAGCGCACTTGATTATAATCACAGCTTACAACCGCTAATTAATTGCGTTTTAGGCCACCTTCAGTCATTCATCATTGAAACATCAGTATTTTGATTATGTACAAAAAGGATACAAAAATGGCGCATTAATTTTACAGTTACAAATTAATACACCATCTTCACTTTATTTTCATAACATATCACTTAATTTAAGCGAATGATTAACGGTGGAAAGTTTCACCATTGGCAAGTTTATCAAGCCATTCCTGACTAATTTTACGCTGCTTGAAGTAGTATTTCTTATCGCGTTCATCGAATTGGCGCACCACCCGCGCCGGATTACCGTATGCCAGTGAATTAGCTGGAATCGACTTCGTCACAACGGCGCCGGCACCAATCACTGAGTTGTCGCCAATTGTAACACCTGGACAAATCGTCACGCTACCACCGATCCAAACGCGATTTCCAATTTTTACGGGAACTGCGTACTCAGCACCAGTCCGTACACGAAGCTCAGGGTCTAGTGCGTGACCAGCAGTGTAGATACTAACGTTAGGGGCAATTAAAACGTCATCACCAATCTCAATTGGTGCGGTATCAAGCAACGTCAAGTTACTGTTTGCAAAGAAGTTCTCGCCAACTTTAACGTTAAACCCATAGTCTAAATGCAGTGGTAATTCAAAGAAATAGTTTTCACCAACTGAACCTAACAGTTCCTTTAAAATCCGCTTACGACTATCTAGGTCACGGTAGTTCAATCGATTGTATTCAAATAACAAATCACGTGCTTTCATTCGAATTTCAAGTAATTCAGGTGTTTGGTGATATAGCTCACCGTTCAACATACGTTGATAATTCAAACTTTCTGTCATTTTATCTGCCTCACATTTTTATATTTATCCGTACCAATATTATACTATATAATTTATTCGAATCAATATTAAAATGTAAGGGCTTTTATACAATGATTCAATCAGAAGTCAACATAAAAAGGCTTGTAGATTCCAATCCAGGAATTTACAAGCCTTTTCGATAATTCAAGCTTCAAAAAATAACGGGCAATTCGATATACCACAAATCGGCGATCATTCAGTTAATAGCGCTCTGATCCGTTGTTGTAAATCAGGAACCACATCAGCTTCAAACCATGGATGTTGGTGCATCCAACCATAGTTGAGTGGTGATGGGTGAACTAACGGAAAGTAGTCTGGCAAATAATCTTGGTAGTGTTCCACTGTCATCGTCAAATTTTTTTGTCGCCGTTTTTGTAAATAATACTTTTGGGCATACGCGCCAATCAATAGTGTCAGCGATACTTGCGGCATTAGGCTCAGCACTCGTTCGTGCCACTTTTCGGCAAAACCCTTGCGTGGTGGTAGATCACCTTGTTTACCTTTTCCCGGGAAATAAAAATCTAACGGCACGACGCCTAGCTTCCCCGAATGGTAAAACTCATCGCGGCTCATACCCATCCATTCACGTAACCGATCACCACTGGGGTCATCCCAGTAAGTCATCGATGCCTGCCCCTTACGACTCGGGGCCTGACTAATAATTAAAATTTTTGCATTTGGTTCAACGTGATAAAGTGGCTCAATTCCCTGCTCAGTAAACTGCGCGTTATCTGGATCAGCCATTATTGCTTGGTAAATTGATTCTGCAGATGTCATGCTGTCACTCCTAGAACCGTTTAGTTCCATAATACCACGCTACCCTTAGTAGTAGAAATAGCCCAAGTCACTGGCAACGCTTGGATAAATTGGTACCCAGTTCTTGATCTCATCGGCTGGCGTTTTTGCAGTGATCAGCTGCGTCAAGTCGTTGATCAATTCCTCAGCATTAATTGCTAAAACGACTGCACCCACTAAAAGACCGGACTGCTTGTCTTGAATAGTGGTTACTTGTGCATCTTGGTCTTGCAGTCGGTGATAAGTGTACCAGTTACCAACAGCTTGATGACGCACCGTATAACGTTCCGGTGACTGTTCTGCTTGCGTCAGCGTCACACCAACTTGAGCCAGCTCTGGCCCCGCAAAAACCGTGTGCGGAATTGGTGCATAGTGAATTGGTTCAACGGTTTCGGCCAACAGTGTTGACGCGACGTAACGACCTTCAATGCCAGAAACCGGCGTCAACTTAGGCGCTTGCTTGGCAATCACATCACCAATCGCGTAGATATTATCAGCCGTGGTCTTTAAATGCTCATCGACCAAGATACCACCTTTTTCAGCCTTAACACCAGCCTTTGATAAATCAAGCTGATCAATATTAGGCCGACGCCCCGCTGCGGCAAAAATAGCATCCAAGGTAAATGACGCATCACCATCCGTTGCCACACGGACTTGGCCCGTTTCTGTTTGCTGTAGCGCTGTTACGGTCGTATTCATATGAAAATGAATGCCTTTTTCGGCAAGGATGTGCCGTAAGCGTTGAGTCTCGTTCTCTGGGAATCCGCGAAGTAACCGATCATTGTGTTGGAAAACGTAAACCTCAGCACCGGCTTCAACGGCAATATTAGCAAGTTCAATTGCCACGTAGCCACCGCCAACAAACCCAATTTTGTTAGGTAACTTCGGCAGCGATAAAAAGTCGGTACTCGTTTGGTAAAGCTCACTACCTGTAATATCTGGAATTGTTGGTGTAGCGCCCGTTGCAATCACAATTTTATTTCCCGTCACAGTTTTTGTACCAACTAATAGCGTATGGGCGTCCATAAAATGGGCAGTCTCTGACAAGTGATCAATACCAGCGCTCTCAAGCCCGGCTGCCGTGCCCGTTGGCACCTTATCCGTATACGTTTTTTTGAACGCCATGAGCTTGGGCCAGTCGATCTGAGCAGTCGTCTTTAACCCACTATCTCGGTACCGAAGCCCCTGACGCTTTGCCTCGACAACTCCGTACAACATTTTTTTGGGGTCACAGCCAAAGTTTGGGCAGGTACCACCCCATAAATTACCTTCGACCACTAGCACGTGTTGCTTGTTGTTCAAAGCATACGCCGTCGCTAAGCCACCGGGTCCACCGCCAATTACAATCGTATCGTAGTCAAATGCCATGTGAGTACCTCCTGTGTTCAAGTTTTCAATTTATTAATTCTTACCTCCAAAATACTACATGAGCCCTAGTGAAACCACTATTTAGCCCCTAATTCCTGTTAGCCACATATAGCACGTGTGTCTTAATTTACGAAAGCTTTACACGTAAGATACAAACATTTACGAAGGATTTATCCCGACTTTACAATCACCCGTTAGTATTAAACCTGTTAAAAAATAGATAGGAGCTTATGCCATGAAATCATTGAAAACAAGTTTGTTTGCCGCCGGAATCTTAGGACTCGCCCTCACAGCTGCAGGATGTAGTTCTAACCATGCAGCCGGTGACTCTGCCAAGGCCAAGTCACTCACCGTTGTCTTTTTACCTGGTGATTCTGCTAAGGAAGCTGGTCCAGCTCGGACAGCGTTAGCTCACGAAATTAGCAAGGCCACTGGCAAAAAGGTTGATGTTAAAACAACGACCGACTACAACGTTGCAATCCAAGCCATCTCCTCTGGCAAAGCCCAGCTTGCTTTAATGGGTCCAGATAGTTACATCCAAGCTCACAAGCAAAACGCCGCTGTTGCCCCAATCTTAACGTATTCTGGCAAGTCTGGTACTTTGAAAGACGCTCAATATCACAGTTATGTAATGGTACCAAAGGACAAAGCCAGTCAATACAAGGTTAACGGTAAGTATAGTTTACAAAAGATCAAGGGAAAACGGATGTCATTCGTTTCTAACACGTCAACTTCCGGCTTTGCCATTCCAGCGGGTGCCATTGCGACAGCCTTCAAGGTTAGCAACAAGGATGACCTCCAACAAAGTGGCAAGTTCTTCTCTAAAGTCCTCTTCGGTGGTTCACACCAAGGTTCAGCCGTTAATCTGTTAAAGGGTGATGCTGATGTTGCTGCTTTCGATGATATGGACCTTGTTTCATACGGTAAGTTTACGAATGATTCAACTAAGGCCGGTGCAGACTTCAAAGTAAATGCTAACGCGCCAGCGCCATTTAACAGCGTTCGCGGCAAAGAAAGTATCGCCCTAGCCGCCTATCCAGTTCAAAACGAACCAATCGCTGTTAACTCAAAAATGGTCAGCAAGTCTGACATCAACAAAATCGTTAAACGTTTGACTTCAAAGGCCGTTACCAACAATCCTAAGTTCTTTGCGCCATCAGATGCTAAGGTGCACAGTCTGTTACCTAAGGACGGCAATACTCAATTTATCGGTATTTCAGATAAGTGGTATGCCCCTACTCACAAAGTACTTGGCGAATAATTAAGTGGTAAAGGAGGCCCAACATGTTAACAGTTAAACACTTAGCAAAAAGCTATAACGGTACTAAGAAGTCCCTAACTGACGTTTCTTTTAGTGTTAGTCCTGGTGAAGTGACGGTCATTATTGGGCCTTCTGGCGCTGGTAAAACGACAATTTTACGTAGTATTAACCAATTAATTCGCGACGACGACGGTGAGATCTTATTTGATGACGTTGACATGCGACAGTTAAACCGCCGGCAGTTACGTGATGCCCGTAGTCATATCGGCATGATTTTCCAAAATTACAATTTAATCGAACCGCTGACAGCACTTGAAAACGTACTCCACGGTTGCCTAGGTACCAAGTCTAACTTGGCTGGTATGTTTTCCCTCTACCGTAACAGTGAAAAAACCGAAGCGCTTCAACTCCTTCAAAAAGTTGGCCTCGGCGACTTTGCCTATCAGCAATGTCGTAATCTAAGTGGTGGTCAAAAGCAACGGGTTGGGATTGCCCGGGCCTTAATGCAGCACCCAAAAATCATTTTATGTGATGAACCAATCGCTTCGTTAGATCCAAAATCGACTACGGTCGTCATGGACCTGCTACGTGACTTAGCAACTAATGACGGTATTTCAGTGCTGATCAACTTGCACCAAGTCGACATTGCCCGAACTTATGCGGACCACGTTATCGGCATTAATAATGGGCAAGTCGTGTTTGATGACCGAACAGCCGCTCTAACTGACACGGCAGTCACCGATATTTACAGGAAGACAACTTCGTCAGAAAGGAGCCTTGTGTATGAAGGTTGATGTAAAAGCCGCTAATCAATTTTTTAACCAGAAACGGTTGCGATTAACGGCCATCATTGTTGTTTTCGGACTCGCCTACATCGGCGCTTCACTTGGCCTTGGGTTTCAAAGCCGCTCATTACTAGGCGTACAAGATGGTATTGCCTGGTTAGCTCAAAACTTCATTCCAAATGAGGCCTCAAAGGGCTATTGGACCGAAATTAGCCAACAACTCTTACGGACCTTTTTAGTCGCCGTTGCTTCAACGACTTGCACAGCAGCAGTTTCACTATTTTTAGCCATTCTCGGTGCTAAAACGCTCGCTGTCAGCCGCAGTATCAGCTGGCTAATTCGCGGTTTTGCGTCCTTAATGCGGAACATCCCAATCGTAGCCTGGGCAATGATTTTGCTGTTCTCGTTTAAACAAAATGATTTAACTGGTTTCTTAGCCCTCTTTTTCATGACGCTTGGGTTTTTAACCAGAGCGTTTATGGAAACCATCGAGGACTTTGGTACCGAAAAAATTCAGGCTCTCCAGGCTACTGGTGCAACTTATCTGCAGATTATTTTTCAAGGACTCATTCCTGAAATCGCAATCGCATTAATGTCTTGGATACTATACATGATTGAAAACAACGTGCGTGATGCAACCTTAGTCGGGCTGTTAACGGGTACTGGCATTGGCTTTATCTTTAACCTCTACTTTAAAAGTCTGCGCTATGGCGCCGCTGGATTGGTCGTACTTGCTGTGATTTTGTTGGTTGTATCCGTGGAACTCATTTCTAATCTGATTGGGAGGTTACTATCATGATCAAACCTGAAAACCAAGTTTCGCTACCCACACAACTACCAGCAGGCCCCCGATTTACGATTCCATTACGATTTAGAGATCGACGGCGCGTCACGATGTTGATCACCCTATTGATTTTGGGCTATGTCACACTGATCACGCTGCCGACTATGATTCCCGATCACTTTAAGTTAGTTGAAGCGATAACCGGATTCACTGAAAACATCAAAATTATGTTTTTACAGCCTCATCTCAGCAATACCAGCTGGTTGAGTCTACTAGGTGGACTCGGTCAAAGCATTCTATTAGCTTTTTTGACAACATTGATTGGCTCAGTACTCGCCTTTTTCCTTGCATTAGCAAGTACTCGGCGGTTTGCGCCCACAGCACTTGTGCTTGGCATTCAAAGCTTCATGGCGGTTATCCGTGCGATTCCAACCGTCCTGTGGGTCTTAATCTACAGTGTTGTGTTTGGCCTTGGTGCTAATGCTGCCGTGATTGGTATCACATTTCACAGTGTCGCCTACCTGACTAAGGTGTATGCCGACAGTATGGATGAACTCTCTCCTGAGGCAATCGAAACCTTACAGGCTATGGGACTCAAAAGACCGGCCATCATTTGTCAAGCGTTGATCCCCTATCTGAAGCCAAGTTACCTGAGTTGGACCTTCATCCGCTTTGAAATCAACTTTGCGGATGCAGTCGCCATTGGTGCAGCTGCTGGTGCTGGTGGTATCGGCTATCAGCTATTCATGTCCAGCAGTTTTTACTTCGACTTCCATGAGGTTGGCGTCATGGTTTACTTAATTCTAGCTTTTGCGGTAGTACTCGAAATCATCTCATACCGCCTACGTAGTAGTAACACAGCACAACATTAGCAACCGTAACCCCGTTATTCCAAGGAGGACTCAAAATGATTGAAGCGATTATCTTAGATTGGGCCGGCACAACTGTTGATTACGGCAGTCGTGCACCCATCATTGCCTTTAAAAATGCCTTTGCGCACTACGGCATTGAACTCAGCGAAGCAACTATTCGTCAAGACGTTGGTTTAGACAAAATGACCCACGTCCGCAAAATGCTGCAAGAACCAGCAATTGCAGAAACTTGGGAAGCTGACCACCACGATATCCCGTTAGCAACGGCCGCTGAAAAAATTTATCATCAATTTCAGATTGAAATCAGCAAGGTGCTGACTGAAACAGCTCAACTTAAAAGTGGTATGACAGATCTTATTCGGTTTGCTGATGAACACCACATCCAATTAGCCACTACCACCGGCTATACACAAACGATGCTGGATCAAATCTTACCACTGGCAGCCGACCAGGGTTACCATCCTCGCTACAACATCACCTCAGAACAGACCAATCACATTGGCCGTCCTCACGCCGATATGGTGAACCTGGCAATGGCAAAATTAAACGTCACTGATCCTAACCACGTCATTAAAGTGGGTGATACGATTAACGACATTTTAGAAGGTAAGAATGCCGGTACTTTCTCAATTGGTGTCGTTGACGGCGGTAACCTGATTGGCTTATCTCAAAGTGAATTTGAGCGTCTCAACATCGAAGACCAAGACCGTTATCAAGCAAAAGCAACTGCAATTCTCAAAGAAGCCGGGGCAGACGATGTCGTAAACAACATTGCTGACCTCATTCCGTTAATTGAGTCAATTAACGATCACCAACAAGAAATGCCCCTTCTCCTCACGCCTGGTCCATTGACTACTAGTCGGGCTGTCAAAGAAACCATGCTGGTTGACCATGGTACTTGGGATGATGATTATAAGGAATTAACACAGTGGGTTCGCCACGAGCTCGTTGCCCTAGGTCACGCGTCAGATGAAGACTACACAACCGTTCTCATGCAAGGTAGCGGCAGCTTTGGTGTTGAAGCCGCACTGGGAACCGCTGTACCTAAGCAAGATGCAACTCTATTGATTGCGGCGAACGGTGCTTACGGTGAACGAATGACCGAAATTGCAGATTATCTGGCAATTCCATACGTTGTCGTTGACGTTCCAGAAGATCAAACGGTCACGTTGAGTGCCGTTCAAACGGTACTCGAACAACATCCTGAAATTACCCATTTTGCAATGGTTCATTGCGAAACTACAACTGGTATTTTAAATCCTATCGAGACCATCATCCCCGTTTTAGCGGATAAAGGTATTGTCACGATAGTTGATGCAATGTCGAGTTTTGGTGGCGTGCCGATCGACTTAACTGCCTTAAACGTCGATTACCTTGTAACCAGCTCCAATAAATGCGTTCAAGGTGTCCCCGGTTTTAGCATCGTACTTGCTAAGCGTGAAACATTAGACTTAACCCAGGGCAACGCCCGCTCATTAGCCCTTGATCTTTATGCGCAATACCGTTGCTTTGAAGACAATGCCGGTAAATGGCGCTTTACATCCCCAACTCACGTCGTATACGCCTTCGCAAAGGCGCTTCATGAGCTTAACGAAGAAGGCGGAATCTCTGCACGTTTCCGGCGTTATAGCACCAATGAATCACTGCTACGTCAGGGTATGAACGACCTCGGTTATGAACTTGTCATTGACGAAAATGTTCAATCGCCAATTATCACATCGTTCAAATATCCGATTGCTGATTTTAATTTCCGTGCTTTTTACGAATATCTTAAAGACCGCGGCTTCATTATCTATCCCGGTAAGGTCTCTAAGTGCGATAGTTTCCGTATCGGTAACATCGGTGAAGTTTCAGCTAGTGACATCAGTCGATTACTAAACCTAATTGAAACCTATACAAAGGATACCCTTCAATTATCAGTTGCTCGCTAAATTATGCGGGTTGAAAAAGGGTCGCCATGACAATTCACGTCATGGCGACCCTTTTTCGTTGTATAGGCACTCGGATTAACCGGGTGTCGTTTCAAACCGGATGTAACTCCGATCATCAAATGACCGGTTACCGACTACAAGTCCCTTAGTCGACCGGTATTGCTGACAACACAGCGGATCGTTAGCAAGAACGGTGGCTAAGGCTGCCTCAGTGGACGCAAGTTCCAAGGTCACCTCTGGGTAGCCATCACTTGCCAAAGCAATCTCGTGTGGTGCATCATCCAACGTGATCACTTTCAGTAGCGCGTCAGGTATTGGGTCGCCATTTAAAACGGTATAGCCCCACTCGTTATCCGCGCTATTTGCAAACTGAGTCGCTTTTAAGAGCCACGGCAAAATCGCCTGCCGTCCGGGGTCAGCTTGCGGTTCTAAGGCCGAGTTAGACAGTCCGCTGGTTTTTAAAATCAAACTCCGAAAGTTAGCCAAGACATCATCACTAGGCTTAGTATTTGGCTGCATCTGACCATCTAAGTTAATTTGAGCATCGCCAATTTGCCAAAGCTGATGGTAATGACGCGAGTAAACGACAGTAACTGCTTGAAGGCCCTGGCTAGCCTTATCGTATGGAAAATCTACTTGTTCGTAAAACTGTGCGAAAAAGCTATTCACACGCGCTACAAACTGGTTAATTGTCATCTCAGGCGCACTATTCTTCAAAATTGATGCAATCATCGTTGACGCTAACTTACCACTAGTTTGACCGTTAAATCGAAAAGTTGATTTTGACGTGACGCCATCTACAATCCCGATGAAATCGGATGTATTAATAATCACATCTTCACACTGTTCATCACTGATTTTACCTTGATAAAACTGTTCTTTTACTTGAACTTGAACCATTCACTCACATCCTCAATTGTTTCACGTGAAACTATTATGAGCTCGAAGTAACTTGTTTGAGAGTTACTTCGTCACT
The DNA here is from genome assembly GCF_001434895.1 of Secundilactobacillus odoratitofui DSM 19909 = JCM 15043. Lineage (GTDB taxonomy): Bacteria > Bacillota > Bacilli > Lactobacillales > Lactobacillaceae > Secundilactobacillus > Secundilactobacillus odoratitofui. Next base: position 352,856 of record NZ_AZEE01000029.1, read on the forward strand.
AACTGTTTCTATTATAGATACTCTGAAGCCCTAGAGCCACCCGTCCGTCATAACTCACTGGTATTAAAAACCGCGTCAGTATCAAAATAATACTGACGCGGTAGTCTTGTAATAAAGTTTAATCTCTAAAATTTCAGTGCATCTAGTTCTCAGCACTCTTCTTCGTGTTTTCACCACGACGCATTTCCATTTCAATCTCTTCAAGCGTCTTACCACGAGTTTCAGGTACGGCGTAAATAACAAAGAAGATTGAAACGATAGCGAAGAAACCAAAGACGGCAAATGGACCACCAACGTTGTTGTGGAAGGTGCTCAACAATACCAAGAAGAATTGTGACACGATAAAGTTACCAATCCAGTTAGCAGCTGAACCGATTGAATTACCAACACCACGAACGTTTAGTGGGAAGATTTCACCAATCATCAACCAGCAAATTGGGCCCCATGAAACGGCGAAACCGAAAATGTAAACGGCAATCAGAATCATGGTTGGCACAGCGGCTGCTTGGACGCTTAACGTAAAGTTCAAGATTGACAAAACAATGATTGAAACAGCCATTACAATTGAACCAAACAATAGAATGGTTCGACGGTTAAACTTGTCCATGATCTTGTAGGCCAAAATCGTACATACAAAGTTGACAATCCCAATCCCAACTGAGATCCAGATGGCATTGCTTTCAGCAAAGCCAAAGCCTTTAATAAAGACTTGTGGCAAGAAGTAGATGACTGAGTTGATTCCGACGAGTTGTTGCAATAGCATCAAGCCAATCGCAACGAGCACGGCTGGACGTGCGAACGTAAATAGTTCACGCAGACCACCCTTAGGCTGATTAGCAACTTCTTGGATATCGCTTAATTCTTTATCGGGGTCTTCATCGGTGTTTTCACGCAAGCCGTGCAAAATCTCTTTTGCTTCATCCACACGCCCTTTTTCAACCAAGAACCGTGGTGACTCTGGTAAGATCAAAGAACCGATAAACAGAATTGCGGCAGGAATCAAAGCTGATCCAAGCATCCAACGCCAGTCACGAATACCTAACAAGTTGTGACCCAAGAAGCCCAAGTTAGAAACATAGGCTAACAAAATCCCTAACGTAATCATCAATTGAAACATCGTCCCAAGTGATCCACGGTGTGGCGCATCAGCTAATTCAGCCAAGTAAGCAGGTGTTAAAGCTGAAGCAGACCCAACGGCGAAACCTAAAATAATCCGAGCAATAACCATTGAGATAAACCCAGTTGCGACCATTGAGAGTCCTGAACCTAATAGGAACAAGATTGAAGCAAACAGTAACAGGCGCTTCCGACCAAACTTATCGGAAAGTGACCCAATTGATAAGGCACCCACTGATGAGCCAATCAGAACGGATGATGTAATAAACCCGGTCTGTTCAATATTGAGTTTGAAATCCGTTTCAATCAGAGAAGATGCCCCTGAAATAATCCCAGTATCAAACCCAAATAAGAGGCCACCAAGTGCGCCAAAAACAAAGATGAAGAAGATACTTAAATGATGTTTTTGCACAATACTCTCTCCTAACCTAAATACGAAATATTAATAATAGCTTTTCAACGTTTCCAATTCTAAACGCTTACAAGAAAAATGCAAGCGTTTACATTCAACATTTTCAAAATAATGTAACATGTTTACATTTGGTCTGAGTCCTAAGTAACAACGCCCAAACAGCGTCTGATTTTGTGCAATAGTACACACGGCCTGTGGTATATAGAACGCCACACCAATGTCGATGATAAGCGGCTATTTATGATTTGAACGGTCCGATTATTGGTCAAAATTGGTATACCCACCACCAAAATAAAAATTATTTTTTGATGGGAAAAGCGTACATGGCCTTACCTATATCAAGAACGGGATAGTATCACTTTAACCGTATTGAACTGTCGATTTTCACGAATTTTGAAAATAAACGCGTTAATTTCTGAAAAAAACGAGACCGTTCAAAACAATCCGCTTACATTCAGGAATTCGGATGATTTATGTCGCACTCACCACCTAATATCTGATACTATATAGGAACGATCTATTTTTATGGTCGATAATCAAAAAGTGAGGTACTAGCTTGTTAACAGTAACGAATGTGTCCATGAGCTTCTCGGACCGCAAACTATATGATGATGTTAATTTAAAATTTACACCTGGCAACTGCTACGGCATTATCGGTGCTAACGGTGCGGGTAAGTCCACTTTCCTCAAGATTTTGGAAGGCCGTCTGTCACCAACAACTGGCACTGTTTCCATGGGGCCGAACGAACGGATGAGTAGTCTTAAGCAAGATCACTTTGCCTTTGACGATCAGACTGTTCTAAACACCGTATTGCAGGGCCACGAACGACTTTACCAGGTCATGACTGAAAAGGATGCATTGTACGCTAAAGCTGACTTCTCTGATGAAGATGGCATTAAAGCGGCCGAGCTTGAAGGCGAATTCGCCGAAATGGACGGCTGGAACGCTGAAAGTGACGCGAGCCAGCTGCTACAATCCATGGGTATTACTGAGGATCGTCACCAGACTTTGATGAAGGATTTACCAGAAAGCGAAAAAATCAAGGTCTTGCTGGCCCAATCACTGTTTGGTAAGCCCGACGTCCTCCTTCTAGACGAACCAACCAATGGTCTTGATCCACAAACTATCAGCTGGTTGGAGAACTTCTTAGCCGACTACGATAACACCGTGTTAGTTGTGAGTCATGACCGTCATTTCTTAAACGCAGTCTGCACCCAAATGTGTGATGTCGACTTCGGTAAGATTCAGTTATTCGTTGGGAACTACGATTTCTGGCTTCAAAGTTCAGAATTAGCCTTAAAGTTACGTAACCAACAAAACGCTAAAAAAGAAGAACAAATTAAGCAATTACAAGAATTTATCGCGCGTTTCTCAGCTAACGCTTCCAAGTCAAAGCAAGCAACTTCCCGTAAGAAGCAGCTGGATAAGATCACCTTGGATGATATTAAACCAAGCTCCCGCAAATACCCGTTCATTAAATTCACACCTGAACGCGAGTTGGGCAACGATTTTCTCCGCGTTGAAAACGTCAGCAAAACCATTGATGGCCAAAAGGTACTCGATAACGTCAGCTTTATTCTCCGACCTGGCGACAAAGCCGCGTTAATTTCCCGTTCAGACGTCACCACCAGTATTTTAATGCAACTCATTGCCGGTACGATGACTCCAGATACGGGTAGTATTACTTGGGGCGTGACGACTAACCGTGCGTACATGCCAAAGGACTTAAACCCTGAGTTTAGTGACGACAGTCTTAATATCCTTGAATGGTTGCGTCAATTCGCAAGTAAGGAAGAAAGTGACAACACCTTCCTACGTGGCTTCTTAGGCCAAATGCTGTTCAAAGGCGACGAGGTTCTCAAACAAGTACCCGTCCTATCTGGTGGTGAAAAAGTCCGGAGTTACCTTTCCAAACTTATGTTAAGTAAAGCGAACGTCTTATTATTAGACGATCCAACTAACCACTTGGACCTTGAAAGCATCACCAGCTTAAACGACGCCTTAATTGATTTTCCTGGCTCCATGGTCTTCACTAGCCATGACCACCAGTTTATTCAAACCATCGCCAACCACATTATTGAAGTTGGCCCTAAAGGTGTTGTTGACCGTGCTGATACGACTTACGACGATTTCATGGCGCATGAAGTTGCACAGGCACAGGTTGCTGATATCTATTAATTAGAGTGTGTTACACAAAAAACTGCCGCATAGGCAGTTTTTTTATTTGCTGGGACTCTCGTGAAAGATAAACGACAATCTGTAAAATCTAACCAGACGGACGTTTGATGATTTTCAGTTATCGCCAATGTAAAAAAACTAGTAAATCCATAATTCCGATAATAAAACAGTCGTAACGACCAACCACTCGTACAAGTTTGGCGTTACGGCTGCTTTTTGTCGTTCAAGAGAGTCAGCTAGCTTTCCACTAACGCTATGTAAATAATCAACACAAAACATCATTTTTAACGAACGTAAAGCCGGAGCGTCAGCGGTTGTTGGGGACCTGTGGTGGCGGTGATATCAGGTGATTTCCCTGATATCACGGGACGACGTTTGAGACTCACAACGGTTCTGGGTGAGGCTCAAACGCGAGGGGCGAGACCGCTTTTCGGCTCGACCCGGTCCCCACTTCAGGTTCCCAATAACCGCTGGCCGGAGGCTGGCATTAACCCAGCAATGAAGCAGACATGCAGGCTGTACATATTTAATTGATCAACGTTTGGAATATTCAATATCGATTATTTACATAATCATGAATGGAACGTTTAATATGCAACGTTTGAATCAGAATAATAATTTGTGCAAAACACACTTATACCAGCATTTACCGGAAATGTTTATCAGTCAACTTCTATATTCCATAAATGAATAAAACCCGTTATTTGCCATAATTACTAAATATTTATTTAAAAAAGCGATTGTATTCCCATCTAAGTTAGAATATGATGAGAACAATCACACTAAAATGAGTTTTTAGTAAAATATCTGACAAGAAGCAGGTGAAAGAACCTTGACCGCACTCAACCAAGATCACAATTTAATGTATGATGCTCGTTTTGAACATGCCGCCTGTGGCATGGGGTTCATTGCGCACGTAGATGGCCATGCTGACCACGAGTTAGTTGAACAAGCACTGACGATGCTCCAACGAATGAATCACCGTGGCGGGACTGGCGCAGAACCGGACACTGGTGATGGAGCGGGTATCTTAATGGCCATGCCTGATGCTTTTTTCCGGCAGCAGATGGCCAATGTCGACCTCACGCTACCAAAAGCTGGCGACTATGCCGTTGCACAACTGTTCTTACCTCATGCTGAGGATGAACGGGACGCCATGTTACACGCGGTAGTCGATCACATTGACCAAGCCGGCTTCCCAGTATTGTGGACCCGTCTTGTACCATTTGTTTACGAAAACTGCGGCCCAGGTGCTCAAAAAGCAATGCCCGGGTTCGCACAGATCATCCTGCAACGACCCGCTGATATTAAAGCTGGCCGTGATTTTGAGGACCGACTTTACGCGCTTCGTCGTCAACTCGAAAAAACCTTCGATGATCGCCGTTCACTGGCCATTTGTTCCCTATCAAGTCAAACGATCGTTTATAAAGGGATGTTACACGCCTACCAAGTGGGGTTATTTTACCCTGACCTTCATGATGAACAGATGCAAAGTGCAATTTGTCTCATTCACTCCCGTTTTTCGACGAATACTTTTCCAAGCTGGGATCGGGCACAGCCATTCCGTTTTCTGGCCCATAACGGTGAAATCAACACGTTGAAGGGTGCCGAAAATTGGATGACGAGCCACGGTATTGAAATTTATGATGAAGATGATTCTGATTCAGCCAAACTCGAAAATTGTATGGAATATCTTTATCGTCACGGCCGTTCAATTCCTAAAGCGCTGATGATGATGGTCCCTGAAGCCTGGGGCAATGGGATTAAAATGTCACAAGATCAGCGTGCCTTTGACGAATATAATGCGACCTTTATGGCGCCATGGGATGGACCCGCTGCGCTGTGCTTTACCGATGGTATTCAAGTTGGTGCTTGTCTTGACCGAAATGGCTTGCGTCCTTCCCGTTACACACTAACGAAGGATAATACGTTGATTGTTGCCTCCGAATCTGGCGTTGTCGACGTTGAACCAACCGAAATTACTGAAAAAGGGATTCTCGCCCCAGCAGAAATGATTCTGGTGGATACCCACGCTGGTCGCATTTACAAATCTGACGAACTTAAACAACAATTTGCTTCAGAACATCCTTACCAGCAGTGGCTTAACGCTAATCGACTCTCATTGAGCCGGTTACCTGAAGTCAACCCAACGGACAGTATCAGTGATACCAAGCTAAAGGAACTCTGGCGCCGTAACGGCTACACCCATGAAGTCATCGAAACTGCTCTGATTCCAATGGCGCAAAATGGTGGTGAACCCACTGTTGCGATGGGCTTTGATTCACCGTTAGCGGTACTAAGTCACCATTCTGAATCACTCTTTACCTACTTCAAACAAGCCTTCGCACAGGTGACCAATCCCCCAATCGATCCATTACGTGAAAAAATTGTCATCAGCACCACCCTATATTTGGGACGAGATGCTGACGTCACACAGGATACCGCCGCTAACTGCCAAAAGTTGCGCATTGACGGTCCAATTTTGGACGATCAAAATTACGCTAAGATTACGAGCCTCGACTTACCAACGTTGAAGGTCGCAAAATTAAGCCTTGCTTATGATTTAACTGAGACACCTAACCGATTAGCTCATGCCTTGGATGAACTGTTTAAACAGGCGGAAAATGCGATTGACGAAGGGGCAACTATTCTGGTTCTCAGTGATCGACCAGTTGCTAAAAATCAAATGACGATTCCGATGTTACTGGCAGTTTCTGGCCTCCATAATGACCTCGTGCGACAGGGTAAAGGCACCGCTGCTTCAATCGTTGTCGATACCGCTGAAGCATCCGAAATTCACCACTTTGCCTGCTTAATCGGCTACGGCGCTACTGCTATTCACCCTTATTTGGCATTTGAAACACTCCGTTCTCGCGGGTTTAGTGCGCAAATTGACGATTATTGTCACGCTGCTACTAAAGGTATCATCAAAATTATGAGTCGCATGGGAATCTCAACCATCGCCGGTTATCAAGGCGCGCAATTATTCGAAGCAGTTGGCCTTTCCAATGACGTGATCAATCAGTACTTCACTGGCACGCCAAGTCGAATTGGTGGTTTGAACCTTGCTCAAATTGAAGCGGAATACGAAGCAAAGTACCGCGCCGCCTTTGATGCCCACAACATTGATGATTTACCATCGGGTGGCAGTTTCCAATTTAAATCAGATGGCGAACATCACCTCTACAACCCACTTTCGATTTACCAATTCCAAAAGGCTGTTCGGTCAGGTGACTATCAAGCTTACCAGAAGTACACTGCGCAACTGAACCAAGAAGCCACAACGCAACCCGTAACGCTCCGGTCAATGTGGACCATTGACAACGCCGGGCGAAAGCCGGTCCCACTGAATGAAGTTGAACCCGTTAGCACCATCGTTAAACGCTTCAAGTCTGGCGCAATGAGCTTTGGTGCCCTCTCTCAAGAGGCGCACGAAACCATTGCGATTGCGATGAACAAACTTGGCGCACGAAGTAACTCCGGTGAAGGTGGTGAAAACCGTAACCGTTTCAAAGTCGGTGCGGACGGTCTGGACCGCAACAGTCACATTAAACAGGTCTCCACTGCCCGCTTTGGTGTTAACACGGAATACTTGATGAGCGCTGATGAAATTCAAATTAAAATGGCCCAAGGTGCTAAGCCCGGTGAAGGTGGTCAACTGCCAGCTGGTAAAGCCTACCCATGGGTCGCTAGCATTCGGGGATCAATTGCCGGTGTGCAATTGATTTCACCGCCACCCCACCATGATATTTACTCGATTGAAGATCTTGCTCAGCTCATCTACGACCTCAAACAAGTGAACCCGGCCGCCATTATCAACGTTAAGTTGGTTTCATCGACTGGTGTCGGCACGATTGCAGCAGGCGTGGTTAAGGCCGGCGCAAATACCGTTGTGATTGCTGGTTACGATGGCGGTACCGGAGCCGCACCACGAAACTCAACGCGTGATTGTGGCTTACCGTGGGAAATGGGACTCGCCGATGCGCATCAAACACTAGCACTCAACCATCTACGGCAACGAACAACACTGGAAGTTGACGGCAAACTGCTCACTGGCCGCGATATTGCGGTGGCCATTATGTTAGGCGCTGAAGAATTTAGTTTTGCCACGCTCACCATGATTGCCATCGGTTGTGTCATGATGCGCAAATGCAACCTCAACACCTGTCCAATGGGCATCGCAACCCAAAATCCTGATTTGCGTAAATTATACGCAGGCAAGCCCGAATACATCATCAACATGATGCACTTCTTAGCACAAGATTTGCGTGAACAGATGGCCGCACTTGGTTATCGCACGGTGGACGAAATGGTTGGTCACGGCGAACACCTCAGCCCCCGTTACGTACCATCCGGCAAGGCTAAATCTCTCAATTACGACAAAATGATTGGTAAGACGATTACCATCGCCCGTAAAGTTACTGATCCATTCAAGCCAAAATTCACCTGGCCAGATCTCAACACCCTGACAGAAGCAAATCTGAAAGATGGTGCCACTACCAGCGTTGATTTACCTATCAACAACACGAACCGCTCAGCCGGCACTCGTCTTGGTGGCTGGATTGCTGCTCGTTTTGGTAATCACGGTCTCAAGCCCGGCGCACTGACTTTTAACTACACCGGAACAGCTGGTCAAAGCTTTGGTGCCTTTATCACTCAAGGCTTGGAAATCAAGCTTCATGGCGAAGCTAACGATTACGTCGGCAAAGGCCTCTCTGGTGGCCGCCTTATCGTAGCCGCACCAACTGGCGCCGAATCGTTGTATGCGCATGCCCCAATTATTGGTAATGTCGCCTGTTTCGGCGCGACTAGTGGGGAAGCCTACTTCAACGGTCGTGCCGGTGAACGGTTCTGTGTCCGAAACTCCGGTGCCGACGTCGTAGTTGAAGGAATCGGTAACAACGGTTGCGAATACATGACTGGTGGTACTGCCGTTATTTTAGGTGAAGTCGGCCGTAACTTTGCAGCCGGCATGTCCGGTGGCATTGCTTACGTTTATGACCGCCACCACACGTTTAAGCAGCAGTGTAACCCAGAACTAGTTGACCTGTATTCACTCGGTGAAAACGGCGATGACAGCATTTTAAAGACGCTTATCTCAAACCATCAAAACTACACCAACTCAACCATTGCCAAACAAATTTTGGCGAACTGGGAAACTGAACAACAGTACTTCGTTAAGGTCTACCCACGTGACTTCCACCGGATGCACGATCTCATTAATCAGTTTAAACAGAGTGGCACACCAGAAGCCGAAGTTATTCAAAAGGCGTTTAACGTCGCAACCCAAACAGACGCATAAGGAGGCGGACCAATGGGAAATCCAAGGGGTTTTATCAAATACGAACGGCAAAGTAATCCAATGCGCCCCATTATGCAACGCATCAAGGACTTTAACATTATGGAACTCGACTTAGACGATGCTTCACGTCGACAACAAGCGGCCCGCTGCATGAACTGCGGCATTCCGTTTTGCCATCATGGTTTATTTTACGGTGGTGGTCGAGCGGTCAGTGGTTGTCCAAACGACAATTTAATTCCCGAGTGGAACGATTTAGTGTATAAAAATCGCGACAAAGCTGCTTTTGAGCGGTTAACGCGAACCAATTATTTACCCGATATGACCGGGCGGGTCTGTCCTGCACCTTGCGAAGTCGCCTGCGTCAACGCCTTAAATGGCCCCGGTATCACGATTCGCAACAACGAAAAATTTATTATTGAACAAGCCTTCAAAAACGGCTGGGTCGTTGACTCTGGCAAACCAAGTCAACGAACTGGCAAAACAATCGCGGTGATTGGCAGCGGTCCGGCCGGTATTTCAACAGCCTGGCGGTTAAATCAACTCGGTCATTCAGTCACCGTCTACGAGCGAGCAGACCGCTTCGGTGGTTTACTCATGTATGGTATTCCAAATATGAAGTTACCTAAAGAAGTGGTCGAACGCCGCATTCAAGCGATGCGTGACGTCGGCATCACCCTCGTGGCTAACACAGAAGTTGGTAAAGATATCGATGTGGCCACCCTGCGCGAAAAATACGATCGTATCGTGATTTGTACCGGTGCTCGCACCGCCCGCGACCTGCAAGTACCTGGCCGCGACCTGACCGGTATTCGTCAAGCCGTTGACTACCTCACTGACGCTACTAAATCAGTCCTTCAGAATGGTACTGAAGCCACACAAACGCTTAAAGGACAGCACGTGGTCGTCCTCGGTGGTGGTGATACTGGTAACGACTGTATCGGTACCGCAATTCGACAGGGGTGTGCAAGTGTCACCCAACTCGAAATCAGCCCATCACTGCCAGCAGAACGCACGGCCACCAATCAGTGGCCAGAATGGCCAATGGTGCAGAAAAACGGCTACGGCCAACAAGAGGCCCGTGCCCTCTTCGGTGATGTCACGACCTACTCTGCAACAGCCACCCGCTTTTTCGGTAAAAATGGTGCACTCCGTGAAGTTGAAGTCAGCGAGACTGATCATTTCAAACCAGTGCCTGGCAGCCAAAAGCGAATCAAAGCTGACTTAGTACTACTCGCAATGGGTTTCACTGGTGCTGAGCAATGGTTGTTTGACCAGTTCGGTATTACTAAAGTGAACGATAACTACACTACTAATGACAGTCAGATATTTGTTGCCGGTGACAGTCGGCGTGGTCCTAGCCTGGTTATTTGGGGCATCTATGAAGGTCGGACTTGCGCAGAAAAAATCAACGCTTCTTTTGAAGTTTTGACGGCAGAAGTCTAATTGAATATTGCTACAAGTTAAAACGTCTTAGTCAGCAATCCGTTATGGGTTAATTGACTAAGACGTTTTAATATTGACGCTCCCACTACCACTCCAGGTAACGCGCTTTTTCAGTTGCTGTGGGACCGGCTTTAGCCACGAAATGCACGTGTCTTCCGCTTCGTCTGTGAGCCTTCAAAACCCGAAGGCTCACAGACGTCCAGTTCGAGTAAGCGGTAAACTGCTAACTCGGACTTGTCACTGCTACTGGAAAAGCGCGTTACCTTCCGTTTTCGTTACTGCTGTGTATTGTATTACCCGTGTTATTGCATTTTTTCTAGCGAATATTACACCCAGTATATGTAAGCCGTAGTGCCAGAAGCCAGTTTTTTGGTGGGTAGCAGTGACTAGTACCACTTTGCGCGTCAGCGTTTAGTGGTACTGGACGTTTCTGAGACTCGTGGGTTTCGAGGCTCAGGGACGAGACGGAAAACGCGAAGCGGTTGAAGTCGGTCCCACAGCTACCCACCAAAAAACTGGCTGGCGGCCGAAGGCGGACTTTCAGCACACACTAGCCTAACTACAACAATTAAATTTTGCTGACTATACCATAACTAGGAACTCACCACGGATAACAGCGATAATTAAACTTTTGTAACCGCCTCACTATGCCGCATAATCTATACCTGAAGCTAACAATAACCGAATCAATACATTAGTTTTACAACCAACAACATGATTTTTACATCTAATTGCTACGCTACCCTTGTAACAATGAGTGTTACAAAAAAATTGATGGAGTTGATTTTAGTGAAACCTCGAGCCATTGCTAGTGTCTTACTATGTACTGCAACCCTAATGTCCGTTACCGTACCAGCCGTTACTGCAGTCGCAGCAACCAGTCCGGTACAAACAACTGCCCAAGCAACACCCCAAGCAGCATTACCAACCCCTTTTGCTGATTTAAAGATGGAACCAATGTCCATTGGTGATTATCGAGGTCAGTTTAAGACGTTTAATAAGATTGGCATGCCATTAATTGCTAGACCCGGCGATGCCAAAAAGGACTCTGTCATTTTTAACGGCAGTAGCGCCTTTGCAATGCCAGTTAGTCAAGACCAGTACAACCAGATGGCTAATGGGATGGCAATCGAAACCTACTTTAAATATAACGCAGGTGCACCGCTCAGTGGCGAACACGATATTTTCTCTAACCAACAAGGAGGCGGCGTCGGTTTAGGTGTCGATAACGGTAACCTAACCTTCTTCGCTCACGTTGATGGACAATATCGTCAACCGCATGTCCGACTTACACCTGGTAAGTGGGTTCACGCAGTTGGGGTCGTTGATAAAGCCGATAACAAGGCCAAGCTGTACGTTAACGGTCGACTGGTTGACGCCGTAGAATTTAGCCACCTTAAAATGGACTGGCCCGTAAACGCTAAAGCCCACAACTTCGTCTTAGGTGGCGATAGTAATAGTGTCGGCGGTGCCGAATCATTCATGTCAGGGCAAGTTCAAACGGCTCGTCTTTATAATCACTCCCTCACTGCTAACGATGCAGCTCAACTCAGCAATGCTGCTCAAGGTGAAGTGGCACCGGAGCCAGAAGTTCAACAAAGTTTTGACTCTCGTTTAGTCGGCCCTAGCTCAATTACGGCAGGCCACGTTTATAACTTGAACGTTCAAATGCGCCAGAATAATGCAGGTGATATCAATAAACTTGAATACGATGTAAATTATGACGCCAACCTATTTGATTTTATCAAAGCGACTAACCAAAAAGATGGCTACCGTACCCGAGTGACACTGGTTAAGCCTGGCCAACTCCACATCTCAACGAGTTCTGTATTATCTAGTGCCAGCTATCGTCAATTTTCACAAACTAAAATTGCCGCACTGAAACTACGCGCCAAAAAGTTACCAGTCAACAAATCTGCTCAAACCAGTATCGACATTAAGGATGCCGTTGGGACCATCAACGGTAAAAAAGTCGACAACCTCAAAATGACGCTTGGCACTCAGGCCGTCAAGGTTATTGCCCGTGCCAGTCACGATTACAATGGTGACGGTATTGTCGGCGCCGGTGACATTGCCATGGCGCCTGCAGATCAACGAGAAGCAGTTGCCAAGGAAGCAGTCATTCGCCCCTACAAGCACGTGGTGGTCTTAACCACTGATGGTGGCGGTAACCCTTGGGATCCAAGTGGGATGTACTACGCAAAAGACAACAGCGTCGATCCAAAATGGACCACGAATCCTGAAATTTTAAAGAAACGTCGCAACAAGTACACCATGGACCTCTTCAACAAGAAATTTGCCATGAGTACCTCTGCTTCAGCAGTTATTCCAACGATTTCAGCTCAAAACTACATTTCAATGCTTCACGGTGTCACTTGGGGCGAACTGCCTACTGAATACCAAGGCACCAACGCAACAACTGGCGGTCAGTACTTTGCCGATTTTGACAAAACTAAACCACTCTTCCCATCCGTTTTCAAAGTACTCCAAGCGGCTAACCCTTACCAAAGTGCAGCCGAATTTTCTGAATGGACTAACATTTTAAACGGGATCACTGAACCAGAGGCCGCCGTTGATAAAAACAGCTCAAGAGCTTGGGAATCATTCAACGATGTTGCCAACTACATTGGTACCGAAGACTTCAACAATACCGCCCTCACTTACATGCAAAGTGACCAAATGGACCACCAAGGCCACACCAAGGGTTGGTTCAACGATAACTACTGGGACAACTACGCCAAGTACGATGACATGTTCAAAACTGTCATGGACAAACTCGAAAAAACCGGCCATGCCCACGACACACTCGTGATTGCCAACGCCGACCACGGTGGTTGGAAGCTCGATCATGGTCAAAACACCGAACGTTCAAACACCAATATCTTCATTGGTATCGGTGGTGAAACCATTGATAGCGGTCGCCGTCTCAAGGGTGGTAGTAACGCGGATATTAGCGCTTTGATCTTACACGCACTTCAAGTGAAGAAACCAAGTTCAATGACTGGGAAAGTCTTTGATTCAAGCGCCTTTCTCGATCAAACACAACTTACTAAGAAGCACCGTGACGTTGAAGATGTCACCTTGAAAGCCAACAACCGGCATGCTCAACTTCATTTGAAGACTAAGGCTACCAACCAACTTCGTTCACTTGATACTCGAATCGACCTAGCTGGCCGGACTGTTGACCAAATCACGACACCAGCAGGCACCAAAATCTTACGCCAAGAAGTAAAAGACGGCATTTTGTCACTCACCTTAGGTTTTGACAAGCAACCTACTGCTGACGCCTTAGCTAACATTAAGTTTGCTAAAACCAGCAAAACCGCCAAGAATGTGACGATTCAAAAAGCAATGGCCGGTACAGATAAGGGCCAAGAGATCTTGGTAGACTTGCACAACGAAGCAACACCAAACGAATCAGATAACAATAACAACGGTAACGGTAATGGCAACAATGACCACAAGCCAACGCCACAACCAGAGAAGCCAGGAAAACCAGAAAAACCTAATCACTCAGGTAATGACACAAACAAACCAGCACCTAAGCCTGATCAAAATCAAGGCGCCGATAACACATTGCCAACGCCAGGTACGTCTGATCATCACACCGGCAATACTGACAAACCTCACCACGGACATGGTTCAGCCGACAAAACTGAAACTAAGGGTCGCAAGTGGTATGCCATGAAAAAGATTGGCTTTTATAAGGGCACTCATTTTACCAAGCACAACCTAATGCGCTGGTTTAAGGCCACTAAGCAACAAAAATGGGCTCAATTTAGTTTCTTAAAGCGCGTTCATTCAAAGAGCGGCTACCGTTACCAAGTTAAGGACCTCAACAAGGGCTCCAAAACCTTTGGTAAAATTGGCTACATCACGACCAACAAGCGTTACGTCACCGTTTCAGATTATACTAAGAAGCCAAAGTACGTTAAGGTCATCCGGACCAAGGGCATTACTGCTTTCCGAAATGCAAACTTAACGCAAAAGGCTAAGCATTATCGTACCGCTAAAACGTTGAAGGTTAAGGCACTTATCAAGCAAAATGGGCGCGTTAGACTTCAATTGACAAATGGTCTTTTCATCACCGCTGACAAGCACGATATTAAGGCATTAAATCGTTAAACCAATCCTGCTATAACTGGGCTAAAATCAATAAACACCCACATACTTCAGCACCGATCCGTTTCCATTTCCTTTCCAAAACAGCTCACTGCACAATCACATCAACCGTCAGTCCCGTCCATCACCAGACGGTAAACTTGTCTCTCCCAATTTTCATTACTAAGTTGACGGATTGATCTGATTGAAGGCTGTTACCCACATACAAAAGAGAGCGAGACAAAACTCGTTTAGGTCCCAGAATATAATTGAACAGGCCCGTGGATTCCTGATTTTGGAATCTACGGGCCTGTTCAATTATGTGGTCGGGGCCTGAGTTTTGGTTCGCATTTAGACTAGATAACAGCATAGAAATCCAGTAAGACTTTTAACCAGCTTTGAATTAAGAAATCAGTTCGATGCTTACCAACATGGCTTTTTTCCAGTCGCCTTTTGCAGTTTAGTGCTCTTGTTTAATTTTGAAGAACGTCCCTCGAATGGTACCCGCTAACTTTGACTTTTGACGGGCAAATTTGAATTTTTCAGCTAACTCAGCTGGAATAGCCATGCCATCCGAAAGCTTAAAGCCCACAGCGCGCTTGCCATCCGGATCCAGTGTGTAAAGCACGTTGATCGACAAACCGTCTTCGTAAAAAACGTACGTCCACTTAACACCCTCCACCTCAAATTGAGATACTTCAAGTGGTGTGGCCTGAATCTCTAAATCACGTTCTGATAAGACCTCGTTCACATATGCAATGATATCCGGATGCTCACTGGCAGGTTCGGTCACAAATTCATGCTTAAACTTATTCCAGAAATACCGTGCTTCGTTAGCCCGTAACCCAGCTAATGCTGGTGCAACCGGTGACGTTTCCAATCCAACTTCTTCAACGTTTTTAAAATCGACTTTATACCCCATCATGCGACCTCACTTATTTTTAGTAATCTCAGTATACGGCTACTCAAAATGAAGGTAAAGCTCAAGTTAATTTGCCATTACATAAGCTTCTATAAAGCCGTCTAAAACATCGTGGCTATACTTAAAACCGAGACTTTCGTATAGGGGTGCCGGATCATTACCGTTGGAAACATAGACAAATAAATTTTCCGCGTCCGTATCCTGTTTTAGCCACTGCATGCCGCGTTTAATCAATGTGCTACCGACGTGTTGCCCGCGATATTCAGGCGACACGTACAGGTTATCAAGTGTCGCAATTTTGGTATTGGGTTCCAACCACTCCGGAAATAGCCACTGACTATCAGTCGAAAATTGTCTAGCAAACGCTGGCTTGTCGTTGCGCATCGCTTCTGTAAAAATCATCGCCATGTCAAAGATATAGCCAATTGGCCGATCGTCATCGAAGGCCACTAACAAAAACTTTTCATTAAAAGCCTCAAAATCAACCTTTAATCGGGTCTCAAAGGACATGTGTTTTAAAATTTCTGGATGAAAATTACCTTTAGCAGCTTGATGTGCCATTAACGCGTTGCAAAGGTCACGACAAACTTCTACTGGTCCCTCACTCATCTCTTCGTAACGAATTGTCACTTAATTTCGCCTCACAAAATAGATTCAAATACTGATTACACAAGCTTTTTGGTCCAAAAATGTTTCATATGAAACATTTGCCCGAGATTTCTATTTTACTTAAGTACAGCCGGTTAATCACTAACCACTGCTAACCGGTGCTTTGCTATGGCAACCAATAACGACTCGGGTAACGGTTGGTCATACGGCAAGTGCCAGCTCCCTTTAGTGGTCTTAAAATCCGCCAAATCGGCCGCAAGAAACGCCATCCCTTCACCGGTTGGATAGATGCCAATGTGGTGTTTATTAGCACCAAAATAGATTAACGCTTTCGGTTGAAAGAAAGCCGGCATGCCATACGATAAACGCTCTTCTGCATCGGGTAGCGTCTGCTTTAACACCTGATACACTCGTGTCAGTGCTGGCTGCTGCTCAACTGATTGCGCTTCAATATAGTCCGTGATTACGCCCATTATCATCACTACTCCATGACTTTGAGTTCAAGATCAATGTGGGGAATCTCGTCTTCCAAATACACATCAGAGACAGCTTTAAAACCAAATGATTCATAGAATGAACGTAAATAATTCTGTCCAGCAATTTTAATATCACGACCCGGAAAATCCTGCTTAATTTCATCGATCGTTGCACTGACAATTTGACGGCCAAGGTGGTGTTTTCTGAATTCTTCAACGACTAACACCCGACCAAAACTCATGTGAATGTGGTCTTCATGTTCAATGATACGAGTATAGGCGGCTAATTGACCGTCTACTCGCAAAATCATGTGCAAGGCATCGTCATCTTGGTCGTCAATCTCTTGATACGGACAGTTTTGTTCGACAACAAAAACTTTGACACGCGCCTTAGCGATTTCTAAAAATTCTTCAACTGATAATTCTGACGTCTTTTTTACACTTAACTTCATAACCACGCTCTCCTTATTTGACAAAAACACTAAGTTAATTGCTCACCATTATGGTGCCCTAGTGCAATTAACTTAGTGCTAGTTGATGCATCCATCCGGGGACGATGCTTAGCCATTCAATTTTATTGCCCACATTATAGCACATTCGTTATGGCCGGCATAGTGACATGCCATAACAGCGAAATTCCACTATTTCAAAAAATAATTGTCAAACATACTGTGAGCGTCTGAATCGACCCTAGTTTAAAACGCGCTCAAATTGACTGTTATACAGCTGGGCATAGTAGCCACCGGCCGCTAACAAAGACTGATGGGTGCCTCGTTCGATGACTTGACCGTGATCAATCACCAGAATTTGATCAGCCGCTTGAATCGTCGATAACCGGTGCGCAATGACAAAACTGGTTTTGTCGGCCATGAGTGCCGTCATCGCGCGCTGAACGTCGGCTTCAGTATTACTATCAATTGAAGCAGTGGCTTCGTCCAAGACTAAGATTGGCGCTTCAGCCACAAAGGCCCTCGCGATACTGAGCAATTGCCGCTGTCCTTGGGATAAATCGCGAGCATTTTCCGTTAGTTGCGTGTCGTACCCGTTCGGTAATTGGCTAATGAAGGTATGCGCATTGGCCTGTTTTGCAGCCCGTTCAACGTCCGAATCGGTCGCATCAGGTCTTCCTAGTCGAATATTTTCGCGAATGCTCATTGTAAATAGATAAGATTCTTGCTGTACCACTGTAATCAACCGTCTCAAATCGGCTCGCTTAATCGTTGTAACATCCCGATTATCCAGTAGCACCCGACCCTGCTGAAGCGGGTACAAGTTAGTTAATAAATTCATGATGGTCGTTTTTCCCGCACCGGTTTGCCCTACCAGCGCCACCATTTGACCAGGTTGGGCCTGCAGCGAGACGTCCTTCAAGATTAATCTTTGGTCGTATGCAAATGAAACGTGATCGAAGGTAACTTCACCACGCGTTTGGGTGACGCTAACCGCATCTTTGGCGTCCTTTTCAGGCACTTCATCAATCACCTCAAATACCCGTTCAGCACTGACAAGTGAGAGCTGGAGCGTGTTGATTAAGTCCAATAAGTTATTGATTGGACCAGTAAAATTGCGTAAGTAAATCAAAAACGTAAAAATAATCCCCACCGTCATAAAATGTTGCCCGCTTAGAATCGAAATCGCGCCAACCGCAGTAATCAAAACGTACACAACGTTATTAGTCATATTGTTAAACGGACCGATGACACTGGACAATGCTTGCGCGCGAAACGCAGCGTTCGTGTACTGTTGGTTCGTCTGTTCAAACGTTGCCATAGTGGGCACAACGTGGTCAAAAAGCTGCACCACTTGTTTGCCAGATACTGACTCTTCGATTTGTGTGTTAAGACTGCCAAGTGCTTGCTGCTGCGTCATAAACGCCCGTTGTGTGACTCGTGCCACTGCACGTGAGAAAAGGTAAGTTGCCACGCTTCCGAGTAAGGTTAGGACTGTCAGCAATGGTGATAGGACCAGCATGGCGATTCCCATCCCAATAATGCTGATCACCCCCGTAAACAGTTGGACAAACGTCTGCATGAGCGCAGTATTAATATTGTCCACGTCATTGGTTAATCGGCTCATCACGTCGCCATTATCATGCGTATCAAAGTAGCGCATCGGTAGCTGTTTTAATTGGTTAAAAATGTCATGGCGAATCTCAGCACTAGTGGACTGCGCCACTTTGATAACAATCGCGCTTTGAAAGTACGTAAAAATACTTGCAATAATGTACATCACGGTCATCAATCCGCAAACCACTAACAGCATATGCACGTTACTGTGCGTAATATAGCGGTCGATCACAATCCCGTTGATTCGCGTTCCAATCACCGTCACCGCGGTCGTGACAATGGTGAGTAGGAACACAACGCCCAGTTGTAACCGATGAACGGCTAAATACTGCCAAACGCGCCTTACCGTTTGGCGCCAATTTGTGAGATGAACCTTTTGACGGTGTAGGTTACGCGGCCCCCTTCTATTCATTTGCAAGCTGATCACCTCCAAGTTGCGTCTTGACCAAATCGCGGTAAAAGTTAGACCGCTGTATTAACTCTTGATGAGTACCTTGCGCACTGATGCGTCCATCCGTCACCACGATAATTTGCTGGCAATCCATAACGTTGGTGACTCGCTGGGAGATGATCAGCGTCGTTTTATCCGCCCGAGTTTGTTGTAGTCGTTGCTTAATGTGCGCGTTGGTTTCTTGATCAACGGCACTGGTGGCATCATCAAGTACTAACACATCATGATCAGGTGTGATGGCGCGTGCCAAGTTAAGCCGTTGCCGTTGACCACCAGAGAAATTTTTCCCCCGCTGTTCGACGACCGCCTGATACTGATCAGGTAGGTCGTTGATAAAAGACGCGGCATCTGCAACGGTGGCAGCTGCTTCAATTTCCGCTTGGGTCGCGGTCGGTTTACCATAGCTGAGATTACCTTGAACCGTCCCGGAAAATAAAATGGAGTCTTGAAGCGCCACTGAGATGCGTTCGTGCACATCCGTCAAAGACATTTCCCGAATATCGACACCACCAAGTCGAATCTGACCCGTGTATTGATCAAAGCTACGGGTCAATAAATTAATTAACGAACTCTTACCGGAACCCGTGGCACCGATGATACCCAACCATTGACCAGTGGGTACCGTTAAATTGATATTACTTAAAATTGGTTTACTAGCTTCGTAGCCAAAGGTCACATGATCAAATTCAATCTGACTGTTGATTGGCACTTGAGTCGTTAAAGTCGTCTCAGCAGGCGGTTCCTCAGCCAAAACAGCTTGAACTCGTGCGGAACTCGTGATTGCCCGCGAGAAAGAAGTCACGATATTAACCGTCTGAATCATGGCAGTTGTGATCTGAATCATGTAGTTCACAAAGGCAATGATCTGCCCATCACTGATAGTTTGACTAATAGCCAATTGACCACCATAGCCCAGTGCGGCGACAACACCCAAGTTCAGCATTAACTGAATCACCGGTGATAACGTCACCGTTGCCATTGCAGCCCGTTGACTGGTAGCCTTCAAGCCAGTATTTTCCACATCAAATTGACGCTGTTGCCGATTCTCCAAAACGTAAGATTTAATGGTTTTGATACCCTGTAAGTTCTCACGCATCGTCCGGTTCACACTGTCCACCGACCGTTGCATCTTCGTATAGAGTGGGACACTGCGAATAATAATCACGAGCAAAAAGATAACCAAGATTGGCATGATCACAAATAAAATCGGTGCTAAATCTGGACATACCAGCACTGACATGACTACGCCGCCCAACAGTAACATCGGTGAACGCACCATGCCTCGGGTAAGCAACATGACTAAGTTTTGCATCTGTGTCACGTCATTGGTGATCCGGGTAATTAGCGTTGCCGGTGCTAGGCCAGCGGGATCTCGGCTCAGAAGCGCAATATTGAGCATGTGTTGTCGGAGCTGCTCACCCATTTTGAGGGAGGCGTAGCTACCTAATGCACCACAGGTACCGCCAAAAACAAGGCCCATTACTGCAAACATTAACATGAGTAACGCATGACCGACGACGTAACTCAAATCCCCCTTTGCGAGCCCGTGGTCAATAATTTGCGACATCAGTGTGGGTTGCTGCAAGTCACACAAAACTTCACCCAACATAATCAATGGTGCAAGAAAGAAAGCCCATCGAGCAAATCTGTGCGTATGTTGCATAATCAAACGAAACACGTGCTTTGACACCTCCTAAAAAAAGCGTCACGAATCCCTGGGCCTAGTTTAAGGACTCAGAATCCGTGACGCTGTTTGAATTTAAATTAAATATTCGGCTCTGATTGATACCTTGCAACCAAGAAATCATACAGTGGCCGTGTAAAGGATGTATATTGAATTGCATCGGCAAATTCACCCGTAACCATGTCGTCATGGCCTGCCGTTAGCTTTTGAACCCACGTGGGGTCAACCAATAACTGTTGTCCCACTGCGACCAGGTCAGCATTTGCCAGCACGGCATCGACATCTTGACGCGTTCTAACACCACCAACGCCAACGAGTGGCTTGCGATCCTTTAAGTAGTCGTGGAGGTACGCTAGAATGGATTGTTCTTGATAACCGTCGGCAGTTGCGACCCGATCATACGTATCCAGTGAAACGTGTAGGTAGTCTACCCTAGTTTCAGCCAGTTGGTCAACTAAATAGAACGTATCTGCTAAATTGATGCCTGGGCTAGTAAATTCTTCCGGTGAAAACCGATATCCTACCGTAAACGGTCGAGTTGCGTATTCATCAACTGCGTCAAAGACAGCCTGCAGCAACTGCTTAATGAAAAAGTAGCGCTGTGCACGATTGCCGCCATACTCGTCTTGGCGGCGGTTTGACTGTGGTGAGAAAAATTGTTCTAAGCTTTAAGCATTCAATAATTTAATAACCGCTTCACCGACGCCACGTGCTGATTGCGGATTTTGTCCGGTGATCAGTCGACCATCCGTCACCACGTGTTCGGTATAAGGGTCACTCTTCGTGTGATGGGCGCCGGCAGTCTTTAAGGCATCTTCAGCCAGAAATGGGACGTCGTTAGTCAACTGATTGATTGCCTCTTCCTCGTTAGTGAACCCTGTCAAATTCTTGTCTTTGATGAAGGCACTACCATCAGCGTTTTGAATCGCTAATAACCCAACGACACCGTGACAAACAGCAGACACAATGCCGCCTTGGTCATAAATTTGTTTTGCAAGTTGACCTAACGCAGTGCTTTTGGGGAGATCCCAAACAGTACCGTGTCCACCCGCAAAATAAATCACGTCGTAATCACGAGGGTTTATATCACTTGGCTGTAACGATTGCCCTAACGCGCGGTTACGAAAATCAGCATCATTGTAGAATTGATTGTTAACCTCATCGAGTTGATCCGGCGCAATTGAACCGGGATCAAGTGGCACATAACCACCATTCGGACTGACATAATCAACATCAATTTGGTGCTCGGTCATGACTTGGTTAAAATGAGTTGCTTCACTTAACCAAACACCAGTGGCGCGGTTAATCGTTTCAAATTTAGCATGGTTCGTTAATACAATAAGTGCTTTGGTCATCTTACAGACTTCTTTCATAGTCAGATTAACCATTTTGAATTCTGGTTACGAATTGTAAGCTACTATCTATTGATAGTACGTTGGTCGATAAAGGATGTCAATCGATTCACTTTTACGATGACGTTACACGTCCACTTAACGGTGTGACGATGTACACGTGGACATTGAGTTTTTGGCAAAAAATGACAGTCAAAAAGCGTGAGCGCCATCTCACAGAATAGCCGCATCACGCCTTAACTTACATTTCAAAAGCCAACTCTGGTTGTGGATCAGCAACTAACCAACCGTCATCTAGCAGCTGGTGGTATTTCCGGCCAACTGGCACCCAGAGTTTCGCTTGTAAAATACTTCTGAGTTCATCCCAAAACAACGGATCGTCGCGTTCAGTATCAGAGAGATTAATGTGGAGATATTCACCAGTTTCAGTTTTAGCCAACACAAAGGGATAGAACACCTTGGTGATTTGTGCGGCAATAATATTCATCATTTTTGAATCGTGATCGAGTAGCATTAGCTTCACGCTCCTTATCTTTGAATCTGTAAACAGTATATGATGGGTGGCTTAAACCAACCTAAAAAGAAATTTGCGGATTGGTAAATGTGATTGGGATTTTGTTAAGGTCATTTGGCGGAGGTCAACGTGTCGGAATTATCTATATTAATGTTATCTAGCCGAAACGCGTTCCACAAAACTGAGACCCTATGTGAAAGGCCCCCCACTAAAAATCCAAGTTCAGAATTTTCAGTGGGGGGCCTTTCTCACCGGTCTCAACCCGTTTTGTTTCACGCTCTACTAATATGCCGTCCATCCACCATCTACTGGCATAATTGCACCGTTAACGTAGCTAGCTTCGTCCGACACTAAAAATAACGCGACTTCTGCGATTTGCTGTGCAGAACCAATTTCAGGTGCTGTTCCCATACCCGCGGCCTGCCGTTCATAGCCGTATTTATCAATATTTTTCATTGAATCTGCAATATTCGTGTTAATGCTACCAGGCGCGATTGCATTGGTTCGAATACCCTCTTTTTCATACATATAGGCCGTATTCTTCGTAATACCAACCACCGCATGTTTAGAGGCAGTGTAGGCTACCCCCGCACGTGCGCCGTTAGTGCCACCAACTGAAGCAGTGTTTAAAATCACACCCTGATGTTTTGGCAGAAACCGTTTAACAGCCTCACGCGTTGCGTAAAGGACACTGTCAGTGTTGATTGCCATGACACGATGGAACATATCGTCTGTCACGTCTCCTGCTGGCGCCATATTATCCATAATGCCAGCGTTGTTGACCACAATATCAACGCCACCATACGTCGTATCAGCCACCTGAAAAAAGTTCTGTACATCAGATAAATTTGAAACATCCGCCTGTACCGCAGTTGCAACTGTTTCACTTTGATTCAGTTCATCAACAACACCGTGCAAACGATCCATATTCAAATCAACTGCAATCACTTTAGCGCCTTCTTCAGTAAAGCGTTTAGCCATTGCAGCACCCATTCCGGAACCGGCACCAGTGATAATTGCGACCTTACCTGCTAAACGATCTGTCATTAAATGTCATTCCTTTCCAAGTTCGAGTTAATTTATTCAATATAGTAATCATAGCATCCACGTTATGACAGAGGGTGTAAAATGCGCTTTTATATTATTCTACTGAGCCGAAACGCGTTCCACAAAACTGAGACCTATGCGAAAGGGTCCCCCACTAAAAATCCTAGTTCAGGATTTTCAGTGGGGGACCCTTTCACGTCGGTCTCAACCCGTTTTGTTCCGCGCTCTATATACTTTCCCCCAGCCGCCTAATATAACTAAACACCTGTTCCTCCACCCGTTGGTCATGCAAATTACGCGTGTGGATAGTACTACCTGGTCGGTTGACCTTCGTGTACCTTAACGCGGGATCGTACACATACACACCTGGCGTTTTAGCCACGTAGCTGGCCGTAAACAAATAGTCTTCAGCAATTGACAGCGATTCGTCAAATTGTAAATTGGCTTCTCGAATGGCGGCTAGTGAGTACGCTTTATTCCAAATGTAGCCACCGACATCCGTTCCACGGTGACTCACCTGTTTGAACATTTCGCGTTGAGACATCGGCAGGTAGACATTGCGCTGATCAATGGTCGTATGCCACCACAAGTAACCGACTGCCACAGCGACAACTCCGTTTTTAAACCCATTTACTAAAGTTTTAACGTAATCAGGATCCAGTTGGTCATCGCCATCCGCAAATGCAATCACGTCACCCGTAGCGTGGGCCAATCCGAAGTTACGCGCTGCGGAAACACCGCGATGTTGCTTAAACCGTTCCACGTGAAACGTTGGTCGCCCTGATACAAAATCACTGGCTTTCTCAGCCGTACCATCCGTTGAATGATCGTCCACCAGCCACAATTCGAACTCAACTGTCTGATCGGCAATCGTCTGAAGTGTTTCATCAAAATAATGACCTAAATTATACGTTGGAATGACTAAGGTTAAGGTTGTCATGTCACCCACTCCTCCGAATTAGTTTGCGGTCATTATGCCATGATTCTTGCCTTAGTCAACTAATTCAACTTGTTTTTGGCTGCTTGCCACTCACCCCGCGTTGGCCGGAAAATGTACATCACAATAATTAACGTACCAGCTACTAGTGAGATATAAGGCAAATAGAAGCTTAAAAGTGCCCCTAACACTTGAAGCACCAACGTCGTAATAATGCCAACTCACCCAATAACATGGTCGGGAAAATCAGGATTAGCATTTCGACAAACGCGCGCTAGATTGAGCTGTAAGACCGTCCAGCCAAACTGGAGGACCATATAAAAAATCGTGCGGCAATTCAAGCCGCACGACAAGGTTATTTTTATCAATAATGTTCTAATTTAGAACGATTCACCGTCCGCAATCTTACCTAAAACTGAAAGTGACGGGATAAAGAACACTTCCCCCGTTTCGGGTGTTGAGAAGTCCAGCAAACGGTCTGACTTGGTAAACATCCCTTCAAGCATCCGCTTGGTGACTGTCCAGTGACGTGCGTACCCAATAAAGTAGGTCCCGTTTTCGCCTTCAGCTGGATTAGAAAATGGCACGTTCATCCGCACAATTTTATGCTCAATGCCATCCTTATTATCTTGTGACACAATGTTATGGGCATTCGGTGCTTTT
Source organism: Secundilactobacillus odoratitofui DSM 19909 = JCM 15043 (assembly GCF_001434895.1). Classification (GTDB taxonomy): domain Bacteria; phylum Bacillota; class Bacilli; order Lactobacillales; family Lactobacillaceae; genus Secundilactobacillus; species Secundilactobacillus odoratitofui. The sequence continues at coordinate 378,130 of NZ_AZEE01000029.1, forward strand.
TCATCGTCTTCAAGCTCCACGTCGTTAAACTTCTTACGACCGATAGCTTGTTCTTGCTGCTCCGTCTTTAACTTATTCCAAGCCGCCATATCGTGTGAATATTTTTGGGCAAAGGCGTATGACCCGTTGATAAAATCAGGATCTTCATCACCAATTACCGCGTAATCAGGTGTATCTAACGCACTAGGATTTTCGGTACCATCGACAAAACCAATGATTGCGCGCCCTTCAAAGTAACGGAAACCGTGCGTTTCATCAATTATAGTCACGTTATCTTCGATGCGTTCCATAACCAGCGTCATCAATTCAAATGGAACGGCTGAGTCCTTGGCCCGGATATGGAAGAACAGGTCAGCTGGCGTAGCAGGTGCCGTGTATTTTGGCCCCACAACGGGTTCAAATTCTTCCAGTTCTTGTGGTCGCTTACCATCTGGGAAGAGATAGTCCCACGCCTTACGCGAGAACCCAAACGCCACTGCTAGTCCACTATCTGGGTAACGGACATTTAACGAATTAATGAAGGCTGGTAAGTGTTCAGCCAAATCTTGGATCATCTCTAAGTCAGCCGCTTGATCCTGCCGCTTCAGGTCCATTGTCGCAAAAATAATGTTGCTCCCTGCGTCTTTATATACTGATTGAACATCTTTTAAATCAATTGCCATGATCGTATCTCCTCCTCAAACTTGGTTAAGTACACTAAGATTAATTTAGAATCATTCTTATTTTAACATAGTTTTGAGAATGCTGAAATTATGAGTTTTAAAAATTACGACCCCGCCGACAATTGTGACCACTCAAAATACCACTCATTGCAGACTGTAATGCAAAAAGGATTGCGTTTTATAATCATGGTGTTATTAAAGTAACAGGAAGACAATTATCATCGCTAAAAACACTCGAATTAATGATACTAACCCTTAGGAGGTCCAATCAATGAACTATCTCGTCACCGGTGCCACCGGTCATCTTGGTCAAAAAGTCGTGCAACAATTAGCCAATTTAGTCGACGTAAACACTATTACCGCAGCCGTTCATACACCCAGCAAAGCAGCCGAATTAATTAATCGTGGTCTCAACGTAGTACAGGCTGACTACCTTGATATCGCCAGCATGACGCACGCCTTTACCGGGCAGGACGTCGTCGTTTATATTCCCAGCAAAACTTACACCGTGCTACAGCGCATTACCGAATTTGAAAACGTCATTCAGGCACTCAAGCAAGCTCAGGTTAATAATTTGGTCTTCGTCAGTTTCTACGCTGATCAAGTTAATAATCCGTTCACCATGTCGCCTTACTACGCCTATGCACCACGAAAATTAGCTAGCAGCGGCCTCAATTACGGTATTGTCAGAAACGCGTTATACGCAGATCCACTGATACCATACTTACCCGAACTCATTGAACGGCAAGCACTGATTTATCCTGTCGGTGATCAAGCCATGAATTTTATCACCCTGGACGACAGTGCGACAGCAATCGCTATGCTGGCCACCCAGCCAGAGCATCGTAACGCTGGTCAAATCTACACCGTCACACAGGAACAAAGTCTCACCATGCCCGAACTAGGCCAAATCATGACTCAAGTTACTGGTCACCAAATTGGCTATCAACCAGTCACAGCGGCCGAGTTTGCTGACATTTACGCGGCCGAAGGTGATGGCGCAGAGCTAGCAAGTATGTATGCGGCGGGTGCACTTGGTCTATTTGACCAGACTACCCACGATTTTGAAACCATCACTGGCCGTGCCCCGGAGAGTATGACTGACTTTCTGACCCGGTCTTATCGTCCTGAAAACTAACACATTAAAAAAAGAAGCTTATAGCGCTTCTTTTTTTAATGCGAAAATTTGGTCATTAACCGATGACTGTACTGATCAAACCAATCTAAAACTTGTTCACTACCGGCTGTCGAGTTATCAGACGAGTCATCAACTGAAGCATCATAGAATTCTGAACTGATATTTATTTCGGTATGAAAAGTGTCGTCTTCGCTATTTTCTAGATGAGCTCGTAGAATTTTTGAATCTGCTGACAACTTATCTCGTAGCGTTGTTAACACTGATGTTTGTTTTAAAGCTGCCACTTCACTAAACGTAGGTAAGTTAAGGGGCAACATAATATCCATTATTGTCAGGCAATCCTCATCTGGGTGTTTCTCAACGCCATTCGAATAGATCAATGTGACACTAAAACGGCCAAAATCTAATGGATTGGTTTTTTGATAATACTGTAACCATTTGGATTGCTTGATTAGTTCTTCCTTAATGGTAGACGTCAAGAGGTGTGTTTTTTCTGCCAGCATGTTCATATCGATCTGACTGATACCACTCAATGATCGGTCGTGCTGCAACAGATAACGAGTTAATACTTCACTATTCTTCAATAGATAGAGTCTCCTTCATACAATCAAATCTCAAACGAGATGGTGCATACTTAACTATATCAAATTATCCAATACCGAATACGTATGGCCATTTTAGAATTTTAAGACGCCGTGCCGCTCTAACTCACTTAGGTCACATGACAATCAAAAACCACATACCAAATTCAGGTATGTGGCTCATCAATCATATAGAATGTCTTTCACAACGTCTTCGCATACGGATAATGCGCCATCACTGGCAGCTGATCCCACTTAACTGGATAACCAGCGCCGTGAGCACAGAAAACTGAATCTGGCGTGTTAGGGACGTCACCAGTTGGATTATAGTCTGCTGCCTCAATCACCTCATCGGCGTTATGACAAGGTTGATATCCAGCAACTAAGCACTCCAATTGTCCTCGACCATGGGTATAAGCGTTGACTTCTTGAGAGTAACCCTGCATCTCAGAAACAGGGGCCGTGCCAACAATCGTAACGGTCTCTCCCGTTGTGACTTCAGGGGCATCAAATTCACCGTGCATCCGCTGAATATCCGTCATGGCCCGTCCAACTTGATCTTGAGTTACCGTCAGCGTGAATTGGTACCATGGCTCTAACAATTGACTTTGACCAGCACTGGCAGCCATCATTAGGCCCTGGCGTACTGCTCGCCACGTTGCTTCGCGAAAATCACCACCGACTGAGTGCACGTTACTGGCACGACCACCAATTAACGTGATGCGCATATCGGTAATTGGCGCACCAACCAAAACCCCAAGATGCTGTTTAGCTCGCAGACTCGTTAGCACCTGATGTTGCCAATTCTTACCGAGTACTTCCAGCGAACAGTCAGTATCAAACGTCACCCCAGTCCCAGGTTCCGTAGGTGTCATCGCTAAATGAACCTCAGCGTAGTGTCGCAATGGTTCGAAGTGACCTACCCCTTCGACTGGCGCCGTAATCGTTTCTTGATACAAGATACTGCCTTGGTCAAACCCAACGGTCAGTTGGAACTGTTGTTGCAATAATTGCTGGAGCACTTCCAATTGCATCAAACCCATCAATTGAACCCGAATTTCTTGTAGTTGTTCTGACCACGTCACGTGAAGCTGTGGGTCTTCATCCTCCAACTGTTGCAACGCCGCTAAGCAATCATGGAGGTCGTTCCCATGTGGGTCGACTTTATAAGCCAAGACCGGCTGTAAGAACGGTGTCGCTAGGTCATCTAAATTGCCCAATCCTTGGCCTGGTCTGGTCCCAGTCAGGCCGGTGATAGCACAGACCTCACCAGCAGATACGGTTGGTTGCACGGTGTATTTCACACCGTTATAGAGGCGCAATTGATTGATCTTTTGTTCTGGCAACACTTCATCACGTGGTTGCAAGGTGCCGCCCGTCACACGCACCCAAGTTAAGCGTTCACCCTTTTCATCGTGGGAAACCTTAAACACGCGGGCACCAAACTCAGAAGCTGGCTGCCGTTCAATTGTCCACCGATCTAGGCCGCTCATCAACGTATCGATACCAGTTAATTTAAGTGCTGAACCGAAGTAGCACGGAAAAACTTGTCGAGATTGAATAAGTTGTCGTACTTGGTCATCAGCTAACGTACCATCTTCCAAATACTGATCCAACAACGTTTCACTTTGGACGGCCATCCCTTCATACGTATCATCGGTTAATTGGCCTTCAGCGTTGGGGGTAAAAGTCAAGCAACCTGGATCTAATTCGGTCTGTAACTGCTTCATCACTGCTGCCTGGTCAACACCATCGGCATCCATCTTATTCACGAAAATAAACGTGGGCACCTGATAACGTTTCAGTAACTGCCATAACGTCTTGGTGTAGCCCTTTACGCCATCCGTTGCAGAAACCACCAGAATCGCATCGTCCAAGACACTCAACACTTGCTCCGCTTGGGCGCCAAAATCGGCATGCCCTGGTGTGTCGAGCAAGGTTAAGTTGAGATGATCCGTCTGTAAACTCGCTTGATGTGAAAAAATCGTGATACCACGTTTTTTCTCTAAATCATCTGGGTCCAAAAAGGCATCACCATTGTCTACTCGTCCCAGTTCATGCACTGTCCCAGCTTGATACAGCAACGCTTCAGAAAGCGTCGTTTTGCCAGCGTCAACGTGGGCAACAATACCTGTTACGATATGTTTCATTGATTGAACTCCTTACATTTAGCATTAAAGTTGTTGTTCCACGTGAAACAACAACCCGTTAGTTTTGTTTTTTAAAGTGTAATTCCGTTAACTCACCCATAACGGTGGTATCGGCCAACGTTAACCGTTGTTCATCATCATTAGGTTCAAATAACCGCTTGCCCCGTCCGAGCAAAACCGGCGCAATCTGAATCCAGTACTCATCAATTAAATGAGCGGCCGCGAGCGCGGAGACGATGGCTCCACCACCCACGATCCAGATTGCTTTTCCTGACTGCTGTCTTAATTGCCGAACCAGTGTCACCGGATCAGTATTTTCATAGCGACCACCATTAACTTGACCTGCTTGGTGCCTGGACAGAATAATTTTTTCTTTATCCGGATACAACGGCTCATCGCCAAGAATCTTTAGCGTTTCTTGGTACGTTACACGCCCCATCACAACCGTATCAACTTGGCGCTCAAACGCTTCATACGTTGATTGTTGATTTAAATCCGTATCGAATAACCACTGTAAGTTGTCGTGATTATCTGATAGGTAGCCATCTAAACTGATGGCCCCATAGAAATAGACTGGTCGCATACCCGTACCTCCACAAAATGATTTCGAAGTTTAATTATACACCAGGTTAGTCATAATTGACGGTTCAACGACGTGTAAGTACTCGGTTGGTAGACAGTAAATCAACCATTCAAACCAGACAAAATATCAATAATGATTTATATTGCAACTTTCTAATTGTAAGGGGTTCCTAAATGAAAATATTTTTCGACCAATTTTAGACCTTTCCCATGATGTACTGTGCCCGTCAAATCAACGCTTGTGAATTCAAAAGACCGTTAGATTGCGATTTATCTCACAAACAAACTTGTTGTAACCGAATTCAAAAAACGCTATCATTCTGGTATACCATTATTAGCATTAAATTAGAAACCTACCTTTAGGAGGTACCCAATATGGCTTACGCAACAATTAATCCTTACAATAACGAAGTCGTGAAGGAATATCCTTACGCAACTGATGAAGAACTCCATGCTGCCTTAGCAACTGGTCACGCACTCTACAAGAAGACCCGTCAACAACCCATTGCTGACCGTGCTAAAATTTTGCACAACGTTGCTGCTAAATTACGTGAACATGCTGACGAATTAGCCCGCGCATGTACCATCGACATGGGTAAGTTACTTCGCGAATCTGAAGGTGAAGTTGAGCTTTGTGCCATCATCGCCGACTGGTTTGCTGATCATGGTGAAGAATTACTGAAGCCAGAAGTGCTTGATACCATTGCTACTGGTCACGCCGAAGTGCAACACCATGCTACTGGGATCGTCATGATGGTTGAACCATGGAACTTCCCATACTACCAAATCATGCGGGTTTTCGCGCCTAACTACATGGTCGGTAACCCAATGATTCTTAAGCACGCCGGTAACACCCCTACTTCAGCACAACTCTTTGCTGATATTGTCTTAGAAGCCGGTGCGCCTGCTGGTGCCTTAACGAACTTGTTCTTATCATATGACCAAGTAACCGAAGCCATCGAAGACAAGCGTGTGCAAGGTGTTGCCTTGACTGGTTCAGAACGTGGCGGTACTGCCGTTGCCGAAGCAGCTGGTAAGAACCTTAAGAAGAACACCATGGAACTTGGTGGCATGGATCCATTCGTTGTCTTAGGTGACGCAAACATGGACGATGTCATCGATATTGCTTGGCGTGCACGTCTCTATAACGCCGGTCAAGTATGTACCAGTTCAAAGCGTTTCATTGTGATGGATAACGTATACGACCAATTTGTCGATGCTTTAAAGGAAAAGTTCAGCAAGGTAGTGCCTGGCGACCCATTGGATCCTAACACTTCACTTGCCCCAATGAACACAAAACGTGCCAAAGAAAAGCTACAAAAGCAATTAGACGGTGCCATTGCTGCCGGTGCTAACGTAGTTTACGGTAACGAACCAATTGACTTACCAGGCCAATTCTTCATGCCAACCATCTTGACCGACATCGACAAGAACAACCCGGCCTACAAGGAAGAAATGTTCGGCCCAGTTGCTGCCGTTTACAAGGTACATTCAGAAGAAGAAGCTATCGAACTCGCTAACGATAACCCTTATGGTCTTGGCGGTATCGTCTTCTCAGGCAACGCCGATCACGGTGCCGAAGTTGCTGCCCAAATTGAGACTGGGATGGTCTTCGTTAACAACTTCATGGTTACCTTACCAGAACTGCCATTTGGTGGTGTTAAGCTCTCTGGTTACGGCCGTGAAATGAGTCAAATCGGTGAATTAGCCTTCACTAACGAACAATTGATTGTGAAAGCCGACAAGCCTAACTTGGACAACGTTGCTGGTGGTTTAGTTGCCACTGATCCAGCACCTGTTACACAGTAAGCGTTAAATAATAAAAGAAGTCGCCTGTAATTGGGCGGCTTCTTTTTTTAAATTACCTAGTGAAACGTATATGAAAGAAAAGAGGTAGTCACGCACACACGACTACCTCTTTTTGATTACTGTCCCTGAGCAACCTAAGCTTGCAAAGAATCATAGGTAAAACGGCTAGCGACAACAACAATAAAAATTCAGCGTTCAACATACGTATCATTATTATTTTCTATCTACTTAGCAAAAAGTAAACCAATACCCATTTTTTGATCATCGTTAAGCCTCCCAACTAAAAGTTCTATCTGGCATAACAATTGGATTTTCATTCGTTTGACTAAGTTTTACACCGATTGTTGTACTCCACCCGCCCAGTTCATCTTTACTAATGTAACTCAAATCGAAATTTAGTCGTTGTGACCTCGCATTCAATTTCACCTTCGATAAATTTCCGTAACTGAGTTTGGCACTAAGCGGTTTCATGGCATCAGTCAAGTGTGCTGTTGATACTTTTTGGAACCAAACCTTTCCAGATATAACGGTGAATAACACAGCTGTATTATTATCGTTTTGCACCAAAATTTGCTTCACAACACCTGATTGACTGTATGTTGCAACTCTGATTGCGACATTGGTTATTCCTTGATTCCAACCTATCCACTCAGCTTTATCCAATTTTGTTCGTGCATTGAAAAAATGAACCTGAGTTTGATACTTGCCCACATGTAATGCCTTGGCGTAAATCCAACTTAAATGTTTACCTCGAGCCGTTTCAACACGATAATAAATGCCATGTTGTCTTGTCTTAACTCTGCCCGTTACATACAAAGTTTGATGATTATAATTATCAGCAAAGTGAATTTCGCGGTTAGCTACCTGTGTTCCGGGCGCGAAGGTCCAAAAATTATGCTTTGTGTTCACTAAGTAATACGGACTTCTTGTAACTCGTTGGACCTTTCCTTGCGTATGGATTCGCCTTACCGTACTTTGAGGTACGTAAAACAGCTTTGCCTTTCGTTTGGTGGCACTGTATGGAATTGGTCGTCCCGGCACCGATCCAAGTTGTCGATACAACGTTTGGTTAGTGGCACGTCGAAGGCCAAAGTAGACTGTACCCCTAGCTTTTACCTGCTTGACATAAAAATATATCGTATGCCGACTTTTAGCTTTGCCTAAGTACCTCGAATTCGAATTTAATGCTCTTGGAAAACTATACTTTTTTACTCCAGTAGTTTTAAACACGTAACCATCTGTTGTACTGGCCTTAGCCGATTCTGACACACTTAATCCAATCAATAAACCCGTAAAAACACCCAAAAGTATGATACCCATCCATTTGCTTTTCACGTATTGCGCCCCCATTTTGATCACCAAATTACGCCTTTTTAAGAGTCATCTGTTACTTATCAGTACGTACTCAAATATCAAAATAACGAATCATTTTGATTCAATGCAGAACTATCGATGCCGATGAATGACCCTAAACTTATTTCCCAACACATTAATATACTGACTGATTGAAACTTCATCGTACATTTTCTTTGAAACCGACAGCCAGTACCGGTCAGATTTAATCAAGATATTCAAAAGATACCGTGGCTGGTTATCTCGTTTAATAGCATTACCAGCATACCAAAACGGATAGTAGTTGCCACTATCGACTGATTGTTGCATCGTACCAGGATTAGCATCTGTTCCCATATTTGCCGCTTTAACGGCCGAAAATGATGCGGTATGTTTACCCTTAGTTTCCACAATACTGGCATCCCGACTAGTCTCGACATAGCTCGGATAGCGATTTTTCCCGGTTCCAAGGTGAATGCCTTCCATATACGGCGTTCCTTCAAATAGAAATGACGTCTTTTCGTTGCGAACGATGTTCAGGCTTTTCTTATCCACTACCTCAGCCTGCATCGCACCGACTCCCTTTTGATCAGCGTCCGTCTTTACAGATTTTTGAAAGCCACAAGCGCTACAAGCTAGCACGATTACAAGTAACATCCCCATCAGCTTGATATTTTTAATCAAAGTGTGCCCCCCCTAAATTATCTACGTGTTTTTAGCCTATCGATGTATCGATGACCAGTCAAGCATTAAAACAATACCAGTCAGTCAATCTCAGTATCAAAATCAGAAACATACTATGAATGAACACGACAAAAAAAGCTGCCCCGAATGACTAAACTCATTCGAGGCAACGTTATTTTAAACACTATCTATCCTGTCTCATCTGCGACCACGGCTGTGAATGTAGCATCCAAGTGACACCATAGTGGTCAATAAACTGCCCCATTTTGCCACCCCAGAACTGTTCTTCGAACGGCATCGTAATGTCAACTTCACCAGAAGCAGCCAAATGGTCGTAAAAATCATCCGCTGCCTTAACGCTCTCAGGATCCTCGGCGTTAACGTCTAGTAGCAAACTAATCTGTTTACTGCCCTCAGTCGCACCATTAAACGCATCTGCACACTGTAAATCAACGCCAAGCACAGTAAAGCCGGCGTGCATGGTCAAATTATCCAAATCAGTACCCTCGGGAATACCGAACTGCTTCGCCTGCTCCGGCTGTGGGTTCAAGCGGTAAATATTGGTCGCACCAAATACCCGTTTGTAGTAGTCTAGCGCTTCTTTAGCGTTGGGAAAAGCAAGATAGGGATATAGCTTAGCTTGCATCGTTAACACCTCTGCTTCTGTATTTTTAAAACACCTTGATTATACTTGTTTCCACAATCTGGCGGTAGCGGTAAAACCGTATTTAACGCGATTTTACAACCACTCCTGGTAACCTATGGTAAAACAACCACCTTACCAAAACTGTCTGAACTGTCGAGGTAGGCCTGTGCATCAGCTGTATGGGCCAAGTCAAAGGTTTTAACGGGTGAAATAGTTAAATGATGCTGTTCAATGACTTGCAGAAGTTGATTGAACTTTGCCTCTGAAACACCATCCGAATTATACTCACCGTCCGAACTAAAGACCGTCATGTAAGCGCCAGAAGTCATCATTGCGATTGGATCAAAGTCCTTCACGCTCCACACGCCACCAAGCTCCCCAGTGATACAAACGATGCCACTCTCAGCGAGTACTTTCATCGAATCAACCATGGTCAGCGGACCAACCAGTTCGAGGATTTTGCTGAAACGTTGCTCAGTCTGCAGGTGGTTATCTCGGTCTTCAATCACAGCGTCGAACCCAGCTGCCAGCAGCCGGTCTGTCTTAGCCAAATTACGGGTAGTTGCGGTTACAGTGATACCCGGCACCATTGCCTTAGCAAGTTGTACCGCCGCCACCCCAACACCACTGGTTGCGCCGCGCACCAACAATGTGTCGGTCGCCGTTAGCTTCAAGTTGAGCAGCGACCCAAATGCCGTAAAGTAGGTCTCAGGAATTGCTGCCAGGTCAGCCCAATTTAAGGCGGTTTTGACCGGATAAATATTTTGATTGGGAATCAGCATATACTCAGCGTAACTACCGTCAAAATTACGACCCATGCCACCCATCAACGTCACCACTTTTTGTCCCTTGGGCAGCCGCGCTTCATCCGTCGTTTCAGCAATCTCGCCAACACCTTCAATACCCAAAATTCGGGGTAGTTTAACAGAGGGCGACCAGCCATTACGTGTGAAAATTTCGGAGCGATTGATACCAAATCCCTTTACTTTAATGAGTGACCAACCTGGCTTAACGGTTGGCGTTGGAACTGTCGTGTAGGTTAAAACGTCAGCGTTTCCTGGTTTTGTGAGCACAATTGCTTTCATGTTGGTACTTCCTTTCTTGATGAGGTGCGTTGGTGATGGATAGTTGAATTTTAGGATATCTGGCTTGTTTATGCGCCATAGCCGAAACCCCAAATAGGCTTCCTGACTTCGTCGGGTCGTGCGACAAAAGTCAGCACCGGGCTATATAAGGACCTCCTTCAAATATTCAGACGGAATATCTGAAACACTTTGTATGCTACATAGCCGAAACCTGCGACAAAAGTCAGCACCCGGCCATATAAGGACCTCCTTCAAATATTCAGACCCAGAATATCTGAAGGAGGTCCTTATATTCTGGGTGCTAAACGACTTTTGTCTCACTCTTGTTTTTTAACTGGCCCCCTCTTTTTCTCCTCAACTGGTGCTTGGTTCTTGGGGGCTTTCATCTATAATGAATCTTGTTGCCACGCCTTAGCCAACGCGTGGATACCGCCGATGATTTGGTCGTCGTCTGCTTGGCGTAAGCTTAACACGACACTGGGGTAAGCTGGGGTTAAATTGGCCCAGCATCGATCTGGGTCTACTAACCCCACGCTGGCATTCTCTGCCAACTGAATCAACGTTTTGACTGGCCGCTTATCATGTAGTCTTAACGTCACGAAACTACCAGCTGTACTACCCATTTCTGATACCATGTCGGACATTTCAGCTTGAACAGTTTTCATCAATAATTGGTGCCGATTGGCGTAAACGATAGTTAGCTGACGCATATAGCGTTCCAAGTCGTCGTTTTCAATCAGTTGACTGATGATCTGCTGCTGAAGCTGAGAATTCCGGTTCGGCAGGTGACCATACAACGTCTGATAGCGTTCAACTAGATCCTCTGGTAACACTAAAATCCCCATGCTAAGTGACGCACCTAGAATTTCGTCAAAGTTAGTGTAGTAAAAGCTACGCTCACCCGCCAAGTAATGGTGAACAGCCGGTGCCGGCTCGCCATTGTATGTTAAGTTACCGTCCGTATCTAGCTCAATCAAGTATCGTTGATTTTGCTGCAACCAGTCGGCAAAACGTTCTCGCTGAGCAACCGATAAACCGGCGCTATCTGGAAAATTATGGGTCGGCGATAACACGACACCAGCGGCCGTTGGGATATTTGCCAAGTCACGAAATTGCGTGATTGGCACCCCCAATGTTTGCCAAACCATCCGAGCATTGGGCGCAATTGGCTCTGCTACTGCTAACCCGGCGGTCTTAAACAGTGGCATGAGGTTGCCGATAATGCCAGCTGCCTCCGTGAACCCACTGGTAATGACAATCTGATCAGCCGTAATGTGCAAGTGTTTTAATCGGGCTAAATAATGCACGAGCTGTTCACGATACGCCAGGTCGCCATTTGCCGGTTGAATATGTTCAACGCCACGCTTTAAAACTCGTAACTCGGCCGCTTGCCACGCTTGAATTGGAAACAGGTGCAAGTAATCATACATTTCCGTAAAATCGTATTGATAACTTGGCCGGTGTGGCTTCGTTAGTGCTGGTGTCTTGACCACAAATGGTAACTGGTTGGTCACGTGATAGCCTGACGCGGGCCGGCTAACGAGGTAACCCTCCGCTACCAAATCTTGGTAAGCGTGCTCAACTGTATTGCGACTTAGCGCTAACTGATGCGCCAGATATCGGGTACTTGGCATCTCTTGACCAGGCTGACGAACACCGGTTTCAATTTCAGCACGAATTTGCCGGTATAGTTGCCGGTAAATCTGCTCTTTGGCTTGACGATCAATCATCAGCATTACGATTCCCCCTAATTCAGTCACTCATATTATACTCGAAAGGAACTTACTCATGAATATTTTAACGATTAACGCACACCCAGATTACCGTAACCCACAACGTTCTGCTAACCAACTCGCACAATTTGCTTCTCAGAAGCTCACGACACTGGCACCCAACGCACACGTTGAACAACTGACGTTATATGCGCCAGATGCACAGATCCCGGAGATTACCGGTGAGAACCTCAACAACCCCGCCTTAATTGCCGATGCGCAGGATGCGCTGATTGATCAATGGAAACGTGCTGACCTCATTTTAATTTTTACACCACTCCACAACTTTAACGTGGTTAGTCGTCTCAAGGATTATATCGACAACATTCTAATTGCGAATAAGACGTTTAAATACACGGCGGATGGCTCAGTTGGCCTTCTGGATGGTCATCAAAAAGTTGCGTTCATTCAAACCAGCGGTAGCGATTATGAACATGATATTCGTTACGTTAACGCCGACATTGCGCCACACTATATGCGCACCATTTTAAACTTTATGGGCATCACCAAGATGGAACTAATTCGTGCCCAAGGTCTCGACCTCGTCGAAAATGACAAGGCAGCATTAGTTGAAGCCGCTAAAAAGCAGTTGGGTGACTACCTAACAAGTGTCACGACCGATTAATGACTGACTCATTAATTTGATGATTTAAGTCAATATATCAAGAGCCCGAATCAGTGCGACTGCGCTGATTCGGGCTCTTAACTTTGTCGTTAATGCTTCATTTTACCTTGTCGAAAGGCTTCAATCATGGTCCAACTCAAGCTGGCAGTTGTATCGTCATGGGGAATATCGACCCGCTTGAACCATTTGGCCGCTGATAGCTCATCTTTTTCGAGTTGAATATCGGCTGCTTGGTCGAGTTCTGCAAAGAAACCGACTAGTAGCGCACCAGAGAACCCCCATGGTTGACTGTCAAAGTAGGTTATGTGACGAACAGAGAGGCCAACTTCTTCCTTCACTTCCCGCCGTACTGTATCCGCTAGTGTTTCACCAATCTCGTTATATCCCGAAATTAAGGCAAATTTGTCATAACCGTAATTGGATAGAAACTTTGTCAGTAAAATCTGGTCACCATGTGTCACCCCAACAATCACAGCCGGTGCAATTTTGGGAAATTCAACGTGACCACAATTGGCGCAATTAAGGGCCCGTTCTGTCTTATCCGGTACCATTCGATGCCCACAACGACCACAGTATTGATTAGTCTCGTACCAATTGCCCAAGTGAATCGCAATCGTACTGGCAAAGGCTAAGGACTGCGGTGAAAGCTGTCGTAATGTTGGCGTCCCTGCATAGTTCTCGCCAGGAATTGTCTGACGTAGTAAAAAGTAGGCTTGGTCGTCAATCGCAAATAAGTATGTGAACTGCTCCGGGTTAACCTGCCAATTTGCAACGGCTTCTTTGACAGTTGGTACTTCCTGATCAGCTAACAATAACACCTGTCGGTTGGCATAGATAAACAGCCGGTCATCAGGTCGCGGCAAGCGTTGGTCGGTATATTGATTCTTCAAAACTGCCGGCGTAATTTCGTGTAACATCCCATTCGTCTCCTCGTATTAGTGAATGGTTATCATTATAGCGACACGAATCAAAATTTGTCCATTTTAACATTAAAAGCCCGACACTGGAGGGATTCGGGCTTGGTTGAACACTAATTAAATTAAGCTTTGGTAACTGGAATATACGCGGTTAACTGACCGTGGTCGTAGGACTCAAGGTTAAAGTTACCAGCCACGTTCCAATCGCCATCTTGAGCAATAGTGCCATACGCATGGGCGACCGTGTTATAGGCCAGTTGTGGCGTATCTGATTCACCGGTAAAAACAGCGTAGTCGCCACCTGGCAACGTATAGGTTTCATCGCCAGCTGCATCTTCGACGAAGTAATACTGATGACCTTCCAGATTGGCATTAGCCGCGACGTAAGTACCCGACGTCACGTGAGCACTTGCAGCCGTTTTAGCTTGACTGAAAGCCGCCATTTCCGTCGGTGCCGGTAAAGTATGGCGGGTGGTCTTAAAAGATTGCGCTGGTCGCGTCTCGATAGTTAAAGTCATGGATATCTGCTCCTAATCGATTTAATGGGTCAAGTATAGCTGACTAAATATGACATCAGTTTGTCATATTAAAAACTATTTAGCTTTTTCCATTAAATAATTTCGGAATTCAATTTCGCCAATCGTTGCGATATTTGGCCGAAGTACGACAAACCCATGCGCTTCAAAAAATGGTAGTGCCGTAATTGATGCGTATGTGTAATAGCGTGAGCTTGGCACGGTTCGTTCCAATGCCTCAAGCAAGGCGCTCGCATACCCCTGGCGTTGATGTAAATAACTGATGAATAGTCGATCTAAATACCCGTCAGCCGCCATATCAGCAAACCCCAGGATTGTCCCTGCTGCATCAACAGCTACCATTGTCGTATGCGCCATCAAGCTTTCGTGCCATGCCACCATACTCACCGGTCGTTTGGCCCAAGCTTCAATTTGGGTAGGGGTGTAGTCTGCCACGTTAATTCGGTGGACGGTCGTTTGGAACAAATCGCGCGTACTGGCAGCATCAGTTGGTTGATACGGTCTAATCCGTACTGGGCCGTGACTTATTTGTGCCATGTCCTACAATTCCGCTTCTTTCACCTGTGAGCGTAACCGTTCGCGATACTTGAACAACCACTGGTCATCTGGATACTGCGCCATGATTGATTCAGCGAATTCGACCGGATCATCACCGACGATATTTTGCACCGGCACGTTTTCGCTGGCACTTTCTTGAAACATCCGTAAAATCTCGTCCAGCGCATCCATCATGCCAGCTGAACTGGCAAAGTTCCAGATGTAGGCCTGTAACGCCTTTAAGGTTTTCGCATACGGTTCAGGTAGTGCTTCGATGTCTTTTTGATACTGACGCCAACGCTTTTTATCGCCAATGAATGTTTTTAAAATGTTAGCCATGTTACTTCTCCTTTAACTTGGTCATTGTGTCAGTCAAGAACGTCCACTTCTGCCAAAATTCAGTCAAATACGCCTGCCCAGCATCGTTTAACGTATAGAACTTTCGTGGTGGTCCCATTTCCGACTTACGACGTTCAACGTCTAATAGCCCCTTTTTTTCTAGTCGCAACAAAACGGTATAGACGGTGCCTTCAACAATATCTTCAAAGCCAAGATCAATTAGGTAGCTAGTGATTTCATAGCCGTACGTTTCGCCCTTACTGATGCGCTGGAGCACGATACCTTCCAGAGCACCCTTTAATAGCTCGGTTAAGCCTTTCAAAGTCTGACCTCCTTTGAACTAAATGATTTTAATTGATAGGTTATTCGTTAATACTAGGTACTGGTAAATCGTATCAATTTGTAGTTCATTGGTCAAGTCAGCCGATTCTCACCGGAAACGTGAGGTCGCTTGTCAACCATCACCGTCAGTGCTACGCTCACTTTAACAAAGCCATCAACTAGGAGGTTCCATCATGGATAAGCGACTAACAACGCAAGCTAACCACCGTTCCGTACGTCGTTTTACTAATCAGCCCATTACTGAAGCAATTCGCTCAGAGTTAGTTACGATTGCACAACACACCGCTACCTCACACTTTTTGCAGTCATTCAGTATCATTCGCATCGACAATCAAACGCTCAGACAGCAAATTGCTGACATCAGCCATCAATCATATGTGAACGGCAACGGTGATTTGTATATTTTTGTACTGGATCAATTCCGTGCGGCAACGTTAGCCAACGCCGCTGACGTCCACGAACTAGGTTCCGCTGACAAATTTATGCAAGGCGTCTCCGATACCATCCTGGCAGTGCAAAACATGGTGAACGCGGCTGAAAACTTAGGCCTCGGAACCGTTATTTTAGGTAGCATTCTGAATGATCCGCACTCACTTATTCAACTACTCAAACTGCCCAAGTACACTTTTCCAGTCTTGGGGGTCATAGTTGGCTATCCTGACCAAGCGACGGCACCCAAGCCCCGAATGCCACAATCAATGATGCACTTTACTGACGCCTACTCAACGGAATCAGCCGTGGCTGAGATTGACGATTACGATCGTATTATTCATGATTACTACGCCAACCGCCAAACTAATGCGCGGTCTGAAAGTTTCACAAACCTCCTGACTAAATCAGCCACAACTTCACCGGCAAAGCGTCGCGAGATTTTAGCGGCTATTCATCAACAAGGTTTCTTACTCGAATAGTTGATTTTAATCCGCTGTTCTGGCTCCGTGCGTCCCCAATCACTGTCCCCGCAACTATTGCTCTTCTACAACCGTAGCGAACTGTGCTAAAATAACAAGCGCTGCACTATCTATCACGAGGAGCTACTAATTTAATGAACGAAATTCTAAAAGAACAGTTTTTTGTCGACGATTTATCGGCTGATCAAAAAACAGTGATTACTGATATTAACGCCTATATCAAACAAGGCCTACAGAGCAACCAACACTCTGTTGCCATTATCGAAGGCGCTGCGGGGACCGGTAAATCCGTGGTGTTAATGGAACTTGTCCGTCAGTACATGACTGATAAGCACTATAAGACCTCTCTAGTGGTCAACCATCCCGAACTCTACAAAGCCTACCGTGATTTGGGTGCCTCAATTCCGGGTATGCGAACATCTGAGATTCGTCGCCCAACCTCACTGATTAATTACGCTCAAAAGAACCATAAAACGTATGACGTCATTTTCGTTGATGAGGCTCATCTGCTTTACTCAAAGTCAGAGCCTTACGCACACTATCGTGGTCAAAACCAGCTCACCGACTTAATGAATTTAGCCAAAATGGTAGTCGTTGTGTACGACTTCGACCAAGTCTTCCAGTCTAAGATGTACTGGGACAAAGACCTGCTATTCAATACGATCGGCAAGCATCCCTACAAGTTGTTCAGCATGAACTTCCAGTACCGGATGGTAGCCAGCGATGACCAAGTTGACTGGATGGACAATCTTACCGCCGAAAAACCCATGGCTGTATTTCCAGACGACAGTGACTTTGAATACAAGGTCTTCGATAAGGCTGGTGACATGTTTGAGGCTATCAAGAAACGTAACAAGGAAGTTGGCATGAGTCGGATGGTGGCCACTTCAGGCTTTCCTCGCATCGATGGCCGTCATAACGTGGAAATGGACTCCTTCAGCCTCCCTTGGGATGAATGGGACCCACAGCGAACTCACTGGGCGAAGCGGGAAGGCTCCATTACGCAAGTTGGAACGATTTATACGCTTCAAGGCTTTGACTTAAACTACGTCGGCATGGTTATTGGCCCGTCGTTTGGCTACGACAAGGCCACAGACACCATGACCATTATTCCTGAAAAATACTCGCATAAGGAGATTTTCAAGAAGCGTAAGGATATCAAATTTACCCGTGACGAGTATAAAGCGTTCATCGCTAACGTTTTGAACGTGCTCATGAAGCGTGGTAAGTACGGCCTGTACCTGACCGCTTACGATCCAGATTTGCGGGCTCGATTACTCGAATTGTACGAAGAACGGCAGTAATAACGCTGAATAAAACGCCAGAATGGACTTACAACTGTTAAGTCTCATTCTGGCGTTTTTGGATACGCTGAAGCGGTTCATGGCGCGCAACAAAAAAATTGTGCACAATAAGGCTTCTCACAACTAATTGACCTCATCAAGTGTTACACTATTGGTAAATAGTTTAACTCGGAGGTGAACCAGATGACATCTTACGCACTGATTTTCAACCCACACGCCGGTCATAACGGCGCCACATCCGTCGCAAATCATATTGCGCAACGCATCAAGGCAGCGGGCCACCAAGCTTTAAAACAGCCGACTTCAAAACCCGGTGACGCCACGACCTTAGCCTTTACGACCTTAGCTGACGTGGCCGTCGCAATTGGTGGTGATGGCACCATCAACGAAGTAGCGGCTGGCCTAGTTAAGCGACGCCGACCACCGAAGCTCGGCATTATTCCGCAGGGCACCGTCAATAATTTAGCCCGAGTGTTACACATTCCATTAAACGCTGATCAGGCTCTAGATAATTTGCTTCAAGGGACGCCAAACCCCCTTGATATCGGAATGGTCAACGATCACGTCATGATTTCAACCATGACACTCGGTGTATTGGCCAACGCTGCGGTCTCTGTTTCGCAAAAGGAAAAACAGCGGTTTGGCCCACTGGTGTTTCTCGTTCGCGGATTGAGAAGTCTCAGTAAAAACCAACACTGGCATCTCGCAATCAAGGGCGCTCAGAAAACCTGGGAACGCAACACTGCCTTTCTATTAGTGACCATGACCAATTCCGTTGGCGGCTTTCTCAACTTTGCGCCACAAGCTAAGTTTGACGACGGCATGTTTCACGTCTTTGTGGCGCCTGAATTGACTTGGCGGCGTACGTTCCTATTAATCCCTTATTTTCTCACGGGTAACTTCAGCAAACTTCCCGGCATGACCTACTTCGCCACTAATCAACTCACCATCACCAGCCTGACTTCACGTTTAAAGAGCCGTGTTGACGGTGATCCGCGTGACAGATTACCGCTAAAAATGCGTGTAATTTCGGATAAAGTGGAAGTCATGATAAAACCGGCGTAGGTATCTCATTTGATAGCCAATAGTTGAAAAATCACCGATTACCATGCTGCGTGCACATTGGTAATCGGTGATTTTTTCGGTTCACTCGTCATCGTCTTTATTCTCTGGCTAGGACCCGTTTATTTGCTGAAGCGAAAGAATTCTAAATATGATTTCAGTTCTCGGCAAATGTCGGGTTACTTGAAAGAATAGGTAATTGGCTAATTTTTAATTCAACAAGTATCTCTAAAATAACTGGTATTCTTGTTAAATCGTCGGATTAATCCTCACTATTCAACCACTCTGAAATTAACGTTTCGTAAATCGGCATAAGTTGCTCCTGCTCCACGTATTTACCAAATATGGAAATGGCGGTCATCTGCTTTTGTAACGCCGGTGTTTTTACCATCAATCGCTTAGTCCGTTTGACTGAAGGATGGCCCATCAGTGTTAACCATTCTGAAACGCGCGATTCAGTTTGTAGCGCTAAAAAATCTTCAATTGAAGTTTCCTTAAGTTGACAAAATAATGTATCTGCGATTTGGATACCCTTTGCATCCAAATCTCCTAAATAAGTAAACCGGATGCCACGAGCCTCTAAACGTTGCATTAACGTCACATAATCAGTCTGAAAGTCGTTGCCGCCTTGATTAATTAGTGACCAGTTAGGGTGTTGGGTAGCTAGTAACGCAAAAATACCGTTATTCTCTACAATTACAGCCCGATCTGTAGCCAATGGATAGTCTAACATCTGATCTCGCTGCCACGGGTTTAAAGAAAGTGGCTGTGGTAAATCCGTTTTAAAAATGTGATTGCAGACAAACGCCATTCCAATTAACTTAGCTGTTAATTCATTGAGTGTTTGATTTTTAAAATAGTGACGCAACACCCACTGATAGTAATTATACAGTGACGGATTAGCAGTTGAATCATTCAGGCTGTGAGCGGGCAGTCCTAGATTTACGGCCTGTTGTCCGCGTGGCGGCAACAACTGTCGAGATTCAATTTGATTAAAAAGGGACTCTAGACGCCAAGCATCTGGTGGTGCTATGCGTCCTGTTGCATGCTCATATTTTTCATAATAGGTCATTGTTTTACCGCCAAACTAACGCTGGGCGCACTTGATTAGTGTGGAACTTACCATCATTTTGAGTTTGAGGCGCCAGTACCTCCCACGCTACGTTTTCAACACCATCCGCCAAAACCTTTGTTTGACCACCACTAGGCATGGTCGCAATAAAACTAAACCCGAATCGAGAGATTGTTTGGGCAAATACCTTAGCGGTGTCAGCATCTAACTTATCAGCAAACTCATCAAACATAACGACATGTGGTGCGTCTTTTCGTTTTGCTTGGCCTAATATCATTTTAGGCACCAACAATAATGGTAAAACCATTGCCTGGGCTTTCTCTGCACCAGAACCACCTGAGCGAACGAACGTATCATCGACCACTTCAAACTCACCAGCTGCACTCTGACGTCGATGAATCATCACTCGAAAGACTGACCAATCTCGTGTATCCAACGTCTCCTTTGCGGCCTTAAAAAAGGCATCATCATCATTAGCTAAGGTCTCATCGTTGGTGAATTGACCAATCTTACTCAAGATAAGATCTCGCAGTGCTGGTCGTTGATCCAACTGAGCATCGCGAGCTTCGTTAATTGCATCAAAGGTTCCTAATTGTGGGTGTAATTCAATTCGTAATTGAATACCATCTGCACGCTGACCCTCAGCTAGCATCTCGTTATAAGTTGCCACAGCCTTATACTGATCGACAATACTGTGCATTACCGCCGTTGTATATGTTTGAATTGCCACGTTATTACCTTTTTGAGACTCGTTTACTGCCTCAGTTAATCGTTGCTCGTCTTCCTGCATCACTTTTATCGCTTTATTTATATCAAAAGCAACTACTGTCATACCCATTTCATTGGCTGTCCGCTGCTGTCGCATTTCACTCGCAATTACCGAATAGCCGCGTTGCTCAAAAATTGTATCCAGCGCATTTATTTCAATTCTAATCTGATGTGCCGTCGAACCGTTAATCGCATTACGAACCGCAACACCAACATCACTACTAGGATTTTGTCGAATTTTCGAACGATTACTCTGTTCAAAAGTCAACACATCTGCAACCGTCTTTAACTTAATTACCTCTGGATTATAAGGTAAGAGCACTGCTAATGCATTCTCAATTATGGTTAACTCAGTTTGTAACTCGCTCTGATGAGTCGCTAATTGTTCCTGTGTCGTTTTTCGACTGCCAATCGCTTGATTCGATTGTTGACTAAACTGATTTAACTGTTCTTGAAATTGATTGAGATTTTGTTTGGCAGTTCGTAACCGATCGCCAATTGTTAAATCAACCCCCAAGGTCTCAAGCTCTGCTGTCAAGCGATCTAATTCCGCTAGCGTATCAGCTTCATTAAAATCAGAAAGCAATGACTCTTCCAATCGCTGAATTTGTTGTCGTATACTACCTTGATCATGTGTCAACTGTTCTTGTTTTTGCTGTACCTCTGTCAACTCATCTAGCGTATTCTCGTAATCGTCAATTGTGTCCCGCAACTGATTCAATGCGTCTTCATCGGTCAAATACAGTTTTAAATCTGGTTGCTGCGCTAACTGTTGCTGTTCTTCGGTAACAAGCTCATTGTACTCATCGCTCATTTGACCGGCACCGCGTTGGTGAATTTTTAGGTTGTCAACTTGCAGTTCTTCCCGGCTACGTGCGACGAAGGGTCCCTGTAACCGCTTGTCGATTGCCTCGCCCATCTTAGTTTGCATGCCATTCACAATTTTAATCGAAGCCGTCAATTGCTGCATTGTAGTTTGTCGACTCTGATAAGTCATTATTTCCTGATTCATGCTACTTAAATAAGTTCGAAGTGCCGATAATTGTGCTTGACGATCCACTTCTGCCAATACCCGACCTAGTTGCGTGTAAGTTGCCGAACGACTATTGAGCACGGTTAGAATTGGTGTTAACTGTTGTTGCTCAATTTGATTCATTTTCTGTTCATTTTGTCGAAAGTTTTCGTTTATATGCGTCAATTCTTGATTAAGCTCGGCAAGTTGCTGTTGCTGTCGTCTGTATTGTTCAAGCTGTTGATTCAAGAGTGTTTGCTTTTGCTTCAGTGTATTTCGCCGTTCTTGAATCGTTTTTTGAACCCGTTCCTGTTCTGCCAACATGTCAATTTCAGTTTGAGTGTGGCTAATACTATCCTGAGTCAGCCGTAATTGTTCTTGAAATTCAGTGATTTGTTTTGAAATTTCGATTAACGCAGTTTGTTCACCTTGAATTTGATCATCTAGGTCAGTGTATCGGTTTAGGTGCTGCGTTTTTAAACCGTTTAAATTCCCCCAAAAAATCACTGATTTAATCCGCTGTAATCGGTTCTGAGCTGATTTAATCTGCGACAAGAGTGCCTGCTGTTGATTTAATTTACGTTGCATGTCAGCCACTGGATAAATGATTCCGGGTGCATCAATCGGTTCTTGCGCTTCTTTTAAGGCGGCTAAAATTGGCTGGAACCGGGCGTTACCACCTGTCAAAATTGGCGATGCTAAAAGTCGATACGTATTAGCTAGTTTAGCCAATGATTCAACGTCTTCGAATTCATAGACCGTTTTGGCTATGTACGCTCGATAGTCGTCAGCCCGTGAAAATACGCGCAGTTGTTCACCTAACGCTTCGTTTTGCTGAATAAACGCTTCTTTTTCTAATGAACGTCCCTCAGCATCGGTGGTAATTAACGAAATCACGCGATCAGGATCCGAATCAATCGCGACAAACCACCACGTTTTACTGCGACTGCCATCAGTTGCACGATGTGCGCCAATTCCCAGAATCACTTGGCGTTGTGGCGATTTTAACAGCATGCAGGCATATCCAGTTCGCACTTTTTTAGCACCTGGACCGAACCCCAAGAGCATGCTCTCAAAAGTTCGGGAATCCTGTTTACTATTTCGAACCGTCGTAGACTGATCCAACTTTTCGGTTCCTTTTGCTGCATTGAAGGATGGTGTCGCAATTGAACCATCAATTAGCATCGGATAAAAGCAGTTCGCCAGCGTTGTTTTTCCGGCCGTATTCCGACCGACTAGGGTCATATTGCCCATTTCAGAAGCGGTTAAAGCAAGAACGTGATACTGATTAAAGTCCTGTAAGTAAAATAGTGTGGGGCTTAACCTACTAGTCATGACCATTCCTAATTCTCCTTCTTAGTTGGAATTACGTACCGCTTAGCAAGCGGTGTCGCCACCACATAGCCATTCACTTCCGTGGCCAACGCGGCATCGGTAATTGTTTTTTTCACCAGCGACAAATTAAACGTTGCGTCAGGATACAGTTGTTGCCAAACCGTTTTAATCCGATGATGGTATTTAGCTATTGGAAGGCCTGATCCCAATGATTGTGCCACTCGAATGGCAGCGTAAAACTGTCGTGACTCACTTGGTTTGCGAAAATCGTCAAGTAGTAACGCATATTGATCACCACACTCTAAATAAAAACGTTGTAGCTCTCGCCACTGACTTTCAATTGCAATCTTATTTTGAGTGAGAGTAACCCACAGGTCTGGAAATTGCTTGGCATCTAAATACCGGTGCTGTAACAGATGTCGATTAACTCGTTGAATATCTGTAAGGTCTTGCTTGGTTCGATCAGCACGTAACCATCCCACCAGGCACTCAACAAAATTAGTGAAGTCCGGTACCACATCCCAATATTCCTCCACCTCCGAGACAGTCTCTTCTTCTGATTCGACAGGTCGATCTACGGTGAACAACTTAAACCGGTCTACAAATAATTTGGTAATAAGTTTGCGAACCTTGCGTTCATCAATTTCGGTAACTTCACTATTAACCGTTGTCACCAAGGAGACACAGGCAATCACCCGGTCCGCGGTTACGCCCTGCAATTCAGGTGCGTTGATTACTGCTTTGCAAGTTGCCAGCAACACGTGAATTTCTACTGCTGTTAGTGATTCAGCTCCAGAAAGGAACAACAAATTTTCCTGAAAATTTTGCGGTGCTTCACCAAACATGGTCTTAAAAGTCGCATTAATTCGTTGCTGGGTTGCAGGTTTTTGAAGTGCATAAACCGCTAATTTTTGTCCTCGTTTTGTTTCAGAGGTAATTGTGCTCGTAAAAACACCGGAATCAATTAACTCGTTAATAATCGTTCGTTCAGTCTGATATAAAGTTGCCATTTACTGATCCTCCTTATACCAAAATAGCTTGGAATCCAAAAGGTAACGTCACATGAAAATTTTCCTCAACAACACTTAATTGAATGGGGTGACCACCATTCAAACGCGTGATTGTCGAAACAGCACGCCCAAAAACGTTAAACCCCGCTGGTGTGGCATAATAGGTAGCCGGTAACAGCGCTACCAGTGCATCTCATGCGCCGACTGTTTGAAACTTCAGATCACGGTCCAGTACAAGCGTGTGTTCATCTTGCATCACTAAGTTAACCAGTTCCGATAGGGCAGCTTTAGTTTCGTCGATATACGCATCGTCCACCGCTTCTGGCGGATTATCCGCCTCGGTCACTGCCATTTTTACGTTGTCCTCAATTTGACGGTTAATCGGTAGCATTGCCCCTGCTGTCAATAAATCCTGACGCTCGGTTTCCGCTAGCTGGTCTAACTTAGCGGTTCGTTCTTCAGTCGTCAGTTCTCGATTCTCAATCTCAATCAATACATCTTGTTGATGCCGATCCATTGGTAAATGCTGCGGTAATGCCACTGGTATCTTTAGTCGTTGATACCGACTCATTAAAGCGTCTAACTGATGCGTTAGCGCGCCCAAATCAACTGATTGTCGCTGATACTGCTCCATTTCACGACTCAATAACCGAATTGCATCCATTAAAGTTTGGAAAACCAAGAAAATTGAATCAAAGCTATTTTGGACGCCACTTGTACTTGGGTCAAAGCTACCTGCAAGTCGTCGCAACTGACGTCGAACATATTGTTGCGTCTTATGCCGTTGCGTTGTCATTGCACTGGTATCTTGAATTGCCTGAGCTGTATCAATATTTCCGTTTCCTTGGCGACTCCGTGCAACCGCGACTGCGAACTCTGAGTTATCAGCCAAGGCTTGGATTCGAGCAGCTTGCTGTAACATTTGTTGATAGGCTGGAATTGCTATTTCATTCAGCATCTGTCTTAAATGTTGAGCTGCTTCACTACCATGGTTAAAGGCTAAGTCTATTGCCAGGTCATGAAGATCGACATCCAGTTTACGCATACCTTTCATCACATCATCATATGTCACTACCATGCGATCAAAGTCGTTATATAAGCTAGTGGTACTGGTATCCAACAACCTTTGAGAGAGTTTAACTACCAACTGACAGTACTCACCGATTCGTGCAGTATTAGCTACTACCGTGTTTTCTGCTTCAATTACCCGATGCATCATCTTAACGTACTCGATACCACGACTCGAGATGCGGTAAACCGCTGTTTCTTTATTCCGTAATTTACCACTTATCCACCGTTCACGAACCTTTCTATTTGAGACGTTAATCAATCGAGCCTGCTCAGTAAGTAGCTTCAACAGACTACTCATCGTTGCTGGTGGCATCAGCGATTCCCCAACTTCTAATTCTCGATAACTTTGATTATAAAGTTGTAGTAATCGATTCGCTGTCATCGGCTCAGTACTAGTCGTACCATCTTGATAAAGCATGGTTAAAACGTACCACCCTGCTAAAGGGTGACTAGTGCTATGGCCTAAATTCATCGCCAATAATAAATCACGCATTTCTTGAGATATATTGATTGTGATGATCATCACCCTCTCATTTAATTAAATCTTTATTGTGTTGTAAATCCACGCCATTATTCTCTTTCTTTGTTTACCTTATCGGAGGTTATGAAATCATTCCTGAGCAGTGGCAATTTGGACTATATAACGCATACTATTAACACCAAAGAATGTGACGTGAGTGATACTCATCTAAATTTTTAGAAACACAAAATGACCAACCATGATAAATTACGCTGATTAGTCATTATTTGTGTTTTTACTCAAAATAAATTTTATCAAGGTACAATATCGTTGTTTCACATGAAACATCAAACGCATGGTAATGGTTTACTTCGCCTGCACCGGAATCCATAACTCACCATGCACGCCATCCGCATCCGTACCCAATTCAACTGAGGCATTCGGTCCACCAACATAGGCGTATTCGTCATTACTTGGTAACACTTGACCAAACGCCTCTCCTTCCAGTCGACCAAATAATTCACCTGGCGTTGCCGCTGTTCCAGTAACCACCAAGTACTGCGCATCTGGAAAGGCAATGCTCCGTGCGCCAGCTGGTGCTTCAGCGTCCGATTTCACGCCAGCGTAGTACCACATTTCGTCTTGATAAGCTTCGTTGATAGCAAATAAGTTAGACTCTGGCGCAAGGTCGGTCAGTTGTTTTAAACGGCCGTCAGCCTCGGCGTCTGCCCACAACTCCGCTTTTTGGCGAACGATTTGTGTGAATTTGTCATCACCCGCCCCATATTGAACGGTGCGGCCAAAGCCGATGAGGTTAAATGCAGTTTTGTGTTGGATTGAAAAAGTCATATTCGTTAGCTCCTTTTAGTTGATAGTGATATCATAAGTCGCAAACGTATCATTACTTGAGACCTTTGGGAGAAATCATGAAAAAAAGTTTACGCATCCAAACCGAAATGCGCTTCATTAATAATCGTGAACGCTTTACGATTGCTGATTTACAGGCCGAATTTGACATCTCACGCGCCACAGCAATTCGTGACCTACAAGAAATTGAAACTTTAGGGTTACCACTCACCAGCCAACCAGGTCACGGTGGCGGTTACGCCGTACTCCGCAACCAAACGCTGGTCCAAGTTCAATTCAATCAATCCGAGTTGGCCGCCCTCTTCACGGCCATGCAGGCATCCACCAACACCCAACTGCCCTTCCTGAAAAGTCGCCAGGCCATCGTCGAAAAACTTCTCAGCCAAGCCAGTCCAGCTCAACGCGCGCAGCTTCTGGCGCTTCGGCAGATTCTGGTGTTTGAAAATACCAACCCTGACGATCCCGACCTACTGGAACTGACTGACCACGCGCCGGATCAGTTGGCGCCATTGATTGGACTTGCCACAACCACGCCAAACTTAACTTTCACCTACACAAAACCAGACAGCACTGTCACCACCCGTCACGTTTACCTACTACACATTTATCAACGGCAGGCGCGCTGGTATTTAGAAGGCTTAGACCGTGACCGTCATGCCAAGCGGTTGTTTCGAGTCGACCACATTACCCAACCTGCGGCGGATAACGATGCCGAACCTCTGACGAAGCAGACAATTGCCGAATGGACACGAGACGTTGCGCCCAACGTTGATCTCACATTAGATACCACCGCCATTCAACGCTTCCGCCGGTGGCACCAGCCTGGTCGCAGGCTACAGTTTTTAGATCCGTATCAGCAACGGGCAAGATTGCAGGATACGGTTAACGTTGCAAATCCGGATGCCGTGAAGATGTATGCGGATTGGGTGCTGTTTCTTGGTGATGGCGTGGATGCGGTTCGGTTGCCTGAAGAAGTACGGGAAAAGTTACGCAAAAAATTAGGGCGTTGGGCTTAACCGTATTCTTTAGACACGTCATTAGGGCGAAGGCCCATCAGAGCAACTGTAATCAACGCAGTAGCGTCAAAATGATCCTCATCGTTAACATTGACTGCCAACAATAAAAAAGACCCCCATCAAGGAGATCTTCCACATTACTAAAACTCATTTTCCAAACGCCGGTTAGTCATTAACCTGCCCGATCTGCTCAATCAGATAGTTTTCCATTCCAATATCCTTGATCAACCCAAGGTGCTTCTCAAGCCACAGCTTATGCCCCGCTTCTTCAACGATAAAGGTTTGAATCATCTTGCGTGTCGTATAATCATCGTCAAATAGCGCCGCTAAGCGATCCAAAGCACCTTCGTTTTCACCGATAAAACCCTGATACGTTGATTCAAGTTGCTCTTTAATGTCGGTGTAGATTGGTAACGCATCTGCCGCTGGTTGTGGGGTGTAACCCAGTTCAACCAACCGTTTAACAATCGTTTGGGCGTCCTCAAAGTCCTCTTTGGCTTCACCCTCTAAAACATCGGCTAGTTTCCCATAGCCGCGCTTTCGATCAAGTTCAG
The DNA here is from genome assembly GCF_001434895.1 of Secundilactobacillus odoratitofui DSM 19909 = JCM 15043. Taxonomy (GTDB): domain Bacteria; phylum Bacillota; class Bacilli; order Lactobacillales; family Lactobacillaceae; genus Secundilactobacillus; species Secundilactobacillus odoratitofui. The sequence goes on from NZ_AZEE01000029.1 coordinate 406,309, forward strand.
CTTGAATAATCCCCTGCTAAGCGGTCTTGAACCACGTCTGTGCTAAGCCCTGAAGCGCATCTAACTTTGCTGTCATGATGAAGCCTCCAATTCGTTATTTGATGATTTTAAAATTAAACTTATGGGACAGCAACCACTGCTGCTAATCAATTATTGCAATCGATTTCGGTTTCTTTAATAACCCGCTTAAAGATCGACATCATTGTCCACCCTACATAATCGCCACCAAATGCTTCGCCACCAACAACGCCTTTTGCGCCATTACATCAGGCGTATCCACCGCACCAGTCTGTAACCAAGCAACCATCATGTTCCAAATACCGCCAGCAGCAAACGCATAGATGTAAGGCTCAGACTGCGGAAATAAGCGCGCCAACAAACTATCAGTCGTCGCTTCTGTCAGTGCTGTTAGTAGTTGCGGTAACAGCTGATTATCTTTTAGGCTCCGCAAAAAATTCACGTGAGCTTGCCAATAGTCAAAGTATACGTATACCAGTTCCTGAAAGTGGCGGGGTTTTGCGTCATTAATCGTCGTAAATAATTGCGCGACCTCTGTAGCAATCAACTGGGTCAACACCTGATCGATTGTTTCATAGTGTCGGTAAAACGTCCGCCGGGATAGCCCCGCTCGCGTTGCTAAAGCACTGACGGTGATTTGCTGGTACGGGGCCTGTTGAAGAAGCTGCCCCAGCGCTTCTTGAAACCATTCACGGGACTGGTTGACTTGTTGAATTCGTACTGGCTGTTTATCTGTCACAATTACTCCTCCTATGTGCCACATCGCTTGAGATGACTGGTATTTAGCGCTGGTGTCAGTATAATACGAGTTATTAAATGTCACAAGTGAGACATGGAGGATAGATAAATGGATCATTTACGAAAGCACTGGTATCAATATGGCGGATTAGGATTGATACTGATTGGCGGCTGGCTTTTAATTGCCCGCCCGCAGTTCGCCCCATTACAATTGATGATGATTTTAAACCTGTTAGCGTTGTTAGCACACCAGTTTGAAGAATATCAGTTACCGGGTGGCGCACCGATGGTCATCAACCGAGTTGTTTACGATGAAACCGAGCAACCAGATCGCTATCCTGGTAACGAATTGTCAATCATGTTGGTGAATCTCAGTGCGTGGGTCATCTACGTCATTGCAATCGTGATTCCCCAGATTGTTTGGTTTGGCATGGGCGTTATGCTATTTAGCCTATTTCAGATTCTTGGCCACTGCTTCGAAATGAACATCAAATTGAAGACGTGGTATAACCCTGGCATGGCAACTACCTTACTCCTATTCTTGCCGTTAGGTTGGCACGACATCGCTTATGTTATGGGTAATAACCTATTAAGCCTCGGTGGTTGGATAGCCTCAGTATGCATGCTAGTTATCTGCATCGGGTTAACGATTCTATTGCCGGTACAAGGATTGAAAGATCGTCGTACCCAATACCCCATTGACACTTGGCAGGTTCACCGGTTTGAACAAGTGACGCACTGGGCACGACTTAAAAGATAGGGGGGAAAACTTATGAAGAAAATTGTTGCTCACTGGTATGAACTCGCCATTTATATTGCGGCGGGAATCGCAATGTTATTAGCACTTGGTACGTGGTCATTTGAACAACGAATCTTGCTATTAAGCCTTTGTCTACTACACATTCACTTCTTTGAAGAGTTCGGCTTTCCTGGCGGCTTTGTCTGGGGCGGCCTCAAAGTGGAGAATGGGCAGGTTGATTCCGACGTCGGTAAATGGCCCCTCAATATGCTGAGTGCATGGTGGGGTAACGAATGGTTCGCACTCTCGGTCTACACCGTCCCGTTGTTTTTACCTCAGTATCACTGGCTAGCTTTAGCAGCGGTGATCTTTGCCTTTGCTGAAGTTTTGATGCACGTAGTGGTCTTTAACATCGGTCTGCGGAGTTGGTATAATCCCGGTCTGGTTTCTGCGTTAGTTGGCTTGATGCCGGTTTCAATCTGGTATCTGCTGCATACGCTTCCGCAAGGTCAGTTCAATTGGTTAGATTTAGTACTGGCAGTGATTTGGATTGCTTTTAACTACTGGATGGCATTCAAGTCACCGATTTGTCAGTATTTAACGGCTAAGGTGGACTTTCGTTTGAGTAAGCGTGAGGTACTAAAAGCCAAGCCTTATATGAAACGATTGCACGCTGACCTTAAGGCATTGCATAATTTTGGTGCCGATGAGTAATAGCGCTATCCAAATTCACGCAAAATAACCCGCAACCTACTGCAACAAGCACCTACCTTGTATTTTAGCGAGGTAGATGCTTGTTGCTTTTTTTATGAGTTTGAGCCACCAACACTAAATAAGTTATAATTAGCGGCAAACCACGAAAGAAGGCAATCAGATTGAAACAAGAATCACTGTTTTCCGGTTCAGCCGACAACATGCCGTTGGCCAACCGGGTGCGGCCGCAGACTTTGGATCAATTTGTTGGCCAGCAACACTTATTAGGCCCCGGAAAGATTTTACGTGAACTCATTGAAAACGATCAAATCTCTTCAATGATTTTTTGGGGACCACCTGGCGTTGGTAAAACCACGTTAGCCCGAATCATCGCTAAATCAACCAATTCAAAATTCCTAAGTTTCAGTGCGGTAGATAGCAGCATCAGTAAAATTAAAAAAATCATGAAAGACGCCGCCCTTGAACGAGAAATTGGCCAAACCACCATGGTCTTTGTCGATGAAATTCATCGTTTCAACAAGGCACAACAAGACGCCTTCTTACCGTACGTTGAAAATGGCAGCATCATTCTAATCGGCGCAACGACCGAAAACCCCTCTTTTGAGGTTAACTCAGCGCTACTGTCACGGTGTAAGGTCTTTGTTTTACAAGAGTTAACGCCGAATGACATTAGTACCCTCCTACAAAATGCGTTAACGAATCCCGACGGCTTTGGCAAGCAATCAATCACCATCGGGCAAGAAGAAATTACAGCAATTGCCAAATTCGCAGATGGCGACGCTAGAAAAGCATTAAATACGCTAGAAATGGCCATCCTCAATGGGGATAAACAAAACGATAAAACCGTCGTCAACATGGCCGATCTGTCTCAACTGATCACCAGGAAATCGGTGCTTTACGATAAAAATGGTGAAGAGCATTACAACATCATTTCGGCGCTTCATAAATCCATGCGTAACAGCGATGTCGATGCTGCAATTTACTGGCTCTCGCGCATGCTTGAAGGTGGCGAAGATCCGCTTTACATTGCAAGGCGTTTAGTTCGATTTGCCAGTGAGGACATCGGTTTAGCCGACACCAACGCGCTCAACTTAACCATCAACGTCTTTCAAGCATGCCAGTTTCTTGGTATGCCTGAATGCGATGTTCATCTTGTTGAGGCTGTCACCTATTTATCGTTAGCGCCAAAATCAAATGCGATTTACAAAGCCCGACTTGCTGCGGCCAAAGACGTTAAGCAAACCGCCAATGAGCCGGTACCACTCCAAATTCGAAACGCACCCACTAAATTGATGAAAGATTTGGGGTATGGTAAGGGATACGAGTTGGCCCACAATGCAGCAGATAAGCTCACCACCATGAAAACCATGCCACCGTCGCTTGAAGGTCACGAATATTATCTGCCAACCAACCAGGGACATGAGACCCGGTTCAAAGATCGTCTGGCTCAAATACAGGAATGGCACAAGCGGAATGACGATTGAGTTTCGTTTGATAATAAAGTTGTTAGCGTACTTTGACGATGCGGCAAAAACCACTTTGATCAGGTAGTCTGACAGTAATTTAAGGAGGTTCATGCGCTCTAGTGTGCATGGCCTTTTTAAGATTATAGCTAAGATTGAACCCACTTTTAAAACAAAAAATTAAAAATAGTTGTTTTTAACTGACTAATTAGTTATTATAGATTCACCGACAAAATTACTTAACATTTTTACTTAATTCGGTGAGTTTTAACTCGCCATTTATTTTAATTTTTAAGTGACTAACTAATCAGTTATTGGAGAAAATCATATGCACGCAAGTACCGTCTTAATCGCCGACGCCATTGTGGTCGCCGGATTGGCAGCCGTCTTTGGCCACCGACTCATCAAAAATTATCACCGTAAAGTTGAAACGCCGAATGCTTACATGATTAAAAACGTGAAATCTGGGCTAGTTATTCGGCCAAAAGATGCTGGAATCGCTGATGGCGTCCCAATCATTCAATACACGCCGCAAAACTGGGAGTGCACCACTTGGCAGATGATTAAAATTGACGAGGAAACCTACCTGCTTAAGGATCTCTATACTCAAAAATCATTTGCGCCGGTCGATGAACCCGTTGCCGGTGCCCGATTAGCACAACGCCCGATTGGTGGCGACAAGCAACAACACTGGCAATTTAATCGACAAGATGATGGTACCTACACCATCCAACTTGCTGGTAGTGACCTGTATATCACCAGCACCTCAAGTACCGTTGACGATCGATTGATCCTACAACCAGCCAGCGATGACGCTGATCAACGTTGGACCTTAACGCAACAACACCCCATCATCTAACAACACTTCCCTAGTTCTGTTAGATCACCCAATTTAATCAATCAACATTCCCCAACTCACAAATAAGGAGTAAATTTATGTCCAAAATTATGTTAATCACCGGTGCAACTGATGGTATCGGCAAAGTCACTGCTCAAGAACTCGCAGCCCAGGGCAATCAAGTTATCATCCATGGTCGCAATGAACAAAAAGCCCAGCGGGTGGTTACCGAAATCAAAGCAGCGACTGGCAATCAAAACGTCAGTTATCTCATTGCCGATTTGTTTTCAATGCAAGCAATCAAAGACATGGTCACCGAATTTAACACTCGGTTTGATCATCTTGATGTCTTGATCAACAATGCTGGCGCAGTCCTTGATGCCAAGCGTTTCGAAACGGTTGATGGTATCGAGGGTACGATGGCCTTAAACGTTATGGCGCCACTCTTACTCGCTGAATTATTATTACCTCAGTTACGCAAATCAAAAGATGGCCGCATTATCAACATGTCCTCTGGCACTCACCGATTAGCCCGGCCGGACATGCACGACCTTAACTTGGAACACGTTGACTCAGGTCAAACCCGTTACGGCATCAGCAAGCTATTTGTCATTTGGAACACCCAGCACCTCGCTGCGCAATTGCAACAGGCCGGCATCACCAATGTGACAGTTAACGTGTCGCATCCAGGATCAGCAACGACCAACTTTGGTCAAGACAGTGACAACGGTTTTTGGGTCAACCTGGTCTATAAAGTTGCTATCGGAATCGGAAAAACGTTCCATATTGCTACACCAGAGCAAGGCGCTGTTACCAATGTCTATCTAGCTTCTGATGACGCAGTAAAAGGCGTTAACGGTAAATTCTTTGACAACAAAAAACGGCAAATTCAGCCCGCGACCCGTGAATACTCCCCTGCCAAAGAACTGCAACTCTGGAACTACTGTATGTCAAAAATCCAACCCTGGATTGACGAAAACTGATTAATCAGTTAAGGTTAGCCTATGAGAACAAAAGACGAAAATAAAATCAAAGCCATTAAGGATGCCGTCATTGCGCTATGCGAAGCGGATGGTTTTACCAACCTAACCACTGCCAAAGTCGCCAAACGCGCTGGCGTCAGTCCCGCAACCATCTACCTCTACTACCAAGACAAAACCGATCTGTTGAGTCGCTTATACGAAGAAGTTAAAGACGATCTCCATAAGGGCCTTGCTGGTGTCATTGCTGCAGCCGGTGATGACGTAGAATCTCAAGTCCGGGCAATGTTACGTTATTCAATCACCCAAACCCAACAACATCCTAAAGAATCCCACTTTGTTTCTACCCTATGGACGAATCAGGAACTATTGGACGATGCTGCTCGCGCATATGGCCAAACAACGGCTGGTCCGTTAGCAAAATTGTATCAACGAATTACCGATTCTCCTGACTTTATTGATGCACCAGAGGTAATTGTAGCCAGTATTGCAACCGTTCCACAGTTAGTTTTGCAAACGGCGAACACAGTGGTTGACGAAGCGACAATTAATCAGTCTATCGAGCTTGTGATTAAAACATTGAAACGTTAATTATGAATCTTTTTGAGCACTAAGTAATCAGCCACGCTAGCATCAACTTTATAACGACAAAAATCAGCATCTGACAAATCTGCCAGATGCTGATTTTGTGTTTACCAAGATCGTTCAATTGATTAAATTTAAAGTTAAGGGTATAACAAAAATTACAGGGTTTAATTTTTGTTTTTTAACAATATACAATTGAAAAGGGGGATCAATACACATGGCAGATGAAAGCAGTCAATTAACACGGCACTCGGTCAGAAACTTCAGTGACAAACCAGTGGATACCGAACTCATAAAAGAGATCATTGCCGAAGCGCAACACGCACCATCGTGGGAAAATGCCCAGCCATGGAAAGTATATGTAGCGGTAGGCGAGACCGCGAGAAAATTACGTGAAGCAAATGCCGAAGCTATCAGCCAAGGGCACAAGAGTTGGGCCGAGGTAACACCACCACAAGCGTGGGCTGACAAGCCACAACAAAACATTACGTACTGGCAGCACGGTATGGCTGCGTACATGGGTGATGATGTCCAGTCGTTCCGCAGTGCGGGCCAGAAACTATACAATGCGCCAGCCATTTTATATATTACGATTCCTAAAAATTCAACCAATTATAGCGCATATGATACCGGTGCTTTTGGCTATGGCATTTTGCTGGCAGCTGAAGCGCATGGCGTCAATTCTTTACCAGCATATTCTTTTGCCCGTTACCCTGATATCGTCCGTCAATATTTCGATATTCCAGAAGACGAAGCGATTTTATTGGGTATCGGCTTAGGCTATGCAACGGATGCTAAAATGAATCAACTGCAAACGAAACGTGAGCCTTTAGATGCAGCCCTACAAATTAAGGACTAACTTGTTTTAACCTGAAAAACCAGCATTTGACGATATTGTCAGATACTGGTTTTTTATTATGATGTATCACCATTTAAATTGAAACACGCTAGCACTTATCATGTACAGACAGATTCCCAGACGGTGGTAAATGCTACTCTGCTTACCCGCGCTTATGTCGCGCAGCTTTCATTTTTTGTTTCATTAACTTTTTACTACCAAACATCCGGTTGATTTTTTCGTTCTCGCGGGCTTTACCACGTAACTGATTGTTAGTGGCCTGCTCAGCTATCAGCTGCTGATAGCTTGTTAACCTGTCAGCATTTAACTCACCGTCACCTACTGCGGCTTGCACCGCACACCCCGGCTCATTAGTATGAGTACAATCCTTAAATCGACAACCTACGGCTAACGCTTGAATGTCACTAAAGGTAGTTGTCACGTCGGCTTCCAGCAGACCAAGTTCGCGCATACCCGGTGTATCAATCACAATACCACCACTAGGTAACCGCAATAGCTGTCGTGCCGTAGTCGTATGGCGACCATGATTGTCACTGATGCGTACAGCATTAGTTGCATACGCCTGTGTACCTAATAACCGATTGATCAATGTTGTCTTACCTACCCCAGAAGAACCAAGGAATGCGTATGTCATCCCTGGCATTATGAAAGTCGCCAAGGTATCAATTCCTGCTGCCGACGTGTCGCACACAATTACCGGTGCATCGGTGATTGCCTTAACTGCCTCAACTTGGTTGATAAGCGTACTAGTGGTATCTGCCTTGGTCAACACCACTGCAGGTTGAGCTCCTGAAGCATTAGCAACTGCAAGATAGCGCTCAAGTCGTCTCAAATTAAAGTTAGCATCTAACGCCATACACGATAGTACCCAGTCGACGTTAGCAGCAACGAGCTGTGCGTTGAAGCGACGCCCCGCCACTTTTCGTAAGAACACACTTTGCCGATTACAGATCCGTTCGATTGTTGCAAGGTCCTGAGCATTCTGTGGCAATCGTACCTGTACCCAGTCACCAACCGTCGGAAAATCGGTTGCGTCCATTGCCATATTAACGATTCGACCAGTAACTTGGGCAAAAAATTGCCCAGCGTCACAGACTAAGGTGTATTGCTGGTGACTAAGCGCAGTAACACGCGCTAAAGTTAAACCAGTAGTTGCAGTTTGATTAGTAATACCATATTCAGATAGTTTCAATGTTTTGTCCTCGTATTGACGAGAGGACTATGCGTTTCTAGTCCTCCAGCGACTAACAACGCCAAATACAATGTTCAACATAAACTGTCTTCCTTTCTATTCCGGTTTAAAATACCAGATTCACTTTATTATATCAGAAACTTATTTTTACCATCAAAGATAACAACTGTATCATTTAATCGTCACCACCAGCTTACCAACAACCTGATTGGCCGCCAGTTGTTCAAGCCCGGTCGATAAATCAGTTCCTGTCCGTACTTGAGATATCGACAAATCAACACGGGTATCGATGTCTTCATGTCGATAATCGATCATAGTCTCAGGTTCGACTGCTGCAACAAACGCTTGCTTACGATTGGAAACCGTCGTGAATATTCGTTTATGCGCCTGCTTCAATAATTGACACTAGTATTGGTAACTTCAGTTTTGGTTTACTAGTCTTCTAAATCCAAAATCTCATATTGATACCCAATGTTCTTCAAGAAAGTTTGCAAGTCTTCAGTCCCCACAAAAATCGTGGCTGTGTTGTCATTTGGATGGAAGCTCATACGTGCCTCACCCATAATGGCTTCATCGAAGTAGACTTGAACATCATGATCAGCGTTATTTAACAGCCCAAAAATAGATACGATACCTGGTTGTAAGCCGAGCTTGTCCTTCAGCAGTTCATCAGAAGCCATTTTTACCCGCTTAGCGCCAGTTAGTTCTTCGAATAGATGGAAGTCCATTCGCTTACTATCGTCCATAATGAGTAAGTAATACGCCGTCTTTTTCTTATTAGTTAAAAACATCGTCTTCGTTCGAACGCCTTCAATACCCTCAATGAACGCGTCCGCTTCTTCGGTTGTATGAGCAACACCGTGATGCACGAGTTGATAATCGATGGCCATGTTATCCAATGCTTGAGTCACTTTTTCGATTTGTTCCACATGAAACACTCCCCTCGGATTTTAAGTTTAATATACATCATTACGTGTGGTTGGTACAGCCGTTTTAATGGCTGCTTTAACGAACGATAAAACAGACCAATCAAAAACGACGACTCATTAAGGTCGTTGCTACAAAAAGACAGTTAAATTGCTAAAAAACATATCGTACTCACCAACGCGTCTTCGATGATGTAGATCTACGTTGGATGATTAACTTACACTACTTACGCGCCGCTGGCATGTCAATCGTTGAATTACAGTACTACACTGCCTTAGTCCGTGAAGGTAATAGTAGCTTACCCAAGCGAATAGAACTGATGCGGCAACAACGTGAACGCGTCGTGGCGGCGATTGCTGATAAGTAGGAACAGTTAAAAGTGATTGACCACAAACTGGCGCGTTACCTGGCAGAAAATAGCAAAAAAGCCTAATTCAAATAATCGATACTCCTTAGTTATAGCACGGTATCCATTATTGGTATTTCACATAACGTTCATTACACGCTATACTAAATCAACATGAGAGATTACCAGATTGGAGTGATAACCATGACAACTGATACAATGCAAGCTACCAGAGTCCAGCCAGAAGATGAATACTATATTTTTGATTTGAATCCACAGGTACACCGTGAACATGTCTACTATCGAACGCGTTATGGTGTAGAAATTGCCGCTGATTTGTATTTTGCTAAAGATTTGGACCTAACTGTGAAACACCAGGCGCTAGTCGTCGGACCGCCCTTTGGTGGAGTGAAAGAACAAAGCCCCGGCGTTTATGCTAACCAACTGGCACAGTCTAGTTTCGTGGTACTTGCCTTTGATCCAGCCTATCATGGTTATTCAGGTGGTCAGCCCAGATATAGTGGTTCACCCGATACCTACGTGGAGGACTTCTCTGCCGGAGTCGACTATTTAGGATCATTGGACTACGTTGATCGAAATCAAATTGGTGCACTCGGCATCTGCGCCTCTGGCGGTTTTGCGTTAGCCGCTGCGGCCCAGGATGCTCGAATCAAAGCCGTGGCAACTAGTGTTTTATATGACATCCCTCATCTTGCCGGCCTGGCATCCGGAGAGGCGCGCATTGAACAGCTTCAAGCATTGAGTCGTCAGCGGTGGGAAGACCAATCTGTAGCGCCTAAAAATTATCCAGACCAGCCCGTCACTTCATTTCCTGATGGCTTGGATCCAGTCACTCACGAGTTCTTCAGCTTCTATGGTTTCAAACGGGGCTGGCATCCACACGCCTTACGTAACATTACGGCGGTTTCTAACTTAAGCTTCATGAATTTTGAAGCCACTCGCCGTATCAATGAAATATCACCACGCCCCGTCATGATGGTGACCAGCGAAGAGGCGCATTCAAAAGCTTTCACAGATGAAACGTTTGAACGACTGAACAATCCAAAACAGTTAGTCGTCCTACCACACGGGCAACACGTCGATTTCTATGACGACTTATCGATCATTCCGTTTGATAAATTTGTACAGTTCTTTAAAGATCATTTGACAAAAAAATGAGTGTGAAAAACTCAAGTACCAGCCATAGAAGCAAGAAAATCGTGGATTCCTCCAAATCAGGAATCCACGATTTTCTTGCTTCTATTCTGAGACTTAATCGATCTTTGTCCCACACTCTTTTTCAATTATTTCAAATTTCGAATACGTTCCGCATAACCGCTACGTTCAAATTCCGCTTTGGGAAATGGGTACTTTGAGTCTGGGTCTGCCAGTACACCATAACCTTACAAATGCAGATTCGCGAAAAAATGGCGAGCTTCTTCCAAACAAAAATGTTGCCAGAACTTCAAACAACCACAGACATGGACCAATTGACATCAGAATATACTGCACGCTTTTACACGAGTGCCATTTTCGGTGTTTTACAGCATTGGCTTCAAAAGACGCCGCGTCAAACGCCTGAAGAGATGTCTCAAATTTTACGGACAATATTAGTGAATGGATTAGCAATTAAATAACTTGTTCCGCTATGCCGTTACCAACATTTTGACGCCAAAGTAAACGATCACTAAGCCAAGAAAGATGCCCAGCGGCCGATCGAGCTTACAAATGTCAATTTTGGTAAGCACCAGTGGTGTTAGGATTGAGCCGATAATTGCGCCGATCATTAACGTAATGCCCGCCGTCCAAGCAATCGTGCTAGTCATCAAGTGGCTCATAAACCCAACAAGTGCCATCGCACAGAGCACATAAGTTGTCGTTCCCGCAGCTTCAAATGTGGTCAAGCCCATCATCGATAGACCAGCAACCGTTGTGGCACCACCACTCAAGCCGCCTAATCCGACCATGAAACCGCTCAGCGCGCCAAGTAAATAAGCAACAATTGGGCGATGATGCCGCGTTTTGCTGATCCCAGTGTGTCGCCGCAAATTCTTGCGTAGGACGATACCGCCCATCACCGTCAGCAACAAGCCAATAATGATTGTGTAGACCACTTCGGGAATGTATTTACCCAGAAATGTCCCAACGATAATGCTTGGAATTGCTGCGATAATCAGCTGATTGCCCACTTTAAAGTGCACATTGTGAATGTGAATTTGGGTCAGCGTGCCAAAAAACAGTGCGGGTAAAGCAACGAACAGTGATGTGGATACCGCTGTGCTAGTGGCTAACTGACCACTCAACACACCCAGATATAGCGACGCACCACCCCCACCAATCAAGCTTACGAAAATCCCAATTAGTAATCCTAATAAAATATTGTACAAATAATCGCCCCCAACAGAATACTGTTGTATAATAATCGGAGAGTTATCCGTTTGTCAAATAGGAGGTCACGTCATGCGAAGTGATGCCAAAGAAAATCAACGCGAAATTTTAGATTGTGCCAAGCAGCTGTTCAACAACCAAGGCGTTGCCGAGGTGAGTATGAACCAAATTGCCAAAACGTTAGGAATTGGTGCTGGAACGCTATACCGTCACTATACCAACAAGTCTGAGCTATGCATGGCGTTGGTTTATGATGACCTAGCAACCTTTATCGGTGAAAGTCAGCACTATCTTGAACGCACTGCAGATTCTCCGCAAATTCAATTTCGAACCACCCTATCACGATATCTGGAATTTCGTGAAGTTAATCGTGAATTATTAATTAATGTCGATGCGGGTACTGAGTCAACGAGTGGCAGTTACTTCTACGCAAGTGATCTCTATCAAGCTGTCTGTGCTGTATTTGCTCAAATCTTACATGCCGCGACGCCAAAACTTACAACTCAAACCTGTCAATTTCGTGCCGACATGTTATTAGCAATGTTAAAAAGTGATGCTTATGCCTATCAGCGACAAATACGCCAGGTTGAACAATCTCAGTTAGTTGATGAAATAACTGAGTTGTTTTTGGAACAGTAATCGCATACGTAGCTTATCACCGAAAAAAGTTTGACTTTTTTAAGTTCCCCCGATAAATGATGTATGCGCGTTTGACTGATATCAACTGTAAGGCAATCTGTTTCATGTGAAACATTTGATTCAATTTTAGTTTGGATTTCTGACCATAATCAACACGAATAGGCGATTGTCCTGCCGGACGACCGCCTGTTTCGCTTATACGTCTTTAGACCCAGTTTAACCTTGGAGAAATTTCAGTGTGACCACAATCCAACTACTATTTCGTCGACTTGAACTTCTCAACTTAATGTTTGCCGTGTCGTTTGGTATCAACTGAATTCATTTTACTTCAAGACCAGTTAATTGATTGTGAGGTGCCAGTACATGGGGCACGATGTGGATGAAAACCACGGCGGAAAATACTGCCGCCAAAACATCACAAAGCGGCTGTGCGGCAAAGGTCGTCGCTGGCGTAAAGAAAATCGGAAGCAAGATGACCCCGAGAATATATAGCCCTTTGCGTAGTAATGAACAGATCAACGCAACCTTGGTTTGCTCCATGGCAATACTCATATCCGTCACCGTCCATTGTGCAGCCATGAATAATACCCCAGATGCGTAAAGTTTGATGTATGGCACTGCCCGTTTCATTAAATACGCGTCTGTAGTAAATAAATGAACAAATAACGGTGTCGCAAATAAAGTAACCATCAACATCACAAAACAAAACCCAAAACAAACGCCGTAAACTGACCACAGGGCCTCCTTCACTCGATGATAGTAATGGGCACCTAAGTTAAAGCTCACGATGCCTTGGCATCCCATGGTAATGCCACTTAAAGGCGAGGTAATTAAGAGCATGTAACTTTGAATCAAGGTCGCACAAGTCACCAGCATATTCCCTTCAGTTGGCCCACCGGTTCGCTGCAGAACCGTATTTAACAGGATCAATAAACCGCTATCTAAGGCATAAGTGAAAAAAGGTGCTAGTCCCAAATGAATCATTTGACGACACAAACCTGGATTTATTTTTTTCCAATGAAGACGAGCCACCAGTGGCATCCGGTGCAAACAAATAATAGCAAAGCATGCTGAAACTGTCTGTGACATCACCGTCGCAATGGCTGCTCCAGCAACCCCCAAGTGTAGGCTAAAGATCAAAATGGGATCCAAGATGATATTAAGCACCGTGCCAATCAATACCGTCCCAACACCCAAACCAGCATGGCCTTGCGCAATTAAAAAGCTGTTCATTCCGCCAGATAAAAGTGCAAACACCGTGCCACACAGATAAATGGTCAAAAACTCTGAGGCGTATGGATAAATCTCTGGACTAGCACCAAACCACCATAACAGTTGTTTTCGCAGTAATAAAAAAATCAGGGTCAAAACAAGACCAATTCGAATCAATAAACGTAAAGCGTTAGCAATCACGGTTTCTGCTTTTTGGACATGTCCTGCCCCTAAGGCCATTGCCATCACCGGCGTCCCACCTTGTCCAATCAAATAACAAAATGCATACAGTACTGCAATAATGGGACCGCAAATACCGACACCCGCCAATGCATCGGTGCCAATACCTGGAATATGACCGATAAACATTCGGTCCACCACACTGTACAAAACGTTGATGAATTGTGCCAGCATCGTTGGAATTGCTAATTTTAATACCAGCGATACAATCTTGTCCTTGCCTAAATCATTCGCTCTCTTTTGCCGCATTGTTAATCTCCTCTAACTGTCAAATTAAAGGAGTCTACATAATTCAATCTTGGTATTTTTGACTCATTTTTTTCACTGTTGCCTTCAATAATTTGCGGATCTCGACTGGCTGCACCAATTCAACGTGATCACCAAATGACAACAACCATTGAATCAAACTTTGACTATCGCTGTACTCGCCTGTAAGTCGCAACATGCCATTGGCATCAGGCAATAACTGTTCAGCACTAAACTCATCCAAAATACGCCATTTTACGCCAGAATCAAACACTGCTGTGAAGTGAATCGCATCTAGACCATGGTCAACTGGCTTCATATCAGGCATAGGAACCGCTCTGGGGACAAATTGAGTTGAGTTGACATGCAACGCTGACATCCGATTCACCTTATAGAGACGAAAATCATCATCTTGCAAACTCCATCCCCATACATACCAACTCGACCATCTAAAGACGACAAAATAAGGCTCCACCGTACGTATGCCTTCGTGTGACTTCGAGACATAAGCAAATGATAACAGTCTAGCTTGTTCAATAGCCTCTTGTATCGTCGTAAGTTTCGGGGTCAAATGGGCATGGTACCAAGATGAAAGATCAATCAACATGTAGTCTCGTCCCGTAACAACCTCGGTTGCGCCAGCCTGGAGCTTCTCCATCAGCACTTCGTAGTAGTGACTCCCACTGACACTATCGAGACTGCGCAAACCCGCAAGAATACTGTTCATATCCTTCGAAGTCAACAACGTCCGGTCCATTCGATAGCCATTGACAATGGCAATACCGCCACCAGTACCACGAGTCGTGTATAACGGCACGCCTGCTTGTGTCAGTGTATCGATATCGCGATTAATGGTACGTTTGGAGACTTCAAATTTCTCAGCCAATTCTGGCGCCGTTACACGATCTTTTTGCAGCAAAATCGTTAAAATTCCAATCAATCGATCAATTTTCATGTAAACTCCCTTATTGGCCTTAGATTAGCAAACGCAACACGACATCTGTATGTCATGTTCAGTAAATAAACTGGATTAATCCAAACAAAATTAGGCCATCGAATTCGAGTGCCTCAGTTTTTTACCGCATTGTAGCTTTTTCACGTTATTCAAAAGTCTCATTCATCACTTCGACTGTGCAGCTTGCTCTTCACCCCAATAACAAATGTCGTCCATTACCGGAATGAGCGACTCTCCACGCTCAGACAATGAATATTCAACCTTAGGTGGTATCTGTGGATATTCTTTGCGTATAACGAGACCATCTGCTTCAAGCTCTCGTAAAGTGTTGGTGAGCGTTTTAAACGAGATTGGCGCCAATAAGCGTTTGAGCGCATTATACCGAATCGGCTCGTGCTTCAATTCCAACGCGTAAAGCAATTGCATCTTGTATTTACCACCAATCAGCCGCAAGGTATACGCAAACCCTGTATCCTCCAGACGATTTTCAGTAATATAATCAATATCAGCCATAACACTCTCCTTTGGGTTAGTACCGCACTTTAATTACCGTACTTGTTCTGCTGTTAAGCATACCATATGCTAAGTATAGAAACTTAAAGGAGTAGTTGAATATGAAAACAATCGTTTACGTACACCCCTATTCAGGTAGCTTTAACCATGCGATTTTAACGCGACTTACCACATCTTTTGAGGCCGAAAAACAGCCTTATCAAGTGATTGACCTCTATCAAGATGGTTTCGATCCCCGTTATTCAGCTGAGGAACTGAGACTATTTAGTCGTGGGGAAACACCCTACCAACTGGTCAAAACCTATCAACAACTCATTTCAAATTCGGATGAGTTAATCTTCATCACTCCAATTTGGTGGCACAACATTCCGGCAGAACTCAAAGGTTTTTTCGATAAGGTAATGCTGAAGGGCTTCGCTTATACCGAAGATCCAGAATGGCGTGGACTGTTAACCTACATCAACAAGGCAACTGTCATTACGACTGCAACACTCACCAAGGATTACCTTCGTCAGCAATCTGGTGACCCAATCCAAGGTAATTTAATCAATCGTACCCTCGCCGATATTGGTATTGATTCGACCAAGACTAACTGGATTCACTTTGGTGAAGTTAATCTCACAACGGATGACGTTCGTAAACAGTTTTTGACTGACTTGCCTGAACTTTACCGTAACGGGCAACAATAATCCAATCCTAATTGGCAATTATCATTTATTTTGGTGTAGTTTTTGATCGTACCGCCAGGCATGGACGTGACCAAATTCAGACTAAAACGAAGAAATCTACCGACGCCAGCAATCACAAACGAATCAGCAGCTCTCAACTAAAATGCCCTTTGAGCATTTAACAAAATAGTTTTAGGCATTGTACACCCCAAAAAAATTGCACTAAAATACTAGATGTACTCAAGTTGCACGAATATAAAAAAAGTAATTTATCTCCGCATTATTCATCAACACGCTATACAAGGAGAATCAA
The DNA here is from genome assembly GCF_001434895.1 of Secundilactobacillus odoratitofui DSM 19909 = JCM 15043. Classification (GTDB taxonomy): domain Bacteria; phylum Bacillota; class Bacilli; order Lactobacillales; family Lactobacillaceae; genus Secundilactobacillus; species Secundilactobacillus odoratitofui. The sequence goes on from NZ_AZEE01000029.1 coordinate 422,882, forward strand.
CCATGAAATATACTAAACTTGGCAACACAGAGATTAACATTTCTAAGCTATGCGTCGGCGCTATGAGCTTCGGTCAGGCCGGCACGATGCACGATTGGACGCTTGACCCAACCCAAAGTGAGGCCGTCATTAAGCAAGCTTTAGACCTTGGCATCAATTTTTTCGATACTGCCAACGTCTATTCAGCTGGGACCAGTGAAGAATACCTTGGTGCCGCAATCAAACGATTAACCGCCCGAGATAAGGTCGTCTTGGCCTCTAAGGTCTACTTCAACCTTGGTCGTCTTTCTAAAACTGCCATCAACCGCGAAATTGACGGCACTCTGAAGCGGCTTGGAACGGACTATCTCGATCTCTACATCATCCATCGGTTCGATTACGATACACCGATTGAAGAAACCATGTCCGCACTTAACGACCTCGTAAAGGCTGGTAAAGTCCGGGCACTTGGCGCCTCGGCGATGTATGGCTACCAATTCTACAATATGCAGTTAGCAGCCCGTGATCACGGTTGGGCACCTTTTGTGGCAATGGAAAATCATTACAACCTGCTGTATCGCGAAGACGAACGTGAAATGATTCCCCTCTGTCGCCAAATGGGTGTTTCGTTAATGCCTTACAGTCCCCTAGCTGCTGGCCGCTTAGCTCGACCAAACTGGTCCACAGATACCAAGCGAAGTCGTACGGATCGAGTCGCTGCGGGCAAATACGACCACACCAAAACAGCCGATTTGCTGATTACGCAACGGGTTGCAGAACTTGCATCACAACACCACGCAACGATGGCGCAAATCAGCATTGCGTGGGAATGGGCCAAAGGCGTTGCCGCGCCGATTATCGGGGCGACGAAATCAAAGTACCTTACCGATGCAGCCGGTGCATTTGACGTGACGCTCTCCCCTGAAGAGATTGCGTACCTTGAAGACGCTTATCTGCCACATAAGGTCATCGGGGCAATCGACCACAATCCTGATGATGGCGTTGTGTTGCTGGATGCGGATCGTAAATAAATTCAAAAACCAGATTGCCGTTGAGCGGATAGCTGCTCACTGGTGATCTGGTTTTTTAATTAATTACATTATTTTTACTGCGGACCCGGATAACACCACTGAAATCGGCCAATCAGGCCATTAAGTCATCAACCAATTGCTTGACGCTTGGTACTGTGTTCAGCATATCAACACCATTATTCACACTGATAATTCCTCGCTCAAAATCCCCCAGCAACATGCCCGGTCTCAATCCGCCATTAATGCTGATTTCACGATCAAGCATGGGATCTTGATTGTCGCAATATCGACGTGCATACTTCACCGCTGCCGGTGTTTTCACCGAACGTTGAGTTGGCGACACTCTCAAGATATCGCCAAATTGGGCATCAAGAACAGCTTGCTTGGCAATGTCAGCCATTGGCGATTCTTCAGTCAGCAAAAAACGACTACCGATATATACGCCCTGTGCGCCAAGTGCATACGCCGCGCGAACGCCACGTACATCATTGATGCCACCAGCCGCAAACACTGGAATTGAAACTGCATCGACCATGGCGGGCACCACTGTAAATGTCCCAAAGTCTTGCCGTGGCATTACCCCACCTTCATCACTACCAGTTGCAACCAAAATATCTGCACCGAAGCGTTCGCCCATTTGCATTTGTGCCACGGTTGGTGTTAAAGGACGAAAAATCAAGGTTCCATTGTGCGCCTTGATATCTTGAAAAAGCTCCTCATGTGCGCTTCCAACTACTGCAAAGTGCAAAACCTTCTCTTCATAAGCCATCTTCAACAGAGCAGCCGTAAATACACTCTCTGCAACGTTCTGACCTGACTTCGGCGTCAAAATATTTAACCCAATCGGCTTATCAGTTAACTGTCTTGCCTTGCGCAATTCCTGGCGCATCCGCTCTGCAGTATCGATTGGATCATCTGTCACCTCAATTTGTCCTGCATTCGGCCCAAGCACGCCGAGACCCCCGGCATTGCTCACCGCGGCTACTAGTCGTGCATCTGTTACCCAAGACATCGGTGCTTGAATCAATGGATACTTAGTCCCTAGTATTTCTGTTACACTTCGCATTATGAATGAAGTCCTCCATTAAAAATTGGTAACTGGCTTAGTCCTTGATGCAAATTCAGTGCATCCCAGGGCATATGTTCTGAAATACTCAATCCAACTAAATCGGTTTGACTTCCTATGGTCGTCAGTAATGAAATTACCTGGTCAAGGGCCATGCTACCGACTGCTGCACCAAACTGATTTCGATCAAGATGAGGGCGTGCAGGTAATATCGAACGAAAGTCATCTGGATCCAGTACATCTAAATCAAAGTGGACCGCAACATGTTGAATGTTATTTGAAATGAGCCAATCCTGAATCGGCTGGCCGTTAATGAATTGTTCAGGCATGGCATAGGCCATGCCTAAATGCTTCACCAGTTGATCCATCGGCCGCAACTCTGCTGTCTGCAAACCAGCAAAAAACACTTGCTGTGATTGCAGTGGGTTTTGGATTTGTTGCGCAAAAATTGAATCACTCACTTGCAATAAATCCGCAACCACCATTTCATGCAGATGGTGCGTATCATTGATCGTTGAAATATCAGGATGGGCATCCAACCAAATAACGCCAAAGTCATCCGGATACAGCCCATTCAAATAATCAAATGGAACTTCAGAAACCGCACAATCCCCACCAAGTGTGATGATACGCTGCGGTTGAATTTTTGATAACGTGTCTCGAACAATGCTTTGCTGTTCTGTCAGTTGCACACCGCCATCAATACCACCAGCACTATCAGCATCCGCGGTAACGGGAACGTCCACCCATTGAGCGCCAGATACTTCGGGTACAATTGCACTCAGTACCTGATTGCCCATTTTATAATCAGGATTCATGCCACCTTGCCACTCCGGCCAGTTGATTATCGTCGTTGTCATCTCGTCACATCTCCATATCTATAAATCGCAAACTATCGATTTATTACACCAAAAATATCGGCACCTTTAAAGTGCCGTAGCAACTAACCGAGCTAATGCCTGCAAATTAGTCTCATTTCGTCGATAATAGGTCCATTTTCCGTGTCGCTCAGAGTCCAATAAACCACAATCTTGCAAATCGCTCAGATATTTAGATACCGTCGATTGAGCTAAACCTGCTTTCTTGACGATATCTTGAACACAGATTCCTCCCTTTTCAGTCATCATGTACCGCACCGTTTCACACGATACGCTAGTAATCTCCTTTTCTGGGTCCTTAAGCCACTGCAAAATATCTAGTCGGGTCTGATTTGCCAATGCTTTAAAAAGTTTTTCATTCAATTCCATGTTTCAAGTCTAACAGAATTTCAGCAAAAGTAAATATCGACTTTTTTCGATTTGTCGATTGACAATATTAAAACCAACTGTTAATCTAATGTCAGTGATTCACTAAGAACGCATTAGACGGCCACTAACACGCGTTTAACATTCACTAACTTAAATACGTGGAGGTCATTTTAATGACAAATACTCAATTACACAAGGATATCGTCACCAAATTAATTGTTGAAGCACTACCAACTAATGATGTTACGTACGTTGAATCTGTTGTGACTCCTGACACAATCACTCGCCGTGCCGGTTTCGCAAGCCTCTTGCAGGCAACCGACAATATCGAACCCTTGCCAAGCAACTTTATGGACTGGGTGCACCATGGCTGGGACAGTCTGCATGCTGCCCTCAGTGAACAGAAAGTCACGATGCGCGAAGTTGTGGCAGATGGCAACCAAGTGATTGCACATTACACCTATACTGCTAAACACGCGGGAACTTTTGCTTCGGCACCTGCGACTGGTAAAACAATTCATTGGGATGAAATCGGTATTTTTAAATTTAACGAGAATGATAAACTCGTTGATATGTGGTACATGATCGACGAATTACGTGTTGCAGAAGAACTTGGACATCAACTGAACTAAGTAAAACCAAACCAAGCTGGCATCCTTTTGATGATGCCAGCTTGGTTTGGTTATTACGTTACGATACTGAGACTATGAAATGCGGTACTTCAAATATTATTCTATTTAGCGAACAACCTAATCATCAAAATGTTGCCAAAATCAAACTAGCAATCTCACTTGCATGAGTTTCTAATGCGAAGTGACCCGTATCTAGCAGTTCAACCCGCGCGTTAGGTAGATCGTCTTTAAATGCCCGTGCACCTGCTGGAACGAAAGAGACATCATTCTTTCCCCAAACCGCCAACAATTTAGGTTGGTAACGACGCAGATATTCTTGAAATTTCGGATACAAGTCAACGTTGGTTCGGTAATCATAAATCAGATCCGATTGTCGTTTAGCGTAGCCTGGCGTGTTTGTGTAGGCGATATCTAATGTGTATCCATCTGGTGAGACAGTCCCCGGCTTAGTACCAGTGAGGTACTGCCCTCGGATAGTGGCTGGAGCAAAGGCACTTTCATACTCGTGACGCAACTCTGGCGTTGGATGCGCCCAATACTTTGCTCGTTCTGCCCACTTGGGACCCAATCCCTTTGAATAAACGTTACCGTTTTGGCTGATGATACCCAAAATCGTATCAGGCTTTGTCATTGCCAAGCGAAAGCCAACTGGAGCACCATAATCAAACACATACATGTAAAAACTCGGAATCTTCAATTTTGCTAGTAATTTTGCAGTAATCGAAGTGAGATGATCAAACGTGTATTCAAAGTCTGTAGGTGCAGCTGATTGACCAAAACCCACGAAATCAGGCGCAATGATGTGATATTTTGCTTCTAAGTGCGGAATGAGATCTCGAAACATATGACTTGAGCTAGGAAATCCATGTAACAAAAGCATAACTGGGAGATTAACATCTCCAGCTTCTCGATAGAAAATGTGTAAGTCTTCAATTTCAACAGTATGATATGAAATCATTGTTATACCAGCTTTCCTGTATTTTCGACTAGGGCTCGGTCACTACATGCTCTTATTTCTGAAGAGTATACCAGTTGCTTTACGCCACTGTAAAAAATGCTTGGTTGTTACGACTTAAACGGTCGGCTTGTCAGCGTCAATCTGCATGGTACTTACCTGCAATTGTCTTCACTAGCCGATGAGTCAATCACTTAACCTCGAATCACCGCATGGGCACTACTCCAAAGCGAACCCGTATTGATGTACTTCGGATATAACGCCAGCATGTCCTGATAGAGTGATTCTGCAGACTTCGCATCCGCCGCAAGTCGGTTAAAATCACTGATGTATTTAATCGTCTGATCGATAATTACCGGATCATCACTGTTTTCAGGATTCTTATGTCCAGCAACCACGTATTTCGGCTTCAACGTCTTCAAGTGTTCGTTGACCTTAATCCAATTACTTCTGGCGTTCAGCGTAGTTTCTTGCATGTAGGCGTGAATGCCATTATAAGTCGCGTCACCAGCAACAACCAGTTTTATATCTGGCACCCATAAGCTAGTAGTATCGTGAGTATCGGTAAAGCCATCTTGAATGATTTCAATACGATGCCCATCCAGATCAAATGCTGAATCAACCACTTCATCGACGCCGACGATTGGACTCGGTAAATTGCCAGGAAATAGCTTTTCCCAAGTTCCAGCAATATTGGCTGGTGTCATCACTGCCGGAATCCCGTCAGCAGTCGCCCGTGTACCAATGATTGTGGCACCATGAAAAGACGCTTTGATCATGCCAGCACCAAAAAAGTGATCAGCATGGGCATGCGTCAGATAGATGTACTTAAGTGCCACATGATGGGACTTAATCCAATCTATCAACTCTTGATTAGCAGAACGGGTCATGTAGGTATCGACCAAGACAGCATTGTCATCATCAAAAATTAACGTCGCTGTGTTTGATACCCACTGTAAGTCTTTCGTGTCTTCTGGGACACCGCGCGTAACCCCGTTGCGTCGATTATTTAATACATCATATTTTAAATTACTCAATATTCACAACCCAAATCTCGCCATTACGGCGTCATCGTTTACTATTTCATTCATCGTGATCCTTATTACCAAACCTCATTGGGCTTCTAACTTACGTGTGTTGGCGACCAAAGCGTCTACCATCACCTGCTTGCCCTGACCAAGCCGCTCGTTAGCAACACGATCCCATTCAGCCAAGCAAGCGTTAGCAACTGGCAACCAGTCAGTCGCTTGCGCACCGAGGTCGACTTGGGTGGTCCGTCCCTGCGCGGTCAACGTCACAAGGTGCTTAGTGGCTAACGTTTTAACCATTCTTGAAATGCTGGAGCGCTCGTAGCCCAAAACCTCAGCAAGGTTAGTAATGCTTTGTGGGTGCGCATCCTCAAGTGTGAGCATAATGTAACTATATGCCGGTTTCATCCCCGTTGGCGCAAATGCTGCATCCGCGTGACGTTCAACTGCACGCATGTACTTTGCTGCGGTGAAGTAGGCGCATGATTCTTGAAAATGGTGTGCCATAGTTGATCCCCTCTTTCGTGTATATACACGTTATACTTCATAATTGTTAATCATGCAAGGATAAATTTGTAACTGCCGGTTGATTATCAGTCAAATTAGAGGCCGTCCGTCTCAAGCCGTTAAAATATGATGTCGTTGTAAAACGCTGACACCATCACGTTCTAAAACGATTGCGAAAACAGTTTTTGGGAATAAAATCGGCAACGAACAACTCAACAAATTTTTCGTAATCAAAAACTCACGTCATCAGATTTTTCAACCATCTGATGACGTGAGCCATTTTAATAGACAACTATTAAACAAAGAACCCAAATCACTCACAATCCGGTTCTTCTTATCGGAAATTGCGGGATTCACAGGGTGAATTTTATCTTATTACTTTTTGATACGAACTTGCGTAACAATGACAGTTACGATAACGCTCACCGATTTAGTTCAACGATATCGACGTCATTGCCATGCGCTTTAATGAGATTAACAAGCACGTCGGCATTCAGCCAGACTGTGGCAGTATTGTCATTAGGATGTACCCCAATGAGATTACCTGCAAACTCAGCATCAAGGTAAAAATGCACTTTGCGGTCTGCATCATTCAAAAGCCCAAGTGGCGTCACAGAACCGGGGGTTAACCCCATAATGGTTAGTAAGTCATTCTCTGATGCAAAGGATAGTGCCCGTAAGCCGTATCTTTTGCGGAAGGCTTTCAAATCAACCCTTTTATCACCTCTAACCGAAATCAGGTAGTAATGCCGTTTTTTATCATCTCGAATAAATAGGTTCTTGGCATCCCATTCAGGATGAGCCAAATTTACAGAGTCTAGCTCCCCCATATTGAAGACTGCTTGATGCTCACTGACTTCAAATTTTACGCCATGGTTTCTCAAATATTGGTAGGTTTCTTCTTTATTCATGACTACTCCTTTGAGGTATTGGGTTGGTGTTATACCAGTAAGACAATTATGAATTCAGTTGTTTGGCCTCTTTGATTACGAAAACCGCATCACTTATGATACGGACTACCCTCATTAATCATAAATGCCCGGTAAATCTGCTCCGTCAGCACTAACCGCATCAGCTGGTGTGGCAACGTGAACTTACCAAACGAAATCTGAGTATCAGCACGTTTCAACACAGCCGGTGCCAGGCCGAGTGAACCACCAATCACGAAGGTGATATCAGAGTGACCGTAAGTTGTTAATTGGGCGATTTCCTTCGCAAATTCTTCCGAAGCGCGCTCCTTACCTAGAATGGCGAGCGCGTATACATATTCACGATCTTTTATCTTGTCGAGGATTCGTTCTCCCTCTTTGGCCATAACCTGGGTCATTTCAGAATCACTCAACGATTCGGGTGCTTTCTCATCCGGTACCTCGATAATTTGAAATTTACAAAAGCGTGATAACCGCTTTGCGTACTCCGCGATACCTTGTTTAAAGTACTTTTCCTTTAACTTACCGACGACCACTAATTTGATGTTCATAACTCTTCCCCTTTTATTTTAGTTATCCACAAAGTTATCCACAGCCGTTGTGTATTGAAAGCCGTTCCATTTTTAAGGCGCCTTTAATTATATTGGTGCTGTTTTTCTTTTCAAAATCGGCACTTCGTCCTCACTATTGTACCAGTTAAAACCCTATTATATCAACGTTTCTTTACATATTTTTGACACAAGCTTGAAAGTTATCCACAGCCTGTTGATGAAATGCGTGACACGCCGGGCGAAACCTGTTAATAACACGGATTCTGCGAAATCCAAAGTTATGCACAAAGTTATCCACAGTTTTCGGTGAATAACTCACAGGCCCGAATTTTCCACAGTAACGCTTCTACTCTTATTCGGATTACACCGGGATTTAAAGCCGGTATCCGGTAGTATTTCCATCAATAGAGACCCGAATATTCGTTTTTTCAGTGCAAAATGAAAAGGCTGAAACCAGTTTATCCGGTTTCAGCCTTTTTGCTATCATCATGGTTTAATCTTTAAAGTTATCCACAGCCTGTTGATTAATTATTACTGTTCAACTGACTCGTGGTTTCGGTTAACTTCACTTTTTCGGTCTTTTGACTACCGTTGTGGTAATACGTAATCGAAACTGTGTCGCCAACTTTGTACTTATACAGCAAGTCACGTAATGTCGACTCAGTACTGATCTTCTTACCACCAAGGGCGGTAATCACATCGTACTTCTTGATGCCCGCTTTACCAGCTGGTGTGCTTGAACTTGGTGTCGTCATCACAACAACCCCGTTATCAACGCTAGTAGGCAACTTCAAGATCGACTTTTGTTGCGCCTTAGAAATTTCAGACAAATCAACGTACTTGATGCCCAGCGCTGGTCGAACGATCTTACCGTTCTTGATTAATTGGTTGATGACGGAAACGACTTCGTTACTTGGAATTGCGAAGCCCATGCCTTCAACACTTGTCCCAGAACTGTCACTCGATAGCTTCATTGAGTTGATTCCAATGACTTGACCCGAGATATTTAATAGTGGTCCACCTGAGTTACCAGGGTTAATGGCCGTATCAGTCTGAATAACGGTTGTGTTACCAGTCTGTTGGTTAGTCGTTGAATCGGTGGTCGCCACGGTCCGCTTTTTAGCTGAAATAATCCCTTCAGTTAACGAACTTGCATAATCAGTGCCAAGTGGTGACCCGATTGCTAAGGCTGTTTCCCCAACTTTAATGTTATCGGAGTTACCAAACGTCGCAACACTCTTTACATCCGTCCCGTTAACCTTCAAGACGGCCAAGTCGGTCACTGAATCCTTACCAACGATCTTGGCATCCAGCTTCTTACCGTTACTTAGAATCACTTCAACGGCATTAGAACCTGACACCACGTGATTGTTCGTCACGATATAGGCTGCGTTACCAGACTTCTTATAAACAACCCCAGACCCTTCAGAACTGGTCTGAAGACTGCCACTTGAATTAGAACTGCTATCGCTGCTACTGTCGCCGCCTAAGATACCACTTAAGCTGTTTGATGACGTATTTTCCTTCTGCAAGTTAATGACCGACACAACGGAAGGTTTCACACTTGAATACACCTTCGAGGCTTGTGAACTGACGTTAACCTTCAGATTACTGGTGGAAGCAGTCCCGCCGCTATTCGAGCCGGTCGGAACCGCTGTTGAGTTGTGGTTGCTAACGTAAGTAGCACCGCCGTATGCGATACCGCCACCGACTAACCCTGCCACAACGGCTGTTAAAGCAACTTTAACGAGTAAACTGCGACTGCTTGAATGACGCTTTGGTTCATTTGTTTCTGGTGCTTGTTGATTATCCATAATTCGCGCGAAACGCGCTTCCCTCCTTTTTTGTACGACCACGGGTCATTACTAGACATTGGACGCCGCTGGCACTTCAATCAAATCGTGTCACACAGCCCCTAACTGCGATCTACCTACTTTTGAGTATCATTTTACCTGTAAGATATGAAAATTGTTTGACGATTGACTCACAGAAAGTATAAGTTTTTACTAAGCCGACTTAAACTTTACAGTGTCACTAACCCGCTCGCTTTTTCTGGGTCAGTATCTAAAATTTGGAAATCATGGTTCACGCCAAAGTCGTGATCTTCCATAATCGACGCCACGGTGAGGTGGGCCAGCGACTTCATGTTATTTTCTTGACTCAAATGACCTAGGAAAATACGCTTAGTATGATGACCTAAAACGTCCATCATGACGTCAGCACCGTCTTCGTTACTCAAATGACCCGTGTCGCTCAGGATACGCTGCTTGAGTGGCCAAGAATAGCTCCCCATTCGCAGCATTTCAACGTCATGGTTACATTCCATCAAGTAAGCATCAGCGTCCTTAATGACCCCTTCTACGTGGTCTGACACGTAACCCGTATCTGTCAGCACCACGAAGCTCTTACCGCCACTGTGCACTGCGTAGAACTGTGGTTGAGCAGCGTCATGTGACACCGTGAAGCTTTCAACGTCCAAATCACCCATACTCAAAACGGAATCTGGTGCGATAATGTTCTTTTGCTCCGCTGGAATTTTGCCAATTTTATCACCCATGGCATCCCAAGTCCCCTGATTCGCGTAAACATCCATGCCATAACGACGCGCTAAAATACCAACGCCCTTCCGGTGATCCGAGTGTTCATGTGTCACGAACAGTGAATCAACATCTTGTAAGTCACGCCCAATTGAATTCATTAGATTTTCGATTTTTTTGCCGCTTAACCCAGCATCAATCAAAATCTTGTGCTCTGCAGTTTCAATGTAAGTGCAGTTTCCTGTACTACCGCTGGCTAGAACACTCACTCTTAACCCATCGTTTTGTGCTTGCATAAATTGCCCAACTTCCTTTTTAATCAATACAAAAGACCCCGCCAACAACGTCATTGGTCGGGGCGTGAATAATGGTCCTTTTCACATCAATGATTGCTTGTCGTTACTATTACAACGCATTTTGCGGTGAAACGCAATCATTAAATATCATCTGGGAATTACTGTCTGAAACTAAAATGGGTCCGCGCGCCCACTACCACTGCGGGCTAGCGTGATTGACCAGTTGCTGCGGGACCGAAGGCGGCATCATACACAAAAATCCCAAATAACAACAATTGCTGTTATTTGGGACCACACTCATTTCATTTTAAATTGTCATCGACATTACGTAATCGTAAAAATCTCCGAGTTGGCATTGCTAGTCTGGTTGCCATCGCCGGTCTTAATCACTTCACCGGTATAAGCATTCACCCGCTTCAATACAAAGGTTGAGCTACTGCTAATTTTGACGGCAAAAACCCAAGTTGGCAGGAACACGTACTGCCCCCGCGCCGTCAACAACCGCGTATAAGCCAGGTTGGACCAAGCAACCTTAGCGCCGTTAGGAATTTCATTGTACTGGTACAACCAAGTCAATGCCCGTTCCTCGCTAATAGTCTTCGAAGCTTCCTTGAGAAGTTTAACGTTTTCTAGGTAATTTTGGCTGTAACCAATCACCCGCTTTTGACTGTTAAGTGCAAACCGGATTTGACCAAAGTGAGAATAAACCGGTCCCTTTGCCACACGTTGGACGTAAATAATCTCACTGTCACTTGAAAGCTGTGAACTATAACTATACTCACTGCCACGTGCAATCAGCGATGGGTTAGCCACGATTTTATCCAGCGTCTTCTTGGTTTCACCCGAAGGCAGCTTAACGGGTTTTTTAAATTCACTCACGAGCTCTGTACCGCTAAACCGTAAGCTCTGTTCCTGCAAACTAGTGGCAGCTTGCCGTAATACCGACCCATTATCAGCAGAGAAGTAGTAACCTTCATGGCTTTTGGTAGTCGGTTTACTAAAACTGATTTGATCTTTGCGCATCTCTTCTAACACGTTGTTATTGCCGGCAGCATCCGAATTGCCAACGCTACTCCGGTTAAACAACAGGAATAAGAACACGTCCATTGCGATAAAAATAACTAGGAAAATAATTTGAATTCGTTTAAAGTTCATACCCGACTACCCCCTTTCGCACTTGTCCATTAACTAAGATACTGTTGATACGTCCGCCAGTGCCCATCGACTTTAATAAACCAAGTTGGTGACAAATTAACGGCCTTTTCAAGCGTCTTATCGCGAGTCCATTCGTAGCCGAGTTGAATATCTTCAATTTTGTCGTGGCGTACACCAGCGTTTTTCAATTCAGTCATCAACGTCTTAGTCGACACCACTGTTGCGGTGCTTTGAACGGGTGGAATTGGAACCTGCAAACTATCAAGTGAGAACGTCATCTGGTAGGAAGTCTGATCGAGCACCTTCATCTGAATAGCACCATAGCCGCGGTCGTCGTATACCGGCAGCCCGCCAACGTAAGTTCGAAATACCGCCGTGTCACTACCCGTATCGTAATCAAAGAATCGCATACCATCCAGTGGCATACCAACCATCACAAGCTGTTGATAGATGTGGTTCATCGTATTAACGAAGCTACTACTCTTCACTTGTGAATTGTAGTTGGTAAATGTGACAGCATCCGTCGTCTTGTTAACACTCATGTGACGGAATCCGTGATCATCGTAAGTGGTGCTGTTCTTATGGTGTTTGATCTGCATACTACTATTGGAATTAGTTGTCATAATTCGGTTAGCATAGTAGCTTTGAGTCTGCTGGGTTAATTGATAACTATAAGCCTTCAACTTCACACTGTTGGCATAACTCAGTACTGGTTTACCATTCAACATCATAAACGATACAGGGTGCTTGACCATCTGATCACTCAGCACATGCCGTAATTTACCAGCATGATTATTCTTTAATTTAACTTTTACCACGTGTAACGTCTGATCATTGAGCAAATACAGGTGGTCCGGGTCATTTAACGGTAACTGAACCCGGTTAAAGCGCTGATTGGGAATCTTGAGCTGGTTACCGAAAGCTTTGCGGAAAAAGTTCACGGTCATGGCAGAATTATAGTTCAACAACACCGTGTCTTTTTGGCGTAATTGAGCGAGGTACTTCTTACTGTTGTGTTCGCTGATTTCCTGGACATCGGTAGCCGTAAATCGGCTCATTTTATCCCGTAATTCCGACGCCACGTTGATTCGATTGTTCGTCAGCATCTCTTGCTGACCAGTTTTACTGGTTGACACAATTTGAGCTGGCAAATAAATATCTTGAAAAGTCGTGTTATTAGAACTATCGGTATTTTTAGTGACCTTCGTTCTGCTACTCAAATTAGAGTGGGCCGGGTTGGTCCAAAGCATGCCTGATAACCCAAGACTGACCAAAATAGCAGTCACTAACCCCGCAGGTAGCCAAAGTTGTCTAAGCTTCATCCCAAAGATCCTCCCCTTCATCGTAAGGTTCGTATGGCAACGAGATATAGAAGGTCGAACCGTGTCCTTCACGACTTTCAACCCAAATCTTACCGCCTAGAGACTGGATGACTTCCTTAGAAATGGCTAGGCCAAGTCCAGTACCGCCTTGTGCCCGTGACCGTGCTTTATCAACCCGATAGAACCGGTCAAACACGTGTGGAATATCAGCACGCGGAATCCCCAGACCCTGGTCAGCGATGCTCATGATCACGTTATTGTGCGTCTCAATCAGGCGACAAGTGATCACACCGCCATCCGGCGAGTATTTGATTGCGTTGTTCATGATGTTATCAAGCACCTGGGTAAAGCGATCAGTATCGATTTCAACCCACAGATCACGCTTGGTAAATTCTCGCTTGATTGAGTAATGCTTGTCGGACCGGTCGTTTTGCTCATTACTATCAATAATCATGTCAAATCGGTTGAGCACGTAGTTAAATAACTCGTTTAAGTTAACCAACTCAAGGTTCAGCTTCTGTGTCCCAGAATCCATCCGTGACAGAGTTAACAGATCGTTGATCATTCGAATCATCCGATCAGTCTCTTCTTGGGTGACTTTTAGGAACTTAGGTGCAATTTCGGGATCCTGCCAAGCACCGTCTGAAAGAGCCTCAATGTATGACCGCACACTTGTAAGTGGCGTCCGTAACTCGTGAGACACGTTCGAAACGAATTGCTTACGATCCTGATCAATTTTTTGTTGTTCAGTGACATCGTGCAAGACACAGGCTAACCCACTAATGAACCCAGACTCACGTTGGATCAGTGAGAAATAAGCCTGTAAGATCAAGTCGTGATCGTCACTTGAGAAGTCCAACATGATTTCGTCAGGATCTTCCAAAAGATCTCGCAGCGTATAGCGTTTCCGAATATTTAAGATGTCCAAAATTGACTGACCAATAGCTTGGTCAGAGTCAACGTCAAGAAATTCAACGGCAGTTTCGTTAATAATCGTCACGTTCCCGCGCCGGTCAGTAGCAATAACACCATCGGTCATGTGCGCCATTACCGAATTTAGTCGCCTTCGCTCCGACTCGGTGGACTCTTGGGCCTCCTCGACACGAACAGACAGGTTATTAACCGCACTGGCTAATTGCCCCAATTCGTCATTACCGTAAATTTCAACTTGGCCAGAGTAGTCCCCACGCGCAATTCGCTGGGTTTGCTCCTTCATTTCGGTAATCGGAACAGTAATTGCCCGGGAAATAACGATGGATAATACCAGTCCTAACCCAACCGCAACAACGGCAGCTACGAGGTAAATCCCCGTCACCTTACTGATACTGTCGTAGACACTCTCTAGACTAGCACGAATGTACACGACACCAACGGGCGTACTACTCCCGCTACTTTGTTTGATTAATGGTGTCACTTTAATGTAGTAATACTGGTTAGCAGACGCATCAAACGTGGTCGTTTCGCTACCAGCACTATTGTTATAAATCACCTTTTTGACAGTATCATCAGTGGTTTTTTGACCAACAATCTGCTGATTATTAGCTTCATTGGTGCCACGAATGGTGCCCTTACTGTCAATAACGCGAATCTGGGCATTAGCCGTGCTAGGAATATTGGCATCGGATAGTAAAATCCGGATCTGCTTATTGGCTGCAGCTGAATCAGACCGCGACAATTGAGACGTTAGGTTAGTACTAACGTAGCGTTGCAGCGAGATTTGATTTTTAAACTGCCGTAAGTTCTGCGTTTCAAGTTGTTGCACAAACACAGCACCAACGATTTCCAACGTAATAATTAACATCATTGCGAACACAAACGCAATTTTGAATTGGATCGAATGATACCATCTAATTTTTCGTTTCACGTTACCGTTTACCCCTTACACGTCGTTCATGCGTAAGCTTACGCCTGGCCTGACTCACTTTCTGTATTTCGTAGATAATAGCCCACACCACGGCGTGTTACTAACCAGGTTGGGTGGCTTGGATTATCTTCAATTTTTTCGCGTAACCGTCGCACCGTTACATCGACCGTTCGTACGTCACCAAAGTAATCGTAGCCCCAGACGGTCTGTAGTAAGTGTTCTCGCGTCATGACTTGACCAATATGCTGTGCCAAATAATGTAGTAATTCGAACTCACGGTGGGTCAATTCGATGTTTTGACCGCGTTTTGAGACAGAATAAGCGTCTGGATGGATCACCAAATCACCAATCTCAATATCCTTATTCTCTTCTTCTTCAGGTTGCGCAGCACTTACGCTGTTTTGACGGCGTAGGTTAGCCTTCACACGAGCCACTAATTCGCGGTTTGAGAACGGCTTAGTCACGTAGTCATCGGCACCCAATTCGAGGCCTAACACCTTGTCTAATTCAGAATCCTTGGCAGTTACCATGATAATTGGCATGTCATGCTTCATCCGTACTTGACGAGCGACTTCCAAGCCGTCCATCTTAGGTAACATCAGGTCCAAAATAATGAGGTCTGGGTTAACTTCTTCTACTTGTTGAAGGGCTTCTTCTCCATCATGAGCCACCGCCACTTCGTATCCTTCTTTTGTTAAGTTAAATTTGATAATGTCTGTAATTGGTTTTTCGTCGTCGACCACTAGAATATTTTTTTTCATCTGAAATGTCCTCCTTCAGATAACGATTCGTTCAGGTATATTAGTTATAAGTTAGGTGCTGTTCGGTTGTTCCAGTGCAGTAGCACGGGCCACACTGGCAAATTCAAGTAAGTGGTAAGCCCATTTGAATCAGGCCTACACAACTTTCATTATATCACAGTCCATTCAATTCGCGAAATCGTTAAAACATAAGCCTATCATGGCCTGACACCACCTTGAATTTGTTTAATTGTATGGTACAACTACCTTAATTTAATGCCATTTTTATTCAGCTTTGGTAATTAAATTCAATTTTCGGAAATTTTTTACAAAAAATGGTTGCCAAGTGTTTTTTAACATGATATATTAGTAAACGTTGATTGAGCGAGTTGCTTAATCACAGAGCGATTTACTTAGTAATATGGGCAGTTAGCTCAGCTGGCAGAGCAACGGACTCTTAATCCGTGGGTCCAGGGTTCGATCCCCTGACTGCCCATAACAAACCATTAACCAGTTTCCATGCAGTGTTGTAATCACCGTGGTTGCTGGTTTTTTTGTATTCTCAGTTATCATGGAATAGTATATATTCTCAAAAAAAGTAAGCCAAAAGGTAAGCCAAAAAGAACCGACTTGCGAAGGGCGGAAAATAAATAACGTAGTAGGTGCTGTGAGCATCCGCTACGTTATTTTTTCTACCTATTAGTTATGCCCCGAATTAAGTGATAATTACAAAGGGTAGTAATGACCACTAATACGGTTGAACTACAGCCTAGAATACGCTTGAGAAACTGACTTTAGTACATTTGAATCTATTAAGCCTTCTAAACCATCAATTCCTTCGCGCATATCATTAATAGTATTCAATACAGGCTTACCTAAGTCATTAAATGCCTCAATAACGAGATTAAGTCCAGATAACACTTGCTTTCTATTTTCTTTCTCTACTACTAAAGGTACAACATTTGTCCTCCAGTTTGTAAAAACTTGAACCAGATTATTTTTTTGATTCGTCCAATTCTCAGCACCATATATAACAATATTCTCTAGATCAAAATCTTTTTCAAATTGAATAAATAGTTTATCCGAATTAGAAACTTCCTTAATATAACCTCGTTTAACACAATCAGGTAAATCGGGTAAGTCCAGTGCTCTAATTTTTGCATGTAAAAATTGAAAGTTATCCCTATGTTTTATGATAACTTTCAACAAATTAACTTTAGTATCATAGTCTTTCATTTCCGCTTCTTGCTTAACATTTTGCATAGCCTGCAATCTAGCAACTTTTAAGGTTATGTATACTGTTCCAGCTACCCCAACAATAGCACCTAAATACCCTCCCCAGAAACCTAACCAATCACCGTTACTACCAATTCCGTTATTAAAAATACTCATTAACCATGCCATGAATAGCGGAACTATTACAACAGCTAAAACTAAAACACGAATCACAATTACCACATTCTCTTTTATCCACTTCAATACAGTTCACCTCAGTAACCAGCATATCAAACTCACAGTAGTTCTACCAGCCACCTCATAATAGATATTTAGCCGATGCACTGGACCGATTATTATGTGAGTGCATAATTGTAAGGTCCCCACGAGGATCAGGTGCAAAACGAGTACTTGGTGGAATTTTCGCTGAGTAACATGGCGAATTAAGCTCACATCTGCTTCTGTGGTATTTGGTACTATGATAGGGTTCAGAGTCGGTCGATTATAACAAAAAAATCCCCCTGGCACTCATATCGAGCCATGCTTACATTCTCTTTCATTATTTGTATTAAAAAACGCTCATGGTGAGTGGCTATTTTTGATGCCTCCACAACTATTATCCTCGCCATGATTACACATTCTTTCAAATTTATGTACAAAAAGTCGTCATTTATAGACGACTAAAACTTAATTATCCTTTTCTACATTTTGTAGTTGTTTCTTTAATATTTTTTCTTTAGCTTCCTTAGTTTGGCGTTCCTTATCTTCTCTCTTTAGCTTATCAACATCATATTTTTTGTATAGATATGCCTTACGTGCCTCAAAAGTTTGGGCAAGTTTGGGTAAAATAGGTTTATCAGCCATCTGTCTTTCCAACAAATCAAGTGCAGTAACCAAATTTCCTAACTCAGGTTTTGACAATTTTTTATCAGTACCACGTTTTGTGAATATTCTCATAAAGTTACAAACATAGACAACACCTTCTCTTAATAAGGGTCCCTCTAGTAATCCAAGTTGCTGTGCACTGATTAAGGCCCCCGTAAAATTTCCAACTATGTTTCCTTTTGCGCTTTGATCCTCTATAGTCTGAGTTAATGGTAGCAAGCTACCAGTGGAATCAATTTGCATTCGGGCATTTGATGTAATTGTAAGTTTTAGTTTTTCATTTAACTCATTGGCCTCTTTTACCTTATTTTTGAGATCATCAATGCCGTAATCCTTCTTAAATTGAATCTTCATTTTCTCAATTTGTTTATCGGAAAAACGCCACTGTAAAACTCCGGTAAAAATTGCACCCAAACTAATAATTGCAATAAAAATAGTTAAAACCGTAATTAAATCATTATGTTGCTGATCTGTAATTTGGGTCAAATACTGAATTACATCAACATCTTTCAATCTTTTCATCCCCTAACTTTTAAAGCATAACAAAACCCTAGCATCTCTGCTAGGGCTTCTTTGGCGTGGGCTTGTATTCACATGTCTTCTTAACGACTGATAGCCGCCAATTCCGGAACGTCACTAGCGTCATATCGTACAGCGCCGCCATATCTTTATCGCTAACCGGTTGTGATCCCTTACGACAATACTTGTGGTGCAACATCTCTAATTCTCGTTTATCTAAGTAGGATAGCCGATAAAAGAGCTGTTTTGCTTGGGCTAAACCTAGCCCTCTAACGTACTAAATTCATTCTCAGCCTGATACCACATCGTATCATTAAGTGTGCTGCTTGTCGTGGTTCCCAACTTTCGTCCCACCATTCTGTCATGACGTCACCTCAGGCAAACTTAACATGGTGGCCACCCCGACACTAGCATCATGGACTGGCTCTAAATGAATGTCCTGTTCCAGCCCAAAACGCCAACTAACAGCCTCTAATATCTGGCCAATTTCAGCAAGCGTACGCTCTTCTAAACCCACAGGTAGAGTTATGTTGCTACGGATGAGTAACACCCCTAGCCGGTTCTGTTCGTCTGCTGTGAGGGTATCTGTGAACCGCTTAAACTGGTAACGTGCATACTCTACAATCTCAATATTGTGAGTAGCTTCCTGCTGAGTACGTACCAGGTCTTCAACCATTAAATACCAGGGTTTTGGCCCGCAATGGCCTCCACTTTCATCAACGTCCAATGATGAACCCATGAAGCTGTGGGCATGGATAAATTCACGATCTAACTCAGCTATCCGTTTCTGCATAATCTGTATTTTATGGTTGAGTGTTATAAACTCAACTATTAAATTACGTTCTAGTAAGTCCACACTCATACCACCTCAAACGTTAGCGTAATTTAGCATTAGTAATAACATGTTTTAACAAGTTCTCTTACTGGCACAATGTTAAGTTTTGACAAGTCCCACTTTACCAGCATTCAGGTTTTCTGAGGTACCTCGCTGCCAAATAGGTGAAGGTCTATCCTCTGATAAAAATGTAAGGTTTTGTTAGGTTTTCACCTATGAGATACCTTGAAAGTACGCCATCCGAATCAATAGTTTAGCCGGGTATTCGTTGCTTTTCTGCACTCATTATCACTCTTACTCAAACTCAGATAATTTGACCATCATTAACTCTAACGGCAGCTAAATACAGGCTTATTTATGGTGCAAAAATATCACAAAAACGAATTTATTCAAACGCAAGCTGGTGTGTCCGCTCCTCTGAGATGCGTCATATCAACATTTCAAAGGTGGGGGGCTATCAAAAAATTGCACCATCATACTTTATGATGTAGGTTATCCTACTAATTCGATGGTATCCATGCATAGGAGATAAGCACATTAAAATCTTCGATAGTAGTTTCGACATCATAATTGCTTGTAAATTTGATGTCTTTAACCAGGGAAAACGGGATCCCTTTTAAAAATTCATTTACTTGTTTATCTAATGCCTTAGTCGAATCAGTCTGAATAGTTTTAATTTGCATAACAACATTACTCATTTGGTCATCTTCCTTTCTGGTTAAGCCCACAAGAGAAATAGAACATTGTGCCAGTTTGTTACAACTTTTGTTCCAATAAAAAGTGCTCTAATACCTTGTGTAGCAACAATTTGTTCCAATTATCCAGTTTTTAACCCCATAGTCTCCCCACTACGCATACACACATACACACACATTGTTATCTATCCATTTTTACTATTTAATTAATATAGGGTATATAGTTGGAACAATTGGAACGGTAAGCGGTGCTATAGGTTTTCAGCCAATTTTTCTTGGAGCGTAGTTGGAAAAAACTGGCACATTGTTCCAAATTTAATCACTACGTAGCTTTTCAATATACAGCTGTGAAAGAGACCAACACCAAGCCTGTCTACCACTAATTCTCTTTTTGAGTTTCAATAAGCTAAGCCGTTCAAGGTCGTCATAAAATCCATTGCGTCCCTTGGGTTTATATCCATTTTCAGAACACCAAGACCGGTATGCGTCATATATTCCAGCAGCGGATGCGTAACCTTCACCCCACAAGGCACTACCATCCTCTAAACTATCCAGTAGCCACTGCTTAACCGGGTCGTTATCGTCTTGCCATTGTTTGGTTGCTTGAACAATCCCACTAGTAAGACCCCAGTCCTGCCCGTCAATATTCTCTTTGGCTCTCTTGAACGCCATCATAGCACCGTACACAAACGCCGGGGCCTCATTCAGAATTTGATTGAACGGATGTTTTGATTTAAATTCATTATCCACTTTGGGCGATACCACTGGGACAACTCTAAAACGCCGTCTAAGTCCGCTATCACCCACTTTTGCAGATGGTAGGTTATTAGCACTAAACAATAGCCGAGCCACGTTTCGGGAGTTGAATAACTGGCCGCCTTTCATCTGCATTGCAAGGTAATCGTTACCAGAAAGTGCTTTAAGCATTTCTGTGGACTGAATGAAGTCGGCTCCAATATCCGCAAAGTAATTTAACGTTTTTTGATACAATCCCGAAGTATTAAATTCACTATTGCTAGTCAATTGTTTCAAAGATATATTGGATGAATTACCAAATCCTAATAGGCCCCGAATGTAATTCAGAAACTTTGATTTCCCGTGTCCGCCTTCTGATTGCAGAATCAAAATTACTTGAGCGTAATCGTAGCTTCGATAGAACAGATACCCAATGTATTGCTTCATGAACGTTGCACTTTCACCGAACAACGCTTTCAACCAATCATCCGTTACCGGTGTCTCTTTACCCGATACGTCTAACTCGTATTCGTGGGCGTTGATAATGAAGTTCTCAGGCTTTGATTTTTCCAGTTCACCAGTAGCAATATTAAATGTGCCGTTCTTAAAGGCCACAAGGTTCGGGTTAGAGTTCTCAAATGGCAATTCTGATTGATCTTTGTCATAGGCAGCATTTGTTACAAAGTCGGCCACATTAACACCAATGCTTCGTTCCCAATTGGTGATTTCTTTTACCTTGCGTAATGCGATGTGTTTCACGAACATCTCCAACTCATGAGGTTTGAATAACTTCCACACCCCTAGTTTTGGTACATACACAGTTCCATTTGGTAACTCTGGATAAATCACCAACTGGTTCTCACTCATAATCTCTTCACCTAGTACATCCGGTACAATACGGATTCTCAATCGCTGATTACGTTTCCCGGCACATACTAATTCGTAGAGTACCCATTCAGGTGGTTGGGCATTTAAATAGTCCACAAGTTTTATGCCTAGCTCTTCCCAAGCAACGGAAGATGCTTTACCCTCGGCGTAGTCATCAAAGTCTAACTTACGGAAGTCTGGTGGTTGCTCAACACTATTTTTACGTGTCTTACCAGAATCAGTCTCGTCATCTTCTATCCAGTCACTAAACTCTTCGGCTGCACTTAGCTTACGCGGATGTGGGTTATAGGTTTCATGCGTGTGCTGAATTGCGTTGTTAAGTGTCATAGCACCATACGTTTCTTTCCCATGCCTCTCGTCCCATTTTTCGCGCATTAATGCAGATTTACGGAAAATACTATCCATCAATGAGAAGTCTTTATTAGTCCAAAACGCCAGCATATTAGCGAGGGCAATATCTGCCTCTGATTGACTAGGATAAAACTCTTGCCAACCATCTTTGAACAAACTTTTAAATAATCCACGGCCTTTTGCCTTACAAGCCTTCTCAATAACCTGTTCATCCGTTAAATAGGATTGACCACCACTCTCTGCACCCTGTGTGGGCTTAACTGGGACACGAGGTTCTAGGTACCTCTCTAGCACCGAGTTAAACTCATCATCAGGTATTGAACGGATGACCCCGGTACCATCTATCACATCACCGGTAATGGCAAAGAAACGCTTCTCGGAATATACCTCTAAATTAGCGTTGTTGTTCCGATTGCGTCCCGTATTGTTGTTACCACGGATGACTGCATGAAGTCCTTTACCAGACACGCTGCGTTCTGTATAAGTGCCCTTAACTAACTGCAAAAAGTCCTTAGCTGCATTCGTTGGCGAATCCACAGTGGTATGATCTAGGTCGATAACCGTGTAAGGTGGTTGCACCAACATGGCTAACCCTTTAGCGTTATGCACATGGCGCTGATATCCTTTCAGTGCTTGCGAGAAACTACCCCACTGGTCTGGCTTGTTAGTGCTCAATGTATTACCACTCTGTGGACTTAAAGCTAGCTTCCTTAACTTATCCTTGCCCGATTGTGACTCTGTGATAAACAGTCCCCATATTGGTAACTCCTGTAATTCCATTGGTATTACTTTTTCATAGTCGATGGTTACCACCCGTTAGGCCCCCTCTCTCTGAATTTTTAGCCGTTCATCCGCTAACCGTTTCAATTCATCTCTGATGTCACTAAGGTTTACAAAACACTGGAACACTAATTCATTAAGTATTAATACATCTGAAATTGAAGTGGCAAACACCATGTCTTTATTAGCTTGAGTAGGTTTTCTACTATACGTGTCCACAGCCCTACTTGCGTCTTCCGTTTGCCTTAATGCTGCTTCCAATAAATTGATTGTATGATATATTTCACTCGCTGCTTCACCGTAGTTCGCTATGCTAATTCCCATTGCTTAAATTCTTCCTTTCGATTACAATGAGAGTAGATAGAAATGTTCCACAAATATGTTTCGCATCTTCTCGAAGACCACACATCTTGCTTGCCGGCTGTCTGTGTAGTCTTTTTTTGTACGCTCATTAAATGTCATGTTATTTACCTTTTCGTGTAATTTGAATAGTGATGTTGAATAGTGAACCGGCAAACATTCCAATACCCAAGCTACTCAAACAGCCAATTATTAAGATGTTCAGTACATCCATATAGATCACCCCTCCTCAGATGTATCTAAGAGTGTTGCAGCAGCGGATGCCAAAACATTAACAGCACCGAAATAGTCAGTTTCACCCTCAAACGCTGCCGAATCATCTAACAATTCCTGATATGAATACATTCTGTCGGGTTTTAATGCCATAATCTGTTGGCATAACTCGTAAGCCTGGTCAATAACTTCCACGTTGGTCATTACTTGCACCTTCCTTTTACATAATATGTGTAACGGATGAATCTAACCGCCCTTCGCATAGTCGATTTAGATTTCTTTATCTCGTAAAAACTTGTCCAGTGTCTGCTTTGAAATACGCTGAATTGAACCAGTAACTTGAATGACTGAAAGCCCCTCATTAACTAGCTTAGTTAATGACGCCCTGCTAATGCCCACATACTGAGCCGCTTCACCAAGAGAAAGATAGGGACCATAGTTGTGCTGTTTAGACGCCTGTTTAAACGCATCCGTTGCGCTTTCCAACATGGCCGCCTTAATTTTGGCCGAATCTTCCTCAGAAATTGATAAATTAATTGGAATCAATTACTTCACCTCCTAAGAATGCCGATATAGCCATTCGTTCAACCGATTCAATGTACCGCTTTGAATCTTGGAACGTTTTCCATTTAAAATATCGGATAATGTCCAATGGCTAACTCCCGTTTCCTGTTCCATCTGGCGATAGTTCAAGTTGAGCTCACCACGTTTTCTACGAATAGCCGTTCGCATTGTTTCTGTTACTATTGGCATAACTTTCACCTCACTCTCATTTCGTGAACAAGAATACTTTCATTTTGTGAGTGAGTCAACCATAAAAGTCTTGTTTTTGGAATATGCCTAATTTCAAGTTCACATTTTGTGAGTATAATGTTATTCTTTAGTTATTGGAGGTCCTCTAAATGAAAAAGAATAATATAGCCCAAGCACGAACAGAAAAAGAGCTGACGCTAAAACAATTAGAAGCACTCACTGGCATTCGGGATAATACAATTAGCCAATATGAAACAGGTAAGCGTGAACCTAAAATGGAGACTTGGGAAAAATTAGCCGCTGCGCTTGATGTTTCTGTTCCCTATCTTCAAGGAATTTCGGAAGACAAAACTGGTTGGGATGTGTGGGAAGCAAACACAGGCTTCTCTAAGGACGTCATACAAGCAAAAATTGACGAAAGAATTGCCAACGGCAAGAGCAGAGATTCAGATACCACTTACAATAAAATCAATATGGCTGTGAACGATTTAATGGGCTATGGTGATAGAAACGTTAACGCCATCAATGCCATATCCTTTCAAATTAGACATCTTGATTACGATAAGTTTTTTATCGATCCTGAAAAAGACACCGATACATTAGGAAATAGCAATTTTAAAGTACACATAGGTGGTAAAAACTACCTTTACGATGACGCTAACCCCGAAATTTATAAGGAAATTTTCGATATTCTACACGAAGCCAGTATCAAAATTATGAATCTAAAGACTAAATACAACCTCTAGACCAAACCATACCTCTCCTACATAACCGCCCTTCGCATGGTACGAATGTTATGGAGGACTAATACAATGGCAACAATCAAGCAGTATACCGATAAGGACGGGACAACCCGTTATCAATTTCAGCTCTATTTAGGTGTTGATCCACAGGATGGCAAGAAAAAAACGACTCGCCGCCGTGGTTTTAAGACAAAAAAAGAAGCTACCCTTGCATTATCAAGATTGACCCTTGATCTACAGCAAAAAGGTAGCTTAGTTGAAGAAAACAATATTCTATTTGAAACGGTCTATCACGAATGGTACCAGCAGTATGTAAATACGGTACGAGAAAGTACGTGGGCAAGAACTGCTAAGATGTTTGATAACCACATCTTACCATTATTCGGTAACAAACGCTTACGTACAATCACTGTGAACCAGTGCCAAAAAGCAGTTAATAAATGGTTCGGTGAAGTTACTTACAACTACACCCGCTGGTACAATTATTTAACCGCTGTGTTCGATTACGGCATCCGTCAAGAGTACATTACCGATAACCCAGCAAAGCGTGTGACAATGCCAAAAAAGCCCACAGAATGGGGCGAGAAACCAGCTAATTTCTGGAGCAAGTCACAACTGGCCACTTTCTTTAATTGCATCAACCAACAAGATGAACCGGAGAAGTACACCCTATTCCGGGTTCTTGCATTCTGTGGACTTAGAAGAGGTGAATGCCTGGCCTTAACATGGCAAGATATTGACTTTGAGCACCAAACCATGAGTATTAATAAAACCCTCACTCAGGGAGACCGTGGTAAGCAGATTATCCAAGCCCCTAAAACCAAAAAAGGAATGCGGGTAATCTCACTTGATCCACAAACTACGGATGTGTTAAAGCACTGGCGTTCGCAACAACGCCGAATGTTTCTTGAATTAGGCTTCAACACAATGAACACCGATCAACTCATTTTTGCGAATACTAAGAATAGATTTAAAAGTCTGAACATGCCCGCTAAATGGTTAACCAAAATCATTGATGATAACCATCTTGAACCACGTATCACAGTTCATGGGTTCCGACACTCTCACGCTTCGGCACTTTTCTCCGCTGGAGCAAGTATCAAAGAGGTGCAAACCCGATTAGGCCATGAGGATGCTCAGACTACCCTCAATATCTATACCCACGTTACTAAGAATCAAGAAAAGGCTGCTGTTGAAAAGCTGGTAAATTACCTAAATTTCTAGAAAAGTAAGCCAAACGGTAAGCCAAAGTAAAAAATATAACTCAACAACACCCTGTAAATACTGGTGTAGTGGCATTTAGGTGATTACGGTACTCAAACCCCTGACTGCCCATAACAGATACAAACCACTAATCAGTTTCCACGCAGTGCTTGACACCGTGGAAGCTGATTTTTTTGTGTTTTATTTTTTCACCAATAAATCAATCAATGACAATCAATTTGACAATCACTGCTCCAAATAATACCAAACAAAAAACGTAGTCACAGCAGGATAACCTGTTTTGACTACGTTTTAGTAACGTTATACGTGAGGTTGTTGCTAGTAACCTAGAACCGGCGACCCAAAATATCCAAACTCCGTAACTGATCATCCATCAGTGCGACATCTGGTAAGTGGCCCCAAGTCTCAAAGCCATTCTTTTTAAACAACCCAAGACTTGGCACGTTGTGGTGGAAAATAAAGGCAACTAACGTATCAATTTTCAAGTCCGATAATTGGCCAAACACGAAGTCTAATGCCTTTTGACCGAGGCCGTGGTGTCGGTACGCTTCATCGATATAAATGCTAATTTCGGTGGTGTGTTGGTAGGCAGGACGACCGTAAAAGGATTCTAAACTGACCCAGCCAGCAATTTTGTCATCATCTTTCATCACCCAAATTGGCCGAGTATCTGGATCAAATTGATCAAACCAAGCCTGCTTAGACGCAACTGACACAGGTTCCAAATCTGCGGTGGCTAAACGACTGGGAATAATTTCATTATAGATATGGGTAATGGTTGGCAAATCAGCCTGAGTGGCGTATTCAAACGTAAAAGTCATACTATGAGTCTCTCGCTTTCTAATTCTAATGATTTACTCAGTATCATACGCTTTTTAGCATCGAAAAACCACGTCACATCGCGGTGTTACGCCTGTTCAGCAAGCTTTTCGTCAACCACGATTACGATTTTACCATGGGCGTGATGCGACTCACTTCGCTCGTGGGCAGCTCGCACGCCAGCTGTTGTGAACGGATACTGACTGTCGATAACGACTTGAACTTGATGGACGGCAATTAACTGTCCGAGCTGCGTTAGCGTCTTACCACTGGGATGTAACCACCAGTGTGTTGCCGATGGCTGTCCCGTTTGCTGAGCCACTGTCGGCCGACCGGCGATACTGACTAACATACCCGTTGGCTTTAATACTGCCAAACCGTCCTCAATCTCGTTTGTTGTATCAAAAACAGCGTCCAAATCATGTACAGCTGCCGTAATTTGTGTCTGGTGGTAATCGATCACCTCATCTGCGCCAAGTCGCAATAGCATTTCACGATTGGCTTCACTCGCAGTCGTGATGACATACGCGCCTTGCGCCTTCGCAATTTGGATTGCAAACAGACCGACACCACCTGCACCAGCTTGAATCAGTACTCGGTCACCAGGAACCACTTGCAACTGATCAATAATCACTTGAAACGCTGTCATACCAGCTAAGGGTACCGCTGCTGCCTGCACAAAACTGAGGTTACCTGGTTTCATCGCCAGTTTATCCGCCTTGATTGCCACATACTGTGCATCGGCTCCCGCATGATCTGAACGAGCGAATACAGCGTCCCCAACCTGAAAATGACGAACGGCTGCTCCCACCGCGCTGATAACACCTGCCACATCCCAGCCAAGTACCAGTGGAAACTGCTGACCATCACGCCGCATCTGACCCGTCCGCGTTCGCCAATCAATTGGGTTCACACTGGTAGCCGCTACTTTAACCAGTACTTCGTCGGCCTTGATCTCTGGCACCGGCAACGTCATCTCATGCAGTTCCTGCACACTACCATACCGATCAATCACAATTGCTTTCATGTCTACCGCCATCCTCTCGTAATACGATGTTCAAGTTGCGCTTAATATACGAAAATTAGATGATAAACGCAAGTAATTGCGTTGACGCTTTGATTTGGATACTTATATATTTTACATATTATAGTAGAAACTGGTTGGATATCTGTTAGTAACCCGGTGACTGAAACGATTATTTTTATTTAATGCTGTGCTTCGAAGCCGGATAGTTATCAAAATTTCACCAACTACATAAGCCGTAGTGCCAGAAGCCCATTTTCGGCGGGTAGCAGTGACTAGTCCCACTTTGCGCAAAGCGCTTAGTGGGACTGGACGTTTCTGAGGCTCGTGGCCTTCGAGGCTCAGAGACGAGACGGAAAACGCGAAGCGGTTGCAGTCGGTCCCACAGCTACCCGCCAAAAATGGGCTGGAGGCCGAAGGCGGCCTTCATCCACAAATCGGCATGCCTCCAATAAGATAAAAAAGATGGTTACCAAAACCGGTAACCATCCTTCATTCACGATTAAGTTAAACTTCAACACTCTGAGCAATGGTCTCTTTAATCGCATTACCCAACCGTTCAATCCCCGTCACGATCTGATCCTCTTGCATATTAGAGTAATTCAGTCGGAACGTTCCAGGAATCACCTGATCTGCGTAGAACGGTTCACCTGGCACAAACGCAACGTCGTGTTCGATACAAGTATTAAACAACGTCTGCGTGTCGACGCCGGGCACCTCTACCCAGATGAACAACCCGCCTTCAGGATGACTGTAGTGCGCATCCTTTGGGAAATACTTTTCGATGGCTGCCATCATGATGCCCTCGCGCTTCCGGTAAACAGCCTTAATCTTGGCAATATGCGCATCAATATCGTTTTCGGCCATGTACTTCGCAATAATGTGTTGCGTTAGATTATCAGAATGTACATCAACCGTTTGCTTCATTAAAATAAACTTCTTAACTAATGTCTTTTCCGCAACGATCCAACCAATTCTTAAACCTGGTGCTAGTATTTTAGAGAACGTACTCATGTAGATCACGCGCTCATCGTGTTCAAAGGTCTTTACAGGGGCAACATCGTCACCAGCAAATCGAATGGCACCGTATGGGTCATCTTCTAGAATCATGACGTTATACTTTTCAGCAATTTCAATCATCTTTTGACGACGATCAGCTGGCATCGTACGACCAGTTGGGTTTTGGAAGCTTGGAATCGTATAAATAAACTTAGTGTTGGGGTTAGCTTGTACCGCTTGCTCTAACGCGTCCATTTGCATACCGTCATCATCCATCGGTACCCCAACAATGTGGGCACCATAGCTACGAAAGACATCCAGCGCACACAGGTAAGTAGGTTGCTCAACGATTACTGTATCACCAGGATTAACGAAAATTTTCGCCGTTAAATCAATCGATTGCTGTGACCCGGTGGTAATGATGATGTTATCGATGTCGCACTTAATGCCAGAACGGTTCATCCGTTGGGCAATCTGCTCGCGTAACTTCGGATCACCTGCCGCAATGCTATACTGTAAGGCTTGGCGACCGGATTCATCGAAAACGTCATTCGTTGCTTGTTTGAGCGCTTCAACTGGGAAGAGTTCTGGTGCTGGTAAACCACCGGCAAACGAAATCACTTTGGGATCACCCGCAACCTTTAAAATGTTACCAACGGGATCTTCATCACTAGCTGGGACGTTGTTAGAGAATTGGTAGTTCATTATGCTTCCACCTCGGTTTTACTTGGATCAGCCACATTGGCCTGTGGTTGGTGATATTTGCGCATCATTTCGGCCATATGGACTTCGTGAACGACGAATTCATGCGTCCGGCAAACGTAGTCATGTTCACGGCCAATCTTGGCGATGTAGCCGTTAATGTAGTCAACTTCTGTTGGACGACCCTTTGAGAAGTCTTGGTACATTGATGGGTAGTGGTACTTGTAGGCTTTCGAAACGGTAATCACTGAATCGGTTTCTTGTTGTCGCGTTTCAATCAAGTGAATACCGGCACGTTCACAGGCGTCAAAGGCTTCGTTGAAAAGCTGTTCTGACATTGCCCGAACACCATCGTATTCGATGAATTGACCCATTTGCATTTCAAACATGGTGCACAGCGTGTTCGTCACTGCGTTGAAGACAACTTTGGACATGCACATGCCCTTCCATTCATCAGCAATGACAGGACCGAGCTTAGCAGCTGTGAAATCATCGAAAATACCTTGAACTTTTTCATCTGGTTTTTCGTTGTTGTAGCGTGCCATGTGCATTTGTTCAGAGTTCTCAGCACCCATAAAGTCAACGTTAGCCGGGCCATCAAGCCGTGTAGCAATCATGGCAGTGCCACAGACGATATGACTTGCGGGGAAGTATTCAGCAATCTTTTCAAAGTGGCCCATGCCATTCATTGCTGAGAAGACGTATTGATCTTCGTGGAAAATACCGGCTTCACTATCACGTTTAATTTCATCAGCCAGTTGCATCTGCTTTTTAAAGACGATCCAAACATCTGGATGACCCGCATATTCTTCTGGGTAGTAAATGTTGATTGGCACGATTCGACGATTCTCGTGGTCCCGGGCAACTGAAACCCCACCTTGTTCGCGAACTTTAGTGACGTTTGGTTCCCAAGTATCGATGAAATCAACTTCAACCCCTGCATTTTCCTGCAACATAACACCGTAACGATAACCCATAGCACCTGCACCAATAATCCCGTATTTCATGACAACCACTCCTTCTAATTTTCTATATGTAAGTTAAAATGTACTTTCAAAACAACGACAACGAAAAACGCCCTTTGGTCTTTGACCAAAGGGCGTTTTAAACGCGGTACCACCTTAATTCAAACTATCACTACAATAGTTCCTCACACGTACAGCAAGTCAGCCTTGCGATACGCTGCACGTTAATGGGTGCCACCAGTTTGCCTCGAAAAGCAAACCCGTCAAACACAGTCTTTCAATTCATAGTCTTAATACCGTCTCACCACACCGGTACTCTCTTCATAAGGCTATCAATCTAATCCACTGGGTTAAATCTTGTTGTCGTATTTGAAATGTTGTTTGTAGTTTAGCCCCTAGCATGAGAAAATGTCAACGGTTTTTAATAAACTAATTTAAATTAAGTCTTCACTGTTACGAGCTTATCCATTGCTATAACAGCGATTGCAAGAATTGAAAAAATTAAAAATTATTTTTGAATTCTTTAGTAAAATAATTTATAACGGCTTCCTCATTTTTCATGAAGTAGCTTTTGGAGTAAAGTATCTAACGTTGCTTGTTCACTTTGACTTAAATTCTCAAGCAGTTGATCTGAGCAGAGTTGCTCAAACGCATGCAATTTGGGATAAACTGCCTCACCTTGCTGGGTCACAAATACCCGCCGGAGCCGTTTATCTTGCTGATCATCTTCAAGTCGTAGATAGCCTTTTTCAACCAACTTTTGAACCGTTCGAAAAGCCGTTGTTCGGTCAATTTGGACGCTGTCAGCTAATTCACCCATAAACATGCCAGGTCGTTCATACACTCGAATGACGTATAAAAAGGCGTTATTACCTAGACCCAGTTTGCGAAACTCGGCGTTGCTAATATTTTGAATTTGGCGGGTGATTGCCCCAATGTCCCTAATGATTTCAAACATCAATCCGTCTCCTTTTCAATACTTTAATCTCAACTTACACGAAACTCATTGTATTTGCAATTAGTTTATGCTAAGATTTAAAACATTCATTGCAAATGCAATCAAATCATTCATTCAGGAGGTCATCCGATCATGACACAAACTTCAGCAAAACAAATCAAATGGCGCCAAAAATTCTTTTCAGAACTTACTAATACCGAACTGTTTGACCTCTATAAACTCAGAGTTGCCACCTTCGTGGTTGCCCAAAAACGCATCTACCAAGAAGTCGACGAACAAGATCCAGTGGCAATTCACATTCTAGGTTACGATGGTGATGAATTAGTCGCCTATTCCCGTGTTTTTCGTACCGGCGACACCGTCACATTTGGCCGAGTGGTCACTGCCCAAAGTCACCGTGGTATCGGCTTAGGCAACGACTTAATGCGAGAAATTATGACGGCAATTAAGGTCAATTTTGGCCAATTACCGGTTGAAATCGAGGCTCAAATTCAAGTCCAAGGTTACTACAAAAAATTCGACTTCGACGTTGTGGGTGAACCGTTTATTTTTAACTCAACACCCCATATCAAAATGGTCCATAAACCCGTTTACGCCGCCGTTCAAAACTAGTAGAGTAAGGGTAGTTAAACCCGTTAAATGTTTCATGTGGAACATTTAATAATCCTATCGGAGGTGTTTCACGTGAAACATGAATGGCGTAAAGCTGAAAAATTGCGTTACCTCAGCAAACAACCGACAATCGTTGAACTACCTGAAACAAAGTACCTAACCATCAGCAGCTTGGGTAATCCCAACGAATCACCATTTCAAGAACGAATTCAGACCCTCTATCCCCTTGCCTATGCCATCAGAATGGCCCTTAAACAAGGACAGTATGGTGAACCTTACGAGTACACCGTTTATCCGCTTGAAGGCATCTGGACCACGACGGACGGTTCTCGTGGTGAGACTCTTAATAAAGACGCCTTAAGTTATAAAATCATGATTCGGCAACCTGATCAGGTGACCCTTAAAATGTTTGAAAATGCCTTGACCACAACGAAGTCTAAAAAATCACTACCATTGATCGATCAAGTCCAATTCGAAGTCGTTCCTGCCACTCGAGCACTACAAATGATTCACGTTGGCCCATTCGATTCGGAGGGTGAAACATTTGCAAAAATGACGGCTTATTTAGCAGAAAATAACCTCACCCGCACAACAATCATGGGTGATTACCAACATCGTGAAATTTACCTATCCGATTTTCGTCGGGTAGCCTCAGAGAAGCTAAAAACATTGCTGCAATATCAGTTGGAATGAATTAAACCTAAAAAGCGTATCATCCTTATCAAAACGGGCTAAGGCATCTTAACCCCATCTAATAAGCGTGATACGCTTTTTATTATTATATATAAAAGGTATATGAAGCATTACCGCCTTTTTCCGGTTCATTTTTAGAATCAGCGACTTGTTTTTTAATTGGTACTTCGGGTTTTGATTCAGTTGATTTTTTATAAACAACCTGAAAGTCTAAGTCAGGATCGCCGTAGCTAACCCACTGTGTATCTAGGGTTCCCTTTTGAATTTGAACGATTTCATAACCAGAAATATCTAGCTTAACATTAGTGGTCAGCTTTCCAGCCGTTCCCGCACGATCAACCGCAACATTGGGCTTTACAACAGTATTGGTTACATAGTCTGGTGCAACAGAAAGCCCGTTCTTGTCAACAAAATGGACGGTTTTGGTTATAATCTGTTCGCTGGTATTTGGCGTAATATAAACGTCAATATAGCTGTCCTCTACTTGAATTCGTGTCGTTCTTTGAACCTGTTGCTGCTCTGTTAATTCATAAGGCTTGGCGTAGTGGTAGCCGTCAATCATCATACCTGGCTGCTGAAAGTAGGCCTCAGATGTATCAACACGACTACCCTGAACCGCCCTGAAATAATTTTGATGATCACTGATAACTTGATTACTCTTAACGTCAATAAACCGAACCCAATTGATAACTGGCTCACGGTTAACAAACCCGTCTACTGCATCCGTTAAAGCCACAATTGTGCTCACCATAAAAGTAACGCCAAAAGCAACGGTCATACTTCCTTGATTGATCCACAATCCGCCGCCAGGATAGAGTCGGAATTCGCTCATTTTATCAAAAAAATCATATTCAAGATTCATCGCCTCTTGATTGCCCAACAGGTTCACTCCCCAACTAAACTTATTTATTAAAATCACTGCTACAGCATGTCGTCACTCTAATATTCAACAAAAAGCGCGTAAATGTCAAATACATTTACGCGCTTTTCTCATGGGATATCTTTGGGAAGAAATTTCATGAATTAAAGTATTAATCTTGTTTCTTTTTACCTGCTAATCCAACTAATCCTAAACTAGCTAGAAGCATCATACCTGCCACAACCATTAGGCTTGAAGCAACTTCACTTGAAGCAGCTTCATTGGTTTGAGGTAATACGGTAGCCGCCTGTTTTGTTGGTGTTGATTTAGCTTTTGAGGTATCTAAGGCTGTAACTGTTGCTGTACTATCGGAGTGTTTTTGATCAACAGTCGCACCTTGGTTGGTTTCATCATTTGTAACGTGGGTATTATCACCATCGAGCTGACCAGTCGTGACCGGGGTAGTGTCATTTCCAGTTGTCGTTGATATTGTTTCCGGTGTCAAATCACCTCCATTCGTGCCAGTAGTTACTGTGACATTACCATTCGTTGTTGGGGTAGTCGTCCCAGTATCGACGGGAGTAGTAACACCGCCACCATTTGTTGGGGTAGTGGTGTCACCATTATTACTTGGGGTTGTAGTTGTCCCGCCATTATTACCTGGGGTAGTCGTCGTGGTCGTGCCACCATTGTTTCCTGGGGTAGTAGTTGAAGTGCCACCATTATTTCCTGGCGTAGTCGTCGTGGTGCCGCCATTATTTCCTGGGGTAGTTATTTGGCGTCGTAACATCGTCACTGATGTAAACCACTGTATAGGTCATATCGGTGTCACCAAAGTTAACCGTTTGATCAGTCGTTGCACCGGCTGAATCAATCAAAACTTTGTATCCAGCAATAGTTGGATCCGCTTGATGGCCTAATACAGCCGTCGTGTCAGCATTCGGTTTATTCGTTTCAGAATCTAAAGTCTGTTGAATTTCAACTGAACTAACGTAATCTGGCGCCAATGAATTACCTTCTGGATCAACGTAATGAACTGTCTTCGTAATCGTATCTGTGCTTGGTGTATCTAATTTGTTCAAAACAACGTTAAAGTCCTGATTAGCACTCGAATCGTTGTCAAAGGTTGCACCGACAGTATCATCACTCTTTAAACTGTACCCTTGATTGATAATTTGAAGTGTGACGGTGTCAATATTATGGTGTTCAATTTCAGCACCAGATTCACCGGCAACTTCCAACGTTCCAAGAGATTTACCATTTTGATCAGTAAAGTGGACCGTAGCCTCTTGAGTACCAGGGAGGTAGTAAACGTTGGTAACATCACCATCATTGGCTGGGAAGTATACAGCTTGATTTGGTACCAAGACATAACCGTCAACGGTTGGGAAATCCGTGATTGGTTGGCCTGGATGCCCCGCTTCTTGAGTTGGCGTCGTACCAGGGATTGGGTTACCTGCGCTATCAACTGGCGTAACAGGTGTCGTGACATTTTGTAACCGCAGTACAACGTTAAAGTCTTGAGCTGAAGTTGAGTCTTCATCAAAAGTTGCGGGTGTCGTCGTTTCATCCGAAACAAGATCATAATGAGCAAATTTTGCTGCGATATAGCTAGCGGTATCAAATGGAATTGCGGTGTCTGAATTACCAGTCAGTGTTTCAGCGCCTAATTGCGTACCGTCTTCGTCTTGATAAGTAACCGTCGCACTTTGTAACGTAACAATTGGTGTCACATAAATCGTCACCGGATCCATATCTGGTAAGAACGTCAAAATAATTTTATTATTCGTTACACCGTCCTGATTCGGCACAACTTCATAACCGTTCGGGGCGATAACCGGATACGGCAACTCTGTCTTATATACACCTTCGATTGATTCAATCGTGCCAACCTGCTCACCGGTATCCTGATTGACGTATTTAATTTGAGTACCATAAGTGTTGGCTGTGTATCTAGTCTTAATATTTACAGTAAGAGAAGTATGGTCGTCTGTTCCGGCGACTGAATTTTTCAACAAATCGCCCATTTTAATTTCGCCAACCTGAGGCGAATCAAAGACTGCATCCATAGTAATTGGTCCAGCAAAATTAGCAGAATAACCGGGAACTTCAGCAATCTCAACTGGGGTAAGCGAGTCACTCGTATACCAGTCTCCTAAAGTTGCATAATTTGCGTCACCAGCAGCCTTTAAGGCTTCATCTTCCACAGCATCACGGTAATAAGTGAGGTCCTGTGACAAATCACCGGTTGGTGCGACGTCAGCTGACGTTAACCCTGTATCAGATGGATCCCCGCTAAAGTTCACAGTTAATAACTTAACTTGTGTACCCTTATCAGCATCGGCATCGGTCCCTTTAACCGTCTTGATAATATGTTTCACGTGAACGGTGTAAGTATGCTCCGTAGTGTCGTTGTAAGTGATAGATGAAGGGACATCGCTACTGACAATTTCGTAACCTTTATCAGTCAACGCGGCCACATCATCTGACGTGGTGTAATCCGAGACGTCTCCTGACGTACCGCCAATTTTGTCCGTTCGAACAATCGCACCATTATTGTCATCATCAACAAAGTTAATAGTATCAACTGTATTAGGGGCGACATAGACATCAAAGTGAGTACCAGTAGTACCGATTTTGGTTGACGTAGGTTGCGTATAGCTCCCTAATTCATCCCCAGAAGCAAGGTGATAGTCCTTAGGAATGAGCGATGTAAAGTTGGCATCGGTACCGTATACACCATCGATATCTTGGCTGACGACCGCTTTACCCGTATAAGCGTCAATTACCGTCACGGAATTAGCGACACTTGGTGACCAGACATACGTTTCAGCTGGTGCAGTACCGGTTCCGTCATACAAGGTCATTAAATCGGCCGACTTGAGCACGGCACCGGTTGGGGTAGCCACAGTACCACTGCCGACTGCTTGCCAGCCATTAACCGTATTAGTCGAACTACCATCAGGTAACGTAATCACCTGGCTCTTAGCATCTGGTAGCCCAGAAGCTTTTAGATTGGCAGTCGAACTGAGTGAAAGTTGGGCTAACTGTCTGTCAGTCATAAACATACCACTAGCATCCGTCACATTACTCATATCAAAGTTACTCAAATCTAGTGAAGTAAGGCCAGTTTCGGCAAACATATTAGACGTATTCGTTACCTTAGAAGTATCAAAACTGCTTAAATCAACAGTTTTCAATGCGGTATCG
This sequence comes from Secundilactobacillus odoratitofui DSM 19909 = JCM 15043, assembly GCF_001434895.1. Taxonomy (GTDB): domain Bacteria; phylum Bacillota; class Bacilli; order Lactobacillales; family Lactobacillaceae; genus Secundilactobacillus; species Secundilactobacillus odoratitofui. The sequence goes on from NZ_AZEE01000029.1 coordinate 459,758, forward strand.
TAATGAAACATATTTTGCATCGTTGTAACGTTACTGGTATTCCAGCCACTAACGTTAACGGATTTAAGATTCTCGTCTTGAGTAAAGGCCCCCGCTAAGGTTGTCATTTGACTAACGTCAAGATTACTGGCATCAATTGTCACCGCATTATGCATCATCGCAAAAAGATTAATTCCAAGAACGGTACTATCTGCACTGACGCCTGGATCCACATAAATGCTTTGAACAAGCGTTTGATCATCTGAATAACCATTTTTTGTTCCACTCATAACCCCTGCGTGAATAGTTAACAGCCCGTTGCTATCAATATCCCACGTAGCCGTCCCATAAGTACCAGATTTAACAATCGTGGCTGGCGTAGTTGCCGCAACCCGAGTCACTTTTTGTGATTGACCGGTTTTGGCATAATCGGCCGCTGCCGCTTGTTTAGCCGATGTTGCTTGCGCATCCGAAGCGACCCCTAAATTCGTCACTTTTTCAGTTGTGCTAGCGCTCTCATTTTGTTCCGCCTGATTTGCATTCGCTGCAGAACTTGAGGCCGTTGCCGAATCTGTCGTCGCCTGTGCGGTTGTGCCTTGCGTTGCTTCAGCCGTTGATGCTGTTTCCACCGGTTGACTTGGTGCTGTAGCCTGCTTGGCAGTTTCATTGACTGCCGGTGCTGATTGAGCATCAGTTGTTGAAGATGCCGTAGCAGATGCAGTCGTCTTCAAAGTCGCCGTATTGCCCTGACTAGTGGTTGTTGATGTCGTGGTAGTTGTGGTTGGTGCTGACGTATCAACAGTATCTGCGTTTGCTGTTACCCCACCACTCACTACCGTTGCACCGAACACCGCTGTTGCTAAACTTGCAGCGAGCCAGAGCTTACCGGATCTATATAGCTTCTTTCTTACCTTCACTTCTTTTTCGTCTTGTTGTAACTTGAGTGCCGCTTTCTTAACTTCTTCAGTCATCTAATGGACCTCCCCCAAAATTGTATATTGTTTAACAATGAAGTTTGCTTACGAAACAACTCTTTGCAACAACCATATTCTAACGCCATGATCCGTAATCATGTTTCCCAAGATTTTTATCGACGAACGAAATAATTGAAAAATTTACTAATGCTAACATCTCATAAAGCCTATCATTATTATAGATTTGGCGGTTTATATTTACCATAGTTTTCCAAATTTAGTCGATTTTGAGCCCATTGCCAACGTTTCAAAATAATTGAATTTTCAACATCCTGCAATATAGCATGGTGTCAATATTCGTCGCACATATGACAATTGAAATTTCCCAAGAATTTAATTCACAATCAAAAAGTTGGGAAGTTTTGACAGCAATCACTTCTAAATCTATAAAAAAATTTACAACATTATCATGTATACTGAGGTTGAATGATTTTATAGAAAGGGGTGGTGTGTCATGAATTATAGTTATTTATTCTCCAAAAATGATGCGATTAGCTACGCCATCCTCGCAAGCTTTAATGCAGAAACTTCCAGGACAATTTCAAAAGAGGCCATTGGCACTGCCAATGACCTGACAAACTATCAATTAAATAAATTTTTCGTAGTCATTAACGCCGATTTGATGCAAGTTTCTGGTGACCAACCGTGTTATCTCGAAGAAGTTAAAACTGGTGCTTGGACTGCATTCAATTTAGAAACCACTACTTTACAAAAAATAGCGCTACTTTATTTGAACCGATCATCACTCTATACCGCACTGGTGTACCGCTTCTTTTACGATAATTTGTATACAAAGCGGGAATACATTGTCGCTAATTATATGAGTTCTTCAGCTTTTTACCGTTCTTTAGATCAGCTCGAAGTCGTCTTAAAGAAAAACCATTTTTATACGTCTAGTACATTGTTTAAAGACAAAGAATTCACGATTCGTTTGCACTTATTTCAGCTCTATTACACAATGTACAACACTTTGACACCACCATTTGAGTCGTTAAACGACCTCATTTCAAATCTAATCAACACGATCCAGCCTCACTTACCGACTGACTTACGACCCACCGAAGTCACAAAACTCGCAACTTTTTTACGAATTTGGATATTACGCCTGTTCAATCATCATGAAATCAAAAAACACCTTTTCAAAGAAATCGAGCCTGACCAGATTGGTGAACAACTATATGATTTGTTAGCTCAGCAACTCGCGCCTGAAATTAAGTTATCTCGTAATGAATTCAACTATTTATATATGTTTCTCATTACACAGGGATACCTCGGTGAACAAGTCCAAACCACTACGGCCAAAGCGTTTCCAACCGTGGTCACGCTCTCTAACCAATTCATGCGCAGTATTTTAAGTGAAAACGTCTTGGTGAATACACAGTTAATCAATGGTGATGCACTTTGGCAACAGCTGCTCTGTATTCATCTTCAACTCACTAGCTTTTACATTGAACCAACGACCTTTATCCGACCAAAGCAGATGCACTTCTTTGCTGATCTGTACCCTGCTTTTGATTTAACCGTTAACAGAATGCTCGTGACACTACAGCGACAATCAACCTTTCATTTAACCAAAAACATGGCGGTCAACCTGTACTTTAGTTACATGTTTGCGCTTGTTAACGCGATACCACCTGAATTGATGCGTGACCAAGTCCACATCTGTGTCGACTTCTCACAGGGCGCTTTGTACACGAACTATGTGATTGAATCGCTTAATTCATTCAGCCACGCACATATCGTCATCGACCGCCAGTTACGCGAAGAAACCGATATTTACATTTCCGACTTCCAGTCTCCTGAAATCGTTCAGCCTCAAATTATTTGGCAAGATCCACCCACATCCAGCGATTGGTCCCATTTGGCCGATGTAATTTTGCAAACCAAACACAATAAGCTGCACGAACTTTTTCCCGATCATAAACCACTGATGAAAGATGGTGGATCTCATGAAGAATCATAATCGAAAAACACTAACGTTACTGACAACTAGCTTATTTTCTGCACTCATTTTAGGTACCGTTCAGATTCGTGTTGCTAAAGCTGACTCGACAGACCCAGTAGTCGGGACACCGACGACTAATACCGTTCAACCGACGTCAACTGAATCAAGTAATATCACAACTGCATCACAGCCTAGTTCAACCAGTAGCACTTCAAGTGAGACACCTGAAACTGATACAACAGCGACGGAAAATACAGCAGCAACTGCTAATCAGTCTCAAACGGCAACCACTACAGCCACTCATGCATTGCCATTGGCTAAAACCGCACGTTTAGCACCTCCAGCGCCCGCTCCCGTAAGTAGCCAGGCATCAACCATTACCTTTCACTATGTTGATGCTAGCACTGGTGAGCCCATCACCTTCAACGGTAACTGGGCATCCCTTCCTGATTTACATGGTAAAGGCGATGTTTCAAGCTATACGCTCACAAACACTTCTTCAGATCCGACTATGACGATTCCTGGCAAAACCCAATATGCGACCACAATTCCAGGATATCAATATATCGGTGACGCCAATTTAGATATTCCTAATCAGTTTGCTGCTGGCAACCTTGATGTGACATTGAATTACCTTTCCTTGGCTGCGGTAAACGTTGCCTACGTTGACGCTGCTGATCCTAAGACCATTTTATGGCACTATACGATCCCCGCAACCGACGTCGCCAAGGGTGATCCATATAAAACGGACTATTACCAAGTTCCCTTTAATGGCTATCATTTTACGTCGGCTGTTGGTGCCACTTCTGGTACATTTGGTCAAACCAACAACTTAGATGGTACTGAAAATCCGATTACGATTACTTATTATTACCAAAAAGATGCTAACGGTGACACTACTTCCACCCCAATCGGCAGTAGTCTGCATGCTTTTCAAACGGAAACAGCGCTGTCATCCAATTCAACAAGTTCAGGGACACCAACTGCTACCACTAAAGCGGGCTATACCCTGATTGCCTCGGCTACTAGTCAATCTGGTGCCACATCATACTCACAATACCTCGCGAATGCGCAAGTCACTGTAAACTATGTTGACCAGGATACCCAAGCCATCTTAGCGACCACGACCTTAGGAACTGAGGACGCAAGCAACAATATTTTCCCGAGCGGCACTTATCAAACCAGCGCCCGGACCTTTACAGATTATCAATTAACCAATATTAGTGGCGCAACCAGTGGTACTTATGACCCAATTGCCAGAACCGTCACGTATTATTACCACAAAGCAAGTCAGACTGTCACTGCACCACCAGCTGATGACACTCCCGTTGAAGTACCTGCTGAAGTCAGTTACGTAACCCCAAGTGGTTCACTGATCGACGTCAATTTCATCAAAGGTCGACCCGATGTCTTGGTAAAGCCACTTATCTACCCAAAACTAACACAATTTCACCAACAAGGTTACGTGATTATCTCTTCTGAAATTACGGCTACCACTCAGCTACAACCACTCGCAAGTTACCGAATTATCCTGACTAAATTGACCCAACCGCTATCGCCGTTTCAACAACCAGATATGCCAGCTATGGCACGTTTACGTAACCTGACCGCTAAGCCCATACTCGTTCCAACCAGATTAACAGCAACGCCAACCATGCCGTCGTCGGTACATTGGGATGCACGTTTTATCAGTGCTAATCAGGGCATTGACAATATTAACGTCGTGACTGAAAAAGATTTAAGTCACTTATCTCGCTGGTTAGACCCCAAGGGCAGTGGTAGCGATGATGTTTCAACCTTAGCTGCCTATTTCATCAGCCTAAACGGTAAAATCAACTTTGGCGAATTATAGATACGACAACACAAAAAACGATTGAAATGCAGGCGGGCATTTCAATCGTTTTTATTGGCTCTACAATTTTTAGTTCGAACATAAAAAGCATTCCGAATTCACGGAATGCTTTAAAATGAGACTTCATTATTCGTGTTTCTTAATTCGGCTTAATCCTAGAATGTTCATCAGACCAAGCAACCCAAGTCCAATGATTGACCACTTTTGTGCTGAATTTTCATCAGTTTGTGGAAGCTCAGCAGTTTTGTCGCTCTGAGTTCCGCTGACTTCACGGTTACCAGTGATCTTAACATTGGTCTTATCACTGTCAGTTGAGATTTCATCATTAGCTTTTACATAATTAGATGTTTTTTCAACTTCATTAGCTGTTTTTTCAGCTGCACCCTTTTCAACTTCACCGGTTGTTGGATTTGTTGGATTACCAACCGTACCATCAGGTTGTTCAGTTGTCGTTTGACTATCACCTGGCGTTATCGGCGTAACAACTGGAATTGGCGTGTACGTCACTGTCACGTTACTGTCAGTGAGCGCATCGGTAGTTGGCTTTGGATTGTCAGCTGCTACTTCAGTAACACTTGCGGTATACCCGGCAATTTCCGGTGTCTTTACAGCAGTGTATCCACCCTGAGCAGTTGCAACTGTTGCTCCAGTTACATCATCAGTCGACACGTTCCAGGTGACCGTCTGAACAGTTGGTACCTGAACCGCTGTGGTTAACCCATCAATCACGTAGCTAATCGTCCGAGTGGTTGTTGTCATGGTATGCGTCACATGGTGAGTGACGTGGACATCAACTTGGTTCGTACCAGCAACTAATGTGTAAGTGATTGTTTCATCATTTGGATTGGTTAATACATAACCAGCTGGCACTTGAACGTTGATCGTTCCGGTTTGACCTGTGACTCCGGTAACCGTAGTCGACAAATTGGAAATTGGTTTATCAGTTACATCGTCAATGTAAGTGATGTTTAACGTTTGAGGGTCGGCAGTATATTCAATCGTCTCATTATCAGCTTGGGGCGCTGTCGTCGTTGGTGCTGGCATGTT
>NZ_AZEE01000030.1:0-220259 GCF_001434895.1 Secundilactobacillus odoratitofui DSM 19909 = JCM 15043
AAGACCATGACGCAAACGGGTCCAGCACTTTCAGTTGATCCAAAGGATTACTACGTCATCACACCAACCAAAGACCCTGATGGTGGGACAACCATCACCAAGACCGATGGTTCCGGTGCAATCACCCAAATCGTCAAGAACTGGCCTGACGGCGACAAGACGGTAATCGACATCGATACAGATACGAACGTCGTTACCACGACTGAGACACCAAAAGGTCAACCAAGCTTGACACCAGTTAAGATCAACCCAGGCGATACAACTACGACTGGCAAGACCACGATTACCAACAATGAACCAACCAGTATCACGATCATCCACAAGACGACTGGTACGGACACAGAAGGTAATCCAACAACTGGTACAGATGGTGAGACGGTGACAACTCCAGAAGGAACGCGGACTTACAGCAAGTCTGGCAGTCCGGCACCTGTATTTACCACTAAGGACGGTTACTACGTCAACACCACAACCAACGATCCTGATGGTGGTACTACAATCACCAGAACCGATGGTGGCGGTGCGGTAACGCAAGTCACGAAGAACTGGCCTGATGGTGATAAGACAGTGGTTACGATTGATAAGACCGGTAACGCAGTCTTTACCGAGACGCCTAAAGGGAAACCAAGCTTACCTAGTCAAACCGTTGCGCCTGGTGGGACAACCACCATTGGCAAGACCACGTTGACGAACAATGAGCCGACTGGTGCGGTCACCTTAACGCATCAAACGACGACTGGTAAGACGATTGAAACCGTTGATCACGATGGTACTATTACGGTAACAATGGTGACTAATCCAGTTTCTGGAAATGGTGAGAACACCACTACGACTGGAACTGATACGGATACCACGACGACCAACAACGAAACCGGCACTGATGTAGACGGTGGCACCGCGGTTGCACAACCAACACAGACTACTGGTACTGAAACAACCGGTACTAAAGTTGAAGCAGGTCAAGCAGTCGCAGCAACCAACAATGATCAAACTGCTTCAGTGAGTGAGTCAAACGCAACTGTTTCAACTCACAATGCTAAAGCAACTGATCAAGGTAAGTTGCCACAAACTAACGAGCAAGAAGGTGCAGAGGGTGCAGTTATTGGCCTTGGCTTACTCGGCGGCTTGTTAGCAGCACTAGGATTGAAGCGCCGTAAGCGTGATGATGAGTAATCAACGCTAAACAATCTTCAATTTAGTAACACAAAAACGACTTATCGACATCCTATTCACAGGATGTTGATAAGCCGTTTTTTGTTTGAATATTGATTACTATTTGACCATGTAGGCACTCTTATAATCGTTCACGACACCACTGATATTATGCACAACACCGTTTAATTTGGCATCGGTGAGGTAGCTGTCGGCTTGCTGATAGAGTGGCGTGATGGCTTGCTGGGTCATCAGCAGCTTTTCTGCCGTTAGCATCTGCTCCCAACGGGTTTGGGCGTTGCCGTTTTGGCTATCACTGATTTGATCCACGAGCTCGTTATAGGTTTGATTTTGCCAATGGCCGTAGTTGTGACGGCTATTGTCCGTCATGATTTGGAGGAAAGTGAGCGGATCTGGGTAATCGGCACCCCAGCCACTTAAGAGTAGTTCATAGTGCCCCTGGGTGGCCTGTTTGGTCAGTTGCTTGGACGGGATGGTGTTTAAATTAATGGTGAGGCCGTTAAGCCGTTTCATTAACTGTTGCTTGATATTGGTACCCACTTTTAGACTGACGAGGTCGTTTGGAATCGTCAGCGTGAGGGTGAAACGAGATTGCTTGAGTTGGTTACAAGCTAGTTGCCATTCCTGCTTAGCGACACTGGGATTACCCTTGACGTAGCTTGTACCGCGCTGTTGATCAGCAAAATCTGAGTGGGTCAAATTATTCTTGCTCAGGCCAACTGTGACAAATCCTTTTGGTGGTAATGAAGCATTTTGCAAGGCGGTGTTGATCAGCAGCTTGCGGTCGATGGCGTGGGAGATGGCTAAGCGGGCATTACGATTATTGATCAGTTGCTTAGCCGACTTGTTGGCTGTGTTAAAATTGTAGTTGATGTCTCGCATCAAAGAGAAGGGCCGGACCACGTAATCAGTGCGGTCCTCATTGGCTGGAATCTGAGCGCCAATCAATTGTGTTTCAGCAATCTTACCCGCGTTAAATGCTTTGAGGCTGGCCGCTGGTGATTTTTGCGTGGTAATCGTTAATCGCTTAAGGTAGACGTGGGCCTTGTCCCAATAGTAAGGATTTGGTACCAGGGTTCGTGTTTTACTGTCCGCTTTCCAGTGAACCAGTTTAAATGGGCCACTGTAGAGTTGCGTATCAGCACTCATCCCGTAACGATTACCATATCGGTCGACCATCGCTTTGTGTTGCGGTGCGAACAGTGGGTAAGCCAGCAACGTTTCGAAGTAGACAATTGGGTGCGACAAGGTGACTTGCAGGCGGTGTTTTGATAACGCCTTGACACCGAGTTTGGAAACGGGTAACGTGCCTTTACGAACCTGAGTGGCGTTCTTGATACCCGTAAATAAACCGGCGTTCACTGACCGAGTTTTTGGGGCAACGCTGCGTTGCCAAGAATAGACAAAGTCACTAGCGGTGATTGGTTCACCGTCGCTCCAGCGTGCGTTTTGGCGCAAGTTGAAGGTATAGACCTTGGCGTTTTTACTGACGGTATAACTTTTAGCCAGTCCCGCATTGACATGACTGTTTTTCCCTAACCGAAACAGCCCTTCTGTGGAACTTCGCAGCTTAGTAAAACTGGCCACTTTTGAAATATCGACAGTGCTGAGTGGCGACTGTTCTGTAATCGTCACGGTTTGGTTTTGCGACATAATGCCTTTACTGTCAGACGTTTTATTTGAATTTGCGAGTTGACTGGTGCAGGCTGTAAGCGTCGTAAGCATGACCAGCAACCCTAAGAGTCCCAATTTGGATTTCAAGAAAACTTCCCCTCGCCTTCCGGATTCTATCTGACTTGATGATATAGTAGTCATGCAGATGGTGCAAGAACCGGCGAGCATTTTACACATCATTTTAATTACGAGAGGTGACGCGTTTTGCATGAATCGCAACGACTTTCCGCAGGTCAATTTGCCCAATTGCTGCAGATTGATCGACACGAATTAGATCACTTAGACGTTCTGGGGTGGTTCGTCCCAGCAGAGCGGGATAAAAATGGCAGACGGACCTATTATTTATCACAAATCAATGAATGGTTATCGCTGCAAACGACGCTCAATCTAAAACGAGATCTACGGCTAGACACGACGACTAAACCAAACGAAGCAGACCACTTAGCGGTGCTCAAACAACAACAGGCACTGGTTGATCAATTACTTGGACAGTTAAACGTGGCTCAGAGTCAAATTGCCCAGGAAATTACCGGCCATGAAACTGCACAGCGAGCGATTGCGGACGAAGTCACCATTGTTAATCGGCCAACGGTGGGACTGTTGACTACTGACGTACCAGAGGCGACGCCAACGTTAACCGCCGTTATGCAGCAACATGTGCAGCACGTGTTAAAAACAATGCCACAACCGCCCGTCAATTTAACAATTGGTCGGGTGCACCCGAAACACGCTTTAATGGAAGGGGATGCCGACCAGTTGACCACTTTGTACACGCCGTTGACGTTTGGTAGTCAGACGCAACCGGACCAAACTTTGACAACCGGTCGCTATGTGATTGCCTACCACCATTTGGATCAGCCACTATTACACGGGTATGATCAACTGATGACGTTCGCCAAGGCCCATGGTTTGACCCTGGGCGCTGCGATGTATGAGCAACCAATTATCTCAAGCTGGCAGGCTGCTGATCCTGCGCAACAGGTGGTTCGCTTGTTAATGGCAGTTAAGGAGGGGTGACGGCATGATTGAATGGTCACAAACTCAAATCAAGGCCTTCCGAAAAACGCTACTCGACTGGTATGACGCTCATGGTCGTGATTTACCGTGGCGCAGAGATCACGACCCGTACCACGTCTGGATTTCAGAAATTATGCTACAACAGACGCAAGTTCAAACGGTGATTCCCTACTATGAACGTTTCATGGCGACTTTTCCGACGGTTGAGGCATTGGCTGAAGCGGATGAAGCCGTGTTGATGAAAGCCTGGGAGGGGTTAGGCTACTACTCACGGGCCCGTAATTTACAACGCGCTGCTAAGCAATTGGTTGAGGACTACCACGGCGTCTGGCCTCAAACAGTAGATGGCTTGAAGGCCTTATCTGGTATTGGGCCATATACGGCGGGCGCAATTGCCAGCATTGCCTTTGATCAACCCGTACCAGCTGTGGATGGCAACGCCTTTCGGGTGTTTGCCCGCTTGTTAAAAATTGACGCCGATATCGCACAACCAAAGACCCGCCAATTATTCGAACAAGTGATCAGTCGCATTATTGATCCGCAGCGACCTGGCGATTTCAATCAGGCCATTATGGACTTGGGGTCCAGCTATATGACCGCTAAGCAACCTGATTCAGCCAATTCACCAGTGAAGGCCTTTAATCAGGCTTATTTGGACGGTGTTGAAGAACGGTACCCGGTTAAGGCCAAAAAGCCGAGACCAGTTAAGCAGTATTTTTATGGTCTCGTCATTCAACACGACCAACAGTTTTTGATGCAACAGCGGCCAAGTAACGGCCTATTAGCCAACTTCTGGACGTTTCCCTTGGTGGCGCAAGAAGAGGCCTTAAAACTAAGTGAAACGCCCGAATTAGTCACACCCGAGGAGCAACTTCAACTAGTCGAGCAATTGGTTCAACAATCGTATGGGCTAACTGTCCACGTTGTGCCGATGGGTGGCCGACCAGTAACCCATACTTTTACTCATCGTCAATGGCACGTGACATTATTGAACGCGACGCTTGATAAAGACGCTGACCTAAGTTATTTTCCAGGCAAGTGGCTCAGTCGAGATGAATTGGCGCAAATTGCATTACCCAAGTTACAGGAAAAATTGTTTAATCGAATCGATTCAATCACGAAAGCCTAGTAGATGACTTGTTTCTTTTTTAAGATGTGGTCTATAATAAGGTGATGTCTTTGTTAGGAAGCTAGCAAAGTACGGCCAATCACCGCCTTTGCGAGTAAAACAGACAGTCAGTAACCATTAGTTGGACGAAGATGTACAACTAATGGTCTACGTGGCTGTTTTCTTTTGGCAAGAAATTGCGTTAACAAGCACATAGTTTACGATTCAAAATTTATTTAAGAGGTGACACATATGGACAGCGAAGCACTTGAAACTGGTCGGCCAGTTGATCAAAACGGTCGACCGTATAATCGGTTAGCACTTGTGCTGACCCTTTTGATTGGGACGTTTAGTACCTTTTTAACATCAACCATGTTGACAACGGCGTTTCCAACTTTAATGAAATCATTTTCAATCTCAGCTAACACGGTTCAGTGGCTCACCACTGGATTCATGTTGGTGATGGGGATTGTGATTCCGATTACCGGATTTTTCTTACAACGATTCGATTCACGTAAATTGTACTTATCAGCTATTTTAATTTTCTTTGCCGGTACGGTTTTGTGTTATTTTGCGACGAGTTTTTGGACGATTTTGATTGGTCGTTTAATTCAAGCGTCAGGGGTGGGGATTACCGCGCCGGTTTATCAAACCATCATGACGTCGATTTTTCCACCATCGAAACGTGGTGCAGCCATGGGGTCCGCCGGGATCGTGATTGGATTGGCGCCAGCGATTGGGCCAACGTTTTCCGGCTGGTTACTGATTCACTATTCGTGGCAGATGCTTTTTTTGTCGATCATGCCAATCTCCATGGTTGTCTTGGTCATGGGCTGGTTTACACTGCGTAAGGTGTTGCCGACTAAAAAAGCCCCAATTGACTGGTTATCCGTTTTAATGTCAGTCGTTGGGTTTGGGTCAATGCTGTTTGCCTTCTCGTCAGTTGGTGATTATCAGTGGACGGACCCAATCGTCTACGTCACACTAACGGTCGGCGTGATTGTTGTCGGACTGTTTGTTTGGCGGTCACTCAAAATTAAGAACCCACTCTTGCAGTTTAAAGTTTTTGAACACCCTGAATTTACGTTGTCAGCGATCTTGGTGGCGGTATCGTTTATGTCAATGAACGGCTTTACGCTGGTGCTGCCGTTGTACTTACAAACGGTTAGAGGCGAGTCACCGCTGGCTTCTGGGTTAACGCTTTTACCTGGTGCCATCGTGATTGGGGCGATGAACCCAATCACCGGTCGCATTTTTGACCGCTTAGGGGCGCGTAACATGGCAATCACTGGTATGTTATTGCTGACGGTGACGACTGCAGCCTTCATTCCGATTACGGCAACAACGCCAGTTATTGATATTGTTTGCCTGTACACGGTTCGAATGTTTGGTATTTCGATGGTTATGATGCCAGTGACGACTACTGGGATGAACGCCTTACCCCTGACTTTGATTGGTGACGGAACGGTTGTCAACAACACTGCCCGACAAGTATTCGCTTCCATGGGGACCGCTGTTTTGGTTTCAGTCATGTCAAACGTCACGGCAAATCACACGCCGGAACAAGTTGTTGCACATGCAACACCAATTTTATTTAAGAAATTAGCGTTGCAAGCTAACGTGGTTGGGTTTCGGTACGCATTTGCGATTGCCACGGCTTTTGCAGTGCTTGGACTTTTGTTGACCTTCTTCTTGAAGGAACGTCGGGAGGTGAACTAAGATGGTCGCTATTTTACTATTTGTGGGGGCAATCTTATTTGCCTCAAGTATGATTTTTATGCACTCAGGTACGGCTAAAGTCGTCTGGGTCACCGTGGGCCTGGTGCTGACATTGGGCAGCATTGTCTTGATTATTCTCAATTATAATCAGTACCTGGGTATGAAACAGGTGACAACTACTACAACGGTGCCCTTAACGTCTAGTTCACCGAAGCAAAAACAAGTGTTGTTATACCGACAGTTAGGCACTAAAAACGAGCGGGTTTATCTGTACCGAACTAATCCACTTGATAAAACGATGAAACGCACGAATCCAGCGACTGGAAAAGTGATCGTTAAACATGGTGCACGCTATAATCGAGTGGTTATCAAGAAAACTTATCGCGTCTATCGCAACGAAGAGTATCGATTATTGTTTAGTGCAGGCGTTCCCAATCACCAATTTATCAGTCAAACTTGGCAGTTTAATTTACAGTCAGGTTGGCTGGTTAAACCGGTGTAAGTTAGTGTATAATGGGCTCAACGAAAATTAGGAATTGGAGGAGCCGTTGATGGATAACGTATTCGATGTACTAAAGATGATGACGGTCAATCACAATGGAATTGCAGGAACACAGATTGTGGTGACCGACCTTGAGGGAAAGCCCAATGGTCTGCTGACGGATCTTTTGAGAGACACAATTGGCAATATGCGTTTATTCATTGATATGGCTTCGGTAGATTCAGCGGATGAAGTTCTAGCTGAGTTGGGGGATTGCACACCGTTACCTGACGATGTTTTAGATGAATACGCTAAGATTTTGAAGGAACCAATTGCGGGCATTAATTTTGCGCCTCAAAAACAGATGATTGAAGTTTTGATTCGTTAGAAAAAGGTAATCAACGATTAATCAAATGATAATGAAAAACAGTTTGAATCTTGTGTGTGATTTGACGGTCAATCTAGAGATGAACGATGATGCTGAGAGCGCTTTACATCAAGTGGCAGTTGGTAAAACGTTCAACGTGAAAATTGATGGAAATGTCGATTTTTTGGTTGATAATGGTTGCACTTTTTGGGATTTGCTGTTATTGTAATGGTAATGTATTTATGCTTCGGATTAAGGTACAACGTTCTTTTTAGAATGGCTCCTTATTCAAAAGTTTCAAATGCAAAATTTATTTGCGCATGGCGCATGGAGGTTTCATTCTAATGGAACAAGGTACTGTTAAATGGTTCAACGCTGACAAAGGTTACGGTTTTATCACTCTTGAAAACGGCTCAGATGTATTCGTACACTTCTCAGCTATCAACTCAGAAGGCTTCAAGACTCTTGAAGAAGGCCAAAAGGTAACTTTGGACGTTGAAGACGGCGACCGCGGCCCACAAGCTGCTAACGTTACTGTTGCTTAATTTTAAATTAAGCCCTGAAAAAGCACCGATCATTTGATCGGTGCTTTTTTGTTGTGTTGGTGGTTTTGAGTTTTGAAAGTATGATGGCCATTAGGATGATAGAACGCTCAATTGGAGTCTCTCGCAAGTATGTTTTACTAGGTTTTGCAGTTCGGCTTTGACATATTAACAAGTCCTGCTGAGGTGTGTTATAGCCGTGCTGTCCGATCATAAACTTTTTAACCTAATAACACATTGTGAGCCGTAGTGCAGCTGGGATTTTTGGTCCGTAGCAGTGACAAGACCTTGTTAGCGCCTTTGGCGGTTACAAGGTCTGGACGACTCAGAGACTCACGGGCTTGGTGAGGCTCTGAGTCGAGGCGAAAGACGAGGCACTCGGCTGAAGCCGGTCCCACAGCAACGGACCAAAAATCCCGGCTGCCGGAGGCGGCAGAAAAACGCAATGAACTATTGAACTGAAACTTTACGGAAGCAATACAAGGACAACATCATTCCGTTACAAATTAAGGTTAGACTGTATTCGAATAGCAAATGGCCCTACGTGAGCGATAGGGGTGTCAACTTGCTATTTGCGATGGTTGGTCACTATCGTGCAATACTCTCCCTATATCCATGTTTACAGGGCTGAAATTAAGTTGCTTGATTTCAGTACAGCAAAAAGTGATTCGAGACTACCCGTTGTTGGTGATCTCGAATCACTTTATGTCTATCACGTATAAAGGTTAACTTTCCGGAATTGCGAGGTGATGTTCTAACGCAGTTTGTCCAATCGTGATCAGCCAGCAGAAGAACCAGTAAATAATGGCAATCATGATGTAGATGGTCATGTAGTCTTGATTGGCACCAGCAACGATTTTGGCTTGCATAAACATCTCACTCACCGTAATCATGGCAGCTAATGACGTACCTTTGAAGAGGTCTAATAAGATGTTGCCTAACGCTGGAATTGCAATTCTAAAGGCTTGTGGAAAAATGACGCGTCTAACCACCTTTGAATACGGCAACCCCACGGAATAAGCCGCTTCCCACTGCCCCTTATCAACTGCTAAAAACGAGGAACGAAAGACCTCGGATACAAATGCGCTACAGTTGACCGTAAACGAAATAATGGCTGCAGGCAACGCATCGGTACCGAAACCAAAGTAAACGATGAACAGAACTACTAGCATTGGCACACCACGCATAAATGAGATAAAGGCCCGTGCAGGCCAGTGCAACAGCTTGAAATGACTCATCTGCGCCAAGGTTAAGAACAGGCCTAAGATCAGCGACAGAATGAAGCTGATTGCAGTCAGACCAATCGACATTGGAAAACCCATCAAAATCTTTGGAATCGACGAAAACGCTAAAGGTGCGTTAAAAAAATTGGGAATCGAAAAATGACTTAAAAACGACATTTAATCGCCTACTTTAGCGTTTGATGGTGAAGTTTTTCGAAATCTTCACGTTGGGTTGCTTGGAGACGTCAGCACCGTAGAATTTTTCAGAGATTTTCTTTAAAGTACCATCTTTTTTGAGACTGGCCAGAGCTTGATTTACCTGTTTAGCCAACTTTGTGTTACCTTTTTTCATCAGTATCCCAACACCTGAACCATCTTCGTTGGTGGTGAAGTACATGTTCTTTTGAATTGTTAAACCACTGTTTGGCGTAGCAGCCAGAGCGAGTTTTTGGAGATAATAATCGTTCATGATCAGATCAGTTTTACCGTTCTTGACGTCTTTTAAATAAACATCGTTTGAAACGTTGTCGTAGTTAACGACTTTAGCGCCAAGTTGCTTGGCTAATGCTTGGTAATTGGTGCCAGCTTCACCGGCTGCCTTTTTACCTTTAATATCTGCCCATGAGTGAATACCAGAATCATCCTTTTTACGCACAATGATACTGTTGAATGAATGCTTGTAAGGCGTTGAAAGGGTGTATTGTTTCTTTCGAGCAGGGGAGATACCAAAGTCATTCGCAGCCATGTCGGCCTTACCAGTTTTAACCGCTGTTAATTGGCCATCCACGTTCATCTCGGTGAACTTGACCTTGCGACCTAGTTTTTTACCAACGGCCTTGACGATTTCAACATCAAAACCAGTTAACTTGTCGGTCTTTTGATCATGATACGAAGTGGGATACAACGTACCCGACGTTGCCACCACAATTGGTGATTTATCTGCGGATGAAGAAGACTTCTTTTGACCGCACGCAGTTAACACCAGACCTAATACCAAAACTAAACCAAATAATTTAACCCAACCTAAGTTCCGTTTAATCATAAAATTAAACTTCCTTTCCCATAGAATAGTCTAAGTATAAGTTTGTGAAAACGCTTTAGCAAGCAAATGTTGCGCGTTAAACGATTAAAAAATGATGTGAATGAAAACAGCGTGCATCAAGCGTTACGCCACGATTAACTTGTGATAAGATGAAAATAATTGAAAGTAAGTATGTGAATTTTAGGGAGGTTGGGACAATCAAAACACTCGTTGTGGTAGGACACCCGCAGTTGGCAGATTCCGGTACTCAGCAATTTTTAAAGGTGGCCGCTGAATTACCCTTAGTTACTTGGCACCCAGTATCAGAGCCAGTGGCCATTGAACAAGAACAGCAATTGTTACAACAGGCTGACCGAATTATTTTGCAGTTCCCACTATACTGGTACAGTGCGCCAGCGTTATTGAAGAATTGGTTGGATCAAGTGCTGACTCGTCAATTTGCCTATCCAGCTGCAGGGGGGAACTTGGTTGGCAAGTCACTCGGCATTGTGGTCACTTTGGGTTCACCAGCTCGACAATTTAAGGCGGGTGGTGACGAGCAGTTCACCATTTCAGAGCTCATGGCACCGTTTCAGGCCTTGGCTAATAAGTTAAAAATGAACTATTTGCCGACTTTCGTGGTTGATCAGTTTGGTTATCAGTCAGAAACTGAAAAGGCTAAATTATTGATCGACTACCAACGTTATTTAACGCAGGCACCTTTGGGGCATTTTAAAGCTAAAAGTGACTGGTTGATTGAACAATTGCGTTTGCAGTTGGCGGTTGCGCCAGCCGAACAGCAACAACAACTTAACCTGATTTTGACGCAATTGCAGTCGAATCAGGATGAACTTGATGATTTACAAGCCAATTTAAAACTCGTACAGGATATGGAGGACGACTAATGGCAGAACAGACGTGGGCAACACAGCAGTTATTATCATTGGCGGCCCAGACGCCACAGTTTAAAACGCGCGCGCTTTACCTCGCACTTGCAGAACTCAGTGAAGAGCAACAGCGGCGATTGACGATTGCCCAAAATGAGTTGGACGGGCGCACTTGGAATCCCTCCCGGTGGTAATTTATTTTCACCCAACGGGCTATTTCGCGTTACACTAAAAGTAGTTAACTTTGGGAGAAATGGGATGGTATCTTGGCGTTAGGATATGGCTTTTTGGTGGCAGCAATTGTCTTTGAAATTATTAGTAGCTCTTTGCTGAAGGAAGCGGATGGTTTTCGACGCTGGCGGCCAACGGTCCTGCTGGTGATTGGTTATACCATTACGCTGTTTCTTTTCGCCAAATCACTGAATTGGCTCGATTTGGGCGTTGCATATGCACTCTGGGGCGCTGTTGGAACGCTATTTACAACACTTATCGGCATTTTGTTTTTCTCCGAACAACTTAACCGCACCAAAGTAGTCGGTGTGTCCTGCATAATCGTTGGCACCGTGCTATTAAACGTGTTGTGAGGAGGAATTGACATGCTAAAATACTACGTAGCTCTCGGTATCGCTATTTTAAGTGAAATTGCCGGGACCTTATCACTGAAACTTTCAGTTGGTTTTACTCGTTTGAGTTGGACATTATTTAGTATTGGACTGTATTTAATCATGCTGTATTGTCTTTCCTACGCAATGCGGGTGGTGCCACTAAGCGTTGCTTACGGATTGTGGACTGGCAGCGGGACTTTTTTGACGGCTATTTTAGGCGTCGTGGTTTTTCACGAAACTCTGACGATTGGCCAAATTTTTGGGCTTGTGCTACTTGTGATCGGTGTAGTTGCGCTAAACTGGTCTGGTGAGGCTGAAGAAGAACTCGATTATGAACAACTCCAAATCGACGAAAAATTCGATATCCGCTAAATAACTGGTAGTGTGTACATACCCGCCTTCGGCCGCCAGTTGACTTTTTGGCTGAGTAGCTGTGGGGCCGACTGCAACCGCTTCGCGTTTTCCGTCTCGTCTCTGAGCCTCGAAACCCGCGAGTCTCAGAAACGTCCAGTACCACTAAGTGCTTCGCACAAAGTGGTACTAGTCACTGCTACTCAGCCAAAAAGTCAACTTCTGGCACTGCGGCTACATACTGGTAAAAGTTTCTTTTGGGTCGATGCAAAAAACGATAAGCTGATGACGTCAAAGAACTGGTCAAAATTTAGCATTTTGTAACGAGAACGGAAGGCAATGTGCTTTTTTAGTTGCAGTGACAAGTTCGAGTTTGCGGTTTACCGCTTACTCGAACTGGACGTTTGTGAGACTTCGGGTTGTGAAGGCTCACAAACGAGGCGGAAGACACGTGGTTTTCGTGGCTGAAGCTGGTCCCACAGCAACTGAAAAAGCGCATTGCCTGGAGTGGCAGTGACATCCAAAAACGACATGATTACTAACATTCACGAAATAAAAAGCTCAGTCAACGAACCAGTAGTGGTTGTTGACTGAGCTTTTTAACGGATTAGACCGAATTATATTTGTTCCTGGGCTGCCCAGTGGTTAATTGGGCCAAATTTATGACCGACGTCGATTGGGGTTCCAATCGCAATGTTCACAAACCGTTTCGCTGTTCGGATGGCTTCTTCAACGGACGCGCCCTTCGCCAGTTCAGCCGCAATGCAGGCTGAGAGTGAATCGCCGGTACCATTGACGCGATCAGTATGGTGATAGGGCTCAGTGAGCCAGAAACCGTCACCAGATTCCAGTAGCACGTAATCGCGGACTTCACGTTGATTTTCATCTTGGTGATAACCTTTAGCAATCACGTTTTTGGCGCCTAAATCTTGGAGTTTATGGGCCGCTTTAACCAGGTCATCGTCACTTTTTAGTGGCATTTCGGCTAGTTTTTGCGTTTCATAAAAGTTAGGGGTGAGCACCGTTGCCAGCGGAATGAGCTCAGTCCGCATGGTTTCAAATGCAGCTTCTTCTAAGAGCATGTTGCCATGCTTAGTCATGATGACCGGATCGACCACCATGGGGCCGAAGTCATACTGGTTGTAGTTTTTGACGACGTTTCGAATTAACTCGCTATCAGCAAGCATCCCCGTTTTACAAGCGCCGACTTTAAAATCGTCAGCGATGTCCTTAAATTCTTGATCAATAAAGTCAGTTGGCAATGAATGGGCTGCGTGAATGCCGTATGAATTTCCTGCAACACACGCCGTCATGACAGAAATACCGTAGACGTCACGCGCAAAAAAAGTGTGCAGATCAGCTTGCATCCCGGCGCTACCATCACTGTCAGAACCGGCAATTGTCATTGCTTGTGGAAAGGTATTTACCATATTCTCACTCCTCTGGATGTTATGCAGACAGTTATCTGTTTTAGAATACCACGCTTTCACTAAAAATGGGGATTTGATGTGAGTCTAGTTAAGACTCGCTCGGGTTACGTTAAGAGAGTTGCGCATCACCGTTAAAGCGGTTGACGTCGACCGTGTTGCCAACGACCGAAATTAAATCGTTGAGCTGCAAGGTATCGGTTGCTTTGGGTGAGAGGTTAACTTTGCCATCGGTGGTAATTGCAATGATGTTAATGTGGTATTTGTTTCGAACGGACAACTCGGCAAGTGAGTGCCCGATGAATGCCGGGTTATCGACCTTAATTTCAGCCATGGTCACTTGATCGTTTAAAATGAGGTAATTCACGATATTAGGTTGGAGCTGGTGAAAGACAATTCGGCGTGCCATATCGCGTTCCGGCCGGACAATTTGATCCGCGCCAATTTTTTCAAGCACCCTGGCATGACTTTCGTTTTCGGCCTTGCAAATGACGTCCTTGGCACCAAGTTCTTTGACGAGTAGGGTGGCCATAATGCTGGCCTGAATGTTTTGGCCAATGGAGATGAAAACGTGGTCAAAACTACCAATTTCAAGTTCTTTTAACGTGTCTTCATCCTGAGCATCAGCAATCACCGCCCGCGTCACGATGTTGGTGAAGTCGTTGACCTTTTCTTCATCGAGATCGATTGCCAGCACTTCTTGCTTCGCTTCAACTAACGACTGACAAATGGCGCTACCGAACTGACCTAATCCGATCACGGCGTAGTTTTCACGTTGCTTTGGTTTAACCAATTAAAACACTCTCCTCTGGATACCGATAGCCAGGTTGCTGACGATCGGCGTTTAAAATTGAGAACATCACGGTGTAGAGACCAACACGACCAATAAACATTAAAAACATGATGATGAGTTTACCTAGGATGGTGAGGTGTGGTGTGAGCCCAAGTGAAATACCGGTGGTCCCGAACGCGGCTAACACCTCAAACGTCACGTATTCTAAGCCGCTATTTTTGGGAATCGGTTGCGTCGCACATAAAATGAGTGTGGCGGATGCCAGGATAATCAGTGCGACGAAAATCAAGGTTAGTGCTCGAAAAACGTTGTCTTGTGTAAAACGACGGTGGCCAAAGGTGGCATCCCGTTGACCCCGAAGAGTTGCGAGACTTTGAATCGTCAGTAAACCAATCGTCGTGGTCTTCACACCACCAGCGGTTGATCCGGGTGTCCCACCGATAAACATCAGCAGCATGGTAAAGGCGATCCCCGCAATTGAGAGGTGTTGGTAGGGAATCGTAATCAGGCCAGCGGTTCGCGGCGTTATTGCCATAAACACGGTATTAACGAGTCGTTGGAAATAGGATAATTTACCACTGAGTTGAGCCAAGTTGTTTTCACTTAAAAAGTAAACAATAATGGAGAGCCACATGATGGTGCTACCAGTGCCTAGGGCTAACTTGGTGTGTAGTGACAGTCGGCGGCACTTGGGGAATAGCAGAAGGTCTTGCCAAACTAAAAAACCGAATGAACCGGCAATAATCAGGACCGCCATCACGCTGAGTAAATAGGTATCGCCGGCATAACTTTCAAGACTGTTACCAAATAAATCAAAGCCGGCGTTACAAAAGGCCGAAACTGCGTGGAAAATACTGAACCAGAGGCCTTTACCAAATCCGAAGCGTGGATAAAAGTCGATAAATAAGAGTCCAGCACCCGTTAATTGAATAATCAACGACAGTAATAAAATCAGTTTGATGACGTTGAGTTGCGACAGGTTTTCAAGGTTTAAAGATTCCTGAGCTAACAACCTGGTGGAAAGCCGCATGCGACGTCGCATGAACAAGAACAGCATGACGGTAAAGGTCATAAAGCCAAGGCCACCAATTTCCATTAACAATAAAATCACAGTCTGACCGAACACAGACCAGTGTAGCGCGGTGTTGACCAGTGTCAGCCCCGTAACACAGGTCGCACTGGTCGCTGTAAACAACGCATCCAGTGTGGAGGTTGCGTGCCCGCTTTGGGTGGCCACAGGGAGCCGCAGTAAGAGCGTGCCAATCAAAATGATCACTAAGAACCCCATTGTCAGTGTTTTGGGGAGTGAGAGATGACGTTTATAGATACTGAACACGGCTGGGCCTCTTTTCCGAAAGTAATCTTACGATAACTATATCAGATATCTTTGTGGAATTAAAAGCAATGTGCAGTTGGTAACGATATTGTGTTTGTTACCCCACCGGATAATCGGAATGAAGGTGGGACATAACGGGTTACTCAAATTAAACAGATGTTTCAGATAAATACACCGTTGCGCAATGTTGCAATGCATAGTGTTATAATTAAACTATCTAAACTAATTCGTTGGAGGTAGTAAGATGCTGATACGGCAAGTGTCAATTGAAAACTCGGAAACGTTGAAAGACGTACGAATTGAAGATGGCAAATTTAAAGAAATCGCGGACCACATTACACCTGGACAAAGTGAGGGCTTAATTGACGGTCGCGGTAAGTTGCTCTTACCGCCGTTCGTTGACCCACACGTTCATTTGGACGCAACGCTGACTGCTGGGGATCCGGAGTGGAATCAGTCAGGGACGCTGTTTGATGGCATTCGAATCTGGTCTGCCCGGAAGCAAAAGTTAACGATTGAAGACGTTAAATCGCGTGCTACTAAGGCGCTTAAGAAGCAAGCCAGTCATGGTACCCAGTTCGTCCGTTCACATGTGGATGTCACTGACCCAGACCTCACCGCGCTCAAGGCGCTGCTGGAAGTCCGTGAAGAAGTAAAGGACTTCATCGAGCTGCAGTTGGTTGCCTTTCCTCAAGAGGGCATTTTATCGTTTCCTCATGGTAAGGAGCTGATGACTAAGGCGGCTGAAATGGGCGTCGACGTTATCGGTGGTATCCCACACTTTGAATTTAACCGTGAGTATGGGGTGGAATCATTGCACTTTGTGAGTGATTTAGCCGAAAAATACAATAAGCTCATCGACGTTCACTGTGACGAAATTGATGATCCAGCCGCCCGTGGCCTCGAAACATTAGCGACACTGGCTTACGAAACCGGGATGCATGATCAGGTCACGGCCAGTCATACAACCGCACTGGGATCTTACAATGATGCGTACGCGTACAAGCTGTTCCGCTTACTGAAAATGTCTGAGATTAATATGATTGCCAATCCACTGGTGAACACCTTCTTGGGTGGCCGTTTTGATACTTATCCGAAACGCCGTGGTATGACACGGGTTAAGGAATTAACTGAAGATGGTATTAACGTGGCCTTTGGTGAAGATGACATCAAGGATCCGTGGTACCCAATGGGTGACGGAAACATGCTTGACCCATTACACCTTGGCCTGCACGTGGCGCAAACCATGGGCTACGACCAAATTATGAAGTCATATGAATACGTCACTAAAAACGGTGCCCGGGCCATGCACATTTTGGACCATTACGGCATTGAAGCTGGCAAGGAAGCTAATTGCATTATCCTAAACCGCGATAACTTCTATGATGCCTTAAATGAACGTGCCGAAGTATTGTACTCGATTCATCATGGTCGAGTCACTGTTAAGACCCAACCACAAGAGGTTGAAACCTACTTTAATTAACTCAAAAAGGCCGCGTCCCAGTACTACGGGTGACACGGCTTTTATTATGGATTATACCTTTAGAAGGTCAAAAGAACCGACTCCTAACAGGAATCGGCTCTTTTAGACAACTTATTTAGTGGCTTTTTTCTTCGGCCGGTGGGCAGCTTGCTTTGCCTCCAAGGCTTTTTTCTTAGCTAAACGCGCTTTGTGAAGGTCGCGGAGCTGGTCTTTGAACTCTTCAATTTCATCAGCGTGATTATCCTGCCAATCTTTGAAGGTAAACTGGCTATCGGTATCGCCGGGTTTAAGGCCGGTTTGAAGCCAAAATAGTGCTTGAGTCAAACTGGAAAAGTTATGCATCCAAAGGGTTTGACCATTTTCTGAATCAAAGGCTACGTATGACTTGTAGTGCTTTTTCAGGAAAATGTGCTTACGAATTTTGAACGCTTCCCGTTTACGAGTCAGTCGGTAATCTGGTAGGATATATTGACCGGTCAATGTGAGTTCTGGGAATGATTCATTGGCTTGTGTATGTTGCTCTTTTAATAGGGCGTGGGCTTGGTCGCTGTTTATGAGCTGGGCGCGGATTTCAGACATCGATGTTCCTCCTCTAGTGGACATCAAAACAATCAGGTATGAAAGTTTGGTTGAATTCGTTCATAATTTAGAATACATTATAAATTTTAGCATAATATACCTTAAATGAGAATTATGACGAGCCGAATTATTTGGATTGTAATAAGATATTACTAAACTTAAACAGAACTTAATTTTATGAAGTGAGGCGCATCATGGGAAAGTACTACGCAGTGAAAAAAGGACGCAAAACCGGCATTTTCACCAGTTGGCCGGAAACCCAACAACAAGTGACGGGGTTTCCAGGTGCTGTTTTTAAAGGCTTTAAAACGCAGGCAGAGGCCCAGCAGTTTCTAAGTGGTGATGTCCAACCGGCGAAACACTTATCAAAAAGTGTTGCACATACAGACAATGACAGTTTAATTATCGGCTATACAGATGGTGGTACTCGCAATACTGGTAACGTTAAGGGCGGTCACGTCAAATCGACTGATAAAGCGGCCTGGGCATTTCGCCTTGAATTACCCGATGGTGTCATCAGTGATTCTGAAGGGGAGTGGGGCGCTACCAATAACCGGATGGAGATCATGGCCCTCATCAAGGCCCTTGAAGCATTGATTCAACGTGACCAGCAGCAAGCCGACATTACCATGGTGTTGGATTCCAAGTACGTGCTAAATGCAATTGAGAAGCACTGGCTGGCAGGCTGGAAACGTCGTGGTTGGCGTCGTAGTGGTGGTGAGTTATTAAACGCTGAACTGTGGCGACGGCTAGACAGTCTATTGTCACAGTTTACCCAGCTGTCATTTGTTTGGACCAAGGGGCACGCTGATAATGACGGCAACGTCTTTGTTGATGAGTTACTTAACAAAACCATGGACCACATGAAGCCCGGTGTCGCACAAACCAAACATGCACCCAAGCATTCAACGGAACTTAGTCAACAACCAAGGGTGAAAAAGACGCCAAACCAGCCGGCCACAACAAAGGCAACGCCATCAACGCCTAAAATGACCACTTCAGAAACAAAGCAATCGGTTAATGACATTCAAAAAGCACTCGAACAACTCGACCTCTTCAAAGATCTGTAATTCGAGTGCTCGGCTTAGTTTTTATGAGCCACTTTTCTAAAGCGTCGTTCAACTTCCTTACTCCAAAAGCCACCAGACATTTGTGTGGGTTCATTGACCATCACAAAGGCGTCGGGTGCGAGCTCATGAATCAGCGTCATCAGTCGATGGTCAGCCTTTCTAGGCGCCAAAATATTTAAAATCAATCGTGATCCGTCACGACCATAACCCCAAGTTTCCGTCACACCGTAGCCGTTATCACGCAGTGTTTCTGGAAGCTTTTTATTATGTTCATAGTCTGGATCACCTTGGTCAATTTTAACGGTGACTTGAAAATTAACGTAGCCTAAGGCAACGTGATCTTCAATTAAGATACCGAGGTAAATCCCGATCCCAAAGCCGACGGTGTAAGCTAAAACGTTAACTGGTGAGTTGATATTTTTTAAGGCAATCGCTAAGGCAATCACGTACACAAATTCCTCTAAAACGGCTAGCAATGGCGCCCATAACCGCTGACGTCGCACAACTAGCATGGTCCGAAAGGTATTTAAGGTAATGTAACAGGCATTGAGAATAAAAATCGTTAAAGCAAGTTTCAAACAAATCGCCCCTTTCCCAAATTAACAAGATAACACCTCCAGTTTAGTGCAATTATATTGAGATGAAAGTAATTCAACTCGCTGGGTCGGATTATTGGCATTCGTTAGTGATAGTTGCTATAATTTTTTTGGCCAGTAAATGGTTAATTAAAATAGAAGGTTAGTACAGGATATGATCATTTATTTTGATGAATTCCGACAATTTATCAGAATTTAACGCCAATAACGTTTAAACCAGTGACTTTTAAGTATAATAGTCATACTGAAATAGTTGTTCATAAATTGACCAATCTTTTTTGAAATTATCCAAAAGTTTACCGGCTCATATGTAAAATGTGTGGTATAATGTATTTACTCATCGCAGAGATGTGGTGATTAACTAGATTTATCCCCGTACTTGTCAAATCTGGTCAAGAAGTCATCTTATTTAATCCCCCAAGATGAAAAGATACTTCTCTGTTGGAGATCCCCTAGAGTCTCCAAACGATTTATACAATCCTAACTCAGTTAAGTAGATCCCCCATTATAATCTGCTTAACGCTTGCTAGTTGATCCTGTTGGAGAAACAGATCAGTTAGTGATAAAAACACAACCATCGTTGAGACGGTTGTGTTTTTATTTGGCCTTTTTTAACCCATGGCCATTTGTGCTATGCTAAAAGGGAAGAAGGAGCGTGCAATATGACAACAGAACGAGAGAAGATGACTGCCGGTGAGCCATACCAGCAGTTTGATAAAGAATTGATTGACCGGCGGGTGTACATTCGCCAGCAGCTAGAAGAAATTAACCACATCACGGATAATCAAAATCGTAATGACCGGTTTAAGGCCTTATTGGCGGATGTTGGTGATGACTTTTTCGTGGAAACCGACTTTAAGTTTGATTACGGCTTTAACATTCACATTGGTGATCACTTCTATGGCAATTACGATATGACCTTTTTAGATACTTGTCCGATTACGATTGGTGAGCATTGTTACTTTGGCCCTAACGTTGGCCTATACACCCCCGTTCATCCCTTGGACCACGTTCAACGGGATGCGGATGTCGAGATGGGTAAGCCCATTACGATCGGTAACAGTGCTTGGCTGGGTGGCCGCGTTACCATTTTGCCCGGAGTCACTTTAGGCAATAACGTCGTCGTTGGCGCGGGTTCAGTGGTTACAAAATCATTCGGTGATAACGTTGTGATTGCCGGTAATCCGGCTCGTGTCATTAAAACTATAGATTAATATGAATTCACTTATCATTTAACTTGATTTTACTTATTATCTCTACGGTGTATAATAGAAAATGTAAATTCAATCGGGTTACTTTGGAAGTGGCAATTTGTTGCAGAAAACGCTGTTGCAGGTGGTCTTGGACGATCTCAATGGCGTTTTTGCGTTCTCTTTGCTAACCTGACTGAAAATACGCTGAATTTTATGAAAATACGTCTGTAAAATTTCAGTATGTAATATTATAAGAGGAGGATTATTATTTTAAGAAGCAAGTTAATCAACAAGTGGGTCTTTGTACCGACTGTGGGATTATTCTTACTGGCAACATTGGTTTTAATGGTTGGTGGACAGGGGCTTCAAGCGCCGCTGTCTAGCCTGTTAAGTTGGATGAATCTCAAGTTGGGTTGGCTGTACCTTGGTATTTACATTGTCAACTTTGTCTTCTTAATCGGATTGGCATTTAGCCGATATGGGAAAATTAAAATTGGAAAACCTGATGACAAACCAGTATACAGTGGTTTTAAATGGGGTGCGATGGTCTTTGCGACCGCAATCGATGCAAGTATCATGATGTTATCGATTACGGATCCACTGACAGTGATCCAAAACCCACCGTTTCACTTCAAAGCCTATTCACACGCGGCGTACATTTCCGCAACGATGATGGGTCAGTTTAACTGGGGGCCAATGGCGTGGATGATGTTTGCGCCGGCTGCCGTTTTGATCGGTTACCTGATGTATCGTAAGGGGCAACCAGTTCAAAAGTTAAGCGATGGCATTGGCATGTTGGACGGTGAAAAGCACCAAGTCATGAAGCGTTTCTTTGCCGGATTGATCAACGTGCTCGTTGTGGTTGGTATTATTGGTGGTGTTGGCTCCTCAATTGGGATGGAAGTCCCAATTACAGCGAAGGCCTTCTCCAGCGCAACGGGTGTTAAATACGGGCTACCGCTCGAAATGGGCTTGTTTGTAATCTTGTTCATTTTGTTTGCGGTCACCGTCTTTAAAGGATTAAACGGTGGTATTGATCGTTTAAGCATGGCGCACATCTGGTTAGCGATCGGTTTTCTGGTGTTAATTTTATTCTTTGGCCCAACCCGCTACATTATTACGAATGAAGCACATAGTTTAGGGATGTTGGTTCAAAAATTCGTCCCAATTGCAACGAACGCAACGCCAAGTACGACCCAACAAGATACGATCTTCTACTGGGGCTGGTGGTTATCATACATGCCTGTCATGGGCTTGTTCATCGCCAAAATCTCTCGTGGTAAAACGATTCGTCAAATGTTGATGGGAATGCTCTTATACGGGTTTACCGGGTGTGCCTTGTTTTACGCCGTCATGGGTGGCTACGCACTTTGGCTGCAACAAAATGGCGTGATCAATTTGGTCCACATTTTGAATACGCAAGGCCAGGCGGCTGTAATTGCAACCGTGATTGGGACGCTGCCAATGAAGCAGGTTATGACATTGCTATACTGTGTGTCATGCTTTATCTTCTTGGCCACAACCATTTCAGGGTCAGCCTACATTCTATCGTCATTTACGAGCACGCCGTTGAAGCATCGTGAACCAACTCGCTTTAACCGGATGACTTGGGTAGTTGTCTTTATGATTTTTGCCTTCTCACTTGTCATGGTGGGTGGCTTCCAAGTTATTCAGACGATTTCAGTTCTAGCTGGTTTTCCACTGATTGGTGTTTGTGCGGTGATCTTGATGTCGATTAGACGATTGGTCAAGCACGATCACGAGTTAGTCTTTACGCCAACACCTGCTGTAGTTGCCGAGTCAGAACGGCCAGCAACGGTTGAACGTAAATCGGCAATTCGGGGTAAATTGATTTTATCACCGAACCACTTTGCTTAATTGAATTTATAAAATTAAATGCATAAACGATGATTCCAGAATTGGGACCATCGTTTTTTTGTGGGTTATTTTAGTTGTTTTGTGTTATGCTGGAAATGAGAATGAAAACGTTGATATATTAACGTTTATAGCACATCAAATGTTATAACAATTTCATAATTGTGTTAAAAAAGGGGGTAAACAGAGTGCTAGCTTGGGCAATTAGACTTGTAACTTTTATCATCAATAGTTTGCTACTGACTGGGTTTGCGCTCATCTTTACCTGGCTTGGTAGCACTGATTTTTATCACGCAGCTAAACTGAAACTTCGTGGTTTTAATCAAATTATTTTAACCATTGGCTTTTTAGTGTTATTCCATGCAGCTTCTGAGTTACGGATTATGCAGCAACACTATATTACCGGCTATGGGTGGAATTATCTGAATTTTCAGATTGGTGTGATCATGTTTGCGGTACTCTTTAAACAAGGCCGATGGTTGCTGCTTAGTTTGACCGCTACCCTCTTTGTTTGGTACTGGTGGCTACCCAATGTAACCCATTGGCCCATCTTCTTTGCCATGTCAGTTTTGTTGATGTGGGCAGCCGGACATTTTAACCGTGAATTAACGGCGCATCGGTGGCTTTACTACCCGTTCAGTCTACTGTTTGCCTTGCCCTTCATGTGGGCTAATCTAGTTTCGTTGCGTGGCATTGATGTTGGTTGGTGGTGGGAGATTGGGTCTAGCGTTGCCATTGACTATTTGATTTGGATCATTCAAAAACGGCTGAAACAGCAACATCGCAGACGCATTATTTTAATGCAGGAAGCTAACACAGATAATTTAACCC
The DNA here is from genome assembly GCF_001434895.1 of Secundilactobacillus odoratitofui DSM 19909 = JCM 15043. Classification (GTDB taxonomy): domain Bacteria; phylum Bacillota; class Bacilli; order Lactobacillales; family Lactobacillaceae; genus Secundilactobacillus; species Secundilactobacillus odoratitofui. The sequence continues at coordinate 23,352 of NZ_AZEE01000030.1, forward strand.
ACCTCAATAACTTTCGGGTGTTTAACGAAGATTTAATGACGGCCTTTAAACAGTACCAAACACAAGGTGTCGCCTACCTGGTCTACACCTTTGATATTGACCACTTCAAGCATGTTAACGACCAGTACGGTCACTTGGAAGGCAACGTGGTTCTCGAACGGGTCGCGACGCAATTGGGACAATTAGTTAAGGGCATTAGCACTGATGCCAAGGCTTATCGAATTGGCGGTGAAGAGTTTAGCTTCATTGTTTTTGATCGAAATGGTCAATTTGAAGAGACTAGACAGGTTGCCAACAATGTCCGCAAATCGATTAGCGAGTTAATGTTCATGACCAAAGCCGGCGAAAAGTTTCAGATTACGGTTTCGCTTGGTCAGGCAGACGTTTTGCCAGAAGACCAGAACTATATGGAAATTTATCGGCGTGCGGATCAGCAGTTATACCGAGCAAAACAATTTGGCCGCAACCGGGTTTCGGTGCTGGATGACTGAGTCAGGTCTGCAGGCTAGAACTCGTTTCGTGTTAAAATAAAGCTATTCTGAAGCGCGGTCCATAAGAAAGGAAATGAACATGCAAAAGATAATTATTCCAGAAGCAGCTGATGCACAAACGAATCACTATTTAGCCCAAAAAGGTTACGATGTCATCAAGGTTGCCAATCCATCCAAGGCAGACCTGCTGGCTCACCCAGACGTAGCTGGTGCGATGGTTTATTTGTCACCAATGCCTAATGACCTGTATGATCAATTACCTAACCTAAAAGTCTTGGCACGATATGGCGTTGGTTACGATAATATTGACGCTGATTATGCTGCCAAAAAGGGTGTCTGGGTAACCAACACACCGGGCGCCAATGCCGTTAGTGTTGCAGAAGCTGCGGTGACAGACATGTTGTTGCTTGCTAAGCAGTCGATTCCGATTGCCGCTAATATGAAGACGAATGGTTGGACGCAAAAAGAGTCCATTGTTGGTCGTGAACTGACCGGCGCTACCGTTGGCATTATCGGATTTGGGGATATTGGCCAAACGGTGGCCAAGCTATTAACTGGCTTCGGGTGTCGCATTTTGATTTATAACCGGACCCACCGGGATACGCCTTATGGCACCTACGTTGATTTAGAAACGCTGTTAACCGAAAGTGATTTTGTGTCAATTCATATTGCTGCGGTTCCGGCAACTGAACATTTAATTGATGCTCAAGCACTGAAACTCATGAAAAAATCGGCTTACCTTGTGAACATGGCGCGTGGTGCCATTGTTGATGAACAAGCGTTATATGATGCACTTAAACAACACGATATCGCCGGGGCTGGGTTGGACGTATTTGAACACGAACCGCTGCCGAAGGATGATCCACTGATGAGTTTGGATAATGCCTATTTAACGCCTCATTCAGCAGCAATTACTCATGAAGCCGGGTACAATATGGCCATGGGGGCTTCCAAGATGATTGACGCCGTGTTATCTGGTCAGACGCCTGAATGGGCGGTTAATCAGCCGGTGAAGTAGGGTGGCGTTGTTAAATATCAAATTATCGGTGAATGATAACATTCATCGATTTTTTTATGATAGGAAATAACCAAGGGATAAAATTAGTAATTGCTTAAATTAATCAAGTATTTTCCAAACGAGGTTCTTCCCACAATTTGAGCAAGCTAAACCCTTTGTGATTGGTTTTTCGCGTGCTAAACTACAAGCACCAAAAACAAAGGGGGATCCCAATCATGGCTATTGATGGATCGTTGTATCATACTGAAGCGGTAAATGAAAAAGGTTTGAGTGGCGTAAGTTTTATTCGGGGGAATGAAAGTCTGGCACTAGGTGTAAGCAGTTCGTTGGTGAAGGGTGCAGGTACTAACCCAGAGCAACTGATTGGCTTGGCAGTCAGCACCTGTTTTAACGCAACGATTGAGATTATCGAACGGATGCATAACTTACCCCACAAGAGTGTCGTCCACACTGGTGTTGATCAGTTGAAGGACGATACTGGGTACCAGTTTATCGTCCGGATTCAAATCTTAATGGCGGGCGTTGAGCACGACCAGGCACGAGCACTGGTTGACGAAGCCAAGAACTATTGTCCGGTGGCTAAGTTAATCAAACAAAACGCCAACGTGACGTTTGAAGTCGTTGATCAATTTGAATTTTAACGAAACAATCATGTCCAGACGCGTCTGAATCTCAGCATGACATTAAAAAGGATTGCAGCCTCCAGGTTTTGGAAGTTACAATCCTTTTGTTGATTAATATTGACTACAAGCGTTGATGTTTCAGTCGTGCGAACACATATCGATCACTCAGTGCGATAAACGTCCCTGAGAAAAATAGGGCGACAAAGGTCCCAATATTGACCGCCCAAACTTGGTGCTGAATTGAGAAAGTCACTAAAATAATGATTAGCGGTGTCAAGTACGCAACCAGCGATGCCGTTACGGCGTTTCCATGCAAAAATTTAAATCTAATAATCTGCATTAAATCATCGTTTGGATGCAAAATTAAATTGATTCGCTGGTAGATGGAGATGCCACAACCGATAAACATGACGCCAACGATATCGAGTATCACGGCGGGAACCAGCGGCAAGTGTTGAATGCCAAGCATTAAGAACAGGTGGGTGATCCCACTGACGAGGTAACTGAAGGGCACCATGAATAACACGTTACCGAGCATCCGGTGCCAGTCAAAATGTCGTAATAACAGGGCGTTAGCTAAAATAACCGCAACTCCCTCTAGTAGCAACATGTTACCCAGGTTCATCTGGAATAGATGAGCTAAGTTTACTGCTGATGCAGTCCACAACGCACTCCCTAAATTCAGAGAGACTGTCAGTGCGTTTCCCAGTGAATTGATTATAATAGAAATAACAAGTAGGATACAATCACCTAAAATGGTTGGTTTACCGTTTGGTTGGTACATCGTCGTTTAATCCCTCCATAACGGTATTAATTATACGGGAATGGTTTGAAAATTAAAGGCTATTTTCTTAATTTGAGTGAGGTGGCACAAATGTCAAATTTTGAGCAATATTCGGGGGCGTTATTTGATTTACACGGTGTCATTGCGGATACTTCTAAGTATCACTTACAGGCGTGGCATCAATTGGCGACTGAATTAGGCGTGGAATGGACGTCGACGTTAGCGCAATCAGTAGTCGGTATGAGCCGAAGCGATGCCGTCACTGCGATTTTACACGCAGGCAATTTGGAGCGTCAGTATTCTGTGCAACAGCAAACGGCACTTGGTGATCATAAGAACGAAATGTACCTCAAGTTGATTGCGCATATGTCACCAGCAGACATTTTGCCAGGCGTAATTGATTTTTTGAACGATCTACAGCAGCATCATTTTGGTATCGTGTTGGCTTCCGCTTCAGTTAATGCACCACTTGAAATTCAACGAATGGCGCTTGAAAGCTATTTCCCGTTGATTGTCGATCCGGCAACGCTAGCCCATAATAAACCAGCGCCGGATATTTACCAACAAGCTGCAGCGATGTTAAACCGATCGCCTCAGCAATGCTTGGGGTTCGAAGATTCCCAGACTGGGTTGGCAGCTTTGAATGCTGCTGGTGTTATATCAATCGGCATTGGTGAGGAAGCCGAAATTGCGACCGCTCAAGTTAAGCTACCCAACACCAGTGCGTTATCCCTAGCAAACATTGCTCAAATGATTGGGTAATTCAAGACTTAAAAAAGACCGCTTAGTTGAAAACATCAGTCAATTGGCTGATAGGTTCAACTAAGTGGTCTTTTGCGATAAAGTTAATTTTGGTGAGTCTCAATGTAGTCTTTGAGCACAACGGCCTGGTTGTGGGTCTCATCCTTAGCGCCATATAGTAAAATGACGTTACCTTGTGCCAAATGCTCAGCAACTAGGTTTAAAAAAGATTCTCGGTCAGGGTTAGTGTCCAGCTCTTGTTCGTAGCGGGATTTAAATTCCGGATATTTTTCGGGCACGTGGCCAAACCATTGTCGCAGCTCCTTGGTCGGGGCAATGGTTTTAAACCATTCATCCAACGCAGCTTTTTCCTTCGAGATGCCACGGGGCCACACCCGGTCAACTAAGATGCGGTAACCGTCCATATCAGCGGGTTTAGTATAAATTCGTTCAATTTTAAGTGTCATTATTGTCCACCTCTTCTATAATTACAATATACCATAGTTATAAAAGTGGGGGTGGAAGATGGCTTATGGATACAATCACAGCATTTTTTAGTGGCAAACCAACGGAACAAATAACGCAGAATGTGTTAGGGAAACTGTTGAGTTATCAGTCACCAAGTGGGCTGGTGAGTGGCTACATCGTAGAGGCTGAGGCTTATTTAGGCGCTCGTGATTCAGCCGCCCATGCATACCAAGGCCGGCGAACGGCTGCCAACGAGGCATTGTACGGTGCACCTGGTACAATTTATATCTATACGCTACACGGCCAGTATATGTTTGATATTGCCGTACAGCCTAAAGATGAGCCGCAAGGAATTTTAGTTCGAGGACTTGAACCCGTTGAAGGTATTGACATTATGACCAAAAATCGGGGCAAAACGGGATCAGAGCTGACCAATGGTCCTGGCAAGCTGATGAGTGCTTTTGGCATTCATGATAAGCAGTGGAATCTCACCATGATCAATGCGGGCCCCATTAAGATTGACTTAACAACTGGACGGCAACCGCGACAAATCGTCAGTTCAGCTCGTGTCGGGGTCAGTCGACGCGGAGATGCAACGGATGCACCATATCGATACTACGTTAAGGGTAATCCATACGTATCTGGCATGAAAAAGCGGGATGTTGATCTGAAGACCCATGGTTGGGCGGATGAACCATTTGACAACTAGTTTCGCCAATAGTCAATAAACGACATCGTTGATTCAGTTAGAATCAGCGATGTCGTTTATTTTGATTGCTGTCGATTGCACGGAACCAACCGGGGGGTAGATTAATTAAACGGCCGCATACCAAGGTGCAACGTGGCCGCACCTAAATCAAAGGTTCGGTAAGAAACGCCAACTAGCCCGGCGGCTTCAAACATCTTGACCAGTTCCTTGGCGCTCACAAAGGCCGCCGTTGTGTGTTGCAGGTAAGCATAATCTTGATAATTACGGACCGCTAATTTTGTCATCATCGGCACAAGTTTGAAGTAAGCTTGCCAACCTAATTTGATGATGGGTTGCGTTGGCTGTGATGTTTCCAGACAGGCAACTTGACCGCCAGGATGAACGACGCGGGTCATTTCACGCAACACTTGGTTGGCATCTGGCACGTTGCGTAGGCCGAAACCGATGGTAGCGACATCAAACTGGTCGTCATTGTATGGCAGTGACATGGCATCGCCTTGAATTAAAGTGACGCGGTCTTGGTACCCTGCCTGAGCAACTTTTTGTTTGGCAATGGCTAACATTTCATCGCTAAAATCTAAACCCACAACTCGACCGGATGGGCCCACTGCTTTAGCGAGTGCTAAAGTCCAGTCACCAGTTCCACAGCAGAGATCAATTGCGAAGCTGCCAGGCTTGAGGTTGAGCTGCTGCATTGTCACTGTGCGCCAGTGCTTGTGTGTGCCAAGGGTAATGAGATTATTCATTTGATCATAATTGCCAGCAATTCGGTTGAAAAGCGAGGCAACTTGATGTTCAGGGGTTTTATTTGTAAGTGACACTGCCGATTCCTCCTCTAAAAATACTAACTTCATGATAACAAAACAATGACTTAAACGTACAGTTGTAAGTCATTAATATGTAAACAACGCCATGCAACCGACCAGTTGGCGGGCTCATGACGTTGTTGATTGACCATTAGACATCGTTACATTAAAGGTACTTTGCGTCCATTTCAGGATCCTGTGAAGTTAAAATCTTAGGACCGTCCTTAGTAATCACCAAGGTGTGCTCGTATTGCGCCGAAGGTGAACCATCGGCTGAAGCGTAGTATTCCCAGGTGTCACCAGGAATTGGCTTTGAGACGATCTGCCACGTACCCAGGTTGACCATTGGTTCGATCGTAATGGTCATCCCTTCGCGTAGCCGTAATCCCTTACCCTTTTCACCGTAGTGAGGCACGTTTGGTTCTTCGTGCATCGTTGGTTGAATGCCGTGACCAATCAGTTCACGAACATCACCCATGTGGTTTTCGTCTTCAACGTAGTGTTGAATTGCGTAGCCAATATCACCAATGCGGTTACCGATCACGGCCTGATCAATACCAAGGTAGAGGGCCTTTAAGGTAACGTCCATCAAGTGTTGCTTTTCTTCGCTGATTTCACCAACTGCGTAAGTCCAGCAAGAGTCACTCATGAAGCCGTCTAAATTAACGACGAGATCAACGGCAACGATGTCACCGTTTTTGAGTAACAAATCTTTACGAGGCGTTGCGTGAGCCACTTCATCGTTGACGCTGACGCAAGTCGCGTACTTGTAGCCTTCAAAGCCCTTTTCTTCGGCCTTGGCACCGTGTTCTTCAATGTAGGCATTTGCAAATTTTTCAATATCCCAGCTTGAGATACCTGGTTTGATAATGTCACGCAGTCCTTTGTGCACACCAGCTAAAATGGCACCAGATTTGCGCATCATGTCAATTTCACGTTCTGATTTTAATGTAATCACGAATTTCGTGCTCCTTTTGAATTGATTTCAACACTTACAATGTTACACCTTGTCACTGATTTCACCAAGTCTGGCAACCCAACTGGGTGTGTGTTCGTTAGGTACGCACGGTTTTTCAATGAACCGTGCGAACAGAATTTTATTTCTGTAAACAAAAAGCACAGCTAGTGATAACTGCGCTCAAATGTTAACTGAGGGTGGTGATTTCACCATCGTCAATTGCTTTTTGAATTTTTTTGGCCTCATCCAACCGTGATTCAACGATGTATTTCATCGTGATATCGTTGTCGGATTCGGCTTGGTTAAATTGTTCAGTTAAAAAATCGATTTGATCTTTCAAATAGGAAACTAAGTCCATCTTTCTCACCAACCTTTTGACGTCTTACTTGCCATTATAGGCCAAGTCGGCTTAATTGTCGTCACGATTTCCGCCAAAAAGAATGATTAACCGGAGGAGTTGAAGGAAGGTGGCCAGAGCAGCTGCCACGTAAGTGAGTGCGGCTGCCGTCAATACCTTGCGAACCATTGGTACTTCGGCTGGTGTCAACAAGCCACCGTCACTTAAAATTTGAAGCGCTCGGTGCGAAGCGTTGAATTCAACTGGCAACGTGACCAGTTGAAAGAGAAGGGCAAATGAAAACAGAAAAATACCCAAGTGAATTAAAGTTGCGTTCATACTCATCACAACGCCAATTAAAATCAGTGGGAACGACAGTGTCGAGCCTAAGTTGGCGATTGGTACAATAGCAGTTCGAAGTCGCATTGGGAGGTAGTTTTTAGCGTCTTGGACAGCGTGCCCGCATTCGTGAGCCGCCACGCCAATGGCAGCGACCGATGAAGCATTGGCTGTCGCTTCAGATAAGTTCAGGGTTTTGTTGCCACCGTTATAATTATCGGTGAGGTTGCCGGCGATTGGGTGGACGGTGACGTCAGTGATGCCAGATTGTTGCAAAATGTATTCGGCAGCGCTCGTTCCCGTAACGCCGCTTTGAGCACGATAGCGATCGTACTTAGCAAACGTTGAATTCACGTAGCCAGAAGCAGCCATGGATAGGAGCAGACCAATGATAACCAGAATATAGGTTGGATCAAAGAAAGCGAAAATTGGTGATGTCATTTACATCCTCCTCATTATTTTGTTGATAAACATTGTAGCAAGGTTGTTTAAAATGTACAACCAACGACGTTGAATTTTACAGCGCTGGTTGAAATCACTATGATAGAAGGGTAAGGGGGAATTCGAATGCAACAAGCACCAAGTTTATCGGGACGTCGTCGTTTTTGGTTTGTCACAACGCTGTTAATGGGCACCTTTACCATGTCCATCAGTCAGTCAGCGTTGTCGACAGCATATCCGACGTTAATGCGTTATTTTTCAATTTCAGCGTCAACCGTTCAGTGGTTAACGACTGGCTTTATGCTAATTATGTGTATCATGATGCCAGTTAGTCCGTGGCTGTTGAACAATATTGGCTTCAAAGCACTTTTTCTGGCGGTGTTGATCATGTTTGATCTGGGCACACTGCTCATTATTCTTGCACCTAATTTTCCATTGGTATTATTCGGCCGTGCGTTGGAAGCCATTGGCGTTGGTATCTTGTTTCCATCGTACCAGACAGTGTTACTCACCATTACGCCTAAGCAAGAGCGTGGCGGTGCCATGGGCGTCGCCGGCCTGGTGATGGGTTCAGCATTGGCAGTTGGCCCAATCATCTCAGGCATCGTCTTGAAATTCACGAGTTGGCAAGGCCTGTTCGTCGTCTTTATGATAGTCATCACTTTGGTGGTGTTACTGGCTTTAAAGACCATTCAAAACGTGATGCCGAAGCAACCATCACGACTTGATTGGCTGTCAGTTGTCAGCCTGGTTGGCTTTATTGGCGTGTTGTACGTCGTGAACTTAGTTGGACAACACGGCGTTAACTGGACCAGCGCGATGGTGATTTTGGTCATTAGTCTGCTACTGGTCGTCTATTTTGGGATGCGACAACTTCGATTACCGGAACCACTGCTTGATTTACGGGTCTTTAAAGTCGCACAGTTTAACGCAGCAGTTTGGCTTACCGGGTTATCTTACATTGCACTCATCGTTGTGACGATCGTGTTCCCACTCTACTACCAACTGATTTTAGGTGTTAGCCCGTTTATCTCAGGTATGGCACTGGTTCCAGGTGCGATTTTCCTAAGTCTCTTAAATCCGTTGACGGGTCGCTTAGCTGACCGAATTGGGTTTAAGCGGGTTCTTTTGATTGGAATGAGCATGATTTTAATTGGCTGGGGGATTTTGGCAATTATCCCAGTGACTTTTTCACTTTGGGCCATGATGCCAATCGCGATGTTGATTGAAGGGGGTAACGCCTTTGTGATGATGCCGGCGGTTACTTTGGGCGCCGATGCCTTACCAAAGGATCGGATTTCACACGGTACAGCGGTTATCACGACCATGCGTCAGCTACTTGGGTCGACTGGTGTTGCCGTGGCAACAATTATCCTGTCATTGGGTGGCGCCACCACAATCAAACAGTTCCACTGGGTGTTTATCACGTTCTTTATCCTGGAAATTATTGGCTTACTGTTAGCAAGTCGTTTGCATGAAAAACGGGCTTAATCAAAATAAACCGGTTAGGGCGCAAAATAGAAGCAAAAAGCAAGCGTGGATACCCGTTTTCAGGGATTTCACGCTTGCTTTTGTTTATGATCGAATTTGAATTTGTCACGGTGTAAGGCTAAATAACAGTACGAAATCAGTTACCCATTAATTTCGTACTGAAAAACTAGTTCGTTACTAACGTTGACCATTTGATGGGGTTACCTCATTGATCGGCCCGTTGCTTTAAACGCTGATGAAGTTGTGCGACACCAACGTCATCAAGTGGCGCATGAGGTTGTTTGGTGGTTTTTTCAACCAAAACCATTAAAGCGACGACAAATTGGTTTGCGTCATCAAACACCGTTCGATTAATCCGCCAAGCGTTGTAATTGATTGCAAATGGCTTGAGGGCGGTCATAATAACCCAGTGTGAACGACCAGTCATGCGTTCGACCATATCTATGTAGCGGTTGGTTCTAAGTTTTAAGTGAATCATGAAAACCAGTTCCCTTGCTTTGATAGATTAAGTTTACCGCAATTAATTTGATTGTTTCAAGGTGAGTTATCATTTTAAATTTAACATTTTTGAAAATTGGGTGTTTATTCCAACAATTTTTAAAAAATTGCTTTATTAATCAAATAAAAATCTTTCTAATTTTCATTAATTAAATGAATGATGAAAGCCCGCTATGACAACGACAAGAAACATTTATTAAAATCTCATTTTCTATTTTCGTTCGTGTTTTTTTAGGCTACAATAGGAGCAAGGCATTGAAAAGACCTTGGAAGGAGAATTACCCTATGACTGAGTCACATAAAGTTGAAACGGCTGCATTATACATGAATTCCGCCAGAGATGTTGCAGTGATTAACTACAGCAGTAAGTATATTGGCGACATTTTTACCTTAATTAACAGTAAAGAACTTGCTGAAGTTGTTCGTTTATTCTTAGAACACAGAGGCCACACCACCGAAAGCAAACGTAACTACTTTGAGGATGCTGATGCTAAAACCTACATTGACACCATCAAGGCAGTTTTATTAGATCGAGAAGACGCCTTCGCTACATATAAGCGCGAAGAAATTTTAGATAGCATTGAAGATTTATATTCATACTATCGGTCATACCTACGAATTGGCGTGATGAACTTGCATAGCAGTGAAGCAACCGCCAAGACCTTCATGCAATTGGACAACCAATTCAATGAAGTTGTGATTGAAGCCTACCGGACAATTGAAGAAAAATTGCAAGGCTTCCGGAACAAGACCTATCGTCAGGTTAGCGCCGGTACTTCGGCCTGCGTGTTGACGCAATCATTAACTTGGCCAACCCCAAGAGGGTATGAAGCCTTGAAACCAATTCGCTTCTTAGATACCTTAATGTTACGGCCACCAATGATGATGACCACGCCGTCTAATAAGCGTGAGGGGACCTTCACGGCAGTTGACGATAACCCAATCAATAAGTTCCACGGGTCTCGTGACGAATGGTACTGCTTCCCCGCTAAAATTGGTGAAAGTCTTGCTTACATTTACTTCCATCGGGATTACTTTGTCAGCGGTATTTCATTGGCCAACTTGTTTGAAGTTGCCGACGCCAAAGAGATTGCTGGTCACAAGCCTGACCTCATCTTGCTCTTCGGTCTACAGGAAACAGAAGGTGGCGTGAGTCATTACTACCACGATGAAGAAAACGACATCTGGGTCGGCGAAGTGCCATACAACGACAAGACCACTTATTTCGGTTACATGAAGAAGATGTGCTTGACGCTTCACAATCTGCACATGATTTACGAAAATCGCTTACCAATTCACGGTTCAATGGTTCGAATCAAGTTTTCTAACGGTAAGAACAAGAACGTGGTGTTCTTCGGTGATTCCGGTGCCGGTAAGTCTGAATCATTGGAAGCCTTACAAGAAATTGCTGACGATAAGATTTTAAGCCTTGAAACGATTTTTGATGACATGGGCAGCTTCACTTTGACTGATGACGATTTGTACGCCCAAGGAACTGAGATTGGGGCTTTCGTTCGATTGGATGATTTAAGTTCTGCCGTGGCCTTCAACAACATGGACCGTGGTGTGTACTTGAACCCGGATCGTAAGAACGCGCGGGTTATTATCCCAGCCGATTCGTACCGTCGCGTCGTTGCTCACCATGGCATTGATATGTGGGTTTACGCCAACAACTATGATAAGGAAATTGGCATTCACCAATTTGAAAACAAGGAAGACGCTAAGGCAACTTTCATTGAAGGCAAACGTTTCGCACTTGGCACGACCGATGAAGTCGGCATGAGTACGACTTTCTTTGCTAACCCATTCGGGCCAGTTCAAGAAGAGGCCAAGACCCGTCCAATTATCGACAAGGTCTTTGACCGGTTATTTGATCAAGGTACTTACGTGGGCGAAGTCTATACCCACCTTGGGACCGATAAAAGTAAGGATAGCTTGAATGAAAGTGCACAGGAATTGCTTGATGTGCTGATGAATTCGTAATTGCTCAGTTATCCTTTGATACAACAGTTAAATTGTTAATCGTGAGTCTGCCATTCGGCGTAACGCTGATGGCGGGCTTTTTTGCTGCTTTTAAGTCAACAGTTCGGTTAAGATTGAAATTTAAGCAAAATCACAAGTGAGCTAACATTTGCCGAATTGTTTTAGATTCTCTAAAGTCAACGGTTGAAAACTTGTGTCATCCTAAATAAGGCACTATACTGCTCAAAAAGATTGAATTGGAGATGGTGGTATGCAGTTTTTGCTGACAAAATTACTTTGGTCGACACTGACGATTACAGGCTTGGTTGGGGCCATAGTGGGCTTTATTTTGCCAGTAATTCCAGGCATTCCATTCCTGATTCTGATGATTTATAGTCTTAAAAAACTGTCGCCTAAGTTTCATCAGTGGTTGAGTCAGACTTGGCTGGCAAACTGGCTGAGAGAACATCAACCAAAATTAGCGAAGTGGTTAATGAGTTAAGCACGGTGGTGTAGCACATGTTAGTTTGTCGACAGGTTCTAAAAAGTCCAGTTTGACGCTTTAAACGTTCAATTTGAAGAATAGAAAACTTAATCCCTGATAAATAGATCTATCAGACAAAAAAGTCCCACCATGATAAATAATCATGGGGGACTTTTTGCTGGCAAACTGCGATGGAGCAGTTCTAACATTATATGAGGGGAATGCTAGAGGAGAGTTAATCTACCAGTTTGCCAAGTTGTGTTCGATTAGTAATTAAGGTTTAATAATTCTGCTTGTTTAATGTCATCAATGGTCTTAGTACCAGCTAATTGCATGATGATTTTCAATTCGTCATTGAGGTGGGTGAAGACGGAAGCCACACCCTCAGCACCGCCAAGTGCTAAACCGTAAATGGCTGGACGACCAATTGCGACAAGGTCGGCACCTAATGCGATGGCCTTAAAGACGTCAGAGCCACGACGGACACCAGAGTCAAAGATTACGGGCACTTGATGGTTCACGGCCTTAGCAACACTTTCCAAAACGTCAAAGCTGGCTGGACCACCATTTAACTGACGGCCACCGTGGTTGGAAACGTAAATGCCAGCTGCACCAGCGCCGATAGCGTACAGTGCATCTTCGGCTGATTCAACACCTTTTACGATAACGGGTAAGTCAGTGTAATCAATGATTTGTTGTAAGTCGGCAGGACCAATCTTTTGGGCAGCTGCGGCGTAGATTTCGCCGATGCCCTTACCCTTGCCATCGCCTTCACTAAACTTAGTTAAGTTAGCCATTGGGATTGGAAACTGGAAGTTATTAATAATATCAGCTTCACGGTAACCATCCACAGTTGCATCAACGGTCAGGATGATCGCCTTAACGCCAGCTTTTTTGGCTTCGTCTAAAAGTGATTTGTTAAATTCCCAGTCTTTGCTCATGTAAAGTTGGAAGAATTGAGGGGCGCCTTCACCAGCTGCTGCAGTGTCAGCAATCGAAGTTGATGAATAGGTACTTTGAGCCATTAAGCCACCAACCTTAGCGACACCCTTAGCAGTATCAACTTCGCCCTTAGCGTGTGCCAAACCCTGAGCAGCTGCAGGTGCCATCATGATTGGTGTCTTTAAGTTCAGGCCAAACACCGTGGTATCTGTTTGAGGATTTTCGATGTTGCTGAGCGCCTTTGGTACGATTTGGCGGTGTTGGAAAGCGGTACGGTTTGCACGTAACGTCCATTCATCTTCTGAACCACCAGAAATGTAACCAAATCCGCCAGTTGGAATAATCTTTTTAGCGTCAGCCTCCAATTGCGGTAAGTTCAAAATGTCCAGTGCTTGTTCGTTTTCGTTTTGTTCGTAACCATTTGTCATTACCATAATGAATTCCTCCAGATAAGTTGTTTTTGATTCAATGTGGCCATCATACTTACTTTTTGTAAGTGAGTCAAGATAAAATACTTACTTTTTGTAAATGAATTTGAAGTGAGTGTTTTATTTATGACAGTTTTATAGATACAAAAACGCCCATCAATTCCGGTATTTCGGCAGTAATTGGCGTTCATTTTTTTCATAATTGATTTTAGCCAACAATACGAAAGGGGGGGATTTCACTAATTCAGTCGATACTGTTTGAAGGCGGCATAGTCATCTTGTACCTGCTGGGTGTAATCAGCGGACCACTTGGCAATGGCGTCGTCAAAGTGACTGGAATGACCTACATAACCTAGAATTAAGCCTGAAGTCGGGCTTTGCGCATGGCTAATGCCTAATACCCAAGCACAAGTTTTGGCGTAGGCTTCGAATTGGTCCCAATCTAATGCAGACAGATCGATCGAAGCTTTCATATCCCGGAACTGGCGAACATAGAAGCTCTTAGTGGCAGTGGCAAAGTAGCCGAGGAAGGGATCGGTTGCTGATTGGAGAATTTTTTGACAGTCAACGATTCGTTTACCTTCATTTTGCTCAAATTGCGCGTTTTGATCATCCAGTTGATCCGCCAATTGACGGTGCGGTAGTGCCTCTTTAATTTGTAAGACTAGGTGACTATCATCAGTGCCCGTCAGCAATAGGAGGTAGCACAGCGATCCAAAACTGCCGACGCCAACACTGTGTCTCACGATATCAGTTACCTGATATTGTGAGAGCATTAAGCTCACGTCTGGTTGCAAGGTTTGTCGGTAACGTTCCAGATACTTTTTGAGGTGGTTGGTGACGTTATCCGTGACGTGACGGGTTCGCGGTGCGTTTTCTTTGAAGGCAATATTGCCTTGAGAATCCGTAATCGTAAATTTACGAACGACTTGTTCAGAGTCGCGTTTACCGGCTTTTTCAAGGAACTTATGCAACTTATTTGTATGCCATTCTTTAGCGGGAATGGTGTCCAGAACCGTTTCGACGTTATTAACGGGATAAAAGCGATTTAAAGCAGTCCGTTCAAACATGGCGTTAAGACTTTCGCGGTAAGTTTGGCCAAGCCCAGTTAGGAGCTCGGTCAACTTGGCGCTTTCGAAGTCGTGTTCTTGCCCTGCTAAGAGGGTGCTTACGGCCAGGCGTTTAATATCCCATTCAAACGGATTGATGTCAGCTTCATCAAAGTCGTTCAAATCAAATAACAGGTGACGTTCAGGTGAACCGAAAAAACCAAAGTTTCCGACGTGAGCATCACCACAGATAACGGCATGAATCGGTGAATTCTTTTGGTTGGCTAAATCGAATTCCATCAATTCGGCAGTGCCACGGAAAAATGAAAACGTTGACTGACTCATTCGTTGGGTTCGTTCTGGCAGCAATTCCGGGATAAGTATCGACCGAACTTCGTCCATTAAATGGTTTGGATCACGTTTAACCGGGACGAACTCCCCCAAATCAGCGAAAGAAAATCCGTCACGGAGCTTTTTGCCCATTTTTTTCTGCTTTTTCAACGATTGCGTTACAAACAACTGACTAAAGTTAATTGGTTTAACAGCCATGTTGACCCCTCCACGTATCTTCGTAATTGCTTTAAGTGTACCACTTCGCTTAAATTCAACAATATGAAGGCGGATATCATTTGTTAATGGTATTGGCCACCAGTTAAAGGTAATCGACGACCAAAATCGTTAAAGCTTTCGTGCAAGAAAATGGTTGAGATGGTAAAATTGAAAGGGCATTCAAACAAATTGATGTCAGCACTTAAAATTCTTTAGTAAAATTTTTACTCTTTTTCCTAATTTCGCGTTATACTGAAAGCGGAATTGAAAGTAATTCGAATAATCAATCAAACAATTAGAGGAGTGGCGATTCAATGACTTGGCAAGAAAACTATCAAGTATGGCAAGACTATCAACAACTCGATCCAGCGTTAGCACAGCAGTTAGCTGAAATGGCGGGTGACCAAGAGGCACTAGAAAACGCCTTTACGAAACCGATGGCGTTTGGGACCGCCGGCATGCGGGGATTGATTGGACCAGGAATAGGTCAAATGAACCTATATACCGTCGGCGCCGCTGCCGAAGGATTAGCACGGTTTATGGATACCTTAGATGATGCGACTAAGCAGCGTGGTGTGGCAATCAGTTTTGATTCACGGTATCAATCGCGTGAATTCGCACACCACTCAGCTCAGGTGTTGGGTGCACATGGTATTCCAAGTTACGTCTTTGACGATATCCGGCCAACGCCAGAGTTGTCGTTTGCGGTCAGACATTTACACACCTATGCTGGTATCATGATCACTGCCAGCCACAACCCTAAACAGTACAATGGCTTTAAGATTTACGGGCCAGACGGTGGCCAAATGCCACCAATTGAGGCTGACAAGATTACTGAGTATGTTCGCGGGATTGAAAACATGTTTACCGTAGCGACGGTAGCGGAACCTAAGCTACGCCAACAGGGTCTCGTCCACATCGTTGGTGAAGACCTAGACGAAGATTATCTAGCTGGTGTCAAAGCAGTGTCGGTCAATCCAAAGCTAATTGATGAAGTGGGTAAGGATATGACACTGATCTATACACCACTCCATGGTACCGGTCGCGTTATTGGTTACCGTGCCCTAAAGGATGCTGGCTACGATCACTTCACGATGGTTAAGGAACAAGCAATTGCTGACCCTGAATTTCCAACGGTTGAACACCCTAACCCCGAATTTCCGGAAGCCTTTAACATGGCAATCAAGTTAGGTAAACAGGAAGGGGCCGACCTTTTGGTAGCCACTGATCCAGACGCGGATCGTTTAGGCGCAGCAGTTCGGATGCCAAACGGTGATTATCAGCTGATGACTGGGAACCAAATTGCTTCGGTATTGCTGAATTACATTTTAAAGGCGAAGCAAGATACTGGCCAGTTACCTGCAGACGGCATGGTCGTTAAATCAATCGTGTCGACTGAATTAGCAACGAAGATTGCGGAACACTATGACGTCAAGATGACCAACGTTTTGACTGGCTTTAAGTACATTGCCGAACAAATCAAGCTGGCTGAAGAAAATCACGATCACACCTTCTTATTTGGGTTTGAAGAGAGTTTTGGCTACCTCATCAACCCATTCGTGCGTGATAAGGATGCGATTCAATCAACCATCCTCTTAGCCGAAGTTGCGGCATACTATAAGCAACAGGGCTTGACACTTTACGATGGGATTCAACAGCTCTATAAGGAATATGGCTACTTCAAAGAAAAGACGACTGCTAAGGAATTTGGTGGTGTTGATGGCGCTGACAAGATGGCGGCCATCATGAAATCATTGCGAGAAAATCGCCCAACCGAATTTGCGGGTGTTAACGTCGAAACGGTCGATGATTACCAAACGCAGGTGGCAACTCACGCGGATGGTACCACCGAGAAGCTGACTTTACCTAGTTCAAACGTTTTAAAGTATTGGTTAAGTGATGGCACTTGGATCGCCGTTCGACCTTCAGGAACTGAACCCAAGATCAAGTTCTACATTGGCACCAACGCTCAAACTGAGGATGAAGCCACGACTAAGCTCAACCAGTTTGAAACAGCCCTTAGTGACTGGGTAAAAGATTAATCAGAAGTTACTAAAATATGACGCAATAAAGCGACCAAGCCGTATTCGTACGGCTTGGTCGCTTTTAATGTCTCAAGATTTTTTAAGTTTTTTCTATGATAGTCAATCTGCGCAGTTTGTAAAGTTGGATGCTGTTGCATGAGTAGATAAACACTTAATTGTAAGAGCTAGTAGCAAAATTCAATATAACGTCAATATAACGTGAACGGAGAGCTAGCGGGCTTTTTTGGTTGCAGTGACAAGTACCACTTAACGCTTTAGCGTTTAGTGGTACTGGACGGTTCTGAGACCCACGGCCTTGGTGGGGCTCAGAACCGAAGCGGAAGACACGACTTTGTCGTGGCTGCAGCTGGTCCCACAGCAACCAAAAAAGCCCGCTAGCACGTAGTGGTAGTGACCGGTACAGACAATGAGGTATATAAATCGTAACGAATTAATTTCAACGAGGTCGCGATTGTCTAACAAGCAAAATTAACAATATAATCCTGTAACAACAGCAAAGAAAACGATTACAACATCTGTTGACAAGCTGAATTTTTTAGCGTATGTTAGACACAGTAAAAGTTTTAGTAAAATAACGGAGGCGCGAACATGAATTATCAAAGTTTAATGGACGAATTTAACACGGCGTTTGGTTACGCTGGCGAACGAGTATATTTTTCACCAGGTCGGATCAATTTAATCGGTGAACATACTGATTATAACGGTGGTAACGTGTTCCCATGTGCCATTAGCATGGGGACCTACGGCGTATATGCTGCCCGCGATGATAACAAGGTTCGTGCGTATTCCGCCAACATGCCCGATGCCGGCATCGCCGAATTTTCAATTGATGATTTAGATTTTGACAAAAATGATGGCTGGGTAAAGTTCCCACGTGGGGTGATGTTTGAACTTGCTAAGCAGGGTAAAACGGCCAACCACGGGTTTGACTTATTTGTTCACGGTGATTTACCAGATGCTTCTGGGTTATCATCATCAGCTTCAATTGAATTATTGATTGGCAACATCTTAAACAGTGAATTTAATTTCGGCTTGGATCAACTGACTTTAGTTAAAAACGGTCAAGCCGTTGAAAACGACTACCTCGGCTTAAACACCGGGATCATGGATCAATTTGCCATTGGTATGGGTAAGAAGGATCACGCTGTATTGCTGGATACCAACACACTGAAGTACGAATACGTGCCAGTTGAACTTGGTGATAACGTGGTTGTGATTATGAACACCAACAAACGTCGTGAGTTGATTGATTCTAAGTACAACGAACGTCGTGCCGAATGTGAAGAAGCCTTGGCTCGAATCCAAAAGGGCGGCGAAGACGTTAAGACATTGGGTGACCTTTCTCAAGAAGATTTTGATAAGGACGCTTATCTGGTCAACGACGGCACTTTAATCAAGCGTGCGCGTCATGCCGTGATTGAGAATCAACGGACGTTACGTGCTAAGAAAGCCCTGACTGAAGGCAAGCTTGAAGAATTCGGTAAGTTAGTTAATGCTTCACACGTGTCATTACACTTTGACTACGAAGTAACGGGTAAGGAACTTGATACGTTAGCTGAAACTGCTTGGAAGCAACCAGGTGTCCTGGGTGCCCGGATGACCGGTGCCGGCTTTGGTGGCTGCGCAATCGCAATCGTTAACAAGGCTAACGTCGATGATTTCATCAAGAATGTCGGCGATGTTTATAAGAAGGAGATTGGCTACGAAGCCAGCTTCTACGTTGCTAATATTGCAGACGGTCCTAAGGAAATCAAAGCTTAATTAAAAAACGCATCATTAATAAAAGCGCAACGCAACCTAACTTGCGGCGCGCTTTTATATCGAATATGATTATGTCGCATAAGAGAATAAATGGAGGTAAGAATTATGACAGTTGTTGTTTTAGGTGGTGCCGGCTATATCGGCTCACACACAGTAGATCGGCTCGTTTCTAAGGGCTATGACGTTGCAGTAATTGATAATTTGATTACTGGTCACCGTGCTTCGGTTAACCCCAAGGCCCGTTTTTATCAAGGTGATATTCGAGATCGGGCTTTCTTAGATGAAGTTTTTGATCAAGAAACCAGCATTGAGGGAATCATTCACTTTGCCGCCTTTTCAATCGTGCCAGAGTCAATGAGTAATCCACTGAAGTATTTTGATAACAACACTGGTGGTATGATTACCTTACTCAAAGCGATGAAAGATCATGATATTAAGCGAATCATCTTTAGCTCAACCGCTGCAACGTATGGCGAACCAAAGCAGATTCCAATTAAGGAAACTGATCCACAAGTACCAACCAATCCATATGGTGAAAGTAAGTTAGCCATGGAAAAAATTATGCACTGGTCTGACGTTGCTTATGGCGTTAAGTTCGTCGCCCTTCGTTACTTCAACGTTGCGGGTGCTAAAGCGGATGGCTCAATCGGTGAAGATCACCATCCCGAAACCCACTTAATTCCAATCATTCTACAAGTGGCCGCTGGCGAACGCGATGGCTTAAAGATCTTTGGGACTGATTACCCAACTAAGGATGGGACCAACGTTCGTGATTACGTCCACGTTGTTGATTTAGCAGATGCCCACATTTTAGCGCTTGAATATCTGAAGGATGGACACGACAGTGATGCCTTCAACTTAGGTTCTTCAACTGGTTTCTCCAACAAAGAAATCTTGGAAGCTGCGCGTAAAGCAACTGGGCAACCAATTCCCGCTGAAGATGCTCCAAGACGTGCCGGTGATCCAAGCACCTTGATTGCCGCCAGTGATAAAGCCCGCAAAGTATTGGGCTGGAAGCCACAGTATGATGACGTTGAAGAGATTATTAAGACGGCCTGGAATTGGAAACAAACTCATCCAAAGGGCTACAACGATCGGGGTGAAGCTTAACATGTTAGAAACAGTTAAAGCTTTTGTTGATGCGATTATCGAGAGTGGCACGTATCAACCCTTAGACCGAATTTACGTCACGAACCGGGTGCTTGGCTTAGTTGGTGATGCGCCCGCAGTTGACGCCAAAAGTGACGATTTACTCGATATTTTGGATGCATTACTCGAAACAGCGGTAAAAAACGGCAAAATTGAAGATGGTCAATCAGACCGAGATATCTTGGAAGCAGAGTTAACAGACTTGTTAACCCCAACGCCAGCTCAGACTAATCAACAATTTTGGAATAAGTATAACGACTCACCAGAAGCCGCTACTGACTTCTTCTATAATTTAAGTCGCAAAAATGATTACATTAAAACCCGCGCCATTGCCAAAAACTTGGCTTTTGATACACCAACGGCATATGGCGACCTTGAAATCACGATTAACTTGTCGAAGCCTGAAAAGGATCCCAAGGCAATTGCGGCTGCTCGTAATCAAAAAGCGAACACTTATCCACTTAGTCAATTAGCAATCGAAAACGAAGGCTACCGTGGTCGTTTAGGTTACCCAGCTCGTTCAAATCACCGGGTTATTCGCTTAACGCTTGGTGGTGAACCTTGGGGCTTCCAGTATTCGCCATATGCCTACTTCAGCGAACACGCGATTTTTCTACTCCAGGCGCACCGCCCAATGGTGATTAACCAGCATACTTTCAGTAACTTACTCGAAATTGTGCGGGTCTTGCCACACTACTTCGTTGGGAGTAACGCAGATTTACCAATCGTTGGTGGTTCAATGCTGGCTCAAGATCACTATCAAGGTGGGCGTCATGACTTTCCAATGATGAAGGCCGCAGTGGACCGGTCAATCTCAATCAAAGGGTTTGATGATGTTGATGCAGGTATTGTTAAGTGGCCGATGTCAACCATTCGTTTAACCAGTGAGACGCCAGAATCATTGATCAATGCGGCCACCACCATCGCTAATAGTTGGCAGCACTATGATGATGAGTCTGTTGACGTTCGAGCCTACACTGATGGTGAACGTCACCACACCGTGACACCGATTGCTTATCGTCGTGGCACTAAGTTTGTGCTTGATATTGTTTTGCGGGATAACCAAACTTCAGAACAATATCCAGATGGCATTTTCCATCCACATCAAGATGTACAACACATTAAGAAGGAAAATATTGGCCTGATTGAAGTTATGGGTCGCGCCATTTTACCTGCTCGTCTAAAAGATGAGATGCAAGAAGTTAAGCACTACATCTTGGGTGAAGCGAACGACATGCAAGATTACCATAAGCAATGGGCGGATGAATTGAAGGCTTCTAACAATTTTACTGCCGACAACGCTGATGGTTTGATTGATCAAGCCATTGGTGAAGTTTTTGCCCGCGTCTTACAGGACGCTGGGGTCTTTAAACGCGATGAGGTTGGCCAAGCAGCCTTTGATCGGTTTATTGCGCAACTTTAAAAGTACGTTTAGCTGGTTGAAAGAGTAGTGAATTAAAAATTAACGAAGTGTGATACGAGTAAATGATTCAGGTATTCTTAGTTGGGTGCCTGAATCATTCGCTTGTATTTGGCGCAATGTGTGGTTTAATTCACTTTTAAAAAGGGGGGGACATCCATGAAAGTTACCTTAAAAGATATCGCGCAAAAGGCGGGTGTTTCCTTGTCGACCGTTTCGCGTGTGCTGAATTATGACACAACGCTTTCCGTGAGTGAGGACACCCGGCAACGAATTTTTGAAATTGCGGAGGAACTCAACTATACGAAAGCAAAGCGGGCACCGAAGCAACCAGATACGTATCGAATCGCAGTTGTGCAGTGGTACTCAGAAAATAAGGAACTCGATGATCTATACTATATGGCGATTCGCATGGGGATTGAAAAACGTAGTCAGGAATTACAAATTCAAACAAGCCCGGTGTTTCAAAATCAGGTATCAGAAATCAGCAAGGATGTTGATGGCATCATCGCGGTTGGTAAGTACAGTGACCCACAAGTCCAACAATTAAGTGCGTTGACTCAAAATTTGATTTTTGTTGACTGGAGTGGCATTGAACAGGGATTTGATAGCGTTGTGACGGAGTTCAAACCACCAGTTCGTCAGGTTGTGTCGTATTTGAGTGAAACGAGTGATGATATCGGCATCATTTACGGTTCCGAATATACAACAGATCGAATTCTAAAAATTCCAGATCCTCGTTACCGTGCCTTTAAAGCGGAGATGATGGCTCGTAAACAGTTCAACGCGAAATTTGCGTTTGAAGGCAATTATACGAACCAATCCGGTTATGACACTATGAAACGTGCAATCGCAGAATTGGGAGACGAGTTACCACACGCCTTTTTCGTCAGCAATGACCCAATGGCAATTGGTGCACTTAAGGCTTTAGGTGAAGCCAACATCGCAGTTCCTGAGCGGGTCAGTTTGTTTAGTTTCAACGATACATCAGTGGCAAAATACGTCTATCCAGAATTGAGTGCTGTGCATGTCGATACGGATCAGATGGGCATTAGCGCAGTTGATATGATGAAGAGCCGCCTTGAAAACGGGCGAGTTGTACCCTTAAAGGTAGTTGTGGGGACCAAGCTCATGATTCGTAAGAGTACCAGAGATCAATAAGTTGTTGGTTTGAGGCTAATTTTATTTCGTAAAAAGCGTCTGAGATTCGAACGTGGAATCTCAGGCGCTTTTTGACGGATAGCAGTGGGACCGACTTCAACCGCATTGCGTTTTCCGTCTCGTCTCTGAGCCTCGAAACCCACGAGTCTCAGAAACGTCCAGTACCACTAAGCGCTATCGCGCAAAGTGGTACTTGTCACTGTTACCCGTCAAAAAGTGGCTTCTGGCACTACGGCTTAGATTGTGGGAATAACAAAACCCCGTTTAGGTAGTAGTGACGAAACAAAGCATGTCGTGAGTAAGATCTTTAAACTTATCAATCTACGTAGCGAGAACGGAAGGTAACCTGCTTTTTCGGTTGCAGTGACAAGTCCGAGTTGGCGCTTTAGCGCTTACTCGGACTGGACGTTTGTGAGACTTCTGTATTTTGAAGGCTCACAAACGAAGCGGAAGACACGTTTACGTGGTTGAAGCTGGTCCCACAGCAACCGAAAAAGCAGGTTACCTGGAGTGGCAACAACGCAGTCACAATGGTCATAATGATTCAATCACAAAGTTACACAAACTAACTTGAACAAAATAAACGTGATGTTTAAAAAAATAAATCAAGTAACCGCTACCATTAACCGGCTCGTGAAGAAGCTTGCAAAGAAAAATACGCTATGTTAGATTATATGTTCGTGATAGTGACGGTCTATTTTAACGTTTGTAAAATAATCATTTTAAAAATTTAAAAAATATCGTGATTTTTTTAAAAAAGTTAACATTTTCGGTCAAAATGCGTTATACTAAATGTGACCTTAAGAGCAAGAACTGTTCTTGACTTAATATGGTGCTTCTATGGTACGTAATTAGGATTGACTGAAAGGAGATTGTCTCATGTTAAAAAAACACCGGAAAGTATTACTCGTTGGTGACGGCGCCGTTGGTTCTTCATTTGCATTCTCATTATTACAAAACTGTGGTATTGATGAATTAGTTATTGTGGATATCGCTAAAGATCACGCAGTTGGTGACGCATTGGATCTTGAAGACTTGACACCAATGATGATGCCAGCTCAGATTAAAACGGGTGACTATGCGGATGCATCAGATGCAGATATCGTTGTGATCACTGCGGGTGTACCTCGTAAGCCAGGTGAAACGCGCTTAGACTTGGTTAACAAGAACACTAAGATTTTAGAGTCAATCGTTACGCCTGTTGTAAACAGCGGCTTCAGTGGTTGCTTCGTTGTTTCAGCCAATCCAGTTGATATCTTGACTTCATTAACGCAACATATCTCAGGTTTCCCAAAGAACCGGGTCATCGGGACCGGGACATCGTTGGACAGTGCGCGTCTACAAGTTGCTTTGGGTAAGGCACTTGATGTCAGTACGAGTGATATTGACGCTTACGTTCTTGGTGAACATGGTGACAGTTCATTTGCAGCTTATAATGAAGCAACGGTTAGTGGACGACCATTATTAAGTCTTTCGAATGCTACTGACGAGATACTGTCAGAAATTGAAGAAGACGTTAAGAAAAAAGGCGGTCAGATCATTGGTAAGAAGGGCGCTACTTTCTACGGCGTTGCAGTTAGCTTAATGAAGATCTGTCGTGCGATTTTGCTGGATGAAAATTTGGTTATGCCCGTATCTGCACCATTGGATGGTCAGTATGGCTTAAAAGATATTTATTTAGGCACACCAGCAGTTATTAACGCTAGCGGCATTCGTCAAGTGATCGAAGTCAGCTTATCTGATGAAGAAGCTGCCAAGATGCAAAGCTCTGCTCGTAAGATGAACGAGATTTTATTAGCAGCTGAATAGTTTTAATTTAAATGTGGTAAGATGAATCAAAATAGCGAGACTGCGTTAGTCGTTTTAGGCTAATTCAGGCTCGCTTTTAATTTGAGGTGACTAATTTGAAATTTGTGACAAGTGACCACGTGACGTTAACATATAGCGACGCTGGCAGTGGTCGGCCGGTATTGTTATTGAATGGGATTGGTAGTTATCGGGAAATTTGGCAGCCAACGGCCCAATTTTTACTGGCTGAGGGCTACCGTGTAATTTGTTTAGATGCCCGAAACCAGGGTGCCTCGCAGCGAACGATAAAGGGGCGACGCATCAGTCGTCATGCGGTTGACGTGGCTGAACTGATTGGGCAGTTAGGGCTAACCGATGTGATTGGGATTGGTAATTCGATGGGGGCCTCGACGCTATTTGCGTACGTGTCACTTTTTGGCACCAAACCTTTTAGTGCAATAATCGACATCGATCAAAGCCCAAAGATGATTCGCGATGAGACTTGGCCATATGGTTTTAAAGATCTTTCCTGGGCAAACTTCCCTGATTATTTAAAATTACCATTTGGGTCAGCAACGGCAACGCCAGTTGATTCGGCAGTTCGGCAAAGTGTTCAAGAGGCACGAGCAGCCCATCCCTATGAGGTCAGCGAAAATGAACCGTGTCTCGTGGACCACGCCTTTCAAGATTGGCGCGATATTATCTTAAAATTGGACGTGCCTTTGTTGGTTGTTGCTGGTGCGCAATCGCCCTACTTTGATTCGGCATTTGCGGCGGCTACCGCTAAATTGGCGCCAAAAGGGCAATCAGCGGTAATCAAAAACGCTGGCCACATCGTTATGACGGAGCAACCAGCGTTGTTTAATGATCTGATTAAAAAGTGGCTTAAAACCGTTTAGCTCATTTCGAGCAACACTCGGTTAGCGACGGATTCATTGGTGACAAAATCCGTAATTAAGCCCCCACGGAGGGCCCCTAGTAGTGCACGACCCTTAAACTTACTTTTAACGACAGCCATTCTGTGGGGCACCGTTAAGATTGCGTCCAATGAGGAGCCGAACAGCTTGTCATGGTCTGCGTTCAAGATATTGCCGTTAATGTCATAGGGGCGACCATAAAGCATACCAGCGACATCATCGGGTTCGATATCACCTAAAATATCGTGACGGTGATTACGCCAGAGTGGAATTGAATCTACTGATGCTAACGTGCCAATTCCCGCGAAGAGTAGGTCCATCTTAGCCATGGTTGTGAAGGCCGGAATTAACGCTGGTTCTTGTTGCAGTGCAGATCGGGTTGCATCATTAATAATATAGAGTGGGGCAGGAATTGTCCGGAAGCTGGCGCCAAACTTGGCGGCGGCTTTTTGGACGAGTGGTGTAGCGCCTAAAGTCGAATTGTACTTAAGGTTATCACCCATGTACTGAGTAAAGACGAGATCGTCTAAAATTTCGGTTTGGAAGTGATTGATCACGTTGGCAACAGTGCCACCCCAACCAATTCCGATGACGCTGCTACGGTGCAAAACAGCTTGAATCTGCTCGGCAGCAAAGGCAACGATATTTTCGTAATCTTCATTGGTCGTATCTGCATCTTTAACAATGAAGGCATTTTGTAAGTTGAACTGTTTTTTAAAACGGGCTTCCATCTCCATGTTTCGATCGATTGGGGCGTTAATGGATATCTTGACGAGACCGGTACTCATCGCGTCGTCCAGCGCCTTTGTAATTAAGTAACGACTTAAGTCATACTTTTTTGATATCTGAGAAATTGTTAATTTAGATAGGTAATAATCACGGGCAATGTTAGCTAACTGTTCGCGAGATTTCATATCTTCCATACGTCAGGGCCTCCTTGGTCACGCTTGTTAAGATCTGCACTCTTATCATATCAAGTTTTCACTTAAAACGGGCGTTATTTTTGAATATCTTTATCATAACAGAAAATTGAATTTAAAAAATAGCAAATATCTTGAATATATTTGAAAAAGTTAAAAAACCGGTGTACACTTAAGTCGTTAACAAGATTGCTACTAATTACACAATTAAAATTTGAAGGGAATGGTGCGATTGACAGATACAGATGAGATTTTGAAGGTTCACGAGAATCACACGGGTGTCTTGGATATACAGTCAGATTTGAGTGTGCATAATAAGACCGATTTAGGCAAGGCTTACACACCTGGCGTTGCCGTAATCTCAAAGTTAATTGCGAAACATCCTGAATTAAAAAATAAGTACACGGTGAGCGGTAAGCTGGTTGCTTTGGTTACCGATGGTTCAGCCGTTTTAGGTCTCGGTAATATTGGACCAGCAGGAGGCCTACCCGTCATTGAGGGTAAGGCTTTACTGTATAAGGATTTGGCCAATATTAACGCCATTCCGATTGCCGTGAATCAGGTATCACCTGATGAGATCGTTAATACGATCAGTAATATTTCACAGTCATTTGCTGGGATTCACCTTGAAGACATTGCTGCCCCGAAGTGTTTTGAAATCGAGGA
This sequence comes from Secundilactobacillus odoratitofui DSM 19909 = JCM 15043, assembly GCF_001434895.1. Taxonomy (GTDB): domain Bacteria; phylum Bacillota; class Bacilli; order Lactobacillales; family Lactobacillaceae; genus Secundilactobacillus; species Secundilactobacillus odoratitofui. The sequence goes on from NZ_AZEE01000030.1 coordinate 50,297, forward strand.
GGCTTTATCTAAAAAGCTGAATATTCCGGTTTATCATGATGATCAAGAAGGTACTGCAATCGTGGTACTGGCCGGTTTGATCAACGCTGCCAAAGTGGTTGGTAAGTCACTTGACTACCTGCACGTTGTCATCAATGGTGTTGGTGCGTCAGGATTAGCCACTGCAAAGTTACTCTACGCAGCTGGCATAAAGCACTTGACCCTGGTTGATGTGTACGGTGTGATCACGTCTGATGACGATCGTTATAATCGCTATCAACGACAATTTGCGGCTAAATTAAAAACACCCGCTAACTTAAAAGATTCACGGTTAACGGATGTCATTGACAACCAAGATGTGTTTATCGGGTTATCCGACCAACACCTATTGAGTCAACATGACGTGGAGCGCATGGCCAAAGATCCCATTGTTTTCGCACTTGCCAACCCAGTTCCCGAAATCGAACCAACTGATGCAGCCGCTGCTGGTGCCAAGGTGATTGCCACTGGTTCAAGTCAACACCCTAACCAAGTTAACAATATTTTGGCATTCCCAGGGCTGTTCAAAGGATTGCTTAACAGCGATTTAACAAAAGTGGATGCTACGTTACAGTTAGTCGTCGCCAAAGCTTTGGCCAGCGTGGTTAAAAAACCAACGGCACAAGAAGTTGTGCCGGGCGTCTTCAATGAAGCGGTTGTGCCAACCGTTAGCCAAGCTGTTGCAGAGTTCGCTAAAACGCAACCAGCTTTGGAGGACTAGCATGGATAATCAGATTGTTGATCTATATTTGAAAGACGCCGCAACGAAGCATGACTGGCAAGCCTTTCTTGAAAGTTTGGGCATCAATAACTTTGCGGAACGTGAAGTTGACCAAATTGATTTTACAATTGGGATTTACCAAGCAGGTGAGTTGGTTGCCACCGGTTCCGTCGCTGGTAACGTCCTAAAGTACATCGGCGTTTGCAACAAAGGTGTCACAAGTGGTGCACGGTTCAATACCATTGTGTCTGAGTTAGTCAATCGCATGTTTGCTAAAGGTGTTTATCACTTGTTTGTGTTTACGAAACTCAAGTACAGTGAGAGCTTTCAACACATTGGCTTTAGTGAATTGACGCATTCGGATGAGGCGGCTTTTCTTGAGACTGGCAGTCCGGATGTACATGATTTTTTAGCCGATGTCCCAACCGTTTCTGATCAAGCACACAAAAAAGTGGCTGGCATCGTCATGAACGCCAACCCGTTCACCTTAGGCCATCGTTATTTAGTTGAACAAGCGGCTACCGAAAATGACTTAGTTTACGTTTTCGTGGTCAACACTGATTTATCGCTCTTTAGCACGGCTGAACGGGAACAGCTTGTTCGGGCGGGCACCAGTGATTTGTCAAACGTCATCGTCGTCAATGGCGGTGATTACATGGTAAGTTATGCAACCTTTCCGGCTTACTTTTTACCTTCAAAGGATCAGGCGATTACTTATCAAACAACCCTTGATGCACGAATCTTTCGTGACGTCATTGCACCTGCCCTTCACGTTACGACGCGGTATCTGGGAACCGAACCAACTTCACGGACAACCAGTCAGTACAATCAGGTGCTCAATCAAGAACTACCACCGCGAGTTGCGGTTAAAGTAGTTGATCGACAAGTGGCAGCGTTATCGGATCAACCCGTTATAACTGCTACTGAAGTAAGACAGTTCATCAAAAATGGATCATTGCAAGATTTAAAGGCGTACGTGCCCGACACGACCGCGCAATTCATCCAAAATCATTTAGTAACCCTACAAACACGGATTCAGAAAGGAATGAACATTGATGGAAATTAAAGAAACAGCTGTTGCTGGCACTTTGGAATCATCAGATATTCAAATTATGATTTCTAAAGCGGCCGACGGGATTCAAATTGATTTACAGTCTGACGTTGAAAAACAATTTGGTGATCAAATTCGCTCAGTCATTACCACCACGTTAAATGAGATGGGTGTGACGGCTGCAAAAGTTAAAGCAGTGGATAAAGGTGCGCTTGATTGTGTGATCAAAGCACGTGCGATTGCAGCAGTGCAACGTGCTAGTCAAACCACGGATCAACCAGCTTGGGAGGTACTCTAAAATGGCTGAAAATGAAGAACGATTACGCCGGACAATGATGTTTGTTCCTGGTAACAACCCAGCAATGGTGAAGGACGCCGGTATTTACGGTGCCGATTCTATTATGTTTGACCTTGAAGATTCCGTTTCAATGGCTGAAAAGGACGCTGCTCGGGTATTGGTTTATGAAGCCCTCCAAACCCAAGATTACGGTGACGCCGAATTAGTCGTTCGGGTGAATGGTCAAGATACACCATACTATGAAAACGATGTTAAGGCGATGGTGAAAGCGGGTATCGATATTATCCGGTTACCAAAGGCTGAATCACCAGAAATGGTACAACAATTGGAAGCAGATATTATCGCTGCTGAAAAGCAATTTGGCTTACCAGAAGGCTCAACTGGTTTGATGGCAGCCATTGAAAGCGCTAAGGGTGTCATGAACGCTTACCCAATTGCTTCAGCTTCTAAACGGATGATGGGAATTGCGCTTTCTGCTGAAGATTACACCACTGATATGAAGACCCACCGCTATCCAGATGGTGCCGAATTGGAATTTGCACGTAACATGGTGTTGCACGCCGCTCGTGCAGCTGGTGTTGCAGCCTTTGATACGGTGTTCACTAACATGGACGATACTGAAGGTTTCTACCGCGAAACTGAATACATTCACCAACTTGGTTTTGACGGCAAGTCACTTGTTAACCCACGTCAAATTCCAATGGTTAACAAGGTCTACGAACCAACTGAAAAGGAAATTCGCAACGCTAAGAACGTGATTAATGCGATTGAAGAGGCTCGTTTAAAGGGGTCAGGTGTTATTTCAATGAACGGCCAAATGGTTGACCGTCCCGTTGTATTACGTGCACAACGTGTGATGCGAATTGCAAAGGCTTCAAACCTAGTTGATGAGGAGGGTAATTACATTGAAAAATAGTGTTGATCGCGACTTACCAGAAGACGTTATGAAAGATTTAAACTACCAACCATTTGAAAGCACTGAAATTGGTCACCCAGAGATCCAACGGGTTGCACCTAAAGTGCACGTTTCAACTGGTGATGACAAGGTTGTCACTTCAATTAAGGCTGTCGTAAAGGATACCCTTAAAGATGGCATGACCATTTCATTTCACCACCACTTCCGAAATGGTGACTTTGTGTTCAACGAAGTCATGCGTGAAATTATCGATGCAGGCTACAAGGACCTGACGTTGGCACCTAGTTCATTAACCGGTGTGATGAATGACATGGTGATCGAAGCAATCAAAGCTGGGACCATTACCCACATCACGAGTTCTGGGATGCGTGGATCACTGGGTGACTTCGTTTCACACGGTGGTTTGAAGAACCCCGTCATTTTCCGGTCACATGGTAACCGTGCTCGGGCAATTGAACACGGCGATATCAAAATCGACGTTGCTTTCTTGGGTGTACCAAATGCGGATGCCTTAGGTAATGCTAACGGGATGGCCGGTGACGCAGTGTTTGGCTCATTAGGTTATGCTTTGATGGACGCCCAATACGCTGACAAAGTTGTTTTGTTAACGGACAACATCGTTAAGTATCCAAACACACCAGCTTCAATTAAGCAAACGCAGGTTGATTACGTGGTTAGAGTTGATAAAGTCGGTGACCCAGACAAGATTGGTTCAGGTGCCACTCGATTCACGAAGGACCCTAAGGAATTAAAGATTGCGTCGACTGTTAATGACGTCATCGTGAACTCGCCATACTTCAAAGATGGCTTCTCATTCCAAACTGGTTCTGGTGGTGCTGCTTTAGCCGTTACCCGTTACTTACGTCAAGCGATGATCGATAACAAGATCAAAGCTTCATTTGCCTTGGGTGGTATCACTAAGCCAACCACTGACCTCTTAGCTGAAGGCTTGGTTGATAAAGTGATGGACGTGCAAGACTTTGATAAGGGTGCTGCTGATTCAATGCACACCAACGCTAACCAACAAGAAATTGATGCGTCATGGTATGCTGATCCAGATAACAAGGGTGCCATGGTTGATCAATTAGACGTTGTCATTTTAAGTGCCCTTGAAATTGACACGAAGTTCAACGTTAATGTCATGTCCGGTTCCGACGGCGTTATTCGTGGTGCCATTGGTGGTCACCAAGACGCTGCAACGGCTAAACTCACCATTATTTCAGCACCATTAGTTCGTGGCCGAATTGCAACAATCGTGCCAGACGTCACGACTGTGGTGACGCCTGGTGATTCAGTGGATGTGTTGGTTACGGAATACGGGATTGCAATCAACCCTAAGCGTCAAGACTTAGTGAAGTCATTAAGTAACTTACCCGGCGTGCCAGTTTACACGATCGACGAACTTCAGCAATTAGCTGAAAAGAAGGTTGGTAAGCCAAAGCCACTTGAATTCACTGACCGGACTGTTGCTATGATCGAATATCGTGACGGTTCAATTATTGATACAATTAAAGAAGTTAAGGATTAAAAACGTTCGCGCAACGGAGGGATACGGTTATGGGGTCAATTTTTCAAACTGGCGAGCCACAAGTGATTAACGATGTACTTCAAAATCGTGATCAACGGGTTGCATTACAACAACACCTGTTATCGCGGTTTCCCAAGCATACGTTAATTGCGATTAAGTTAAACGTACCGGGACCAATCAAAAATAACGCACAGTTACGTCGCCTATTTGAGACGGGGGTCGCCCGTTTTTATGAGCAGCTTAAAACGCTGACTCGTGACTTCCAGACGGTGGCACAGTGGGATAAACCGACTGGTAACGAGTTGTTTATCACGACGACTTTGGCACCAGTTACAACCAAAAAATTGGCCGTTTCATTTGAAGATCACGATACCTTAGGCCGATTGTTTGATGTTGATGTTTTAACCGCAGATCAACAACGCGCACTGTCACGTTCCGACTTTTCGATGCCCGTTCGTAAATGTTTAATTTGTAACCGAATTGCCAAGGACTGTGCTCGGTCACGGCGGCATTCGGTGACTGACTTGCAAACCAAAATCAGTGAGCTCTATGCCACAGAATTTGAACCCGGTGGAGGACCCGAACCATGGTTGAATTAGCCCAAAAGGCAATCGTTGATGACGCGTTACGTGCGTTGTTATACGAAGTCAGTGTGAACCCTAAACCAGGGCTTGTGGATCCAGTTTCAAGTGGGCCACATCCTGACATGGACGTGTTTACGTTTATCGATAGCACCGTGAGCTTACGCGAGTATTTTACGACCTGCGCTACGACTGGCGCTTCGTTTACGGGTTCAGCCTTACCTGAATTGTTTACTGCGATTCGACCAGTTGGGGTTGCGGCAGAACGTTCGATGTTTGCTGCGACGAAGGGTGTGAACACCCACAAAGGGGCCATCTTTTCGTTGGGCATCTTGGTCACGGCAGCTGCCTATCAATTAGAGCATGATCAACTGACACTGATGTCAATTGTGAAAGCGATGCTCGTTGGACTAACTACCCATGATTTTGATCATTTGGCTGATAAACCCGATACAGAATTAACGGCTGGTGAGCGTCAATTTTTACAATTTGGCATTACCGGTATCAGAGGCGAAGCCGAAGCCGGTTATCCGACCATTATGACCGTTGGGTTACCCGCTTTAAAGCGCAGTAAAGGCACAACTAATCAGCGTTTGTTAGATACCTTAATTGCGATAATGGGGCATTCGGTTGATACGAATCTGGTCAAGCGAGCTAAGTCTAACGAAATCGTGGCTTGGGCTCATCAGCAAGCCCAGCACTATTTTGAACTAGGTGGTAGTCAGACAGCTGAAGGCATGGCGTTTCTTGCTGAACTGAACGAAACCTTCTTACAGCGCAATTTAAGCTTAGGCGGTTCGGCGGATTTGCTGATCCTCACCATTTTCCTAGGCTTGCGTGAACAGTTGTTATAAAACGAATTATGATTGAACACAAATAAACCGGTAATTGCCAACTTTGGCAGTTACCGGTTTTTTGCGCATTGCTGAGACTTTTAAATTAATGATGAAGCTAGGTTCAATTCATGACCCAAAGTGTGGGCATGGCTGAATTTACCAAATTTTAACGCGGTCTGCTGGTGCTTTATACATGCCATCGCCAGGTTTCACATCGAAGGTATCAAAGAAGTCATCCAGATTTTGAACCTGCACGTTAGCCCGTAGTTTAGCAGGAGCGTGGACATCGATTGCTAATAGTAGTTGTTCGCGTTCTTGGGTGGCTTTTTGACGCCAAATAGCTGCCCAGTTTAAGAAGAAGGCACGCAGATCAACGTCTGGTTCACCTTTAGCGGCTTCCAGTGCGCAACTTAGGCCACCAGCATCAGCAATGTTTTCGGATACGGTCAGCTTGCCGTTCACGGTTTGGCCAGCATAGGCCAGTCCGTCGAACTCGTCAATCATGTTTTGGGCGAGTTCGTGGAAGTGCTTGTTGTCCGCCTCTGTCCACCAGTTATTCAAGTTACCATACTCGTCAAACAGCGAGCCATTGTTATCGAAGGCATGCGAAATTTCGTGGGCAATCACTGCGCCGATACCACCAAAGTTTTGGCTGGATGATTGCTTAAGGCTATAGAATGGGGCTTGTAAAATCGCAGCTGGGAAAACGATGATATTGTGGAATGGATGGAAGTACGCATTAACAGTGTGTGCGCTCATTTCCCAACGGGTCCGATCGACTGGCTGGTTCCAACGAGCAAATTCATCCAGGTTACGGATTCGGGTGAAGGCCATCACGTTACTCAAGACACTACCGCCTTTACTTGCGGGGGTAACTTTAAACTGTTTGTAAAGGGCGTCAATCTGGTCTGGGTACCCAACTTGAATGCCGAGCTTATCGAGTTTTAAAACAGCCTTATCACGAGTCGCTTTTCCTAACCAAGTGTTGTTTGCTAAACGTTTCTTGTAAACATTTACCATTTTAACAACCATGTCATGCACATCTTGTTTAGCTGCTTCGCCAAAATACTTACGACCATAGTAGTCACCGACAACTTGATCAAAGACACCAGTCGCTAGGTCATAAGCGGCTTTTTTCTGGTTACGGGCTTCCTTACGTCCACTCAGCGCACGGCCATAGATGGTACTGGTTTGCCGCTGCTCTTCAGTGAGGTAGCTTGAGAGGCCCATGACGGTTTTGACCAATAACCAACTCTTCATGGCTGCAAAGTGATCATCACTCAAAATCTCATTAAGTGCTTCGAAGTAGTCAGGTTCAGGGGTGATAATCACCTCTGGTGTGCCGTTGACCAACGTCGTAATCGCAGTTTTAAGGTCTAATTGGCTGGTACTTGCAGCAATTTGGTCAAGGGTGCGTGGGTTGTACATTTTACTGTAGTCGGCACCTTCCTCAGCTGATTTAACGTGTGGGGCGACTGACCGGTCAAAGGCAATGGCTTGTTTAACGATGGTGGATGCGTGCGCGTCGTCGTAGCCCGCCTGAGTTAACAGTTGCGTCATCATCTTAGTAAAGACCGGCATGAGCTGTTGAGCTGCCTGGTTACCAGCTTCGTAGTAGGTTTTATCGGGTAAGAATAAGCGCGGGCCACCGGCAAATAGCGCGTAGGTGGTAGAATTTTTCATGTCTGAATCAATATCAAGTGAGAAGGGTGTTGGTAAACCAGTCAAGATCCAGTCGGCCAACTGGTCACTGAGATCTTGATAGTTATTCAGTGCTTCGATACGATCTAAAAATGGTTTTAAAGGCTTGCTGCCATCTTGTTCTCGCTTGTCAAAGTCGCGGACCAGCTGGTAAAAGGCTTTGAATTGATTCATTTCATCTGAATTAACGTCTAATTGGCCAGCCAATAATTGATCAAAATCAGCCATCAGCGTTTCTTCAATGCCATCGGCCAAGTCAGTGAAGCCACCCGTTGTAGCATGGTCACCGGGAATCGTCGCGGTTTTAAGCCACTCGCCATTTACGGCATCGTATAGGTCATTTTTAAGTTCAGGTTCATTGATTGTTTCTGCCATATGAAAACCTCCAAGTTATCTGATAGATTGTAACTAGTATACTGCTGTAAAATTCAATTTTAAACGAAAAGTCTTTCACGAATTGCTCAATTAAAAAAGAGTGAACGTTGTTTAATAAGTTCACTCTTAGAGTAAGTTCATTGATAACGTCAGGATGTGGTTACTGACCGACCACTAAAACCGGTGTGGTGGACTTGCGGACCACGTAGGCGGTGGTTGAGCCCATAATCGCGCGGTTGAGACCGTGAACCCCTGATTTACCAATTACCGTAAGATTGGTGCCATAACGCTCTGGTATTGACTCTGCGATGGCTTGTTTGGGAATCCCGACTTCAAACTGTGTTTCTAGTGCGACCTGAGCTTTTTCACCATGAGCCTTGGCTTCAGCCAAAGTGGCCTCAGCTTGCTCTTTCATGTGGGTCATGATATCAGTACCAAAGCGGGCACCGTACTGCGTATAACTTTGGTCGTTGGCAACTACAACTGCAAGTACCTGTGCTTGATAGTGTTTTGCCAGGTCCAGTGCAGCGTCTAAAGCCTGAAATGCGTTTTGGCTACCATCCAGTGGCACTAAGAGTTTGGAAAACATGCGCAACACCTCCATAAGTTTAATCTACTACTATACTACCATAAAGTTTAATCGTTACGTACATATACGCACTGTCCCTTGAGCCAAGTTTCGTTCACTTTAACTTGACCAAGTTGATCACTTGGCGAGGTGAATGGATCTTGATTTAAAATCACAAAATCTGCACGCATCCCGGGCACTAACTGGCCGTTATATTTCAAACCGCCAATTTTAGCTGCATCTCGCGTATAGCCAAGAACTGCTTGGCCAACACTAATGGCTTCGTCAGCATTGACAACATCCCCGTTAGTGGCCTGTCGGGTCACCGCGGCCTGCATGGCAATGAATGGATCGTCGGGTTCGGCCCAAGGGGTGCAGGGAGCGTCTGAACTCAGTGCAGTGGGGGCGGCTTCAAGCATTGATTTGATGCGGTAAGCGGTTTTGAATTGATCTGGTGATAAAAAGTGACGGTATGATTCATCTTCTGCAAAAAAGAAGATTGGTTGGGTCACTAGGGCGAAGTTCATGGTAGCCGACTTAATTTGTGCCAACATGGCATCATCCAGGAGTGTGGCGTGTTCGATGCGAATCGATGGTCGATCGGTTAGCCAAGGTGTTAAATCGGCTGTTGTATCGATAATTAACTGAATAGCTGCATCACCCATCGCGTGCACGGCCACTTGTAAGTGGTGTTGACGGGCAAAGTCAACGGCCGCCAGGAGATCATTTGGTTGAGTGAGTTGGACGCCATTTTGACCAGTTGGGTAAGGTGCCTTGTTCCAGGCCGTCTCACCCGAAATACTGCCGTCCATGAAGACTTTGAGACCAGCTACAGTTAATAATTGGTCGCTTTGTGGCATTACGAGTGGCTGCGCTTGTTTTTGGACCTCAGACCAAACGTAGTAGATTGCGGCTTGAGGTTGAAAACCACGACTGACGGCATCTTCATATAGCTTTAGGCTGTCGTAAGGTTGTTTGCGGCCCATTAACTCACCGATTGCAACCAGACCATTTTCAAGGTAGTGGGTCGATGTTTTTAACATGTTATCGACGTCGGCCGCATAATTTTGGGCGGATTTTGCGCGAATCAGCAGCTGTGTGGCAGCTACTTCTTGCATGTAACCGTTTGGACGACCGTCTGCAAAGTGGCCAATGTGGCCGCCCTTGGGGTCTGGTGTTTCAGCTGTGATACCTGCTAATGCCAGTGCTTTTGAGTTGCCAACCGATGAGTGGCAATCAGAGCGGTAAATAAAGATGGGTTGAGTGGTGGTAATTGCATCTAGGTCGTCGACGGTGGGCGTTCGGTGTTCCTTTAGCTTTGTTTCATCAAAGCCCCAGCCTTCGAGCCAAGTGGCTTCGTCTTGTCCAAACTGTGGTGAATAGCGCATTGCGGTTTGCAGTTCTGAAATACTGTTGACTAGGGGTGGCGTACAGGCGACACCGTGCAAGGCATCGGCTATGTACTTGGGGTGGGTGTGAATATCTAATAGACCGGGTAGAATGGTCTGTTGGTGGAGATCAATCGTGGGTTCTTCCGTGACTTCTTGATCATCGCCGATCCATGTGATGTGACCATTTTCAACACGCATGGCACTCACAAAGTCAGAAGTGCTCCGACCAGTAAAAATGTGTCCGTTAACATACGTTGACATGACGCAATTCCTCCTTGAATTGGGTAAATTATCTTTAAAAATAAAACGCTTTCAAATATAGTTTACCGATTTTTAGGTGTAAAAAAAAGTTAATTTGCGAAATCCTTTGCTGGCGCATGGTCGGCGATTGTGGTGAAAAAGTCAAGATTGAAATCAAATTTTTGGCTTCATATAATGGAAATCGAGTTCTTAAATCGGGGGGATTAGCATGCAGCAATCAACGCAGGAATTAGCATCAACCATCACAGCAGCTTATCATCACAATTGGGTCATTAAACTCAACTTGAATCAGTCTCAAGACGTGACTGGCATGGTGAGTACGTCACCCAACCACGGCGTCTTTTATTTAACGCATCAGGGCGATATCGAGAAATTTGATTTAGCTGATTTGGATGACGTGACCATTTTAGAGGAAAAATGGTGGCAAGATTAATCGAATATTTCAATGTGTTAAAGCACAGTCATTTTTTGGCTGTGCTTTTTTTAGAACTAGATTAAAGATAGTGAGAGCGCTCGCCTTCGGCCACCACCCAAAAACTGGCTTCTGGCACTACGGCTGAGATTGTGAGTGATACTTCTATGCCATATTCACTAGAACAGAGGATAAAATAATACCATTTGCAATGATAACGTTTCCTGAAGTGATAGTGATAGTAATGAACAACTTTCCAAATTAAAAGAGGCGGAAGACACTTGGTTTTCGTGGCTGAAGCCGGTCCCACAGTAACTGAAAAGGAGCGTTACCTGGAGTGAAGTAGCAGTGAAGGTTTAATCTAAGTAGAATCGAAAAAACGCCTCAGTCAACTAACCAATAATGGTTGTTTGACTGAGACGTTTTTACTTGCTAAGCATTCAGAATTCGAATTACTTCTTGTTCTTAAGCCATTGTTGCAAGTTTGAAATTTCTTTTTGACGCTTGGCGTCCTTCTTTTGGTTCACTGGACGACGGCCTTGTACGCCATGTGGATGTGCTTTTCTCATGTGTCTAACCCTCACTTTAAAAATATGATGTAATCAATCATTTAACTATTCTAACGCATGTAAGGGGGTGAATGCAAGTGCCGGTTGCGTAAAGTTCACTTTTGAGATAACACAGCGTTAGTTGGCGCTAAAAGTAACTGTTTTTTTAACCTTTTATCGTGACTGCATTTTAACATTCTGTTTATGATATGATGGTGTTCGACGAGGTGGAATCAATGTTAAAAAAACAGGAGCGTGCGGCTCAAAGTGGGTGGTGGTACCGCTGGTGGCCAATATTAATCGTATTAATTGGCGGATTGGCGGTACTTGGCGTTGCCCATGATGATCAGTTATATCAGACACCAATTTTAAAAATTCAGTCAACTCAAGTCGTCAGTCAGGAAAAACAATCTGATCAGTTTCAAAATGAAGATCAGCAAATTACGCAAAAACTTCACGGGACGATTACCAACGGTCAGTATCAAGGTCGGCGACTAACCGTTCCTAACACCTACATGCGTTCCCAATCAACAACCCAGGGATTTCATACCGGCCAGAAGATTTTTCTCACGCTACATCATCAAAAGGGAAAACTATCAGCGACAGTTTCAGATTATAAACGAGATGTTGCGTTAGCCTTTACGGCCTGGTTAGCGGTGAGCTTGTTACTCGTGTTGATGCGCTTCAGTGGCTTGATGGCTTTAGTAAGTGTTATCGTGAACGGCGTGTTATTCTGGTTAGCGGTTAGTTGGAATACGACGACACAAGGTGGCATTGTGTTGGTTATTTTTGGTGGCTTAGCGGTTGCCTTTGCAGCCTTGACGTTACTCATTGTCATTGGGTTTAATCAACAAATGTTGATGACGCTTTTAGCAACGGTTGGGGGTACGGCCATTTCAATCTTGATTGCGTTGGCCGTTTTTTCAGTAACGCATGAAAAGGGCGTCTATTATGAATCAATGCAATACGTGACCCAATTACCACGACCGCTATTTTTAGCTGAAACCATTTTAGGGTCGTTAGGTGCGGTCATGGACGAGTCAACCGATATTATTGCCTCTCTGATGGCACTGAAGACGGAAAAACCAGATATTTCAGCGAAACAACTATTTGCCTCTGGTCGACAAATCGGTGGCGAGATTATGGGCCCCTTAGTGAACGTCTTATTCTTCATCTTCGTTGCGGATACGTTGCCGTTAGCAGTTCTGTACCTGAAAAATGCCAACTCGTGGGGCTACACGTTTAATATGACCATGAACTTAGGTGTGATTCAGAGTCTAATCAGTGGCATTGGCATTGTGTTGACGATCCCACTTGCATGTGGCATCACGAGTTTGATGATGGGAGGTAAGTTCTCTTGGGGACGATTACGGCGTTAGGATTGTTACTATTGATTGCAATGGTTGTGGTTGGCGGCGGTCAAGGCCTACAAGCCTGGTTGAGTCTCTTGTTTAACTTTGGCGCACTCTTTTTTGCGATGGTGTTAATGGCGTTTCATTTCTCACCGGTACTGGTGACGCTGATTACCGGTGTTATGGTGCTTGCCATGACCATCTTTCTCGGCGGCAATGATTCGAATAGTACATTGGTGGCCTTTTACGCGTCAATTATTGTGTTGCTTTTACTTGTGGTGATGATTATTCCCGTTGAGCACTGGGCTCAGATTCAGGGCTTTGGCCAAGAAGATAGTGAGGACTTAGAGGGGATGTCTACAGTGTTAGGAATCAACTACCTGGATATTGCAATCTCAACCGCGATTTTAAGTACGTTGGGCGCAATCGCTGAGGCGGCAATTGCCATCGCTGCCGGTCTGGCAGAAATTTTAGCGCAGCATCCCAAAATTCCACTTAAGAATCTGCAACGGGCTGGCTTTAAGGTTGGATCACAAATTATCGGGACGACGTTTAACACGCTATTTTTTGGGTTCTTCGGTGGTTTTCTAGCGTTGTTCATCTGGTTTGCTGGTGTTCATTATTCACTGGGCCAAATTTTAAATGATAAAATTTTGGTGGGTGAGGTTTTAATGGTCCTATTCTCAATGACAGCTGTGATTATCACAATTCCGCTCACAACCTGGGCCACAGTCACGTGGGAACGACAAACCCGCCAACACGCACTTAAATTAAAAAATGAAGACACAAAAAAATGAACTCATTGTTGAGTTCATTTTTTTATCCCAATTATTTAGTTGCACTACTTGATGATGCTGTAGCAGAACTTGCAGTAGTTGCGGTAGCATCAACGTTTACAGCACCTGAGTAAGCCCAGTATTGCTTAGCGCCAGCAGCGGTACTAAAGGTGAAGCGATACCAAGTAGTCCCTTGCTTATCCTTAACACCCTTGTTGTTGATATAAATCTTCTTACCAACTGAGGCACCAACGGATGACCAACTGTACTTCTTCATGTTGGTATAAGCGTTTTTAACGTGGTTGTAGAGACGGTACTTAGTGTAGTTGCTTGAAAGGGTACCAGTGGTTGATTGTTTAGTGTAGGTAACCTTGTCAACTGAAGTTGCAGCAGTCGCGCTTGAAGTTGATGAGGCACTAGCAGAACTGAAGTCACTGTTATAATACGACGATACCAATTGATAGAATTGAACCATCGTGTAACCTTGACCAAAGTACTTCTTACCAGTGGTTGAGTAGTAACCAACTGGATCAGTGTGGTCAGAACCACCAAGGTACTTCGCAACGGCACGGTGAGACCAAACAGTTCCCTTACCATCGTAATCAGCACGGTTTGGTTTCAACCCGTATTGGTGAAGTAAGTAGGCGGTGTACCAAGCAGCGTTAGAAACTTCGTGAGCAAAAGCTGACTTACTGTGCACTTCAACTTGTTCAAACTGAACAAAGCGAGCGTTACCTGGGAACCCAACGCCCCAAGCTAAGTAGTTCGTGTTGGCGATATCAATGATGTGCGTTGCATCAACGAATGAGTGAACGAAAGCGTTGTTGTAGTTTGCTTTCATATAGGCAATTTCGTTATAAATCGTTGAATTTGGGTTAGCTGTTTCATGAACAACGACGCCCTCTGGTTTACCAACACCGTGACGATAGGCATTCTTTGGAAAACCGCTCCAAACGTTGCTGGTCACTTTAGCTGGCGTGATCTTTTGGCTGGCAATATAGCTGTTCACGGCAGAGCTGGCATGCGCTGTCGTGGTTCCGGCGGCGCCCACAGTAGCGAGGGTCAGCAGGCCGGTTAATAATAAAGGAAATTTTTTCACGTTAGTCATCTCTCTATAAACATATTTTTATGAACGGTCAATTCATTCTGAAGCTTATCTTACCGATAAAAAGCGATGATGACAAGGTCAATACTGAGTATAAAGCCTAATATTACAGCGTTAGTTGTTGCTTTAACGGCAGAAAGCAGACTTAGTTTCAATCATGTTAAATAAACGTAACAAAACTCTTAAGATTGGGCAGTTTGTTACATTTAGACGTAAATACTTGTGCTTTCAAAAAAAAACATCGAAATCGTCGAGCTGACGTTTCAATGTTTTTTTGTTGATACAAAAAGCACGCGGATTACGAAGCTAAAGTAATGCCCTTCGCTTGGCATTCTGGACAAAGTCCGTACAGCTCAATATGACTACTATTGAAGGTGTAACCGGACTGGGTCTTAGCCGTGTTCTGCAACATTTCATCAATCTGTGGGAGGTTCGGATCATAGATGTCCGTGACTTTTCCACAGTTTTCACAGATGGCGTGATAGTGAGGCCGACCAAAAAAGTCATAGCGAACGCCACCGTTTTCGTTAGGAATCTCAATAACGATGCCTAATTCCACAAAAAGGTTGAGTGTGTTATAAACGGTTGCTAAACTCAGTGAAGCCATTTGTGGTGCAAGTTCCTGGTAAATGGTTTCAACCGGTGGATGATTCTCGTGCGTCATCAAGTAATCTAGAATTAATTTACGTTGCGGGGTGATTCGTACGTGTTGTTCGCGTAACTTTTCAAGTGCCGCATCAAGCGCAGATTCGGGTTGTGACATGACCGAACCCCTCCTTTCAGATTAGAGTTGTTATTAACTAACTCTATTAAAGCACTTTTATTAGAAAGATTCCATTAAAAACAAAATGATATACCACATTAATTATGAATGTTGAGTTTGAGGTGCTGAGTACCCAATTGATTCTGGGCAAACTGGGTCATGTAGGCCTCAATTTCAGCGATTAGATCAGTTGCATCTGTCTTTACTGGTGAAACGTTTAACTCGGCATTGGTCCAACCTTCTTCGATTGGATTAAGTGAGACGATGCCGGCAAATTCGCCAGACTGTTTAAAACTCACACCCCAGGTCAAAGCTTGATCGTGCATGATGGTGCTCATAACCCGGTTAACAAAGTTGGCAGTCTGAATGATAGTTTCAGCAGGTTGCGTTTGTTGTCGCAGGGTATTAATGTCTTTGACTTTAAACTGTGTGAGCCAGTCAAGCTGATAGTGTGGCGTTTGAATTGGGTGGTAAAGCTCAAATTTTGCCATAGTAGTGCCTTCTTCTAAAAAATAAGTGATGACAAGCAGTGTAACACAAAATAAGTTCATGTCACAAGTAATCTAGCGTCTGGAATCTGATTTGTGCGTGCTATAATTAATGGGTACACAAAAAGCATAGTGGAGGATTGAACATGATTGAGACATTTTTAATCGGGACCTATACGCATAAGAGCAGTGAAGGTATCTATCAGCTAAAACTAGATACGACGGCTAAAAAATTATTTGATCTAAGCTTGATTGGCTCAGCAGGCAACCCAACTTACGTTGCTGAATCAAAAGCCCAAAAGGTGTATGCAGTCGATGCAGAATCTGAAGACGGCAAAAAAGTTGGCGGCCTAAAGATGTTTGATGGCAGTACCGAAACGCTTGGCGAACTGGGGACGACCTTAACACCGGGCTCATCACCAGCTTACGTCACGGTTGATGAAGACCGTCAGTTTGTCTATACAGCTAATTATCATACTGGCATTGTTACAGTCTATAAGATTGAAGCAGATGGTACTTTAACAACGGCAAGTACTGTGCAGCATACTGGGGCGGGTCCATTACCGGAACAGCAAGATGGGCCTCACCCGCACTTTGCTGACGTAACGCCAGATGGCCGGTTGGTCGTCTGTGATTTGGGTAACGACACCGTTTATCTTTATGATATTAGTGATGACGGTAAGCTGACTGAACATTCACGGTTTAACTGTGCACGAGGCTTTGGCCCACGTCATATCGTATTTAATACTGCTAAGCACGTTGCATACCTAGTCGGTGAATTAGGTAGTGGTGTTGCCGTTTTGGCCTATGATGAAGCTGAAGGCAAGTTGACTTTGACGCAAGCCCTTAAAACGATTCCAAAGGACTGGACGCAACATAATGGTGCAGCCGCAATTCGCTTAAGCAACGACCAACGGTTCCTTTACGTGTCCAATCGAGGTTACAATTCTTTAGCAACGTTTGCAGTTGGTGAAGATGGGCAGTTATCCTTAATTGATCAAATTTCCTCAGAAGGGGATTTCCCACGTGACTTTAATTTCAATGCTGACGAAAGTTTCGTTATTTTAGTTAACCAAAACACTGATAACGCAACGCTTTATAGTCGTAATGCTGAGACGGGTAAGCTAAGTCTCGTTCAAAAGGACGTTCACGTTCCAGAAGGTGTTTGTGTTGCACCCCGTATTTAGTAATCAATAACGAATTCTATAACAATAAATAAGATTTATCTAAGCACTCTCATTTTTAACCGCCCGGCACATCAAGGTTAAGCGAGGGTGCTTTTTTGCATCATGAGAAGTTGCTAAAAAGGGCGAAAAACCCCTATAAAAGGCAATTGAAAGCGTTACAATGAAATTGAAATCAAACAAATAATGTAAGGAGTGAGTTAGCATGATGAATCGAATTAACCTTCAGTTGGTGGCGATGGGACGACAAATGACCAAGGGGCAGTTCCTAATATTACTGTTGAATGGTGCGACCTTCTTAACCTTGATTTTGGGCTCATCGAACTTCCTCTTTGCCCTTATGATTTTTACTAGCTTGATGCTACTCAATGGTCACTTTATTGTGTACGCTTCGACAGTACGCGCAAGCTATCTGCAACGGTTGGACCTTTGGTTGATTGGTTTAACCTTGGTGGCCGGTTACTTCAAGCTTATGGCTGGTATGTAGTTCCAGCCTTCACTAAACAGTGTCAGGAATCACTTAGCGGTGACCTAAAGAAATAATAAGAGCGTTCCTAAACTCAGTTTGAATTTAGGGACGCTCTTTAATGACGTATGAGAATTAAATTACTGAGGCTGCCGTCTCCAGTTACCAGAAATCGGGGGCTTGCCGTGGGGTCGGTTCGAGCCGAAGAGCGGTCTCGAACCTCGAATTGAAGACCCGCCAAAGGCCGTGCGGGTCTTCAATTCGTCCCTGCCTGGTGGCAAAGTCCCACCAGGCATTTCACCGCAAGCCCCCGATTTCTGGTAACTTCCGACTAAGTGTGTTGTAACATGTCACAGTTATTTAATATTAAATAAAGCTAATGATTCAGGATACTCACTTGATACGCAGAAAACTACTATAAGTAAAAAAATTGAATGACAAAAACAGCTGTAATGGGATCAGTTAGCCGACCCATCATTACAACTGTTATTTTTTAGTGTGTTGATGAAAAAGTTAGTTGCTCACTTGAGCATGAAATCAAGTATAATTCCAATTTTAGCCAAAATGAAGCCGTAGTGCTAGTGGTCGATTGAAACCTGTGGTGGCGGTGATACCAGGTGGTTTTCCTGGGATCACGGGACGACGTTTGAGACTCACAACGATTCTTGGTGAGGCTCAAATGCGAGGGTCGAGACCGCTTTTCGGCTCGACCCGGTCCCCACTTCAGGTTTCAATCGGCCACTGGCCGGAGGCTGTGAGTTAACAAGGACTTAACATTTCTAAAAGTTGAGTGTCAGATTAATCAACTACCGGTAAGTCACGCATTTCCTTCGCACTGCATATACCGACTCATAATCGTCAAATGGTGTTGAATCGTGAGCGACTTCAACACGCCCATCCCCGGAAAATGATGCTCGTCGGCTAATTGTAAAAGTTGTGCGGTAGCCGGCGTTTGATTCACAGGTGAAAGGGTGTTGATCCAGGCAACTGCTTTGGCCAATGCCTCAAAGTATTTTTCACGTTGATGCTTAAAGTCTTCATGTTGGTCTGAAACAAAGTGACGGATGCGAATCTGCTGGTTGGATAAATAAATTAAATGCAGCGTGACTGTCCGACTAGCATGGCCACGCTCGAAGTAGGGCGCTCCTTGGGTGAGATAATCGCTGAAGCCTGTTTCACCATACTGCTCAGCAAATTGCCAATCATTGCTAAAGAAGCTATCGGTCAATCGGGAAAAATCAGCGCTATGATCAGGTACTTGGTAGTGATCAAATAAGTGGCCAAAGTTACGGCCAGCTAACAATCGGCGAATTCTTGCTTCAGGTGGTGCAAGGATTGTGGCGGAATTTGGTAACCAATCATGATCGATAAATAGTTTTAAATCAGCGTAGTGTTGAACAATGACCAGACTATTTTCAAGTTGTTCCGATGGCAAAAGTGGCGTCAAAATGTAGGCTGGTTTGATTTCGGAAAAGCGAAACAGGTCATCGATTGGGTACCGCTTGGCTGCCTGGTAGTTATAGTGATCAACCTGTGGATTTTTAATGACGGCTAACGATTGCCCGTTTTGATGCGCACGGGACAATAATTTTGGTAATGCTGGTACGTCACGAACTGGTTCTATGATTGGCACCACGTTAGGCGTTGCCGTTTCAGTAAAAGTTGATAGGGCGGCTAAGTCAAACTGGCGACCGCGAAGATAGGGGTAGTAGATCATTTTGGTGCCCCTTTAGTTAATTGTTGTTGTAGTTTAGCAATTTCAAAATTCAGCGCATCAACTTCCTCTTGCAGTGCAGTGACCGCACTACTCCTAGTTTCGTCGATAAAGCGAGCGTAAAAATTATCAGCCGGGTTGTAGATGTCATAATGTTGATGCCGTTTTTTGAGTTCTTTATAGAGTCGTTCAGTGCCGTATTGACTAATACCCGTTTCAACGCGCTTAGCCTTGCGCACTTCACGGGCCAGTGAATATAAAAAGTGGTCCATTAACGCCGTTTCGTCTAACGCGAGCTCTTGATAGCGTGGCTTTTTTTCAACAGTTAGGTAACCGGGGGCCAAAACGGGCTCTGTTGCCGTGGCTAACTGCGCTTCATCGTAAGCCTGATAACTGAGAACGCCAATTTCAGCGGGAATTTCTGCCGCCAATTCATGGTAGAGCGCCAGTGGCAATACGAAGTAGTTATAGTTTCCAATGAAGGATAACTTCGCTTTTGAATGAAAATCACTCTTCGTGACCTTAAGTTCGTAACAACGCCAGTCAGTTTTGCCATCTGGTAGTCGCTGGTAACTCAAGGTATCAACGATGCCTTGATCATCAGGCATGGTCACTTCTTCGACCACCACATTACCAGCTTCTAAACACGTTTCATAAAGTGTTTTTTCCATTTCAAGGGTTAGCTTAGTCTTCATGGGTAGCCTCCTTAGATTGTGAGTTGGTTGAGATAGTATGCCAAAATGTTTCGATAGTTGGTGCGAGTTCAGTTTCTTGACGAAGGACACGGTGGTACTGCCAGTGTGGCGGAAAATAACGCGTATAGCGCGGTGTGGCAAATCGCTGGTCCATCAATAGCACCACACCAACGTCATTTGTACTACGGATCAAGCGACCGGCTGCCTGAAAGACGTGGTTGAGACCGGGCAATTGGTAGGCGTATTCAAATCCGGGTTCATTTTGAGCGTCAAAATAGTCGCGCAATAGGTCATTTTCGGTGCTTAGTCCTGGTAACCCAACACTCACAATGCCAACACCAATCAGCCGATCGGCCGTCAAATCGATTCCTTCAGAAAACAAGCCACCAAGAATTGCAAAACCAACCAAACTGTGGTTGGGGTGGGGTTGAAAGGCTGCCAAAAACTCGTTACGATCCGGTTCAGTCATTTTTGCGGTCTGAACCACTGTTGCAATGTCGGGATAGGCGGTTTGAAACGCCAGACTGACAGTACTTAAGAAGCTGTATGAAGGTAAAAAGATCAGATAGTTGCCAGTTTTGCCGTTCACTAATGTCTTAATACTGGTAATAATTTTGACCAGATTTGCGTCACGCTGACGATACGTTGTGTTGATGTAATTTGTCACTAAGATGGTTTGGTGTTTTGGTGGAAAAGGCGAGGGCAGCTGGTAGCATAAACTGTCTTCATTGCCGCCTAACACGCGTTGGTAGTAGTCTAGCGGTGAAAAAGTTGCCGAAAAAAGGACAGCACCACGCCCCTTTTCTAAACAATCATGTAGAAATGCACTGGGGTCTAAACAGAGTTGCTTAAAAACAATATCGCGGTCAGGATCATCACCAATCGTAATTTTGGTCCGGTAGGTATCGTCATAAAAATCGGCAATTTTAAGATAGCTTAAACAACTGAAATAATAGTCAAGTACGGCCTTGGTAAAGTCGGTTTGAGGTCGCTTTTCAGCACCAAGCCAATCGCTGATGTGTTCGGCCAGTTGATTAACGGCTTTATTGAAGCCATCCGCGGAGGCGTTGAAGACACTTTCGTGGTCCTTGCTCTCAAGTAAGGGACCAGCAAACTTAAAAAACGCCTTTCGTAACGATCGAAACGATCGTAGTAAGGTCGTTGAGCCTTCACTTTGATGCTTAGTTTCGGCAATCAGATCAGTGAGTGGTCCAAGCGTCAGGCTGGTTGAATACATATCACGAGAACGGCTCACAAGGTTGTGGGCTTCATCAACCAAAAAGAAGTTGTCATCGTCATGATCAACGGCAAAAAAACGTTGCAAGTAAACTTGTGGATCGAATAAGTAGTTATAATCGCAGATGATCACATCGCAAAAAAGACTGACGTCCAGTGAAAATTCAAAGGGGTCCACTTGGTGTTTTCGAGCGTAAGTTTCAATAGTTGATCGCGTAATGGCCGTTTCAGAAGTTAAGATATCCTTCAACGCCGGCTTTAGTCGGTCATAATACCCCACCATGTAGGGGTTGTCTTCCGGTGCAAGGTCAACCTCTTCAGGAAAGGTAATGGTGTCTTTAGCTGTCAGTGTAATGCTGCGCATCACGAGTCCTTGCTCACCTAGCAGTGAAAGGGCCTGTTCTGCAACACGACGGGTACTTTGTTTGGCGGTCAAATAAAACAGCCGTTGAATCTGGTTTTCGCCCATGGCTTTAATACAGGGAAAGACAGTTGAAATGGTTTTTCCCGTTCCCGTTGGTGCCTCAATGAAGAGCTGCTTTTTTAAACGGAGCGTTTTGTAGACTGAAACGGCGAGTTCACGTTGACCGGTTCGATAGTGGTCAAATGGAAAAGCTAGTGTGGCAATCGAGGTGTTACGACTTTGACGTAGATCGGCTTGCAATTGCAACCAAATTTCATATTCAGTGACAACATCGTCAAAAAAAGTCGTCGCCTCCGCTAAACTTAGTGTGAGTTTACGAGTCGTGACTTCTTCGGTGGGTCGACGATAATAAGTAAGCTGTAAGGTCACTTGTTCAAGGTGTTCATCGGTCATCAAAATGTAGCCGTACATCTTGGCCTGACCCCAGTACAGTGTGAGCGTATTTTCGGATAAATCCTCAAAGGCGGCATCCGAAGTTTTGATTTCTTCAATGAGGGTGTCCGAGTCCGCCAGAATAACACCATCAGCACGCCCATGGACCAGGTAGGTTTTCCCGGCTAACGTGACTTGATGTTCCAAACTATATTCTTTTTGGTAGTGCTCTCCCCGTGATTTTTGGAGCATTCGGTGAATTCTAGCACCTTCCATCGCAGTATTGGTGCTATTCATACTGGCGTTTAAGTCACCAGAGCGTAAGGTGAATTCGACGAGTTCCCGAATCCCGAGCTTTGTTATGGTCATGTTATCGTCCTTTGGTTAATTGCTGAGGTACATTATAACATTCCTTGCCGGCCGATTCAGTAATCGATGCATGTGAGAAGCAACTACTGCAGTTGACCGGTAATGAGGACAATTTAACGGATGACGGGTAAAAATCGCATGCCAAAATGATTAAATTCAAAAATGACTTGTGTTTTTAAATGAATGCAGGTATGATGATTCCAATGAAACCTTTAACAATTAGTCCTGTGAGGCTAAGAAGGATCGTTGAAAGTACTAGACTTGTTCTAGTCTTTAGTGAACCTCTCTACCCACAGGCGGTAGAGAGGTTTTTTGTACACTGACGATTTAATTGTCTCCCGTGAGAGCAAAACGTCCAAAGGTAAGTTTTTGACCTAACAGGCGCGCTTTGCAAACACGGCAAGGCGCGTTTATTTTTAGGAGGATACTTACTATGATGGAAACCACCAAGCCGTTAAGTTACGCAAACGTACTCAGTATGAAGGATTTAAGTGCCGAAGAAGTAATGGCCTTTATCCGTGAAGCACAACAATTCAAAGCTGGTAAGCAAATTGAGTTAACTCGTCCAGTTTATGCAGCCAATTTATTCTTTGAAAACAGTACTCGAACCCACACCAGTTTTGAAATGGCTGAACGAAAACTAGGACTGCAGGTTGTTGATTTTAACCCATCAACCAGTTCGGTGAACAAGGGTGAATCAATGGGCGATACCGTTAAAACCCTGCAAGCAATCGGTGTTGACGTTGTCGCAATTCGCGATAAGCATAATGAATACTACAATGAGTTAGTTAATGACCGTCACATTCATTTGAGCATTGCTAACGGTGGTGACGGTTCAGGTGAACACCCATCACAATCGTTGCTTGATATGATGACCATTTACGAAGAATTCGGTTTCTTCGAGGGGTTAAAAGTGGCAATCGTCGGTGACCTGTCACACTCCCGCGTTGCTCGCTCGAACATGGAAGTTTTGAATAAGCTGGGTGCGCAAGTTTACTTTGGTGGCCCTAAGAAGTGGTTTGATGAACGCTTCGAAGCTTATGGGACGTGGTTACCAGTCGATGAACTGGTTGAACGAATGGACGTCATGATGTTTTTGCGCGTTCAACACGAACGGTTAGACGCGTCTGAAAACCAAGACTTTACAGCGGACAAGTACAACGCACAGTACGGCTTAACCCCTGAACGTGAAGCACGCATGCAAGAACACGCCATCATCATGCACCCAGCACCAGTTAACCGGGACGTTGAAATTGCGGATAGTTTAGTGGAATGTGATCGTTCCCGAATTTTCCAACAGATGGCTAACGGTGTCTTTATCCGCATGGCCATCATGACCAGTATGCTGCGTTACCAAGGGCTCGTGGAAGAGGACTAACATGAAACGACTGATAAAAAATGGCCAATTACTTGTCGACGGACAATTGAAAGTTCAAGATCTTCTAATTGAAGATGGCAAAATTGCGGCAATCGGTACGATTTCTAGTTCGGAAGTTGCGGTTAACCAGATTTATAATGCACAGGGGTTATTTGTCAGTCCGGGTTTAATTGATGTGCATGTGCACTATCGTGAGCCTGGTCAAACGGACAAAGAAACCATTAAAACTGGCAGTCAGGCGGCAGCTCACGGTGGCTTTACAACAGTTGCCGCCATGCCTAACGTCGTACCGACACCAGATACGCCGGAACGGATGGCTAACATGCTGGCTAAAAATCAGCAGGATGGGGCCGTTCATATCCTGCAATATGCCACCATTACGACTGACCGTGGCGGTGATCAGCTCGTCGATATGCCGGCAATGAAAACAGCTGGGGCCTTTGCCTTTAGCAACGATGGCAATGGTGTGCAGACCAGTGCCACAATGTATGAAGCCATGCAGCAGGCGGCTGACCTTGGTATGGCCGTGGTTGCACACGCTGAAGATGATAGTTTAAAGTATGGCGGCGTTATGCATGAGGGCGCAGTTTCTAAGCGACTTGGATTACCAGGTATTCCTAGCGTTAGCGAGACGGCGCAAGTTGCTCGAGACGTCGTACTTGCGGCTGCTACCGGTGCACATTATCATGTCTGTCACGTTAGTTCAGCTGCCACTGTTCAAGTGATTCGTGCCGCTAAACAGGCTGGTGTTAACGTGACCGCTGAGGTGTCGCCACACCACTTATTATTAAGTGATGAGGCGATTACGACGGACAATGCCATGCTGAAAATGAATCCGCCACTGGGCAGTGAACAGGATCGCCAGGCGGTAATTGCGGGCTTGCTGGATGGGACAATCGATATGATTGCAACGGATCATGCCCCTCATACGGATGCAGAAAAGGCACAATCCATGTTAAAAGCACCGTTTGGCATTACTGGCAGTGAGACGGCCTTTGCTATGCTATACACTCGGTTCGTGAAGACGGGACAGTTCAGTCTCGCTCAGTTGATCAACTGGATGGCAGTTCAACCTGCACGGGTATTCAAGTTAACGACGATTGGCGCCTTGAAAGTTGGCGCACCAGCAGACCTAGCTATTTTTGATCTCACAACCCCAACCACAATTCAAAAGGATCAATTTTTGTCCAAGGGCAATAATTCACCGTTCATTGGTGAAACGGTGTATGGTCAAACGAAATTGACATTGGTAGATGGTGAAACAGCCTATCAGGCGTAGTATCATCAACAACGTTGTTATTCATAAAGTCTGAAATTACCGCCTTAGGTTATTTCAGACTTTTTTGTATGTCAACTGAACGAAACCTGCTTGTTGAATTTGAACGACAGTGGCAATGACGTATAATCTTGAATGGAAGGGGAGATATGATGATGATAGCAGCTGAATTAACTGCACTTAAGCCAATCCTAGCAGCCTATAACGTAACCTTGGAAACCGATGGTACGCAAATTACGAAGGTGAACGCACACGAAGCCCAACTTGATGCAGTTGACTATATGTCAGACCAGTTGATCAAAGTAATCTTAGAGATCATTGGGGCCGATGTTAGGGCGGCGTTGTTTAAAAAAATGCACGCCTAATGTGACATTTAGATGTCAAATATTTCAAAAAATGAATTATCGTTAACGTGATTGAGATAGCCATGTTATCTTTAGCCGTTATACTAATCTCTGAATCTTACGGATAAATTAGATATTTCAGGGAGAATGATTTCATGTCAGTTAAAAATTGGGTGACGGGGCTCTGTGTCGCCGTTTCAATCATTGCAGGCGTCAACGGTGTTTCGACAACCAATGCAGCTGCCAAAGCCAAAAAATATAACCCAAAAGCAGATGCTATCATGAGTGTGTCTGCGTTCAAACGAATGGGACGCGTCCATTACCATAAACGGGTCTTTACTTACTACTCACCAAACGGGTCCCACATTTACGGTTTGGGTGCGTACACTTCTGACGGAACTTATACGTTAAACGGTCGGGATAAGAATGGCTATTTGATTTTAGCGAATAATAAAAAATTTGGCACCAAAATTAAGACACCACTTGGCGTCGGTGTTGTGCATGACCGTGGAACCTATGGCGGCCATTACGATATCGTCGTTAAATAGCGTTATGAAACCGTCTAAGCTTTGAACTTAAACGGTTTTTTAGTAAGTTTATGTATCAATCGTAGTGATGATGTGGAGTTAAACTTGTTTGGGACTGCGAATTACCCGAATTTTTGCCTTAAATGAAAATTTAGGTTGACAGTATGATAATCAGCGAATATAATCTAATTTAAATTTAATTAATCGTTAATAAATTGCGTTGATGAGAAGAGTAGTTCTGTTGATGACTTACTAGAGAGCTGTCAGGGTGGAAAGCAGCAGTCAAAGACTGAACGAAGATGAGCTCAGAGCAGGAGTGAGGTTCACGCTTCATTCCCGGTTGCCACCGATAATTGGCCGGGTATCAACAGGTACCTTGAGGCATCAGTTGTGAAACTGGTGCGAACTAGGGTGGTAACGCGAAACTTCGCCCCTATGTCGTTAAGTCGACTAGGGGCGAAGTTTTTTTATGCTTTTATCATGCAAAAGCAGTTAGCGATTAATTCGATCAATAAATCAATTAAGGGGTTTTTACAATGAGCGAAAAAACAGCAGTCAAATTTAGTCAACGTACAACTTCTCCATTCCGGTATGACGTCGTCGGTAGTTTCTTACGGCCAGAATCTTTAAAGCAAGCACGGGAACAATTTGCTGCCAATGAGATTAACGCCGTGGAGCTGAAAGCCGTAGAAGACCAAGCGATTATTGAATTACTTCGAAATGAAGAAAAGGCTGGCTTGAAGGCCGTTACTGATGGCGAATTTCGTCGTAGCTGGTGGCATCTAGACTTTTTCTGGGGGCTTCAAGGGGTTGAAAAAACGGCTCTTAATAATGGTTACGTATTCCACGATGAAGAAACTCGTGCTGAAAGTGCTCGTCTGACTGGGCAATTGAGCGGTGCCAACCACCCGTTTGTTGAACACTTTAAGTTTACCTTAGCACATGCGAACGATGACGTGGTGGTTAAGCAGACGATTCCAGCACCAGCCCAATTTTTAGCTGAGTTGCAACGTCCTGAAAACCTTAGTGCAACGCAAGCCCAATATCCAACTGACGATGAATTGATTGAAGGCATCGCGGCCGCCTATCACCAAGTTATTTTAGATCTCTACAAGGCTGGTTGTCGCAACGTCCAATTAGATGATTGTACTTGGGGTATGTTAGTAAGTCACCATGACGGTGCACGCCCTGGTGATGAAACACCCGCTGAAGAAAAATTAGCTATTTTAAAGCAACAATATGTCACGGTTAATAACAAGGCCATTGCTGATTTACCAGCGGACCTCACTGTGAACACGCATATTTGCCGCGGCAATTACCATTCAACCTGGGCCTCAGCTGGTGGTTATGAGACCGTAGCTGATCCTTTGTTTAACCAAGAAAACGTCTCCGCATATTTCTTAGAATATGACAGCGAACGTGCTGGTGGCTTTGAACCATTAAAGAAGGTTTCAACTGATAAATTGGTGGTCTTAGGCTTAGTGACTTCCAAGACCGGCGAATTAGAGGCACCACAAACCATTATCGATCGAATCCATGAGGCTGGTAAGTACGTGCCATTAGACCGATTGTGCTTAAGCACCCAATGTGGATTTGCTTCCACTGAAGAGGGTAATATCTTAACCGAAGAACAACAATGGGCTAAAATTGCACTCGTTAAAGACGTGGCTAATCAAGTATGGGGTGCATAGCACCAAACTGTTGACTAACAAAAAACACTCGTCAAAACTGCATTATGCAGTACTTTGACGAGTGTTTTTGTGTCTGATTTCGATTCTAAGTCCAAAGCGAATTTGGGCTCATAGTGTTAATTAATTATTTTTCCAGGCGTCTAATTCTTGTTCATGCTTACCAAGGTACTTGATGGCATCTAAAGCAAGTTCGTCTGTTTTAGCAGCAATTTCAGATTCAGATAAATCTGAAAAATAATCGGCGATAAACCCTTCACCGACTGCTTCGTAGACGTGTTGACGGGCCTCTCCTTGATCCTTGAACAGGGTATCTAGGCCATGCAGGTCGTCTTTTGCCGCTTGGTAAATTACTTCCGCTAAGTCATCTCGATGGCCGAGTTTTTTAGTCCCGTATTCAAGCAGGAAGTCATTCATGTCGATAATGACGTTTTGACGAATTTCGTTCTCAGATTTTTTCAATTATCTTCACCTCTGTCCCCATTTTAGTGCTAATGAGGCCAGAATTTCAACGATGGTGCATCTTAAATTCGAGGTAGAGGTCGTTATATTGACCAACTAATTCGGGTGATAAATTTTGGTAAATCTGAAGGTGTGACATGGTTTTGGCATCTGGATAAAACTGGCGGTCACCACTGATACGCTTTGGTAAAAGCGCTTTGGCACGTTGATTTGGTGTTGCATACCCAACGTATTTCGCATTTTGGGCGGCGTTTTTAGGCTGCATCATGAAGTTTAAAAACGCGTAGATGGCGTCAAAGTGCTTCGCCGTTTTGGGAATGACCAAGTTATCAAACCACAAATTACTGCCCTCAGAAGGGACCACGTAGTGTAGATGCGAATTGTTGGCCATCATTTCACTCGCTTCTCCTGACCAATCAACGGCAATACCAGCCTCGTTTTCGGCCATATACATTTTAATCTCATCAGCCACAATGGCTTTCACGTTAGGGCTGAGTTGATTAAGTTTATTCTTAGCATCTGTTAGCTGGTGAAGGTTAGTGGTGTTCATTGAATCACCATTGGACGCTAACGCAAAACCTAAGATATCGCGGGCGGAGTCGACCAACATAATTTGATTCCGATATTTTGGCGACCATAGTTGTTGCCAGTGTTTCAAGCTACCAGGTTTAACGATTTGGTCGTTGTAGATGATGCCCAATGTCCCCCAAAAGTAAGGAATTGAATAGCGATTATGTGGATCAAAGGCTAGATTCATCAAGCGAGGATCGTTATTGCTCAGGCCACTTAAACGTGATTTGTCTAACGGCAATAAGAGGTGGGCCGCGCGCATCTTTTCAATCATGTAGTCACTGGGGACGGTTAGATCGTAGCTGGTGCCACCTTGTTTGATTTTAGTGAACATTGCCTCATTGCTATCAAAAGTTTCGATGTTAAC
This sequence comes from Secundilactobacillus odoratitofui DSM 19909 = JCM 15043, assembly GCF_001434895.1. Taxonomy (GTDB): domain Bacteria; phylum Bacillota; class Bacilli; order Lactobacillales; family Lactobacillaceae; genus Secundilactobacillus; species Secundilactobacillus odoratitofui. The sequence goes on from NZ_AZEE01000030.1 coordinate 79,058, forward strand.
GTGATAGCCGGTTTGTTGTTGAAATTTCTGAATCAAGTTTGGATCGATATAGTCGCCCCAGTTATAGAGATTTAAAACTTTGTTGCCATTACTGCCGCCACTGTCACTGGCAATTAACCGGTTAGCTGAAAATGCCAATAAGCCACAAATAGCGAGCAGACTAATGATCACTGCTAACAATTTTTTCAACGGTTAACACCTCGCTTTTTTCGCAATAAACGTCGCTGGCTGGACTGAGACACGATATAGTAGCCAACAATCAAAACCAGGGTTAAGACAAAGAGCAACCCCGATAGCGCGTTGATTTCGAGACTAATCCCTTGACGTGCCCGTGAATAGATTTCAACTGACAGCGTTGAAAAGCCGTTGCCAGTCACAAAGAAAGTGACGGCAAAATCGTCCAGCGAGTACGTTAAAGCCATGAAAAAGCCGGCGAAAATTCCGGGCGTGATGAAAGGAATAATCACATCACGCAACGTCTGTGATTGGGTTGCGCCCAAATCAGCTGCCGCATCAAGCATACTGCCATTGAGTTCCTTTAGTCTGGGTAGCACCATTAACACGACGATTGGAATCGAAAATGCAGTGTGACTGATTAAAACGGAAGTGAAGCCCAGCGGAATGCTAAGTGTCGTGAAGAAAATCAAAAAACTAGCACCGATAATGACATCCGGGGATACAATCAAGATGTTATTGAATGATAGCAGACTATTTTTGAAGAACGGCCGACTAGTTTGCTGAATCCAAAGCGCACCTAAGGTACCGATGGTGGTCGCAATGAGGGCAGATAACAGGGCAATCAGTAACGTTTGAAGCACGATTGCGATGAGTCGGGTGTCGGCAAATAACGTTGCATAATGCGCGAGAGTAAAACCATCAAAGTGATCCATGGTCGTACCACTGTTGAAGGAATAAACGATTAAAAACAGAATCGGGGCGTATAAAATAACAAAGACTAGCAAGAGATAGATTGAAGACCATTTAAATCGACGTTGTGTCATCGGACGCGCCCCCTATCTTGGCGACGTTCACCGGTAATGATCATAATGAGCACCATGGCAACGATTAAAACCACACCAATGGTAGAACCCATCCCCCAATTCATGGTTGTTAAGAAGTGTTCTTCAATGGCGGTCCCCAAAGTAATGACTTTATTACCGCCAATTAGCCGAGTTAACATGAATAGAGAGAGCGATGGAATGAAAACGGCTTGAACACCGGCTTTAACGCCAGGTAACGTCAGCGGCCAGACCACTTTGCTGAACGTTTGCCAATTGGTGGCTCCCAGATCATGACTGGCGTTGATGTAGGAGCCACTGAGATCATCTAAGGCATTATAAATAGGTAAAATCATAAAAGGAATCTGGATGTAGGTGGCCACGAAGACAAAGCTGAAGTTAGTAAATAAAATTTGTTGGGGCCCAATGCCAAACAAACTTAAAAATTGGTTAACAACGCCAGCCTGGCTGAAGATACCGATAAACGCATAGGCCTTCAGCAGCAGGTTGATCCAAGTTGGTAAAATCGTCAATAACAACCACAACTGACGGTGTTTGAGTTGATGAATGTAGTATGCGGCTGGGTAACTGATTAAAAGGGTGAACAAAGTGATTAAAAAAGCCCACCAGATTGAATTGACCGTCATCATCAGGTAAGTACCAGACTCAAAGTAGGCCTGATAGTTAGCCAGCGTAAAGTGGTGATGAAGGTCTAGAAATGATTGATAAATGATCAGGCCGACTGGTGCAATCACAAATAAACCGACCCAAAGTCCATACGGGACGTAGTAGGTCCAGCTGGTAAAGTGTCGTTGGGTCATGGGCGTTTGACCTCCGCTTGTTCATCGTCGTATCGTTCAAGACGAGCATCAAAGTCGGCTTCCGTTTCGTGAAGCCGCATGACATGAATATCGTACGGTTCAAAGGTGAGACCGACTTGCTGGCCAGCCGTTGCCGGGTTTGTAGAGTGGATCAACCACTCATTATGATCCGAATCGTAAGCCACGATTTCATGATAATCGCCACGAAAGAGTTGACTTTCAATAGTGACGGTTAGCTTACCGTTTTCAGGCGTTGTGATATCAAGGTCTTCAGGGCGTAACACAACTTCCACCGATTCGTTGGGCCGCATACCGGCATCGGCGCATTCAAACCGTTTACCGACGAACTCAACTTCGTGGTCTTTGATCATGGTGCCGGTAAGGATGTTACTTTCGCCAATAAAATCAGCAACAAAGTGATTGATGGGTTCATCGTAAATATCGACAGGCGTACCGCTTTGTAAAACGTGACCGGCATTCATGACAAATATTTCGTCACTCATTGCCAGTGCTTCTTCTTGGTCATGCGTTACAAATAAGAAGGTAATGCCCAAACGTTGTTGTAGATCACGGAGCTCGTATTGCATGTCGCGGCGTAATTTGGCATCTAGAGCCGATAGTGGTTCATCTAATAACAGCATCCGCGGTTTCAAAACAATGGCGCGGGCAATGGCCACTCGTTGTTGTTGGCCGCCTGAAAGTTCGCTAATTTCACGGTCTGCGTAGTCCGCTAAACGGACCGAGGTGAGAGCTTCATGCACCCGCTGGTTGATGTCAGCTTTACTAAATTTTTTTTGAAGGCGTAAGCCAAAGGCCACGTTGTCGTGAACGTTCATGTGCGGGAATAGTGCGTAGTCTTGAAAGACAGTGTTGACCTTTCGTTGATTTGCCGGTAAATCGTTGATTCGTTGGCCGTCAAAATAAACATCGCCTGAGGTTGCTGAGGTAAAGCCAGCAATGATTCGTAAAATGGTAGTTTTGCCGCATCCTGAAGGGCCAAGTAGCGTGTAAAACTTCCCCTGTTCAAGTTCAATGTCGATGCCCTTTAAAATCTCGGTATCATCGTAGCGTTTAAAGACGTTGGTTAAACGAATAATGGGTTCAGTCATGGTGTTTCCTCCCAAATATCAAGCTGAGTCACTTCTAGTGAGTCCTCAAACTATTATACGGAGTCGACTAACACTTCGCCATAGATATTACTTGATTTACGTCAAGTTCAAAAATTTTATTTTGCGATAGAATAAGTTAAAATGAACGTATCAACTAAGGTTAGGGGGTTGTTAACTGTGTTAAAACATCATGATGCGATTGCCTGTGTGAAGTTAGTCCCGATTTTTCAACAACTTGATCATCAAACGGTAGCTTCGATTGCTGATTTGGTTCAAGAACGACACGTTAAAAAAGGTGAATTTGTATTTTTAGCTGGTGATGAGGATGAATCATTGAGTATTATTGCCCACGGTCAAGTCAAGGTGACTCAAAGTACCGCTTCTGGTCGTGAACAGCTGATTCGATTGTTACAGACCGGCGATTTTGACGGTGAATCAGGTTTATTTGAACCTGGAGAGCGGCAAACGTCAGCAGAAGCCTTAACGGATGCGCAGGTTTGTCAGATCAGTCGTCACGATTTTCAGGCACTCTTACAGCGATCCCAACCCGTCGCACTTAATATGCTGAATGCGCTTGGTAAACGGGTAGCACAACTTGAAGCACAGGCTGCGGCAACTTTAACAACCAGTGTGGGTGAACGGTTAGCCAATTATTTGGTCGAAACGAGTTCAGCGTTGGGTGAAACCGAGTATGATTTGCCCCTTCAGAAAAAGGACCTGGCGCTTTATCTGGGGACTTCACCTGAGACAATCAGTCGTAAACTTGGTCAATTTGCCAGCCAAGGTTTGATCAAACAACAGGGGCGTAACCATATTTCTTTATTAGACATTGATGGCTTGATGATGGTTAATGGTTAGTTAGGTTGCGCAGTGGTGCTCGATTCGCTATAGTAGGAAAATACATTGAATAATGGAGGCAACTGAAATGAAACGAGTATGGGCCTGGGTAGCGGCCATTGTGATCATCATCGCCATTCCGGTTAGCATTATGTACGTTATGCAATACGGTGGTCATCAGTATTACGCACAAGTCGGTGAACTAACCCGAACTGAAACGATGCGTCAGTCAAACGGCAAGGTGATGGGCAAGGCTTATGTCTATGACATGATTGGTTATGATAAGAGTGGCGCTGCTCGTAAGTTCACCGTTAAGTCGATGGCAGGCGTTAAGTTTGTGAAGGGCCATTACGTCAAAGTATTGTGGTCACGGGCGAAGGGGGTTAAGAGTTACGAACGGGTTTCGTGGCAATCAATTCCAAAACCAGCGCAAAAGGCCATCAATCACTAAAATTTAATGATTGTGAACACGGCAGTTCGTGCCACAATCAGTCAGTAACGCTGTGGTGCCAAAATATGGTCATCACAGCGTTATTTGTGTGCTAAGAAATCTGGTGTACGTACAGATTGTGGCATTTTTCATGAACAGTCTGTTGTCAATCGATTTTTAAAGTGATATCAGCCTTGCAATTTACGTCATCAGATGATAGGTTTAATTTGTTACCGTGCTAACTATTGCACAAATAATGATAGTGTTGAAGTAAAAGGAGACATCCCATTGACAGAACAAGATACCGGTCGGCTGTTACGCAAAGCGGCGAACCAACTCATAAATAATTTTGATCAATTCGCCGCGAACTACGGTCTGACGAGCATGCAGATGTCGGTGATTGATTACCTCAGTCGGCGGCATGATGAAGTCGTTATCCAACGCGATTTAGAACAAGAATTTAACGTTAAACGGTCAACGATGACTTTACTTTTGCAACGCATGGATAAAAAGGGATTAGTTGTGAGAAAACAAGCGTTATCGGATGGCCGCCAAAAAGAGGTCACGCTCACGAATAAGTCTCGCGAGATGGAACGTTTGATCCAAGACTATATGAAGCAGCAGGATAACCAGATTCGTCAAATTTTTGGTCAGGCTGAGATTGAACAGTTTCAACGGATTTTAAACTATTATATTGAACACACAAATGAGGAAAACTAAAATGACGTTAGAAAATCAGAAAATACTCGTCATTGGCGGTACGTCGGGGTTTGGTGAACAGATCGTCAAACTAGGTCTGGCAAACAAAGCTAACGTCACTGTGATTGGTCGCCATCAGGCGCGACTGGATCAACTTGCTGCACGTTTAAAGACCAACTCAAGTCAGTTACACTGCGCTAATGTCGATGCTAGTCAGGTCACTCAATTAAGGGCTTTTTTTGAACGGTCTGGCAAATTTGACCATATCGTGTCAATGCTTGGCGGTGCAATGGGTGGTGGCTTTTTGGAAAATTCAGTGGCTGCCATTCGTGAGACGGTAGAGGCTAAATTTTTCCAAAATCTACAGTTGGCCCAGTTTGCGGCTAAACACCTTAATCGGGAGGGTTCCCTGATTTTTACGTCTGGTTCTGGCGGTTCACCGGCAACGGCTTCGGGTGCCATTGTTGGTAACCACGCAATCAATCTGATGGTTGAGGGACTCGCGGTTGAAATGGCACCGGCTTATCGCGTTAACGCCGTTTCGCCGACCTGGACACCAACCGGATTGTGGCGTTCATTATCTGAGTCAGAGCTAAAGCAACAAACATCTGCGTTTGCCAAGCAGGTACCGCTCAAGCGAGTTTCAACACCAGTTGAAGTGGCGGAAGCGTATCTATTTTTGATGACAAATCAGTTCGTGACGGGTCAGGTTATCAACGTCGATGGTGGCGTTGATCTTAAATAGTTAAGAATGTGAAATATTGAGACTGAGATTCAATTAACGCACGTGTTACGTCAATTGACCTGAGTGTAGTTTGTGAAAACAGCCTTGTCGAAGCGCTTACAAACTGATAGAATGGGAATGTTTATAAGTTGCTAATCATTCTATTAAAGGTGGGTGTCACTTATGCATGGCTTTATCGGTGAATTTTTTGGAACTGCAATCCTGATCCTGTTGGGTGCTGGTTCTGGCGCTGGTGTTAACTTGAAAAAAACTTACGCCAAGGGTTCGGACTGGACGTTCGTCTGCTTCGCTTGGGGTATGGCGGTAACCATGGGTGTTTATGTTGCTGGCCTGTTAGGCTCACAAGGGCATTTAAACCCAGCTGTGACCATTCCTTACGCCATGTTTGGTCTGTTCCCATGGCATGATGTGGTCCCATACCTACTAGGCCAATTTCTAGGTGCTTTTGTTGGTGCTGCGTTGGTCATGATTGAATTTGGGGCTCATTTTAAGGAGACTAAGTCAGACGAAGGCAATTCGGTCGGTATCTTTGCGACCGCTCCCGCAATTAAGTCACCATTATTCAACTTTTTATCAGAAACCATTGCAACCTTTGCTTTTGTGTTCATTCTCTTGAACCTCGGTGATTTTACAACCGGCTTAAAGCCATTTATTGTTGGGATGCTGATCTTTGTGATTGGCGCCGGCCTTGGGACCACCACTGGGTTCGCGATTAATCCAGCTCGTGACTGGGCACCACGGTTTGCCTACACGATTTTGCCGGTACCTAATAAGGGTTCTGCTAATTGGGGCTACGCCTGGGTACCAATGTTTGGACCACTACTTGGCGGTATCATTGCAACTGCGGTTGAAGTTGCTGTCAAATAATCGGTGGTTAGTTTTGAATTAATCAATTAATGCGTTGTTTACTGACGTAGCTGAAGTAACTTTTTACACAACAAGAAAGCCCTGGCGAATTTTCGCCAGGGCTTTCTTAATGACATTATTTTTGGTAGTTAAATGAGTTGATGAGACTTGTCAAAGTTGTGTTGACCTGTTTATCAACTTCAGTTTTGATTTGAGCTTTTGCATCGGCCGTTGAAGGATCAACCGATGTTTTACCATCTTTGTATTGTGCTTGTACGTAATTAGTTAATGTGGTCATATAAGCAGAAGTCAGACCAGGCTTAGTGTATTTGTTAGCGTACGTTTTAGCTGGTGACGTTTTAACGCTCGTGAACGTATACGCCTTACCTTTGTAACTTGGTAGTAGGCCAGCTTTATAATTGTTCAATTTTACGCGGTAGTGCGCGTTGCTATACTTGTAAAGGTCCATCCGATAAGTGGCCTTACCGACCTTACCCTTATTATTCAATAGCTTGTAGTAAGTTGTGAGTGTTCGATGGGTCTTGCTTAATTTGTACTTAGTTGGAATGGCATAGCTTACACCAGACGTCTTAAAGTTCCCAAAAATTAGGAAAGTACCGGTCTTTTTACCAACTGTTACTTTTTGCCAATGAAAGGCATACTGTGCTTTAGCGCTTTTGAGATAGGTGGTTGGAATCCCGGTAAACTTGCTCGAAGCACTTGCCGTTACTGGTTGTGAAAGGGCCACTACCCCGCCAAGCCCCAATGTCATTGCCAGGACCAACTTTGCAACATTCTTCTTCATAACTTCTCCTCCATCTGTTGGACTAATCTACTTTCACAAAGCGTATCATTAATGATGAACTAACTCAATCAAAAAAAGCCACCATCTGGTCGCTTTTTTGAGTATGACTGTAAAAAAATTGGAACGGGTTCCTGCAAGTTCCCGTGATTGCCTTGTATAGGAGAGATAATTGCGAAAGCTAGGTTAACAGCTGGATTTATGAAATCGCTTACAAGGCAACTGTAATCATTGTAGCCGTTTTAATGAAGTTTGTGAAGCCCCAGATTTCAATTTAGTGATTTGAGGGTGGTCGTGCGCATGAGATTAGTGTCTAACACCACGGTGATTACCACTTTGGCGGCCTTTGACTACGTGGCGTTTAAATTTAGGCTTGGCATTGTCAGCTTCGAACCGGAAATGGTGCATTTTGCCGGCAAATGGTTGGCCACTAAGGCGAATCCTAAGCCATGACTGCATGGTTTGAATCATCTGGCGTGTGTTTTCGACTTGCACGGACTGATTGGCTGCCTGGGCAGTTGGTAAAATGTCATCTTCTAACTGCTTGACTAACTTTTGGTGGTACGCGACTAATTCCGTGGTGAGTGGTGCCTGCGCGTACTGGTTAAATAAATTTTCAATATACCGCAACGCATCCTTTGCGTTTTGGGGTTGGTAATAACGATCATCTGTCATGTAAACACCTCTTTTATCAATTAATAGGGTAACAGTTGCCAGTAAAATGTCAATTTACTTGCGCCATTTGTGGAAAAAGCGTAAATTATTTTGTTGTATCGATAAAATGTTAGGAAGTTGGGTGGTTGTGTGGCTTCGAAGAGTTATTTAGCCGATCCACAGGTGCAAAAGCACCGTTGGTGGATTTTGGCAGCAGTTGGGTTATTCACTTTTATGTCGACCCTTGATGCGAGTATCGTCAACATCGCGTTGCCAGTTATTTCAAAAGATTTAAATGTCCCCATGAATCAAGCCGAGTGGGTTGTTTCGATTTATTTAATTGTGATTTGTGCGCTTTTGTTATTATTCGGAAAACTCGGTGATTCACTTGGGAAAATTAAAATATTTAGAATCGGAACGGTTTTGTTCATCATTGGATCACTCTTCGCTGGGTTCAATGGTAGTTTTGTCATGTTACTTGTTGCTCGAGTGGTTCAGGCACTGGGTGCATCAATGACCATGGCGACCAATAATGGTATTATTACTGAAATTTTCCCCTTTAATGAACGCGGTCGTGCATTGGGGATGATTGGATCATTCGTTGCCCTTGGCTCCATTGCCGGACCAGGCTTAGGTGGTATTGTGCTTGCCCACTTATCATGGGGATACATCTTCTGGTTAAACGTGCCGATTGGCATTATCACTATCATCGTTGGTCAGTTGATTTTGCCGAAGGATCTCACAATGTCACATGATCGAATTGATCGAACCGGTGCTGTAACCATGGCACTCTTTATGGTGACGTTATTCGTTGGTATTTTTCTGGGTCAAGAAATTGGCTTTACCAATCCGTTGATTCTAGGCTTATTCGTAGTGGCAATCCTCTTTGGTTGGGGATTTGTTCGTACCGAGCAACATCAAGAACGGCCGCTGTTAAGCTTCAGCTTATTCAAGAACCACGCTTTTTCGCTCAGTCTCCTATGTGGGTTTCTGATTTTTGTGACGAACTTTTTCTTTAACGTCATTTCGCCATTTTATCTCGAAAATGCACGCGCGCTCCAACCAAACGTTGCGGGCTATATCTTAATGGCCTTTCCGATTGTACAAGTGATTGTTGCCCCCATCGCTGGTTCGATTTCGGATCGTATTGGACCAGAATTGATCACTTTTGCAGGCTTGGTTTTGATCCTGCTCAGTCAGTTGGGATACATGTTAACAGACTTGGGGACACCACTATGGTTATTTACGGCTAACGTTGGGTTGGTGGGATTTGGTAATGGTATTTTCCAAGCACCTAACAATACGATTGTCATGAGTACCGTGGCGCCGAAGGATCTTGGCATCGCTGGCGGTATGAATGCGCTGGTCCGTAATCTCGGGATGGTGGTCGGCATCTCAAGTGCCACCACGGTGCTATTTGCTGCAATGAGTCATCATCAGGGCAGTAAGGTCACGACTTATTTGAATGGTCAGCCGGATGTATTTATCTATGGCATGCACGTTTCATTTTTAATTGCCACCGTGATTTGTGCGATTGCGACCGTTTTAACTGGTTATCGACTGTTGTCCCATAAAACAGTTTCAACGAGGAAGGGGTAAGTTATATGGCTTATCAGACACTTTTATTTGATATTGACGACACACTCTTAAATTTTCAGGCTGCTGAGAAGCAGGCAATGGTTGGGCTATTTCAAGAACTAAATTTACCATTGAGTGATGATACTTATCGTTTTTATCATCACCGGAATGCTGAACTATGGCGACAATTTGAACTTGGTAATATTACTAAAACGGCGCTTTTGAGCAAGCGGTTCACGGATCTATTCGCCTATCTGGGCGAACCTGATGTGAATGGTCCGCAGATTGAAAAGCGTTACCGTCATTACCTATCAATGGGACACGAACCGATGCCCCACGCAACTGAGGTTCTGCAGGCGCTGAAGCCGCAACATGATTTGTACATTGTCACCAATGGCGTTGCTAAGACTCAGCAAAAGCGATTGGCAGAGTCCCACTTCGATCAATACTTCAACCAAGTGTTCATTTCGGAATTGATTGGCGCCCAAAAGCCGGAACCAGCTTTCTTTGAGCGGGCGACAAGTCAAATCAAGGCCTTTGATGCTAATCAAGCGCTCGTAATTGGCGATTCATTGAGTTCAGACATTAAGGGAGCCAATGCCGTTGGTATCGATTCTGTTTGGTTCAATCCACAACATCAAGCTAATCAAAGTGACGTTCGACCAACCTATGAAATTGATCAGTTGACGGATTTAACCCAAATCGTTGCCTAACGGTGCTTTTTAAACAATGATTTAAACCACGATGTCGCCCAGCCGAATAGCGGTCCCCAATCCATAAGGCCGCCAGAGCTAGGCGGCGTTTTAACCTTAACGTTAATTTCGGGCATACTGTGTTTTACCGATTTTTTTGGTTGACTTGGCATGGTTAGTCCTCCTGTAGATGTAGTATAATAGATTCACTATAGGCGATTCTAAACGGTTTCTCAAGTGAGTGACTACGAACGCTGATCGGATGGCATTAAATGAAAGGTGGCGCTTAATTGAATTCAATCATGAGTGATTTACGATACGCATTGCAGCGCAAAGTGCTAGTTAATGTGTATCAACAAAAGCAAGACGTGGTGTACACCGGTTATGTGACCATCGTGGATGATTCAGGCATTATTCTCACCACCTTTGATGATGGTGGAAGCGAAGATGGTGCCGTGTATTTGACTTATGCGGTGATTGAGCTTGTCGAATTTGATAGCGACGACCTCGACAACATGCGGTTTCGGATTGAAATTGCGGCGCAACAGACAGCAGTGTCTTATGGTCGGATGACCACTGACTTTAATTTAAAGCGACCACTGATTCGTCAAGTGCTTGAAACTTCGATGATTGAAGAGAGCGTCGTCATGGTCTTGGATCGTAACAGCGGCGAATTAAACGAAGGGACAGTCACCCGGATTTCAGACCACGATTTTGATTTTCAAATTTTTGATAAGTTTCAACTCGAAAATCACCCTAAATTAGTATTGCCGTTCGATGAGGTTGAACTGGTTGAGTTTGAGGGTAAGGAGTTAACGTTGCAAACTGCGGCAATGGGCTATTTGGAAACAATGGCTAGTGTCGAGACCAACCGAGTGACAAGTTTAACGTCAATTGCGAAGGCCTTAGCGCACGCGCAACAAACCAAGCAGTTGATCTCATTGAACCCGGTGGCTGATGAAGGCATGTTTTTTGTTGGCCGTGTGAATACGTTAAGTGCTGACAGTGTCATTATTGATTTGGTGGATATGACGGGTCAATTTGGCGGCTACTGGTTGGTTAAGTTACCAGCCATCGCCCAGGTGATTACCCAGTCTGACTACTTGAACGTCATCGATACCTATATTGCAATTGACCAGCGCTTGGGCGTTGGTGTGCAGCCAGGATTGAACGACGAACGGTTGTTTGACGCAACGACTGATCTCTTTCAAACCGTCCTGTCACAAGCAGCAGCGTTTCACCACGTGATTCGCTTGCAGCTGACGGATGACCAAAGCGTGGTGGGCTATCTCAGTAAGTATGGTAACCACCAAGTGATTTTTCATCAGGTAGAACAGGGGACCGTTATTGATCCAATGGGCACCATGCTTGAACTGGCAGATATTGAAGAGGTGGCGTTTGACTACCTTGATGCAATGCTGACAGAAAAACAACTCCGTAATCAGGGGGAACTCTAGGAGGGATTCAGTTTGTTTGAAAAATGGCAGCAACTACCCAAGTGGTTTCGAGATACCATGCAGATTATCGTACCGATGGCCATCTTGTTGATTATCTACGACCTACTGGCACCACAGTTGACGCACCAACCGTACTCAATCAACACGATTATTTCGTTCCCATTTCAAGTCATCGGTGGGTTCATTCTTGTAGCAATTTACAATGTGATTAAAATCAGGTCGCGTGAAAAAGAATGTGCTCAAAAAGCTGAGGCGCAGCGAATTGAAAAACTACGTAAACAACAGCAAGCTAAGCAGCATGCTGAAAATTCTCAGCGTAATCAAGCGGTCAAGCAACATCGACCAGCAGAAGATCATACCAATCCTCGCGAATAAACGAACACCCACCCAAGTCAGCTTTTCAGACTTGGGTGGGTGTTTTTTTAAGGTCCAATTGACGTTGATTAATCCGTGTAGAATTCTACGGCCAGTGCCCCAACGCTAGTGTAAGTGCTGATGACGGGTCCAGCTTCATGAATCGTGACCAAGGTGTTGGGTAATGCTGCTTTAATCCGATTGGCAATTTCACTGGTTTGAGTCAAATTATCGACGTGAGTTAAACCAACCTTTGGTGGTGCGACCTCAATAATATGATCGATGAGTTCATCAAGTTGTTTTTTGATGAAGCGTTTACCACGTCCCTTAGCCGCCACTCTTAACTCGCCATCGACCACTTCGGCAACCACTTTAATATTGAGCAAGTTGGCGATGCCGCCAGCAGCTTTGGAGATTCGACCACCTTTAATGAGATTTTCCAAGGTATTGAGGTAAACGTAAATCTCAGTGTGGGTACGGTGCAAGTCAATCGCATTGATGATATTTTCAAGTGGTGCACCGTTTTTAGCTAATTTTGCAGCGGTGATAACTTGAAAGGCGAGTCCACGGTCGATAGAAAGGGTGTCCACAACGGTTACTTTTGTGTCAGTCATATCTGCTGCCTGACGGGCAGCGTTAACTGTGCCACTTAGAAAATGGGTCAGGTTCAAGCACAAAACTTCATCACCATTTTCGCCCAGCCGATCGAACACTTCCAAAAATTGACCAATTGAAGGTTGACTGGTTTTAGGTAGCTCTTCATCATTCACTAAGTGACTTAAAAATTCAGCATTCGTAATTTGAACACCATCATTTAAAAACTCTTGTGTGCCTAAGCGGACGATTAAGGGCACGATGGTGATGGGTAAATCGGCTAATTCAGATTCGGTAAGCTGGACGGTTGAATCCGTCACGATTTGAATTGACATGATGACACCTCTTCTTAAAGATTAAGGGTATTAACTAGTTGATTAATTGACTGTCGCGACCTGGTGACGCGTAATCAAGCGTTGATTCATTCCCGAAAATAACTTTTGGCGGTATACTAACAATATGCACTAGCAGTATTATAACGTAAAATATCATAAAAACGAAGGATGATTAAAAATGGCCGAATCTAAGAAGCAAGTCCCCGACGAAGCGCCATCTAAGACAAAACAGCCATTGAACCTAAATGATTTGGCATCAAACCCGATGCGAGTAGGGATGGCGAGATTGTCAAAGCAAGCTAAAGGTGACGTTAAACAAAAGAAAAGTAAGAAAAAGCATTGGTGGTCGAGATAAAGTAAGGGGGACAAACATGGCGAACTTGACGATTAAAAAGGGTGATATTACAACTTTTCATGTGGATGCGATTGTTAACGCAGCCAACACTGGTTTGTTGGGTGGCGGTGGTGTTGACGGCGCGATTCATCGAGCAGCAGGACCAGAACTAGACGTTGCCTGTCGGAAACTGCATGGCTGTCCGACGGGTGAAGCCAAAACCACGCCTGGGTTTAATTTACCAGCTAAATTCGTGATTCATACGCCAGGACCAATTTGGCGTGACGGGTCGTTTGAGGAAGCAAAATTGCTAAAGAATTGCTATACCAACAGTTTAAAGCAGGCAGTAGCCCATCACTGCCAGACGGTTGCATTCCCATCAATTAGTACTGGTGTTTATCGATATCCGCTCAATGCGGCCTGCAAAATTGCTGTGAAGACGATTGAAGCCTTTAGTGTGCCACTTGATGTCACAATGGTTTGCTACGATGATCAAACTTACCGGGCTTTTTTAGCCGCAATGAAATAAGGGAAAGCTAGTGAAACAACCTTTTTAGAAGTTCTCTGGTCAGTAAAAAAGTGTTATGCCGAATTTTTGGTTAAAAATCGACACAACACTTTTTTAATGGCTTAGATAAGCTGGTTCGGCTGGGCGATTACTGGCGATTTGTGCTGGTCAATTTTTCGTGCATAATCGCCATCAAAATTAACAGAATCATTAAATCAACAGGAAGCCAGGACACTGAAATTTGATTGGCAATGATACCGAACAACGGTGGCATCATGCAGGTACCAACGTAGGCACTGGCCATTTGGACACCGATAATCGATTGTGAATGAGAAATACCAAAGTGGTGTGGTGTCGCGTGTAAAATTGCGGGGAAAATAGGTGCACAGCCAAAACCAATCAGTCCAAAGCCAAGGAGGGCACTTGTTTCGCCAAGTGGTAATAACAGCGCCACAACACCCACGAGCAAGAGTGTTTCACCAAGACGGACCATTTGCTGGTCATTAATTCGAAGACTTAAAAAACCAGACAGTAATCGACCAATTGAAATCCCAATATAAAAGAGGCTGGCCAGTGCAGCCGCGGTTTTTGAAGGCACATTCTTCGCAAGGACCAGGTAGCTGCTTGCCCATAAACCAGTTGTTTGTTCAATCGCACTATAACAAAAAAACGTGATCATGCTGAATTTAACACCTGGCAGCGTGATGGTCTGTATTAAACTTAGTGGTTGTCTGACGATGGTGGAATCCGTTGTGGCATTTTGAGGTGCTTGCCAGAGTGGTAAGCTCAAAAATAAGATGAAGGTTAAGACAACTTGAAAAATGGCAATGTATGCATAGCCGGCATGCCAAGATTGGCCGTGACTTAAAGCGAGTCCCATGACTGAAGGCCCTAGGGCAGCGCCAATTCCCCAAAAGGCATGTAGCCAGTTCATGTGACTACTGGCAAAGTGAATTGCAACGTAATTATTAATCGAGGCATCCACACTACCTGCGCCTAGACCATACGGAATGGCCCATAAACACAGCACCCAAAACAGGTGTGACGTTGAGAAACCAAACAACGCTATCGCCGTGAGCAAGACACTCAGTGAGGTGACTTTACCAGTGCCAAGTCTGCTCGTTAATCGTGCACTGAGTAGGCTGGAAACGATGGTGCCAAGTGCGATGATCATCGAAATAATGCCGGCATATGAAAGCGGTACGTTGAAACCGTGGTACATGACCGGCCAGGCTGATCCAAGTAGTGCATCTGGCAGACCGAGGCTGATGAAGGCTAAGTAAATAATGGGTAATAATAGGCTAACCATACGTAACTCCTTTATTGTTGCAAAGTATGTAGTTGTTGCGTGATTGCGCGCAAATTCTCATGATAGAAAAAAACAGTTGTTACTCGTTAAAGAGCAACAACTGTTTGTCCTGAAATTTGCCTAAATAATGCGATGTGTCCCGTTAATCAGTTAACACCGATAAAGTGGGTCAACACGGCAACTTCTTCAGTTGATGGTTGGGTCTCCATTGACTTGATATTGTGTAATCGTTCCACTGTAATGTGAAGATTTAAGGCCAGTTCAGTATCCGTTAGATTATGCTTCTTTTGATATTGAATAATCTTTTCAGCAATGTCGCTTAATTCTTGCTCCATAATATACCTCCGCCTGATGTGACTTAAAACTAAACAAAACTATCTCTACACACCATTATAAACGTTTCTGCGAAAATAGTCCCATTTTTTCGACTGAGTGAATTTTGTCATGATTTGTTAATACAACGCAATTTAGGTGTAACGGTTTCGTGATGTAAACTTTGTATGATTAAGGGGTTCAATTATTAACATGAGGTGATTTTTTATGAAATTAACACAACAATTATTAGTTTTGGCTGCGGCCACGACTCTATTTGGAACGACCGTTGTTTCAGCTTCTGCAGCCACGACTGACTCGACAACGATTCAGGCACTCCCTAACCAAGCGGCCACCAAGGCTGCCCATGATGCCGTCAATCAAGATGCGTCGACTACTCAGACGTCTTCTGCTGCAACTAACACGACTTCAACCGATAGTGCGACGGTAACAACGGCTTCCAGTACGGCCACGACTTCCCGTGCCAAAGCGGTGGTGGCACTCGCCAAAAAATTAGCGACTGAAAGCATTCCTTACGTGTGGGGTGGTGAATCATTGAGCGGAATGGATTGCTCCGGTTTAACCGATTACGTTTACGCTCACGCGGCTAATGTTAGCCTGGGTCACTACACTGTTACACAAGAAGGCAAGGTCACTAAAAAAGCCGTTTCAGCTGCACAACCAGGTGATTTACTCTTCTGGGGTAAGGCCGGTGCAACATATCACGTTGCGATTTACATTGGTAACAATCAGTTTGTTGCGGCACCACAGCCAGGCCAAAACGTTGAAGTTGAGACCATCAGTTCTTACTTCATGCCAAGTTTTGCTGGAACGGTTAAGTAAACTTCGTTTAATTTTCGTGCCAAAGACCAAGTCGTAATCTTCATGTCCCTGAATGCGTTTTAAGGTTTACATGGTATAATGAACCTGTAGAAAAAGCGCAGATAAAAGGGGGGTAGGCAATCCTGATTGCTTGGGAAAGCCGATTAAAATGAAAAACGTCATTAAACTGGTATTACCAATTGCTGTCATTGGCTTGTTAGCTGGTTGCGGTGGGCAGTCGCAAGCGACGCATGACAGTTCGAATAAAACGACCTCAAGTCGATCGTCAAGCAAGCAGTCAAGCTCAAAGACTAGTTCAGATGAATCGACGAGTACTTCTGAAAGTCAGAGTAGTGAATCGACCTCGAGTCAGTCTAGTTCCAGTCAGAGTTCACAGAGCGCACAACAATCGAGCGGTCAGCAATCTTCGCGAAGTACAGCTAAAGCTACGCCAGCTATCTCTCAAAAAACGCTGGCTAGTCGAATTACGCGGTTGTTGAGTAATCAGTATGCACCACAAGATTTATCGATGCAGTTCAGTCAATCTCAGGCTGGCACTTACACAGTTCAAGTTACTGAAAATCATCAATCTGCTAATATGAAGGCCCAGGGCGCTGATCCGAACACCAGCCCAACAGTGGCTTGGTTCCAGACGAATAGTAAGGGACAGTTACTTGAGTCCAAGGACGGTGGCGCAACTTATGCGGTTGTCGGCAATGCCTACTAGCTGGTTCAGTTATAAATAGAAAATGGCTCACGATTTCCAATTTGGAAGTCGTGAGCCATTTTCTATGATCGCGGCAGTCGGTCGAATTACCACATACCATGCTGATGTCGGACAGATGAGCGAATTTTGAACAATGAAACAATAAAGGCAAAAAATGCAATCGTTAAAATCACCGTCCATAACCAGCTGTTGGTCTGAACCAAAACAAAATAACCGACCCCTATGGAACTAATGGCCGTCAGAGTCAATGAAAACCATAGCTTATTGAGACCATAAAAAGCATGGCCAACGGTGAGGACAACAGCACCGGTAAAGACTGATTCGGCACTAACGCCACTCCCAGACTGGTAAAAGAAACTGCCTGCCTCTAGCAAAAAGCCAAGGATCATCACGATGACACCAAAAGCAGTTGTGAATTTTAGTGGTTGACGTTCCATATTGATCACCTCTTTATGCCTATTATAGTGCATTTGGTTTGATATGGCGCGTTAAATGCTGGTGTGGTAATTGGGCCGCTATTGAAGGTGGAGTCCAAAGAGGGCCACTTGAAGCAACGCCAAACTGACGATCAGGATACCCCAGTCCCACCAACGAATCTGAATTTGAGTGTAATAACTTCTAGGCGCATCTTCGACAAAACCGTGAGACGTCATGGCTTCAGCCAGATTTTCGGACCAACTCAGGGAGGCAAGAATCGCTTTGAAATAAAGCTGCGGTGACCAAAAGTGAAGCTGTTGGCCACGCATGTTACCGGCAGCACGAATGATATTAACTTCACTAATAATTTTGGGTAGCAAGTTAAAGGCACCTAAAAAGCCATACGCGAACTTACTAGGAATGTGCGCATTTTGTTCCAGCGACATGACCAGGTCAGAAACTTGCGTCGTCAAAGTGGCCGCCGAACCAACGAAAACGTACGCGTAGATCCGGGTGAAGAGCACTAAGGCAAAGTGAGTGCCAGCGTTGGATTGTAACAAGATGGCAACTGCTAGTGCGACAGCCGGAATGAGTGGTACGACGAAAAGTAAGGCAAGTCGTTTGATTGAAGGTCGACTTGCAAGAATAATGATCAAGCCGATGACGGCGAGCAAGACGTTCACCATCCAAACATTAGTGAACGAAATTTCGAGCGCAATTAAAATGGCAAGTAAGAATTTTAAACTGGGATTCACGCTAATTCCTCCACGTATTGAAGATGTTGATTGTCTAAGGTTACGTGATAGTCAACTAAGGATTCTAATCCAAATAACTGGTGACTGACGATGAGGTAGGTTTGTTGACAATCAGTTGCGACTTGCCGCATCACTGCCATTATCGCTTGGAGCGAGGCAAAGTCCAGACCCGTAAACGGTTCATCGAAAAGTAGGATCGGTGTTGCCATGATTAACATCTCAAGAATCTGTAACTTCTTTTTTTGACCACCACTCAGTGAGTAAACGACCTGATCTTGCAACTGGTCCAATTGAAGTTGTTTTAAGAACGCGTCAAGTTTCGGCTTGAAGTAGTCAATTTTTTGACTGTTTTTCATGGAAAGTGCCAGTTCTTCGGCCATAGTTACGTTGAGAAACTGTTGGTCGGCGTCTTGAAAAACAAGCCCTTCCTGTAAAAAGAGTTGCTTTGACCGCAACTGGCTGACCTCTTGGTGATTAACTGTGATGGATCCCGCGTAAGCCGTTAACTTTGAGAGGGCGGACAGTAATGTTGATTTGCCAGTGCCGTTTGGCCCGGTTAAGAGCGTAATTCGGTGCCGGTAAAAACGGAAGTCTGGCTGGTCGATGAGTGTTCTTTCACCTGCTGAAAGCTTCAGTTGGTGGAGGATGATCGATGCTTCATCAGAGGAATCAGGCGCGGATAGCGCAACTTGGTGCGTATGTGACCGCTTAAAGTGTGCCAGTTTAACCGATTGCTCTTCCGGTGTCAGTAAACGTAATTGGTCACCAGTAGCGTTTAGAACGTAAAGGTTATCGATGAGTGGCGCATAGTCCTCTAGGTCGTGATCTGAGATGATAATGGTTTTGTGTCGTTCTTGATTCAATTGCACTAATTTACTCAGTAACAGCTGCCGTGCATCAGGATCGACACTAGCAAAGGGCTCATCAAGTAAAATAATGTCGGTATCCATGGCAATAATGACGGCCAAAGCGACTTTTTGTTTTTCGCCACCTGAGAGACTATTCAGTTTTCGGTGACGCAGGGCCTCAATGCCCACGTAGGTAAGCGCAGCATCCACTTTCGGCATCATGTCAGCCGGCGCCAGTTGTTGATTTTCAAGTGCGAATATCAGCTCGCGTTCCACAGTGTCCATGGCAAACTGCTGGTTGGGATTTTGAAACATCATGGCGACCATCTGGCTACGCTTGGTCTCATCAATTTGGGAAACTGGTCGTTGATCAATGGTGATCGTACCAGCCATCACTTTACCAGCAAAATGAGGATATAACCCGCTGATCAGTTTCATGAGAGTGGATTTACCTGAACCTGAAGGCCCCGTCAGTAGTGTAAAGGCGCCACTCGCAAAAGTTGCCGAAATGTCTGACAAAATAAGTGGTGTTTGACCGTCCTCGGTTGGGTATGAAAAGGATAAGTGATCGACTGAAATTGTTGCCATGAAATAACCTCAATTCTAACGAGTTTGTGTTTGCATTAGGTGAGTTCGATCAAGTAAGTTGACGATCATCTTGGAGAGTAGGCCACCAAAGAACCAGGTCGAGATTAAGCGAATGATGAACAGTGCGACCAGTAAGCCAAGGTGGTATGAAGCATAGCCGTTACGGGCCATATCCCAACCAAAGGTGACGATGGTTGTAGTAAGTACGCTTAAGTTCAGGCTAAACCAATCGAAACGTTTATAACCGGTCAGCGTAAAACCAAGTTCGGAGGCAACCCCTTGAACGACACCAGAAATCATCGTGCTAGCGCCCCATTGACCGCCGAGAAACATCTCAACGATTGAACCTAAAAATTCACCTAAAAATGCGGAACCAACGCGTTTGAAGAGGTAGCCGGCTAATGGTCCGGCCATTACCCAGACGCCCATTAAAATATCGTTGGCAGCTGGGCCAAGGCCAACTGGTGTCAGTGCGAGGGTTAGCACGTTATACAACGGGCCAATCACCCAGTAAATCACACCGAAGAAAATAGCAATTAAAGTTAGTAAAATAATGTCGCGAAGATGCCAAGCGTTTGAAGCTTTCATGAAAGCGACCTCCCTATAATAATTGATGCTAAACGTTGTTGAGAAAACCAAATGCTGAACACAAAAAACGGCCCGAAGATAGCAATTGTTATCTTCGGGTCGTCCTTTTGGCAATTTAAATTTAAATGCGATTTATCGTGCATTATGCTCCCTTCGCTGGTACTAACCAGATCAGGTTCAATGGGTGTATCTCAGCCAAAAGGCACCCCAGATAACGTTTAGTTCACTCACAAGTGTACACGGTCTAAAATAATTTTGCAATGAAAATGCAATTCTGTGTTAATGATTACCAAGTTTCTTTAAGTTAGGAATGGTAAGCATGGTACAAAAACTGATCAAGTAGAGGATTGAAAGGAAGCCCATTACGATGAACAAGGTATAATGATCCATCAAGAAACCAATCACAACGCTCGAGAAACCACCGATTGCACGACCAACGTTAACAATCACATTGTTAGCGGTTGATCGAATCTCAGTGGGATATAGGCGTGAGATAACGGCACCATAGCCACCAAACATACCGTTTGAGAAGAAGCCAAGCACAGCACCTGCAATCAATAAGGTGACTTCATTGACGGCTAGCGTGATGGCAAAAACTGCGATGGCCGATGCAATCAGGAAAATTCCGAAGGCCCGCCGTGGGCCGAAGTAGTCTAAAATGCTACCGAAAGTCATCATACCGATACTCATCCCAACGATTGTAGCAATCATCCAGATCGAGCTACCTGAAACACTCAAACCAAGTTTTTGCTGCATGATGGATGGTAACCAGTTCATTAAGCCGAAGTAACCAGCGATTTGGACGATTACCATGACCATGAGTGCGATGGTCTGATAAGTTAATTGGGGCGTTTTGAACAGGGCACTGACGCGGACCCGTTTACTAGCGTCCTTTTCAGCTTGTTTAGCCGCCAAAAATTCAGGGCTTTCGTGTAGGTGACGACGAATGAAGTAGGTCAAAATAACGGGAATCAAACCGAACAAGAATAGTGCCCGCCAACCAAAATCGGGGATGATAAAGGCTGCTGCGATGGCAGCTAGAATGGCGCCAATTTGACCACCAATGGCTGCAATTGAAGTCATCTTACCAATCTTGTTATGCTTAAAGTTTTCGGCGATCAGCGTAATGCCGACGCCGTATTCACCACCGGCGCCGACGCCAGCAATAAAACGACAAAGATAAACCATCGCAACGCTGTGGGCAAAGTACATGGCTGCGGTGGCAATTGCAAAAATGAAAACAGTGTGCGAGAAAGTTTTGACACGACCGACACGATCACCAATAATGCCAAATAAAATACCACCCGCTAACATACCTAAATTCGTAATCGACGAAATCAAACCTGCTTGAGCACCGTTGATGTGTAAATCAGCGATGATCGATGACAATGCGAATGAGAGAAACAAAACGTCCATGTTCTCTAAAGCAAAGCCAGCTGAGGTCGATGCAATCGTCCATTTCTGGTTGGTAGTTAACGCGTGGTTGTGCGTAGTGGTTTCCATATTAAGTTGCCTCCAAAATAAATGCTCACGGGCATTTGTTATTTTTACGGTCCCAGACCGTTGTTGAAGTCATTGTGACATAGTGTTTTGAATTATTCAACCCCCAGTTGTAAAAGCTAAGTCAGCGTCAATTGATTTTCAGGACTTAGATTTCAATTTGAACTGCACTTGACGATTGTTGATGAAGTGCGTTAAACTCAGTACAACAAATCTTTAAATTAGCCCAGAGAGACTAACAAGTTTACGGATAAACCCACCAGTAGTGTGGGATCAGTGAACCGTTTAGCCGTGGGCTAGACGGTTTTTTGCTGTAGAAAGGTGAAGTTCATGCGACCAATCATTATTGCGTTAGATTTCGAGGATCGACAACAAGTTTTTTCATTTTTAGACCAGTTTGAACATCAAGAGCAACTATTTGTTAAAGTTGGGATGGAACTCTTCTACTTTGAAGGGCCAAAGATTTTGGCCGAATTACGCAAACGCGGCATTCAGGTTTTCTTAGACCTCAAGCTTTATGATATTCCTAACACCGTTGAACAGGCCATGTATCAATTGGGACAACAAGAGGTATCAATGGTAACAGTGCATGCCGCTGGGGGCGCTGAGATGATTCGGCGAGCCAAAAAGGGACTATTACGCGGTAGCCAAAAAGCGGGGGTTAAACCAGCCCACTTGCTGGCAATTACCCAATTGACTTCGACTTCAGAAGAACAAATGCGGTCAGAACAATTGGTCAATGCGAGTTTAACTGAATCAGTCAGACACTACGCCCAACTTGCACAAAGTAGTGGTGCGGATGGTGTGATTGCTTCAGCACTCGAAGATCCAATGATTCACCGGTCAACCAGCGATGATTTTTTGTGTATCAACCCTGGGATTCGATTAGCAACGGATAGTGTGGACGACCAAAAGCGAGTCGTGACACCTGCACAAGCCGCCAAATTAGGGAGTAACGGACTAGTAGTAGGGCGTTCAATTACCAAAGCCGCCGATCCGGTTGCTGCTTATCAAAAAATTCTGACAGAATGGGAGCTATAATCATGACAGACATTGCACGTTTAATCGCTAAAGATTTACTTGAAATCAATGCAGTCACCCTTTCACCAAACCAGCCGTTTACTTGGGCCAGCGGCATCAAGGCACCCATCTATACAGATAATCGGCGAACGATTGCTTTTCCAGCGGTACGCAGCCATATTGCGGATGGTCTTGCAACATACATCAAAGCGCATTTTCCAGATGCAACTGTGATTGCCGGCGTTGCAACTGCCGGAATTCCGCATGCTGCCATCGTTGCCGATCGCTTGGGACTCGCTATGGGGTATGTGCGTTCGAAACCAAAGGACCACGGGACTGGCAAACAAGTCGAGGGACAGATTACGATGGCCGATAAAGTGGTTTTGATCGATGACTTGATTTCGACTGGTGGTAGTGTACTTGGCGCCGCTAAAGCCGTACAGGCAACTGGTGCAACCATTCTTGGCGTCTTGGGGATTTTTTCGTATGAGCTGCCAGATAGTACGGTTAATTTTGAAGCTGCTGGTCTGTCATTGCATACTTTGACCAACTACAGTACGTTGGTTGAGCTAGCCAATGAAAATCATGACATTGATGAAACAGAACTCGCTTCTCTAAAAAAATGGCGACAGGATCCTTGGCAATGGGCCCCGACAGCTAAATAACAATTATCGTTAAGTTCAACCAGATAGCATTTAACTCAGGTCGATTTTTGACCAGTTAAATGCTATATTTGTTTGGAAACCAACTCAATTAAATTTACCAGCCACGCAGGAGGCGACGGGCATGACGTTAAAACTGATTGCAACAGATATGGACGGGACGTTTTTAAACGACCAAGGGACATATAACCAACCACTATTTCAAACCCTACTGACAAAGATGGGTAAGCGAAATATTCACTTTGTAGTAGCGAGCGGAAATCAATATCCACATTTGCCACCATACTTTGAAGGCGTAACCGGTGAAATCACTTACTTGTGTGAGGACGGCGCGCACATTGTTCAAGGCAATCAGACCATTAGTGAAGATGTGATACCGGCTGATTTATTACGTGAATTTTTAAACTGGCTGGCTAATCAACCACTCTTTGAGCACGCCTGGATTCTTTTGTCTGGCCGACAAGCAGCCTATACCGAGATGTTACCTAGTTTGAAGCGTTTTAAGCAATCCAGTTATTTTTACGGTAACTTAACGCACGTGCCAGATTTGGCTGAAGTGACCGATGCAATTTATAAAGTTGACATTACCTGGCCCCAATTTGACGTGAGCGAACAAGAGCGGTTAATAAACGAGGCCTTTCACGGCCAACTGCGTGCCACATCAAGCGGATTAGGTGGCCTTGATGTTGTGTTACCTCACGTCAATAAGGCGTACGGCTTAGCCAAACTACAAACGCAATGGCAAGTGACCCCGGCCGAAACCATGGCTTTTGGAGACAGTGGCAACGATTTAGAGATGTTGGCAATGGCACAGCAGGGATACGTGATGCAAAATGCTCCTGAAAGTGTGCGACAACAAGTTGCGTTGGTGACCGGGCTAACGAATAACCAGGACGGTGTGTTAAAGTTAATTGAGGCGGCGCTAAAGTAGTCGCACCAAGAATTTGAATAGATTAAACATAATGAGGTGGCAAAATGATCAAGTTAGTTGCGTTAGATTTGGATAATACCTTACTTACTAATGACAAACGCATCAGTGAAGTCAACGAAAAGGCCTTAAAAGCACTTACGGCGAAGGGCGTAAAGGTCGTACTGTGTACGGGGCGGCCAATTAACGCTATTTGGCATTATATTGAACAGCTTGGGTTAACTCAACCCGATGATTTTACGATTACATTTAATGGTGCATTAGTTATCAATAATACAAGCCGAACGGTGCTGGCACAGCAGGGCATTACCAAAGCTGAACTCAAGCCATTACACGACTTTAGCCAAGCCAACCAATTTCCAATGGATGTCTTGAATTTTGAACAGGTTTATCCGATGACCGATTTAGTTGCCTCGACTTATCAGTTGGGCGGTAACATTAAATTTGAACCCATGACGTTTGACCAGTTGCCTGACAAACTTTACGCAAAGGTTGTGGCAGCTCAAAAGCCAGAGATATTAGACCGCTTAACGGATGCATTACCGACCGAACTGAAACAGCAGTATCACGTTGCCCGGTCCCAACCACACATCCTGGAGTTTTTGAGTCCAACAACTGATAAGGCAGTTGGGTTGCATGCTTTACTAGCTCACTTTGGCTGGGATGAAGCACAATTAATGGCCTTTGGGGATGCTGAAAACGATACTGGCATGTTGAAAGCTGCGCGGGTGGGTGTTGCCATGGCGAATGCTCAACCCCAAATTACTGCGTTGACTCAGTATCATACCGCTTCCAATGAGGATGACGGCGTTGCGCAATTTGTTAACCAGTATTTTAACGAGCATTAGATAATACTTTCGTATAAAAAACAAAAGAACCATCAATACCTAATCTTGGGCATTGATGGTTCTTGCTAATGCATTAGTTTTGTTTAAACAAACCAGTTAAGTAGTTCATAAAGGTTTCCAGGTAACGGTCAGCATCAACGTTAATCCCAACGTTGACGTTGGTTTCTGGTTGATCGAGGCGGGCCTGATCGCCAATGGTTCGACCGTATGTGGCCTTGTCAGTTGAGACAAACATGTTTAGGCCAAGCGTGGTGATAAAGCTTGGATCCAAAGCGACACCGACAGCTAGTGGATCATGCAATGCACAACCAGGCACTTGTGGATTAGTTTCTTCATAGGCTTCAATATAATAGTCGACTAGGTCAGCAAAGGCGGTTCCTGACTTCGTGTTTAATTCACGCCAGAGTGAGGTTTCTTTACGAGTCAGAAGTGTTCGTAACGTCACATCAAGACCAACCATGGTCAGGTGCATTGGGCTGGTGAAGACTGCGTTGGCAGCTTCAGCGTCTTGGTTGATGTTGGCTTCGGCATAAGCATTCACGTTACCTTCAACGGTTAAAGCGCCACCCATTAAGGTGACATTACCAATTTCAGTCGCAATTTCTGGCGCTTTTTCAAGGGCCTTTGCCAAGTTGGTTAAAGGACCAGTTGGCACTAACGTGAGGTTTTTGCCGTATTGTTTAACGGCGTCAATTAAGAAATCAACACCGGATTGCGTTTCAAGTTGGCGGGCGGGTTCTGGTAATTCAACTTGACCGATCCCGTTTTCACCGTGGATTCGTGCACTAACAGCCATTCGGTCAAAGTGGTCACTTGTAAGGGAGTGACTTTCACCGAGGTAAACTGGCACATCAGTTGCGCCAAGTAATTCCAAAATCTTGAGCGCGTTAATGCCGCCATCTTTAACATAAACGTTACCATATGATCCGATGATACCGATCAAATCAACGTCAGGTGCAGCAAGCGCGTATGCGATTGCAAGCGAATCGTCAATACCAGTATCTAAATCCAAAATCATTTTCTTTGTAGCCATCAAAAAACCTCCATCGGTGAGACTTATACCGAGTCTCACTGTATCATTAAGTTGAAAGCGCTGTACTATACACTTTCATAATACCGAGAATATCGGGGGAAAGCAAGCCGTGTCGGTGAGTTGATCCACAATTCTTGACAAGTCCGGTAATGAACCGCTTGCGCTGAGTCGTTTTAGTTAGTAGACTAAACATGTTTGCGGGAGGCGATTATGACTCAAAATTTGACGGATCCGAAAGCACAACCAAAAAAGCATCGAGATAATTTACTCGATGATGCTACTAAAGAACTCAATGAGTGGACTGGTGACGATACCGCGGTTGAAATTCACCTGTTTCGCATGTTTTCTGAAGTGTTCAAGCGCCACGATAAGGATGAGGCGGATGCCCTATTTATCGTTGGCACTAAAACGACAACCCCCAGTTTATCTGCAGTATCATCTGCACCAGTCAAACCCTGGTTATTCTCACGAGTTTTGGCACTTCTGGGTCTTAGCTTTGGACTGCTAACGTTACTGTTTTTAGTATTTCACAGTGATAAAGCCGTGCCGGGAATGGTGTTTATTGGTTCATTAGCGGTGCCGTTTTCGTTAGCCATTATGTTTTTTGAAATTAATGTTTACCAAAACATCTCGGTTTTTCAAGCGACACAGGTGTTTTTGATTGGCGGAATTGCGTCATTAATTGCAACCATGATTTTGTACCAAATTATTCCGTCAGGCAACGGGGTCGATCTTTGGTCCGCAATTGCGATTGGTTTCATTGAAGAGACCGCAAAGTTGCTGATTATTGGCTACTTTATTAATAGTTTTCGCTTGAATTATATCTTCAATGGTTTGTTAATCGGTGCCTGCGTTGGTGCTGGCTTTGCGGTGTTTGAAACGTCAGGATACACTGGTGAATTTGGCTTGGTAACGCTGTTTGTCAGAAGTTGGCAGGCAATCGGTACCCACACGATTTGGTCAGCAATTATTGGTGCGGCCATCGTACTGGCAAAAGAGGGTCGTCAACCCGTTCAAGGCAAAACCATGGTAAGACCCAAATTTTTGCGATTTTACGTATTAGCGGTATTACTGCACGCCGCTTGGGATTGGGAGATTCCCATTCCAATCGTTTCAGATTTCGACCTTCAAAAATGGTTGATCATCATCGTCGGTTGGGTCGCAATTTTTGTCCTAATTGACGCTGGATTAAGAGAAGTACGAACGTTACAGGGACAACACATTATTAATTAGAGCTGAAAGAGGTGTCCATTTTGGATGAACAATATGATTTAACAATTGTCGGTGGAGGACCGGCAGGCATTTTCGCCGGATTCTACGCTGGGTTGCGTGAAGCTTCGGCCCAGTTGGTTGAAAGTTTACCCGTTCTTGGCGGGCAGGTCAGTGCACTTTATCCCGAAAAGCGGATATTAGATGTTGCTGGTATTCCAGACATTCAAGCGCAACATCTCATTGATCAACAGTTGCAACAGTTCAAACAGTTTCCAATCGATGTCAAAACAGAGCAGACTGTGACGGACATCAAAGCCGTTTCCGGTGGGTTTGAAGTCACTACTCCTGCAAGCGTAAGTGCAACTAAGACAGTTTTAATTGCAGTTGGGAATGGTTCCTTTTCACCCCGGCCACTGAATATTGATAACGTGGCGGAATTTGAGGGTAAAAACTTATTCTATGCGGTGACTGATCTTGAACATTTTCGCGGTCGGCGAGTACTCATCGCCGGTGGTGGCGATTCAGCGCTTGATGAAGCACTTATGCTGGCACCCGTTGCCAAATCAGTGCACCTCGTTCACCGGCGTAATGAATTCCGAGCTCTGGAACACACCGTAGCTCAGGTGAAAGATAGTGACGCCATTGAGACGATTACGCCGTACATGATTCATGCGATTACTCAAAAAGAGTCG
The DNA here is from genome assembly GCF_001434895.1 of Secundilactobacillus odoratitofui DSM 19909 = JCM 15043. GTDB lineage: Bacteria > Bacillota > Bacilli > Lactobacillales > Lactobacillaceae > Secundilactobacillus > Secundilactobacillus odoratitofui. The sequence goes on from NZ_AZEE01000030.1 coordinate 107,112, forward strand.
GGACTTGAAGTCACGCTCAAAAAGATGCGGTCAGACGATGATTTTAAGACGCTAGTAGTCGACGATGTGATTGTCAGTTACGGGTTTACGTCCGACCACAAAACGGTTGATGGTTGGGGAATTCAGCTGGAAACGGATCACCGTTTGTTTAAGGTGGATTCAACGATGCAAACTAGCGTACCAGGGGTCTATGCCATTGGCGACGGTGTAACCTATCCAGGCAAGCAGGCCTTGATTGCAACCGCATTTGGTGAAGCACCAATTGCCGTGAACGCCATTATGCAGTTGCTGTATCCGGATCGACGCGGCCCAATGCACTCTTCTTCAATTATTAAACAGAAATAAAGCAACCAGTAGATTGAAAAAAAAACGCATGACCAACAAAATTTGCTGATCATGCGTTTTTGTAATGTTAAATGATTATTTATCACCACTGTTGGCATCCGGATTAGTGATTTTGATTCGGTTAGTATCGGTGGACTTGTGTTTCAATTCTGGTGCATTCGTCTTGTAGTCAGACTGAGTTGAACCACCCTTTTCAGAGTAAAGACTCGTTGATTTATTCTTGAGTGCCTTTTCAATTTTAATCTCCTTAGTTAAGCCGTCAGCGTAGTTATAATCCGCTGGGTTAACAGCTTTCAGCCCCTTTGGATGGTAGAACCGGAGTAAGTTCTTTTGGTTTAAGGAATCTGAAAGGGAGAGTTTTTGCTTAACCTGATCTTGGACTTTATCAATTTGAGCTTGTAATTTTTTATCCGGATGTAGTTCTTGGCCAGTCTTGTTGTCGTACAGTGTTCCTGACAAGCAAGTATATTTATCACTGACCCAGTCTTCATTCCGGAAAGCGACGACTTGATCATGTTCCTTGGAGAACAAGTCGGTCCCAAATTGAATGTATTCTTTGGTACTGATACCCAGCAAGTGCAAGAGGGTAGGCAACACGTCAATTTCACCACCATAAGTGTGATCGATAAAGCCACCCTTAGTGCCTGGCATATTGAACATTAATGGTACGCGCTGGAGTTGTGTGTTATCAAAATCGGTCCAGTCATCGGCATTTTTACCCAGTACCTTGGCTAGTGCGCTGTTTTCAGAGTTCGAGATACCATAGTGATCACCGTAAAGGACAATCATACTCTTTTTATCAAGACCAGTTTTGTGCAGATAACTGTAGAATTCCTTGATGGCTTCATCTAGGTAATGCGCGGTCTTGAAGTAGTTATTCACCGTTTTGTCCCCAGTGTCAGGTGCCTTAAAACCATCATCTTGATCTTCACTGTCTAGCGAGAATGGGAAGTGATTGGTTACTGTCAGGTACTTCACGTAAAACGGTTGCTGCAGACGCTGGAGGTACTTGACGGAATCGTTGAATAGCAGTTTATCCTTTAAACCAAACCCGAGCGATTTGTCACCAGAGGTATCGTAATAACTCGCGTCGAAGAAGTATTGATAGCCCAGGTTCTTATAGGTGTTATTCCGATTCCAGAAGCTGGCCACGTTGCCATGGAAAACGGCAGTGGTGTAGTCACGCTTTTGGTGCAGAATCGATGGTGCACCTTGGAAGGTGTTATCACTACCCAGTTGCGCGAATAATGAGCCCTGTGGTAAACCATACGTACTGGTTTCAAGCATGTTTTCAGCATCACTGGTCTTACCTTGGCCAACTTCGTGGAAAAAGTTATCAAAGCTGTACGTCGATTGACTGTGGTACAGCTTATTCAAGAACGGCGTGACTTCTTTGCCGTTCACTTTTTTATCGATCAAAAATTGCTGGAAACTTTCCAAATGAACGACAATGACGTTCTTACCTTTAGCCTTGCCAAAATAGGCTTTATTCGGTTTGGCATAGTGCTTATGAACAAACTTTAAAATACTGGTCAGTTCGGACTTCTTAGCCGTTGCACGCACATCACTATTATGTTGGGTCTTAGCAGCATCGTAAATGGTGAAGGTATCAATACCGAGGTACTTCACCACGTAGGAACGATCAAACGTTTTGGTCAGCAGCTGTGGTCGGTTCATTTCGCTAACCGCCATTGTGAGGCCGAAAAGTAACACACCCACTGAGGTCACCGCAAAACCAGCTCGCCAGTTTAAACGGTTGTCATCGGTCTTCATTCGGCGAGTGAGTAACAAGATCACGACAATCACGAGGTCAATCCAAAAGAAGACATCGTGAAAATTGGTGAGTGCCACTGAGCTACCACTCAGTCCCTGGTTAACCTTACTGTAACCAAGCATAGTCGCCACCGTCATGAAGTCGGTAAATTCACGGTAGTAAATAACGTTGAGATAAAGCATCACGGTGTTTAAAATGTCTAAAATAATGATTGACGTGTAAAAAAGTCTGGTGCGCTTGATGTAGAGGGCCAGACTGTAAAAGATAATGGCAGTTGGTATCGGATTAAGGATAAATAGGATAAACTGCAGTGGATCATTTAAGGTGATGTGGAAATCAACAAAGTATGCGATCAGGGTTTTTAACCAAAAACAGATAATCAACAACGTTGCGAATCCCAATCGCGTGTTGGTTTTTTGCCACAAACGTTTCAATAACTCCAAGATGTTGGCTCCTTTAAAAAACGATGTATTAATGACAACTAGTTTAGCAGACTTTAAGGCGTGATTGCCATTTTATCGGTAATTTTATTAAAAAGTTAAGGCCTCGAAGGACCAATCCAGCACTGGAAACCGTTTTCAAAAACGGCTGTCAATTAATTCGGATGATGCTATACTTGAGGTAATAAATAAAGCGAGGTGTCAGTCTCATGACAAAGCTTAATCTTTATGTTGTACGACATGGTCAAACCTACTTCAACATTTACAATAAACTTCAGGGATGGAGTAATTCACCTTTAACCCAGAAGGGCATTGATGGTGCGGTGGCTACCGGTGAACGGTTAGCCGATACGCATTTTGATGCGGCGTATTGTAGTGATACGACTCGTGCGATGGATACGGCCAAATTAATCTTAAAAGCTAACCGCGCTTCGGAAGTTAAGGCGCCACAAACTGCGATGTATTTTCGTGAGGAATTTTACGGCTATTACGAAGGCAATGATATGGCGCAAGCCTGGTACTTAGCAGGTGCGCCTCATGGCTTGCCAACCTTTAAGGACATTGTGTCGAAGTATTCAATTGGTAAAGCCAAGGATTATCTTAAAGAAGCTGATCCTTTCCACCAAGCTGAAAATAACGACGAGTATTGGCAGCGAGTTGACCAGGGCTTTGATCTTATTCGTCATAATCCGGCATTGAAGGATGGCGATAACGTCTTGTTGATCAGTCATGGCAATACGTTGTTGAGCCTGATGGAACGGTATGGCCAGGGAAAGTATGATTTAACGGTTCGGCCGGCAAATGGGAGTCTAACTCGTTTGACGTTGACGGATGACGATATTATCGTTGAGAGTTATAATCAATAGTTTGTTAAATGCTAGATCACAGTAAAGGCCCCTTAGAATACCACAATCGGTATTCTGAGGGGCCTTTACTGGTGTCACTTGTGGTTGGGTGTTTCGTAGTATTGCTAATTGGTTAAATCGCCATCATCAGTGAAATCAACGTGCTGTTTAGCATAGTAATCAAGGATCTCTTGTCGATGAGATTCGAACTTAGGTGTTAAACCAAGGCTGTTACCCATCGTTAAAATTGGCTCGTCTAAGCTAAAGCCAGGTGTTGGGGTGGCAAGTTCGATACGGTTATCGCCAGGTTCACGGATGTAGAGACTCTTGAACCAGCCACGGTCACGGTACATTTCAATATCCCAACCTTGTTCCTTAGCGCGATCGTAGAGCGAGAGCAATTCGGCTTCGTTTTCAACGCGTAATGCAACGTGGTCGATTGAGCCACGACCGAAACGGGTAACTTGCTCAAAGTCGTCAGTCTGTACTAATTTGATTGCCTGCGCACCGTCAAGTTCAACTTGGTTATCGGTAACCGTTAGTCCTAAAAGTTGCTCAAAGAAGCCTTGTGAGGCGGAGACATCGGGTACGTGAAGCTCAGTACCTAGAAACCGGGTAATCTGATACTGGGCGTCGATACCGTTATTGGGTACGATCTGCCATTCCGTCAGCTGTGCATCTGTTTCAATCATGTTAACTGGAATTTGTTCTGGATCTTCAAAGGCCAAACCAGTTGCTGTGTCGCGACTTTCAATGCCGTTATCAGCTAACCGTGCTTGCCAGAAGGCCTTGCTGCCAGTTGGAATGGCCAAGCTAAAACCATTGATGAAGTGATTGCCATCAGTACGTCGACCAAGCAATGGTAAAACGAAAAAGGTGATGACAGAGCCTGGTGTACCTAAATAATCACCGTAAAATAAGTGTCTGATATGAATATTTTCTTGATTAACCGTGTTTTTTACAAGTCGTAACCCCAAAACTTGCGTATAAAAGTGGATGTTTTGCTTAGCATCCTTCGTTAATAATGAAATATGATGAGTTTGCACAACCTTCGCCTACCTTCATTAATATTGCCATCAGTATAGCATAATCACCCGCTAAAGCCGAAGAAAAAGCATGATGGCGGTAAAGAAAGCGCTTTGAATAAATAGTGTTTGACGGTTGTCGTATAATTAAACAAACGAAGATGATGAGGTGCAGGTATGGAAGTCAAATCAGGAACGGGAATGAGTAACGCAGTGTATCAGGATGCTAGCCAAATTAGACAACAAGTTTTTGTTACGGAACAAGGTATTGATGCCCAACTTGAATTTGACGGGTTAGATGATCAAACAACACACTATGTTGGTTATGTGTCACAGACACCGGTGACGACGGCCCGACTTAAAGTCGAACAGGGCGTGGTACATATTCAACGGGTTGCAACGGTTGAACAGTATCGGCATCACGGTTATGCGGCCCAGTTACTGCAACAAATTATTAAGACGTGTGACTCCGGAACGCTAATAACACTAAATGCTCAGGCGACGGCGGTAGGACTCTACGAACAACTGGGCTTTGAGCGTACTGGTCAGCCCTTTGAAGAGGTTGGTATTAAACACTACGCGATGACTTTGAAACGGTAGGGTAGCGTAAATAAAAACGGGTGTTGAATTTCAAATCGAAATTCAACACCCGTTTGAGGTCTTAGCTATGTGTGAAATTAATCTGTAGTAGTTGTGCTAAAGTCAGTGACGTGTGCGTAACCGACAACATGCCACCAAGGTGCGTGAACCTTTTCGGTAACTACACCGCGGTTTTGAGCATCAATCATCTTGCCATTACCAACGTAAAGACCAACGTGGCTAATGCTGTGCTTGCTGTAACCAAAGAAGACCAAGTCACCCTTAGTGACCTTGCTAGCACTAACATGCTTGTAAGCATTGTATTGGGCTTGTGCTGTACGTGGCAAAGTAATCTTAGCGGCTTTTTTATAAACGTAACCAGTGAAGCCTGAGCAATCAAAAGCCCGTGGACCAGTGGCACCATAAACGTATGGCTTACCAAGATACTTCTTGGCAGTGTTATAAACAGTGCTATAAGTTGCATCGGTCGTGGCTGCTTGAGCAGTCGTTGATGCTTGAACACCAGCAATACTGAAACTAAATAATGCGGCAACTGCAATGATACCTTTAACGATTAACTTCTTCATGTCTAATTAAGACCCCTAACTTATCCCGTTTTTATGTACGGTTACTAGTGTACTGGTCGAATATGTCAACTATGTAACAAAGTAATGTCAATGAAGTTAAACTAGTCGTAATAAATTGTAACTTATGTAAAAAATGTGAAATAATAGGGGCATAGGATTACCTGAGAGGCGGTTTATCACATGAGTGATTTAGAACATCGAATTCCAAACTTGATTAATTTTGAAAAGCTAGTTTTTCGGATTGGCGAACTAAGTCGGATGACTGAGGTCTCTTCGCGACAGTTACGGTATTGGGAACAACGCGGCTATATTCAAGCAATGGCCCGGAGTGACCAGAATAAAGCACGCGTCTATGACTTCCACACCTTCTTAGAGGTTCGAATTATTAAGCGACTCCTTGACCAAGGGTACCGCTTGCCAGCTGCCGTCGAGAAGATGCGTAATATTGATGAGGAGATGGGTTTTACCCGGCAATTTTTCTCAAAGGCGTTTAAAGGCGTCGAAATCGTTGACCAACAGCCGATGATCAATATGGGTTATTTCGATGAAAGTAAGAAACAGATATTGTATGGGTTTTACAAGGATGGCGAGATTCGTTATCAGCTACAGCCGGTTGATGCGCAATAAATGCTAAAAATGAGACCGAATCGAGAAGCGCTCAGACCCCAAAATAAAATCGAACGGGCTCGCGGTTTCATGGTTTGGAGTCTACGGGCCTGTTCGATTTTATGGCCGGGACCTGAGCTTTTTTTGTATTTAGGCCAGATAACAATATTGAAATCTAGTAAGACTGTTAGCCAACCTCGAGTTAAGCAAGTCGTTCGAAGAAACCAATGTGACTTTTTTTGGTTACATTGGTTATCTTCGTTACATGTTGATTATCGGGTTGTCGGTAATTTGTTAAACGTGATAGATGCTTTGAAAGCTACACTAAAAAAGCCCCCTAGAGAATTTGCTCTAGGGGGCTTGCTTACTAGCTTGGGTTACTTAGCATGACGTCGCAAATGAGGACGCTTTGAAGGTAGGGTAACCGTTAATTTGCCGACTGCCGTTACAATGATCGGCAAAATGATATTGAAAATAACGGTTGCAATTAAAATAATCAAACCAGCTTGGGTCAACGGTGCAAAGTTAGCAGTGAATAGAACTAAGCAGAAGACCAAGATGGTAAAGATAACGTGTCTGATTGATTGTCCCAGTGACGTGACACCTGGCAGCACCCAATCAAGCAGGTTGGTTTCCTTAAAGCGATAGCTGATGGCCAGTTGTAATAATTGACTGACACCAACGATTAATAGTGGCACAAAGGCAATTAATGGGACTTGCCAGTTGAAGGTTGGGTCACCTGACATAAAGTGGCTGGTTAATTGAGCGACCTGAACACCACCAAGAATGGCTAATCCATAAGTTAACAACCAGTAAATTGGTTGAAGAACCGATCCACTGACGATTGCAATGACCAAGAATAAAATGACACCAATGGTAAATAGTAGTGTGCCAATGTGTGCCTTAATGGCTTGTTCGACCGTATCTTGAACAACCGGTTGGCCAGTATATGCAATTTGAGCGGTGCTGAGACTTGTGCCTTGTAACTGTGTGTTCACTTCGGACTTCAGCTTTTTAAGTGTCGCTGCATTATTAGAACTGGTTGCCGATGACTTGAGGTAGACCTGCAGTTGCGTAGTCTTGTAGTCACCGCTGGTGTTTGATAACAGTGACTGCTGGAACTGCATACTTGTTAATTGTTCTGGTGTAATGTAATACACTTTGGCAGCGTCGGAAGTCTGCAAAGCAGAGAGGTAACTGTAAACGTTATTGTAGGACTTAATTAGACCAGTAAGACTTGAAGTTGTTTTCTTCAAACTACTTTGAATTGCTGAAATTTGACTAGCATAACCCGAAACACTGGTCTGCACAGAAGCTGTTTCAGTGCCGGCAGTTGAAGCTTGGTTGCCAAGGGCTCTCATGTTGCTGGCCACTGTTTGAAGCTGGGTGCTAATTAAGGCTAATAAACGCTGGTAACGTTTAACTTTAGCACTTGCACTGGACTGCTGTGAAACAGTTGCTCGACCAGCAATTTGAGAGACCTGTGATCGAACAGTGCTTGTATCAGAATTAAGCTTATTGGCGCGGGTCACTAAACTGTCGATTTTGGTTGCAGTCGCGTTTAATTTAACCTGGTTAAGTTCACTTCGGTTACTCTTTAATTCAGTTTCGAGTTGGGAAAGCTGATCGGTGGCACCTTTTAGGGTGACGTTCATTTGGTTAAGCTGGGTATTAACGTAGTACTCCGTCATTGGTTGCCCGTTAGGTTGTGTCAGTGAAGTAACACTGGCAACACCGGGCATTGATTGAAGTTTAGTGGTTAAATTATCTAGCTGTAGGAGGGCCTTCTCGTTGTCCACCCGTTGGTTACTTTGAACATAAATGGTGACTGGCGTTGCTTTACCTTCACCAAAGTGGGCGTTTAAGACACGCATCCCCATGACGGCCTGGTTATTAGGTGAAACGGTTTTGGCAGCCGAGAAGTTCAAATTGTCGTGGTAGAGAACCGCAAATGGTCCGACACAATATAGCACGGCAATAATCGCAATAAATGGTTGCCAGAGACCAAATTGCCCCATCCAGGTCCAGAAACGATGTGGTTTAGTTGGTAACTCAACAGCAGGCCAGAAGAAGCGTTCACCCAATAATTGCAAGAAGATGGGTGCAATCGTAATTAAGCCGAGGGTGACAATTAGGGTAGTTAAAGCTAGGCCTGACATGGCACGAAGCGTTGAAAAGCTGAAGAAGTAAAAGCTTGCAAAAATAACGGTTAACGTACCACCCAACAAAAAGAGGAAGTTACGACTACTCTGAATGCTATGAGTCGTTGCTGCAGTCGCATTCTCGCCAGCTTCTAGGTGGGCTTTGAAGGCGTTAAAGATGTGGTAATGGCCAAGCGTCCCCAAAATGAGCGTTACAAGTAAGATGAGGAGTGGCAAGTACTCCGAATAAGGAAAGCCGGTGTGACTGGCAAGATTATTGATCAAGCCGAGAGAAACTGCGAACATCATCAGCATTGATAACGTTGAAATCAGTGGTGCAATCAGGGATTTAAAAATAACGCCGATAATAAGAAGACTTAAAATAAAACCGATAATTGCGGTAAACGTAGTGACTTGGCTAATTTTTTGATTAGCAGCGTCGTTGACCAGTTCAGGGCTGGTTAGGTATGTTCTTAAGCCGTTTGTTTTGATCTGGGACTGCAACTGTTTAGCCAGGACCCGAGAATCACCCTGGTATCGATCAATGGCAATTGTGATGATCTCAGTTGATTGATCCTTAGAATAAAACTGACTCTTGGCAGTGGGGTTAGTCGTCATCGTTTGAATTGACTTGATGCCATAGACTTTTTCCTTGTTAGTTAAGCGTTGGACAGTTTTGTCAATACTTAGCTGTTGCGCTGTCGTTAACTTACCACTAGGGTTGTTAAAAACTGCCGTGACGTTGTATGTACCCGAGATGTTGCGACCCCAAGTGTTTTGTATACTACGTGCGGTCATAGGTTGACTATTGTTGGCCAATTGTGGTTGACCGCTGGTTTGAATCAAGTCAGAGGTGTTAGGCATCATCACGATTGCAATAAAGATTGCGATGAGCCAAAACAACAATGAAAAGATTCGATGATCATGTAACTGACGTATCCGCTCTTTCATTGAAAAAATCTCCCTTAAGAAGTCACCGTGTGTGGTGCATAGATATAAGTTCTATATTAACATAGCCTGACACGGTTTGGGCGTGATTCAACAAAATTTAACACACAAGGTGAAACAACTTGTTGAACAAAATAGTATCAATTTTTTGAAACTTTTCTTATAATAAGAAACCACGAACATAAAGGACGGTGGCATCATGTCAGACCATTATCAGAGCCCTTTCCAGGACTTAAACACAGATAAAAGATTTAATTTAGCTAATCAATTAGCAACGACTTATCAGCTTGATGTCAGTCAAATCTTATTTACTTACCTGAAGGTTGCGCAGCCTATTCTTGCCAAGCAATCTCGAACTAATCAGATTTCAGAAAAAGCGCAACGCGAAATTGATACGCAATTTGAACAAACGTTAAAATCCCTCAGTCAGTTAAAGGAGTAGTTGTTATGTGTACGAGTATTTACCAAATTGCATTGGACGGTAGTCACGTACTCGGTCGAACAATGGATTGGCATGCATTGGGTGCAGAACCCGTTTTTGTTCCTAGACAATATCAGTGGCGTTCGGTCTTTGATGACCATTCGTATCAGAATCGCTATGGTATTATCGGTAGTGGCGGTGCTCACGATGCCGAAATCGATATTTCAGATGGTATTAATGAATATGGCTTGAGCGTTCAGAAATTGACGTTTACCAATGGTGCTTTATTTGATGAAACAGCGTCAGATGACCTGATTTCGCTGGCGCCATTTGAATTGCCGCTTTACCTCTTGGGGCATTTTAAGTCAATTGCTGAAATTGAAGCCCACTTACCCGAAATTCAAATGATGAGTGGTGAAAACGCAGTTAAGCCATATGGCCACCCAGAACTGCACTTTGTCGCTTCGGACGCCACTGGCCGGATCGTTGCAATTGAAACGTCGCACCGGCCATTGAAGGTGATTGAAAATCCGCTAGGGATACTTACAAACGCTTACGACTTTAAACGGCAGCTTAGGCAACTCGACGACTACATGACGTTCACCCCCGCCTTCAAAGCGGGGACCGTGCCACTCAATACACCTCGCGTAACGACTGGTCGTTTTTCGGGTAAAAAAACGCCCTCAGGGTCTTATACACCCGGGTCACGGTTTATTCGAGCCGCCTACTACAAGGAACGGACTGATCAACCAGCTGATGAGGAAGCCACTGTGATTAGTACTTGGCACTTGTTAAACAGTGTGAGTGTGCCCAAGAGTAAGGCTTATCAGCAAAACTATTCGGTATATCGGGCCGCAACGAGCACTGAGAGTCGGTCGTATTATTATGAACCGTATAACCGACTTGGCATTGTTAAGTTGCAACTAACACCAGAGATGCTTTCCCGAACCAAGCCAAAGTTTTATCATGTGACGGATCGTTTAAAAACGACGACCCTGAATTAGGTCGATTATTAATGAATTATTTACAGTCACAGCTAACGTAGTCATGTTAAACTTAATTGGTAGAAAATTGATAACTAGGAGATTAAATTTTTGGCCAAGAAGCGTCGACGTAAAAAGAATAATCAATCGGGTGTGGCAACGCTGATTTTTGTACTCGCACTATTTGTCATCGGCGGTGGCGTGGGGGTGCGCTATTTAATGAACGACTTTTTTGGTACTCAAAATCGTTCGACAGCCCAAGTCTCAACTTCAGAAACACCGGAACAAAAACGACAACGACGGTTTATATCAGCAATGGCAAAGCCGGCAGTTCGGGTTTATAAGAAGAATCATCAAGTACTGCCAAGCATTGTTGTGGCGCAAGCCATTATTGAATCTAACTGGGGACAATCTCAACTCTATCAACAAGCAGATAATCCCTTTGGTATGAAGGGAAATTACAACGGTAACACGAAGTTATTTCCGACAACTGAGTATGTGAACGGCAAGGCTGAGAAAATCAACGCCTATTTTCGAGTTTATCCCAGTCTCGAAGCGGCCATTTTAGACCACGATGCGGTAGTTAGTCGGCAATTTTTACCATCTGGCACTACCAATTATCGAACGGCAGCTAAATTACTCCAAACCAATGGCTACGCAACTGACCCATCCTACGCTAAAAAATTGATCAACGTGATTGGTACGTATAGTTTAAATCGCTTTGATGGGTATTAACTGCTTGCGTATAGCTAGTCCCAATTGGTATGATAGTCCTTAACTAATAGGATAGGAGAGATGCACGAGATTGTTCGACTTAATTAGAAATCTATACGGCCCGTTTTTTGACCTGCATAACTGGGAGACGGTGATTAGCTCTGGTAGTGACTGGCTAATTATCTTTTCATTAGTTTTAATCGAATGTTTGCTTTCTGTTGATAATGCCGTTGTACTGGCAGCACAGACCCAGGCGCTACCGACCAAGGAACTGCGTGAAAAGTCCTTGTTCTATGGTATTTGGGGCGCATACATTTTTAGATTCCTGATTATTGGATTAGGCACATACCTCATCCACTTCTGGGAAATTAAAGTTTTGGGCGCCGGTTACTTACTGTTTTTGACGTTCCAGTATTTCTCAAAGTCCCGTGTTAAACATACCCGTAAGTTAGTTTCGAAACGTAAAAGCCACATCTCACTCTTTTGGTCAGTGGTGATCCAGATTGAAATTATGGATATCGTTTTTTCCATCGATTCCGTGCTGGCATCTTTGGCGGTTTCGCCTAACCCGGTCATTGTGTTGATTGGTGGTATGATTGGTATTTTGGCCATGCGTGGTATCGCAGAGATGATCATGCGTTTAATGCGCATTATTCCAGAACTAGAGCCGATGGCCTATGGTTTGATTGCACTGATTGCAATCAAACTGTTCTTGAGTATACCGATGATTGATATTGAAATTCCAGCAGCCATGTTTGGCTTGATCGTGTTGGCTGCTGTGGTGTTGACCTTATTGATCCACTTTGGCCGCAAACGACGAAAGAAGCAACAGTGATGGCAGTAACGATTACAGAACAAAACCTTAGCGACGAAACTAAGGAAGGCTTAGTTTTAGTTGATTTTTGGGCATCATGGTGTGCACCTTGTAAGATGATGGAACCGGTTTTAGAGCAACTCGAGACCGATTATGGTGACCAGGTGAAGTTTGGCAAACTCAATGTTGAACATCAACAAGACCTGGCCATGAACTATAAGGTGATGAGTATTCCAAGTTTGGTCCTGTTTCGTGATGGTAAGGCAGTTGAGAAAATCACTGGCCTGTATCCTAAGGACAAGCTGGCAGGATACTTAGATAAAAAAATTGCAGAGCATCATACAATCAAACAAAACTAGTGTTTCGGTCATTTTCAAAATGTCGCTGAACAAGGCTGGGACAATTTCACATTGTCTCGGCCTTTTTAATAAGTAATAGGAGGTCTTCAAGATGAAAATCGGCTTTATTGGTACTGGCGTGATGGGCGCCGCAATTGCACAACACCTCATGGCGGGTGGTCACGAGTTAATCGTGAATAATCGGACTAAGGCCAAAACCGATGCGTTAGTTAGCGCCGGGGCAACGTGGGCGCAGACACCAGCTGATGTTGCTCAGGCAGCCGACGTTATTTTTTCGATGGTGGGGTATCCGACCGATGTAGAAGAAATTTACTTCGGTGACACTGGTATTTTTCAGACGCTCTCAGCTGGCAAAGTCGTTGTTGATATGACAACCAGTACCCCAACCTTGGCGGTAAAAATTGCCAAACAAGCAGCCCAAATTGGTGCAACTGCCCTCGATGCACCAGTTTCTGGCGGTGACGTTGGCGCTCAAAAGGCGACCTTGACCGTTATGGTCGGTGGCGATGAAGCCACTTATCAACGTATTTTGCCACTATTCAATCTGATTGGTCAGCGCGTTCATTTGTTCGGTGAAGCGGGTAAAGGGCAACATACTAAGATGGCCAATCAGATCATGATTGCCGGAACGATGACTGGTACAGTTGAGATGATGGTTTACGCTCAACATGCTGGTCTTGAGATGACGGACGTCTTGGCGACCCTGAATAGTGGTGGCGCTGCTAACTGGAGCATGGCAAACTATGGTCCCAGAATTTTGAAAGGTGATTATACGCCAGGCTTCTTCGCAAAGCACTTTCTCAAAGATTTACGAATTGCATTAGACGAAGCAGATAAAATGCACCTCAAGTTACCAGCCACCCAACTCGCCAAGCAGTTGTATGAGACGATGGTCGATGAAAAGGGATTGGGCAATGATGGGACTCAAGCGTTAATTAAGCTGTATGAGAGTGGTGCTGTGAACGATTAGTCACTAACCTTTGAGTTAATGAGGTCAAGTGACCGCTTAAATTGCCTGTATATATTAATTCGTCCCAAACTGGCGGGCGACGACACAATCAAAAAGCGCATCATCGAATTTTCAATTAAGAGAACTCGATGATGCGCTTTTTGTCATATTATGATAAATTACTGGTCAATTTTTTAGTCTTGTAAATCTGAGAAGAAACTGTAAAGCGTTTCTTGGGTGAGCGCCTGTTTTTCGGCGCCGGAAACGTCAAAGGTGATTTGACCGTTGCCAATCACGATTAATCGATTGCCATACTTAAGTGCATCATCCAAGTGGTGCGTGATCATCAAGCAAGTTAGGTTCTCAGCGGTGATCCGTTCGTTGGTCGTGGTCATCAATTGCTGTGAGGTCTTAGGATCAAGTGCTGCAGTGTGTTCGTCGAGCAGCAAAATATCGGGTTTCCTGAGGGTCGCCATCAGGAAACTGAGTGCTTGTCTTTGTCCACCGGATAAATTACCAGTTGGGGTTGTCAGACGTTCATCTAAGCCATTTCCCATCCCGCTGGTTAGTTTCTTAAACTCAGCCATGTGGGCATTCAAATGACGTGGTGTTAAACGGCGGCGTTCACCACGCTTAGTTGCCAGGAGTAAGTTTTCAGCAACCGTCATTCGTGGCGCTGTACCTAGCTTTGGATCTTGGAACACGCGACTCAAAAAACGCGTGCGGCGTTCCTCGGATTCATGTGCGATAGATTCACCGCGGAGCAAGATATCACCTGAATCAATCGGTAAATTGCCAGCAATCGAGTTAAACAGGGTTGATTTACCAGCCCCATTTGAGCCCAGTACCGTAATAAAATCGCCTTCGTTGATGGTCAGGTTCAGATCCTTTAACAAAGTTAATTCTTCAGGTGTGTTGCGATTAACTTTAGTGACCACGTGACGTAATTCCAAAATTGGTTTACTCATCAGTCGAGACCCCCCGTTTCCAGATATGTTTAAAGTTAAACACGTTACGAAAGACTGGTAACATCATGCAAAGTGCCAATACAACGGATGAGAACAGCTTCAAATCATTGGTATTGAAACCGAGTCGAAGGACGATTAGTAAGACGAAACGGTAGAGGATCGAACCAAGCGTAACTGCGACCAACCGTTGATTCATGGTTAGTTCACCAAAGGCAACTTCACCAATGATGATGGACGCAAGGGCGATCACGATGACGCCGATCCCCATGTTGACATCTGCATAGCCGTCGTTTTGAGCGACTAAGGCGCCACCTAATCCAATGACACCGTTAGATACCATTAAGCCCATGATTTTCATACTATCGGTTTTAATTCCCAACGACCGCGCCATTTTTTCATTATCACCGGTAGCGATAAAGGCTTGACCGAGTTCGGTTTGGAGGAAATAAATCAAAACCAAGGTTAAAATCGTGATGACGACAAATCCGAGCATAACGCTATCAAAGTACATTGGTAAGTGTTCAAGAAATGGTAATTTGAGCAGCGTGGGTTTATCCAGCAACGTCAAGTTAGAACGCCCCATAATGCGGAGGTTAACGGAGTAGGCTGCCGTCATGACTAAGATACCAGCAAGCAGGATGGGAATTTTCCCCTTGGTATAGAGTAGGCCAGTTGCTAAACCACAAAGCATGCCGACACCAATTGCAATCAGTGTAGCCCAGATTGGGCTGATACCGTGGTTAATGGCAGCAACACAGGCTGCGGCACCCATTGGGAAAGTACCTTCAACCGTCATATCCGGGAAGTCGAGAATTCTAAAGGTTAAGAATAGTCCGAGACCAAGGGTTGCCCATAGCAAACCCTGACCAATGGCTGAAACACCTAATCCAAATGTCATTTAATGATCTCTCCTTTCTGTTTGGCTTCTTTAATTAGGGCACTTGGGAACGTGATCCCCAGTTTTTTGGCTTCCGGTAAATTCAAAATTAAATCACCGTGCTTGATGTAGTGAATCGGCGTGGTTGCGGGTTTCTTGCCCTTTAAAATATCGGCTGTCATTTGCCCAGTAATCACACCCAGTTTGTATTGGTTGATACTGTAAGTTGCCAGGCCACCGCTTTTAACCATCGTGTCGACTGCTGGGAATACGGGTACCTTGGCGGAATTGGCGTTTTTAACGAGGGTTTGCATCGCTGAAGCCACGGTGTTGTCGGTTGGGACATAGACCGCATCAACGTTTTGCACCATTTGCTGTGAAACCTGGTCCACGTCATTGGTGTTAGAAATCGAGTAGGCTTTCAACGTGATGTGTTCTTGCGCGCAGAGTACTTTGAACTGCTTATACTGAGCACTGGCTGAATCATCGCTTGAGGTGTAGAAGATGCCAAGGGTCTTCATTTTTGGCATCACTTTTTTAATTAAGCCAAGTTGTTCCTTCAGGGGTGCTTGATCAGAAACACCAGTAATGTTGTGACCGGGACGTTGGTTGTTTTTAACCAAACCAGCCCCCTTTGGATCAGTGACCGCACCCAAAACAATTGGAATTTTCGAGGTTGCATTGGCTAGCGCCTGGGCTGAAGGTGTGGCAATCCCAATGACTGCATCAGCATCTTCATTGACAAATCGGTTACTCATGGTCATTAAGTTACTCTGATCATTTTGAGCATTTTGAAAGTCAATTTTGACGTTTTTACCAGCGTGGTAGCCGTTTTCAGCTAAACCGTGAATAATGCCTCGGTGAATGGCATCTAGCGCTGGGTGGGACATGAGTTGTAAAATACCCACGGTTGGCTTGGCAGTTTTGGCAGGTTTGCCAACGCCGCCCTCGTCAACGTAAGCGAAACCTAGAAAAACTAATATAATGGCAATAAGCGCATATAATCGCTTCATAATCTGATTCCCCTAACTTAAAAATTGATGGCAATAAAAAAACGACTTCCTCGCAGAAGTCGTCAGAAAGGCGCGACGTGCAAGGGTAGTCATGCAGCGTCACTCACATATAAAGTAACCGGCATGGACACGTATTGAACATGAGCTCAAGCCGCATCCGAAGTAGCAGCTTGATTACCGGTTTTGCCAACTATTAAGTTGAAAATTAAACTTTAGCATGTGAATTCCTCCGATTTAAATTACTTTCATTATAAGCAGTGGGGTAACGGTGTGTCAATTATTTTCATGGTAGCCAACCCTTGACCGATGTTGGCGGATGTGCTAAATTAGTAGTCAATTAAAAAACGATGAGTCTATGACAAGAAGAGTAATCGCGCTTAACTGTTTAGAGAGCTCCTGAAGTGGTGAGAAGGAGACTGTGAGGCCGGTGAAGATGAACTTGGAGAATGGTAACGGTGTTACGCTGTTGCTACGGGGTACCCGATATCTGCGCGAATTTGAGGTGTCAATTTTTAATTGGCATGAAGATGGGTGGTACCACGTGAAAACGTCCCAAACTGCGAAAACAGTTTGGGACGTTTTTTTTGACGACATCGAGAGGGAGGACACAGCATGACAGTGATTTTGAATAATGGTTTAATGGCATTGCAACACGTAAACGCAACAACAAGTAAGCATTTTGTGAAAGTATTGGTTGTGAATCTGATGCCAAATAAATTAGAGACTGAACGCCAATTCGTACACCTGCTGAGTCACCTTTCTGTTGATGTTGCCGTTACTTTTTTAAGAATGAGTTCACATCGAAGTAAGCACACCGATGAGCGGTTACTGGCACAAAATTATGCCAGTTTATCCTCAATTTACCATCAGCATTTTGACGGCATGATTGTTACTGGCGCGCCGGTAGAAGAGATGGCCTTTGAAAAGGTTGATTATTGGGCTGAATTTCAAGCGTTGATGGATTGGCGTAAACAACACGTCAGTCAGTCGATTTTTGAGTGTTGGGCTGCTCAAGCAGGTGTGTATGCAGATTTTGGTATTCAAAAACAGGTGACAAATGCCAAGTTGTTTGGGGTGTATCGTTGTCGAATCAACCAACGTACTGAATTAACGGCTGGATTGGACCGGCTATCAATGCCCCAATCACGGCATGCGACACTTGGTGCAATCAATAACCCTGCCTTACGAGTCGTTGCCAGTGATCCAGAGGCTGGTCCGGTGGTTCTCACGTCGGCTTCAACGCATTCTACCTATATCAGTGGTCATCCGGAGTACGAAACCAAAACACTGTTCAATGAATTTCACCGTGATCAAGAAAAGGGGCTACCGATTCAATTGCCTAAGAATTATTTTTCTGCCGCGGTGCCAGTGAACACTTGGCAAAGCGATAGTATTCATCTTTATAATAATTGGGTGCATCAATTAACCCGTGATCAAGCAGGTATTATCAGTTAAATGAGTTGATTAAACATGAATAAACAAAAGGGCGCAACCACGAAATCATGGTTGCGCCTTTTTGTGCTTGATAAGCTACTTAGTAGTTATCGTATATTCATTATACACCAAGCTTTAAAATATAGAAACCGCATTCCCTAAAAAACCGTCAAATAATGCTCCAGAGGTTATTGAGGAAGTGAAGGGCGATGTTGTAGCGGATGTCCTTAAAGTAGAGATAACTCCCCGCTAGAACCCAACCAAGTGATGCATACAATAACGTGGTCACTGAAAATGACAGAGTGTGCATATAACCGAAAATCAAACCACTAACAATTACTCCTAGTAGGTTGGACCAACGCGTGTTTTTGGCAAAGAAAAAGTTAAAGAAAAAGCCACGGAACAGGTACTCTTCAAAAACTGGTGCGATCAAAACGCCATATACGTTATTCCAAAAGGGTAACAGCTGAATCTGACTATCCAGTGCAGATTGGTTGCTGGGCATGGGTAAGATATGGTGCAAGATTAATTGTGACCAAAAAATTTGGACCACTAGCATTATGAAAAAGGCAAACAAGACGCGTGACAAGCGCCGGATGGTCAGTTTGTAATGACCAAATTGGCGGGGGTTATTGCGCTTCAACTGGCGTTTATAAAACCAGGTAAAGCCGACCAGCAGCACGGCGACCGTAATCAGCATGACGCCGATTGCTCGATTCGCGAGTGCCGGGTTTGTTTTGGCGTACTTAGTGGCCAATGATAATTCAGATGAATTAATCAAGTAGGCAATCAGAAGTAAAATAAAGCCGAGAATTCGGCCGGTTTGTCTGGTTAAATAGTGAATCACAGTGTCACCTCGAATTGGACTTAGTAAGTGATGATCTTAATGAGATTATGGTCCGGATCACGGACCCAAAGCGCCGTTCCCTTACCTTTAGCGCCTTGATAATCAACTGGACCATCATCAATTTCAACCGCATAATTGGTTAAGTGGGCCAAGGTGTTTTCCAAATCATCGTGGGTTTCAAAGGCGAGTTCAGCGGAACCTGCTGCGACAGATTTAGCGGCTAAGTGTTGTGCAGCTTCTGCCTCAGTCTGAAATTCCAGATCACGGTGGGCAAGGTGAACAGTGGGTCTCGGCGCATTTTTAACGATTGGGAGGTCAAATACCTCGTGATAGAACCGAATTGAGCGGTTAATGTCTGTAACGGTTAGTGTAATGCTATCAATATCTTTAATGTTCAAAGTCGTCATCCTTTTATCGAAAATAGTATAGGTTTCATTATACCACGGCGTCTTGGGAGGAGAACTTATGAGATTACACAGCAACATTAAAACCGTTGGTAACGGTTACCGTTTATTTTTATAAGACACACGAACAATAATGTTTGAAAACGCTTGCTAAAACAGGCCCGTATCCCCGAATTTCTTGCTATTATGGGGTATTAGTGATAGGGTAGTTAAGTTATAAAGTAAAATGAGAAATGAACGTAATCGGTAGTTGACGCAGAGTTAAAACAAAATCGTGATGATGTCATCCCGACGTTAACTTCCGCATAAGAAAGGACGAGGCACACGGCCTGGCTTCTCAGACCGTGCGCCTCGTTCGCTTATAGCCAGAAGCCACTGAGATAAGTTACTCATTTTTGAATGTAAGGAGGAACACAAATGGCGTTACTAGAAGTTGAAGACCTAAGCATGGCGTTTGCTGATAAGCGACTCTATGACGGCGCAAGTTTTCAACTAAATAAGGGTGAGCACATGGGCATTGTGGGTCAAAACGGGGTTGGTAAGTCAACCTTGATCAAAGTTTTGACCGGTGACCAATTACCACTATCCGGTTCAATTACGTGGCAACGTGGGATCCACGTTGGCTACTTAGACCAATACGCGGACATTCCAGAAGGGATGACGTTAATTGATTTTTTGCACACTGCTTTTCAAGAACTGTATGATCAAAACGACCGAATGACGCAATTGTACACGGAGTATGCTGAAACGGCTGATGATAAGTTACTAGAGCGAGCCGGGCGAATTCAAGAAATTCTTGAAGCCAACAATTTTTATGATATCGAAACTGAAATTGAACGAATTATCACTGGCTTAGGTCTTGATGACATTGGCCGTGATCACGAAGTTGCGCAGATGTCAGGTGGTCAGCGTTCTAAAATCATCTTGGCAAAGTTACTGTTACAACATCCAGACGTGATTTTACTAGACGAACCGACCAACTATCTAGACGTCGGGCACATTGCTTGGCTAGTCGATTACCTCAATGATTTTGATGGTGCTGCCATGATAATTTCTCATGACTATGATTTCTTAGACCAAGTGACTAACTGTATCATCAACGTCGCCTTTGGGAAAATCATTAAGTACCGTGGCAGTTTCAAGCAAGCCATGCGACAACGAGCAGAACGTGAAGAAGCCCAGCGTAAAGAGTACGAAAAACAACAAGTTAAGATTGAAAAGACCGAAAAGTTCATCGCTAAGTTTAAAGCCGGAACGCGTTCTAAACAGGCGAAGTCTCGTGAAAAACAATTATCACACATGGACTTGGTTGATCCACCTTCGAGTAACATTCAAGCTAATTTTAATTTTCCGTACGCGGATACGGGCTCTCAAAACGCGTTGGTGGTTGACCAACTCTCAGTTGGTTACAATCGTCCACTTTTAAAACCGGTGACGTTCTCAGTTAACACCGGTGAAAAGGTGGGGTTTGAAGGGTTTAACGGGGTTGGTAAGTCAACTTTGATTAAGACGATTTTAGGCATTATTGAGGCTAAGGGTGGCGAAGCCCACTTTTCACCTTCGGCTCGGGTCAGTTACTTCAGTCAAGATTTGGAATGGGAGAACGATCGGCAAACGCCACTTCAGATTATTCAGGCCAAGTACGAAAAGTTGCCGCAAAAGGCCATTCGGACAAAGCTCGCTAAATGTGGTTTAGATGCCGCCAATGCCATGAAGCCAATTGGCCAACTCTCAGGTGGTGGGCAAACCAAAGTTAAGCTTGCCATGATGGAATTTGAACCAAGCAACTTCTTAATTTTAGACGAACCAACTAACCATTTGGATGAAGAAACCAAGGAAGCTTTGAAGGATGCAATCAATAAGTTCCCAGGTAACGCCATCGTTGTCAGCCATGAGGTCAGTTTCTACAATGGCTTGGCTGATAAAGTCTTAAACGTTGAAAAACTAAGTCTTAAGAATCAGTAATGTTGCAGCAAGTGTCAGCAAATTGTCATCGTCTTGTGACGTTGGCATGCTACAATTGAGAAAATTAAGCAAGGTTTGGAGATCTGAAAATGAAGCGGGTTCTGCAATTATTCGTCGTGGTCGTGGCACTAGGTGTGTTGGGCGTAGCTGCTCATCACCTGATGACCCCGACTGCTAGTGAACATGCGGCGACACAAACGACCAAAAAACAAACCAGTCAGACTAAGAAGAAGGCGGTTGTGATCAATTGGCATAAGCCATCTGAAAACAAACCGTATCCAACTTGGTCAAAGCTCGATGATCCATGGGTGCTGGTTTCAACGAAACACCAACGAGTCTACATCAAAGATGGTAAAAAGACCGTCTACACAATGTTTGCCTCAACCGGTGTTAATAACTCAACGCCAAAGGGGACGTTCCACATTCAAGCCGAACGTGGGGATTTCTTCTATAATGCCAATTCCAAGGAAGGGGCTCACTATTGGGTTTCCTTCAAAGATCATGGAATCTACCTTTTTCATACTGTGCCAACGGATGCCGAAGGTCACTACAACGTTGAGGAAGCCAATCAGCTTGGCAAAACAGCCCATTCTCATGGCTGTGTCCGCCTGGCGGTGCCTGACGCAAAGTGGTTCTACGAACACGTTACGTATGGGACTAAGGTAGTCGTTGAGTAGTTATATATGAGAATTTTAAACGCACTTATAGCCTTCTAATCAGGAGGATATAAGTGCGTTTATTTTATAATTCGTTTGATTGAGTCATGAGTATGCGGGAAAAGTTCGCCTTCGGCCGCCAGCCAGTTTTGACGAGTAGTTGTGGGACCGACTGCAACCGCTACGCGTTTTCCGTCTCGGTATTGAGACTCGGAACCCACGAGTCTCAATACCGTCCAGTGCCACTAAACGCTGACGCGTAAAGTGGTAGTGGCAGTACAAGTTATCATAGGAAAAGCGCCTCAGTCGATTAACCACAAAAGGCTATCAACTGAGACGCTTTACTTATGCATAGCTAAAATTGCATTGAAAACGACTTAATTAGTCATTGAATTGATCATTTTCAACGTCGCAAATAAAAGTTGCTAAGTGATCGTAGTAGACCGGTGCGTTATCGATCATGTGGTGGTGACCACCCTCAGGCGTCGTCACTAAACGAGCATGAGGAATTTCAGTGGCCATACGCTTAGCGGTTGCAACGGGCATGGTTTCATGTTCACCAAAGGTTAGCAACGTTGGGACTTTAATCTCGCTTAAGTGTGATTCAAATTGCCATTCCTTCAGTTTACCAGTGATGACGAATTCGTTATCGCCTTGGAAAGCACCGTAAACTGGGCGTGACATGGTTGGAATCAAGTGAGAAATAGCGGCTGGTTGCTTTCGATCAACGTAACCAGCGTTTAAAACATCCACGTACTTTTGGTATTGTGGATCGTCATAGTTGTTGGCGGCTTCTTGCTTCTTCATGTAGGCAACAGCGTCGGCGGGGAGGGCTTCTTCGCGGACTTGGTTGACGTGAGCAACGTACTCGTCGATATTGTCGACCATTGATGAAATGATGGCACCCTTCAGGTGTTGGCCATACTTAGCAGCGTACATTTGAACCAATGCGCCACCCCATGACTGACCAATCAAGTAAAATTGATCGATGCCGAGCTTTTGGCGCACTTCTTCAACTTCATCCAAGAAGTAATCATAAGTTAAATACTTGTCCGCAATTTTAGGGTCAGAATAGTCTGGTTGGTCTGAGTACCATGAGCCCAATTGATCGTACATATGAACTTGGACGTTGAGCCCCTGCTTTTTCAATTGTTGAGCAGTATCTTCCCAATATTCATGGTTGCCACCAGGGCCACCATGGAGGGCGAGCAGGTGAATATCGCCTTCGCCTTGAGTGTTAGTCCAAAGATGGTAGCCGTTATCTAATGTAATGATTGTTGTACCTTGCTTCATTAAACGTTCCTCGATTCTATAAATAAGTTAATTAACATCATAGCACTAAGCTTAAAGGTGTGGAACCTCCAACCAGCTATTTGTGGCTGAAATCGTGTAAGTGATGGCTTGATTACCGCGAATTGTCATACCAAAGTCCGTTGCGTAGATCAGTAGCCCAAGTTGATGACCTGGTGTCAGTCGATAATGGGTAGGTTGCAACTCAATTTGCGTTTGATAAAACTGATTAGGTTTAATCGCTTCGACTTGCGTTAAGTGTGTGCGGTTTTGTAAGTTCAAGTGGCCTTTGCTGATCAATTGGTAGGGTGATGGCTTAGTTGCTAATTCATACTCGCGTAAATCTTCTTTTTTAAAGTGGTCACCAAGATCCATTGCCTGACGCGCTAACGTTGTTGGCAAGCCGTTTAATCGCTTAAACAGCCCCAAATCAACCAATTGCGCGCTAATTAAACCAATCGTTTGATTGACAGCAACGTTAAGGTGAACAACCGGACAGCCATCGATAGTGAGTGTGTCGGTTTGAACTGGCGCAACTAGTCTTAATCGGTTAGTTGCCAGTGGCGATGACGCTGCTACTAAATCATGTTGCCAGTCAGAAATGTTGTGAGCATAGTGATCAAACTGTTTGGCCGGCAGTTGGTCTTCAAATTGATAGGTCTTGTCGTCAGTGTTAGTCGTTGAAAGGACTTGAGCGCCAAAATGGAAAGTCGTCTTATTATTCGTGTCAGCGCCCCAATCGTTGAAGGGGTGCCAAGTTTCTGGCGTGGCGTTATCTTGAACTAAAACATCTGGCAAGATGGTTTCAGCATGATTATCGACATCGTAAAGTTCATGTGATAGCCACAAATTAACCATGTCGGTGAAATCCAAAGACCTGAAGTTATTGATGTAGATGTGTGGGCCTTGGTGAAGAATTAATTTATGATTGATCGGTAATTTCGTCATTGCACGCCAAAGCTTCTCCGCATTGCGTGGTTTGACATTCCAGTCGTTCAAACCATGCACAATCATGACGTCAGCCTTGATGTTTGCGGCTTGATTACGATAGTTACGCTGATCCCAAAAAGCATCGTAATTACCGTTTTGGCGATCTTGTCCACGGGTGATTGTGTCAAGTTGCCGTTGCCAAGTGGCTTTAATTCTTGCGTAATCACCGGCTTGTTGCTGTCTTGAGAAAGTTTCTTCAGCTAAGACGTCAGCATCTTCGCCCGGAAAGCCACCCGGCGCAATGACTAAGCCGCCCTCACGGTAATAATCATACCAGCTGGAGATGCCCGCTTCACAAATAATGGTTTTGAGCCCCTCAACGCCAGTGGTTGCTGCAGCCGTTGCCAGCGTACCAAGGTAGGACCGGCCAGTCATGGCGACCCGATGATTCGACCAAGTTGCTGCAATGGCAACGTTAGCCGTCCGATTGGTAAAGGCAACCCGCTTGCCCGTTAACCACTCAATCACGGCAATGGTTGAAGTAGTTTCTTCTGGATCGCCCGTAGTTCTGAGACCATCGGATTCTTTGGTACCAATCCCCGCCGCGTACACCACGGCAAACCCGCGGGCAAGAAAATAATCATTAAGGCTGTAATCAAAAGTATTACCAAAGCTCTCTTCAGCTTGATCAGAATGACCGTTGATTACACGTGGTGCTGGCAAGGGATTTGAATCGTGGGTGAGAGTGTTCGAAGTTACGGTATTTGATGTTGGTTGTTTAACGGTTAAAGGGACATTAACATCGTGGGTCAATGCTTCACCGGCCGCATCGTTAGTCCCTTGATTATAGGGTGAGGCTGTATAGAGCGTCGGAACAGATTGCGTATTTGATTCGATTGGTCGAGTGATTTCAACCTTTAACAGGTCTCGTTGACCGTCGTGATCGGTGTCTTGGGGTGATTCCACGTAAACAACTTCGTGAATCAGTTTGGTCGTATCAAACACGGGTTGGGCCTTACCATTAAAGAAGAGTGGTTTTGGGAGTTGATTACGAGCAAGTAACTGGCGGTAATAGCCATGTGACGCCAGTTGATCTAGAAACGTTTGGCCAGTGGTCGTGTGGGTAATTAATAGTTGGTACCAGGCGTGTAACAGATCGGTATTCGTTAAGGTAGACTGGTCAAAATTCGGTAAATTCACGGTACTGTGCAGTTTTTCAGGGTGAGTTAAGTCAAAATCAGCCTCAACCTGGAAGCCTAATAGCTGTAAAAAGAGGTTCCAAATCATGGTCGCAGTAATGGGCGTGGTCATCTGAACCAGAGAAAGGGCGTCCATGTCTTTGCTGACAAGTAAATTAGCAATTTTGTTGTCTGCTGCTTCTTGCGTGGTCGTTTCCGGGAAACTCTGACGGAGTAAGTGGTGCAGTAACCGATGAGTTGTTAACCTTTCAGTGGCGGCTGTAATAAAGTAAATTCGTTTTAGTTCTTCAATTTCAGTAGTCGTTGAAGTTGGTGCGATTGCGAATTGATTTAGTTTCATAAATGAAATGACCTCCTGTCGTGACAATACTGTCATTATACCCTGAATGTGGTCATCCGGGCATTAAAGGTCGTGGCGTCTCGATGGCAATTGTAATTCATTCCATGTTAAACTAAAACGAGTGAAGCAACGTTACCGAGAAAGGAATGTGTTCGTGGATTATATTGGCGGCATAGCTTTAATTTTATTTGCAACTACTATTGCCGGTGCCTTGAGTCAACGGATTGGGGTACCGAGTGTCATTGGTCAGCTACTGGTTGGTATTTTACTTGGACCAGCTGTTTTAAATTGGATCCGACCGGGCGAGTTGGTTTCCGTGGGCGCCGAGATTGGCGTGATTATCCTAATGTTTATGGCTGGACTGGAAAGTGACCTAAAATTGCTGAAACGGTATTTTAAACCTGCCGTGAGTGTGGCAACTTTCGGCGTGATTTTACCCATGGCCTGTTTTTATGTCTATGGATTGGTGATGCACCAGAGTTTTGAACGCGCCGTTTTTTGGGGTGTTGTGTTCGCGGCTACCTCAGTTTCCATTTCCGTCGAGGTGTTGCGCGAATTAGGTAAATTGAATACCAAGGAGGGCGCTACGATTCTTGGTGCAGCTGTGGTGGACGACATTATGGCGGTGCTCATATTAAGTGTGTTTGTTAGCATGTTTTCGAGTCGCAGCCAACAATCGCCCAACTTGGCGCTAAGCTTAGTTGAACAGTTAGCGTACTTTGTGATGGTTTATGTTCTGATACGCTGGATTGCACCTATTTTGATGCACCTCTTTAAACGATTGGCACTGCCACAGTCAGTCCCAATTATGTCGTTAATTATCTGTTTAGGGATGGCATATTTGGCTGATTTAACTGGGCTCAGTGCCGTTATCGGTGCCTTCTTTGCCGGGATTGCAGTGGCTCAAACTCCTGCTCAAAAGGAAGTAACGGCAAACATCAGCCCAATCGGCTACGCGTTTTTTGTCCCTATTTTCTTCATCAGTGTGGGGTTAGAAATGCGTTTTGATCATTTCTGGACGAATATTTGGCTGATTGTGGGCATGACAGTTGTTGCCATTTTATCCAAACTAGTTGGCGGCGGTCTCGGCGCAAAACTCTTGGGCTTTTCGTTCAACAGTGCCTACGTGGTCGGTGCCGGAATGGTGTCACGCGGTGAAATGGCCTTGATCATTGCTCAAATTGGCTACCAAGCCAAGTTGCTGGCCCCAGCGCTGTATTCAGAATTGATTGTGGTCATTATTTTAAGCACAGTGTTAGCACCGTTGTTACTCAAACACGCCATTCGACGGAATCAAACTGAATTGCCTGCTGCAGATCAACAGGCGAGTTAAATCCGCGCTGTTTGTTTCACGAATAATGGATTGATTCGAGTAAGTTATTGATTAAAGGTATAAAAATATTGTTAAGTGGTCCGACTGCCTTCTTGCGTAGTCGGGCCACTTTTTTGACAAAAGCATAAACGGCAGTAAACTGGCTGGCCACTGAAAATAAGTCTTTTGAGGTTAACTCAAAGAAAGCGATATGAATGAAACCATAACGGATAAGGTCAAAATTGTAGTTTTGTAACGAGAACGGAAGGTAAGGCGCTGGATCAATTGCAGTGATAAGTACGAGTTGGCGCTTTAGCGCTTACTCGTACTGGACGTTTGTGAGACTTCGGGTTTTGAAGGCTCACAAACGAGGTGGAAGACACGTGGATTTCGTGGCTGAAGCCGGTCACACAGCAATTGAACCAGCGCTTTACCTGGAGTGGTAGTGACAGTAGCAATCTCGGCAACAGAAAAACCCTAGCGAAAACACGCTAGGGCTTTTCAAAACGTTTATTAAATTTAACGACTTAGTTTAAACGGCTATGTTTCAAACCATAACCAAAGTAAAGTGCAAGCCCAAACAGGAACCAGATACCAGATGCAATCCAGGTTTCAGCTTGTAATTGCGTTAACATGAAGATACAAAGTAGTCCAGAAATCACTGGTAATACAGGATACCATGGCACTTGGAAGCCTTGGTGATTTTGAATTTCTTTGTTACGATGAAGTGGAATAATGCCAAATGAGACGAATAGGAAGGCAATTAAAGTCCCAATATTAACCAAGTTTGTCAACTGATCAAGTGGGACGAAGCCACCCATAATGGCAATCACGGCCGTGACGGTTCTGAGACTGTGAATCGGGTTACCATGTTGATCAAGTTTACCAAGGAATTTTGGTAACAAGCCATCACGCCCAATCGAATAGATCAACCGCGAAGAACTGTAAATCATAGTGACCATCATCGTGAACATCCCGGCCAAGGCACCTAACGCGATGATACCGGCTGCCCAGTTTTGGTGAACAACTTGGAGGGCAAATGAAACGGGGTCTGATACGTCGAGCTTCGTGTAACTGATCATCCCAGTGAGCACGATTGAGACCAATACATAGAGGATGGTGGCAATGATCAGCGTCCCAATAATCCCAATTGGCATGTTCTTCTTTGGATTTTTAACTTCTGCTGCAGAACTGGAAACGGCATCAAAACCTAAGTAGGCAAAAAACACGGCAGATGCACCAGCAAAGACCCCGTGGGTACCAAATGGTGTGAACGGATGCCAGTTACCGGGTTTGACGTAAAAAGCACCAACAATAACGAATAATAAGATGATGGCTATTTTAACAAATACAATAAAATTGTTAAGCCGTACGGAGGACTTGACACCGTGGCCCAGCATAAAGGAAATAATCAACACAATGATGATTGCAATCCAATTCCCATACGTACCATGAGCGGGGTCTAGTGGCCCAACGATGGCACTTGGAATAGTGATTCCAAAGCCGCTCATAAACGATTTGAAGTAAGCACCCCAAGCACTTGAAACGGCGGCTACCGCTAAAACGTACTCCAAGATTAAAGCCCACCCAAGGATCCAGCCAATGATTTCGCCAAAAACGAGGTTGCCGTATGAATAGGCGCTGCCGGCAACCGGTAAAGCGGACGCAAATTCCGCGTAACACATTGCGGCCGTGGAACAGACAATTGCGGCAATAACAAAGGACAAAATGATACCGGGACCGGCTTTGGTGGCAGCAACGGTTCCGGGTAAGATGAAAATCCCAGTCCCAATCACGGCTCCAATCCCGAGCGAGATTAAATCAACTGCTGACATGGTCTTCACAAACTGTTTGTCAGTTTCCAGGTAGCGGTCAACCTTTTCTCGACGAAAAATACGAGAAATTAAAGACATGTTGAATCCTCCAAAAATTAAAAAATAATGATAGTCCTATGTTAACTTTTCTAAGGTATCTAAGCAAGCGGTTTGGGATTAGTTGTGGCCTGCACGTCACGAATCCAATTGATGACTTTTTTGAGCACGGCGCTGAAATGTCTGTTCGAACCTATTTAAATCCCTATCGGAATAAGCTAAAATAGAAGCTATCATTTAATGTAGGAAGGATTGATCGATTATGACTACGGAAGTCGCAAGTGGCGCCGTTGTTTACCGGGTTGTTAATGGGCAACCGGAATATTTATTGTTAAAGAGTGCAACTAGTCAGTTCTGGGGTTTTCCGAAGGGCCACGTTGAAGGTGACGAAGATCTGATTGCGACCGCGACTCGTGAAATTCGTGAAGAAACCCAACTTCAAGTTTCTGTGGATACTAACTATCATGATCAATTAGCTTACGATATGGCAAACGGCAACCATAAAGAAGTGCATTTGTTTGTCAGCGAGGTCCCAAGTTCCGTTGCAATTAAAAAACAAGATATTGAAATTAGTGATTACGGTTGGTTTGACGAGCAAGCTGCTGTGCAACGTTTAACTTACGATAATCTAAAAGCGTTGCTTAAACGAGCCCATCAGTATATTTCTGCTAAGATCAGTGCGCAATAGAGTGGAGGATGAGATGAAGCGAGTGATTGTGATCACCGGTGCCACGGGAACGGGGAAAACGACGGTGAGTACGTATTTAAAAAAGCAGTATCAGATTCCACGGATCATTACGCACACCACCCGACCGAAGCGGCCTGGGGAGCGAGATGGTGTTGATTATTATTTTGAAGACGCAACGACCTTTGATCATAACCACTACTTAGAAGACGTGGCGTATGCTGGTTACCGTTATGGGTCGTCTTATGAAGGGCTCGAACGCGCATTTCAAAAAGCGGACCTTGTCAGTATTGTCTTAGACACTAAGGGTGCTGAGACTTATGCAGAACGGTTAGGTGAACAAGCCGTCATTCTCTTTTTAACTGTTGGCAAAACAACTGTGTTGCATGAGCGGCTTAAAGAACGTGGTGATCAAATTGAGATGATTAAATCACGGATCAAGAGTGATGAATACGAACGTGATCTCACCTTACCAGATAGTTTAACTAAGACCGCGCGGGTGATTCAAAATGATGATTGGTCGCAAACTCAGGTACGACTTGATCAATTGATCAACTCACTGAGGCTTGGAACATCCACTGCCTAATGTGGCAACATGTATAAAACGTGCATCGGACTGAAATCTATGCTAGAATCGCTTAAGCGTAATCATTATGATTTAGATTGAGTCAATAAAGAGGTGCCACAGATGCAACAACAATTAAGCGAAGCATTAACCGTTTTAAAACAAAACCACTTAAAGGTGACCAAGCAACGTAAGGCGTTGTTGACTTACCTACTACAAAATCAAGACCACTATCACGATGTGACACTGGTGGATGACTATATGCGTCAACAATTTCCAGGAATGAGCCATAACACCATCTACCGCAACATTAAGGAATTCGAAAATGCTGGCATGGTGGAACAGCAAGTACAAGGTGATCAGGCACGGGTTAAGTATCAGTGCGACTTTAGTCACTTACACCACCACCACTTTATTTGTCAAAAGTGCGGTAAAGTCACCGAGCTAAAGGCCTGTCCAATGGATGTTTTTGAGGCACAATTGCCAGGCTATGAGATTGTTGGCCACCGGATCGAGCTGTATGGCATTTGTCCGGATTGTCAGCTTGCGATGACGAAATAATGACAACTGTAAACAAACCTTAGTTAATATTTAAGGTTTGTTTTATTGTTTCTTTGGTTAAATTTGAGATACTAGGGGTACAGAATTAAGTTTGAAGGGAGCAAGTAAACATGGCATATCGTACACCACCATTTATCACGCCATTTGCAATTGTTTCAATTGCCTTGGCACTTGGTGCAACTAACGTGGTGGTTAACTCTGTCAGCCATTCAAGTGAAGGCAAGCCCACCAGTTCAAAAGTGGTTTCAACAAGTGATTCACTTGGCTCAGATAAGCAATCGTCTGCAGACAGTAAGTCTTCTAAGAAGGACTCAAGCAGTGATAGCTCGAAAAAAGACGATAGTTCAAGCAGCAATAAAAAAGATTCAAGTAGTACGGATACACAGTCAGATACAGGTACTAGCAGTGCCAAAACAACCACGACTAAAAAAGCGAAATCAACGGGCATAACTACTGGCAATACGGGTACCGGGACTGGTACTGGTACTGGTAACACAACTACGGATAATAGTTCGGTGACGGCAAATACCGCGACGGATGATACAACGACTACAACCACTGGTAATACGGATACAGCCAACCAAGATACCACGGGACAATAATAGGGAGGTGAGATGGTTTGTTTAGTCTCTTAGATATGATTAATCACTACCTTGGGTACGTGAATTTAAACGTTAAACTGAAAAACCGAATCTATACAGTCTTGGGTGTGATTGGCGACATCTACCTTCTGTACGTTTCGATTCGTTGGATCCAAAACGGTTATGCGCTACGTGGTAGTCTAATTTTACTTGTGGCCTTGATATTAGCCTACTTTACGGTGATGAACGTCTTTTATTACTTCACTGAAAAAAAGCCACCGTTTGATGTTTCACCCAAGATTGAAAAAGTGTTAGGTAAAACGTTAGGTGGCACTGATCCGGCAGCTGAAGCGGAACGGAAAGCTGCTGAACAGGCACGCGGTTCAAATAACTTATTAAATGGAGCTAACATTCCAGCTAATGGTTACTTTGACAGTAAGAAAATTCTGCCAGGTAAAGTTGCAGTTGATATTAATCAACGGACGAACATTGCCCGACTGGCTGATCAACTACAACAGATGAACCTGATGGCCCCTGATTACGGTGGTCTTGGTGCTCGTGAACTCGGGCAACAGCTTAAACAGCATCACAAACCAATTTTTGCCATTGGCCTGGGGGTTAATATTCCCTACTTTGAATTACAGCATGACGGCAATGACTTAGTCGTGTACGCGGGAATTAATCAGGCACAAAAAGCACCAATGGGTAAAATAACGACTGTGGGCTTACAACCGATCGATGACGTTTATGACAAAGTAAAACTCTACTTGGCTAACGTGATTTTAGTTGGTGGTCCATTTATGGAACTGGGACGTAATGAACCCATCGAAAAACAGGCACCTTACACGATTCGAGTCCAGTTAGCCTATGAACGTGAAGCGACAGAACCTGAGACGAGCCATTCAACTGTTTCTGATCCAGTTGGGAACCTTTCAACCCATACGCTGCATCATGCACAACCGATGGCAGCGCCAACGTCACGGATGAAACGGTATCATTAATTTGATTTAAGTTAGCATGTCAACAAGGCATTGCAGATTCTACTTAGTTGGAATCTACAGTGCCGTTTTTGTTTGCTTGATGTTGAGAAAATGACCTGATTAGATTCGAAGTATGACTAATGTTCGGAATTTAAGCTAATTTGATTGAATTTGTGTTTTCATTTTTCATTTAAATTTTATGAGAAACATGCAACGTCTTTCATAAAATGAATATTTTTCCGCCAAATGAAAAAATTATCGCAGTACCGTAAGGTTGATTTAACGCTGTTTTAACCGGTGAGCACCCCATAATACCGGAGTTTGTGAGGATATTTATTTTGACCATTTAATGGTTTTGGTTTAGAATTTATTATGAGTTAAAATTAGAAGTATATGAAATTTCCGTTGTTCGATAAGGCGTGATGTTCGTATACTTTCGGTAATAACGCGACTCACAGGGGCGAACGTATCGGGCGTTCCGGAGCGTACTGCGAACAAGCCGCATGACCATCTGGGTCGTACAGCTTGTTCCTTTATACTCCGAGTAAAACCGTTGTTAAGTCTCAAGTTTGACTATTCATAGTGTGGAGGGGAATAAACATGTCAATGATTGAATTTCATGATGTTCAAAAATACTACGGCGACTTTCATGCCTTGCATGACATTAACCTAACCATTGATGCCGGTGAAACGGTGGTTTTAATTGGCCCATCAGGTTCAGGGAAGTCAACGTTAATTAGAACGATCAACGGGCTGGAAACCATTCAAGAAGGTAAGCTGATCGTTAACGGTCAAGACTTGGCTGAGAAGAAAACGGATATGAACCGAATTCGTAAGAACGTTGGGATGGTGTTCCAACACTTTAATTTGTACGCAAACAAAACAATTCTTGAAAATATTATGTTGGCACCCCGGATGGTGTTGCACCGTCCAGAAGATGAAAACAAGAAGTTAGCAATGGATCTGCTCGATCGAGTCGGACTGGCTGATCAAGCACCTAAGTTGCCAGCCCAACTATCTGGTGGGCAACAACAGCGTATCGCTATCGCACGTTCATTAGCCATGAAGCCAAAAGCACTGTTATTTGATGAACCAACCAGTGCCCTTGATCCAGAAATGATCGATGATGTGCTCAATGTTATGAAGGATATTGCTCGTGATTCAGCCATGACCATGCTGGTGGTGACCCACGAAATGGGCTTCGCACGTGAAGTGGCTAACCGAGTGGTCTTCATGGCCGATGGTCGCATTCTGGAAGATGATAGCAAAGAACGCTTCTTTGACGGTCAACCTTCAAATGAACGGGCCCGTCAATTCCTAAGTAAAATTATCACCCACTAAAGTAAGGAGATGTGAGCATGAAGAAATTATTCCGATTGGTCAGCGTCATCATCTCTAGTCTTGCATTGCTGGTTGTGTTGTCAGCCTGTGGTTCAAAAGCCCTGTCAGCACAAAACGTGGTTACGCGGGCTAAGCAAAGCAATACAATTACTTGGGGTGTCAAAGCTGACACAAAGTTATTTGGGTTAATGGATGTTAAAAACGGTCAGATCAAGGGATTTGAAGTTGATTTAGCCAAGGCAATGACCAAGCAGATTTTGGGACCTAAGGGTAAGGCTGATTTCGTGCAAGTCACGAGTTCGACTCGGATGCCGTTACTGAAAAACGGGAATATCGATGCCATCATGGCAACGATGACGATTACGCCAGAACGTGAAAAACAAGTTGATTTTACCCGGTCATACTTTGACGCTGGTCAATCGCTGCTCGTTAAAAAGGGCAGTTCAGTTAAGAATGTCAAAGACTTGAACAAGAAGGGTGCCACCGTCCTCGGGGTGGTTGGCTCTAACTCCGTTCAAAACGTCGCTAAATTTGCGCCAAAGGCTAAGGTGTTGCAACTGTCAGATTATGCACAAGCCATGACGGCATTGCGTTCTGGCCAAGGTGAAGCCTTAACTACTGATAACGGTATTTTAGCTGGTATGGCTGTTGAAAACCCTGGTTACGTGTTAGTTGGTGGCTCCTTCACCAAAGAACCATATGGGA
This sequence comes from Secundilactobacillus odoratitofui DSM 19909 = JCM 15043, assembly GCF_001434895.1. Taxonomy (GTDB): domain Bacteria; phylum Bacillota; class Bacilli; order Lactobacillales; family Lactobacillaceae; genus Secundilactobacillus; species Secundilactobacillus odoratitofui. The sequence goes on from NZ_AZEE01000030.1 coordinate 141,166, forward strand.
TCGCTGTTAATAAGGGTCAAACTGAATTCAAGGCTGACCTCAACGATGCTTTAACTAAGGTTGAAGAGAGTGGCGAGTATAACAAGATTCTGAAAAAATGGTTCGGTAACGTACCTGGGTTAAACTATAAGGGGATGGAACGATGATTGCTATCTTTCATAATTATGGTGGCTTATTGCTCCAAGGATTCGGTCAGACCTTACTTTGTAGTGTGATTGCGCTGTTCTTTAGTTTGATCATCGGATCTATGTTTGCAATTTTTGAAACGACACCAATTAAATTTTTGCGGGTGATTGCCCGTATCTATATTGAAGTTTTTAGAAATATTCCTTTGTTGGTGATTACGATGTTCTTCTTCGTTGTCATTCCAATGTTTGTGGCTAAAATCAGTGGATTTGCCGCCGGGACAATTGGGTTGACCATCTACACCTCGGCCTTCATTGCTGAAACGGTGCGGGCTGGGATTCAATCCGTTGATCCTGGTCAGATGGAAGGTGCCCGTGCTAACGGCCTATCATTCTGGCAAGCGATGCGCTACATTGTGTTGCCACAGGCCTTTCGTTACGTGATTCCACCACTGGGTAACCAATTTATCAACTTAGTGAAGAACTCATCAGTGTTAGCCTTCGTTGCTGGCTTTGATTTGATGTATCAAGGTAACGTCATTGCGTCAGATTCACTGAGTACCATGAGTACTTACGTCTGCATCGGGATTTTATACTTGATCATTACCTTGCCACTGAGTTACTGGATGCGTTATTTGGAAAAGAAATTAGCATAGGGGAGGTGCGATCATGAAAGACTTTATTAATGCATATTCATGGATTAACATTCATTACTTGCTACAAGGCCTTTGGATTACGGTGGTCGTATCCTTAGCCTCGATTGCGGGCAGTTACGTGATTGGTTCAGTTTTAGGGATTATCCGTTATGTCAACATTAAGGTAATTTCTCCCTTGGTTGGGTTAGTCATTGATATTATTAGAAATTTACCACTACTACTGATTATCTTCTTTACGTACTTTGGGTTGCCTAACCTTGGCTTCCGACCAAGTAGTGTTTGGGCAACGATTTTGGCCATGGTTGTCTTTGAATCAACCATGATCGCTGAAATTGTCCGATCGGGGATCATCGCAGTGGATCCAGGTCAAATGGAGGGTGCCCGTGCCAACGGGTTAACTTACGTCCAAGCCTTACGGAAAATTATTTTGCCACAAGCGATGAAGAAGATGATTCCAGCGTTAGTGAGTCAGTTTATCTCACTGATCAAGGATACGTCACTGGCTACCATCATTGTGTTACCTGACTTGATGCACAATGCGCAAATTGTTTATGGTCAAAATTCAACGTATATCTTACCGATGTTCTTGATGCTGGCTATTATGTACTTTATTGTTTGTTATGCATTGTCATTGGTTTCACGTTCGTTGGAGAAGCGAATGGGTTAAACAGCGACACTCTTTTATGACAAAGACACCGAAATTTCGATTGAAATTCAGTGCCTTTTTTTGTTTCTGCAAAGAGTAGTTGCTGAGACTGCCGTCTCCAGTTGCCAGAAATCGGGGGCGGAGTTGCCGTGGGGTCGGTCCAAGCCAAAGGGCGGTCTTGGACCTCGAATTCAAGCCCCGCCAAAGGTCGTGCGGGTCTTCAATTCGCCCCTGACTGGTGGCAAATGCCACCAGTTATTTCACGGCAGGTCCCCGATTTCTGGCAACTTCCGACTACGGGTGCTGTTGGGGTAACTGGTGAGGATTGAATCCGGATAATCACATTAACTTAATACATTCCAGAACCATACAAAAACAGTAATAACATCGTAGCCATCTGTGATAGTGCGAACGTTATTACTGTTTTGTTGTGATGATTGTTTTGTTGAAATATGCTTGATCGCTGTTTGTTTGCTAAACATAGTTAGCACAAATTCTAATTGCTATTCTACATAAAGCCGTAGCGCCAACGTCCGCTGGCCGGAGGCTAAGCGATAACGGGTTCTTACGGGATTTAGCTATTTTTCAACGACAAACTTCTGTAACCGCTGAAAGTCAATATCGGTCACTTCAGCGTCGAGTTGTGTGCCATCAGCTAAGTAATCAGTGCCCGTAACCGAAGCGTGCTCGTTAAGGTATGACACCAAGTCGCCCCGGTCAAACGGAATTAAGAAGGTGGCTTTCACGTAGTTTTTGAAGACCTTCTCACGAATCACATCGACCAGTAAATCGATGGAAGCTGGATCCTTAGCCGAAACAACGATTTCATCTCCAGCACGTGAAGGGTAGTCGCTATCCGTTAAATCGGCCTTGTTGTAGACGGTCACCATCGGCAAGTCGGGTACACCAATTTCATTCAACGTTTGCTTGGTCGTTGACATCATGTCGATTCGGTTAGGACTGGAATAATCAACTACTTGGACGAGTAAATCAGCATTGGCAGCTTCATACAGGGTAGACTTGAATGCTTCAACCAAAGTGGTTGGCAGTTGTGAAACGAAACCGACCGTGTCACTCAGCAGGAGCTTCTTGGTGTCCTCAAATTGGAGTTGGCGCACGCTGGTATCGAGGGTTGCAAACAGCATGTTTTTAACCATGACCTGTTTATCATCATTCATACCGAATCGCTTGATCAGTTCGTTCATGATGGTTGACTTACCGGCGTTCGTATAACCAATCAACGCAACGTTTGGTAATTGAACCCGCTCACGTTGTTGACGTTTGACTTCAGCTGACTTGTTAACTTCTTTAAGCTCGTGTCGGACATGATTGATTTGACGTTGAATGGTTCGCCGGTTTAATTCAACCTGAGCTTCACCAGCACCACGGTTGGTAAAACCACCACCGGCACTGGTCCCAGTTTGTTGATCCAGCCGTTGGTTCATAGCGGTGTGCAATCTTGGCATCTGGTACTGTAGCTTGGCTAATTCAACTTGTAATTTTGCCTCGCGACTTTGAGCACGGTTGGCAAAAATTGCGAGAATCAAGCCCGTTCGATCCATTACAGGGACCTTAACGACGTTTTCGAGGTTTCGAATCTGACTTGGTGTTAACTCGTCATTTGCCACGACAATTTCAGCACCAGTATCCACGACTACGTCACGTAATTCTTCAACCTTACCAGTTCCGAAGTACGTTCCGGCGATGGGTTGACTCAAATTCTGCACAATGGTTTCGATTACAGTCATGTTATTTGCTTGAGATAGTGCCTTCAGTTCTTCCATGGCATAATCAAAGTTGTAGCGGCCCGTATTAAGTCCAATGTTGATTACAGGAACCAGTTCGCTATTTTCCATGTTGTCACCATCCTTAATTTCTTTAATTTTAGTATACCATTTTGAAAGAGTGACTAATTAAAAAGTGCCCGAAATGCTGATTAAAACGGGATATTGTAGGGTATCGAAGGAACTGAAAACGAAATATAAGAACACTCACCGTTGATTTTAATCGTAAACTCATATAGAATTAACCTCGTATTAATATATCATTTCTATGTGTGTGAAAATTTGGGAGGAATGTGTGCGATGAAAATTACACGAATTGCTGAGATCGCAGCGGTGGCAGTGGTAGCACTGACGTTAACTGCGTGTGGTCAGAAGTCGAGTTCTTCGAGTCAAAGTGGCGATTATGCTGCGGATCAATCTGTGAACTGGATGGAAAGTTCACAGTTACCATCAATGGATATTTCTAAGGCCACTGATGAAATTAGTTTGAACATGTTGAACAACACCAACGAAGGGATTTATCGTTTGGGTAAGGACAACAAGGTAACGCCGGGGTTGGCCACTAAGACCACTGAGTCCAAGGACGGGAAAACTTGGACCTTTACATTGCGTAAAGCAAAGTGGAGTAACGGCGATGCCGTGACAGCTCAAGACTTTGTCTATAGCTGGCAACGAACGGTTAACCCTAAGACTGCAGCCCAGTATTCCTATATCTTCTCTGGTATTAAAAATGCTGATCAGATTATGAAGGGCAAGAAGGCACCATCGACGCTTGGCGTTCAGGCAGTTAACAAGCAAACGCTGAAGGTGACACTGGACAAGAACATTCCATACTTCAAGTTGTTGATGGGGTTTGTGCCATTCTTCCCACAACATGAGAGTTTTGTGAAGTCAGCCGGTTCAAGTTACGGCATCAAGGCCGCTGGTGTGCTTTCAGATGGCCCATATACGATCAAAGGTTGGACTGGGACTAACGATAAGTGGTCACTGGTTAAGAACAACAAGTACTGGGACGCCAAAAACGTCCACTTGAAGACTTTAAACGATCAAGTGACTAAGGATTCAAGTACGGCACTGAACCTCTTCCAGAGTGGTAAATTAGACGAAGCCGTGTTAAGTGGTAACCAGGTTAAGAACATGCTAAACGATAAGAGTATGACGGTCTTACCACAAGCTCGACTAGGCTACCTGGAAATGAACCAAAAGAAGATCAAAGCCTTTAAGAACTTGAAGATTCGTCAAGCCATGTCATATGCACTTGACCGTAAGACCTTTACTAAGAACGTCTTAGGTGATGGTTCCTTCGCAGCACCAGGATTTGTTACTAAGGACCTTGCTAAAAACCCTAAGACCGGGGCAGACTTCGTGAAGGATGCCGACAGTAAGGGCACTGGTGTGACATTCGACGCCACGAAGGCTAAACAACTTTGGAAGCAAGGCCTGAGTGAGATCGGCAAGAAGTCTCTGACAATCAACTTGATGTCAGATGATACACCACGTGAAAAGAATGCTGCTGAATACGTTCAGTCACAACTGGAAAAGGAATTACCTGGCCTCAAAGTAACTGTTTCAGCAATTCCTTATAAGCAACGGTTGGCTAAGTCAGCAGCGCATAACTTCCAGATGGTCTTAACACTCTGGGGTGCTGATTACTCAGATCCATCGACAGACTTGGATATTATGACGTCCACCAACTCATATAACAATGGCCAGTGGTCAAACAAGCAGTATGATCAGTTGGTTAAAGCAGCTACCAATGCCAGTGCCAGCCAAACGCAACAACGTTGGTCTGATATGGTTAAGGCGGAACAAGTGATGATGAAGGATCAAGGTGTCATTCCACTGTATCAAATGACGGTACCTCGCCTAATGAACACCAAGGTAAAGGGTGTTATCTACAACACTGCTGGTACACCATATAACTTTAAGAATATGTACGTTGAAAAATAGCATTTTGAGCATGACGAAAACGAGCGTCTATCCAAAAAATGGATATGCACTCGTTTTTTTGATTATATTTAGCAGTACACAATTGATTTTTGACAATTTGAAGTCTAAAATGATGAGAGTTTTTAATTCTATCAAATGCGAGAAAGATTCAACTGAAAATTTAGTTAAATCGGTTTCATGCCGTTAAACACGACTGATAAACGAAAAGTTATCCGCAATACCGAAAAAATATTCAGTTATGAATCCTCGTGATAGCACCTTTTCAACGCTACCCAAAGGTTTAAAATGATAAACTACCATTGATTTTAATGAATTTCTAATATACAATGTACACATTCTTTGTATTATCAATTAAAGCATGTTTATGCGAATTATAGGGAGTGCATTGCTTATGAAGTTTAACAAGGCATTGGCGTTAGGTGCAGTATCTGGCGCCTCGTTGCTACTATTAGCTGCCTGTGGTTCAAAGAGCAGTGATAAGTCGCTAGCGAGCGATCAGACGTTAAATTGGGTAGAAACGGCTAATTTACCAACGATGGATCCATCAAAATCAACGGATATTGTCAGCGGTGGAACGTTGAACAACGTTGATGAAGGGTTACTTCGACTTGGTGAAGGCTCGAAGTTACGTCCTGGTGTTGCGAAATCTTATTCGGTGTCAAAGGATGGCAAAACTTGGACTTTTAACTTACGTCACTCTAAGTGGAGTAATGGTGATCCGGTGACTGCCAACGACTTCGTTTATGGTTGGCGACGGACGGTTAAACCAAGTACCGCCTCCCAGTATGCTTACCTATATGATCACGTTAAAAACTTTAGCGCGGTCAATAAGGGCAAATTAGCCCCGTCTAAGCTCGGTATCAAAGCGGACGGTAAGTATAAAGTGGTGGTTACTTTATCGCGACCACAGACCTATTTCAAGTATCTGGTTGGGGCACAGGCCTTCTTCCCACAAAACCAAAAGGTGGCTGAAAAGTATGGTTCGAAGTACGCTTCGAATTCGTCGAGTGCCGTTTATAACGGACCATTTAAGCTAACGGGTTGGAATGGGACCAATAATACTTGGACGTTGAAGAAGAACAAGCAGTACTGGAACGCTAAAGCGACCAAGTTGGCAGCTATTAAGTTCCAGGTCATCAAAGATCAAGGAACTTGGTTGAGTCAATATCAAAGTGGTAAAGTCGATGAGATCATTACTGATGGCACGCAATATAAGCAGCTTAAGAACTCTAAAGAGATGCATTTGCGTAATGGTGCCTCAACGTTTTATCTAGAAATGAATCAACGCAAAGGGTTCTTTAAGAACAATGTTGCGGCCCGCAAAGCCATTTCATTGGCCATTAATAAGGAACAATTAGTTAAGAACGTGTTAGCTGATGGTTCTCAGGCACCTAAAGGCTTAGTGCCAACCAAGTTGGCTAAGCGTGGTAACACCGATTTTGCGGATGCTGCCTACGTTAAGTCTGGTACAGCGTATAATTTGAAGCAGGCTAAGGCTGAATGGCGTCAGGCCTTGAAGAAGTCAGGTCGGTCAAGCTTATCATTAGAGCTACTTGCGGATGATACACCAGCTGGTAAACAAACCGCTGAGTTTATCCAAAGTCAGTTGACCAAGTTACCTGGTTTAAAAGTCACGACGACAAATGTACCATTCAACGTCCGTTTGAGTCGTTCAACCAAAGGTGATTTTGATCTTGTCATTGGTGGTTGGAGCGCGGACTTCCCAGATGCCATTTCCTTTAGCTCACTGTTTACATCCAACAATTCCTACAACCGTGGGCAATGGCAGAACAGCGCCTATGATACAGCAATCAAGAATGCTGAGGGCAAGGATGCCGATAATAGTGCTGCTCGTTGGGATGATTTAGTCAGTGCTGAAAAGACTTTGATGAGCCAACAAGGCATTGTGCCACTTTATCAACAAACACAGGCACAATTGCTCAAGTCCAAGGTCAAGGGTGTTCAGTACTTCCCAACCGGTGCACAATGGGACTTCAGCCACGCTTACATTTCCAATAGTAAGTAACGGCGCACACGTAAATAAATGGTTATAACCGCAATTGTGGTCACACAATTGTTTATAAATAGTTTCAAGGGTGGAGGTAAGGATTCGCGCAATGCAATCCTTGCTTTTACATATTAGCAACACGTATAAAGATGTTAGGAATGAGAGGTATCTTCATGGCGAAATATTTAATAAAGCGGATATTTTATCTGCTATTGACCCTATTCATCGTCATCACCGTAACGTTTTTCATGATGAAATTGCTCCCAGGGACACCATTGACTAACCAACAAAAGTTGTCCCCTGCCCAGCAACACCTGATTTTAAAACAATACGGGCTGACAAAACCCGTATGGCAACAGTATCTGATTTACGTTGCCGGCGTTTTTCATGGTAACTTTGGGACATCCTTCCAATTCAGTGATCAACCCGTTTCTTACTTAATTTCTAGTCGGATCGGACCATCACTGTTGCTTGGTGCTCAAGCGATGATTTTAGGTGTGATTCCTGGGATCTTAGTTGGTGCCCTTGGTGCCATTAAGAAAAACACTTGGGTTGATTCAACCACTACGATTGTTTCAATCTTAGGGATTTCAATTCCTAGTTTCGTTTTGGCTGTCTTACTTCAGTACTATATTGGTTTGAAACTTGGCTGGTTGCCAATTGCTGATTGGGGTGGGTTTGCTTACACTATCTTGCCAACAATTGCGTTGGCCGCGTCACCGTTTGCGGATACGGCGCGGTTTATTCGAACCGAAATGGTCGATGTGTTGAATTCTGATTACATTGAGCTCGCTAAGGCTAAGGGGCTCAGCAAGTGGGGCGTGATTTATCACCATGCCTTGCGGAACAGTTTAATTCCAGTTGTCACAATCATTGGGCCATTAGCCGTTAACATTATGACTGGGTCAATGGTTATTGAAAACATCTTCTCGGTACCGGGTATTGGGGAACAATTCGTTAAGTCAATTTTGACTAACGATTATCCAACCATCATGGCTGTGACCATCGTTTATAGTTTAATGCTGATGGTTGTGTTGCTGATTACCGATATCGTTTACGGAATTATTGATCCACGAATCAGAATTACAAACACGAGTAAATAAAGTGGGAGGCAAATAAATGGCTGATGAAGTAAAACTTCCTGCAGATGCGTTTGAGCCGCTTGATAAATCAAAGCATCTTGACAGTGAAAAAATTTCGGCACCAAACCTGACTTTTATGCAGGATGCTTGGCGTCGATTAAAAAAGAACAAAGGTGCCATTATCGCCATGACACTTTTAATTATTTTCTTTGTAATGGCGTTTGGTTCAGCGTTCATTTCACCACACAATCCGAACGCGGTTAACCCACAGTATGCAAACTTACCACCAAAGTGGCCAGGTGTTGGCATTAATGGGTTTAACGGGACGCTGGTTCAAGCTGGTAGCCGAGTTGATGCTTACAAAGCCGCTGGTGCCGCAAGTAGCGTGCACTACTGGTTGGGGACCGACTACTTAGGTCGTGACTTGTTATCTCGGATCCTTTATGGGACTCGAATTTCATTGACAGTTGCGGTTGTGGCAACGCTGGTTGACTTGTTATTTGGTGTGACTTTCGGTCTGTTCTCAGGCTGGAAGGGTGGCCGAATCGATAACTTTATGCAACGAATCATTGAAATTATCATGTCGATTCCAACCTTGGTTGTCGTTGTGCTCTTAATTTTGGTTTTGAAACCCGGCATGATGTCGATCACGATTGCGATTGCCTTTTCAAGTTGGACCACCATGGCCCGACTGATTCGAGCGCAAACGCTGGAGTTAAAAGAACAGGAGTACGTTTTAGCCGCTAAAACGCTTGGCGAAAGTTCGATTAAGATTGCGTTTAAGCACTTGTTACCAAACTTGTCGAGTATCATCATTATTCAAACGATGTTTACGATTCCAAGTGCCATCTTCTTCGAAGCGTTCCTGTCCTACGTTGGGATTGGGATTAGTTCACCAAAGGCTTCACTTGGTACTTTGCTGAATGATGGTCAAAAGAACTTCCAATTCTTGCCATATCAAATGTGGTATCCAGCCATCGTGCTGTCAATCATCATGATTGCCTTCAACGTGTTTGCCGATGGCCTGCGAGATGCCTTTGATCCACAATCGAAAGGGTAGGTGAGACGACAAAATGGAAAGTAACGAAAATATTTTGGAGGTCAATCACCTCAAAATCAACTTCAACACCTACGCCGGAACCGTCAAAGCTATCCGTGACGTGAGTTTTAATTTGAAAAAGGGTGAAACCTTAGCCATTGTTGGTGAATCTGGGTCAGGTAAAACGGTCACGACTCGTTCAATCATGGGTTTATTGGCTGCCAACTCAGAAGTCGCTGGTGGTGACATTCAGTTCCACGGTAAGGATATATTGAAGATGTCACAAAAAGAATTGGAACAATTACGTGGTGCCCAAATTGCCCAAATTTTCCAAGACCCAATGACGTCGCTTGATCCAACCATGAGAATTGGCCGTCAAATTGCGGAACCATTAATGGTCCACAAAGGGATGAAGAAGGACAAGGCCATGGCCCAAGCCCTTGAAATGATGAAATTGGTTGGCATTACCGATGCTGAACAACGAATCAATGATTATCCACACCAATTTTCAGGTGGGATGAGACAACGGATCGTGATTGCGATTGCCTTAATCAACTATCCAGAAATTTTGATTGCTGATGAACCAACCACTGCGTTGGATGTGACGATTCAAGCCCAAATTTTGGATTTAATGCGTGAATTGCAAAATAAAATTTCGACGTCAATCATTTTCATCACCCATGACTTGGGTGTGGTTGCCGGGATGGCAGATCGAGTTGCCGTAATGTATGCCGGGAAAATTGTGGAATATGGTACGGTTGATGAGATTTTCTACAACCCAAAGCACCCTTACACTTGGGGTCTTCTGAGTTCAATGCCGACCTTGGATACCAACGGTGAAGAATTACCGTCAATTCCAGGGACGCCACCTGACTTATTGGATCCACCTGCTGGTGATGCCTTTGCTGCCCGGAATGCTTATGCGTTGAAGATTGATACGGAACAGGAACCACCATTCTTCAAGGTATCAGATACGCACTATGCAGCCACTTGGTTGTTGCATCCAGACGCACCAAAGGTCACACCACCAGAACAAATTCTTGAACGTCAGGAACAGTTTGCCAAGATGCAAAAAGACCTGGCGCAACAAGGCCATCACGTTGAGGAAGAGGAGGAAAAGCAATAATGGAGGACCAAAACGCTAAAAAAGTGCTTGAAGTCAGTCATTTGAAGCAGTACTTTAACGTCGGCAAAAAAGACGAAGTTAAGGCCGTGGACGACGTTTCCTTCGATATCTACGAAGGGGAAACCTTCGGATTAGTTGGTGAATCTGGCTCAGGTAAAACCACTACTGGACGGGCAATTATTCACCTGTATACCCCAACAAGTGGTTCCATCTTATTCAACGGTCAACAAGTGATTGGTATGCATGACCGAGCTAAAATGCAACAATTCCGGCGTGATATGCAAATGATTTTCCAAGATCCGTATGCGTCATTGAACCCACGGATGAAGGTTAAAGATATTATTGCCGAAGGAATCGACATTAACCACTTAGCTAAAGATGATGACGATCGGAGTCAACAAGTCGCTGACTTGCTGGACACTGTCGGGTTAAACCGCGATCATGCGAGTCGTTACCCACATGAGTTCTCTGGTGGTCAACGACAACGGATCGGGATTGCGCGGGCACTGGCTGTCCAACCAAAGTTCATCATTGCTGATGAGCCAATCTCAGCCTTGGACGTTTCCATCCAAGCCCAAGTGGTTAACTTGTTGAAGGAATTGCAACGTAAGCGAAAATTGACCTACTTGTTTATCGCCCATGATTTGTCGATGGTTAAATACATCTCAGATCGAATTGGTGTGTTACATTACGGTCGAATGCTTGAAGTGGGTAGTTCTGACGAAGTTTATAACCACCCATTACACGACTACACCCGCAGTTTGCTTTCTGCTGTGCCAGTTCCTGATCCTGAATACGAGCGGACTCGAACTCAAATTGGGTATGATCCTAAGTATGAAGATGGTTCCAAGAAGCGTGAACTCGTTGAAATTTCGCCACGGCACTATGTTCAAGCTAGTGAAGATGAAATTCCAATGTATCAAGAACGGGCTAAGAAAATGGGACTTGAGATCCTTTAAAATAGTTTGTTATTTGAAAAAAGTCATTGCCTATCTTTTAGGTAATGGCTTCTTTTCGTTCTTCAGTCCGCCTTCGGCTTCCAGTCCGTTTTGGGGCGGGGTGCTGTGGGACCGACTTCAACCGCTTCGCGTTTTCCATCTCGTCTCTGATCCTCGAAAAAGCGAGTCTCAGAAACGTCCAGTACCACTAAGCGCTGGCGCACAAAGTGGTACTAGTCACTGCTACCCGCCCCAAAACGGACTGGAGGCGCTACGGCTTATGTAGCTAGTAAGTTCAACCAAGGACATCTGTTTACGATTTTTTCAGAAATTCGATAGATTTAGGCATACGTTTTATATTATGTGATAATTTTTTGAGTTTGGTTAAGTACATCACATTGTGCTTTTTGACGACTTAAAGAATGGCCGGATGAGTTTCAAATGTACTGCGAAAATCATGATTTAAGTTTATAATTTCAAGCGCCAATTGAAAAAAGCTTTCAGTATAGAACATTACACTAACGCCATTACTCTTTTCTTTGATTGAAACGGTGAACGTGAAGTAGCGAATTGTTTTATTTGTGTACACCGATAATGGGATAGAAAAAGGGGTTGAGAGGCAAATCGCCTCTCAACCTCCAAATATCGTAGCACTACAAAAGCAGCCATCATCTTGATTAATAGATGTTAGCTGCTTTTGAATGATGCGCATAGGTTCTTTAGTGAGATTAATTACGCAAACGGTGAATCTGGATAAATAATGTTATATCCAATGTAGGTCACTAAATGCAACTTCTTTTGGCTTGAATAATGGGTGTAGCATCTGACTTCGGTTCTTAGTCTATCGACAGGATCACCAATTTGTTCAAGTACAACGCGTTTATGACCATTTACTTTTAGTGTTTGTCTACGAATGGTAGTTTGAGCACTTATTGATGGATTCGTGGTACTCATGATATTCCACCACCCTTTATTTGCCTTAACGGTGTTGATATGAGGGCTTTTTAATTCGTGACTTTTCCGATTTGCTCCAAATTCATAGTAATGTGTTCGAGTAATGACGATTTTTCGATTATAACCATACCAAGTTCCTCGAGTATTCTTCGGAGTAACGTGATAGGTGTGGAATGATTTTGCATGGACGACGGTTTGGCTAGTGAAACTTAATAAGCCAATTCCGATAACGAGGATGATGATTGCTTTTATTATTCTAAACATGATTTAGTTCTCCCAACGTAGTGTTAATTATGAAAAAATTTTAAATTCTGGTAACTCACTGGTAACTCAAATGTAGTCTTGGTCTATTTTGATCGAAAAAATTGTAATCTTGAAATGAAACATGCCCTATAAAATAAAAATTTTGTTTTTTTGTAACTTGAGAAAGTCATTTTATAGACTTTGTGGGTCCTCTAATTTGAATCGAGTGTGCTTTTCTAACGTCAATAAATGTGGTTTATCGGGCACAGCCATTTACATAAATATGCTGTTTAAAGTGTATCATAACATCAAAGTAAAATTTTATTGATTTATAGGAAAGACAGCTTCAATTTAAAAAATAACTACCACTAGATTTTATTGTTCATCTGTATTTTAGAAAATAATTATAGTAGTATGTGTAAGTAGCTAAATGCTGAAATGCTTGTTGGCAGTGGAAATCGCTAACTTGCAAGGTATTAACTAATATTTAGATAGGGGATGTTGTTAATGGGGTTATTAGGAAGTTCGGCTTTATCGAATAAAGCTAAATCAGTATTGAAATTATCGTTGAGTATGATGGTGGTACCAGTCATAGCGGGAGCGGTACTGACTACGACTAAACCAGTAACGTCACACGCTGCTGCAACACCAAAAGCAATGCGAGGCACTTGGTACTTTGGCGGTGCTCATCATCGACAAACGTTAAAGGTGGCTCACTATTCGTTTTCGGATGCCACTGGTCACTATACAGGTAGTCAAGTGACAGCGAAGTATTCAAAACATAAAATCAAAGTAGCGGGTTACAAGGCTAAGACAGTTAAATTTTACCGGCTGACGACGTTAATGGGTGATCGTCAAACATACGCACCCTACAAGCTAAAAATGGGTGGTCACTACCGTAACGTTTTGCTGGTAATGCCACAGAATGTTTACTCACACGTGTATACCCACTTTAAACCAAATAAGGCGCACTATGTTAAAGTGCGGGTTTACTAGGTAGGGGAGTGATTGAATGAGACGGCAACAGACCTCTAAACCGAAGCGCGGACTTATTATTGGGTTGAGCGCGGTAATTGTTGTGTTAGTAGTGGTTATCGGTGTTTTGCTTCTTAATACAGTTGGTGCACAGCATCAGGCCGCTAAGCAGACAACCCGGACGAATCGTCATTCTACCAAGTATTCAGCCATGAAGGTGACGAAATCAAGTGATTCGAAGACTGATGACACAACCACGACTGATGCTAATTCTTCATCGACTGACTCGGAGCAAGGAATTGATAGTCTTTTATCTGATTTTAGCCAAAGCGCCTGTGAAGATCCCGCTACCCGAACGAATGGCGGTGATATTACTTATTCGCAATTTTATTACAGCAATGATGACGCAAACTGGCACTGGCGTTTCTGGTCAACTAAACGCGGTCAGGTTGAAGATGCTACGGTAAGTAGTGCGTCTAACGAAGGCTCCGATGACATTGTCGCATTGAAGAGCGACAAGTACGAACCTGGGACCAGGTACGTAGCGCACTTAACGTGGTTAAATGATGCACATACTAAATACAATTTTAAAACCAGTTTTAAGAACATTGATGGTGATTATACGATCGGTAAAGCTGCTATGACGGACTATGCTGATGTGAATGATATTGCTACTTCAAGTGATATTAAAAGTTGGTTATCATCAAACGCAACTGGGCGCACAAGTGAAGACGCTAGTACCAGAACTAATGGTGGGGAGACCACTTATTCTGAATTCGATAAAATTGGTGAATTATGGTATTGGACACTTTCCTCAAAAAAACGGGGCGTCATTGCGCAAGCACTTATTAATTCAGGAACCATTTCGGGTGATACTGCTAAGATTCATGCGACAAGTACCGCTCAACCTTATTTGAATCGGAACTTTGAGCTTACCGTTAGTTTAAGGACTGGCGGATACTTGGTTGATACAGATTTTCAAAGTATTCATGGCGCATTTAATTTTAAGTAGGGGTCTTTGAATCATGGCTAATATACCTACAGCAAATAGTTGAGGTGAAAAAATGAAGCGACACAAGTATGGTTACCTAGTAGCGGGTGTGGCAGTGCTAGGGCTGTTCCTAGCTGGCTGCCACTCAACCCAAAGTTCAAGTTCAGCAACCAGCCAACCTAAAGCAACGCACACTGCTAAAAAGGCGAATCCGGTTGATCAAGTATTTAAACCCCTTAGTCAGAAGGTTTCTGAAGACGCTGGTACGTTGACGAATGGTGGCGAGGAGACCTACTCTCAGTTTTATAAAAAAGCAGGGTACTGGCATTGGCGTCTATCGTCAAAGGCGCGGGGAACGATTGCGGCTGGGAAGATTTTAGCGGTTAAACAGACCAGTAAAACTGATAATCACTCATACTCAATGCCAGGTTACACGTTATCAATGCAATCGCAGTCAGGTGAAAAGTATCAGTTGAAACTCAAATACTTGGACTTTTCCGGCATCGGTTATTCCGTCAAAACGAGCTATGAAAATATCAATGGAAACTATTTAACCTGTGATACAGCCACGAACGGTGATTGGGTCACTGGGGCGCCGACAAAATTGAAGGCACAGTGGTTGGAAACGAACTTTGAAAAGAATGTCGATGATTCAACCAACAAGGAACCATTGCTTAAGCGTACTTTTGCGACTGATGGCACGCAAATGAATAGTTCGCTTTTGATGTACGATAATCAACACAAATTGGTTAATAGCGGGTCTGGTGGTGGCGTTAATCAAGATCTTAAATATAAACAGATTGGCCAACAAACGTATGTCTTAAAATCTTACTCAGGTGCGACTCAAGCAGCCCGGGAAACGCCCAACCTGGTTAAAATTCAAGTGTTAGGTGAAAAAAAGATTAAAATTTGGGACGTGACGACAAAGCCGATCACGATGACCTACGATAAAGCGATTAACGATAGCTCGAGTGATAATGGTACGACATCGAATGACAGTACGGACAGCGACAGTGCGGTTGATACGACTAACTTGACGTCAAAACAGGCGATTTCTTGGGTGAAGTACGAATTAAGCGAGTCTGGTGCTTCAGTTAAGGATTACATGATCACAACCCTGGTGACTGATGAAGGCTATCTGCATATTAATAGTCAAAAAAATAATGGCAGTGAGCATTCGTGGTGGCGAATAGACGAAAAAGGTCGTCTGCAATATGGAATTGGGGTTCAGGATAGCGGTAATCACTGGACAACCGTAAGCACGCATTACCATAGCTATCGTTAGACTCATAACGGTTTGAAAGTTGGATTAATCAAAAATGAGTGGGCAAAAACTCGTTTAGGTCCCAGAATATAAGAAGACCGGCCCGTGGATTCCTGGTTTTGGAATCTACGGGCCGGTCTTTTTATATTCTGGGACCTGAGCTTTTGCGCACGTTTAGACCAGATAACAGTTTTGAGTTAAAGTGAAATTTATACTCATTTCGAGTTAAGAAATTAATTCGATACCTACCAATATGGATTTTTTCAGCCTCTTTTAATCAGGCTTTGTAGAACCAACCATGGTAGTGCTTCTCCCAGTGTTTGCCTACCATAAATTTGATGGATATTCTGCGTTGACCATGATGGGTGCCGTAGATAACTTTAGAGGGTGTCCGATAACTGGCAATGATGCTTGAGACTTCATAAGTGTGGCTACCAATCCGCTTATAGCGAAGTTTGGTGCCGTGAAGGAGGTCGGAAAGGTTGCTACTCATGGTGAACCGGCTATTCGTAAATTCGATTAATCCTTGAGTGGTGCCCATATCGGTACGGAACCAGCTGTTTGTGAAAGTCCCCTTGATCGTTGATGGTACGCCCTTATGCCAGCTAGCCGCCTGAGCAGTTGGATGGTTAGTGCAGGCCCCGATAGCGGTGACACTGAATGCGATAATAGTGCCTCTTAGTATTGAATGATAGTTCATGATAATCCTCCCAATGTGAATGATGGTATAAGTATATCATGAAACAATTAGCGCAAATTAAAGCCTTCACGTATTTTGTACATACGTGCCGTTTTCGCTTCAGAATTTCTAGTGTTATTACATGAAAATGACACCATGATAAGTAATTGGTCATTATTTAGCTGACAGTACGCACATTGTAAGCCGTAGTGCGGACGGTAAGGGTGGGGCATGCAGTGAAACGACTGGGTAACCAGTCGGGGACGAAGTTGAAACGTGCAGGGGTTTTGGCACGGTTCAACTTCGAGGTTCGAGACCGAACTTTGGCTCGAACCGGCCCCACAGCATGCCCCGCCCTTACCGGGAGCCGGAGGCGAACTCTTGCACTTTCAAAAAGTACCTCAGACCAAAAAAAACGCCGTGGATTCTAACTAGAAGAATTCACGACGTTTTGTAGTTAATCTAAGTGCGCATCAACACGATTATAGTAATCGACAGTAATTGCATCACCATGAACGCTAAGCTTCGTTACCGAGCCATTTTGAGCCGATACTGCAATGTTAATGGCTGGGTTGAACCTCGATACGATACTTCGGATGGTT
Organism: Secundilactobacillus odoratitofui DSM 19909 = JCM 15043; assembly: GCF_001434895.1. Classification (GTDB taxonomy): domain Bacteria; phylum Bacillota; class Bacilli; order Lactobacillales; family Lactobacillaceae; genus Secundilactobacillus; species Secundilactobacillus odoratitofui. The sequence goes on from NZ_AZEE01000030.1 coordinate 158,228, forward strand.
GTGCCATGACTAGTGATCAAAACTTTGTCACCGTCGACACAGTTGGTGATCAGGTCATCAAAACCTGGTTGTAATCGAGCCCAGAAAGTGGCGTTATCTTCTGCATCCTTGAACGGGTCCAGGTTGTGGATCATGTCCTTTGATTTTTCAATGGAGTAGGCCGTAATAATATCGTTAAACGTGTTGTGCCCCTCCGGACCGCCAATCATATGCCATGTCTGCACATCATCGTTACCCTCAAAGTAACCGAAGTTTTCTTCACGAAAAGCGGTATTGATGGTGGCAGTTTTAACGGTGCCACTGTTTTGCGCCAGAATATGAGCGGCCGTCCGCTGTGCACGAGGTGCATCGCTGGTAAACGCTTTGGTAAAAGCAACGTCGGCCAAACGAGCACCTGCAGCCTTTGCATCAGCTACTCCTTTTTCGGTAAGGGGCGCATCGATCCACCCCTGAATCCGGTGGTATTTATTAAGAATCGTTTGCCCATGACGGACAAGGTAAATGTCAAAGTTTGCCAAATGATTACCTCCCAATGATTATAGAATTAGTTTAATGGAACTAATTCAATTTGCCAAGCTCACGCCGAATTCGCGGCGCTTCTTGTTTATTACTGGTGAATAAGATTCGGTCGTTGATTTTAAGCGGTGTATCACCACTTGGTCGGATGAACCGGTGCTCTCGATAAATCTGAGCAATGGTGATGTCATCGATGAAGGGCAGGTTACGAACCTGAATGTCTGCGTACTTATGGTTGCGCAGTTGCACCTCATAAACACTTGAATCGGTGGAAGTCAATAACTCGATGGTTGATGGCGTCTGAATTAAACTTCGCAGCATACTGATTGAGACATCTGGTGTGCTATAAACCTCGACGCCCATATCGATTAAAGTATCTTTTCGTTCATCTAAAATATTAGGATCTTCAAAGCGGGCAATGACGCGCGGTACGCCGTATTGCTTGGCGGCTTTCGCCAGTCGGTAATTTTCTTTAGTGTTACTTTGACCAAGTACGATCACATCGGTATCGAAGACCAGATCATCCACCAAGTCGCTGGGCACTAAGTTGGGGAGTAAATGCACATCAATTTCACTGTTAAATGCCCGGTAGTTCGTTTCGCGGTCAGTGTACATGTGGACGTCATAACCGCTCTTGGTCAACTGTTGTGCCACCGGAACGGTCAGTAAATTGGTGCCAATAAAGTGGACGTTAGTGGCTTTGACATCGGCGGCTTCACTCGTGTAGCGTTTGTTAAAGATCAGCGGTCCAATGACACAGGTGATAATGGCGGCTAATAGGAAAGCACCAGATTGCTGTGAGGTCAGTTTGTGCAAATGTTCGGCGACCTGCAGAATGGCTAAAACAACGGTCAAAGTCGTGCTGGTCATAGCAGCGCCGGCAAAAGCGTTGCCGTTTTTAAACCGGAGTCGCAAAATTGGGTATACTAGGGCCTTTGAAAGTAAGTAGGCCACTAGAAAGGCGGGAATCAAAATCAACGTTTGCTTGTTAGATAGCAGTGTGCGTAAGTTCAGACCAACGCCACTCATGATAAAGAAGATTGGAATGAAAAACCCATACCCAATCGAATCTAGCCGCACTTTGGTTTCTTCATGGGGCTCCAGTAATTTGATTACGATACCAGCCATGAATGCACCCAAGATGCCTTCAGCACCAACGGATTCGGCAACTGTGACCAATGCAACGATCACAAAGAAGGAAAGTCGCACGTCCAACTGAGTAGTGGACTTGTTGATGCGGTCAAAGAACTTGAAGAAGGCTTTGAATCGTAAGAATAATAGCGCTGCAACCAGCAAAATAATCAATAAAAGCCACAGCGATTTAGAGGTTGGACTGTAAATGGAAGCGTAAAAGGTTAAACCTAGCATTGGGACCACTTCACCCAGCGCTGAAATCAGGAGGATCGTTTGGCCAAATGGCTTACTCAACAATTCCTTTTCCTTCAATGCCGCAATCACAATTCCCAGTGAAATGGTCAAAAAGAGGATGGTGGCTAGCCAAATATCGCTGAACAGACCCGTAAACTTCAAAATGACAGCCAGAATCACTGACATCACAGCGATACTAGCGTAACTTAAGAAGGCTAGCGTGACCGGCGAGTATTTTGGGGCATCAGCGGACTGCTTTTGCTCTAATGGTGTCAGTTCGTTCTTGCGTCTGCTGAACAGGCTAAAATCAATTTCAAGCCCACTTAAAAACAGCAACACGATGACGCCGACACCTTTTAGCATCGTTAGTGTTTCACTGATATGAATTAAGTTGAACAAGCTGGGACCCAGAATCACCCCAACGATAATTTCAATCACAGCGGTGGGTAGTAACGTTAACTTGAATCGCGCCATGACTAACGGAATCAGGAGCGCGGCTAATAAAATTATGACTAATGAAAGTTGATCCATGAGAATACCTCGAAAATTAATCAGATTATGGTGCTAGATAGTTCTTATCTGTTTCTAATAGTGGTAGAATGGAATATCGAATTTACGATTGGAGGGCGCTATGGCTGAAACAATTAAGCAACAGGAACAAGCACACTTAGATGTGGTCATCGACAAAATCAAGATTGCGCAGACTAAATCGCAGGAGCGAATTGATCAAGCAGAGTCTGATGAATCCGCCATTCGAAAAAACTTTGAAAATGATTTGCGACTTAAAACTGATTCATACGAAGGTATGTTAGAAACTGCCTTGTCGGTTCGGCAACAGCAGCAATTGCTGGGGGAACGGCAGAACAGTTGGAAACATGCGACAAATGAATTAGAAACACTACACAAAATGGAGAAAACGCCATACTTTGCTCGGATCGATTTTCACGAAGCGGGGGAACCTAAGACCGAAAGTATCTATATTGGGTTGGCGTCTTTTTCAGATGAACCTGATCGTTTTCTAGTATATGACTGGCGGGCACCAATTTCCAGCGTCTATTATGACGGTGGTTTAGGTGATGTGACTTACCTGACGCCAGATGGGGAACAGACCGTTGACGTGAAGCTCAAGCGGCAATTTCAAATTGAAGACGGCACGATCAAAACCGTTTTCGATACTGAAGAAGCCGTGGGTGATCAGATGCTGTTGGATGCGTTAAGTGAGCAATCTGACACCAAGATGAAGAGTATCGTCACCACGATTCAAAAGGAACAAAACCAGATTATTCGGGATACCAAGTCTGATTTACTGTTCGTTCAAGGGGCGGCTGGCTCAGGTAAAACGGCTGCCGTTTTACAACGGGTTGCGTACTTACTTTACCGTTATCGTGGTCACCTTACTTCCGGACAGGTCGTTTTGTTTTCGCCGAACCAATTGTTCAACGATTATATCGACCAAGTGCTACCAGAGCTGGGCGAACAAAATATGGTCCAGATGACGTACTATCAGTATGCCGGTCGTCGTCTACCTAAGATGGCAATCGAAACACTAGCTGAAAGATTCAGTGAGGATTACGGCGAGGCAGAGAAGCGAATTGATGCGCTCAAGGGGAGTTTGACCTTCTTTGACGCAGTATCAGCTTACGCTAATCACCTGGAAAAAGAGGATATGATTTTTAAAAATATCAATTTCCGGGGCAAACCGTTCTTTACCAAAGAGAAAATTCATGAGATTTACTATAGCTTTAATGAACACTATCGCTTGGGTAACCGTCTTGATGGCACCCGCGAGCAACTCATTAAAATGTTAAATCGCCGAATTAGCTCTGAGATGCGGGCTAAGTGGGTTGAAGAAGCCGTTCAAGATCTAAGTCGTGAAGAAATGAACCAGATGAAGGGCGACGACCCACACGAGTTTGAAGACGGCGACAAGGAATTTCAATTCTACGCACGCAAAATTGTGATGAAGGCCTTTACGCCAATTCGGCAGGCCGTCGTTCGCAATCGTTTCTTGAGTATCAATTCCCAGATGGTCCACATGTTACGCAGCATGCCAGCGATTGTTGACTTAGATAAGTATGGTATTTCAAAGGCTGACTGGAAGGCCAGCGTTGAGCGGGCGGTTACGGACATTAAGCAACGCAAGATGACATTGAGCAACGTGTCGGCCTACTTATACCTTTACGATAAAATGACGGGTAAGAAGGGCGAAAAAGACATTCGTTACGTATTCATCGATGAAATTCAAGATTACACACCGTTCCAGTTAGCTTACTTGAAGTTTAGTTTTCCGCGGGCACGGTTCACGCTACTTGGTGATTTGAACCAAGCCATTTTCACCAAGGAAAACAGCAAGACGTTACTGAGCGAGTTAAGCACCATGTTTGATCCGGAAAAGACACGGGTTGTTCAGTTGACCCAGTCTTATCGTTCAACGCAACAGATCACTGACTTTACACGTCATATTTTGGTTAATGGTGAAGCGGTGACTGCGTTCAATCGGGCGGGCGATTTGCCAACGGTCTTTGTCGGCCAGGATAACGCTGCCACGCAGGCCCAGTTGATCTCGCAGTTGGATGCTAACAATGCGGCCCACGAAACGACCGCCATCATTGGCAAGTCGTTGGCTGATTGTCGTGAACTGGCAACCCAGTTAAGTGACGCGGGTGTGAAGACCACCTTAATTCAATCCGAAAACCAACGGCTAGCACCAGGTGTCATTATCGTGCCATCGTTCCTTGCTAAAGGTCTCGAATTTGATGCCGTTATTGTTTGGGGCGCGTCTGAAGCCAACTACCATGACGACGGTGAACGCCAGTTGCTGTACACGATTTGTTCACGGGCAATGCACCAGTTGACCGTTTTAGCCACTGGTAAGTTGTCACCGTTGTTTGATACAGTTCCAACGGATGAATACGTTAAGCTTTAATGATTAAACCATTTTCTGAAATGACTCAGGAAATGGTTTTTTTGATATCAACTTTTAAGTTATGGGTTGTGCTAGATGTCGCCTTCGGCCACCACTTATTTTTTGGCTGGTGGATGTGGGACCGACTGCAGCCGCTTCGCGTCTTCCGCCTCGGTTGTGAGCCTAAAGACCAGTCTCACAACCGTCCAGTGGACAGTAAGCGCTAAAGCGCCAACTGCCACTTGTCACTGCCACCAGCCAAAAAATAATTGCTGGCACTACGGCTGAGATGGTGGATAAACTGCAATAGTAGTTGCTGAGTGTTACTTTTGAGTTGTATTTGGGTGAACTTGTTATGGCAGAGAATTTTTGAATTTGGTTGCAACGCGTATTGAATTTTTTGCGAGTTATCGACGATGGTATTCGTAACAACAGTTTATCGAAATAGTATAAGTGACAAGCAATTTTAATTGTAATGCGTTGTTATTTTTCTAGTCACTGTTGATTGATAATGCTCAAATGTAACGAGAACGGAGGGCTAGCGGGCTTTTTTCGTTGCAGTGACAAGTACCACTTAACGCTTTAGCGTTTAGTGGTACTGGACGTTTCTGAGACTCACGGGTTTGGTGAGGCTCAGAAGCGAGACGTAAGCCACGGCTTTTTCGTGGCTGAAGTCGGTCTCACAGCACCGGAAAAAGCCCGCTAGCACGTAGTAATAGTGACAGTTCAAAATGGGGTGGTAGAGGATGCAAATGAAATCATTTGTGAAATTTAACCGCACTAAAAACCGGGAATGTCGTGTAAAATGATAGCGCTTCAGGTATAATAGTCACAATATTGATTGTGAAAACGGATTAATGAGGCAGACACTGATGACTGATTTTATGAATTACGATGTATTTACTAAAAACCAATGGCGTGACTTCTACCAGGCTGCGTCGGTCCCATTGACGCAGGCCAGCTTAAAGCAGATCAAGGCGTTTAACGATCAGATTTCTGTGCAGGATGTTCAAGACATCTACATTCCCCTGATCCACTATTTGGGACTTCTGATCAAACACTTTGATCAATGGCAGAATTCTAAGGCCGCGTTCTTACGTCAGCCGACCCGCCACGTGCCTTACATTATCGGAATTGCTGGTAGTGTCGCGGTGGGTAAAAGTACCACTGCGCGTCTCTTAAAAGTGCTGATGAACCACTTTTTTGCGGACCAGCGAATTGAAATGATCACCACGGATGGTTTTTTGTACTCAACGTCTGAACTGAAACGAAGAGGCTTGTTGGCACGCAAGGGGTTTCCTGAAAGTTATGATATGAAGGCCCTGATTAAGTTTTTGAACGATGTGAAATCTGGTAAGCCGCTAATGGAGGTACCAGTATACTCGCACAAAGTCTACGATATCGTACCAAATGAAGTGCAAGAAATCGTGCAACCTGACGTTTTAATTGTGGAAGGGATCAACACTTTGCAGCTGCCAAGTACCGAACAGATTTATGTATCGGATTTTACGGACTTTTCGATTTACGTCGATGCACGGCCTAAGTTGATTGAAACTTGGTACCTTGATCGCTTCAAGGCGTTATTGAAACTGGCAGCTGGTGACCCAGAGAACTACTATCACTCTTACACCAAAATGCCGGAAGCAGAAGCTGTGGCAGCGGCTGAAAATATTTGGTTAACGATTGATCTACCAAACTTAGAGGATTATATTTTACCGACCCGCAACCGTGCGGATATGATCATTCATAAGGCGGACCAGCATATTATTGATCAAGTGATGTTGCGGAAGTCATAGAATTAGGCGGTTGCGCTGGCTCGTATTTCAGGTCTAGTGAAGTTGAAAGCGACAACAAAAGTCGAAACGTTCATGGTTGAGTGTTGAAGATGGTGTAAACGATTGAATACAATCTATTTTGGTAGCCAAAAGCGAACAATGAAAACTTTCTAATTTTGATTGACCGGCATTAGAAGTATCGGTATAGTATATCTATGGAAACAGATTCTGTTTGACAATAAGAAAGGTGTGAATGGATTGGCAAAGGTGGATTTATCGTCCTTTGATAAGATCATTGTGCTGGACTTCGGTTCTCAGTACAATCAGTTGATTACTCGCCGGATTCGTGACCTCGGCATCTATTCTGAATTGATGTCACATAAGATCACAGCCGATGAAGTCAAAGCCCTTAATCCCAAGGGTATCATCTTTTCGGGTGGCCCTAACAGTGTGTATGCTAAGGATGCGCTGCGGGTTGACCCTGAGATTTTCAAGTTAGGCATTCCAATTTTGGGAATTTGTTACGGGATGCAGTTAATGGCTTACACGTTGGATGGTCAAGTCGACTCTGACAACGGTCAGTACGGTCGGGCTGCCATCACCGTTACCAGTGATGATGCCAAGTTATTTGCCAACACACCACGGGAACAAAACGTCTGGATGAGTCATGGTGACTTGGTTACCAAGGTGCCAGAAGGCTTTACTGCCGTTGCAACCAGTCCCGAATGCCCAATTTCTGCAATGCAGGATACGGCGCGTAACTTCTACGGCATTCAATTCCATGCCGAAGTTCGTAACACTGATTATGGTAACGAAATCTTGAAGCACTTCGCCTTTGACGTGTGCCAAGCTGAAGCAAACTGGTCAATGGATGACTTCATTGACTTACAAATTCAACATATTCGTGAAACTGTCGGTGACAAGAAGGTCTTACTTGGCCTTTCCGGTGGGGTTGATTCTTCCGTTGTCGGCGTGCTCTTGCACAAGGCCATTGGTAGTCAACTAACCAGTATTTTCGTTGATCACGGTCTGTTGCGTAAGGGTGAAGCTGAACAAGTGATGGACAGCTTGAAAGGTAAGTTCGGGTTGAACATTATCCAAGTCAACGCCCAAGAACGGTTCTTGTCGAAGCTGGCTGGTGTCAGCGAACCCGAAAAGAAGCGGAAAATCATTGGTAACGAATTTATCCAAGTCTTCAATGATGAAGCCCAAAAGTTGGACGGCATCGACTTCTTGGCTCAAGGTACGTTGTATACCGACGTGATTGAAAGTGGAACTGACACAGCGCAAACCATCAAATCTCACCATAATGTGGGCGGTTTGCCAGAAGATATGCACTTCCAATTGATCGAACCACTGCGTTCACTCTTCAAGGATGAAGCCCGTGAATTAGGTGAGAAGTTGGGCATGCCATCCGATTTAGTTTGGCGCCAACCATTCCCTGGTCCTGGTCTGGGCATTCGAGTTATCGGTGAAATCACCGAAGAAAAGCTCGAAATTGTCCGTGATAGTGACCTGATTCTCCGGGAAGAAATTAAAAAAGCCGGCTTAGACCGCGACATCTGGCAATACTTCACCGTCTTACCAGGAATTCGTTCAGTCGGTGTCATGGGTGACGGCCGGACCTACGATTACACCGTTGGTATCCGGGCCGTAACGTCAATCGATGGGATGACTGCTGACTTTGCACACATTCCATACGAAGTCTTAGCTCAAATTAGTACGCGAATCGTTAACGAAGTGAAGCATGTTAACCGTATCGTGTATGATGTAACGAGTAAGCCGCCTTCGACCATTGAGTGGGAATAAGTCTGATATTTTAGGCTGAGTTCTTGCTCGTTAAATGATTAAGATGAAATTTGAAAGCTACTGCGAGTACTTAGAGATAAGTGCCAGCAGTGGCTTTTTTGCTGTTATGAAAAATTGACTGTTAAAAGCGATTTTAGTTATTTTAAAGTTGATAGAAGATTGGAGAAGTATGTGCTTTCTGTAGTTAACATTCATGCTTACTCAGAAGTTTTTTATGAGAGATAGTATGTAGGCTTGCAAGTAACAATTAGTGTGATTAATTATTTTTTAAGTAACTCATTAATGTTTTATTGACACATTAATATACATTTATTAGTATTAGTTTAACAAAATATTTATATCAGAATATTTTAGAAAAGGTATAGGTCCATTAGACTAAAAAGGGGGAACTGATCGCATCAGTATTATTGTTAATGGGTACTTATTTTCCAACGCCAACTAAAATTTTGAATGGTTGGCATTGAACATATTCTGTAATTCTTGGGGGAATTAGGATGACACATTTTAGAAAAAGTTTAGGGTTATTGGGTGTTTCACTTGGCTTGATTGGTGGCGCAATCGTAGTTGGTAGTACGGAAACTGCAAATGCGGCTACATGGCACAAAGGCATCCCTAGCACATTTAAGACGCATAAGTATTGGGTAACAAAGTCCAAAGTTAAGACTGAGTATGGTAAGAACTACTATGGCCGAAAGTACATTACATTTTCATACCGGAATAAGATTTGGTCAATCACCCGATTTGATGCGATGTACTACAAGGATGGCAAGGGTTACATCAACAATAATTTTATTAACTACGATTCCGGAGAAGGTACACCATATTTAGCGTATGCCAAAACTAAGAAGAATACGTACGAGTTGAAGCGGACGAAGCAGATGTCTGGTTGGCCTGAGCGACATTACAGATTCCAAAAATCCGGTAGTACGTATAAAGTTTGGACTAGATCTTACTGGAATCATATTGATCCCAATGTCGCTTCGAATCGAACTGAAAAGAAGTGGACTAAAGTTGGCAACTTTTCAATCTTGAAAAAGGGCGTTCGGCAAAGCACGTTAGATAAAAAAGATCCGCTGAAATAAATTATCAGTTAACTGAATACATTTAAAAATTCATGGGGGAATTAACATGATTAAATTGAAAACGGCCTTTTTATTAATTGCCGCCACTTTGGGTTTAGGCATGGCAACGACGAGTCACGCGCAGGCTAAAGTTTTGAAGTATCGTACCACATCTTCTAACGCCTTTAGTTATACGAAGTACCATCAGGCTTTTATGTATGGTGGAAGAGAGGGTAAATCAACTTTACTATTTAAAACAAAGTTTGCGGCCAACGCTGATTTTGATAATTTTTATACGAAATATACTAAGACACAGCAAAATCAGATTTTGGATGCATACGGTCCAGTATTTAATGATGGATTAGCGCATAAAGTTTTTTATGCACGGAAAGTTAAAGGTTATCCAAAACTAATGCAGCTAAAAATTGGCAAAAAAACCTGGTACACCTTTTTGTTAGACGCTAAATTTTATAGATACAACACGTGGCGTTCCGGCCATAAAATTAAATCTTTACTACCACCTACGGACAAGAAGCACATTATGCTAAAAGCCAAAACGCACGTTTATTCTTCTCAACCATGGGTAGAAAATTGGGCTTTTAAACAGAATCCTGGTTATACGTGGTACCGCTACAACGGTCACAGTTGGTACAAGTTTGATAAATAATTTAAAGAATGAATCCTAAAAAACGTCTTGATTAAAGGCGTTTTTTGTCAATTAATCACGAATTTTGGGGGAACTAAAGAGATGACAAATCGTAACTATTGCACCAATTGTGGTGAAGAAATGCCAATTGACGTACCTTTCTGTGGCAATTGTGGCGTCGCAAAGGGAACGGCAAATAACTTCTGTGCTAATTGTGGATCCGCAGTGATTGCAGGTTCAGCTTTTTGTACTGTTTGTGGCGCAAAACTACTAGTTGAATCAATGCAACAAAATAACCAACAACCGGCAATGGTGAATAATAATCAGAACGCTGGCAATACCAATCAAAATGCTCGACATCACTCAAATCTCTTACCGTGGCTGATTGGTGGGGTTTTCGTGCTGATTGTAGCAGTGGTCATTTTATTGCCTAAAGATCCTAATGGAAAATTCGTATATCAAAAGATTGATACTTCCGACTCAGCCAAGGAAAAGATTACCAAAACATTCACGATTTCCGGTGAGAAATATACGTTCCACGGTGTTGTAAAAGTTCAACAATCAGACGGTAAATACGTCAATGCGGGGACTACTGACGAAAAAGGCAAGGTTAAGTACAAGAAAGATAAAATTATGTTCACTAACACGAATGGAACAAGCATCGTTGGTAATTTAGCCAAAGATCATAAAAGTATTATTTACGACGGTCAAAACTTTAAAAAGAAGTAGTCAGTATTTATATTGGGGGACTTGGATATGTTTAAGAAAGTCGGCGTCACATTTTCAATCATGTTAACCGCAGTCTTGATGCTAGCAGGTTGCGGCAAACACCAAACTGAAAACACCGATGGCAGTTCAAAAGTGACGAGCAGTAAATCGACTGCCACCAGTGGCCAACAAAGTAGTGATACGCATAAATCGAAAAGTAATATCTTTGAAATATCAAAAAGAAAATTGGCAAACGATAAAAAAATCGTGACGGAAAAATTAACTAGCCAAGATTATATGATCATGCCGGTACTTTATAATGGCGAGGATGTTAATCAAGCGATGTCCAAACAAAAAGCACCACAAAACACAGCCCATGACTATGCCATTTCAGTTCATTTTGAAAATAATGGTACTGCGGAATTGACGCATTTAGGACAGGTGCGGCCAGATGACGAAACCTACAAAATTTCGGCGCAGACGATTTCGGTTGGCGAGAACCAAATCCCATACCGTATTAGTAATAAACAGGTATCATTTTCTTCTTGGACGGGTTCTGACACTCAAGGTGGAAAAATTACTTATCAATTAGTGGTAGCTCAGAATTGAAATAGATTTAATGAACCGTACCCCAAAATGATTGGTTCTTCGTCAAACATCCTAAAGTAAGAGGTATCAAGATTGTGACGACAATCTTGATACCTCTTTTACTATACTTAAATTGAGATTGAGGTCGTCAATTCCAGTGGAAGTTAAATTCTGGGTGTCAAACTGAAGTTGAGAAGCAAACTGTAAATCAATTCCAAATAAGGTAGCACAGGTAAAATTTGGTTTCAAAGGTGTAAGGAAAATAGGGTAAAATGAACATCGCCGGTTAAATTTTATTCGTTTTGCACATTTGCATTATGTGATTGGAAATGTTTGAGCTACCGACTACTCAGACTCAAATCTTTGGAATTTCAGAGTAGCTTGTCCACCAATCAGAGGCACAAATGTCGTTGGAAAATCAAGTTATCTATAGCGGAATACTGGGTGTGGTCTTTATTTTGAGGCGACTGTAATGAAGAAATTTTTTTGACTCAAGTGTTTCCGACTCAGGTGTTTCCAAAAATTGGTGGTGTTAGCGAGTTGGTTTACTTGACGAGAAAATGAAAAATCCTGTAATCATTAGTTTCTTGTCTAAGAATGGTAGGACACTCCAAGCTTCAATTATTGTAGGAGATAACGTGTGCTTCCTTATATTTATTAGGTAACGAAATACATTATTGTATAGCTTCTTGTGTCTTACTACACTTTATTGGATAATTAGATTAAGAATACTATTTAGGGGAGAACATAATGGCAATCATTGAGTATGAGGATCAAATTCAAGAAATCGTGGATAAACTGGATCACTCTGAGTTTATCTATGATTTTTTAAGTGTCTATGATATTCCAAGAGCAACGATTACGAAATTGCGAAAAGGAATAAATAACTTAGCAACAGAAATCGGCGCTGTATATCTTAAAAATAAATTGTATTTCAGAGAAGGTATTGGTAATCTAATGCAGGATTTTGCTGACTTACAAGAACGCGTAGACGAAATCGGTTCTAAGCCACGGTATCTTCTTGTTACGGATTATCAGCACTTACTAGCTAAGGATACAAAGACCAACGAAACGTTAAATATTAAATTTGATAAGTTGCCACAGTATTTTGACTTTTTTCTTGCGTGGAACGGAATTGAAAAGGTCGATTTTGATAAGGAAAATCCAGCTGATGTTCGTGCTGCCGAACGATTTGCAAAGCTATACGATGTTGTGGTTAATGATAACCCCGATGCAACACGCAAAGGGTTAAATCTTTTCTTGATCCGTATCCTGTTCTGTCTATTTGCTGAAGACACCAATATTTTTAAACATGACTTGTTTACTAATCGGGTTAAGCAGATGACTGCAGATGACGGTAGCGACTTCAATCAATTCATCGGTGGTCTTTTTGGTGTGCTGGACTTTGAAAAGAGTCAGCGACCAGCAAATACTCCCGATTGGTTGAATGAATTTCCGTATGTTGACGGTGATTTATTCAAAGACCAGCATGAACCTTTACACTTTAGTGCTAAGTCGCGAAAATTGATTATTGAAGCTGGGGAACGCCTTAAATGGAATCAGGTTAATCCTGATATTCTTGGTTCGATGATTCAAGCAGTTGCCAGTGAAGATAGCCGTAGCCATTTAGGGATGCACTATACGTCAGTTCCAAATATTATGAAAGTTATTAAGCCGCTGTTCTTGGATGGATTGCGCGAGGACTTTGAAGTGGCTAAGGGTAACGAAGACAAATTGCAGCGGTTATACGATCGCATTGGCAAGATTAAGTTTATGGATCCAGCCTGTGGTTCAGGTAACTTTCTGATTATCACGTATAAGGAGCTACGACAGCTTGAAATCGATATTCTAATTGAACTTAATAACATTGGTGTTTCCACTATGTATGTGCCATCAGTTACATTGAATCAATTCTATGGAATTGAAATTGATGACTTTGCTTGTGATGTGACGCGGTTGTCGTTATGGATTGCTGAACATCAGATGAATGTGAAATTGCACGAACAAGTTCGTGATGCTGTACGTCCCACGCTGCCGTTACAGCATGCTGGGGCAATTGTAAACGATAATGCACTTTTGGTGAACTGGAATAAGGTTATGCCAACAAGCCCCACTTCTGAAAGTTATCTATTTGGTAATCCTCCTTATCTTGGATCTTCCATGCAGAGTAAGAAACAAAAATCAGAAGTGACTGAAGTTTTATCTCACGTTATTTCAAAGTATAAGAACTTAGATTATATTGCGTGTTGGTTTGTACTAGCAGCAAACTATTCAAAAAACTCAAAGACTCAGTTTGCATTCGTCTCAACGAATTCAATTTGTCAGGGAGAGCAAGTTGCACCATTGTGGAACGTTATATTAAGAGACTTTGATATTAAGTTTGCATATCAGTCGTTTCCTTGGGAAAACAGTGCAAAAAACAATGCAGGTGTTGTTGTTGTAATAATTGGATTAGTTAACCACAGTATTAAAACAAAAAAGATCTTGATTGATTCGGAAAATCTGATGAGGGAGGTTGATAGCATAAGTCCATATCTTGTTGAAGGTGAAGCTATCATTGTTGAACGTACATCCAAGCCTATAAACAATCTTCCGGAAATGGTTAAAGGAAGCCAACCATCGGATGGCGGAAACCTTATACTAACGAATGAGGAGATAGATGATTTAAAAAAAATACCACTCAAAAATGGAATTATACGGAAATATGTTGGATCCAAAGAATTTATTAACGGAACGTATAGATACTGTTTGTGGATGGATAAATCAAGTTATTTAGTTAATCGACAGTTCAAACAAGTTGAGATGCGGGTGAAAAACGTTGAGCGGTTTAGATTAAGTAGAAGTACGCAAATCACAAAGAATGCCGCAAAAATTCCATGGGCATTTATGCAGCGTGGCGCATATGCTACTGCGTACGGTGAAATCAAGGATGATTCTAAAATTACTATCATTGTTCCTCGTGTCTCTTCTCAAAATAGGCTCTATATTCCGATAGGGATTGTTAGTTCGGACGTAATCGTAGCTGATTCTGCAATGGCGATTTACAACTCAAGTGTATGGATAGTGGGATTATTGATGTCAAGAATGCATATGGTATGGGCATCCAATGTTGGTGGTAAGTTAAAGTCTGATTATAGATATTCAGCTGGACTTGTTTATAATACTTTTCCGGTACCAAAAATAACTTTGCGTAGAAAAAAAGAAATTGAAGAGTTAACTTATCAGATACTTGATCTTCGTGAGGAGCGAGGACTTTCGCTAGCTGAGTTATATGGTGCTCCATTGGCGGATAAACATCCCAAAGATATGGATTCTAATCTGAAAGAAATTCACTTTGCGCTTGATGAATTAGTTGACCGAGAATATGGAACAGGGCATTTTGAGAATGATTCTCAAAGATTAAAGTTGTTGTTGAGTATGTACAAAGAAGAGGTACGAACATTTGAAGAGTAAGCAAGTAGTCGATATAAGTTACCACCAGACTGGCAAGAGCACCAATACAAACGAATTGGGCATGCGTGAGATGCAGGCACGCGTCTATCAACATCGCAATTCACGGTACATTTTAGTAAAAGCGCCCCCAGCTTCTGGTAAATCTCGGGCTTTGATGTTTGTTGCCCTTGATAAGCTAGCCAATCAAGGCGTTCGGAAGATTATTGTAGCAGTACCTGAACGATCGATTGGTAAGTCTTTTCAACATACCGAGCTAACCAAGTCTGGTTTTTATGAGAATTGGATAGTAGATTCACAGTATGATCTTACATTGAACGGGGGTGCTGCCGGAAAAGTTCAAAAATTCGTTGATTTTCTAAATGATGATACGGCGACCATTCTCATTTGCACACATGCCACGTTGCGGTTTGCCTATGAGAAAGTTGACGATGACCATAAGTTTGATAATGTAATGCTGGCTATTGATGAGTTTCATCATGTTTCTTCTGAAGATAGTTCCGTTCTGGGTGGGACGTTAAAGAACATTATGCACAATTCAACGGCACATGTTCTAGCAATGACCGGGTCTTATTTCCGTGGTGATTCATCGCCAATTCTGACACCGGGTGATGAGCAACAGTTCGATAAAATTAATTATACCTATTATGAACAATTGGACGGTTACAAGTATCTGAAATCGTTTGGCATTGATTATAAGTTTTATCAGGGGTCGTATCTGACTGCTTTGGACAAGGCAGTAGATGTTTCTAAGAAAACCATCATTCACATTCCTAGTGTTAATTCAAGTGAATCAACTAAGGATAAGTACAATGAAGTTGATGCTATATTTGATGCCATTGGAACGGTTGAATCACAGGACGATGAAACAGGTATTTACACACTTAAGAGTCATGTAGATGGGCGTTTATTGAAGGTCGCTGATTTAGTCAATGAAGAGGGTCGCGATAAGGTTCAAGAATATTTGCGTGAGATGAAGCAGGCTGATCAGCTGGATATTTTGATTGCGTTGGGTATGGCTAAAGAGGGTTTTGACTGGCCATGGGCAGAACAGGCATTGACGATAGGTTACCGTCGTTCGCTAACGGAAATTGTGCAAATCATCGGTCGAGTTACACGGGATAGCTCCAATAAGACGCATGCCCAGTTCACAAACATGATTGAGCAGCCGGATGCTAAAGACGGTGAAGTTCAATATGCGGTCAATTCGATTCTTAAAGCAATTACTGCCTCACTGTTGATGGAACAAGTACTGGCACCAGAGATCCATCTGAAAGCTCGTAAGCATAAGACGGACAAGTCTTCGGATAATGGTGGTGATATCTTTGTACGGGGATTAAAAGATCCGTCAACCAAGGCTGTTCGTAGCATTATTGAGAACGATATGCCTGACTTGAAGGCAGCAATTCTACAGGATACCGCAGTGAAAAATGGTATTGCGGCTAATGTGGACGCTGAGACGATGAACAAGGAATTGATTCCTAAAGTTATTATGACTCGTTATCCAGGTCTGAATAATGATGAGGTCGAGGAAGTCCGTCAGTACGCGGTTGCAGATACTGTGCTTCGGCATGCTGTCGTGGATCAAACTACGGATAAACACGGTAATACCAACGAATTCTTACGAATGGCTGATAAGTTCATCAACGTTGATGAACTGGACATCAACCTGATTGATTCAATTAATCCGTTCCAGCGAGCTTACGAAGTATTGTCCCAGAATATTGACAGTGACGTTTTGCGGACAATTCAGCGTTCCATTGACGCGAAGAAGTTTGATTTTGATGAAGATGAACTAGTCTATCTATATAATCAGACTAAGCAATTCATCGCTGATAATGGTCGGGAGCCGGATAAAGGAAGTCGCGACGAACTTGAAGTGAAGATGGCATATGCACTTGCTAAACTAAGGGATATGCAGGCACGGAGGCAGCAAAATGGATAATCAAAATTTGATTCGGTCACTGGATGATATTTTCAATGATCCGGATGCAGCATCTTTACTTGCTAGTAAACCTAAACATAGTGATGTAAGCTATAACCCCACGGTTGAAGGGTTTAAAGAGATTACCGACTGGGTTATTGCTCATGATGGTAGTGAACCACAGAAGCTGCGTGACCCATCACAGATGAAGCAACGTAAGCTGGCAAGCCGATTGAAAGGCATTCGTGAAAATCCAGAACGTCGTGATATGTTATTACCGTATGATACGGCAGGGTTACTAGTGGTTCGTGAAGAGAGTCCGGCACTGAATGAAATTGTGAAAAAAGAAAAGCAAAATTTTTCTTCGTTAGACGATATTCTTAGCGATGATTCCATTCTGTTTAAAAAAAGTGATCAGCAGGCTGCCGGTAGTAAGTTATTTGATACCAAAAAGCTGAATGAGATTCAGCGTGAACAAGAAAACAGACCAGAAGTGATTTCTCATCGTAAGCGGATGAAGAACTTCAGTTCGTACGAGGTAATGTTTCAAAAGGTTCAGGCTGAAATTGCATCCGGTCAACGGGAACTCCGTCCATTCAAAAACTACGAGTTATTAAGTAAGCATTTTTACGTTCTTAAGGGACAGTTACTGTACATTGATGAAATTGGTGAAGAAATTAAACTTGACGACAAAAGTAATCGAAAAACCGATGCAAGAATGCATGTGATTTATGATAATGGAACTGAAAATAATCCTACTCGAAATGGTCTAGCCTCGTCTTTGTATGGACGTCAAGGTAGAATTGTTACAGAAGTTGAAAATGGTGTTGAATTATCTAGTGATGATCATGTGACTGGTTTTATTTATGTACTGAAATCATTGAGCGACAATCCTCAGATAAAAAAAATACAAGCAAAGCATACATTGTACAAAGTTGGTTTCACTACTGGTTTTGTACAAAAGAGAATTGCCAATGCGGAGAATGAATCGACGTATTTGTATGCTCCAGTACAGGTTGTTGCAGAAATAAAAGTGGTGAATTTGAAAGCAGAAACGCTGGAAACTGCGCTGCATCATGCACTAGCGCAATATCAATTAAATGTTGATATTACAGTTGCAAATGGAAGAATCGTCAGACCGCGAGAGTGGTTTGTGGTAGACCTGAGTGTAATTCAAGATATTGTCCAGAAAATTGTGACACAGCTTCTTGCCAAAGAGCCCTGATACTTGATAAATTTTGAAAGTGTATATGAAAGGAGTAAGAAATGCTGATAGGCACAAACAGGCTTTTTAAAATCGTCTACTTTATAACAGCAATGAGTCCAGCGTACCTTTTGTTTACCACAACATTTATTCCAAGCAAGGAAGAACTTATTCAACTTGAATGGCCAGTCTTTGTATCTTGTGTACTAGTTGTGCTTATTATTGAGTTGGTTATTTCAGCATTACTTACTTGGGTGTTAATTAGACTATTGAAACAGCAGGCGATGTTAAAAAACGGTGGAATCAAGACTAAAGTAGTTAAAAGAAAAATGAATGAGGGCCTCGTTGAATTTTTAATGGGAACCGCAGTAAGCTCAACAATCGGTCTTTCATTGAGTACTTCAAGACCCTTTCTCTCAGTGATGATTTTATTTTTATTTCAATCCCTTCTATTTTCATTATTTCAATCTAGTACAAATTCTATGCCCAATGTGTTTTTGGTTCTAGGTGGCTGGTCATATGTACGGTGGGGTGAAGGGTATTTGTTCATGCGTACAAGAGACTTTCGAGATTTAGCAGGACAAGAAGTCCAAGGTACGCCAATTGGTGATTCGATTAGTGGTAGTTATGTGATTGTAAGAGAAAATGAAGGTGAAGTCGATGATTGATACTGTGTATTTAGGAATTTATGGTCGAAGTAAAATTGATTCAGTCCTGAACTGCTGTTTTAGTCAGCAACTTTGTACGGAAATCGACAAATCACTTTATTATGGGCAAAAAGATAACGAAGACTTCTATCAGGCAACTGATCAATTAGGAATTTTTGATCAAAACTCATTGATAACTGAAGATCCATACAAAGAGTGTTTAAGTGAAGAATCACCGGAGTGGAAGGCCCTATTACAAATCACTGAAGGTATAGAAAGAAACATTCCATCAAATGGCTTGGTAGATGAAAGCTATCGTTTTGTCGCGCTTAAAAGTAATACAGCGGATGGGTATCTACTACATCTGATTCCAATTTATCGTGGGGCAAAGATGATTAATAAAACTCTTGGTTGGAAAATAAAAGATTTATTAACTGGGCAGATGGGTACAGCTCATGTTCCATTAACCGTTGATTTTGATAAGGCGTCCTCCTTAAATCTTGATTATTGCGTTGTCACGACATTTCGAATTACGCTTGATGATTCTCAAAAATTGCTAAGTGCGACTGAATATGTCTGGAATGTAACTGGGCATGAATATTTATTTAAGTTGCACGAAGCCAATAGGCAGATTGCGAAGAAAATAATTGGAGAATTTGCGGCACATAGTGACGGATTTTTAGTTTCGAGTGACAAATATCAAGTTAGTTTACCCGATACTGAAGAACTATTTGCAGTGGTTAAAGATGACTTGCGCACTATTAATAGGCTTGCTAAGTATCGTGGAGGAGCGGATGACTTCGATATTTCTAAAGTAAAGGCAGCTAATGAAAAGCTGAATTCAGTAGATCGAGTTTTAATCAACGATGAGAAAAAAACGATAACAGTTAACAAAGAGTGTATCGGTACTTTTACCGCTCTGATACACAATTTACTTCTTGAAAGGCTTATTTCTGGTGATGTGGAAATTCCATTCAAGAATCATCATTGATTCTTGATATCCAAATTAAGCCAGTGAACGGATAAATGCTGTCGTTGCTTCGATAATTTAGGACAAATAAAAAAATTCTCAGGTTGCAGGTTGAAGTGCCCTACAATTGTTAGACTAGAAGTCTAATGATTGTGGGGCTTTTCTTATGACCAAATGTAGTAGTCAATTTAAAGCTAAATTTGTCTCTCGATATATCGAAAGTGGTATTAGCTACAAGGATCTCTGTGCAGAGTTTGGGATACCTAACGCTGGAATTGTCAAAGCATGGGTTGGGCAGGCTTGGGCTCATGATATTGATTCTTTAAAAATTTAGCGTACAAAGGCAAATTATTCTCAAACATTTATAATTAACGTGGTAGAGTATGTGCAGACACATCAAGTCAACCATGCGCAAACAGCGGCTCACTTTGGCATCTCTCCTAGCCAAGTCACCTCTTGGATTGTATTGTGAGAGAACAAGGAGTGGCTGGCTTGTGTGTGAAACGTAAAGGGAGACCAACCATGGGTAAGCACAAGAAAACAAAACCAATCAAACACCTTGAACCAACACAAGAGGAGAAGTATAAACAAGAAATTCTAGAGCTTAAAAGCAAGCTGCACGATGCTGAATTGGACCGTGATATTTTAAAAGCGCTCGCGAATTTGACGAAAAAATCATCGAAGCATTCTCCACGAAAGTGAAGTATGGTATCGTGATTTTGTTAAAGTCGCAGTATGATCTCAATGAATTGCTTAAAGCCCTCAGCTTAACGCGAGCGACTTATTACGATCGGCTTAAGCGTGATAAGAAACCTGATAAGTACGTCGAAGTTAAAGCCTTCATCAAGAAGTGTTTTTATGATTCAAAGGAGATTTATGGATATCGTCGAATTCATGATGAACCAGATAAAGTCGGCCTACACTATGCCGAGGAGACAATCAGACGTCTAATGTGTGATATGGGATTAAAATGTGTGATTTATTCCAAACATACATCTAAATATCACTCTTACAAAGTCAGTGTTGGCATAACTGCACCAAATATTTTGGAGCAAAAGCTTGTAGCGACACAACCGCTTACTGTGCTTCATACCGATGTAACGCAAGTTCGACTCTACAATGGTGAATGGGGATATATCTCATTAATCACCGACGAAGCTAGTCGTGAAGTTCGTGTGACTATCGTCAGTATTTCTCCGAACAAAGCCTCGATTCAAGCTTCGCTTGATGAACTAGAACATCACCTCAAATCCAGTATCCAACCAATCCTTCACCCAAATCAAGATTGGCAATATCAAATGACAGATTACCAGCAGCGTCTACAAGACATGAACATTACGCAAAGTATGCCTCGTAAAGGGAACTGTCACGATAACGCGCCTATTGAAAGCTTCTTCAACCTTTTGAAGCGTGAGTACTTGAATCGATATCAAATCAATACACTTGAAAATCTACGTGAATTGGTAAATGGTTACATCGATTGGTTTAACAATGTCAAAACTTCAAGAAATAAAAATGGCTTGTACCCGGTATTCCACCGGGGTCAAGCCATGGTTGATTAATTTAAAATCTAAATTGTCTAAATTTTCTGTTGCACCTCAACTCGGAAGTAGGCATTTTTAGATGGGAAATTATTACGTTAACACTCTCGAATTTAGTGAAGTAACAAGCGTAAAATAATTCAACATCAAGAAGAATATAACCTTACTGTAGACAAGTTAGGTGTTAATGAATATGATAACCACCTTGGAAAAACAAGCAATGAATATGCTCACCACGGTAAGCGACAGTGGCAATGCATTGCCTTTCAATCACCAATGCCAGTGCATTAAGATGCCAACAAGTATATTGGACTTTTAGCCCTAGAGCAAACTACTCGTTTTACGGGTACTTATGATTTTTCAATCATCTTGGTGTGTTTTTCGCCACTTTTCACCGCTTGGACGAAAAAAGCTTCAAAAAAAGGCGATCAGAACTGCCATCCAAATTAGGTGCTCCCATCAGACAACTTAAAAACCATGAACTCAATACGGTACCCCAGTATCTTAGACTACGGAATAGTAGTTACTTTTCCCTGCGTTCCTATTTTTTTGACCGTCTTGGTTGTTGAGAAATTTCCAGATCCTGTTCGATCGTCATTTTCGTTATCTACTTCTTATTCAGTTGGAGGTGCATTAACACTGGTTACCGCACCACATATAGAACAAAATTCGGCATTCGCTGGAACTTGATTGTTCCAATTTGTACAATAGATTTTATTATTCGTATTATATATTCCTATAAAAATTGGAATTAAATCGAACCATTTTTAATACCACGCCGAACGCTTAAAGTAATGTGTATATTCAAAATTACCATACTCATCAGGTAGTGGTGAGTGTTCAGTCAGACAAACATATTTATAGCGCTTACCATTGTTGTCCCATAAGTAAGAATGCGACTTTTTCCAAGCAGGCCATTCATCACTAGCATATTGGCCGATGGTATAGTATCCGTGGGAACTGCGTTTACTTACGAACAATTCAACATGTTTTTCTGAACTTTCCCATTTTTTACCGGAAATTGTATACCCGTGTTTATTGTTGGCGTCTTTCCAGTAATACTTGTATTTCGAGAATACCACTTTATCAAACTTGGATGAATCATCCAAATTTTGAGCGTACCAAGTACCTCTCAATGATTTCGGTATCACAACGTAATGATGTTTGGCACTCGCGTGAGTTGTTAAAGTGCCAAATGTTGTTAAAGTCACCAATATAACTAATAGGCTGTTAATCCATTTTTTCATTATTAAATTTCCCCTACAGAATACTAAATTTGATATATCAATCATACGACCATTTTGGAATCAATGCTACACTAACCTGAATTATATAAATTCATTGTGTTAATCAAATTGTGCGATTAGGCAAGTTTCGAGAAAATAGAAGGCCTACTTTTTATAATGTAATTAATTTTAACTGAGATGCCACATTGAGTTTCAGTTTCAGGATTTTAAATGATTCTACACAGATTTTTACGATGGCTGGAAATAAAATCGCAGACTGATGAGTTTCAAAAATATTCGTACTTTTCGTTGCACATTTCTATGATTAATTGCTGAATCCTCATTGCTCGTATTAGCTTGAAGGGGCGGATAAGTGTCAGAAATGGATTATGTTTGATATTTTAAAAATTTTCAACATGGAGTAATTTCATTGAAAATGTAGGCCTGATTGCGTACCATAAGACTAATTATAAGAGAACCTCAGGAGGACAACCATGGTCTCATCAATCAAATTAACCCAGGCGTTCGTTGATTATTTAAAGCAGAAAAACCTCCAGGATAAGGTATTTTTGCTCATTGCGGATGATGGTGGCGGCAAGTATTCACTTCAGGGAGGGGCGTGCACGATTGGATCAGTATTCAACTTGGTTATGCTGGATGAACTTGATGCAGCCTATCCAATACCATTAAACAATGATGCGGGTGTCAAACTATACAGTTCGACCTACAACCTCTATTTCTTGGAAGAGGGATTAGTGCTCGATGTTAAAGACTACCGGATTTTGTTACGTGACAACGCGCATCAGTTTGAGAACGACCTTCAAATTGTGAACGGTGCTGAAATTTTAGCCGCATTTAAAAAGGGGATTGTTGCCAAGAATGTCGGCTGTTAACGTGCGATGCACAATATAATCGGCGGACTCACGTTACATGAAAGCAGTGTTATCTAAGGAGAATAAAGACATGAAATTACAATCCGTCACAACCCCATACTCAGCAGCTAGCCTAGACTTGATCACCACGGCTTTTGCAACGGCTGAACACAGCGATGGTCATGAAGCTGAATTGGTCGCAACACTGCGACAACAGCCAAATTACCATCCCGAATTTGATGTCATTGCGATTGATGATCAAAGCCGACTAGTGGGCCACGCATTATTAAGTGAGGCAGTTGTGGGTGAACAATGGCCAGTACTAGTATTGGCACCACTTGCTGTGTTACCTAAAGCCCAACGACAAGGCATTGGTCGCGCTCTGATTGCTGAATTAGAAAAGCGGGCGGCTGAGACCAAATTTTTAGCTATTTCAATTTTGGGTGATCCGGCCTACTACGGTCAGTTTGGGTATCAACCGGCCGCTGATTTTGGTGTGACAGCGCCGATGGCCGTTGAGTCAAAATACTTTATGCTCAAACCATTGGGCCAGAAACGGCTACAATCGGTTCGTGGGAAGCTGCAATATGATCCAGCATTTGGTATCTGAGGCTAACGCAAGTGGCATAACACCGCTGCATTAACTTTCAATTGAGTGATAACGGTCATCGGAATTAGAGGGTGACCGTTTTTTGTGCACTCAGAAAAAAGAATTCTAATAGTTGACACGTTGGGTACTCACTGTTACTATATAGCGGTACTTAGCATTAAAGAGCACTGTTCAAATAAAAAAGGGAAGTACATCGTTTTAGGCAGACTACCTAGTAATACTAAATAGACTGATTAATCTGGAGGAAGAACATGAATGCAATAGAAGTCAAAAATGTAAAAAAGGGCTTTGGTAAACTTGAGGTTTTAAAAGACGTCACTTTAACGGTTCAACCGGGCGAAATCTACACGTTGCTCGGTGAAAATGGAGCGGGTAAAAGTACGTTGATCAATATTTTAACGACCCTTTCGCAAGCAGATGCTGGTGCCGTTAAAGTGATGGGACTTGATCCGATTTGCGACGGCAAACATGTTCGTCGATTGATCAGCCTGAATGCCCAGACCATGACACTGGATGAAAATTTCACCGGTGAGGCGAACTTGCGTCTGATCGCCAAATTGAGGGGAGTGGCAGATGTTGATGTTGCCATCAAAGAAATGAGCCAACGACTCGAACTATCGGCGTTTATTCAGCGAAAGGTCAACACTTATTCAGGTGGCATGCGCCGGCGTTTGGACATTGCCATGTCGTTGCTGGGCTCACCTAAATTGGTCTTTTTAGATGAACCAACCACGGGTGTTGACCCCAAGAACCGCTTGGCGCTTTGGCAGCTGATTCGAGAAATGCGGGCAAATGGGCAGACCGTTTTTTTAACGACGCAGTACTTGGATGAGGCGGATGCGCTTTCTGACCATATTGCGTTCATCCATGATGGCCGAATCGTTAAAGTGGGGACGCCTGCAGAAATCAAGCGTCAGGTCACCACAACGTATTCGCTTAAAGTTGCTGAAGTCCAACGTGATGAAGCGACCAACTTGTTGAAAAATGCAGCGATTGCCTTTACGCAACGGGAGTCTGAGTTCGAACTTGACGAAATCGCAGCCAAACAGGGATTGCCAATTTTGCTAGCTAATGGCATCCAAGTTCAACATTTTAATTTAAACGAAACGAAGTTAGAAACCGTTTTTCTGAACTTAATGCAGCAGGAGGTTAATCATGCAAACCATTAAACAACTTACAGCACTAGTCACTCGAATCGTGCGCCAAAATCTCACCAATGCCGACACACTCATTACCGTTATTGCCATGCCGGTCTTTATGCTACTCTTCTTTGTATACGCGTTTGGTGGTAACATCGTGACGGCCACCGGTCCAGCCAGTTCGTCAGAATATTTGCGGTACGCGTTACCAGGATTTTTACTGCTGACGATGGCAATGGGTTCGGCATATACGGCATTGAGAATTAACTACGACCAAACTTCTGGGTTTCTGAACCGACTTCACACGTTGCCAATTCCACGATGGGTGATTCTAGGATCACACGTGATTGCTTCGGTGATATTTATGTTACTGGCGGAGGTTGTTGTGTTCCTAACTGGTTTACTCATGTGCTACCGCACCGATGCGGGCATCACTTCGATTGTAGCTTTTTGGGGTCTGTCGTTACTTTTCAGCGTGGCGATTACGTTACTGGCCATTCCGTTTTCACTGAAAGCGGCCG
Organism: Secundilactobacillus odoratitofui DSM 19909 = JCM 15043; assembly: GCF_001434895.1. Taxonomy (GTDB): domain Bacteria; phylum Bacillota; class Bacilli; order Lactobacillales; family Lactobacillaceae; genus Secundilactobacillus; species Secundilactobacillus odoratitofui. The sequence goes on from NZ_AZEE01000030.1 coordinate 183,708, forward strand.
ATTATGCTTCTGCCGGTGGCTTTTCCTACTTGCTATTAATGCTGTTATTTGTGAGTTCCGCGCTAATGCCCACCGCAGGAATGGCCAAACCAGTTCGGCTTTTTGCAAATCACCAACCGATGACACCAATTGTGAACACTGCCAGAGGCTTACTGGATCATTCAATGGCAGTTAGTAATCATACCCTGTGGTTAGCAATGGGCTGGTTAGGCGCTTGTGTGATCATCTTCAGCGGCTTGTCGTACTGGGTATACTCGCGTTTGTTCTTGCATAAATAACGTTCGGTTAGTCTTGACGGAATCATTCAAGACTAAAATAAATTGTGACTAATAATTGAATGTCGTAGTCTCTGTAAAATGTTAACGGTTTCAGTTGGCGTCAAATCACAACTCCGATATAATGACACTATAAGTTGAATAGAGGAGTGACGACGATGACTAAGCATTTAAACCGATTTTCAACCTTTAAGTGTTGGGTAGTTGCAGCTGCCGTAATCTTTGGTGTTAGTGTAATCAGCTGGGAGACGGCGGTTGTGTCCGTTAAGGCCGCTGAAACGCAGGCCGTGGTTACGCAGCAACGGGCAGTGAAAGCTAAACTTCAGCGGTACGTGAACCTCGTGACTAAGGACGGTACGACCAGTGTAGCGTTTTATAATCTTGGCGCTAAGTCCACCACTCAAGCTGGCCGCGCCAAAAGTGCCCGGTTTTATGCGCCAGGTAAGTTAGCTGTGTATAGCAAAAACGCCCATCGAGCATATACATCTGCCAGCACGTACAAATTATTTGTAGCAGCTAGCATTTACGCGAGAATCAATGCGGGCACGTTGAGTCGTTCAGTGACCCGTTCCAGCGGCTTTCAGCAGATGATTCTACACAGCCGCAATGAGTTTGCGGAGCACTATCTTGGCACTTACGGCTACGGTCGCGTGAATAACTTTGTCGCCAAACAAAACTGGTACAAGCATCCATTTGGCACGGGCAGAGCGGCTCGAACAACTGCTGCGACACTAGTCTCGGTTCTGCGTAAACTTGATCAGCAAAAATATCCGTTTAATCAATCATCCAGTCGCCAACAACTGCTGTCATTAATGAGTCGCCAGGTTTACCGCAGTGGGATTCCCAAAGGTGCTGCCACAGCTACTAAGGGAAGTCGCGTTGCGGATAAAGTTGGCTGGTTATGGTCCTACAATAATGACGCAGGTATCGTGACGCTACCGAATGGTCAGCGGTACGCGCTGGTCATCATGACGCACGGCCATGGCCAACACGGGTTTAGTGGCTTTCCAAGGATTGCCAGGATTACTAAAAATATCCAGACAATCGTGTACGGTAAAGCGACAACGAAGCAAATTAATGCGCTTTATTAAGGAACTCCTGAGTAATCAGGTTATCTGCTCGTGGGTAAATTCTGCTAATCTCATGTATTTTGACTAATAAATGGTTAAAAAATGTTATACTTATTTCGTTATTCAAACATACGATTTTAGGGGGAGAAATGATGCAGAATCATCATCAGCTGGCAATGGCTATTGCGGTACTGACGTTAACTGCGGGTATGTTGTTTGGCATGACTACAGTTCGAGCCGATATTGCTACTGACAGCAGTAGTGCTGTGACCAGTTCGGCAAGTACGTCTTCAGCAACGAGTTCTAGTACGTCGCAGTCATCAAACACGACACAGTCTTCGGGGTCTCAGAGTACGTCTCAGACAACGACAACTGAGACCAAACCACAGCCAGTTTATGCCAAAGTTTCAAAGCTAACTAAGGTTAACTATTACACCACGATGGGGGCCAATCAGAAGCATAATTATGGTGTTTACTCAAGCGGTGCATACAATACGTCTGCTGCCAATCGGGTGAAGGTTAAAACTGGTCGGACCTTTGCGGGTAAAACCATCCATATCACCCGAGAAGAGGTAGTAGCGGGTGCAACTTGGTTGAAGTTTACTTACAACCATAAATACACGGGTTGGATTCACCAAAACGCCACGGTGAAAACCACGTATCGACTGTACGCACCGTTAATTGGGCAACGACCAGAGTTACCAACTGGGTGTGAGATTACGGCAACTGCGATGATGTTGCAATTTGCAGGTGCCAAGGTGACAAAGTTAAGTTTGGCTAAGGAAATGCCACGAAGTAGTAATCCTAATAAGGGTTTCGTCGGTAATCCATATTCAAAGTCTGGTTGGTACATTTACCCTAAGGGACTGTTACCAGTCGTCAAAAAGCACTTGGGAAGTGCCAAAAATTTAACGGGCGCGAGTTTGACCACGATTAAAAAATACCTACGTAAGAATCATTTGGTTGTGGTGTACGTTGCTGGGGTGGATGGCTTTAGTAACCATGCGTTAACTTTAACGGGTTATTCAAGCACTCGGCTCTATTACAACGATCCGTGGACGAAGAAACGAACAAGTATGAGCAATGCCACGATGACCAAACACCGTAAAGCGGATGCTAACCGGGCGTTGAGTTACTAATTTATTGGGGGAATTTAGGATGAAATTTAAATGGCTTTTAGTATTGGGTGCGGGATTATCATTAGGGTTGATGACCACCACAGTGCAAGCAAGTAGTTACTACACGACGAATCCTGGCATTATTAAAACCAAGAAGACCGTTGCTTATTACAACGACGCCAGCAAAACCAAAAAAGTTAAAACAGTTAAAAAGAACAATTATGCTAAAGTGTCAGCGGTCGTCACTCAAAAGGGTCACGCACCAATGCTCAAGTTGAGTGGCAACCAGTATGTGACAGCCAATAAAGCCTTCGTCTCTAAAACGGCAGGATATCAAAATCCAAAGGCCTACTATCAGGTTCAATACAAGCAGATTAAGCCTTATGGGACGGTAGGTTACACAGTTAAGCGCAATTATGAAGGGATTAAGACCTGGTACATTATGCGTAAAATGGGAACCTACGCAGGATACGACAAGTATAATAATGCGACGTATAACGCCGTGAAGGCCTTCCAACGCAAGCACCATTTGAAGGTGACTGGTAATGTCAATGAAAAAACTTGGGTTAAAATGGGCTTTACCAAGTCATCATGGACGAGTATTGATAGCTACATCGCGCCACTAGGGGCTCATGCCTGGAATGGCCGCAGTGCACACATCGAAGCCATGATCAAGCAAGCGTACAAGTATATGGGCAACCCATATTTGGTTGGCTCATCTTCAAGTCCTAAGTATGGGACGGATTGTTCAGGTCTTGTGATGCAGGCGTTATACGCGGGTGGTATTAACCCAGCACCAATTAGTTCAATTCATCATGCCTATCCAGGTAATGAGTGGAACAGCCGTAATTTGTGGGCATCTAAGAAATTAAAACGAGTTGCGTATGCTCATCGCCAACGTGGCGACTTGGTTTTCTATTATCAACCAGGAACCCACACGATTTGGCACGTGGCTATCTACTTAGGTAAGGGCAAGGTCATCGAGTCATGGCCACCAAGAATTATGGTTCAACCAATTAAAAATGGTCAACGGTCATATATTGCTGGCATTAAGCGACCATTTATTTAATCACTGACAGAATGAGATAAAGTTCAATTAAGTTCAGAAAATGAATTGATTCGTAAATTCCCCCTTTGGGAGTTTACGAATCTTTTTTATAGGTTGAACTTGTTTAGTTCATGTGTTTTGCAAAGGTCATACTGCTTAAACTTTTTAAGTATGATTTTCCAGTAACGAGAACGAAAGGTAACGACTGCTTTCGGCTGCAGTGACAAGTACGAGTTTGCGCTTTAGCGCTTACTCGTACTGGACGTTTGTGAGACTTCGAATTTTGAAGGCTCACAAACGAAGCGAAAGACACGTGGTTTTCGTGGCTGAAGCTGGTCCCACAGGAGCTGAAGGCGGTCGTTACCTGAAGCGGCAGTGACAGGCATACACCTGATCGAAAATATTTAATCAAACCATCATTAACAACCAAAACACCAGCCCAATATGATAAAGTAAAATCAAGACCAATCTGTACTGTGGAGGAGAAATTATGACAGCTATCTTTGAGATTCATAGTTTGGGTTATCAACCAGAAAGTAGACCAATTTTGGCGGATATTAATCTTGATATCGAAACTGGATCAAACCTCACCATTGTTGGACCATCAGGTTCCGGGAAAAGTACGTTGCTACGCCTGTTAGCAACACTTTTGACGCCTACTTCTGGCGAAATTTTATTTGAGGGTAAGCCGCAATCTGCGTTACAAAAACCACAGTTTCGCCAGCAAGTGTCCTATTGCTTTCAGCAACCGACCTTATTTGGCGAAACGGTGCAGGATAACCTCCAGTTTCCGTTTGAAATTCGTGGAAAAGCATTTGACCAAGAATTGGCTGAACAGTCTTTAACCGAAGTTGATTTGGCGAAAGAGATGTTGACACAACCGATTACTGAATTGTCCGGTGGTGAAAAGCAACGGGTCGCGCTGATTCGGAATTTAATGTTTACGCCCAAGGTGTTGTTGCTAGATGAAATCAGTGCGGGACTTGACGCTGACACCAAAGCGGTGGTTCACCGTTTGATCGAACAGTACCGTGCAAAAGGGGTTACGGTGCTCTCCGTCACGCATGATGAAACAGAAATTGCGGCTGCCGACCAGCTGATAACTATTCGTGACGGCAGATTGGAGGCTAACCATGAGTAATAATTTAATTGTGAGCCCAACAGCACTGGGCTTTGCGGTCGTGCTAGTTGTGATTGCACTAGCGATTAATTTAAAGGAAAAAATTGGCCTGGAACGCGACATGATCGTGGGTGTGATTCGAGCGGTCATTCAATTAACCGTTGTGGGGTATGTTTTGACCTACATTATTCGAGTTGACCGAGTATGGCTGACGGCGTTGATGGTGGCCATCATTATTTTCAACGCTGCTCAAAACGCCAAGAAACGCGCGAATGGTATTCCACACGCCTTTCCAATTAGTCTGTTAGCGATTGGAACGGCGACCCTGCTGACGATTGTCTTACTGGTGGTTGCTGGCGCGGTTAAATTCACACCAAGTCAAATCGTCCCAATTTCTGGGATGATCAGTAGTAACGTCATGGTGGCGATTGGTTTGGCCTATCGCAGTATGAATACGAGTTTCCACGATCAACGGCAAGGAGTACTTGAGCGATTAGCGCTTGGTGCAAACCTGAAGCAGGCTTCAGCTCATATTGTGCAAATGGCCATTCGAACTGGCATGTCGCCAACCATTGATTCAGCTAAAACAGTCGGAATCGTGAGCTTGCCAGGGATGATGTCCGGCCTGATCTTTGCGGGCGTTGACCCAACCAAGGCCATCATGTATCAGATTATGGTGACGTTCATGTTGATGGCCGCTACGAGTATCGGCAGCGTTATTGCCTGTTATCTGACTTATGCCAGATTTTATAACTCAGACATGCAATTGCGGTGACAAATTAACCTCGGTTCTGGCTAAAAGTCGTATAATATACATCAATAACTATAAACGGAGGCCACTATGACAGAAACCAATCATTTTTATGAAACGTTCCAACCTAACCACTATGATTTATACTTGGATATCAACCGTGAAACGAAGCAAATTTCAGGTAAAACCACGATTACCGGACACGCAACCCAGTCGGTGATCAAGTTGCATCAAAAATACTTGTCCATCAGTGAGGTGACGGCAGCTGATCAACCAGTTCCCTTTGATTTGGAGCAGGACAACGAAGCCGTTTCAATCACGTTACCTCATGATGGCGACGTGTCATTGACACTGACCTATACGGCACCATTGACGGATGCCATGATGGGCATTTATCCATCTTATTACGAAGTTGATGGCGAAAAGAAGCAAATTATTGGCACCCAATTTGAAACGACTTTTGCTCGTCAGGCCTTTCCTGGGGTTGATGAGCCAGAAGCCAAGGCAACTTTTGACCTTGCCATTAAGTTTGATGAACAACCTGGCGAAACGGTGATCAGTAATATGCCGGAAGTGCGAACTGAAAATGGTGTCCATTACTTTGACACGACCGTAAAAATGTCCACCTATCTGATTGCCTTTGCTTTTGGTGATTTACAGAGTAAGCAAACGACGACCAAGAGTGGGGTGAAAGTCGGTGTGTTTGGGACCCGGGCCCATGACGCCAAAGAATTAGACTTTGCCTTAGATATTGCCAAGCGGTCGATTGAGTTTTATGAAGACTTTTACCAAACACCATATCCGCTCCCACATTCATGGCAACTTGCCCTACCTGACTTTTCTGCTGGCGCCATGGAAAACTGGGGGTTGGTGACGTACCGAGAAGCCTACCTGTTATTAGATCCAGATAACACGTCATTAGCTATGAAGCAGTTAGTGGCCACAGTGATTGCTCACGAACTGGCCCACCAGTGGTTTGGCGATCTGGTTACAATGAAGTGGTGGGACGATCTTTGGTTAAATGAAAGTTTCGCCAATATGATGGAATACGTCGCCATTGACGCCCTTGAACCCGATTGGCATATCTGGGAGACTTTCCAGACGTCTGACGTGCCAGCTGCTTTGCAACGGGATGCAACGGATGGGGTTCAGTCCGTTCACGTTGCAGTTGAAGATCCGGCAGAAATCGATGCCTTGTTTGACAGTGCCATCGTGTACGCTAAGGGAGCCCGGATGCTGGTGATGGTTCGAGCCCTGATTGGTGATGACGCTTTACGGGCAGGTTTGAAGCACTACTTTGCGGCTCATCAGTATGGTAATGCGACAGGTGCAGATTTGTGGGCTGCCCTTGGTCAAGCCTCTGACCTTGCGATTGGCGACATCATGAACTCCTGGCTGGAACAACCAGGGTACCCGGTGGTCGATGCCAGCGTGGTGAACGGTGAACTTACTTTGAGCCAACATCAATTCTTCATCGGTGAACACCATGATGAGGCTCGGTTATGGCAAATTCCGTTAAATAGTAATGACGCAAAGGCACCCGTGATTTTTAAGGATGCGCAGCTATCATTGGGTAACTACAGTCAGACTCGTGAAGCCATTGGTGAACCATTCAGAGTGAACCTTGGCAACAACTCACACTTCATCGTGAACTACGATGAGACACTGATGACCGATATTTTGGCGCATGTTGATGAGCTGGATGCCATTACGCAGTTGCAACTTCTACAAGACTTACGGCTATTAGCAGAAGGTCGTCAAATTTCATACGCGACCGTTGTGCCACTCCTGAAGCGGTTTGCTGCTAGTCAATCGACCGTGGTTCAAACGGCACTGTACCAAGTTGCTGGTAATCTGAAGAAGTTTGTGACACCGGATACGACTGAAGCTACCCAACTGAAACAGTTGTTTGATCAATTGAGTCAAGCTCAGGTCAAACGACTGGGTTGGTTACCGAAAGCAACTGACAGTAACGACGATTTGTTGACTCGGCCAATGGTCTTGAGTGCAGCGCTATACGGTCAAAACGCCACTGCCATTGCTGATGCTCATCAATTGTTTGAAACTAATCAAGGACATTTAGATCGCTTACCAGCCGGGATTCGTGGCCTCATTTTAACCAATGAAGTGACCCATTACGGCTCTCGGGAGCTAATTGACCAGCTGTTAGTAGCTTATCGTCAAACAGCTGACGCCAGCTACAAGTCAGACATTCGAGCAGCAGTCACGAGTACACCAGCGACCGATTTGATTGCCTTAGTGATTGAACAATTTGAAGATGCTCAAACGGTTAAGCCACAAGATTTGCGTGGCTGGTTCCGCGGCGTGCTCGTCAATGAAAAGGGCGAACAGGCTGCTTGGGACTGGATTCGAAACGACTGGGATTGGTTGGAGGCGACCGTTGGCGGCGACATGGAATTTGCGACCTTTATTACGGTCATCACCAACGCCTTCAAGACACCGGAACGATTTAAAGAATTCAAAGCCTTCTTTGAACCAAAAATTAATACGCCTGGTTTAACCCGGGAAATCACGATGGATATGAGTGTGATCCAAAGCCGCGTGGCATTAATTGAAGCGGAACGGACTGCTGTTAATGCTGCTGTGGCGCAGGTCATTAAGTAATTTAAACATCCAAATGAGATATTATAAAACGTATACAGACCATAACTCGGTTGTGTACGTTTTTTTATTTTCAGCATCCCCAAAATTTCATAAAGAAAACGGTCTCTTTTTCGCAAATTTACCTCGTGTTTTGAATTGAAATGCGGTATTCTTGTGATAGTGATGTTTCTGTTGAAGGTGACTGGGGGGCCATCTATTATGGCACTATTGGGTAATACAAGTTTCTGGTTTTTCTTCTTTATGATCGGTTTTGTAGCAACGATAGAAATCATTGAAGATTTAGGGGCACAGTGGCTTGAGTCACACCTCCATCGTCAAATCAAAACGGTTTGGTTAGTGATCAGCTACATTGTCGCTATTCTTTTAATGATTAAGATGCTCCGGTTATTTGGGACAACGTATACGTGGACGGCTAATGCGCTACGTAACGGGGCACTGCTGTTTAGTACGACCAAAATTTGTGATCGGCGCGCATATCGTTATTTTCTGGTACTGGTCTTTTTAACTTTTTATCCGTACTGGCACCTTAGTCTCTTGGTGGCATTGGGTTTGGCAGCGACGCTAGTTATTTTACTACTGATCAATCAATTTCAAGAGTGGGTGGTGCACTCCGATTTTAGAGCCATTGTGGTTTTGATTGCGGCCAGCATTGCATTCTGGTTATTTGATATGTGGGCGTACGATTATCCGCTGGGCGAAACGTTGTTGATTACACTTGGCTTCATTGTGATTATGCTTCTAGCGCATTTATACGCCCGAATGCTGGTATACCGTAAACGACAAACCCATGAATTGCTGTACGACACACAACACGATTCATTGACGGGCGCGTACAGTGTTGGCAAGTTTAATAACGACTTTACGCGGTTCCGAACCCTGAACGCAAAGGGTGGCGCGCCAGCTATTCACCTCATTATGATGGATATTGACCACTTTAAACACGTCAACGACACTTATGGTCACTTGGTTGGTAACCAGGTTCTGAAGGCGTTTAGCACGAACTGTCATGATTTTCTCGAAAAAGTTGAATTCCCCTGTTCGCTGTATCGGACTGGTGGTGAGGAGTTTAGTATCATCGTCAATGGTGCGTCTGACAAACAAGTGAATCAACTCGCCGAAGATTATCGCCAGTGGTTAAAGCGGTTGGCTGTCAGAACAACTGCGGGCATGATTCACGTCACAATTTCAGCTGGTATCACCAGAATGCAGGCGGTGGACGTTCAAAATGATCAAGTCATTGGTCGAGCTGATTCGAACCTTTACGCGGCCAAACGTGCTGGACGAGACACCGTTATGATGGATTAAACGATAAATTAAAAGTTGTTGATCACACTGAATGCGTTCGCGTTCGGACAAGTGGTTAGCAACTTTTTTGAGTTCATGAAATTTAAGTTTGGTATGAGAAATGATTACAGCAGAAATTTTAAACAAAGTTGCAGCGGTGTACCGTCTTTCCCCAATTTCACTGAATCGCTACGAAGCTGTGTCATAATGGCCTTATCAGTAAAGTGGGAGAACGAGATGTGAAAGCAATATTAGTATTTTTGATGGGCTTGTTTATGATCAATCTTCAGGGGTGTGTGATGCAACCGAAAAGCCAACGTGCGATAGGGCGGGCTGGCCAATTCATCCCAACGACTCATTATTTTTTGAAAAATGTGCAGTCACGGCATGCAACTCAACTGAATCACTTTGTTAAAATGCAATTGCAATCGCCACAGGGGATTCGCAGCCATAATCACCGCACCGAAACTAGTAACGATTGGCTAGCGGAATCGTCGGGATTGTGGCTACTTTACCTTGCGAGTCTTGATCATGAACAAGCGTTTGACGCGCAATATCGAAGATTGTGCCACTACTTTGAGCGTGGCGGTTACTTCAGGTACCGGCTAAGTGAGCAGCGTCAGCTATCATCAGTCAATGCGACGGTTGACGATTTCCGGATCATTCGGGCTTTGCGGATTGCAGCATTAAAAACCGGTCGTCAACGTTACCAGGCAATGGCAAAATGGCACTTCCAAAGCCTAGCCAAACGAGTGCAGGTTGGTCACCAATTTCGCGATTTTTATGATGCACACACTCAGCAGACGGCTTCGATAACTTCACTGGCATACTATGATTTATTGACGATGCGAGCCTTTGAAAATCGTGATGCAAGCTACCGACAGCAATTAGCACTGGTGCAAAAAGGATATTTGAGCAATGACTTGCCACTTTACGCCGCTAATTACAACTGGCGCCAACATCGATATTCGACACAGCCACTTAATACGTCGGAGGCGTTATTAACGCTGCTTCATTTGGCTGAGGTTGGCCAATTAAAGCTCGTTTCATTAAAGTGGGTTCAGCAACGCGTCTCTGACCATCAACTCTATAACGGTTATAGTGTAACGGGTCAGCTCACCACGAGAACGCAATCAGCCGGGAATTATGCAATTGCCGCCCGACTTTTTGCGGTGGCACATCGCCCAGTCGATTACCAACGAGCGATGAAACAAGTCTGGCAATTTCAGATTAGGGGCCATGATCAGTTGATAGGGGCGCTGGGTGATCGCCAGCAACACTTAAGTTACGCGTTTAATGATCTCCAAGCACTTGTCGCGACGACCTATTAATGCGAGATAAACAAAAGAACCGATGACGATAAGGTCATCGGTTCTTTTGTTTAAAATTGAATGTTTAAATTATTTGTTAGTACCTTGTTCCTCAATTTCTTCAAGGGTCTTACCACGTGTTTCTGGGACACGGGTACGGATGAATAAGACACCGAGTAAGCAAATGACACCGAAGATACCAAACACAGCTTCTTGACTCATGTTGGCAGTCATGATTGGGAAGAGTAACCCAACTAACCATGAACCGATCCAGTTGAATGATGAAGCCAAGCCTGAAGCACGACCACGAATTTGGAGTGGGAAGATTTCACCAACCAACACCCAAGTAAGTGGGGCCCAAGTGAATGAGTAGAATGCAACGTAGATACATAGGAAGACCACGATCATCATTGGGTTAGCGTGTGGCATGATCCAGTTGATGATGGCTGGGAGTAAGAATGACAGACCCATTACGGCGCCACCTATGGTTAAGAGCGTACGACGGTTGAACTTTTCAGCAATTGCAATGTAGAGCAATGAACCAAGCACAAGGATCACACCTTGAATGATTGGCCACATTAAAGCTGAACTTGCAGCGTTACCAGTTGCCTTTTCAACAATCAGTGGAATGTAGTAGAAAATGGCGTTGGCACCTTGGAATTGTTGGAAAGCGGCCACACCGACACCGGCGATAACCAAGTAACGGTATTTGCCAGTGAACAAAGTGCCCCATGAAGTTGTCTTAGCAGCTTCACTTTCTTGTTTGTTGGTTTCAGCAATGTTGCTTAATTCTGAATCGATAACAGCATCATCTTTACGGATGAAAGTTAAAACTTGGCGTGCTTGATCTGGGTGCCCCGTTTTGATTAAGAAACGAGGTGATTCAGGCAAGCGTAGAACACCGAAGAATAAAATAATGGCTGGAACAGCGGCAAGACCTAACATTAAACGCCATGCAAGCGTTTCGGGTAAGTCTTTCAAAACGAAGTCAACAATGTATGAGAGTAACATCCCAGACACAATCATCGTTTGGTTCAACCCTGAAAGTGACCCACGTTTTTCAGCCGGTGCCATTTCAGACATGTAGGCTGGCACTAGGGCTGAAGCAGCACCAACGGCTAACCCTAAGAACATCCGAACGATAATCAAATAAATTTGACCATCATGAGGTGAAGCAGCGGAAAGTACTGAGCCAAGAACGAAGATCAAGGCGGAAACCAAAATCATCTTCCGACGGCCAAAGCGGTCAGAAAGTTGTCCGGCAAGTGCGCCACCAAAGATGGCACCAAACATAACGGCTGAAGTAATCCAGCCAGTGATACCAGCTGCATTTTGAAGATGCCAATCAATTTGCAAGAATGGCAAGGCACCGGTCATAACCCCAATATCGTAACCGAAAAGGATGCCGCCAAATGACCCGAAGAAATAAATAAAGCCACTTGGGATTTTCTTTTCTTTATCCATTTTGTTGCCTCCTAAAAGCATAAGTTTAAATTTAAATAGGAAATGAATTGAAAACGCTGTCATAAAATCGTTTTCTAAGAGCATTTTTAAGTATGCGCCAACTTTAGATACCGCGACCGATCTAGAATGGGTAGCCTGTCATAAAATTGGATAACGCTTACAAGGACTACTTTAAATTAATTGTCCGTATAAATCAAGGACAACTTAAATTTATTTCATAACTTATTCATCAAAATGACACCGATTTCACAATCCAATTATCAGCAAACTGCGTGAGATTCAGAATTTAACATGATACCAATCGGTTTTTAGCAAGACAAAAAATATTTTAAAAAAGTTTCAATTTATCGGACAAATCCGGACAAATTTGTTAAATTGATTAATTTATGTTGATGGTGGGAAAGCGAATTTGCTTGACGCCAGCCATGAATGTCATAAAACGTGGTTCTTTCATCAAACGTTGGTGAATCTGATAGAATAGAAGTAATAATGTTAGGGAGGTTGGCTCATGGTTAAGATGAAAGCATCACAGGCGTTGGTACAGGTTCTTGCAAATTGGCAAATTGATCACGTATACGGCATTCCCGCCGATTCACTGATTGACGGGTTTGCTGCTGAACGGGATCAAGTCCGCTACATTCAAGTTCGTCATGAAGAAGTCGGCGCATTGGCAGCCGCGGCAGAAGCTAAGCTGACTGGTAAAATCGGTGTGGCTTTGGCATCGGTTGGTCCGGGTGCACTCCACTTGCTGTACGGTCTGTGTGACGCCAAAATGGATCATGCGCCGATGCTGGTCATCATGAGTAACGTGGCGACCTCAATGATGAATACTCACTACCTGCAAGATATGAATGAAGATGAACTGTTTGCTGGTCTTGACACGTATCACGTTCAAGTCAGTGACGCCAAGCAGATTCCCACTACCATTCAAGAAGCCATTCAGGTGGCATACGAAACTCAGATGCCTTCTGTAGTCATTATTCCAGATGACTTGGCCAACCATGAGATTGAAAGTCCCACGTTACCAGTGGTGCAACCACAAACGCCGGTTTGCGAAGTTCACGGGCAAGACGTGTTAACCACGGCTAGTTTGATTCAAGCGGCACAGCGACCGGTCATGTTAGTTGGAACTGGTGTCCGCCACGCACAAGCAGAGGTCGTAGCAGTTTCGGAAAAGTATGGTCTGCCGGTGATTCCTACGGCACCGGCAGTGGGTTATGTACCAAGTCAGTTTAAAAACAATCTGGGTCCGGCCGGTCGCATTGGGACGCAACCCGCTCATGAAGCCTTGAAAATGGCTGATTTAATTGTCATGGTGGGAAGTAACTATCCATTTTTGCGCTTTTTACCAAATCAGCCAAAAGTAGTTCAAATCGACCGTAGTGCGAGTGCATTAGGCGTTCAATCTGCAGTAACCCAAGCGGTCCAAGCCGACGCTAAAAAGTTCTTAGACCAGTTACTCAATGTCACGATTGACGAACAACCGGCGACACCATTTTTATTAGCTTGTCAGCAGTCTCGTCGTAATTGGCACCATTACCTTGACCAACAGGCCAATGATCGACCGAATGGTTTATTAACGGCTGAGGCAGTCTTGCAGGCACTCCAGCCAGTACTGAAATCTGATGCCGTTTATGGCTTAGATATTGGGAATAACACCATTTGGTCAGTTCGTAACTTACCATTCAGTGGCCAGCAAGCCATGACGATGTCAGCTTGGCTTGGCGCAATGGGCTATGGTATGGCTGCTGGGATTGCAGCTCAGGTCAGCTTTCCGGATCGGCAAGTCGTCACGGTTTCTGGTGATGGTGGGTTTTCAATGGTCGTTCAAGATTTATTGACTCAAGTGCAGTATCAACTGCCGGTGCTCAACGTTGTGTTAGAAAATGGTGGTTACGGTTTTATTCGCCAAGAAAAGGCCAAAACTGGCCAGACCGACTACGCATTAACCTTTAAAAATGCTAATTGGGCTGGCGTTGCAGAAAATATGGGTGCAATTGGTCTGAGAGTAACCGATGACGCTTCACTGGCAAGTGCGATTGCTGTCATCGCGGAACATTTCAAACAAGGCGTTAAAATCCCCATCGTGTTGGACGCGATTATTTCAGATCAGTCGCCCCTTGATACGAGTGAGATGCTGCTTGATGAACAACGAGACGGGGTACAGGCAGTCGCGGATTATCGTAAAGCTAATCATTTGCCGGCTGATCAATACCCGTCACTTCGTACCCTCATGAATCAATTTACCAATTAAAATAAGTCAGTTTAAGGAGTCGAAATAATCGATGGAATTTACGTGGACCGCTACTCAAAACGGACAGTCGGCTAAACAAGTCTTGAGTGAACACGGTGTCAGTCACCGGATGTTTACCCAAATTAACCATAGTAATGGGCAGGTGTTAGTCAATCAAAAACCAGTTGCGCCAGCCACTCAGGTCAAACCAACGGATAAGGTCACACTCGTGGTCCCAGCTGAACCCGCAGATCCAGCTGTACCAGTGAGTCACGAATCATTATCGGTTGTGTTTGAGGACCAGCACTCGCTTGTCGTTCTTAAACCGGCTGGACTGACATCCGTACCTGGGCCAAGTAATCGAACGGATACCCTGGTTAATCGAGTTAAGGGCCATCTTGTGGCACAAGGGGACGTTAATTTAGTGCCCCACATCATTACCAGACTGGACCGAGATACCAGCGGATTAGTCCTGATTGCCAAACATCGGTTGGCGAACTCCTGGCTTAACCAACAGCTGGCTGATCATACGCTGCAAAAAAGGTATTTGGCCATTGTTGGTGGCCAGTTAACTAAGGACCATGATTTGATTGATGCACCACTCAGGCGATCTGATGAAGGCTTTAATCAAATTGTGGCGCCCGATGGTAAAGCCGCTCAAACAGAGTACTGGGTCAAGCAGCGCTGTGCTGAATGGACATTAGTGGAAGTGTTATTGCACACTGGTCGCACGCACCAAATTCGGGCGCACTTTCAGTCACTCGGGCATCCATTACTAGGCGACGCACTATATGGCGGTAATCAGCAACAGATTCAACGGCAGGCATTACACGCATTCTCATTATCTTATCGTGATCCGTTGACGAATGAAATCAGGCAGTTTGAAACGCCATTGCCCGCTGATATGGCGACTATCATTAAGCAAGTCTGACGAAAAATTATTCACTTCACGCATGATTATCTGAGGACAAAATGATGAGGTAAGACGCAATATTAGAATTCATCTCATAGTAGAAAATAAAGGCGGATTTTGCTTGCTATTTCTAAATAACCCTGTATCATGGCAGGTGTAAAAACTACTAAGGAGTGAATATGATGACAAGTAATGACGAGTCACAGCAGGCAATCGAGAAGATTTTGAACCAAATGGAGGAAAACCTTTCCGAATTATCATGGTTTGACTGCGACTTAAAGGATGACCAATTTACCAAGCACGTAGCTGATATTGAGGCTTCGTTGAAAGCTGCTAAGAAGCCTTTCTTCGCTGATAAATTAGTCACTGAATAACCCCGTTGCTTAGACATCTGTTTGTCGCCCAATAATTGTTTCATCGTACTCAAACAGGCCTTTAGTCAATAAAGGCGAGTTACACCAATCTCAGTTACTTGAGATGAAGACACGTGAATTGCGCTTGCAATTCACGTGTTTTTTCATGTGTCACGTATGAATTCAGTTCAATGGAACACTGTGGGCTGTATCCGCCTCCGGCCGCCAGCCAGTTTTGGGAACTGGTAGCTGTGGGACCGACTTCAACCGCTTCGCGTTTTCCGTCTCGCTTCTGAGCCTCGAAAACCACGAGTCTCAGAAACGTCCAGTACCACTAAGTGCTGCGCACAAAGTGGTACTAGTCACTGCTACCAGTCCCCAAAACTGGCCTCTGGCACTACGGCTACGTGATAATATAACCTGTCTTTCAGTTATTTAGAGGTAGTGTGTGAGACAGCAATATGACGACTTTAGTGAAGAATAAGTAACTAGAGTTCTTTTCAGTAACGGGAACGGAAGGTAACGCGCTGTTTTGGTTGCAGTGATAAGTTCGAGTTTGCGCGTAGCGCTTACTCGAACTGGACGCTTGTGAGACTTCGGTTTTTGAAGGCTCACAAGCGAGGCGGAAGACACGTTTTCGTGGCTGCAGCCGGTCCCACAGCACCGAAACAGCGCGTTACCTGGAGTGGTAGTGGCCACAATAAATGATGATTTCAGTCATAATCCTGTCAACAAATAATTTGGTATTGACGTTTGCCGCAACAATAAGATAGTTTAAAATGAAATAAAGGAGTTGGAGAATATGTCTGAAAAATTGACGGCAACTTGTATTGTTGACGGCCGGGAATATCAGGTCACTGAGGGGCTTTACTTGGCTGATTTGTCAACGGCGATTCGGCAACGTGTGAAGCAAGATTATCCCAAAGCAAAAATTACGGATTTTATTTGCGGTCACCATTTACTCAAGTATCGGTTGGCGAGCGTTGACGCAATGATCAATGCAGACCTGAAGCAAAGTCAAAAAATTAATCGGAAACTGACGCGAGCAATGCAAAGTGATGATTACGAGATCACGGATGTGAACGAAACGTTGACTAAGAGCTTATCCTTCGGTGAACGCGTTGCCGACAACGTTGCCAGATTTGGTGGTAGTTGGGGGTTTATTGGTGTTTTCGTCTTCGTTTTAGTCGCCTGGATGTTGATCAACAGCCTACAATTATTCGGCATTCATTTTGATGAATACCCGTACATTTTACTCAATTTATGTTTAAGTTGTATTTCGGCCATTCAAGCACCAATCATTATGATGAGCCAGAACCGATCAGCAGACCGCGATCGAATGGACGCTGAAAATGATTTCCACGTTAATTTGAAGTCAGAACATGAATTGCGCATTTTGCACGCGAAACTTGACCATTTATCACAAAATCAGATTCCTCACACCCTTGAAATTGAAAAACTGCAAATTGAAATTTTGGCTGAAATTCGAACGGAACTGGCTGATTTAAGACGAGAACGAGAATCGTAACGTCAGCGGAGCAATTTTTGACAAGCTTCAGTCTTTCATGTATCCTCAATATCAACATGATAGGAGGATTCATTTTGATTACGATTCGAGAGGCTCAGCCGGATGATGCGGGCC
Organism: Secundilactobacillus odoratitofui DSM 19909 = JCM 15043; assembly: GCF_001434895.1. Lineage (GTDB taxonomy): Bacteria > Bacillota > Bacilli > Lactobacillales > Lactobacillaceae > Secundilactobacillus > Secundilactobacillus odoratitofui. The sequence continues at coordinate 200,914 of NZ_AZEE01000030.1, forward strand.
AGATAGCACCATTGATTGGGTTAATTTTTGACGAGATGCAATTAGAGGAATTAGAAGACGTTCCCGAACCTGACTTAGAGCAGGTCATCACGATGGCTTACCGGACGCGCAGTTATTTGTCCGGTGATGCAACCACCGTGGTGGCCGAGGCCGATGGTCAAGTTGTTGGGGTTGCCTTTGGGTATCCCGGCGAAAATGAAGAGCGGGTGGATGAAGTGCTTCGACGCTTGTCAGATAAGAGCGCAGCCTTCAACGCACCGTTTGAAGCTGAGTCTGAAACGGATGGTGGCGAGTGGTACCTAGACTCGATTGCTGTTTCACCAGACTACCAGGGACATGGTATTGGTAAGCGACTACTCGCAGCCTTGCCGGCATATGCAAATCGAGATCGAGAACAGGTCATGGGCCTGATCGTTGACTTTGATAATCCAGACGCAATGGCGTTGTATCAACGGGTTGGGTTTGAGGTTGTCGGTACTCGGATGGTGGGTGACCACCAGTACTACCATATGCAACGCCCTGTCCGTAAAGTGGTTGCTGCTTAGCAACGACGATTAAACAATAAATTTAAAAAACGCAGCTTGATTCCATTCGAATCAAGCTGCGTTTCATTTTCAGACGAATTAATCGTCGAAGGTTTTGAGTTTACCACGGAAGTCTTCGATTGAGTGATAGCCCTTTAAGGCCATGATATCGTCGAGCTCTTTTGAAAGTCGGTCAAATAGGTTAACGCCTTCATAGCCAAACTGGGTACCAATCTGAACCATGGAAGCGCCACACAGGATGTGTTCAAATACATCTTCACCAGATAAGATACCACCGACGCCAACGATGGCAATGCTTGGGTTAAGGCGTAAAGCCAAGCCACGAACGTTGGCTAACGCGGTTGGTTTAACCGAAGCGCCACCAATACCGCCAAAACCACCCTTAGGTTTGATTGCCACTCGCTCAGTTTGAGGATCAATCACCAGTGCGTTACCTATGCTGTTAATGGTAGTGACAAAGGTGAGCGGGTACTTGTTCAAAACTTCGGCAATTTGGTCAAAGTGAACAAGGTCAAAATAAGGCGGTAGTTTAACACCCAGTGGCTTTGTGTAGAAGTCAAAAATTTGATTTAGCGTCGTATCAACTTGTTCAAAGTCATAACCGGTCTGTGGATGACCTGGTACGTTTGGGCATGATAAATTGAGTTCAACAAACCCCTCATACGCAGAATCTTGGATTTGGTGAAGCATTGATAAATTATCAGCAAGGCTTGTGCCTGCAATTGATAGAAAGTTGGTGGCATCTGGCCGTTGTTGCTGGTCAGCGATAACGAAGTTCAAGTAGTAGTCCAACCCGTTATTTGGGAGGCCCATGGAATTAATACAACCCTTAGGTAGGGTCTTCATTCGCGGTGATGGATTACCCGCGCGTTGTTGCGGTGTCGCACTCTTCGTGACGTAAGCACCCGCATTGGAATTGATAATGGTTGTCAAATCCTCGTCTGATTGGCACCGAACCCCCGCCGCATTCATCATGCAATTCTCAAAAGTTCGGCCACCAATAGTCGTTGTTAAAGTTGTCATCAAAAGTCAGCTCCCTGTCTGAATTTATTTGGTATTTAATTGTGGTTAACTTTAACTGATTGAGGCGTCAACGTCAAGCAAAAAAGGTGCGAACCCAACCGTTTAGAGACCGGAGCCTAAGGTGTTCCCAGCTATGAAGCCGTTTTGGGGCTTTGTGGCGGGGAACGCCTTAGGTTCCGGTCTCTGGTTGGATGGGCCCGATTAGACCAGAGAAAAATTGGTTGAATCAAAATTTAAAAAGTATCTTTCATCCCCAAACACTCTAGCTGCAGCTTCACCAATCCATCAAACAGATGACCCTCACGCCAATAACTGGTAAGATAGAACAGATTAAATCAATTGGGGAGGGACTAATGTGTCTGAAAACGAAAAACCAACGCTCAGTTTGGGTGATGAACAATTTAACCAAATGATGTTATTTTTAAAAACACCAATCAATCAGGCCAATCACAAAGATTACCGCTTTGGTGAATCTGAATTACGTGAACTGCAAGAAGGCATTTGGGCGATGCCTGCCTACCTTGAAGAAGGTGAACCTTACAGCACTTTTTTTCTGTTTACCACGATTGAAACGGGAGAAATGGTCGTAGCTTTTGCTGAGGGTGAAAAGCAGGCACAACAGTTAGCCCTTGGCAAACCGCTAACGACTGGTGCGGGCTTAAATCGCCTGTACGCACAAAAGCAGCAACGTGCACAACGGGTTTTAAAATTTTTGAACGATATTTCACGCGCTAACGAAGCGGAATGGCGTCAAATTGTTTAGTTGAGTAAGTCTTAGGGGGGTGAGTCGTTTGCCCAAAAAACAATTTAACTGGCCTTTGTTTTTATCACCGTTCATTTCTCGGGTGGGTGATTCGCTTTACTTATTTGGTCTGAACTGGTTTGTTGTTAAGGCAACGAACAGTACAGCCTTACTGGGAATCGTCCAAGCTGTGGGTGGTCTCACACTGCTTTGCGGTGACCTGTTTTGTGGTGTTTTGATCGATAATTACAACCGTAAGCAAATTCTATTAGCGTCCGAATTAGTCAGTTTGCTAGCCTGTTTTGGGTTCGCGATGATCATTAACCCAGTTTCACCGGCGGGATGGCAGTTGATTGCATTAACTTGTATGCTAGACGTGGGCTTGGCCTTCAGTTTTCCGGCCGCTAAAGCCATCGTGCCTGAAATTTTGGCACCACAGTCGTTACAGCGATTTAATGCGTTTTCCAATACAGCGTTAAATCTGGCTGATGTGGTCACGCCGCTATTAGGCGGTGTCTTGCTGACGCTGAAATGGATCGACTTTCGATCATTTTTATTGATCAACGGGTCATCTTTTACGTTGTCGTTTATTTTGATTGCCAGTCTACGTTATCAACCCGTCATAACCCAGCAGGCTAAACTCACTTTTTGGGCGAGTTTGAAGTCTGGCTTTAGCTATGTCCGGGCTAACCCGACTTTAATTGAAAATGTGATCTTAAGTGGGCTCGCCAACGTTTTATTTGCGGCGGTCAGGTTAGTTTTACCGTTCGTCGTGGATCACTATTATCAGGGTAATGCCCAACGGTACAGTTATTTGCTAACTGGCCTGGCAATCGGTGGCATCTTGGGTGGACTACGCCTGACGTTAGCGAAACGTTCTGCTAACCGGGCGGATAACTATCGCGATTTGATATTGGCGGCGATTGCGATGTTGATTGCCGGCAGTTTTCAACAGTATGGTATTCTGCTCGTTGCGACACTTGTCTACGGATTCGCCATGGCATCGTTTAATATTCGCGCCTTTACGTTAACGCAGGATTTAACCGCAAACGAGTACCTGGGTCGAATCTTCGGCATCTGGTTCATTGCGTTAGATGGCGTGCAGCCGTTTGGCTCATTCGTATTTGGTTTTCTGACGGATTATACCAAAAATGCAACCTTAGCAATTATCGGCATCACGTTGATTGTCGCCATTGGCACAGTCGGACACCATTTTAAGCACGTCGATCGAGTTTGACGATACGTTTGAACTGTTATATACTTTTGTAAAATATCAACCTTTTAAATTAGTCCCGTGAGGCTAATAAAGGGGTCGGCCGCTGCTTTGCAGCGATTAATCGGCACCTCTATACCTGCGGGCATAGGGGTGTTTTTTCGTGTGTTTGCCCCGATACTTGGCGTTAAAAAGGTGATTTTGCAATTATTCAGCATAAATTTAGGGAGGCGTCACATGGCAAAACAACAAACAGATCGGTATCGTAATCCTGACGCGGTCCTAGATATTTGGGAACGACCATCCTTTGGACAATGGGTCGGGCTTTCAATTCAGCACTTGTTTTCGATGTTTGGTTCCACCGTTTTGGTGCCGATTTTAGTGGGGTTAAACCCCGGTATCGCGCTCTTTAGTTCCGGCGTGGGGACTCTGATGTACATTTTGATCACCCGCGGCAAAATTCCAGCGTACATGGGTTCGAGTTTCTCTTTTATCGTGGTGATGCAAAGCTTAATGAAGCAGGCCGGCTACCCTTCGATTGCTCAGGGGACCTTGGCCGTTGGGGTCGTTTACTTGATTGTCAGCGTCCTCGTGTCCTTGATTGGCTCGGACTGGATCGACAAAGCGTTACCGCCAATTGTGGTTGGTCCCATCATCATGGTGATTGGGTTATCGTTAGCTGGTAGCGCGGCAACCAACGCCACGATGGTCAACAATCATTACAGTCTGACTTCTTTTGGCATCGCCATGGTGACGTTATTGCTGACGGTCGTATTTAACATGTTTCTCAAAGGCTTCTTGGGCCTGATTCCAATCTTACTTGGCATCGTTAGTGGCTATATCGTGGCGGTGCTTGCCGGCGTCGTTGACTTTGCACCGGTAATTGCAGCACCTTGGTTCAAAATGCCAGCGTTTCAGATTCCGGGTGTGACTTACCAGTTGACCTGGCATCTGGATGCAATTTTGAGTATGGCGCCCATTGCGTTTGTCACGATGACCGAGCACATGGGTCACATTATGGTTTTGAATAAGTTGACCCACCGTAACTTCTTCAAAGATCCTGGGTTAAACCATACGTTGGCGGGGGACGGTACGGCTTCCATTATTGCTAGTTTTGTAGGTGGTCCGCCAATTACTAGTTATGGTGAGAACATTGGCGTTTTAGCTATTACCCGAGTTCATTCAGTATACATGCTAGCTGGCGCAGGCTTGTTCGCGGTTTTATTCTCTTTTGTAGGTAAGTTAAGTGCTTTGATAGAAAGTATTCCGTCACCAGTTATCGGTGGTATCAGCTTTTTGCTATTTGGTGTTATTGCCTCCAGTGGATTGCGAGTCTTAGTCGATAACCACGTTGACTTTAATGAAAAGCGGAACCTGATTATTTCAGCAACTATTTTAGTGATTGGAATCGGTAATGCGACGCTACAATTTGCTGGACTCACTTTTTCAGGACTTTCGATTGTTACAGTGCTAGGTATTTTGCTAAATTTGATTTTACCGAAGCACGCCATTAACGAACAGTAATTAATGAGGGGGAACACACTTTGGCAACGAAAAACGGTTTAGGACGGGTGCCCGCGATTCCAATGGCTGCTCGACACATGTCGTATTGGGATATGTTTGCGACTTGGGTTGGTGCGAATGCGAATAATGGGACGTGGTACATCGGTGGCGTGATTGCCGCCTGTGGCTTTTTGACCGCATCGACAACGTTGATTATCTCCGGCATCGTTTCATACTTGTTACTTGCGGCCGCCAGTTACATGGGATACAAAACCGGGCTAACGGCAATGACACTCACCCGTGCTTCATTTGGTCTGCGTGGATCATTATTACCATCAGTCATCAACCTCGTTCAATTTATTGGTTGGGCGGCGGTGAACACGTTTATCGCGGCAACTTCAATGAGTTTTCTCTTCCATGACTTATTTGGGTGGGCAACTTATGGCCAACCTGGCGGAACGATGGGCCTGGCAGTAGGAATCATTGTGATGAGTATTTTCCATCTGCTGAGTATTTCACTCGGACAGCGTTCGGTTCAATTGATTGAACGAGTGGGAATCGTCCTGGTTTTTGTGTTTGTGATTTGGGAATCCATCGTTGTTTTCAAGACCGTTTCGTTTCACCAAATTCTGACTTGGCAGCCACCGCACAATCTTAAAATGACACCTGGTGCGGCAATTGATGTCTTGGCGGCCTTTAACTTAGCGTGGGTTACTGCGGCGAGCGATTTTTCACGGTTTACAGGCGTTAAAAAGAACGCGACACAAGCTTCGTTTTTGGGTGCAAACTTGGGCCTGTTCTGGTTCGCATTTATTGGCCTCATTGCAACAATTGGCACGGCAATCACGCTGAATCGCTTTGATCCTAACAATTCGGATCCTAGTACGATTGCTAGCAAGTTAGGGCTTGGCTTTTTGGCCATGATCGTCATTATTTTGACCAGTACGACGGCCAACGCGGTTAACTTGATGTCGGCAGGCTCGGCACTAACAAATATGACGCGGCGCTTAAGCTTGACGGTGAGCCTGTGGGTCGTCACGTTGATTGCGACGGCAGTGACCTTTCTGCCAATTTTCTTGGCATCCTTTCTGGATATTTTTACGGCATTCTTGGATGGGATTGGCATGGTTTTAGGGCCGGAAATTGGCATTTTCCTAGTAGATTATTTCTGGCTACATCGGCGTCAATATGACGTTTCAGATTTTAACAAAGTACGTGGCCAATATTGGTATCAAGGCGGCATCAATTGGATTGCCATCCTGGTTTGGGGCGTCTCGGTTGCTTGCTACATTGGCCTGAAACACGTTGCCTTCATTGCCGATACGATTGGCGCCACGTTTGTTGTGATCTTACTTAGCATGGTACTTTACTGGCTTTTGATGAAATTGTCACAAAAACGGGCATAATCGGTTGCTCATTTGGAATCACTAATGTTATTCTTACAGTAGTGGTAGGCATTGGCTGATTATTACTGGAAATACTTTTGAAGTTTGTCTTTAAACGTAGTTTGATAAACGTCGTAGTCGCTAAACTTGACAGCATTGCCATGGATGGCGCTTCAATGCGCTTTGAGTGCTCAGTCTAAGCTGAGCCAGTAACCGTATCTGATTGACGGGTAAGTGAAAATTAAGAAATTGATTTTCTCAGTGCTAGTCGGTCGGCCAACCACTCAAAAATCCCACTCAGGGCAGAACTGAGTGGGATTTTTTGTGACTTTAAAGCCCAGTTAGTCCTTTGATAATCAAATAATTTTAGGATCAAAGGGCTTTGTGTCGGGATTTAACAAAAATAAAATATTAAGAAATCTAAAATGTCGGTCGCTTTCAATGCCGTTAAATCAGCCTTTTGAAATTAGAAAAACGTTAATTGAATTATTAGGAAAAAGTTACCTCGTTTTGGTAGACTTCCCCTCTTTTTCGCGTTAAGATATCAAAATCTTATTGAAAAAAAGGGGTGGAAGACATGTATTTACATCGCGCAGAAATGAAGGATTTACCACAAATTGAATCAATCATCCAGGATGGCAAGCGTCACTTGGCGGCACAACACATCGATCAATGGCAGGGAGGCTATCCTAATACCAGGGTGTTAGTGGACGATATTCAAAACGGGCACACAATGGTGCTTGTGGATGATTATGACATCTTAGGGACGGCGGCTGTGATTCCAGCGCCAGATCAGAGTTATCAAGTCATCGATGGCGACTGGCTCACGCACGATGAGACGTACGTGGCTATCCACCGGGTGGCAGTTTCAGCTAACCACCGTGGCCAGGGCTTGTCGGGCAAGCTATTTGATGCCATCTTTAACGAAATCGAGCAACACAAGTCCGTTAAGGGCGTTCGGATCGACACACACCCAGAAAACAAGGGTATGCAACACGTCATTAAAAAGGCGGGCTTTACCGAAACCGGCCGCGTTGAAGTTTTGGCCGATGAAGACACTATGGTTCAAGATTTCGCCTACGAAAAGCTCACTAATGCTGGTACTTTAGTTTAAAAATAAATTTTATTAGTAGTCTGAGAAGCACGCTTTCTTTTACGGAAGTGTGCTTTTTTGTCTTTAAATGATTGGTGCATTAGTGGAAACCGTCCGCCTCCGGCCGTCAGCCAATTTTGGGGTGGGTAGCTGTGGGACCGACTTCAACCGCTTCGCGTTTTCTGAAGTGGTAGTGACAGTAGCAGTGACCAGTGCAGTGAAAAATGTGAATTTCACAAAGATTTGAAAAAGTCGATTATAAGTCAGTTGCCGATTCTCGCCTAAAAATGCGATAATAGATTTACTAGGGGGAATCGGTATGGCCAAAGATCACCAAATGTCAGGACAAAGATTTTTCATCGTCACGGTTCTTAACGCCGTGATTACGATCTTAGAAGTGGTAGGTGGTTTGCTATCAGGTAGTCTCGCACTGCTATCAGATGCCTTCCATAACCTGGGTGATACGTTTTCAATCGTTATCAGCTATGTTGCACACCGTATCAGTCAGCGACAGGAAGATCAACGCAACACCTTTGGCTATGGTCGTGCGCAAATCCTGGCGGCTATGCTAAACGCGTTTTTATTGATTATCGTTTCGGTGTTCTTAGTGATCGAAGCCGTTAAACGATTAGGTCATCCGGAAACCATTAACGGTGGCTTAATGCTCTGGGTTGCCGTCATTGGTTTATTGGCTAACCTCGTTTCTGCCTTGTTAATGCACGGCGGTGCCAAGCATAATTTAAACATGAAGGCGACGTACCTGCACTTACTGAGCGATACGTTATCATCAATTGGTGTTATTTTCGGCGCATTTATGATTCAGTGGTACAATGTTACTATATTTGACCCAATTATCACGATTGTGGTTGCCCTTTATATCACAGTTGAATCGTGGCCCATTGTTAGACATACAATTACGATTTTGATGCAGGGTGCGCCGAAAATGGATTATGACGCTATTAAGGCCGATTTATTAACCATCGAAGGTGTGACCAATGTGCATCACATCCACGTTTGGATGATTGACGAGCACCGCATTATGTTTTCGGCCCACATTAATATGCAAGATATGCTTTTAAGTGAGGTTGAACCCATTTACCGGCAAATTGAACGGCTGTTGGCGACGAAGTATCAAATTTGTCACGTCACGTTGCAAGCTGAAGATATTAGAGGTCGCGATGAAGAACTGATTCACAACGAAGATTTAGAGCAGCAATTAAAACAACGACAACATGAAGAATAACAAGGAGTACGATACGAAAATGACACCCATGAAAGAGGACTATTTAAAAATAATCTTCGAACTTGGCGGCGCAAGTGAGAAAGTTTCGAACAAGCAGATCGCCATTAGTTTAAATATTGCAGCTGGTTCCGTGACAGAAATGGTCACTAAAATGGCTGAAGAAGGGTTAGTGGTTCACGAACCCTACGCCGGTATTTCACTGACACCTAAGGGACGTGAGCTTGCTGTGACGCTGGTTCGTAAGCACCGTTTGTGGGAAACTTTCTTGGTCAAACGGCTGAACTATGCTTTACCAGATTTAGACGTTGAGGCTGAAAAGTTAGAGCACGTGACCAGTGAAAAACTAGCCAACGCAATCGATGACGCCTTAGATAACCCAACCAAGTGCCCACACGGTGGGACGATTCCGGATCGCAGCGGCCACTTTGCTGGCGAATCTCACTTAATTTTAAACGATGTAAAAGATGGCGAAACCGTGACTGTGGCCCGGTTTATTGATAACCATGATCTGCTCACTTATCTTGGCGACATCAAATTGGATTTAGGTGATCAATTAGTTGTCAATAAGCATGATCCGTTTGAAGGCCCGGTACTGGTGACTAACTTGACGGATAAACAAGATTTAACGATTGGCTATAAGGCCGCCCATTATATCTTTGTAGAATAAGCGCTCACCGTTTCAATCACCCATTTTCAAAGCAAGAACAATACCACACTGGTGCACCGAGTTGATTTTCGAATGAAAAATCGCTTGGTGCATTTTTTTCACGTTCAAAAGCCACTTAAAATATTTTTAAACAACAGTACCCCAATCCCAGCGAAACAACGTATAATGACCTTAAGTCATTTAAAACGGAGGCAACCAATCATGACAACCGGTCAAGGACACTTAATGATAAAAACGGCCCTGCATGCAGGCCGTATCATGATTGAAAATGGATCAGAAGTCGCGCGGGTGGAAGATACGATCCACCGAATTGCGATTAACGCGGGTTATCCCGATAGTAAAGTGTACGTGACGATTACCGGGATGATGATGTCAATTTCTGGGGAGGAGAACGCTCAAATTGAACCAGTGGCATCACGATCGATCGACTTAGAAAAGATTACTCAGGTCAATGATTTATCACGGCAGTTTGCAGCAGGTACCATTGATTTACCTCAATTTGAGCAACAATTAACGGCACTTGAGGCTCATCCGCGTTACTTTCCTTTTTGGTTACAACTCATCTCGGCTGGTTTGGTTAGTGGCACACTGGAAGTGGTTTTTCGGCACAATTTGCCGGATTTTGGCATCACTTGTTTGATTGGTTTGGTTGGCTGGGCCATATTTTATGGTGTGAACCGGGTGGCTAGAGTCCGGTTCTTGAGTGAATTCTTGGCTGCAGTTGGCATCGGTGCATTGGCAATCTGGTTCGTGAATTTGCATTTAGGCAATAGCGTCGATGATATTATTATCGGTAGCGTGATGCCGCTGGTTCCTGGCGTACCACTGACGAATGCTGTCAGAGATATTTTGGCGGGGGACCTGGTTAGTGGGATTGCCCGTGGTATCGAAGCGTTGATGAGTGCAATTGCGATTGGTAGCGGGATTGCCATGATATTACAGGTACTGTGAGGGATGACGATGATTACAAACTTAATCATAGACCTAGCACTGACCTACGTTGCCACCGTGACGTTTGGCGTGTTGATCAACGTGCCACGTAGAGGACTTAACGTTGGCGGATGGATCAGTACGGTCAGCTTCTTAGTATACCGGCTTTGCTTAATGCTCCATACAGGCATCGCGTTAGCAAACCTGGTTGGTGCGTTACTCATTGGTATCTTGAGTATGCAAGCAGCCCGCTACAAAAAAATGCCAGTGATCAATTTTAATATTCCGAGCATGGTACCCTTTGTGCCTGGTGGTCAGGCGTATCAAATGGTGAAAAATTTTGCGCTGGGCAATAATTCGCTGGCACTGAGTTATTTGCTCCAAGTAGTTGTTATTGCAGGTGCCATTGCCTTTGGCTTTTTACTGGCCGAACTATTTAACCGACTGCAGGCGCGGCTAATGCTGAAGCTTTCAAGTCGGTGGCGACACGAGCATCGACATAATCCTAAACTATAAGTCACGTCAAATAGAATCAAAAATTAGTTCCAGAGTAAACGAAATGGACTGTCACTTTCCAGCTAGGAAAGTAGCAGTCCATTTTTAGTTTTGGTTACATTCAGATGATAGCGCGCCTGATTAAACTGTGTGACCAATAATAAAACTGACACATAGAATAATCAAAACGGCTGTTGTGATCCAGACGTACAAGTGGTCGTGTTCTTTATAGAAGGCGTAAATTGATACAACGACCCGTAATACCGGGGTTAAAATCAAACAAAACATGCCGACCATCATAATTGCGTAGGGCTTCATGTGTGCGGTGCCTGATAAAATAGTACTGATCGTGGTTGGCTGATGGCCAACGGCGTAACCACCGTCGCCACCATTAACGAGGAGTAAAATGAGGCCGATTAACATTACGATTGCGGCAATAACAACCCCAATTTGGAGAATTCGACCGATCATAATTTCGATGTGAGCCATTTCTTTTTCAGTTGACTCTGGTTTGTTCGCCATGTTAGTTCACCCCCATAATGCCCTTGTAGAGCATTTGTAGACCAATCAATAGGATTACCGGTACAAAGATCATGCGGATAACTCTAGCAGGCAGTACTTGCATGATTCGAGAGCCTAAAACGGCACCAACTAAAATACCGAGGGCTAGTGGGACAGCAATGTTGGGTAAAATTGAGCCATTAAAGAAGTAAACCGTTGCACTAGCAGCGGCGGTGACCCCCATCATCAAGTTACTGGTTGCAGAGGATGGTTTTAACGGCATCTTCATAAAGGTGTCCATCGCAGTAACTTTAAAAGCACCGGAACCGATACCAAGCATGCCACTGGCGAGACCAGCCCCTAACATTACCAGGAATCCTTGCGGGACTCGTTCAACTTGGTAGTCGATTTGTTTCATTTCGACTTTATCATAGTAGCTGCTATTCAACTTCAGTTTCGTCGCTAACCGATCTGGCTTAACATCTGAAACGATTTCTTGACCGCGCCGCAGTTTACGCCACATGTTCCAGCCAGAAAAGACGAGCAGTGCACCAAACAATAAGTAGAGCCACTTTGGATCTAAGATGCCGGTTAACAGTGCGCCTGCAATCCCGCCAATCGTCGTGGCAATTTCAAGAAACATGGCAACCCGCAAGTTCAGCACTTCATCCCTTAAATAAGCAATGGTCGAACCAGAACTGGTGGCAATCACGGCAATGATACTCGCACCAATCGCGTACTTGATGTCTAATCCCATTGCCAGCGTTAAAACGGGGGTAATGATGATCCCGCCACCAAGGCCTAAAATAGCGCCGGCAATTCCTGCGAACAGGCCCACGCCAATTAATAATAGCGTTGTTACAATCATGGCAATATCCTCTCTTTATCAACGAACAATAATATAACACCAAACTACGATAGCACACTTTGAGACTTGTGGGAATTGTTAGCCGAACTGTATCCGCATTCAATTTTACCAAGTTTCTGAACTATCTTAACTTTCAGTAAAACGCTGATTCGTCATTTCTTGGAAGAGTTAATATATGATATACTCAACGTTGCAGTGTTATAAACGTAAAATTGGGAGGAAGCAACAAATGATCATTGAACAAGAACGTGATCGGCCTTATCGATTGCTGGTCAGCGGTGGCTTGTTTGCCTTTTTGGCGGCTGTCATTATGGCACACTCCGGACTGCTGTCATTTATTGACGGTGTGTTCGTCGAAGTTATTCAAAAACACGAATCTGGCACAAAACAAGCAATTATGGGCGCCGTTTCATTTTTAGCATCACCAACTCTAGATATTATATGGGTGCTCATCATTGCGTTTCTGTTGTGGGGATTTAAATTTAAAATTCCAGCCTTGTGGGCGATTGGAACGTTGATTGGCGGTGACGTGGTGGCTACGATTGCCAAAGATGTTGTTCAGCGCGCCCGTCCTTTTGGTCACTTAGCAGCCGATGACGGGTTTAGTTTTCCAAGTGGTCACGTCTTTGGAACGACACTGATTATTGCCATTATCTGGATTGTCGTCGTGCCCATGATTCAAACTGACTGGAAGTGCATTGTCGTTCGGACAGTTTTGATTTTATGGATGTTACTGGTGGCTTGGTCACGGGTGTATCTTGGCGCACACTATCCATCTGATACGTTAGGTGCGATGTTGTTAGCCTATGCTTGGTTACAAATTGCTGAGTGGCTGTACCTCTGGCTGGCACCGAAACTTGCTAAGATTAAGTTCATTAGTCACACAGTTTATTAAATACGTCACACTTATAAGTCATGATTATCATCTTGGTAATCATGGCTTTTTTGCTGTCTTATGGTTTGTGTTCTGGAAGTATGCTGTGAAGGCCCGCCTTCGGCCGCCAGCCAGATTTTTGGTCGGGTAACTGTGGGACCGACTGCAACCGCTTCGCGTTTTCCGTCTCGTTTCTGAGCCTCGAAGCTCACGAGTCTCAGAAGCGTCCAGTGCCACCCGACCAAAAATCTGGCTTCTGGCGCTACGGCTCACATAGTGGGCAACTTCATCACCCGTTTAAGCTTACCTTAAGTCACCACCTGTATAAACTAAAGCATGCCTAAAACGAATTAGAAAGGGTGATACTTATGCAACAGTTACGCAAGTTTCAACAGATACCATCGTTTGAGGGGGTTCTGCAATGAATTTCTTTAAACGGGCGTGGCTCAGCTTAATTGCTAAGAAGGGTCGCTCAGTACTCATGTTGATCGTGACATCAGCTATTATGTTATTTGTCTTTGCCGGTCTGCTGATTAACACGGCCGCCAATAATGCCACCGAACAGGCTAAAGAGAGCGTGGGGGCTACCCTAACACTGTCAGCCAATCGAGAAGCTGCTTTTAAGAAAATGCAACAGAGTCAAAGCAGCAGTAGTAGCAGTCGTCCCAAGTTAACAACATCACCAGTTAAGTTGAGTGATGCCAAGAAGATTGCTAAATTAGCTAACGTGTCGAGTTATAATGCCACTACCAGTACGTCGGTAAATACGGATGGATTTGACACAGTGTCAACGACTTCTAGCAGCTCACCGATGGGGGGGATGAAGTCATCAAGCAGTACGGGTGATATTACGATTAACGGTGTGACCAATACCGCTCAATCCAGCAGCTTTAGTGATAAAACCAATAAACTAACAGCTGGCCGTCAATTAACCAGTGCCGACAGTGGCACGAACAATGTGATGATCGAGTCTGAGTTGGCGAAGGCGGATAGCCTTAAAGTTGGTGATACGATCAAGGTCAAGTCGACCTCTGGCAGCAAGACGTATCAATTAAAAATTGTCGGGATTTATAAAGCTAGCTCAAGTGCAACCACTCAGATGGGGCCGGGGGCCAGTGATCCAGCCAACACAATTTATACGTCAAACACCTTTGCTAATACGGTTAAAGGTAGTAAGTATGCTAATACGGCCGACTCAGTTACTTTTACCATTAGCAATCCGAGTGCCGTTAATCAGGTCAAAAAAGCTGGTAAATCAGTTATCAATACCTCCAAGTACAGTCTGAGTGCTGATGATTCAAGTTATCAAACGGTTAAAGCGTCCATGAAAAACGTTAAGTCGTTTGCCAATAAGATTGTTTGGCTGGTCTCAATTGCCGGCACAATTATTTTAGCGCTCATTGTAATGTTACAAATTCGTGAGCGTCGACACGAAATTGGAGTGCTCCTGTCAATGGGTGAGTCCCGATTCAAAATCATCAGTCAGCTCTTCGTTGAATTGGCGATGGTAATGGTTGTTAGCTTGGTGATTGCCGGGATTGGTGGCCAGTTTATCGGCAACAAGCTCGGACAACAGCTCGTGAGTCAGCAAACCACCACCGCAACAAGCAGTGGTACTAGTCAAGCAGGGCCTGGTGGAACAACGGGCCGACCAAGCGGTGCCCCAACTGGCAACATGCAGGGTGGCATGAGGCAAAATATGAGTAACCAAAGTAGCAAGGCCAAACAGGCTAAGCTGAAGGTGACACTTTCACCAGTTCAACTCGTAAAACTTGGTGCAATGGGCTTCGTCATTATTTTATTGTCGGTCGTCATTGCAGCAGGTGGTATTTTACGACTGCGACCAAAGCAAATCTTACTTGAGTAATTTAGAGGAGGATGATTAAATGCTAGAAGTATCCAACTTAGGCTATTGGTATGATCACCAAGATAACAGCCTATTCAACAACGTCAATTTAACTTTTGAAGCTGGCCAGTCGTACGCTGTGATTGGACAAAGTGGGTCAGGTAAAACGACCTTTTTGTCTTTGATTGCCGGACTTGACGTACCACGTGAGGGGACTATCTCACTTGACGGTCAAGATATTCAGCAAATTGGGTTGACCAACTACCGTAAACACGATGTTTCAATTGTTTTTCAGGCCTACAATCTCTTGACGTATATGTCACCGTTAAACAACGTGTTAACGGCGATGTCAATCACCAACTCCAGTCATCAAGGTGACCAGCAGTTTGCCAAGGATTTACTAGGTAAACTGGGGTTGACCGATGTTCAGATGACACAAATGGTGACCCATTTATCTGGTGGCCAGCAACAGCGCGTTGCGATTGCTCGGGCAATGGCTGTGGATGCCAAACTTGTGGTAGCCGATGAGCCAACGGGGAATCTGGACGAGGCCAACACGAAAGAAGTGGTCAATCTGTTCCAAAAACTAGCCCACGAACAACAGAAGTGTGTGATTATCATTACCCACGAACCAGATGTGGCAGCTGCTTGTGATCGTCAAATTAAACTGTCAAACCACGAGTTTGTAGTGAAGGATGCCACAACTGTCTAAGAATTGAAACTTTAAATTGTTAACTAAATGAAAATGCCCCAACAGCATTGACGATTATGGTAGTACCGCAAAGTTAGAGTGAAAATCACTTAACTTTTGCGGTACACGCCAAGATTGCGTCAATACTGTTGGGGTATTTTAAATTTTTGTTAGCGATAGCATGGCGCTATAACGTTTCGTTCAACCATTCGTCTGCTAATTGCAACCAACGCGCAACGTGGGGTTGGTTGGCATCTCGTTTCCAAGCCGTCAAGTGGTTCGCCAACGCTAAGCCATGAGGGCCGTGATGGAACAAGTGTAGTTCGTAGTCGACATTGTGAGCAGCCAAAGCGGTGGCATAAGCCAGACTATTAGACGCCGGGACTAACGGATCGTCGGCCGTGGCCCAGATAAAGGTTGGTGCATTTTTGTCAGAGACGTATTCATCGGCTGCTAGCTGTTCTGGTTGATCAGACCACGTCGCTAAAGTTTGCTCATCGGTTGGGAAACCAAGTTTGGGACTGATAACGGGGTAGCCTAAGATAGTGGCTTGAGGTTCCAAAGTTTCCGCTGAAACACCAAGTTGATCGGTTAGCCAGTCTTGATGCCAAGTATCGTTGTAAAGGGCGACGATGTGACCGCCAACTGAAAACCCAGCTAGGGCCAGTCGTTGTGGATCAATCGCCCAATCATCGGCATGTTGCCGAATTAAGGCAACGGATTGTGCTAATTCAACGACTGGTGCCGGATGGAGTGGTGATTTTTCATCCACGAAGCTGTAGCGGAGGTAAAAACTCTGGTAGCCTAAACCAGTGAACGCTAGGGCCAATTTTTCGGCCTGGGCTTCGGGAATGTGCGTGTAAGATCCGCCTGGTACAATAATGATTGCGGGATAATTTTGTTCAGGAAGTGCTTCATCGGGAGTCTGTAAGAAGCCGTGCAATACGGCCTTGGTATCTTCACCAAGTGATTCTGTAATAATTTGCATAGTCATCATCCTAGTTATAAGTTATGATTGAGATATTGATTGGTGTGTCTTGCACCAATAAGGACAGTTTAACGCATTTTGAGTTTTGATGAAAAAGGATCGATTTAAATGACAGTAGAATTACGGACAGACCGGCTTGAGCTGCGACCTTTCGTTGAGTCGGATGTAGCAGATTATTTTGAAATCGTGGGTGATCCGGTTAGCGCTAAAGCGGCTGGTTTTCAGTACGCTCATGAATTGGCGGATGCCGGCTATCTGCTCAAACAGACGATGAAGCAGGAACTTATTTTTGCCATCGTTGAAAGAACCACGAATCACGTGATTGGCAGCATCGGTTTTTATCCGCGTGTGGGTAAGGACGGGCTGACAGAAGCGCATACAGCTGAATTGGGTTACGTGCTGAACCGTGCATACTGGGGCCACGGTTACATGCCAGAAGCCGGTCAGGCGTTACTGGCTCAGTTCGTTGGCTCAGGTGTGTTTGAAACGGTGTGGGCCAGTCACTTGGCTGATAATGACCGGTCAAAACGGGTGCTACTAAAATTAGGCTTTGCACACGTGGATACATTCGTGCACCCAGCAACCGCTCTTTATCAGCCAGGTGAAACCGAATTAGTTTATCGATTGGATCGTGAGTCAGAAGAATAGTAGTTATGGTGCTTAACTAAAGCCTTTTCAGGACGTTTCACGGTTTGTCTTGCAATCTGAGACTAAACAGTTTACTATAGGAAACATTAAAGAAGAGGCGCGAATCAAAAGAGTCGCTTTCGTGAGAATAATCAGATTCATTGAGCGAGAGTAAAAGGGTGGTTTGCCGAAGTTGAGCGTAACTGATTGAACGTGATACTGGGACCTGTCTTAATAAGGCAGGGACTGTCGCAACGATGTGTTGTGGAGCGCTTCCTACGGTAGAATGACTCACTGGGTCGTCTCGCAGGTAAGCTGTGGGCGGCCTTTTTTATTGCATAATGAAAGTGAGTGTATAGACATGGCAGAAGCATCAGATCATGAAGTGAAGCGAGAACTCAAAACTCGCCATATCTCAATGATTGCATTGGGTGGTAGTATCGGAACTGGCCTCTTTGTCGCCAGTGGTTCAGCAATTTCAACTGCTGGGCCTGGCGGTGGCTTATTAGCGTACGTTGCCCTTGGTATTATGGTGTATTTCTTGATGACATCCCTTGGTGAAATGGCAACACACATGCCGGTTTCTGGTTCGTTTGCGACCTATTCGACCAAGTACGTTGATCCGGCGCTGGGGTTTGCAATGGGTTGGAATTACTGGTTTAACTGGGCAATTACGCTGGCCGTCGATATCAGTACGGCGGCACTGGTCATGAAGTTTTGGCTACCAAGTGTTCCCGGTTGGATCTGGAGCACGATTGTGTTGGTCTTCATCTTTTTGATCAACGCATTAACCGTTAAAGCCTTTGGTGAAACGGAGTACTGGATGGCAATGATCAAGGTGATTACGGTTGTGATCTTCTTGATTGTTGGGGTATTAACCATTTTTGGTATCATGGGTGGCCATGCTACTGGACTAGAAAACTTTACCTATAAAAAGGCACCGTTTGTCGGTGGTGTTCCAGCCGTCCTGAGCGTCTTCGTTGTTGCTGGTTTTTCATTCCAAGGAACGGAACTTGTCGGAATCACTGCTGGCGAATCCGCCACACCTGAAAAGAGTGTTCCTAAGGCCATTAACGAAGTATTTTGGCGAATTTTGTTATTCTACATTCTTGCCATTTTCGTGATTGCCTGCTTGATTCCGTATACCAGTCCTAAATTACTCGGTTCATCGGCTTCAGATATTGCCATTAGTCCATTTACCCTCGTTTTCCAACGAGCTGGTTTGGCAGCTGCCGCAAGTATCATGAACGCCGTTATCTTGACTTCCGTCATTTCGGCAGCCAATTCCGGGATGTACGCTTCTTCACGGATGCTGTACTCGTTGTCACTTGATCATTTTGCACCGAAATACTTCCAACACACCACTAAAAACGGGGTGCCTTTACGGGCTCAAGTGGCTACTACAGTGATTGGTGCAATTACGTTTATTACTAGTATTGCTGGGCCGCAAGTCTACACTTGGTTAGTGGCAGCGTCTGGCTTAACTGGTTTTATTGCTTGGTTAGGAATCGCCATTTCACACTATCGGTTCCGTCGGGCCTTCGTTAAGCAAGGCCATGATTTGTCGGAATTGAAGTACCATGCCAAGTGGTTCCCATTTGGTCCGATTTTGGCCCTGATTCTGTGTATCTTAGTGATTGCAGGTCAAAACACCGCTGCTTTTGCTCACTTTGATTGGGAACAGATTGGTGTGACATACTTGAGCGTGCCATTATTTGCAATTCTGTTCTTCTACTACAAGATTCGCCATCATACGCACATGATTCCATTGGATGAAGTCGACGTGGAACCGCATCGGGTTCAAGCGGCGGCGGATGATGAGAAATAGTGTTAATTAATCATTGCTAGCTAAAAGCCGAGACGGTTAAGTGTCTCGGCTTTTTATTTGCCAGTAACCCTTTCGCGGGTTGCAGTTGTCTTTTGTCGCCTCCGGCCGCCAGCAGACTGGTTGGCGGGAAGTGGCTGTGGGACCGGGTTCAACCGCTTGGCGTTTTCACCCTCGAACCAGAGCCCGAAAGGCAGGTCTCTGATTCGTCCAATGATGTAAGGGTGAAGCAACCCAAGAAGAAGTACACTTCTTGCGTCACTTCACCCTAACATCATTTTTCACTG
>NZ_AZEE01000030.1:220269-224515 GCF_001434895.1 Secundilactobacillus odoratitofui DSM 19909 = JCM 15043
GCTACGGCTACTGAAGTTGATTGAGCAAACATTGAACTGGTTAATACGATAGGCACTGTCTGTCGAATAATTGTCTTCAATGAGATTCAACAATCAAAGTAAAATAGTCATAATCTAAAAGTTGATTGATTACTGAAGGACTAGAAACAAGTCTTAGTCCGTACTACTTCTAAGTCAGATTGTTAACTCAATAGAAGCATTATGCGCACCATGTAACGAAAACGGAGGGTTAGCGGTCTTTTCCGGTTGCGGTGATAAGTACGACTTAGCGCGTTTCGCGCTTAGTCGTACTGGACGGTTATGAGACCGAACTTTGGGCTCATAACCGAAGCGGAAAACGCGGAGCGGTTGCAGCTGGTCCCACAGCAGCTGGAAAAGGGCGCTAGCCCGTAGTGAAAGTGGCGGCATAAATAATTTTCCCTACCTTGAAATAGCTTGATTGCAGCTAGTCTGTAAATAAGCGCTAACCCAAGTGACAATTAAGCATAATTATTTTTGATTTGAAGTGAAATAAAATGAGGATTGAAAAATGAATTCATAGTTTTTACCCCCAACATATTGCATTTACGGGTCGCAATGATACAATGTATTGTGCTGACTTTTGAAGTTTAAAGGAGAAATAACGATGATTGTACTTTCAGGAACTATTGGCGCTGGTAAAACCAGCCTCACAAATATGCTTGCTGATCATTTACACAAACCAGCATTTTACGAATCAGTAGACGATAACGAGATTTTGCCATTATTTTATCAAAACCCAAAGAAGTATGGCTTCTTACTCCAAATCTACTTCCTTAACAAGCGACTTGATAGCATTAAGGAAGCCTTCAAGGATGATGAAACGGTGCTTGATCGTTCAATTTTCGAAGACTCACTGTTATTTAAGTTAAACGCTGATTTAGGCCGCGCGACGCAGACTGAATCTGACATTTACGACTCCTTGCTTCAAAACATGATGGAAGAATTACCAGAAACACCACATAAGAAAAATCCAGATTTGTTGATCCACATCAACATTTCGTTTGACACGATGCTACAACGCATCAAAAAGCGTGGTCGTTCGTTTGAACAGGTCGATCAGGATCCTTCTTTGTACAATTACTACAAAGAATTAGACGCTCGTTACGTGGATTGGTACCAAAACTATGACAAATCGCCGAAGATGGTGATCAATGGTGACGATTTAGACTTCGTTGAGGATCCAAGCGCACAAAAACAAGTTTTAAGTATGGTTGACGACAAACTAGCTTCTTTGGGGCTTTAATGCCTCACGGTTGTGTTTTGATTTAAAATATCGTAGACTAGTGTTAATGAATAAACGCCACACACCTTTAAGTAGATGTACAGAGAAGCGGGATTGCTGCGAACCGCTCATCGAAACTCCAGTGTGTGAAAGCGGACAGTTAATCCTGTACGGTTGATCGCCGTTACCGATGTTGAGTGTGCAGTGTGACTGCAAACTTGGGTGGTACCGCGAGCTTTCGTCCCAATTTTTGGGGCGGAAGCTTTTTTTGCGGACCGCAATATGAAAGGGGAAGCATTATGATTGATTTGAAGTTAGTTAGAACTGAAACAGATTTTGTAAAGGAAAAGTTAGCAACTCGTGGCGTTGAAGCCACCGAAATTGACGACTTATTAGCACTTGACCAAAAGCGACGTGATTTAATCGTGAAGAGTGAAACTATGAAGGCACAACGCAACCAAGTGTCAGACGAGATTTCACAACTTAAGCGTAACAAGGAAGATGCTAGCGAAAAAATTACCCAGATGAAACAAGTCAGCGCTGATATTAAGGCGATGGACGAACAGTTGACTGACATTGCGGCTGACGTTCAAAACAAATCGGCTCATTTACCAAACATTCCAAATGATAACGTGCCAGTTGGTTTAACTGAAGATGGTTCAGTTGAACTACGCAAGTGGGGCGAGATTCCAGCGTTTGATTTTGAACCAAAGTCACACTGGGAGATTGGTGAAAGCCTTGGTATTTTGGACTTCGAACGTGGTGCCAAAGTTTCAGGCAGTCGTTTCTTGTACTACGTTGGCCAAGGTGCTCGTTTAGAGCGGGCCATCTACAACTTCTTCTTGGACCAAAATGAAAAAGCTGGCTTTACCGAAGTCTTGCCACCATATATGGTCAACAGCGAATCAATGTACGGGACTGGCCAATTTCCTAAGTTTACCGAAGATGTTTACTCATTGAAGGAAGCGGACGAAACGTTGATTCCAACGGCCGAAGTACCCTTGGTCAACTATTACCGTGATGAAGTGATCGATGATGAAAAGCTCCCAGTCATGTTCACAGCCTTGTCACCGGCTTTCCGTTCTGAAGCTGGTAGCGCGGGTCGCGATACGCGTGGCTTGATTCGTCTCCACCAATTTAACAAGGTTGAAATGGTTCAATTTACGAAACCAGAACAATCATGGGATGCGTTGGAAAAGATGACCAATCATGCTGAAGATTTATTGAAGCAGCTTGGCTTGGCACACCACGTGATCACTTTGACGACGGGTGACATGAGCTTTACTGCTGCTATGACGCATGACTTGGAAGTATGGCTCCCGTTCCAAGATAAATACCGTGAAATTTCAAGCTGTTCAAACTGTACTGACTTCCAAGCACGGCGGGCACATATTCAGTACCGTGACGAAAACGGTAAGTTGCAGTATGTCCACACCTTAAACGGATCAGGCCTGGCTGTAGGTCGGACCGTTGCCGCCATTTTGGAAAACTACCAAAACGAAGATGGCACAGTGAACATTCCAGAAGTTTTACAACCATACATGGGTGGTCAAACTAAGATCGTTAAGGAATAATTGCTAACTGAAATAGTGTGATAAAAACCGAGTAACGGTTGCGAGTAATTCGCAGCAGTTGCTCGGTTTTTGTGTTGGGATTGATGGCATCTGGTTATTGACTATCAATTGATACTGTACAGTAAACATGGACTGACTAGTGGCCAATTCTAATTTTTTGAACTTTGGGTTAGAGTATTCGTATGATTGTAATAGTTATAGAGACTATGGACAATAAGATGCATCGGTAACGAGAACGGAAGGTAACGCGCTTTTCCAGTTGCGGTGATAAGTTCGAGTTAGCGGTTTACCGCTTACTGGAACTGGACGTCTGTGAGACTTCGGGTTTTGAAGGCTCACAGACGAGGCGGAAGACACGTGTATTTCGTGGCTGAAGCCGGTCCCGCTGTAACTGGAAAAGCGCGTTACCTGAAGTGGTAGTGGAAGCAATGAAGGGTAAGCAAGTTAAATCAATTAATTGAGTCCAAGGCCATACCCAAATACATTTTTATGAAAAGAAACGGATAAGTTATTCATTGGTAGAAAAGGCCAATTTACAATTAATATTTGAATTGAGAAGTGGTATAATAATAGCCGTGCGGTTGATGTAGGGACTTGCGAGGCCTATGGATACGCAATTTCAAATTAATTGAAATTAATTTGAAAAAAAGCTAGCTTTTTGAGATAAAAGCGTGTAATATAGTTCTTGCGGTTGGTTAGCAGGACAGCAAGTCCTGAATAACTATTCATCAAGTTGAAAAAAGGTGTTGACATCATTTCAACCAGATGATAAACTGTAATAGTTGTTTCAAAGAGGTCGATCATAACTGTTCACCTTTTGGGCACATGGAGGATTAGCTCAGTTGGGAGAGCGTCTGCCTTACAAGCAGAGGGTCACAGGTTCGAGCCCTGTATCCTCCATTGAGCCGTTAGCTCAGTTGGTAGAGCATCTGACTTTTAATCAGAGGGTCGACAGTTCGAGACTGTCACGGCTCATTAACCAGTCACCATGCGGGTGTGGCGGAACTGGCAGACGCGCTAGATTTAGGTTCTAGTGTCTTACGACGTGGGGGTTCGAGTCCCTTCACCCGCATTAAAATTAAATAGCATTATTTACACTTTCGCCGACTTAGCTCAGTTGGCAGAGCATCTCACTAGTAATGAGGAGGTCGGAGGTTCGAATCCTCTAGTCGGCATTGTGCGGAAGTAGTTCAGTGGTAGAACATCACCTTGCCATGGTGGGGGTCGCGGGTTCGAATCCCGTCTTCCGCTTTAATGCGTTTTTCCTGCCGGGGTGGCGGAATTGGCAGACGCACAGGACTTAAAATCCTGCGGTCAGTGATGACCGTACCGGTTCGATCCCGGTCCTCGGCATTTTCAACTTAATATTATTATGCACCCATAGCGCAACTGGATAGAGTGTCTGACTACGAATCAGAAGGTTGTAGGT
>NZ_AZEE01000030.1:224525-412879 GCF_001434895.1 Secundilactobacillus odoratitofui DSM 19909 = JCM 15043
TTTGTTGTTTAACGACAACATCGGGAAGTAGCTCAGCTTGGTAGAGCACTACGTTCGGGACGTAGGGGTCGCAGGTTCAAATCCTGTTTTCCCGACTACGTTCCCGGGTAAAACGATCATCAATTTGATGGTCGTTTTTTTTCGGGTTAAGTTTTATGTGAATGCTTGTGTGCTTAATCGGTGAACAAAACCACATTATCTACGGAAAAATACCGTAAATGATGTGGTTTTGCTGTGTGATGGCTTATAATGATAAGTGTACGGATAATCATTCGTTGATCATAATTACCGAAGTTTTGACTTTATTATAGGTAGAAATCATCTTTTTTAGCACAATTTCTAACTTTTACCAGACAAATTAAAGCGTAAACCTTTGCTTTTTGACTAAACATTCGTATAATAAAAGTCAACATTAGTCAAAGTAGATTGCTGAGTTGGTGAATGGAGGGAGTAACGTGCAAAATCAAAATATTTCCGATATTATCGAGAAGTACTTGAAACAGATTTTATCGGACACGGCGCACGTAGAAATTCGCCGATCTGAGGTTGCGGAATTATTCAACGTCGTACCTTCTCAGATTAATTACGTGATTAAGACGAGATTTACCCTATCCAACGGGTATCTCGTTGAAAGCAAACGTGGCGGTGGTGGTTATATCCGCATCGAGAAGGTTAACCTATTAGATGATACCGACGTGTTGGACTCATTGATTGAAACGATTGGTGATTCAATTGGACAACGAGATGGTTATGCCGTGGTTCAAGGACTTTATGAGAGTGGTGTTATCGGCCGACGAGAAGCCAATATCATTTTGACAATCATGAACAAAGATACCTTGAAGATGGATAACCGTGCAGAAGAAAACGGCTTGAGGGCGCGTATTTTAGTCAGTATTTTGAAACATTTACGTTACGAGAGCTAGGAAAGTGAGGAATTGATATGGATAATCTTTTTACCCCCAGTGCCAAGAGCGTTTTGGCTTTAGCGCAAGAGCAAGCCAAGTATTTTAAGCACCAAGCGGTCGGCACAGAGCACTTACTTTTAGCACTCACGATTGAGAAGAACGGGATCGCAAACAAGGTTTTGCAACAGTTCTCCATTAGTGAAGATGACGTGCGCGAAGAGATCGAACGTTTCACTGGTTATGGGACGTTGAATAACATTGATAAGGATACGTACCTGCCATACTCACCAAAAGCCAAGGATATGCTTTCTGTGGCTGGTGAAGAAGCTAAACGAATCGGTGCTACTAAGATTGGCACTGAGCACTTATTGTTAGCATTACTTAGTGACGAAACGATTCTCTCCTCACGTATTTTAATGAATTTAAACATCGATTTGGCCCAAGCCCGTAAGGTTATTTTACGTAAGCTTGGTGTCACTGAAACGCAAGACAAGCGACGTAATCAACGTGCGCGCAAGCAACAGGGTGGCACACCAACCCTTGATTCATTGGCACGCGACTTAACGCAGTTGGCACGCGACGACCGGATGGATCCAACGGTTGGCCGTAATCGTGAAGTTCGTCGAGTCATTCAAATTTTGAGTCGTCGAACTAAGAACAACCCAGTGTTGATTGGTGAACCCGGGGTTGGTAAAACGGCGATTGCCGAGGGGTTAGCCCAACGCATCGTGGCCGGTGACGTACCCGAAGATATGCAACAAAAGCGTTTGATGGCGCTTGATATGGGTTCTTTGGTCGCCGGTACCAAGTATCGTGGTGAATTCGAAGATCGTCTTAAAAAGGTGATTGAAGAAATCTACAACGACGGTCAGGTTATCCTGTTTATCGATGAATTACACACGTTGATTGGTGCCGGTGGTGCTGAAGGGGCCATTGATGCTTCTAACATCCTAAAACCAGCACTGGCACGTGGTGAACTCCAAACCATTGGGGCAACAACCTTGGATGAATACCAAAAGTACATTGAATCTGATGCTGCGTTGGAACGTCGTTTTGCGACAGTTCAAGTCGACGAACCAACGGAAGACGAGACCATTCAAATCCTTAAAGGGTTACGGCCACGTTACGAAGAACACCACAAGGCTAATATTTCCGATGATGCTTTGGAACAAGCGGTTAAACTCTCAACCCGTTATATCACGGACCGTTATCTACCAGATAAGGCCATTGATTTAATGGATGAGGCCGCTGCTAAGGTTCGCATTAGTCAAATGGATAAGCCTAACAACCAATCTAAGCAAGAAGCCAAGCTGGCGGAATTATCTGATCAGCGTGAAGCTGCCATTTTGGATCAACGCTTTGAAGAAGCTGCAGAGTTACGTGAGCAAGAAATTGCCCTGAAAGAAAAGCTCGATAAAAAGGCTGCTAAATTAGCACAGTCAGATACGCAGTATAGTTTAAACGTGACTGGCGAAGACGTTGCCGAAGTCGTATCTGAATGGACTGGCGTACCAACGACCCAGTTACAGCGGACTGAACAAGAACGGTTGATCAACTTGGAAGGTATCTTGCACAAGCGAGTGGTGGGCCAAGAAGAAGCGGTCTCAGCTGTTTCTCGTGCCATTCGTCGAGCCCGTTCAGGTTTGAAGGATCCGAACCGACCAATTGGTTCATTCATGTTCTTAGGTCCAACTGGTGTTGGGAAGACCGAATTAGCGAAGGCCTTGGCTGAAGCAATGTTTGGCTCAGAAGACAACATCATTCGGGTTGATATGAGTGAGTACATGGAAAAGTATTCGACCAGTCGTTTAATTGGGTCAGCACCTGGTTACGTTGGTTACGAAGAAGGCGGTCAGTTGACCGAAAAGGTTCGTCAAAAGCCATATTCAGTTGTGCTATTTGACGAAGTTGAAAAGGCTCACCCAGACGTCTTTAACCTGTTACTCCAAGTGCTGGATGATGGCTACTTGACTGACTCCAAGGGTCGTAAGGTTGATTTCCGAAACACGATTCTAATTATGACTTCAAACTTGGGTGCTACCCGTTTACGGGATGAAAAGACCGTGGGCTTCGGTGCCGAAGATAAGGCGGCGGACTACAAGGCAATGGCGGACACGATTCGTGAGACGCTGAAACAGAGCTTCCGTCCGGAGTTCTTGAACCGAATCGATGAAGTTGTGATTTTCCACAGTCTTCAAAAGAAGGAACTCCACCAAATCGTGAAGTTGATGGCAAAGACCGTTATCAAACGGATTAGCGATCAGGGGATTCCAGTCAAGATCACACCTGCTGCAATTGATGTGATTGCTGATGCCGGCTTTGATCCAGAATACGGTGCGCGACCAATTCGCCGTGCATTGCAAACTAAGATTGAAGACCGCTTAAGTGAAGCGTTGTTGTCTGGCGAAATTAAACCAGGCAGTCAAGTAACGCTTGGTGCAACGCGTGGTAACATCACAGTTAATGTGAAGGAAGCCGATGCACCAAAGTCAGAAAAGAATCAACCAGTTGGCAGTAAATAAACAAGTCAAACTTGTGAACTACTGAAAATTTAAGGGTTATGTAGATAGTCTCGCAGATGCCACTCGGTGTTTGCGAGGCTATTTTTATCGACAAGGCATGCAAACGAATGGCACTCACCTGGTATAGACGATTATTTCACTAAATTTGAGCGCAGCTATTCTGTATTTTGAGTGTTTCGTGGTAAACTAGTATTCAGATTATTGGACGTAGGGAGGAGGGAATAGTGGCATTGAAACGAGAGGCGCAACTAGAAAAGACCCACCGAGCCATTTTGGAAGCAGCTCAGACGCTATTTCTCACGAAGGGGTTTCAGGGCACATCAACCCGCGATATTGCCAAGGCAGTCGGTATCACGCAACCGGCACTGTACCACCACTTTGCAGATAAAGAAGTGATTTATCTGCAAGTGATTCAAACCGTTGGTGCGGGTATCAAAACACGAATCGATGCAATTAATCAATCAAGTCAAGCTGCAACTGCGACACAGCGCCTGGTTCAGATCACACAGGTCTTAACGGATGCGCACCCACGAGATATTTTCACTGTGATTCATTCCAGTTTTGCGGACCTCAAGCCAGAAAACATGAAACAACTTGGCATGTTATTTCAGATGGACTACATCACACCCATTGAAACTTTTTTTGAGAGCCCAGACGTTAACTTGCGGGGGCAATTAGACGCTAAGCAAGCAGCAGCGTTTTACATTACGAGTTTGAGTCCGTTATTTAGCCGCTTCCACCGAATTGGCGGGCCGGAAGTGACGCAAACTGAACAGATTGAACAGTTATTAGATATGATTATGCACGGTCTGGTTGCAGACTGAGCATAATGGGTTGACAATTAAATAAGAAGTCAGTATACTACATTACAGTATGTAACTGTGAACTGAAATGACCCGTTGCAATCTATTGTCCGTAGCGGATCTCATAAAAACCAAAAGTAAGAAATTCTTCTTTCTTTTGGATTTTTTTTGCCAAAAAACCGGTGAGAAATCGTTTTCTTTGAAAATGTAATCAAACTGTAACATTGGTTTCGGTTCGCTGAATAAAATGGAGAGGTGAACAACTTGGCAGGACACTTGGTTAAATACGGCAAGCACCGGACCCGTCGAAGCTACGCACGAATCAAAGAAGTGTTGGATTTACCTAACTTGATTGAAATCCAAAAGAATTCGTACCAATGGTTTCTAGATGAAGGTCTTCGGGACATGTTCGATGACATTATGCCAATCGAAGATTTCCAAGGCAATTTATCATTAGAGTTCGTTGATTACCAGTTACTAGAACCAAAATATACCGTTGACGAAGCAAGAGAACACGATGCTAACTTCTCAGCACCGTTACACGTCACTTTGCGGTTAACGAACCACGAAACTGGCGAAATCAAATCCCAAGATGTTTTCTTCGGTGATTTCCCGTTAATGACAGCGCAAGGGACATTTATTATTAATGGTGCGGAACGAGTGATTGTTTCTCAATTAGTCCGTTCCCCTGGTGTTTATTATAATGAAGAAACTGACAAGAATGGTCGGACCGTATATGGTGCCACTGTCATTCCTAACCGTGGTGCATGGTTAGAATTCGAAACCGATGCAAAGGGTCTTTCATATGTACGTATTGATCGTACTCGTAAGATTCCAATGACTGAATTAGTTCGGGCATTAGGGTTTGGTTCTGATGATGAAATCATCAAGATGTTCGGTGACAACGACAGCTTGATGTCAACCTTGGAAAAGGATGTTCACAAAAACGACGATGATTCTCGTGTTGAAGAGGCCTTAAAGGACATCTACGAACGCTTGCGTCCAGGTGAACCTAAGACGGCTGATTCTTCACGGAGTCTGTTGACTGCTCGTTTCTTTGATCCAAAACGTTATGACATGGCACCCGTTGGTCGTTACAAGACTAACAAGAAGCTGGTCTTAAAGAACCGTTTACTTGGCTTAACCTTAGCAGAAACTTTGGCTGATCCAGAAACTGGCGAAGTTTTGGCACAAAAGGGTGATTTGATCGATAAGGATCGCTTGAAGACTTTGACACCATATCTTGATCAAGAAGACTTCAAGACGGTTACTTATACTCCTGCTGACGATGCAGTTGTAACTGAACCAGTGACGTTGCAAACCATTATGGTGCAGTCACCGGAAGATCCAGAGCGTGCCTTACCAGTGATTGGTAATGGTCACATTGACTTGAAGTACAAGCACATTACTCCTGCTGATATTTTGGCTGCCGTTAACTACTTCTTTAACTTACAAGAAGGTATCGGTTCAACTGATGATATTGATCACTTGGGTAACCGTCGTATTCGTTCAGTTGGTGAATTACTTCAAAACCAATTCCGAATTGGGTTATCACGGATGGAACGTGTGGTTCGCGAACGGATGTCAATCCAAGACGCTTCCACTGTAACACCACAACAATTGATCAACATTCGCCCAGTTGTTGCCTCAATCAAAGAATTCTTCGGGTCATCACAACTGTCACAATTCATGGACCAAACCAATCCATTGGGTGAATTAACGCATAAGCGTCGTCTTTCAGCCCTTGGACCTGGTGGTTTGACTCGTGACCGTGCCGGTTATGAAGTTCGTGACGTGCACTACACCCACTATGGTCGTATGTGTCCTATCGAAACGCCTGAAGGCCCTAACATTGGGTTGATCAACAGTTTGTCTTCATACGCCCGTATCAACAAGTACGGCTTTATCGAAACCCCTTACCGTCGTGTTTCTTGGACGACCCACAAGGTTACCGATAAGATCGATTACTTGACTGCCGACGAAGAAGATAACTACGTTGTTGCACAAGCTAACTCACCATTAACGGATGACGGTTCATTTGTTAACGATGTGGTTATGGCCCGTGCTAAGTCAGAAAACATCGAAACCAGCATCGATAAGGTCGATTACATGGACGTTTCGCCTAAGCAAGTTGTGTCGGTCGCTACGGCCTGCATTCCTTTCTTGGAAAACGATGACTCTAACCGTGCGTTGATGGGTGCTAACATGATGCGTCAGGCTGTTCCTTTGCTTGACCCACACTCACCACTTATCGGGACTGGTATTGAATACAAAGCTGCTCATGACTCGGGTGTTGCTTTATTAAGCAAGCACGACGGAACAGTTGAATACGTTGATGCTCGTGAAATTCGCGTTCGCCGCGAAGACGGTGCATTAGACACTTACAAGTTGATGAAGTTCCAACGTTCTAACGGTGGTAAGAACTACAACCAACGGCCAATCGTTAAAGTCGGCGATCAAGTTGATGCTGACGAAGTTTTGGCTGACGGACCATCAATGGAAGATGGTGAACTTGCTTTGGGTCAAAACCCATTAGTAGCCTTCATGACTTGGCAAGGTTATAACTTCGAAGATGCCATCGCCATTAACGAACGACTTGTTAAGGACGATATCTACACGTCAATTCATATTGAAGAATATGAATCAGAAGCACGTGATACGAAGTTAGGACCTGAAGAGATCACCCGTGAAATTCCTAACGTTGGTGAAGATGCATTGAAGAACCTCGACGAAGAGGGGATTATTCGCATCGGCGCCGAGGTTCATGATGGCGACATCTTAGTTGGTAAGGTTACGCCTAAGGGTGTGACTGAACTTTCAGCTGAGGAACGTCTGTTACACGCCATCTTTGGTGAAAAAGCCCGTGAAGTCCGTGATACCTCACTTAAGGTTCCTCATGGTGGTGGCGGTATTATCCAAAACGTCCGGATCTTCACCCGTGAAAACGGTGATGAATTATCACCTGGTGTTAACATGATGGTTCGTGTCTACATTGCCCAGAAGCGTAAGCTCCAAGTTGGTGATAAGATGGCCGGCCGTCACGGTAACAAAGGGACCGTTTCAATCGTTATCCCTCAAGAAGATATGCCTTACATGCCAGATGGTACTCCAATCGATATCATGCTGAGCCCAATGGGTGTGCCTTCTCGTATGAACATCGGGCAAGTGCTCGAAATTCACTTGGGAATGGCTGCTCGTAAGTTGGGTATCCACATCAGTACACCAGTCTTTGATGGTGCACAAGATGAAGATATCTGGGCTGCTGTTAAGGAAGCCGGTATGGCTGATGATGCCAAGACTGTCTTATACGATGGTCGGACCGGTGAACCATTTGACAAACGTGTTGCCGTTGGGGTAATGCACTACATGAAGTTGGCCCACATGGTTGACGATAAGATCCATGCTCGTTCAATCGGACCATACTCATTAGTTACCCAACAACCACTTGGTGGGAAAGCCCAATTTGGTGGCCAACGTTTCGGTGAAATGGAAGTTTGGGCCCTTGAAGCTTACGGTGCTGCTTACACACTACAAGAAATCTTGACTTACAAGTCAGATGACGTGGTTGGTCGTGTGAAGACCTACGAAGCCATCGTCAAGGGCGAACCAATTCCAAAGCCTGGCGTTCCTGAATCCTTCCGTGTGTTGGTTAAGGAATTACAATCACTTGGTTTGGACATGAAGGTTCTTGGCAGTGACAAACAAGAGATTGAGTTACGTGATATGGACGAAGAAGACGATGACGTTGTTAACGTTGACGCTTTGAGTAAATTTGCGGAACAACAAAAGGAACAAAAGCAAGCGCAGGAAGCAAAAGAAGCGCAAGCCGCTAACACTGATGAAGCTAACACTAACGCTAAGGATTAAGTAAAGGGAGGTCGATCCATTGGTCGATGTCAATAAGTTCGAAAGCATGCAAATTGGACTTGCATCGCCTGATAAGATTCGGAGTTGGTCATATGGTGAAGTTAAGAAGCCAGAAACAATCAACTACCGGACTTTGAAGCCAGAAAAAGACGGACTGTTCGATGAACGTATCTTCGGACCAACCAAGGACTGGGAATGTGCTTGTGGTAAGTACAAGCGGATTCGTTACAAGGGTGTTGTTTGTGACCGTTGTGGCGTTGAAGTTACCCGTTCAAAGGTTCGTCGTGAACGTATGGGACACATTGAATTAGCTGCCCCAGTCACTCACATCTGGTACTTTAAGGGCATTCCAAGTCGTATGGGTCTTGTACTTGATATGAGCCCACGTTCACTTGAAGAAGTAATCTACTTTGCATCATACGTTGTTATCGAACCAGGTAACACACCACTTGAAAAGAAGCAGTTACTTTCTGAACGTGAATACCGTGATAAGAAAGCTGAATACGGCAATGGCTTTACTGCTGAGATGGGCGCCGAAGCAATTAAAAAGTTACTTCGCGACGTTGATCTTAACCAGGAAGTTGCTGATTTAAAGGAAGAGCTTAAGGAAGCCACTGGCCAAAAGCGGACGCGTGCCGTTCGTCGTTTGGACATCTTGGAAGCCTTCGTTACTTCAGGCAACAAGCCGGAGTGGATGGTAATGGATACCATCCCCGTTATTCCACCTGATTTACGACCAATGGTTCAATTGGAAGGTGGCCGTTTCGCTACTTCCGATTTGAACGATTTGTATCGTCGGGTAATTAACCGTAACAACCGTCTCAAGCGTTTGCTTGACTTACACGCACCTGGCATCATCGTTCAAAACGAAAAGCGGATGTTACAAGAAGCCGTTGATGCTTTGATCGATAACGGTCGTCGTGGTCGTCCAGTTGCTGGTCCGGGTAACCGTCCATTGAAGTCTCTTTCACACATGTTGAAAGGGAAGCAAGGTCGTTTCCGTCAAAACTTACTTGGTAAGCGTGTTGACTACTCTGGCCGTTCAGTTATCGACGTTGGACCAACCCTTCGTATGAACCAAATGGGCTTACCGGTGCCAATGGCAATGGAGCTTTTCAAGCCATTCATCATGAAGGAATTGGTTAACCGTGGTTTAGCTTCTAACATTAAGAACGCTAAGCGTAAGATCGACCGTGAAGACGATGATGTTTACTCAGTATTGGGTGACGTTATCAAGGAACACCCTGTTCTGTTGAACCGGGCACCTACGCTTCACCGTTTGGGTATCCAAGCCTTCGAACCCGTCTTAGTAAGTGGTAAAGCCATGCGGTTACACCCATTGGCCTGTGAAGCTTACAACGCCGATTTCGATGGTGACCAAATGGCCATTCACGTGCCTTTATCAGATGAAGCTCAAGCAGAAGCTCGTCTTTTGATGCTTGCTGCAGGTCACATCTTGGCACCTAAGGATGGGAAGCCAGTGGTTACGCCTTCTCAAGATATGGTTATTGGTAACTACTACCTCACCATGGAAGAAGCTGGCCGTGAAGGCGAAGGTATGATTTTCAAGGATATGGATGAAGCCGTGTTAGCTTACCGTAATGGTTTAGTTCACTGGCACACCCGTGTTGGGGTTCAAACGTCATCATTGAAGGGGAAGCCTTTCACCGATGAACAAAAGAGCAAGATTTTGGTAACGAGTGTTGGGAAGTTGATTTTCAACAGCATCTTGCCACAATCGTTCCCATACTTGAACGAACCAACTAATACGAACTTAGGTGGCTTTGTCCCTGACAAGTATTTCTTGGACGAAGGTGAAGACATTCATGAACACCTTAAGAACGCTGAAGTGGTCTTACCATTTAAGAAAGGTTTCTTAAGTGATATTATCGCCGAAGTTTACAAACAATTTAAGGTGACTGAAACGTCAGAACTTCTTGACCGTATGAAAGACCTTGGTTACAACGAATCAACGCGTTCTGGTTTAACCGTCGGAATCGTTGACGTTACCGAAGTTAAAGATAAACCTCAAATTATTGACGATGCCCACAAGCAAGTGGCCACCATCACAAAGCAGTTCCGTCGTGGTCTGATTACTGACCAAGAGCGTTACGAACGAGTTATTGGTGTTTGGAACGATGCTAAGGATGACTTGCAAGACAAGTTGATCCATAACTTCGATCCTCAAAACCCAATCTTTATGATGTCTGACTCTGGTGCCCGTGGTAACATCTCAAACTTTACGCAACTTGCCGGGATGCGTGGCTTGATGGCTGCGCCTAACGGTGAAATCATGGAATTGCCAATCACCGCCAACTTCCGTGAAGGTCTCTCTGTGTTGGAAATGTTTATCTCGACCCACGGTGCCCGTAAAGGGATGACCGATACGGCCTTGAA
Organism: Secundilactobacillus odoratitofui DSM 19909 = JCM 15043; assembly: GCF_001434895.1. Classification (GTDB taxonomy): domain Bacteria; phylum Bacillota; class Bacilli; order Lactobacillales; family Lactobacillaceae; genus Secundilactobacillus; species Secundilactobacillus odoratitofui. The sequence goes on from NZ_AZEE01000030.1 coordinate 235,020, forward strand.
GACTGCCAACTCAGGTTACTTGACTCGTCGTTTGGTCGATGTTGCTCAAGACGTGATTGTGCGTGAAGAAGATTGTGGTACTGATCGTGGCTTAACCATTAGTGCAATCACCAATGGTAATGAAATGATTGAACCACTTTACGACCGTGTGCTTGGTCGTTACACGATGAAGTCGGTTTACGATCCTAAGTCAGGTGACCTGATTGTTGGTCGTAACCAAATGATTGATGAAGACATCGCCCAACAAATCGTTGATGCTGGTGTCGAATCAGTTACGATTCGTTCGGTCTTCACTTGTAACACTGCCCACGGTGTCTGCGAACACTGTTATGGTCGTAACGTTGCCACCGGTGATCCCGTTGAAATTGGCGAAGCAGTTGGTACTGTTGCCGCTCAATCAATCGGTGAACCAGGTACGCAATTGACCATGCGTAACTTCCATACCGGTGGTGTTGCCGGTAACGCTGATATCACCCAAGGGCTTCCTCGTATTCAAGAAATTTTTGAATCTCGGAACCCTAAAGGTAAAGCTGAGATCACAGAAGTTACTGGTACGGTTGAATCAATCGAAGAGAATCCTGCAGAACGGACAAAGGAAATTACGATTAAAGGTGAAGCCGATACTCGTAGTTACACCATGCCAATCACTGCACGAATCCGTGTGACAGAAGGCGACTTCATTCACCGTGGTGCTGCATTGAACGAAGGTTCTGTTGATCCTAAGGAATTGATTCGCGTTCGTGATGTCTTATCTACAGAAAACTACCTACTTCACGAAGTCCAAAAGGTCTATCGTATGCAAGGTATTGCGATCTTGGATAAGCACGTTGAGATCATTGTTCGTCAAATGTTACGTAAAGTTCGGGTCATGGATCCGGGTGATACTGATGTCTTACCAGGTACCCTTTTGGATATCAAAGACTTCAAGGATCACAACTACAAGACTTTGATTAATGGTGATATTCCAGCCACTGCACGTCCAGTTATCTTAGGAATCACTAAGGCTGCCCTTGAAACGAACAGTTTCTTGTCAGCTGCATCATTCCAAGAAACGACACGTGTCTTAACGGATGCTGCTATCCGTGGTAAGAACGATCCTCTGATCGGTCTTAAAGAGAACGTTATTATTGGTAAGATCATTCCAGCTGGTACTGGGATGCCTGATTACCGTAAGATTAAGCCTAAAGAAGTTGGTAGCACCTCTACAGATGGCGTCTATTCAATTAATGAATTAGAACGTCGGATGAAAGAAGAAGAAGCTAAGTAAACTTCTTAAAAACGGTTCGAAAGTCAAATGACTCTCGAACCGTTTTTTTGTGGATCAAAAATGATATTTTTTTACATTGTCAAAATCACAACCAAGAAACCAACACTCAGAAACGGCAAGAATGCTAATTGATGCCGATCCATGGCTAATTGGACAATGATTGCGAGACAACTGGCAATTAGAAGTACCCAGGTAACGTTCAATAAGCCTAAGACCATACCGAGACAGCAGAAGACATCAATGTCAGCTAAGCCAATGAAGCGGTTTTGTTTCGTGACGAATTGGTTAGCAAGCCATATGATTAAAAAGACCCAGAAGCTAACTTGGTGTGAACTCGAAATCGCAGTTAAACAACAGACGATACCCAGTAGTCGTAATGTCCATGAAGCGACCTGCTGTATTTGCCAATCCCAAAGTGATAAATATAATAGTAAAAAACCAATCACGATAAAACAAATATGGTGAAAGTCCGGTTTGAAATTAAGCATCAAACAACCGGCAAAAACTTCGGCCAATAAGACATGGTAGGGGATTGAATGCAAACAGGTTCTACATCGCCCGCGTAGTACGATGAAACTGATGATGGGGATTAACTCAAACCAAGCAAGTTGGCGGCTACATTGATCACAGTGAGATCGGGCGGGACGGAGAATTGAGCCACCAGTAATTTGTCTGGAGACAACTGCTGTTAAAAACGAGCCAACAGTCGTACCAAAAATGACACAATAGATTATCAAAAGTTGCATCTCTCATTCACCTCAAAACTAACTACGCCAAGGAAGATGGCGATGTTTTTAGTATGACAGAAAGTAACGTTGAGATGCCAAACTTTCGTTGACATTGGCAACACAACCGTGGTATTCTTTTAAAGGTGCTTTTTGTAGACCGGTTTCTGCTCCGCAGACATGCTGACGGAAAACATAGCACGAAAATTGATCCCGCAGCGGTTTTTCTTTTTGCTCAAAAATGAATCACCTGGATGTGTGGACTTAAAATAACTAGACTAAGGAAGGAGGACTCTTAGATGCCTACAATTAACCAATTGGTTCGTAAAGGTCGTAAATCTAGAAGTTCTAAATCAAATGCCCCAGCATTAAACTTCGGGTATAACAGTTACAAGAAGAAGCAAGTTAACAACCCAGCACCACAAAAGCGTGGTGTTGCAACCCGTGTTGGTACGATGACGCCAAAGAAGCCTAACTCTGCTTTGCGTAAGTACGCGCGTGTTCGTTTGTCAAACTTGATTGAAGTGACCGCCTATATTCCAGGTATCGGTCATAACCTTCAAGAACATAGTGTTGTTTTAATTCGTGGGGGCCGTGTGAAGGATTTACCTGGTGTACGTTATCACGTTATCCGTGGTGCCCTTGATACTGCCGGTGTTGAAGACCGTCGTCAAAGCCGTTCTAAGTACGGTACCAAGAAGCCTAAAGAATAATAAAACTTAAACACTAAGTTCCAACAAGGAGGATACTAAGTAATGCCAAGAAAAGGAAACGTCCAAAAACGTGAAGTCCTTCCTGATCCAATCTACAACTCAAAGATGGTTACTCGTTTGATTAACCGCTTGATGTTAGATGGTAAGCGAGGCACTGCATCACAAATTTTATATGGTGCATTTGATTTAATTAAGTCAGAAAGCGGCAACGATCCTGTTGAAGTATTTGACGAAGCAATGAAGAATGTTATGCCGGTCTTGGAAGTTAAGGCTCGTCGTGTTGGTGGTTCTAACTACCAAGTTCCGATCGAAGTTCGTCCAGAGCGTCGTTCAACATTAGGTCTTCGTTGGCTTGTTCAATACTCACGTTCACGTGGCGAACACACCATGACTGAACGTCTTGCACGCGAAATCATGGATGCTGCCAACAACACTGGTGCATCTGTTAAGAAGCGTGAAGATACGCACAAGATGGCCGATGCCAACCGTGCATTTGCTCACTACCGCTGGTAATTAGCAAAACAGTTCGCTGTCAGCACCATAAGTTACTAAATGTTGATAGTGGATTGTTGGGATGGCTATAATTAAGTCTTAATTTAGCCATCCTTTTTCTATAAATAATGTCATCAAACTGAGAGGAGTTACAGATTTAACATGGCTAATACACGAGCTTTTCCACTAGAAAAGACCCGTAACATCGGGATCATGGCGCATATCGATGCTGGTAAGACAACTACCACTGAACGGATCTTGTATTACACTGGTAAGATCCACAAAATTGGTGAAACCCATGATGGTGCTTCACAAATGGACTGGATGGAACAAGAACAAGAACGTGGGATCACGATCACTTCAGCTGCTACCACTGCTGAATGGAAGGGTCACCGTATCAACATCATCGATACCCCAGGACACGTGGACTTCACTGTCGAAGTTGAACGTTCACTCCGTGTGCTTGATGGTGCCATCGCTGTCTTGGATGCCCAAGCCGGTGTTGAACCACAAACTGAAACGGTTTGGCGTCAAGCTTCAGATTACGACGTTCCCCGTATCGTGTTTGTTAACAAGATGGACAAATTGGGTGCTGATTTTGATTTCTCAGTTAGCTCAATCAAGGACCGTCTCCAAGCTAACGCTTTAGCTATCCAAATGCCTATTGGTGCCGAAGACGACTTCGAAGGAATCATCGACTTGATCGAAATGAAAGCCGATATCTACGACGAAGACGAATTAGGTGCTGAATGGGATACGGTTGAAATTCCTGATGAATACAAGGAAGAAGCTCAAAAGCGTCGTGATCAAATGATCGAAGAATTGGCTGACGTTGATGACAGCATTATGGAAAAGTACCTTGAAGGTGAAGAAATTTCCATTCCTGAAATCAAAGCCGCAATCCGTAAAGCAACCTTGAACCTTGAATTATTCCCAGTTCTTGCTGGTTCTGCCTTCAAGAACAAGGGTGTTCAAATGTTAATGGATGCTACGGTTGACTTCTTACCATCACCATTAGACGTCAAGCCTTACAAGGCTACTAACCCTGATACTGATGAAGAAGTTGAATTGAAGGCTAACGACGACGCGCCATTTGCCGCCTTAGCATTTAAGATCGCTACCGATCCATTCGTTGGTCGTTTAACGTTTATCCGGGTTTACCAAGGTACTTTGGAATCTGGTTCATACGTTTTGAACTCAACTAAGGACAAGCGTGAACGTGTTGGTCGTTTACTCCAAATGCACTCAAATCACCGTCAAGAGATCCCAGAAGTGTTCTCAGGTGACATTGCAGCCGCTATTGGTTTAAAGAACACCACTACTGGTGATTCATTGACCGATGTTGATCACCCATTGCACTTGGAATCAATGGAATTCCCTGAACCAGTTATTCAGGTTGCCGTTGAACCTAAGACAAAGGCTGACCAAGACAAGATGAACAACGCCTTACAAAAGCTTTCTGAAGAAGATCCTACTTTCCGGGCCGAAACTAACCCTGAAACTGGTGAAACTTTGATTGCTGGTATGGGTGAACTTCACTTGGATATCATCATTGATCGTATGAAGCGTGAATTCAAGGTTGAAGCCACTGTTGGTGCACCTCAAGTTTCATACCGTGAAGCCTTCACGAAGCAAACCTCTGCTCAAGGTAAGTTTGTTCGTCAATCAGGTGGTAAAGGTCAATATGGTGATGTTTGGATCGAATTTACCCCTAATGAAGAGGGTAAAGGGTTCGAATTCGAAGACGCTATCGTTGGTGGGGTTGTTCCTCGTGAATACATCGCATCAGTTGAACAAGGTGTTAAGGAATCAATGGAAAATGGTGTTCTTGCCGGCTACCCATTGATCGACTTAAAGGCCAAGTTATACGATGGTAGTTACCACGAAGTCGATTCTAGTGAAGCCGCCTTTAAGGTTGCCGCTTCAATCGCTTTACGTAACGCTTCAAAGACCGCTGCACCAGTTATCTTGGAACCAATCATGAAGGTCGACATCCTTGTACCAGAAGAGTACATGGGCGATATCATGGGCCAAGTTACTGCCCGTCGTGGTCGTGTTGATGGTATGGAAGCACGTGGTAACGCACAAATGATTCACTCATTCGTGCCATTGGCCGAAATGTTCGGTTATGCAACCACACTTCGTTCAGCATCACAAGGTCGTGGTACTTTCACCATGACTTTCGATCACTACGAAGCTGTTCCTAAGTCAATTCAAGAAGAAATCATCAAGAAGAACGGCGGCAACCCTGCTGCTGAATAAGCGCGATGAATTTCTAAAAAGTCGTTACCTTCGGGTGGCGGCTTTTTTTATTGTTTAAATTGGCAGGTAGACGAACCGTTTCTTCTATAATATAGAAACCAATTTGAATACAAGAAATAACGAGCTTGCTTATCGTTACCTGAAACATCCGGGTCGTTAGAGCGGACTTGGAAACCATCAAAAATAATTTGATGGCAGAATGGATAAATCATAGCGATTGTTGCACTAATTTGAGTAAAAAAATAAATTTTGGGAGAAATACAGGTTAAAAACCAGTTCGTCGCAGAATTAAATTAACAGGAATTCAAAGAAAGTTAGCAATAAACCTTGTCAAACCGCCAGTTGTTGTGTATTATAGATAGGTGCTGTATTTCAGGGGCTAACCCCGGTGTGGAATCAGCATAGCAAAGCGATGATGTGAAAGGTTGCGGCACGCCCGGCCGCTTTGCCACGGGGCGTGACGGTAATTTTCACGGAGTTAGTCTTATTTTGAAAATAGACGTAAGGAGGGAATCCAATGGCAAAACAAAAAATTCGTATCCGTTTGAAGGCTTACGAACACCGCATTCTTGACCAATCTGCAGAAAAGATTGTTGAAACTGCAAAGCGTACAGGTGCAGAAATTTCTGGTCCTATTCCGTTACCAACGGAACGTACGATTTACACGGTGCTTCGTTCACCACATAAGTTCAAGAAGTCTCGTGAACAATTCGAGATGCGGACTCACAAACGGTTGATCGATATTGTTAACCCAACGCCAAAGACAGTTGACTCATTAATGAAGTTAGACTTGCCTTCAGGTGTGGATATCGAAATCAAACTATAATTTAGCTTCAAGACAAAAAATTACATTATATCGGAGGTGTACTCATGACCACAAAAGGAATCTTAGGAAAAAAAGTAGGGATGACGCAAGTCTTCACTGAAAATGGCGAATTAATTCCAGTTACTGTTGTTGAAACAACGCCTAACGTTGTTTTACAAGTTAAGACTGTTGAAAATGATGGTTACAACGCCATTCAATTAGGTTACGCTGACAAGCGCGAAGTATTGAGCAACAAACCCGAAAAAGGTCATGTAGCAAAAGCAAACACGGCCCCTAAGCGCTTCATTCATGAAATCAGAGATGTTGAGCTAGGGGACTATAAGGTAGCAGATGAAGTCAAGGCAGACATCTTTGAAGCCGGTGAGTACGTAGACGTCACTGGTACAACAAAGGGTCATGGTTACCAAGGTAACATCCACAAAGACGGTCAAAGTCGTGGACCAGAAACTCACGGTTCTCGTTACCACCGTCGTCCAGGTTCATTAGGTGCCGTTATCAACCGTGTTTTCAAGGGCAAGTTATTACCAGGTCGTATGGGTAACAACACTCGGACTATTCAAAACTTGAAGGTTGTCCGTGCCGATGTTGAAAACAACGTATTGTTGATCAGCGGGAACGTTCCTGGTGCAAACAAATCATTCGTTGAAATTAAGAGTGCCGTTCGCGCACCTAAGAAATAAGAAAGGAGGAAACGTAAATGACTAGTGTTACTTTATTTAAGCAAGACGGTAGCCAAAACGGTGACGTTACATTGAACGAAGCCATCTTTGGCATCGAACCTAACGAAAACGTTGTGTTTGATACTGTTTTGATGCAACGCGCTTCACTTCGCCAAGGAACTCATGCGGTTAAGAACCGTAGTGCAGTTCGTGGTGGTGGTAAGAAGCCATGGCGTCAAAAGGGTACTGGCCGTGCCCGTGTCGGTTCTACTCGTTCACCAATTTGGGTTGGTGGTGGTACCGTATTCGGCCCAACACCTCGTTCATACGCTTATCACCTTCCTAAGAAGGTTACGCGTTTGGCATTGAAGTCAGTCCTTTCACAAAAGGTTGCTGATGGTGCCTTAGTTGTTGTTGATGCATTTAACTTTGATCAACCAAAGACCAAGGAATTTGCACAATCATTAACTAGTTTGAACGTTTCAACTAAGACTTTAGTGGTTCTTGAGGAAGATAACAAGAACGCAGAATTGGCAGCTCGTAACCTTGCTAATGTTAAGGTAATCGATGCCAAGGGGATTAACGTATTGGATGTCATCAACAGTGACAAACTTGTGTTAACTCAAACTGCTCTTTCTCAGATCGAGGAGGTGCTCGCATAATGGAAGCACGCGATATTATTTTACGCCCAGTCATTACAGAAGCATCTACTGCTTTACTTGATGACAAGCGTTACACATTCGACGTGGACGTACGTGCCACGAAGACACAAGTTAAAAAAGCAATCGAAGAAATCTTCGACGTTAAGGTTGTTAAAGTTAACATCATGAACGTCAAGGGTAAGCTTAAGCGTCAAGGTCGTTACGAAGGCTACACTAAGAAGCGTCGTAAGGCTATTGTGACCCTTTCAGCTGACTCAGAAGAAATTAAGTTATTCGGCGAAGAATAACAATCTATTAATATAGGAGGGAATCAACGTGGCGATTAAAGTATACAAACCAACCAGTAATGGTCGGCGTAATATGACTAGCCTTGACTATAGCCAAGTAATTACTAAGTCAAAGCCAGAAAAGTCATTACTAGAATCAAAGAGTCACACTGCTGGTCGTAACAACTACGGTCACAAGACTGTTCGTCATCGTGGCGGCGGTAACAAGACGCAATACCGGATTATCGACTTCAAGCGTACAAAAGACAACGTCTCAGCTACGGTTAAAGCAATCGAATATGATCCAAACCGGACTGCCAACATCGCATTGTTAGTTTACACTGACGGTGTTAAGGCATACATCTTGGCACCTAAGGGCTTAAAGGTTGGCGACAAAGTTCAATCTGGTCCAGATGCTGATATCAAGGTTGGTAATGCATTACCATTACAAAACATTCCTGTTGGTACCACTATTCACAACATCGAATTGAAGCCTGGTAAGGGTGGTCAATTAGTTCGTTCAGCTGGTGCCGGTGCGCAATTGCTTGGTAAAGAAGGCAAGTACGCAATGGTTCGTTTAACTTCTGGTGAAGTTCGTATGGTTCTTGCCGTTAACCGTGCCACTATCGGTACTGTTGGTAACGAAGAACACGAATTGATCAACGTTGGTAAAGCTGGTCGTAACCGTTGGGTTGGCAAGCGTCCACAATCACGTGGTTCCGTAATGAACCCTAACGATCACCCTCATGGTGGTGGTGAAGGTAAAGCACCTATCGGTCGTCCATCACCATTATCACCATGGGGTAAGAAGACTGCTGGTAAGAAGACTCGTTCTACCAAAGCACGTTCAAACAAGTTTATTGTTCGTCGTAAAGGCAAGAAGTAATAAACTTACTGCATAAGTAATCTCACTCGTAAGGAGGGTAATCTAATGGGTCGTAGTTTAAAAAAGGGACCATTCGCTGATGAACATCTTTTGAAGAAGATCGATGCACAAAAAGATCAAGATAAAAAGACTGTCATCAAGACATGGTCACGTCGTTCAACGATTTTCCCTAGCTTCATTGGCTACACAATTGCTGTGTACGATGGTCGTAAGAACGTTCCAGTATTCATTCAAGAAGATATGGTTGGTCACAAGTTAGGTGAATTTGTCCCAACTCGTACTTTCCGTGGCCATTCTGGCGACGATAAGAAGACAGGTAAATAATAAGGAGGATTAGCTAATGGCTGAACAAGTTACATCAGCAAAGGCAACTGCGAAAACAGTTCGTGTTGCCGCACGTAAGGTCCGCCTTGTCGTTGATCTTATCAGAGGCAAAAGCGTGGCTGAAGCGATTGCAATTTTGAAGTTCACCCCTCGTGGTGCTTCACCAATCGTTGAAAAAGTGTTAATGTCAGCAGTTGCAAATGCTGAAAACAATTTCGACTTAGACCGCTCTGATTTGGTTGTCAGCGAAGTCTTTGTTAACGAAGGACCAACGCTTAAGCGGTTCCGTCCTCGTGCCAAAGGTTCTGCTTCACCAATCAACAAGCGTACAAGTCACATCACAGTAGTCGTATCTGAAAAATAGGAGGGATAACGCGTGGGTCAAAAGATTAATCCAACCGGATTACGTGTCGGTATTATTCGCGACTGGGAAGCAAAGTGGTATGCTGAAAAAGAATTTGCTGCTTACCTTGGCGAAGACCTTAAAATCCGCAAATACATCGAAAAGCGCCTTGCAGATGCCTCAGTATCAACGGTAGAAATTGAACGTGCCGCTAACCGCGTCAACATTTCAATTCACACTGCTAAGCCTGGTATGGTCATTGGTAAAGGTGGGTCAGAAGTTGAAAATCTCCGTAAGGAATTAAACAACTTGACTGGCAAACGTGTACACATCAACATCATCGAAATCAAGAAGCCTGATTTGGATGCTAAATTAGTTGGTGAAAACATCGCACGTCAACTTGAAGGCCGTGTTGCTTTCCGTCGTGCAATGCGTGGGGCAATGCAACGTACTATGCGTTCTGGCGCCAAGGGTATCAAAACCCAAGTTGCTGGCCGTTTGAACGGTGCAGATATGTCTCGTGTTGAAGCTTACTCAGATGGCACTGTTCCTTTGCACACATTACGTGCAGACATCGACTATGCTTGGGTTGAAGCACACACAACTTACGGTTCATTAGGCGTTAAGACTTGGATCTATCGTGGCGAAGTATTGCCAGACAAGCCAAACGCTAACAAAAACAACGAACAAGGAGGGAAATAGCATGCTAGTACCAAAGCGAGTAAAGCACCGTCGTGAGCACCGTGGTAAGTTACGTGGCGCAGCTAAAGGCGGCAAGTCAGTTGCTTTTGGTGATTACGGTTTGCAAGCATTAGATTCAAGCTGGATTTCAAACCGTCAAATCGAAGCAGCTCGTATCGCCATGACACGTTACATGAAGCGTGGCGGTAAAGTTTGGATCAAGATTTTCCCTCACAAATCCTACACTGAAAAAGGTGTCGGTGTTCGTATGGGTAATGGTAAAGGTGCACCAGCAGGTTGGGTAGCACCCGTTAAACGTGAAAAGGTTATGTTCGAAGTCGGTGGCGTTTCAGAAGAAGTTGCACGTGAAGCATTGCGTTTAGCTGCTATGAAGTTGCCAGTTCGCACTAAGATCATCCCTCGCGAGGAAGTAGGTGGCGAATCAAATGAAGGCTAAAGATATTAAAGAATTAACCACTGCTGAAATGCTTGAAAAAGAAAAAGGCTACAAAGACGAATTATTCAACCTTCGTTTCCAATTGGCTACTGGTCAACTTGAAAACACTGCTCGTTTGAAGCAGGTTCGTAAGAATATTGCACGGATCAAAACTGTGCTTCGTCAACAAGAGTTAAGCAAGTAGAATACGATAAAGGAGGAATAATTAATGGCTGAAGAACGTAATGCTCGTAAGACGTACCGTGGTCGTGTCGTTTCTGATAAGATGGAAAAGACTATCACAGTTGCCGTCGAAACTTACAAGAATCATCCAGTATATGGTAAGCGGATCAAGTACACTAAAAAGTACAAAGCCCGTGACGAAAACAATGAAGCCAAGACTGGTGACATCGTTGAAATCATGGAAACTCGTCCATTATCAAAAACTGTTCGTTTCCGACTTCTTGAAGTTGTTGAAAAGGCAGTTATCATCTAGTTTCGACAATTATCGTATTCTGTTTTACTTAGATTGAAAGGAGGACACTAACGGTGATCCAACAAGAATCTCGCTTAAAAGTCGCTGATAACTCTGGTGCCCGGGAAATTTTAACTATTAAAGTTCTGGGTGGTTCAAAGCGTCGTTATGCTAGCATTGGTGACGTCATTGTTGCTACGGTTAAACAAGCAACACCAGGTGGCGTTGTCAAAAAGGGTGACGTCGTCAAAGCAGTTATCGTTCGTACTACTTCTCGTGTACGTCGTGCCGATGGCTCATACATCAAGTTTGATGAAAATGCTGCGGTATTAATCCGTGATGACAAGAGTCCACAAGGCACTCGTATTTTCGGACCAGTTGCGCGTGAACTACGTGACAATGATTATATGAAGATTGTTTCTCTTGCGCCAGAAGTGCTTTAATCGTTCGAAAATAAGGAGGTGCCAAACAGGATGTTCATTAAAACTGGTGATAAAGTTCGCGTGATCAGTGGTAAGGATAAGGGTAAAGAAGGAACTGTTAAAAAGACTCTTTCCGATAAAAACCGCGTCATCGTCGAAGGAATCAACATGATCAAGAAGCATCAAAAAGCTTCTCAAGCCAATCCTCAAGGTGGCATCATTGATACTGAAGCACCAATTCATGTATCAAACGTGATGTTACTTGATCCTTCTAACAACGAACCAACCCGTGTTGGTTTCCGCGTTGAAGATGGCAAGAAGGTTCGTTTCGCTAAAAAGAGCGGCGAAACCATCGACAAGTAATCAAAGAAAGGAGGACAAATTAACTAATGGCTAATCGTTTACAAGAAAAGTACACTAAAGAAATTGTTCCATCAATGATCGAAAAGTTCAGCTATTCTTCTGTTATGCAAGCACCAAAGCTTGACAAGATTGTGTTGAACATGGGTGTTGGTGATGCAACGACTAATGCTAAGAACTTGGATGAAGCAGTTGAAGAACTTGGTTTGATTTCAGGCCAAAAGCCTTTAATTACTAAAGCCAAGAAGTCAATCGCCGGTTTCCGTTTGCGTGAAGGTAACGCAATTGGTGCCAAGGTTACATTACGTGGTGAACGTATGTATGACTTCTTAGACAAGCTAGTTAACGTTTCATTACCACGTGTTCGTGACTTCCATGGTATCAGTTCTCGCGCCTTTGATGGTCGTGGTAACTATACGCTCGGGGTTCGTGAACAATTGATTTTCCCAGAAATCAACTATGATAACGTTAACCGTGTTCGTGGTCTTGACATTGTTATTGTAACAACTGCCAACTCAGACGAAGAATCACGCGAGTTGTTAACACAACTTGGCATGCCATTTACTAAGTAAGGAGGGTATTATTGTGGCTAAAAAATCATTAATTGTTAAGAGTCAGCGTCCAGCTAAGTACTCGACACAAGCTTATACGCGTTGCGAACGTTGTGGTCGTCCACATTCAGTTTATCGCAAATTCCACTTATGCCGACTTTGCTTACGGGATCTTGCCCACAAGGGTCAAATTCCTGGCATGAAGAAAGCTAGCTGGTAATATTTCATAACAAAGGAGGATAAACGTTAATGTCTATGACTGACCCAATTGCAGACTTCTTGACTCGGATCCGTAACGCCAACATGGTTTACCACGAATCATTAGAAGTACCTGCATCAAAGATGAAGCGCGACATCGCTGAAATTTTGAAGCGTGAAGGTTTCATTCGCGACGTTGAATATATCGAAGATAACAAACAAGGCATCATTCGTGTATTTTTGAAGTACGGCCGCGATAAGCAACGTGTTATTTCTGGTTTGAAGCGTATTTCAAAGCCAGGTTTACGTACTTACGTTAAGTCTGACGCTGTTCCTAAGGTACTTAATGGTTTAGGAATTGCAATCATCTCAACATCAGAAGGTGTTGTTACTGATAAAGAAGCACGTGCAAAGAAAATCGGTGGCGAAGTTCTCGCCTACGTTTGGTAATACTTTAAAAAGCAGGGAGGTGTCTACTAAATGAGTCGTATTGGTTACAAGACAGTTACTATTCCAGATGGTGTTGATGTTAAGCGCGACGGTAACGATGTTACTGTAAAGGGCCCAAAGGGTACCATTACTCGTACTTTCTCACCAATTATCACCATGAACGTTGCAGACGGCGAAGTTAACTTTGACCGTCCTGATGACAACAACAAGACCCGTGCCTTACACGGAACTACTCGTGCCAACTTCAACAACATGGTTGAAGGGGTTACTAAGGGTTTCAGCAAGACATTGAAGCTTGTCGGTGTTGGTTACCGTGCCCAATTAAAGGGTAAGTTGATCTTGAGTGTGGGTTACTCAAACCCAGTTGAAATGGACGTTCCTTCAGACTTGAAGGTTGAAGTTCCTGACAACAATACAATCAACATCAGCGGTATCAGCAAGCAAGAAGTCGGTGACTTCGCTGCTGAAGTCCGTGCCGTTCGTTCACCAGAACCTTACAAGGGTAAAGGTATTCGTTACGAAAACGAACACATCAGCCTTAAAGAAGGTAAAACTGGTAAGTAATGCTGCATAAGCAGTTAACAAATAATTTAAAGAGGTGACTATTTTGATTTCGAAACCAGATAAGAACAAGACACGTCAAAAGCGTCATATGCGTGTCCGGAACAAGATTTCTGGTACTGCAGAGCGCCCACGCTTAAATGTTTTCCGTTCAAACAAAAACATCTACGCTCAAGTAATTGATGACGTAGCGGGTGTGACGCTGGTCAGTGCCTCGACATTAGATAGTGAAGTAGCAGCAGGTAACAAGACTGAACAAGCCACTTTAGTTGGTAAGCTTGTTGCAGAACGTGCTGCTGCCAAGAAGATTTCCGAAGTTGTTTTTGATCGTGGCGGTTACTTATACCACGGCCGTGTGCAAGCATTGGCAGAAGCAGCTCGTGAAAACGGCTTGCAATTCTAAAAAAGGAGGAATAACCACTAATGGCAAAGTTTATCGATCCTGAAAAGTTGGATCTTGAAGACAACGTTGTTGCGATCAACCGGATTACCAAAGTTGTAAAAGGTGGCCGTCGTCTCCGTTTTGCAGCCCTTGTTGTAGTTGGTGATCACAATGGTCACGTTGGTTTTGGTACTGGTAAAGCGCAAGAAGTTCCAGAAGCCATCCGTAAGGCTGTTGAAGCTGCTCGCAAGAACTTAATTGAAGTGCCAATCGTTGGTACTACTATTCCACATGAAATCATCGGAACTTACGATGGTGGCCGGATTCTTTTGAAGCCTGCTGCTGAAGGTTCTGGGGTTGCTGCTGGTGGCGCCGTTCGTGCCGTCATGGAATTAGCTGGCGTTGCTGACGTCACTAGTAAGCGTCTTGGCTCTGATACACCAATCAACGCCATCCGTGCTACGTTTGAAGGTTTGAAACAACTCAAGCGTGCTGAAGAGGTTGCTGATTTACGTGGTGTTTCAGTTCAACACTTAGCTGAATAGGAGGAGCTCAACATGGCTGATTTAAAAGTTACTTTGATCCACAGTGTTGCCCACCGTCTTCCTAAACAACGTAAAATCGTTGAAGCCCTTGGCTTAAAGAAGGTTAATAGCTCTGTTGTTCGTCCGGACAACGCTGCTACTCGTGGTGCATTGTTCCAAATCGCCCACTTGATCAAAGTTGAAGAAGTAAAGTAATTACTAAATAAGGAGGTGCCTTCATTCATGAAGTTGAACGAATTACAACCATCTGAAGGATCACGTTTTACGCGTTCACGTAAAGGCCGTGGTCGTTCTGCTGGTAACGGTAAGACATCAGGTCGTGGCCAAAAGGGTCAAAAGGCTCGTAGCAAGACCCGTCTTGGTTTCGAAGGTGGCCAGATGCCACTTTACCGTCGGATTCCAAAGCGTGGGTTTACTAACATTAACCGCAAGGAATATGCTTTAGTTAACCTTTCAACGCTTAATGATCGTTTCGAAGATGGTGCAGAAGTAACACCTGTAGCATTGGTTGAAGCCGGCATCGTTAAAAACGAAAAAGACGGTATCAAAGTATTAGGTAACGGAGAAATCTCAAAGAAGCTTACGGTTAAAGCACACAAGTTTTCTGCTAGTGCTAGCGCCGCAATCGAAGCTGCAGGCGGTAAAACTGAGGTGATTTAATGCTTTCGACCATGAAAAACGCGTTTAAAGTTAAAGACATTCGAAATAAGATTCTCTTTACACTGATGGTTTTGGTTGTCTTCCGGATTGGCTCCTACATTACTGTGCCAGGAGTTAATGCGAAGGCATTACAAAGCGTTGCGTCTTCAGGATTGGTTAGCATTTTAAACATGTTCAGTGGTGGTGGCTTAACTAACTACTCTATCTTCGCGATGGGGGTTTCGCCTTACATCACCGCACAAATTGTGATCCAACTTCTACAGATGGATATCGTACCTCGATATGTAGAATGGAGTAAGCAAGGGGAAGTTGGTCGACGGAAGTTGAATCAACACACACGGTACTTAACGATTATCTTGGCGTTTGTGCAATCGATTGGGATTACGGCAGGGTTTAATACCTTGAGTAGTTTGAATTTGGTTCAAAACCCAGGTTTTAAGACGTATGCGATGATTGGGCTTGTGTTGACTGGTGGAACCATGTTAACCACTTGGATGGGTGATATGATTACTGATCACGGTTTAGGAAACGGTGTGTCAATGATTATCTTCGCCGGGATTATTGCCAGAATGCCTACGGGCTTGCAAATGTTGTACCAAAACTATTTGCAGAACCTGACAAAATCCGACTGGTGGCAAGGTGCTCTGATTGTGGTTGGACTGTTGATTATCGTGTTGATCATCGTGACGTTTGTGACGTGGGTTCAACAGGCTGATCGTAAGATTCCAATCCAATATACGCGTCGTGTTTCTGGCGATCCTGATAGTAGTTATCTACCATTAAAGGTTAACGTCGCTGGAGTTATTCCAGTTATTTTTGCGAGTTCGTTTATTGCAACGCCACAAACCATCTTGATGGCGTTCGCGAATAACCACTCAGAAGATACTTGGTATCAAGTCATGACCAATATCTTCAACATGCAATCAACTGGCGGGACAATCTTATACACCATTTTGATTGTGCTGTTCACGTTCTTCTATGCGTTTGTTCAGGTTAACCCTCAAAAATTATCTGAGAATTTACAGAAGCAAGGGAGTTATATCCCAGGCGTCTGGCCCGGTCATGAAACTCAAGTTTACGTTTCAAACTTATTGATGCGTTTGAGTACGGTCGGTGCATTATTCTTAGGGTTGGTTGCATTGATTCCACTAGTTGCTCAAAACGTTTGGAATTTGGATGAATCAATTGGACTTGGTGGTACTAGTTTACTTATTGTTGTTGGTGTCGCTATTCAAACGATTCAACAGATTGAAGGGTTGATGATGAAGCGGACTTACGTTGGTTTCATCCAAGATACCCGTCCAACTGAATGAGACGAGTAATGGTGTGGTGACCTGGTTCAGCACACCTTCTTGTCATTTACAAGACTGCTAGGAGGTAACGAAATGTCAATGAATTTAATTTTAATGGGCTTACCTGGTGCAGGTAAGGGAACCCAAGCACAAAAAATCGTTGAAGACTTTGATATCCAACATATCTCAACTGGTGACATTTTCCGTGAAGCCATGAAGAATGAAACCAAGATGGGATTGGAAGCAAAGAAGTTCATCGATAAAGGTGAGTTAGTTCCTGATGAAGTCACAAACGGGATCGTCAAAGAGCGTTTGGCTCAAGACGATGTTGCGAAGGGCTACATGCTAGACGGTTATCCAAGAACCATTGATCAGGCTGAAGCGCTCGATCAATTTGGTGCCGAACTGGATCGTAATGTGGATGCTGTGATCAACATCCACGTTGAACCTGAAGTATTGATTGAACGGCTATCTGGCCGATATATTTGTCGGACATGCGGTGCGACCTATCACAAGGTTTATAACCCAACGAAGGTTCCAGGCACTTGTGATGTTTGCGGCGGTCATGATTTTTACCAGCGTGAAGATGACAAACCGGAAACGGTTAAGAATCGTTTAGATGTTAACTTGAAGATGAATACACCACTCGTTGATTTTTACCAACAAAAGGGTGTTCTTCATACGGTTGACGGCGATCGTGATATCAACGATGTTTACGATGATATCAAAGCTATTCTTAGTCAACTTGCCTAAATGTCCTCTAGCGTATGGAAGTCCTTGCTTCACAGGTTATGGTGTGGTAAACTAACTCAGGTTAGCCTCAATTACAATTGGGGCAGTCCGGGCAATAATTAATCATAGTCAATAATCACTCAAGGGGGTACATTCGTGGCAAAAGATGTCATCGAAGTTGAAGGTAAAGTCACTGAAACACTGCCCAACGCAATGTTTCGGGTCGAACTAGAAAACGGTCATGAGATTTTGGCACACGTTTCTGGTAAGATTCGGATGCACTACATTCGAATTTTACCTGGAGACCGTGTCACTGTTGAGATGTCGCCGTATGATTTAACCAAGGGCCGAATCACTTATCGGTTTAAGTAAACGGCTTTTTGGTTTGCATTAAGACAATAGGAGGTTTAGATTCCCATGAAAGTAAGACCATCTGTTAAAAAAATGTGCGATCACTGTAAAGTAATCAAGCGTAAGGGTCGAGTAATGGTAATTTGCTCAGCTAACCCTAAGCACAAACAACGTCAAGGTAAATAATTCATAATAATATTGGAGGTGCAACTTAATGGCTCGTATTGCTGGAGTTGACTTGCCACGTGACAAGCGTATTGTCATTGGCTTAACTTACATTTTCGGAATTGGTAACACAACCGCACAAAAGATCATCGAAGAAACAGGCGTATCACCAGACGTTCGCGTTCGTGATTTAACCCCTGATGACGAAGATAAGATCCGTGCAGCCGTTGACAACTATCAAGTCGAAGGTGACTTACGTCGTGAAGTAAGCTTGAACATCAAGCGTCTTCAAGAAATCGGTTCATACCGTGGTATGCGTCACCGTCGTGGTTTGCCTGTTCGCGGTCAACACACGAAGAACAACGCCCGCACTCGTAAAGGTAAAGCTACTGCGATTGCTGGTAAGAAGAAATAATCATTTAAAAGGAGGTTATGACGTTTTATGGCAACTAGAAAAACTTCGCGCAAACGCCGCGTAAAGAAGAATATCGAGTCTGGTGTTGCTCATATTCACTCAACATTTAACAACACTCTGGTCATGATTACTGACATGCAAGGTAACGCTATTGCTTGGTCATCAGCTGGTTCATTAGGTTTTAAGGGTAGTCGTAAGTCAACACCATTTGCCGCACAAATGGCTGCTGAAGCTGCTGCTAAAGGCTCAATGGAACATGGCATGAAGACTGTTGAAGTTGCTGTTAAGGGCCCAGGTTCTGGCCGTGAAGCCGCAATCCGTGCTTTACAAGCAACTGGTCTTGAAGTAACTGCCATTCGGGACGTAACTCCAGTTCCTCATAATGGTTCTCGTCCTCCGAAGCGCCGTCGAGTATAGTGTATCCCGTTTTAGTGGACATGCGAGTACTACATGATGGGACTTATTTATATGGCTCAACGCGTTTTGAAAGGGGTAAAAGATAAGAATGATCGAATTCGAAAAGCCTAACATTCACAAAATTGAAGAAAGCGACGATTATGGCAAATTTGTCGTTGAACCGCTCGAACGAGGTTATGGAACCACGTTGGGGAATTCTTTAAGACGAATTCTGCTTTCATCGTTACCTGGTGCTGCTGTCACAAGTATTCAAATTGATGGTGTTTTGCACGAGTTTTCAACTATTGAAGGCGTCGTGGAAGACGTCACTCAAATCATCTTGAATACCAAGAAGATTTCGTTAAAACTTGAAGGACCCGACGATGAGATCGAATCAATGGAGATCGATGTTAAGGGACCTGCTCAAGTGACGGCTGGTGACATTACCGCGGACAGCGATGTTACCATCCTCAATCCTGATCTTTATATTGCGACTGTCGCTGAAGGTGCAACCTTCCATATGCGAATGACTGCAAATAAGGGTCGCGGCTACGTTTCCGCTGACCGGAACAAGGCTAAGGAAGATATGCCAATTGGCGTTTTGCCTATTGACTCTATTTATACCCCAATCGAACGTGTTAACTATCAGGTGGAAAACACGCGAGTTGGTCAAAGAGATGACTATGATAAACTAACTTTGGATGTTTGGACTGATAGTTCGATTACGCCAAGTGAGTCAATCAGTCTCGCTGCCAAGATTTTAACGGAACACTTAGCAATGTTCGTTGATTTAACTGACGAAGCTAAGAACGCTGAAATCATGGTTGAAAAAGAAGAAACCCATAAGGAAAAGATGCTTGAAATGACCATCGAAGAACTTGATTTATCAGTTCGGTCATACAACTGTCTTAAGCGTGCCGGGATCAACACTGTTCAAGAGTTGACCAACAAGACGGAAGCCGACATGATGAAGGTTCGTAACTTGGGCCGTAAGTCATTGGAAGAAGTTAAGGCTAAGCTTAACGATCTTGGGTTATCACTTCGTAAAGAAGATTAATTAAACAAAGGAGGGTATCTACTAATGAGTTACCGTAAATTGCAACGAACAAGTTCACAACGTCGGGCCTTACTTCGGGATTTAACCACTGAATTATTGATTCATGGCCAAATCAAGACCACTGAAGCCCGTGCTAAAGAAGTACGTTCTACTACTGACAAAATGATCAGCTTAGGTAAGCGTGGTGACTTGCACGCCCGTCGTCAAGCCGCTGCATTCCTTCGTGACGTAGTTGCTGATGTTAAGGAAGATGGCGACACTGTCCAAATCTCAACTGCATTACAAAAGTTATTCAGTGAAGTTGCTCCTAAGTACGCTGACCGTAACGGTGGTTACACACGTATCTTAAAGACCATGCCTCGTCGTGGCGATGGCGCACAAATGGTTATTTTACAACTTGTTGATTAATTTCAATCAGTAATCGTGATCAGCTCTATTGCTGATCGCAATAGAATCACACCAAGTTTATAGTATAAAGCGTTATGATGATGAAGGTTTTCAAGTCTAGCTTGAATGCGGCGCGAGTCGTGCACTATTTACTTGGTAGTGATTTTTTTGTGTCTTAAATTCGAGTTGATGCTTTTGCTGATGCCATCAGAGTTAATAAAACAGCACTTCGACGTCCAATATGGCATCGAAGTGCTGTTTTTAGGTTTATTGAATGTGAGTTTGATTATTTCTGACGATAAATCGAACGTGGCGTACCATAACGTGATTTGCTCCAAGTTCGTTGTAACCACGGCACGAACCAAACGTCTAAGCCAAATGTTCGACCAGAGCCGTTGAGTAAGGCGAAAGCGACGAATAGTATCCAACTAGCCGGCCAAGTGTGGACCAGGAATAAGAAGCCCAAGATGACTAAGAAGTTGGCACACCAAGTTGCCAAGCCAAAGAAAATTAAGGCGCCAAGAATCACTTCAACCGTCCCCATGGCAGGTGACAAGGTTGTCATGAAACCAGCAGTACCACCCATGTTACTCATCCCATCGATGAATAGTGCAAGGCCGAAGAATAAACGGAGTGGTAAGGTCCACAGTACGTTGGTGTTAGTAGCGGTGTTGCTACCAAGCACCGTTCGCTTATTAGCAGTCTTGAAAATTTCATCGCGGAGGTATTTTTGAATGGCATACCCAGAACGAATTCGGGTGAAGTAAAGCAGGTTACCACCATGCTTCATGGCAGTGGCGAACCAGCCACGCACGCGTTTGCCACCGAAGACTTGGGCAATCCCATAACGGTAACCAAATGAAACCATGAAGCCCATATTCTTGTCCGTGAAGGCTTGGTAGTTACTTGTGCCATTAATGTCTTCAGCCATGTTGTTAGCAACGACGTAGGCCTCAAATTCAGCTTCTTGCGCCGTTTGAGGAACGGCACGTTCAGCACCTTCTTCAGTTGCGTTGGCGTCGTCACCGGCAACGTAGATACTTTGATCTTCAAAGCCTTGCGCTTGCAAGTACTTGTTGGTGATCAATCGGCCACCACGACCAGCTTCGATACCAAATTCATCGGCGGTATGGTTGGTCTTAACACCAGCGGTCCAAACCAAGGTGTTGGTCTTGATTGGATCTTGTTCCTTGATTTCAACTGAATCAGGGTTAACGGATGTGATCATTGAAGAAGTGCGAATCTCGATGCCATTATCCTTGATGTACTTTTCTGCGTGAGCAGCGTTCGTCCGATCAAGCATGTTAATAATGGTTGGTGCGGCTTCCACTAAGATCACTTTGATTTCGTCTGGGTCGATGCGGTTTTCCTTTGCTAATACCTGACGGAAATCAATTAATTCACCAATGGTTTCGGCACCGGTAAAACCGGAGCCACAGACAACTAAGGTTAAGAGCGCAGCCCGCTTTTCTGGATCGGTCTCAACGGCACCACGGCGGATGACGTCTTTAATGTGATCACGAAGGCGAATGGCGTCTTCCATTGACCAAAGCGTAAAGCCGTTTTCCTTAACACCCGGTGTGCCGAAGTCGTTTGGTTCCCCACCCATACTGATCAGTAAGCTATCATAAGGATAGCTACCGTTTTCGCCGACCACCGTCTTATTGTCTTTATCAACTTGGGTCACCGTGTCAGTTACCAACTTAACGTTAGACGCATGATTGAATAAGTGCTGTAAATCATATTGAACTGCGTCTGGTTGAACACGCTCAGTAGCAACTTCGTGAAGTTGGGTCAAGTATGTGAAATACGAGTGACGATCAACTAAAGTAATCGTAACATCAGAATTAGATTTGAATCGTTTGGCGAGTTTCTTCGTAGCTAGCACCCCTGCGAATCCCGCACCAACGACAACGATATTTTTTGCCATTGATAGGCCTCCTAAAAATAAAATATTGTAAACGTTCTCCCACTAACATAATTATAGGCTAGATGACTGAGCAAAGTCTAATAAATAACCGTGATATTGCAAAAAATATTTGTGAAATTGTCATTCTAAGGGCTAGATTTGTTATAATGACGTGTGAATTTATTTTAATTGGAGAATTACGCGAATGGCCATTATTCAAGTTAAAAATTTATCTTATAAATACCATAATAGCGACACCTTGGCCGTTGACGATGTGAGCTTCGACATTCAGGCCGGCGACTGGGTCGCAATCGTTGGACATAACGGTTCTGGTAAGAGTACGTTAGCCAAGCTGCTTATTGGCTTGATGCCGGCGCAAGAAGGGGTTATCACCATTGACGGCCAGGAGCTCAGTGAACAGACCGTTTGGCAAATTAGGGAAAAGGTGGGCATGGTCTTCCAAAATCCTGATAACCAGTTTGTCGGTGCAACTGTGGCGGACGACGTGGCCTTTGGCATGGAGAACCGTCAAGTGGATCGTGAAACGATGCAAGAACGGGTAACCTATGCCTTAAAACAGGTCGATATGCTAGATTATCAGCAGCGTGAGCCGGCTAATTTGTCCGGTGGTCAAAAACAGCGGGTTGCGTTGGCTGGTGTGATTGCGATTGCACCTAAAATTCTCATTTTAGATGAAGCAACCAGTATGTTAGATCCCCGTGGTCGCCGCGAAATTTTGCAGACCATTAAGCGTCTAAAGGACGAACTGAATCTCACGGTACTGTCGATCACCCACGATATTGATGAGGCCGCCAGCGCTGATCGGATTTTGGTGATCGATGATGGTCACTTCATTGAAGAAGATGACCCAAACAGTATCTTTAGTCATGGCAGTGCATTGATCGAAATGGGCTTAGACGTGCCTTTTTCGGAAAAATTAAAATTGGCACTCTCAACCCGTGGGCTGGATGTGCCCGCAACGTATCAAGATGAAGGGAGCTTAGTCGATTGGCTACGGACATTACGTTCAACGAAGTAGATTATTGGTACCAAGCAGGCTCTCCCTATGCGGTCCAAGCTTTGCGCGACATTAATTTAAACATAAAACCCGGTTCGTTTACTGCGGTGATCGGCCAAACAGGTAGCGGTAAGTCAACGCTGATCCAACACCTGAACGCGCTGCTTAAACCCAGTAGCGGTACGGTGACGATTGGTGACCGTACGATTGATGCAACCACTAAAAACAAGCATTTAAAACCGTTGCGTAAGAAAGTGGGCATTGTGTTTCAATTTCCAGAAAACCAACTTTTTGAAGAGACAGTTCTCAAAGACATTGCTTTTGGTCCTCAAAACTTCGGTGTACCAACAGATGAAGCCATGACACTGGCAAAAAAGATGGCACTGTTGGTGGGCTTAGACGAATCGTTGCTCAAGCGCTCACCGTTTGATTTATCAGGTGGCCAGATGCGCCGAGTAGCGATTGCCGGGGTGTTAGCGCTGGAACCAGAGGTGTTAGTGCTCGACGAACCAACCGCTGGCTTAGACCCCAGGGGCCGTTTGGAGATCATGCAGCTGGTGACGCAGCTGCAAAGCGAACAGGACTTAACGATTGTCCTGATCACCCACCAAATGGACGACGTCGCCAACTACGCGGACCACGTGATTGTCATGGCACATGGCGAAATGGTTAAGCAGGGGACGCCCCGGGCTATTTTTAGCGACGCTGATTGGCTGGAAAGTTATCAGTTAGGACTGCCTTCAGCCACGCGTTTTGCTAATCAATTAATAAAAGCTGGGTTCACCTTCGACCCCATGCCATTAACGGAAGACGAATTGGCTGACCAGCTATTGCCACAGCTATCAAAGGAGGGTCACGACCATGGATAAGTTTATGTTTGGCCGTTACATTCCTGGTCATTCCTGGGTCCATAAGCTGGACCCACGTGCAAAATTAGTCATGAGCTTCATGTACATTGGGGTGGTGTTTTTTGCCAATAACTTTTGGACGTACCTAGTTATGACGGCTTTGCTATTGGTCTCGGTGTTAGCAACGGCAATTCCAATTGGCGTCTTTTTGCGTGGTTTGATCCCGCTGTTTTGGTTAATGATCTTTACCGTCTTGATTCAAGTGTTCTTCGGTGCTGGCGGTCACGTTTATTGGCAGTGGGGTTGGTTGTCGGTCACGCATAACGGGCTGACAAGTGCTGGCTTAATTTTGATGCGGTTTGTTTTGATCATTTTGATATCGACAATCTTGACCTTTTCAACGCAGCCGTTGGCAATCGCAGATGGGATTGAATCATTACTGAGCCCGTTGCGGAAGCTGCACTTTCCCGTGGCAACGTTGGCACTCATGTTGTCCCTGGCACTGCGATTTGTGCCAACTTTGATGGATGAAGCTGAAAAAATCATGAATGCGCAACGCTCGCGGGGTGTTGACTTTGGCGCGGGTGGGTTACGACAGCGAATTAAGACGATCGTACCGATTTTGATTCCATTATTCGTGAACGCCTTCAACCGGGCTGTGGATATTTCAACGGCCATGGAAGCACGAGGCTATCAAGACGGTGAACAGCGGACTAAGTACCGTCAATTAAAATGGCAGCGCGCTGATACGATCAGTTTCATTGTGTTCGTGATCAGTCTGAGTGCCGTAATCGTCATTCGTTATATGAGTTGAGGAGAATTATAAGTTGAGATATAAAATTACTTTGGCCTACGATGGCACTAATTTTGCCGGGTTTCAACGACAGCCCAAGATGCGGACGGTCGAAAGTGAGCTGACCCGTGTCGTCAATAAGATGGCTAAGAATCCGACCCCTGCAATCGTGATCTATGGGTCGGGTCGGACGGATGCTGGCGTACATGCGTTAGGCCAGGTCGTTCACTTTGATATGCCGTTTAATTTGACTGAAGAGAACATGCGTAAGGGTTTAAATAGCATGTTGCCTGTCGATATGGAAGTCCTGAAGGTTAAAATTGTCAGTGACGACTTCCATGCCCGTTATGATGTGTCTGGTAAACGTTATGTGTACCGGATGGATTTGGGGGAGTTTCGCAATCCATTTAAACGCAATTACACGGGTCACTGGAAGTTTCCGGTGGACGTGGACCGAATCAATCAAGCCGCGCAAGACTTAGTGGGCGAGCATGATTTTACCAGTTTCGTGGCGTCAGGTTCGTCTGCGCGGACGAATTACCGGACGATCTATGAAGCTGGCTGTCGTTTAGATGAAGCTAATAATGAGCTCGTCTTTGAGTTTTACGGCAACGGTTTTTTGTATAACCAGGTTCGTATCATGGTCGGGGTGCTAGTTGAAATTGGTGCCGGCACACGGCCGGTAGATGACATTCAAAACCTTTACCGAATCAATGACCGTCGTGCAGCCCGTCGAACGGTACCGGCCAGTGGTCTGTACCTCAAGCACGTTTACTACGAGGGCGATGATCCTGAGCACCCAACCAAGTTACCGAAACGGCAGCGATAATTGAGATAAAAGTGGGATTACCCCTTGACTTAGGGGCCAGAAATTTGTACTATGTTAATTGGTATTGTTTGCCCCACGATAAGCCCCGGAAACTTGTTATTGGATGTCAAACAAACACTGAAATTGGAGGAAATTAATCGTGCGTACAACATATATGGCTAAACCAGGTGACGTGGATCGCAAGTGGTACGTGGTTGATGCAACTGATGTTCCTTTGGGACGTCTCTCATCAGCTGTCGCTAACATCTTACGTGGAAAGAACAAGCCAACGTTCACCCCAAATGTAGATACAGGTGATCACGTTATCGTGATCAATGCAGCTAAGGTTGCTTTAACGGGTAAGAAGGCTTCACGGAAGATCTATTACCACCATACGAACCACCCAGGCGGTTTAAAGCAACGCACTGCTGGTGATTTTCGTGCAAATGACCCAGAAAAGTTGATTGAAACTTCTGTCAAAGGTATGCTTCCTCATACTTCATTAGGTCACAAGGTCGGCTTGAAGCTTCACGTTTATGCTGGCGATCAACATGACAATGCTGCTCAAAAGCCTGAAGTTTTGGACATCACTAACCTAATTTAAGGAGGAAATTATATTGGCTCAAGTACAATATCGCGGCACAGGCCGTCGTAAAAACTCAGTTGCCCGCGTACGTTTAGTACCAGGTACTGGTAAGATCACTATGAATGACAAAGCAATTGAAGACTACATTCCATTCCCTAACTTGCGTGAAGTGGTTGTTCAACCATTCAACGTAACGGAAACGCTTGGTAACTATGATGTTATCGCCAACGTTAACGGTGGTGGTTTCTCAGGCCAATCTGGTGCAGTTCGTCACGGTATCGCCCGTGCCTTACTCGAAGTAGATCCAGATTTCCGTGGACCACTTAAGCGTGCCGGTCTTTTGACTCGTGATGCACGTATGAAAGAACGGAAGAAGCCAGGTCTTAAGAAAGCTCGTAAGGCTGGTCAATTCTCAAAGCGTTAAGATTATTGCTTATCGTTTGCAAAAACACTTGCCGTTTGGCGGGTGTTTTTTTGTGCTTAAATTTCAGCACTAGTCGTCAAACTAAATTTGAAGTATAATAATAGGTGTACATTTTATAAAATGACTTAGTGCAATTAAAAGAGGTGACCAACCGCGTCAAATCAACCATCGCCAACAAACCAAGTAACTCACATCATCAAAATTCACCCACATTCCAAACTCTGTGCAACAATTGCACATAAGCGCACCACAAAATGTGCTAAACTGGAACTGGGTTCAGAGTTACTTTAGTTTCAACAGGATGGGCGACCACAGCGTGATATCAACACGGTGTCACGTGCGTGGTTAATATTGAATTGAAGGAAGGCTATAACATGAGTGTGATTGTTGCAGTGTTAAAAGAAACGCAAGCACATGAGCAACGGGTTGCCATTGACCCAGACGTGACCAAGCGCCTGGTGAAACAGGATGTTTCTGTGTTGGTGGAAGCCGGTGCTGGTGAATCTGCGTTCTACGCGGATGACGCCTATGTGGCTGCAGGGGCCAAAATTGTTGATCGGCAGACTGCTTTAAGTCAAGCTAACTTGGTGGCAGTGGTGAACCGACCAGATGATGAAACCCTTGGGCAGTTGAAGTCGGGTCAAATTCTATTAGGATTATTAAGTGCGTTGGTTGAACCGGAGAAGATTCAGCAATTAGCACAGCAAAATGTAAGCGCTCTTTCATTTGAGCTGCTGCCACGAACGATCAGTCGGGCGCAAACGATGGATGTGCTCAGTTCTCAATCTAGTGTTGCCGGCTACAAGGCAGCACTGGTTGCCAGTGATCACTACCCAAAGTATTTCCCAATGATGATCACCGCCGCTGGGACGGTTAAGCCAGCCAAGGTGCTCGTACTTGGGACCGGGGTTGCCGGGTTGCAGGCGATTGGGACGGCTAAGCGGTTAGGTGCCGTTGTCTCTGGTTACGACGTACGGCCAGCTTCGAAGGGTGAAGTTGAATCCTTGGGGGCCACGTTCTTGACTAGTTCAGTGTCAGCTGCCGGGTCTGGTGGCTACGCGCGTTCGTTAACGGCCGAAGAACAACAGGCGCAACAAGACGAATTAGCTGGTTTCATTGCCGACAATGACATTGTGATTACAACGGCGCAAGTACCAGGCCGTAAGCCACCGCTGTTGGTCCCAGAAGCCAGCGTATCGGCTGCCAAACCAGGTGCCGTTTTCGTTGATTTAGCTGCCAGTGACCTAGGTGGTAACGTGGCCGGTAGTCAACCGTATGAGACGATCACCACACCAAATAAAGCAATGGTGATCGGGGCCAGCAACTTAGCCAGTGAATTGCCACACTCAGCGTCACAGTTGTACGCTAAAAACGTGCAGGCGGTAATTACTGCGCTGATGACTGACGATGGGTTGCAGATTGACCCAACGGATGACGTGTTTGAAGGGTTGACCGCCACTACCAACGGCGAAATCATTAACGCTCGGTTGCGGCAAGCGTTGAACTTACCGGAATTGCCGAAACCAGAAGCACCAGCACAAGGGGAGGCGGAGTAATATGAGTCAGGAATTATACACGAATTTAGCTATTTTTGTTTTAAGTTTATTAGTCGGGTTTGAAGTTATCAGTAAAATTCCATCAACTTTGCACACGCCAATGATGTCAGGCGCTAACGCCATTCACGGGGTGGTCGTTGTCGGTAGTATCCTGATTGCCCTGGAAGCCAAAGGCCCACTATTTGACGTGATTGCCTTTATCGCTGTCGTGCTTGGTGCTATTAACGTGGCTGGTGGTTACGTGGTCACTGACCGGATGCTGACCATGTTCTCGAAACCCAAGCGCGCAAACACGGATGCAGAAAAGGATGGTGATGCAAAATGATGTCGCCATTAACTACCATCGTGTCACTTTCGTACCTTGTGAGTGCGGCTTGCTACGTGATTGGCTTGCACATGATGCGGACGCCTAAAACTGCTCGGAACGGTAACCGGCTCTCGGCAGTTGGGATGCTGCTCGCCGTGATCATGACCTTCATCGTGGTCTTGGTTAAACACGAAACCTCTATGACGGGCTGGATCATTATGTTGGTTGGCTTAGTCATTGGGGTGGCCTATGGTGCTGTGAAGGCCCGGACCGTCCAAATGACTGACATGCCACAACTGGTGAGTTTGTTTAACGCCGTGGGTGGTGGCGCTGCCGCTGCCATCGGGATCTACGACTACCTTACTCAACCAACTGGCAGTCATTTGGCATTAGCCTTTTCACTGCCAGTTATCTTGGATCTGTTGATTGGTTGCGTGACCTTCTCAGGGTCGCTGATTGCCACTGGCAAACTATCCGGTAAAATCTCGGGTAAGCCAATCACGTTCCCAGGTGCCAAATTACTAAACGGCATCGTGATTATCGTGATGTTAGCCAGCATTGTCTTAACGGTTGGTTTCCCAACCGCACCTTGGATCCTCATCATGACTATCGTGGCCGGATTAGTTTTCGGTTTACTGATGGCTATGCCAATCGGTGGGGCGGATATGCCTGTTGTGGTATCGCTCTTGAACGCCTTCACTGGGTTAGCGGTTGCCATGGCTGGGTTTGTCATCGATAATCAAGTTCTCATCATCGCCGGGGCCCTCGTTGGGGCGGCCGGGACGATTTTGACACTGCAGATGGCCGCTGCCATGAACCGATCCGTAGCTAACATTTTAGCCGGTGGGTTCGGGACTGGTGACTTTGGTGCCACAGCAGCCGATGATGTGCCAGTTAACGTGAAGGAAACTACCGCCGATGATATTGGTGTGCAGTTAGCCTACGCTAAGAACGTGATGATTGTGCCAGGCTACGGGTTAGCAGCTGCGCAAGCACAACACGAAGTCGCCGAACTGGCCAAGTTGTTGACCGATAACGGTATCAACGTCAACTACGCCATTCACCCTGTGGCTGGACGGATGCCTGGTCACATGAACGTGCTGTTGGCCGAAGTCAACGTGCCGTACGATCAAATGAAGCAGTTGGAAGAAGCCAACGCCATGTTTGAAAATACCGACGTGTCACTGGTCATTGGTGCCAATGACGTCACCAACCCAGCTGCGCGGAAACCAAACACCGCGATTACTGGGATGCCGATTTTGGACGTTGATAAATCGAAGTCCATCGTAATTATCAAACGGTCGATGAGTACTGGGTACGCTGGTATTCAAAACGAGTTGTTCTCTAATGACAAGTCAGCGATGTTCTTCTCTGATGCCAAGAAGGGGTTACAAGAGATTGTGGCTGCTACCAAGGAGTATTTGGAACAGTAGTGCTTGAAATTAGGATGTTACAAAAAATGGATGACCACACTTGGTCATCCATTTTTTTGCGTATCTATTAGCGAAATGATGAGCTAGTATGCCGCCTTCGGCCGCCAGCCCTTTTTTTGGTGGGTAGCTGTGGGACCGACTTCAACCGCTTCGCGTTTTCCGTCTCGTTTCTGAGCCTCGAAAAACCCGAGTCTCAGAAACGTCCAGTACCACTAAGCGCTACGCGCAAAGTGGTACTAGTCACTGCTACCCACCAAAAAAAGGGCTTCTGGCACTACGGCTTACTTGGTGGCAATCTGTACTGAGTGCTTGTGTCCGAAAATCGATTTCAAATGTCGATTCAAATGTCTTGAGTGCCTAGAATATCTTGAATACCTTCAAAACGATTTGATATGTGGTTTCGTCAATTTCAGTGTAATCATTAAACCAACCAGTACGACCAAGTACACGATTACTGCCATTTCAAACAAGCCAGCGTACGACGTGGCTTCAATCATAGCGCCACCGACCAGGGGACCAATGGCGCGACCGGTTGATTGGGCGGCGTTTAGCAGGCCTTGAAACCGGCCCTTGGTAGCTGGTGTGCTTAGTCGGTCGATCATTGCCGGAATCGCTGGGAACGCTGTGGCTTCGCCGATGGTTAACAGGGTCATGGCGAGGACAAAGCTGATGTATTGGCGGGCGCCGATTAGGACGGCGAAGCAGGCCATTAACATGCTTAGACCGATGAATAATTGGATGCGCGGATGACTGCTTTTACCGTGGACGAGGCTCATACCAGATTGAATCAGCACGATGCCACCGGCGTTGAGCGTCCACAATAAGCTGTATTTCGTCAATGGAATACCTAACGTGGTCATATAGACGGAGACGTTGGAGGTCCACTGGTTGTACATGGACCAGATGAAAATCAGGCCGATGTAGAGCGCGTAAATCACGATTAAATTAGCAACTGGGGCGCCTTGATGGGTGCCGGTCGTGTGGTTAACTGGTTTGGCAACGCGATTGGTTTGGTGATTGACCGGTCGGAATTTCAAGAACACTAGTACGAAGAATCCCGTGAATAGTACTGCCGCAGTGATGAAGAGCCAGGTGACTCCCAGCCCGTACAAAAAGCCGACTAGCGAACTGCCAATCACGATGCCGAGGTTCTGGAACAGATAGAGGGTATTGAAGATATGGCCACTGTCGACTTTAGTCAAACTGGTGGCAATCGCATTGACCAGTGCGACGTTCCAACCACCAAACAAGCCAATGGCGGCCAGCAAAATTGGGAAGGCGGGCCAGCCATGCCAAATGGCGAGGGCAATCAACCCCAGCCAACTCAGGGCAACACCAGTCAATAGCAGGTGATAAGGATTGCCTCTGTCATACATCACACCACCGGCGTATGAACCAATGATGCCCGTGATGGAGTTGAACATTAAGACGACGCCAATCACTGTTAGCGAAACACGAAGATCATTATGTAGGTAAACGCTGGTCAGAGGCCAGATAAAACTCATCCCCAGATTGCTTAAAAAACCACCTGTGGCCAACCAACGGAGGTTTAGTTCAGACATAGGACACCACCTTAGATTAGAAAATGATTATAGGATTAGTATATCAGCTTCATTCGGTGGGGTAAATGAAAGACGCTGGCTAAGTCCGTTATGCTCGAAAAAGGGTGGTCGCGATTGTTCACGGCCACCCCGATAGCGAGATTACTTATGTTGCGTTGCTTTTAGTTCAGTCATGCGTTGGTCGCAAAGGTCACGCAGGTCTTTTAAATCTTGGTACAACTGATATTTGTCAGTGTCGGTTGTGACCTCTAATCGCGTGATTTGTTTTGCGGCTGAGATGACGTTGCGGTAATAGCGGTCTAGTGGTTCCATGGGGGACGCCTCCTTGTATAAAGTTAAAATAATCTACAAAAAACTTGGTTGCAATTGTTAAACTGGCAGTGCAAGTTGTCATCACACTTTGATGAATGAGTAATTTAAGTCGTAAAAGCAAGCTTATATCCCCAATTAACTCACTCAACAACTAATTCTAACCCGTATTATAGCCGATAAATAATGACTTTTGTATAAAAATGGACATTCTTCTAAAAAAGATATCGATGCTAAGGTTATTTAAGTCATGTTCAGTAGTGCTAAAGGGTAAAGTACATAGTTAAACTATTCAAGATTATGACAGAAAAATCAATTGTGTTTATCCAATTTTTTAATGAAAAGTTTTAACTGAACTTACAAAGGTCAATATTGACTTGGTTTATGGGACTGGTAAGGTTGAAGTGTATCGAAAATAAATCATATTGGGGTGTTTTGGAATGGATTATAAACAGGAAATCGTTGCTGCGGTGGCTGCATTTTCATTTGGAACATTGGCACTTATCGCAACTCAACCAACGGCATCTGCTTCAACTGTGTTGAGCAGTATTCCAAAGTCGCTGCGGGGTAACTGGTATTTGACTGAGTCACGCGGTTCAACGACACATATTTTATTTGGGAAGAAGACCATGAAACTACGAGATACCTTGGATGGTAAAAAGCTATCGCCTCGTACTTATAAAATCGCAAAAAAATGGTCTACCGATACTCATCACTTCGTCTTCAGTAAGAACCATCACGGCTGGTACAACTACTCACTAACCGGTGTTAATGGGATCGATGTGTTAAAACTCAAAACTGTTAAAATTAGCGGTCATACCTATCATGCACTGATCACTGAAGATATGGGCGGTAGTGGTTATACACCAAAGAAACTCAACCTAACGTTGGCCTTCAGAAATCCTACCAAGACGCCACACAAGATTAAGATTTCAACATCTGGTATGTTGAATTAAGTTAGAGCGATTGGGTTGATCATGGGGCGGTTTGTTGCATTTGATTCAAGTCATGGTCCAAGTTGTTGTGGAAATATATATAAAAGGCAAGTTATTTAATGACTTACATTTCATCTATTCTTCTGATTGTTTTGGTGGGGACGGTTTTTTCATATTTGGATAAGTTTGATATCATCAACGTATAATATTCAAATATAAATTATTTATTTATTATGATACAATAGTCTTTGTGCCATTTAGCAAAATTCTAGGTTGTCATAATATTTGTTTGGAGGAGTTTATTATGTTTAAGCGTTTGATCCTTGTTGCCATTAGTCTTAGTATTTTAGGGGTGGCTGCTATCAGTGCACAATCGAGTACTGTGATGGCTAAAACTAAGGCTGCAAAAGTTTTAAAAACTACAAATATCAAAAATGTAAAGGTACATGTCACTTCGGGCCTGTTATATACTAATAAAAAGCTCACTAAAGTTGCTTATCACGCCGGTAATTATGATAAACGGACCTTCACCCGCACCTCTCAGATTACCGTTAAGAAAGCTAATGGGAAAAAGGCAGTATATCAATACATCAAATCTGGCAAGGTTAAAGGTTGGATCTGGCGAGGCGATGTGTTGATAGGTGCATATCAAGGGCGAAAGTTGTATTGGAAGGAATCCATTTTTAAGTCAACTTTGATTTCGATTGTTAACAAAGCCCGTTCAAAGCATCATTTAAAGCCACTCACTTATTCAACCAAAATTGAAAAAATTGCCAAGTATCGAGCTGAT
The DNA here is from genome assembly GCF_001434895.1 of Secundilactobacillus odoratitofui DSM 19909 = JCM 15043. GTDB lineage: Bacteria > Bacillota > Bacilli > Lactobacillales > Lactobacillaceae > Secundilactobacillus > Secundilactobacillus odoratitofui. The sequence goes on from NZ_AZEE01000030.1 coordinate 268,239, forward strand.
CAGCAAGACAATCCTAATTGGGCAATCGATCACATGGATAAGAATTTAACAAAGGCTTTTAAAAAGTTAAATATGACTGATGAAAATTGGGAAAACTATAATGAGTTATATATTCAAGGGGCGGAAATTGCCAATAGTGATCAAGGTGTTAAACAAGAAGCCCAAATGTTTTATGACGATGAAAAGGATGAATTTTTAGATTCAACAATTAGCGCATGGGGAATCGGTTCTCTAGGAATTGTGAATTATCCACGAACGTCGGCTTCTGAGACTGTTGAGCTTTATTCAACTCCTAGTGCTAGAGCTGCAGCAGCTGCAGAATAATTTGAAATTTTTAATTGATTTTTATTGAACACAATCACTGCTATTTCTGTAATAGTGATTGTGTTTTTGTTTGAAGTCAGTTGAAATTGCATGTATTATTTGAATTTTTTAGTTTGGTGCTATTTAAGTTACTTTGCGCAAAAATATGAAGTGTAGGGCTTCTATCGGACAGTGGTTAATACCATAACACACTATTAATCATTGTGTAAGCTAACTAATCTTGGTATGCTTTTAAGTGGTTTTATGCATTAAGGTGCATATTGCTGAATTTAATCTATTTTTCGAGAGGGGTTCATTTTTCATGAACAATCGTTACGCTATTTTAGTCGCAACTTCCATTTTTGCGATCTCCAGTACCTCTGCACAAGTCAATGCTGCTACAAAATCAAAGCAGCAGCTTAATCTCAAGGTCGCTATGGTGCACGCGGGGGACCAGAAGTTATCTGGTACGGCAACCAAAGGGGCCAAGATTAAAGTCACACGCTATGCTAAGACGTTTGGCGCTGGCAAAGTTAACGCCAAGACGGGTAAGTTTACGTTTAAGCTGAAACAGCCGGTTAAAGCTAACTGGCATTATCGAGTGACTGTTACCAAGAAGGGGTACAAGACGAAAGTTGTACACTTTGGGGTAGCAAAAAAAGCGGGACAGTCAACAGGGCAATCGAAACACAATGCGGATATTGCTAAGTTACAGGTTCAAATTGAGGACCTAAAGGATCGGGTTAATCAAATTAGTGAGCAACAGCCACAAATATTGATTAGCTATACAAATGATGGTGAAATTACTAATTTAAAGCAACAAATTGTGGATTTAAATAATCAGATTAAAGATTTAAAAAATGAACTTAGTGATTCTGAATCTGAAAATACAGATAAAATGGGTAGTTTACGTGATCAGATAAACGAGCTTCAATCACAAATTGCTAATATTAAATTTAATTTAAACGAAAATAGTTCTTCAAGTGTTGATCCAAATAGTGATTGTGGATCAGATACTAGTACAGCAGCTCAACCAAGTATTGATCAAGATTACGAGGCAAGAAAAGCCGAAGCGGCTCGAATTGAACAGGAATTAAGCTCGCTTGATGATAAAATAGAAAAATTACAAGATGAGAAAAGCCAGAAAGATTGGGCGTTAAATCAAGTCAGCTGGCGTTCTTCTGAAACTGCTCAATCAATCTTGAATTACACAAGTAATGAACTTAACACGCTCAAGGAAAAGGTAGTTGCAGATCCACAAAATCAAAGTTTACAATTAAAAATTAAGAGGCTTCAAGAGCAAGTGGATGAGGAGACACAGGATTTAGCAAACAGTATTCGGGCAGAAAAAATCGTCAACGGTCACGAGATGGATTTTAGCAATCGAATTGATGAAATCTCAATAGAGTTAGATAAATTATATGCTCAACAGCAAGAGTTAAGAAAACAACAAGATTTGATTTGGAATTACTGATTATTTTCATTTTATGTAAGCCACCTCATTGAGGGTGGCTTTTTTCATCTTGGTAGCCTCCTAAGTTTAGTGGGGATTATCACAGAATTAGTTACTGATTTAACTTTATCAAGTAAGTAATTTTGAACACCCGTAATCTGATAATTTTCACATGTTTTGCAAGGCCTGTTTAAAGCTTCGTAGTGTAGGGTGCTCTCCAGAATGGTTTTGAGGTTGATTTAATTTTGTGGCAAGTCATGCGTCAATCAATCTTAATACTTAGGCTCAACCCTAATTTTCACCTTTTTTCACCAGTAAATCTTCGCAAGTGAGTCACTAAACGGTATAATTGGCTTATGCATGATTCAAGAGGAGGGAACTCGTTTGACCTTACACACATTCCCCGGTGACCTCGCGCAGTGCTTTTCCATCATTCACCGCGCGTTTCAACGGGATACACAACCGCTCTACAAAGCCATTGATTTAAACGTCACGAACGCTTACATATTACTGCTGCTCGACCAGCAGGGGGAGCGCAGCCAGAACGAATTGGCGCGCACTCTGGTCATCAACAAGGGCCAAATTACGCGTGAAATTAAGCGCCTGTCTGAACTCGGGTACGTGTCGCAAACGCAGTCGTTAGACAATCGGACGACTAATGTGATTCGGATCACGGATGCTGGTTTGAAAGTCGTACCTAAAATCGTCGACATTCGGAACGCTTGGTGGCAGGAACGGCTCAATCGCAACCACGTAGATGTGAACGCGCCGTTTGCCGAAACACTTGAGAAAATTATGGATGAGCTGATTGTGCGCAACAAGGCTTAGTCGAATTGAAATAGTCCCTGAAGTTAACTGATAAGTTGACTTCGGGGACTTTTTGTAATCGGTAATCACTACCTCTAGATACTGACGTGAATTTGGGAATAGATCAAGCGTGTAAGCAGCATTCTTCAAAAAGCTACCTTCGTCGTGATAACAAGTTGATTATCACGACGAAGGTAGCTTTTCAATCATAATTAGTGATGGCGTTACCCAAAAAATTAGAACCAATCGGTACCTTTGTACGTATGCAAAATTTTGAACGATTTCTTTGAAGACCAATTGACATCATATTGATAGCGATGGTCACGACTGTATTTCTCGTGAGTGCCGCCCGTCAATTGCCAATTGATACCACCAACGCCACGATACCAAGTACGGACGACGGCACCCCGTTTTAATTTAAATTTTTTAACTCGACGATCGAGGTAAGTGGATTTACCAAGCTTGATTTTGTATGCAGTCGTGGGTTTGAGAACCCGAACCTTATATTCGTGATTATATTTGAATTCCCAGGGTGTTTTAGCACTAGCTTGCGTCCCAGTTGCGACACTTCCTAAACCAATTGCCACACCAATTAGTACCATGTTCTTACAAAACTGATTCAATTTAAAATTCCCCCTACAGAATTTGATATTTGACATATCAATCATACACTTAACCGATGCTTAAACCAACCTCGAATATTCTCCTTAAATTAGCGAATTAATAGGGCGTTTTAGATTATAAAGTACGATTGCAAACATTAAAAAACTCGAGATTTCATAAAAGAATTCTCGAGGTTTTCTTCGATCTAATTTTAACTCTTTAATTATGCAACGTTCTTCTCCGCTTCAATCTTAGCAAACTTTTCCTTCTCCAATCGTTGCGCCCAGAGGTTAATCCCACCAGCAACGAGCATCAAAAGAAGTGAAACCAGCATGATGTTATGCAAGCCGTTATGCAAAATCACGCGCATTTGCGGAATCAGGTGTGCCGGTAAACTGGTAACACTCGCAGCATCTGACAACTTATTCATCATTTTCATAGTGATTTGTCCACCAGATTGGCTCACGCCTTGTCGCAGTGCGCTGTTCATGATGATCCCGAAAATCGAGGCCATGAACGTTTGGCTGAGCATCCGAATGAGAAAACTAAACGAGGTGGCGATTGGGACATCGTTCGGGTCGGCGTCCTGTTGAACCTTAACCTGTAGTTCGTTGAAGCAGGTACCGTTACCGAAGCCCTCGAAGGCCCCGGCGACCAACAATACCCAGTATGGCGTTTTGACGCCCATCACCACCATTAATAGGAAAGCAATGACCAGGGTGATGATGCCCAGCGCAATCACTTTTTGTGGTCGGAAGAAGCGTCGTAGTGGTGCCACAGAACCGGAGCCGGCAAAATCAGTGATCGAACTAGGAATCTGTGTCGCACCACCAATCAGTGCGCTGGTGCCTAACAAGCCCTGTGCCCACATGGGACTATAAATCAAAAAGCCTAAGAAAGCGGCCCAGATAATCATGAATAAGGCGAAATCAATGACCAATGAACGATTTTTAAATAGACGTCTTGGAATAATTGGATCATCAACGTGACCTTCTATGTGGATCATTGCACCGAGACAGATGGCAGCAATCAAAAGGGCGAGGCCAATCCAAAGTAGGCTAACACTACCAATCATTTCAATGCCAGCCAGCAAACTGATCAGACCAACGCTCATCAGACATGCACCGGCGTAATCGACGGGGCTTTTGACCCGCTTTTGTTGGGAAGATTTGTAATAGATTTGTACGAGAAATGCAGAAATCAGGCCAACCGGTACGTTCAAGAAGAAGACCCAGTGCCAACTGAAGGTATCGACAATGTAACCACCAACCAGTGGGCCAATAATCGTGGCCATGCTATAACTGGCCGACACGAACCCAAGCACTTGCATCCGTTTACGTGGATTCTCGTATAAGTTGGCATAAATAATGTAGGGTAACGAAACCACACCACCGTTACCGATACCAGCAATGGTTCGGAAAATAATTAAACAGACGATGTTGGGTGAGATACCCTGTAAAAATGAGCCAACAACAAAGAAGAGGGCCGCTAATTGGTAGGCTTGCTTGTTGCCGATATGTTCACCAAGCTTACTCCAAAGCGGTGTGCTGACGGCGGTGCCCAGTAGGAACACAGCGACGATCCAACCCATCAGTTCGATCCCATGAAGATCAGAAATGATGGCGGGTAGGGCGGTGTTGATAATTGTGTTGTCTAAGCCACTCATCGCGTTGGAGAGCAGCAAGGCAAAAGTGACGATGATAACGTTACGTTTGGACACGAGGGAGCCTTCTTTCAAAAATTTTTTGACACACTGGCAGACGCAATGCCTTAGGTTAAAGGTTAGTCGCGTCTGCAGAGAATAATTGCTAATCATAACAATAAGTAAATATCGGGTTTACAATAACCACCTGTTTATCATACAACGTTAGCCAAATGGATAGTAGTGTCAATCTGAATGTAACCGTTACCGATTTGTTGAATTATAAACATTGGTCCCTAAAATACTTTGTAGGAAATCATTGGGTGATCATATTTGATTATCGTGTGGGAATAAGCGTGCTCAATTTAACTTGCTAATCGGATTCAAAATCGAGACAGCACCTATTTTACAATAGGCACTGTCCCATTTTCTTAACCCCATTTACCGCAAACAAAAAAGCACCTCACCACCAAAAGACAGTGAGGCGCACATTCATTTCATATCTAAAGTAACCAGAATTACCGCTCCAAATTCCCAGCCATCATTAACTGGTCGCGCAACTGTGGCCGCAAAATCTTACCGGTAATGTTGCGTGGGAATTCTCGCAGAAATTCAACACGGGTTGGGGTTTCAAACTTGGCAAGGTGGGTCTTGCCGTAGTCGAAAATCGCCTGACGTTGGTCATCTTCATTCAGGCCAGGCGTCGTCGAAACCACCACAGCGGTGACTTCTTCACCGTACAAGTCGTCCGGCATACCAATGACAGCCAACTGTTCGATAAAGTCCAGTTCGTTCAAAGTGTTTTCAACGGCTGCTGGGGCCACTTTTTCACCACCACGGGAAATGATTTCCTTCTTGCGGCCTTTCACAAATAGGTAGTTATCTTCATCGAGGTAGCCCAGGTCACCGGTCAAGAACCAACCATCCTTGAAACTCTCAGGGTTCGGATCCATGTAGTGGGTGATGACGTGGTTACCGCGAATGGCGATTTCACCCATTACGTTTGGTTCTTGGGTCAGCTCATCGTTGTCGTCCAAAATAGCGAGTTCAGTGCCAAATGGCTTGCCGGCTGAACCAATCTTTGGGGCGTCAAATGGGTTGATGGTGCATTGACTGGACGCTTCAGTCATACCGTAACCTTCGATAATTTGAGCGCCAAAGCGGTTCTGGAAGGCCATCAAGCGGTCTTCGGGGAGCGCGAACGAGCTGGAACGGATGTAGCGCAGATGAATATCGTCTTTCAACGCATCATAAGCGGCGTTGGCTGTCTCATTTAGGAGTAGGAACGACACGATGGTTGGCACCACTGAGACCCAGGTGACGTGGTTGTCGTGGACCTGTTGCCAGAAGTGGCTGGCCGAGAATTTCTGGGTGACCAGCACTTTGCCGTCGGACACACGGGTGGACAGTGTGGTCATAACTTGTGCGTTGATGTGAAACATTGGCATGGTGACCATAGCGACATCGTTTTCGTCCATGTGGTTGGAGATAGCATCGTTTTGGGCGGCGTTCAACAGCATTTCGTGGGTCAAGCCAACGCGCTTGGGCTCGCCGGTAGTCCCAGAAGTGTTCATGATGAGGCCTAAATCGGTTTCGGCTACCGGCGTTTGGTCGACGGGGTGGTTCGTCAGCGCATTGTTGACGAGAAAATGCAGTTGCGGTGATGTCAACAAGTCAAGTTGACTGGTAGTCCAGTCGGCATCAGACCAACCATCTAGTAAGCTGTCAGCTAATAACATGGCTTGATAGCGGTGCTCATCCCAGTCGGTGTGGAGTTTAGCAATTGGGGTTGATGGTGAGATGGGGTGGACGATGATGCCAAGCTGCCAAGCGGCTTGGTTGATGACCGGGAAGACGGCCGAGTTAGCGAGGCAGACGAGTATCTGATCGCCATGACCAAGGTTAGCGGCCTTGAAGGCATGTTTGAAGGTGTCGATGTCTTGTTGGAGATCGGCGCCGTTGAACCACTTACCCATGGCCTCATCCTTGATGATTGGGTCGGCAGGGTGTTTGTCTAATTGTTGCTGTAAAATCTGGTTAAGTTTAGTCGTCATATTCAGGATCTCCCTTATTGATAAGTCAGTCAGCAATTATTATTCGGATTTAGTGACACTTTGCTGATTCGATAGGACTAATCTTAGGGTGAATAACTTAAAACAGACTTAAATGGCGAAAATATATCTTTATTTCTCCAATTGACATTCGGGCGTGTTCTGTTGAATCCTGAATTTGGCTCTAGTTGAATACACAGCCTAAACCTGCGATAAAATGCAAAACCCAGAAGCTAAGCAAAAATAACCAGATTTCCGGGTTCAGGAAATCCGGTTATCTCTGCTTAGCTTCTGGGTTCTAAACGCATTTTATCTCACTCTGCATCTGCAAACTTCTTCGCCGTCCGCACCATATTCGATACGAACCCATACTCATTATCAAACCAAGTCGCGGTTTTAACCACCTGAAACTTGCCATTGGTAGTCACTTCGGTTAGCGTTGGGTCAAACACACCGCCGTGGGTGTCGCCGATGATGTCTGAAGAAACGATGCTGTCGTCGTTCCAGCCAAATGATGGGTTGTCGTCAGTGTATGGTTTGATAGCATCGTTCACATCGTCTGCCGTGACACCTTCCGTACCCAGCACTGAGACTAATTCGCACACGGAACCATCGATGACCGCCACCCGTTGCGCGTGGCCTTGCAGGTGTCCGTCAAGGTCTGGAATCACCAAGCCGATTGCCTTCGCAGCGCCAGTTGAGTGCGGAATCGTGTTGGCGGATGCGGTCCGGTTCGGCCGTAATTTGCTACCCTTTGGGCCATCCAGAATCATCTGGGAGGCGGTGAAGGCGTGGATTACGGTCATAGTGCCGACCTCCAGGCCAAATTCCTTGTTGAGTGCTGCTGCCATTGGGGCCAGCGCGTTGGTGGTGCAAGAACCAGCCGAAATAATCGTGTCGTCAGGTGTAATGGTGTCGTCGTTGACGTTGTACACAATCGTCTTGATTGGGCCAGCGGGCGCTGAAATCAGGACCTTCTTCACACCGGCGGCCAAATGAGCTTGGGACTTTTCCTTGGAAGTATAGAAACCAGTGCATTCCAGCACCAGTTCTACGCCGTCGTTGGCAACCCAGGGAATGTCCTTGGCGTCACGCTCGGCGTAGACCTTGTACGCGTGCCCGTCGATGACCAGTGAATCATCGGTGGCCGAAACGTCATAAGGCACGGTGCCGTGAGTCGTATCGTATTTGAATAAGTAAGCTAACATTGAGGGAGTGGTCAAATCGTTAATGGCGGTGACTTCAATCTCCGGGTCCTGAAGTTCGAGGATCCGACGTAAAACTAAGCGGCCAATGCGGCCAAAACCGTTAATTCCTACTTTTACCATAATATCTCCTCCTTGTGCAGCTACCTGATGGTAACTTTCAAAGCTATTATACGGGGAGAGGGAGTGAATCCAAATTGATGTGACTTCAGGTCTGGACCAGATGTGACGGTATGGAAATAGTGTTGGAATAATTAAATAGAGAATGATGTCAATATTCCCAATTAAGTTGGAAATCATTTACCACATTCCGTTGTATACTAGATAAAATAAAGTCTGTTGCTTGCATACGCAGGCAAAACGATGCTACAATACTGCTAGTGAATTTACAACTGTAAACGGAGGAACGCCATGAGTGAAGCATTACAAAATAACATTGCTGAAATTACCCCATCTGAGTGGGAATTGATGCGCATCGTCTGGACCAAGGGTGAAATCTTCTCTCGTGAACTGATCGATTTGCTGCAGGCTAAGCGGCAGTGGTCGGATTCCACCGTGAAGACGTTGTTGCGACGGCTGGTCAATAAAGGTCTGTTGGTGACCGAAAAACAGGAACGTCGCTTCCTATATAAAGCAACCATCAGCGAGACCGAAGCCATGAATGGCTCAGCTGAACAACTCTTCGACCACCTGTGTGCTATGAAGAAGGGTAAGACCTTGCTGGACTTGGTGGATCATGTGACCTTGACGCAGGATGACATCGCTAAGCTACAAAAGGCGTTGGCCGAAAAAGCACAGGGTGCACCTGAATCTGTACAATGTGATTGCTTGCCTGGGGATTGCCATTGTTAGCAGCAACTCCCGTGTAGTCGAGAGACAATCGGGCTGTGACGAATCTGTTTCATGGTAACAAAATAGGTTAAGTTCAAAACGGTCATTTACGCCAATCGCGTAGATGGCCGTTTTTTGCACATCACTGCAGCATTTCTTCAAAAAAATCGACGTCATCAAAATACAAGTCTATTATTCAAATTTGATTTATATATAATTAGACTTATCAAGTAAAAAGGATATTGAGAGATGAAACAACGATTTGTTACCCGTACCGCATTGATGATGGTGAGTGGTGCCTTGCTGAGCGCTACGATGCCTATTTTGCCTAGTCACTTTGACACAACGATGACCGCTCAAGCTGCAACGGTGATCCCATACAGTACCTTCACCGCTGATTTCACTGCTTTACAAACGGCAGTGAACATGGCTGGTCACAAGGTTCAGTCTGAAATTGGTGCCAGTTTCTACGCCGATTTGAAGGCTGAACCAGAAGATGCCTATTCAAACTACCTCGGCTCATTTTCGGACGCCATCGAGACCTTCAGAAACGATGTTTACGATGACTACGATTACGACGAGGATGGCGACATGTATTTAACCACCGACTTTGCACCTGACTGGGCAGCACTAAGTTCACTGTACCAGCAGTTTAAAGACCGTTTCTCCAAGGCTGAGCAGACCCAACTGGCTAGTATGTATGCCGCAGTGGTGAACGAAGATGATCCAGATACCATAACCGATAACGCCTATGATTTTGCCCAGGAATTGTCCGACGCTGTTGTCGCGTGGGGAGCGGATGTCACGCTCGCACAACCTCAGTCGACCGATTCGCAGGTCACCACGACCAAAACGACGACTAAAACGGGTTCGTCCACGACAAACACCAATACCAAAACCGTCACGACCACGGCCAAGAAGGGGACGATCACCCAACTTAAGGCCCATCGCACGGCATCGAAGAAATCAGTTAAAGTCACTGGCACAGTTAAAGCAAGCAAATCAGCCAACTATGCACGAATCAAGACTTATAAAGGCTATCGTTACGCTAAATTAAATCGTAAACATCAATTTAGTAAGACAATCTACGCGCCAAAAGCTAAAGTTGTGAAGGTAGTGGCTGGTCATTACGCACACGGTCATTTCACTGCGAAGACTAGTACAAAAACTGTTCACGTTAAATAATGCCATCAAAAAATCGGCTGTCCGCTCAATGATTCATTGCGGACAGCCGATTTTAGTTAGTTTGATTTAAATTAAAATTGTTTAGATCCGTTTAGTTGCGACGCTTGCGGTCAACTGATGCACCTAGTAAGCCCATCAGGGTCAAAAGCAGCGTACCAATCAGTGAAATAGCAGTTGAATTTGCTTCACTGGTTTGTGGTAATTGGTTTTTGGTAGCCGTTGCCTTTTGGATTGAAACGGTCTGTTCAGCGGCTGGTTGGTTGATCGTCGTTGCTGTTGGCTTAACGGATGAGCTTTCGTTTTGATTGTTAAGGGTCGTTAAACCGGACTGATTATTAGTTGTTGCAGCTGTTTTTTCAGCAACTTCAGGCTGATTTTGTGGTTGAGCTTCTGGTGTGACTGGTTGCGTTGGCTCAGTTGGTACCACCGGATTAGTTGGCTCACTAGGGTCCGGTGGTGTTACCGGTTCAGTCGGATTAGCAGGTTCGCTTGGGTCCGTGGGGTTTACCGGCTCAGTTGGATTAGTTGGCGTGGTCGTACCGCCATTGTTATCCGGGTTGCCGTTATCCGAATCAGGATCAACCGGTGTCACAGCGACCTTCGTATAAACGACTTGGTCAGTAGTTGTAATCGTCCCATCAGGATTGACTGTGGCAGTAAACGTCGACTTATCAGCTGTATAACCAGTGAGCGTAGGAACGTTCAACGTCAACGTTTGACCAGTTTTGCCAGTGACGTCCTTAATCGTTTGCGGCTGAGATGCGCCGTCAACAGTGGCTGGTAAGGTAACGTCAGCTGTCGCGGTATTAGCGGTGTAGGTGACACTCTCGTCAGTGGCCGCGTTATCGAGCGCCAATTTAGCTAGTAAGGGATTTTGGCCAATGCCCACCGTCGTGATAATACCGGTCTGCTCAAAAACGCGATCTTGAATGGCTCTCGCAATCTCAACGTTACTACCAAATAACTTATGGGATCCGCTCACGTCGAGAAAACTCTCATCAATCGAATAGGGGAACCAGTGGGTATCATCGGTGAACTGCCGGTAGATTTTATTGATTTGATAGTTCAGTTGAATGTAGTCTTGCATATGTGGATCGACTAGCTTTAAGTCCATGTCTTCCCTGAGTTCATAGCGCCGAGTGCCTAACTTAACACCGTAATTTTGCTTGGCATAGGGGCTTGCTGCTAAAATCAAGCCGCCACTGGATTCTTCTCTGGACAATACTGCAATTTTGGCTGAAGTTGGAAACTCTGCGCGTTTGATGGCTTCCGTTGAGGCGTAAAAGGACTTGCAGTCAATGCAGAGAATATCGTGAACGGGCAATCGGTATGGATCTGAAAGTGGAGTGGTCATGATGACCACCATTTTTTAGCCGGGATGACGGTTGCGTGGCGAATATCGGCTACGTTGACGGTGACAAGCTCGGTATCGGTTTGAAGGAACACGACGCTGTTTTGATGGCCAATCACCACACCCGTTAATTCAGTTAAACCCTTAGCCGTCATCAATTGAAGGGTTGCTTTTTTGGTTCGCTCCCAACTCGTCTGAAGTTGCTGGTCAATGTCTGATGCCGACATTGGTGGTAAGGGGGTTACGGGGCGCTCACGTGAACCTTCCTGTTCCATATAGTTCGTGTGGTCACTCATAAAAAAGCCGAGCCACTTCATCATGCCACGGTCGGGGTACAACCACAGTTCTCTTGGTACTTCTCGAATCATCACAATCACCTCGTTAACGTCATCGCTAACTATGTCCATGGTAGATATCGTGGGTAATGTCCTTGGTGGGGTGTACCAGCTGATGAGTGTCCCGTTCGATCAGCCGCAGTTGCGTAAAGGTGCGAAGGTCGCGCAATACTTCGCGGTACAGCGCTGGATCGCGTTTAATGGCTAATAATTCCCTGGAGTGGACGAGCTTGGAACCGGTTCGCTGCTTCTCAATGAAGAAGTAATAGCGGTCAAAAAAATGGTTATTCACAGCTAACAGCCAGTAGCGATACTTGTATTCACGGAGAAAGTAGCGCTCGTAGCGGGCCTTTAGGTCTCTGGACTCCTTACGCATGTTGATCACCTCATGATTATTTTACGAACATACGTTCGAGTTGTCAACTGCATTTTCATTTCACAATTGTAAATCCTTACCGAGGACCTTTCAGACAACGTAAAAAAGGTGACCCAACTGGGTCACCTTTACGCGGTAACTTTAAATAAACAAACTGGTGTTACGTTGGCGGGCATCACCAAGGTACGATGCAACACCGCCAAATTCGACGCCATCAATTAATTCGGCCTGCTCAACGCCCATCAAGTCCATGCTCATGGTACAAGCGACCATTTTAACGCCAGCATCCTGTGCTTTTTGTAACATGGTTTCGAGTTGATCCACGTTATTTTTCCGCATGAGTTTTTTCATCATGCTGCGACCAGCACCCAACATGTTGAGGTTGGAAAGTGGGAGCTTTTGAGCACCGTGAGGAAGGGCCATATCAAACATTTTGGCCATCCCACGTTTGTGAAGTTTAACGCCGGGGCGCTTAATGACGTTGAGTCCCCAGAAGGTGAAGAACATGGTGACTGGCTGGCCCATTGCAGCGGCACCCTGAGCGATGATGAGGCTGGCAATCGCCTTATCAAAGTCACCGTCGAAGACAACGATCGTTGTGCCTTCATTATTGGTATTTGTGGTGGGCTCGTGACTTGAAGTCGTGGCAGCCTCGGTCGCCAAAGTGTCACAGGCCTCAGTTGTGACACCTTTTTGGACCGTCGCTACGACCTTGTCACCCTGAATCTCGTTGTTGATAATCGTATTGTGGGTAGCCTTGGCCCAGGCGTCGATATCCTTGTAGAAGCCAAAGTCAGAAGCGGTCACTTTAACTTGCTGACCGTCAGCCAGGTCGTCCATGGTTTGACGCACTTTCAAAATCGGGCCGGGACACTGGAGACCACAGGCATCCAGTTCGATTTGTTTTGTGGTGGATTGAGCCGTGGTGGCAGCCGTCGCTGTTGTTGGCGCTGCGGGTTTCGCCGCTGGTGTCTCGGGATGGGTTAACTGGTATTTGGCGACCCGATAAGTTTTGAGGCCGCCGTCCAGATTGTAGACATCAAAACCGTTTTGTGCCAGTACACGGGCCACGTTATAACCACGGAGGCCCACTGCACAGTAAACGTAAATTGGTTGATTTTTTGGTAGTTCGCTCAAACGGTCACGAATTTCACTTCGCGGAATCGAGACAGCGGTTTCAATTTTAGGTTCCGCTAATAATTCATCAGGGTTCCGGACGTCCAGAAAATAAGCTTTATTGGCAATCAATTGATCAACTTGGTGCCATTGGACACGCTTGACTAAATTGTCCGCAACGTCCATGGCGATAAAACCAGCAAAGTTAACGGGGTCCTTAGCTGAAGCGTATGGCGGTGCGTAGGCCACTTCGATATCAGCTAGTTCGCTGACTTTAGCGTGAAAATGCATGGCAGTCGCGATGACGTCAATTCGTTTGGTGACACCTTTAGTCCCGACAGCTTGAGCGCCGAGAATTTCACCGGTTGGCGCAAAAAGGACCTTTAATTCGATTGGTGCGGCGCCGGGATAGTAGGCGGCACTTGAATTAGGGTGGAGGTGAATGACGTCATACGCCATATTAGCGGCAGTCAGTTGCTTTTCATTAGCACCAGTCGCAGCAGCAGTTAAGGCGAAGACCTTGGCAACTGAAGTACCCAGTACAGCTGGGTTGGTGTGATCAATGCCACAGAGTTGGTCAGCGAGGTAGCGGCCCTGTCGGTTGGCTGGACCGGCCAGTGGAATCGAAACGGTCTGTTTGGTGACGGCGTTCACAACGGTGCTGACATCACCGATGGCATAAACGTTAGGTAGGTTGGTTTCAAATTGCGCATTGGTTGTGATGAAGCCTTTTTCATTCGTCTTGATGCCAGCGTCAATTGCCAGTTTAGACGTTGGCTTGACACCGATGGCTAGAATGACCATGTCCGTTTGCAGCGTCTCGCCGTTACCCAGTTCAAGAACGTGGCCGTGTGCTGTAAAGCCATTGAGCTTGGTGTTTAGGCGCACATCGACACCATTTAAATTAAGGTGCTCATGCAGATACTGCGCCATTTCAAAATCTAGGTTTGGCATGACCTGATCAGAAGCTTCGACTAAAGTCACGGCTAAACCGCGGTCGTGGAGGTTTTCGACCATTTCAAGGCCAATAAAGCCACCGCCAACAACGGTTGCGTGCGTTGGCTTGGTGGTCTCAATGAACTGGGTAATGGCATCCACATCGGGTACCGTCCTGACAGTAAAGACGTTTTGTGCTTCTGCCAAGCCAGGGAAGTTAGGCACGATTGGACTGGCACCAGTGGATAAGATCAAGTGGTCGTAGTGATCTTGAATCTGACCATCTGGCGTCTGAACGGTGACTTGCTGGGCGTCAGCATCAATGGCTGTAACCTTACTGTTAAGGTGTACTGGAATGTTGAAGTCCTGTTGCATATCTTCGGGTGTGGAGACGAAGAGGCTGTCACGTTCTTTGATTTGTTGACCAACATAGTAGGGTAAGCCACAGTTAGCAAAGGAGATATAGGGACCTGCTTCATACATCACGATCTGCGCATCTTCATTTAACCGGCGTAATCGGGTCGCAACACTCGCACCACCTGCAACACCGCCGACAATTATGAACTTGTTTGACATGGTAATTCCTCCTATATGTGAAATTTATCATTTGTTGTGATTTATTATACCCCCTAAAGGTATAATGTCAATATATTAAATAATTGCTGTTTTAATGGTGAAAACAAATTATTTGATATATATACCCTACATAGGTATAATAAAGTTAATCAAAAATAAAGCAGGTGCCGTGATGAGTGTTAAAACAATTAATGATCAAAATTTTAAACAGGAAACTAATTCAGGACTCGTTGTCGTCGATTTCAACGCAACTTGGTGTCCACCATGTAAGATGATGGCGCCAATCGTCCAAAATATGGCTAATGAGCTTGATGGTCAAGTATCGTTTAAAGCCATTGACGTGGACGAGAACCAGCAAGTTGCCCAGCAAATGCAGATTCAAGGGATTCCAACTTTCATCGTTAAAAAGGACGGTCAAGTGGTTGATCGCATCGTGGGCTTTACGCCAGAGCCAGCCTTTAAGGCACGACTGGCACAGTACATGAACTCGTGATATAGTAGGGGTTAATTCAAGGAGGTGTCATGATGGCTTGTGATCCAAAGTTAATCAATCGTTTAAAGCGTGCGGAAGGCCAACTGCGCGGCATCCAAGCTATGATGGCAGAGGGCCGCGACTGTGCGGACGTCATCACGCAATTAAGTGCCGTTGAAGCGAGTGTTAAGCGCGTGATGGGGATGATTATCACCGAAAACATTTCTCAAAAGATGGCTGAAGCGTCGGATGAAGATGTCCAAGATTCGTTGAAGCTGATTGCGAAGCTTTAGGCGTTAATCGTGTTGTAAAAATAAGTGGCATCAAGCTATGCTTAGCTAGTTACAGAATAAGGTGCCGTAGATTTCTGAATTTGATGAGGAAATCTACGGTACTTTTTGTTTGATTTGGATTTTTTTGAGAGTATAAAAAATGAACTTAGTTTGATGACTAAAATTAATGCGGAAAGTGCTCAAAAGCAGGAATGGATAACTTCTTGGTAATTGCCGGTATAACGCCAATGGTAACGCGATATAACCTCAAAACACATCACTCTCAGTGAAAGGAATGCGTGTTTTGAGGTTATTTTTAGTCACTTATAAAAATATTTTGGCTGAACAAGGGTGCGATAGTGTATTATTTATAAAAGAATAATACTTACAAGTGTTTTGTAAACAAGGATAGCCGTAAAACGGAATTTCAAATGTAAGGCCATTCACATCTGTAATCTAATTGGCGGATGGTTTGAACTTTATGAAATAAATCGACAAATTAAATTAGGAGCAACTATTTATGGAAGATCAACTGAATGAACAAGACGTTAAGATGTTTGAAGATTATGTGACTGAATTCTTTCAAATTTGTCAGAAATCAATTGCCAAAGAAACGCCTACAGAGTATAAAGACCAGATTGAAAATTATGTAGTAGGTGGCAAGACTAAACCAATTGAATTAAGTGATGGGACAAAAGTAACGCGTCATTTTGCATTTGGTAAAAACGAACTTTTGAAAACACCGTACGTGAATATTGGTTGGGTTAATTTATATTTTGACTGGGGCGGAACTATTTTTGGGGAACCACGGGTTTTTATAGCCAGTCCACGGGTTGAAAACTTTAAGACGCTCACACATGATAAATTCACGACTAATACTAATTTTGAAGTACCGATTAAACTGGTTGGTCAAGAAATTAGAGCCTACAGTGCGAAGTATAAAGTTAATCAGGTTGATGATTCTGAAATTAATATTAATGAATCAAACTACCCCGATATTCTTAAGAATATGAAGTACTTTGATCAAAAACTTTATAATCAAAAGTTATCCAGCCAGTTGTTAAGAGATAAAAATATCATCTTGCATGGTGCTCCAGGGACCGGTAAAACTTACACGGCCCAGACGATTGCCTCAAATATTTTGGGCGTACCGCGTGAAGCGTTAATGGCAAGTAAACAGTACGGTTTTGTTCAATTTCATCCGAGTTATGACTACACAGATTTTGTGGAAGGACTTCGGCCTGCTGGATTAGAAGGTGGCCAACTTCAATTCTCCTTGCAACCCGGTATCTTCATGACGTTCTGTAATCTAGCCAAAGCAGATACTCAAAAACCTTATATTTTTGTCATAGATGAAATTAATCGTGGTGATCTCAGCAAAATTTTTGGTGAATTATTCTTTGCGATTGATCCTGGCTATCGTGGTAAGGCAAGCGCGGTAACGACCCAATATGCAAATTTACATCGTAAGTCTGATGAAGCATTTTATATTCCAGAAAATGTATATATTATTGGAACAATGAACGACATTGATCGAAGCGCGGAGACTATTGATTTTGCAATGAGAAGGCGGTTTAGGTTCATTAGAATCAACGCGGTGGACAGTGTCAAAATGTTGAATGTCATTCAAGACCAAAAAGTGCGCCGAAAAATAACGAATAAACTCAACCGATTAAACGATGCGATTCGTAAAGATGATGTGCTCAGTCAAGATTATGAAATTGGCCCCGGTTATTGCATGCGACTCACTGATCCAGAGGTCAGTATTGATGACGTATGGCAGGAGGATATCGAACCGTTGCTGACCGAGTATCTTCAAGGATTAGACGATTTTGAAGATCGATTATCAAAATTTAAAAAAGTTTTTGACTCTACCAAGTAGGGGTGCTGGTTATGAAGTATGAATTGAAGGATAATCAGCCAGTTGCCAGTAATATTGCTTCTAAGGGCCTAATTAAAGAAATTAGTGATCAAAATCTCGCTGCTCTGACGAACCAAGGCGTCTTATCTTTTCCAGCTGCGTTGAAATCTAGTCCCGATTTGTCAGCGTCTGATAGCTATTTGATAACGCACTACAAAGGTCAACTTTGGACGACAAATATTGTTGGCTTTTTATCGATCAGAACTAGTCAACTAGAAATTGGGTTAAGGGTTGATTCAAGTCAGAATCAATTTTTTTTGAGATATATGATTTATCGTGCACTACATTTGAATCTTAGTAGTGAACTAGGTTTGAATATCGGGAAAATGACTGGTACCAAAATTCTCGCCATGTTTATTCCTGCGTTATTGAATAAAGCAATGCAAGCAGGAATATACAAGGAATATGAGAATAAACAGTTCAATGATTACCAATTACACGGTGCAATTGATGTTAAACGACAATTGAAAGTTAATGTGCCATTTGTCGGTAAATTTGCAACAAATGGCCATCAGTTTACCAGGGATACGGAACTATTGGAGTTAATTCGGCATGCGCTAGAGGCTATTAAGGCAGATGTTAATTTAAGAAACTTACTAAATCGAGATCAAACAATTAGAAAAAACGTTGCGTTGATCGTTGCCAACACACCAAATTACCAATTGAAGAATCGACAAAAGGTCATTGCACAGAGTAAAAAAATTCAACTCAGAAATAATTATTTTTTGAACTATTTACCTTTAATCCGAATTTGTCGAGCATTTCTAGAAGGTACTGAGCTACAGCAAGGCTCTAAATCGATATTAAATGGTATCTTGATTGATGCAGCCTGGTTATTTGAAGAATATATTGGGGCCGTTATTGAAGAAAACTTTGTTCACTCACATAATAAAATTGGTCAGGATAAACAGTATCTTTTTAAAGACAGAGTGGATAAGGGGCTAATTTATCCAGATTATCTGAAAAAAGGCGAAATTCAAGTGCCCGTAGATGCAAAGTATAAGTTTCCTGAAGGAATTGCGAGTCATGACAGATTACAGATGATGGCTTACATGTTGAGATTTCAAAGTAATCGAGGCGTATTGATCCATTTATCTGGGACTGATGTTGCAGTAAGCGATACGGTACAGATTGAAGGTCAATATGTAGATGATGAATCGCGACCGCAAGTTACCGAGTACGGTATTGGTGTCTCACAAGCCGGTCAGTGGGAACAATTTTTAATGGATATGCACAAGCAGGAAAAACAGTTATGTCAATTTCTGTCAGGATTTACTACTTACTAAAATGCCATTGATGCTGCGTTTCTCAATCTAATGAGTAACACAAAACCAGCCCATCCGGTCAACCCCCGGATAAGCTGGTTTTTGTTTGTGGGAAAAGTTATTTTTAATTTTGTATGAGTCAAGAATCACTTGGAACACAACAGTTTACCCATTTTGTTCAGCATCAATATGCCGGACAGAATAACTAAAGTAAATGATAAAACCAATCACTAACCAGGCAAAGTAGGTCAACCAGGCGTTTAATTGAATGTTGACCAAGAGGAAGAGACAAACGAGCACGGACAGGGCGGGAATGACACTACCAAGCGGAATCTTGAATGGTCGTTTTAAGTCAGGTTGTTGCTTACGTAGGACGATTACAATTAACGAAATCAGTGCGAAAACTGTCAGTGAGCCTACGTTGGCAATAATGGCCAGACTTTTAATATCCAAGAAACCGGCTAGTACTGCGGCTAATAGACCGTTGATCCACAGCGCAGTGTTTGGGCTTTGCGTGTGACCATTTAGTGCGGCCCAACTCTTTGGTAAAAAGCCACCACGGCCCATTGCCTTCATGATGTTAGAACCGGCATAGATGAACGCATAAACCACGGCCATGATTCCCAGTACGGCACCGGCAGCCACGATTTGAGAAGCCATCACGTGGCCCTTATTTAAGAGCACAAATGACATGGATTCTGGTACGTTCAACATGGTGTACTTAACCACGCCCGTCATGACTAAGCTGACAATGATGTACAGCGTTGTACAGACGACTAATGAAATCAGGATGGCCCGTGGTAAGTTACGATTGACGTTTTTGGCGTCCTCCGCTGAAGTTGCCAGAGCGTCGAAGCCAAGGAAGGTGAAGAAGACGGTCGAAGCACCGGTGAAGATCCCAGACGCGCCGAAAGGTGTGAATGGGTGCCAGTTAGCGGTGTTAACGTCAAACATGGCCACGCCGATGAAAGTTAGAATCACCAACAGTTTGATAATCACCAAAATATTGTTGATCCACTTACTCTCGCTCGTACCGCGGGTTAAAACAAAGGTAATCAGGACGATCATGATGATCGCAGGTAAGTTCATGATACCGCCGACGAACGGGGAGGCCAGCAGACTGCCCGGTAAATTAATGTGAATTTCTTTTAAAAAGGAATTCAAATACCCGGTCCAGCCGTTTGCCACCGTCGCAGTCGTGGTCACATAAACGCCAATCAGCGACCAGCCGGCAAAGAAGCCACCAACCTGACCTAGCGATACATACGCATAGATGTAAGCGCTACCAGAATTTGGCATACTGGTGGTTAGTTCGGAATAACACAGTCCAATCAAACCACTGGCGACTGCCGCAATCAGGAAGGAATAGACCACACCAGGGCCAGCCTCTGTGGCCGACACGATACCGGTCAGCACTAAAATCCCGGTACCAATGATCGCACCAATTCCCAGAATCGACAGATCAAACAGACTTAACGTACGTTCTTCTTCGCTCTTACTCGCATTTTTTAAGATGAGGTTGATGTCTATTTTTTTTGCCATAATGATCACAACTCAATCTATTGGAATGGAGCGAATGGTAAGTCGAGACTGTCCGCAACGGCCTTGGATGTTAATTGGCCAGCAAAGGTGTTGATGCCAGTGAAAACGGTGTTGTTATCATCGGCCGCAGCCTTGATACCCTTATTCGCAATTTCAATGGCATAACCCACTGTTGCGCTGGTGAGGGCATCAGTTGACGTCTTTGGTACGGCGCCTGGAATGTTGGCAACAGTGTAGTGGATAATACCGTGTGACACATAAACTGGATCGTCATGCGTTGTCGCGTGAGTACTGGTTTCAAAGATCCCACCTTGGTCGATTGGAATATCTACGATCACGCCACCGTCAGCCATGTTTTTGATCATGTCTTCCGTCACCAGCTTAGGTGCAGAAGCGCCAGGAATCAGTACGGCACCAATCACTAAGTCAGCACCTTCGACAGCGGTTTTAATGTTATGCGGGTTGGAAATCAACGTTTGGATCTTATCGTTGAAAATGTTATCCACTTCGGCTAAACGTTGGGCGTTGATATCTAAGATGGTCACTTGAGCACCCATGCCAACGGCTACTTTAGCAGCGTTGAAGCCAACGGTACCAGCACCAATGATGGTAACTTTGCCACGATGAACACCGGTAACACCAGGTAGTAAGATCCCTTTGCCGCCATGTGCAGATTCTAAGAAGTGCGCACCAACTTGGATGGACATTCGGCCCGCAATTTCACTCATTGGGAAGAGTAATGGTAAACCACCGGTACGACCAACCATGGTTTCATACGCGACCCCGGTGACTTCGTTAGCCAGCAGGGCGTCGGTTAATTCACGATCCGCGGCCAGGTGGAGATAAGTGTAGACAATCATGCCCTTTTTGAAGAAGCCGTACTCTGATGGTAACGGTTCCTTAACCTTAATGATCATTTCGGCATCCCAGGCTTCAGCCGCACTGCCTAATGTTGCGCCTTGTGCGGTGTAGTCTTCGTCCAAATAACCAGACCCAACGCCGGCACCTGCTTCCACGACCACCGTATGACCCGCGTGGATCAAACTGGCAACGGTGCTAGGTGTCGCCCCGACACGTTCTTCTTGGTCTTTAATTTCCTTAGGAACCCCAATTTTCATAATGTGTTACTCCTTTCTAGTGTGTGATTCTTAACTCACGGGCAGAATATCATGGTGAGATTTAGTTATCAAACGATAAGAATCATTGGAAAATAGTTATTTGCTTGATTATGACAATCTTTTGAATGGATTATTGAAATTTTAAGTGATTAAAATGCTGGTAGGTTGAATTCTGGGGTTAAATTCTGCATGGTGTTATAGAATTTTTTGATGGTTGAAAATGTGAAAGTTTCGACAATTTGTTTGCGGTTGTTTAGTCATTATGTGGTATAAGTTATGAATCATAATGGCATAGTGGGATAAGTTATCGATGCTGAAAAACTAGTCATTTTGGAAAGTAATTTGAGTTGATTTTGGACATATTTTGAAGAATACTGGTTTGAAATTTATAACAAATATAATTGGTGCGAAAATGTAGCGGTAAAATCGTTTTTGTGCAAGTGTGATTTGAGAATTTTTCGGTGTGAAAATTAAAATGATAAATATTTCGATTTTTGCCGTTAAGACCGGGATAGGTTGTAGCGAATTTTAGATAAAAATGCTAAATGATTGGAAGCATAATCGAGGTTCCCAGTTTGAACGATGCACATGATTCTAAAGTGAGTTTGTTCAATCTGCAGTTTTCAGTGTTGTAACTTTGGATTTTAACCTGTAAATGCCTACAAGAGAAGGTTTAGTTCTAATTTGACTTTTTTTAGTGTGTAATTGGCCAATTTTGTGAAATGCAATCAGACACGTTGACGTACTTTTTGAAACTCAGAAAAATCGAGAAGACGTTCAGAAATAATACGACACTCATTTCTGAGAGTGTAAACAGCCTTCGAACGGGTAAATTAAGACTCCGATCAGCGTTGACGGTATTGTTGACTTTTAGTAACCAAATGATTATGCTTGAATTATCAAATACAGAGCAGGGAGGAAATCACGATGATGTCAGTTGATTGTTGCAAAATGTGTATGTGTCAACACAACAATTGGAATGACCGTGGTTTCTCAAACGTTCACTGAATTGTTTCATTGGCGTGCGCAATTTTGCCAGTAAACAACGCTGAACGCGTGGAGTGCATCAAGGCCAGAAGTGGCTTTGGTGCACTTTTTTCGTGCAATCGTTGATGGAGGTGTGTCGGGACAGATCGGTATTTGGGTTAATCAATTTGGGTACACAGGAGATGTCAAAATGGTCAAGAGAACAAAGTACGTCGCGACAATAATGGTGGCTGGGGTGGCCGTCTTACTTGCCGCATGTGGTAAGCAGTCAAGTGACAGCAATAAGCAAACGCTGAATCTCAGCATGTCACAGCCAATCGGGTCACTGGATATTTCAAAGGCAACTGATTTTAGTCAAACGGGAAACGCCTACGAAAGTTTCTTCCGCCTTGGTAAGAACGGGAAGGTAACGTCCGGTTTGGCGAAGTCCAGCAGCGTCTCAAAGGATGGTAAAACTTGGACCTTCAACTTGCGGCATGCAAAGTGGAGTAACGGTTCGGCCATCACAGCTCAGGACTTTGTTTATTCATGGCGTAGAACCGTAACGCCAGCCACTAAGTCGCAGTATGCTTATCTGTTCAGCGGTATTAAGAACGCGACAAAAGTCAACGATGGTAAGGTTGCCGCTAAGACATTAGGTATCAAAGCGGTGGGAAAGCACAAGGTCGTGGTTACACTCAATAAACCAATCGCCTACTTTAAAACGTTGATGACGTACTCGTTATTTGCGCCACAGAGTCAGCGAATCGTTGAAAAATATGGTAAAAAGTATGCGACACGCTCACAGTACAACGTCTATTCCGGCCCATTTAAGATTGAAAATTGGACTGGGACCGGCAATAAGTGGGACTTCGTTAAGAATAACCAATACTGGGATAAAAAGGCCGTGAAGTTACACAAGATTAATTATCAAATTGTCGCCGATAATTCGACGGGATTAGACCTATACCGCCAAAAGAAGCTGGATTTAACGCCACTTTCAAGCGAACAAGTGAAGAATTATCAAAATAATAAGGCCTTCAAGCAATACGCTTTCGCTTATATTACCTACCTCAAATACAACTTCAAGGATCCAAATTCCGTCCGGCGCGCAGCCATTCATAATCGCAATATTCGAATGGCGTTCTCACTGGCAGTCAACCGTGATGAATTAACCAAGAAAGTGCTTGGAAATGGCTCAACGACACCAACTGGTTTTGTCACCAGCGGACTTGCAGCTGATCCGGAGACCGGTGAAGACTTCGGTCAGGCACAGAAGGTTAAGAACCACGTGGTTTACAATAAAGCCTTGGCCCAAGCCTACTGGAAGAAAGGCCTGAAGCAGTTAGGGTTGAAGAAGTTGTCCTTAACCGTGACTGCCGCCAGTGATGATCAGACAACCAGCCCGGTCACACAGTACTTGAAGGGCCAACTGGAACAGGTATTACCCGGTTTCAACCTCGACATCAAACAAGTACCCGGACAGGTTGCCAACCAGCTCGGTCAAAAGGGTGAGTTTGACATGACGGTTTCGAGTTGGGGCGCCGACTTCAAGGACCCAATTTCGTTCTTACAGATTCCAGAAACTGGCACGGCTTATAATTATGGGAAGTATAGTAATAAAGCCTACGACGCCTTGATTAGTAAGGCACAGAATCAGGATGCCAACAACGCTGAAGCGCGCTGGCATGACTTGGTT
The DNA here is from genome assembly GCF_001434895.1 of Secundilactobacillus odoratitofui DSM 19909 = JCM 15043. Lineage (GTDB taxonomy): Bacteria > Bacillota > Bacilli > Lactobacillales > Lactobacillaceae > Secundilactobacillus > Secundilactobacillus odoratitofui. The sequence goes on from NZ_AZEE01000030.1 coordinate 292,264, forward strand.
CAGGCCAGTCGGCTGTTTACCAAGGATCAAGGGATGACCCCGCTTTATCAACAGACCACTTCGTATTTGCAAAATCCGAATGTGAAGGGGATTGTGCATAATACGGCTGGTGAGGAGTGGAATTTTAAGACAGCTTATGTAAAGTGATTTTGATTTAACTGAATAATTTTGAAGCTGCTGTTACCTGATTTGAAGTGACAGCAGCTTTTTATATGGTCGATGGCTCGAAAAACTGATTTAACAGCGATTAGGGCACTTTTTATGTGCGAAAAAGTGTGAGGAGAATTTGACCAAATTAGTATATTTTTATGAACTCATAGCATATTTATGGCAAACACTATTGCCAATCTGTTACTTTTAAGACAGCAAAACAGTTGTTGTTACTTTTAGCCCCCCACAATAGGAGGACTCGGAATGAAAAAACAGATTAAGTTGTTCAGTAGTGTATTAGCGTTAGGATTACTGATTGGGACTGCGACACCGGCGATGGCGAATGTGAAGAACGCGCAAGAGACGCCTGTTACGCAGACGGTTCGGGATGTTGAGAATGTCGAAGAAGTGACTTTGAGTGAAGATGATGTTAGGCTTGACTCACAAGGGAATATCACTGGCTTACAAGCTAATACAGAAACTGCCGAGAAATTATTAGCCGGAGCTGCACTACGAATTCCTGATGTGATTGGAGAAACAGCTGTTAAAAGTATTGGCAACTCAACGTTTAGCTTTAACAATCTTCAATATGCAGCAGGTAATTATGATTCTGAGTTACCGGGAATTTCAAAAGTAACAATCGAAGGAAGCGGAAAAATCGGGAATTATGCCTTCTCAGGAAATTCAATTCAAGAAATTGATCTTCCTGAAATTACTGAAATTGGCGTTCAGGCATTCTATGAAAACAAAATCGTCAATATTGATGAAGAAGATGTTCCTAGGTTGGAAATTATTGGAGGGTATGCGTTCGCGAATAATCAAATTTTGAATGTCAACCTTCCCAACATAACAAAAATTGAATACGGTACATTCTCAAATAATAAAATTGAAAATTTACACTTACCAAATGTAACTAAAATCGGAGGCGACGCGTTCACAGATAACCGGTTAAAACATTTAGATTTACCGATGGTTCAAGAAATTGACTACGAGGCATTCGAAAATAATCGGTTAACTGAATTGGAGTTACCATCATTAAAAGTAATTGGAAACGCAGCTTTCAGAAATAATCTTCTAAACGATGTAAACTTAGATGAAGTCACCTATATTGGTTCAAATTCGTTTTTAGATAACAATATTTCTAAACTAGATTTGCCAAAAGTTACTGAAATTGATGTTGGTGCATTCATGAGTAACGGAATCAAAGATGTTAACCTACCTGACGTGGAGACAATCGGAGATTTTGCCTTTTGGCATAATGAAATTAAAACCGTTAACTTACCAGAAGTCACACACATCGGTCAGTCGGCCTTCGCAAGAAACCAGATTGAGAAACTTGAATTGAAGAATGCGGAAGAACTTGGTGATCGTGCGTTTAGATTAAACTCACTCTTAGAGATTAACTTACCGAACGTAAAAGATATTGGTAAATACGTATTCGATTCGCAAAATGTTAGCAGGGAAGTTAACGCTAATGAACAGAATGAAGTAAGTTATGACAAAATCCAACCAAAGATGTCGATTGGTGGGAATAGCGACCTACTCAAAATTAATCAACTTCTAGTGGACAATGAAAGTGTTAAAGCTGACGACGAGAAGAATATTTTATCAGTTGAAGGTGATAAGACACTGAAATTAGGAATTGAACTGAAATTTGATTCAGAATCGGTTCGCGGTCAATATTCAATTTCGAAATATGATTTAACTGTCAATCCATTTGTTGAAGAAGAAGGCGAAACTCCAGGTGGAGGTGGCGAAGAAGGCGAAACTCCAGGTGGAGGTGGTGAGGAAGGCGAAACCCCAGGCGGTGGCGGTGAAGAAGGCGAAACCCCAGGCGGTGGCGGTGATAACGGTACTCCAGGCGGTGGTGGCGACACCAACAACGGCAACGAAAATACTACACCTGATAACAACACCAACCCAGACAATAATAACCAAAACCAGGGTGGTGGTAACTCAAACACCAACCAATCAACAACTTCACGTCCTCACACAGTTTACGCAAAGCGGGCAATGCGACTTCACAAGAACGTTTCCTTAACGAGCCCAGTTAAGTCTTACAAGAAACAGAGTCGTGCTAAAGCACAAAGTTTCCGTGTGCTCGGCGTATCCTATGACAAGAAGGGCAACAAGCGTTACAAAGTGAATGGTGGCTACATTACTGCAAGCTCGAAGTACGTTGCGGACAGCCATTTCCGGAGTAGCAAAGTGAAGCAAGTTCGAGTAATTGGTAACCGTGTGAACAGCTATAAGGATGCGAAGTTATCTGCTAACCAAAAAGTGCGTTCATACAAGAAGGGTACTAAGCTCAAAGTGAAACGTATCGTGAAGCACGGTCGGACAACTCGGTTCCAATTAACGAACGGTCGTTATATCACGGGTAACAAGCAACTGTTGATTATGGATCATAAGTAAACGAGAGCTGATTATCGTTACGGATGATTAAATGAGAAGTGCTTAAAGGGAATCACCAAATGGTGGTTCCCTTTTTAACATACATTTAACAATGTCTGATTTTCTCAAATCTAAGCCAAATTCTGAGGTTACGATTTGCATGTTCAGTATAATGAACCCGTTAGCGCCACTGTCCGCAGCAATTCCACACAAAGAACGGGAGCGACCACTATGACGAACTACTTGATTGGCATCGATATCGGCACCTCGAGCACCAAGGCAATTTTGATGACGACTTCAGGACAAATTATTGAGCAGGTTAAATCAACGTACACCATTGAGACACCCAGAGCGGGTTGGGCGCAGGCAAACGCCAACGACTGGTTTAACGCAGTTACTGACTCGCTGCAACGACTGGCCAAAGTGGCCCGCAATGGTGACATCATTGGCGTTGGCATCGATGGTCTGTATGGCGGGTCAGGTGTGCCGGTGGATGCAGACGGTAAAGTTCTGGGGCCAACGCTCATCTGGATGGATCGACGGGCGACAGCTGAAACGCAGCGAGTTCATGAACACATCAGCAATCATGATCTAGTGCAGTTAACTGGTAACGTGGCCGACCCTTACTTTGGCTTTACCAAGGTCATGTGGTTGAAGGCGCATGAGCCACAATTATATGAAGCAACCGACCAGTTTTTATCACCAGAATCCTACGTCATCATGCGACTTACCGGTGCGAAATCAATTAACTACACGGCCGCTGGCAACTTTGGTGGTGTGTTCGATTTAACTCAACGGATGTGGTCACCCAGTTTGGCGCAATTATTAGGGTTAGACCTGACGAAATTACCGCAACAGTTTGTGACGAGCACAGAACCCGCAGGCTATTTAACGGCAGATTGGGCCATGAAGTTAGGCTTACCAGCTGATCTGCCAATCTTTAATACCGGGGTCGATGTCGGTCCGGCCACGGTTGGCACCGGTGTGTTGGCACCCGGACAAGTGACCATTGCGCTTGGTACCTCGATGAACGCCGCCGTAGTCACGAACCAACTGCTTTTGAATCGGCAACTCATTGGCTGGCCATACACTTATCGGCCAACGGAAAATTACTACAACTTTACTGGTGCGAACACGGCGGGCGCCATTATGACCTGGTTTACTGAAAATTTTGCGGTTGAACTAACGGACAAAGATCGATTGAGAAGTTTGGATGAACAAAGTGCTGACGTACCAGCTGGAAGTCATGGTTTAATCGTCTTACCGTATTTTATGGGCGAACGTAGTCCACTCTGGGATTCAGATGTTCGCGGCACCGTCTTAGGACTGTCACTGACCACTACCAGACCAGAGCTATATCAGGCTTTTCAAGAAGCGATTGCCTACGCCGTTCGACAAAGCTTGGCACAATTCGGTAATCAGGTTGGCGACAGCTTTACGTTAGTGGGTGGCGTCAGTCAATCGGCAAAGATGGTGCAGTTGATTGCTGATGTGACAGGGAAAACGGTGCTGACGACTCGGACTGGTGGGGAAGCGGACCTTGGTAGTGCCATGCTGGCCGGTATCGGTGTCGGGGCTTTGACAGCGCATGCCGTGAGCCAGTGGCACAAAATTGATCAACGAGTTGAACCACGAATTGATCGTCATAAAATTTATAATCGGTACTACGATATTTATCAGTTGGCTTATCAGCAGTTAAAGGGGCTCTATCAGGAACTGGCTCAAATTTCTGAGTCATGATTTGCTTGTTATGAAGGGTGATATTGTGCTGAAAATACCGTAAATGCGGTGTTTTTAACGAGTTAAGTTGGTTGTTCTTTGATTTAAAGTATAATATACTTCAAATAATGACCGATTTTTACCAACGTTTTATGCGACGTTAATCGGTGAGAAGTTTCAAGCTGTTACTGACTAAGAAAGGAGGATTCATTTGAGAGCAAGAGACAAGATTTTAGGAACGCTGTATGGTCAAGCAATCGGTGATGCTATGGGCATGCCATCAGAGTTGTGGCCGGTGTCCAAGATTCGGACTGCGTTCAATGGCCGGATCACCACCTTTATGGCGAGCCCAGCTGACAATGACATTGGCATCAACTTTGAGCGTGGCCAGTACACGGATGATACGAACCAAGCGTTGGCCATCTTGGATTCGCTGATTGAAACCAATTGGCAACCGGAGCCCACAAACTTGGTTGACCACATTCTGGCATGGGCGGATCAAGTAGATGCTTGGCACCACAACATCTTGGGACCAAGTAGTAAAGCCGCGTTACTGGCAATCAAAGCTGGGCAAGATCCGCGACCGGTTACTCAAAAGGCGTTGACCAATGGGGCAGCCATGCGCATTGCACCCATTGGCACGTTGTTTGAACCATCGCAACAGGATCAATTAGTCGACTTGGTGTGCGCAGTCACGCAAATCACTCATGCCAGCGATGTGGCGTACAGTGGCGCTGCCATGGTTGCGGGAGCTGTGACTGCCGCGATGGTGGATTATAGCTGGGACGAAATCGTGACCTACGCGTTACAGTGCAATGATCAGGCGTTTGGGCGTGGCGCACCAACTTGGGCAGCCCGAACCCATGACCGGCTACTCTTAGGAATTGAGCTGGCGCATCATTATCAAGGCGATGAGGCGCAGTTTAGTCGGAGTCTCTACAATTTAGTGGGGACTGGCACCATGATTTCGGAGAGTGTTCCCGCTGCGGTAGCAATTGCCTATTTTGCCCAAAATGTCCACCAATCAGCGCTGTTAGCCGCCAATCTTGGCGGCGATACTGATACGATTGGTGCCATGGCCACCGCAATTTGTGGAGCAAAAACCGGCTTTCGTGCTATTGACTCACAGTGGTGTCAATTGATTGACCAGCAAAACCCGCAACATGATTTATCGAACTATGCCGACAAGTTACTGACCAACACAACAAAGATATAGGGGCGTTGAAAAATGGATCAAGAATCGATTAAGGTACCTGCTTCAGAAAAGACGTTAACACCTGGCAAATTATTTTATAACTGGTTTGCGGCCAACATTGGCATTATGGGCTTTGTGTATGGCGCAATTATTGTGAGCTATCATTTATCATTTTTTCAAGCAATTCTAGCGGCCTTTGTGGGCGCACTATCATTCTTAGCACCAGGTTGGGTCGCCATGATTGGTCAACGAGAAGGCGTGACGACTTTTAAGTTAAGTCGGGCGGCCTATGGCACCCACGGTAACAAGATTCCTAACGCCATCGCCTGGTTCAACATGGTCGGTTGGCTAGCCGTCAACGTGATTACTGGGACGTTATTATTGGTCTCGCTCTTCAAGGTGATTCACGTTAAACAATCATTCGTGACCACAGCTATTGCGCTTGTGATCTTTGGTGGCCTCGTTGTTTTATCAGGGCTATTAAAAGAAGCGACGTTAGCCAAAATTCAAACCTGGTTGAGCTGGATTTTTGGGCTGATCACCGTTGTGATTTTGGGCCTGTTCTTGGCTAAAGCGAACTGGTCGGCCGCTTTAAGTGCACCGAGTGGTAGTTGGTTAAAGGGCTTTTTGCCAGCTGTTAGTATTGTGGCTGCTGGTTCGGGTATTTCTTGGTCAATGGCCGCCGCGGACTGGGGCGCTTACGTGAAGCCAACGACTAAACCAGCTGCTACTTTCTGGAATACTACGATGGGCGGCGCTGTGCCACTATTTGTCTTAATGGCTGGTGGAGTGTTATTAAGCACGATCGAACCGAATCTCGCAGCTGCTAGCAATCCCTTTGACGTGATGTACGCGGCCTTACCAAGCTGGATTGGTGTGATCTACTTCCTAGTCGCCGCCGGTGGTCTGATTCCACAGTGTATCGTGTCGCTGCGGTCTGCCCGAATCAATTTGGCGACGATTGGCATCAAGGTGTCACAGCCAACATCATTAACGATTCATAGTTTAATTGTGATTTTAATCCCGGTATACGTCTTATTCATTTCGGGTAACTTTTTAGGTAACTTTGAAATTTTCCTGAGTTTTCTAGGTATCTGTTTGGCGAGTTGGGTCGCAATTTTTCTATGTGACAGTCAGATGTTTCGACGTCAGGGTTACGCCCTTAACTTGATGACGGCTGATTCAACGGTCCACTATAACTGGGGTGGTATTGTGTCGTGGGTTTTGGCAACGGTTACTGGTTTTCTGTTTACCAATAACGCGGTTTGGACCGGCCCGTTTGCTCACGGGATCTTCAAGGATAATAGTTTGGGGGTATTCATCTCCGGATTATTCGCAATCGTCTGTATGTTAATCGTTAAGGCCATGCACCGTTCTGGCGCGGTTCAGGTGTCAAAATGAAACGGACGTTAATTATGGGCGCAGCGTACGTGGACGTTGTTGTCAACGTTCCCACCTTACCGGTTTCTGGTAGTGATGTGACCGGTCAACTCATGACCACTATGGTGGGTGGCTCAGCCTTCAACGTATATGGCGCGATGCAGTATGCTCAAGCACCAGCCGATTTGTTCGTGCCGGTGGGCCAGGGTCAGTATGCCCAACTCGTTCGTGAGCAATTACGAACCAAGCAAATTCCAGAGCTTCTAACTGTCGACGAGGCCGATAACGGGTGGGATATGTCACTTGTTGAGCCTTCAGGTGAACGAAGTTTTCTGACCATTCCCGGTATCGACCAAGTTTGGCGAGATGATTGGTTTGACCGCATTCAGTTAACGGATTACGCCTACGTGTATTTAAGTGGCTATCAGCTCGAAGATGCCGAAATGGCCGAGCGGATTTTAACGCAGCTTCGACGACAGGCGCCGGATGCGATTATTTTATTTGATGCCTCGCCGCGAATGGCTTATTTAAAACCGAAAACAGTTGCGCAACTGCTACAACCCAACGTTATCATTCACTGTAATGAAACTGAATTTTGTTATTTTGCGGCTTCAGAACAACCGATGGCGACGGTGGCAGCTCAAATTTATCAACAGACCAAACAGCCAGTGATCATCACGTTAGGGGAACGTGGGACGTACTACTATGATCACGGTAACGGTGAGGTGATTGCGAGTGAACGGGTACCGGTCGTCAACACGATTGGTGCGGGGGATACCCATTGTGGTGGCATGTTGGCAGGCTTAGCAACCGGTCAATCGTTACCAGCGGCAATTGAATCGGCCAATCAGTTGGCGGCTAAGGTAGTGTCACAGCAGGCGGGTAGTTTGCTGTAATGATGCATCCGTGAAGTTATGAGCGGCTTTTTAGGTGGATTATCCGAGCACCATATCCATGGTCATTTTGGATAAAATGTTATAATAGAAGCGAACTTACGTAAGAGGGGGGCTTCTTGTGACTAAAGCCAGTCAAAAAAATGACTTCATTCAACAGATTGCGCAGTTGAACATGGCAATTACGACTTACGTCACGACAGCGCTGGAACCGTATGATGTCAATGCCACAAACTACTTTTATCTGATGAAGATTGGGGACCACCCGGGGATCGGACAGCGAGATTTTGCTAAATTGATCAACCTAAACCCAAGCTCAATCACTCGAGCGGTTAATCAGTTGATTAAAAAGGGTTTGGTTGACAAGCAAATCAACACTGAAGATAAACGGACAAGCCAGCTCTATTTGACAAGGGAAGGCAAGAAAATCACCAAGCAAGTTAAACGCTTTGTGAATAGTTACAACGCCAAGCTGATGGCGTCGATTACCACCGATGCTAACGAATTTTTAGATCAAGTGGTGCAACTTCGCATCCAAATTGAACGAACATTATGAATTTTAGGGTGTCCCGGACGGTCCGTGTCGTGCGGGACGCTTTTGTGCGTTCATTGATGGATATCGTTGGGCAAACTGCCACCTACTTTTGAAACCATGGATGGTAAAAGCAATACATATTAGTGAAGCTACCGAATGGAACGGAGGAACGGATAGTATGAAACATTTACTCGTAACCGGTGGTGCTGGCTTCATCGGCAGTAATTTTGTTCGGTATGTCGTGGCCGAACATCCGGAAGTCACGACCATTACAGTCCTAGACAAATTGACGTATGCTGGCAACCGTGCCAACTTGGCCGATTTACCAACTGATCGAGTTCAATTGGTGGTCGGCGATATTTGTGACGCCGCCCTTGTCGATCAACTGGTCGCTCAGGCTGACGCCGTAGTGCATTTTGCAGCGGAGAGTCACAATGACAACGCACTGGCAGACCCGGATCCGTTTGTGACCACTAACATCGTTGGCACTTACCAACTGATCCAGGCCTGTGTCCGGCATCATACCCGGTATCACCATATCTCAACCGATGAAGTGTATGGCGATTTGCCACTGCGTTCAGCCACCGAAACTCGAAAGTTCACACCAGACTCACCATACCGGCCAAGTGGCCCATATTCGGCAACCAAGGCCAGCTCTGATCTGTTAGTCCGGGCGTGGGTGCGGTCATTTGGGTTACAGGCCACGATCTCCAATTGTTCGAACAACTATGGGCCGTACCAGCATGTTGAAAAATTCATTCCGCGTCAGATTACTAACATCCTCAGTGGTATTCGGCCTAAGCTTTATGGAAATGGCAAAAATGTACGTGATTGGATTCATACCAGTGACCACTCACGGGCAGTCTGGACGATTTTAACGCAGGGTCAAATTGGTGAAACTTACCTGATCGGTGCCAACGGTGAGCTCGACAATCGGACGGTTTTGGCGATGATTTTACAACAAATGGGTCAACCAGCTGATGCTTTCGATTGGGTTGGTGATCGGGCTGGCCACGATTTAAGGTATGCCATCGATGCGTCGAAGTTGGAACGTAAGTTAGGCTGGCACCCACAAATCACTGATTTTAGTGTTGGCCTGCAGCAAACCATTGACTGGTACAGCAAACACAAGGACTGGTGGCAACCGCAAAAAGCAGCGGTGGAGGCCAAGTATCAACGTGAGAATCATTAGGGTCATTAACTAGTTAATAATTTCTTATTTCTTTGAAATTCTCAGTTATCCGACCATAATATAGTGTAAAATAGTTCCTAGCGATTAAAGCAGAAATGTAAGTAGAGGAGATTCCAATGATGAAAGTACGTAAAGCTGTTATCCCAGCTGCTGGTCTGGGGACCCGTTTTCTACCAGCCACCAAGGCACTCGCCAAGGAAATGTTACCAATCGTTGATAAGCCAACGATTCAGTTCATTGTCGAGGAAGCAAAAGCCAGTGGCATTGAAGACATCCTGATCATCGAGGGGAAACAAAAACGTTCCATTGAAGATCATTTTGACTCTGCACCAGAATTAGAGCAGAACCTACAACAAAAAGGTAAGACTAAGTTACTGGACTTAGTAAACGAGACGACGGCAGCTGGCCTAAATATTTACTACATCCGGCAACCATATCCCAACGGGTTGGGCGATGCGATTCGTTACGCCAAGTCGTTCATTGCTGACGAACCCTTCGTGGTGATGCTTGGCGATGACCTGATGAGTGATGAAGTACCGTTGACTAAGCAGTTGATCAACGAATACGAGAAGACCCACTCTTCAATTTTGGCCGTTAAGAAAGTGCCACATGATGAAGTCTCAGCTTATGGCGTTATTGATCCTCAAAGCGAAGTTGACAAGGGCTTGTATAACGTTAGCAAGTTCGTTGAAAAACCAGCTGTTGAAGATGCGCCAAGTGATTTAGCAATTATTGGTCGCTATTTATTAACCCCAGAAATTTTTGATGTACTTGAAAAGCAAAAGCCAGGTAAGGGTGGCGAAGTGCAATTAACGGATGCCATTGACACCTTGAACCAAACTCAGCGCGTGTTTGCCCACGAATTTACTGGCCAACGGTTTGACGTTGGTAATAAGTTTGGCTACGTTAGAACCAACGTTGAATATGGTCTGACTCACCCAGAAATCAAAGATGAATTAAAAGACTATATCTTAGAAACTGCGGATAAGCTTCGTAAGGCTGACGCACAAAAGAAATCTGAAAAATAACAGTTTGACAGACGCTCCCAAAAACGTGATGAATACCATGACGTTTTCGGGAGCGTTTTTGAGTTGTAAATGTGAATGTTTGCCATTAAAAGAGGGCAGTGAGAACCGGCTTTGAAGTGGGAGCTAAATTATCACAAATGGGACATTATTTTTTATAAAGTCGTTAAGCCGCTCTCATGGTTGACTTATTCAAGTAGTGTAGCATAAGTTTTGGAATCGATTCCAATTGCAGATAAAGGAATGATTGGATGTTAGAACAAGTCACAGTAGCAGGCGGCGGTACCTTAGGCAGTCAAATTGCCTTTCAATCGGCTTTTTTTGGCAAACAAGTGATCGTCTATGATATTAGCGAAGACGCAATCGAGAAAGCCCGTCAACGGTTAGCCAACCTGGATCAAAATTATCGACGCGACATGCAAGCAACGCCAGCTCAGCTGGTTGAAACGCACCAGCGCATTCAGCTGACCACGGTACCCGAACAAGCTTTTAGTCACCGCGATTTGATCATCGAGGCGGTGCCGGAAGTACCAACGATTAAGATCAATTTATACAAGCAAGTGGCGACGCTTCGTGCCACCAATAGTATTTTAGCGTCAAATTCATCGACGTTTTTGCCTTCCCAGTTTGCGGATGAGACCGGGGCCCCGGCTCAGTTTGCTAACTTACACTTTGCCAATTCAATTTGGCAACATAACACGGCGGAAATTATGGGTCACGCGGGTACCTCGGTGGATACGATCCATCAACTCACTGAGTTCGCAAAATCTATTCAAATGGTACCAATCGTATTGAAAAAGGAGCAGCCCGGCTACGTCCTGAATACGATGTTGACCCCATTCTTGGAGAACGCTGCTTATTTATGGGGCGCTGGAATTGTCGATGCGCCAACGGTTGATCAGACTTGGATGATTGGGACCGGCGCACCCGAGGGTCCTTTTGGCATCATCGATAAAGTCGGCTTAAGAACCTTTTACAGTATTGAATCACAACGAAAGGGCAATGATCCTGAGTATCAGCCTATTTTAGAGCAACTTAAGGCCATGATTGATCGCGATGCTCTCGGTGTAGAAACTGGTCACGGTTTTTATGATTATCCCGATCCAGCCTATGAGCGACCAGACTTTTTGGTTTAAAGGAAAACCTGGTCATCCAACCTGTGAGTAGCGCAATAATCGCATTTTGGCGTAACCGTCATCACCCACTCGATAGACAACATAAAAGTCGTTGCAGATTTCGTTAATGAAGATCCGCAACGGCTTTGGTGTATTCAAAAAATTATTAAAACTGGACTACCCAACTAAATTAAACGAAATATCCAGCGCGTCAACACTATGCGTCAGGTAACCGAGTGAAATGAAATCGACGCCGGTTTGAGCATAAGCAGCTAAGTTGGCTAGGGTAATGCCACCAGACGCTTCAGTTTTAATCTCAGCTGGAATCTGTTGGCACCAATCTTGCATTACGGCAGGTGATTGATTGTCAATCAAAATCATGTCAACTTGGCTGGCAATGGCGGTTGCTAATTGGGCTGGTGTCGCCACTTCGACTTCGATAATCTTGGTTGGCCCAATTATTTGACGTAAACGCTGGACCGCAGTACTTAAGTCACCAATCAACGGCCAGTGATTATCCTTGATCATGACCGCGTCATACAAGCCCATCCGGTGATTAATGCCGCCACCACACGTGACAGCGTATTTGTCGAAAGGTCGTAATCCCGGCGCAGTTTTCCGGGTATCCATGATACCAACCTCAGCGTTGCCAAGCGTTAAAACGGCCTGTTGCGTCGCCGTGGCGATACCACTCATGCGTTGTAGTAGGTTTAAAATGACGCGTTCGCCAGCTAATAGATCTTGCGCATTGCCGGTAACCCGGCCAATCGTCGTGCCAGCTACAACTTGATCACCATCAGCAACGAGTGGCGTATAATTAGCGCGGTCACCAAGTAGCTGATACACGTCACCGGGAATGTTAATGCCACTGATTACGCCAGCCTGTTTAGCTGTAAAATTACCGGCAACGGAGCAGTGAGGCAGAATGGGCACGGCTAAATCACCGGCGCCGACGTCCTCGTCGATATAGCGTTGTAATTCATGCATCAATTCGTAGTGTGGTAGTGGCATCAGGCAGCCTCCTTGGGACTTAAGGCTTGCTCGCGGACCCCGAAGACTAAGACGATCACGCCAACAATGAGTAACGCAATGAAGACACCCCAGATACTGGTGACTGAGAAGTTAAATTGCAGTAATAAACCCACTAAGTAGGGGCCAATTGTGGCGCCAATTCGGCCAATCGACTGTGCCATGCCCATCCCGGTGCCCCGAATGGCTTGTGGAAACTGGCTGGGCGTCAGCGCAATCAAGGTACCCCAGGCCCCTAAGTCAAAGAATGACAGCCAAGCGCCACTCATTAGAATCGTGGTATTCGTGTTAGCGATGCTGAAAGCGAGCGCACTCAAAATGGTACCAATCAAGTAAATCGTCAAAACGGTTTTGCGTTGCAGTTTGCCCATCAGATAGGCGGCTAAATAATAGCCCGGCAACTGCGCCAAACTGATCAACAATGTAAAACTGAAGCTTGTGACGATTGGAAAGCCGCGTAGCAGCAAAACGCTTGGCAACCACAAAAACATCCCGTAATAAGTGAGCATGACAATAAACCACAGTGCGCTGAGTAGAATCGATTGTCGACGGTACTGCGGCTGAAACAACGTGCGGTAGCTAGATTGCTTTACTTTTTGGGTTTGACGCGGTTCATCGTTGGGTAGGTGTCGGCGCATCATCAGCGCGTACAGGGCCGTGATTCCCGTTGCCAAAACGGTCCAACGCCAACCAATTACCGGCATGACCATGAACGCCAGAATTGAAGCAATGATCCAACCAATCGCCCAAAAACTATCAGCTAACACCAACATGCGTGATTGTTGCGTACTTTTGTAACGGTCGGCAATTAAGGTAGCCGCGACGGGTAATTCACCACCAAGACCAATCCCGGTTAGAAAACGGGTCGCAATAAACCAGGTGACGTTAGGGGTGAAACTGAGTAAGACGTTTCCCAGTGAAAATAGGATCAGGGTGTAAATCAAGACGTGCTTGCGGCCAAACCGATCTGCGAGATAGCCGCAAATTAAGGCACCAAACACCATTCCAACCGAAGTAGCAGCGCTAACCAACCCCAGTTGCAGTGGGGTTAGTGACCATTCGGTTTTCAAAAAGGTCATGATGAATGACAGCATAGCCACGTCCATCGCGTCAAAAAGCCAGGCGGTACCAACAATACCAAGTAGTTTATATTGCTTGAGCTGCATGATACAAAATCCTCCCTTTAGTTAAAAAATAAAGAACGTTTGAAATAATAGCTAATAAAAGTTAAAAACACTTTTATGATTAGTTATCAATATAGGAGAAAACATTGCTTTAGTCAAGTAATTGGCATTATCGATCAATTGACTAAGCAGAACAAAAAAAGTCCACCAATCATGGATTTGATTGGTGGACTAAGTGACACGTTATTTGGCGTCAACGGGGTGTTCCGATAGCTTAAGATATGTTAACCGAAATACTTTGGCTGGTCGACCGGGGTGTTTACTGCTTGAAGTACCAACCATTTCGATTACGTGACGGTGATTTTTTTTGAAGTTAGAGTTATCGATGTCTTCAAGTTTAATCTGTTGGAAAGTCGCAAAAATCATTCTGGCTTCTTTGAGTGTGAACGTCGGACCGAGAATCAGTAAAATATTTGGTTGGTAGTCAAGCTTGTTGCGTATCCGATCACAGGCAATTTTTAGGATCCAGTCATGATCTAAGGCCAGATAATGCTTGGGTTTAGCCTTACGTTTCGCTAACTTTTGGTAGTAGTTAAACTGGCTGGTTTCACTCGTCGGCGTGAAAGTAAGTTTACCATTGGTGAAACAGAACTGGTTCTTGGTTGACTGCAGGCTAAACCAGCGTGCGTCCGTGGCACCATAACCAGCGGTGAGTGCAGGCATCTCCGGTAAAAAGGTCATGTAGGCTAGCGAAAGTGTTCGCTGTTCAGGTGTTCGTTTTGGGTTGGTAAACGTTGCCAGTTGTTCGGTGTGAAAACTCGCGAGTTTTAAGCCGATTTTTTCTCGGACTAATCGTAAAGCGGCTTGATCAGCACCTTCCTGGGATCGCATGATGGTTTCTGGCAACGCCCAGTAATCAGCGAAGGGGGCATCCGCCCGCCGAACCAGTAGCAAGTTGACAAGCTTAGTATCCCGGTCAAAACTCCAGATAATATTCGTAATGTTAATAGTAGGTTGCTGCGACATGGCCAGGTCCTTTCGGTATATCTTGATTACTATCCATTTTACTTGAGTTTACTTAAAAATACAGTTATTTGAGGAAGTTTTCGATTTTGGGGACTGAAAATCAGTGCGGTGACACGCTCAACTTTCAGCATCTGCGGGACGTGATGATGTCTATCTGCGAAGTTAATGAACGAAGGCCAATTTCACAAAGCAAAGGTGCGATAAAGTAGTTTCTTAGCGCTTGATTTTGTTAAGCTTGTGATATAATATCTGAGAATTGAATGAAGAGGAGGCTACATTATCGAATCTCGAGGTCGGGCCTATCGTGTTACTATTTTAGCCCTGTTTATTGCCATTGTTTTTATTCAAAGTATGGTGCCGTTTTTAGGGTATATTCCTGTCGGCCCGTTTAGTATTGTGATTATTCAAGTGACCGTTGTGATTGCCGCCATCTTGCTTGGCCCAAAGGGGGGCACCTGGGTCGGCTTGACGTGGGGCCTGATTAACTGGGTCCGCGCCTTTGTTTGGCCAACCAGTCCGTTAGCCCTTTATGTATTTGTTAACCCGCTTGTCTCAGTTTTACCACGGCTACTAGTGGGCCTAATCAGTGGTTGGCTATTTCAAAAAATGGTTGCTAAGCGCGACCCCAAAGTTTGGCAGATGTCGGTTGCCGGGGTGGTTGGTTCCGTTGTGAATACAGTTCTCGTATTAGGGTTCATTGCTGGTATGTACTATATTGGCTGGTTACCACTGAATAAGTTGAACGTGACCGATTTAATGCCTTGGTTACTTGGTATCATGGCCACCAACGGGATACCAGAAGCCATTATGTCTGGCGTCCTCGTTCCATTGATTGCAAAACCACTTTTACGGTTCGTTAAATGATAATTTAATTAGACAAGGCCTAGGGTGGTAGCATCGCCGTTTTATTTCTGATAGACTAAAGGTTCAAGAAAGAAGCGGAGGAAAAATAATATGAAGATTGTGGTATTAGCGGGTGGCCGCTCTACTGAACGCAACGTGTCCCTGTCTTCTAGCGCAAAGGTAGCCAACGCATTGCGGCGTAAAGGTTACGAAGTTGCTTTAGTTGACCTGTTTTTAGGGTTACCAGATGCAACCGATAGTCAGTTAAACGCATTATTCACCAGCGAAGAACAAGCTATTGATCTCAACATTAGTGACGAGATTATGACGGATGATGTGATTAACGCACTTCGGCCAGATGGTTCCACCCAGTTATTTGGTCCTAATGTTTTGAAGATTGCCGGTTTGGCTGACATCGTATGGATCGGTCTGCACGGTGGCGACGGCGAAAACGGTAAGGTCCAAGCTGTGCTTGACCTGAATAACATTGCCTATACGGGTAGTGGACCATTAGCTTCTGGCATCACCATGGATAAGAGCGTTTCTAAACAAATTATGCTCTATAACGGCATTCAAACCGCGCGATTCATTAACTTGAATCGAGCCGATGCTGCTAACGTGACCTTGCCATTTGAATTTCCAGTGGTCATCAAACCGGCTAATGGTGGTTCTAGTGTCGGCATGTACATTTCGAAGGATGAAGCCAGCTTTAAGGCTGACTTGGCCGCTGCTTTTGAATTTGATGATGACGTGGTGATCGAAGAATACATCAAAGGACGCGAGTTCTCGATGGCCGTGGTCAACGGTCGAGCACTTTCTGCCATTGAGATCATCGTGAATGATGGTTGGTATGACTTTGAGCACAAGTTTGTTTCTGGCAATACAACTCAGTTCGTCACACCGCCAGATATTCCGGAAGCGGTCCACGATGAGATGAAGCAGATTGCGTTGAAGACGTTTAAGGCGCTTGGCTTAAGCAATTACGGTCGAATTGATTTCTTTTGGAATGATAACGGACTGTATGTCATTGAAGGTAACTCCTTACCAGGGATGACGCCATTATCGCTGATGCCACAAGAAGCCGAAGCGGATGGTATCTCATACGAAGACTTATGCGATTCAATCGTGCAGGGTCAAGTTAAACAACTAGGGTTAAGCATTTAATAATGAATAAAACAAAAATCACCGTTCATCTCAATTCGA
Organism: Secundilactobacillus odoratitofui DSM 19909 = JCM 15043; assembly: GCF_001434895.1. Classification (GTDB taxonomy): domain Bacteria; phylum Bacillota; class Bacilli; order Lactobacillales; family Lactobacillaceae; genus Secundilactobacillus; species Secundilactobacillus odoratitofui. The sequence continues at coordinate 309,087 of NZ_AZEE01000030.1, forward strand.
GAATGAACGGTGATTTTTAGTTAAACTACAGTGTACGGATCACTCGTACCGGTGGGTTTAGTCTTGTTGATCGTCATCTTCAGCAGGTACTTCAGGTTCTGGCGCCGCTTTGATCAAGGTCAACTTTTTCTTGTTGATGACAACGCGATCATGGTACTTGTCCACGATCTCTGCATCGTCACTCTTAAAAGTAATCATAAATGAATTTTGGTATGCTTTATCGATAAAACCGGTAAAGTCTTGACCTTCTAATTTGAAGCTAACTTCATCGCCAATTTTCAATGCACTCATCTCCCAAATTAAACATTAGTATAAATTACTTGATTTTGAACCGTTTGTCAACGAAATTACGTTTAAAATCCGAATAATGGGTCAATTTAAAAGAAAATTGCATTTTTATGACTTTTTGTAAGGGTTTACTATTGAAGATTCACTTATCAGCCGATATAATAAAGGTTGTAACATAGGAATTTTTCTAAAGAGCAGTTAGTCAGTTTTGTTAGCAGCTCAAGCTAGGCTTGTGTGATTACTTGTGAAGATAATAACGAGTCTAGTCCACTATTGTTAGGGGGGGTATCATGTTAAGTGCTGGTTTAACAGTATTAGGTTTATCACGTTTCCAGTTTGCCATGACGACGGTCTTTCATTTCTTCTTCGTGCCATTTTCAATCGGTTTAGCATTCGTTGTCGCTGTTATGGAAACCATGTACGTGATTAAAAAAGACGAGACTTACAAGAAGATGAGCCAATTTTGGGGCAAAATCTTCCTGTACAGTTTCGCAGTTGGTGTTGTGACAGGGATTATCCAAGAATTCCAATTCGGGATGAACTGGTCAGAATACTCACGGTTTATGGGTGATATCTTCGGGGCACCATTGGCCATCGAAGCGTTGGCAGCCTTCTTTATGGAGTCAACCTTCATTGGACTATGGATGTTTACCTGGGATCGCTTTAAGCCAGGCATTCACGCACTATTCATTTGGTTAGTTGCGTTTGGTTCATGTCTGTCTGCTGTTTGGATTTTGGCAGCCAATAGTTTCATGCAAAATCCAGTTGGGTTTGCCATCAATACCCATACGGGGCGGGTTGTGATGACTGACTTTGGCGCGGTGGTTTCTAATCCACAACTTTGGATGGAATTCCCACACGTTATTATGGGTGCATGGATTACCGCATCCTTTGTGATTGTGGGATCATCTGCATGGCGTCTATTGAAGAAGGATCACGTCGAGTTCTACCGTAAATCACTCAACGTGGCCTTAGTGATTGGTTTAATTGCCAGTCTTGGTTCAATTGCTTCCGGTGACGTGCAATCTCGTTTCTTGATCAAGAATCAACCAATGAAGTTTGCCGCAATGGAAGGGCTGTATAAAAACTCGACCGATAAAGGGAATTGGGCGGTTTACAGCAGTTTTGATACGAAGCAGCACAAGACCACTTCATCATTGGAAGTCCCTTACGTGCTTAACATCTTGAGTTATCACAAGTTATCAGGGACAATCAAAGGTCAAAACGCCGTTAACAAAGAACTTCATGCTACTTACGATAAGAAGTTCGGCAAGGATATGAACTACTATGTCCCAGTTAAGACGTTGTTCTGGAGCTTCAGAATCATGGCCGTATCTGGCGGATTATTCGCGCTGGTCGCAATCATTGGTCTGTTCTTTAACCGGAAGAAGTCGCAGATGATCATGCGACAACGTTGGTTCCTCTACATTCTTGGTTTGATGCTTTGGCTACCATTTATCGTTAACACGGCTGGTTGGTTCGTAACAGAATTCGGTCGTTATCCATGGGTTGTTTATGGTCTGTTAACCATTGCCGATGCCGTTTCACCAACTTCAACTGTTGCGTCATTGCTCTTTACTAACATTGTTTACTTCGCCTTGTTTGCTGGTCTTGGTTTAGTGATGATCATTTTGTCACACCGAGTATTAAAGGCTGGACCAGATTCAGTTGAAGCAAATGGTTATGCGGTAGAAGATCAAGACGGTCAAATTGAAGACCCTTATGGAACGGAGGCGTTTGACCATGACTAATTTGCAATTTCTGTGGTTCTTACTGATTGGTGTGTTATTTAGTGGCTTCTTCTTCCTTGAAGGCTTTGACTTCGGGATTGGGATGGCCGTTCGGTTCTTTGGTAAAAATACCGCTGAGCGTGATACGATTATCAAGACAATTGGCCCGCACTGGGATGGTAATGAAGTTTGGCTGATCACAGCTGGTGGGGCAATGTTTGCCTCGTTCCCAATGTGGTATGCCTCACTGTTTTCTGGTTACTATCTGATTTTATTCCTGATTTTAGTCAGTTTGATTTTCCGTGGCGTTTCATTTGAGTTCCGCGCTAATATGCAGACGGATACTTGGCGTCATTTCTGGGAATGGGCCGCTACCTTGGGTAGTTTCTGCGCCGCCTTCTTGTTTGGTATGATGTTTACCAGCATGATCGAAGGGGTGCCAATGGACGCGCAGGGTAACATCTTTGGTTCATTTACCACCTACGTTAACTGGTTCTCACTAGTTGGCGGTGTGGCAGTGACCTTGATGTGCTTTATTCACGGCCTCAACTTCTTGCAGCTCAAGACTTTGGGCAGCTTACGTGACCGTGCTCAAGCTTGGAACAAGATTTTGTATCCAGTTTTAATTGTCGGCGAAGTTTTGTTTGTGGTCTTGTTATACATCACCACTGACTTCTTTGCTAAGAAGGCCGCTTCAACGTGGACGATTCTCATTGTGTTAGTCTTACTCACCTTGATTGCATGGTGGGGTGTTTCAAAGACCCACAATTGGACGGCATTCATTGCCAGTGGTCTCTCACTGATCAGCATCGTGGTCCTGATTTTCAACGGGTTATTCCCACGGGTCATGATTGCCACGAACAGTGCCCACTCAATTTTGATTAAAGACGCTTCAAGTTCACCTTATACGTTGCACTTGATGACGATTATTGCCTTTTCAATTTTACCAATTGTGCTCGTTTACTTTATTTGGAGCTACTGGGTCTTCTACAAGCGACTCAAGAGTCCCAAAGCAGCTTAACGCTTAATTTAAATATTGTGTGAACTCGGTTTGGACTGGTGCGACCATTAATCTTTGACATGGCGGCCAGTCAAGTAAGAGGACCATTCGGATGTTGCATTCGTCAATATCTAGATGGTTCTCTTCCTTTATGAACACCGAGATCAACTAAATTCTTGAATGATGAGCCCTGATTGAGCTCTGCCACGTGGCAAGGCTCAGTTGGGGCTCATCATGGTTAAACTGTATTTGACACAATTGATTAATACTGGTGAGCTTGTCTTGTTAATGCTAAACTGGAAGCGATCACAAAAAACATAGGGGGGAGCAACTTGATAGATAAGCGTTTATTCAAATTTCCCGGCATCACACCGCGCGTTATTTTAATTGCCATCTTGATGGTGATTCAAGCCATAATGATTATTATTCAAGCACGGGCATTAGCGATTGCCGTGGTAAATTTGTGGGAACTCAAGGCCTTGTCAACCATTGTCGTGCCGACAACCGTATTCGCCGTGAGTTTTCTAGCACGACACTTTATTACGGTGATTCAAAACCGGGTTTTCTACCCGTTTGTCGAACAGACTTCAGGCAAAATGCGAGAGCAGTTGATGGCCAAACTATTCCGGTTAGGGCCGAGCGTGGTTGAAAAAAACGGGACCGGTAACATGGTCACCATGGCATTGGAGGGAATCGATAAGGTTCAGACCTATCTGATGCTGATCATTATTAAAATTATGGATATGGGCATCACACCCTGGTTGATTTTAATTTACATTGCCTTCATGCAGTGGAAGGAAGCGCTCTTTTTACTGGTGATCTACCCAGTGATTATTTTATTTATGATTATTTTGGGCTTAGCTGCCCAAAGTAAGGCGGATACCCAGTATGAGGGTTATCAGCGACTGTCCAATAACTTTGTGGATACGTTACGTGGCCTTGGTACCCTGAAACAGTTAGGGTTGTCAAAACGGTATGCTGGTAACGTCTATCAGGTCAGTGAGGACTATCGGAAGCAAACCATGTCGGTCCTACGAATTGCGATGACATCGACCTTTGCATTGGACTTTTTTACGACGCTGTCAGTCGCCGTGGTCGCGGTTTTTCTTGGCTTTGATTTGATGGACGGCAAAATTTTGCTGTTACCTGCGTTGACGATTCTAACGTTGGCACCAGACTACTTTTTGCCGGTCCGAAATTTTGCCAGTGACTACCACGCAACGTTGAATGGTAAAAACGCGTTACAAGCTGTTTTAGACGTGTTGGAATTGCCTGAAATGACGGACCGCGAACAGATAAGTGAACTGGATTGGCAACCTGATTCACAGTTACAGTTGAATAACGTTTCGATGACGTATGATGGCGCCGATGCGGCCACTTTAAAGCACATTTCGTTTGGGGTGAAAGGTTACCAAAAAATTGGCATTATTGGGGCATCTGGTTCTGGTAAATCCACGTTGATTAACTTGATTGGTGGTTTTTTAAGTCCGGATCAAAGTGATGCCATTCAATTGAACGGTCAAACGCTGCCACACTTGAGCCAAACTGGTTGGCAACACAATTCCATTTATATTCCGCAGTCACCATACCTATTCCATGCTAGCTTGCGTGAAAACATCAGTTTCTACCAACCAGATGCCAGTCAAGCCGACATCTTGAACGCTTGTGACAAGGCTGGGTTAACGGACTGGCTTGCCACGTTACCGGATGGATTGGCTACCATGATTGGTGAAGGTTCCCGTGGTGTCAGTGGTGGACAAGCGCAACGAATTGCGTTAGCGCGGGCCTTTCTCGACGAAAAGCGCCACGTTTTGTTATTTGATGAACCGACCGCGCACTTGGATATCGAAACTGAGGCGGCACTCAAAGAAGACATTTTGCCATTATTGGATAACCGCTTAGTCTTCTTCGCCACTCACCGACTGCACTGGATCAATCAAATGGATTACGTGTTAGTCATGGACCACGGTGAGCTAGTTGAACAGGGGACGCCTGAGCAACTTGCAGCCCACAATGGGCCTTACACCAAGTTACGTGCAGAAATGGGGGGATTACATGCACTCAGTTAAACAAACCTTTGCGCACGATACCTGGGTGATGCCCTACTTACGCAAATACAAGTGGTTATTGGTGTTAGTTTTATTCCTTGGTATGATGACCTTTCTGTCTGCAGCTGCACTGATGTTTAACTCTGGTTACCTGATCAGTGAAGCAGCGAGAAGACCTGATTCAATTATTTATATTTACGTACCAGTCGTTTTAGCACGAGGCTTTGGGATTGCGCGACCAGTTTTCAGATACGCTGAACGTTTGACCTCGCATAATTGGGTCTTGCGAATCGTGTCAGATTTTAGACGAAAGCTTTATCAAGCTGTTGAATCCAAAGCTTCGGCAATCAAACAAACTCATCAAACCGGTGACATTTTAAGCATTTTAGCCGACGATATCGATCACATCGAAAACTTATATCTACGAACGGTTTTCCCAATTGTGATTGGGTGGTTACTCTACGCCTTTATCATTATTGGCGTGGGTGTTATGAGTTGGCCGGTTGGCTTATTGATGGCATTGTTATTAGGCGTGATCGTGATTGTCATGCCACTCCTATCAGTTGCAGTTAACGGCGCACGTGAGTTCAAGCAAAAACAGATTCAGTCGCACTTCTATACGAATTTGACCGACGAAGTGTTGGGCCTGACTGATTGGGTTATTTCTGGTCGGTATACGGACTTTATGGCGCTTCAAAAAGCCCCCATTGATGACATTGCAACGTTACGCCGCGAGGATCATCACTTTCAATGGTGGCGGGGTTTTGCCGTTCAAGTCTTCTTCTTAGCAGCTGTGTTAACGCTGTTGATTTGGTCAGGAGCGACGTTTACGGGTAGCAAGGGCATGGCAAACTGGATTGCTGCCTTTGCGTTAGCCTTGTTCCCAATTGTGGAACCCTTCCTTGAAATTAGCCAGGGGGCCAGTGAATGGCCAGTGTATCAACAATCAATCGAACGGGTCAACGACTTGTCTAACGATGAACCAACCTTACCTCGTCAGCATGAGCTAACTGCACCCGTTCAACAGTTAAAAGTCGACCACGTTGATTTTAAGTACGCGGCGGATGACAAGCAGATTTTAACCGATCTGTCGCTCACCATTAACCGAGGTGAAAAACTCGCGTTATTAGGACCAAGTGGGACTGGTAAGAGTACCTTATTAAAGTTGTTGCTTGGTGATCAGACGCCGACTAAGGGTACAGTGTCGATTGATGGCACATCCGTGAGTTTATTGCAGGATCAGCGCGCACAACTATTTGGTGTGCTCGATCAGCGCCCTTATTTGTTTGACACAACCGTTATGAACAATGTGCGGTTAGGTAATCTCAACGCCACGGATGAACAGGTAAAGGCCGCCATTGCCGCGGTTGAATTGCAGCCGCTGATTGAATCGTTGACGGACGGTTATGATACCGTCGTACAAGAATCGGGTACCCGTTTTTCGGGTGGTGAGCGTCAACGGTTATCACTGGCGCGAATTTTACTTCAAGATGCACCAATCATTATCTTGGACGAACCGACCGTCAGCCTTGATCCAATCACGGAACGGCAATTGCTAGATACGGTCTTTGACGTTCTCAAGGACAAGACGATCATCTGGGTCACGCATCATTTGGCTGGTATTGAACACGTTGACCAAGTCCGCTTCCTTGAAAATGGTGTCTTCGACATGCAGGGCACCCCACAGGCCTTGTATCGTGATGAGCCACGGTTCAGAAAGCTTTACGCATTAGATGCTGGGCGCTAGAGTTAGTGATTAAGCATTTATGTCTCCAAATAAAGTGACGTGAAAGTGGGCCAGTGAGGCAAACTTCTACGCCACTTTATTTTGACTAGTCGGGCTGTCAATGATTACAGGTAGGGTGATTGTCTTGCGTGTGGTCGTTGGTTGCTATAAACTTGATGGAGCGCATCATGCCGTTTTTTAAGCTCGTCATAACCTTGACGGGTTAGGGTTTAAAGTGTCAAAAAGTTGGAGGTAAGTTATGTCAGTCAAAGTGTTTTTAGAGCTGGTGGAGGCGAAGGCCAAAATTGCATCGGTCTGGCCCTTTTTCATGGGCCTGTTTTTCGCCTACTACGTTTACGGTCAGGTGAATTGGCCGTTAGCCATCACGTTTTTTGTGGCCATGCTACTGTTTAATATGTCAGTTGATGCTCACGATAACTATGAGGATTATCAGGGGGCAACGGAAGCGGCTGCTGAATGGAAGCAAAAGACCAACATCATTGGTGTGCACAACCTGTCATTAAAGTTAATTCGTAACTTGATCCTGGTCATGGCCGGCAGTGCCACTATTTTAGGAATCTTAATGGTGATTGAGACCGGCTGGCCGTTACTTGTTATGGGCGTTTTCTGTTTCTTGGTGGGGTACTTTTATGCCGCCGGTCCGTTACCAATTTCCCAAACCCCATTTGGTGAGGTCTTTTCAGGACTGACAATGGGATTTGTGATCACATTGATTTCGGTTTATATCAACACATTTCCAGTTGAAGCAATCACTTGGTCACTATTTTGGCGCGTACTGCTTGCATCGGGCATTGCAGTTTTTGCCATCAGCAACATTATGTTAGCCAATAACCTGTGTGACGCGGATGAAGACCGGACCTTAAATCGTAAAACCATCGTTTATTACTTTGGTAAGCCAGTCATGATCAAAGTCTTTGCTTTTAACGTGGTTGCCGGCTACCTCTGCCTGATTGCGAGTGTCTTCCTAAACTTATTACCATACACAAGCTTATTAGTTCTCTTCAGCGCGCCAATCGTGTATCGTAATACTAGAGCCTTTATGGCAAAACAGGTTAAAAAAGAGACCTTCAAGTTTGCAGTTCAAAATGCCCTGGTTGAAGCATTATTTTGCATTGTTTTAATCGGCATTGGGACAATTTTCAACTGGTAATCGTGAGTTACCATTGAAAAACGGGTTTTATATCGGGTAAACTAATGATAAGACAATTTGTCAAAGAACTGGACCTAAATTAGGAGGAACTTATCAATGAAGTTACTTGAAGATCGAATTAAGCGTGATGGGACTGTCTTACCTGGTGAAGTGTTAAAGGTAGATAATTTTTTAAACCATCAAGTCGATCCACAATTGATGTATGAATTGGGTGGCGAATTTAAGCGGTTATTCGCAGATGCTGGAGTGACACGCATCCTAACCGTTGAATCTTCAGGTATTGCTCCGGCCGTGATGGCAGGATTACAAATGAACGTCCCCGTGGTCTTTGCACGGAAACATCGTTCGTTGACACTAACTGATAACTTGTATACCGCACGGGTTTATTCGTATACCAAGCAGGTCAACAACGATATTAGTATTGATAAGCGATTCATCGATCCAGATGATAAAATCCTAATTATTGATGACTTTTTAGCAAACGGTCAAGCGGTGGAAGGTATGTTAGAAATTGCCAAGGCTGCTAACGTTGAAGTGGCTGGTGTTGGTGTCGTGATTGAAAAACGCTTCCAAAAAGGTCACCAGTTAGTATTAGATCAAGGCATTCACCTTGAAGCGTTGGCTAGTGTCACGTCGTTTGATGATAATCAGGTTCATTTTGCGGAGGACGACGCCGACTAGTGATCGGAGGGATGACGGTTGCACATTGAAGTTGGAACACTCATTCTGATATTTGTGGTTAACTTTGTTTATATCACGTTGAACACCATCAGGTTTATGCTGACGATGAAGGGTTACCGTAACTTGGCGCCACTGTTAAGCATGGTCGAAATTACGGTGTACGTCGTCGGTTTGTCGTTAGTTTTAAATCGACTTGATAACGTTTTAAACATCATTGCATACGCGCTCGGCTACGGCGTTGGTGTCCGGGTTGGTATCTGGGTGGAAGATAAACTTGCGTTAGGCTACATTATGGCCACCGTGATCCTGCCAGATACGACCAGTCAGCTGCCGACGTTACTACGGTCTAACGGCTTTGGCGTGACGCAAAGCGAAGCGCAAGGTCTTGAGGGTACTCGGTTAGTCTTAGATATTTTGACACCCCGCAACCAGGAGCGCCGGTTATATGCAATCGTGAATGAGGTCGCACCTAAAGCGTTCATCATTACGTACGAACCAAAATATATATCTGGTGGTTTTTGGGTGAAACGCGTCCGTCGTCGATTTCGGCAACCATAAGAACTAAATTAATTCTAAAGATTGCCGATATACCTAGAACTAGGTATTTTGATAGTTATAATAAAATAACAGATTAGCAGTTTATTGAAAAAGAAGGTAGTGAACAAATTTGGACAATCAGGTTTTATATCCAGGCGGCACCATTGGCGTAATCGGTGATAGCACCGATGGCCCAATGATTGTATCAGCTGCTCGTCAAGCAGGCTTTAAGGTCGGTGCATACGGCTCAGATGAAACAAGTGAGATGTTACAACTGGCAGACTTTAAGATTGTTGGCGAACTTTCGGATCGTGAGCGCTTGAGTGATTTTGCGGAGCGGTGTGACCTTGTTACTTACGATTCGCAACATCTAAGTCCAGATGTATTGACCGCAATTGCTGAGAAAACAGCTTTACCGCAAGGTAGCGATTTTCAGATGATGATGCAAGACCGGCTATTGGAACGCGCGTTTTACGAACAACTAAACGTCAATATTCCACCATACGCTACAATCGTAAGCTTGGATGACGTCTATCAGTCAATTAATTCTATCGGCTATCCCAGTGTCTTAAAACCGATTCAAAAGGACCTCGTGCACGGTGAGGAACTCACGATTCGAACACAGACCGATATTGCGAAAGCTGCTGGGTTGATGGACTGGGGGACTTACATCCTTGAATCGACGGTTGATTATTCCCGTGAATTAGCAGTGACAGTTGCAAGAAATGCCAGTGGTGAATCACGGTTATTCCCCGCTGTGGAACTTAAACGTCAAAATGGCCAGTTAACTTGGGCTTATTTGCCAGCTACGTTAGATGATGACGTGCAAGGTGAGCTAGACCGAATTTGTCACGAAATCGTGGCAAATGTGTCTTACGTCGGGGTTTTTGAAGTTGATTTCATGCTCAATGACAACGGCTCTATTTACGTGAAGCAGATCATTCCAACCTTCGGTGAAGCCGGTCGAATCTTTGACCGCGCGACAACTGTTAGCCAATTTGAGCAACACATTCGTGCGATTGCTGGCATGCCGCTAAGCGATGTTCAAATTCTCAAACCGACTGTGATGGCGGCCTTTACGCACCAACAGGCCAACGCCATTAAAACCCAGTGGACTTTGAAGCCTAACTGGCACTTCTCGTTTTACCGTCATGGGCATCAAGATATTGACAATCAGCAACTAGCTGGTCATATTTTGGTGCAAGGTGATGAGCTCAGTAAAGTCTTAGAACAATTAGAAGATACCGAAATTTGGACCCCCAAATCAGAAACTGAATCAGAGTAATCGCATCACTAACCGCTTGTGGTTAGTTTGAGGCCCAGCTTGACCGATGGTTGTCGGACGAGCTGGGCCTCTCCTGTGACTTATCAAAAATGTGGTGGGTTGATGAAAAAGGCGTGAGGATTTTTAGGAACGTATGTTCAAATTGCCGACTATCCTGTATGATTTTAATTGGTTAACAGATAGAATCTGACTTGCGTAATTGGGTCATTTAAGCGACAATTTGATAGTGTGATTTTTGGAACTGATGGGGTAAAATTATAGGGACGAATCCCAATAACAAGTGGGTAGCGACTACCCGATAAATAAGAGAGGATTGGATATACGTGGCTGAATCAGCATTATTAGCAAAACTCAATAAGGAACAACGAGAGGCGGTCGAACATACCGAGGGGCCACTTTTGATTATGGCCGGCGCCGGTAGTGGTAAGACCCGGGTTTTAACGCACCGAATTGCCTATTTAATTGAAAAAGGTGTAATGCCTTGGCACGTTTTGGCCATTACTTTTACCAATAAAGCGGCTCGAGAGATGCGAGAACGAATTGTGAAGCTGCTTGGCCCGGAAGGTAATGATGTTTGGGCTTCCACTTTCCACGCCCTTTGTGTTCGGATTTTGCGGCGCCACGCTGAAAAACTCGGGTACAATCAAGCGTTCACGATTGCCGACACGAGCGATCAGCGAACGTTAATGAAACGAGTTTTATCAGAACTCAACATCGACTCTAAAAAATTCGATCCACGAAGTATTTTGGGGACGATCTCAAACGCTAAGAATGAACTTAAAACACCTGCCCAATACGCCCAAGAAGTTGGTAACCCCTTCGAAGAGGTAACCGCCAAGGCGTATGACCGTTATCAAAACGCGTTGCAGCAAAACCAAGCCATGGACTTTGATGATTTGATCATGCTGACGATTCAGCTGTTTAAGCAAAACGCCGATGTCTTGGCTGAATACCAACGCAAGTTCCAGTACATTCACGTTGATGAATATCAAGATACCAACGACGCCCAGTACACGTTGGTTAATTTATTAGCTAAAGAACACCATAATTTATGTGTTGTAGGTGATTCTGACCAAAGTATTTACGGCTGGCGTGGTGCTAACATTGAAAATATCATGAACTTCGAAAAAGATTATCCAGATGCGCACGTGACCATGCTAGAGCAAAACTACCGGTCAACCAAAACCATTTTGGACGCCGCTAATGAAGTGATTCAAAATAACGAGTACCGTAAAGACAAAAACCTGTGGACGCAAAATGACCAGGGTGACCAGATCAGCTATTATCGTGGTCAAAGTGAAAACGATGAAGCTCGATTTGTGGTTGCTCAAATCCAGCAACTGATGCATGAACAACAGTACCACTATGGTGATTTTGCCATTCTGTATCGGACTAATGCCCAGTCACGGGTAATGGAAGAAACGCTGGTTAAAGCCAACGTGCCTTATACGATCGTTGGTGGGCATAAGTTCTACGATCGTAAAGAAATCAAGGATCTATTGGCCTACTTAACCTTGGTTGCTAATGATTCTGATACGATTAGTTTGGAACGGGTCATTAATGAACCCAAGCGTGGCATTGGTTCAGGCTCAATTGAAAAATTACGGCTATTTGCCCAGGAGAACGGGTGGTCTGAATTAGAGGCTGCCATGAACGTTGACGTTGCCAACCAAATTACAAGTCGGGCGCGTGGTGCAATCAGTGGGTTTGCGATGACTATTCAAAAATTACAAGCGATGGCCAGCACCAGTACTGTAACTGAGTTAACTGAACAGATTCTTGATACCACTGGTTACAAGGCCGCTTTGCAAGCCTCACGTAACCTAGAGTCCGAAACCCGACTGGAAAACATCGAAGAATTCTTGTCCGTTACCAAGAAGTTTGATGATGGCTTTGATCCTGAAAATAGCGAATCAGGAGACCGCATCGTTGATTTCTTAGCTGACTTAGCGTTGGTCTCGGATCAAGATGACGTGGCTGAAGAGCCGGCGCAAGTAACTTTGATGACATTACATGCGGCAAAGGGCCTCGAGTTCCCGGTTGTCTTTTTAATTGGGATGGAAGAGGGAATTTTCCCACTCAGTCGTGCCGCTGCAGATAACGATGAACTTGAAGAGGAACGTCGCTTGGCGTACGTGGGTATCACCCGTGCTAAACAAAAGCTATTCATCACCAATGCGTTTTCACGGATGTTGTATGGCCGTAGCCAACGCAACCCACAGTCTCGATTTATCGAAGAGATTCAACCAGAATTATTGCACATGGAAAATCGAGTCGATCCAGGTCGCTCAGGTTCAGCGCCATTAAAAACACCGTTTGACCGTCGAACTGCTTCGGCAACTCAGCCAGCATACCGACAAAAGCGGTCGAGCAGTGCGGTTGCTAATACTGGAACGGGTGCTGATAAAAAAGCCTGGCAAACTGGCGACAAGGTTACCCATAAGAAGTGGGGAACTGGAACGGTCGTTAAAATTAATGGTACTGGTGAAGACATGGAATTAGACATTGCCTTTCCACAGGAGGGTGTAAAACGCCTGTTGGCCGCTTTTGCGCCAATTACCAAAGTTGAACAATAACGAGGTGGTAAGATGAGTGAATCATCCATAGATTCTTTAACCAAAGCGGAAGCGCAAACTCTGATTCAACAACTACGGCCCCAACTCAAAGCATGGGGTGAAGCTTACTATAGTAAGGACGCGCCTAAGGTTGAAGATGCAGTGTATGACCAAAAGTACGCCCAGCTGGTGGCAATCGAAGCTAAGTTTCCAGAGCTCGTGACGCCAGATTCACCGACTCAAAACGTCGGTGGGACCATTTCAACTGATTTTTCGAAGGTCAATCATGACATTCCCATGTTGTCACTGGGCGACGTGTTTTCAAAGGAAGAACTGGCTGATTTTGTTGAACATATTACGGAAAATGAAGCCAACACTTATAATTGTGAGCTCAAAATCGATGGCCTAGCAATCTCATTGCGCTATGAAGCGGGGGAGCTTGTTCAAGGTTCCACTCGTGGCAATGGTCAGATTGGTGAAGATATCACGGCTAATTTAAAAACCATACCAAGCATTCCAACCAAGTTGACTCGGCCACTTACCATTGAAGTTCGTGGTGAGTGTTACATGCCAAAACAATCGTTCATCGAATTAAATGCTAAGCGGGATGCTGAAGGTAAACCAGTTTTTGCTAACCCCCGAAATGCCGCTGCAGGCAGTTTGCGGCAACTTGATACGGCGGTGACCAAGGAACGTAAATTAAGTACATTTATGTACAATGTGGCTGATTACGAACCACTTACAGCACGAACGCAAAGCGATATGTTGGTGGAACTTGCCGAGTTAGGATTTACCACCAATTCAAGTTTTGAAGTCGCCCATAATATGGCCGAAATTGACGACTACGTTGACCGATATACTGGTCAACGCGACGACTTAGCTTATGGTATCGATGGTATCGTGGTTAAGGTCAATTCGCTACCAGTACAGCGAGCAATGGGTGCGACTGTCAAGGTGCCACGGTGGGCGATTGCCTATAAGTTCCCACCAGAAGAAGCTGAGACGGTGGTTCGCGAAATTGAATGGACCGTGGGCCGTACGGGTGTCGTCACCCCAACTGCCATTATGGATCCGGTTCAATTAGCAGGTACCACGGTTGCCCGGGCTTCACTACACAATCCAGATTACCTCATTGACAAGGATATTCGGTTAGGTGATACGGTGATGTTGCACAAGGCCGGCGATATTATTCCCGAAATTTCGAATGTCGTCGCTTCTAAGCGGCCAGTCGACAGCGAGGCCTACCCAATTCCAACGCAGTGCCCATCATGTGGCGCAACCCTAGTTCACCTAGATGATGAGGTAGCGCTACGTTGTATCAATCCACGGTGTCCAGCACAACTCGCTGAACAAATGACCCACTTTGCTTCGCGAAATGCGATGAACATCGATGGACTTGGCCCACGCATCATTACTCAGTTATTTGACCACCACTTTGTTTCTGATGTTGCCGATTTATACGGATTAACTTTTGAACAGTTGGTGACTTTGGACAAATTTGGTGAAAAATCCGCTAATAATTTATTAAATGCACTTGATAACAGTCGCAATAATTCACTAGAACGGTTACTATTTGGTTTAGGGATTCGTCACGTCGGTAATAAGGCGGCCCGGTTAATTGCAGCTCAGTTTCAGACCATGTCAGCAGTGATGGCGGCCAGTCAAACTGAAATTGCGGCCATTGATTCGGTTGGCGATACCATTGCTGATAGTTTGGTGACCTATTTTAGCAATGATGGCGCCAAGCAGCTGATCACTGAATTAGCAGAGCGGGGTGTTAACATGACCTATACCTCTGGCAGTGCAGCTGCACCAGCTGATGGTTTCTTTAATGGCAAGCGTGTGGTTTTGACGGGTAAGCTCACAACGATGACTCGCCAAGACGCAACGGAGTGGTTGCTAGCACAAGGCGCAGCCGTTACGGGCAGTGTTTCAAAAAAGACTGACCTCGTGATTGCGGGAACTGATGCTGGTAGTAAGTTAACGAAGGCCCAGCAGCTAGAAATTCCAGTTTGGGATGAAGCCCGTTTTGCAACTGAAATGACGAACCGAACTGAAGATGGAGGAAATGCGTAATGAGACGATTTAAAGCACTGTTTGTAGTGGCAGTGTGTGGCCTATTTTTAAGTGCTTGTGGTAATTTGGGTAGTTCCAGTGGAACGTCAAGTACAACGACGTCAAAAGGCACTCAGTTAACTGGACAGGCAGCTTCTGGTGATTACCAAAGTGTGATTAAGAATGGTCGTTATGTCACGAGTAAGGCACGCGGTGTCAATGTGTCACAAAACGATAACCAATATAATCTAAAGAGCTTCGAAAGTGGCTTACTGACGGTTTCCAAGAAGGTTTACTCACCAAGTAAGTACGTTTTTGAAGAGGGACAGTATTTGACCACCAATACGGTTCAAAATTGGCTGGGACGCAAATCGAAGTCCAACCCGACCGGTTTAAATCCAGTGAATAATGGTAAAACTGGTGCCAACACCCGGAACCCAATTTACCTACAACAGATGGAAGAACAAGATTACATGAAGGAAAATGGTAAAAAATTATCACTTTCTGGTATCACGATCGGTCTTGGCTTAAATTCCGTTGATTACTATGAAAAAACCAAATTTGGGGCAACTTATGAAACCCACATTAGTAACGCTGAAATTAAGCAACAGGGTGAAAAGATTGCCAACCAAGTTTTGGCCCGGTTACGGAAAAAAGCCGCTCTCAAGAACGTGCCAATCACGATTGCACTATACAAGCAAGCAGCAACTGACAGCTTAGTCGGTGGGAGCTTCTTCTCTTATTCAGTGAATAAGGCGGGGAGCACTTCAGTTGGTTCCTGGAAGGCAATCAGTGAGAAGAGTTACGTTTACCCGACGACGTCTTCAAGTGCCTCAGTTGGTAATTCAAACGACGAAAGTTCATTTGAAAACTTTAAAACTCAGATTCAAAACTACTTCCCGAACTTGAGTGGTGTGACCGCCCAAGCCCATTACACGGATAAGCAATTGTCCGGTATGAACGTTAATATCACCACTCAGTTCTATAGTGAAACGGAAATTATTAGTTTTACGCAGTACTTACAACAAGCCGCGCAAAAATACCTGCCTTCTGGTGCACCAATTGACATTACGGTGAAATCTTCCGAAGGGGTGCAGAGTTTCCTAAGTCGTGATACTGGCGATAAGAAGTTTACTTCGCACGTGTTTGATAGTTATTAACAACGTGATGTCAGGTCGCAATCAGCACTGATTTCTATTGAGAAATCGGTGCTTTTTATTAGCATAATGTGTTACTATATTTGATGTGTAACGTAATTTTTACGTAGAATACTTGTGAAAGAGGGAAACTTGATGGCAAGCCGAATTGACCAAGAACAAGTACAACACGTTGCCTCGTTAGCCAAATTAGATTTGAGCAGCGACCAACTGAAGTACTTTACGACTCAATTAGATGAGATTATTGGGTTATTTGAAACCTTAAGCGAAGTTGATACCACGGGCGTTGAACCAACGTCTAGTGTCAGCGACCAGATTAATGTGATGCGTGAAGACGTTGCTGATAACTGGGGTCAACGTGATGCCTTGCTGGCAAACGCACCTGAAGCCGAGAACGGCTATATTAAAGTACCTGCAATTATTGATGAAAGCGAGGGTGAGTAGACGCCGATGAACTACTTTCAAAAAGATCTAGCGTCGTTGCATGACGACTTAGTTGCAAAGAAGATCACTGTGACTGATTTGGTTAATGCAACTTATGACAACATCGATGCAACTGACCCGGAAGTAAACGCCTTTTTGAACTTGAATAAGGAAGCCGCTTTGAAAAAGGCAGCCGAACTTGATGAAAAGGGTATCGATCAAGATAACGTTTTAGCTGGGATTCCACTGGCAATTAAAGATAATATCGTTACGAATGGCTTAACGACGACAGCTGCTTCCAAGATGCTGGAGAACTTCGTACCAGTCTATGACGCAACCGTAATGACTCGTTTGAAGGCTAAGGACACGATCAACGTTGGTAAGACCAACATGGATGAATTTGCCATGGGTGGTTCAACTGAGAACTCAGCTTTTAAGGTGACTAAAAACGCTTGGAACCATGACTATGTTCCTGGTGGTTCATCAGGTGGTTCTGCAGCTGCTGTGGCTTCTGGTCAAGTCGTTGCTGCATTGGGTTCCGATACTGGTGGTTCAATTCGCCAACCCGCTTCATTTAACGGCATTGTCGGGATGAAGCCAACGTACGGCCGTGTTTCGCGTTGGGGTTTAATTGCCTTTGGTTCAAGTTTAGACGAAATTGGGCCAATGACTCGGACGGTTAAGGACAACGCCATCGTCTTATCAGCAATTGCTGGTCACGATGACCACGACTTAACCAGTTCAACCCACGAAGTACCTGACTTTGCTGCTGAATTGAACGAAAACACCAGCGTTAAGGGTATGACGATCGGGTTACCAAAGGAATTCCTTGGCGAAGGGGTCGATCCTGACGTTAAAGCTGCAATTTTAGCAGCTGCTGACAAGTATCGCGAACTTGGCGCAACGGTGGATGAAGTATCACTGCCTCACAACAAGTATGGCGTGGCTGCTTACTACATTATCGCCAGTTCAGAAGCTTCTTCTAACTTGCAACGATTTGATGGCATTCGCTATGGTCACCGTGCCAACGACGTGAAAAACTTGGAAGACGTTTACGTTAAGTCACGGACTGAAGGCTTTGGCGACGAAGTTAAGCGTCGAATCATGCTGGGGACGTTCTCATTGTCCGCTGGTTTTTACGATGCCTACTTTAAGAAGGCTGCCCAAGTTCGGACGTTGATTTTAAAGGACTTCCAGGCTGTTTTAAAGGATCACGATTTCATCATGGGACCAGTTGCACCAACCCCAGCCTTTAAGATTGGTGACGAGATCTCAAATCCAATGACCATGTACATGAATGATATCTTGACCATTCCGGTTAACCTGGCTGGTTTACCCGGGATGTCGATTCCAGCTGGTTTTTCAAACGGATTACCAATCGGCATGCAACTGATTGGTCGACCATTTGACGAAAGCACGCTTTACAAAGCTGGCTACGTCTTTGAACAAGCCACTGATTTTCATCAACAAACACCAACACAAGGGGGCACTCACTAATGAATTTTGTAACAACCATTGGTCTTGAAGTCCACGTTGAATTAAAAACAAATTCAAAGATTTTCAGTCCATCCCCCGTTGAATTTGGGGACGACCCTAACGCCAATACCAACGTGATTGACTGGGGTTACCCAGGGGTCTTACCATCCACCAACAAGGGTGTGGTTAAAAGCGGTATTATGGCTGCCTTAGCCTTACACGCTGAAGTCGAACCACACACTCATTTTGACCGGAAAAACTACTTCTATCCTGATAACCCAAAAGCCTACCAAATTTCACAATCTGATAAGCCATTGGCACATGACGGTTGGATCGAAATTGAAGTTGATGGTCAAAAGAAAAAAGTCGGCATTGCTGAGATGCATATTGAAGAAGATGCCGGTAAAAACACCCATGAGCGCGACTATTCATACGTCGATTTAAACCGACAAGGAACACCGTTGATTGAAATTGTGTCGAAGCCTGAGATTGCTTCACCAGACGAAGCCTACGCTTATCTTGAAGCACTTCGTCAACGCATTCAATTCACTGGTATTTCTGATGTGAAGATGGAAGAAGGTTCTATGCGTGTCGATGTCAACATTTCGATTCGGCCTGCTGGTCAAACCGAATACGGGACTAAGACTGAGTTAAAGAACTTGAACTCCTTTAACTACGTTCGTAAAGGATTAGCCTATGAAGAACAACGCCAACAACGCGTGTTGATGTCTGGCGGCGAAATTCAACAAGAGACCCGTCGCTTTGATGAAACTACTGGTCAAACCATTTTGATGCGGGTCAAGGAAGGCTCAGACGATTACCGTTACTTCCCAGAACCCGATCTACCAGCCTTAAACATTAGTGACGACTGGATCAATGAAATTGGCAGTGAAATGCCCGAGATGCCTGGTAAACGTCGTGAACGTTACGTCAACGAATTAGGCGTGACGGATTACGATGCTATGGTGTTGACGCAAACCAAGGAAATGTCAGACTTCTTCGATGAAACGGTTCGGTTAGGTGCAGATCCTAAGTCAGCAGCCAACTACCTTCAAGGTGACGTTAACGCCTTCTTGAACGAACAACACGCTGATTTGCAGGACACTGATTTAACACCGGCTAACCTAGCTGGCATGATCAACTTGATCACGGATGGCACCATCTCAACTAAGATGGCTAAAAAAGTCTTCAAGGCAATCACCCAAGGCAAGGAACCAAAAGCCTTCGTCGAAGAAAAAGGGTTGGTTCAATTATCCGATCCCGCTCAACTTCAACCAATCATTGATGGTGTGTTAGCTGACAATGAACAATCAGTTGAAGACTTTAACAACGGTAAAGATCGTGCGGTGGGCTTCTTAGTTGGTCAAATTATGAAGCAAACTCACGGGAAAGCTAATCCAAAAGTGGTTAACCAACTCTTAATGGCTTCACTGAAAAAGTAACCTTAGTTAGATTAAATTGGAGGAAACACTTATGCGTAAACGTGCGCGGGTGATTTATAATCCTTCTTCTGGTCGTGAGGCTTTGAAGAAGGATATGGTCGATATCTTAGGGGTCTTTGAACAAGCCGGTTACGAAACCAGTGCTTTTGCTACGACGCCGGCACCTAATTCTGCACGAGATGAGGCCGAACGTGCAGGCCGCGACGGGTTCGACTTGGTCGTTGCCGCTGGCGGTGATGGCACCATCAACGAAGTCGTTAATGGTTTAGCTGGTTTAAAAAAGCGACCGAAAATGGCAATTATACCGGCCGGCACAACCAACGATTACGCGCGGGCTCTGCGAATTCCTCGTGAAGATCCGTTAGCTGCTGCCAAAGTCGTCCTAAAAAATCAGACCATTAAAATGGACATCGGTCTGGCCGGCAAAAATTACTTTGTGAACATTGCTGGTGGCGGGCGATTAACTGAACTGACGTATGAGGTGCCATCTAACTTGAAAACCTTGTTTGGCTACCTTGCCTACTTGGTTAAAGGTGCAGAACTGTTGCCAAGAATTCGACCGTTTAAAATGGACTTAAAGTTTGACGGTGATGAATACGTTGGTGATGCCTCAATGTTCTTCTTGGCGCTGACTAATTCAGTTGGTGGCTTTGAACAGATTGTCCCCGATGCGTCATTAAACGATGGCATGTTCACGATGATTATCGTGAAGACCAGTAACTTGGCTGAAATCTTACATCTTTTGACCCTTGTGTTAAATGGTGGCCGCCACATTAATGATCCACGGATTATTTATCGTAAGGTGCGTAAGGTTGACGTGAAGTCACTCGACGACTCACGAATCATGATCAATCTAGATGGTGAGTATGGTGGCGATGCACCGATGAACTTCACTAACCTGAAGCAACATATTGAAACTTACGCTAATCTTGATGACATTCCAGATGCTGCCGTTGAAACGGAGGATCCTGAATTACTTGAGGCTGAGCGGAAGTTCTTGGCGGGTGTTCATGAGCTACCTGAGGACCAATCAAGCACACAATCTAAGTAACTAGTATGAATTTGGAAGGTTTTGCTGTATGATACATAAGGCAGCAAAACCTTTCTTTTAGTTAGAACAAGGAGATTTAAATGAAAATTCAAGCACCTGTATCAAAAAATGAAACATACACTGGCACCGTGATGGATCTCACCTACGAGGGACTCGGTGTCGTCAAGGTCGATAACTATTCGTTATTTATCGCCAACGCCTTACCTGGTGAAGAGATTAAGTTTGTCGTCACCAAAGTCGGGAAAAGTTTTGGCTATGGTCGCGTTTTAGAACAAATCACGACTTCACCAGACCGTGCTGAGATTAAAGCCGAAGACCGCAAATTGGCGCAAGCCGGGATTGCGCCACTGCAACACATGATTTACCCAGCCCAATTAAAATTTAAACAACACCAAATTGAATCACTATTGGCAAAGACTAAGATGGATCTGACCGTTTCTGAAACAATTGGGATGGATATGCCTTATCATTATCGAAATAAGGCCCAAATTCCGGTTCGTGAGGTCCGGGGCCAACTCGAGACTGGCTTTTATCGCCAACACACCCACGATTTAGTGCCATTAACTGATTTTTATATCCAAGATACTCGAATCGATAAGGCAATCGTGATTGTTCGTGATATTTTACGCGCGGAAGGGATTGTGCCTTATGACGAAAAAACGCATAAGGGTATCATTCGAAACGTGATGGTGCGTCAGAGTCACTATGAGGACGAGATGATGATTGGTCTCATCACGAATTCCCACACGTTGCCACACGCTAAAGAAATTGTGGCACAAATTACTGAAAGCTTGCCGAAAGTGACGAGCATTATTCAAAACGTTAACAGCCGACCAACTAACGTGATCATGGGCCCAATCACCAACGTGCTTTATGGTGAGTCAGTCATTCATGATTCATTACTGGGTAACCGTTTTGAAATTTCTGCGCAGTCATTTTACCAAGTCAACCCAGTTCAAACTGAAAAACTTTATCAATTAGCCATTGATCGTGCCGGTTTGACTGGTAACGAAACTGTGATTGATGCCTATTGTGGTATTGGTACGATTTCGTTGGCCATGGCACGTCACGCTAAGGACGTATACGGTGTCGAAGTCGTCGCAACAGCCGTCGAAGATGCTAAGAAGAACGCTAAGCTCAATGACTTGACTAACACCCATTTCGAAGCCAATAAGGCCGAATATCAAATGGCTGAATGGCAAAAGCAAGGCTTGAAGCCGGACGTCATCGTGGTTGATCCCCCACGTAAAGGTTTGGATGCAACGTTGATTGAAAGTGCTGCGGCTATGGCGCCTAAGAAGGTTGTTTATGTGAGCTGCAACCCATCCACGTTGGTTCGAGACATTCAACGGTTTGCTGAAGTTGGTTATCATGTCACAGCGCCGATCCAACCCGTTGACCAGTTCCCGCAAACGCCGCATATTGAATCTGTTACTTTGCTGGAACGCGATTAAGGTTGATGTTTCGTTAGCAATTTAGTTTAGATTTAAAAATAGGACGATTGTCATTTTTTGGCAATTGTCCTATTTGTTTACTCAAATTTAGCAGTTGAGACTGCCGTCTCCAGTTACCAGAAATCGAGGACAGAGTTGCCGTGGGGTCGGTCCGAGCCGAAGGGCGGTCTCGGACCTCGAATTCAAGCCCCGCCACAAATCGCGCGGGTCTTTAATTCGACCCTGACTGGTGGGGTGGACCCACCAGTCATTTCACGGCAAGCCCCCGATTTCTGGTAACTTCCGACTACCTTTGCTGGGGAGTAGACGATTAACAAGCATCAAAGTAGATGGTGTTGATTGTTTGATATCTATTACCGCTTGATATCAATTGAGGGCTTGGAAGACTCATAATCGCTAATTATTAATGATAATGGTCTCATCAGTTTGTATGCTATCAAATATAGTCGATTGCTATTGAACCAACGTGATGTGATCGATTATTATGGATGGTCAGATTCAGCAAATGTAAAGCCGTAGCGCCAGCGGTGGGTTGGGACTTGTGGTGGCGGTGATACCAGGTGGTTTTCCTGGTATCACGGGACGACGTTTGAGCCTCACAACGGTCTTGGGTGAGGCTCAAATGCGAGGGGCGAGACCTTGGCTCGACCCGGTCCCCACTTCAGGTCCCAACCCACCGCTGGCCGGAGGCTGGCGATAGCCAGTTTAAGTAACAATGCAGGCTCATAAGAACAGACGGTCGGTCTAGTATCAAGTCGAAACCCGATTGCCAAATAACTTGTGGCACAGAGAATTTTAATCTATAATCAATGCAACGAAACGACATCACATACTGGGGGTTCACGGATGTTAGATAATCTATTGGACGTTATAAAAGCAGAAGGCGTTAGCGAACAGCTTTATCACGGTTTAGTGGGGGTTGAAATCGAACAGAATCGGGTTGATAAAACTGGTCGGATGAGTCGCTTGCCGCACCCAACTGTATTTGGATCACGTACATTTCATCCTTATTTACAGTCAGATTTTGCTGAGGCGCAGACTGAACTCATCACGGATCCGAATCCTAATATTGGTGGCGTATTGGATCAACTCGATACCCTACAAACCGTGTTGTATCGCTCTTTACAGGGTGATGATCGGATTTGGCCGTTGAGTATGCCGCCGAAACTAGATGACGAGGATGAGGCGTTCATTAGGGCCCACTTTGACCGGCCAGCCTACGCGAAATATCGTGACTACTTGTCGCAAAAATACCGGCTGCAATCCAAAATTGTGACTGGGGTTCACCTTAACTACAGTATTCCGGATCCAGTAATCAATCGACTGTATACCCATTATGAAGATGAGTTTGACCGGGTGACAGACTTTCGGAACGCACTGTATTTCAGAATGACCCAAAACCTTGTCTTGAATCGTTGGTTGATGACGTATTTATTTGGTGCGTCACCAGTTGCTGAAATCGGCTTCTTCGATGAAACGCCGGCTGAATTAACGCAACCGGTTCGAAGTATTCGGAGTAGTCGTTTCGGGTACGCTAACTTACCACAGGACCAGGTTGATGCCACCATCTATCAATCGTTACCGCACTTTGTGGCGCAACTTTCGGATCGAATCGAAAGTGGTACATTGTTCGATCAGGCGGAGTTTTACGGGCCAGTTCGCTTGCGTGGTAACCAACATTTAGCTGATGACCTGAGTAAGGGGATAAAGTATTTGGAATTTCGTGGCTTGGATACCACGCCGTTTCACGTTAATGGCATCAGTCGCCACGCGTTGTACTTTATGAAATTATTCTTTATCTATGCTTTGGTCACGCCAATCGATTCAACCGAATTGGTGGACCAGTTAAAACAATCTGAACTGGATAACGAACAAGTTGCACTTGAACGACCCACTGAACCGACGTTTAAGGTCGCTGAAGGCCAACGGATTTTTAAGTCGCTCCACCAGCTGGCGATGACGTTAAACGCTCACAGTGAGCAGATTAATGCCTTAGATGATTTTGCGGAAGTGATGAGTCATCCGGAGTTGACGCCCTCAGCCAAGTTAATGTCGCATTTAACCGATGATGGCAGTTTGATGTCCTTTGGGATTCGGCGAGCTGCGGAATGGAAAGCCAGACGAATTGGCGCTGATCAGTTGCTTCCACGAATGTCACGGCTATCAGTCCGGGCACAAGAACTCGTTTTTCGAGCGGTTCAACTCGGCGTTCGCTACTATGCCGTTCGTGATGAGCATGGTGAAATCATGCTGATGCTGACGTTTAACGAACTCACTCAGGTTATCGAAGCTGATCGATTAGCCGATGAACCAGCAACCGCCTATTTAAAACGGTTATTCCCAGATCTGCCACTACCTAAGCAGCTGGGAGATCAAGCAATTTAAAAACTCAAACAGTAAATTAAAAAGCAACGGTCAGCAACCTCAAAGAGAGGTACTGACCGTTGCTTTGTTGTGTCTTATCATTTAGTTTTAGAACTGGCCTGAGTATGTCGTTGATGGTAATAGTACACTGGGATGCCAATACCAGTGAGAATCAGGCCGGTAATGGCGAGTCCAAATTGGGTCAAAATTGTTACGATCAAGATAAATAGGCCGCCAATAATGGCAATAATTGGAATAACGGGATAGCCGGGTACCTTGTAGGGACGCTTCAGTTCAGGTTCGCGTCTTCTGAGAATGAATAACGCGATGAACAGCATCACGTTGAAGATCCACATCACGAACACCAACATGTCAGTCAAAGTATCAAAGGAACCCATAAACATCATGATCAGGGCAATGCCAAACTCAACTAGACCGGCAAAGTAGGGGACGTAGGTTCGTCGTGAAATTTTTTTCAAGTGTTGACTAAACGGCAAGGCGTCCTCTGAGGCCATCGCAAACGGAATTCGCATCCCCGTTAAAGTGTAACCGTTAATGGCGCCGTAAACCGAAATCAAGATCCCAATCGTCACTAGTTTGCCGCCAAGTGGGCCAAAGATGAGCTGAGCGGCTTGTGACGCGGTGTTTTGGTTGCCAGCGATTTGTGAAATCGGCAGACTTTTGAGGAAGACAAAGTTCACCAAGGCGTAGATGATGGTGATAAAGACGAGTCCCAGCACGATTGCGCGGGGCAGGTCTTTTTCAGGGTGTTTCATTTCACCCGCAATATTACCAATACTGATCCAACCATCGTAGGCAAACATTGTTGCCAGCAGGCCACTACTAAAAGCGGTCCAGTAGTTCAGGTGGGCGCCCACGGTCACTGGCAACAAACTAACGCTTACTTCGGATTTTGAGAATAGGCCAAAGATGACGATGATGGCGATTGGAATCAACTTGAAGATGAGGGCAATCGATTGTAAAGCACCGCCGACCCGAGCACCCATAAAGTTAATGAGGGTGATACTTAACCCACAAATGATCGCAATGGGTAAGTGCCAAGCCAGTGACAGGTGAAATAAATTGAGAAACTGAGTCGAAAAGATAATGGAAAGTGCAGCAATGTTGGCCGGGTAATACACCAACATGAGCGCCCAACCCATTAGAAAACCGGGCAACTTACCATAGGTGTATTCGATATACTTGATAGCACCCCCGGTTCGGGGAATGGCGGCCGCTAATTCGGCGGCTGAAAGACCCGCGCAGATGGTTAACAGGCCACCCAAGACCCAAGCAGCTAGCGTCATACTAGCTGAACCAGTGACTTCGACAACACTGGCGACCTTGAAGAAGACCCCGCCACCAATGACGGTTCCCATGACAGTCGAGAGGGCTGTAAACAACCCAATCTCTCGTTTTAAATGTGGTTCACTCATGATTATTGATTCGTCCTTCCAAATAACAATAGCTACCAATTATAGCAAACAAAAACCCCGGTGACAACGCACCGGGGAAGGGTTTCAGATTAGAAATTGATAAATTTTTAGTGGAAGAACATATTCAAAATCATGACCACAATAATCCCGACAACTGAGATAACCGTTTCAAGCACCGTCCAAATTGAAAGTGTTTGTTTGATGGTCAAATCGAAGTATTCACGGAACATCCAGAATCCAGCATCGTTCACGTGTGATGCGGCGAGTGAACCGGCACCGATGGCAAGCACCATCAATGCAGGATCAACACCGGCAGCAGACATCAATGGGGCAACGATGCCAGCAGCAGTTAAGGCAGCAACGGTTGCTGAACCTAACGCAACACGAAGCACAACGGTGACTAACCAGCCAAGAATCAATGGACTGATACTTGAGTTGGCGAAGAGCTTAGCAACTTCAGTACCAACACCACCATCAATCAAAACTTGTTTGAAACCACCGCCACCACCAATAACTAACAGTAGCATGGCAATTGACTTAACGGCACTTTCAACGGTTTCCATGATGTCTTTGGTAGCCTTACCACGAGCCCAGCCCATGGACCACATTGCAAAGATGAGTGAAATCAACATTGCAATGGCTGGATCACCAATTAAGGCAACGATTTGGTCAAGCATCGTTGCACCCTTAGTTGGCGTTGCACCGCCATCAACGGTCATCTTATAGATAGTCGTAATCGCCATCAAAATAACTGGGAAGAGGGAGGTCAAAACAGCTAAACCAAAACTTGGTTCGTCGTTAGGATCAGTTTCCTTCATGTCACCAAATGAACTCAAGTTACCTTTTTGTTGGAAGGCCGATGGGGCGAATTTTTGAGCTAACTTAGTGAACAATGGACCAGCGATATAAGCTGATGGAATCGCAACAACTAAACCAAACAGGAGCACTTTACCATCGTTAGCACCCAAAGCTGCGGCAATGGCAGTTGGTGCTGGGTGAGGTGGTAAGAATCCGTGAGTGACAGACAAAGCGGCAGCCATTGAAATCCCGAGGTAAAGAATTGGCACACCGGCTTCAAGCGCAATTGCGAAGACGATTGGGACTAAGAGGACCATACCAACTTCGAAGAAGAGCGCGATCCCAATAATGAATGACGCGAGCATAATAGCTAATTGTAGACGCTTTTTACCAAACTTTTCAATCAGTGTTGTGGCGATTTTGTGCGCACCACCAGCATCGGCAACTAACCGACCCAGCATCGCACCAAAACCAAAGACCAATGACAATTCACCTAATTGGCTACCAATACCAGTTTCGATACTAGTGGCAATTTTGGTGAGGTTCATACCTAACAAGATGGCGGTAAGAACGGAAGTTAGAATCAGGGATACGAAGGTGTTCATTTTGAATTGAATAATCAAAACCAACAGAAAGATAATCCCAATAATAAGTGCGAGAATTTCCATAGTTGTAAACCCTTTCAGAAAATGACATAAGAAACGCCGCCCTAACCGGCGTTTCTTGGTGACAATCAACCAAACCCTTTTTAATAGTTAAAAGTTGTTACCCAATAATGAATTAAAGCTCGTCTGATGCCTTTTTCTTGGCATCCTGGTTCCGTTGATAATCCGCAATTGCTTTATATTCTGTTTGCAATTGTCGGCTCAAACGGATGTAAATTGGTACAAGTGCCCGGTAGGCTTCGAAAGTTTCTGGGTTAGGATGGTGAACGTTGGTCGCACCAACGAATTGCTTCACGTCACTTAGATCATCGATTAAGCCTAAGCTGTACATACCCAAGACGGCTGCACCTAAAGCAGTACCTTCAACGGTTTCAGGGATGGTAACATCTTGTTCGAAGATGTCAGCCAACATCTGACGCCAAAGAGCAGAGCGGGCGAAACCACCAGTTGCTTGAATGCTGACGGGCTTGCCAACAACTTCTTCCAACGCAATCATAACGGTGTAGAGGTTGTAAACGATGCCTTCAAGCGCAGCGCGGACCATGTGTGCACGGGTGTGCGTTCGAGTCAGACCGAAGAATGAGCCACGAGCGTTGGCATCCCAGATTGGCGCACGTTCGCCACCAAGGAATGGGTGGAAAATCAAACCGTCAGAGCCAGCTGGTACCTTAGAAGCAATCTCAGTTAACAAATCGTAACTATCGATTTTCATTTGTTCAGCGGTAATCTTTTCTGGTGCGAACAGTTGGTCACGAACCCAGCGGAAGACGATCCCACCGTTATTAACTGGTCCACCAACGACCCACTTGTTAGGTGCGAGGTAGTAACAAAATACCCGTCCCTTAGGATCAATCTTAGGTTTATCAGTGACGACCCGAACGGCACCCGAAGTCCCAATCGTGACGGCTACGACGCCTGGATCAATCGCGTTAACACCTAAGTTGGCTAATGGGCCATCTGAGGCGCCCATTACAAATGGTGTGTCTGGATCAATACCAATCACGCGGGCGTAATCTGGATTCATCCCTGATAACTTATCAGTTGTATCCGCAAGTTCAGGTAATTGATCACGACTTACGCCAGCGAGTTCAAGGGCTTGGTCATCCCAGTCCATCTTGAAGATGTTGAACATCCCGGTGGCGTTTGCAATTGAGTAGTCCTCTTTTAGCACACCGAACAATTTATAGATAATATATTCTTTAATACCCACGAACCAACGGGCCTTGTCAAACAAGTCCTTGTGTTCGTTACGCAGCCAAATCAGTTTGGTGAACGGGGTCATTGGGTGAATTGGTGTCCCAGTCTTTTCATAGATCTGCTTGCCAACGCCATTTTCGCGTAATTCATCAGCGTACTTAACGGCCCGGTTATCGGCCCAGGTAATTGCACGCGTCAATGGTTTGTGATCTTCATCAAGTAAGATGAGACTGTGCATAGCGGCAGAGAAGGAGACGCCCTTCAATTCGCCAGCACTTAAGTTGGCTTTACGTAAAACCGTTGTTAACCCATCAACCATGGCTGAGAAGATTTCTTCTGGGTCTTCTTCAGCCATATCGGGAACATCTTGATAAAGTGGGTATAAGTTGTTAGAGTAACCTTGAACTTTACCCGCGTTATCGAACAGAACGGTTTTAACACTGGTGGTGCCAATATCTACACCAATCATATAATCCATGGTTTAAATGACTTCCTTTCATGTTGTTAAACTTAGTAATTGCACTGCACTTGCAGTTTAAATGACTTTTAAACCGTTTTCAACAACTCGCATCTAAAATCGCAATTAATCGAATTAACTTGATTTATTATATGAAAAAAATTTTCAGTATTCAACCCTTTTGTGGTAAAAAGTTTACACTTTATATCGTCAGAGCCATAAAAGACTGGTATAATGGGCTTAAATTTATTTATTCAATTTAACTTACTGGGCGATAGAATTCACATGAACATCATGTGACTGTTGTCAGGTGAGGCTGGTCTCATGATTCATGAGAACTTACAGCAAAACATTTGGAGGAGGCATTCCTTGTGGCACGTTCAGCAATCAGTAGTATTCGTTCTTACTATCCAAATTTAAGCAAGTTACACCAAAAAATTGCCGATTTTGTTTTCGCACAACCACAGATGGTGAGTGAATTGACCATCAACCAGTTGGCGGATAAAGTTGGCGTATCAACGGCGTCCATTTCTCGCTTCGCTAAGGCGGTTGGGTATAATAACTTCCGCGAATTTAGTATGGACCTTGCTAACGTCACGACGGACATTAATCGGGACACGATGTTTAAGAAGATCCATCCCGACGACACACCTAATGAAATGGCGGAGAAAACGTTTCAAGCGATGATTGACGCGCTGATTTCAACGCAGTCTTTGTTACACAACGATCGTTTGGAACAGATTGTCGACCAAATATTAAAGTGCCGTCAATTGGCGTTCTTTGGGTTAGGTGGTTCATCAGTTGCTGCCTTGGACGGCTACCATAAGTTTCTAAGAACCTCCATTAATAGCGAGTATTACCCAGACTTTGACGTGCAATTAATGCAGGCCGCGAAAATGACCGAAAAAGACTGTGCCATTATGATTTCTCACTCTGGTGAAAACCAACAGGCATTGACGGTTTTAAAGCAGCTGCAAAACAATCACGTTCCGGTGATTGCCATTACCAGTTACGGGCGTTCTTCATTGGCGCAACGTGCTGACTACGTGTTACTTTCGCTAGCTGATCAAGTTAACAAAACCTCTGATGGCATGTACACCTTGATTGCCCAGCTTGCGTTAATTGATAGCCTGTTTACCATTGTTGCGGTCAAACTTGCTAATAAGACTGAAGCCGTCATGGACCGCGTTCGTGAGGCGATTGATCGAACCAGAACTTAAAAATTCGTAACGAGGTGAGCTGAAACCATTAAGCATGGTAAAATGGAGTTATCGATGATGCGAAGGGTGATTCAAGGTGAAACGACGGCGAATTGAACCAATATACGCAAATACTTATCAGCGGTTACGTAGACGCTCCCGCTGGCTCAGATTTTTTATGATGCTATTGATCGTACTCGTGATTGTAGGTGGTTGGTTGACTTATCAGCATTACCGCAACCAACAACTCAGTAATTTTCCGGTTCGTGGCGTTAGCTTGGATCAGGATAACGGGTTCGTTGATTTTCAGCAATTGCAGCATCAAAACTTCCAATTTGCTTATCTGCGGGCGACTTCCGGGGCAACTTATACGGACGATCAATTCCAGAGTAGTTATGATCGGGCCTTGGGATCAAACCTAGAGATTGGCATCTACCACGTTTACAGTTACTCGACCACACCGGCTGCCCAGTTTGCTAACTTTAAGTCTGAAGTCGGTAACCGGCTTGGTAAATTGCCGATTGCAATCCAACTCACCACTTATGGCGACTACAACACGTCAACTTTAAAACAGGCGGATACACAAAAACGGCTTAAAACCTTTATTCAGCTATTGACCCAGCACTATCACCGCTCGACCGTGTTATGGTGTAATGCCTCCGTTTGGCAGGCACTAAGTACATCTAAATTGAGTATGCAGACACAATGGCTAGCAGATGGATCATTGGCTAAACAACCCAACTCAATTCGTTTTATTGAGTACGCACCACAGGGCAAGATTCGTCAGAGTGGGCAATCTCAGACGGTACCAATTTCAGTGTTTAATGGTTCACAACGACAGTGGAATGCCTGGGTAACCAAATAAAAAGATATTGACATTAAAAAAGTTCAAGCAAACACCATTATTAGTCGTTTGCTTGAACTTTTGTTTCTATTAGTGAAATTGATGTGATATGGATTATAAGTCTTGCGCAGGGATGATGTAGTAAACCACATCGTCAGCTTCATCAAACATTTTGATAGGCACTTCCTGGTCCGCGGTAATCGTGATGTGATAGCCGTAGTGATCAAGTAGCACAAGTGAATCTTGAGTCAGCGATTCAACTTGTGCGGGAATCGTATGATGGTCAATGTTAATCGTCAGATCAGGACCAATGACGAGGGAGTGCGTTCGCGAAGTTTCCGAATGTTTAAGCTGCCATGAACCAACAAAAATCATGGGTGACACAGCGTTACTCTGGTGTCGGCGTCTGGCAATCCGTGGGGAGTTATGAACGAGATCGTGAAAGAATGACTGACTGGATTGAAAAAGCTGCTTGGCATTCATTTTTAACGACCTCCCTTAAAAACATACTTTGTCTGTTATATTAACATGTTTAGAAAGCGATTCACTATTCTTTTACTTAAATTTAAAGAAAATTGCGCTTATCGTTATCTTTTGACGTCGGAACTGCTATCATAAATGTAAACCGATAAAGGAGCGTCCAACATGATTAAATTTGGTATTATTGGCACAAATTGGATTACACAACAATTTGTTGAGGCTGCACAAGCTTCTAATGAATATGAGTTAACTGCCGTTTATTCACGACATCAAGATACGGCAACCGCATTTAGTGAAAAGAATGGTGGTTCACAAACTTTCACCGCGCTAGATGACTTTTTTGCAACCGGTGATTTTTCGACGGTTTACATTGCGTCGCCTAATAGTTTGCATTATGAACAAGCGGTGCTTGCAATAAACGCTGGTAAGAACGTCATTATCGAGAAACCAGCCTTTGAAAACCAAGCTCAAATGGAAAAAATTCAAGAGCTGCTCAAGCAGCATCCAGAGGTCCGTTATTTTGAAGCCGCACGAAACATTCACACGCCTAATTTCAAGGCCATTCAAACCCAACTGACTAAAATGCCAGTGGTGCAGGGTGCAAGTTTAACCTACATGAAGTATAGTTCCCGCTATGATCAAGTTCTGGCTGGCAAGGAGCCCAACGTTTTCTCACTCAAATTCGCAGGTGGGGCCTTACAAGATTTGGGCGTTTATCCATTGTATGACGCCATCACACTGTTTGGCATGCCAGATGAATTTAATTACTTCCCTGAATTTATTCAAACCGGTGTTGACGGTAAAGGTGTCGCAATCTTGCAATACGGCGAATTTAATGTGACTCTAAGCTTTGGCAAGACCACCAACTCCTATATGACATCGGAGATTTACGGTCTTAAAGATACCATTGAAATCGATGATGCCGGTGAACTTGGCGAGGCGACTTACATTGATGAAACCGGGAAACGGACTTTGATCAGTGAACCGGTCACAGATAATCCCATGTTACCAGAAGCCAGAGACTTTGCCCGCGTTTTGAACGATCCCGAAAATGCTGACAATCAGGCTGATTATGACCGCTGGTTAAATTTAAGTGTGCAAGTCAATAAAGTGCTGTTTAATCTCCGTCAATCTGGTAAGATTGTATTTTATGACGAACGAGATAACTAATTTATGACTGGGAGTGACAATAGGATGATTTCGCAATTTAAAACGCGTTTCGAAAAACTAGGTTTTACTGAATTATCACCGATTCAGTCGGCCGTATATGAGCCAATCAAGCAAGGACAGAGTGTCCTTGGCTTGGCGCCGACTGGATCTGGTAAAACACTGGGCTTTGTATTGCCAATGTTGGAGCGATTAACGCCAGGTGACGGTATTCAGGCAATGATTATTGCCCCATCGCAAGAACTCGCAATGCAATTAACTAACGTTACGCGTTCGTTTGCAACACTTGTGGATCTAAAGGTCACTTCAATTACCGGTGGTGCCAATGTCAAACGGCAACTCGAACAGCTCAAGAAGCACCCAGACGTTGTGATTGGGACACCGGGTCGAATCTTAAACTTGTTAGAGGAGCGAAAGTTAAAGGCGCACCAAGTCCAGACAGTCATTGTTGATGAAGCTGATGACTTGTTAGCCGGCGAAACATTTGATGCCGTCCGTGCAATTTTGCAGGAAGTGCCAGCCCAGGCACAACTCGGCTTCTTTTCAGCGACTGAAACTCCCATTTTGGCTGAACTTGAAAAGTGGTTTGGTCAACCCGTTGCGCGGTTCGATGTACGTGCGGTTGATAACACTCAGGGCGTGGTTCGGCATGGCTTACTTCAAGTTGGTAACTTGAAGAAGGCCGGGATGCTGGGTCATTTAACGTCTATTAAACAATTTAAGGCACTTGTCTTTTTTAATCACGTGGGTAATCTGCAGCAAACCAAAAGTTGGTTAGTGCACCATCACGTGCCAGTTGCAACACTGACGGCTAATCAACGTCAAACTGAACGTCAAAAAGCGCTGACTGATTTCCGGTTAGGCAGAGTGAAACTATTGCTTTCGACTGACGTAGCGGCTAGAGGGTTAGATATCGCCAAATTGCCAGCGGTGGTGAACTACGATCTACCGGGCACAGCAATTATTTATACCCACCGGGTTGGTCGTACAGGTCGAATGGGTGAACCCGGTCAAGTCATTAACTTTGGTGATGATCACGACCTACGTGATTTAAAACGGTTATTAAAAGACACTGAGTATGACCTGGAACCAGTTTACTATCAGGATCATCAACTAAGCACCTCAATGCCCAAACAGGCTCGACCTAAGTCTGATGAGACGCCCGATAAAGCTGTTGGCGACAAGTCACAGGCAACTCAAGTAACTAATAATTCTACAGCTGATCAGCCTGTTTCAAAGGAAGTGGCTGTTTCTCAGTCTCGAGAATCATCAGTTACCAAAGCGAAAAAACACCGAAACAAAAATAAGCATTCGAAACGTAAAGGGATGCGTCATAAACGAGAAAGCTAAACGAACAATTTTAAGAGAGTGAGCGATGAAAAGTGGGTAAACAACAAGCACGCTTTAATTCCGGTAATTTACGATCTACGGGTCAGTCCCACTATAATTTTGGTGGGGCACAGCACCACAGTGGTGGTAGTAAGTCAGCCGCAAAAAAGGCAATCGAGAGTTACTGGCCTTTTGTTCAAACCCAGTTGACCAAGTTAAGTGACCCAGTAGTGGAGGTTGAGTTAAAAGACCTGCATAAATCAGTGAGTCGGTATGGATTACAACGGTTAACCGGGTACCAGGCGGCTGGCGGTACTTACGGGCCAACAGTTAAAGCCTTCGTGTCCGCGTGCAATGACCAGTTAGCTAACTTGCTGGAGCAGCAATTTGAGGCGTCTGATACCACGATGTCACGACGAGACTTTACGATTGCCTTTGAGCACGAAGTTAACGCACTGGTTCAGCAATATGAAGCACAATTAACGTCGCTAAGCCGGCAAGCATAAAGGTCTACAAATCAGAAACTTGCCTTATTTGAGTTCGAAAAAATGACACGCTATTCAGAACATCCTGAATAACGTGTCATTTTTTGTTGCGTCGTGTCAAAACTTCGAATCAATGCCCAGCTTGCAAGTCCTGTAAAAAAGTCGCAACTGTCGTGAGTTGTTCCGGGGTATATTTATCAACGAGTTCGGTATGTTGTTTATCAAGTAAGTCAGACAGCTGACCTTGAACCTCTACCACCTTCGTACCAGTTTTGGTCGGTCTGTACGCCAAACCTGATTCACCGTTTAACTTGCTAATAAAGCCCAACCGGGAGAGTTTATTGATATTTTTTGAAATCACACCCAAATCTAAGGACATGGCCGTGACCAATTCAGCTTCACTAACTGGTGCAAGTGTCGCAATTTGCTGGAGCAATTTAAGACTCAGCGTCGACAATTGTGACAATGCATATTGCAAATCACGATTAGGAATATGCAATTGTAGCCATTGTCGTTCAAAGTTATTATCTTGCGCGCGCGTATTAATAATGTCGATCAGTGGATTTTCAATCTGATGTTTATAAAAGTCTAGTTTATCCAATTTTTATCCCTCATTTTCTAACAAAAAAATAATATCATATTTAGCCCGGGATAGCTAACCCGTTCTTCAATTGGCGCACGATTGTTAGAAATGAAGTGAGTGGTTTTCAAAATACTTGAAACCGGTTACGAAATGCTTCAAAATATAAGTGACATCAGATAAATAGAAGAGAGGTTGATGAAAATGTATAATCACATTGTTGTGCCACTAGATGGCAGTCACAATTCAAAACTAGCGTTGTCTGAGGCGTTGAAGCTCGTTAAACAATTTAACGCTGAATTGACGCTTGTTAATATCGCGGATGACAAGCGCTTGATTTATTCAGTTACCGGAACTGGAATTGCCAATACTGGCGGCTACTATGAGGAACTGAACCAACGCGCCACCGCAATTTTGAAGGAAGGCCAAAAACTGGCTGCAGATCAAGGCGTTACTGCGGTGACTAAAGTTTTACATGGTAATCCAAAGCAAGTGATTGCTGTCGATTATCCGGCTGATCACGATGTTGATTTAATTGTGATGGGTAAGTCTGGGACGGATGCGATTGACCGGCTACTCGTTGGCTCAACCACCGCTGCCGTTGTTAGAAATGCGCTAACGAATGTCTTGGTCATCGCAGAACCAACAAACGACCCGGCATAAGTCCTTTACAACTTTACGAAACCATGAGAAAATATTCAGTGTGTTTTTTTGGCCCCATAGCACAACTGGATAGGGCACCCGCCTCCTAAGCGGATGATCCCGGTTCGAGTCCGGGTGGGGTCATTTTTTGTGCTTTTTATTCATTCTGTATCATTTTAAAGCGCTGGTATATGAGGTGTGCCTCATATACCAGCGCTTTTTATTTTGTAAGAATGAAACAAAACGATAGTGGAGCCCACAAATGCTTCACAAATAATTCTTTTAGAATGTGATCAATGTCGTAATCGCTAGATTGATGTTTTGGTCTTGGAAGTTAGCTTATTGTTTGTGAACATCAACATGAGCGAGTCTTTCCCATCTTTACTGGTGTAGGTTAGAGTTTGCGCACTGGTGATGCCAGTAACACCAACAATTGATTCGGTGAGTGGCACCCCAAGTTGCTGTTTAACAGCCTTGAACGAGGTACCAGTCTGGAGAGTATCATATGTGCCGAGACTTATTTTGGTTGACTTGCCAAAATCAGCATATCCTTTTCCAATTGCCTTCCCGTTTATGAATTCAGTGGTTACCGTTGCACCGGCTAAACTAGAGCCAACATTGGACCAAGTGTAGCTTTTTGATTTTTCATTTGATCCCGGGATGTCGGTTTCCGTTTCACTTGATGGCTTTCCGTACATACTTTTAACTAATTTTTCAGTACTTCCACCAGAACCAGTGGTCATGGATCCAAGTTTAATACTATTATACTTATCCATAGTAATCTCATTCTTAGAGGCCTTCTTAGATGAGCTGTTTGCGGCATTAGATGAAGAATCAGATGATTTGGAAGATGAAGAACTACTACATGCAGTTAAAGTAAACGCTGCCAAAAGTGTAAGGCCTAAAGTTGCTACTTTTCTCATAGTGATATCCTCCCTAAGCGGGTTTGCCAGCTTTTAAAGTCATCAGTATTTGGACGGCATTATTTATATATCAAGTTTAATGCAAAAGAATCGGTATGTATATAGATATCTTATTTGAACATTAATTTGATAGTTTAAGACTTAGAATGGAAAAATTTAGTAAATGTGTTGATTGTCAAGATTTACACATAAAACAGATTTAAATGAATGCGGTTGTCAGTAGAACAGAGTGTTATCGGAAAATGTATTCCAAAAAAATGGCGACCCTTCGAAAAGGGCCGTCACTGTTCAATTATTATTTAAAAAACAAAACAAGGGATTAAGAATTTTCGCTTAAATCATCACGACTTCCGAAAAATAAACCACTTCGAGAAAAAGTAATTAATCACAACAATGACAAACTGATCAATAATCTTAACCAGTAATGGATTACCGGATAAAAGTGAAATACCAATCCACATGATACCTTGATCAACCACTAGTGAAAGCAATCTGAAACCGAAAAACGAGAACGTTTCCCACAGAAATGTCTGCCACCGCACTGATTTTGAATGGAATACCCATAATTTGTTAGTAATAAAGGCAAATAAAACGGAGGCAAACCAGGCAATCACGTTGGCAATCTGATAGTGAAGACTGGCGTTGAATAAATCAAACACCACGATGTTGATCAGGGTTGTTAAACCACCGAAGAACAGGTAGCTGATCACTGACTCGTATTTTTTAAAGAGCTGAATTAACGTTTGCATAACCACGATCCTTGTTTACTTTTTTTCTTTGACAATGTACTTTGGTCGGTGCTTGGTTTCGAGGTAAATCTTGCTGATGTATTCACCTAAAATCCCTAAGCTAAATAATTGAATACCACCTAGAAGTAAAATAATGGAAACCATTGATGGCCAGCCTGCAACAGCATCACCAACGGCTAGTGCGCGAATGAAGACGAATAGTAAACCAAAGACGGCCAGTACGCACGAAAGGCCACCAATCCAGGTCGCAATCTTGAGAGGGGCGTCAGAAAAATCGACAATGCCATCAATTGCATAGTTAAATAGCTGCATGAATGACCAGTGTGAATTACCGGCAGCCCTTGGTTGACTTTCGTATGTGAGGTAGGTGGTTTTATAACCAACCCATGCGAAGATGCCTTTTGAGAATCGGTTGTACTCTGGCAACGAGGTGATAGTATTCACCATTTGGCGGGTCATTAACCGATAATCACGAGCGTTTGGTTCAATCCGGACTTCGGAAATGGCATCGATGACATTATAAAATTTACTTGATAGGAATGCGCGAATTCGACCCTGGCCACGACGTGCTTTTTGAATGGTACCAACACAATCATAGCCTTCGTTTTCAATCAAATTGATCATCTTAGGGAGTAATTCGGGCGGATCTTGTAGATCGACGTCCATCACCGCGACTAAATCACCGGTGGAAGCATCCAACCCGCAAGCCAGTGCGGCTTCCTTTCCAAAATTTCGAGAAAACGAAAGGTAATGAACGGTTTCTGGGTGTTGGGCTTGTAAGTCTTTTAAAATGGGTAAAGTTTTATCACTTGAGCCATCGTTGACAAATAGGTATTCTGGCTGATACCGGTCAGTGTCTGCATTGATTGTTTTAAAAACGGCAGATACTGCATCGTAAAATAATTGAATTGAAGGTTCCTCGTTATAACAAGGTACAATCAGACTAATGGTCTGCATACTTTTCAGTCCTTCCTTTTCTAGGCCTAACTTCCATTCTAAGGCAAACGATGCCGATAACAAAGTAATAAAAGTTTAATTTTTTGTGAAGACAGCTAATATTAAAAATTAACGAGATATGTACCTCTGTAATTGGAGTTCTGCTACAATGATAAAGTTGAACACAATTCATTATAACCGAGTAGGGGTGCACCACAAACTAAACGATTCAGGAGTGTGAATCATGACTAATCCAATTAAAGTAATGACGGTATTCGGAACCCGACCAGAGGCAATTAAGATGGCACCCATTGTGCTACGAATGCAGCAGGACCCTGATCACTTCACGCCAATTACCGTTGTGACAGCGCAACATCGTGAAATGCTGGATCAGGTTTTGGCGATTTTCAAAATTCAGCCTGATTATGACTTAAATATTATGAAACCAAACCAAACCCTAGCTCAAATTACGAGCCGGGTACTGACCAACTTGGACGCAGTTATCACTGAGGCTAAACCAGATATCATACTCGTCCATGGCGATACGACAACTACTTTTGCCGCAAGTGTCAGTGCGTTCTATCATCAAGTACCACTGGGACATGTCGAAGCTGGCTTAAGGACTTGGGATAAGTACTCGCCATACCCAGAGGAAATGAATCGGCAGTTAACTGATATTTTAAGTGATATTTACTTTGCACCAACATCGTTAAGTCGAGAAAATTTATTGAAACAAAATCACCCTGATGACCGTATCTTTGTTACAGGAAATACGGCCATTGATGCGCTCCAACAAACGGTGAACGCTGATTATCACCATGACGTGTTGGACCAAGTTGCACCCGGACACCGAGTTATTTTATTAACCATGCACCGTCGTGAAAACCAGGGCGAACCGATGCAACGGGTCTTTCAAGCTATCCGAAAGGTTGTTGAACAGCACCCAGACGTGGAAGTCGTCTATCCAGTTCACTTAAGCCCCCGGGTCCAAAAGGTGGCCCACGCGGAATTGGGTGGAATGGATCGAATTCACTTGATTGAACCCCTTGACGTTGTTGATTTTCACAACTTAGCGGCACGAAGTTACTTAATCATGACCGATTCAGGTGGTGTTCAAGAAGAGGCGCCCTCATTGGGCAAACCGGTGCTGGTGTTACGCGACGAAACCGAACGTCCAGAAGGTGTCACGGCTGGGACGCTCAAGCTCGTAGGTACTGACCCACAACGAGTGACTTCGGCGATGGAAACACTCTTGAATGATCAAACAGCTTATCAGACAATGGCTGACGCCAAAAACCCATACGGGGACGGGCACGCAGCTGAACGAATTTTAGCAGCGATTCAGTCGCATATTAAACAACTGTGAGGATGAACTATGGCAACCGAATTTAAGCAATTTATGAAACAACTTTGGCAACATTTTTTAGACGCCAATATCACGGATTCGGCTGCGGTATTGTCCTATTATATGCTACTGTCATTTTTCCCAATCTTTTTGATTGTCGGAAACATCATCACCCTGTTACGGATCAACGTTAATAATGTGTTACGTTACATTGAGCCACTGTTACCTGATGCGGTCTACCAGACGTTTCAGCCGGTTATCCGGTCTTTTTTGGAGC
Source organism: Secundilactobacillus odoratitofui DSM 19909 = JCM 15043 (assembly GCF_001434895.1). Lineage (GTDB taxonomy): Bacteria > Bacillota > Bacilli > Lactobacillales > Lactobacillaceae > Secundilactobacillus > Secundilactobacillus odoratitofui. Next base: position 349,039 of record NZ_AZEE01000030.1, read on the forward strand.
AGGGGAGTACAGAGACCTTATCACTGGGTGTCTTAGTCACAATTTGGTCGGCAAGTCGAGCCGTTGCGGCATTCCAGCGTAGTATTAATCAGGCTTATGGGATTAAGCGCCCAAACGCCATTTTTAGCCGTTTCTTTTCATTCCTACTTATTTTGGTCATCGTCATTGCAATTTTATTGATTGCGATGGTTTTTGGGCTGAGTGAATGGCTGATCAGTATCTTACAACCATGGCTTCACATCTCGTCATCGTTCACAAATTTAGTTGGCAGTATCCGCTGGCCAGTTTCGTTTCTTGGCATCTTCTTATTGAGCGCGTTACTGTACGCTATCGTACCCTCTGCCAAGGTGAAGTTTCGCTACGTTTGGATTGGGGCCCTGGTGACCACCATCGGTTGGTTAGCATTAGCCCAAGGCTTTTCTGCCTACGTCCACTACTTTGCCCGCAATATTACGGGTTACAAAACCGTTGGGACCCTGATTATCTTACTGATCTGGCTCAATATTTCCGGAGCTATTTTATTGGCAGGTGGTGTGTTAAATGCGACCGTGCAAGAATGGCGCCAGGGTGAAATCGAACAGTTGGATCTCATGCAAAATCTGGTGACGCAGGCTCGCAATTCACGTCAAAAACCGCATCAAAAAAGACCCACTTCCAAAAAACAGAAGGGATCTTCACACCAAAAACGTTAACTATGCGTTGACGTGGTCGAGCAGTTGTTGAGCGAAGGCGTCCAGCGACTTAATATCGTCATCGTCTGGTTCCAAGTTGATTTTAACGTCAGCAGAACCTTGCGTTGCGCCCGCGTCCTTCAGTGACTTACTGAAAGCATCAACGGCGACACAGTAATCGTCTTCATAAAAGACATCACCAGAGCCAGCAACGCCGTAAACCTTACCCGTTAAATCCAAATCCTTCAGGTCGTCGTAAAAGTCCATGCCTTCTTCTGGCAATTCGCCTTCGTCGTAAGTATATGGGCAGACGACGCAGATATCGACGTCCTCAAATGCGTCAGCGTCAGTTTGAGAAATCTCTGATTCAGTGACGTCAACGCCTAATTTTTCAAGTTGTTCAGTGATGATATCAGCAACATCTTCATTGTTGCCGGTAATAGTTGCAAATACAACGTGTGCGGTTGCCATAAAACTCAGCCCCTATTCTAAAGTATGAAATCATGATTAGTATAGCAAACAACCAAGGGAGTGTGAAATAATCTTGGCAGCGGATTCAGCAAAAATTTTAAAAATTACCAAAATTGAGGCCCAAAAGCACCCTGGTCGGTACAACGTTTACGTTAACGACCGCTATGCTTTTCCGGTAGGAGAAGATGTTATGGTGCGCTATCGCTTATTGAAGGGAACGGAATTAACGCCTGCGCTGATTGCCACTTTAAAAACAGCGGATGCGCAATCCAAGGCCTGGTCAATGGCACTCAATTATTTGTCATATCAACAGCGGACTGAAAAAGAATTACGTGACTACTTGGTCAATAAAGAAGTTACGCCGGAAATTATTGCACCCGTCATGACTAGACTACTCGATCAACGCCTGCTTGACGATGCACAGTACGCCCATAGTTACGTGCGAACGATGAAACGAACGAGCGACAAGGGACCAACTGTGATCAAACGACAACTCAAGCAAAAGGCGGTTGCCGAAAACTTAATCGAAGACGCACTTAATGACGACTATTCAGTGTCGGAACAGCTCGATCGATTGAGTGAATTAGTTGAAAAACAAAAAAAACATTATCAGCGATTGATGCCCTCGATTCAACGTCAAAAAGTGCAACAACGTTTGATTGAAAAGGGGTTTTCGTTTGATTTAGTGAGCACCGCCATGGCTGAAACTGACTTTGAGCTGCCTCAGTCTCAAGCTGAGGATTTATTATCAAAGCAAGCGGAAAAGGCTTGGCGAAAATATCGCGCGAAGGACCCGTATGAGCGCAGTTTAAAAGTTCGACAAGCACTCTATCGAAAGGGCTTTACTAGTGACGCCATTAATAGGTGGCTCGATCAGCACAGAGTTTAATTGATTCTAGCGATGACTTTTCATGAGCGATTTAACCGCTAAATTCTAGCGTCAATGCCTCACAACGCTATAAAAAAACTGTACGCCCTTAAATTACTTTGCTATAATAAAAAAGAATTTAATTAATCATACCCGATACTTTGGAAAGTAGGGTTTAATATGGCGCGCGAAGCTAGAGGACCTAAGGAAGGCGACTTCATTACGATCAAAAGCTATAAGCACGACGGAAGTTTGCATCGAACTTGGCGCGATACAATGGTACTTAAAACAAGCGAGAACGCCTTAATTGGCTGCAATGACCATACTTTGGTGATTGAAGATGATGGTAGGCGCTGGGTCACTCGTGAACCAGCAATTGTTTATTTTCATAAACACTATTGGTTTAATGTTGTCGCAATGATTCGGGATAACGGGGTTTCATATTATTGTAACCTAGCGTCACCGTATGTTTTAGACAAAGAAGCATTAAAGTATATAGATTATGATTTAGACGTCAAAGTATTTCCTGACGGCGAAAAACGATTGCTCGACGTTGATGAGTACGAAGTTTTTAGTCGCCGGTGGCAGTACCCACCTGAGATCGACAAAATTTTGAAGGCCAACGTGTTGATATTAGTCGATTGGATTAATAATCGAAAAGGGCCGTTTTCAAAAGAATACGTTGATCTTTGGTATTCACGCTATCTCGAGCTTTCCCGCCGTAAGTAATGGGTTGCTTCGCATAGGTATATCAACGAAAGCGGGGTTGGCTTAAGGGCCAATCCCGCTTTTGCATTTGGTCGAAATTTTTTGCCCAAATGATTAATGAATTGGGAGGTGTCAGTGTGTTCAATCAACTTCAACGCTCGAAACTCTTCTTTTGGTCGTTAGAAATTTTAGTGGTGGCAACCTTAATTTGGGTTTGTACAAAACTTGGTTTTTTGTTTTCACCTATCGGCACCTTTTTCAAAACCATCTTCATGCCAATCTTATTGGCAGGGGTCTTGTTTTACATGCTTAACCCAATCGTTAAGGGCTTAACGAGGGTCAAAATTGGGCGGTTCAAGCTCAATCGAACGTGGTCGGTTGCCATTGTGTTTTTAGTCCTACTAGGGCTCCTATCAGGTGGCCTGGTCTGGCTGGTACCGCGACTAATCCAGCAGGTCGGTACCTTAGTGAACAATGTGCCTAAAATCGTGCACATTATTCAAAGCAGCTTAAACACGATGAATCAACATTTAAGTCATTACAAGTGGCTGCAAAACGTGGATTTTCAATCCTATGCAAATCAGTTGGAGAAGGGACTATCCACTTACGCACAGTCCTTTATGACGGGATTAACAACCAGTGTTGGGACGGTCATCGGGATGGCAACCAGTGTGACGATTGTTGCCATCACTGTCCCAGTCATGTTGTTTTATATGCTGAAGGATGGCCCAAAGTTGATGCCAGCGATTCGGCGGCTGTTACCACCCAAGCATGCTGATCAGACCATGGATTTATTGACGAAAATGAGTCAGACGCTCTCACGCTATATCGGTGGTCAGATGATCGAGTGTTTGTTTGTCATGACCTTCACATCTATCGGTTTTACACTCATCGGTGCCAAATATGGCTTGTTATTAGGTATCTTTGCCGGAATGTGCAACATTATTCCCTACGTCGGTCCGTACATTGGTGTATTGCCGGCTGTGATCGTGGCATTTGGAACCGGTTTGGTGCAAGTTATTTCAGTTCTGGTCGTCACCGTGATCGTGCAACAGATTGACGGTAACTTCGTTTATCCTAACGTTATCGGGCGTAGCTTAAAAATCCACCCATTAACGATTATCGTTATCTTGCTGGTGGCGGGTAATATTGCTGGCTTAATGGGGATGATTTTGGGCGTGCCATTGTACGCAGTGGTCAAAGTTATTGTCGAGTACATCTACCACATCTGGATGTTGCAGAGTGAGCAGAAAAATCACCAATCGGATAAACCACAGTCAGATTCTTAAGGTTTGTCAAATCACGCCGGTCAATTCTGCTCCGCTAGTTGGGTTGTGTTAGATTTTATGATATTATAGTCGAGTTAGGAAAATACGATTTTAAATTAAAAAGTAAGCAGGAGATTTAAATGAAAAAAGTAATTACGTACGGGACTTTTGATTTGTTACATAAAGGCCACATCAGACTTTTGAAGCGGGCAGCAGCACTGGGTGATCACCTAACAGTTTGCTTGTCTTCAGATGAATTTAATGCTGTTAAGGGTAAGAAAGCTTATACCTCATACGAAGACCGTAAATATATTTTGGAAGCCATTCGTTATGTTGACGAAGTGATTCCTGAAAAAAATTGGGATCAAAAAATCAAGGACGTTCAAGATAACGACATTGATATTTTCGTTATGGGCGATGATTGGAAGGGCAAGTTTGACTTCTTAAAGGATTACTGTGAAGTCATTTACTTACCTCGAACAGAAGGTATTTCAACCACCAAGATCAAGGAAGACCTGGGTCTTAAAGCTGGGGTTGACTGGAAAGAATAATCAGTTGAATGTGTGAACAAATATCCCCGGTTGCGACTAGGGATATTTTATTGTAATCCAAAGCGAGGTTAGTGAAAAAATGAAACAAGCCGTATTTTTAGTGACGTCCCTAGCAGGCGTTAAGAAGTTAACCTTTAAACAAAAAATCAAGGCTTTACTAGATGAGCAGGCTCACGTTCGAATCGTGCTTGCAATGATTAAATTCAACGATTATGACACGGCAGAACGTCAAATCAAGCGGTTATTTGTGGGACATGAGCAATTGATTGAACTGATTACATTGGCTAAAATCGTGAACCAGTATCAAGGTGTGCCTGTGCCAACCAATGAACAATTTGACAGTGGGTTTGAGCAGTTACCCAATCACCGTTTTGAACCAACCCAGGATATGGCTAATCCGACTATCCGTTATATTCAAGACGATGAAATTGTGGCTGAAGCTCAACTCGATGAAAGCAATCAACCATTGTTAAAAACTAAACTTGAAAACCATCAACCTGTCCAGACCGCAACCTACGAAAACGGTCAACAATTTGGCTTGTTAGAATACGATGCCGGTGAATTGAATCAAGCTTTGTTATTGAATGCCGCCGGTCAGCTCATTTTTCGGTTCATCCGTCATCAACAACCGGTAACGTATGCCTACACCATGGGGCGGACTTCGAAACTAGCCTTTACCAATATCTTGGCTGAGGTCGATGATGACCGACACGTGGTGTACCAAGCTACTGAACAAAAAGCCTATTTTGAAGTGGTTGATTATCAAAACTACCAACGGTTTGACAGTGTGGAAGCATTTTATGCGCAGTTGCTGAACCAAGTCGTTTCTGACGACGCGTTGCTATTTATCGATTTGAACGATAACCCCAAGTTATCGCCGTATCTACCACAACAATTGATTTTTAATTACTAAGGAGAGTCGTAATCGTGCGTGCGATATTATCAGGATTACATCAAAAAAAGAAAAAACAAGAACTGGAATTTGAATTAATCGATGTGCCGGGTTCGTTTGACCACTTACGCGTGACTTTCTTGGAAACCACAAGTTTGGCCTCAATTACGGTGCCCGTTTATAAGGTGATCGATAATAATTTGATTCGAATCCAAATTGATCCAGACCAGTTGCAATTTAAGGCCTTTGATCAAAGTGAGTTCACTTGGCAATTATTTTTTGCCTTTGATACCAACGATGAGCAAGTTATTTTACAAGTTGAGTCAGAGTATTTGAGTGACCGACATCAACTGTCACTAACCAGTTACTACCAGTTTAATTCAGATGCAGAAGGTATGGCGACACTCAATATTCATACCAAACAGGCTGAGGACGAATTCACCATCAATTCTGTCAACTTGACGGATAATGCCTTGAGAATTACGGGTTATAACCGGATGAATGGTCATCCTATCAAGAATCAAAAAATTATTTTAAAGAGTCGTCAATCAGACGCTAAACTCGCTTATCCAACGGCTGCCGGTAGCTTAAAAACGTTATTTACCGCTGTGATTCCATTAACTGACCTGCCAAGCGATTCCATTGAAGATACGTATATTCAGTACGACTTGGGGACGCAAACCATTGAACAACGACTGATTCTCGCCCGGTCACTTGAGGGTCAGATGACGCAGGCGATTTTGCCTGGTGGTCGGATGGTGCTCATTGAAAAAAGTTACAACAACGGCATTGTGTTAAAAGAATTTCCAGCCCCTTCACTGGGCGAAAAAATTGCCACATTGCCCCAAAAGTTTCAGGCGGTATTTGACCTTGGTCGGACGTTGCAAGATAAAGTCAATTTGCAACGGATGCGGTGGTTATTCAAATCTGGTCACCGACCGTTTGAGCAACCAACCATCGTCTTTGAGAGTTTTGGTGGCCGGCAAGTTAGTGATAGCCCATACGCTATTTACCGATTATTTAATGAACTATATCCAGGTTTTAACTTTGTTTGGTCAATTGATCGGTCACTCAAGAAATTCTGTAAACAAAATCAAATTCCGTTTGTTGTGAGACGAACCTCTAAATGGGTCCGAACGCTTGAGAAGAGTACTTACTGGATCAGTAATGCGCGCTTCCCAGCCTGGGTTAAAAAACCAAATTACGTGACTTACATTCAAACTTGGCACGGTACGCCATTAAAGAAGTTGGGACTCGACATTGAAAATGTGTCAATGCCAGGCACAACCACCACCAAGTATCACGACAACTTTGTAAAGGAAGCCAACCGCTGGGATGCTTTGATATCGCCTAACGATTACTCAACTAAAATTTTCCGGTCCGCTTTTGGCTTTAACAACCAAATTCTCAAAGTCGGGTATCCTCGTAATGATGAATTGATCAATACTAATCCTGAAGATATTACCGCACTTAAGGAAAAACTGGGCATTCCGCTTGATAAAAAGGTTGTGCTTTACGCCCCAACGTACCGAGATAACCAGTTTGCTGAAAAGGGTAAGTACACCTTTGAGTTACCGTTTAGCCTCGACGAATTCAAACAGCAGTTTGGTGAAGATACGGTGTTGATTCTACGGATGCACTACCTGATTGCCAATGCTTTGGATATCAGTAAGTACACTGATTTTGTCTATGATCTTTCAAGTCATCCTGATATCTCAGATCTTTACCTCGTTTCAGATATGCTGATTACCGATTACTCATCTGTGTTCTTTGATTACGCTTACCTCAAACGACCAATTTTGTTCTACCCATACGATTATCACCTGTATAAAGATGAGTTACGGGGCTTCTACCTGGACTACGAAAAAGATTTACCAGGACAGATTGCTAACAATGAAGCCCAGTTATTATCCGGGATTACGGCCTGCTTACAACACCCTGATATGAGCGATAACCAACAATTTATGAAGTTTTACAACCGTTTTTGTGCCATTGATGACGGCCTGAGTTCACTGAAAGTGGTCAATTACGTTGTCCACCAAATTGAAAAGAACGGCTAAACGGACCAACGACACTTTTGAAAGGAATTAAGCTATGACATTATCACAAGACGTTGCTAACCGACGGACGTTTGCAATTATTTCTCACCCCGATGCCGGTAAGACAACCATTACAGAACAATTGCTGCTGTTTGGTGGCGTTGTCCGTCAAGCCGGGACCGTGAAAGCCAAGAAGAGTGGGAATTTTGCCAAATCAGATTGGATGGAAATCGAACAAAAGCGTGGGATTTCCGTTACGAGTTCCGTGATGCAGTTTGATTATGAAGGCAAACGAATCAACATTTTGGACACCCCAGGCCACGAAGATTTCTCTGAAGATACGTACCGAACCTTAATGGCGGTCGATTCTGCCGTGATGGTGATTGATTCTGCCAAGGGGATCGAACCCCAGACCAAAAAACTCTTCAAAATTTGTAAAATGCGTGGCATTCCGATTTTTACCTTTATGAACAAGCTGGATCGAGATGGCCGCGACCCAATGGATTTGATCGCCGAACTTGAAGATGTCTTAGGCATCGAAGGTTATCCGATGAACTGGCCAATTGGGATGGGCAAGGAATTGAAGGGCCTTTATGACCGTTATCATAATCGAGTAGCCGTCTTCCGGCCTGATAGCGATGAAACGGCTTACTTGCCTTTAGACGAGCAGGGCGATATTGCCGACGACCAACCTTTGAAGACTGATTCTTGGTATCAAGATGCCCGGGATAACATGGAATTGATTGAAGACGCTGGTAACCAGTTTGATGAAGCCAAGATTGCTAGCGGTGATCAAACACCAGTTTTCTTTGGTTCTGCGCTGGCTAACTTTGGCGTCAAAACCTTCCTCGAAACATACTTGCAGTTTGCTCCTCAACCAGCGGCCCATAAAACTGAAGCAGCCGATGATGTTGAACCAACTGATCCGCAATTTTCAGGTTTTGTCTTTAAGATTCAAGCTAACATGGATCCCAAGCACCGTGACCGAATCGCATTTGTTCGGATTTGTTCAGGTTTATTCCAACATGGTATGGACGTGACACTTGGTCGGACAGGGAAGACCATGCGATTATCAAACGTGACTCAGTTTATGGCTGATACGCGTGAGAACGTGGATACGGCGGTTGCTGGCGATATTATCGGGCTTTACGATACCGGTAATTATCAAATTGGCGATACCATTTATACGGGGAAACATAAGCTCCAATTTGAAAAATTACCGCAATTTACACCTGAACTATTCGTTCGAGTTTCTGCCAAAAACGTGATGAAGCAAAAGTCCTTCCACAAAGGCATTCAACAATTGGTCCAAGAAGGTGCTATTCAGCTGTACACCTCTTACACGACAGGAGACTACATTTTAGGTGCTGTGGGTCAATTGCAGTTTGAAGTGTTCCAGTTCCGAATGAAAAACGAATATAATTCTGACGTTGTGATGGAATCAATGGGCCATAAGATTGCTCGTTGGATCGATCCTGAACAACTGGACGAACGGATGTCATCAAGCCGTAACTTACTCGTGAAGGATTTGGCTGGTGAACCACTGTTCTTGTTCGAAAATCAATTTGCTGAACGTTGGTTTAGTGATAAGTATCCAGACGTTAAGCTGACTTCTAAACTATAAATGAACGTCAATACAGCTTTAATTATCAAAAAATGGCACCTGTCAATTGACAGGTGCCATTTTTGTAAACAAATATGAAGTTCATCCGGACGTTGTACTCGATGTTGCGTGAGATGTGCACCAGAATCTTGATTAGCCATTCTTACTCAGATTCTGTAGTTCGGATGAGTTAATCAATTGCGCAGATTAACTTTTGCAGGTTCAGTTGCTAACTTTGCCTGGGCTGCTTGGCCCAAAATGTTGAGGTAGTTGAATGGGCGGTCAAAGGTTGGCTGGAATAACATGTCAACCATGGCTAAATCATCGATGGTGTTGTGATTTTGAATGCAGACGGAAAGTAGGTTAGCCGATTGTGAGATATCGTATTTGCTCATTAAAGCACCGCCTAAGATCTCACGCGTCTCTGGATTGAACACTAAGGACATTTGAACTGGTAGGGTGGTGGGCATAAATTCTGGGCGGTAATTATCGGTCATGATAACCTGTTCAGCCATAACGCCCTGTTGTTTAGCTGCTTCATAGGTCAGTCCTGTCGAACAAAGTGAAATACCATATAAAGCCAGACCTGACGAAGATTGCGTGCCCATGTACTTAGTTGTAGGCGTCACAATGTTTTTACCAACCAAAATACCTTGACGGACAGCGTTGGTGGCCAGCGGAATGTAGGCATTTTTGCCAGTTGGGTTATAATGCACTGCTGCACTGTCACCAGCTGCAAAGATATCCGGATCACTACTTTGCATGTAATCATTAGTAATGATGGCGCCATTTTGAGCCATCTCGACTTTGCCAGTCAATAAGCTGGTGTTAGGTTTAAAACCGATGCAAAGTACCGCTAAGTCAGCCTCAACCACGCCTTGATCCGTCTGAATCGTAACGCCTTGATCAGTTGTCGTAAATGATTGCACCTTTTGGTTGAGTGCCAATGTCACGCCGTGTTCGCGGTAAGCGGTCTCGATTTTATCCGTGAAAGCTGCGTCAAAATACTTGGGCATGACACGTTCCTGTGCATCAATAAGCGTCACTTGGTGGCCCTTTAGTGAGTATGCTTCAGCTAACTCCGCACCAATATAACCCGCACCAATCACGGCAATTCGCTTGGCATCAGCGGCACGTTCAAATAAAGTCTGTGCGTGTGCCCAGTTTTTACATAACAGAACACGATCACTGTCAATGCCCGGAATTGGCGGGATAATTGGCCAAGAACCAGTTGTCATCACCAGTTTATCGTAGGCTTCGGTGCGCTCATCACCACTATTGAGATCCTTAACGGTGAGGGTGTGGGAAGTGGGGTCGATGTTTAAAACGTCGTGCCGCATCAAAACGGTGGCACCCAGGGCTGCTAACTCATCAGGGTTTGAGTAGAATAGCCCTTGAGGATCCTTGACCTGTCCGCCAAGATAAAGTGCAATACCGCACGAAAGGAACGAAATCACGTCGTTTCTTTCGTATACAGTCACTTGAGCATCGGGGTGTTCTGTCAAAATTTGCTTGGTTGCAAAAGTACCAGCATGGGTACAGCCTATTACAGCAACTTTCATTAAAAAGTCCTCCTGTCAGTGTTGTCACAACACATCGTATAATTGTTCACAACTATATTTTACACAACCAAAATTACTTGTCAACACTTTCACAAATTAAAAGGTACCGATTACAATGTTTTCGAATACAAAAATTGCGCTATACTAATAACAGATTTGAATAAAGGAGCAAAATGATGACACATCTTTCAGCTTGTACGTCAATTTTAGTTGGTAAAAACGCATCAATCGACGGCTCAGTAATGATTGCCCGTAATGACGACACGTTTTTACCCTTAACACCACAACGGTTTTATATACATGATCCTAAAAATGAAAAAGGCAAAATTTTACAATCAACTCAAAATGGTTTTCACGCACCGTTATTGCCGGATGCCGTCCCATATCAGGCGACACCGAACGTAGAAGTGAATGAAAAGGGACTCTACGAAGAAAGTGGTATCAATGCGCATAATGTTGCCATGAGTGCAACCGAGAGTGTGTATGGGAATCCGCGCGCCTTAGCCTTTGACCCGCTAGTTGCAGACGGGATGGCAGAAGATACCATGCAGACCATGGTTTTACCAGTGATTACCAGTGCTCGTAATGGTGTAGAGGTCCTTGGTCAATTAGTTAAACAATATGGTTCACCAGAAGGTAACGGTGTCTTATTCGCAGATAAAGATGAAGCTTGGTATATGGAAATTGTGACCGGTCATCACTGGGTTGCCCAGCGGATTCCAGACGACGCGTTTGTGATCACAGCTAATCAAGTGGCGATTCAAGAGGTTGTGTTCGATGATCCTGACAATTTTATGTTTTCTGAAGGCATTCAAGATTTTGTCAGTCAACATCAACTGAACCCGGATCACGAGGGTTGGAACTTCCGCCACATCTTTGGAACCAGTACTGAAAAGGATCGTCACTACAACACGCCACGGGTTTGGTACGGACAGCACTATTTGATGCCAGATGCGATTTCGGAACCGACATCTTCAGAATTACCATTCATTTGTCATGCTGATCGCAAAATTAGTGTTGCCGACATTAGTTTTATTTTGGGGTCACACTATAACGAAACTGATTATGATCCGCTGGGTAACGGTCCTGCTGAATTAAAAACAGCGTTCCGGCCCATTTCGATGAATCGCACCCAAAATTCACACGTGCTCCAATTACGTAATCATGTCCCAGAAGCGCAATCAGCAATTATGTGGCTTTGTTTTGGTGTGCCAGCATTCAGCCCGTACGTGCCGTTTTTTGCAAATGCCAATGATACTGACCCATCGTACGTCAACACACCGTTGCACGCTGATTCAGAGAGTGCCTACTGGATGTATCGGAAACTTTCCGTGTTGGTGGAGTCAAGGTATGCCGAGTTTGCACAGGATGATCGTGATTATCTGACAGCAACTTCTGAACTAATGTTAAGCCATGTGGCGCAAACAGATGATGTTGCGGCTAAATTATCAGGTGCAGAGCTGACAACTTACCTAACGAATCAAAACTATTTGATCGTATCAGAAATGAAAAAACGAACTAATCAATTAATGAACGATTTATTTGAGAAGGGCCTCACGCTTTCTAAATTAACTTTCAACATGGATATTAATCTCTAATCATTAAAATTTTAACCCCTTTGAGTAATCGGTTGACGGCCGTTCACTCGAAGGGGTTTTTGGTTCATGAAATATTCTAATAGTTGTCATAATTTATACATAGTAACCAGCGACGGGGTTCTGTAAACTAGAGATAGGAAATACGTACGCCATAGAAAGGACTGCTGGCTATGAAAATGACTAATGCAATGAAAGACCGCCGCCAGTTAGAGGCGGCCTTCGAAACTCAACTGGAAACTGGTTTAACCGCGGCCATGGTTAAACAGCGACAAGCAGCCGGACGAAACGTCTTACAGGAGGAGAAGCCACCGACGATTTGGCAAAAAATCTGGCGGCATTTATCAGATGTTGCGTCACTAGTATTATTATTTGCGGTCTTATTATCAACTTATTTGGCAATTTGGGCGAATGGTGGTTGGACCAAAACCGTGGTAATTGGCAGTATCTTGATCATCAACGTTTTGATTGGCATGTATCAAGAACATAGCGCCGAAAAATCACTGTCGGCGTTGAAAAAAATGAACGTTCATGAAGTCACAGTGATTAGGGCGGGACAGACGCAAGTCGTTGACGCTGCTGAACTCGTTGTGGGTGACATTGTTAAATTGACCGGTGGCAGTCAGGTTCCAGCGGATGGTCGGTTAGTTGAAGCCACCGATTTGCGAATTGATGAAGCTGTTTTGACTGGTGAAAGTGAACCCGTTAAAAAAACGGCTGAGACAATGCCACAAGCTTCAGAGTTAGGTGACCGTCAAAATGAGGTGTTTTCAGGCACCGGGGTCACTCAGGGGACTGGCACCATGGTCGTCACCGCAATTGGGATGGCAACCGAATTGGGCAGTATTGCCGGTATGCTCAACGCAACCAAAGTTCGAACGACGCCGTTGCAAAAACGTCTGAATCAACTATCAGCCCGGTTAACGGCCGTGGCTGTGACCGGTGGTGTGATTATTGCCATCTTGGGCGTATTCTTTCAGGGTGAGCCATTGGCTGATGCCATGATGATTGGTGTATCATTAGCCGTTGCAGCGGTGCCAGAAACACTGCCAATTATTGTGACGATTAGTCTGTCCCACGGTGTTGGTGTCATGGCAAAGCAAAACGCAATCATGCGGCGGGTGGATGCCGTTGAAACCATTGGTGGTGTGAATGTCATTGCCTCGGATAAAACCGGCACGTTAACTCAAAATCAAATGACGGTGACTCAAATCTGGGCGGCCGGTGCGCCGAATGCCGAATCGATTAGTCAGTCTGCGCAAACCCCAGCTGCTGATCGGTTAATGCGTTTGGCTGGTTTGGCCACCAACGCCACCCGTGAACAAGTTAATCACGAATGGGTGGAAGTCGGCGATTCAACCGAATTGGCGATTGTAAGGTGGTTGGGACAGCAAGGTCAAACGCGCGCTCAATTTGAACAGACGGCGGTGAGAGTTGCTGAGGATCCGTTTAATTCGGCTAAAAAAACAATGGCCACTTTGCATCAATTGCAAGATGGTCGTTACCTGCTGATTGTAAAGGGTGCAATCGATCATTTATCGTTAGCACAAACTGAACCCGTTAAAGCTCAAATGCAACAAATTCATGATCAATTTGCCCGTAAGGCACTGCGTGTGATTGCGGTGGGGTATCGACTATTTGATCAACAGCCCGCTGAAACCATTGAAAACTTACAGCGTGAATTAACTTTCGCTGGTCTAATCGGGATGATTGATCCGCCGCGACCAACTGCCATTGCGGCGGTTAAGCAAGCCGAAGAAGCGGGCATTCGAACCGTTATGATCACAGGTGACCACCTTGAGACGGCTAAGGCCATCGCCACTCAGATTGGATCGCTGCGTCCTAACGATCAAGTCATGACCGGTGCGCAGCTTCGAGACCTGACAGACGATGATCTGGCACAGCGGATTAGCCGTATCAGCGTATATGCGCGGGTGTCACCAGAGGATAAGATTCGAATCGTAAAAGCGTGGCAAAAACAAGGTGCCACCGTTGCCATGACGGGTGATGGCGTGAACGATGCGCCAGCATTGAAGGCAGCAGACGTTGGTGTTGCAATGGGAATTACTGGCACCGAGGTATCCAAAAATGCCAGTGATATGATCTTAACGGATGATAATTTTGAGACTATCGTCAAAGCTGTGGCGACTGGTCGTGCCGTGTATCAAAATATCTTAAAAGCAGTTGAATTTCTGATTGGCGTTAATTTCGCACAAATCTTTTTGATGATCTTTACGGTCGCAATTGGTTGGGGAGCACCATTAATTGCTGAACAACTACTGCTTATCAATGTGCTAGCTGATGGTATTCCGGGCTTCTACTTAAGTCGTGAACAAGCCGAGGCTAACATCATGAAGCGACCGCCAATTAGTCGTCAAACCAGTATTTTTGCGGATGGCCTTGGTCAACGGGTAGCGGTGAGAACAAGCACGTTTATTATACTGACGCTGACCGTCTATGGTCTCGGACGCTTTGTCTTAACGCCAAATCAACCAGCGATGGGCATGACGATGTTGTTCTTTACGTTAGCAATCGGTTCAATGATCGATATTTACCCAATCAAACAACGTGGACCACTTACTTGGCAAGGGATGACACGTAATCGATCCCTAAACCTTGGTGTGGGAATAGCCATGTTAATGGTGTTGAGCGTAGCCTTGATTCCAGTGCTTAGTAATGCCTTTGCAGTGATCTCGATGCCCCTTAACAATTGGTTGATTGTTGCGGTGAGTGTCTTCATTCCAAGTTTTGTGTTAGAAGTAAACAAGCGGTGGCAGCATCGACGCCGCAATGAGACCGGCTTAACTGTTGATGAAGAAATTGAGTAACTTATGTTGGCATTAGACGTGAAAATTCAAAAGCTGGCATTAACTTTCCACGATAATGGGAAAGTTAATGCCAGCATTTTGATGTGCGCACCATTTAAGTGAGGGTCACCGATCATGACTGGACGTCACTTATTGAGCAAGACATAGTGCGTTTGGATTACACTATTATCGTCAAGCCGGTACCAGGTAATCTGGTTATCATCCGTGAATCGACCAGTAATCTGGACTGACGTACCGTTAGTGAGTTGCTGTCCGGCTTGACCATTTGGCGTGACGTACGTGTGTAATTTTTGATCAGTCACGTAGTTAATCGTCCCAGATGCGTGGAAAGTCGTAAACTTGATCTTGGTTTGAGCGCTAATTTGTGGGAGGGGCGGCTTTTCAGTCAGCTGGACGTTTTTACCGCTGATCCATTGGGGACCGCCCAAGTTATACCAGGTGCCATCGTGAACGGTGTTGATTCGAATAAATGCCCGCCAAATTGAATTTTGCGGGAACTCAAAGTCATAAGGATCGCCTGCTGGTAAATCAACGATAAGCGTGTCATACAGGACTTGAACGTACAAGTTGACTCGCTGAACTGAAGACCAATTCGAGCGACGGAGCATGACGACGATGACTTGGGCTTGATTTGTAAAGTGGCCAGTTAAAGGGCGGTTAGCCTTAATCATGTGGTAACCGTCAATCTCTGGCAGTGCAAAGGCGAAGGGGTCATTTAAGTGACCGCTTTGCGTTACCGGCGGACCCAATAATTCACCGGTGTCGTAATCAGTTGGGTATAACACGACAGGGTGGCCCAGTTTTTTGGTGAATTGAAGGGTCATAATTTGGTAAGGATTGGTAAACGTGGTTGTAAAACCGATAATATGGTATAGCAAGTAATCATCAAATTGTTGCGGTCTAAAGTGGAGCCGTTCACCAATTTCGCCGTGTAACCATTGTGGTTGGGCAAGTGGCTCGTTAGCGTCATCCAAATAGAGCACGAGTACAGCCGCTGAAATGCTGGTTGTTGTTTGTAAAGGTTGTTCATTTGAGGTCGGCTGATTGGTAGGTTGTGATTGAACCGGCGCCTGTGACTGGCGGTTGTGATTGATCGGTCGGCGAGGGGGAATCCCCGGTTTTTTAACGTGTTTACGGTGACGAGCAGGGGTTTGCGGTCGATTCTTGGTCAGTAAGCGTTTGAGTTGATCAAAAAAAGCCATAATTCTCCTCCTCGTCAGATTAATAACTCTAGTATACCGCATGGGTACGGGCAAGTAATCACTTTCAGTCGAAATGTCTTTATGAATTGCACTTTTTCATTTGAAGTCGGTCAGTTAAGTGTGCACGCGAAAGAAATGTAAAAAGGCAACACCTTCCAAATTGTGGAAAGTGTTGCCTTTAAAGATTTAACTGTATCGTGTCCGCTTATCCAAATGGACGGTAGTCGGACAAAAGTTCAATTTCGTTATCAATAAGTAACGAATTAATTGTACTATTCAGTCTTAGCATCAGTTGTCGTTGCTGGTGAAGCAGGCGCTTCTTCAGCAAGGGTGATCTCACCGTTCTCAATCTTAGCGACTAAGTTGGAAACGTTCGCGTGATCGAGGTAGAAATCAGCAATCCGGTCTTCAATCTGTTCTTGAATGACTCGACGAAGTGGTCGAGCACCCATGGCAGGATCATAGCCCAATTCAACGAGCTTTGATTCGACTGGTTCAGTCACGTGAACGTGCAAGCCTTGAGTAGCTAACATGCCATTGACATCATCAATCATCAAATCAACGATCTTCATCAAGTTAGCCTTGGTTAAAGCGTTAAATTCAACGATGTCATCGAACCGGTTCAAGAATTCTGGCTTGAAGTAGTTGGTTAGTTGATCCAAAACAGAGTGGGTCTTACCGTTAGCTTCGGCACCAAAACCAACGTTAGCTTCAACGTCACCGGTACCGGCGTTGGACGTCATGATGATAATCGTATCCTTAAACGAAACCGTCCGGCCTTGAGAATCAGTCAAACGACCGTCGTCAAGGATTTGTAAGAACATGTGCATCACGTCGGGGTGCGCTTTTTCAACTTCGTCAAGCAAAATAAGACTGTAAGGGTGACGACGAACCTGTTCAGTCAACTGACCAGCTTCTTCGTAGCCAACGTAGCCAGGAGGTGAACCGATCAACTTAGCCACTGAATGTGGTTCCATGTATTCAGACATGTCAAAGCGAATCATAGCCTCCTTAGCGCCGAAGAGTTCGCGCGCTAATTGCTTAGCCAGTTCGGTTTTACCGACACCAGTTGGTCCAACAAACAGGAATGAACCGATTGGGCGACCCGTACCGTTCAAACCAATTCGGTTACGACGAATTGCACGAGAGACTTTATCGACAGCTTCATCTTGGCCAATAACGTGGGCTTTGAGTGACTTGCCTAAGTCCCGGAGTTGTTCTTGCTCCTTGTTTTGGAGTTCACCGACTGGAATGCCAGTTTTTTCTTCAACAATCTTTTCCATGTCTGCTTCAGTTACTTGTGGTTGGTCACCGGAATCAGTGGTTGACTGATTCTCTTTGGCTTTTTCAAGCTTGGCAACTTGATCACGATAGTAGGCCGCTTTTTCGTAGTCTTCTTGCTTTAGAGCAGCTTGTTTTTGATCTTCGGCAGTCTTGACTTTCTCGTCAATCGTCTTAGGATCAACAACATTAATCGTTAAGTTTTTCTTAGAGCCTGATTCATCGAGCAAGTCAATTGCCTTGTCGGGCAAGAAGCGATCTTGAATGTAACGATCTGATAACTTAACAGCTGCTTCAATCGCACCATCGGTATAGTGAACGTGGTGGTAGTCTTCGTACTTGCCTTGGATACCCTTCAAGATTTGAATGGCTTCTTCTGGGCTAGGTTCGTTGACGGTGACTGGTTGTAGACGACGGGCGAGGGCTTGATCTTTTTCAATATCTCGGTATTCATTTAAAGTGGTTGCCCCAACGAGTTGAAATTCACCCCGTGCAAGTGCTGGCTTCAAAACGTTGCCGGCGTCCATACCGCCTTCAGCGTTACCCGCACCCACAATTTCGTGAATTTCATCGATGAACAAAATAATGTTAGGGTTCTGCTGAACCTCTTTCATTAATTGTTGCATGCGTTGTTCAAATTGACCTCGGATACCAGTTCCTTGAACTAACGATACGACGTCAAAACGGATGATTTTTTTGTTAAGCAATTTTTGGGGAACATCGCCCGACACAATCTTTTGAGCGAGGCCCTCTACGACTGCGGTCTTACCAACCCCAGCTTCACCAATTAAAACTGGGTTGTTCTTCGTACGACGATTTAGGATTTCAATGACCCGTGCAATCTCCTTATCACGGCCAATGACGGGGTCAATCTTACCTTGTTCGGCAAGTGCGGTTAAGTCCAGGCCATACTGGGCGAGTAAGCCACCATTCCCATTGTTGCCACCACGACCACCATTACGGGGGCCACTTGGTTGGGTAGGTGGTTGCTGTTGCTGGTAACCTTGTTGATTGGCGTTGGGGTTACCGCCTTGCATGGCGCGGAAGATATCATCTAAGTTGCCAAAGCCAAATGGATCTTGTGCCATTTGCGCACCTCCATTTCCAGGATTCGAGTTATTTTGTTGATTTTTTAAAAGTTGATAACAATTTTGACAAAGATCAACTTGCTGCCGCGTACCATTCACGTTCAGGTACAAGTGAATCGTCGCTTCGCGTTCATGACAATTTTGACACAGCATACTTTGACTCCTTTCATCATTAAAGTCGTCAAGTCAGTATCGTTAGTCAAAAATTAGTTTGACCAACTCTGACCATTGAACATATTATACAATACCCTAACGGATTCGCAAGTAGTTTGCTCACGGGTTTTTGGAAAAATTAGCACCGTGTAGGCATGAGTGCTAATTCAAATAAAGTTTTACAGCAAATTAGTTATCCTTGCAAGGATTTTGTTTAGGTTTATCAAAATAATCGGGTGAGATGACCAATGAACTGAAAGAACAGTGAACTAACTATGAGCTTAGTTGAAGTCAGATGTTGTTATTTTTTGAAACTAACCATTTTGATTCCTTCATTTATGATAGAATGGTGAATGTAAAATTTTAAGAATAATCGGAGGTGAGACTTTGGCTGAGGACTATGCCAATTTAATGGCACAATTAAAATCAGGTGAGTTGGATGAGTTCACAGTTGAGCCTGCTGATTTTATGGCGTTTCAGACGGCCTATATGTCGTTTGAATCCCGAAAGCGAATCATTGGTAAAGCTGAAAAAAAGGGTCGCATCATTTATCATTATGACCACGATCAAACGCAATAGTTTTCACAATGAAAGCGGTTGATGAAATGACGGGAAGCGCTTGTATTTTCCCGGATAAATTGATATTCTTAGAATAAAGGTAGCTTTTCGAACTATTTCATATAAGTTATTTTCATGAAATTGATGAAAAAGTAGCCCAATTTGACTATTTGGTTCACAAAAGGAGATCGATACTTATGGAAAAACGTAACTTTCGTATTACTGCAGAAACTGGGATCCACGCGCGTCCAGCCACTTTATTAGTTCAGGCTGCTAGCAAGTATAACGCTGATATCACCCTTGAATATGATGGCAAGTCAGTTAACTTGAAGTCAATCATGGGCGTTATGTCACTTGGTGTTGGCCAAAACACCGACATTACAATCTCAGCTGATGGCGATGATGAAAAGGAAGCTATGGCTGAAGTTGCAAAGACCATGAAGGATGAAGGTCTCTCTGAATAATGGTTAGTCAGGTGCTTAATGGTATTGCTGCAAGTGATGGTATCGCCATTGCCAAGTCGTATCGGTTAGTTGCTCCTGACCTTTCTTATTCTAAAACTAAAATTACTGACGTTGATGCCGAGGTGACCCGGTTATCTAACGCTTTAGTGCGTGCTAAACAGACTGTTGCACAGATTAAAGCTAACGCCGTTAAATCGATGGGGGCACATGAAGCAGCAGTGTTTGATGCGCACCTTGAAATCTTGTCGGATCCCGAATTAATCAAGCAGATTGTGCGATTAATTCGGGATTCGCGCTTTAACGCAGAAACTGCCTTAACCAGTGTAACGGATGATTACATCGACATGTTTCAGAATATGCGTGACAATTCCTACATGCAGGGCCGGGCAAGTGACATTCAAGATGTCACGAAGCGAGTGATGGCTAATTTGTTAGGCGTGACATTACCTAATCCTGCATTGATCGATCACGAGGTCATTGTGGTTGCCCACGATTTGACACCAAGTGATACTGCGCAACTCGATCGACGGTTTGTTAAAGGATTTATTACTGATGTTGGTGGCCGGACGTCTCACTCAGCCATTATGGCTCGAACATTAGAGATTCCTGCGGTTGTGGGCGTTGGCGATGCGACTGACGCAATCAACGATGGCGAGACACTGATCGTTGATGGGTTGCACGGACAGGCAGTTCAACAGCCAACTGAAGCGGAAGTCGCTAAATTTCAACATTTAGCGGCTGACTATACTGCGCAACGAATTGAATGGCGACGATTGAAGTTTGCGCCTAGTTTGACCAAGGACGGCGTGTCCCACCTAATTACTGCCAATATTGGGACCCCCGCTGATCTACAAGCTGTGCTGGATAACGGTGCTGATGGCATTGGCCTATTTCGAAGCGAGTTTTTATACATGGATGCCGATAACTGGCCGACTGAAGACCAACAATTCTCGGCTTATCGTGATGTGGTTGCCAAGTTAGGTGATCAACCGGTCGTGGTGAGAACCATGGATATCGGTGGCGATAAAGGGTTATCTTACCTACAATTACCCGACGAAATGAACCCGTTTATGGGCTATCGGGCCATTCGAATCAGCCTTAATCGGACCGATATTTTTCGCACGCAATTACGAGCGTTGTTAAGAGCTTCGGCCTACGGTAACCTTTGGATCATGTTTCCGATGATTGCCACTTTGCCAGAGCTTCGTCAAGCCAAGCAGATTTACCGTGAGGAACGTCAAAAGTTGATTGCGGCATCGATCCCGGTGGGCGAGGTCAGGCTTGGGATGATGATTGAAGTGCCAGCAGCGGCGGTTTTGGCGGATCAATTTGCTAAAGAAGTTGATTTCATGAGTATTGGTACCAATGATCTCATTGGCTACACGATGGCAGCCGACCGAACTAATGAACGAGTGTCATACCTTTACCAACCGTATAATCCCTCTATCCTTAGATTGATTAAAAATGTCATTGATGCGTGTCACCGAGAGGGCAAAGTCGCTGCAATGTGTGGTGAAATGGCTGGCGATCAAATTGCGGTGCCAATTTTAATCGGGATGGGATTGGACGAATTTTCGATGAGTGCTTCTAGTATTCTTAAAACTAGGGCGCTATTTCGGCGACTTGATTCCACCCAGATGGTTGATTTGGCTAATAGGGCAATTAACGCCGAGACGAATGAAGCGGTTATCCGACTGGTTGATGAAACGGTTTTCTGAGTTCACCGGATTCAGACATGGTTCTTTAAATGAAGTACTAGAGATGATCATCTTCTCTGGTACTTTTTTTGTGCTGTGATACTGCTTGCAATGATAGTGGCGTGCAGCACGTATCGGTGATGCAATAAGGGCTTAATCAACGTTTGTCTCATGAGTTGACGAAATACAAAGAGTGGCGTATGCTATTTTATATATAATATTACACAATCAATAATTATTTAGCTAAATCTTAAAAAATGGCAAAGCAGGTTGCATCACCTATCGCTTTACGATATAGTTAGTTGGTTGAGTAACTAACTGGTGTGCTGGTGCTGAATTGCGTCTATCGATTCAGTAGCGTGTCTTGCAATCAGCACACCTAACCAATATAATTGTTACCATTAAGTAGGAACGAATCGATTTTAAGAAATGGGGGATAGTCGTGAACATTGGTATATTTACGGACACATACTTCCCTCAAGTGAGTGGTGTTGCGACATCAATCAAGACACTGCGCCATGAGTTGGAAAAACAGGGACACCAAGTTTATATTTTTACGACAACGGATCCACACATTGAAAAAGATGTTTATGAGCGCAATATTTTTCGTTTCCCAAGTGTACCGTTTGTGTCCTTTACGGATCGCCGAGTAGCCTTTCGTGGCTTGTTTCACGCTTACCAATTAGCCAAAGAACTTAACTTAGATGTTGTGCACACCCAAACGGAATTTTCGATGGGCATGATTGGTAAGTTTGTCGCTCGAACACTCAAAATTCCGTGCTTGCACACTTATCACACGATGTATGAAGATTACTTGCATTATGTTGCGAATGGTAAGTTGTTGAAGCCGGTCCACGTCAAACAGATGACACTGGCGTTTTGCACGCACTTAGACGGGGTTGTAGCACCGAGTGAACGTGTTTTGGATACGCTCACGAGTTATGGTGTCAAGGCACCAATTCGAATCATCCCAACTGGTATTGATTTGGAACAGTATGAGCCGGATGAAAACGAATTGGATGTCAGAGAAAAGTACCAAATTCCCGACGATGCACCGATGATTTTATCGTTGAGTCGGTTGGCATACGAGAAAAATATCAAAGAAGTTATTGATGGCTTTCCTAAAATATTAGCTGCCTTACCAGATGCTCGGTTAATGATTGTTGGTGACGGTCCTGCCAGGGAAACACTGGAGGCACAAGTGACGACCCTTGGTTTAGACGATCACGTGGTCTTTACTGGTGAGATCAACAATAATGAAGTATCTGCGTTCTATCACGCCACCGACTTATTTGTTTCGGCTTCGGATTCTGAATCCCAAGGACTCACTTATATCGAAGCGCTTGCCGCTGATACAAAGATCGTGGTTAAGAGTGGTCCGTATACAGACGATTTATTGACTAATCCAGCACTTGGAACAACATTTAAGACTTATGATGAAATGGTTGAAGACGTGATTTACTATCTCAAACATTCCCAAATTACTGATACCGCCGCGTTAGATGAAACCCTTAAACAGGTGTCTAGCGAGACATTTGGCCATCGCATCGTTGATTTTTATCAAGATGCCCAATTCAATTATGAAGAAAGTCGGCAAGATTCGGCTGATGTCAGCAACTAATTAATGAAACGGAGCCAATCATGATTAAAATCACAATGTTTTCAGCCGCAGATTCGGTTAAGGGGCAGGGCGTCGGTAGTGTTTACCTGGAACTGGTAAAACTCCTCAAAACGCGTGCGAGTGATCAACTAACCATTCAAATTAATCGTTATGGCCGTAGCGACATTAGCCATTACCATACCGTTAACTTTCCATATTATTTATCAACTTTTATGCCGGGACGAGGTCGCAAAATTGGCTTTGTTCATTTCTTACCAGAAACTTTAGAAGGTAGTTTAAAATTACCCAAGATTGCTAAAGCTGTTTTTTACCGGTACGTGATTGCCTTTTATAAACGCATGGATCAACTGGTCGTGGTTAATCCGTCGTTTATTTCTAAATTAGAGGCGTACGGCATTCCAAAGGAACACATCACTTATATTCCCAACTTTGTCAGTGCCACTAGTTTTCATCCTGCTGACGCTGAAACCAAGCTTCACTTACGCAAGCAATATGGTTACCAAGATCGGTTTACAATTTTGGGATCTGGTCAAGTTCAGGTGCGCAAAGGGGTCTTCGATTTTATTGAACTTGCTAAACGGCATCCAGAGATGCAATTCATCTGGACGGGCGGTTTTTCATTTGGTCGGATCACGGATGGTTATGAAGACCTCAAACAAGTTGTGGATAATCCACCCGATAATTTAAGTTTTCCTGGTATTGTGGACCGCGATAAATTAGTTGATTACTATAACATGGCAGACCTTTTCTTATTACCATCTTATAATGAACTTTTCCCGATGTCAGTTTTAGAAGCATTCAGCACTCATACACCGGTATTACTGCGTGATTTGGACTTGTATCACGCGATTATTCAAGACGATTACGCCGCTGCCAAAGACGTTGAGGAAATGGATGCATGGATAAAAAAGCTCAGTACGGATGAGCAGGCGCTTACAGCATTAAAGACTAAAGCAAAACACGCGGCTGATTATTATTCAGAAGCTAGACTGGCTAAAATCTGGATCGAATTTTATACTGAACAGGCCAAAAGAGGAAAGTAGTCATGTCGAGACGAAATAAAATTGCGTTAGGTCTCATCATCTTGCTGGGCGTGGTCATATTTGGCTACTCACTGCGAGATGTTAAACTAAATATATTGATTCGTGACTTTACCACCATTCATCAAGGCTGGCTTTTGACGGCAGTATTATGCATGCTGGTATACTTCGCCTTAGAAGGCCTGGTGGTCAAAATTTTTGTGGATGAGCGGATCGGTCAGTATTCGTTCAAAAGTGCTTTGCGGATTCCATTGATTGAACAACTTTTTAACGGGATAACCCCATTTTCATCCGGCGGTCAACCGGCCCAGCTCATTGCGATGCTGCAAAGTGGCATCGATGGTGGTCGTGCAAGTTCAATCTTGCTGATGAAATTCATTGTTTACCAAGCCATGATCGTTGTTAACTTTTTAATTGCACTGGTCATTGGCTTTCACTATATGGTAAGCAAAATGAGCTACTTGTCCTTATTTGTGGTCTTTGGTTTTCTCATTCACTTTGCCGTTATCATCGGTTTATTTATGGTCATGTTTTGGCCGCAGTTCACCAAAAAAGCGTTACGAGTGGTTCTCTCACCCGTTGGCTGGTTTGGTCACCAAGAACGTAAAGTTGATATGATTGTTCGACTGGATACTAAAGTTGACCTATTTTATGAAGAATCGGTTCAACTGATTGGGCAATGGCGGTTATTACTGAAAGTGATTTTGATCACCTTTGTTCAACTCATGAGTTATTATTTAGTGCCGTATTTTATCATGTTGTCACTAGGCTATACGCAAGCCAATATTGTCATGATCACCTGTCTACACGTGCTCATCGTGATGGTGATTTCCATTTTTCCGATTCCTGGTGGATCTGGTGGCGCGGAATATGCGTTTACCATTTTATTTGGCAGCTACATCACCAATTCCAGCAAACTCGTTTTGGCAATGTTACTCTGGCGAATTTTGACCTATTATCTCGGTATTTTTGCTGGTATGATCGCTCTCACGGTAAAACCAGATAAGCTTAAAAATAACCGACCGACACACTCAAAGTTAAATCAAGATTAAGCACGCAGCCGTCATCCATGATGACTTTCGCGTGTTTTTTTGATTTTGACGCTGCTTGCGCTGGAGTGGGGTGCATGGTACAATTTGACAGGCAAACATACGTTTAATTGGACTGGAGTTGTGGTGAATGTATCAGTATTTAGAAGGCAAAATTGTGGAGATTCAACCCGCTTACGTTGTACTCGATGTGAACGGTGTTGGATTTCTGATTCGCGTTGCAAATCCATTTCAATTTGAAGTTAGTGACGCGATGGTCAAAATCTATGTCCATCAAACTATTAGTGATACAGCGCAAACGCTATATGGCTTTGGGTCACTAAAAGAAAAACAATTATTCGAAAAATTATTAGCGGTCTCTGGTATTGGTGCCAAGAGCGCTTTAGCCATTCTGGCCAACGGTGATCAGCAGGCCATTGTTGATGCCATTAGTCACGATGATGTCACTTATCTAACGAAGTTTCCTGGTGTGGGTAAAAAGACTGCTCAGCAAATCGTGTTGGATTTACGTGACAAATTAACCGACTTAACGCAGACTGGGCTATTTGAAGCTGAGCGCACAGTTGATGCCGGTCAAACGGATGCTGCCTTGGCAGATGCGCTGGCAGCGTTAACAGCGTTAGGTTATCGTGATCGCGATATTAAACGGGTTGAAAAAACTTTAAGGGCAGATTCAAAGCAGACAACGGATGCCTATTTAAGTGCAGCGTTAAAGCTATTAACGAAGTAAACAAAAGGAAGGGGGAGTTGAGATGACTGAAGATGATCGCGTTATTGGCGGTTCAGCGCAAGATGACGCTGAATCGTCGATTGAGCAATCGCTTCGACCGTCAAGCCTAGCGACTTATATTGGTCAAACGGCGCTTAAGCGTGAGTTGAGCGTCTACATTCAAGCTGCCAAAAAACGTGAAGAAGCACTTGATCACGTTTTGCTGTACGGACCGCCTGGTTTAGGGAAGACGACGCTGGCCATGATTATCGCGACCGAAATGCAGGTTGGGATTAAAACTACCAGTGGTCCTGCGATTGAAAAAACGGGTGATCTGGTTGCCTTACTCAACGAACTCAACCCTGGCGATGTGTTATTTATTGATGAGATTCACCGCTTGCCGAAGGTGGTTGAGGAGATGCTTTATTCTGCTATGGAGGATTTCTTCATCGATATTGTGGTGGGGCAGGGACCAACCGCACACCCCATCCACTTTCCATTGCCACCGTTTACCTTGATTGGTGCAACGACGCGGGCTGGTTTGCTTTCAGCGCCACTGCGCGACCGGTTTGGTATTGTCGGTCATATGGCGTATTATGACACTGATGATTTGGAAGAAATTGTGACTAGATCTGCCCGAATTTTGAACTCGCCCATCCAAGAAGAAGGGGCACATGAGATTGCCCGTCGTTCAAGGGGAACCCCGCGGATTGCTAATCGCTTGTTGAAGCGAATTAGAGACTTTGCAGAGGTGTCGGATCAACATGACTCGATTGATAAGCCAATCGTTCAACAAGCATTGAGAATGCTTCAAGTTGATGAAGCGGGCTTAGATCAAACCGATGTGAAGTTGCTTGAAACGATGATTAAATTTTACAATGGTGGCCCAGTTGGCTTGAGTACCTTGGCAGCTAATGTTGGTGAAGAGACTGATACAGTGGCTGAAATGTACGAGCCGTTTTTACTTCAAAAGGGTTTCATCAAACGAACTGCCAGAGGTCGAATGGTTACACCACTCGCATACGAACATCTAGGTATTACACCAGAAACAAACTGAAAGGGATCAGATAATGACACTTACAACCGAAGATTTTGACTACGATTTACCACACGAGTTAATTGCACAAACCCCCATCGAAAAACGTGACGCGTCACGCTTGTTGGTATTAGACCACAAGACCGGTGAATTAAGCGATCAACATTTTTACGATATCATTGATCAACTTAACCCCGGTGATGCAGTTGTGATGAACAACTCTCGGGTCATGCCAGCCCGGATTTATGGCGTTAAGCCAGAAACTGGCGGTCACGTTGAAGTGCTACTCTTGCACAACACCAAGGGTGACGAATGGGAAACACTGATGAAACCAGCTAAGCGAATTAAAGTTGGGACCACAGTTAGCTTTGGTGACGGCTTGTTAACGGCCACGGTCACGGAAGAATTAGAGCATGGTGGCCGGATGATTGAATTCCACTATGACGGGATTTTTATGGAGATTCTCGAAAAACTCGGCGAAACGCCATTACCACCATACATCAAGGAAAAACTCGATGATCCGGAACGTTACCAAACGGTTTATGCCAAAGAGAATGGTTCGGCGGCTGCGCCAACTGCTGGTTTACACTGGACCAAAGAATTACTCCAACAGGTTCAAGATAAGGGTGTTAAGTTAGTGTATCTAACCTTACACGTCGGTCTTGGTACTTTCCGTCCAGTGGATGAGAAGAACATTGAAGATCACAAGATGCACTCTGAGTTTTATCAACTCTCGGAAGAATCTGCCAAAACACTCAACGAGGTTCGTGCTAATGGTGGTCGAATCGTCGCCACGGGGACGACTTCAATTCGGACGCTTGAGACGATTGGGACTAAGTTTCATGGTGAGATTAAGGCCGATTCTGGCTGGACTGATATCTTCATCAAGCCTGGTTATCAATGGCAAGTGGTTGATGCTTTCATCACCAATTTTCACTTGCCTAAATCAACGTTGGTAATGTTAGTTGCTGCATTTACTGGCCGCGATATGATTTTGAACGCTTATCAACACGCCATCGACGAGAAGTACCGCTTCTTTAGTTTTGGCGACGCAATGTTTATTAAGTAACTGACGACGACCTCTTATTGCTATTTGAATAAGGGGCCGTTACTAGTCCTAACCACGGAGGAAAATTATGGAACCAGCGATTAAATATCGCCTTATTAAAACTGAAAAGGACACTGGTGCGCGTTTGGGTGAACTAATCACGCCACACGGTACTTTTCCAACCCCAATGTTTATGCCGGTTGGCACGCAAGCGACGGTGAAGTCACTTGCTCCGGAAGAACTGGATCAAATGGGCGCAGGGGTGATTCTTGCTAACACCTACCATCTCTGGCTGCAACCAGGTGAAGACCTTGTTAAAGAAGCTGGCGGTTTGCACAAGTTCATGAATTGGCAAAAGCCAATTTTAACTGATTCTGGTGGCTTTCAAGTTTTCTCACTAGCTGAGAATCGAAACATCACAGAGGAAGGTGTCCACTTCCGCAATCCAGCCAATGGCGATAAGCTATTTTTATCGCCTGAAAAAGCGATGCAGATTGAAAACGACTTGGGCCCAGATATTATGATGAGTTTGGATGAATGTCCACCATTTTTTGAAAGCTACGACTACATTAAGCACTCCGTAGAACGAACTTCCCGGTGGGCGGAAAGAGGCCTGAAAGCCCATGCAAATCCTGATTGGCAAGGCCTTTTTGGTATCGTTCAGGGGGCTGGCTATGAAGATCTCAGACGCCAATCGGCGCAAGATTTAGTTAGCATGGACTTTCCAGGCTACTCAATTGGCGGTCTATCGGTTGGTGAATCAAAAGCGGAAATGAATCGTGTGCTCGAATTTACGACACCAATGCTACCAACAACCAAACCGCGTTACTTAATGGGGGTTGGCTCGCCTGATTCACTCATCGATGGCGTGATTCGTGGCATTGACATGTTTGACTGCGTGTTACCGACCCGAATTGCCCGTCGCGGTACTTGTATGACGAGCCACGGTCGATTGACGGTTAAAAACGCTCAGTTTGCACGTGATTTTAATCCAATTGATGATAACTGTGATTGCTATACCTGTCGGAATTATTCGCGGGCTTATATTCGTCACTTATTCAAGGCAGATGAAAGCTTCGGTTTGCGACTAACGAGTTACCACAACCTTTACTTCCTGTTGCATTTAATGGGCGATGTTCGACAAGCAATCATGGATGATCGGTTGTTAGATTTTAAGGAGCAGTTTTTCGAAGCCTATGGTTATAATGTGCCAAATCCTAAAAACTTCTAAGATAGCATGGACTGAATGACTTTTTTTTGTTAAATTATAGGATAGACAAAGGTGGGTGAAAGAATTTGGACGTTTTAGCAGGTTCAAGTGCTAGTGGATACTCTAGCATGTTATTGATTGTGGTAATGATCGTTGCGATGTACTTCTTAATGATCCGACCACAACGTAAGCAACAAAAAAAGCACCAAGATACTTTGAACCAATTAAAGAAGGGCGATCACGTTGTTACTATTGGTCGTCTTCACGGTGTGATTGATGAAATCAACCAAGAAGCAAAGACGGTTACACTTGATTGTGACGGTATTTACTTGGTCTTTGATATGAACGCCATTGCGACCGTATCTCAGCGAGCTGCAGCCAGTGAAGTGGCCTCAGCTACGACTGAAGAAACGACAACGCAAGAAGACGAAACTGCAACAACTGATGATGCGACATCAGCTGACGATTCAGCCGACGAAGCTTCAGAAGAGCCAAAAGCAGACAAGTAAGCAAAATCTCCCAGTTAGTGGGAGATTTTTTGTTTTAAGGGGGGGTGACGCTGATGGATAATCCAATTCAAATTAATGATGATCGAAAAATCTTACACGTTGATATGGACGCCTTTTACGCGTCGATTGAGCAGCGAGACACCCCCGCTTACCAAACGCTACCGTTGGTGATTTCAAGGGATCCTCGCCAAACTGGCGGGCGTGGTGTTGTGACGACCGCTAATTATGTTGCCAGACAGTTTGGTATCCACTCAGCGATGCCAGCTCAGCAGGCGCTCAAGCTTTGCCCCAAGGCGGTGTTTGTAACCCCCAACTTTCCCCATTATCGTGAAATTTCAGATCAAATCCACGCCATTTTTCACACCTTTACAGATATCATTGAAACCGTTGCGTTTGATGAAGCCTACCTCGATATCACAACCAACAAGCGTCAAATTGATGATCCAGTCGTCCTGGCGACCCAACTTCAGGCGGAAATTTGGGATCAGACTCATTTAACTAGTTCAATTGGTGTTTCTTACAGTAAGTTTTTGGCCAAAGAAGCATCCGATTATCGTAAACCAGTTGGCATCACGATTATTCACGCCAGTGACGCACACGACTTTTTGATGAAACTGCCAATCGAACGTTTCCGGGGCGTGGGCAAGAAAACGGTGCCGAAGATGCATGAGTTGGCCATTAAAAACGGTGCTGATCTATTCAAATGGCATGAGTTAGACTTGATTCAAAAATTTGGCCGGTTTGGTGAAGTCCTCTACCAACGCGTTCGTGGGGTAGATGACCGCCCAGTTGAGTATCAACGAGATCGAAAATCAATCGGCAAGGAACGCACTTACTGGCCCTTTTTGACGACGCGAAGTGAAGCAGATCAACAGCTCGATAAACTGGCTGAGATGGTGGCCAAAACCGTTAAAAAGCAACAGATGCATGGCCGGACCTTAGTTTTGAAAGTCCGCTACGGTGATTTTAAAACCCAGACCAAGCGCGTTACGCAAGCCGAGTTTATTGACAATCAGCCACAGATTTACGCACAACTTGCCAAACAAATCATGGACGATCTACCACAGAGCCAAGAGGGTATTCGGTTGTTAGGTATCACCTTAACGGGGCTAGCACCAATTGCATTTGAAAATATGCGATTAGCGCTTTTTGACGATGATCACGAATTTTGAGGTTTGCAACTGGTTAATGTTTTTTTATTTTCGGTTGCTTGCTTATCTTCTGGTTAAAACGTTATACTGTAATGATGACTGAACGAAGCGTCTGAAAGGTGATTCATATGACATTAAAAGAAACCCAATCCAAAATTTTATCGATAATCAAACAACATCAAACCATTATTATTCACCGGCACCAGCGACCAGATCCGGATGCAATCGGCTCTCAAATGGGGTTGGCTGCGATTTTAAAGGCTAGTTTTCCTGACAAACAAATCTATGCCGTGGGTAAACAATATCCTGGCTTTGACTGGTTAGGGACCACTGATACCATTGAAGATACTGTATACGAGCATGCCTTAGTCATCGTTGTCGATACTGCTAATCAGCCACGCGTTGACGATGATCGGTATACGAAAGGCGATGCAATGATTAAGATCGACCATCATCCAAATGATGATCAATTTGGTGATGTGATGTGGGTTGCACCTGAAGCCTCCAGCACGTCAGAACTGGTTTTTGATTTTTACACTGCGTTTAAAGATCAACTGACTTGTCCAGATGAAGCGGCCCGATTGCTTTATGCAGGTATCGTGGGCGACACCGGACGATTTATGTACCCAGCTACTTCGCCACACACGATGCAGGTTGCGGGTCAGCTCATGACGTTTGGCTTCTCCGCCAGTGACGTCAACCAAAAAGAAGATGAGATTTCAATTCCTTTGGCGCGACTTTCGGCCTTCGTTTATGATCAATTAACGATTTTACCTAGTGGTGCAGCTTACATTAAATTAAGTGATGAAGTATTAGAGCCATTTAAACTGGGTGATGAATCCACTAGTTCGGTTGTGCCTTTGCCGGGCCGACTTAAAGAAGTGACAGCCTGGGCGATTTTTGTGGAATCAAAGGACCACACGTTCCGGATTCGCTTACGGTCAAAGGGCCCTGCCATCAACGAATTAGCAAAGCGCCATGGCGGTGGCGGTCACGCTTTAGCTAGCGGTGCGCTCGCTCATGATGATGATGAAATCAAGCAAGTTGTAAAAGAACTCGACACACTACTGTTAGAGCAAGGAGAATAAAATGAGTCAAACTTTTGGTGAGTTTGGTTTAAAGCCGTTTTTATTGGCGGCCTTAACTGAACTCCAATTTAAAGCACCTACTGAGGTGCAAGCAAAACTGATTCCGGTGGTTCGTGCTGGTAAAAGCGTGGTTGGCCAATCACAAACGGGTAGTGGTAAGACCCACGCCTTTTTATTGCCCATTTTTGATGGTTTAGAGGCTGATAATCATGAAGTCCAGGCGGTTATCACGACCCCAAGCCGTGAATTAGCCTACCAAATTTATGAGGATGCCAAGCAGCTGGCTAAATTCAGTCCGGAACCACTGCGGTTGGGAAACTACGTTGGTGGAACTGACAAGCGTCGGCAAATCGAAAAGTTGGAGCATGAACAGCCCCAGTTAGTCATTGGGACACCAGGACGAATTCGGGATTTGATTAAAACAGGTGCTTTAGACGTGCATACGGCTAGTCAGTTCGTCGTTGATGAAGCTGATATGACGCTGGACTTAGGTTTCTTAGCCGATGTTGACCAAATTGCGGCTCGAATGCCTGAAAAATTACAAATGATGGTCTTTTCCGCTACGATTCCTGAAAAACTCAAGCCATTTTTACGTAAATATATGGCTAATCCCGTTGTGGAAGAGATCCCAGTAAAGTCAGTCATCAGTCCAACCATTGATAACTGGTTGCTGGCGACGAAGGGCCACTCTAAAAATGCCTTAATTTATCAATTATTGACGATGGGTGAACCATACCTCGCCTTGGTTTTTGCGAACACCAAGCAGCGGGTCATTGAAATTGCGACTTATCTGAAACAGCAGAACCTCAAAGTTGCCGTCATTCATGGCGATGTTCCTGCTAGACAGCGTAAACGGGTCATGCGGGAAGTTCAAAACCTTGATTATCAATTTGTGGTGGCTACTGACTTGGCAGCTCGTGGGATTGATATCGATGGTGTTTCCCACGTCATCAACGATGGTATCCCAGAGGACCTTGATTACTTCGTTCACCGGGTTGGCCGAACGGGTCGCAAAGGCCTGCCAGGTACGGCAATCACTTTTTATTCACCCGATGAAGAAGATCAAATTGAAGCATTGGAAGATATGGGCATCACGTTTAAGCCAAAAGAAATCAAAAACGGTGAGGTTGTCGATTCCTTTGACCGAAACCGTCGTCAAAAGCGGGCTAAGAAGACCGTTAAGATTTCTGGAGCCATGGCAGGTAAGATTCACAAAAAGAAACAAAAAGTAAAGCCTGGCTATAAACGCAAAATCAAGCAAGCCATTTCTAAGGAACAAATGTATGAACGCCGCTTGAAACAACGTCAAGATCGTCGGACAAGTAAAAAGCAAAAGAAATCTTCTTCTCAGCGTTACCAATAAGCTGAGTTGGGTGACTTGCGCGGACATAGGTTTTGCCGTATACTAAACGACGTATTGCAGTGCGGATATGCTTTGGAACTGGATATTTCAGAAACGTTTTGGTTGCTGTGAAAAACGAATCCTGACCATGGTGCTCCCTCACCGCTCAACTGAATAACCGTTGCTCAACGAACTGAGCTTAAGAGGTAAACGATTAACATCGTTGCAAGTAAAGTGGTACCGCGTCCATGGCGTCTTTACTAGCAGCGATGTTTTATTATTTTAAAGGAGAGAAAGCATGAAAGAATTAAGTAGTAGTGAGATCCGTCAGATGTATCTGGATTTCTTTAAGAGCAAGGGGCATACCATTATGCCTAGTGCATCACTCGTTCCAGTTGATGATCCAACCTTACTCTGGATCAACTCTGGTGTTGCGACAATGAAAAATTATTTTAACGGTTCCGTTGTGCCTAAGAACCCGCGGATGACCAGCTCGCAAAAGAGTATTCGGACGAATGATATTGAAAACGTTGGTCGGACCGCACGACACCACACTTTATTTGAAATGTTGGGTAACTTCTCCGTTGGTGATTATTTCAAGGATGAAGCCATTGCTTGGGCTTGGGAATTACTGACCTCGCCAGACTGGTTTGGCTGGGATCCAGATAAACTGTACATGACGGTCTACCCTAAAGACGATGCTGCTAAACAACGCTGGTTAGAAGTTGGCGTTGCGGCGGACCATATCGTCGAAGCCGAAGATAACTTCTGGGATATTGGTGAAGGCCCTTCAGGCCCAGATAGTGAAATCTTCTACGATCGCGGTCAATCTTTCAATAATCTGGCTGAAGATGATCCTGAAAACTACCCAGGTGGCGAAAATGAACGTTACTTGGAAGTTTGGAATATCGTGTTCTCTCAGTTTAACCATGAACCTGATGGCTCATACAAACCATTACCCCGGAAAAATATTGATACTGGGATGGGCTTGGAACGGGTTGTGTCTGTGTTCCAAAATGCTAAAACCAACTTTGAAACTGATTTGTTCTTACCAATGATTCACGCTACTGAAGACTTCAGCGATAACAAAAAGTACAACGCTGATGCGAAGGATGACGTGTCGTTCAAGGTGATTGCCGATCACGCTCGAGCAATCACTTTTGCGATTGGCGACGGCGCCTTACCTTCTAATGAAGGGCGTGGCTACGTTATCCGTCGGTTGATTCGTCGGGCCGTTGTGAATGGTCAAAAACTTGGTATCGATGGGGCCTTCTTATATAAGTTGGTGCCAGTTGTTGGTGAAGCCATGAAGGCCTACTATCCCGAAGTACTGAAGAACAGTGATTACATTGCTAAGGTGGTTAAGTCTGAAGAAGATCGTTTCAACGAGACGCTTTCTGATGGCCTGAGTTTACTAAACGAATTGATTGCCGAAACAAAACAGGCCGGTCAGTCTGAAATTGATGGTGCAGAAGCCTTCAAGCTTTATGACACGTATGGTTTTCCAGTTGAGTTAACCCGTGAATACGCCGCTGATGAGGGTATCAAAGTTGACGAAGCCGGATTCGAAGCTGAAATGAAGAAACAACGAGACCGCGCACGACAGGCTCGTAATTCAGATAATTCAATGGGTGTGCAAACTGATTTATTGATTGGGGTCAAGTCACCAAGTGAATACGTCGGTTACACCCAATTGGAAGTTGAAAAAGCGACGATTAGTGATATCTTGGCTGACGGTGCTCTCGTTCAATCGACAGAGGGTGAATACGCCCAGGTTATTTTTGACAAGACACCGTTCTATGCCGAAATGGGTGGTCAAGTTGCCGATAAGGGTAATGTTTTAGATGCTAAAGGCAACGTGATTGCCAGCGTTGAAGATGTTCAACACGCGCCTAATGGTCAAAACTTGCACACTTTGAAGTTACACCAAGCAATTAAAGTGGGCGATCAAGTTACGCTGAAAGTTGACGCCCATTTCCACAGCAAGGTTGAAAAGAACCATACCGCAACCCACTTACTAGACCAAGCCCTTCGTAATGTGTTTGGTGAACATACACAACAAGCTGGTTCTTTGGTTGAACCAAACTACTTGCGGTTTGATTTCACCCACTTTGGTCAAGTAACTGATGATGACCTTGCCAAGGTTGAAGCAATCGTGAACGAAAAGATTTTTGAAGAGCTTCCCGTAACGACTACGGTTACTGATCAAGCCACTGGTAAAAAAATGGGTGCCATCGCGTTGTTCAGCGATAAGTATGGTGATCAGGTTCGGGTCGTTTCAATTGGTGATTTTTCAATTGAATTCTGTGGTGGGACCCACGTTAAAAATACCAATGAACTGGGATTGTTCAAGATTACATCCGAAACTGGGATTGGTGCGGGCACTCGTCGAATCGAAGCCGTAACGGCTGGTGATGCCTTTGCCTATCTGAATGATCATGATCAAATTTTGACGACCGCTGCAGCCAGCTTGAAGTCTCAAAAGGTTGCTGAAGTGCCGACTAAGATTCAACAACTTCAAGAACAAATCAAAGTGCTTAATACCAAGGCCGAAAGCTTAGAGGCTAAGTTAGCTGGTCAACAAGCTGGTGCAATTTTTGATAACGTTCAAACAGTTAACGGTAAGCAACTGATTACTGGCGTTGTGCAAGTTTCTTCGATGGATCAACTGCGTCAATTAGCAGATACATGGCGTCAAAAATCACTTTCAGACGTGTTAGTCCTTGGTGCAGAAGTTGGTGAAAAAGCCAACTTGATCGTGGCTGCTAGTGATGATGCAATCAAGGCTGGCGTTAAAGCTGGTGATTTGATCAAAGCAATTTCACCAAAAATCAATGGTGGTGGTGGCGGTCGACCTAACTTGGCGCAAGCCGGTGGTAAAAACCCTGCTGGACTACAAGCAGCAATGGATGAAGCAGCAAAATGGCTGTCAAATTTAGATTAACGTGTTAGACTTGTATTACTAGCTGAATTAAGATGTGAAATTGGAGTTATATTTCATTCCAATTACAACACAACACAACCGTTGTCGTTCACTGGTTAATCCGGTAGAATAAGAACAAAGAACATCGGTGGAGGTGTGATCATGAGTACGTTAGATAAGACCATGTATTTTGATTTTAACGATAAACAACCAAAGGACGTTCATGATACTTTAGTGACAGTGTATCAAGCGCTTGAGGAAAAGGGGTATAACCCAATTAACCAGATCGTCGGCTACTTGCTTTCTGGTGACCCGGCTTATATTCCTCGTATCAATGATGCGCGGAATTTGATTCGTAAACATGAACGTGATGAGATCATCGAAGAATTGGTTCGCTTCTACCTGAATGAGAATGGGACGTTGACTAAGTAATGCGATTAATGGGATTAGATGTAGGTTCACGTACTGTTGGTGTCGCGATGAGTGATTTACTCGGTTGGACGGCACAGGGCGTTGAAATCATCAGAATTAATGAAGATGAAAAACAATTCGGGATCGACCGAGTTAAAGAACTGGTTGCACAGTATGAAGTAACTGGGTTTGTGCTTGGTCTCCCTAAAAACATGAACAATTCGTTGGGACCCAGAGCTCAGGCTGCTCAAGATTATGGTGAGTTACTCAAGGAGACGTTTGGGTTACCAATCGACTTTGAGGATGAACGGTTAACGACAGTTGAAGCCGAGCGGATGCTGGTAGAAGAAGCGGATACTTCGCGAGAGAAGCGTAAGCAAGTGATCGATAAACTTGCGGCAAGCTTGATTCTTCAGAATTACTTGGATCGTAAAGGCCCATTGACTAAAGAAAAGTGAGGTCACTAATATGAGTGAAAACAACGAACAACAAATTACAATTGTCGACGAAAACGGCAGTGAAGAACTTTACAACGTGCTATTTACGTTTAAGTCACCAGATTACGGCAAGTCATACATTTTATTGTATCCTGCTGGTAAGTCAGATGATGAAGAGGTTGATATTCAAGCCTATCAATTAGCTGACGGTGACGACCCCGCAGATCCTCAAGGTGGCGATTTGATGCCAATCGAGTCTGATGAAGAATGGGACATGGTTGAATCAATGCTCAACACCTTCTTGAATGGTGGCGGCACAGATGCCTCTGATCAAGACTGGGGCGTACCTGATCCCGAATAAGCGTTTAAAATGGCAGCATCAGCCAGTCTGTACGACAGATTGACTGACCGCTTGCCGTTAGGATTCTTACCATTTAGCCGCTGGTCCGATTGGGTCAGCGGCTAAATGAGTTTTATGCAGGGTGGTGGATACGTTGGATAACCAAACAGATGAGGCTGCTGCACGACGCCGCTTTAAGGCTGTGATCGATGGGCAAACGTACACGATCGTAGGCAACAAATCAGAAGCACATATGCGAGCAGTGACGAGTATTATGAATCAACAATTGACGCAGCTTAAAAAACTGGCCCCAGATATGACCAAGGAAGAGGCGGCAGTCTTGATCGCCTTTAATGCAATATCTGATCAGTTGCAAAAGACGGCTGCGTACGATCAGTTGAAACAAACAAATGAAAAACCTCAAGCCGATTCTGACCAACCGACTGAATAGGTCAAACCTAATTTGGATCAGTTAGCCGCTGAATCGTTGTTTTAGGAGATTGAGATGAATAATAAAATATACCAAACTATGGCGTACGACCAGATTAAACAACAATTGAGACAGCACATTGTTTCTGCATCTGGATACGCTGAATTACAAGCTTTAACGCCATCAGATGATCAACAGTGGGTGCAAACCCAAATTGATGAAACTAAAGATGGTGCTGATATTTACCGATTAACAGGGGGGATTCCGATTCCCAAGTTGGCGGATGTGAGTCCGCACCTCAAACGGTTGGCGATTGATGGGACGCTCAATGGGACTGAGTTAGCCCAAATCAGTCAGGTGCTCAAAACAGTTCAGGCGGTCGTGCGCTTCTTTGATGACTTAAAAGACCGACCGGTGGATTTACGTCAGCTTTACGAGTCCGTGGGGCAATTGATTCATTTGCCTGAGATCAGTAAACGGTTGCGGGTATCGTTGGAAGACGATGGTCGTCTAACTGATGAAGCCTCGCCTGAATTAAGACGCATTCGACGTCAAATCAATAATTTTGAGGGCACAATTCGTGAGCAGATGGCTGGTTACACTCGTGGTAAAAACGCCAAGTACCTCAGCGATACGTTGGTAACTATCCGAGATGACCGGTACGTTTTGCCGGTTAAAGCAGAATATAAAGGCCACTTTGGCGGTATTGTTCACGATCAAAGTGCTAGTGGTCAAACGCTGTATATTGAACCAGAAGGTGTGGTTGCCAAAAACAACCAACTTCGAGAAGCGCAGATCGATGAGCGGCAAGAAGAACGCCGAATTTTGGCTGAACTGTCTGATCAGTTGCGACCTTATCAAGCTGAAATTCAAGCCAATGCCAGTTTGTTAGGCCACTTGGACTTTGTGAACGCCAAGGCTCGTTATGCCCACGCAATCAAAGCAACCGAACCAATCTTATCTGCGGATAATGAAATTGCATTAAGACAGGCGCGTCACCCATTGATCGATCCACATAAAGTTGTGGCCAACGATATTGAACTTGGTAAAACCTACAAGGCGATTATCGTGACTGGACCGAACACCGGTGGGAAAACCATCACCCTCAAAACCGTTGGCTTAACCCAATTAATGGCACAGTCCGGCTTATTTATACCGGCTAATGAGCATTCGCAAGTCGGGCTATTCGATGAGGTTTTTGCTGATATTGGTGACGAACAATCGATTGAGCAAAACTTGAGTACCTTCTCCTCACACATGGAAAACATCGTGACGATTTTAAATCATGCGACTGATCATAGTTTAATTTTGGTGGATGAATTGGGTGCTGGGACTGATCCCCAGGAAGGTGCCGCATTGGCCATGTCCATTCTTGATGAAATTGGTGCCATGGGCAGTGAAGTGATTGCGACGACCCACTACCCTGAGTTGAAAGCTTACGGTTACAACCGTCCCGAAACGATTAATGCCAGCATGGAATTTGATACGCAGACTTTAAAGCCAACGTATCGTCTACTTATTGGTATTCCAGGACGAAGTAACGCACTGGACATTGCTCAACGGCTGGGTATTAAACAAACCATTATTGATGAGGCACGTAGTCTGACGGATGACGACAGTCAAGATCTCAACAATATGATTGCTGATTTAACCGCTCAAAAGAAGCGGGCTGACGATGACGCTGCAGCGGCGGCTGAAACCCTGGCACAGAGCGAAACACTTCAACATGATTTGAAAGTTGCTTTTGCAGATTATGAAAAGCAGAAGACCAACTTGATGGATCAGGCTAAGGACCAGGCTAACGAAATTGTTGAAAAAACGCGGGTAAGAGCGGATGAAATCATTCGTGATATTCGCAAAAAGCAATTAAGAGCGGGCAAGACCATCATTAAAGAGGATCAATTGATTGATACTAAAGGTCAAATCAATGCGATGCAGCAAGATAAGCGGTTGAAGAAGAACCGGGTATTGAATCGTGAAAAGCGGCGGCACAACTTTAAAAAGGGTGACGAAGTGCTGGTGAAGTCGTATGGTCAACGTGGTGTGATTATGGACAAGTTGGACGCGCACCATTTTGAAGTTCAAATGGGTATCTTAAAAATGAAAATTGAGGATACGGATCTGGACAAAGCGGCACCAGAAGATGAAAAGGCACCTAAGCCACGGGCCACCGTGAAACGGACCCGGTCGAACGGTGTGTCACCAACCCTTGATTTACGAGGGCATCGTTACGAAGAGGCTATGGCGGAAGTTGACCGGTTTATTGATTCCGCATTGCTTGCCGGTTATCCGTCAGTGACGATTATTCATGGTAAGGGTACTGGCGCGCTTCGTAAAGGCGTGACGGAATACTTGCAGTCTAATCGTCGCGTTAAAGAATTTGGGTTCTCACCGGCCAACGCTGGTGGCGACGGTTCAACAATCGTCAAATTATAAGCGAACGTAAGCAAAAAGCTTGTTCTTTCGGTGAAATCTGATAAACTTACTAATTGTAAACAATAAAGGGAGGGATCGTTTTATGGCTGTTGTAGAAACGACAGATAAGACTTTTGAAAATGACACCGCAACCGGTGTGACACTAACAGATTTTTGGGCAACTTGGTGTGGTCCTTGTCGGATGCAATCACCAGTTGTTGAACAATTGGCGGATGAAATGGATACTGTCACATTCAACAAGATGGATGTAGATGCTAATCCAGCCACCCCACAAAAGTTCGGTATTATGAGCATTCCAACCTTACTCGTTAAGAAAGATGGCCAAGTGGTTGATACTGTTGTGGGTTACCACACGAAAGATCAATTGAAGCAACTTCTGACGCAATACGTTGAAGCTTAGTTAATTTAAAGGGATTCGAATTTTCGTTCAGAAAATTCGAATCCCTTTTTTGATCAACGTTAAGTTTTTCGGGACAAAAAAACCCCCAAAGTTAAGTAAGTTACGCGTAAACTTTGAGGGTAGTGCCTATTGTATGGGTCGATATGCTATTATGCGAGCGTTAATTAAGACCATCATCTGGAATAATTGACATTGTGTCAAGTTCCATTGGATCTGCTACTTGATCTTTTGGATCTAAGTGAACCACTAAGCTGATGCCGTTTGCACGCTTTGGTCGTTCGCCCATCTCGGTTTCAGCGATAACGCCAATCATTTGCTGGGCAGTTTGAGCTAGAAAGCCGGCTTCGAGCGAGAAGGTGGCATCCGCTTGTAACGTCAAGCGACTTGTGACAGGCAGACCACTCAGTGTAAAGCGCCATTCTTTGGCGCTTTGTTTTTGGAGCATTAAATCGCCCAGTTGAGCTTGACGGAAAAACGTTACGACGTCTTCAATGCTACCGAGTGCGAACCGACGGGCAAGTTGTTTGCCTTCCCAGTAGGCAATGCTACTGGCATCTGCACCTAACAAGTCGTTTAAGACAACGTCGCGAAAGAGCGCCTTGCCAAATAGTGGGGCTTGTTGCGCGTCAGATAAGTAGTTACTGTAAATCTGGTTTTCCATGATTGTTCTCCATTCAGATATCTGTTACGTTTAGATTACAATGGAATGAGCGTAGATTGCAAGTTAATTGGTGTAACTTAAAAAAATTTGTGAATTCTTGCTTCCTGTCATAAAAAGGTGAATAATATAGTTTCAAGATATACGCGAAAGGGAGATTGGCATGAAATCTCAACCAATTGGGTTTTTAGACTCCGGTATCGGCGGCCTAACGGTGGTTAAGGAAGCCTTGAGACAATTACCGAATGAGTCCATTGTGTATTTAGGGGACCAAGCACGACTGCCGTACGGTCCAAGACCTGCAAGTGAAGTCGCCCATTTTGTCCAGCAAATTACCGGTTTCTTACTGGCACAAAACGTCAAAGCAATTGTGATTGCTTGCAATACAGCTACAGCCGCAGCATTGCCGATCTTACAAGCCAAATTGTCGATCCCAGTTGTTGGGGTCATCGATTCAGGTAGTCAGTCGGCTGTGGCAATGTCACAAGCGCAGCAAATTGGTGTGATTGCCACAGCGGGCACGATTTCGAGCCATGCTTATCATCGTGCAATCACAAAACTGTCGCCACAAGCAACTATTTCAGGGCTGGCTTGTCCAGAATTTGTAACAATTGTGGAAAATAATCAGGCGGAGACGCCCGAAACGGCTAAAACTGTGGCTGAGAAACTCAGTTATTTTAAACCTGGTCAAATTGATACTTTGATTTTGGGCTGTACGCATTTTCCGTTGTTACAACCAGCTATCGAAGCGGCAGTCGGGCCGAACGTTCAACTCGTGGATTCTGGAGTGGAAACGGTTACTAAAATCAAACAGCTGCTGACTGACCAAAAGTTATTGGCGCCAAGCAATCACGTTGCTAGCCACGCATTTTATACCACTGGTGCAACAGCACCATTTGATGAGATTGCAGCGAACTGGTTACAGTTGCCGGGACTAACTGCAAAACACATTGCAGTTGACGGTCTTGTTGCGTACGGTGATTTGGAAGAAGGAGAACCAACAGATGAAGCATAGTACATTGATTATTGCCACTAGAAACCAAGGCAAAGCCCGCGAGTTTGCGGAACTACTTGCGCCAAAGGGAATCACCATCAAGACGTTAGCTGATTTACCCTCAGTCGGTGAAATTGATGAAAATGGCCAGACGTTTGAGGAAAATGCGACGATTAAAGCAACCACAATTGCTAAAATGACAGCCCTACCAGTTTTAGCCGATGACTCTGGGTTAGAAGTGACTGCGTTGAATGGCGAACCAGGCATCTATTCGGCGCGTTATGCTGGTGATCATGATGATGCGGCCAATAATCAGAAACTGTTACGAAAACTGCAAGGGGTACCCGCAGATCAGCGACAAGCTATTTTTCATACAACCCTCGTGTTAGTCAAGCCGAGCGGAGAAAAACTGGTGGTTGATGGCGAAGTCGCTGGTCAAATTTTAACCGCACCACGTGGTGATAATGGCTTTGGCTATGACCCACTTTTCTGGATTCCAGCTGCCAATAAAACGATGGCCGAAATGACTGACAGTGAAAAAAACGCCGTCAGTCATCGTGGCCGCGCGACGCAAAAAATGATGAAGCAGTTTGATTCTTGGTGGGAGGCCTAACGATGAAAATATTGGTCATCAGTGATAATCATGGCGATCAAGCGATTTTAGAAAAAGTGTTCACCCACTTTCATGACACAGTTGATGCCATTTTTCACTGTGGTGATTCGGAAATGGCTGTGACGAACCCACTTTTTGATGATGTCCAAGTTGTGAAAGGTAATAATGATTACGGAACAACTTTTGCAGATGATGTGAGTGTTCAAGTCGGTACTGATCAAGTCTTTATGACGCATGGTGATCTGTACGGCGTGAACATGGGGCTGACTCACCTCAGTTTGAAGGCTCAGGAGATGGGTGCGACGTTAGTGTTTTACGGCCATACCCACCAGTTAGCAGCTGAATTTGTTCAGGGAAGGTTATATTTAAATCCCGGCAGTATTTCGTTACCTCGAGGTGAGTTTGCCAATCTGGGCGGTACTTTTGCCATTGTGACAACTATGGCTGACCAATTGCAGGTTGATTTTTACGACCGACAACTCAAACGGGTTAGCTCATTACATCAAGTGTTTAGTCGTTAAGCAGAGAATGAGGAATTAAAAATGATTGATGAACCGATACGCAAAATGATTTTGGCTGATCATGATAATTTGATTATTCCGGCCAACATCGTTGCCAACGTAATGGTGACCAATGACTGTTACCATGCGTTTTTAGTGTTAACTAAGGTGGGGTACGCCAAAGTGCCTGTTTTAGACCGAGATCAGCACCTATGTGGATTATTATCGTTGTCAATGATTACGGAACACATGTTGGATACCAATCACGTGGCACCCGAAAACTTGCGCCGTCTGAAGGTTCAAGACGTGATGGAGACTGATATTCGCACGATTGAAGACCCGACTGACTTGGATGAAATCCTGCATTTACTGATCGATGAGTCCTTTGTGCCGGTGGTGTCAGACGAAAGAACCTTTACTGGCATTATTACTCGCCGAGAATTGCTAAAACGGGTTAATTATCTCGCTCACAATTTGTCCGAACAATATGACGTTTCGCCAATTTCAGATCCCGTTTCAGAGACTGGATCTGCTGGCTGTTAGTGATGAAAAAAGATTTTTGATACAAAAAAGTGACCTTAGCAGCCTATTCATTAGGCCGCTAAGGTCACTTTTTTCTGCAGTCATCGTGTTTAAGAAGACAGCAGGCGGTGATGTTTGCTACTGTGTAGTTGAATCAGTTCGATAAATTGTGGGTAAAGTGATATTGGCATCACTAATTGCTTTTAAATAAGCGGATAGTAATTCATGCTGAACGGTTGACTGTTCACCAGGCTGGGTAAACGTGACGACTTGAATGACTAATTTACCGTCTGGCAGTGGTACGGTGCCCAAGTTAGTCGGTGATTGTGTGATGGCTGGGAATTGGGACGTGATCGTCTGATTGACGTTTTTGATCACGTTGTTAATTTCATCAATGGGTGAATCTGGGAAAATTGGAATTTGAACGAGCGCCCGCATTTCGTGGCGAGATTTGTTGCTTACAATCGTGATGTTGCGGTTAGGAATAAAGTTCAGAGTGCCATCCGCGCTGATCACCTGGGTCGTCCGAATGCCGATTGCTGAGACGGTGCCTTCAATTGTCCCAATTTTAACAGCATCGCCAACGTTGATTTGTTCTTCCATCAAGATAAAAGCCCCAGTCACAATGTCTGAGACGAAGCCCTGTGCACCGAGTCCAAGT
The DNA here is from genome assembly GCF_001434895.1 of Secundilactobacillus odoratitofui DSM 19909 = JCM 15043. GTDB lineage: Bacteria > Bacillota > Bacilli > Lactobacillales > Lactobacillaceae > Secundilactobacillus > Secundilactobacillus odoratitofui. The sequence continues at coordinate 393,666 of NZ_AZEE01000030.1, forward strand.
GCCAGACTGAAGATACCGGCGCCAGCGATTAACGTGCCAACGGGAACTCCCAAAAATGACAAGAGGGCATAAATCCAAAAGAAGAGTACGGTGTACGAAAAAATATTGAGAATCAGCGTAAAGATCGTGTCGATGCGGTTAGTGTTGCCATTGACCAGTTTCGTAGCTTTGTACTGTTTGAATAAATGGCGAATAATCTTCTTTCCCAGCCAGTTAACCAGTAACAGGCCGACTGACACTAGCAATAGCTGAAAAACGGTGCTGGCAATTTGTTCACCAATTTTTTGCCAATCAAAATGTTGAATAAATGAATAGAAGTGACTTGTTAATAACATTGCGAGAACTCCTTGCGTTAGATTACCAGATAAGTGTAACAGATTTAACGGTCAAAGCGTATCCTATGAATGAATTTGAATAAACAATGGTCTGTTAGCGCTTTTTTAGGTCCCGTTTTTTCGGATGAAAACGGATTTTTTTATTGCGTCCGCCATGGGGCAATGCTATTCTAAAGCTAACAACTAAAGTAAGGAGGGGTAGTGTGACTGGTGGACAAATAGCAGGTTTAATTGCTGCCATTGCATTTTTAGTATTAGTAGTTTTCATCGGTGTTTTCTTGATGAAGATGGTTCGCACACTCGGTGAGGTGAACCAAAGTGTCAAGACGATGACGAACGATATGGATGTGATTGCTAAGCAAACCGAAGACATTCTGGCAAGCGCGAATACGTTGCTAGATGACGTCAATCACAAAGTTGCAACGATTGACCCCGTATTTCAGGCGGCTGCCGACCTTGGGACGAGTGTCTCAGATCTGAATGCTGCCACGCGTGATCTCACTGGTAAAGTGAAATCAACGGCTAAGAAGACTGCAACCACAAGTGTTGTAACCCGTGTTGGTGAGTCAGTCTTCAAAGCATATCGTAATCGTAAAAATAAGGTTTAGTGTCTGAAAGGAGTGTTTAACTTATGGGAAAGAAGCTTGGATTTTTAGTTGGGTTGGCGATCGGTGCTGCCGCTGCGCATACAGCTTACCATCGATTAAGTGAAACCGAGAAGGACGAATTAAAGGCTGATTTACAAGAAAAGGTCAACATTGCCAAAGATCGGGCCGTTGACTATGCCTTTTACGCAAGTGATGCATGGGATGATTTTAAGGAAACTTTTGCTGATCAGTCACAGAATGTCAGTGATCGGGTTAAAAACGCCGCTGATCAATTTACTCAACATCAATCAACACCAGCCGGTAACGACGACACGTTGCGTGATGAATTAACGGATGTCTCGAGTTCCGCTGATGATGAATCTGAAGATATTGTCTTAAATAGCGAGGATACCTTCGGCGGAGCGGATGTTTCTAATCAACCAGTTGAAGATGACTCTGAGAGCGATTCAACTGATACGCCAACCGAATAAGTGGTTGTAATTAAGCACTCGTTTTAACTGAACACCGATATACCACAATAAAACAGCCCGTTTGATTTCTAACTAGAAGTCAAACGAGCTGTTTTTTGGAATTACTTATTAACAAAAGTTTATTGTGTACGAGTTAACCAACGTATGTCAATTCTTTTGAGGTGTGCGTGAATGGTTCGCACCCTGAATCTGTAATGTGGACACAATCTTCAATTCGGACGCCGGCAACACCTGGGATATAGATACCAGGTTCGATTGAGAAGCACATGCCAGGTTGAAGCACCATCTCATTACCTGCCATAATTGACGGGAACTCGTGTTCGCTCATACCCATCCCGTGGCCTAGTCGGTGAATGAAGTACTCGCCGTAACCGGCTTTGTCGATAATCGAGCGTGCAACTTGATCAAGTTCTGCTGCAGTCATCCCTGGCTTAGCAGCAGACTGGGCGGTCAATTGTGCTTCGAGACACACATCGTAAATCTCGCGTTGTTTAGCGGTCGGGGTCCCAAGGGCAACTGTCCGTGAAGCATCTGAGATGTAGCCATCCCAAATGGTACCAAGGTCAAATAAAATCAGTTCGTTTTGCTTGAACTTAGTGGCGTTTGTTGCGCCATGTGGTTCGGCGGCATGGGCACCTGCTTGAACGAGGGTATCAAAGCTCATTTGCATGATACCTTCTTTCATGAGGGCGTATTGGAGTTCGGCCACAACTTGTTGCTCGCTACGTCCTGCCTTAACTGCAGCAAACCCTTTTTCAAACGCAAAATCGGCCCATTTACCAGCGATATTGAGCTTTTCAATTTCATCAGGCGTTTTAATGACCCGTAACTGATTAATATATGGCGTGATATCTTTGTCGAAACTGGTGGTTGGCAAGACTCGCTTGAGCTGCTCTAGTCGATCAACAGTCAACTGATTCTTCTCTAAGACGATTTGCTTGGGATTGGCCACTCGGGTCTTAACCTGGGTTGCAATTAACTGCCAAGGATCTTCATGATCTAAATAACCGTAAACCGGGAATTTAAAGCCAGTTTCTTTGATGGCTTCGACTTCCAGTGCGGGTGCGAACATGAATGGATCTTGATCGGCGAAAACCACAAGGGCCAAAACCCGTTCAATTGGATCACTATAAAAACCCGTTAAATACTGAATGGTCCTTGGATCACTAATGTAGGCTAAATCTGCTTGATGTGTTGCTGTCCATTCTTGGACTTGTTCCAGTTTTGACAACGTAATCACCTCTACTTATGATAAGGTCATTATAACATGTTTCGATTTTGGCTAAGTGGTCTAGTTCGTAAATTATTATAAATAATACTAACTCTCGAAATGTATTGTGCGCTGTTGAATTGACATTACAAAGGTTCATTCGCAGCGAAGGCTGATATGATAGCTTTTTTCAGAAACTAATCAGACGTTTAGTCCTCGATTATCCTGTAAATCGTTTTCATCAGATAACCCTCAACCCGCGAAGTGGTCTTGAAAAGTGGGCGTTAATAGAGTATCATCAATATGAAAACGTTTTCAATTTGATTTCTGAAAACTATTCTGATATATTTATCAAGTTGTTGAAAATCAGTGAAAACAAATTAAACCAATAAAGAAAGGGCTATCGCAATGGATAAACAGACAGTAACAATATACGACGTTGCCCGTGAAGCCGATGTTTCGATGGCTACTGTATCACGAGTGGTTAATGGTAATCCCAACGTTAAACCGGCAACACGTAAGAAAGTTCTGGACGTCATCGAACGTCTAGATTACCGACCAAACGCAGTTGCAAGAGGATTGGCCAGCAAGAAGACGACGACAGTTGGTGTGATTATTCCGGATGTCACCAACGTCTACTTCTCAGCACTTGCACGAGGAATTGACGACATCGCCATGATGTATAAGTACAATATCATTTTGACAAATTCTGACGAAAATGGACGCAAAGAAGTCCAAGTGTTGAACACGTTGATGGCTAAGCAAGTTGACGGGATCGTCTTCATGGGAAATGACATCAGCGAGGAACTCCGCAAAGAGTTCGAGCGGGCAAAGACGCCAATCGTGCTTGCGGGTTGCGTTGATGAAAAGGGTGATATGCCAAGCGTCAATATTGACTACGCTGCTGCTGTTGAAGAAGCGGTTAAGAACTTGATTGACCGTGGTAACCAACGCGTGGCCTTTATTTCTGGCAGTCTCGACCATCCAATTAACCGTGACTACCGGTTGAAGGGTTACAAACAAGCGCTTAAGAAAGCTGGCATCAGATACGATGACAAGTTGGTTTTTGAAACCGACTACACATACAAGGCTGGTCAATTATTGCAACCAGCATTGCAATCAGTTAATGCCACTGCTGCGATTGTCGGTGACGATGAACTAGCCGCTGGCGTTATGAATGGTGTAACAGACGCTGGATTGAGTGTACCAGATGATTTCGAAATCATTACCAGCAATGACACCAAGTTAACCGAAATGGTTCGACCAAAGATGTCTTCAATTACGCAACCACTCTACGATATTGGTGCGGTTGCAATGCGTTTATTGACCAAGTTAATGAATAACGAACAGGTCGATGAAAAAACCATCTTGTTACCATACGGCTTGATGAAGCGTGATTCAACTAATTAGTGTACGATTTGAAGTGGTTTTGATTTTACGGCTAAATAATGACGTACGATCAAGGCCATTTTTATTGGCAATTAGCTGCCATGACGCACGCTAACCCTTGTATTGCAATTTATAGCGTGATATTATAATGTAGTCTGTATAAACGAATATATTTAAGAAAAGAGGAGTCGTGATATGTCAGGACATTCAAAATGGCATAACATCCAAGGCCGTAAAAACGCCCAAGATGCTAAGCGTGGTAAAATTTTCCAAAAAATCTCACGTGACTTGTATCAAGCCGCTAAAGCAGGTGATCCTGATCCAGCAAACAACCCTCAACTTCGATTGGTGATGGATAAGGCTCGTGCAGCGAACATGCCTAAGGACAACGTACAACGTGCGATTGACAAGGCCTCAGGTGTCGGTGGTGCGAAGTTTGAAGAGATCACTTATGAAGGCTATGGCCCAGGTGGGACAGCTATTATGGTGGCCGCTTTGACCGATAACAAGAACCGGACAGCTGCTGCCGTTCGTTCCGCTTTCACTCACCATGGCGGTTCATTGGGTGCTGCTGGATCAGTTTCTTACATGTTTGATCGTAAAGGTTATGTTGTGATCTTACGTGACGGTTTAGATGCCGATGAAGATACAGTTTTGATGGACGCACTTGATGCAGGTGCTGACGACATGAAAACTAGCGATGATCAATTCGAGATCTTCTCAGATCCTTCGAGTTTGACCGCCGTTCGTGATGCTTTACAAGAGAAGTATAACTTGGACACAGCTGAAGTTCGGATGTTCCCTGAGAACACTACTGAAGTTCCCGCTGAAAAAGTATCACAGTATCAAGGCTTAATTGACGAACTTGAAGACAACGATGATGTTTCAGATGTTTATGAAGCAGCAACGATGCCTGAAAGTGTTGAATAAGGCTTAACACATTCGTTAAATTTTGAAAGTGTGTCATTACCAATTTTTTGGTAGTGGCACACTTTTTTTGCGTCCTTTCATCTGGTGATTAAATAAACTTCAGTCAACTAAGCTGCGTAGCTAATTGCAGGAGGTGTCAAAATGATAGAACAACTTGGCATTAAGTTGCTATCGAATGCTGTCGAAGCTAATAGTTCTGACGTTCATATTTTACCTGAAACTGATCATTACAAGGTGGTCGAACATCGACTTGGGAAAGTGGTACCAATCTGTCAGCTCTCACGTCAAGAAGGGCAGCAATTAATTGCTCATTTTAAATACCGAGCCAATATGGCGATTACAGAAACCCGACGGCCCCAGCTAGGTGCGCTGACCTTAGAGATCGCTGAACATGAAATTCATCTTCGATTATCGAGCGTCGGTAATTTTTTGAACCAAGAGTCTTTGGTGATTCGGTTACTTAGACCACTTGCTCAGCAACAGTTGGCGTTTCTTAAGCCAGCCCAACTACGTGTTTTAACCGACTGGTGTCAGCACCGTGGCTTAGTTTTATTTGCTGGCCCGACCGGTTCTGGGAAAACGACAACGATTTATCAGCTTGCACAGCAGTTAAGCCAGGAATTAACCGTTTTATCGATTGAAGATCCGGTTGAAATCGTAGCACCCAATTTTTTACAACTGCAGGTGAATGAAGCGGCGACGATGACCTATCAAGCGTTAATTAAAGTAGCGCTAAGACACCGACCGGATGTTTTAATCGTTGGTGAGATTCGAGATCGTGAAACGGCCCAGGCGGCAATTGATGCAGCACTTAGTGGGCATTTAGTTTTGAGTACAGTTCATGCGCAAACTGCCCACGGTATTGTAACCAGATTAAGTCAACTTGCGATTGATCCAGACGTAGTCAAACAGGCCGTGATTGGCGTTGCCTACCAACGACTTATACCAACCATGGATGGTCAGGTTGCAGCGCTGTTAGATTTGGCTGCTGGTCCTGTGGATAATCAGTGGCAACAAGTTCAGGAAACAACGGCAGTCTGGAAGGAGGATCTAGCTGATGCCAAACGCACTAACAAAATTAGTCAGCAAACCTATGACCAGTTCAAAGCGGGTTAAAGCATGGCCCGTTAAGGTACAGGCCGAAGTTTTTCAAGTGATAAGTGATTTACTTGTGGTAGGTTTTTCGGTAAGACATGCAATCGAATTTTGTGAATTAATTTTTATTAAGCAGCAGGCACATTTGCGGCAAATCAACCAGGATTTACGTGCGGGTCAATCTGTCAGTGAAGCTTTTGGCACTGTCATTGATGAACAAATTAGGTTTCAATTGAAACTGGCAGAAGAACACGGTCAACTTGCAAGTAGCCTTGGCCAAATTAGCAGGCTACTTCAAACAGCCCATCAAAGGCAGCAAAAAATCAAGCGGTTGCTACAGTATCCCCTGGTACTGGTGGTTATCTTAGCCATGGTGATCATGGCAATGAAAATTTTAATCATGCCTCAGTTAACGGCATTGGCACCACCTACCCGAAATAGTCAACTGAGCTGGTGGTGGCTGGTAGTTGCGTTGCCATTTGCGGCAGCGATTGGATTGATAATCCTTTATGTCGCACAGCAACCAATTTTGCGACGGGTGCTAATTATCATCAAAATACCGTTAATTGGGCCAATTGTAAAACTATATTACGGCTATTATTTTCTAATGGCGTTAACCGTTATGTCGGAAGGTGGACTGGGATTTCAAGAAATTTTAGTGGTACTGAGACAAGGTAAGTCGACTACCTTATTACATCAGATTGCTGAACGGTTAGCTAACGACTTGGCAAACGGTGAGTGGTTAGCCAACGCAATCAAGCGATTTGGCTTCTTACCAATCGAGCTACAGTTAATTCTAAAGAGCGGTAAATCACAAACTACAATTGCCGAAGAGTTGACGGCGTTAACTGCACTTTATTATCAGAGATTGACCCAACGTTTAGAACGTCTGCTGTCAATGATTCAGCCGGCATCGTTTGCGATTATTGGCATGATTATTATTGGTGCTTACGCGAGTTTATTTTTGCCCATGTATCGAACAATTGGAGGTATGTAATGACAAAATTTAAGAAGGCCTTTACTTTATTAGAAATGACCATTGTTTTATTTATCATAGGATTACTTATTCTAATTATTGCACCAAATATCTCGTCACAAAAAAAGCACGCAAATGGCGTCCATACCGGCGCCATGACGACCGTAATTCAAACACAATTAGATACTTATTTAGAAACGACGCATCATAAAACCGCTAGTCTCTCAGAACTTCAACAGGCCGGTTATTTAACATCACGACAAGTCAAAATCGCCCAACAAGAGGGGATCAGTATCGATGGTCAACAAGTTAAACAAACCCCGTAATGGTTTTACGATGCTTGAAATGCTGGTGACGTTAATCATCGTGGCCGCAATTCTCTTACTGACGAGCATGAATAGTCGTCAATTTCAACAACGACAAATCGACCTAGAGCGGCATTTTTGGCAAACATTTGATAATTACTGGCAACAGGCACTATTTACAGCGCGACACGAGCACCGAGAAACTGTGATTCGAATGACCGGCACTGATGCGATCACATTCCGATCTAATCGAAAAACACAAACACTTAAGTTACCCGACAGTATGAGCGTCAAAGGCGATTATCGACTCACGATTCGAAAAGACGCAACGATTTCACCACAAACCGTTACATTGCTGTCGTCTGCCGGTAATTGGCGATATAAAATGATCATTCAGATGGGATGGGGAATTTATCGAATTGAACGCGAAACATACTAAAGTGGGTTTTATTTTAAGTGATGCTTTGATTGGCTTAATGTTAATCAGTTTAGGGTTAGTGACCTATGTCGAAGTCCATCATCAACTCCAAAATCAATTGATGACCAAAACTGAACGTCTGGATGAGGTTCGCGCTCAGTATGAACATCAAATGATTGAGATAAAGGAGGAGTAATATCATCGTTAGAGCAGGCTTTACTTTATTTGAAGCAGTTATTGCGCTGGCTGTGACAAGTATTGCAATTGTCAGTATTCAATTTGGCCTTCAGATGCTTAATGGGCAGAGCCAGCAGCGAGCTCAAGGGCAGTTGGCCTGGTACTATCTATTAGGTGAAATTGAATCAAAGGAGTATCATTTCTCATTAACACAGGTTAATAAATCAAGTGTCGAACTGAAGCAAGCGGCCGGTAAATTAAAGGGACGTCGGTTTATTTTAGCCGGTTATAAAGAACAGCTGATTTTAACGACGTTTAAAGGTGGTTACTTACCGGTGATGCGCCAAGTGGTTCGTTTTCAATTTCGTGAAGAGCACCACCATTTAAGAATCATGGTTACAACTAAACAGGGGCAACAATTTTCGGCATTGACTTCGGTGGAGGTCCCCCATGAAAAATCGTAGTGGCTTAATTTCGGTTTTAGCGTTATTCTTCTTATTGTTACTGACTGGTATCTTGGTAATTCAACTGGAAGGTTATCGGCGTCAACAGCGGGCATTTGATTCACTTATTTCACACTATGAATTAAAATTGCAAAGAGACCTTCACTCGAAATACCGGTAATTTCTCATTGTTCGCTTGAATTAGGTGTGAAATCTTTGTAAACTATAATCTGTGGATATTCTAATGACAGGAGGCTGACAACACTGGCTATTGAAGAAACGGAAGCGCTTTTTAAAGTCCTGGATGATTCTAGTGAACTGCTTAAAAAAGCGCTTGATACCTCGTATTTGGATGCATTTATTGAATCCGGTGACAACTTAATTGAGGGTAAAGTTCAGGTTGAAGATGGTCGACCGGCCCCACAGCTAGAACAACAGTTACAAACGCTGTATGACTCAGTCGATAAACCATCACTCTCAAAAGAAGTGGTTCGGCAGGCCGTCCAATTGGTAATGCTTAAAGCGATTCGTGAAGATGAGATTCAGGCAAATCACCAGTTAACGCCAGATACTATCGGTATGGTAATGGGGTATCTTGTTGTCCGATTATTTAAACAACAACCACTGACGATTTTAGATCCGGCCGTTGGAACAGCTAATTTGTTGACGACCGTTATGAATCAGTTGGCGGATGCGGTACATCAACCCATTGCTGGTATTGGCATCGACAATGATGATTCACTCTTGTCAGTTGCTGATATAAGCACGACACTTCAAGGTAATTCGGTGACGTTGCAACACCAAGATGCACTCGGTGAATTGTTGTTACCAGCAGTTGACCTGGTTGTGTCAGACTTGCCGATTGGTTATTATCCACTTGATGATAAAGTAACATCATTCAAGACACACGCGCAGTCAGGACATTCATACGTCCACCACTTATTGATGGAACAAGCAATGCAATACGTTAAACCGGGTGGATTTGGTGTATTCTTAGTACCAAGCCAATTATTTGCAACCCCAGAATCAAAGGGCTTATTGGCATGGTTGCAGGACACAGCTTATTTACAAGGATTTTTGGCTTTGCCAAAGGATCTGTTCACGGCGCAACAGTCCGAAAAATCAATCCTGCTCTTACAACGTCATGGTGGTCAAGCTAAGCAAGCTGATAAAGTGATGCTTGGCGAATTTCCATCGTTTAAAGATCAGGCTAATTTTTCGAAGTTTATTGCAGAAATTGTTGACTGGGAACAAGCAGATTTACTCAAATAACTAGATGTAAGGAGAATGTGACATGGGAAAAACACTTGCCGTTAACGCAGGAAGCTCAACATTGAAGTTTAAACTTTTCGAGGTGCCATCAGAGGACGTCATCACCAGCGGCGTTATCGAACGGATTGGTTTGAAGGATTCAATCGTAACCATCAAGTATGGTGACGGTCAAAAGTTTGAAAACACGCAAGATGTTGATACACATGAACAAGCGATTCACTTGATGCTTGATAAGCTGTTAGAGCTTAATATTATTAAAGACTATAACGAAATTACGGGGATTGGTCACCGTGTGGTTGCTGGTGGTGAATTCTTTACAGATTCAGTTTTAGTTGATGATGATGTTTTGAAGAAGATCGAGGATTTAGCAGAATACGCACCTTTGCATAACCCTGCAGAAGCAATGGGCATTCGGGCATTCAAGAAGATTTTGCCGGATGTTCCTAATGTGGCGGTGTTCGATACGTCATTCCATACCTCAATGCCACAAATCAACTATATGTATGCCATTCCTTACGAATACTATGACAAATTCGGTGCGCGTAAATATGGTGCCCACGGTACCAGTCACCGTTACGTTGCTGGCCGCGCCGCAGCTATGCTCGGCAAGCCACTTGAAGACTTGAAGTTGATTACGTTGCACATCGGTGCCGGTGCTTCAATTACAGCCATCAAGGATGGTAAGTCATTTGATACGTCAATGGGCTTCACGCCGCTAGCCGGGATTATGATGGCGACTCGTTCAGGTGACATCGATGTCTCACTTGTGACGTATTTAATGGAAAAATTGGACATTAAGAACCCGAACGACATGATCAACATTTTGAACAAGAAGTCAGGTTTAATTGGTGTCTCAGAAACTTCTGCTGATATGCGTGACCTGGAAAAGGTACAAGATGAAAACCCTAAAGCTCATCTTGCACGTGACATGTACATTAACCGCATCGTTCGTTACATTGGCCAATACGTGGCAGAACTAGGTGGAATTGATGCCATTGTCTTCACTGCCGGTGTTGGTGAAAACGACATTCCAATTCGTCAAGAAATTGCCGATAAGTTGGGTTACTTCGGTATCGCTGTTGATCCTGAAAAGAACCATATTCGCGGTGTTGAACGTGATTTATCGACTGCCGACGCGACTGTTAAGACGTTGTTGATTCCGACTGACGAAGAATTGATGATTGTTCGTGACGTTGAACGTTTAACTAAATAAAGCTAGTCGGTTGAACCAGTGCTGTTCTCAATAGGATTGGTCAATCGATACAATCGGATAACGACTCAAAATGTTGCCTTGCGGTGAGATTTTGAGTCGTTATTTTGTTATTTTCATAACTCAGTCGGGGTTGAAAGTAGCGATTAAAATGAATTGATGCTGCCAAATCATCAGATTTCTTCATGATTAAACCTGTTACATGCAAGTTATTCATCTAAAAATGAACAATCCTCATTAAGTTCATATGGCTATTAAACCGCCAATTAGATGGGGCATTGCGCAGAAAATGACTGCTACGATGGAGTGGCTCACTAAAATGATGAATTATGACGTGTATAATGAAAACTCGTGAAGGAGTGAAGTGTAAATGAAAAATGAAGAACCAACGGATCAGTTTTCACGAGGTCTAAAAAATCGGCACGTTCAGATGATTGCATTAGGCGGTACGATTGGAACGGGTTTGTTTTTAGGTGCTGGCGAATCGATTCATTTAACTGGCCCCTCAATTTTACTCGCCTACTTAATCGCTGGTATTGCGTGTTTTTTGTTAATGAGAGCTTTGGGGGAATTATTGCTCTCTGATTTAAGTGCTCATTCTTATATTGCCTTCATCCGTCGGTATTTGGGTGAACGATGGAGTTTTATCGCTGGTTGGACGTATTGGGTCTGCTGGCTTAGCATCGCGATGGCCGATTTAACGGCGGCTGGCCTGTACATGAAGTTTTGGCTGCCAGAGTTGCCACAGTGGGTAACTGGACTAACGATTCTGCTGATTTTAGTTGTCATTAACGCTGTGACGGTTCAAGCGTTTGGTGAAACTGAATTTTGGTTTGCCTTTATTAAGGTTGCAGCCATTATTGCACTGATTGTCATTGGTATTGTGATGGTGATTTTTCAGTTTAAGACACCAGTTGGACACGCTTCGGTGATGAATTTAGCAGACGGCAAAGTGTTCGCTCATGGTGCGAAGGGCTTTTTCTTATCATTTCAAATGGTGCTATTTGGGTTTATCGGCATTGAAATGGTGGGGATGACCGCTTCAGAGACCAATGATCCCAAAAACATTATTCCCAAAGCCATTAATGAGATTCCAATGCGCGTGATTTTGTTCTACTTGGGCTCACTGTTAGCCTTAATGTGCATTTATCCTTGGCACTATATTTCGCCTGATCAGAGTCCGTTTGTGGAAGTCTTTTCGGCGATTGGCATCAAATCGGCAGCGGCTATCATTAACTTTGTAGTGTTGACCGCGGCTGCATCAGCCTGCAATAGTTCCTTGTTTACGACCGGCCGAATGCTGTTTTCACTGACGTATGAAGGCAAGAGTAAACTGTCTAAAAAGTTAGGCACACTTTCCAGATCACAAGTGCCAGTCAATGCACTATTGTTTTCGGCGGTTATCATTGCAATTGTTGTCTTACTTAACCTGTTTATTCCAGGTAAGGTATTTACGTTAATTTCAAGTATCGCGACAACTTGCTTTTTGTTCATTTGGGGGTCGATCGTCTTGGCACACCTCAAGTACCGAAAGCAATTAAGCAAAGAAGATGCGCAGAAGATGACGTTCAAAATGCCATTTGCGCCATTTTCTGATTACTTTGTATTAGCTTTCTTGGCAATGGTTGGCATCGTCTTGCTATTCCGGTTCGAAACGTTAATTGCATTAATTGGCTCGATTCTTTGGCTAATTGGTCTCTGGTTGGTAAAAGTATTAATGGATCGCGAAAAATCAAGTCTTTAACCATTTTTAAATATAGAAGGGCCGCTTAACTGAAACTATGGTTAGGCGGCTTTTATGATGCAACAATCATTAGCTTTGTTGCCAAGACCTTGTATTAATCGAGATTATTCGAAAATCCTGAATCAAAAGTTAGGTCATCAATTTCTCGGACATGTTAAACTAGTAGGGACGAGTTTAACGAAAATACGTTTCATAAAAGAAGGGGTAACCGTGCAACTGTATTTCACTGCAGATACGCATTCTTTTCATAAAGATTTATTAGGGGATTCTGACTTTGCCCCACGACCGTTCAAGGATGTTGCTGAAATGAATCAAACAATTATTGATCATTGGAACCAACGGGTGACACCTGAAGACACTGTATATCATTTGGGTGATATCGCGTTGTATTTTATTCGGCCAGAGCGTGCAGCTCAAAAAGCAATCTTTGACGTGTTAAACCAGTTGAATGGCCATCTGGTATTAATCAAAGGGAATCATGATAATCGCGCCTTGTTCAAATATCTGGCGCAGCATAACTATGATTACGGTGGCCGGCCTAAGTTTGAATTTCATGACGTGGGCACCATCATCAAGGTTAATCACCGCCAATATTATCTCACCCATTATCCAATGATGATGGGAATCGTCAAACAAATTATTAACCTACATGGTCATATCCATCATTACGCGGTGAACATTAAAGAAGATATCAACGTTGGGGTTGATACGCCAGAAACTGACTATTTGGTTCATAAGCCGGCATTTGGGACCCCACTTTCAATGGCAGAAATTGAAATGATGGTGACCGGCAAGAATGAAGACTTTCAAAAACGACATTAGTGACGATTGGAGTTCAAACAACATGGAAAAAATTACGATTTTACACACCAACGATCTCCATTCTCACTTTGAAAATTGGCCTAAAATTAGACGTTACCTTTTGACTGAAAGACAACGTTACATAGCCGCGGGGCATACGGTGCTGACCTTTGATATCGGTGACGCTATGGATCGTGCCCACCCGCTAACTGAAGCAACTAATGGTCAGCGTAATGTTTCGTTGATGAATGAGATTGGTTATGATGCAGTGACTATTGGGAACAATGAAGGCCTAGGTAATTCTAAAGCTGAACTGACCCACCTGTATGATCACGCCAATTTTGACGTCATTTTAGGCAACTTATTGACCATGCCACAAAAAAGCCAGCCTAAGTGGGCGCTTCCCGGAAAAATTATCGAGACACAAAGTCATACGCGGGTTTTAGTGTTAGGGTTAACAGCCCCGTACACGCTCACTTACCCATTATTAGGCTGGCAGCCAATTTCAGTGGAGCGGATGTTACCCAGATTATTACGGCAGTATGAAGGTCAGTACGACATTGTGGTCTTGTTGTCACATCTAGGTTTGGACGTCGATCGATGGGTCGCAAAACGATTTCCTGAAATTGACGTCATCCTCGGCGCCCACACGCACCATTTGCTGGTCCACGGGGAGGAAGTCTCCCAAACATTACTGGCCGCAGCAGGTAAGTATGGTGAATACGTTGGCACTGTTCAACTTAACTTAACGGATCATCACATTGTTTCACATCAAGCCAGTGTGGTTAAAACTGATAATTTGCAAGCTGCTACGGCCGACCGAACGGAAATCAATGGTTACGTGACGCAAGGGGAACAACTATTACGTGAACAACGTATCGCTCAGCTACCATTAGCAATGGAAAAAAATTGGCAGGGCCATTCTCGCTTAATGAGTGAGGGGTTGGCAGCACTTGAAGACTATGGTCAAACGGATGCAGCCATTTTGAATGGTGGGTTATTTATGCGCGACTTGCCGGCGGGCGTCATTACCCGTAATGAACTGCATCAATTGTTGCCACATGCCATGCACGTCATGCGGGTGACTTTAAGTGGTGATAACTTGTGGCGTCTGGTAATGGAAATGGAAAAGAATCGCCGTTTTTTAAGTCGCTTTCCAATTCGTGGGATGGGTTTTCGTGGTGAACTATTTGGCTCATTGAGTTATTCAGGGATCACTTACAATGAACATGAGCAAACCGTTTTGTTTAGAGGTGAACCACTGTCACCGTTAAAGGCATATACAGTAGCGATGCCGGATCACTATTTGTTTATTCCGTTTTTCCCCACAATTTCAATTGTCGGTCAAAATCAAATTTTATATGGTAAACTTTTAAGGACGGTACTTGGCGATTATCTTGCCAAACAATATCCAATCTTGGGAAAGGAGGACGAATCAAATGGATAAAAAAACGTTACAGACACTCATCGATGATGCACGGTTAAAACGTGAACCGGGCGGTGTTATCGTTGTTGTTGATGAAACGCATTATCAAATTAACGACCACCCGTATGAGCTCGTGGCTAACTATCGTGACGGTTTTGACCGTAGCGAGTTGAGTGATCGGTTTAACACTTATTTTTCTAGGTATGATTACTTAGTTGGTGATTGGGGTTTTGGTCAGCTTCGCTTGCGTGGCTTTTATGCCGATTCGCGTAATGTTGCGGGTGAACTCAAAATCAGCGCTTTACAGGATTATTTAGACGAGGCCTGCAACACTGGTTGTCCCTACTTTGTGATGCATAATGAAGACGTCAAAGTGGCTGTGCCAAAGAAGAACGGTCGTCAACGCGAAGGTGGCCGCAATCATTCACGTCATCAGACACGTGGACAATCGCAATCGAAGACCCATCAGGTTAAGTCACAACCGCAAACGGGTAATCGTTCAAATCGTTCGCAATCAACCAACCATCAACCAGCCAATGAGACGTCGGCTGGTTCACACCCGAAGCGCCGACATCAAGCTAACAAGCAAAAGGCCTACACGGTTGAGAAGGTCAAACCGGTCAAGCCAACACCATTGAGTCAACGAAAGGGTACGGTTAAAACGGTTGGGCATAGTCAACACCGCAAATTTACAATTAGAGAGAAAAAGGACTGATCAATTGATGTTCAAACACTATGATAGCTATTTTATCGATCTGGATGGCACGATTTATGCCGGTAAAAGACGGATTCCAGCGGCAAAACGGTTTATCGAAAGACTGCAACAACATCACAATCAGTTTATGTTTGTCACCAACAACACGACCAAGTTGCCTGCGGACGTGGTTGCAAACTTAGCTGATAACCATGACATTCACGTCACCGAGGCCAACGTTTACACGGCTGGGTTGGCAACTGCCGACTACGTGGACAGCATTGCTCACCCGGGACACAAAAAAGTTTATATTATCGGTGAAATTGGCTTGGTTCAGGCGTTTTTGAACAAGGGCTTTGTGCTGACCGAACGCAATCCTGATTTTGTTGTGGTTGGACTGGACTCGGACGTGACCTACCATAAGTTTGAAATTGCGACGTTAGCAATTCGAGCAGGTGCCAAGTTTATCGGAACTAATCCCGATTCCAATATTCCTAATGAAAGAGGAATGTTGCCGGGTGCTGGTTCGTTGGTCGAGATGGTCGCTTATACGACGCAACAGCGACCAGTATATGTTGGTAAACCTGAGCCCATTATTATGGCGAATGCGCTCAAACGAAGTGGTTTGAGGAAAGATCAAGTCGTAATGGTTGGCGATAATTATAAAACTGACATTACGGCTGGTCTGAATTTTGGCGTTGACACCTTGTTAGTTTATAGTGGTTTGTCGACACGGGAACAGGTGCAATCACAAGCCATCGCGCCAACGTATGAAATTGATAGTCTAGATGATTGGGAGCTGCTTGATGAATAGAGTTAAAAACGGTTTGATGTGGAGCTGTTTATTCTTGGCTATTGTGTCTTTGGCAATTTTTTTGACGATTAACAGTGTTTGGCTGTACAGTTTAAACGTTAGATTAGGCCATTTATCGAAATTAGTCACAATTTCTTCTCATCGGATCATTCAAAATTATGTTCAATTATTGGCATATTTACAGTTACCCTGGATTGGTCATTTAGACATGATGGATTTTCCGTCTTCGCCAAGTGGCCTTCAGCATTTTAAGGACGTTAAAAACTTGTTCTTACTGAATAACGCAGTCCTCATTATTACGATTGGACCCGCGATTTACTGGTTACGACAATTGATTTTGCGTCGACAAGTTTGGCGACTGATTCGACCTTTTCAAGTTGCAGCCGTTGTGCCAGTGATGGCAGGGTTAATGATGCTGGTTAATTTCAATCAGTTTTTTATTACTTTCCATAAATTGTTGTTCCGCAACTCTGATTGGCTATTCAACCCGCAGTTTGATCCGGTGATTACCGTATTGCCAGAGAGCTTTTTTTCACAGTGTTTTGTGTTAGCCTTCGGTTTATTCGAACTGATGATGCTACTGGGTGTGTGGTATGGCAAACGCTCATTTTCACAGTTTAATCAATAACGACAAAAAAGGTCGCAAATTCCAACTGGAGTTTGCGACCTTTAATTTAGTGGACTTGAATGTCATTCACTGACTTGGCGACTGCTTTTGAGGACGCCGACCAGTGCGGGAATCAATGAGATAACGATGATGCCAATCACAACGAGTGAGAAGTGGGCTTTAACAAACGGAATATTGCCAAAGAAGTAACCACCGCCACAGCACAAAGCCACCCAACAGAGCGCTGCAGAAACGTTGTACTTCAAGAACGTACGATAGTCGTAGTCTGAAGTGGCGGCAACGAATGGTGAAAAGGTTCTGATGATCGGCATAAATCGTGCTAAGAATATCGCAATCATGCCGTGCTTTTCGAAAAAGTGTCTTGCGTCGGTTAAATTCTTTTCTTTAATAAACTTACCAAAGAAGCGGTGTCGCGTTAACGCAATCCCAACTCGACGACCAATAAAGAAGTTGGTTGAGTCGCCTCCGATTGCTGCCAGCAAGAAAATACCGATAAATAACCAAATACTCAAATGGTAATTCGGGTTGGCGGCCAAGGCGGCGGCAGCAAAGAGTAGTGAATCGCCTGGTAAAAATGGTAGGATAACTGCACCAGTTTCGACAAAGATGATCAAAAACAGGATGCCATAGGTCCACCCACCAAAAGTGTTCACGATATTGATCATGTGATTATCAATATGAAGGACGAAATCAATCAGTTGGCTCATAATTAGTTATTTCCTTTCAATACATGAGATGTTGATATTGTAGCAGAAATCAACTGATTTGAGAAAAATTCTGAGGAAGCTTAGTGAAAACAATAGGAATTTTATTCGTTTTAATGTGCCATGGCTTAACCCATGAAGCTTGCTTTTAAATTTAAATCATGGATAATAGTATTGAATGAAAATATGGAGGTATTAAGTTGAATTTTCCTCAATTACAAACAGATCAAACAAACGGTCCACGCGCAATGATTCACACGTCAATGGGCGATGTCGAGGTTCAGTTGTTTCCTGAACAGGCTCCCAAGGCGGTTGAAAACTTTGTGACATTAGCTAAACAACAGTATTATGACGAAGTTATTTTTCACCGAGTTATCAGTGATTTTATGATTCAAGGTGGTGACCCAACTGGCACAGGTATGGGTGGCGACAGTATTTGGGGCGAGCCATTTGAAGATGAATTTTCAAAAGAACTTTATAACTTACGCGGTGCGCTATCAATGGCCAATAGTGGTCCTAACACGAATGGCAGCCAGTTCTTTATTGTTCAAAATCAACACATGTCTGCGCAACTCACTGAACAGATGAGTGAAGCGAAATTCCCTGAAGAAATCGTAACGGCTTATCAAAAGGGTGGAACCCCTTGGCTCGATTTTAGACACACCGTATTTGGTCAGGTTGTTTCTGGAATGGATGTTGTGGACAAGATGGCGGCGGTTAAAACGGATGCTGCTGATAAACCACTTGAAGACATTGTTATTGAGTCGATTACAATTACTGACTAAAGTATCATTTACTTTGAAACTAAATGAGGAATCAGGTCAGTCAGACCGGATTCCTTTTTTGTTTACTGTTTATACAATATAAGTAGGAGGGTGTTTTTTATGAGAATTGGCGATCACGTTCATGGCACTGTCACCGGGATTCAACCCTACGGTGCTTTTGTTAATTTAGCAGAGAACGTACAGGGCTTGATTCATATTTCCGAGTGTCACTATGGATTTGTTAAAGATATTCATGAGTACTTGACCGTTGGAGATGAAATTGACGTCGTTGTTTTGGACATTGATGAGTTTACTGGTAAAATTTCGTTATCGCTTCGTTGTCTTGAAGAAGAGCAAGTATCTTTGCAACCAGTAGCACCACAGGGTGAGGTTCATCATAAACATTACTGGACGAATCGAAATGTCCACGAGGGTTTTGCACCGATTCAAAAACGGCGTCATGCATGGGAGCAAGAAGCTTTAAATCAATTTGTAAAAAAATAATTCAAGATATTTGAGATTTGTTCTTGACCTTGCCTTTAATTGCTGGTAATATTTTACCTGTTGTTAACGAGCACATTATTAGTTTACCGCATAATTATGCAGGATATAATTAGTACTTGCTTTTCGTTACAACGAAACTGATTCAACTTGAAAACGAAAGATATGTTAATGAATAAAGATTCAAAATAATCATTGACATTAAATTTTATCTTAGTTATACTAATTGAGTTGAGTCATTTATGTAGACCTTTGAAAACTGAACAAAGTTTCGTTTCACAAATGTGCAGGGTATATCAC
>NZ_AZEE01000007.1 GCF_001434895.1 Secundilactobacillus odoratitofui DSM 19909 = JCM 15043
ACCGAAATGATATACCCTGCACATTTGTGAAACGAAACTTTGTTCAGTTTTCAAAGATCTACTGAATTGATTCAATTTCGAATCAACTTTATAAGTATATCTCGATTTTAAAATCAAGTCAATAGCTTTTTCAATTTATTTAATTGATTAAATTACAAACTCTTTTAAAAAATCAGAGATATCAGCTACTTGTACGACTTCACCAAATTCATTTATAATATATAACTTCAAACAAATTAGCTATCTCGCGAAGCAACTTTATTAATATATCACCCCGGTATAGGTCTGTCAACGCGAATAATGCATTTTAATCTAATTCACACGCTTAATTAATGACTAGCTCATGTGATTAAATCTATTTTGCAAACTGCTCCCCTAAATTTGAGACAGATTGATCTCGAAGGTAAGTCATTAACAAGTTGATCATCCTAAATCCTCCACGAACTACGCTACTGTATTAGCGGAATTTTGGTTTGGGCGTTTAAAGCAGTGATCGAAAAGTTGGTACTCGTTGATTACGTATCTCGTCATTTATCACAATTATGTATCCAAATTACTCAAAAATCTGATAAAAATTGAATTCAACTTAAACGCATTAGCGTGATATCGGTTTTAACTCAAGTATTCAAACAAGAGAATTGACGATTAGTAAAGTACCATTGCCGTTTTTAATCTAAAATATCAAGCGAATCTAACATTGATCAACAATAGTTTCGTTTTTCATTTGACTTATACACCAGGGTGTCTTGCTGATTGATTACCGTAAATTACACCTAAACAAATAAAGAAGCCCAATATTCAACGATCTACGTGATTTAATTTGCTATCCACCTAGATACAGCTTTCAATGAAATCAGTCATACAAAAACATTCAAAAACAGCTATTAACTTTGAACTTAACGAATGGTTTAAATATTAATTTCCTTTTAAATAAGATTAATATCATTAATGCTATCAATGCTCAATTTATTTAATTCGCACGCGCCGCGAGCTTAATTAAACTTAACGACAAAAAAAGAGCTTCCGATTACTCGGAAACTCTAGGTTGCGTGGCAACGTCCTA
>NZ_AZEE01000031.1:0-18012 GCF_001434895.1 Secundilactobacillus odoratitofui DSM 19909 = JCM 15043
GTTGATATTCCGGTAACGGGTACGACTGTCAAGCCAGGTGAAACCTTAACGGTTACACCAGACGGTGGTAAGTCCACTACGGTGACGGCGCCAAGTGACGCAACTAATGTTGAAGTGACGAAGAATCCAGACGACAGTTACACGGTCACTGGAAAGACGACGCCAAATACGGATGTTGCAGTGACATTACCAAGCGGAAAAACTGTCAAAGGCAAGAGTGATAACGATGGCAACATCACTGTCACGATTCCAAAGGGCACGGTCAAGCCAGGTGACACCATTACGGTAACGCCAACAGGCAGTGACAAAGGTACGACGGCGACGATTCCAGGTGACGTGGCAGATGCTCATATTACCAAGAACCCGGATGATAGTTACAACGTTACTGGTAAGACAACGCCAAACACCGATGTAACGATTACTGATCCAAATGGCAAGACAGTTGCGACTGGCAAGAGTGATGGCAATGGTAACGTTGATATCACAATTCCAAAGGACACGGTCAAACCAGGTGATGTTGTCACGGTAACGCCAGCAGGCGGTGACGGTACCAAAGTAACTGTGCCAAATGACGCTACTAATGTTGATATCACCAAGAACCCAGAAGGTGGTTATGACGTCACTGGAAAGACGACGCCAAACACTGATGTAACAGTGACATTACCAGGTGGTACCACAATTCCAGGTAAGAGTGATGGCGATGGTAACATCGACGTAACGATTCCAAAGGATACGGTTAAACCAGGTGATACCATCACTGTAACGCCTAAGGGTGGCGATGATACCAAGGTCACCGTACCAACGGATACGACGATTACAAAGGATCCAAATGGCGGTTATGACGTAGATGTCACAACGAAGCCAGGAACCGACGTAACGATTAAGGATCCAAATGGTAACCCAATTGGCACTGGTACAACGGATGAGAATGGTAAGACGACCATCACAATTCCAGATGGGAAAGTTAAGCCAGGTGACGTCATCACCGTAACACCAGAAGGTGGAGATACCACTAAGGTAACCGTACCAACGGATACGACAATTACGAAGGATCCAAACGGCGGCTATGACGTAGATGTCACAACGAAGCCAGGAACTGACGTAACGATTAAGGATCCAAATGGTAACCCAATTGGCACTGGTACAACAGATGACAATGGTAAGACAATCATCAAGATTCCTGATGGCACTGTTAAGCCAGGCGATACTATCACCGTAAGTCCTAAGGGCGGCGATGATACCACGGTCACTGTACCAACGGACACCACAATTACGAAGGATCCAAATGGCGGTTATGACGTAGATGTCACAACGAAACCAGGAACTGACGTAACGATTAAGGATCCAAACGGTACGACGATTGGCAAAGGCACCACTGATGAGAATGGCAAGACCACTATCAAGATTCCTGATGGTAAAGTTAAACCAGGTGATGTGATCACCGTAACGCCTAAGGGTGGCGATGATACTAAGATTACCGTACCAGGCGATGTTTCCAACGTTGATATCACCAAGAATCCAGATGATAGTTACAACGTAACTGGCAAGACTACGCCAAATACTAACGTAACAATCAAGGATCCAAACGGTAATACAATTGCTACTGGTAAGAGTGATGGCGACGGTAACGTTACGATTACGATTCCAAAGGGCACTGTAAAACCAGGTGATACTGTAACAGTTACACCAGACGGTGGCACTGGTACCGAAGTTAAGGTGCCAAATGATGTGACGAACGTTGATGTAACGAAGGATCCAGCGGGTGGCTATGACGTAACTGGTAAGACGACACCAGATACTGACGTCACCATCAAGGATTCAAAGGGTAACACGATTGCTACTGGTAAGAGTGATGGCAATGGTAACATTAACATCACGATTCCAGATGGTAAGGTCAACCCTGGTGACACGATTACCATTACGCCAGTAGGTGGCAAAGGAACTGAAGTCACAATTCCGGCCTCATCAACTGATACGACTGGTAATACTGGTACTACAGGCACGACCACTGGCACAACCGGAACCGACACGGACGCTAATACGACTGTGACGAACGGTAATTCTGGTAACTCTGGTAATACTGATAACACTTCGAATGGCTCATCCTCAACTACTGGTGATGGTGATACGACCAACTCTGGTACAGAGGGTACGTCTGAAGAAGCTAATACCACCGCAGCAAGCAATGGTACAGCAACAAGTCAAAGCGCAGAGGCTAACACAGTGAGTGCTTCGACACATACCGATAACAACACGACTAAGGAAGGTAAGCTTCCACAAACCAGTGAAAGTTCAGAGCAAGGCGCAATCTTGGTTGCACTTGGCAGCATCTTGGCTTCACTTGGCATGGCACTTGGCTTCAAGAAGCGTGAAGATTCGGACGAATAGGTTAATTGAGTTCCATTAAATTAACCACTTGGAAGGCGCGATATTGTCGCGCCTTCCTTACATAAATCTTAGGTTATTTGGGGGACTTCCATGTACTACTTTGTCAATTCAGAGGGCACACCAGCAAAATTAAACGGCGTTGATCGAGCACAAGTCGAACGCTTGAGGATATTTACGGCCAATGGGGTTTCAGCAAAGTTGGTATCGTTTGACTTCAGTCCAGCACTGATTGAAAATGCGAAGGCTGCGGGCGTCGATGCAGATCAAGTGATCAATCTGTATGATGTCCTGTGCCAAATTGATTATCACCAAAGCACGGTGGTTAAGCTAAACGACCTTCATATTGATGGCGTTGCTGCTAATTCAGCTGATGATCAGACAACTCGCTTTTATAAGGATGGTGAGTTGAATGCCCAAGTTGAAGTGGACGAGCAAGAACGGGTTGTCACCGTTCGGCATTTTGATGATCAAGAACACCAAGTTAAGGTGCAAGACTACAGTTGCCTAGGTTATGTTGCCCGTGAGCGAACTTACTCTAGCGAAGATGGTCGGACAACGCTACGTCAGACTAATTATTACAATCAGGCCGGTGAAGTTTGTCTCACCTTTGATTATCAACATGGCAGACAATCGCAGTTACAATCAATCCAACTGGTTTTGGCAAACGAAGTCCGGCAGTTTGACTCCGAATTACAACTCCAAGCATATTTCCTAGATACATTGAATCAGCACGCTACTCAGACGGTTTTTGTTGCGGATCGGGTATCGAAAGCGGGACCGGTGCTGCAAGCAATGACGACTGAGACTACAAAATTAGCGGTTATTCACACTAACCATCAATTAGAAGACGGTCGAATCAATCCGCTTTATAACGATTTGTTTGCTCACCTAGACCTCTGGAATGGGTTGATTGCGTCCACTGTTAAACAAGTGGCGGCGTTGCAGCAGTTCGTCAGTTCACTTCCGATTTATCATGCCAGCATGAGTATTGTTCGAGACGTCAATTTTGATAACGTTCCGAAACCGGTTGACCATAAGCCGGGTACTCGAATTCTAATGGTTGGTCGTATTTCACCGGTGAAACAGTTCGAAGAAGGGATTGAGATTTTTCGGCTAGTTCATTTAAAGTACCCGGAAACGACCCTTGATATTTATGGTGATACTTCGACGACAGTTGAAGCTGACCACGATTACTATTTAAAGTTGCTGGCACTTGTTCAACGACTAGAGCTTGAGGATTGTATTCACTTCCGCGGCTATGTTGCAGATCTTGAACCGTTGTTTGATCATTACGATGCGTTGCTATGTACGAGTAAACGTGAAGGAACGGCCTTAGTTTTAAATGAAGCAATGTCGCGTGGCGTACCGGTGGTGTCATATAATTTTGATTATGGCCCAGATGAATTCGTTGAAAACGGGGGTAATGGGTATCTGGTCCCAGTTGGCAACCGTGAGTTAGCTGCTAAGCAATTGGGCGGCCTACTAAAACATCGATCATGGCAGCGAATGATGAGTCGCAACGCTTTTAAATCAGCTCGTCGATACTCGCAGACGGCCGTTTGGCGAATGTGGCAAAAAGTGATTGACGCACTTGGGTTGAGATAGTGTTATTACGCTTCAATTAACTTGCTGAGACTTTCGTCTCCAGTTACCCGAAATCGAGGGCTTGCCGTGGGGTCGGTTCGAGCCGAAGTGCGGTCTCGAACCTCGAATTCAAGCCCCGCCAAAAATCCCGCGGGTCTTCAATTCGACCCTGACAGGTGGAAAAAGCCCACCTGTCATTTCACGGCAAGCCTTCGATTTCTGGTAACTTTCGACTACGATTGCTGTTAAAAACACTATTGTGAAGAATAAAATAATGAGAGCAGAAAAACAGTCATAACATCGTGACCACGCATGTGAGGTCAGATATTATGACTGTTTTTTAGACATTAGCAATGTAACGAGAACGTAGGAAATCAACGGCACCAGTTGTGGTGAAGGTGCTGTTGGCGCTTTAGCGCCTACAGCACGGACGACTTCTGAGACTTGTGATTTTTGCAAGGCTCAGAAGCGAAGCGGAAGACGTGCTTTTCGGCTGAAGCTGGTCCCACTTCAATTGGTACCGTTGATTGCCGGAGTGGTAGTGGCAGTAACAATCATATTGACCACTATTCGTCAACTACACCCAACCAAGCGTAGACAACAGCCCATAGACCAAGCCACCAACAACCGCAATCCCCATCACCACGGCAATCACGAGGTTAATCGTCTGTGAGCCACTACGCCGTTTGTCCGGATCGTGAACGAACTGTTTTTCGTGATCAAAGCGTTTTTGAATATCATCATCGAGGAGTTTCTTATCTTGTTTATTCATACCTAGTATAATATAGTGGAATTAATAGGAGTGTCAAATTGAATGGAGATTAAATTTGACGTTAAAGGGACGATTTCCATACTAGCACAAGGGTAGGTGACAGTATGCCAATGAAATTAAAGCGACCGATATTAAGAAAGTACGAACGACTGGCTAGACGGATTATGAAGCTAGCGCCAACCTATTCCCAGATGAGCGATGAGGAATTGCAGCAACAAACCGCAATTTTTCGTGTGCGACTTGCGAAGGGGGCGACGCTCGATTCACTGTTGCCAGAGGCGTTTGCGGTGGCTTGCGAGGCCGACAAGCGAGTGCTTGGCTTAGCCCCATTTTTCAACCAAATTACGGGTGGTATCGTACTGTATTACGGCGATATCGCTGAAATGAAGACCGGTGAGGGTAAGAGTTTGACCGCAACGCTACCCTTATATTTGTGTGGCCTCACCGGACCAGGTAACTTTTTAGTAACGGCTAATGCCTACTTGGCTAACCGGGATGCCGAAGAGATGGGACCGGTGTACGAGTGGCTGGGCTTGACGGTTCGTTCCGGTGCACCTAACGAAACAGTTGATGAAACGGAAAATGCCACCCCGGACAAGGCCGAAATTTATAAGGCTGACATTGTCTATACGACCCACAGTGCACTGGGTTTCGATTACTTAATGGATAACCTAGCAGCGACAGAAGAAAATCAGTTTCTACACGGCTTTCATTATGCGTTGGTGGATGAAATCGATGCGGTGTTACTCGACATGGCCACCATTCCGTTGGTGATTTCGGGTGCACCACGGGTTCAATCCAACTACTATCAATCAGCAGATCGATTGGTTAAGCTACTTGAGGTGGGTGACGGGCTGGACATTGAAGAAAGCGACGATACCAAAAGTGCTTGGTTCACTAAGCGCGGCATTGCGAAGATTGAACGTTTTTTTGGTATCAAAGGGTTACTGTCGCCGAAGTGGGCAGAACTGTATCGCCACATGGTGTTGGCGATGCGCGCTAATTACCTGATGTATCGTGGCCGAGACTATGTGCTCGACGATGGCGAGATTGCGCTGATCGATACGGAAAATGGCAGGAAGCTTCCCGGAATGAAACTGCACGCTGGATTGCATCAGGCAATCGAGGCCAAAGAAGGTGTGAAGATTTCGAGCGAATCGCGGGCTATGGCCTCTATCACCTACCAGAATTTATTCCGGATGTTTGACAAACTTTCTGGCATGACTGGGACCGCCATCACGGATGTTCGGGAGTTTCGCGAAACTTACCACTTAGACGTCATTCAGATTCCTACGCATCGACCAGTGATTCGAAAGGAACGACCGGATCAGCTTTACGTGACGAACCAAGAGAAAATCTACGCGTCTGTTGACCGAATTAAACAAGCGTATGCCAAGCGACGCCCCGTTTTAATTGAAACCGGGTCCGTGTCGATGTCAGAGCTTTACTCATATGTATTATTGAAAGAAGGTATTCCCCATAATTTGTTGAATGCCCACAGTATTGCCAAGGAAGCGGCAATCATTGCTGAAGCGGGCCAGCCCGGCGCAATTACGGTTGCCACTTCCATGGCTGGGCGTGGTACCGATATCAAACTTGGTGAAGGCGTTGCGGCATTAGGTGGCCTACTTGTGGTTGGAACTGAGCCCATGTCTAGCCGCCGAATCGATCAACAGTTAAAGGGCCGTGCAGGACGCCAAGGGGCTCCTGGCGAAAGTGTCTTTTACGCCTCACTTGAGGACAAAGTTGTGTTAGAAAATGGTCCCAGTTGGGCTAAACGGGCGCGTCATCGCTATGAAGATCAGTTACAGGATGAAAAACGTGAATTTGGGACACCAATCAAACAAGCACGCTTCCGAAACTTGATTGCGACCGTCCAAGGTGTAGCTGAGAACGATCAACGTAGTTCGCGGGCAATGACGTTGCAGTTTGACGAAATTTTTCGACTACAACGGGAGAAAATTTACCAGTTTCGTGATCGGGTCATGGCAGATCAAAATTTAGATCAGTTAGTCGACAAATTGATTCAGCGGGCACTGACAACTTTTCTAACACCGTCGGTTAAACAGCCACTAAGCTTTGAAAGTGTGCTGGATTATTTGTTTAACCACGTTGACTACAATTACGACCGTTCTCAGTTATGGGAACCTTGGCAAGCTGGTGGAGCCGAACTGAAGCGCTACTTGCTAGAGGTGGTGTCAAAACGGTTGACTGCTCAACACGATGAGTTTCTGAATCACGATCAATTTTTGTATTTTGAACGATTAGCGATTTTAAAAGCCGTCGATTACGCTTGGATCGAGCAGGTGGATAACCTGCAACAGCTCAGACAGGTGGTCAATAGCCGAACTCGTGGCGCCCATAACCCAATTTATGAGTATCAACGCGATGCACGCTCGTCGTTTGAGCAAATGACCCACGCCTTTTGGCAAGTTGCACTGAGTAACCTGATGCTGTCGACTTTTGCCATGAAACCAGATGGGACGATTGATGTTGAATTTCCATGATAGGACGAACGGATGAATAGAAGAAACTTAATTTACCGGATTTGCTGGAGCCTGCTGATCTTGCTCATTATGGAGGTTGGCCGTCAGCTGATTATTCCGGTCGTCAATTTAAATAGTGCGACCGCCGTACTGGCTAAGAACCGGGCGTTGCAATTTTTCGCGTACGCTACTGGTGGTCAAATGAACGCGCCAACGTTGCTTTCGCTAGGGGTGGCACCTTATATGACCGCTAAAATTATTTGGTCGATTGTTAGCATGGTGGACCAAGAGGCAACCCGCCACTTAACGGAACGCACGCAAAATCTGATTCAGCGGGGACTAACACTGCTGTTTGCGATTGCGCAAGCCATTCAGATGGCGGTGATGATCAGCAAAACCATGAAACCAATCAAACTCCTGACTGAGTTTGATAGTACGATCATTTTGATCACGGTCCTGGTGGCTGGTGCCATGCTGGTCGTCCACTTGACTGATTTAAATATTGAACGGGGTATCGGTGGGGCCGTGCTCCTGATTTTACCAACGGTGATTCAAAATCTGCCCAACATGCTCGAAAATGGTGTGAACACCAGTGACCATTTTATCTTCACCGTGCGTAGCTCAATTTTTCTGGTGGTTGCCACGTTATTGTTTCTAGTCGTGACGCTCTTTATTTACCGTGGCGAACGGCGAATCGAAGTGCAACGAACGGGAATTATCAACACCTATGGCAAATCCTACCTACCAATTCGAGTGCTACCGGGTGGTGCTATGCCGTTTATGTTCTCGATGTCGATCTTTGTGCTACCGACTTATTTACGTCACGAAAGTATCGACGGTGGTGCATTTGCGAACTACTTAGTTAACACACTGTTCTCTTACCATACTTTAAGTGGTATTTTGACCTATTGTGTCGTGGTTTGTTTGCTGGGTTACGGCTTTGGCTACATGAACTTTCAACCGGTTGAGACCGCTAAGACGCTAAAAGAATCCGGTGACTACATCTTTGACGTGGCACCAGGCCGTGATACCGAACGTTACTTGACCAGTCGGCTGATGCGGATGATTTTTGTTGGTAACTGCTTTTTAGTCCTTGTAACCGCGGTACCACTAATTATTGGGCTCTATAAACCGGGCTATGGTAATCTGAGTTTCTTTTTCAGTGGCTTATTTATCCTCATTACGATTTTGGATAATATTTTTGATCAAGTTAACGCTCTATATCTGAAGGGCCAGTACGAATTAGTTTAGGAAAGGCGTGGCAGTCGATGATCAACATTTTAGCTCCGTGGGATAACGACCGAGTCGCATTTGAAGAAGACATTGCGGCCAATATTGCTGACTTACTACGCCGGACTGAGCAGCCGTTTACGCTGTGCACGGTGAGTTTTCTGCCCGACCTGCGTCATCGATTGCACCAGATTGGCTTGTTAGAGAGTCCTTGGTGGAACGCCTACGACGCGATTGCTGGTATTGGGCTAAAGGATGGTGCTCCGGCTGATCGACTTGATCTGCTGTGGCCGGCCGATGTGAACTTTTTGGCGGCCCCAGATCTTACTTACGTTTATCAACAAGATGTGCTATTTGCGACCTGCCGTTACAGTTACGATCACTATCTCAACCAAGTGGACTATTACGATCCTACTGGCCGATTAAGCAAGTCCGAAACCTACGATGATCGTGGCTTTATGTCACGGCGCATTACTTTTGACGCAGATCAACAATCAAGTACGACACTGTATAACGAATTCGGTCAGTTAATTTTGACGATAACGCAAGATGGGGTCCAGATTGACCCAAGTCAACGTGGCCGGTTTGAGCACATGCACTATGATCAATTTCATAATTTGCTGGATGAAGTCTGCGCTAAACAACTTGAGCAGGAACCAGATGCCAAGTTATTGGTGATTTATCGGCAAGACTTTGACTTTCCGACTCCTAAGATTTTAGCGAAGCACACTTATGACTTGGTGATTGCTTCTTCGGAAACTAAAATTGATCCCAATGATATCTGGTTACACTTGCTCACAGCCGTTTCAACTAAAGTGGTCGCGACCGATATTGCGGCTAGCCGTGGTATTCAACGTGCGATGACGGACTGGGCGTTGCTGACAGAAAAGGCGATCAGGCTGATTTCACCCTATGGTTCTGACTTGAACCTTGGTATTAGTAATGAATTATCTGACATGATTGTTTACTGGCGAATGGAAAATTTGAGTGAGCATGATCGCCAAGTGACGGTGACCGCGTTATTTGACTGTTTGTTAACCCATGACCAAATGGTTTTGGTCGCCAGCATGGACAGTGCCGTTGATGTCACGCAGGCACAAGTGATGCAGTTGATTGATGGTCAGTTTAACGTTGCGGACAGGCACGACGATTTGAAAATTGCGGTGGCATACTTGAAGGCCAAACGTGATGAAACACCAGTGACGAATTTGGCGCAGATCAAACAATTACAAAAGGCCGCAAACTGGTCAGAACTTGAATCAGCAGCCAAGGTACTATTGCGGGTTGTAATTCGTGAACGAGATGATCATGCTACTATTCTATCAACGCTGCACACAGCACGGTTGCTGATTGATTTGGCAGATCAAATTGATCCCTTTGTTCAACTGGCAGCGATTAGTGCGGGCGTGCCACAACTCGTTCACTTGAAAACGCAGTACGTGACGGATGATGGTAACGGCCGCGTCGTGAACAATCCCAAGGAGCTGGCTGCTGGTGTCAACTTTTACTTAGAAGGCCTCTACAACTGGAATCAGGCGCTGGTGTACAACGTGGCGAAAATCGAACGGTTTGCAGATCGTGAATTAATTAAGCAGTGGCAGGAGGTGCTCAAAAAATGATTGATGTCGTTCAGGTTGGTGGCTTAAAAGTGCCATTGGCATCACACTTAAGTCCCGATTTTGAGTATCAGTATGTCGCTAATGATCACTATGATGACGCGACTGATAAGCAGGCCCCGTTTGCTAATCAACTGCTTAAGCAGACGTACCAAACTGCCATTTTTTTGGTCAGTGCTGGTTCGGCGTTGTTAACTGATCTGGCGTTGGTTCAGAATTTACCCGCTTATCAAATTCTTTACGATCAAAACTTAACGTTACCAGCAGCGATTGCTGCACTTTTCGAGCAGAAGGGGGCGCAACCAATTTCGTTACGCGATCCAGCTGCGGTCGCCAAATTGATTAATCAGGATTATTTCGGGTCGCAGATGGGACAAAAATTACTTTTTGATGACCTGATAATTGAACCGACCTTTTTAGAGGATGTCCACCAAATGGGACATAATCGGTTAACTTTCGCTGCCAGTTTCGGCCAACAATCACGGCAAATTGCGAGCTGGGAATCTTTTGGAACGCTACCAGCTGACTGGCAGTTAACTTTTTTACCAGAAGCAACGGTAACCAGTGGAGATGTTGAAGTTAGTTTTAAGCTATACATGATATCTTATGATGGTCGCAACACAATCAAAGCGGTAATCACGAAGACACTTGCCGAACTTCAGGTCCCCTTCGCGTTACCGGTCTACAATGAACTCACGCTTTGCAAAGTGACGGTCTGGGCTCGTGGCGCGGGCGTCATTCGGCTTGGTAATTGTCACTTTCGTCGTTCACGCCACGACCGCGGTGAGCTGATGGCGGGCGGTCAGCGATTGGTTGACCGTCAAAATATGGGCAGTGAGTTACTCGTCTATTTCAACCCTGGTGATCTTAAACCGCCGTTAAACGTGTATTTTTCCGGGTATCGTGAAGCGGAAGGCTTTGAAGCCATTTTCATGATGCGTAACCTCAGTTCACCGTTCATGGTGATTGGCGATCCACGGATTTCCGGTGGCGCCTTTTATATGGGGAGTCAACAACTCGAAGACGACTTAGTCCGTGCGATTCAAGAACGACTTGATCAACTGCATTTTAACAATGATCAGCTGATACTTTCAGGGCTATCGATGGGCACTTATGGTGCGCTATATTATGCTGCCAGGTTGAAACCACACGCAGTAGTTGTCGGTAAGCCACTGGTTAACCTAGGAACCGTTGCCAAAAATGAGCGAATCAAGCGACCTGGCGGATTCCCAACATCACTAGATATTTTACTCTGGCAAACAGGGCGAGCAGATAGTCTCGGTGTGGATGAACTTAACCTTCGTTTTTGGCGTCAATTTGGTCAGGGGAACTTTGAAAACACGACGTTTGCGATTACTTACATGAAAGAAGACGATTACGACGGTGAGGCATTCCAAGTTCTATTTCGGACACTGCGACAGCGATTTCCAAACGTCAAAGTGCTCTATAAGGGGCTTACCGGGCGACATAACGACGACACCAACGGCATCGTTAAATGGTTTTTAGCGCAGTATAATAACTTGCTCTGGACTGATTTTAACCGTCCGCGCCCGCGGTTGAAGATGCCGGAGAATCCGACTTCTGAGTGAGCGTCATTAGGCTATTTTTACGTGGAACTTATAGAGCGTGTAAGTGGTTTTCAGTTACTATCATGTTGGCAACTCAATCGTAACTTGCTCATACCACGTTAATTTCATACTTGGACAACGTAACGAGAACGGAGGTAAACGGGGGACCGGTTACAAGGACTGGACGATTCTAAGACTCACCGTTTTTGTGAGGCTTAGAATCGATGCGTAAAACGCGTAGCGGTTGAAGCAGGTCCCACAGCAACCAGCCCCACCCGTTTACCGGAGTGGTAGTGACCGAAAGGGCGCAAAGTCGGAAAATATTTTGAACTAAGATGATTGGTGTGAAGGGAGAAAAAGTATGCAGATGGTCCACGTAATGCACTGGGAACGTGCATTAAAACAAGCCTATAACTATGGTGCGCAAGTCACGTTTGAGCGCGATGGTCGGGTCAACTACCATGCACCGATGATGCCATCTGGCCTACCAATTTATACGTGGTCATCAAAAGGCACAACTAAGGGTTACTTGGTGCCACCGCAGTTACCGTTGCTTCAACGAGGCCAGACTTATGCCTTTGACATGCAGGCGGATGTTTTACCAGCTAATAGTGTGTATGCCATGGTTGAGCTACTGGATGCGGCCGGCAACAGTCTGGAGCAACTGACTTATCAGTCCCTTAGCGGTACCTTTGAAATGACTGATTCCGCCTATGATTATCGCATTTGTTTAATGAATACCAATCATGACCGAGTGGTGTTTAAACGACTTGTTTTGATGCCAGTTGCGCTTAAAGCTCAAGCTACTGTTGATGCGCCTTTCGTTACAGTGACTAAAACAAACCAAGCGCCAATAACTGTCGTGTTAGCACAGCAAAGTGGCACGACTGCTAATTTCCCAGTTGCCAGCGAAGGGCCAACCATTATTTATCATTTTTCAAGCGACATGTTACATAGACCAGAGATGCTGCCAGAACTGCAGGCGTTAATGCAACGCGTCCTTGCAATTCAACCAAAGACAGCTCGAAGGGTCAGCGTATTAACTTGGGGGAACCAGCCGGTGTCGGTATTTGATACCTTCTTGGACCTCTGTCATCAACATCAATTGGAGGTTTTAAGATGATGAACTTTTTCTTAAATCGGGCAATGGGTATCGGCAACTCTGGCGTTGAACACGCTGAGTTTTACCGGGCAAAGCGCTTCGAACAGGCAGGCTTGCCTTATCGTTTCGTGTTTACGGATCTGGTGCCTGAATTGCACGTTGCAATGGCTAAGTGGCACATTAAAAATCAAAATGTGATCAACATGTGGGAGTATTTCGTCTTAGGCGACGACTATCTTAAACACGGTGTTACCAACGCTGTATCAGCAACTTCACAGATGGTGATTGATGATACCAACACCAACCGAAAACAGGATGAAATCACGGACTCGGGCATTCACATCGTGCGCCACTTTGTCAAATACCCAGCAACAAAGGGTGACATCTTAATTGTGAGCACGGCGCGAGTTGAGTTGTATAACCAAGTGACCGGTGAACGACGGGCAACGTTTGAAACCATTGAGGACGACCACGAAAATCACGTTATTTTGAACATTCATTTATTTAACCAAAATGGTCGCCACTTATTCTTTCGGAATGAAGTGATGTTACAGCGGTATTTTTTGACGCAGCTGGATGCCGCTTTTGAAGGCGATAGCACCTTTATTATTGACCGTGACGAGATTACAGAAGCCGCGTTGCTCAATCACCGACCTGAGGGTGCTCACATCGTTGAGGTAATCCATGCCGATCATTTATCTGATCGTGATGATCCTACACACCCGCTATGGAACAATTACTATGAGTACATGCTGACCCACCTTGAGGCCGTTGACCGCGTTGTAGTGGCAACGGAACTTCAGCGCCAGGACTTACTGATTGATTTTCCGGAAGATGCTGATAAATTTGTCACGATTCCGGTTGGTGGAATTCGTGATCAGCAAGCACTGCACACTTCTGACAAACGTGGGGTGCCGTTGAAGCTAGTTTCAATTTCACGATTGGCGGATGAAAAGCACATTGATTTTGCTATTAAAGCAGTCACACAACTTCATGATGCTGGTGAGGCAATTACCCTTGACGTTTATGGTCAGGGTGGCGAGCAGCAACATCTAGAAGACGTGATTCATGCGGGTCACGCCGAAGCTTATGTTCAGTTAAAGGGACAAACCCATACACCAGCAACAATCTATCCAAAATACGATGCATTTATTTCGGCGTCTTATTCGGAAGGGTTTGGATTAACCTACATCGAAGCGTTAAACGCCATGTTACCAGTCATCACCTTCAAAGCCCGGTTTGGGGCACTTGAATTAATTCGTGATGGTGAAAATGGCTTTTTACAGGACTTCAAACGGGGTGATGAGACCTATAACGTCGCCCAATTAGTTAGTGGTATTAAACGCTTATTAGCTGCTGATTACACAACGTTGCACAAGAACACCCAAGCAGGCATTGATAAATATCGTGATGCCAATATTGCCAAGGAATGGGAGGCGTTATTACATGCGCTATGAACTGACAAACATGATTCGACCAGGTACGGCTAATTGGGAGCAGCAAAAGCAGCGCCTGTTAGCAGAAGGCGGACAGGTTTTGACTTTAGCACCCAACCCTGGTTTTTACGGTTTATTACAGGCGGAAGGCATTGATGGTATTAACTTGATTGATTGGCTGACTAAGCGACATTATCACGCTGACCGGTACCTATTTTTTAACGAGATTCCAACCGTTTCCGGGGCTGAAATTTTTATGAATAAGGATCGGACCATCTCGATTATTAGTGAAGGTGAGCGAATTGGTTCCGTAATCCTTTATGCAAATACTCGGCGAGCGGTTAAAGAAGTTCATTACACCAACACAGATGGTACGCCAGACTTTGTTGAGGAGTATACCTTTGATGGTGGTCTTTATAGCCGCATCTTTTACACGCGTGGTGACGTCAACGAGATTGTTTTCTATGATGAGAGTGAACGACCGGTTATTCGATACTACTTCTATGACGGTGTCGTGAACTTTGTGACCGTTGAAAATGATGATGGTAGCGTTAAATATCGCTACAATAGCGTGCAGGCATTTCTCACGGACATGTTAGGCAAGATGATGAGTAAACGAGATGAAATCAATATTACTTACATGGGTTTAGAGTTGAATGTACTCGAGAAAACCCACTCTGATAATAGCTTGTATTTACAAGAATCACCTGTAGATGAAGACGGGAAAGTTAAGGGTAATCTTCGTGCAATTTTGAACAATGAGTTACCGTTTATACAAACAGTAAAAATGGATAATAATGCGTTGCAACTGATTCAATCACAAGTTGAGAATACGACGAAAATTGATTTAATTTGAATTTGATTAGATTATATGTAACATAATAAAAAAATAATCAGTTTTTAAATGACAAAGCATGCGATAAATCATATAATGGCGAGAGAATGTGGCTAAATTTAATTGAGTACCACTAAACAGGAAAGTAGCGAGGAGGGGCGAATAGTGAATTTTAGCAAAAAGAATAATAAATTAATCAAAAACAACAGTAAAGAACACTACAAGATGTTTAAGGATGGTAAGAATTGGGCTTATGCAGCCATCTCGACTTTTACTGGTATTTTTGGCTTAACAGCAGGTTTTACGGTGTCAACGAAGGCGTCAGCTGATACGTCCAGTGCGAGCAATAAAACGGTAAGTCAAGAAGTTGATGATAGTAAGGTACTGGCGACCCAGTCTAAAACGACTATTCCCGCCACTTCTACGACTACTTCGACAACGGAAAGTACGACTGAGAGTACCACGGAAAGTCATTCTGACAGTACGACTCAAAGTACCACTGAGAGTTCAACGGATAGTACTTCAGCCAGCGATACCACGAGTACAACTACCAGTGGGACGCAAAGCAATACGACTAGCGATAGTACTTCCAGTGAAAGTGACTCAAGTAGTACATCGACCAGTACGAGTGATTCAATTTCAACCACTGAAAGCACAACTGAGAGTAATAGTGCCAGTGCAAGCGACTCAGTCAGTGATAGTAGTGATTCAGCTGCTACGTCTACGACCTCACTTAGTAACGGTGTGACGTCTACCAGTGGTTTGATCAAAGCTGCGGCACTTGCTGCCACTTCATCCACGACTGATTTAACCAGTTCACTTGGATTCACGGGCGCTACTAGCGTGACGACCAATGACGATGTCATGACGATTAACGTAAGTGGCAATGTGGATGTCACTACCGCCGAACTAAGCGATATTAGTGATTACATTAAAACCAATGATATTACGTCAATCGTAATTGCAACTGCTGCGGGTGTTACTCCAGCTTCAACTAGTTCAAGTACAAGCGATGGTACTTTGACGCCCTCTAGCCTTGGCGTGGCCTTGTATGATTTAACTGGATTACCAGTTCAGTTAACTTATTCATCGGCAACGGCTGCAACAACAACTGCGTTACCAACGACTATGAATGGTGGCACTTTAGTGACCACATTTACGCAAGTTGGTTCCTCAACTGGTACATGGTCACCAAATTTCACGATGTATTGGACGAATGTCTATGTGAATTCCAGCGGTAATATTGTCGCATTTTCAAGCCAGTCCCAACTTCAAATTCGTTTTTCGGCTGCCTCATCATATACTTCACTGGATGTAACCACAGTCACTCAAACTGGTGGCTTTGGTATCACCACGATTTCTTCCGTTTCAAGTACACCGATTGCAAGCGTTGCAATTTCTGGCTCTGGTTCACAAAGCGTAACTTTTAGTGTTGATCAAACAGCCGACATTATTGATGCGCTGATTAATCAAGGAAATTATTCAAGTACGACTGTTAAAACCGGAGTCATCGTCATTAACCTTGCTGGGTCAGGCTCAAGCCCCAATATCACTGCGACTAAGTATAATGCTGGCCAAATTGCGCTCGGATTGACTTCACAATCGATGTATGAAGTTTCAAGTACTGCCACTTCAAAGTCAACTTCCACAGTCGATAGCGCTAGTACTTCGACCTGGGTTAGTACTTCGAGTGTTTCATCGAAAAGTACGAGCATTCAAACCTCAACATCGTCGAGTACGTCCACAAACGTTTCAACATCTAGCAGTATTTATAACAGTAATTCGACCTCAACTAGTTTATCTGGCAGTAGCTCAATGAGTGTTTCTTTGAGTAGTTCTACGCAGGTATCTACTTCGTCAAGCTTGTCTGGTAGTGTTGCTTCCAGCAAATCAACGAGCAGTTCATTAAGTACTTCTGTAAGTGCTTCGACCAGCGCGTCAACAAGTACATTGGCAAGTCAATCAACGAGTGTGTCTACCAGCAGTTCACTTAGCGGTTCAACCAGCTTGTCTGCTAGTGAGTCGGTTAGTGCTGCTGTGAGTCAATCCTTAAGTAATTCAAGGAGTATATTAACCAGCCAATCCTTAAGCACGTCTGCATCAAGTTCATTGAGTTCATCTAAGAGTCAGTCATTAAGTGCATCAACTAGCCTCTCCACTAGTGAATCTATAAGTAGTTCATTAAGCGGTTCTGCAAGTGAATCAGTGAGTGGTGTGCTATCACAGAGTGAATCAAATAGTTTGTTTGAGAGTGAGCTCACAAGTTATAACGATTCGGTGTCTAATTCGATTCATGATTCAACCAGCCTTTCTAGATTTACTTCTACGTCTGGTAGTAAGTCTGCGTCAGCTTCAGTGAGCGATTCGGCATCAACATCATTGAGTAACTCAGGCTCAATCTCGATTAGTGAGTCTGGCTCAACATCAGTAAGTGATTCAACATCAACGTCGTTGAGTGATTCAGGTTCAAGCTCTGTTAGTGAATCTGGTTCAACATCAGTAAGTGACTCAACGTCAACGTCGTTGAGTGATTCAGGTTCAATATCTATCAGTGAATCTGGTTCAACATCAGTAAGTGACTCAACGTCAACGTCGTTGAGTAATTCGGGTTCTATTTCTGTCAGTGAATCTGGTTCAACATCAGTAAGCGATTCGACGTCAACGTCGCTGAGTGATTCAACTTCGACATCAACATCATTTAGTAATTCAGGCTCAATCTCGGTTAGTGAGTCTGGCTCGACGTCAGTAAGCGATTCAACTTCAGCATCGTTGAGTAACTCAGGTTCTATTTCTGTCAGTGAATCTGGCTCAACGTCAGTAAGTGACTCAACATCAACGTCGTTGAGTGATTCGGGTTCGACTTCTGTCAGTGAATTTGGTTCAACATCAGTAAGCGATTCGACATCAACGTCGTTAAGTAATTCAACCTCGACATCAATATCGTTGAGTAACTCAGAATCAATCTCAGTTAGTGAGTCTGGCTCAACGTCAGTA
Organism: Secundilactobacillus odoratitofui DSM 19909 = JCM 15043; assembly: GCF_001434895.1. GTDB lineage: Bacteria > Bacillota > Bacilli > Lactobacillales > Lactobacillaceae > Secundilactobacillus > Secundilactobacillus odoratitofui. The sequence continues at coordinate 18,012 of NZ_AZEE01000031.1, forward strand.
A
>NZ_AZEE01000031.1:18072-18534 GCF_001434895.1 Secundilactobacillus odoratitofui DSM 19909 = JCM 15043
AGGCTCAACGTCAGTAAGTGATTCAACATCAACGTCGTTGAGTGATTCGGGATCAATCTCTGTCAGTGAATCTGGTTCAACATCAGTAAGCGATTCGACATCAACGTCGTTAAGTGATTCAACTTCGACATCAACATCATTGAGTAACTCAGGCTCAATCTCGGTTAGTGAGTCTGGCTCGACGTCAGTAAGTGATTCAACTTCAGCATCGTTGAGTAATTCAGGTTCAATCTCTATCAGTGAATCTGGTTCAACATCAGTAAGAGATTCGGCATCAACGTCGTTAAGTGATTCAACCTCGACATCAACGTCGCTGAGTGATTCAACCTCAACATCAACATCATTGAGTAATTCAGGCTCAGTCTCGGTTAGTGAGTCTGGCTCAACGTCAGTAAGTGACTCAACGTCAACGTCGTTGAGTGATTCGGGATCAATCTCTGTCAGTGAATCTGGTTCAACATC
>NZ_AZEE01000031.1:18592-18844 GCF_001434895.1 Secundilactobacillus odoratitofui DSM 19909 = JCM 15043
TAGTGAGTCTGGCTCGATGTCAGTAAGTGATTCAACTTCGGCATCGTTGAGTAACTCAGGCTCAATCTCGATTAGTGAGTCTGGCTCAACGTCGCTGAGTGATTCAACTTCGACATCAACATCATTGAGTAATTCAGGCTCAATCTCGGTTAGTGAATCTGGCTCAACGTCAGTAAGTGATTCGACATCAGCATCGTTGAGTAATTCAGGCTCAGTCTCGGTTAGTGAGTCTGGCTCGACGTCAGTAAGTGA
>NZ_AZEE01000002.1 GCF_001434895.1 Secundilactobacillus odoratitofui DSM 19909 = JCM 15043
TGTTTCTGGGTTGACCGTGATCTGGGTTTCCTTATCACCGTCAGTCGTGGCCTTTGGCGTAATGGTAAACGTCCCAGTTCCAGTAGTAATGTTGTAGTTTACATTCTCACCAGCATTTGCATCAAACGAAACAGTTTCATCATATTGACCAGCATTTTCGCCAGGAACACGTGAAACGGTATAGGTTAATTCATCACCATCAGCCAATTTTGATACTGTCACTGTCAATTCAGGATCTGGAGATGTCCCATAAACCTTTCCATTATCTTCAGGTGTGATCTCAGCAGTCGCCTTATCAATTACCAGAGTACCAACACCAAACGTCACACCACTCAAATCGTAGTTAGGGTTTGCGTCTTTGATTGCTTTCAAACCAGTAGCCTTTAACTTAACTTCATAACCATTGGCATTAGCATTCAAATGGCCATTTGTATAAACCGCACCCGTGATGTCAAAATCGCTGTCATCAAGATTCGGAATATTAATATCTTTATTAGTAGAAGAGGTTACGGTAATCTGAGCGTCTTCTACTACCGTACCTTCATCAACTGTGCCGTACGTTTTCTTACCTGCAGTGATCGTAACAGAACCTTGAAGTGCCAATGAAGTAATCGCAATGACACCAGCTACTACTCTAATTGTATAGTTACCATTATCATTTGAAATACTGTCTGCACCCGGCGATACAACTGACGCATATTCGCCCACACTAGACTTAGTTGTCGCATCACTAGCTACCGAGTATTCAATCTTATCGCTGCCCAGGTTACCAGTCATAGTTGCACTTAACTGACCGCTATATGGAGAACCATCGTAAACCTTTGAACCACCATTAGCGGTAATGGTCAATTGAGCTTTGTTGACGATTAATTTGCTGGTGCCAAATGCATCCGCACCAAAGGTATAGTTCGGGTTAGCGTCCTTGATGGCTTTGATGCCTGCATCCGTCAATTTAACCACGTAACCATCTGTATTCACCTTGAGGAAGCCCGCCGTTGAATAGGCAGGGTCTTCGATCGTGTAATCATCACTAGTGAGGGCTGGCGAAACAAGATTTGCATCATTCGTGACAGTCACGGTTGGCGTTCCACCGTACGTAATCTCAGATTTGTTCAAACTGAACGTTGCATCGGAAGCTGCTGGGGTAATCGTGAAGTCTCCCGTACCCGCAGTTAAGTTGTAATTGCCATTATCATTAGTCGAACTTGGGTCAGCAATGTTTACTGTTTGTGTGTACGTATTAACATCTTGACCAGGCTCACGACTTAAAGTGTATTCAATATTGTCGTCTGTTACTCCCCCAGAAACCGTTGCAGTAAGTGCTGGGTCAGAAGTTGCCTTGCCATCATAGACCTTACCGTTGGTAGCTGGAACAATCTTCGCATCAAGCTTGTTAACAACTAATTGCCCCGTAACAAAGTCAGCATCAGTAAAGGTATAGTTCGGGTTTGCCTTCTTTAAAGCCGTAATCGCATCATCAGTTAAACTAATGTCGTAAGTACCAGCTGCTAAATGATCAGTCGAACTGTATTTTGCACCGGTCAACTGGAAGTTATCTGAACTCAAACCGCCTTCAGGCAATACTAAACCAGTACCGGTCAGCGTCACAGTAGCGCCATAATCGGTTGTTGACTTCGTATACGTGCCGTAATTAACATCAGCTGCTGTTACTGTAAACGTACCAGTTGCATCAGCAGGTGTGATGGTCATCGTCCCATTAACCGTTGTGAACGTGTAATTAGGGTTAGGCGTTACTGTAACAACAATGTCTTTGTGTGCACCAACGTCTTCCGAAGTACCGGCTGGATCAAGAGACGTATCACGTGATACTTTGAAATCGGCCTTATCATTACCAACCATACTTTTACTAGTGATCGCCGTCCAATGTATAGCTGGATCTGTATCTGGTGTACCATAGGTCTTGGTTTGGTCGCCCGCTGTTACCGTAACGGCTCTTGGTGCCACCACAAGTGTGCCAGGAATAAATTGATTAGAAATAAAGCTGTAATTACTATTGGCATTTTCCAATGCTTGTACGCCATTGGTGGTTAAATTAACTGTGTAGCCAGATTGGTTGGCATTCAGGTAGTCGCCAGTGTATGCCGTACGAGAGATATCAAAATTGGAATCGTCAAAATCGGTTGGAACAACTAGTTCAGATCCATCTGTCGCTGTTAACGTAACCTGGAAGCCAATATCATTGGTCTTAGTCACATCACCATAAACCTTGTTTGTTGGTGCAGTCACCGTTATGGTTGCTGAAATTTTCTTGCGATTAATCGTCAAAGTACCAGGTTCAATTGTAATGTCATAGTTTTTATTAACGGTCGAGTCATCAGTCAAGACAATCGTCAACGGGTGATCACCAACATTTGCATTGTTATCACTGTTGACAACCTGGTAATCCAAAGTTTGGCCATCTACCGCACCGGTAACATCAGCAGTTAAGCTCGGTGTTGTACCATAATCAACACTTACATCTTTTGCTTTAATTGTTGCGGTTGCCTGTTTAACAACAAACGTAGCGCTCGGTAATACAGACCCACTAAAATCATAGTTTGGATTCAATGCTTGAAAATCTGCGAAGCCGTTCTTTGTCAGAGCGATAGTGTGATTGTCGCCAGCATTCAGCAATGTTTTACCATCATATGCAGCACCATCAATAATGTAGTCCTGAGTAGACAATGCTGGCATTTGCAAACCAGAAACGGTGGAAGTTAACGTTGCCTGGATTGCAGTATCACCGTATGTCATGTCTGTAACACTGATAGTCAGATTTGCGTCCACTTTTTGAGGTGTAATCGTAAATTTACCATTTTCAAAGGTGTAAGTGTAGTTTGCATTCGCATCGGCTGATGGTTTGATGACATAGCCAGTTGTCTCGTTGACGTCTTCACCAGCATCACGAGTAGCTGATGTGGTGATTGTGTCACCATCAACTTTACCTGATACCGTTGCCGTTAACGCAGGATCAGTTGTCCCGTACGACTTGGATTTATCGTCAGCAGCAACAGTAACTGCCTTGGGCGTAACCGTTAAAGTACCAGTTTCAAATACAGTTGAAACATCATAATTAGGGTTTGCAGTTTGCAATGCTGTTTCAAAATCTCCAGTGACTTCGATAGTATAGTCACCGGCTTTTAAATGACCAGACGCAGTGATTGAGCCTACCGGAACCACCACAGCAAAATCAGCAGCAGTGTAATCAGGAATAACAAGCTTGTTGCCATCTTTATCGACAACGTTGAAAGTTAACCCCGTCACATTAGTCAAAGGTGTGGTAATAACCTGTGCACTACCAGTATCAGAGATGACTGGATCGGATCCGTATTCCATGGAAGCATCCGCAACCGTAATTGTTTCAGTGACTGGTGCAGGCGTGATAATAAATTTACCGGCTGTATTATGCAACGTATAGTTAGTGAGATCACGTGACGTTACCATGGCCGTTTGAACATATGAGCCTACATCTTCACCTGTCGCTCTATTCACACTGACGTCAAGAGTGTCACCATCCATCAGTCCGACAATATTATACGTCAACGTCGGATCTGGTTTTGTCCCATACACCTTCGTGTTGCCTGTCGTGATGTAAACATCCTTTGGATTGACAACCAAATGACCACTCACAAAATTATTAGCGGTTAAAATAAAATCGGGATTTTGAGCAATAAACTTATCGATTCCAGATTCCGCTATATTGACCGTATAAGTACCGGCATTTAAGTAACCACTAGTCGTATAGGTTGCCACTGCACCGGTTGAGGCATCCGTAATTGTAAAGTCTGCATTAGTTAACGCATTAGTACCAGTCGGAACTGATAAGTTATCGTCATTGGTTTCAAAAAGGGTACTAATGTTGTACGTATCAGAACTGCTGCCAGCCTGAGTAATTGAGCCATAATCCGTCGTATCTGACTTAATATCAATCCGATCAGAAGACAATTTCCCAGTAATCGTAAACCCATCTTTTAGTGACTGACTGGAAACAGCATAGTTAGGGCTACCAATAATTAAGACATCTATATCGTAAGTGCCAACATCTTCACCAATCTTACGTTCGACGTCGTAACCACCAATATCTGAAAATGTATCGCCTGATGCTAAGCTTCCTGACAAAATTGTGGGAGTCAAAGCTGGATCAGCCTCACCTTTCATTTTTGTTGCAGGATTAGCTGTTAAAACAATCGGGCGTTTTTTAACTGTGATTGTTCCCGTTGCGGATAATGAAGACAAATTGTAGTTACTGTTTGCTTTTTCAAACGCTGAAATAAAGCTAGAACTTAGCTGATACGTGTACGTACCAGCGTCAAGATGGCCATTTGAATATGATGCACTTTTGATGACATAATCATCAGCATTCAAAGTAACCGTCCCATTAGCTATTGAAGAACCATCCACATTCTTTAACGTGGTATTACCAGTAATTGTCATCGAAACGGTATATCCCAAATCGGTGGTACCAGATTGGCTACCATCTGCATTCGTATCATCGCCGTATCCAAGTGTGGCATTTGTTACTGCAAAAGTATCGTTAGCATCGACTGGTGTAATGCTTAAAGCACCAATTGAATCAGTTGTGACGTTAAAGTTAGGATTATCACCTAGTGTAACGATGTAATTATATGTGCCGACATCCTCACCTGGTTTACGCGTAACCGTGTAGTTGATCGTATTGTTATTGAACGATGTACCAATAGTGGTCAATGTTGTCCAGTTTTCGGTGGAATAATCTGTACTCGTCAGTGCAACAACTGGCATAGGATCTGCCGTACCTACCGACTTTGAATTGCTTGGAATTGAAATGGACAAATCTGCCGGAGTAACAGTAATCAGCCCATCCACAATCTGGTCTTTAGTAATCGTCAAATTGGATTTAGCAAAAATAGCTTGTAAGTCCGTAAAGCCTTGATCGGTCAACGCAACGGTATAAGCACCAACGTTTAGGCACCCATTTGTATAAGAAGCGCCCTCAATGACAAAATCAGATTGTGGCAAATCGCCACGCTTAATGTCTGGTACCGCAACACCGTCTGTACCTTTGGTAGCGCTCACAGAAAGGGCATAGTCACCCTTAGCAACTTCGTCCTGTCCGTAAACTAAATTTTCGTTCGTTATCGAGATTGTCCCGTTTGAACTATTAGGTGTGATGGTGAAGGTTCCGGCCTGATTGGAAGTATTGTAGTTGGGGTTTTCAGTGACATTGATACTGATAGTATAAGTACCAATTGTTTCGCCAGCCTTACGAACCAGAGAGTATTTAATCGTATCAGTGCCAATCAATCCAGTGACTTTTGCAGTAAGTGCTGGATCAGCTTGTCCTAAGACTTTTTTGGCATCGTTTGCAACAATTGTGACGTTGGCTTTCTTCACATTAATTGACCCAGCAGTAACCATGTCACTTGTAATGGTTGTATCCGGATTAGCGGTCTGAAGTGCTTTTAGACCATCCGCATTTAAACTAACAACATAGCTTCCTACATTCAAATGATTTGAGCCACTATATGTTGCACCTTCGATAGTAAAATCTGCTGGTGTTAAAGTTGGTACCGTAATGTCACTAGAACTAGGTGTTAAAGTAAAACCGTAGCCACCCGTGCTACCATTAGAGACCGCACCATACGTTATATTGACATCATTAATATTTAAAGTTGAGCTCGAGGTCTTTTTATAAATTGTAAATACGCCAGTGTTAGTTTCAAACGTATAATTATCATTAGTTGGAACCGATGCAGTTTCAGTATACGTTCCAGGCGTTTCACCATTAACACGCTTAACTGTAACACCAAGGCTCGCTTTAGTGTCACCATCAGCCAATCCATTAGCTGAAAAATCTAATGCAGGGTCTGCGGCACCAACTGTTTTACCATTATCAGTAGGTGTAATCACGACGTTCGCGGGTGTAACTACCAAAGTTGAAGTCCCGTAATTATCAGCAGCTAACTTATACTTAGTATTTGCTTGTTGAACTGCAGTCATACCGAAGTCATTAAGTGCAACTGTATAAGTACCGACTTTCAAATGTCCTGAAGCCGTGTAATCTGAACTTGCAATTTCATTACCATTTTCATCTGTGATTGTAAAGTCGCTGGTCGTTAACCCCGAAGGTATAGTAATTGTGCCGTCTTTTGATTTCACAGTAATGCCATAATCAGATGAAGCCTTATACGCGTCATCTCCATATGTGACTGTCGTGGCAGTTGGTGCCACTACATCCGTTGTGACTGGGTTAACAACGTGTAATGTTGCAGTACCTTGAGTATAGGAAATGGTGCTTGCATTGAAATATTCGACAACAAATGTATAATCGCCAGGAGTATTGGTTGAATAGTTGCCAGGATAAGTGGGCGACATGATTGAACCTGTTGATATTGTTTTACCGTTTTCATCCACAGCACTAACAATATAAGATTTCAAATCCGGTAAACTAGCGCCGACCTGAACTGTTTGATCCTGAGTAGTAATGGCAGCCTGAGAGGTCTTATAAACATAGTTAAGAGAAATTTTATCATTAACAAAAGTAGCTTCAGTACTATTCCCAAAAGCATAAGTAATAATCCAGAGAAGATCTGACATACTGGTCAACGAATGACCTGACAGATTAAACCACGAAATATTTGAAATCCAATAACTCAACGGTTGAGTTTGTCCACCAAGCGTAAACGTTGTTTTATCAGTGTCAATTTGATATCCCTTTTCATAAGGTGGCTCAGTGATTAATGCACTGACTTGATCGAATGTCTCAGGAACTGTTGCATTCAAACTGGGTGATAAAGTTTTACCCGTTGAATCTTTAAATGATTGTGAAACTGTAACCTTCCCCACATGATTGGTAACCGCGATTAGGGATCCGTTATTGTCCAAAACAAACGCATGCCCACCATTTTTAACTGCAGTTGCGTTGTATGATTTTAAGTAATCAATCACTTCGTCCGAGTTCATTGACTTCATTTCAGTATAAAGACTTTGTGTAATAGAAACTGGTGCGGAGGCCGAACTCGTCGCACTCTTGAGCGTTGCAACATTGCCAGTGTTAGCCGTAGAATTAACCTCACTAGAAGTAAACCCGGCATCCGAACTGGCCCCACTAGAAATAGTAGCACTCGAAACTTGTGCTGCTGCAGAATTGCTACTATTTGAGTTAGTTGATGAAGTATCACTTAAACTAGCGCTCTGAGTTGAGTTGGCAGTACTTGAAACCGTACTGCTTTCCTTAGTAGATGTTGCGCTAGTTGCTGTCTCGGACGTAGCTGAGGCAGATGCTGGTGATACACTATCAGAACTAGCTGATGACACACTGGTGGCACTGGCATCGCTAGTTGCATCAGCCGAACTAGCCGGCGTAGCACTGGTCGTAGCTGATGCACTGGTGGCTGTGGTATCTGCAGCTTTAATCGTATACGTCCCCGACGCAACGCTCAGCTTTTTCGTACTACTGCTGGACGCAGCGTCAGTTGTTGTCTGGGCGTAGGTAATCGTACCAGAGCTAACCATCCCAGCGCCAAGTGACAGCATGAAGATACCAGCGTACAACCAGTTCTTCCCAGCCTTAAACATCTTATAATGTTCTTTTTTCTCACTAAATGCGTCGAAGCGTTTTTTACCAAAATTCTGATTAGAATTAAAATGTACTTTCATGATTTTACCCCCTCCAAAGTCATCACGGCATAATAAACGACTTGGTATCAAATTTATTGACAATCATCGACTTAATAAAACCATTAACACCATTGATTAATCGTACGAATGATGACAGTCACGTGATTGAAAAAAGTTAATCGATCACTTAACTATTTCGTGTTCAATAAAGCCCCCATGACACCCCCATTCGTGTCTACTATGCCTATTTTTTCTAATTATATCTTCATACTACAACTTTAGGTAAACGTTGTCATTAATCATAAATGCATCACTTAATAGGGTTAATTACATTTAAAATAAATGTTAAATCTTATTAAGACTGACATAAATATTAATGAACGTACTTACTTAATTCAGAAAATAGATAACCACGGTATTCTAACTTGTACGAATAAATAAGATCAACAAAAAAGCCCAAATTTTCCAATCATACGTTTGGGAAATGTTGGGTTAAATTATTTTTGACTAAATCGATATATTTTATAAATTAATTTTAAAAAATATTTTATTTTTTCTATATCTTGTGCCTACACAATACAAGCCTACGACTCCGCCTCATCCCGAAACAGGTCAATCACCTGTAAGAACGCGGTCCCATACTTTGCCATCTTGTTGGCACCAATTCCTTTAACGGTTAACATTTCATCCTCGTCAACGGGCATTACCGAACACATATCACGTAATGTTTTATCTGAAAAAATCACAAATGGTGGTACTTGTTGTTTTTCAGCAAACTCACGGCGCAGGCTACGCAAGGCTTCGAACAACTCACTATTAACGGGTAACGCCTTGGTCGCGCGGATTGCCACCTTACGAAAGACTTGTTGGTTACCGTGCAAGACCTCACCACCTAGTTCAGTTACCCGAAGAACCGGATACTGACCACCGTCCGCAAACAGGTACCCAGCAGCCGTTAAGAAGTCAATTAACTCCGCCACGGATTTTTGAGACGCTTGCTTCATAATGCCATACGTACTGAGTTCATCAAAGTGCAGTTGTTTCACCCGTGCCACGTTCGATCCCGTCAGCACTTGCGCCACCAGGTTCTTACCAAAACGTTGATTCATTCGAATCACACAGGACAGCACTTTTTGAACATCTACGGTAATGTCAATGGCCTCCCGGTCGTCCAAACAGTTACTGCATTGACCGCAGGCTTCGCCATCTTCACCGAAATAATTTAAAATGTACTTTTGTAAACATTCCTGAGTATTCGCGTATTGTGACATTGCCTGCAGCTTATCATACTCGCGTTGTTTATTGGCCTCGTCACGCTCAGACTGATCAATTAAGAAGTGCTGAATTTGAACGTCCGACAACCGAAACAGCAAAATGGCTTCACTCGGCAACCCATCTCGCCCCGCTCGGCCAGCCTCTTGGTAATACGACTCCAAACTGCCAGGCACTTGCGCGTGAATCACAAACCGCACGTTACTTTTATCGATACCCATTCCAAAGGCGTTGGTCGCCACCATCACAGGAGTTCGGTCATACAAGAAGTCTTCCTGATTCTGTCGCCGCTCTTCTTGATTCAACCCACCATGATACATTGTGGCGGAAACGTGCTTACGCTGCAGCAACTTAGTTAACCGCTCAACTTCCTTACGGGTGCTAGCGTACACGATGCCCGACTGATCTGGGTTCTCCTTTAAATAATCCACTAAAAACTTATCATTATCCTGATCCTTCACCACTTTGAAGGCGAGGTTGGGACGAGAAAAGCCTGTTTTAACTTCTTGTTCGATATCCAACCGTGACATGATATCTTGCGCCACTTTGGGGGTCGCCGTCGCGGTCAAGGCCACGATGGTTGGCTGACTTGGCAGCTGTTCAATCGCATTCGTCAAATTCAGATAACTGGGCCGAAAGTCGTGACCCCATTGCGAAATACAGTGGGCTTCATCAATCGCAACTAACGAAATAGGCAGCTGCTCAAGTCGCGCCAAGTAGTCCGAATCTAATCGTTCTGGTGAAACGTACAGTAATTTGACTGCTTTGGCCGCTGCTTGGTTAAACCGATCATTGATTGCCTGGTAATCCAACGAGCTATTAATGAACGTGGCCGGAATGCCGTTTTCGTTGAGGGCATCCACTTGGTCTTTCATCAGTGAAATCAAGGGTGACACCACCAGTGTGATACCGTCTTGAAGTAGCGCTGGAATCTGATAGCAAAGTGATTTGCCACCACCAGTCGGCATGATTGCTAGGACGCCCTTTTGCTGCATAATATCGTCAATAACCTCGGCTTGACCGGTTCGAAATGAATCGTAGCCGAACTGTGTTTTTAGAATTTCAAGTGGCGTCATGGTTAAGTTCCTTCCCGATTTGTTAATACTCAATTCTAACACATTCCACTTCTGCTGTTAGCTACGGGAAATCGTTGTGGTTTTGGTTAAATACCACTTTTAGAACACTGTAATAGATTGCATATCTGTCGAATTTTACTTGTCCTGCGCCTCCGGCTCCCGGTTCTGGGCGTTTCTTGCTGTGGGGCCGGTCCGAGCCCAAGAGCTGTCTCGGACCTCGAATTTGAACCGTGCCAAAGTTCGTGCACGTTTCAAATTCGTCCCCGACTGGTTCCCAGTCGTTTCACTGCAGGAAACGCCCAGAACCGTCCGCACTACGGCTGACATTGTAGATATCCATAAGTAAAGTTAGATTTGGGTTAACCTCTACATTCTGCTACTGGTTAACAATTTAAATATTTCAAATCAACACACGACCTATTATTAAATAGGTGCAATTTGCAAGTAATAGTTAATTTTCCACTTAAAATTGAGGATGACGAACAACGAAAATTTAGCTATTAACTCTGAATCAACTTTAATGCGCCTATTTAATAATAGGTCGTCTATGCCAAGTAGACTTCAGCTTATTGACGTTTTGCATACGACGTCAGCTGGAGAGCAAACAGTGGTATTTTTTGGTGGTGGCAGTGACTAGTCCTCAGTTTGCGCGAAGCGCTTACTGAGACTGGACGAGTTTAAGACTCGTTGGGGTTTACGAGGCTTAAACTCGAGGTGGAAGACGCGTCAGCGGCTGCAACCGGTCCCACAGCCACCACCAAAAAATACCGCTGTTTGCCGGAAGCGTAATCAATAGAAAAACACCAAAATAAAAAGAGCTGCCAAAGCAACTCTCAAAAAATTTAAGCATTCTTAGAAGTAATGTACCCCTGAGCCTTAAGTAATTCGGCACATTCAACGGCACCACCGGCAGCACCACGGGCAGTATTGTGAGACAGACCAACAAACTTCCAGTCGAAAATCTTGTCTTCACGTAACCGACCAATGGAAACGCCCATGCCGTTCTCGAAGTTAACGTCTAAGCGAACTTGTGGCCGATCATCTTCGGTCATGTACTGAATGAACTGCTTAGGTGCACTTGGTAGGCCTAACCGTTGGGGTTCGCCTTCGTAACTTTCCAACGCGTCAATCAACTCTTGCTTGGTTGGGTTTTTAGCGAAGTTAACGAACGTAGCAGCAGTGTGGCCATACAAAACGGGAACTCGCAAACACTGTGACGTAATGACAGTACCTTCATCCGGCACGATGCTCTTCGTATCAGCATCAACGTGGCCCCAGATTTTCAATGGTTCGCGTTCTGACTTTTCTTCTTCACCGGCAATGTATGGAATCACGTTACCTTCCATTTCAGGCCAGTCCTTAAACGTCTTACCCGCACCAGAAATGGCTTGGTAAGTCGTCGCAATCACTTGCGTTGGTTCGAATTGACGCCATGCAGACAACGCTGGCGTGTAACTTTGAATCGAACAGTTTGGCTTAACTGCAATGAAGCCACGCTTAGTGCCTAAACGTTCACGCTGATATTTGATGACATCGGTGTGTTCTGGGTTGATTTCAGGAATCACCATTGGTACGTCTGGGGTCCAACGGTGCGCACTGTTGTTAGAAACCACTGGCGTTTCAGTCTTAGCATAGGCTTCTTCCAAAGCACGCGTATCAGCTTTGTCCAAACTGATGGCACTAAATACAAAGTCAACTTGGCTGGCAATCTTATCAACTTGCGCAGCGTCTTGCACAACCATGTCTGAAACGACATCGGGCACAGTGCCTTCCAACTTCCAGCGACCATCAACCGCCTGAGCGTAGGTCTTGCCAGCACTGTGTGCGCTCGCTGCAACAGCCACAATCTCGAACCAGGGGTGATCTGCGAGAATCTTAATAAACCGTTGACCGACCATCCCCGTGGCACCAATAATACCGACTTTTAACTTATCACTCATAACGAATCCCTCAACTTCCACACACATATTTCAAATCTAATTTTAATAATGCTAATTAAACTGTATTTGACACAATCAGTCAAGCCCTAGGCCTTAATCGAGTCGACAAACGCTGCCATTCGTTTCATGGCTTCAGCCAAAACAGCATCTGAAGCCGCATAGGAGAAGCGAATGTAGCCCTCACCACCAGCACCAAAAGCACTGCCTGGCACGCCGCCGACTTTGCCCTTTTCAGCTAAGTCTTCTGCAAAACGAACGTCATCTTGACCATAAGCAGCTGGGATTTTGACGAAGGCGTAAAAGGCGCCACTTGGCGTTGCCATATCCAGGCCCATCTTGGCGAAGGCCGCTTGTACGAAATCACGGCGCTTCTGATAAGCCTCTCGCATCACGATTGGATCATCTAACCCATTATTCAGCGCTTCAGCGGCCGCTGCTTGAGCTGGATTCGATGGTGAGGTGACCATGAAGGCGTGCATCTTAGTTGCATTGGCAATGAATTCGGTTGGACCAGCAATGTAGCCCATCCGATAACCAGTCATGGCGTGCGACTTCGACAAGCCGTTGATCAAGATCGTCCGTTCTGGAATCACCTTCGCGATTGAGAAATGGTCAACGCCAAAGGTCAACTCGCTATAAATTTCATCAGCAATCACGTATAAATGATGGTCAGCAATTACCTTAGCCAAGCCTTCTAGCGTCGATTGGGGGTATTCAACCCCAGTTGGATTACCAGGATAGTTTAACAAGACGGCCTTCACTGAATCACCCGCTTCGGCCAAAACCTGTTCCAGATGTTCCGGTGTTAACACGAAACCATCAGCAGAAGTATCCACCTGAATCGTTTCAGCGCCAGCAATCGTGACTAATGGAAAATACAGTGGAAAGGCTGGTGTTGGAATCACAACCTTATCACCTGGGTTCAAAATGGTTAGCAAGGTGGCGCAAACTGCTTCAGTCGCCCCAACGGTCGCAATAATCTCAGTTTCTGGATCGTAGTCGAGGTTCTGACTCGTTTTCAAGTAGTGGTGAATCCCCTGACGAAGGTAAGGCGTCCCCTTTTGTGGCGAATAATGGGAATCATTTTCCGTAATACTCTTAATCGCCGCCTGCTTTACGTGCTCTGGCACGTTCATATCAGGTTCACCCAAGGTCAATTTAATAATCCCAGGAACCTTCGAAAACTTCTGATCCACTGCCCGAATACCGGACGGCCCCACTTGATTGAGGCGTTGGTTCACTTGTTGCGATAACTCACTCGCCAATTTTGGCATGATAGTCACTCCGATTTCACATAAATTAAGAATTCAATAATAAGATTATAAAACAATTAAAGAACATTTTCGAGCCCAACGACTAATTCGTGCAGAGACTCAACGTGATCCATCGCGACTTTGACACCGGTCATAAACGATTGGCGATCAAATGAATCCTGGCGAATCGTTAAGGCTTCACCCGGACCACCAAAGAGGACTTGTTCGTGAGCGACGTAACCCGGTAACCGAACGGCATGAATGTGAATGCCGTGATAATCGCCACCGCGAACGCCCGCTAAGCTTTCGGTTTCATCAGGATTACCCTGCTCGTGTTCAGGACGAACTTCATCAATTAACTTGGCCGTGCTCAATGCCGTGCCAGAAGGGGCATCCGCCTTGTTATCATGGTGCATCTCGATAATTTCAACATCCGGGAAGTATTTGGCAGCCTCCTGCGCAAACTTCATCAATAACACGGCTGACATCCCAAAGTTAGGTGCGATCAGCCCGCCCAGTTGTTTAGCACTGGCCAACTGTTGTAATTCAGCAACTTGGGCATCCGTTAAGCCCGTAGTGCCGATTACTGGGTGAATACCGTGTTCGATTGCGAACTTGGTGTTGGCGTACACTGCGCTTGGCAAGGTGAAGTCGATCCAAATATCAGCATCCGTTTCAATTTGGTCTAAATCATCGAATACTTTAACGGTGGCTGGTAAGTTATAATCAGCTGGATTCAGTGACGTCAACCCACCCGCAAAACCAGCAACCAATTCATACCCCTCAGTTTCTTCGACTAAGTGCACCGCTTTTTGTCCCATAGCACCGGTAAATCCGGCTACAATTACCTTTGTCATCTCTAATTAGCTCCTAACTCAACTGGCACATCGTGTAACAACGCATCTGCCTCTAAATCTAAGGCAACGGCCAATTGTTGTTTTTCGGCGTCATTTAACGACAGAATTGGTAACCGGCAGCCACCAACAGAGAAACCTTGGGCATTTAAGACTGCCTTGACTGGTGATGGTGATGGGAACATGAACAAAGCAGCCATCTTTGGCGTTAATTGACGCTTCAGTTGACCAGCGGTTGCTAAATCGCCAGCGTACAGTGCGTCATACATTGCCCGCATCTGGGGACCATAAATGTGAGCAGCTACGGAAATCACACCAGCACCACCAACCACGCGCGCTGATAAAGCCTGAGCGTCTTCACCACTGTAAACGCTGAAGCCTTCAGCGCTGTGTTCTACCAAGTACTCAATGTCTTCGATTGAGGTACATTGCTTGACCCCTGCAATCATGGGGTGTTGTGATAATTCAACCACAGTGTCATTTGCCATCGTCACGCCCGTTCGACCAGGAATGTTATAAATGATGATTGGCTTTTCAGCGGCATCAGCAACGGCTGTAAAGTGGGCAATCATGCCTCGTTGGTTAGGCTTGTTGTAGTAAGGGACCACCACGAGTTCATAATCAACACCGGCAATTTGGCTAACCTCACGCGTAAAATCAATGGTTTCCTGGGTATTATTACTCCCGGTCCCAGCAATCACTGGTACACGACCGTTAATGATTTGAGCAAATCGCGTATACAGTTCAATCTTTTCATCGTGACTGAGCGTTGGTGTTTCACCAGTTGTACCACCAATCACAAATCCTTTGTTGCCAACGGCCAGCAAGTGCTCCGTCAACCGTTCGAGTGCTGGATAGTCAATATGATTCTGTTCGTCAAATGGTGTAATAATTGCGGTCATGAGATCAACATTGTTTAAAGTTGTCATTTTAAAGTCCCCTTTTCATTAACACGTGCTTACGGTTATGCGGTCATCCGGTCGTTCAAAAAGGCCGTGATTGCGTTGATGCCTTTACTAATTGCTGATTCATCTGGATTTAGCGTTGCTGAGTGAAGTTGTGAATCATCTTCAACGCCCAGCCAAAACATGGTGCCCGGAATCTTAGATAGTAGGTAGCCAAAGTCCTCACCAGTCATTGCCGGCTTCGTTTCGACAAAGGTCACCTCAGGATTATTTTTCATAAAGTTAATGAAACGTTTCGTCAACTCTGGGGCATTTTCAACCGGAAGATAGCCACCCTGGTTCAAGCTGACTGTCACTTCGGCGTTAAAACTCTTAGCGATGCCTTCACCAACTTCGCGCAAGCGCTGATCAATTTTTTCAATCATCACCTGAGTTAAGCCGCGAATCGTCCCTTCGATGTGAGCGTGACCCGCAATCACGTTACGAATCGTGCCGGCCTCTAGCTTACCCAAGGTAATGACACCACCCTCGATGGGATCAATACTACGCGAGATGATGGTTTGAACTTGGCCAATCAACTGAGCGGCTGCCACCACCATATCGTTGGCATCTTGTGGGTACGCGGCGTGACCACCTTTACCTTCAAGGTCAATATTGACTTCGGTTGTACCGGCAAACAGTGTCCCGAGTCGAGCACCAATTGCACCAGCTGGTAAATCGGGGTTATCGTGTAACCCGTAAAATTCATTCGGTCGCCATTCGCCCTCAAATACGTTAAGCTCGTAAGCTAATTTACCACCGTTCTCGCTTTCCTCAGCTGGCTGGAAGAAGAAGATCAGGTTATCAACGGGCTGATGTTCTGAGAAATAACTCAACACACCTAACGCAACGGTCATGTGAATATCATGTCCACAAGCGTGCATCACACCTGGATTCTTGGAAGCAAACGGCAAACCCGTTTTTTCGCTGACAGGAAGCGCATCAATATCGGTCCGATAACCAAGCGTTCGTTTCGGGTTGCTGCCTGTGACACGTACCAACAGCGCCGTTGGTAAGTCTTTAATGTGTTTGACTTGCAGATTGGTTTGATCAAAACTGGCAATCACTTTTTCCAGGTAGGCCGAAGTACGAACTTCCTTCAAGGCCAACTCTGGCATTGCGTGTAAATCACGACGAATCTGAATCAAGGCTTCTTCTGTCAGTACTGTCATTGTCATCACAACTTTCTTAAATCATCTTCGAGACCGGTCTTTGATTCGGTCTTTTCGTCAACGTTTTTAATGAATCGGGCTGGCACACCGGCAACCATCGTGTGGGGTGCGACATCTTGTGTAACCACCGCACCGGCTGCAACAACGGCACCTTCGCCAACGTGAACGCCTTCAATCACCACAGCATTTGCACCAATCATGACGTTATCATCAACACGAACGGGTTCAGCAGAAGCTGGTTCAACTACCCCGGCTAAAACGGTCCCGGCGCCGATGTGAGTGTGCTTACCAACAATCGCACGGCCGCCAAGTACAGCGCCCATATCAATCATGGTATCAGCGCCAATTTCAGCACCAATGTTAATGGTTGCGCCCATCATAATCACGGCGTTATCGCCAATTAAAACTTGATCCCGAATGATTGCGCCTGGTTCGATTCTGGCATTGACCCCTTTCAAGTCCATTAAAGGGACCGCCGTGTTGCGCGTTTGATTTTCAACTTCTGTGTCGGTAATCACCGCTTTGTGCGCTTCAAGGAAAGGTCCAATCTCTGCCCAGTCTCCAAACAAGACCCCGGTCTTCGTTTCAACAAAGGCTTTGATACTTGCAGGTACTTCTAAGTTAGCCAAATCACCTTTGATGTATACCTTAACGGGTGTCTTCTTGGGTGCGTTGGCGATGTAATCAATAATTGCTTGTGCGTCTAATTCTGCCATGAATTTATCCTCATCTCTCTGATATGAATTATAATAGGAAGTTTTTTAGTTATTTTTCGTATATGATCGATCTAACCGGGTCAAATCGGCGTAGGTTTCACGCTCAACAACCAGTGCTGATTCGCCGTTTTCCACGAAGACCACTGCTGGTCGTGGATTACGATTATAGTTGGAAGCCATCGAGTAACCATAGGCACCCGTATCGAGGATGGCAAGTAAGTCGCCCGGTTTAGTTTCCGGTAGCGCCTGTTCGTTGATCAGGATATCACCAGATTCACAATACTTGCCGGCAATGTGAACCGTTTCAGTCGTTTTGGCGGTTGGGTTGTTTGCGAGCACTGCTTCGTACTCCGCTTGGTAAAGGGCTGGGCGGATATTATCCCCCATCCCACCGTCTACGGTTAAATAGGAAGTTAACCCAGGCACATCCTTACGTGACCCAATCGTGTAGAGGCTGTAACCTGCAGGACCAGCAATGGAGCGACCAGGTTCGATCCAAACGGCCGGCATATTTAAGTGATGTTCACCGGCGCTTTGCTTGATGGTCTTTACAATGGCATCAACGAACGCTTCTGGCGCGAGTGGGTGGTCATCTTGCGTGTATTGAATCCCGAAGCCACCACCAACGTTAATAACTTCTGGCTGGTAGTTAAACTGTTCGTGCCAATCGGCTGCAATTTCAACCAGTTTTTCGGCCGCCATTTGGAAGCCGTTCAGTTCAAAGATTTGTGATCCAATATGAGCGTGAATGCCCAACATGTTCATTCGGTCATTAGCAAGCACGATTTGAAGCGCCTTAGCGGCTTGACCTGAGTTAAGGTCAAAGCCAAACTTGCTGTCTTCTTGACCGGTCGAAATGTATTCGTGGGTGTGCGCCGAAATACCTGGTGTGATCCGCATCATAACTGAAATACTGGCGTCATGCTCACGTAAGACCTGGTCCAGTAAATCAATTTCGTGGAAGTTATCCAAGACGATCACCCCGACATGATGTTCAACGGCCATCTCAAGTTCAGCCAACGACTTGTTATTACCGTGGAAGCTGACCCTTGCCATTGGGAAGTTGGCTTGAATTGCAGTGTAAAGTTCACCGCCGGAAACAACATCAATGTGGGCTTCTTCTTGGTCAATCACCTGGTACATGGCAATTGTTGCGAAAGCCTTGCTGGCATAACTCACTGCGTAGTTCACATCGTTATCTTCAAACACGGATTTGAAGCGCCGAATCTGATCACGAATTTTTGACACATCGTACACTGCCAAAGGGGTTTGGTACTTAGCAGCTAACTCAGTTGCATCTACCCCACCAATCGTTAAATGTCCTGCTTCGTTGATCTGTTGGTCCGTCAATTGTTCGCTCATGTTATGCCCTCCGGTGATTGTGGTTATACGAAAAGGGATCCTTTTGTTCACGCTAAACAAAAGGATCCCCAAATTTAATCACATAAATTAATGGTCTCATTTTCGATAGCGCCCCGCGAGCTATTGCCCGCGACAGTTCGTGGCCTCTTAAACCACGTCCCAGCTAACTAAGTTCTGTAAAGCCTAGCGCTTCGGCAACCGCCCCTTTTAGTCTGCTTCATCGTCATTACAGTGACTTCACAGACTGACTCTTGTTGGTTGCGACCTCTTCGATTTATTCAAAGTCTATAATTGTTTTCACAGATAGTCAAGTGATTTTTCATAATTTACTTAGATTAAGTGCTCGAAGGATTTGAAATGATTGCGGTTGAATGATTACCATGTGCGCCTTTCGGCCCACTGCCACTCCGACTATCAGCTTGGCGCCGCTACTGTGGGACCAGCTTCAGCCACGCATAACCCGCGTGGCTTACGCTTCGCTTCTGAGCCTCAAAACCCGAGTCTCAGAAACGTCCAGAGGTTGTAAGCGCTAGAAGCGCCAACAACCACTTGTCACTGCAACCGCGCCAAGCTGATAGTCTCCGTTCTCGTTGCGGAGTAGGTAAATTAAACGATAACTTTGAACAGAATCTTAAACGGATTCTTTCAAGACCATCATCACTGTTAAAGTGACATAGAGTACTTCTACGTGGCAACGTTTTTTATTGCGTAAATCATCAGGTACTTTTTAATACTAGACGTGTTTACTGAGTTCAATTTCATTGTGTTCTCGGAAAACTCGTTGAGTCGTTTAATTAAATTGGGCAAAAACTAACAATCGAAGTGGCGTGCGTACTTAACTTTAGGACCATGTCATAATCGTTTCTTGAATGCGTTCATCAATTCTTCCAAATTAGCCGCAGAGTCACTCGCTTTTTTCGGTGGCAGTGACAAGAACTTGTTGGCGCTTCAGCGGTTACAAGTTCTGGACGTATTTGAGACTCGGTGCTTTACCGTGGCTCAAATATGAGGCGTAAGACGCATCGCGGCTGAAGCCGGTCCCACAGCTACCGAAAAAAGCGAGTGACCGGAGGCGCCATCGTGCACAAACTCATATCGATGCAAAAGCTAAAAAAACTTTATATCTACTAAGTGCTCACTCAAACTGTGGGTATTTTCACATTTCAACGGTTGCGAAACCAAAATAAACTGTTAGAATTCAATGTAATTATTAACCGTTCGTGAAAATTGCGACGGACAGGGAGTGTTGAATGTGAAAGTCGTTAAGTTTGGGGGCAGCTCGTTAGCAGACGGCGCCCAGTTTGAAAAGGTGATTGGCATTATGACCGCCGATCCACAGCGTCAGGTAATGATTACCAGTGCGCCAGGAAAACGGCATGATGGTGATATTAAAGTCACCGATTTATTAATTAAATATGCAGAATTAACGATTAAACATGCAGATACTGGTGAGATCTTCGACCAGATTTTCGCGCGTTATCAAGCGATTGGTGACTACTTCAACTTAGGTGAAGATGCTTTAGCGCCAATTTGGATGGCGTTAAGTCAACTGCCAACGACAACTTATCCGGATGACGAGTACCTCATGGCCGCCTTTAAAGCCCACGGTGAACGCCTCAACGCCAGGCTCATGGCAACTGTGATGACACATCTGGGTATCAAGGCGCGCTTCGTTGATCCAAGTGAAGCTGGTATTGTGGTCAGCGATGACCCTAACAACGCCACTGTCTTACCGGAAACTTATGACCGCCTGGCTCAGTTGCAATACACCGATGAATTGTTAGTCTTTCCGGGCTTCTTCGGCTTCACAGAAACAGGTCAAATTGCCACCTTCTCACGTGGCGGTTCCGATATTACCGGTGCCATCGTTGCACGCGGACTGAACGCCGATTTGTACGAAAACTTTACCGATGTTGACGCCATTTACGCCGCTAATCCCAAAATTGTTGATCAACCAATGGCAATTGAGCGCATGACTTACCGGGAAATGCGAGAACTGTCATACGCCGGTTTCTCAGTTTTTCACGATGAAGCCATTATTCCGGCCATTCAAGGCCAAATTCCAATTAACGTCAAAAACACCAACCGGCCGGAACTACCTGGCACGTTGATCGTACCTGAGACTAACTTCCGTCCGGCTCAAACGATCACTGGGGTTGCCAGTTCCAACCGGTTTGCTGCACTGTACATTCACCGATATTTGCTCAACAAGGAAGTTGGGTTCACGCTGAAATTGCTCCAAGTCTTTAAAAAGTACAATGTGTCTTATGAACACATGCCATCTGGGATTGATGACTTAACGGTGATTTTTGACAAAACGCAATTTGACGATGAGACAGTTCACGCAATGTGTCACGACGTGCAGGAGGCTTTGCATCCTGACACGATTGAATGGATTGATGATTACGCCATTATCATGGTGGTCGGTGAAGGCATGCGCAACAAAATTGGTGTGATTGAACACATTGTTGAACCACTTGTTGCTCACGACATTGGCGTTCACATGATCAACCAAGGTGCTTCTAGAATCTCAATCATGCTTGGCACTCGCCGGGCTGATGCGGACGAAGCCGTTAAGAGTATTTACGATGCCTTTTTTAACCACCAACCAACTTTACAAAAGAATTAAGTTAATTTAGCAGACAAATTAGAGTAAGCCTGATAGAATGGGCTCATTATCAGCAACGAATGATTAGATTGGAGCGCTTAATATGGTGCAATTACGCAAGGTACACGGGTCTGAGAACCACTTTTTCTTATTAGATCAGACAACGCTTGAACAACCACTTACGGATTCTGAGCTAGTGGCGTTAGCACAACAAATCACGAATCCGGCAACTGGTATTTTAGATGGCGCAGACGGTGTGTTGGTCGTAGACAAATCCGACCACGACAACGTACTGGGTCAAATGCGGGTCATCAACGCAGATGGCAGCGAAGCCTCAATGTGTGGAAACGGCCTCCGAACCGTTTCACGGTACTTGGCCGAAAAATATCACATGAACCAGTTCAAAGTGGAAACCATGACCGCTGATCTTCAGGTAAGCCGCCAAAGTGACTTGGCGCCTGAAGTTCCCGCATTCAGCGTAGAAATCTCACCGGTTCGTTTCAACCCAGAGGCCTTTCCATTCGAAAACCTCGGTGATCAACCTTTGATTGACCAGCCAGTGCCAGCCTTCGTCGCCGGTCTGAACTTCACAGCGATTGCTGTACCTAATCCACACTTGATTAGTTTTGTTGATGAAGACGTGATGAACGGTAACGAACTTGGTGAATTAGGGGCCCGCTTAAACGGCCATAATAATTACTTCCCAGATGGTGTGAACGTCAGTTTTGCTCAGATTCTGGGCAAGAACCAATTGTTCGTTCGAACCTACGAACGTGGTGTTGGCTTCACAAACGCTTGCGGCACCGGAATGTCAGCGACGAGCTTGGCATTTGCTATGACTCACGCCAACCTCGGTGAATTCGATCACACGATTACCGTCTATAATCCAGGTGGCATGGTTAAAACTAAGGTTCATCAAACTGAGGAACGCTACTGGATCGACCTGATTGGTAACGCCACAGAAACCCACCACATTGAAGTTGCGGAAAGTGCACTACACGCAGCAAACGTCACTGATGACAACACTGAAATTTCAGAAACTAACGAAGAAACTGCCTATCTCCAATTTGTGGACCAGTTACCAAAAGTGTCTGCAATTGCGGTTAAGAAGTAATTGAATGAATATTCAATAATAACAAAAAATGACGCCTTTCAAAAACTTCGTTGAAAGGCGTCATTTTTTGTTATTTGCGATACTTTGATTCCGTAGTTTTGTACTCTAACTTATTACACCAACAGTTAAAAAACTGATGTAACGTAGTGCCAGAAGTGGCAGTTACACGTCCAAGTCGACTACTGTTTTTCCCGCATCATTGCGACCAACTCATCACTCACAAACTCACTGGTAAATCGCGACATGGGTGTTATCGCATGTCGATCCTTGTATGCGACGGGTCTCGTCTCAATCACAGCGACTGATAAGTGGTTTTCGGTCAAAAACACTTGGCCAACACCCTTAAACTTTCCTTTGGTATGGCGACCAGTTCGCCACGAATGTAGCTGACTAGTCGCAGCATCTTTAACAATGTATTGACCACTATCGTCTTGTTCAACCGGCACACCAATGTATTCTTCAACCGGGTACTTCGCCTTTGCCATGTGTGATTATCCCCTACCGTTTTTCAATCAATAACTCTGCCACGAGTGCCGTAATTTCTTCATCCGACAGCTCTTTTTTTAACCAACGCTTACTGAGACGATGTGACAAATCCTCCGCCGTTAAACTTGCGCCCGTGAGCTGGGTTTCAAGTTTATGGGCGAGTTTTTCATCTAATAGGTCACCATAGACGGCCACTTTCGTAATCGTGGTGCCCTCCACCTTCAAATTCAGTGCTAACCGGCCGCCAGCAAATTCTTTAAACCGGTACCGGTTAAAGCCTGGGTTTTCACCGTAATTCCAGTCATCGGTGCGGTACTGTTCTGCTAATCGCTCATCGATGATCTGCCAATCTTTATCGCTCAAATGATACGTTTCAATATCTGAAAGTTTTTCAACGTGGAATAATTTAAGTAGCAATTGCTCTTTAAAAGCTTCACTGCTCAAATTTTGGTACTCGGGCGCTAAGTGCAACCGAATGTTTTCAATGTTACTCCGGTTAGATTTCACCCATTTACCATTGATGCGGGACTCAACTGGGTGCAACGCTTGACTGGCAGCATCCAAATTCATATCAAACATCAGGGTGCCACCAGCTGCGTAGGCATCGCCGGACTTCACCATGGTCATCCCGGTAAACTTATGGTCATTAACCACCAAGTCGGAGCGACCACGTAATTCAGCATCGGTTGCCCCCAACTCATGTAAGGCATCCAGAATTGGTTGGGCAAACACACTGTAGTTCCCCCACTCCGCATCATCATCAGTGTCACCAACCACGATGTTTTCAAAAATTAAATTGCCCATATCATGGTAAACCGCACCACCACCGGAAGAGCGGCGCACTAACTTAATGTCGTTTTCACGTAAATACGGCACGTTGACCTCAGCAAAAATATTTTGGTTCACGCCTACAATCACTGACGGTTCGTTGATATACATGATCAAACCATGCCCTGGTAGTTTCAAGTCATTGATCAGGTAATTGTCTAAAGACTGGTTCACAATTGGATCATAAACGGGTTTGCCATTTCGGCTGGTATCGATTAAAAACATCCTGTTGTGCCTCCTGTATGCGTTTTCTACTGTTTCCATTCTACTTGGTTTCTGCGCTGGTGACTAGTCCGATGTTTCGACCGTCAGTCGTTTAGCCATCAGCTAAAAACTTGATGTTCTAAACGCTTTCCTTATTTCACAAAGCCCGTTATACTAGTAGCAATAAGTTTACGTTGAAGGGACCGATTATCATGGGATTTTGGACAAAATTCGTTAATAGTATTAAACAACTTTTTAACGGTAAGCAAAAGTTTGCGCCGCAAGAAAAGGACGGCATTTGGTATCAAGAGATTAAGCCAGGCATTGTCCGGATGGGGATTACCAATCAAGCCTACGAAGACCTGGGCGACATTTCATTCATGGACTTCTCTTCCGCTGATAACAACCTTGAGACTGGCGATGACCTGTTAGAATTAGAGGGCGCCAAGGCTGTCGAAACGTTGAAAACACCAGTCAGTGGTAAAATCATCAACCGCAACAACGATTTATTGACCCAAACCGACCAGTTGGCCAATCAATCTACTGAAAGTAATTGGTTAGTGGACGTTCAAACAACTGCATAACCTTCATTAAAGCGATTATGGTGTCAGCCATAATCGTTTTTTGATGGCAGCAGGTAAAAATATGGTCATCCTTAAGTAGACTATTTTTGACACGTTCAAAGTATTTTTAACACGCTTCCAATTGATGGTCATGTCGCTCCACTGTGCTCTTAACGCTAAAACGAGAAGCATCTTACTAGTCAATTTTTGACTCATTTTCGAGTCAATCACTGATTCGGTACGCAAATTAGATCAATCGGTGTAAGCTGTAAGTAAATTCAATGTCAAAAATTGACAGATTGATAAGGAGTGAACACGATGTTAGCAAACCACAACTATTCTTCAACGACCAATGTCAACTTTGATTTACTCACTTACATGATCGGCAGTTACCACTACAACTGGCACGAACAGCTTGAACTACTCTGGTTGCTAAAAGGTCACGTGGAAGCCAACGTTGATGGTGAGCGCTTTTTGCTCAATCCTGATGATCTCATTTTAATCAATACTAATTGTGGTCATGCAACGTTTGCGCGTTCAAGTGATTGCATTGCAATGCGCCTACATATTACGTCGACCTTTTTAACTGACCAAGGTGTCTCACTCAATCACGGGGCTTTTCAACTCAATAGTGTTACCGTCCCTCAACATCAGGATTACGCTCTCATCCGCAAAATTTTGGCGCGATTGCAACTCGCTGACACCACACACCGTTCAATTTTTGAAATTAATGCACTTTACTATCGTTTGATCAGTCTCTTGTTACAGGACTTTTTTAATCCAGAAGTTACGATCAACGCACCGTTAAAACGTCGTCAGGGGTCATTAAACCGCGTCATTCAATATCTAAACCATACTTATGATCAAGCAGTCACTTTAGACCGAGTGGCCGCCATCAGTCATTATTCATCTGCGTACCTGTCTCGCGTGTTTAAGTCTGAACTTGGCATTAATTTTTATGAATACTTAACGCGGTGTCGGCTGCAGCACGCCGTTTACGACTTAGAGGACCGAACTATGAAAATTGCTGATGTAGCGTTCAAAAACGGTTTCAAGGAAGTCAAATCCTTTAATTTAATGTTTAAAAAACACTTTGGCCAGACACCTTCTAACTATCGTGAACACCTCCAACTTGAAAGCCGACCACAAAAAGACCAGTTCAAGCAGCCACTTAATGTAAAACAAACCGATTGGGTATTCGCTCAGTTGCAACAAGTTATTAATTCGACAACCACTGACTCACTAAGTGCCTGCAATCACTGTGTTTATAAACGTCAATTTTCGGATTACCAAGCCCTCAAAGTTAAAGTTGGTCAACTAAAGAAAGTGCTCAATCAATAAAACTGGGGTAACCAATTTTTGTCATCAAATTTAAAACAGGCAAAACTTAATATCATCATTCAACCCTGAGAAAGAGGCAGTTATCGTTTTTATAGCGGTAACTGCCTCTTTCTTTTTTTATCGTTCTTAACAATGATTTCAAAACATTGTGAATGATTTTACGAAATTCTAAGCTTGTAATCGGTTGGTAATCGGTTCGTTTCTAAACTGGCTTGCGCCTAAACTATTGGTGTAATCAACGAGGAGGAATAATCATGGATACAATGACTTACGACTACACCGAACCAGAATTATCAACCAAGGGTCAGCAAATGCGTGATTTATTAGCAACTTACATTGCGTTAATTAGTCACCGACTACCTGATGACGTCACGGCTAAATTACAGGAACTTGCAAAAATTGAAGTTGATCCACTTCAAAAGCTGGTTTACGACACAATGATGGAAAACCAGCTGTTAGCGAATAAGCTCGAGCGTCCCAGTTGTCAAGATACTGGCGCCCTACAATTCTTTATCAAATGTGGTGCTAAATTCCCACTCCTAGGCGAATTGAACCAGATTCTCAAAGATGCCGTTTATCGTGGTACCAAAAAAGCACCGCTCCGACACAATGCTGTCCAAACTTTTGATGAATTTAACACCGGTATGAACATTGGTGATGGAATTCCATCAATTTTCCTACAAATTGACGGCGACAGCACTGACATTGAAATGTACGTCTACATGGCTGGTGGCGGTTGTACATTACCAGGTGCCGCTAAAGTACTCATGCCTGGTGAAGGCTACGAAGGCGTTGTCCGGTTCGTCATGGATCGCATGACTAGCTACGGGATCAATGCTTGCCCACCATTATTAGTTGGTGTGGGTGTTGGGACTTCCGTTGAAACCGCTGCTTTAAATTCTAAGCTGGCGTTAATGCGTCGGGTTGATAGCGAAAGCGACAACGCTAACGCCGCCAAATTGGAACACCTATTAGAAGATGGCATCAACCATATCGGCCTTGGCCCACAAGGCTTTGGTGGTCAAAAGTCCGTTATGGGCGTCAACGTGGTCAATACCGCGCGTCACCCATCAACCATCGGTGTTGCTGTCAGCACTGGTTGCTGGTCACACCGTCGTGGCCTCATTAAATTTGATGAAGACTTAAATTACGAATTACCACTGAACGAAGGAGTCGAACTCTAATGAAAACATATCACTTAACAACACCAATCTCAGATGATGACATTAAAGACATTCGCATTGGCGACATCGTATACCTGAACGGATCGCTCACGACTTGTCGTGACGTTGCCCATCGGCGACTCGTTGAAGAACACCGTCCTTTACCAGTTGACGTTCGAAACAAGGCGATTCTTCATGCCGGACCAATTATCAAGGACTTAGGCGACGACCACTATGAAATGGTTGCGGTAGGTCCCACCACAAGTATGCGGATGGAAAAATTTGAGGAAGAATTTGTTAAACAAACTGGCGTGAAATTAATTCTTGGTAAGGGTGGCATGGGCCCCGGCACCGAACGTGCTTGCAAGAATTACAAGGCACTCCACCTCGTGTATCCAGCCGGTAACGCCGTTTACGCTGCCCTTCACGTCGAAAAAATTGTGGATGCGCAGTGGAAGGACCTTGGCATGCCCGAAACACTTTGGTCATGTGAGGTGAAAGATTTCGGCCCACTCATCGTTTCCATCGATACTAACGGCGACAATTTATTCGAAAAAAACAAAGTGATCTTCAACCAGCGTAAGGAAGCTGAAATCAAGAAGATCAACGAACAGGTCAAATTTATCAAATAATTTCAAAACGAATAAATGATAGGTCTCACTTTGACAGTCAAAGATGGTGGTCACACGCAACCCATCTTTGGCTGTTTGTTTAAAGTACGACCTGTTCAATTCAATCTCAATCATCACTGAGGAGTGAACATTATGAGTAAAATAGTTTTAGTTGGCGACGGTGCGGTCGGTTCTGCTTTTGCCTATTCAGTTTTACAGCATGGTATCGTCGACGAATTAGTCCTCGTTGACTTGCGTAAGACTTATACCATGGGTGATGCAGCTGACTTAGAGGACGTCACCCCGATGCTTTATCCAGCACGTGTTTACGCCGGTAACTACCAGGACGCCGCTGACGCAGATATTGTGGTCATTACAGCTGGCATACCACGTCAAGTAAATGAATCACGCTTAGATTTAGTCAATAAAAACCGGCAAATTTTAGCCTCAATTGTTCAGCCAATTGTTGAAAGCGGTTTCTCTGGTTGCTTCGTTGTCTCGGCCAATCCAGTTGATCTTCTGACTGCCCTGACTCAGCATTTATCAGGTTTCCCAAAGCAAAAAGTTATCGGTACTGGCACCGCTTTAGACAGTGCACGTCTCCAAGTTGCACTGTCACGTGCACTCAACATCAGTACCCGTGGGATTGATGCATACGTTCTCGGCGAACATGGTGATAGCTCCTTTGGTGCATTCGACGAGGCCACGATTAACGGTCAACCATTAAGAAGCTACCCGGGCGTGACACCTGAATTGCTGACAACGATGATGCACCAAGTCCAGGGCAAAGGTGGGCAAATTATTACCAATAAGGGGGCCACCTATTACGGTGTTGCGACTAGTTTAACGAAAATTTGTCAGGCTATTTTGCTGGATCAGGCGATTGCACTGCCCGTCTCAGCTCCGTTGGATGGCCAGTACGGCCTTCATGGTCTGTACCTTGGCACACCGGCCATCATTGCGAGAGGCGGTATTCGAGCCGTTCTTGAAGCACAACTTTCAGAAACTGAGCACCAGCAAATGCTGGCTTCAGCAGCAACCATCAATTCATTATTGATGGCGGTTGAATGATTGGAGGCGCCTGATGACATTACATCACGTCGATTACAAAAAATTGATTCTACCGATATTGGTTGGCCTCATCATCTGGGGATGCACCCCTTTTAAACCTGCAGGCGTTTCATTAGCTGCCTGGCACATGTTCGCAATCTTCGTTGCAACCATTATTGGCTGCATCACGCAACCCATCCCAATCGCTGGTGTGGCGATTATCGCGCTAACGATCTGCGTCTTATTCAAAGTCACCACCATCGATCAAGCGATGACCGGCTTTGGTGATAGTACCGTTTGGATGATTGCTATGGCCTACTTCCTATCTCGTGGATTCGTCAAAACTGGCTTAGGTCGTCGCGTAGCCTTACTGTTCGTTCGGTTATTTGGTAAGAAGACGCTTGGGCTGGCCTACGCTCTGATTGGTGTCGATCTGGTCACATCACCGGCCACACCAAGCAACACTGCTCGTGCTGGTGGCATCGTTTTTCCCATCATCGAGTCAGTTTCGGCTGCCTATCATTCAAGTCCAGAAGATGGCACGCAACGTAAAGTTGGGTCGTTCTTAATCTTCTCTGCCTTCCACGGCAATATTGCGACCAGTGGCTTCTTCATGACTGCCATGGCCCCTAACTTAGTTGCCGTCGCCTTAGCGAAGAGTATGCATATTAAGATTACTTGGATGAACTGGTTTATGGCCGGACTCGTCCCTGGGCTGATTTGTCTGCTGGTTGTGCCCCTTTTGATCTATAAGCTCTACCCACCTGAGGTGAAGGATACACCAAATGCCAATGCGTGGGCCGATGATGAGTTAGCTAAAATGGGGCAGTTAACTCGAGCCGAAAAACTAATGGCGTTAATTTTCATCATGGCACTGGTTCTTTGGATTTTCTCAAGTTTTATTGGCCTTGACGCAACACTAGTAGCCTTCTTGGCCGTTTCACTATTACTCATGACTGGTGTATTATCCGTTCAAGACATTTTACATGAAACCGGTGCCTGGAATACGCTGGTCTGGTTTTCAATTCTCATTTTTATGGCCGGACAACTAAATAGTCTAGGCTTCATTCCTTGGCTATCCCAAGCAATCGGTACGAGCCTGCATGGCGTTAGCTGGGGGATCGTGTTAGCTGTATTGATGCTAGTCTACTTTTACGCACACTACTTGTTTGCTGGCGCCACCGCACACGTTTCTGCGATGTACGGTGCCTTTCTAGGCGTCGCAATCTCAGCGGGTGCGCCACCACTGTTAGCCGCACTCCTACTGGGTTTTGATGGTGCCATCTTTAGCTCAACGACCCATTACGCGAACGGTCCTTCGTCAATCATGTTTGGGCCTGGCTACGTCGCTCAAAACGACTGGTGGAAAATGAACTTTATTCTTGGCCTGTTCTATCTCCTTGTCTGGGGTGTGGTGGGCGCACTCTGGATGAAGGTAATTGGCTTGTGGTAGTACATCGTTAGTTGATTAATAGTGACAGTTTGTGCTCGATGTCACCTTCGGCTCCCGGCAAGGGTGGGACCCGCTGTGGGGCCGGTTCAAGCCCAAATTCAGTCTTGAACCTCGAAGTTGAACCGTGCCAAAATGCGTGCACGTTTCAACTTAGTCCCCGACTAGTATCCCAGTCGTTTCACTGCAGGTCCCACCCTTGCCGTCCGCACTACGGCTTAGATTGAAGTTAAACGAAACACGATGTCAATTTCGTTGAAATTTATTGATAAAATAATTTATGTCAATCGTGATTCAGAAAAGCTAACCCACCGTGTAAGCCGTAGTGCCAGAAGTCAGTCATTTTAACGGGTGGCACTGGACGTTTCTGAGACTCGTGGGTTTCGAGGCTCAGAAGCGAGACGGAAAACGCGAAGCGGTTGCAGTCGGTCCCACAGCTACTTGTTAAAATGACTGACTGGCGGCTGAAGGCGGCCTTTTATCGCACTTCCCGACATCAAAAAACGCGCTAACCAAATTGGTTAACGCGTTTTCCTTGTTCAAATTACTGTTAATTTTGGTCTTCTAACTTCTCGGCTGCTTCATCAATCGTTGCGAAGCCAGACTTGCCACTCTTGGCCTTTGGGTGCTTTGCGCGCTCTTCCTCTGCTTTTTCGATCAATGCCTTACGCTGTTCTTTACTTAACTTGTTAGCCATAAAATCGCGCTCCCTTTTTTGTCTGAATTAAATGTTAGGACTTCCTAACAACTTCATGCTAGCACTAATTGGCCAAAATGTTAAATTTTAATGTCAATGGTCATAAACTGTGTATTAATACGAATATCATTCAGTTTAAATGATTGTTCCTTATTAATATAGATTTACAGCAATATGGTTAAAAAACTAGAATGTTTCACATTATAAACGAATGAAATATCTCGTTTTCGCTAGCTTTATTCGCAATTTTACGCTAAAATAAATTTCAATCTGGCATTTAGTGTGCACAACTTAAGCAATATTCACAAAAAAATTATTGCATATGCATTTTTTGTATATCATTTGTGTGACATAGAATAACTGATTTTTCCAATGTTTGGCAAGAATGTGATTGTATCAGGGTTTAAGATTTATATTTGAAAAATCAAAAAAATAAAATAGCGCTATCAAAAGTGAAATGATAAGTTTTATAGTTATGCATTATATCCGTTTAAAACTTATAAATAACTGAAAACAGCATATTTTATGTATAAAGTTTCTTGACTTTTTCTCATGAATCTCTTATCTTATACAAAAAGCAATTAACACCGTCCTGTGAGGCGGAAATTGAGGAGGTTATCAAACATGAAAAAATATTTAACACTCGAAAACGGTGATCAATTTGTCGGTACGGCTGTTGGTGATTTAAGCAAAGAAATCAAAGGTGAACTCGTCTTCACTACCAGCATGGTCGGCTACCAAGAAACACTCACTGATCCATCGTACACTAACCAGATTATTACATTTACCTATCCCCTAATCGGCAACTATGGGATCTCGCTACACGCGAACCAGTCCCCAGCGGTTGCTGCATCGGCCGTTGTTATGCAAGAGATTGCAACGACGGTTTTTCATTACCAAAGTGTCATGACGCTAGACGAATTCTTGAAGAAGTCTGAAGTGCCTGGCATTGCTGGTATTGATACGCGTCAACTGACGAAGATTATTCGCAAGCACGGGACGATGAAGGCTAGTCTCACAAACCAACCACTCGCACAGAGTTCGTTTGCGAAGTCTAAGTCGGTGGATATGGTTGTTAAGTCCGCCACCTTCACAACGCCTCAGGATCAACATCCCGACCACGTCGTCTTGGTGGATTTTGGTGTGAAAACCAACATTGTTGAATCATTGAAGAACTTTGGCGCCAACGTAACTGTCGTAACGCCTGAGGCCAGCTTTGATTCAATTGCGGCTTTACATCCAGATGGCATTTTACTCTCCAACGGGCCTGGCGATCCCGAAGACTGGGCAGACTTTTTGCCGGTCATCCGTGAGCTCCAGAGCCATTACCCACTATTCGGTATCTGCTTGGGTCATCAATTATTGGCACTCGCAAACGGCGCGCGGACCTATAAGATGGTCTTCGGCCACCGTGGCATTAATCATCCCGTTAAAAACCTCCTCACAAATGAAGTGGTGATTACCAGCCAAAACCATGGTTACGCCGTCGATATCGATTCTGTAACAGACACCCCCCTCGAGGTCACTGCCATTGAGATCAATGACAAGACGTGCGAAGGCTTGCGCTATCCCGGTCGACCAGTCTTCTCGGTCCAATATCACCCAGAAGCGGCGCCTGGACCGCACGAAGCCACGCGTTTATTCAACCAATTCATTGACCTGATGCACACGAACGGGGGAGTTAAGCATGCCTAAGAGAACTGATTTAAACAAAATTGTTATTATTGGATCCGGTCCAATCGTGATCGGTCAAGCGGCCGAATTTGACTACGCTGGTAGTCAAGCCTGCTTGAGTCTAAAAGAAGAGGGTTACGAAACCGTCCTGATTAACTCAAACCCAGCCACAATCATGACTGATGACGAGATTGCAGATAAGGTGTATCTCGAACCCTTAACCATTGAGAGCGTTACAGCAATTCTTAAAAAAGAACAGCCAGACGCCATTTTACCAACGCTTGGTGGCCAAACTGGCTTGAACCTAGCCGTTGAACTTGCCAAAACTGGTATTTTGGATGAACTGAACATTGAACTATTAGGGACGAACCTGCACACCATTAACCAAGCGGAAGACCGTGAAGAATTCAAGGCCTTGATGAATGACTTGTCCCAACCGATTCCACCTTCGAAGACCGTTTATGATTTACAAACTGGGCTTGATTTTGCACACGAAATTGGTTATCCAGTTATCATCCGTCCTGCCTACACTCTCGGCGGTACTGGCGGCGGTTTTGCAAACAATGATGACGAAATGACGACCGTTTTGAATCGTGGTTTAACCATGTCGCCGGAAACCGAATGCCTGATTGAAAAAAGCATTGCTGGCTACAAAGAAATCGAATTTGAAGTCATGCGTGACCACAACGGGTCCTCAATTATCGTCACTGGGATGGAAAACTTTGATCCTGTTGGTGTGCATACCGGCGATTCCATCGTCTTTGCGCCAACTCAGACCCTTACCGATAAGGAATATCAACGACTACGTGACGCGTCACTTACGATCGTGAACGCTTTGAAGATTGAAGGCGGCTGTAACGTCCAACTCGCCCAAGATCCTTACAGCGAGGCCTACTACGTCATCGAAGTCAATCCACGGGTCAGTCGTTCATCAGCGCTAGCTTCAAAGGCGACTGGTTATCCGATTGCCAAAATTGCAGCTAAGATTGCGGTTGGTTTAAACCTGGATGAAATCATCAACCCCATCACACAGACCACCTACGCGATGTTCGAACCCGCTTTGGACTACGTGGTTGCCAAGATTCCCCGTTTTGCCTTTGATAAATTCTACAACGCTGACCGGACATTAGGCACTCAAATGAAAGCCACTGGTGAAGTCATGGCCATTGGCAGTAACATCGAAGAATCACTGCTGAAAGCAGTTCAGTCATTGGAACTGGACGCTCACATGCAAAACACGCTATTACCAGAAGATGCTGAGGGTAAATCGCTAGCTGATTTACTGGCCACCATCCCAGTTGACACTGACATCCGTTTGTTCGAACTATTCGCCGCTATTGCTAAGGGCGCAACGCTTGAACAGTTACACGATGCCACCAAAATTGACGAGTTCTTCTTAATCAAACTTATGAATATCATGGCCATGCAAAAACAACTGATGACCGGCATGTTAACCGCCGACTTAGTGTTAAAAGCGCAAAAGTTAGGCTTTGATGACGCCATGATCAAGTCCGTTTGCCAAGTTACTGATCACGAACTTGATCAGCTCCACGGTATGGCGGATCAAAAATTGGTCTACAAAATGGTGGATACCTGTGCTGCTGAGTTCGAGAGCTTCACACCTTACTTCTATAATACAGTTGGCACCGAAAACGAAAGTAAACCGCTGGGTAACAGCATTATCGTTCTTGGCGCTGGCCCTATCCGGATTGGCCAAGGTGTTGAGTTTGATTACACCACGGTTCACTCGGTCAAAGCAATTCAGTCCGCCGGTTACAACGCAATTATCATTAATAACAACCCCGAAACGGTCTCAACCGATTTCTCAATCTCTGACAAGCTATACTTTGAACCACTCACCATTGATTCCGTCATGAACATCATTAACCTCGAACAACCGCTAGGGGTCATCGTCCAATTTGGTGGTCAAACTGCCATTAACTTGACCCAACAGTTAACGGATCGTGGCGTTAAGATTCTCGGCACCAACATGGCAGGTATCAACCAAACCGAAAACCGTCATGAATTCGAAGAACTGTTGATTGATCAAAACATCGCCCACCCCCAAGGACATACCGCAATGAGTATGGTTGAAGCGCATCACATCGCTGCTACCCTTGGTTACCCAGTGCTAGTTCGTCCGAGCTTCGTTCTCGGTGGCAAAGGCATGGCCATCGTGCATAACCAAGACGAGCTCAACGATTATCTAGTCCCAGCACTCAAACACAGCGGTGGCCAACCGATTTTGGTTGATAAATACATCATGGGCACTGAATGTGAAGTCGATATTCTAAGCGACGGTCAACAGGTCTTTATTCCCGGCATTATGGAACACTTGGAAGGCGCTGGCGTTCACTCTGGTGATTCGATTGCCATGTACCCACCACAGCATTTGACGGCCGCACAAAAGTCGGAAATTGTTGAAATCGCCACTAAGATTGGTAAGTCTGTGCACTGTATTGGCATGATGAACATTCAATTCATCGTCGCAGACCAAGTCTACGTCATCGAAGTCAACCCCCGGGCCTCACGAACTGTGCCGTTCATGAGTAAGATCACGCACAAGCATTTGGCCCAGTTGGCGACTCAGCTGATTATTGGCAAATCGCTCGCTGATATCAACTTGAATCCCGGCCTGTTCCCAGAACCAGCCAGTGTTTATGTCAAAGCGCCAGTCTTCTCATTTGCTAAGTTGCCCGGAGCCCCAACCGCGCTCAGTCCAGAAATGAAGTCAACCGGTGAAGACTTAGGTCACGGTGCAACTCTCGCCGAAGCATTGCACAAAGCCTTCTTTGATAGCTATCACTTTGACAGTCACACCAAGGGCAACATTTTGGTAACCCCACTTGATGCCGAAAATACTGATTTGATGGCAGCACTTGATGCAGGTGGTTATCCGCATCAGGTTTATCAACTAGATCAAGCATGGCCTGACGAACTCGCCTTTGTTCTAGCAACTGAAGACGAGTCCGACCTAGCCAAACAATTAACTACCCGTGCGTTAAGTCACGAAGTCACCTTGTTTACTGCCAGTGATACCGTTGCTGCACTTGTCAGCGTTCCTCACAGTGCTAACGCAAGGCAAGCTGGTTAAATAAAAAATTTAAATGCCCTCATCAAAATTATTTTGATGAGGGCATTTTTTGACGTTATCAATATTGCTTTTACTCTGAAACTCCTGCTGTCTTCGAACTATCAAACACCGTGTGTGCTTTACCCGAAACCCGTTCAATGAGCGCAGTACCTTCTTTTGGCGTTTTCTTACCGTGAACTTGTTTGTGTTCAAGGTAACCAATGAATTTATCAGTCACCATCGTGGTTGCTTTGTGGAAGCGGTGACGATAGACCACCTTAGCACCATCCGTTTGAACATAAAAATCTGTTAACGGACGAATCTTTTGTTCAGTCTGACCAGGTTTAGCATTCTTGATCCAGTCATCAGACGAAGTAAATTGTGCTAAATACGGGTCGTAATCGTAATGTCGATAAATCATTCGCTCACTGGTCGTCTTACCGGCCTTAGTCGTCACCTTAACTGTTAGCTTTTCTGGTTTAGGCGTCAAATACTTCGCCGTCTCGATTCGCCAGCGACGTTCTTTAAGTTCACGAATCGCATCACGAGTGGCGGCCCGCTTAGCCGCAGACTTAATCGTTTTAGCCTTCAGTTCGTTTGTCAGCGCTAGTTCATCGGCTTTACTGGTATCGTACGCGGCCTGGCGCTTAAGGTTAAACGATTGACGGTCTGCCCGCTTTGCCCGAGCAATCATTTGACCATCCGTCAGCCGGTTATAACTACTCATCGCGGCATCACCCGTTCGATAAACGGTGACCTTGCCGTTTTGAGTGACGATGAGATAAGCAATCGTACTATCTGCCGTCACGTTTTTCCCATTCGTTTCTAACCAAATGTGTTGTTTGGTGGACTGAGCGGCCTTCGCAAACGTTTTAGGTTGTGACTTCGTTGCTGAATGCGAAGTTGTCTGCCCACAACCTGCCAGCAACAATCCCAGTATCCCAATCATGACCCCAAGTTTTCCTAAATGTCGGTGCTGCACGATACGTTCCTCCTCGCGAAGTCTATAATAAGTTAATTATCGACTACGGATAAGTCTAAATGCAACTACTGATTCACTTCGACTTGAATTTGTATTCCGTTTGTCAATTTTTTGTAAAATTAGCGGCCATACATTTCAATGAAACCGTTTACTTTATTATTGACACTAGGCTTTTAACCTGAGATGATTAATTTGAAAAGTTGTTTCAAAGATACACCCACTTGATTTAAGGAGGGATTGAGAATGATTAAAGATCAAGATCCAAAAACCGAGAACCGGCAACTCCAGTTAACCCTTTGGCTGTTGGTTCATTCGCCCAAACCAGTTGCATTAAGCGACCTTGCGCTACGAGTAAATGCCGATGTTGATACGGTACGTCATGATTTGAACTGGATTTCAGATTATCTGGCCCACTACACGTTAGTCGTCGACCCATCCGTAGATCAACAGGTGACGGTATACGGCCGTGAAAACAACATCTTCCGCGCTAGCCTGGACTTATTAGCGTCCAAGTCACAACCTGGCCAATTGGTGACACACTTACCAATGACTGATGAACAACTGGAAGAACAATTGACTGATCGACTGGCCGGCCTGGTTCAGACCATGCCGTTAAATATCGGTGCGCAACAGGCCATTTATGATTACATGTGGACCGTGGCGATGCGTTATCGTTATGGCACCGTAAAGCGGGCTGCCTTAGCCACGCTCTTTACGCCTGGTCAATTAGCGTTAATTTCACGTGAAAAGGACATTCACCACTGGTCGCAACATACCATCGAAGTTCTGGAGGGTGATTTACCAGCCAATCACGATATGCCCTTGATTGAAGGCTACCTTTTAACGTTGCGGGTATGGTTATATTCTCATTAATAATGGTATCTAAGCGTTGGCCTGGTGCTGACGCTTTTTAATTACTTTTGCGGCTGGTGGATTAATGCTCGCCTTCGGCAGCCTGTCAGGGTGGGCACCTGCTGTGGGGTCGGTTCGAGCCAAATGACGGTCTTGAACCTCGAATCAAAGCCACACT
Organism: Secundilactobacillus odoratitofui DSM 19909 = JCM 15043; assembly: GCF_001434895.1. Taxonomy (GTDB): domain Bacteria; phylum Bacillota; class Bacilli; order Lactobacillales; family Lactobacillaceae; genus Secundilactobacillus; species Secundilactobacillus odoratitofui. The sequence goes on from NZ_AZEE01000002.1 coordinate 37,063, forward strand.
CAAGCCCGTTGTGTGTCTTTGATTCGTCCCCGGCTGTAACCAGCCGTTTCACTGCAGGTACCCACCCTGACAAACTGCGCTACGGCTGTACACAGTTCACTGCTTCAATAATTGCGGACAAGTTCACCATTTGCACAAAAAATAGTTTATAGGGTATCTTTGACTCTCATAAACTTTTCCAATCCAGCATTTGAATTGTGCACCCACTTCTATCCATAAATACGCGAACCTCATCTGTATATCTCCATTATTTTGATTCAACCCACTAGATCAGCCGAAGTGCCACCAGCCGTCTTGGTCCGTAGCAGTGACTAGTCCTTGTTAGCGCGCAGCGTTTACAAGGACTGAACGGTTTTGAGACTCGGCGAATTTTCCGAGGCTCAAAATCGAGGCGGAAGACGGGGTACCCGGCTGCAGCCGGTTCCACAGCAACGGGCCAAGACGGCTGGTGGCCGGAGGCGACTGGTTGAGTCATAGTTGATAAATTAACGTTTACAACAGTTGCTTTTTGCTGTTCTATTGCTGAAACGTGTTCGCCAAAACAAGCTTTAAAAAATAACACGATAGGGCCCGCACCCCCTCGCCGGGGGCACGGGCCCTTCACTGTGCTATTGCCGAAACGTGTTCAACCGCACGTCTAGTTCTAAAAAAATAAGGGCATCCCGTGCACCCCCTCACCGGGGGCACCCGTGATGCCCTTATTTTTTTAGAACTAGACGTGCGGTTTTACACTCTATAATTCCTTATAATCAAAATACCCAAATTCAGCAGGTTGATCATACCCAGCGTAATCCACAGCGGCTAAGCCCACAAAGGCGCCGGTGAAGAAGCCACCGTAGTTTTGTAGTACGTAGTCATCAGAAAGAATGGCTGCATCTAAGGTTACTGGAATCTCGTGCCAGTTTTGACCATCGAATGAGTATTCGTAACTGTACGACTGCTTACGCGCCTTCACTTTGAACCAAACATTTTCAGTCCCATCAGGAATCGCAATGGCATCATCCTTCAGGTATGACGTGTAGTTACCATTATTGTTTTCGCCAATTTCAATCACGTGGCCCTTCTTTTCATCCCAGGTGATGAAGATGAATGACCAGTGCTTGTCGTTGTAGAAGTTAGTTAACCCAGCCATTTGTTGGTAAGTGAATGGATCAAACTTAACCTTGGTTTCAGCATCAAAATCAAATGCTTGCCAACGACGGGCAATCATCGACACATCGAAGTTGCTTGCCAATGAGTTCTTACCAATCAGCGTTAATTTACCATCACCGGTAGAACCCACTTCAGCCGTAAATGGTGTCCGTAAAGTGTTCCATTCACCATTTAATTCAGGTGTATCGAATTCGTCGTGTTGTGACCCGTCAACTGGTGCGTCAGTTAAGATAGCATCCTTAGGCGCCTCAACTTCAACAGTTCCACCGTGACCACCAACAATACGAGGCCAGCCTTGATCATCCCATTCAACTTTTTGAATAGAAGTTTCACGACCAAGCGTACACCAACCACGAGGATCATAAGCTGATTCATTTTCGTGGTTCCAAGGACGACCACAAAGTGATGCGTAGTACCATTCGCCACCTGGTGTGTCGACTAAAGCGCCGTGACCTTGTTTTTGAATACCCAAATCAGGGGTATCAAAGTTGGTCAGGAATGGGCCATCTGGTTCACTTTCAAACGAAAGTTCGTCCAAGCTCTTAGAACGAGCAACGACTTCTTGGTGGGTATATACCGTACCACCTTGGGCGGCGAACAAGTAGTAATAACCGTTAATCTTGTAAAGGTGTGGTCCTTCAACCAGCTTAACCTTCGTCCCATTGTAAATGTTACGGGCAGTTTCTGGCCTTAACTTCATGATGTCAGTATCAAACTCAGTTAAGGTGATCCCGTTGAATGGGTGGTGGTATTCACGGTGATCCCAGGTTTGTTGGACCAAGTATTTACGACCATTATCATCGTGGAACAGCGAGGCATCAAAGCCCACCCCATTCACGCGAATTGGGTCAGTCCACGGTCCGCGGATGTCCGTAGCCGTGGTCAAGTAGTTGGTCATATCCTTGAAGGCACCCTCGGTGATCTTCACGTCTGTATAAATCAACCAGAATTTACCATCAGCATAGGTTAAATCTGGGGCCCAAATCCCACCTGAAGCGGGGTTACCTTTCATATCCAGTAAAGTAGTCGTTGAGAGTGGTGAAGGTAGCAAGTTCCAGTGAACCATATCCTTTGATTCGTGAAGACGAACGCCTGGGAACCATTCGAAGGTCGAGTTAGCGATGTAGTAAGTGTCGCCCACTCGAATCATGCTAGGGTCTGCGTTAAAACCGTGTAAAACAGGATTCTGAATTTTCATGAGTATTATTCCTTCCAAAAGTTATTTTAATTGAATACTTGTGACTTAAAGTTAGTCTTGAGTAGCTTTAGTCTTACGATCTTGTTCGAGTTCGATGTTAATTTCAGCCACACGCTTATCCGTTAATGGGTAACGGCTCATGACAAACATGGCAACGATAGCTAAGGCAATTGGAATCCAGATCATTGACCATTGGATACCAGCTAAGGCTGAAGCCGATTGGTGAGCAGCGGTGCCATCAAAGTGCGTAAAGGCGTTGATGTAACCAGGGATGATCCCACCTAAAGCCAAGCCAATCTTGAAGAACAGACCCATGATGGCGTTAATGATACCAGCCACCCGTTTCTTAGACTTGTATTCGCCGTAAGAAACAACTTCGGGTACCATTGACCACATGTAACCGGTAGCGGCAGTTAAACCCCATTGTTGTAAGAAACGACCGATGTAACCTAGGGCAGTTGCGTTTCTAAATGCAGGCATGCCCCATACCCAGATCACTAATTGACCGGCAATGAAGAGCGTCAAGAAAAGGTAGAAGAAGCCCTTCTTACCAATCTTCTTACGCACAATTGGCCATAAGAACACGAGGAAGATACCAGGAATTGAACCAATTAAGTTGATTGAAGCCATCCATTCTGGGTGACCCACAGTGTATTGCATGTAGAAAGCCCAAACGGTGTTGCCAAAGAACATGAAAGTGAAACCAATTAAGAAGAAGAAACCAAGAATTTGAAGTGGCTTGTTGTTCTTAAGTTCAGTGAACAAATCACTGTACTTAACAGAATCGGATTCTTCCTTAGTTGGTAAGACCCGTTCCTTCACGCCTGAGTACGTGAACATTAACATGATAAAACCAATCACCATGTAAATTGACATCACGAGGAAGTAGGCACCACCGGCCTTTGGTGAAGCATAGTTCCCAAGGTTTAACTTGATGCCAAAGAAACCAATATCTTTAAGTTGTTTTGCTGGTGAAGCCATTTGTACAAACAATGGCAAGAACGTATAAACTAACAAGTTACCAATGTTCGCTTCAGTCATCCGGACCGTCGTTAACGTTGACACTTCATCGTTGTCACGTGTTAAACTGGCATTCAAGGCACCGTATGGAATGTTAACCAATGAGTAAACCATGGCAGTGGCCATATAAGCAACGAACGCGTAAATGACGTTACCACGAACGGCATCGATCGGTAAGAATAACAGTGCCGACAAGATGGTCAACGGAATCCCATACTTAATTAAGAATGGGCGATATTTCCCAATTTTAGGGTTGAAGTTGTGACGGTCCACGTAGGCCCCCACCCATGGATCCCAGAAAACGTTGATCCAACGAACGACCAAGAAGATTGTTGCGCCAGCAGCTGCTGAGATACCGTAAACGGTGGTGAGATAGAATAAGAGCATTGAACCGATGGTACCAAAAATTAAGTTTTGCGCGAGGTCACCTGCCCCGTAACTAATTCGTTCACGCCAAGATAACTTGGCAAATTCGTCGTTTTGCACAACGGCGTCTTGCTTAGGCACTGATGCCATAACTGTTTCCTCCATTCTGACTTTGAATAGTCATTTGGTTGGTTCAAAAGAACAACCAAATATCGATAAGTGCACCTTATCACGAACTATTCTGCTAACCATTTTTATCATGTGAGTGATATGTTTGGACAAACTAGTTTGCTACGGTTCAAATTGTATCCGTTTTCACGGTACCTGGCTATCTTACTTCGTGCCCAAAATTAGTTAAAATATGACCTTGGCGATAACGAACTAGTCAAAAATAACACTTTTACAATCAAGTAAAAGTGCATTAATATACGGAATTTTCAATATTTTATTCAAAGTAACCACTATCTTTAACGTTGCGTACCGAACGCTTGCCAGACAGTTGTCGTTGGTACTTACTTGGCGTAATACCCGCCCACTTTTTAAATTGTTTCGTGAAATTTGACACGCTGCTTGCACCCAACATCTCAGCGACCATTTCAATTGAATTTTCCGGCGAACCGAGTAATAGCTTGGCCTTACGGTACTTTTGTTCCTCAATAAAATGAAGTGGTGTGATGCCATACACCTTTTTGAACGTTCGGTGACCATATCCAGAACTAATACCGAGTGTCAGACAGATATCACCAAATGAAAAATCCGGAATTTCTGGTTGATCGATTTTGTCTTCAATCAAAGTCGCCATGTCCCGGCTGATCTGAGCCTCACGCTCTGAATACTTGGCATTCGAGGGCTGATAGTGTTTCACGTTAGCCATTAGACCATACAAAAAATTCAGGAGCGTAATCTGAATCTTAATCTTCTTTTGTTCCATATCCAGATTCGGCCTAAGACTATCTGCCACCATTTCTTCAGCGGTCGACTGAGCTAACTTGGCAATGGGTGTATTCGCTTTCAAAACTTTGTTAGCAACGTTGCCAATAATTTCCGATTTCAACGCCAAACTTTCAATATTGAAATGGAAGGTAATGTAAGTCATTTCAGCCGTTGCGCTAGCATTTTCGTTAGTGTGTAACGTTCCCGGCGAAATAATTAACGCGTCGCCAGCGCCATACGTATAACTCGAAAGACCTTTTATCTCCGTTTTTTGCTGACCAGAAACAATACACATCAACTCAAACGCCTGATGTTTCTGTTCAAAAAAACGCCAGCCCCCAGGGACTGTTCTTTGGTGCCCACCAAATAAGTAGAGACTCGACTCAACGACGGGCAACGACACAAATTGTTTCGTCATGACTGCCACCATCCTCCAAAAGGCTTTCCGCCTAAAAAATACATGTCATGTATGATACTCATTCTATTCATCATGCATTTATAAGTCAAATTATATGCATAAAGTTAAAAACATGGTGTTAGTCATAAAATAACTCATACTGGTTATTTTATGACCTTTAGTACCTCGTTTAACGTTTTACCTTTTAAAATTAATGCTACAATAACGTAAAAATCATTCTTGTGATTTTTGTAACTTTTTCCCGATGAATTTTGCTTTTTCTAACAGCCGGTCTATAATATTGATTACCGCTTCAAATATTACGTTGTTTGTTGGAGGATTCAAATGCTCACATTTCAAGAAGCACAACCCGCTGATCTTGACCAGATCATGACAATTGAAAATCAAGGCTTTAATCAAGACGAAGCCGCAACCAGACCAAGCATGGCCGAACGAATTAAGCGGATCAGTGATACGTTTATCGTTGCCAAGGAAGACAACCGTGTTTTAGGCTATGTCGTTGGCCCTGCTTCAGATGAACGCTATATCACCGATGATCTTTTCGAGCATCTTGAAGCTAATCAACAGACTGATCGGTATCAGACTATTCTCAGTTTGGCAGTTGAAGCTAAATTTCAAAAGCACGGACTGGCAGGTAATCTATTAACCAAACTTGCTGAAGTTGCCCGCTCACAAGGACGTGAAGCCATTACGTTGACCTGTCTTGAACGACTGGTCCCCTTTTATGAGCGTCATGGTTACGTCAATGAAGGCGTGTCTGAGTCAACACACGCTGGTGAGACGTGGTATAACTTAGTATTGACGCTGTAATATCAGTCGCTCACCCTCAGCTATTGCTGAACGGAACAGTAGTTGTATTTATTTTCATTAAATCAACCAACCAACTTGATTACAAAAAAGCTTCAGGACGATACCAACTACGGTAAAGTCCTGAAGCTTTTTGAGTCGTCTTAATAGCGACGATTGTAGAACCAGACGTAGTAGCGACCGTCGATCAAACTAATCTTCGTCACACTCGTATTTTCAGGTTCAGGCAACGTCATTACGTTGGTTGGATCAAGTGCGGCTAGGACCGCCGCCTTCACCGTGAAACCGTGAGTCACTGCAATAATCTTACCATTCGGCTGCCGAGTAGCGTACTCATTCATGAAAGTCCGCACTCGGTTAACAACATGTCCGAAAGACTCGCCATCCGTTGCTAAAGTTGTATAGCTCGGTAACACATCATGTAGAACTGGATCAAACACTTCGGGGTGGTCACGCTCCAATTCTGCGTTTTGGCGGCCATCCCAGCTGCCATAAGAAATTTCGAGTAGTCGATCATCGACTTCAACTGGCAACTGAGCGGTTTGGTTAACAATTGCAGCTGTTCGGCGTGTACGATCTAAGGGACTAACCACCACTTGATCAGCAAATCCAATGTCAAAATGATCGTGCAACTGTTGCGCCTGCTGTTCACCGGTTGGCGTCAGCTGCGTGATTTCTGAATTAATAGTGCCCTGTTTTAACCCCATGGCGTTAGCTTGTGTTTGGCCATGACGAATAAAGTAAAAATCAGTCATTATTTTCCTCGTCTTTCAAAGTCATTACTGCTCGCGTTTTAAAATTCGAGCACGGTAAACGGCGTCAATGGCACTGAGTTGATCAATAATTGCAGCATCCTGTTGTTGCAAATGGTTCACATCGATAATCGTGTAAGCCACGTCATTCTTGGCAGCGTTACTCATATTTTCGATGTTAATGTTCGCATTGGCCAAAATTGTAGCAATTTGGCCGACCATGTTAGGAATGTTTTTGTGCATGACCGTTATCCGGTATGGTGCGACAAATGGGACCTGTAAATTTGGCAAGTTCACACTGTTTAAAACGTTCCCGGTTTCCAAGAAGGTCATAATCGAGTCAGCACCCTGTACGGCACCATTTGTCTCAGCTTCTGCAGTGGACCCACCAATGTGCGGTGTGATCACAACATCATTCCGATTCAGAATTTCATCACTACCAAAGTCGGTAAAGTACGCCTCCGCTCGGCCATCATCCAGTGCCTTGATCATCTCGGTGTTATCAACAATACCACCCCGAGCAAAGTTAAAGACTTTGACGCCCGGCTTCATGGCTGCAAAAGCATCTGCATCGATCATGCCGGTCGTTTCAGCGTTTTTAGGCACGTGAACGGTCACATAATCGGCAACGGCTAACGCTTCATCCAGAGTCTTGGCACGCTTAATATCCGTCGAAATACGCCATGCGGCATCTGAAGATAGGTACGGATCATAAGCGACCACCTTCATGCCTAAATTGCTGGCAGCGTTAGCAACTAGTGAGCCCACATGGCCAACACCAATCACGGCTAACGTCTGGCCAAGCAGCTCTTGACCATTGAATTTTGTCTTATCACGTTCCGTACGTTTTGAAATGTCTGCACCACTATTATTAGCGGCATAATCAGCTGCCGCAAACAAATTTCGTGAAGCCGCAATTAAAACGGCAATCATTAACTCTTTCACTGCATTGGCATTACTACCTGGTGTCGTGAAAACAGCGGTCCCATTTGCTGTTGCTTTATCCAACGGAATGTTATTAAACCCGGCGCCACAACGGGCGATTACCTTCAACGTTTCAGGAAAATCATGCTCGTGTAAATCGACTGAGCGAATCAGGTAACCATCTGCATCATCCGTTTGATTGATCTGATAATCATCATTAAAGCGGTCTAAGCCGGTTTGTACAATCGCATTATAGGTTTTAATTTGATACATCCTATTACCTCCTAAAGGTTCTTTTCAAAGTGATAAAGTTCGTTTACTAACGCTTGAACGCCTTCAAATGGCATCGCGTTATACAAGCTGGCACGTAATCCACCAACGCTTCGGTGCCCCTTAAGGTTCATTAAGCCGTGGTCGGTCAAATCAGCCACCGCTGCATCATCCAACTTTGCGTCACCAGTCATAAACGGCACGTTTGTGAGTGACCGATCTGCTGGCTTTACAGGGTTATTGAAAACTTTAGAGTGGTCTAAAAAGTCGTACAGTAGACTAGCCTTTTTCTGATTACGTCGTTCAATTTCGTCGATACCACCAATTGACTTAAGCCATTTCAAAGTTAACCCAGTCGCGTAAATATTGAAGACTGGCGGTGTATTTGGCATCGAATTCTTCTTGGCAAACAAGCTGTAGTCAAAGACGCTTGGAATATGGTCAACTTCTTTGATCAGTGACTTCTTGACAATGACGATGGTGACGCCAGCCGGGCCCAAGTTCTTCTGCACACCGGCGAAAATCAAATCAAAGTCACTAACGTTATAGCGTTGCGCCATGATGTTAGATGACATATCGCCTACCAGCGGCACACCGCTGGTTTTAGGCAGTGCATGATAAGCAGTGCCTTCGATCGTGTTGTTCGTACAGATGTGCATGTAATCGTACGTATCAGCAGGAAGTGTCATGGTCAGCGCCGGTAATTTATCGTAATGGGTCCCTTTAGTTGTCGCCAAGGTGTCTACGGTAACCCCAAGTTTAGTGGCCTCGTCACCAGCCTTTGCTGCCCAGTGACCGCTATCAAGCAATGCGATTCGATGATGTGTTGTTGCCAGATTCAGTGGCACAGCCGCAAATTGGCCAGTCCCACCGCCTTGGAAAAAGAGTACCTCATAGTCATCTGGTATCGCCATCAAGTCGCGCAGATCCTGTTGAGCGGTGTTGATAATCTCATCAAACATGGCAGAACGATGAGAAATTTCTAGAATGCTCATGCCTGATCCCTGGAGTGAGGGAAGCTCTGTTTGAATTTGTTGAATCACTTCATCAGGTAAAGTTGCCGGACCAGCGGCGAAATTATAAACTGTCATCACGCATTCCTCCGAATAATTTATGGTATTAAAAAGCCCCCACAGCGTACACTGTGAGGGCGGTTCATTCAGTCGTTAGACGGCCTCACAGTTGAAAATAACTTTCATCTGTGATGACCTGTGGTGCATGTGAAAAGGGGTCTACACAGAAGATACTGCAGACCAGGAGGATGATGTAATTTGGTTAGTTAATAAGTTTGTCATGATGATATCCTCCTCTTTTCTTTAATTAAAATTTAACAGAACTTATTTTGAAAGTCAACGGGTATTTTCGGTCATCAATTGACACATACTTTCGTCGGCCAATTAATCCTGCGCCTCCGGCTCCCGGTTCTGGCCGTTTCCTGCTGTGGGGCCGGTCCGAGCCAAAGAGCTGTCTCGGGCCTCGAAGTTGAACCGTGCCAAAGCCCCTGCACGTTTCAACTTCGTCCCCGACTGGTTCCCAGTCGTTTCACTGCAGGAAACGGCCAGAACCGGGAACACTACGGCTTACATCATACCTACAACAATGGTCAAGTATCTGTGTTACGTTCAACAAGGCCTTAAATTGAAACTGTTGTAAGTTAATTGGCCTCTCAATAATTAAAACGCACGTGCAATCAATAAAATGCCTGTCAGTATTAAGAAACCGGCCACAAAGATCACCGCTGTAGCTGCACTGAACACCGGGTTAAATAGCATGATGATGCCTACGATAACCCCTAAGATTGTTCACACTTACCCGTATTCTTGTAATGGCATCAATGACCGCTAACTCAGCAACTGCCCTCCGAAGCTACTAGAAATCAGAAGACTTGCTCTCATAATCGGCTGAAAAATGCGTAAACAAAAAACCGCACCGCGTTATTGGGGAACAACGCAGTGCGGTTTCTCTGAAGCTGCAATGGTGCTGAAAGTCACGTTGGTGGAGTACAACTGAGCTTTCAAGGTCGCCGTTACATACAAATTGGTCGGGACGGATGGTTCGTCGCCACCGCCTCCCGAAGTTTTAGTGACACGCCCGCATCACACGCCCCCACGCATGAATGAGACATTGTCGTTCCGTTTCAGCCGAATCATTACTGTTAGACGGCTCTTGTTCACGGTTTGAGAGTTGTATTAAAATTCCCCCGATTAATATCAACGTTATATAGCCTTATCAGAAATATTAAGCCCGAGTACTTCAATACCCTTTCATTATCTCGGTTCATTGTACAAAATTCAATGGGTGTACTCTCCCAGTTTTTTCAATTTTTTTGAAAAAACTGACGATTTAACTTGGGCTGCAACTCTGATTTACGGGACAAACACGAGTATAATAAGGTATAATTTAGAGTAGGAATAATTCGTACTTTAAATGATTGGGATGGCTGATTTAGATGAACTACACTTTCTTATTAACTAAAAACGACTACATCTGCTACAGTATTCTATCGTTGTTTACTCAGCAGACTAATCTGGTGTTGAACAAGGATGCGTTAGCTCAAGAACTGTCCCTTACAACTTACCAACTCAACAAATACTTCGAAAGCATCAACACTGATTTAGCGCTGATTGCCGGTAAGACACCTTGCTATATTGATGAACCCAATAAGGGTCAGTGGCAGGCACATGGATTAAACACCTACTGCCTCCAAAAAGCAGCGTTGCTCTACCTCAATCGATCACCACTCTTCACCGCTTTGGAGTATCAATTCTTCTACGAAAACTTATACACCAAGAAGGAATACGTTGCCGCTAATTTCATGAGTAGCTCAGTATTTTATCGTTCCTTAGATTCACTCGAGGCGATTCTCAAAAAGCACGGCTTCTACCAAGCTAGCAGCTTGTATGCTGGCAAGGAATTTACGATTCGGCTACATCTATTCCAACTCTATTACACGATGTATAACAGTGTTTCGGATCCATTCGAAGCGCTGAACCCTTTGATCAATGACCTGATTGAAGCCATTCAAGCTGGCTTACCTGATCAACTGGATCCGACTCAAGAAACAAAGTTGTCAACTTTTTTGCGAATTTGGTTATTGCGCCAGTTAGATAAGCATCCAATCAGTCATCATCAGCGGCTGCAAGTTGAACCGGACGAGCGTAATCAAGCCATGCTGTCACGTTTACAAACGTTATTAGCTGATCAACTCACATTGAGCAATGATGAATTTAACTATCTTTACAGTTTTCTCATCGCCCAGGGTTATCTCGGCAGTGAACAGATGCATGCTTTATCTGCCGGGATTCCGGCTATTGACGAGTTAACGAACCAGTTTTTAACCGAAATTCGTTCTAGCAACGTCTTATTGGCAACCAATTTTGTTAATGACCAGTTGCTTGAAGATAGCTTGCTGAGCATTCACTTTCAGTTCACAACTTTTTACATTGAGCCAACAACGTTCATCAATCCTGAACAAGTGCAATTCTTTGCCGAACTTTATCCCGCCTTTGACGTTGCGGTTTCACACAATATCACGAAGCTCCAACGCCGGGAAGATCTACGTTTGACTCAGAAAATGGCTGTTAACTTGTACTTTAGTTACATGTTCGCCTTGATCAACTCGATTCCACCTGAACTGATGCGCGACCAGGTTCATATCTGCGTCGACTTCTCTCAAGGAACGCTTTACACCAATTATGTCATTCAATCACTGGACGCATTTAATCACGCCCACATCATTATCGATCCACACTTAACGCCGGAAACGGATATTTATATTTCTGATTTTCATTCACCGAAAGTCGATCGCACCCAAGTTATCTGGCAAGATCCGCCAACTCCGGTTGATTGGTCTAACTTGGCCGACTTAATCTTAGATACCAAACGGGACAAGTTACCACAACTTTTCCCAGAACAGAAAGGAAGTGACGTTGATGACACGCAATAATAAAACCCAAACCAAATGGCTCGCTGCCTGTTTATTCTCTGCCACCGTATTAGCTGGTTTACAGCTTCAGATGGCACCAGTATCAGCCAACACAATCACGACTACGGTCACAACAACTAATACCAATACGAATAATAACAATGGCGTGCTGTCTGGCATCGTTACGGGTTCATTTGCTCACAATCCTGGTGGTAGCACCACGACAACCTCATCAACGTCGTCTAACTCTGGCACCTCAACAGAGACTTCCGGTGCTGGTGTGACTTCTGCCGTCGCTTCTGGCGCAGCTAGTGGCTCATCCAGCACAGCCGTTTCATCAGAAACACAGTCATCAAGTGTTTCTGCATCCACTGACAACACCAGCTCAGCAACTACAAATTGGTTCTCTGGTGCTACCTCGGGGGTTAATGTCAGCGCTTCTTCAAGCACTCCTGCCACGACAAGTGATCTTGCTTCGGTTGTGACATCAACTAATGCCGATTCTTCAGCTCAAAGTGCTTTTGCAACTAGCAATGCATCTACCACCAGTAATGCCAGTTACCAGGCTTCGCTATCTGCTAGCTATGAAACTTCGAGCAGCAATACTAGTGCGATTTCCAGCTTAACCAGCAGCGAAGTGATGAGTAGTATTTTGTCTTCACTTAGTGCTGCCAGCAATAGTGCTACATCATCAATCATGTCAGATCAAAGCACTACGAGTAGTTTGGTTAGCAACGTTGCTTCAGCATCAAGCGAAGCGGAAGTTACCGCGACAACTGGCGAATTGATTATTCACCGAGTAAACGGTTTGACACAGCAAACATTGAGTAGCACTCAACTGACTGTTCCGGTTGGTCCTGTCACAGCTGATAGTGCGACCTACGTTTCACAATTAACTGGTTATGGTTATGTTGGTGATTTGGCAACCGAATTACCAACAACCTTTACGACTGGTGTCCAATCAGTCACTCTGACTTACATGCCACTTTCTGCCATTGTTGTGCGCTACGTGGATGCAACTGATCCAACTCACGTGCTTTGGACTTATACGCTGCCAACTAATTACGCGACGCTTGGTCAAACCTATCAAACAAACTATACTGACCTACCATTCAGCGGTTACCAATACGTCTATGCAACAAGTAACGCCACCGGAACAATTCGTCAGACTGTTCAATCTTTGACGAATGCTAACTCAGTGGTCGTGACTTACTATTACAAGCCAACCAGTTCAACAAGTCAGGTTGATACGTCGAGCTGGCAGTTGACGACTGCTACGACACAAGTCACCGGTAGTTCCGCGTACAGCATCGGTGTGTCACTCACGACTGATCAATCTACTTCTACGCTGATTGGCAGCATTGGCCCCGTTGTTTTAACGGGCAATTCTGCGACTGACGTGTCGAATCCAGCAACTACGACCGGAGAACTGAAAACAAACGCTGCAACTGACACCACAACGACAACCAGCGAGGCTGACTCAACTAATATTCACTTTGTAACATCACTTGGAACCGAAGTTGGTCAAACCACTGTAACGGGTCAAACTGGCACTCGTGTCAACGATGCGCTCAACCCGACACTGACTGATCTCCGTCAACAAGGTTACGTGGTCTTAAACAACGGCGTGTCACCGACCCAACACTTTGGTAATACTGAAACAGATTACACAGTCAAAGTGTCAAAGCCCGACACCAGCGCTAATCCGTTTAAGCGCCCAACCATGCCACTTGTCGCACAGTTAGGCAACGCCTCTACATCCGTTAGCGTTACTCATGATGTCACCAGCAACGAACTTGGACAGTCGCCTGCAGCTGCTTTAAATAACCTTTCGGCTTCTGGTCAAAACGCGACCCGATCAACCACGTCAACAGATCAGCCGACTAATTCAACGCAAACAAACCAACCTGCTAGTGCTCAATCTACTAATCAGCAAAGTAACAGTAATAACAGCACGAATCACGCTACAAACTCAAACAACAACACGACTAACGCTGCGCAACAACAGCAAAATATCGCCAAGAAAGCGACGACCAAGACGGCACTCGACAACCAACAAAGTGAACAAATTCACCGAGACGCGGTTGCTAACGATGGTCAGTCACACGGTTCTGGTAGCGCAATTGGTGGCGGTGGCAGTAACCCTGTCACTGGCTTGGCAGCCTACTTTATTAGTCTGAACGGCAAAATTAACTTAGGTGCGCGAAATTAGCGATTTTTAATCGCTTTTTTGGCGACTTCTCGAATCCAAATCTGAATCCCTTCTCAAGGAACAATATTTATATCAATCTACTGAGGTAGAAACGTCACAAACAGACAAACGTGTATCTAACTATTGGGTCCACCGATATTTAGTCTTTTACTGAACATCTGCAATCAGTGATAATATACCGTAAGTCTTCGCTTGCTAGATGTAAACCAAAAACACATCAATGTTTTCAACTCCAACGGCCCCCCGTTAGCTGAAAACATTGATGTGTTTTTGGTTAAATACTTTCTTATGCGTTAACCCGCTTTTCTTCGCGTGCCAACAATGGTCCAAGGTATTGATCAACCGCTTTCTCACGCGCTTCAACTGCATCGTCAAATCTCACAAAACTGTGATTTAAAACGAGCGTCCCTCTAACCATCAAGCGCGCAACCCAGTGCTTCGAACGCGTATCAAAGGAAACGCCAGCAACGCCAGAATGGTTATTCTTACGTCGGTTGAGCACTGAAATTAGGCTGGTGCCTTCGACTTGTCGTAGGTTACTCACGTTACCACGGTGGGCTAATAACTTGTTATTAGTCTGCATGACTTCGCGACCACGATCACGTCTCAAACATCCACAACTCTTCGTGCTCCCACTACGTAGCAGGTAACCATCGACAACAACCTCTTTGCCGCAATCACAGTGGCAACGCCACATTGCGTTACCGTTCTTGTTTTTACCAGCAAAGCCAACTACCGTTAGTCGGGAAAAACGTTTATTTGTTAAGTCTATTCGTCTCATCGTTAATCGCTCCTATCATCGTTGTGCTGACGCTGATTGCGTCGCCCGTTGTGTTTGTTTTCTAGCCGTCTTCTTTTGTCGAGGATGACGGGTTCGATAAGCATCAAGTTCAAACAATCCGAGTAAGCTGAGTAGTAGTCCTAAACCAATAAATACGGCTTCAGTTAGGTCGTCGGTGTTTTGAGTCAGGTTCGTCGTTGCAGCCTGAACAGTTGTTGGTAATTGCGTGATGCCAAAACTAAATGCTGCACCTAACGATACCCAAACATAGCCGACTTTAGACCTTAATCGTGTCGTCTGCATAGTCACTCAGCCCCCTCCAAAGATTGTTTGATGCGCTTTTCTTTACACTCTTTATATTACGCTGAAACCCTTTAAAATCAACGGTTTTCGGCCGGTTACGTCTCCCACTTTTTTTGAAAAAATTAAAAAAAATGGGAGACCAAGCGTGGAGAACTTTGGTTAATGCCGTAATAGCCATGTTTCTCCCGTGATGGTGTTTTTGTATACGCCTTACTTCGACCATTCGAGACAAAAAACGACCCAACACTATGATAGCCGTTGAGTCGTTTTATAATGCCTTGATTAATCTGCTAATATCACCGCCAACTTACCGCGGCTGATATCCGTTTTACTAAGCGGGTTCGCCCAAATATTGGCCGATGTCACGTCATCATAATGATAAATATCCGAGAACCCAATGCCCGCATACATTAAATCAGCAGGATTCTTAGAGTGTGACAGCCCTAAGCTATGACCAAATTCATGCGCCAAAATCCGTGAATACTCAACTTGACGTGCTACATCAGTGGTAGTGTCATCAATTGAACTCTTCACTAAATCGATTTGATTGCCATTTTGACGAGCATAATTTAGCTTCATATATTTATTGATATCTAGCCATTCATGATTAAAGAACGGCTGTGAAACCTCTACAGACTGGCTGGTAGGCCGCCACCAAGCAATCTGCTCACCATCACCGGCACTACTAGCAGAAGTCAGTTTAATTGTCAGTGTGTGGTGTTTTTTGGTTCCCGTTACAAAAACGGTTTGGCCAAGCTGACTGTTCCAATCTCTCATGGCAACCTTAATTGACTTCGTTAGCCCTTTTGTACGAGTCTGATCGTACACCCAAATTTTGGTGTGATTATCAAAAGCGGTCTGATAGCCCTGATCAATCCCGTACGTCGCCATCAACTCATCTTCGTGTAGTTGATAGTAACTCGCAGTGTGCGCTAGAACACGCTTGGTAGGAGTCGGTGTCCGCTTGCTTTTGGCGGCCGCTGTCGTAGGACCAGCGACAGCCGTAACTGCTAAAACCGTTGTGAGTAAAATCATCCAGCGACGCATAATCATCCCTCCATTTCGATGTCATCAGTGTGTCCTTCACCAGAGTTAATCAGTCGGCCTCATCAATAATTGGAAGTGTCTGAGTCAAAAAAGTTGCGATATCCGTAGCTAATTGACGCCCAGCTGGACTGTATGTCATCACGTGGGGCGCATCTGGATAGCTGTGATAGGTAACGGGTGCACTTGGTGCCAAGTAGTCAGCCAACTGACGGCCAATCGTTCGATCCAAAAGTTCGTCGGCCTCAGCCTGGGCAATAAAGACGGGCTTGGTTAACCCGTTGATTGCATCATGCACAGGGATCGTATATTCAGAAATCGCCGTTAGCATCTCACTGATGTGGTGCGTCAAAAAAGCCATTTTCGGTTCAATCTCGTTTTGGGGTAACTTCAACTTCTGATACCAAGCCAGACATTCCTGCAAAAAGCGGTCAGCAACGCGACTCTTATCCACTGGAAACAGTGGTGTATCAATCGTGCCGCCCGCCACAACCTCATCAAACTTGGCCAGTGCCTTCATTGCGAATAATCCACCAAGTGATTCGCCAAAAATAGCGATTTGATGGTGACCATCAACTTCAAGCTGGTGAATGGCCGCAATGGTATCCTGCCACCATTGTTCCGGTCGTCCTTGCATAAAAATCTGCTTAGGGTCTGCGGTCCCATGACCGGTAAACATCGGTCCCATCACGGTATAGCCTTGCTTTTGCAGACTTCTACCGAGCACTCGAACATCGGTCGGGGTGCCAGAGAAAGTGTGTAATAAAATAACAGCGGGTTGGCCGCCCTTAAAATAAAATGGTTCTGGAAGTGCCATGCGCCTCACCACCTTTCAAAAATTGATATCGTTTTCACCTTCTATTTTACACTAAAATCAGTGAAAAAGAAGCTGGTGTGCACTTGAAATCGATGGGCTTAATCCGAGTTTTCCCGTCTTATTGACGCTAAGATTAATAGCGTGCGGGCCCGTTACATCAGAGATTAATTCAGTTTTAAAATTTAAATTACAATTAACTTAGTATCATAATCTGTAATAGCCATTGTGCGATCTATATTCAGCCGGAGGTAGGCTGTCAGGGTCGTGACCTGCAGCGGAACGACTGGACACAGTCGGGGACGAATTGAAGACATACAACGGGCTTTGGTATGTCTTCAATTCGAGGCTCGAGACCGATTTTTGGCTCGAACCGGCCCCACAGCAGGTCACGACCTTGACGGACTACTGTAGGCGACATCATATCCAAACATTTCTAATGATACAGAAAAGCGATGACTCTCATTTAAAGAATCATCGCTTTTTAATTCAATTTAAAATAATTTCGGTCATAAACCTAGCTTCGTATTAAGCCAACACCTGATGCCGACTAACACCACCGTTGGCAATGGTCAAAACATCATCCAACGCAATCTCAACCATGTTTGCCACCGCTGCATCCGAATAAAAGCCGATGTGGGGACTCACACTCACATTTGGCATCGTCAGTAGTTTAGCTAACGGCGCGTTATCCAGTGGTCGATCGGACCAATCTTGGCTGAAAATCTGGCTGTCGCCTTCAATGGTGTCAATGCCCGCGCCAGCAATTTCGCCATTTTCTAACGCCGCTACCAAGTCCGTGGCCACAACAACTGGACCGCGAGAAGCGTTAATGAAAAAGGCGGATGGCTTCATCATTTTGAAAACTTTGGCGTCGATCATGTGGGTCGTCTCAGCCGTTAACGGTGTGTGCATCGTAACAATATCAGCGGTTTTGTAGACTGTTTCGTGATCCACGTAGGTCAGTGTATCGCCCAATTCTGGTCGGTGAATCGGATCGGCAGCAATGACCGTTGATCCCAGTGCCTTGAAAATTCTAGCGACCGCACTGCCAATTTTACCAGCACCAATGATGCCAATGGTCAGATTATGAATTTCGTTGGCCTCCAAACCGCCCCAAGTAAAATCGTGATTGGTCTCACGCGCTTGGGTGATACCAAGATGGCGAACAAGTCGCATCACGTGAGCCAGTACGAGCTCACTGACCGAGCGAGGTGAATAAGCCGGCACATTAGTTACGACCAAGTGATTCTTAGCAGCTAGGGCCAAATCAATGATTTCATAGCCCGTAATGCGTAGCGTGATTTGTTTAATGCCAAACGCGTGGAGCTGTTCGTAAATGGTCGGTGCTTCGACTGGAATATGTTGCTGAATCACAATACCGTCATAACCATTAGCCAGTTGAACCGTTTTCTCGGTCAATGGCACATCATTCGTGTCGACCTGAACATCTGGATGCAGACTCATCCAGTGTTTCACGGCAACCTTTTCATCTTCACGTGCATGATATAACAAGAATTTCAAAATTCTGCCTTCCTTCACTCTCTAGTGGGCCTGTGCGAACGCTTGAATGCGTGCAACGGCCTTTTCTAAATCTTCTGTGCTTGCGGCGTAACTTAACCGAACGTACCCTTCACCACCGGGGCCAAATGAAGCACCTGGAATCACGGCAACTTTTGCTTCCTTAGCTAATTCGTAACAAAAGGCAACACTGTCTTGATTCAAATTAGCTGGAATCTTCGCGAATAAGTAGAAGGCCCCCTTTGGACTAGCACATTCAAAACCAGCCTTTTGTAACCCAGCAAGTAATAGGTCGCGACGTTGTTGGTAAATCTTACGCATGGCCACGCCATCATCCGGACCATTTTTGAAGGCTTCTTCCGCTGCGGCCTGTGCGTTAGCGGTGGCTGATGTAATCGCGAATTGATGGACTTTTGCGATTTCAGCAATCACGTCCACCGGTCCACAGATGAGGCCAATTCGCCAGCCGGTCATGGCATGTGACTTGGAAACGCCGTTCAACAATACCGTTTGTTCTGGTAGGATACTGCCCATCGAGACGTGGGTCTCGCCATAAGTCAGTTCGGAATAAATTTCGTCACTCAAAACAAAGATATCATACTGCTTTAAAACGGCAGCTAGTTTTTCGAGATCTTCTCGACTGTAAGTGACACCAGTTGGGTTACTTGGGAAGTTTAGCACCACGGCTTTTACAGTGTCGCGGTTGGCTTCGATTGCCGCCTGTAATTTTTCGGGTGACAAGACGAACCCGTTATCAGACGTATCAACGAAAATTGGCTTAGCGCCATTTAAGATCGACACTGGGATGTATTGTGGGAAGATTGGCGTTGGAATAATCACTGAATCGCCAGGATTTAAGATTGCGGTTAACGAACTAAAAATACCTTCCGTAGCACCCGTCGTCACTAAGATTTGCGATTCTGGATCATAGTTTAAATCGTACTTGTTTTTTAAAAAGTCGGCGGCCGCTTGACGTAACCCCGCCGTCCCACGTGAGTCCGTGTAGTGACTCTCGTTATTTTCAATACTTTGAATCGCTGCTTGCTTCACGTGATCCGGTGTGTTGAAATCCGGTTCGCCCAGGGTAAGCTTCACAATATCTGGTATCGTCGAGATTTCTTGATTGAACTTTAAAATTGATGATGGTTGAATCTGACTTAACTCATGCTTCATACTTTCTGATAAACGGCTCATGGCACACACTCCTTAAAATTTAAAAGACCCGCACAGTTTAAACTGCACGGGTCCATGATTTTCATGGTTTTAGCCCACGCAGTCGTTCACTGATCTGCGTGGTCGGTTAGCATTCATGACAAAATGCTTCTGGCTCTTCACAGATCAGCTCTGGAAAAACCAAAAGTAAAATCGACTATTCAATTGAGAAATGGCATTCACGTTCATTTTAGTTACCTCTCAGAATAGATGATAGTTTTATCATAGCATTTTAATTTTGTTTGTCAAAGTCGATTTGCATAACTATAAAAAAGCCACTTCCTACAAACCGTGCAGGAAGTGGCTTTAACGACTCAATTAATCATACTTTATTCAGCTTGAACGTAGGCCTTATTAGCGGTGATATACGACCCATCCGAAAGTTGGATTCGGTAAGTCCCGCCGCTAGATTTAGCAATGGTCTTGGCCGTCAACGTGGTGTTGTACTTCACACCGGCAATCTTGCCAGTCAGGTTAGCCGTCTTATAACGGTTGATTCCACGAGTTGCCCGAATCTTCTGGCCGGCTTTCACACTGCTCATGTAAGTAGCCTTGGTCGACTTGGTCCAGTTGGCAACCGTGCTGCTGTTTTGAATCTTGCTCAAATCAACGTGGCCGCTAATACCGGAGAGTGAACCGGTACTGGTATATTGCCACAACGCAGCGGTGTACTTCGGCTTCGCTGATGAATACTTAGCTAACCAGGCACCATCAAACTTAGAGTAGTTGATTTTGTGTGAGGTGACGAAACTTTCATATGTGTAGTAAACCAATGGCTTGTTGGTCAGGCTACGCATCGTCTTTAACCACGCGTTGACGTAGGTCTGTTCGGAACTCTTCACACCAGATTTACGCTTCTCATTATCCAACACCAGGAACTTAGCCTTAGTACTTGAAAGTGCGTAGAATTGACGGGCATCCTTCTGGGCATCAGCCACACTGTCAAATTCCGCATAATCATATTGACCAAATGGTACACCGTACTTAGCAGCGCCATTAGCGTTCACATTCCGTTTTGTATCAATTCGATAATCTGAATCGCCTGCGTTACCGTGCTTCACACGAATAATGGTCATCTTCAGGTCCTTTGAAGCCTTTGACCAATTAATGTTACCCTGATACTGCGATACATCGGCAACCTTAGTCTTAGCAGCAAACGCCGTTGTGCTGATTGCCAGTACACTCGCTAATGCTAATGAACCCGCGAAAACTTTCTTAAATAGTTGAGTTGATTTCATATGTTACTCCCCTTAAGTCGAATTTATTGATTACCTCCAGTGTAACCCGTTCACAAAACAGATGGAACACACCCGAATTACAGTCCATTAACAATTCTGTTACATCGCCTGAAATTATTTTGAAACAATTTGAAAATTTAGCAATCCTCACGTTTTTTCGAATTAATTTGATGACGTTCAAGAATGATACGTATCCGAACGATTCAAGATAATTGTCGCCACGCCGTTTTCCTGTCATAATGGCCGAAAACAACCCGTTACTTATGGAGGGATTATCATGGCAAAAACTGATTTAATTGGCCTGCACCACGTCACCGCGATTACGTCGAGTGCACCCAAGATGTTTGATTTCATGACTAACTTATTGGGCCTGCACCTCATTAAAAAAACCGTTAACCAAGATGACGTCTCCACCTATCACCTGTACTTTACTGATGATATGGGCACAGCTGGTACTGACATCACCTTTTTTGATTTTCCTGGCATTGATCAGGGTAAATTTGGCAAAAATAGCATCTCCCGAATTGGGTTTCGGGTGCCTAATGACGACGCCCTGACTTACTGGGCACAGCGTTTAGCAGACGCCGGTGTTGTGACGGACGCTATTCAAACTCAGTTTGGTGCAAAAGTGTTGCCCTTTTATGATTTTGATCAGCAACGTTACCAGCTCGTTTCTGACGAACATAACGTCGGCCTTGAAGGCGGGACACCCTACCGTCAAAGTCAAGTGCCTGCTGACATGGCAATCAGTGGCTTAGGGCCAACCATCATTACCGTTTCAGAACCAGAACGGCTGGGCCGCCTCTTAGTTGACGTGATGGGCTTTACTGAGCTGGACCATCAAGACGGACAAGTTCTCTATGAACTTCACGAAGGTGGTCATGGCGCCCAGGTCATCGTTGAACGCAGTCTTATTTTACCCGATGGTATCCAGGGCTATGGTACTGTCCATCACATGGCCTTTCGTACCCATGATACTGAAAGCCTTCGTTACTGGATCGAACGGGTGCAAAACGCTGGCCTGCACGATTCCGGTTTCGTTGAACGCTTCTACTTCCAGTCTGAATACTTCCGCGCTGCCCCAGGCGTGTTATTTGAAATTGCGACGGACGGGCCTGGATTCTTGCAAGACGAAACTTACGACGAAGCCGGTGTTCACTTAGAATTACCACCATTTTTGGAAGGCCAACGTGCTGAAATTGAAGCTAACCTGGTGCCGTTTAACTCCGGCGAGGTCACTCATGACTGATATTCATGCAGCTTTTTTCTCTGGCCATACTGAACTTGCCCCCGTTTTAATGCTCCACGGCACTGGTGGTGATGAGAGTGACCTGTTACCGATTGCCACCTTCTTGTTTCCGCAGCATCCAAAACTTGGCATCCGTGGCCGAGTTAGCGAAAACGGCAGCAATCGCTACTTCATGCGTCACACTGACGGGACTTTTGATCTCGACAGTCTGAGTCACGAGACGGACTGGCTACTGGAAGCAATTCAAACAAAAACGACTGAACACCATCTCGACGCCAGCCGACTGATCGTCCTTGGCTTTTCAAATGGCGCCAACGTTGCGGCGTACGCGATGCTGCATAAGACAGTCCCGTTTAAGCGCGCAGTTTTATTACACCCGATGTTGATTGATCCCGCTGAAAGTGTGGCTAACCTAGCTGATACACGGGTGTTTACCAGTTACGGTGACGTTGACCCCATTGTATCCAAAGATAATTTTGATGCACTCACCGCACAATTAACGGCGCAGCAGGCAAGCGTGGAACCATTCAAAAACCACCAATCCCACCATTTAACACAAGCTGAATTGTTGGCTGCCAAGGATTGGTTAACTAAGAATGCCTGAACTATAACGATAATTAAAAAATACGTCCAAGCGCAACTTTTCATTGCTCTTGGGCGTATTTATCATTGTGTTATTTTACGACAACTTCGTCACTCACTAATCCCCACACATCTCGCGCCATCGCCAACTCTTCGTTAGTCGGAATGAGTAAAATTGCGGTCGAACTAGCTTTTGCCTGTAACGGACCCTCTGCACCAATTGTATTCAATTCAGGATCAAGTTGAATGCCGAGCACCGCTAATCGGTCAATAATGGCTGCCCGAATATCGGCGTCTTTTTCACCAATCCCACCGGCAAAAACAAGTGCGTCGGCGCCACCGATTTCTGTATAGTAAGCACCGACCAGTTTTACAACTTGGTTAACAAACATCTCCAATGCTAACTGTGCGCGTCGATTATCCTTAGCAGCTGTGTGTAAGTCCCGCATATCCGACGAAACCCCGGATACACCTAATAAGCCAGATGATGCATTTAGTTCTTGAATCACCACTTCTGGTGTTTCAAGCGACAGTCGTTTCATTAAGTAGGGCACCAAGCTTGGGTCAACGTCACCACTACGCGTCCCCATCATCACACCCGTTACGGGGGTCATTCCCATTGAAGTATCAAATGGTTGACCCTGCTTAACGGCCGTGATGGAAGCACCACTACCAAGGTGCATGGTAATGAGGTTGAGCTCAGATAATGGTCGGTCAAGTTGCTCTGCCGCGCGGGCCGCTAAAAATTGATGCGAAATGCCATGCTCGCCGTAACGCCGAATCTGGTATTTTTTAGTCCATTCATACGGGATACCATAAATTGCGGTCTTTTCTGGTAATCCGTGGAAGTAACTACTATCAAACACCGCGTACTGAGGCACACCAGGGAGCCGTTGTGCTAATAATTCGATACAACGGACTTCCAGCGGATTGTGTAACGGCGCCAGTTCACTGAGACCCTGGAGCTGATTGATTCGACTCGGTGTCAGTTTAATGGCTTCCTTAAAGACGGTGCCACCTGCCACAACACGGTGACCAACCGCCTGAACTTCATCCAGTGTCTTGACGCCACCCACAGTAACCAGTCGTTTTAACACTCGATCAATAGCTGTGATTTCGTCAAGGGTCTCCACAACTTCCTTGGTCTTTTTGCCATTGACCGCTACTTTGACAATTGTGCCTGGTAAGTTCAAACGTTCTACTTGTCCACTTGCAATCACCCGTTCTTTCGGCATGGTCACTAACTGCCATTTCAGTGAGGAGCTGCCGGCGTTAATCAGTAGTATTTTAGTCATGGTGGTTACCTCCGTTTACCTTCATTTTACAGGATACGACCGGCAATTTCGGTAATTTCACGGAAAGGTCACACACCTTTCGAAATAAGCGCATATTTATTGAGATCATTCGTTAAATTAGATAAGATAGAATTGTACACAAGGGATTACTTTGGAGGAGGAGATTTCTTGAAGTTACATCATACTAATCTTTTAACGTTTACGGCCGCCTTAATTGCTTCGGTTAGTCTACCGCTTACAACGCTTGTAACGACAGGCCACGCCGCAACTTTGTCACCGACGACCACAACGCTAAATCAGAACCGTAGTTATTACCGTGCCAACGCGCGTCCGCTGGCACAGCACTATGAACTCGACTACGGCCAACAGACCGCTCTATCTGGTCAAACCACCACCCGCGTGTATCTGGCAAGCAACGATTCACGTCTAAAAACCAGTGTTAAGTTAGCCATGTCTTACTGGAATCAAAAACTGGGGCGCACCGTCTTCATTCAGGGAACCAAAAACAACCATAACCTGGCAGTTACCTTAACGAATAAAAACACCTCAGCAGACGCATGGTGGCGTCCCGGAACACGTCAGATACAATTAGAAAAGGCCGACTATACGCAAAACACGAGTAAAATCAAGCGTAAGATGACAACCCACTTAACCACCAGCGCTGTGAATGCGGCCAATAAACGAATCACCCTGTACAGTCGCTCAATTGCCGGCAGCCCCAACTACGTCTCAAAGTATAACCGTTATCGTCAGACTCAGATCAAGTCCGCCAACACTAAAATTGCCAAACAAAAGCAAACAATCAACCGTCAACGACTTGACCTAAAAGCCCGTAGCTTTAACTATGCCGGTATCATCGCTCATGAAATGGGTCATTCTCTCGGTCTCTTACACTCACAAAACCACACCGACGCCATGTCAGCAACAAGTTCGACCCCCGAAGTTTATAACTACAGCAAGGTTAAGACCAGTAAAACTGGGTATAACCACCTTGATCGAACTGACGTGAACCGGGCGAAGTTAGCATTGAAAGTCCATGACGCCCGCTCGTAACACTTAAATTTTGTTTTCCCCCTTTGAGGCCGAGACGGTTGTCTGGGCCTTTTCATTTCGGCAACAGTTTGTACGCCTCAATCAACTTAAATCAGAAAGTTTTTTTACGGTGAAACCATACTCAATAACCCGAATTACGCCAATACTTATCTATCAATCAGTACTAAAATGCTTCAATATTTCAAGTTGAAATACCCGCACTGCCATGTTAAGATAACTTTGACAAATCAACTTCAATCGTACATATCACCAATCAACACCTATTCACGTTTGGTGAATGCACATAGCGCTATTATTCATTAAAAAGCAGGTCACGCAATTGCGTGACCTGCTTTTTGTATGCTTAGTTTAATTTTTGGGAACGAAATTGCTTAAGGACCATCCGGTAGACCCCTGCAATCAGCATCGGCACGACGAGGCCCAAAAACCATAACGCTGGAATATGATTCAAGATGGACACGTGTGACACCACATCTATCGTTAATTGAACCATGCAGATAATTGGAACGGCAAAGCGGCCAACTGGTAATAACCAATCAAACCAACGTTTTTTCGCCAACCAATAGCAAACAATCCCAATTGCTAACGTCATAAAAAGTGGCACAAAAGCGGCCATGTAAGGTGTCTTGATGTGATGTTCCTTTAAGACCAACTCAAAGTTCAATCCCCATTCGTAGCGACAGTAAACCATAATCCCGTAGATCACCAATCCAGCTGTGGCATAAAACCGACCAAACTGCATTTTATCCCAGTTTTGATAAACATAGTAACCACTAATCATCCAGAGCGTGGTCATCAAGACTAAGTCAGCTCCCCAAGGCATGTACTGGAAATGAAGAAAGCCAATCGTGCCATACATCACACTTAACGCAAACATGGCGAGTGCAATGAACACTTGAATAGCTGGGCTGTCGACCCAACTCACCAGTAGGGTGACGATAAGCACCGTTAGGAGGTACACGGTAAACAGCCACATCAAGGTCAGGTCGCCGTCTAGCGTCTGGCCGCCATACAATAAACGTAAGAAGAAGTAGCCAGTGTAACGCCAGCTATCTTGGTGAATAAAGTGACTAGCGAGCACCAAGAGTGCACCAGAAGCCAAGTATGTTCCCAAAATTGGCACTAGCCGCTGCACCACAAAGTGCCAAAAAGCTGCCCAAGTTCTCGCAATCGGCGTAATTGCCACCCCGCCAATAATAAATAATAGCGGAATATCCCACCAATTTGTCACGATATATAACGTTTCACTCACATGATTAACGCTGATATTCGGGTAAATTGCGTGGTCAAATACAATTGCCATGATTGCCACTGCCCTTACCAGCTGAACCCACTTGGGATTCGACTGCGCTTCACTTCGCGTCATGCACCATTTCTCCTTCTCTTCTCTCAATTGACGACCGTTCATCACAGCAAATCAGCTTGCTCATCCAGTTGATGAACAAGCTGATTGAAGTGACTGCGTCGCCTGCACATCACTAGTTTAATAGAATGCTAATGCCCGTGTCCAATACTTACCGTTAACTAAATAGTAAGTTGACGTTTTGCCATTCAAAACGGATACGCGACGCGCACGTTTGGTAATCTCAACTGACTTAGAACCCAGGTCAGCCGTAGTACCAGCCAATTTAGCTAAATCAGGATCATCAAACACTTTAGTATACATCGTGTACTTCTTAATTGGATTCAGGGTCTTCTCATAAGTTTCGTAAGTAATCTTATCAAACTTCAAAGCGCTGGCACGAATCCAGTACTTACGTGCACTAGTGTTTGAACTGAAGCGAATTCGATACCACTTACCACTATCAGCGGTTGCACGCATATCAACGTAGACAATACCAGACTTCTTCGCCTTTGCCCAACCGTCCTTCTTATTGAAGAGATACCAGCCGGCGTGACCACGAATATGGCTATACAAACCGTATTTCTTGGCAGCGTTGGTGGCTAACTTGGCGTACTGACCGTTATAACCAGACACATAGGTTTCTTTTTTGTTAGTTTTCTTACCACCCTTATACGTCCCAGTCAACTTGCCTTGCAACTTAGCGGTGTTTTTAACATCCGCTGAACCGCTAACTTTCGTGGACTTATTGTTAGTGTTTTTGCTAATGGTAATATCAGAGCTCGACATACCGTTATCCAAAACAAACGGAATGTTACTCTTCGCGCTGGTAATCTTGTTGCCAGTGACTTTAACGCCCGTAATACCGCCACCTTTTGAATTATCAAAGTAGATGTAGCGGTTGTTCGGATCCAGGTTAACGAAGTTGTTGTTGGTAATCTGGATGTTACTCATCTTAACAAGTGCCGAGGTATTAAAGATCCGAATGTAGTTACCCGACCCCAATGCACCCTTGTTTTCGAAAGTATTGTTGCTGATGTATAGGTCAGACACACAGACGAAATGAATGTTAGCCCCGTCATCATCTAATAGCGGTTTAGCATCTTGCACGTAATTATTAGTGAAGTGAATGTCGTGAATAATACCACCGGCACCCTTACCATAAACTACGTGTTGCCCAATTGGGTTAGGCGCAAATGACTTCACCGAACCTGAAGCACTTGAAAGCGGAATGAACTTATTGCCATCCACGGTCACATCATAGGATGGCAGGTTATCGTACTTGTCACCGGATTGGTGGTACGACATTGCTTTAGTGTTTGAGTAGTCAACTTGGATGGCTTCTTTGTAATCAAAATCCGTGTTGGCGTTAAACCCAGTGAAGGTTGAGTCCTTAATATTAACATTGTGACTACCATCGATATCAATGTAATGGCCAGTTGGTGACTCGGCGTTATCAAAGGTACACCCGTTAAAGTTGACGTTCTTAGCGTGGTGAATCGACTGAACGAACACACTTTGACCATCGGTTTTGTTGTAATCGCCCTTGAAAGTGGCGTTATTCCAAGTGACGTTGCTAATTCCACCATCGTAGCCAGCCTTAGGACTTGGGTACACAAATGGCATGCGGTCACCATTTTTAATCTGGAAAACTGCGCCATCATCAAAATCAAACGTGATATTTGAATGTAATACAATTGCTTTTAATTGATCGTTCGTAAATAAATAAGTGCCCTTTGGTACGTGAATTGTCACGTTATCATCAGCGCTGAACGCATTAATAATGCGCTGTAAAATGGGTGCATTATCCGTTTTACTGTCTGCAACCATCCCCTGATTTTTTGCATTCACAGTTTTTGCAGCATGTGCCACAACTGCTTGATTCATCTGGCTGTTACTAGTTCCAAACTGCGTCAGTCCCACGCCGACTACGGTCCCCAAAGCTAGTAAGCCAAGCATGATCCGACTTGGTTTGCCCATATCTATCCATCCTCTCCAAATAGAACACAAAATAATGTCTGTACCCATTGTACCAAAAGTGAACGCCTGCGGAATTTTTTAACGGACTGGTGCTCAAAATTTAATCGGAATGTCATATTGTTGTCAGGATGTGACATTTGCGTCGGTGAAACTGATTTTGTGCCAAGTAAACGGATTTGGCTCTTCGCGCCCACTGCACTTCGGTTATTCGCCCGTTCCTGCTGCTGTGGGACCAGTTTCAGCCACATTGTGGCTTACACTTCGGTTTTGAGCCTCACAAACCCCGTGAGGCTCAAAACCGTCCAGACCTTCTAACCGCCAGAGACGCTAAGAAGGTCTTGTCACTGCTGCTGGAACGGGCTGATAACCTCCGTTTCGTTGTATTGAAATTGATTTAAATAAGGTAATTTAATCTAAATAAAACTAGCTTACATGTCGCAATATTAAAATCCCAAACTACTGCTTATGATGAATCAATCCGCTCTCTTCCAAGCCGATTCAATAACGTGTCACATTAAAATGCATACAGTGCCTATTGTAATATAGGCAAAACGGTAACCTTTACATGAATCGTTATCTGCCATTATCAAAACCTGTATCACATATTACGAACCCCTTGCACCTATTAAATAATAGGCACTATCTAAAATCTCACATGACTCTGAAACCTTTCTCCCGAATGATTTCATCATCCACTACACATAAGCGGTAACGTAGTCAGTGAACTTGAATTGCCGTTGCAGTGGCTAGTTCCGAGTTGGCGCTTCACGTTTACTTGGACTGGCGATTCCGAAACTCGCTCTTTAAGCTCAGAATCGAAGTGTAAAACGCCTCAGCGGTTGAAGCTGGTCCCACAGACACGGCAGTCCAAGCTCACTGACTGCCGAAAGTAAATTCGTGTACAAATTAAAAACACTGCCGAGTATAACTACGACAGTGTTTTTAATTTAATTCGATAATTAGAATACTTCTTTATCAGTATAATGTTGCTGTAGCTCATCAAAGTCGTAAGTTGAAAGTGACTTGATTGCATCGTCACCGTTGAAGAATGCCGTGTATGACTGTGCCAGCATTAAGTTGAGCTTCTTGCTTTCGTCGAATTGAACGATCACAACCGGCACGCCAGCCTGCCATGCAGCACCAATTTCAAAAATCGTGCCTGAATCAGGTTCGTTTTCCTTGGTCTCTTCGTATTGATAATCCAAAATTGCCACAACAGCGTCGGCCTTGCGCACCTGACGCACGTCGCTATTAAACGTGGCCACTTGCCACTTAAAGCTCCCAAATTCTAAGTCTTCATGCTGGTGTTCAGACGGAATGAAGATGCCATTTTCAGCAACTGTTTTGTTTGACCGCAATAAACTCACAACCTTGTTCACACGGTCGTTTTGACCGTCACTAAAAAATGGTGCAGCGAGGTAAATATTATTCATAAGTTTGGGACGCTCCTTATATTTGATACTAATAGAATACCATACAATACATTTAATTTACGCGTTTTCATTCGTATTTAATCAGTTATTCATGAAACACCCAGTCTAATTAACCGCCACATTGCCTCAAAACGGTCCTGATAGTCATCCTGCTGCCAGGTTTCCTTAAAGTTTGGCAGCATAAAAATCGAAAAAGCAGCTAGAATCGTTTCTGCGCGCTGGTAGTTGGCATCATGATACTGCATCAAATCATCCACTTGCTGGTACGCTGGCAGCAATACGCGTCTGAGTACGATTGGATTGCTATCAACATAGCGAGTGTTTAACGCAAACATCTCAGGATCAGCTTCATAAGCAGACTTTTTGGCATTGACGAGTGCCCAAAGCCAGTCATGAAGTGTTGTGACTGGTTTTGAATCATTGGTGTTCATTTTAACTGAAATTTGCTGCAAAATATGGGTCTGAAACCAATCAGCAGCCACAGCTTCCCATAAAGCCTGTTTGCTACTAAAGTGCTTGTAGAGTGCACCATGCGTGATTCCCAAAGTTTCAGCAATCACACTTAACGAAATATCCGTCCGCCCAGTTTGTTGAATTAATGCACTTGCCGTTTCAACGATTTTAGCTTGTGTCAACTTTGCCACTTCAATTCACCTCACTTATTTTCCAAAATAAGCGTATCATATTTTAAATTAAGTAACAATTATTGACTTTTGTTACTTTGAGGTTTAAACTTTTAAGTAACAAAATCGTAAAAATGTTACTTACGCTCACAATGGAGGACCAAAATGAAAGCCGCACAACTTACAAAATACGCAAAAAACTATCAACTAGAACTAAATGAAATCGATGTACCCACAATTAACGATACTGAAGTCCTGATTAAAGTCAAAGAAGCAGCCGTAAATCCACTTGATGCACTCATTGGCACCGGTAGTTTACGGTTAATGCATCATTACCAGCTTCCTCAAACTATGGGTAACGAGCTGACTGGCGAAATTGTTCAGCTAGGACGTTCTGTAACGCAGTTTAACCTGGGTGATTCCGTCTACACCCGACTTCCCTTTCATCAAATTGGTGCATTCGCCCAATACGTCGCGGTTGATGCGAGTGCCATTGCGCCTTTGCCAAGTAATCTTGATTTCAAAACTGGCGCCGCTGCCGCTCTAACCGGTTTAACCGCCTATCAGGGATTGCACGAAATTTTAGCGGCCAAATCTGGTCAAACCTTATTCATTCCAGGTGGCTCAGGCTCATTTGGTCAAATGGCGATTCCAATTGCAAAGGCGCTTGGTCTGACGGTTATTGTCAGTGGTAACGCTCAAGCAAAAGAACGAACTCTCGCTGCTGGTGCAGACCAATACTTCGACTATCACACTCAAAACTACTGGGAATTACTGTCTGACGTTGATTTAGTGATCGATACCCTCGGACCTGCCGAACTCGAACATGAACTTTCAATTATTAAACCAGGTGGGCAGCTACTATCTTTGATCATGGGACCAAACGGTGCCTTCGCACGTGCACAACATATGCCACTCTTGCAACGAATCTTGTTTGGCTTAAACGGCCGTAAACTAGATCAACAAGCCAAAAAGGCCGGCGTCACTTACCACTTCATCTTCGTTAGAAGTGATGGCCAGCAACTCCGGGCTATTTCTAAATTAATTGAAGCAAACAACATTGTGCCTGCAGTTGATTCAAAATCGTTTGATCTGACTGAAGTTAACGAAGCACAAGCTTACCTAGCTAACGGCCATCCACGTGGAAAGGTCCTGATTCACTTCGATGATACCGTTTCAGATTAATTCGCCGTTACCGATGTTGAAAAATCCACTGGCTAAACGTTTCGTCATTCTCATCACGGCGCAACAACCAGTCACGAAGCACCGCACTATCATCATCAGTTTGCTGATTCAAGTAAGTTACAAGTCCAAGCCAATCTCCATCAGCCAACTCGGTAACCGCCGTGTGATGGTTCGGCAACCAGTCCAATAAAGCAACCGGGACGTTTGTCACCTGCCCCTGGTCATCTTCTACCGCAATGATCAAATGCGGTGGCAAGACAAAGTCAGTATCATCTGGTACGTGATCAATCGTTGCCATCTGAGTGGGTAACTGCGCTAGTAACCGAGCGCTCATCTCGATTAAGGTTGTCTTCAAGTCTACTGTTTCGGAAGTTAACATCGCTGCAAATACGCCAATGCTGTCGTATCCGGCCAAAGCTAAAACTTCCATCAGAGGCAATAACTGACCTTCTGTTTGATTTAGCTGCATCAAATAGCCACCTAATAATTGAAAAGCGACCGGTCGAACATCCGCGTCAGTAAATGCTGCTAATACATCTGCTGGCGTCACCGTTCGATTCGCATAACGGTTCAAGTTATGGTGATTTAACGTCGCATTGTCAATAAAGTGATACAGACCCGTTTCGTTACGACCGACTGGTGCAATTAAGCTAGCAAATGGTGGCTGGCCCTCAACATTGACCCAAACATAACTCTGATTAAGCTGATCAATTAGCGGTGCACTCAGTTTAATCGTGGCTAATTCTGCTGGTAGCGGTCGTGCTTGTTCATCTTCTCGTAGCATACCCCTGCTCCTATCTAATCATGATTGACACTATCTTATGTAATCTACCGGTAAATAGCAATTAATGCGCTTTATGGGTATACTCACCACTTTCCAAGAATCTCAGTCAACACGAAAAGAACCGTCAAAGACAAATTGTCCTCGACGGTTCTTTTTTTGCACGCGACCGGCAAAATCACGTACCAACAAGTATTTAGCACCTTTATACTAGCGGATTTTAACGGGTGGTGCAATTAAAATATAATTAGAATTCATCAGATGATGAAATGGAACAGATTTGTCAAAATTAACGTTATTTTCACACACTTATAAATCAGTATTAAGTGCAAATACGCTATAATATCGAAATTAATTTGTGAAAAGACGTTGACAGATTTTCAAGCTAGTGTTTAAATAACACCATACTCATATTTTAATCATATTCTAATTTTTATCACATAGTTATTATACAAAGCGAGGTCATACATATGGGAAATACAGCAGAAGCAACTGACACCGAGAAAATGTCAGTTATGGATTACGTCTATAAGGTTTCAGCCGGTGTTTCAAACGCCGTCTTGGTTATGTTGGGGATTGGGTTGTTAACACAATCCATTGCCAACTTCGTCCACTGGGGCGCTTTATACCAGGTCGGATCAATTGCACAATGGTTACTTGCACCAGCCTTTGGGGCAGCCATTGCATCTCAAATGAAAGTTAACACCTTGGTTCTCTTCAGTGCCATGATTTCATCCACTGTTGGTGCCAACGCGGTTTACTTCACCGGCGCTTCAATGCACGCCGCTACCGCAACCGGTAACCAGATGGTCGAAGCCGCTCAATCAGGGATTTTCACCACTGGTCAACCAATTAGTGCCGTTGCCGCTGGTTTAGTTGCTGTTCTTGTCGGTAAGTATTTAACGGGTAAGACACCACTTGATATGATGCTTGTGCCATTAGCTGCTACCTTGGTTGGTTCAATTGCCGGCTTAGGGCTTGCGAGTGTTACGACTCCTGCCTTGAACTGGATGAGTGCTTTCATCGCCCAATCAATGCAAGTTAACCCAGTAATCGGCTCAATCTGTGTCTCACTTGCTTGGTCACTATTCTTGATGACGCCGGCTTCATCAGCTGCCTTGTCAGTGGCCGTTATGTTGTCACCACTTGCAGCCGGTGCTGCACTAGTTGGTACCACTGCACAATTCGTTGGGTTCACCGCTATCTCATGGCGTCAAAACAAGATTGGGGCTAACATCGCCCAAGGGATCATCACGCCTAAGGTTCAATTCCCTAATCTGTTGAAGAATCCACGATTGGCAATTCCTTCATTTGTTGCAGCTGGCGTTTGTGCCCCAATCGCTACGATCTTCTTCGGCTTTAAAGTTTCTTACACCCTTGGTGGCTTGGGCTTGAACTCACTGATTGCCCCAATTAACTTGGCTTCAAGCAGCATGCCAATGTTCATCGCCTACATGTTGATGGCCGTATTGGCGCCAGCTGTTATCTCATTGTTGGTATACCGTGTCTTGCTTGCCTTCAACTGGGTTGCCGACGAACAACTTCACTTGGAAATTGTTTAAACTGATTTACTTTTCATGAGTAACATTTCTTTTAGATTTCACACAAACTTGCGATTTAACTGCAGCTTACCCTTTGAGGTAAGCTGCTTTTTTGATGGCACTTTGTGGTAAACTTGCCGCCTCCGGCAGCTGAGCGTTTTGGCCCGTTGCTGTGGGACCGGCTTCAGCCGAGTACCTCGTCTTCCGCCTCGACGTAGAGCCTCGCAAACCCACGAGTCTCTACGTCGTCCAGACCTTGTAACCGCCAGAGGCGCCAACAAGGTCTTGTCACTGCTACGGGCCAAAACGCCCAGCTACGCTACGGCTCACATTGTGCATGAAAGAAGCAATCAAGTTAGCAAACCATCTCATACAAATTGATACTTTTACCATCAAAATTTTGGTCAAAAATCATCACCCAATCTCAAAATCAAGGCCATGTTACTTTCTTTAAAAATAACTACCGAAACTAAAAACGCTTCAATTGCATTACATAAGCCGTAGCGCCACCGGTGTCATTGGTTGGTAGCAGTGACTAGTCCTCAGTTAGCGTCTTTAGCGCTTACTGAGACTGGACGTTTTTGAGACTTGTGGGCTTGCAAGGCTCAGGAACGAGGTGTAAAACGCAAAGCGTTTGAAGCCGGTCCCACAGCTACCAACCAATGACACCGGTGGCCGGAGGCACCAACCACAATCCTTTTTTTGGCACTTATTTTGAAAGTGTTCGAGCCTTTATGTATTAAAAAGCTGTCACCGTAATCCAGTGACAGCTCAAACTTAATTTCAATTAATGCTTAATGGAACTGCATCCCACCATCGACTTCAATGGTTTGGCCAGTGATATAATCCGAATCTGGCCCTGCTAAGAATGATACGGCTGCAGCCACGTCTTCTGGTTCTGAAAGACGCTTCAATGCGATATCCTTAGCAAAGGTTTGCATGCCCCAATCATCGTCTTTACCGGCGTTTTGGCCAACTTGGTGAGCAATATCAAACATCATTGGTGTCTTCACGATACCAGGTGCGTATGCGTTAACCGTGATGTTTTCTTCCGCTAAGTCACGCGCAACAACTTGGGTGATACCACGAACGGCAAACTTAGTGCCACTGTATAGTGCCAAGTTCGGGTTACCCACGACACCAGCTTGAGAGGTCGCGTTAATAATTTTGCCGCCCTTGCCACCATTCTTCTTAAATTGTTCATGTGCGGCCTGAATACCCCAAATATCACCAGCAACGTTTACATGATAAACTTTATCAAATTGTTCAGGTGTAATGGTATCGATTGGTGTTGTTGGACCTAAGCCAGCGTTGTTAACGAGCACGTCAAAGCCACCTAATGTCTCTGCAGCTTCGCCAACTGCTCGGAAGAAGTCGTCACGATCGGCAACATCAACTTTAATACCAATGGCTTTGCCACCAGCATCATTGATTTCTTTTGCAACTTCATCAGCGGTGGTGATGTTTAAATCAGCGACGGCAACGGTGAAACCATCGTTAGATAATCGCTTAACGATTGCCTTACCAATTCCTTGCGCGCCACCCGTTACAAATGCAACTTTACCGTTCAATTCAACCATATAAAACGCCTCCAATATAGATAATGACTTCACAACACAACTACCATATCATGAATCACTAGTATTTGAAAGCGTTTACATCTTAATCTATAAAAGAAGAGACATTATTGATAGAATGTCCCTTCTATATAGATTAAGCGTCTTCTTCAACGCGCGTTTTTAACGATGTGTTATTCAATAAAACGTTTAAGATCACAGCTGCAAAGCTACCGACAACCATCCCATTACTCAAGATAGTTTGAACTTCGGCTGGTAAGAATTGGAATAAGGCAGGCTGGGTCGTAACACCCAGACCAAGCCCAACTGAAACGGCGATGATTAACAAGTTCTTATTGTTCAGTTCAACTTTCATCAACATTTTAACGCCTTGGGCACCCACCATACCAAACATGATCAGCATTGCGCCGCCCAAAACAGCTGAAGGAATCAAAGTCGCGATTGCACCGAACTTTGGAATCAAACCTAGAATAATCAACAGAAAGGCTGAGTAATAAACAGGACGCAGTTTCTTGATTCCTGATAACTGTACGATCCCCACGTTTTGTGAGAAAGTTGAGTATGGAAAGGTATTAAAAATCCCACCCAAAATGGCAGCCAGGCCTTCTGAACGGTAACCATGCTTCAGGTCCTTAGTATCAAGGTCACGACCAGTTATTTCAGCTAAGGCGAAGTAGACACCGGTTGATTCGATCATACACGTGATGGCAGCTAATATCATGGTTGCAATCGATGACCATTCAAACTTGGGCACTCCAAAGTAAAATGGTTGTGGTAATTGAATCCAGTGAGCAGCACTGACTGATGAAAAGCCAACCTTACCTAAGGCAATTGCAAGCAACGTACCGACCAAAATACCAATCAGAATCGCAATTTGTTTAAAGAACCCACGACCCCAGATATTGATCACAATGATCACCAGTGCGGTGGTAAACCCAAGAATTAAGTTAATTGGAGTACCAAAGCTCTTAGCCGTCGCATCGCCACCACCTAGGTTTTGAAAGGCAACTGGGATCAATGTGAACCCAATCAACGTAATTAATGAGCCCGTTACAACAGGTGGAAAAAAGCGCCGTAAGTTGGCAAAGGGACCGGCAATCAAGATAATAAAGATACCAGCGGCAATAATACCACCGTACATATACGGCCAACCGAAGTGGTTCCCAATGCTTTGCAATGGTGCCACGTACTCAACGGCACACCCTAAAACTACGGGCAACCCAATCCCAGTTAACGGGGTCCGCTTCAACTGAAGCAAGGTTGCGACACCACACATGAAGATATCCATTGAAACCAGATACGTCATTTGAGCTGCGGTAAAGTGAAGTGCACCACCAATTAACAGTGGCACTAAGATATCGCCAGAATACATGGCTAATAAATGCTGAAACCCTAAAACTAAATTCTTTAACACAGAACGATCATTATTTGCTGTTTCCAAGTCCCACGACCCCTTATTCGGATTTATTGATTACTACAATTATCTTAGCATTAAAAAACGGGTGTTTCAAATTAAAAATGAACAATAAACAATCGAATCTCTTAATCGTTCGTATTTAATGGCAGATTCTAATAGCCATTTACTTATCAGCGAAAACTAATGATTAATCTGATACAACTTTCATTGTCAGATTGCATTACCCTGTGTCCTCGCCTACAAGTGTACGATCGTTGTGCCTCACGAACGTTTACTAACTAATTTTGCCCTCAACACCACCTTAAAGTTTTTTTATCTTTTACCGTATCGCCAAATTGAGATTGTGGCAATAACTAATTTTGATGTAACCGCTTTTAATTTTTGTATGACTGATTTCTTTGTTTTGAGACGGCCAATACCACCCATTATTCCGGTCCATTATCGACTTAAGCTGTACCAAATAAAAAAGCACCGCTCCCAGTTCATCCGAACCAGTGCGGTGCCACTCATCTAACTGATTAAATTTTACTCACCCAATCGGCGCTGCTTTCGTCGGTAACGATATACAATACCAGCAATTAGTGCCACCAACACAACGATGATTAATAAAACAGTGCTAGCTTGCTCAAACCACGCTAAGACATCTGTCCAGTGATTACCCGCCAGGCAACCTGCGTTAATCAAAACCGTGTTCCAAATCATCGTGCCTAAAGTTGACAGGCCAATAAAAAGCCAGATTGGAAAACGGGTCATACCAGCTGGAATCGAAATAAGGCTTCGAACGACCGGTACAAACCGACCGTACAAAATAGCTTTCCCACCATGACGGTGAAAGAAATTACTGGCTTTTTGAACGTCCTTTGGTTTCAATCGAAGCAGTCGTCCTGTGCGCGTTTCCAAAAACCGGCTTAGACGTTCCACCGTCATTAACCGGCCAAAACCATACAGTAGAACCGCACCCAGTACCGAGCCAACCGTTGAGGCAACAATTGCACCCCAAACACTTAAACCGGTTGTTAAGGTTAAAAAGCCGGTGAAGGTTAGAATCACTTCGGAAGGAATCGGCGGAAAGATGTTTTCAAGCGCAATTAAAAACACAATCGCTAAGTAGCCATAGTGGTTAATTAAAGTCACGATGGTCTCAGTTGACATATGATCTCCTTTTCGGTCATAAGTTGTATCGCATAATTGATTACCTCTATCATATCGAAAGGTAGTTCCCACGGTCAACTCTCGCCAACGTTGCTAAGAGATTCTTAAAGATTATGGCTGTAGTTCAAGCACTGGTAACAATTCAGACGGGTTGTCCAACATACGCAGGCGAATCATGCCTGGCAACGCGCTTAGTGCCTGTTGCAGTTCAGTACGTTGGTTAATTGTCAGATGGTGTTCAATCAAATTCGTATTCACAATCGTGTAACCAACAGTATCCCGGGTATTTGACATCATCTCTAAAATCGGCAAACCAAACTGGTTTAACACCGCAGTCACATCAGCCCAAAAAGTTGGTCGATCTTCATAGAAAAAGGTTAGACGTTGCGGACTGGTAAACGGTAAATCGGCGGTGGGAAAATTAACCGACGACCGAATCGTACCCGCTTCCAGAAAATCCCGGGTGTTTTGCAGCGTAATATTCGCACTGTTGGACAAGGCTTCAATCGTGTTACCGCCAAGGTGTGGCAAAATAGTAACGGCAGAATTGTGTTGCAGGTCACGGTGTGGAAAATCAGTGACGTAATGGTGAAATTGTCCCTGTTTTAGCGCGGTTAACAGTGCATCCTGATCAACGAGTTCACCGCGACCAAAGTTTAACAGCGTCGCATTTTCGCGCATTTCACGAAATTGTTTTGCGGCCATAATATGCCGCGTACCGTCACTCAGTGGTAATAGTAACACCACAAAATCGGCCAATTGTAGTACCTCTTCAATCGTCTCAAGCTGTTGGACGTGTTGGAGGTTTTTAGGACTACGATTATAACCAATCACTTGCATCCCTAAGTGATAGCAACTGTTCGCTAACCGCTGACCAATTGCACCCAGCCCAATGATGCCGACCGTTTTACCATACAGTTCACCACCAACAAACTGGTGCCGAGTCGCCTCTGCTTTTGCTTGAAGCTGATCGCCGCTCAACTCAGCTGTGGCATCGATGGCTGCCTGTAAAGGCCGAACGCTGGCAAATAGTGACTGTAAAACCAATTCCTTCACGGCATTCGCATTCGCCCCAGGTGTATTAAAAACAGCCGTGCCATTCTTGGTACAAGCGTCAATGTTGATTGTATTAGTGCCGATTCCTGACCTGGCAACCAACAAGAGGTGGTTCGTGATCAGGCTGTCCGGCACGACAGAACTACGGACGAGTACCGCATCTGGTGCAGTCGTTTCTTTGAGCTGAAAAGTATCGGTGAATTCGGTGACATCAAAGTCATCAATTGCATTGATTTGATACATAATTTATCCTCCAAAGTGAAAATTCGGGTATAATAACGCCACTTCGAAAAAGGATGTGACGCGTATGCACATTGATTATGTGAAACTCTCCAAGGATCAACCTACCATTGGTGCTGGGAGTCAAATTAAAGATACCACTTTTGGACACTATGTTGAGATTGGCAGCCAAAATTTTATTGATAATAGCACAATTGATGACTACACGTACACTGGTCAGTTCGGGTTTATCCAAAATAGTGAACTCAAAAAATTCATTAGCATGGCGGCCATGGTCCGTATTGGCCCCACCAATCATCCCTTCAACCGACCAGCACAGCATATTTTTGCGTATAACGGGATTGGCTATGGCTTCGACCAACCAGACACCGAGTTTCTAAAAGCGCGTCGTGAGCTCAAAACCGTAATTGGCAACGATGTTTGGTTGGGCCATGACGTCGTCGTTCAGGCCGGGATTAAAGTGGGTGATGGTGCCGTAATTGGGGCGGGCGCGGTTGTCACCAAAGATGTCGAACCCTACACCATCATCGGCGGTGTCCCTGGTCGACCGATCAAGGACCGCTTTCCAGACGAAATTAAAACTGACTTGCTGAAAATTGCTTGGTGGGATTGGTCGCGTGAGCAACTAGAGCGTAATTACCTTGATTTCCGGTTACCAATCCGTGAGTTTGTGGCAAAACATCTGGACAATCTTGATTCGAAAGGTACGAATACGAGATAGCTTCTTGCTACCACTACTCAAGGAGACATCATATTAATCGGTAAAAATTATAGTATCAGAAAACAATTTTAACGGGTAATTGTAGTCACTGCATTTTAAAACTATACACAAAGAGAACCACTCAGACATCATCCAATTCGTCTGAGTGGTTCTCTTTAGTATGACTCACAAATTAATCTATCGATTAGTCTTCTCGACGCTTCTTTTGACTAACTAGTCCAATTGTCGCAATCAAGCTTGCTAACCCTAACCCAATCAAAGCAGCGTTTTGCGCTTCATTGGTTTGTGGGAGTTGTCCCGTGGCGTTAGCTTGTTTATGCGTTGCTTGGGACTTGTCCTCAACCGTCGTGGTACTTGGCGTCTTGGCAACAGGTGTTTCACCGTTAGTTTTCACCTGCTTAGACGTCTCATGAAGATGAGTGTCAACGACAACTGAATCATTGGCATCAGCAACCGCCTCATTGTAAGCATTGGTAGCATCCACTAAGGCTTGCGTTGGCGTCGTTGGGTCAGCTAACAGTTTTTGCAAGTTCTGCAAAGCAGCCTTCACCTTACCGTTATTCTTCGTGTAATCACTAACTGGCATCTTAACCGCGGTTTCAGCATTGTTATGGGCTTCAACAGCAGCCGTAATGGCATCCTTCAAGGCTTGGGTGGCAGCCTCAATTTCGGCAGTCGTTGCTTGACTGTTGTTAGCAGCCGTTTGAAGGGCAGTCAACTTGTTAATTAAGTCGGCCACCGCCTTATTTTGACTAACACCCTTAGCCGCCGCATCACTCACAGCAGCATCCGCAGCCTTTTGGGCAGCATCACGTTCAGTCGAATTCGTTGATACGTTTTGCATCAACGCACTGATTGCCGCTTCAATATCAGCCAGAGTGGCATTTGGATCAGCTAACAAATCAGTTAAGTGACTTGCAGCACCACCAGTTGCCGTTTCGTTCCCAACCACACCTTGGTTACCCAAGGCAGTCTGAGCAGCTGTCACAATTTGATTAACCTGGTTCAGGTTATCGATTGCTTTTTGAATATCGGCAGTGGTTGCCTTTCCTTGATCAGCCTGACTCTGAACATCTTGCAGGGCTTTAATGGCGGCAGCAACGGGACCCGTTGTGGCTGTACTGCCAGCTTGAGTAGTTGTCACACTGTTTGAAGCGGATTGCTGCATGGCCTCACGTGCAACCTTAGCGTCATCGCCAACCTTATTCAAGGCAGTCGTTAAAGCTTCCAAGGTTTCAGTATCGGTCGTCGGATCAGCTAATGCCGCCTGTAAATCAGCCACACCTTTGGCTACTGAGGCTTCGTTGCTAACTGGACTAACACTAATTTGAAGCGCCAGTGCAGCACCAGCCTTAGCCTTAATTGCCTTGGTCATGGTGTCCTTCAGTGCGTTGGTAGCAGCGATAATATCTGCTGTTGTCGTCTTGCCATCCGCCTTAGCATTAGCAACCACCGTTTGCAGCTGATCAATGGCCTTCTTAACAGTACCATTTTGAGCAATACCATCAGTCGTTGCCTGGGCAATTTGTGCGTCAGCATCGTCATTAGCGGCCTCTCGAGCGGCTTTAGCAGTAGCGATGGTGTCGGTGTAAGCATCAGCCAGCTTATTTAAAGCAGACGCGGTGGTCCCCAGATCCTTTACTGCATCCGTCAACGCTTGTTTAGCTGCAATCACTTCAGATTCTTGTGCAACTGGCGAAGCATCTGCGTTCAAGGCAGCCGTGGCTTTGTTAGTGGAACCAGTTGCCGCATCAACCGCCGTGTTCAACGTTGTGATAGCCGCCTCAATATCAGCAGTTGTGGTCTTATCGTCCGTCTTGGCGTTTGCAATCGCCGTTTGTACGGCGGTAATTGCAGCGGCTACGGCCGGTTCGTTCTTAACTGTGTCAGCGTTCTTAATGGCAGTCGCACCATCTTGATTAGCTGCCTCACGGTTAGTCTTAGCAGAATCAATTGTTTCCGTGTACTTTTCAGTAGCCGCCGTAATGTCTGCTACTGAGCTGTTTGGATCATTGATTAGCTTTTGAAGTGCGTTCTTATCAGCAATCACGTCTGGTTCTTGTGTGACTGGTGCAGAATCGTTGTTCAAGGCGTCGTTAGCTGCCGTCTTGGCATCATTAGCTGCTTTGACTGCTGAGTTTAACGCTGAAATATCGGCCTGGATCTCCGCAGTCGTAGTCTTGTTGTCGGACTTGGCGTTATCAATTGCCGTCTGTAGTGCGCTGATAGCGGCAGCTACCGTTGGTTCATCTTTAACGGTCGTGGCGGCAGCAATCGCTGTTGCACCGTCATTGTTCGCCGTTGTCCGATCAGCCTTCGCAGTTGTAATAGCTTGCGCGTACTTTTCAGTTGCCATCGTGATGTCAGCCACTGAACTGGTCTTATCGTTCAACACCGTTTGAAGTGCCGTCTTGGCGTCAGCTACCAATGGTTCTTGAACCACCGGCAAAGCATCTTCAGCAAGCGCATCATTACCGGCAGCCTTAGCCGCTTTAGCTTGGTCAACGGCTGTGTTCAACGCATCCGTCAAGGCGGTAATGTCAGCCGTCGTGGTCGTACTACCATCCTTTTTGGCATCAGCAATTGCATCGTTTAACGCGGTAATTGCATCCGCCACGGCAGGTTCACCTTTCACCGCTTCAGCTGAAGTAATCGCGTTCGTACCCTTGGTATTGGCCGTCTCACGATCAGCCTGAGCAGTTTCAACGGCTTGTTTGTATGCCTCAGTCGCAGCTGTGATTGCTTCAGCCGAACTATTATCAGCAGCCACTAATTGATCCAAATTAGCTTTGGCATCAATCACAGTTGGCTCTTGAACCACCGGCGAAGCATCCAAATTAGTCAGGGTGTCGTTGGCAGCGGTTTTGGCGTCATCAACCGCCTTGGCAGCAGCTGTTACTGCAGCTGTTGCGGCGATGATATCAGCCGTAGTCGTCTGGTTATCCTTATCCGCGTTAGCCATTGTATCTTGTAACGTCTTGATGGCAGCAGCTACAGCAGGCACGTTAGCATCTTTGGCAACTGCTTTAATCGCGTCACCACCGTCTGCCTCG
Source organism: Secundilactobacillus odoratitofui DSM 19909 = JCM 15043 (assembly GCF_001434895.1). Lineage (GTDB taxonomy): Bacteria > Bacillota > Bacilli > Lactobacillales > Lactobacillaceae > Secundilactobacillus > Secundilactobacillus odoratitofui. The sequence goes on from NZ_AZEE01000002.1 coordinate 80,233, forward strand.
GCCTGATCACGAGCGGTCTTAGCTGCTGTGACTGCTTCGTTATACACCTCAGTAGCTGCGTTTAATTCATCAACCGAACTGGCGGTATTAGCAACAACTGTCTTCAAATCAGCTAGCGCATCTACGACCTCTGGTTCTTGCGTAACGGGAGCTGCACTCGTGGCAATCGCTGTTTTAGCAGTCGTTACAGCATTCTCAGCATTTTGAACTGCTGTATTTAAGGCTGTAATCGCTGCGTTAATTTCAGCAGTGGTCGTTGTACCGCCATCTTTTGCAGCATCCTCAATCTTCGCGTTCAAATCGGTAATCGCAGCTGCAACGGCCGGTTCGTCCTTGACTACCGTAGCGTTGGTAATTGCTGTAGCCCCATCGGTATTGGCTTTAATCCGGTCTTCCTGAGCCGTTGTCACCGCTTGGTTATACTGTTCAATCGCAGTTTCAATCGCGGCGTTAGAGCTGGTTGGGTCATCTAAGACCTCTTTCAATTGATCAGTTGCATCAATCACGGTTGGTTCTTGAACGACGGGTGTTGGCACTTTATTTAAGGCAGCCAAGCCAGCTTGGTGGGTCGCAGTTGCCTGATCAATTGCGTCATTCAAGGCAATCGTTGCTGCTTCGATGTCAGCAGTCGTCTTGATTGCTGAGCCATCTTGAGCAGCCGCGTTAGTCATGGTGTCCGTCAAGTTGGCAATTGCCTTTGCAACTGCCGTTTCTTGATTGACTTTGGCCGTGGTTGCTGCGGCAATGGCAGCATCACCAGCAGTCACAGCCGTGTTCCGGTTGGTAATGGCAGTGTCAACTGCCTGTTGATAGGCATCGGTTGCAGCCGTTAAAGCTTCATTACTGCTATTTGGATTATTGATAGCCGCTTGTAAAGTTGCCTTAGCCGCAATCACAGTTGGTTCCTGAACTACTGGCAGTGCAGGATTATTAATTGCTGTATTAGCGTTAGTTCGTGCAGTTTCTGCATCCGTCAGTAAACTGTTCAGCGTTGAGGTCAATGCTTGAATCTGAGCAGTGGTGGTCGTGCCACCAACCGCTGCTGCATCGTTAACTGCAGTTTGTAGTGCGTTAATGGCATCAGTAACTTTCGGCTCGTTTGCTGAACTTGATGCGTTAGCAGCGGTAACCGCCTCACCCGCAGCAGTGTTGGCCGTGGTCCGAGCTGCCTTAGCTTCATCGATAGCCGTCGTATAGGCCATAGCGGCTGCGTCTAATTCAGCCACCGAACTCGTCTTGTCATTGATTGCATTTTGAAGTGTATTCTTTGCGGCAATCACCGTTGGCTCCTGAACAACTGGCTGTGCGTCTGTCACAAGCACATTGTTCGCATCGGCCAAGGCATCTTGCGCTTCATTCACCGCGTTATTTAATGCCGTGGTTGCTGCTTGAATATCAGCCGTCGTCTTTGCAGCAGTACCATCAGTCAAGGCGGCGTTGGTCATCGTATCTTGTAACGTCTTAATGGCGGCTGCCACGGCCGGCTCTTGAGCTACCTCGGCCGCATCACCAATTGCCGTGTTGGCAGCGGTTGTTGCTGTGGTCCGGGCAGTGTTTGCCGTGTTAATGGCTTCCTTGTATGCATCCGTGGCCGCGTTAATTTGCGCAACTGTGCTTGCCGGGTTGCCCAAGACGTTGGCTAGCGTTGACTTCGCACTGATTACAGTTGGTTCCTGTGTCACTGGAATCGTTGGCTGATCCAGTGACATTTGTGCCGCCGTTGTCGCGTTATTAGCCGCAGTGACGGCCGCAGTCAAATCGTTGATGGCGTCTTGAATATCAGCAGTCGTTGTCTGATCATCCGTCTGGGCGTTGGTCATTGCAGTTTGCAGTGCTGTAATGGCTGCTGCCACAGCGGGTTCTGCTTTAACTGGCTCAGCCGCCGTAATGGCAGTTGTCCCACTTTCATTCACCGTATTCCGAGCTGCCTGAGCAGTCGCAATCGCTTGCGTGTATTCGTTAGTTGCCTGGGTCAATTCAGCAACTGTACTGGTTGAATCACCAAGTACAGCTGTTAAATGATCTTTAGCAGCAATGACGGTTGGCTCTTGAACCACTGGATTAGCGTCTTGCTTCAACGCATTTTCAGCAATCGTCTTGGCCCCATTAGCAGCTGTGATGGCAGTTTGCAGTGCCGTCATTGCACTCTGAATATCAGCAGTAGTGGTCTTGTTGTCAGTCTTAGCGTCATCAATGGCCTTTTGGAGTGCGGTGATGGCATCTGCCACACCCGCTTCATCTTTGAGGTCACCGACGCTATTGATCAGGTCAGTTCCTGCCGAACTTGCCGTATCACGAGCCGTATTGGCTTGCGTCACTGCGGTTTGGTAATCTTGAGTGGCTTTGGTGATTGCTGCTACTGTACTAGTTTTTTCAGCCAAAATGTCAACCAACGCTTGCTTAGCATCTTGAACGGTTGACTCTTGTTTAACTGGTGAAGCATCGTTAGCCAAAGCTGCTTGACCGGCCGCGTTAGCGTTGTTGGCTGCGGTAACGGCTGCCGTTAACGCATCAGTTGCAGCCTGAATGGCTTCGGTAGTGGTCTTATCGTCCGTCTTGGCGTTGGCAATTGTATCTGTCAAGTTCTTGATGGCGGCGGCCACCGCTGGTTCGTCTTTCACAGCGTTAGCGGCAGTAATCGCTGTTGCTCCGGCAGTGTTAGCAACTTCACGCGCGGCATTTGCAGTCGTGATAGCTTGGGTGTAGGCGTCAGTTGCAGCCTTGATTTCGGCCACCGTACTTGTCTTATCAGCTAATGTTTCAGTGAGGGTTTGCTTAGCCGAAATAACGGCTGGTTCCTGTGTAACGGGTGATGACGGCTGAGCTAAGGCGGTTTCAGCAGCGGTATTAGCGTTATTAGCCGCAGTCGTTGCAGTCGTCAAATCGTTAATTGCATTTTGAATGTCTTGAGTTGTCGTCTTGTCATCCGTCTTGGCATTGGCAATGGCCGTTTGTAACGCCGTAATCGCACTCGCAACTGCTGGTTCTTTTGCGACGTCGGTTGCTGCCGTGATGGCTTTATCGCCGGCGTCATTGACATTTTCACGGGCAACGTTGGCGGTTGCAACAGCCTGCGTATACTGCGTGGTTGCAGCTGCAATTTCGGCCACCGTACTCTTAGGATCAGCCAGCACAGTCGTTAAGTTATCCTTGGCAGCAATCACTTCTGGTTCTTGCGTGACTGGTGATGCACTCGTTACCAACGCATCGTTAGCATTATCCCTAGTGTTTTCGGCTAACTTAACCGCCGTGTTCAACGCTTGGGTAAGTCGTTCGATATCCGCCGTTGTCGTTGCATCATCCGTTAAAGCATTATTCATCGCCGTTTGTAATGCGGTAATCGCTGCCGCTACACCAGCTTCATCCTTAGAAGTAGCAGCGTCAGTGATAGCTGCCGCTCCATTTGTATTAGCCGTTTCACGATCGGCCTTGGCAGCGTTAATGACCGCAGTGTATTTATTGGCTAAATCAGTTAGGGTGGCTGTTGACGTTGACGGCGTGTTAATTGCGTTGGCTAGTGCTGTTTTGGCCGCTTGGACTGTTGGTTCCTGAACGACCGGATTGGCGTTTTGGTTTAACACGTCGGTAACCGCCGCGTTCGTGCTGTTAGCTGTTGCAACTGCTGTGTTAAGTGCTTCAGTGGCAGCTTCAATCTCAGCTGTTGTCGCCTTACCAGCCTTGGCATCATCGATCGTCTTTTGTAGATCAGTGAGGGCTGCTGCAACACCCGGTTCATCTTTCACAGCATTAGCATTCGTCACGGCTGTCGTTGCGGTTGTTTCGGCCATTGTCCGGTCCTTCTTAGCATCGGCAATTGCGTTGTCATATGCCGTCGCTAAATCAGTCAAAGTTTTGGCCGGTGTTGTGCCATCAGCAATGGCGTTGTCCAGAGCGGCTTTGGCCGTTTCAATTGTTGACTCTTGCGCAACTGGTGTGGCATCCGCAGCAGCCGAAGTGGTGGCCGTATTTCTAGCCGAAGTAGCAGTATCAACAGCGTTCTTTAGAGCTGTCGCTGCATGCTCAATCGCCTCAGTTGTGGTAACCCCGTCCGTCTTGGCATTATCGATTGCGGTTTGCAACGCGGTAATGGCAGCCGCCACTGCTGGTTCGTCTTTAACGTCAGCATCAACGTCTGAAATGGCGTTGGCACCAGTTGTGCTAGCAGTGGTTCGAGCAGTATTGGCATCCGTAATGGCCGTCTTATATTTATCAGCCAAATCGGTGAGGGTTGCCGCTGGCGTTGCGGGATCGTTCATTGCCGTAGTCAAAGCATTCTTAGCAGCAATCACTTCTGGTTCCTGTGTTACGGGTGCTGATGGTGTATCGAGGGCCGTCGTTGCGTTATCCTTAGCTGCATTAGCCGTTGCCGTTGCGCTTTCGACAGCCTGAGTGGCAGCTTCAATGTCGGCGCTTGTGGTGTTACCGTCCTTGGCAGCATCATCTAACGCCGTTTGTAACTTAGTCAGTGCGTCAGCAACAGCCGGCTCATCTTTAACAGCGCTAGCATTGTTTTGGGCAGTCGCCGCGTCATTATTAGCAATTGTCCGGTCTGCCTGAGCGTCCGTGATGGCATGCTTGTATTCTTCGGCTAACGTATCCAGTGTGGCCGCTGATGTACTGCCATCCTTTAACGCATTTTCCAGTGCCGTTTTGGCTGTCTGCACAGCTGGTTCCTGAGTAACTGGTGAAGATGGCGTGTTTAACGCATCTTGTGCACCTGATTGGGCAGTTGTGGCTTTGGTTACAGCTTCATCCAAAGCAGTCTGGGCCGCCTCGATATCAGCCGTTGTGGTCGTACCATCGGTATTAGCCTTAGCAATGGCGTTTTCCAAAGCCGTAATGGCATCGGCAACACCAGTCTCCGTCTTAACAGCGGCTGGAACCGACGCAATATCGGTATTGGCAGCGGCGACTGTATCCTGACGATCCTTGTTGGCATCAGCAATCGCTGTTGTGTACTTGTCAGCCAAATCGGTTAACGTTTCTGCCGTTGCATCAGGATCATTAAGTGCATTATCCAAATTAGTCTTAGCGGTCTTAACAGCGTCTTCTTGTGCCACCGGTTTAGCCTCTGCTTTGGCCGCATTTTGAGCGACAGTTGCAGCAGTGACAAGGTCATTCAAAGCAGTTGTTGTGGCATCAATATCCGCCGTCTTCTTACTGGTGTTATCAGCCGCCGTCACAGTATCAGTCAATGCTGTAATCGCGTTGGCAACTGCAGGGACGTCCTTAACGGTTGCCGCACCATGAACCGCTTCTGACGCAGCATTTTTAGCTGTTTCCCGTTCAGCCTTGGCATCGGTAATCGCCTTTTCATAGGCAGCAGCCGCGTCATTAAGATCTTTAGCGGTGGCAGCAGCATCAGCAATCGTATCATCCAACGTCTTCTTGGCTTCAATGACGCCCGGTTCTTGCGTGACTGGTGATGAATCGGTATTTGCTGAAACAGTTGTCGCGTTATCACGCGCATTAGTGGCCGCATCAATGGCTGCTTGAAGGGCGGTCGTGGCTTCTTTAATTTGGTCAGTTGTCGTTTGGCCATCAGTGAGCGCACTACTAATGGTATTTTTCAATGCCGTTTGAGCCGCTACTACGCCTGGTTCCTGACTGATGGTTGGATCAATCGTTGAAATTAAATCAGTTCCAGCAGTACTTGCAGTTGTCCGATCGGTCTTGGCATCGTTGATTGCCGCCGTATACTTATCGGCTAAATCAGTAAACGTGGCAGCTGGCGTCGCTGGATTAGCAATCGCATTGTCCAGTGCTGTCTTGGCCGCAATGACTTCTGGTTCTTGAGCGACCGGTGTAGCTGTTTGCCCTGCAGAAGTCGTCGCAGTGTTCTTAGCGTTGATTGCCGCGGTCGTGGCCTGTGTCACCTTCTCGGTTGCTTTTAAAATATCATCCGTGGTCGTCTCACCGCCAGCAGCGGCATCGGTTAAAGCCGTGTTTAAATCAGCAATGGCTTGTGCCACATCTGGTTCCGCGCTCACGGTTGCAGTTGTCGCGTTCGCAATCGCTGTTGCTGCACCATCCGTTGCCGTCTTTCGATCAGTGGTTGCCGTCGTCACAGCAGTCTTATAATCATTGGCCGCCTTGGTCAAGTCGGCAGACGGCGTTGTTGGATCCGCCAATTTTGCATCAAGTGTCGCCTTAGCATCAGCGACAGCCGTTTCTTGCTGGACCGACGTTGCGGGCGTACTCTGTGCTGTCTTAGCGTTATTGTATGCTGTCGTCGCATTATCTACAGCAGTCGCTAAAGCTTCGGTTAAATCTGTAATAGCTTGCGTGGTTGTTTTACCATCAGTCGTAGCCGCAGCAATGGCATTTTCAAGGGCCGTAATCGCTGCTGCAACCGTTGGTTCTTGTTTTACTGTAGCAGCCACTGTATCAGCAGCCTGAGTCCCGGTGTTACTTGCGGTGGTCCGAGCGGTTTCTGCTGTTGTCACCGCAGTGTTGTAGGCATCAATTAAATCTTGCAAGGCGGCCGTATCAGTAGTACCCGCTGCAATCGCGTTGTCCAACGCTGTTTTAGCATCAGCCACTGATTTTTCCTGTAAGACCGGCTCACCAGTTGGTAAGACCGTTAGTGTACTAGGTGTTGTGAAATCTAAATCAGTCACTGCAACGTGATACGCCTGAGCAATCCGATTCTTCGCCGAATCCGTCAGTGTAACGGTGTATTGGCCGGCAGCTAAGGTTGAATAGTCACCAGTAGCTGTTGTGCTGTCCTTCGTTAAGACAATGTCGTCACGCGTTAACGTCACCTGTGGATCAACGGTGTTCGCGTCAATTTGTAAGGCAAAGCTGGTGGTATTGCCGACGTAGATGGTGCTGTCATTGAGTTGTTGTTTGATTTGGACGTAGCTGACGACGTAATTACCGGCATTCGTGTCACCAGCTGGTAATGAAGTAGCTGCAGCCCAGTCGCCAACAGTCCCATCCGTGGCCTTCTGTGCGTAACCTGAGATATAACCGGCCACTTGAGGAATTGCCACTTCACTAATAGTTGAAGCAACTGTGATTGGATTACCACTAGCGTCAGTTACAGCTGTAGTGCTACCAGGTTGAACGGCTGTGACGTTACCGGTATCCGTTTGAGTCAATTCAGGTACAACCGTGCCATCTGGCGTTGTGTAGCTTTCTACCACACGTTGTGGCGTTGTGGTTGCAACTTTTTTGTAGTAAACATTAATGGTGTTATACGCACCAGTCGCAGAACTACCCAGCATGGATTCATCTAAGACGTTAACTGTATTGGCCTGGAAAATACCGTTTAAATCAGTACCAGCTGAGCCAGCGAATGCATAACCATCAATTGTTGGCGCTGCGTAAGTATTTGAACCGTCGATTGCAGCGTTAGCTACACTTACGGAATTCCCAACGTTAGCGTTCATCGTAGTTGATGGTGCGAGGGTGTTACCTTGTTCGTCAAGGTAGTTAACGGTTACGGTTTGGGTTGCTTGGGTGAGTGAGAAGGTGTTGATAGAACCCTGGGTTAATAGTGTGGCACCACCACCACCCATTGCACCAAACAGTGCAATAGATTCTGCAGAATTAAGTGCTAAATCAGTCACAGTCAGCGTTGTCGGGGTCGTCATTGCGGTATCAGTTGCCTTGTAAGTACTTACTGACATCGTACCAAGAACCGTTCCTTCGGTAGCTGTATTAGTTGGCGTCCATGAAATCTTATACAGCACGTCAATTAAGCTTGTAGTTATTGGTAACTTAATGTTGGGCGAAGTTAACGACGACGAAGAGTTATAAATGACGTTGGTTGCGCCCGAGCTACTGTTTGTTTTATCCAAGTTCATATTGACAAAGGTCTTGCCATCATTTGAATCAGTTTGACGGATAGTTACTGCATTAGTTGGTGTATCAAAATATGGCGCTGCTGTAGTCTGATAGCCGTCAATACCAATGAATGTCGTGCTTGGTTGACCATAAATACCCAGGTCATCACTCGCCTTGGACCCTGCACCTAATCCAGCTACGCTAGGATTAACGGGTTGTAAAATTATACCAATCCCGCCACCAGGGTTATTGGTTGAGAAGTACCATTCACCGCTAATTGAAAAGGCTTTTGTGGTATCAATTTGATTATTGTACGAATATGATGTCGCACTCCCAGTAACGTGATCGACCAATCTGACCCATGTCTTACCAGTTGTGGGATCAGTATAAACTTCACCAAAAGTTGGATTAACAGTTGGTTTATCAGTTTGGCCTGTGAAGTTATCGGTTATTTCATTGGTCATTCCTTCGGTAGAACTACCAATTGCAATACTAGAATTTTTATCCGCGACTGAACCATCATCCGCAATAAACTTCCCGTTCAACTGATCAACAGTAGTCGCCGTACTAGCAGCTGTCGTATCAGCCGCAGCAACCACCGCTGACTTGGCCGTAACGGTCGCCTTAGTCGCCCCAGTAGCAGCAACGGCCTGCTTAGTCGACGCAACGTCATCATTAGTCGCCCCAGCAGGTAAATCATAAGTCGTTGCGCCATCACTAGCAGTAGTAGTTTTAGTTCCCGCGGGCACAGTTGCACTGGATGCCTGTGTTGTCGCACTGTCAGTCGTGGTGTTACCTGTATTAGTGTCAGTGTTATTTGTCGTACTTGTTGTGTCATCTGTAACTGACGCGTTCGTCGAAGCCGTGCTTGATGTAGTTGCAGGTGTCGTTTCAGCTGCGTCAGTTGTCGTTTGATTCCCCGTATTAGACGCTGTCGAAGAACTACTCGTCAGTGCGACTTGATTACTTGTCGTTTGCGTAGTCGACGCAACTGCCGCCGTGGTCGGTGTTGTATCGGTATCAGCAGTGTCCGCCTTAGCAGTCCCCACCATTAAAAATTGACTCATCGCCAAAACAGACGCGCTGGCAAATAGCCAGTTACGTCCAACCTTGTACATCTTAAAATGAGATTGCTTTGAATTCATCCGTGCGATTTTTTGTTTAAAATTTTGCATGCAAAAATTCCCCCTACCCCTATATTCTGATTTACTGTCCAAAAATTAAATGGTCTTAACATAAGGATTAATTTTACGTTATAACCATGCCTAACATAAATATAACTTATAACGACTATCATAAGCAAGTAAAATGCCGCGATTTTATAAATCTGTTTCTCATGTTCCTCAATTGCCAAATCTCGGTCAGATTTCAACCCAAACATTTACAGGAATCGTACGGATTACTGGACAAATATAAGCAATTTAGGGTCATTAACCATTTTCATTCAATTTTCGTAAAATTTTGTAAATTTAGTAAAATTACCACTTAATCTGACTGATCATTTCAAAATATCCGCCACAATTCTGGCCTGTACTCACGAAATTCAAGTCTCAAAAAATCTAGAAATTCCTGCAATCAAAATGATTTAAATCGAGACCATTTGATTTAAACGAATCATCATTACAGTTAGCAAATTTGCAAAACACAAAAACGCCTCAGAACATTAAGTTCTGAGGCGTTTTGATATAACTCATAATCCTTTAGTCCAATGACTATTATTCGTCATCTTGCTTACGTTTCTTACGTCCAGCGAGGCCAAGCAAGGTCAACAGACTGGCAAGACTTAGGCCAATTGCAGCACCGGTCTTATCGTTATCGTCACTGGTTTGTGGCAACTTCTTGTCTGAATCATTGGCGTTGGTATCGTTGGCTTGAATCCCTGTTTGTGTTGTATCAGCCGAAGCATCATGCGTCGTATCAGCGTTTACAGTATCGTTAGCAGAATTCCGCGCTGTCGATCCATTTGTGCTTGCACTTGAACCGTTAGCACTTGAATCAACACTGTCATTTGAGATCGATGAGGTAACCGAACTCGTTGCAGATGAGCTAATGACGGAACCATTGCTGGTGTCTGAGGTCACGCTGCCATTATTTGCACTCTGGTTAGCAGCACTTTGACTTGCAGCCACGGCGGCATCACTGGCACTATCAACAGCATCCAAGGAACTAGCAATACTTGTAGCACTTGACGTAACCGCAATGGCTGAACTTGCCACGCTACCGGCATCAATTGCAACACTAGCGGCACTTGACGCCAAGCTTGAGGCGAGACTTGCAGCACTTGAATTACCTGCAGAAGCGGCACTCGATGCAACCGAAGCGGCTGAACTAGCAACACTAGCAGCACTTGAGGCAACTGCAGCGGCCGAACTGGCAACACTAGCAGCTGAGCTGGCAGTTGAAGCAGCCGATTGTAAGCTCGAATCATTTGGATGGTTCGAAGCTAAGCTACTTGCTGTCGAGCCTTGACTTGCAGCACTAGAGTGGACACTAGATGCGGTTGACGCAGCTGAGCTAGCAACGCTGGCTGAGCTGGCTGCCGCACTAGCATCATCTTGAGTATGTGTCGTCGTTGCTGCCGAAGCGACACTGTCAATGGCACTCTTCACACTATTAACAGCACTTGATGCGTCACTGAAGGCTGAAGTGGCACTGCTATAGGCTGACGATGCTGAACTAGCAGCACTCGTGTCGCCAGCAGCGGTGGCTGAACTGTAGGCCGATGAAGCACTCGATGTGGCCGACTGAGCTGCACTGGCTGCACTTGAAGCATCGTTGGCAACTGAAGCAAGGCTTGAAGCCAAGCTGTTGTCACTGGTCAAGCTGGCATCACTTGGATACCCACTGGCCATGCTTGAAACGGCACTTGAAGCACTGGCGATGTTACTCAAATCATCGGTTAAATGATCTGATGCGGCTACGCTACCGAGACTGCTCAACGCACTCGAAGCATTTGAAACCGTCGAGGCAGCACTTGAAGCGGTACTGTTAGCCGAACTAGCAACACTAGCTGCTGAACTGGCAGCACTTGAATCACCGGCTGTTGCTGCGGAACTTGCCACACTAGCAGCAGATGAGGCAGTGCTTGCAGCTGAACTGGCAACACTGGCTGCAGAACTAGCCGTATTGGCCAAACTCGAAGCCGTGCTTGCCGCGTCGCTCAAGCTAGTATCACTCGGATAATCGCTAGCAAGACTAGCAATCGAGCTGGCTGTGCTTTCACCATTGCTGAAATCAGTACCTGCTGAGCTGGCAGTTGAACCTGCGCTTGACGCATTACTACTTGCAGCTGAGTTGTTGTTACCAACGTTACTGCTTGCAGCGCTCGAGGCCAAATTATCTAACGCCGTTACTGCACTAGATGCAATCGACGCCGCCGTACTTGCTGCAGTTGAAGCATCCTTAGCAACACTATTAGCAGAACTAGTGGTTGAGCTATCAGAGGCTGTTGAAGCATCCTTAGCAGTTGCTGCAGCACTTGAAGCAAGTGAAGCAGCTGAGTTGGCGGCACTAGCAGCACTTGATGCTACTAACGCTAAGCTTGAAGCTGTACTTGCGACATTGCTCATAGCACTGTTATCAGGATATTGACTCGCCATGCTATCGACATTGGCTGCCGTGCTTGACGTGTTACTTACCTGATCACTGGTTGGGGCAGCACTGTCAGTTGCGGTAGAAGCAGCGCTTGAAGCGTTACTTGCGTCATCTGAAGTGTGGACCAATGCGGCATCGGCATATACCTTAGCCAACGCAGCCATTGCGCTAGTGGCGTTGGATGAAGCTACGGTAGCTGCATTAGCAGCCTTCTTAGCTTCAGTCATGGCTGAACTTGCCAAATCACTATTTTCTGGATCAATGGCCGTTTTCGCACTCGCATACTGGGTTGCGGCATTAGTTGCTGCGGCACTTGCGGCGGTTGCAAAATCAGATGCTGCAGTTGCAAGGCTGGCTGCTTGACTGGCGAGCTTAGATAACTGTGCGTCATCACTGTACTCGTGCGCCATGCTTGCTACTGACCCAGCGATACCGGCAGCCGGTGCGACTACTGAACTGGTTGGTGTAGCTGCAGTTGCAGCATTTGTGGTCGCTGTACTTGCAGTTGCGACATCATCAGCAACGTGTTGCGTAGTTGCTGCAGCAGTGTTATCTACGACGGTGTTCTTCAAACTGCTAATGGCGCTTGAAGCACTCGCCAAATCACTGTTGGCATTGTTGAAATCAGTTGCTGCACTAGATGCGGCGCTTGAATCACCAGCTACTACAGCTGAGCTGTATGCCGTTGAGGCATTTAAGGCACTAGCTGTGGCATTTGAAGCAAGTTGGGCTTGATTTGATGCACTGCTTGAATCCGTTTGTGTTGCACCTGATAAGTTATTCAAGGTTGTATCACTTGGATAATCGCTCGTCATGCTTGACGTTGCAATTGACCCACTGGTGATGACACTTAGGTCGTTCTTGATGTGCTCACTTGTTGCAGCACTGCCTAAGCTTTTAATCGCACTAACTGCACTGTTGGCGGTTGAGGCAGCACTTGAAGCCAAGTTGGCTGCTGAACTAGCTGC
>NZ_AZEE01000008.1 GCF_001434895.1 Secundilactobacillus odoratitofui DSM 19909 = JCM 15043
GTCTCATTATCAGCTTGGGGCGCTGTCGTCGTTGGTGCTGGCATGTTTTGTGCGATACCAGTTCCAACTGGCGTATATCCCGCAATAGTTGCTGGCGTTGTTGCTGCGTAACCACCTTGTGGTGTGTAGACTGAATTCTTCGTCACAGCATCGGTAGAGACGTTCCAAGTAATGGTTTGCGTGGTTGCAGGAATCAATGGCGTGCTCTTACCTTGTTGAACGTAGTTCACTGTCTGCGTTGTTGTCGTTGTGGTGTGATTAATTTGATGCGTCAAGTGAATCGTGATCACATTTTTCGCTGTCGTGCCACTGACAGTTTGACTAACAGTTGCTGCTTGCCCATCGGCTAA
>NZ_AZEE01000009.1 GCF_001434895.1 Secundilactobacillus odoratitofui DSM 19909 = JCM 15043
ATTGCGGGATATACGCCAGTTGGAACTGGTATCGCACAAAACATGCCGGCACCAACGACGACAGAGCCTCAAGCTGATAATGAGACGATTGAATACAAGGCTGACTCTCAAACGATTGCCGTCAACTACGTTGATGATGAAGGGTCGACCACCACACCGGTAGCTACTGATACAGTGAGTGGCGATACTGGAACGACGGTCACGTA
>NZ_AZEE01000010.1 GCF_001434895.1 Secundilactobacillus odoratitofui DSM 19909 = JCM 15043
AGTGATATACCCTGCACATTTGTGAAACGAAACTTTGTTCAGTTTTCAAAGGTCTATTCATTCTGTTGGATTGAATAGATAATGAATATTTAACCAATCGACTTATAAATCATATCATCAAGCTTATTTAGTGTCAAGTGTTATTTATAATAACAAACTGATTTAAATGGCTTGGTTACAGCATTCCAAAGGCTGAAACGTTGTCCGACTTAACAGAACTTAATTAGTATATCAGGCGTTGTTATTCAAGTCAATCATTATTTGAATAATTATCAACTTTTTCTCAAGCAAAACATTTAGTATCAAAATAACATTATCCGCTGGGCGATAGATTCAAATCACCATCTGCATATTTATTCGTAACGAAACGTTTGTGCTTTTTAACAACGAATATAATATTACCAAGTTATCCTACTTGGGTCAAGCCAAAATTGAGGTTTTTTCAAAAAAAGAATGCTTTCAATGAATCTCCACAGAAAACAAATCGCTTTCGCACCAAATCAAACAAAAACATCCGCCAACCAATCATGAGGTCAGTGGATGTTTTTGTCAGTTTTTTAGGATCTTACTTCAATTCTGGTGCATCAGTTTTATAAGTGGCCGTATTCTTGCCACCATTCTTAGCTTTAACGCTCGTTGGTTCTGATTTTTGAGCCTTCTCTAGCTGTTCCATACCATTAGAGTACTTATAGTTATACTTCTTCTTATCAACCGACTTGAAGTCCTTTAATTGATAAAAACGTAAAAGATCCCCTTGAATGACTCGATCAGACAGTGAAAGTTCAGTTGTAACACGATTTTGTTCCTTAGCCAATGTGGCCTTTTGCTTAGTAGTTGGCTTAATAACATCACCAGACTTCGTATTATATACAGTACTACCAACTTTAGTGAATTGTGGCGTTATAAAGTCACCATTTCTGAAAGCAACGGTTTGATTGCGATTTTTGGCGAGTAGGTCATTACCAAACTGAATCGTGTTCGTATTCTTTACACCTAGCAGATCAAGTAACGTTGGCAAGACGTCAATTTCGCCACCATAAGTATGGTTAATGCCACCCTTAAGTCCCGTTGCATGAATCATGAACGGCACTTTCTGGAATTGGGCTAAATCGTAACTCGTCACCTTATCTTTACCTAGTAACTGTGCAATAGCAGCCCGGTGATTGTTCGAAATCCCGTAATGATCACCATACAACACAATCATACTGTTCTTATATAAGCCAGCTTCCTTTAAGTAAGTGATAAACTCACCAAATGCTTCATCAAGGTAGTGTGCCGTCTGAACGTACGGATCAACCGTCTTATCACCAGTCTTAGTAGCTGGAAAATCGGTGTTTTGTTTATCCAGCTCATACGGATAATGATTGGTAAGTGTAATCAGTTTTGCATAGAAGGGCTGTGGTAATTCCTGCAAATACTTAGCTGAATCTCTAAAGAAGATCTTATCCTTTAGACCATAACCAACTGTATAATCGGATTTTTCCTTATAGTACTGAGAACTGAAGAAGTAATCATAGCCCCAAGACTTATAAGTATTGTCACGATTCCAGAAACTTGGTACGTCGCCATGGAATGCTGCAGACGTATACCCATCTTGATCAAGAAGTGCCGGCGCAGCCTGGAAAGTGTTTTGCGTGCCATATTCGGTCATTGCAGACCCTTGTGGTAGCCCGAATAAAGAGTTTTCAAGCATCATCTCGGCGTCTGAAGTCTTCCCCTGTGCTACCTGATTGTAAAAATTGTCAAAACTCATGGTGTTTTGGTTTTTGTAGAACTTGTTCAAGTTAGGTGTAACTTCCTTACCATCCACCTTGTAGTTGATCAAATATTGTTGAAAACTTTCCAAGTGAATGATAATGACATTCTTGCCTTTTTGAGTGCCAAAGGTCGTTGCGTTAGCTGCCACACGATTATGTTTCAAATATTTCTCTACACTCTTCAGATCACTCGCATTAGCGTGGGCCCGGGTTGCACTCTGTTTTTGAGTTTGATACACACTAAACGCTGCGTATTCGTTTAAGCCCAAATACTTAACTAAGTAGTTGTTATCAAAGGTTCGCGTTAACAAGCCAGACCGATCAGCGTTGGCCATACCATATTCTGCTCCCATTAATGCAAAGGACAATATCGTCATTGTAAACGCAAAGCGGCGTTTGAACGGCCGACCATCAATGCGAATCACGTGTGTCAATAACAGGACAATCAGTAAAATAATATCAAGATAGACAAAAAAGTCCGATGGATGAATAATCTGCCCAATACTCTTACCCAAGTTATTTTGAACATTACCCGATCCTTTAATGATCCCAAATGAAAGGAAATCGGAAAACTCGCGGTAGTAAATAATGTTAGCAAACAACCAAGTTGTCTGAATGACATCAATAATTAACATTAGCCAGTAGACTAACCGACCTCTGAAGTACAATGCAATCCCAAATAAGAGCAACGCAGCGGGAATCGGATTGACGGCCAATAAAAACTCTTGAACGCCACCTTTCACGCCAAGGGTAAACTCCAGCTGGTATGCAATATAAGTCTTAATACAAAATAAAACGACTACTAAAAGAAAGAAACCGAAAACGGTGTTTAATTTAGCAGCCGTCCGTTTAACAAAATCCGACATAACATCGTGCCTCCAGGATAAACTTAACAAATGCCATTATATCGAATCTTCATCAAATAGCAATCATCACTGAATTTACTTTGAAAAAACTTCACACTTGAATGCCCAAGTAGCGTCATTTATCGACATCACAACGCTGAGCAATATTTTGGATAAAACAAAAACTATGGTCACCCATAGTTTTTGTTTTAGTTATCAGTCAACAATTCGAAAAGCTCAATTGCAACAAGATCGATATTATCAAATTCAAAATGTTCCTTAGCTTGATATTCATCCAAACTATACGTTTGTGTATCAGCATGGTAAACGACCTGTGCAAGCTCTACGCCGTCACGTTCGAAGCGCCGAGGTTGTGGTTCATCACCGGCATCTTCTTGCATGGCTTTGAGACGATTAATAATGCCAATTAACTGTGATTCTTCCATGAGAATCCCCTTTCCGGAAATCGATTTAACATTCTAATTTTACCAAAGACTGGGGATATAAGCACTATTTTTTACAAATAAGGTGCCAACTTCATAAAATTTTTAAAGCATTATCAATAAGCGGTTCGTTAAGCTTCGGATCGTTGTGATTGATGTGGTTCTTGAATGCGTTTGAACATCTTTTCCATATCAGTTTCAGTGAAGTGAATCAAGACTGGCCGACCATGGGGGCAATTAAAGGGATTCTCCGCCGTCTTAAGATGTGCAATCAATGCCTTGGCTTGCTGATCATCCAAGTGATGATTGGCCTTGATTGCCCGTTTACAACTCATCATGATTGCGGTTTTTTCACGAAATTGGGCAACTGTTAAATGCCCATCCCGAATGATCCAATCCACCATCTCTTTAATTGTATCGGCCTCTTGTCCAGCTTTAAACCAAGTCGGGTGCTGTCTGACAATAAAACTATTTGGTCCAAACTGCTCCAAGTGAAGCCCAACTGACGCTAAAGTCTCCAGCTTATCACTAATTTTAAGCATATCACTGGTGCCGTAATCGAGCACAATTGGCACTAATAATCGCTGTTGATCAGCACTCACTTCGCCAATTGCCTCGCGATAGTACTCGTAATTAACACGCTCTTGAGCGGCATGTTGATCCAAGATATAGAGCCCCTCGTCCGACTGAGCCAGCAGATAAGTGCCGTGAAATTGACCGATATAAATGAGATTTGGAAAACGTTCCGTTTGATCAAACAACTCTGTTTCAGTCGTTTTAATTGGCTGCGTCGGCATCGGAACCGGTGTGATTGGTGCGTCAAATGGCGTCACTTGTTGATCACGATACTTTTGTTCAAACTGGCTGACTACTGGACTCGTAAGATCAGCTGCCGTTTTTATTATCAGCGGGTGATTCACACCATCAGATGGCTGTTGATTGAACAGGCCTGCGTCCGTTGACTTAGACTGACTTTCAGCAGATTCCTTCGACGGTACTGGCATACCTTCCAGTGGCCGACTCGCCGGATTTTGCGGGATATATGGTTGCGATACCGCTGTCAAATTCGCAGCGACCTGCTGTGGATCTACCTGGCCGTGGTTCAAATTCGTCAACCCGTCCGGAATCAAATTTTGCCGTGCGAGCTGTTCACGAATTGCTGAAGTGATCAGTTCACCCAGCTGATCTTCCTTACTGATTCGAACTTCTTGTTTAGTTGGGTGAACGTTCACGTCAACTAACAGTGGATCCATGTCCAAGTTGATGACCGCTAGTGGATACCGCCCCACCATCAGTTTTGACCCATAGCCCTCAATAATGGCCTTCGTCAGTTGAAAGTTTTTGATATAGCGCCCGTTTAACAAAATTGAGACGTAACTCCGACTTGCACGTGTTAATTCTGGCAATGAAACAAAACCACTCACAGCAAAATCAGCGTCTTTTCCCTCGATTGGAATCATTTTAGCAGCCTTGTTCATGCCATATATGCTACCAATAACCTGCTGTAAATCGCCACGACCGGCCGTACGGACTAACTCACGACCATTGTGCGATAAAGAAATCTGAATGTCAGGATGACCAAAAGCTAACCGGTTCACGATATCAACAATTTTAGAAAGCTCAGTATTCATCGACTTTAAGTATTTCAATCTGGCTGGGACATTGTAGAACAAATCCTTCACTAAAATATCTGTGCCACGTCTAGCCTCAGCTGGTTTTTGATCAATCAGCTTGCCACCAGTGATGTGAATCGTCTGACCTTCACCACCAGTAGAACTGGTCAATTTGACATCAGCAATGGAAGCAATACTTGGCAAAGCCTCCCCGCGAAAACCCAAGGAATGAACCCGAAACAGGTCCTTACGATCGTCAATTTTGCTGGTTGCATGGCGCCTAAAGGCTAAAGCCAACTCATCGCCTTCAATGCCGCAACCATCATCAATGATTTGAATTGATTTTAAGCCCGCATCTTCAACTAGAATATCGATCTCATGACTACCGGCATCAATCGCATTTTCAACCAATTCTTTAACAACTGAAGCAGGACGCTCAATCACTTCCCCAGCTGCAATTTGATCAGCTAAAACTGCTGAAAGCTCATGAATTACTGCCATATTATCACCTCGTTAACGCTTTTTCTTACCTTGGTTTAACTGTTGCTGCCACTTATAGACTTGATTCATCACATCCATGGGTGTTAACCCCATTAGATTCATTGACCTCAATTGCTCAGCAACTTGATCAGCTTGAGTTGGCTCTTTTTCAGGCTCTGCAAACAACGATAACTGCGTGTCAGCTTCGTGCTTGGTTTCGGTTACCTGAATGGTCGATTCAGCCACTGGCGTAACGGGTACCTCAGTCTTAGAAACCGGCTCAGACTCAACAGCCGGCTGATTTGCGTGTTGCTGCTGTGCTGCGACAACCTGCACCGTGGCGTGCTGATCCGAAGAGGTTTCCAAATGACTCAAAATCGTATCCGCGCGTTGTAGCAATGAGTCTGGTAAACCAGCTAACTTAGCTACGTGGATCCCATAGGACTTATCAGCGGGTCCATCTTGCATCTGGTGCAAAAAGACGAGTTCCCCGTCCTTTTCGACCGCACCCACATGTACGTTCTTTAATCCCTTTAAACTATCTTCTAGAACAGTTAATTCATGATAGTGGGTTGAAAACAGGGTTTTCGCGTGCACATGATCATGGACAAATTCAATGATGGCCTGCGCTAACGCCATACCATCATACGTTGCGGTACCACGGCCAATCTCATCAAATAAAATGAGCGAGTTGGCGGTTGCATGAGAGAGCGCTTCATTAGCTTCTTTCATTTCCACCATAAAGGTACTCTCACCTGAAATTAGGTCATCCGCAGCACCAATTCGCGTAAATATTTGATCAAAAACCGGCATGGTTGCTGACGTCGCAGGTACAAAACACCCCATTTGGGCTAATACAACTGTCAAAGCCAACTGCCGCATATACGTACTCTTCCCAGACATGTTGGGTCCGGTAATGAGCAAAATATCAGTTGATTCAGGCATCGCCACGTCATTTGGCACGTAAGTTTGACGTCCCAAGACCTTTTCCACCACTGGATGTCTGCCAGCTTCAATCGAAAGCTCGTGACCACCAGTAGTCAAAGTCGGCGCGACAAAGCGATACTTTTCGCTGACATCCGCAAAGCTCTGTAAAACATCCAGCTCTGACACAGCGTGCGCCAAGCTTTGGATCCGTTGAATATTTTGCTTGACTAGTTCTCGAACTTTCACGAACAATTGATATTCTAAATCAGTCGACTTTTCTTCCGCCTCTAAAATAAGATGTTCTTTTTCCTTTAATTCGGGCGTTGTAAATCGTTCAGAATTAGTCAACGTTTGTTTTCGTTCATAGCGGTCCTCAGGTAACTTATCCAGATTTGCCTTAGTGACTTCAATATAATACCCAAATACCCGGTTATACCCGATTTTTAGGTTATTGATCCCAGTAATTTGCCGTTCGGATGCCTCTAATTCAGCCAACCACTGTTTACCGTTATGCATGGCTTGCCGATACTGATCTAGCGTTGCATCGTAGTTGTCTTTGATGACACCACCATCCGTTACGGACAACGGTGGCTCCTCAACGATTGCTGAATCAATCACTTCAGTCACATCATCAATGGGGTCCAAGCGTTCGAGAATGTCATCAAACGTTGTTTGTGGCAGCTCATTTAGCACATGCTGCAACTTAGGAATCTGCTTGAGTGAGGTTTTCAGTTGAATTAAATCCCGACCGTTAACACTCCCGAAAGCAACGCGACCGGCTAGTCTTTCCAAATCGTAAACCTGTGTCAGTTCCTCTTGCAAGCTATTGCGCTCGAAGTACTGATCAACTAAAACGGCTACCTTTTGCTGACGGGCCATAATGTCGGTCCGGTTAACTAACGGCCGATCAAGCCATTGCTTTAATAACCGACCGCCCATTGCCGTCTTGGTTTCATCTAACAGCCACAATAGCGTCCCACTCTTTTTGCCCGTGCGGATGTTTTGCGTTAACTCCAAGTTTCGCTGTGAATAATGGTCCATTTTGAGGAAAAAGGCTGGCTTGTAAACCACCGCTCGTTGCAGGTGAGCAAGACTCCGTTTTTGAGTCGTGACGATATAGGTCAATAAATGATTTAAAACCGTTTGTTGTTCGGTTAGTTGAACATCTTGCGTTAAATAACTAAGTTCCGCTTTTACTTCAGTGTCGGTCTGAGTTGAAATTAAAATACCGACCTTTTGTAACTGACTGGTAACGTCTGCTTCAACAGTTTGATCAACCACGATTTCTTTAGTCTGCAAGCTCATGACTTCGTTTAAGACGGCCTCAAAGTTGTTCAAACTGGTCACTTTTAATTCACCAGTCGAAAGGTCCGTGTACGCAAACCCAAATTGTTCATCAGTTTGAGTCAGTGCCGTTAAGTAGTTATTTTGCTTAGCATTGCCCACACCAGTATCCGTTTGTGTACCGGGCGTCACCAACTGGATAACTTCTCGTTTCACCATTCCCTTGGCAAGTTTTGGATCTTCCATCTGCTCACAAATGGCAACTTTATATCCCTTATCAACCAAGATATCGATATAGTTTTGAGCTGCGTGATGCGGAACACCACACATTGGAATCGGATTTTTAGAACTGTGATTACGCGTCGTCAACGTTAACTCTAACAACTGAGCGCCCTTGATGGCATCATCATTGAACATTTCATAGAAATCACCGAGTCGATAAAACAAAAAAGCGTCTGGATACTGATCTTTAATTGCTTGATATTGAACCATCATCGGCGTTTGATTTTCTTTCGCCAATCTCTCCACCTCTTACTTCATAAATCTTTAATTATCATAGGGATGTGCGGGGTCAATTAAAACCCGCTTGATTTTTGTTGCATGACCAGTTTCATCATTGATATCAATCACGCAACCGCCTAAGATTCCGGCATCATTAGTTTCAACTTCATAACGCGCTGGTCGCTGATTTAAAAAGCGGCCGATCACACTAGCAGATTGCATGCCCAAAATACCACTGGTTGGACCGGTCATGCCAGCATCCGTTAAGAAAGCCGTTTGGTGATCAATAATTTGTTCATCACTGGTTTGAACGTGCGTGTGCGTGCCGACCACCGCCGATACTCGGCCCTTTAAATACTCCGCAATTGCACGTTTTTCACTGGTCGCTTCCGCATGCATATCAACAAAGATCACCGGCGTTTCTTTTCGAATCTCATCGACCAGACGATCGGCTGTCGCAAAGGGATCATCCAGCGGGGGTAAGAACACTCGACCTTGCAAATTGATCACGGCCAAAGTGGCTTGGTTAACCCTTAACTTCGTCCAACCAAGACCGGGGACGTCCTTACCAGGAAAATTAGCCGGTCGTACTAATTTAGTCGCATCATCAATAAATTCAAACAGTTCTTTATTATCCCACGTATGGTTGCCCATCGTGACAACGTCCGCACCGCTGGCAAGGAGTTGCTTGTATATTTTTTGACTAATGCCACGGCCGACTGGCGTTGAATTCTCGCCATTCACAATGGTCGCTTGGGGCTTCAAATCCCGCTTGAGTTTCGGTAGATAAGTTTGAATCATCTCAACGCCGACATTCCCGACGACATCACCAATAAATAAAATCCGCATGTTGTTCCTCTAATCTAATTTAGTTTGAAGCAATATGTTTTAGTTTAACACATCAGACGTATAAACGACCGCCTACAGAACTTTAACACCCATTAAAAAAGATCATCAAAGTCATAAGGGCTTTGATGATCCATTGATTCAATTGCTAAGCCTTACTTAGCATATGCAACCGACCGAACTTCACGAATAACAGAAACTTTGATGTGACCTGGATAATCCATATCACTCTCAATTTTTTCTTTAATGTCGTGGGCCAGGGTAACTGCATCTAAATCTGAAATTTTGTTTGGTTTAACGATTACGCGAACTTCGCGCCCTGCTTGAATGGCGAATGACTTCTTGACGCCGTCAAATTCATCAGCGATATTTTCTAACCGTTCCAAACGGTGAATGAAGCTCTCAAGTGAATCGCTTCGTGCACCGGGTCTCGAAGCAGAAATCGTGTTTGCTGCCGCCACTATTTCAGAAATCACATAGTGTGGTGTAGCAGTCGATTCGTGGGCCGCAATTGCATCAATCACAACTGGGCTTTCTTTATACTTCTTGGCTAGGTCAATCCCAATCTGAACGTGAGACTCCTCAACGTCATTTTCAACCGCTTTACCAATATCGTGTAATAATCCTGCGCGTTTTGCTAGCGTAACATCCTCACCTAATTCGGCTGCGAAGATTCCTGATAATTTAGCAACTTCAATGGCATGTGTTAAGACATTTTGACCATATGAAATTCGATAATTCATCTGACCGACAAGTTTAATCAATGCTGGGTGCATTGAGTGAATGCCGAGATCAAAGACTGTTTGCTCACCGAGATCTTGGATTTGTTCGTCCAATTCCTTGCGTGCCTTTTCGACCATTTCTTCAATTCGAGCTGGATGAATTCGACCATCTTGAATCAGCTTCTCAAGGGCCAGCTTAGCAACTTCTCGACGAATCGGGTCAAACCCACTCAAGACGACAGCTTCTGGCGTGTCGTCAATGATCAGGTCAATTCCAGTCAAGGTCTCTAAGGTTCGAATATTACGCCCCTCACGACCGATGATTCGACCTTTCATATCGTCATTTGGTAGTGTCACAACGGAAACGGTTGTGTCAGACACCATGTCGGCACCACTACGTTGAATGGCCTGAACGATCAATGACTTAGCCTTCTCATCCGCCTCTTGGGCAGCTTGTTGATTACTTTCCTTAATCATCTTAGCGCGTTCAGCACTTAACGCCTGTTTTGCTTCGTTAATTATCAAAGACTGCGCTTCCTCTTGAGAAAGTGCAGCCGCTTCTTCTACGGCAGCCTGCCGTTTTTCAACCAATGAGTCCGCTTGCTGTTGTAATTTAGCTAACTTCTGTTGTTCAGAGTTCAACTTGTTTTCTTTGTGCTCTAAAACATCTTCGCGCTTTTGAAAAGCGTTATCTTTGCGATCAAGCGCTTCTTCTCGCTGTAAAACTCGATCCTCTTGCTTTTGAACTTCTCCACGTTGCCGTTTCAAATCACGTTCAATTTCTGATCGATAGCGATGACTTTCATCTTTGGCTTCAAGCAAGGCCTCTTTGGTGTCCGTCTCTGCTTGCTTTTTCGCATCAGCTAAAATATCTTGTGCGTTTTCGTGCGCTGCGTTCAACTTACGCTCAATCAGCGTTTTGTGAACAAAGTATCCGATTCCCACACCTACAACGATAGCGATGATAGCGAGGATTATTTCTGGAATACCCATGATTCCACCTCCGCATCATCAAAATTATTTGATTGCTAAATCAGTAAATTTTTAGATGTTAATTGATTATTGACACAATTAATATTTTAATGTTTCAACCATAGCCTGTCAATAAAACATCACGCCACCACGGTAGTTATTTAGTTTAGTGCTGCTTTTAAGTGTCGTTTTTTCATTGTATTCTCATAATTAGCCGATAAAGCATTTCAACTCGCGACCCATTTAATTGCTTCGAAAAATAATGACCGTGCCATGTACTAAGCATGAACGCAAGTCACGATTCATCGAATGGTCCTAAATCCAACGTCTCAACATCATCAATTTCTGACGAAGACTGATTGGCCGACTGCTCGAGTTCACCATCAATACCATACGCCAACCGAACCTGAGCCCGGATCTCAGCCATCAATTGTGGATGTTCGGCAAGGTAATGCTTGGCCTTTTCGCGTCCCTGACCAATGCGTTCATCGTGATAGGCGTACCAGGACCCCGCTTTTTTCAAGATGGCCTTATCAGTCGCCATATCGACTAACTCACCAGTTTGAGAAATGCCAGTACCATACATCATATCCACTTCTGCCCGTTTGAAAGGTGGTGCCACCTTATTTTTGACAACCTTGATTCGAACACGATTCCCGATAATTTCCGATCCATCCTTGATTTGTTCAGCTCGCCGAACTTCTAGTCGAATCGTCGCGTAAAACTTTAACGCACGGCCGCCAGGTGTCGTTTCTGGATTACCAAACATCACACCCACTTTTTCACGAATTTGGTTGATAAAGATGGCAATGGTTTGCGTTTTATTAACCGACCCTGATAATTTCCGCAACGCCTGAGACATCAGTCTGGCTTGCAGGCCAACGTGGGCGTCACCCATTTCACCCTCAATTTCTGCGCGTGGCACGAGTGCAGCAACTGAGTCCACCACCAGCAAATCAATAGCACCACTCGCAACCAGTTCATCCGCAATTTCAAGTCCCTGCTCACCCGTATCCGGTTGGGATAAAAGCAAGTCGTCAACGTTCACGCCTAGCTGTCTGGCGTAGGCTGCATCAAGCGCATTTTCTGCGTCAATGTAAGCCGCGATACCGCCATTTTTTTGCACTTCGGCGACAGCATGAAGGGCGACAGTTGTTTTGCCGGAACTTTCAGGCCCATAAATTTCGATAATGCGGCCTTTAGGATAGCCACCAACGCCCAATGCGTTATCTAGTGCTAATGAACCGCTTGACACCGTCGCGATGTGCGTATCTGCAGCCTCACCCATCCGCATAATGGCACCTTTGCCGAAGTTTTTTTCGATTTTTTTCAACGCTGCATTAAGAGCTGCTTGCCGTTCTTCTGCCATATTCGTCCTCCTCCGTACTAAGTACGACTGCGTGTTTGGCTTCGTAGCACAATGCCACAACACGATTGAAACGTCATGGAATCACTCATTTTTCATTTAAACGTTGCCGAACCAAATCCAAACCAGACATGACCGATCGAGCTCGAATCTGCTGACGGCCATTATTAAAGTGGTATAAGTAGGCTTGCGGGGCTTGATTTTTGAATGCGATCCCAATCCAAACGGTTCCAGCAGGTTGGTGTTCCAGTTCATCGGGACCAGCCACACCCGTGAATGAGACCGCAATATCCGTGTTGAGTTGCTGTTTAGCTTGTTTAGCCATCCAAATCGCAGTTTGTTCACTCACAACGCCATGAGTTGCAATCACTTCACTTGGAATCGCAAGTAATTGCTGTTTGGCTTCATTTGCATACGTCACAAACCCGCCAGGAAATACCGCAGAGACACCCGGAACGCGGCCAATCGTACTTTGAAATTCACCAGCAGTTAAGCTCTCAGCAGCAGTAATTGTCAGATGGTGTTTAATCAGCTGTGCCACAACGGCCGCTTCCAAAGAAAAATCATCACCATGGCCATAGAAATACTGACCGTCAATCGACAAAATCTTATCTTCGATCTCATCAATTAATTGATTCGCCGATATGTCATCAACTGCCGAGGCGGTTATGCGTAATGTGACCTCCGCTGCTTTTGCGTACGGCGCAATTGTCGGATTAGATTGAGTTGAAATTAGATCAGCTAAATCTGTCACCAATTGTGATTCCCCGATACCAACAAAGCGCATCACTCTTGAAACGTACACTTGCTTTTCAGCACGGTGTTGCTTAAGTGCTGGCATGAGTTCAGATTCAATCATTTTCAAACACTCTGCCGGTGGTCCCGGTAGTAAAACGTAACTGGCGCCGTGGTCATTGAGGTATAAATCACCTACCGCGTAGCCATTATGGTTAGCCAGACTGATGGCGTGCTCGATTTTTAAGGCCTGCTTTTGATTGTTTGCAGATTGCATTCGACCGGTTAATTGCGCCTGATGGTCAATTTTAGCTTGAGCCGCTTGATCAACCACTAACCGCTCGTGTAAGTGTTTAGCGACAATTTGCTTGGTCAAGTCATCCTCCGTGGGACCAAGCCCACCGATGGTCATCACCATATCACTGCGTTGCTCCGCAATAGTTAAAACTTGCTCTAGTCGTTGCGGATTATCTCCCACAACCGTTTGATAATAGACATTAATGCCAATTTCAGCTAACTTCGCCGCCAAGTACGCGCCGTTAGTGTTGGTAATTTGGCCGAGTAATAATTCTGTACCTACTGCTACAATTTCTGCATTCACACTGTCACATCCCTATACTCATTTTCTCAATCTTACCACGCGACTTGAAATTGCGTTACCTGAACCGCTGATTGTTCCTAGCTGTTGTCGATATCCGTTATCTTGATAATCAAAAAACCAGTACCTCCTGTATTAGGACGCACTGGTCAATGATTGTTTCATAATTTCGATTAAATCGTATTATCCTCGCACTTCACTATTCATGAAATGAATCCGCAA
This sequence comes from Secundilactobacillus odoratitofui DSM 19909 = JCM 15043, assembly GCF_001434895.1. Classification (GTDB taxonomy): domain Bacteria; phylum Bacillota; class Bacilli; order Lactobacillales; family Lactobacillaceae; genus Secundilactobacillus; species Secundilactobacillus odoratitofui. The sequence goes on from NZ_AZEE01000010.1 coordinate 13,312, forward strand.
AAACACTACCGTTTTTGACAAAGTAATCGATTCCCGAGTAAACCGTAAAGAATAGGCAAACGTACAGCAAAATCGTACCAAGTGGGAGATGCCAGTTAGCAAACAACACGTTGTTAAGCAGTAATAAGATAATACTAAACATTTGTGATGTTGTCTTAATTTTACCCGGCCATGCTGCAGCTAATACCTGACCATCGTTTTCAACAATGATTAATCGTAATCCTGTGACGGCTAATTCACGGCAGACAATAATCGCAACTACCCATGCAGGTGCTAAGCCCATCTCGACGAGCAAAATAAAAGCCGTCATGACGATCATTTTATCCGCCAAGGGATCAGCGAACTTGCCAAAATTAGTGACGAGGTGTTGACGCCGAGCAATCTGGCCATCCAAAAAATCTGTAATTGAAGCGACGGCAAATACAATAGCAGCCACAATTTGGGTAATCGGAATTTTGGTACCCAACCAAATCACACTGCCCCAGCTCATTGGAACTGCCAAAATCAGCAGAAAGATTGGTATTAAAATGATTCGAACAACGGTTAACTTATTTGGTAAATTCAACCCGTTTACCTCCCCAAAAAATTGATTTCAGTATAAAAGGTAAGCCAAGCGGCTTACCTTTAAATTACTTGAACTGAACGGTGATATTTTGTACTTGCGACGAAGTTGTCGTTGTAGAAGAACTGGTCGTAGTCGTGGTGCTATCACTGGTTGTCGATGAAGCTGTCGTAGCGGAAGACGTCGAGGTTGTTGAAATTGGTAGTTTTTTGCCACCAATCGTAATTGACGTCGATGGTGCGTTCCCTAAGTTGAAGGTTGCAGAAGTTGCACTTGAACTAACCTTAACACTCTGGGTCTTGCCGGCGGTTAACGTGCCTTGCCATACGGTACTGCCGTTGGAGGTGACTGACACCCAAGCACTGGCACTACTCTTCAACTTCACTGTCTTCGTCTTTGGCGCATTCGTCATATCATAAGTCGTGGTTGTCCCAGAAGTCGATACTTTTGAGAAACTTGCCTTGCTGGCAGAACTTGACGCTTTCTTAGCCTTTTTGCTTGATGCCTTCGAAGAAGCGCTGCTAGCTTTTTGACTACTACCAGAAACTGATACCGAGCTACTGTCCACGTTTTGTGAACTGCTGCTCTGTTGTGAGTTCTTAGTGCTGGCATACCAGATCCCAATCAAGACTGCCACCACAACCACTACGGCTGCGACGATGGGCACTTGTCGCCGAATTTTGGCCGTTCGATCGTCTACTTTACGTTGAGCTGAACGCGTCTCTGGATTTTCTTCATTAACCCGATCCTTGTATTCCTGGGTCTTGGTACTTGGTAATTGATCACTGAACTGGTCAAGTAGTTCGTTACCATCCAAGCCCACGGTCTCAGCATACTGCTTGATAAACGCACGAACATAGAAATCACCTGGTAAATCTGAGAACTGGCCATCTTCAATCGCGATAAGGTATCGTTTTTGAATCTTGGTGGTCTGTTGCAGATCGTCCAGGGTATAACCCTTTGCAATCCTGGCGTCACGTAATGTTTCGCCAATTGACTTACTATTTTCACTCATAGAAATTCTCCACCTATAAAATCTTGTTTTTTTCAGTCCTAGTATAGCATAGGTCCGTCTATGATTTAATGACGAATTCTACCATCACCTTATTTTAACGGTTTCTTAATCTGATAAAGCTGGCAAAATCAGCTGGGTGCTTCGTGCACTAGCCTGAATAAACTGGGTCGTCGTTTCAATCACATCGGCCATCGTCAAATCCTTAATAACGCCGACTTCGTCAAACAAATTTGCGTCGCCGTATAAACGATCATCAAACTGATTGGCGATTGCCTCGAGTGAATTAAAGGCGCTTAGGGTGCTCCCAATGGCTTCACGTTGTACAGCAACAAACCGGTCACTTGCGGCTTGCAATTTTTCGATTGCATGTTGCAAAATCTCATTTACAGCCGTTTCAAACGCCTCAGGATCTTCGGCTTCACCGGCCAAGATTACGTGGTGAGCACCCCGCTGCAATTCAATGTTGTACCCAAAACTATCATCAATAACGCCGCGATCATAAAGTGCCAAAAATTCAGGAGAGGTCTCACCAAATAAGAGGGTAAACCCTAATGAGAGTGCGTCTTCATACTTAAGCCGTGCGAGCCCCGTTGGCAAGTCATCCATTCCACGCAACCCAATCGTAACCTTGGGTCGTTCGATGGGCGTCATCAATGTTTTTCGAGCCGTCACTTGGCCGGTCTTCGTCGGTGTGATTCGTTGAATGGCAGTCGCAGGTGCAAATTGTTTAGCGGACTGATTCGCCTCGATCCAGTCTAGGGTCTCTTCCACCGCTAGTTTACCAACAACAAACAGGCTCATATTACTTGGGTGATAAAAAGTCCGATGGGCAGTATACAAGTCGTCTGCCGTAATCGCATCAATCGAACTTAAGGTCCCCGCAATATCGTTCGCTAGTGGTTGATTGGGATATAAGTTAGCAATCGTGCCAAAATACGCACGAGAATTAGGGTCATCTTCGTACATTTGAATTTCTTGACCAATAATGCCTTTTTCTTTGTTAACGGTTTTGGCGGTAAAATATGGTGACTGAACAAAGTCTAATAACGTGATCAAATTCTCTTTCAGATGGTGCGTTGCTGAAAACAAGTAGCTGGTATGCGTGTAACTTGTAAAGGCATTTGAGCTGGCTCCATAATGTGCGAAGGTATCAAACGCATCGTGATCTGCTTTCTCAAACATCTTGTGTTCCAAGAAATGAGCAATGCCCGCTGGCTGGGTAATCGATTGGGATTGGCCTAATGGGACAAATTTTTGATCCACGGAACCATAATCGGTGGTCATCACCGCATAGGTTTTATGATAACCGGCTTTAGGCAACAAATAGACCCGTAACCCGTTAGTGAGTGTTTGTGAATAAAGCGTTTCGCCTAATTCGGGGTATGATTGCTTTTTCATTTTGAGGCCTCCCCCTTCAAAAAGAATACTGCTTGTTGTTCAACCCGCTGGGCAACTTGCGCAACGTCTTTTGGTGTGACGCGTTGAATAGCAGCTACCCATTCGGCAGCACTCACGTTTTTTCTTACCAATTGATTCAACATCGCCTGGTTCACCAAGGCGCGTTGGGAATCTTGCCGTGATTCTCGGCCATTGATTAAGCTGGCAACAACTTGGTTAAATAATTCATCACTAAACTCACCCTGACTGATTGCTTGTAGTTGGGCCGCAATAATTTCTTCCACAGCTGCTTGATTACGCTGATCGATTCCAGTTTGAACAAGCAACGTTCCGGTGAAACCATCAAAACGACTTGATGCGTAGTACGCCAAACTATTCTTTTCACGAACGTTTTTAAACAACATCGAAATTGGCGTGCCACCAAATAAACCATTGAACACAATGGCATCATAAAAACCTTGCTCTCGATAATAAATTGGTAACCGGTAGGCCAGATTTAATTTTGACTGTTGCAAAGGTTGTACTTCAGTCAGTCTACGGACCGGTTGCTGTTCACGTTTATAAATCAACGGCATTGCCGACTCGGTCCGGTCATCTAATGGCCATTGAGATAAAGCGTGCACTACCGCGGCTTCATCGACATCACCAGCAATCGTAATTTGAATCTGATCCCGGCTTAAAAGCTGCTGATAATCAGCTAGTAATGACTTAGCATCTAACCCAGCAATCGTGTCAGCATCACCGTACAAACTGGTAGCAAAAAACGGTTGTTCTTCAAAATATAACTCACTCAATTGTTGTTCAGCATAATACTGTTTATCATCGTTGAGTGACCGTAAATAAGCCACCAAGTTTTGTTGCTGACGCTTGAAGGTGACCGGCTCGAAACCTTGATTTTCAGTCAACGGTTCATAAATGACGGTCCTCAAGAAATCCACCATTTCCTTTAACAGTGATTGGCCGCCAATAAAGTGATCATTAATGATGGTACTCGAAAAGCGTAGACCAGATACTAAACCGTACCGAAAAACGTTCACGCCATAGTTAGCACCGTACATCATCGATAATTTAGAAGCTAGTGCCGTTTGTGTCGGAAATTGCGCACTACTAGTTTCAAGCAGCTGCGCTAATAAAATTCGTTTGGACAGTGCTGTTACTTGTCCCGGTTCTAAGAAATCAACCGTCATACTTATTGTTTTAAATTGTGATGTTTTGATAACATTTAACCAAACACCATTTGCTAATTGCTTTGGCAATTTTCGCCCTCCTCGTGACATTACCAAACCATATTAGATGATTTAACCGCAAAACGCTACCCTTTAAGCTTAAATCGGCCAGAATATTGCAAAATGAGTTTAAAAATAAATGGCATTTTGATATGCTTAACACAAAGTAATTTAATAATCGGAGGTTTTTGACTGCATGAAAGTCGTTAAATTCGGCGGGAGTTCCCTCGCCAACGCTGCTCAAGTTAGCAAAGTGGTTCATATTATTCAATCAGATGAACAACGCCGCTTTGTCGTTGTTTCTGCTCCCGGCAAACGGTTTGCTGGTGACATTAAAGTCACTGATTTATTGATCCAATATGCGCAAGCCACCATCAATCATCAGTCGACAGACACCATCACTGGCCAAATCATTGCGCGCTACGAAGAAATTGCCACCGCTTATCACATTGACCCCGTGGCCTTCAATCAAATCAAGGATACAATCTTGGCTTTGCCTAACGATGATTATCAAGACCGTGATTATTTGATGGCGACCTTTAAAGCACACGGTGAAAAACTGAACGCCGTGCTGATTGCCCAAGTGTTGCAATCAGTTGGCGTAAACGCCAAATATCTGGATCCAAAGGATGCCGGTATGGTTGTTACTGATTCGCCAAACGACGCTGAAATTGTCCCCGAAAGTTATGATCGTTTAAGTGAATGGGCTGATAGTTCACTTGTCCGGGTGATTCCAGGGTTCTTTGGTTACAACGCACAAGGTCAGATTTGTACCTTTTCTCGAGGCGGATCAGATATCACGGGCGCCATCGTGGCTCGTGGCGTTCACGCTGATCGCTACGAAAACTTTACGGATGTGGACGCCATCTACGCGGCAAATCCAAGTGTCGTCTCACACCCGATTGCAATTCACAACATGACCTTCCGTGAAATGCGGGAACTGGCCTATGCGGGTTTTTCAGTCTTTCACGATGAAGCGCTCATCCCCGCTATTCAAGGTGATATCCAAGTGGTTGTCAAAAACACCAATCACCCGAGTGAACGCGGCACATCGATCACTTCTCAAAAACGGGTTAACCCGGCCTATCCAGTCTCGGGGATTGCCAGTTCACCCAACTTCTGTGGGATTTACATCCGAAAATATATGCTGGATAAAAAGAGTTATTCCCAAAAAATTCTCAACATATTAGCCGAATACGGTTTAACTTACGAACACATGCCATCTGGGATCGATGATTTGACCGTGATCATGCACCAAGATCAACTGTCAGCCGATTTGGAAGATACACTAATTCGCGAATTAGTGATTGCATTACGACCAGATGAGATTCACATCACCCACGATTACGCCCTTTTAATGGTCGTCGGTGAAGGGATGGCTAACCGAACAGGTATCATGTCAAAAGCCACCGATGCCTTAGCGCGTCAAAACGTCAAGCTGGTCATGGTCAACCAAGGTGCCTCTGAAATTTCAATGATGTTTGGCATCCAGCAAGACCACGCTGATATTGCCGTTCAAGCATTATACGATACGTTTTTCCCGGATCTGTAGTCAGCTCTTCTGATAAATAAAGTCATGAGGTTGGGAAAAAGTCCATATTAGCAAAAATCGAACTAGTCCTTAGCTTCAAATTAATTAAAAATTTCAATGAACTTCAAGACTATTATCTAGTCTAATCGTGTGAAAAACTCAAGCCCTGGCCGTAGAAGCAAAAAAATCGTGGATTCCTACAAATCAGGAATCCACGATTTTTTCGCTTCTATTCTGGGACTTAAACGAGTTTTGTCCCACACTCGACTTTATTTATCAGGAATACTTTGAGCCAAAGCTCAAAAACCACTTTAAAATTAATTTTACTTATTTAACAGTGGTGAATCGGCACTCTCACCAAACCACTTATGATTAATTTTGGCTAACGTACCGTTTTTAGCAAGAATCTTGAGGCCGCGATTAATCTTGTGTCGCATCGTGACATCCGTTTTACGCATACCGACCCCGAACTGTTCCTTTGGGAATGAACCATTCATGATTTTATAAGCCTTTGGATTACTTTCGTGGTTAACATAGTAACCAGCATAGGTCGAATCAATAATCATACCTTGAATTCGGCCGGCATTCAAATCAATGAAGGCGTTGGTGAATGAATCATAGAGCACCGGTGTCTGCCCCTTAATGCGATTTTTAAGTAACTTGGGGTACTCACTGATGTCTTGGGCACCAGACGAACCCGACTGTGCGCCGAGGGTCTTACCAGTCATATCAGCGTACGAATCAATATGATTCTTGCGTAGGGTGACCAAGGTCTGATCGTTTTGCAGGTATGTATCGCTGAAAGCAACCTTTTTTTCACGTTCAGGTGTCTTGGAGTACCCGTTCCAGATGAGGTCAATGGTCCCATTATTCAGTTCAGTCGCATTCATTGACCAGTCGATAGATTGAAAGCTGACCTTAATACCATAGAGTTTGAACACCGCTCGCGCAAGGTCAACATCATAGCCCACAAGCTTACCACTCTTTTCGCGAAAGCCCATTGGGACAAACGTATCATCTAACCCGACTGTCACAAAGCCACGCTTCTGAATTCTTTGCCAGTTATCAACGTGGTTGGCACGTTGGCCAACACTCACACCGCTACAGCCAGAGATTAACGACACCGTGCAAAGTAACATTAACAAACTTAACCAAAATCGTTTTTTCATGCTGTGCCCCCCACTATGCCTTAATTGGTTCAACACGTAATATTTGATCAGCAATATTCTCAGCAAAGGTCATATCATGTGTGACAACGATTTGAGTCATTTGATTTTGTTTCAAGCCTAAAATAATCTGTTCAACCGTTTGCCGCAAATCAGGATCAAGCGCGCTGGTTGGTTCGTCGTAGCAAAGGATCTTGGGGTTCATTGCGAGTGCACGAACGATTGCGACCCGTTGTTTTTGGCCGCCAGACAATTGATAGGGATACAGGTCTTCTTTACCAGACAAGTTTAACTGGTCGATTAAAGCTTGACCACGCGCTTCAGCATCTGCCTTGGACTGCTTAAGCACTAACTGTGGTGCCAAAGTAATGTTGTCTTTTACCGTCAAATTGGGAAATAGTTGAAAATCTTGGAACACTACGCCAATCACTTTATCGTTGTCACGGTTATTGGCAGGATCATACGGTTGACCGTCTAAAATAAATTCACCAGAATCCACCGTCTCAAGACCACTAATACAACGCAACAAGGTCGTTTTACCAGCGCCAGAAGGTCCGACAATTGCTAAAATTTGACCATCTGGCACTTCCAAATTCAAATTATCTAAAATCGTCCGACCGTCAAATTGTTTTTTGATATTTTTTAATGTTAGCATTTAATCGCTCCTTTCTGCGCTTAACGCCATGACCGGTAGTGCTGTTCAACACGACGTAAGATAAAAGTGGCTACGGCCGTCATCAGTAAGTAAATGATCCCGACTAAGACCAATGGTAACAGCGTGACGTCACGGGCCGTCGCAACGTTACCCGCCCGAAGAAGGTCACCCAAGCCAATGACGTAAACCAGTGAAGAATCTTTAATCAAGTTGATCACTTCGTTACCGATTGAAGGAACCACGATTTTAACCACTTGCGGAATAACGATCCGTAACAAGGTTTGGCTCCGAGTCAGGCGTAATACTCGTGCACTTTCATATTGACCGTTTGGAATCGCCTGAAAGCCGCCACGGAAGATTTCAGCAAAGTACGCTGTATAATTCAAAATAAATGCAAAGAGTGCTGCATCATACCGTTGGAAGATGACGCCAATAATTGGTAAACCATAGAAAACAAAAATTAATTGTAACAGCAGTGGCGTGCCACGCATCAACCAAACGTAGAATTTTAGCAGCCAGCGAAGTGGCTTGAAATTCGCCGTTAAGCCTAAACTAACGAGAATACCAAGTGGAATTGCTGCAATCAGCGTCCAGAAAAAGATTCTCACTGTCATCCAAGCACCACTCAGTAGTGATGGTAATATTTCAGTTGCGTAATGTAACATAACGTCTCCCCCTTCTAATAAAAAAAGCCCCCTTGAACCAATCTGGTTCAAGAGGGCGACAATGTCGCGGTTCCACCTCATCTTGATAACTGTTCACACAGCTATCCTCATGAAGTTTATCAATTAAAAAATCCTCCTGGCATAAGCCAAGAGGACGATTGAATTCGTGGTACCACCTCTGATTCACTGATTATTCACATAATCAGTCTCAGTAAGTTTAATTAATAAACTTCAGCGATAACGAGCTTACCGGAACTTCCCTACTTATCGTTCAGGAATTCAACTCCCAGATGTGATTCGCACTAGCTAATGGCTTGGCTTCCAGCACCCCAAGCTCTCTGATTCATTAACTAACACTACTAGTCTGTTCAACGTTGTCATATATCAAATTAGTTCTCATTATAACTGAATCTGACCAACTGTCAATTTATTTAAGCGAAAAAAGCAAAAATCGAGCTATCCTCGTTTAAACCATTGACCAATTCGCGTCCAGAATCCGGCTTTAGGCTGCTCCAATTTCATCAATGGTACAGTCTCGCCTTCCAGACGACGGGCAATGTCACGATAGCCACGTCCGGCAGCGTTTTGCGTTTCAAGTACGATTGGTTCGCCGCGGTTAGACGTGGCAATCACTGCATCGTCATCAAGGACGATGCCCAACAATGGTACACCCAAGTGGTGCGTGATTTCGTCGATATCCATCGTATCGCCCTCAACCATCATGTGACTGCGAATACGGTTGATCAATAAGTGCGATTCTTCTTTCAACGGATTCTTTTCAAGTAAACCCACAACACGGTCCGCATCCCGCACCGCTGAAATTTCGGGTGTAGTGACAATGATTGCGGTGTCCGCACCAGCAATGGCATTCATGAACCCTTGTTCAATCCCTGCTGGACAATCAATTAACACATAGTCGAATTCGTTTTTTAGTTCGACCACGATTGACTTGGCCTGATCTTGAGTGAGAGCAGTTTTATCCGCGTTTTGAGCAGCTGGTAATAAGTAGAGTAAATCATCAAACCGCTTATCTTTAACGAGCGCCTGTGCTAGCTTAGCCCGGCCCTCAACCACGTCAACAATATCGTAAATAATCCGGTTATCCAGACCCAAAACAACGTCCAAATTACGCAGACCAATATCAAGGTCAACTAGACAGACCCGCTTACCCATCAAGGCGAGTGCGGTACCGATATTCGCGCTGGACGTCGTTTTACCGACGCCCCCCTTACCAGAGGTAATTACAATTGATTTTCCCATCTAAACTTAACCTCCCATTTTATGGTACAGTTTCGGACTGATCGTTTTTAATGCTGCAAGCGACCCATACTCCAATACGTGTAAATCATTAACATATGCAATTGTTTGTGAATCGGCTTGCGGTTGATCCGCTTCAACAATACTAATTTGTTCACCGATTCGAACCTGTTGTGCTTCATGTAAATCACCAATAACGACTTGATCTTCCGCACTTGGAAAACCAGCTTGAACGATGCCCAACACGGTACCCATGATGTAGATACTGCCAGTCGTTAGCAATCGACCACCCTCATTGATGGCACCCAAGAATAGTACGTCACCCTTTAATTCAAGGGTTTGACCATTACGAATCGTTTGAGACGCCAAATGAACATTGTCTTGTTCTTTCAACGTGATTGCGTCTTCAATCGTCATCACATCTGGAATCACTTTATGAATACGAAAATGGTCATATTCACCAATAATTTGTTCAAGTTGTTGATGTTGTTGCGCAGTGAGCAACCGCGAAATGGGTAACACATCAAAACTAATTTGATCGGTGACTTGGGCATCCGTCGCCAGATTATCAAGGAGCCCCCTAAGCTCAACCTTGATTTCCTCAAAGCTAGCCGCTTGATCCAACACAATTTGATAACCATCTTGATTACCGCGTAACACTACAGCTTGCATATGCCAAACCCCTCTTTAATTTTTCAACCGGTTAAATAACCATTGAACTGGAAAATACAATATAACGTAAGCCGCTAAATTATAAGCGAGTGTTGGCGCCAATGAATAAACAAGCATGTCGGCAAACGACGCACTCGTCAAGTGAACCACCAGGTTGCCAAAATAACTCAGTGCACACACGACCGTAATGTCGATAAAATACACTAATAAGCCACTCAAAAAATTGATTGGAAAGGCCTTATAACAAGCCCGAGTTAATGCGACTACGATTGGAAATACGAAGACAAAAATACCAAAAATTCCTGTGTAATACAGGTCGAACAAACCGCCAGCAACGGCAGCCCAAATGCCAAGTGGAATTGTAATTTGGTCTTCAAAATAAATCGAGTAAACTAACCACAACACAACTAAATAACTACTCATTGTGTATGGGTAGTTAAATAACTGCTTCGGGAAAGCCGCACCCAAAATACCATCTAAATAAAAGAAAAGTAACAACCCAATTGGAAAGCCGTAACGTAATTTAGTTACCCGTAACATGATTGCCTCCTTAATTGGTTGTTTGCGATTGTCGAACGGCAACCGTTACGTAACTTAAGTTAGAAATATCAGCAGCGGGTTTAATGGTCACCTTTGAGGCCAGACCATAATTATCAGTCCCAGTAGCAGTCACCGTCCCAACGAGTAACCCCGCTGGCATGATACCGCCAAGGCCACTAGTCATTACCTTGTCGCCCTTTTCAATCTTAGTCTTCGAAGTAATGTTACCCATCTCAATGCGGTTTTTATTACTATCAAAGCCGGTTACGATACCGTTGACAGTACTACCACTCTTGTTAGTGATCTGGACGGCAAAACGGTTTGCGGATTCGCTGCTATTTGATAACAGTTCAATTTTAGAATTAGTTCGGTTAACTTCTGAAACTCGACCAACTAAACCTGAACCAGACAACACGGGCATGTTTTTCTTAATACCAGCCGCACTCCCCTTATCAATAATAACTTGGTCTTGCCATGATGAAGGGGTCCGAGCGATAACCGTTGCGTTGACCGCAGTATAATCCGTTAACGTATGAGAAAGCTTCAACTCTTTTTTGAGCTTGGTGTTCTGCTGCGTCAAAGCTTGATCGTGCACCTTAGTCTGAGCTAATTCTTGAATCTGACTCTTCAGACGTTGATTTTCCTGATAAGTATTAAGCAAATCAGAAACAGCCGTCACTGAGCCCTTTACGCCATTAACCGGCCAAGCAACGACTCGGTTAACCAGCCCAACAACGTCGTTTCCAAATTGTTGAATCAGTGGTGGCGTTGAACGTTTGTTTCGAATCGCAACCGAAACGCTCATTAAGCCAAAACTGACAATCAGACAAACGATCACAATGACCAATCGCCGGTTTGAAAAGAATTTATTCATGATCGTCCTCCAGTGAGAGAGTGAGTTAATTCAACGGGCGTAAGTAAATAATTCCGTATGTTCGATAGTTGAACATACGGAATTATTTGCTTACACGGCCGAAGATATTCATTAAACAACGATGGTGTGCCAATATGCCACACTCGCTTGTTTAACTAGAATGTCTCACTCCCGAATGTTATTTCTTTTTCATGACGTCGATGCTCTTAAGGGATTCACCAGTACCAATTGCGACACAATCCAATGGATCGTTAGCAATAAATACGGGTACCTTAGTTGCATCAGCAATCACGTCTGGTAAGTTGCGTAGCAGTGCGCCACCACCAGTTAACACAATTCCGTGATCAATCACATCCGCTGCAATTTCAGGAGAAGTTTCTTCAAGGGTCTCCTTGATTGCAGTAATAATCTCTTCAACGCCTTCGTGAATGGCATCAGCGATGTCAGCTGCTGATACTTCAATGGTCTTAGGTAAACCGGTAATCAAATCACGGCCACGAATTGAAGCATCGTCGTCTTCTTTGACGGCTTCCTTAGATGCAGAACCAATGTCCCACTTCAACTGTTCAGCAGTCCGTTCGCCAATCAACAAGTTAAAGTGTTGACGGACGTACGCAACGATGGCTTCGTCCAGCTTATCACCAGCCATCCGGATAGAACGACTTGACACGATACCACCGAGTGAAATCGTTGCCACGTCAGTAGTCCCACCACCAATATCAACCACCATGCTACCAGTTGGGTCCATAACAGGTAAACCGGCACCAATGGCGGCTGCAAATGGTTCTTCTAGCACGTAAGCGTCACGTGCGCCGGCTACTCGAGTTGCATCGATAACGGCACGTTTTTCAACTTCTGTAACACCACTTGGTACACAAACCATGACGTAGGGTTTACCGTTTGAGCTCCCTAGGGTCTTTTCAATATAGTACTTCATCATCGCAACGGTCGTGTCATAATCAGCAATCACGCCGTCCTTCATTGGTCGAATGGCCACGATACTTGCTGGGGTCCGCCCGATCATTGCTCTTGCATCTTCACCAACGGAAACAATTTCGCCAGTTTTCGAATTCTTAGCCACAACGGATGGTTCACGCAACACGATACCCTTGCCGTCGACGTAAACAATTGTGTTGGCAGTTCCGAGATCGATGCCAATGTTTTTAGTTCCTAATCCGAACAATCTGTTTCATCCCTTCATTTAGCCACAATCACACGCTGAGATTGCTTGTTAATTTGCTAGGTGTTATTATACCATACCTCTGTAATTTAATAACTACTCGCCGGTAAAAGCATACCTAATTTTAGGTATATCTGGCAAGTATTAATTTCGTATTTAAAGGAAATTAAATATTACATAGATTTTATTGATATTATCCATTCAGTCAGCCGCTATGGTGCCATAAAAAATTGTCGAACATCTGAAATGAAGTAAAGTGAGCCAGTAATTAAAAACAAGTCTGAGTCACTCATTTGTTGCGTGATTTGACCAATGGCGACTTGCCAATTTGGCATCACAGTAACACGATCATCATTTTGATATTGGGCTGCCAACTGTTGTGGATCCGTTACTTGACGCTGTCCTGGTCCAGCAAAGGTGGTTAAAATGAGGTGGATGTTTGGCACTTGGCGTAAAGTGGCCAACATTTGGTCATGCTGCTTATCTGCCAAGACGGCAAACAGCAGGTATATCTCAGTGCCTTTAAACCGTTGTTTTAACAATTGTGTCAGTTCTTCAACTGCCGGTTCGTTGTGCGCACCATCAATCACAATCAAGGGATCCTTGCTAACTGGTTCAAATCGACCAGCCCACACGGTTTTAGCCAACGATTGTTTGACGCTCTTCTCATCAACATTTAGATGATGGGCGCGTTGGTAGCAAAGAAAGGCCGCCAACGCACAACTAGCGTTATCGACTTGGTAATCCCCTAACATGGACAACCGAAGTTTCCTTAATCGTTGCGCACCAAATTGAAAATCAAACTGTTCTTGCCAGCCACGGGTCGCCTGAACTTGCGTTTGAATTTCTTCACCGACCCGATAAAGTGGCGCGTGTAACTGAGTCGCCGTTTGTGTCACAACGGCCATCGCTTCAGCAGGTAAGCGACCAGCAACGACTGGAACACCGGCTTTGATAATACCAGCTTTTTGTGCCGCAATTGCTGCCAGAGTGTTACCCAAGAGCTTCATGTGATCAAACCCAATGGTGGTAATGACCGCCACTTCTGGGGTAAAGACGTTGGTGGAGTCTAAGAGCCCACCAATTCCAACCTCAATCACGGCAACATCAACCCGGTCTTTGAAGTATAAAAACATCATCGCGGTGATAATTTCAAACTCGGTTGGTCCACCTTCGGGATACGTTGCATCTAAATCGACCACGACTGGCTGAATTCGATTTACTAGCGCAACCAGGTCGTCATCGGCAATCGGTTGACCATCAATTGAGATGCGTTCGTTGAACCGAATTAAAAATGGTGACGTGAACGTACCGACTGTTAAGCCATCGCCCATCAACAGGTCCCTTAAATAAGCAACCGTTGAGCCCTTCCCGTTGGTGCCGGCAACGTGGATTGCAGATAAATGTTGTTGCGGATCATGTAATTGCGCTAAAAAAGTCTTCATTCGGTTAAGGTGATCACTTTTTTTAAATTGGGTACGACCGTGAATAAATGCCAGGGCCTCTTCATAGTTAGCTACCATTTTGTTACGTGTCACTCCTTTATTTACAATCAACGTTCTTCGCAAAAAACGTCCTGCCAAACAATCTGAGCGTAGATTGTTGACAAGACGTCCTTGATTCACTGACGGTGGCTTACAAATGTGATTATCCCAGAGAAACACTAAGATTCATCAATTTGCTTGCACCACCAAACCTACTTTTCTGCTTGTAATGCAGTTAATCGGTCTTTGGTTGCCTGAAGTTTTGCTTCATTTTCAGCTTGTTTTTGATGTTCGCTTTCAACGACCTCAGCAGGTGCGTTAGCCACGAACCGTTCATTGGCAAGCTTCTTTTTAGCCCGTTCAACTTCAGCTTCAAACTTCTTGATTTCCTTTTGTAAACGCGCGGCTTCTTCGTCTAAATCGACGAGTTCAGCTAATGGCACGTACACTTCTGCATCAGTAATGATACCGGTCATGGCAAGCTTTGGCGCAGCCACGTCAGCACCAATCGTCAATGCTTTAGGGTGGACAAACCGATCAATATAGTCACGGTTAGTTTCGAAAACGTGCGCTAATTCGGTATTTGACGTTTTAATCAGCACATCGATTTCTGAAGACATTGGTGCGTTGGCTTCAGCACGAATGTTACGAACTGCTTTAATTAATTCAATCAAGTTGGCCATCTGTGATTCAGCCTTCTCATTGTCAAATTGGGCGTTAGTCACAGGGTAACTTGCAACCACCAGTGAGTCACCCTCATGTGGCATCGTTAACCAAATCTTCTCAGTCACGAACGGCATGATTGGGTGAAGCAAACGCAAGGTTTGATCCAAGACGTAAGCTAGCACGTTGCGCGTGTTTTGCTTAGCTTGTTCATCGTCACCATTTAAGGTTTCCTTACTCATTTCAATGTACCAATCACAAAAATCATTCCAGATGAAATCGTAAAGGGCACGGCCGGCTTCACCAAAGTTAAACTTATCGAATTGTTCAGTAACTTGGTCAATAAGCTTGTTCAAACGACTGAGAATCCAACGGTCTGCCAAATCCCACTGGTCTTCGGCTGGTAAAGTTGGCTTAGTCATGTCGCCCAGGTTCATGATGACGTAACGACTGGCGTTCCAAATCTTGTTAATGAAATTCCAAGCAGCGTCCATCTTAGTATAGGTGAACCGGATATCTTGACCAGGTGTTGAGCCGTTTGATAAGAACCAACGTAAGGCATCGGCACCGTACTTATCAATGACGTCCATCGGATCGATCCCATTACCAAGTGACTTACTCATCTTGCGACCCTGTTCGTCACGAATCAAGCCGTGTAACAGCACGTTTTTGAATGGACGGCGACCGGTAAATTCAAGGCTTTGGAAAATCATCCGTGAAACCCAGAAGAAGATAATATCGTAACCCGTGACCAGCGTATCAGTTGGGAAGTAACGCTTGAAATCTGGCGCGTCCGTATCGGGCCAACCCATTGTTGAGAATGGCCAAAGTGCACTTGAGAACCAAGTATCCAAAACATCCTTATCCTGTTCCCAGTTTTCGATGTCCTTTGGTGGTTGTTCGTCAACGTAGATTTCACCAGTTTTTTTATTGTACCAAGCTGGAATTTGGTGACCCCACCAAAGTTGACGTGAAATGACCCAATCATGGATATTTTCCATCCATTGTGAGAAGGTTTTTTCAAATCGTTCTGGTACGAAGTCCACCTTGTCATCAGTTGTTTGGTTTTTCAACGCTTGTTCAGCAAGTGGCTTCATTTTAACAAACCACTGAGTTGACAGCCGGGCTTCAACTTGAACCCCGGTCCGTTCTGAGTGGCCAACTGAGTGCACGATTGGATCAATTGCAATCATCAAATCTTGATCCTGCAAATCTTGAACCATGGCTTTACGTGCTTCAAACCGATCCATACCTTCATACTTACCGGCTTTTTCGTTCATTGAAGCATCTTCATTCATCGTGTTGATGCGTTCCAAGTTATGACGATTACCAACCAAGAAGTCATTTGGGTCGTGAGCCGGTGTAATCTTCACGGCCCCAGTCCCAAAGGCTGGGTCGGCGTGTTGGTCAGCAATTATTGGAATTTCTCGGTTAGCTAATGGTAAAATCACTTTTTTGCCAACCACATCCTTATACCGTTCATCACTTGGGTTAACGGCAATCGCAGTATCACCCATCATAGTTTCTGGACGAGTGGTGGCAATTTCAATGTAATCTTTACCATCAAGTGTCGTTTCGCCATCAGCAAACTTGTATTTAACATGGTAAAAAGCACCTTTGTCGTCTTTATGAATGACTTCAATATCAGACAATGCGGTCCGAGCTTGTGGATCCCAATTAATAATGTATTCACCACGGTAGATCAAACCCTTTTTGTAGAGTTGAACAAAGACCTTCTTAACGGCTGCTGAGAGACCTTCATCAAGGGTGAAACGTTCGCGAGAATAATCTAGTGATAAGCCTAGCTTGCCCCACTGGGTCTTGATCGTGTTAGCATATTCATCTTTCCATTCCCATACTTTTTCGATGAACTTCTCACGGCCAAGGTCGTAACGACTGATACCCTGTTCCCGAAGTTTTGCCTCCACCTTAGCTTGCGTCGCAATCCCGGCATGGTCCATCCCTGGTAACCATAACGTATCAAACCCTTGCATCCGCTTTTGACGAATGATCATGTCTTGCAACGTAGTGTCCCAAGCATGACCCAAATGCAATTTACCCGTGACATTTGGCGGCGGAATCACGATTGAATAAGGATGGGCTTTCTTATCCCCACTTGGTTTGAATAGACCGTCTTGAAGCCATTCGTTATAACGACCGGCTTCAACAGCTTGTGGATCATACTTGGGTGGCATTTCTGTGGACTTATCTGTCATATAATCTCTTCCCTTCTTTTTTGATTGCTATGTAAGAAAACAGCACTCCATCCTATCACTAGGACGAAGTGCTGCTTCGCGGTACCACCTAAATTGGGCGTTCAAGCCCCTCTTAATAACAATCTTTAACGGATGTCACTCCGGTCAGACCTACTTGTTCAGTCTGACAGCTCACAAGTTACTTTCGATCAAGAAACTTAAAAACGTCTCAGCCATGCGTCTTCTCTCTGAATAGTCACCTTAATCTACTCTCTTGCTCATTGCTTATACACGTTATCATAGCCAATTTTAAGCTAGGCGTCAACTCTAGATGTCAATTTTTCTAAAGCTGACAAGGCGGCCAAATAATCTGGCTCGTTAGTAATTTCAGGGACGATTTCTTCATAAGTAATCGTGCCATCAGCGGCTACGATGAGAATCGTTCGGGCCAAAAATCCTAGGTTCGGTAAATATAGGTCAGTCGCGTAGCCAAACGATAACTCTTCATCCGACAACACCTGTAAATTAGTGACGCCTTCAGCGGCACACCAATTCTTCTGTTGTTGAATCGTATTGTTGGAAATCGTGACAAAAGTTGCATCTGGATAATGGTCAGCCTGTTGGTTAAACTTTTTAGTCTGTAAACTGCAGACAGGCGTATCAAGGTCGGGCACCACTGAAATTACAAGCGGTTTACCAATTAGCTGGGCCATCTTGACCTTTTCGTTGGCTTGATTAAAAACCTTAAACTTAGGCAATTGGTCGCCAACCTGTGGCGGATTACCTTCTAATTCAACTGTTTCGCCTTTAAACGTTACCTTCACTTCTACCACTCCTTTGGATGCAGCTTTTAAACTTAATTTACCGCGAGGGCCTACAAAAAGCAAGCAAAATAAGGATTGCTTACAGTAATTCTGCAAAGACCTCTTCTTGTTGGTTCATGTAGTTCTCGCCAGGTTTGATTTCAGTCACAGTGATGCCATCTAAAGCTTCTTGCATCAAGCCCTCAACGTCAATTAATTTTTCGAAATTACGGGTTTTCTCCAAATCAGGACGGGTTTTGGGTGCTGGCGGCGTGAAAATCGTACAGCAATCTTCAAATGGTAAAATCGACAAATCGTACGTGTCAATTTGTTCGGCAATCCGAATAATCTCAGTTTTGTCCATCGATACCAGCGGTCTGAGTACTGGCATAGTCGTCACGTCATTGATGGCCATCATACTTTCAAGCGTTTGTGAAGCCACTTGTCCGAGTGATTCGCCGGTAAAGACCCCTTTATCGCCCCGCGCCAGTGCAATTGCGGCAGTGATCCGTAACATCATTCGACGTTGAATGGTCATCAAATAACCTTCAGGTACCTTTTCTTTAATAGTTTCTTGAACTTTCGTAAACGGTACTTGTACAAATTGGATACTACCAGCATACCCAGCAATCTTCGAGGTCAAATCCTTAGTCTTAGCCAAAGCTTGTTCACTGGTATATGGCGGACTAAAAAAGTGGACCATGTCCAGCTTAACGCCACGTTTCATCCCAAGGTACGCTGCAACGGGTGAATCAATCCCACCAGAAATCATCATAGCTGCCTTACCACCAGTTCCAACGGGTAAGCCGCCAGCCCCAGGAATCGTTTCGCTACTCAAAAAGATACCGTTCAGGCGAACTTCCACCCGCAAAGTAATGTCAGGTTGCTTCATCTTCACATCAATACCCGGGATATTGCGCAGGATGTGCCCACCAAGTTTATCGTTAATTTGATTCGTGTCAAACTCAAAGTGATGGTCTTGGCGCTTAGTATTAATTTTAAACGTCATGCCGGGTTTGTACTGAGCTTGGATCATGGTTAAGGCGGTTGCCTTGACTGCTTCGAAATCCTTTTCAAGCTTAATCACCGGTGAGAAATTTTCAATACCGAAAACACCTTTAAGGCGTTCAATGACGGGGGCTGAATCAACCCCATTGAGTGCCACGTGTAATCGGTCATGTTGTGCCCGAATTTCTAGGCCTTCAAATTCATGGAGGCTACGTTTCACATTACGACCGAGTTGACGGATAAAGTCCTTACGGTTTTTACCCTTGGTCGATAGTTCGCCGTAGCGCACCATAATCTCAGAATATTGCATATCAGGTCTCCTATTCTTGTTTAATTACGCAGACAACACTTTAAATTTATCGTAGAGTTGGTCAAATACTTGGTTGAATTGATCAGCTTCAGCTAAGGTGTTGTGATCATCCAATGAGATCCGAATCGCACTCGTCGATACGTCTTCAGGTACCTGCATTGCCGTCAACGTACTTGACGCTAAGTGTTTCTTAGAACTGCAAGCACTGGTGGTAGAAATATAAATGCCCTGTTCTTCAAACGCGTGCACGATGGTTTCACCACGAACCCCCTGAATTGCAAAGCAAAGGATGTGTGGTGCGAAGCCGTCGTTAACCTCTGAGAATGTCGTGACTAACGGAAAATCCTTGACGTGATTGAAAATTCGCTCCTTAATTTGCGCTTGCAGAGCAACTTTTTGTTGTTCATCGGTCAATAACAACCGTAATGCCTTGGCCATGGCCGCAATTGCCGGCAAGTTCTCGGTACCACTGCGCAAATTACGTTCCTGACCGCCACCCGTTAACAGCGGCGCAATCTTGCGACCACGACGAGCATAGATGAAGCCGATTCCTCGTGGTGCGTGAAATTTGTGCCCGGAAAAAGTCACAAAATCCACCCGATCGTTCATGATCAAATCTTGAATGCCTTTGCCAATTCCTTGAACGGCATCAATGTGAAAGTGAATCTTAGGATGGTCTTTTAAGACTTCGGCGACTTCCTTTAAGGGTTGAATCGTACCAATCTCGTTATTAACCGCCATAACTGAGACCAAAATCGTCGTTGGTCGAATCGCTTGTTTAAGATCTTCAATCGAAATTCGACCATGTTCATCAACGGGTAAATAGGTTACTTCAAAACCCAGTTGTTTTAACTGTTCCATTGAATTATGAATCGCCGGATGCTCAACCGCGGTGGTGATCAAATGATTACCAAATTCGCGTTTTTCAATTGCAGTACCCTTTACGACCCAATTATCGCCTTCGGTGCCCCCGCTGGTAAATAAAATCTCACTCTGTGACGCACCAAGTAGATCCGCGATTTGTTTACGTGACTGCTCAAGCAAGTTAAAGGCTTGCTCCCCGAACTGGTGCAAGCTTGACGGATTGCCCCAGATACGCTGGCTGACAGTATCATAAGTCGAGACCACTTCGGGCGCCGCCTGAGTTGTTGCACTATTATCAAAATAAATCATTTATACTAAGCCTCTTTGCTTTTAGATTGGTTCGACTCCAATCAAAACTGTGTTGATTATAAATGATATACCGCAAGTAAGCAAGCCATGACACACGCGGATTTTGCTGTTTAACTGCCATCATCAGTCCAGGTCGTCGCTGCCTTTGTTAAGTTGCACTCACTAAATGTAAGGCCCACCCCTATCGTCTACACTGTCATCTTTCAGGCGAAAAAAAGATTGCCGATTTTAGTTCAAAAATCGGCAATCCTGGTGAGTTATATAGGTTTACCCGGCAAGATCAATTAGACGAAACGTCTTCTTCTCTGGTTGATTCAGTCACGGGCTGTTTACTTTGATAATATCGGTCTTCAAGACGTTTATAGGAACCAGGTTCAACTTGATCAAGCACCGTCGCGATGGTTTCGAGACTCTTAGCGTAGTCGTACTCTTCATCAAAAAGTCGTTGTGCCTCACCGCTGGCCTTGGCCACTTCATCGTGAGTTAGGCGGTAGCGATTGGCGTATTGGATCAACTGTTCAGCTAACTGGGCGCTATCCACTAAATCAGCTGTTTTTTCGGTTAAAATGTCCAAATCAGATTGAATCATGATCAACTGTTTCGTAATATCTTCCATATTAATCTGGACTTGGTTCATATCATCAGTTAACTTATCAATCTCGTCATTAACGACGTGATAATAATCCAAATACGTCTTGGCAACGCCCGGTAAATTCAAGTTTTCAACTTCACGGCGTAAACTGTGCAGTTTAAATTCAAACTGTTGTAGCGTTTGGTTGGCTTGCTTTTCTTCTTGAGCCAATCCGGCAACAGCATCATTAATTTCTTGTTGTTGCTGTTCAATTTGAGTCAACGTTTTGCTCTGTTGATCCTGTCGCGCTTCTACCTGTGTAAAAATGGCAGTTTGCCCGTGAATCGCCTCAACATCCGCTTGATAATCGCTCTCAATTGCCCGTAGTTGCTCTGTAAAACCACGCGTATTTTCCAGTTCTTGATGATCTAACGTATAGTTTTGGTTTAATCGTTCAAGTTCACGTAATAGCAAGCTATTTTGATTTTTAGCGTGCGCAATAAACTTCGCCAAGTAGTCTAAATTGGCAACTGCTTTAGGCTTAGCTGTCATCTCAGCTTGCATCAAGTCATAAAAATGATCAATTTTAGTTGATAAAGCAGTATCTGCTTGGGCAACTGCGTCAATGTCCAAGTCCGTTAGTTTCTGTTTACTTACGTCAACTTCCTTTGGTAAATCAGCCAGTTGTTGCTTTAAATCCTCAACTGAAAAACGGTAACCGTCTTCGCTTAACTGTTGCTCGCCTTGTTGGAGTTCTTGAATTTGAGCTGGAAATTCCGTTTCCAAATTTTTAACCAATGGCGGAATTTGGGCAATCATTTCTTCAAGTTGATCCGTATCCTGCTGTAATTGAGCAAGCAATTGTGCAGCTGACTCATGATCACCTTGGCTAGTCAGTTCACGAAACCGGTCATTATCGTCTTCTAAGTGACCAAGTTGTGTTTCAAGGCCATCGATGGCCCCGCCATACATAAAGTTCTTGGCTAACAGCGTCTTACGGAGAGACTGATACTTCACTTCAAGGGCTTTGACGGCCTCTTTATGCTGCGCATCCACATCCTTTAGCTCTTGAACGTGATCGTTGATCTGTTGCATCGCCTGTTGTGCGATCGACAATGATTCATTGGCCTTTTTGACCGCTTGAGACGCACCCAATACGTGGTACTGCTTGGCACTCTCAATTGCTTCGTCAACTTGCTTCTTAAGACGTGGTAGTCGGTGGTCAGTTAATTCGACAAACTCCGAATTGAGCTGCTCAACTTGTTCTAAAGTTTTACCCGTCAAGCTCATGGCCTTAACTTGGTCAACCGCTGTTTCGAGCTTGTCAATTTCTAGTCCCTGGCGTTTTTGGTTGATTCCCTTCAATTGTCGAATTAAATATTGCTGATAGATTAAAACACCCGCATAAATGACAATTGCTAGGATAATGATCCCGATTAAAATCCTAAACATCTAATCCCCGTCCTTCATTACCAATATACAACTATGTATCATAGATTATGTTTGCTTTTTTTCTAAACTATCATTAAAATCTATGCTAGCTTAAATTATAGCATAGTTAATGAAAAGGCTTTAGAAGAATTTTAAATGACTACTTTGTCTTATACATTGTCCCGATTGTATCACGCCAACTACCGATCAATCTATCAAGTATTGGCACTAATTTGGCGGTGGTCTTTGACGAAGTGAAAGTTTCTTGACCTCATTTAATTAACTAACTAATCAACCAGAGGAGTGTTAGACATGCCAGAAACTAAACCCACTGTCTCCATTATGAACCAACAATTAGATGCACTTTTATACAATGAACATAACCTTATTGCCAATCTGTCCAACGCTTGTGCCCTACTCAATCAATCACTAACCGATTTGAATTGGGCGGGTTTTTATCTTTACCAACCCGAAACGGACGACCTCATTCTCGGACCTTTCCAAGGTAATGTCGCTTGTGTTCATATTCAAAACGGGGCGGGTGTCTGTGGTACGGCACTCAAAACCCAATCAACTCAACTGGTTAAAAACGTTCACGAATTTCCTGGTCACATTGCGTGTGACTCAGCAAGTAATAGTGAAATCGTTGTGCCTTTGACCAAGGACGGCGTCAAAATTGGCGTCATGGATATCGATTCACCAACCCTTGCACGTTTCACGCCGGCTGATCAAGTCGAACTCGAAACCTTTGCCCAGATTCTACTAAAACATATTGACATTCACTAGTCATTCGCGATACACTGGTGTTTGTGTAAAATAATGCAGCGGTGAGCGGTAAGCTCGTCAACAGATCACTGCCAATTGGTGGTTCAGTTAGTAACCTGCGGCTGCACAAGGCGAACACTGCAAAGGGATCTGCACGAATATCAAACTCACGTTAGATTATTTTACTCCAACTAAAATTATTGGAGGAACCAATTTATGTCACGTTATACTGGCCCAAGCTGGCGCGTTTCACGTCGTCTTGGCGTTTCACTTTCAGGTACTGGTAAAGAATTAGCACGTCGCCCATTCGCCCCTGGCGAACATGGTCAAGGTCGTCGTTCAAAGTTGTCCGAATATGGGACTCAACTTCGCGAAAAGCAAAAGTTACGTTTCACTTACGGCATGACTGAACGTCAATTCCACAACTTATTCGTTCGCGCCGGCAAGATCCGCGAAGGTAAGCATGGTGTTAACTTCATGATCTTACTCGAACGTCGTTTAGACAACGTTGTTTACCGTTTAGGTTTGGCTACTACTCGTCGCCAAGCGCGTCAATTGGTAAACCACGGCCACATCACTGTTGATGGCAAGCGTCTTGATATCCCTTCATACGAAGTTAAACCTGGTCAAGTGATCAGCGTTCGTGAGAAGTCAAAGGATATGCAAATCATCAAAGATGCTGTGGAAGCCGTTGTTGGTCGTCCTCAATACGTTGAATTCGATGCTGATAAGCTCGAAGGTAAGCTTGTTCGTTTACCACAACGTGAAGAAATGGATGCTGAAATCGACGAATCACTTATCGTTGAATACTACAACCGTTAATCTTTAACGCGTCAAAAAGAACCGCACAATGTGCGGTTCTTTTTTTGTTTACTTCACTTGGTTCAACGTCCGATAGATAGGCTTCAATTCATTAACAGTCTCGATCAACACTGTCTGTACTTTGACCGGTGTTTTAAAAATCGAATCATTTCGGTACCACTGCCGGCCAACCAAGAAGTCAGCCTGCTTCACTTGTTGATAATGAGTCAACTGCTGAGTTAACGTTAGCTCAGACGCAATCGTACTTTTCTTTGCCATGTGGTTCGGACTCAACTCATAGTTGACCGGTAATTTAATGAGTTCTGGCAGCAACGTCGTCCAGCAAGTAGTTAACTGTGCACGTAATTTGGCCTCAGCCAGACTGCCGACCCAGCAAAATAAACGGTCATCCCAAAAGCCAATCATCAGATGCGGCATCATTTTGTATCCTCGAGGATTGGCACTAAACGCAATCCAAGTGTTCATTGGTGGATTTTTAAACCGGCGCAAATGTTTGGCCACGTGAGCATACACTGGCTGCTCACCTTGCAATTGTGCAATGATCAATGGCGCAAGCGCCTCAAATTTTGGATCGATTTGCGATCTAATGCCCGCCATTCGTCCTGCTAAAGTTGGGTCTTCAAAAACCTTAAAGTCTGTTTCATCAAACACGTTGTCTCCCCCATTCGTTCTTTTACCAACCATGTTACAATAGAGTTATTACAAAAGAAAGCTGGTGTGACGCAATGCCTGACAGTGATCCACTCTCAACACACTTAGATAACGCCATGTATGGGCCACCCAAGCTGCATCCCGATGAACAACGTAAATACCTTGGCACTTTTCGAGAACGCGTCTCTCTTTTAATCACCATCGAACAACTCCAACATGCTCAATATCAAGAGGCCTTTAAAACGGAGCTAACCGAACATCCTGATTTACAGGCCATCTTTAATGGTCATACTGGTATGTCTGCACTCAAACCCTATTTGACCATTGCTGGTCAGTTACAACGGGCGTTTACCATTGTTCAAGACGACTTTTATGGTGATACCCCGACCAGCTCTGGACTGGTGGTCATTGCCAAAACGGCCATCAACGTTTACCCAATTGCGGTTGAGAAAAAGTACCCGCCTAAATCTACCCAAAATACGTCGACTGCAACTGCCAATTCCAATACCGGCTTTTGGCAAAACATTAAGCACCACCTCGGTTTATAGATACAAAACAAGAAGGGACTGATCACTACTATGCCACAACCACTCGCATACCGTATGCGGCCACAACGGATCGAAGACGTGGTAGGTCAACAACACCTGGTTGGCCCGGGTAAGATCATCGCTCGCATGGTTAAGGCAAAGATGCTATCTTCCATGATTTTATATGGACCACCTGGTACCGGTAAAACGAGTATTGCCAGCGCCATTGCCGGCTCAACAAAGTACGCCTTTCGCAAACTTAACGCTGCGACTGATTCCAAAAAGGACCTTCAAATTGTCGCCGAAGAGGCCAAAATGAGTGGGACAGTTATTTTGTTACTAGACGAAATTCACCGGCTGGATAAAACTAAGCAGGATTTTTTGTTACCTCACTTAGAAAGTGGTCGGATCATTCTAATTGGTGCCACCACCGAAAATCCTTACATCAGCATTAATCCTGCCATTCGGAGCCGGACTCAAATTTTTGAAGTCAAACCACTCACGCCGGACGACATTAAAGTGGCCATTAACCGGGCACTAGTAGACGACCAAAATGGTCTGGGTGATCAAAACATCCGCCTTGCACCTGAAGCCGCCTCACTACTCGCCACCGCAACCAATGGCGATCTACGTAGCGCTTTAAATGGTCTGGAACTTGCGGCTAAGTCTACTGATCCAACTGATGGCGTCATTGAATTGACCCTGCCCATCATTGAAGAATGCGTTCAAAAAAAGGCCTTCAGTCACGATAAAGACGGTGACGCTCATTACGATGTCATTTCGGCCTTTCAAAAGTCAATTCGCGGCAGTGATACCGATGCCGCCCTCCACTACTTGGCCCGGCTCGTAACTGCTGGTGATTTGCCATCGATTGCGCGTCGCTTAACCGTCATTGCGTACGAAGACATTGGTTTAGCCAATCCACCGGCCGCCGCACGGGTCGTTGACGCCGTTACAGCGGCTCAGCGACTGGGTTTCCCAGAAGCAAGAATTCCCCTGGCTGATGCGGTAATTGAACTATGTTTGTCGCCAAAATCAAACTCAGGGATGATGGCAATTGACGCAGCTATGGCAGATATTGCCAGCGGTCACTATGGTGATATTCCAGCTCATTTAAAAGATGCCCACTACAAAGGCGCTGAGAAACTTGGTCATGGCGTTGATTACCAGTACCCACACAACTTTACCAATGACTGGGTCAAACAACAGTATTTACCAGACAAACTCAAAAATGCGCAATATTATCAGCCTAAAACCAATGGGAAGTTTGAAACTGCCCTCGCTCAGCAGTATGAGCGCTTAAAAACGGCGCAACGTGACTCGTAATGGGTTATCTAATGGTCACACACCCAAATTTATGCTAGAATATAGTTAAGTTCTAGGGTGTGCGCGTTGCCCACATACGTGTTTGCCGAACAATTATTGTTACATTGGGACTTGGGTTAACTCGGTTGGATTGCAGGCCTTATCACTTGGTAGCATGAACACCGATATACCTGTCCCACCTGCTTATCAGCGGGCCAAAACCTATCGGGCAATTAACGGCACTATTAGATCTTCAAAGTGGCAACACTTTGGGAGCTGGCTTGCACCTTGTAAGTCAGCTTTTTTCTTTTGAATGAGACGGAGGAATTTTTTGTGTTAATTAACATTTTAATGATTGTCTTTATCTTACTGACCTTCTTTATTGGTGGCTTTTTCCTGACGCATACAAATAAAGCGTTTTTAGTCTTTCACCCAGAATCCAATCGCAACTTGGCTGGCATTGTAAAATTTGGTGGTTGGTCATTGATTATAATCGGTGTGGTGGCTTGCGTTGCTACCGTCATGCAAAACAACGTGTTCATTTCCATGACTTTGTTGGTGGCCGTGCTTGATATTGTTGCCGTTCAGTTAATGTTGGTCCACTTTTTCCCAAAAAATCAATGAAAACGGTTTACATTTTACTTTATAATTTCTTAAAAATAACGTAGAATAGAGTTAACAAGTAGAGAGAGGTGAGTCATCATGTTACAACAATATAATCACATTCTAGTTCCCGTTGATGGTTCCTACGAAGCCGAATTAGCCTTCGAAAAGGCCGTTGCGGTCGCTAAACGTAACGATTCAGACCTACATTTGGTTCACGTGGTGGACACACGTGCTTTTCAAAACATCTCTAGCTTCGACACAACGATGGTGGAAGAAGTCACGGATACTGCAAAGAAAACGCTAGATAAGTATATTCAACAAGCCAAGGATGCGGGTGTCACCAGCGTTGATTATTCAATCGAATATGGTGCACCAAAGACCATTATTGCGCGCGATATGCCTAAAAAACTAGACGTTGATTTAATTATGATTGGGGCAACTGGCCTAAACGCCGTTGAACGTCTCTTAATTGGTTCTGTTACTGAATATGTCACTAGAACCGCAGTTTGCGACGTCCTCGTTGTTCGGACTGACTTAGAAAATAAACCGGCCAAGCAACCTGCTAAACGGAACTAAAACATCGTTTCACCAATATAAAAACGCCAAGTCAAATCGACTTGGCGTTTTTGTATGGATACTTACGAAACAACTTGACTCAATTCATCATGACGATAGCAATTCACCAAATGATCATTCACCATGCCCGACGCTTGCAACAAGGCATAACAGGTTTTAGGTCCGATTCGTTTAAACCCCAGCTGTTTTAATTGTTCAGTTAAGGTTGAGACGAACGGTTTCGTCACAATTACTTCACCGGGTGCCAAATGATGGTCAAGCGGCATCGCGTTAACGTGCTGCCAGAGCGTTTCTGATAGTGACCACCCCATCTGATGCAAGCCGGTTAACACTTTTGAATTTTCTATCACCGCATCAATCTTGCTATGATTGCGAATAATTCGGTTGTCGTGATACAGGCCCTGGACTTGCTTCGTATTCATCTGGGCAATCAACTGCGGATCAAACTGATAAAATGCTTGGCGAAGTGCTTGACGATACTTTAATATCAACTGCCACGTTAATCCCGCCTGAAAAATTTCGAGTGACAAATTCTCAAATAATCGTTGTTCATCGTGAACGGGAACACCCCACTCTAAATCATGATAAATCAATAATTGCGGACTTTTTTCAGCCCAATGGCACCGTGTCGTCATCTCCATCACTCCTTTAGAGATAACTACGTTGGCGCTTAACAAAATTGGTTAATCATATTCTCAACGATTGCCCAATTAAACTGTTTCACGGGTTGTCGATTAACTTGCTGTAACTGGGTCAATTGGTTGGTGATTTGACCGTCCACGCCCAGGATCCGCATCATCTGCATATCATGAACCCGGTCTGGCGTCCAAACAAAAACCGGTGAGCCAATCGAATGGGCTTGTCGAACCATTGTGGTGTTCAGTCCAATAGCTTGTAACGAGTAGAAATCGGCAGGTAGCTGTTTAATTGACATTAAATTCAACGGCACAACGTAACCAACAATTAAATTACTATTGTATTGTTTCAGCTTTAAAACGGTCTGATAGCTCATGGTATGAACGAAGTCATGATGATCCACTAATTGTTGGCCATACTGGGCGACGAACCGCTTCGTCATGTCATGACTATCCAGTGGCGTTACCTTTAGCTCAACCATCACACGTTGCCGTGTTTTTTGAGCGGCCGTTAAATAAGTTGATAGTTCAACTAAATGAGTGGTTTGCCCATGATAGTTAATTGGCCGCGCCAACGCTTGTTTTAGCGTCATCCGTTGAATCGCCTTGGTTTGATGCTTAGGACGTCCTTCCAAGTTAACTCGATCACCATGGGAGACCACAAAGTAACCATCTTTGGTCTCTTGAACGTCGATTTCAACAAAATTGGGGTTTTGGCGAACTGTTTTTTCTAAGGCCGCCACTGAATTGGGCACCCCATTCTCACCAATCACACCACGATGTGCCACCGTAACACTTGGTGACGCAACTGCCCCGAAGTGAAAGGCCTGGAAACCAAACAAAGCAATTAGCACAAACACTAATCCCGTTGGAAACCAAGCCATACTATGAAGTTGATCGTCAGTTTCATCAAATTCCGGGACAAATTTCGGTTGGGCAATTGATTCCCAAATCATTGCGATTAAAAAGGCACTTAACATCAATAGCGATAAGGTAACCAACAAAATCAAAATCACCAAACTAACACCGTTACTAACGCCATTAGTTAACTGATTACCCAGCCCGCGCAATCCCCAAACCACAGCGTGATTGACGATAAAGAGTGGTAACCAGAATGCAATTAACGGCCGAAAAAACCAAACTAACCGGTGCCAACCGTTAATCGGAACCAGTTCCGGTTTAACTGTCACTCGTAAATGACCCAAAATCTGTAAAAAACCATACAATAAGCCAAAATAAACGACAACTAAAACCGCTACGGCGATACGACGCTGTAAAACAAATAAATCTACCCATGACGCTGGAATCATGACCAGATTTAAGACTGGTGCTGTAAACCCCGCATCACCAAAAGGTAACCATAAGATAGCTAATAGCAGGACAAATCCCGTAAGTGAGACCCATCGTTTGCCAAGGCGGCGCCAGGCGGTCATCATGAGTAAATCAGTTTGATTTAAAATTGTTTTGTTGGTCGTAATCGCGGTTAAAATGAGATTGATTTCAAAAACGAGACCCACCATAAAGCAAATAATCAACACAACTTTAATTGCAACTAGGCCTGCATTTAACATTAAAATATGCAACGTTACCAAAATCGCCATCAACAGCAGCCAACCTAAATTGACGGCTCGTACCTTTAACAGTTGATAGCAAGTCTGGAATAGCCGTTGATAATACGTTATCTTTTTCATTCCTTTAACCATCACCATCTCACTTTATCCGTGAATATCCTATGCTAAAAAGTCAATTACGGAGTTCAAATACTGCATAATAGACTGACTAAAATCATGGCGAATAATCATCGCTTCAATGAGTCGACCACGATTGTAGATTTGATTCCAGCCCGCTTGACTCTCCTGCGTCTGGACGACCACTAATTGTTGGCGCCAGCGCTTTAACTGTTTTAACAAATATTCTGCGTATAATTTGTTTTTATTGGTAATTCTCGCGAGATAACCCGCTAAACGTTGTGGTTCTCCAAAAATCAAAGCACCATCTAAACGCTTATAACGTTCAATTAACAAAGCCATCAAAAACAGCTTGTCCGCACGGGTCAACTGGGCGCGTTCGGAAAGTTCGTCCAGCAAGTTACCAATGTGCGTATAGGCATGCGCCCACCCGTTCATATCAATGAAACCACGCGTGTCAGTTTCAAGCACTAGGTAAAGCGCTAATTGATCAACTACTTGATTGACCAAGGGTTGGGTCATGAAGTGGTAACCAGCCCGATCGGCATACATCAGGACTGATAAAATCAAGACCGCGAACGCTCGCTGGTATACCGCATCATTTTCCGGCTCAAGAATGTGGGCAAATAAGACCGTATCACTAGTCAGATAACGTACCATCATCACCATTTGTTGTTCAGACAAGAGGTGTTGTTGAATTAAATCATTGAACAAGAAATAAACACCCTTATCACGCACGTGTGGATCAGGCGATCCAATGTGTCTTAAGAGCTGTAAAACTTCTTGATCTGACACACTGGCTAATTGCTCTTGATGAAGCTGTTCATTGAACTGAATCAGCATCGCTTTAATGCCATCATCGTCGTCAGGCAGCGTTAATTCGGTTGGCTCCTCTGGCGTCACCTGCGCAATAATCTGTTCAAGTTGTGTACTCAGTGATTGATAGAGTTCCCCCGCATTAACTTGGGCGCGAATCTCCTTTAATTGCAATCGGTATGCTTCAATTTGGTTATTAGCTTCCACTGTCCTCGCTCCGTTCTTAACCTAATGCGTCTATTCTATCACGTTTCACAACCATTCGACTATCTCTTACGCCCACCCCAGAACTTTTAACGCGGTACGCGTAACTTCAGTGTTAGATAGTAGGCAATGCTTAACATGACAGCAATGTACACACTCCCCGAAATCATGGGTGCGTAAACAACCAAGTGCCCAGAATGGATATTGTCGTTCACAACCCCAATAATAAAGACTAAAAATT
This sequence comes from Secundilactobacillus odoratitofui DSM 19909 = JCM 15043, assembly GCF_001434895.1. Taxonomy (GTDB): domain Bacteria; phylum Bacillota; class Bacilli; order Lactobacillales; family Lactobacillaceae; genus Secundilactobacillus; species Secundilactobacillus odoratitofui. The sequence continues at coordinate 44,527 of NZ_AZEE01000010.1, forward strand.
GCCAAAGCCAGGTCAACTTTAAACTACTTTGATCATTCAAGACAACCAGCACAATCAATAAAATAAACATTAGAATTGGAATACCAACAATCAAAAGCACCTGAACTCGTCGACTAAATAGTCCTAAAATGGTCCCAATCACCATGCCGGTAACCGCAACGCAAGCGATAAACAGGAGTGTAATCAACAATACGGCAAGTAAATTGGCTGCACTGTTTTTAAAATAATCTCCATACAAAACGCTCAAGCCAAACAACCGGGTCCCACTTTTACCAATCAAACGTTGATAAAGTGCGCCATATACCAGATTAATCGCTTCACCGAGAACAATAATCAGTGCCAGCGCGTAGACTTTACTCCTAAAGTAGGTTTTACGGCCAATCCCATTTTGGATAAATAACTTGAAACCATCATAGGTCATGCCACCCGTCACAAATACAAAAATTGTGAGCACAATCGCAGTTAACCCGTTCGGAATATAAGATGACAGTGAGTAGTCATCAGCTTGTCCCAAAATCAATGAAAAAATGAATGGCAAAACAACGATACCAACCACTGCCCAAAGGTATGACCAGCCAAGCAATTTAAGTAAATTTTGAAATTGATACTTGAACGCCGCTTTAGTTCTCAACGGTTGCCACCTCCTGACTGGTTAAATTAACGAATAGTTTTTGAAGATCAATGTGGCTCACGGACACCGTATCTGGAATCGCACGATCACCAACTAATTCACCATAGACATAGTTCACACGTAAGTTACCAAGCTGATCTTGACCAATCACATTGAGTCCAGCGGTATACGCCACCACATCTTCGGTGGGACCAGTGATTGCATACCCTTTTTGTAGCATCTCTTCAGTCGATTCGTTGATCGTGATGTGGCCATTTTGGAGAACCCAAACTTGCTCAATCAGATTAGCGATTTCTTCAATTAAGTGGGTTGAAATCACGAAGGTCCGAGGCCGCTTGGCGTAACTATCAAGTAACGCATCATAGAATAATTCTCGGTGGTTAGCATCTAACCCGAGCGTTGGTTCATCCAAGAAAACGTAATCAACATCCACAGAGAGGGCAATAATCAACTTCAAAATTGACCGATAACCAGTTGATAGCTTATTAAAGCGCGTTTTAACATCCAATCCAAACTGCTGCGTCAAATTTGAAACCAATTCAAGGTCCATCCCTTGATATAATCCCGCGGTAAGTTTGAAAATTTCGCCTACACGCATCCGTGATGGGTACAAATTGCCTTCACTCATTAAGTAAATTCGGTTGAGCACGCGATCATTATTGGCAATAGGTTCGCCTTCAATGGTCACCTCACCAGCAGACATCGGAATGCGATTGGTAATAATATTAAATAAGGTACTTTTCCCAGCCCCGTTGCGACCAAGAAGTCCGTAAATTGTATCGGGTTGAATATTGAGGCTGATATCGTCAAGCACCCTGTTTTTATTAAACTGCTTCACCAAATGTGCTACTTTAATCGGTTTCATGTGCTTCGAACCCCCTCTTCACCATTTCAATGATGGCTTGTTCTGACAGCGTTAGTTTTTGAGCTTCATTAACGAGGTTAATGACATAGTCTTGATAAAACTCGGTCTGTCGTTTATCACGAATCTTGCGATGCGCCCCGGTAGACACAAACATTCCTAGTCCCCGCTTTTTTTCTAAAAAACCAGCGGTAACTAGGATGTTCATGCCTTTAAGGACGGTGGCAGGATTAATATGAAATTGTTTTGAAATTTCCGTTGTCGACGGTACCTGAGCACCTTCTTCGAAACTGTTAAGAAAAATTGCTTCTTCAATTTGCTCAGCTACTTGTAAATACAACGGTTCAGTACTATCAAAATTAAACTGCATGATGCACCATCCGTTCCCTCATTCCAGCGTTTTGCGATTATTTATCAATCTTAAGTTTAGGTAAGACGATATGTTCATAAAGCAAAACAGTAATTACATAGTAAATCATATACAAGACGAAGAAGATTGTAAATGGCAACCAGAGTTGATTGTATGGATCAATCATCATGACTTTAAACATTTGCAGTCCGAACAGGACGTGAACAACACCCACCAAAGCGGGAAGTGCAAATAAAACCAGTATTTCATTCATAATCGATCGCCGTAAGATTTGTGGTCGTGTGCCGATTTTATTTAACATCTCATAACGCCGTTGGTCACTCGCCGCACCACTCAAAATTTTGAACATCAAGCAACTGGCTAACATCGCCAAAAAGGCAATTCCGAGGAAGAAGCCCATAAACTCAAGACCACCAAATAATGCGGTTCCCATGACGAACAAGCCATAACTCCCTGGTAAATTATCATACGACGTAATACCAGCACTCTTAACGATTTGCTTCATCAACTTACCACTGGCCTTGAGATCTTTTACTCGGAACAGCGTCAGTTGATGGGGTTGGCCTTTTACCGACTCAAATTGGCTGGCTGAAACCACCTTGACTGCTTTGATTCGTTGAGATCCGGATTGCAGAAAACTTAGCTTATCGGTATTTTGTTTTAATTGGTTGACCGTTAACTTGATGTACTTAGGTGTTCCCAATTTTGATTTTTTTGCAGAATCAAAAACGGTTGTCTCTCCTAAACCAGTAGCTTGGAACGGATGTTGACCAAATTCACCGGCATTATAATAAACGGTTGATTTAGTTTCTTTTTGCGAATACGTCGCCTTTGTCGCGAGATTCAACTTGTTAATCAGGTGGTTGGTTTTGGTAGACGGATCAACCAAAGCTGCCGAATATGCTGAATTGGCTGTCGCCATTGTCTTAATCTGACGGTTAAATCCAATCCCAACTGTGATTGCGCCAAGTGCTAGGGCAAATAAGATTGAGACGATGGATAAAATTTTAGTGTAGTTACGAATGCGAAAACTTAATTGGGAAAGTGTAAAGTTACCTAATCCACGAGTTGCCCAGTTCGTGCGTTTAAGCAACACAACTAACCAGACAAAGATAGCGTTGAATAAAAAGTAAGTTCCTAGAACAATTGTCACTAACGCAATTGGAATTGCTGCCAAATTTAATTGCTTAATGTGGCTCATCGCGTAGTAACCAACCACTAAGAAACTAAGGCCGAAGACGACTTGTAGAATCTGGCTAACTGGCTTTAAAGTTGGTCGGTTTGGTTGACTGTCACCCTTTAACAATTGCAAAACCGGTGTCTTTGTTAACGCAAGTCGATTAATGACCCCAGCCACTAAAAACAAACCAATGTATAACCCAATGGTTGCAACGACGGCCGGACCGTACACCGCACTAAAATGATGTAGCTTTTCACCAAGCATGTGTTGCATCAATAAGGCGCCGATTGAACCCGTCAAACCACAACCAACAATCGCACCAACGACTGAGGCAATCGTTCCAATTACCGTCGTTTCGACTAAAATCAACTGGCCGATTTTAGACTGCTTCGCACCTAGCATCATGAATAGGCCATAGTCATGCCGCCGCATACTCATCAAGAACGAGTTGGCGTAAAAAATGTACACCAACGTGATAATCGTAAGTAGAATTGCACCAAACTGGAAAATGAAACTTGCGCCAGTTACCTGTGCGTTGGCCTTAATAAAGGACTGATTAGTGGCGAGGGCCTCAAACATGTAAAAAATGGCACTGGAGATAACGAGCCCGAAAAACAGTACCACGTAATCTTTAAGCCGGCTTTTAACGCCGGTAAACGCTAATTTTGTTAACACTTGTCCGCCTCCATTAATCAAACGTGCCTAAAGCATCCAAGATAGCTTGGTAAAATTGCTGCCGCGTTTGCCCTGCCCGTTTTAGTTCCTGACCAATTTTACCGTCTTTGATGAACAAGATTCGTTGACAGTAACTGGCTGAAAATGGGTCATGGGTAACCAGTAGCACTGGCACCTGTTGTTCACTGTTAACACTGGTCAACATTTCGAGTAGGTCTCTCGCACTATTCGAATCTAACGCGCCCGTTGGTTCATCACCAAACAGAATTGCCGGGTGTGCAACCAAAGCTCTGGCAGCTGCGATTCGTTGCTTTTGACCACCTGAGATCTCGGTCGGATACTTTTCTAAGATTGCTTCAATATCCAGTTGTTTAGCGACTCGCATCACTTCGGGTTGAATTTTTTTGCGGGCAACGTTTTGCAATGACAATGGCAGCGCGATGTTTTCGTAGTTGGTCAAATTTTCAAGCAAGTTAAAGTCTTGGAAGATAAACCCAACTTGTTTAGCTCGAAAGTCAGCAATTTGATTCCCCTTCAATGAAGTTAAGGACTGCTGGTTGATTTCAACATCGCCACTAGTTGGTGAGTCAAGTGTCGCTAAAATATTGAGCAACGTGGTTTTCCCAGAACCAGATGCGCCCATAATTCCGACAAATTCGCCAGGTTGGACATCAAAATTAATCCCTTTCAATGCCTCGTATTGTTTTTGGCCAGCTTTGCCGTAGATTTTATGCAAATCTCGTACTGACACGATTGGTGCTGTTGTCATAATCGTCCTCCATCGCTTTTTGTTATTTGGTTAATTACTTATGTAACTAACTATAAAAGGTCCGTGATTATCTGTCAATTCTTTTTTGAAAACTCGTTTTATTTTAACAATTAGATACTTCGTGACCCTGATACTACCAGGCATACGGCGTAGTTCTTAAGAAATTACAAACTCGCCACCAATGTTGTTTTCCAATCTGTTCAGACAATCAAAAAGAGGCTGAAAAAAAGGCTATATTGACAAAACTCAAGTTCCGGCTATAGAAGCAAAAAAATCGTGGATTCCTACAAATCAGGAATCCACGATTTTCTCACTTCTATTCTGGGACTTAAACGAGTTTTGTCCCACACTCTTCAATCAAGTTCAATTTATTTGTATGATTTAGCTGGTAAAACAGCACCTTTGTAATGGTTATAGATCCACTTTTGGGTACTCTTTGATTGTAACGCCTTCATCAACTTCTTGATGGCTGGCTTGTTTTGGTCGCCTTTACGGACCGCAACGATGTTAACGTATGGTGACGTAGATTTTTCAGTGTCGATGGCATCCTTACGAGGATCAAGGCCTGATTGAACGGCATAGTTGGCGTTAATGAACACCACGTCGCCTTCACCATTCTTGTAGATGCTAGGCATCAACTTTGGTTCGTAAGAATACTTGAACTTCAAATGCTTCGGGTTAGATGCAATATCGGAGAAGTTGGCCGTAGTAATATCAATGCCCTTCTTGACTTTGATCAAACCGGCATCTTGCAACATCGTTAGGACACGGCCGTAATCAGAGGTGTTAGAGCTTACGAGCACCGTCCCGCCCTTTTTAATATCTTTAAGATTCTTAACTTTCTTTGAGTAAGCTGAGATGGGTTCCAAATGAACACCGCCGGCACTCACCAAGGTCCCATGGTTAGCCTTATTCCACTCCTTTAAGAATGGAATGTGTTGGAAGTAGTTGGCATCTAATTCCTTGCTGGCTAAGGCCTTGTTGGGCATCACATAATCTTGGAAGACTTTGACTTTCAAGTTGACGCCTTCCTTTTTTAATTGTGGGGCAACATGCTTCAAAATCTGAGCATGAGGTACCGCACTAGCACCCACGGTAATCGTGGTTTCATTGCTTGATTTACTATTCCCACAGGCTGCTAGTAAAACCGTTGTAGCGGCAACCCCAACAATTCCTAAAATTCGTTTTGAAATTTTCATGATACATTCCTCCCATAGAATCGTTAATAATAATTTTAAAGTGTCCGTTTATCAATTCGACGGACCAGAAAATCCCCAATAAATTGAAATGCAAAGACGATAATGACAATAATCACTGTGGCGACTAACACGATGGTGTTGTTGCTAGCCTGAAACCCGTCAATGTATGCCAGGTTACCAAGGCCACCAGCACCAATGGCACCGGCCATGGCCGTGTAACCAATCAATGAGATCGTCGTTACAGTGGCGCCAGAAACTAGCGCTGGCATGCTTTCAGGTAACAAAACCTTGTAAACAATTTGCCAACGACCAGCCCCCATCGCTTCGGCCGCTTCAATCACACCACGGTCGATTTCGTGAAATGCTAATTCAACCATTCTGGCGTAAAACGGCGCGGCCGACACAATCAATGACGGCAAGGCCGCTGTTGGGCCGATAATCGTACCAACCAGATTCTTAGTGATTGGCAACAATAGCATGATTAAAATAATAAAGGGAATCGAACGAAAGACGTTCACGAGAAACGATACGACCCAGTTCAGCGCTTTCACACCAATGTTAGTACTGCTCGTTGTCTCAAATAATAACAGGCCTAGCAAGATCCCTAACACAGCCACGACAATCATTGAAACAATCGTCATCCAGATGGTTTCCCAAGTGGCGGCACCCATGCTGCCCCAATCAACCGTTTTGAACGCAAAATATGACCCATCAGTCATGGTGAATCACCTCCGTTTCAACCCGCATGGTCTTCAGTAACGTAATGGCACCATCTAAACTCGATTTGTCACCAATCAGTTGAAGAAACAGGGTTCCAATCGCACCTTCTTGAGTTTGATGGATACTGCCTTCAATGATACTAACTTGTAAATCGGGATATTTATGAATAATTTCTGACACAATTGGTAATTTAGCTTGATCACCATGAAAAACTAACTGAATGATCATGCCATTTGGATAACTTGAGATTAAGTCATCCACCACGATATTCGTATCCGTTAAGGAAGGATCAACCTCTTCATTCACAAAGCGCTTCGTGATCTCTTGTTGCGGATTTCGAAAGACGTTAAACACCGTTCCTTGTTCAACCACGCGTCCTGAATCCATCACGGCAACGTGATCACAAATTTTTCGAATAGCGTGCATCTCGTGCGTAATCAAAACAATGCTTAGATTTAGTCGTTTGTTAATTTCAAGCAATAAATCCAGCACCTCATCCGTCGTTTGTGGGTCAAGGGCACTGGTTGCTTCGTCAGAAATTAAAATCTCTGGATCATTAGCCAATGCTCTGGCAACCCCAACCCGTTGCTTTTGACCACCAGAAAGTTCGGAGGGGTAGGCGTGTTCGCGGCCTTTTAAGCCAACTAATTCGACAAGATGCTGTGCCTTTTGTTTCCGCTCCTTACGTGAAACACCGGCTACTTCAAGCGGAAACATAATGTTTTGAATCACCGTTCTCGACCAAAGTAAGTTAAAATGTTGAAAAATCATACCAATCTTTTGACGCTTTTTCCTTAAATCACCACTCGAAAGCGTGGTCATCTGATCGCCGTTAATATCAATTTCACCACTGGTCGGCGTTTCCAAACCATTCAACATCCGAGTTAAGGTACTCTTCCCAGCACCAGAATAGCCAACGATGCCATAAATCTCACCATCTTCGATCGTCAAATTAACATCGGCAACCGCGGTGAGATCACCTTCTTTGGTGTTGAAAGTTTTGGTCACATCTTTAAATTCAATCACTGTGGTGTCCCCCTTTTTAAGAAAATAAAAAAACTTCGTCCAGTTAAATCCCATAGATTTAACAAGGGCGAAGTTTATCGCGTACCACCTTATCTTCATCGTTACCTCACAGCAACGATCTCGTTGAGTCATTCAAGACTCCAACGCGATATTGGGCGTTACCCAGCCAAAGCTCATGCCACATGCACTCACTCAAGCTACAATTCACAAGACCATCTTCATCAATCACAATGATTCCTTCTCACCTAACGGAACTCTCTTCGCATCGTATCATGACTACTCATCTTGACGTTATTTTCATCTTTAATTATTCAATGACAAGAGTATATGCGTCTCACATGAGAATGTCAAGTACACCTATCATCATAATTTTAGGTGTTTCACAGAATGTTGATTAAGCCTCTTTGACGTCAACTAACCACGCATCTGCTTCTTTTTCGCTGTTCAGGCTTTCGAAATCCTGATCCAATTGTGGGTTAACAGCGACAATTTCGCCACTAACTGGACTATCAATATCAGAAACCGCCTTCTCAGCTTCAACGCTCATCAACGTCTTGCCAGCAGTCACTTGATCGCCAACGCTTGGTAAATGAGCAAACTTGATGCTGCCTAATTCATCTTGGCCGGCCTTTGTTAAACCAACCCGTGTCTTATCAGCCATCACTTTTGTCCAGAAATAAGTTGCTTCTTCACTCATACCTTTCACCTCATACCAATTATTTTGATGCTACTCAAATTCCTCGTTACGACTAAACATGTAACTCTTATTATGATAACGCATTGACATAATTAAGCCAATGCCTATCATGTTCCCAATCAGAGCCGAGCCACCTTGACTAACAAATGGCAGTGGAATACCAGTTAGTGGTAACAAACCAATATTCATCCCAATGTTTTCAAAGGTATGGAACAGGATCATCATAATAACACCGGTTGAAATGTAAGCATAAAACACGGTCTTGGTATCAAACGTGACTTTGATCATTTGGTAAATGAGCAAGAAATACAGCAAAATCAGGATAAAGCTCCCGATAAAGCCGAAGTTTTCGCCAATGACTGAGAAAATCATATCTGATTCGCGCACCGGTACGTACACTTTTGAAACGTTAAAACCAGTTCCAAAAATACTGCCAGAACCAATCGCCTTCATACTTTGCCAGAGTTGATACCCCTGATCTGAGGTATTGCTAGACGGATTGAGCCAAGTATCAATTCGAGAGAATTGATACGACGCAAAGCCCAAGTGTTCCAATATGACTCGGCCACCCGAAGTTGCCACTAAGGCTAGCGCCGAGCCGCCAATTGCGACGATTGCAGTCACTGCCGGTACGATAATCTTCCAGGTGATTCCCGATACAAGGGCCACCCCACCAACGATGGCGAAGAACACTAACATCGTCCCAAAGTCGTTTTGTAACTTTAACAACACAGCAACTGGTAGTAACCACAAAATGAGTTTGCCCAATAGCATCCAATCTGATCGTAAACTATGTTCATAATACGTATGGTTGTGGTCACTGGCCACTCGAGCTAACATCAAAATGAAAGCCGGTTTCATGACCTCAGACGGTTGAAATGTAAGTGGTCCAATCGCAAACCATGACTTGGCACCAGTACTTGCAGCATACGACCGACTGTAAAAGACAAGCACTGCCGCCAGCAAGAAGATGCCTAACCAATAGGCTAACGGTGCCACCTTCCAAAGTTGCTCGGCATCAAACTGCATAATCACCACCACAGCAATGGTCCCAATCACGTACCAAACAACTTGTGAAACTAAAACTGAAGATACACTGGTTGCACTCGAATCATGAGTAGCAGCCACGTAAATTGAAGCTAGTCCGATTAAGGCCAGCATTAAGACACAAAATATGACCCCGTAATCAATTCGTGATTCCGAATCGTCATCTTCACGACGTTCCTTCATGCACCAAATCCTCCTCTCTTACGCACTAAATGATGAGTCGCTAAGACTTCGCCTGACACCAGCTAACGATTATCACGTTAACTTAACTGATGTCACTTACATGAAGTTGGCATCAATTGAGCCTTGCATCACGGCTGACAATTTAGCCAGTTTGATAGGCCCGTTTAATTTGATGACAAACTGTGCGTTAGAAATCAATGATGTAAATTGTAGGCCTGGATGAGGTATTCGACCCCTTCATCTTGAGACTTAACCTTGACGGGCCGTTCTGATTCAATTTGGGCTTCAAAAGCACCATTTTCTAATGGCATCACGGTGCCAATCACATCCGAATTAATTGATAGCTGTAACCCATCGACGCCCTTAATCGTGACGTCATCGATTGCAACACCCACGGGTTGTTTCTTTTTTGACATGGGGTAACTCCTTTATGGTTTGATTTTGAGATTCATTTCTTTTAAATAGGCTTCCTCAGCAGGCTTGTTGCGGTGCAAGCTAAAGTGATCCGGTACCGGGTCATAACCACCCCGCACGAAGGGATTACAGCGCAGAATACGGGCAATGCCCATCAACGTGCCCTTCACTGCACCATGCTTTTGAAGCGCGGTTAATGTATACGCCGAACAGGTCGGAGAATAACGACAGGATGGTGGAAATAACGGTGAAATAAACCGTTGATAACCACGGACAAGTATCATTAATAGTTGTTTCATATTATCTCTCTACGAACGACCGTGCTTCTTGGTCGTGGTGTCCATGTGTTCTAGCAAAATACCGGCACCTTTGGCAACGTTATCCAAAGGATTTTCAGAAATAACAACCGGTACCTTTAATTGTTCAATAAATAAACGATCGATACCGTGAAGTAAAGCACCACCACCCGTGAGCATAATACCGCGGTCAATGATATCAGCAGCCAATTCGGGTGGAATAATTTCCAAAACTTCCTTAGCAGCTGCGACGATTTGGTTCATCACAACGCTGATGGCTGGGTAGATTTCTGCCGAGGTGATCTCGATTGATCTTGGCATCCCAGTTACTGAATCCCGACCACGAACTTCCATAGTCTCATTGTAGTCGTCACCTAGGTAGGCCGAGCCAATCTTGATTTTAATTGCTTCGGCGGTTCGTTCACCAACTTGTAAATTATGCTGCGTCTTTAAGAAGTTAATAATGTTGACGTTTAGCTCATCGCCAGCAACTCGAATCGACTTGCTAGCCACAATATCACCTAGTGATAGAACGGCGATATCACTTGTACCACCACCAATATCGATCACCATATTGCCTTGTGGTTTAAAAATATCCATCCCAGCACCAACTGCGGCCACTTTAGGTTCTTCTTCCAAATAAACCTTAGCCCCACCGGATTTTTCAGCTGCTTGAATAATCGCACGCCGTTCTATTTCGGTGATGTTAGTTGGCGCACAAATCATGATGTTTGGCTTTGCTAAAAAGCCCTTTACGTTAAGCTTACTAATAAAGTAAGAAAGCATGCTTTCCGTAACGTCAAAATCGGAAATGACACCATCCTTCAACGGTCGAATTGCCCGAATATTGCTTGGGGTCCGACCCACCATCCGATAAGCTTCGGAGCCCACCGCTAATACCTGATTTGATTTCGTGTCAACCGCCACCACTGATGGTTCGTTGAGCACGATACCCTTACCAACCGCATATATCAGAACATTGGCAGTTCCAAGGTCAATACCAATATCTTTTGCCATCCTGTTAAATTCCTCCTGAACTTAATATCTCAACCGTTAATTATAGCATACCCTACCGTTTATAAGTTTGAAGATATGATAAAGGTCGGCTGTATCACACAAAAAAATCGGGGTAAACCGTTTACCCCGACCATTAGTTTAACTATTCTTTCGTTGCTTTAGACTTGAGCACGATTTCTTCTTGATCAGGCACTTTAACCCGTTCAATTTCGGCACCTAAGGCCCGTAGCTTCAAATGGAATTCGTAGTAACCGCGATCCAGATACTTGAGATTCGTGACTTGCGTATAACCGTTTGCCACCAAACCAGCTAAAACCAGTGCCGCAGCAGCCCGCAAATCAGTCGCAGCCACTTCAGCACCGTTAAAACTAGTTGGTCCATAGAGAGCAACCGTTCTACCTTCAACTTTAAAGTTAGCGTTCATACGGCGTAGCTCCTCAAGGTGCATGAAGCGATTTTCAAAGACGGTTTCGGTTAACGTACTCGTTCCTTGCGCACACAACTGTAAAACCGTCATCTGTGGTTGCATATCAGTTGGAAAACCGGGGTGTGGTAACGTTTTAACGTTCGTAGGTTTAAGTTGCTCAGGTCCAATCACCCGAATACCGTTCTCGAGTTCTTGTACCGTGACACCCATTTCCTCTAACTTAGAAATCAATGGTTTGTTGTGTTCGGCAATCGCATTCTCCACTAAAACGTCACCTTGGGTTAAAGCAGCCGCTACCATAAACGTCCCGGCTTCAATCCGGTCTTGCACAACGTAGTGACTCGTGCCGTGTAATTCAGCAACACCTTCGATCCGAATCGTTTCAGTGCCGGCCCCACGAACCTTGGCACCCATCTTATTCAAGACGTTTGCTAAGTCCACGATTTCAGGTTCTCGCGCGACGTTCTCAATGGTTGTGGTCCCCTCAGCTAAAGTCGCTGCCATCATGATGTTTTGAGTTGCACCAACACTCGGAAAATCAAGGTAAATATTGGTACCAACCAAACGATCCGCACTGGCCTCAATGTAGCCGTCATGTTGTGAAATGGTTGCACCAAGTGCTTCAAAGCCCTTGAGATGCAAGTCCACCGGCCGTGAACCGATGGCACAACCACCTGGCATGGCAACGCGGGCGTGCCCATAACGCGCCAAGAGTGGCCCCATCACCACGATTGATGCGCGCATTTTAGAAACATACTCGAATGGTGCTTGCGTCGACAGTTTTTTAGCCGCGTTAAGCCGAACGGTATTGGTATCCTCATCAAAATCAACGTCCAAATTTAAAAAACGAAGGACGTTATTCATCGTGTAGACGTCAGATAAGATTGGAACGTTGGTTAACACCATGTCATCTTCTTGTGCCAGAATTGACGCTGCCAAAATTGGTAAAACCGCGTTTTTAGCACCCTCAATATGTACAGAACCCGACAATCGACGACCACCATGTACAATAATCTTTTCCACAGAAATTCCCTCCAGAAGTTTCGTTATTTTACTAAGAAAATTAAGTTTCGTACGTTATCAATAAAGTTTAGGAAAAATTCGCTGCAGGTATACCCCACTGCGACTGACAAAAGCACAATCAGCACCCGCGCCTGATTTGGATATAAGCGCATCACGTTTTCAATGTGTACTTTTTGAATACTCCAAAAAGCCACAAAAATGAAAACGAAGTGACTGACGATTGTTAATAACGCCTGTGCGCCAATTGTTTGCATACTCACTTTCCTTTCTGCATTACCTCACAAATATAGCATATTTAAACTAGACTGTCCCTGTTTTGATTGCATTTGTAATATTACAATCTGTCCGTTATTCAAAATGGTGAAAGAATTCACATTTTACTACAATCAAGTTTATATCTGCACTTATGCTCATCATAAGCTAAATATTTAATATCCTACAACTTTTTAAACCTTGTGAATATGACACTGATATTTCTTACAGTTACTAGAAAATCAACTAAATACTGATATGCCAAATTTATATGTTTTAAAAATAGATAACTATATAATATAACTATTCCTTGTGAATCGTTCTGTTTTCAGTCTAAGCGCCTATGCAGTAGCGTTTATAAGCATTTATTCGTTGGAATATTTGCTCAATTTCACAAAATCGCCACTGGATGTTATGCTCTACCCGTAAATAAATCTCAAGGGAGCTGAATCAATGATGATCAAAGAAGTTCACATGCCAAAATTAAGTCCAAAGTCCGATGACTATTTCTTCGGCAAATGGGTTAAACAACCTGGTGACACCGTCAAAACTGGTGACGTCTTGTTCGAAGTTGAAACTGATAAAGTAATTAGTCAGGTTGAAAGCCAAGAAGATGGCGTCCTCACAGCTCAAAAAGTTGCCACTGGCGACACAACTAAAGTCGGTGACCTAGTAGCCACGATTGAAACAGCATAGGGAGGAATTAACATGTCAACTAAATCTGAAACTTCTGCACCCGTAAAACCTAACTGGCTTAAAGTAACCTATGACCAAAAGAAAGTCGATCAAATGAACGATTTACTGTCCGGGTTAAAGTTAAACACCGTTTGTGCCGAAGCAAACTGCCCTAACTTAGGCGAGTGCTTTGGTAGCGGTTCTGCATCATTCATCATTCTTGGTCCAAACTGTACGCGTGCTTGCCGCTTCTGTGATGTTCCCCACGGTCACCCACACGAAGTGGACTTACTAGAACCATTACGTGTTGCAGAAGCAACCAAGAAGCTCGGACTCAGTCACGTGGTGGTCACCAGTGTTGACCGGGATGACTTACCAGACCTTGGTGCTGATCAATTTGTCAAAACCATCAATGCGATTAAAGAACTCAATCCCAATACGACAATTGAAGTCCTCACGCCTGATTTTCAAGGCCACGAAGACTGCCTCGATAAAGTGATTGCAGCCGGTCCTGATGTGTTTAATCACAACATGGAAACCGTCCGTAGCATCACGCCTAAAGTTCGACACCGTGCCACCTATGACACCTCACTACACGTGTTAAAGTACGTCAAGGAACATGCACCAAAATCAATGTACGTTAAAACTGGAATCATGCTCGGTCTAGGTGAAACAGACCCCGAAGTTTATCAATTAATGGATGATTTACGTGCCATTGACGTTGATTTTCTAACGATTGGCCAATATGTTCAACCCGGTCCCAAAAACTTTACCCTAAAAGAATGGGTGCCAATGGAACGTTACCAGCGTTACTACAAGGAAGCCATGAAACGTGGTTTTAAGTTTGTCGCAAGCTCACCTTTAGTTCGAAGCTCTTACAAAGCCAAGGAAGAACTGGAGGCCGTCGAAAATCAATGATCTACTTCCCGCTCACTAGTCTCGATGTCAGCTATAATTTTGCAGCTGAATATTATTTAATGACCCAAAAACATCTGCAGGAGCCCGCCTTCATGGTCTGGGCCACAACACCGACGATTATGTTAGGAAAGTACCAGGAACTTGAAAATGAGGTCAATACTCAATTTACGAGTGAACACCACATTGCCTTGGTTCGCCGTTTATCGGGTGGTGGCACAATCTACACGGATACGGGTGGCTGTCAATTTACTTTGATCACCCCCGACAATTCTGGGCAGATCGACTTTGATGATGGCCTATCACTCCTGTCAGACGCACTAACGACGATTGGCATTCATACGAAAACGGATAGCCGTAATGACTTGATTGTGGATGGCCTAAAGGTTTCTGGAAGTGCTCAGTACATGACACCAGGTTATCGACTTCACCATGGTAGCTTATTGTTTGATGCTAATTTAGACTGGTTGGCAAAATCACTGCATGCTGATCCGATTAAGCTGCAAGCCAAGCGAATTCAATCAGTTCGGCAACGGACCGTGAATTTAAAAAGCCAACAACCGACTTGGTCGACTGAGACCTTTAAAACCAATTTGATCAACCAGTTAGTCAACAGTACTCATGCCAAGGTTCAAAATTTTAGCGTCCAAGAATCAAAAATAATTCAACAGCTTGCGGACAACTTGTTTGTCAATTCGGCTGAATCGCAACCTAAAACACAGCCTTACGATCATCAACAAAAAGTGTACGTTAAAGGTGCCGGCCTGATTCAAGTTGGCTATAACCTTGACAACCATGACCAGATAGCTGCTGTCCAGTTAAACGGTGACTTCTTCAGCAACCTTGAGCCCCAGCAATTTGAAAAAGCCTTAGTGGGAACGCCCCATCAAAAATCGGCCGTCACCACGGTGCTTCAGCAGCAATTACAGCAAGCACCAATTGTTGGCATGACAGCTGAATCATTAGCCGAACTATTATTTTAATATGATTGTGGAATATTTTCCAACCCAAATAGCATGTCAATTATCCACAAATCACCAAGAATAATGCCATGCGTCAATTCGCTAAAACGGTGAATTTAAACGACTTTGCTAGTTTGAACCATAAAATTTAATTTATGTAAATGATAAATATTACAATAAAAATCACGATCCTTATAATACTGGATCGTGATTTTTTTAAACGCTCTGATCACTTAAGAACAATTCACCGGTTTGGACGCTTCAATCAACAAAAAAACGCATCACCCAACTGGATGATGCGTTTTGCTAGTCGTTTATTTACCAGCAACGTTAATTCGATTAATCGCCCGACGAAGTGCAACTTCCGCACGGAGTCGTTCATCTTTATCATGGGCCTCTTCCGCCTTTTTGATTCGAGCTTCTGCCCGTTTCTTGGCGTTTTGTGCCCGATCAACGTCGATGTCACCTTGACATTCTGCTGAATCAGCAACAATTGTCGCTGTGTTTTCAGAGAATTCAACAAAACCACCGTTAACGGCAATTTTGTCCTCTTGGTTACCATCAACAAGTTGAACGCGTGCTTCGTCAACTGCTAATGAGGCAATCACAGGAACGTGGTTCGCCATGATACCAAGTTCACCAAGTTGGGTCTTAACGACCAACATCTTGACTTGCTCGTGATCATAAACGTTACCATCGGGGGTTACGATACTAACGGTTAAAACTGATTGTGCATCAGCCAATTAGAACCCCTCCTTATTTGCTCAGGTCAGCTTGCATCTTTTTGGCGTTTTCGACAACGTCTTCGATTGGGCCACAGTTACGGAACGCGTCTTCTGGAAGATCATCATACTTACCTTCAAGAATTTCCTTGAAACCTTTAACAGTTTCTTGAACTGGCACGTACTTTCCTGGTAACCCGGTAAATTGTTCAGCAACTGAGAAACTTTGTGACAAGAAGAATTGGATCCGACGAGCACGACCAACAATGGTCTTTTCTTCATCAGACAATTCATCCATCCCTAAAATAGAGATAATGTCTTGTAGTTCACGGTAACGTTGCAAAACGTGTTGAACTTCAGTGGCAACTTCGTAGTGTTCTTGACCAACGACTTGTGGATCAAGGGCAGTAGAAGTAGATGCCAATGGGTCAACGGCTGGGTAAATCCCTTGTTGCGTCAAGGCACGTTCCAAGTTAGTGGTAGCGTCCAAGTGCGCGAAGGTTGTGGCTGGAGCAGGGTCGGTGTAATCATCGGCAGGCACGTAAACGGCTTGAATAGAGGTAATTGACCCCTTCTTCGTAGACGTGATACGTTCTTGCAACTGACCCATTTCAGTAGCCAACGTTGGTTGGTAACCAACGGCTGATGGAATCCGGCCTAGCAAGGCAGAAACTTCCATCCCGGCTTGAGTAAACCGGAAGATGTTGTCGATAAACAACAGCACATCTTGGCCCTTAACATCACGGAAGTATTCCGCAATCGTTAAACCTGTCAGGGCAACACGCATACGTGCACCAGGTGGTTCGTTCATTTGACCGTAAACCATGGCGGTCTTTTCAAGAACACCTGACCCCTTCATTTCATAGTACATATCGTTACCTTCACGGGTACGTTCACCGACACCTGTGAAGACAGAGATACCATTGTGACCTTGCGCAATGTTGTGGATCAATTCTTGAATTAAAACGGTTTTACCAACACCGGCACCACCGAACAATCCAATTTTACCACCACGAACATATGGCGCTAACAAGTCAATAACTTTGATCCCAGTTTCCAAAATTTCTGAAGTTGGGTTCAATTCATCATACTTAGGTGCGTCACGATGGATTGGCATTCTTTCAGCATCTGGACCGAAATCTGCACCGCCATCAATTGGATCCCCGAGGACGTTAAATACTCGACCAAGTGTGTCATCACCAACGGGTACGGAAATTGAAGCTTCAGTGTTTTCAACTTCCATCCCACGACGAAGACCATCAGTACCATCCATGGCAATTGTTCTCATAACGCCGTCACCTAATTCAAGGGTAACTTCGGTTACAAGGAAACTACCATCATCTTGTTTGATGTGTAGCGCAGTATTGATATCTGGGAGTTTTTCATCCAACGGGAATTCAACGTCAACGACTGGTCCGATAACTTGTACAACTTTACCAGCACTCATTATGCGTTAATTCCTCCCGTCATTAGTTATTTAATGCCTCTTGCCCACCAGTAATTTCAGTAATTTCAGTCGTAATTGCTGCTTGGCGAGCACGATTATATCGCAATTCAAGATTTGCAATTAAGTCGGTTGCGTTATCCGAAGCTGACTTCATTGCGTTTGAACTTGATGCGTGTTCCGATGTCTTCGCATCCAAGATCGCCCCGTAAACGAGGGATTCAGAATACTGTGGCAAGACAACCTTCAACACTTCACCTTCAGAAGGTTCCATGTCGTAAGCTGCGGTTAACGTTGCAGCTTGTGTTTCTTCTGCAGCGTCGCCATTCAGAGTTTCACTGTCGACTGGTAACATTTTTTCGCCACGGAACCGTGAAACGATCCGGTTAACGAAGTGGTTGTAGCAGACGTAAAGTTCTGAAAAGACGCCCGTATCATACATCGAAGTAACGGTTTTGACAATTTCTCTAACTTCATTAAAAGTTGGTACATCGCTCACACCACGATATTCGTAGGCCACGTTAGCACCGCGCTTTTTGTAAAAGTCAGCACCAGTTCCGCCGACCGCTAAAATCAAGTAATCATCGTCACCACTGTTGGCTTCGATAAATTCGTTGGTTTCGCGGATAACGTTACTGTTGTAACTGCCTACCATACCCCGGTCAGAAGTAATGACCAGGTATGCCGCTTTTTTAGACTGCGTTGATTGCGACTCGCTCGAGGAATCATCCAATAGATGAGATTTTGCCAAATGCATGACAACGGCTTTGACCTTAGCGGCGTAGTCTTGATAACCAACCGCGGCCTTTTGAATCTGATTCAACTTTGAAGATTGAACCATCTGCATGGCCGTTGTAATTTGACGTGTGTTCTTTGTTGAAGCAATCCGATGTTGGACATCACTAATTGATTCAGCCATTAGCTCTCACCATCCTTCCTCAAGTTTATTCTTTCGCTGCAGCTTCAGCGGGTTGGAACGTTTGGGCAAATTCAGAAACGGCGGCATCCATCTTATCGGTATCTGGTAATTGACCGGTTGTGTCAATTTCCTTCAACAAATCAGCGTGGGAGGCATCGAATGAATCGAATAAGCCGCTTTCAAATTTGGCAATATCATCCAGTTCAATCTTATCTAAGAACCCATGTGTCAAAGCATATAGGATCAAGACTTGCTTAGAAACTGAAAGTGGCGAGTGAAGGCCTTGCTTCAAGACTTCAACAGTCCGAGCACCGCGGTTCAACTTAGCTTGGGTAGCCTCATCCAAATCAGAACCAAATTGTGCAAATGATTCCAATTCATGGTATGAAGCTAAGTCCAAACGAAGTGTCCCGGCAACCTTCTTCATCGCCTTAACTTGGGCATCCCCACCAACACGAGAGACAGAAGTCCCGGCATCAATGGCTGGTCGAACACCTGAATAGAATGAATCACTATCCAAGAAGATTTGACCATCGGTGATAGAAATCACGTTGGTTGGAATGTAAGCAGAAACGTCACCGGCTTTGGTTTCAATGATTGGTAACGCAGTCATTGAACCACCACCGAGATCATCACTCAGCTTAGCAGCCCGTTCAAGTAACCGTGAGTGGGTGTAGAAAATGTCACCAGGATAAGCTTCACGACCTGGAGGCCGACGAAGAATCAATGACAGTTCACGGTAAGCATCAGCTTGTTTTGATAAATCATCATAAACAATCAAAACGTGCTTGCCGTTGAACATGAATTCCTCACCCATCGCAGCACCTGCATATGGTGCGATGTATAGTAATGGTGCTGGTTCCGAAGGACCGGCAGTCACAACAATCGTGTAATCCATGGCGCCATACTTACGTAAGGTTTCCACAGAACTACGAACAGTTGATTCCTTTTGGCCAATCGCAACGTACACACAAATCATGTTTTGGTCTTTTTGGTTAATGATCGTATCGATGGCGACAGTTGTCTTACCAGTTTTACGGTCACCAATGATCAATTCACGTTGACCACGACCAATTGGAACAAGTGAGTCAATGGCTTTCATACCAGTTTGAAGTGGTTCAAAAACTGACTTACGTTCCATAACGCCTGGTGCTTTTCGTTCGATTGGACGGGTTTTATCTGTCTTGATTTCACCCTTACCATCAACGGGTTGGCCTAATGAGTTAACAACCCGGCCAATCAAAGCGTCCCCAACAGGAACTTCCATGATCCGACCGGTTCGTTTAACTGTATCGCCTTCGGTAATTTTCGTGAAATCACCTAGAATAACGATACCAACATCGTTGCTTTCGAGGTTTTGGACCATCCCATAAACCCCGTTATCGAACTCGAGCAACTCACCAGACAACGCGTTTTCAAGACCATGAGCTCTGGCAATACCATCACCAACGTAGGTAACGGTACCGGTTTCTTCAACAGAGATCTCGTCTTGGTAGTTTGCTAATTGTTGTTTGATTAGAGCACTGATTTCCTCAGCTTTAATGCTCATACAGATTTCACCCCTTTATAAAGATCTCGTTAGCCGAGTAAGGCTTGACGGACGCGGTTAATTTTAGTCTTGATTGAACCATCATAGATCGTTCCTTCAGATTTAATAATCACGCCACCGATAATATCGGCGTCAACCTTGCTTGACAATACGACTTGCTTAGCACCGACACGTTTGGCATAACCAGCCTTCAATTGATCTAACTGGCTATCGTCAAGTGCCACCGCTGAAGTGACGTCTGCGTAAACTGTTGCATTCTTGGTATCATACAGTGCTTGGAATTGATCGATAATCTCGACCATTGCATCCATCCGACCATAGTCGTATACCATATGAATCAAGTTATGAACAGTTCCAGTAGTTGCGTCTAACAGTGGTTTTACTAAGGCTTCCCGCTTAGCTGGCGCTAAACTATTGTCTGTTAATGCAGTGCCCAATTGTGGGTTGTCTTGGAAGACTTTGCGTAACTGTTTGAGTTCTTCGAAGCTCGCATCAAGTTGATCCTGGCTATCAAGAAGCTCGAACAGTGCTTTAGAGTAGCGCTTAGCTACCGTTACCTTATCAAGACTCATGTTACTTCCCCAACCCTTCGATATAAGAATCAATCAATGCCTTTTGATCATCAGCGCTCAATTCTTTTTGAATGATCTTGGAAGCAATCTCAATAGATAAGTCTGCCACATCGTTACGCACGCTTGACAAGGCATCTTGACGTTCTTGTTCAATGTCTTTCTTGGCGTTGTCCTTCAACGATTGTGCATCGGTTTGGGCTTGAGCTAAGATACCATCACGTTGTTGTTGACCTTGCTTTTTAGCTGAGTCAACGATTGATGAGGCTTCTTGACGAGAGTTAGCAAGTGCGTCTTGACGTTGTTGTGCTAGTTGGGCTGCTTCTTCACGAGATTTTTCAGCTGTATCGATATCGTTAGAAATCTTATCAGCACGATCTTGCATCATTTGGTTAATTGGCTTCCAAGCAACAATCTTGATCAACCACATTAATAGAATGAAACAAACCGCAAAGAAAATCATATCGCCAGTTGCGAGTCCCGTAGCTACGGCTAAATGTGAAAACATCTATTGACACCTCCTTCTAGTTAAAATTGTTTTTAACGAGTTGACGGACATTACTTGTTCATAACAAGCAAAGCGACAACGAAGGCAATGATAGGCATGGCTTCAATAAGACCAACACCAATGAACATGTTCGTACGCAGTTGACCTGATAATTCTGGTTGGCGTGCCATACCTTCTAGCATCTTAGAAATAGCAATACCATCACCAATACCACCACCAATGGCCGCACCGGCCATGGCAATACCTGCTGCAATAGCTCCCATAATCTGTTGTTCCTCCTTAATTAAATTAAATCTTAAATATTGTAAGTCGTTTACTCCTCAACTTCAAGCTTATTCGAGATGTAAACAGCTGAAAGTGTGACAAACACAAACGCTTGAATAGCACCAAGGAACGCTGAGAACCCTTGCCAGAACATTTCCAACGGAACGGCAACAATCATTGTTGCAATGCCGTGTGAAAACGCCAGATTCCCGATAATCTTCAGTAACATTTCACCAGAGTAAATCACACCGAAGATACGAAGACCTAACGTCAAGAAGTTCGTAAATTCTTCAAAGATACTGATTGGTAGCCAGAAAACAAATGGCTTCAAGTAACCTGAGAAGTGTTTCTTCCAACCCAACTTAGCAACACCAGCGTACTGTGCCAACATTAAAGTTGCCACACTAAACGTCATTGTGACGATTGGATCAGAAGTTGGACTTCTGACAAAGTCCTTCCCACCAACAGCGACTTGAATGAACAAGCCGAGTTCGTTAGAAACGAAAAGGAACAAGAACAAGGTAAATCCATAAAGGCCAAAACCGCCCACTTCGTTTCCGGGTATGGAACCTTTCAAAATACCATTTGTAAAGTCCACCAACCATTCCAGAACGTTTTGTCCTCGACCTGGTTTCATCGTAATGTGTCGCGATAAGGCGAATACAAACAAAAAAACGAGCACAAACGCAATTAACCCCGAAATGATGTTAGCGGCGTTAAACGTAAGCCCTCCAAATTGAAAGGTTGCAACTGAAGATGGATCTCCCACAGAGTATCACCTCTTTTCAAACCAAATTACGCAAGAATTTCAGAAAGTGCCAGTCGATTTTTTAATCAAACTAGAATCTACAAATTCACGATGCGGTGTTCGTAATGTTTATACTTCTTCATTACAAATACAACCAAAATAATACCACCGTTCGCATCAAAATACAAAGCAAAATTCGTTAGCAAAAAAACAATTAATTCGAGATGCCAGAAAGTTATCGGACAAATTCAAATTAATTGTTTTTTTATATGACAAAATGGAATTATTTAGTCCCGAATAAACGATCACCGGCATCGCCCAATCCTGGAACGATGTAGCCATCTTCATTCAGATGATCATCTAACGCTGCCGTGTAAATGTCAATATCTGGGTGTTTCTCGCGTAAAGCCTTCACACCTTCTGGCGCTGAGACCAAGCAGACAAACTTAATATTAGTAGCACCCCGCTTCTTCAAGGCATCAATTGCCATGATTGCTGAACCACCAGTTGCAAGCATCGGATCAACCACAAAAACTTGGCGCTGGTCAATATCAGCTGGTAACTTCACGAAATATTCGTGGGGTTCTAGGGTCTCTTCATCACGGTACATACCGATGTGACCAATTTTGGCCGCGGGAATCAACTTCATAATACCGTCGACCATCCCAATACCAGCCCGTAAGATTGGCACAATGGCCACCTTTTTACCGGCTAAAGTTTTAACCGTTGTTTTAGCGATTGGTGTTTCGATTTCAACGTCCTTTAATGGCATATCACGCGCAACGTCGTAGGCCATTAACATGGTTATTTCGTCAACGACCTCACGAAAAACCTTTGTCCCGCAGTTTTTGTTCCGAATAATTGTCAGCTTATGTTGAATCAATGGATGATCCATGACTTGAAACTTGCCCATGATGAGTGACACTCCTTTGATATTTCTTTCAATTGTACCATGCTCAGTGCCTCATATGCGGGTTATCGTTAAAAAAATCTGGTTATTATCGTGTCGTTAACATTGGTCTAGCGCAATTCCATTCAAAAAAGCCCCTAACCCGTGTGAGGGTCAAGGACTTTCGTGAGTTGTTTATGTGATTAAGCTTCCGGAAATGAAATAGGTGCCACGTAAGCATCAATTGGGTGGGCATCCGTTAACGCCCGAACATCTTGACGGACCTGATCAAGGACTGCTTCGTCTTCGTGATGTTTAATTGCGGTCACAATTAACTCGGCGACCTGAGTTGCATCCGCTTCCTTGAAACCACGCGTGGTAATTGCCGGTGTTCCTAAGCGAATGCCTGAAGTCTTAAACGGACTCAGTTTTTCGTTAGGAATAGCTTCTTTATTCGTGGTAATCATGACACTATCGAGTAATTCTTGGGTTTGTTTACCATTCAAATCAGTTTGACTAACATCTAAGGTCATCAAATGATTATCCGTGCCACCTGAAACGACCCGAACTTCATCAGAGGCGTTGAACACCGCTGCCATCGCCTGGGCATTTTTGATAATCTGCGCTGCGTACTGCTTGAATTCAGGTTGCAGGTCTTCTTGGAACGTAATTGCTTTGCCTGCAATAACGTGCTCTAACGGACCGCCTTGGGTACCAGGGAAAACGGCTGAATTAATCTGCTTAGCGTACTTTTCTTGTGACAAAATCAGACCGCCACGAGGGCCGCGTAAGGTTTTATGCGTGGTCGTTGTCACGACATCAGCAATGCCAATTGGACTGGGGTGCAAACCAGTGGCAACCAATCCAGCAATGTGGGCCATATCAACCATGAAGTAAGCGCCAACCTCATCAGCAATTGAACGGAAGGCTTGCCAGTCAATAATCTTACTGTAAGCAGATGCACCAGCTACGATCATCTGTGGCTTTACTTTGAGCGCTAGGTCACGGATCATATCATAGTCTAGTAACTCCGTCTCAGGGTTCAAGCCATAACTGTAAGCATTATACAGCTTGCCACTAAAGTTGACCTTCGCACCGTGCGTTAAATGACCGCCAGCATCGAGCCCCATGCCAAGAATGGTATCGCCAGGTTTCAAAAATGCAGCATAAGTTGCCTGATTAGCCTGAGAGCCTGAATGTGGTTGAACGTTCGCGTACTCAGCATGAAACAATTCCTTGGCACGTTCGATTGCAAGATTTTCAACAATGTCGATGTATTCATTCCCACCATAGTACCGTTTTAACGGGTATCCTTCAGAGTACTTGTTGGTTAACACGGACCCTTGAGCGGCACGAACAGCTGGTGACACAATGTTTTCAGAGGCAATTAATTCGATATTATGTTGTTGGCGATCTTGTTCTTGACTAATAGCTTGCCACAACTTCGGATCTTGTTCTTGATAATTCAACACAATCAGCTCCTTGGCATTTGATACCTAACAGTTTACCAAATTTCGGGTGAAAAGCCTAGCAATCTCCCCGTGAAACCCAAACAATTATATATCATTTCAACTATTTGTTCGTAAAATGCATGCCACCAGCGGACTTATCTAACCGGTTCATGTAAGCAGCGCCTAACCCATCGCTGGCGAATCCTTCCGTAAAGATATGTTTTACTTCTGATTCCACATCGAAATGACGCAGCCCAGCAAAGAGCAGATGGGTCGCACTTTCCAAACCGGTACCCAGTGAAAATGCCTCCACATTGTCTGGCAAGTCTAGTTGAGTCAGTATATCGTCAGTCGCCATCACACCAACAGCTTCAGCCTGTTGTGCAGCCCATTTCATGGCTGATTCAAAATCTGCTGGCTGATCAACAATTTCAACCTGTGCACTTGGTGCATAGTGTTTATATTTCATCCCTGGCGCTTTGGGCGTTTCGTTGGCGCCAACATGATGGTGATCCGCGCGAACGTCACCGATCACCGCTTCAAGCTGCGGTACGGTCACGGCGCCAGGTCGTAAAATGGTTGGCATATCAGTTGACATATCGATGATTGTTGACTCGACCCCAACTTGAGTAGGACCGTCATCCACGATGCCGGCAATTTTGCCGTTTAAGTCGTGAAAAACGTGACTCGCTAACGTTGGGCTGGGCTTACCAGAGGTATTGGCAGATGGTCCAACAATTGGAATCCCAGCTGCGGCAATTAACTTCAACGTCGTCTGGTTAGCGGGCATCCGAAACGCCGCCGTATCCAAGCCACCAGTCACTGTTTTTGACAAGGTACCCGACCGCAAAGGCAATACAATCGTTAATGAACCAGGCCAAAAATGTGCCATCAATTGTTTAACTGGTTGTGAGAGTGGTTGGGCGTATTGCTCGACCATTTCAACTGACGACACCGTAACGATCAGTGGGTTGTCACTGGGACGCCCCTTTGCTGCGTAAACGTCACTGGCAGCGTGCTCATTGGTTGCATCAGCACCTAACCCATAAACCGTTTCGGTCGGAAAAGCCACCAGTTGACCCTGCTTTAATAACTCGGCAGCAGCTTCAACTTGATCAGGCTGAAAAATTTTTGTTTCCATAAATAGTTTCTCCTTCTTAATTAATCTCACTCAAATTGAACGTGGAGCATCCGGTCGTGGCCCGCAATATCTTGACGAGATTCAACCTTAGCAGTTGGAAAGGTGGCCGTAAATAGGGCCGTTAGTGCGGCACGTTGCTTGAAACCAAACTCCAAAAAGAGGTGCTTAGGTGACAAGAAGCCAACTTTGAGCTGTGCGGCCAAACGTTCATAAATTGCCAAGCCGTCGTGATCGGCAAACAGCGCCATTTGCGGTTCACTTTTCAGCACCGCTTGGTCCATATCAACTCTTTCACTTTGCGCAATGTATGGCGGATTGCTGACAATCACGTCAATTGGTTGTCCTTTCAAGGGCGTCAGCAAATCACCTTCAGCGAATTGTACGGCCAATGCCAATTGTGAGGCATTGGTCCTAGCAACTTCAAGGGCTGCCAGCGATAGATCGCTCAGGGTCACTTGCCAATCAGGTCGTTGGGCCTTCAGCGTCAAGCCAATTGCCCCACTGCCAGTGCCAACGTCTAAAACGTTTAGTCCAGAATCGGTACAGGTTGTCAGCACCCAGTCAACCAGCTCTTCAGTTTCTTGTCTTGGAATCAACACGCTTGAGTTGACCACAAACTCGCGACCATAAAACGATGCCTTCCCAAGTAGATACTGGGGTGGAACACCTTCGCCATACTGGTAAATAGCGTTTTCGTATGCGTCTTGAAGCGCGGCCGGCATTGGTTGGCGATAATTTAACAACAAATGAGTCTGATCAAGGTTACTTAACCCTAACATCAGATACTGTGCTGCCGATTCATCTAATCCACGTGCTTGAATAAACAAAGAAGCCCATTTCAGGGCTTCAAAGTAGGTCCGCTTAGCCATTATTCAGTTGCTCCATCTTCTGTGTTTGATCGTACAGAATCAAGGCATCAATAATATCATCTAAGTCGCCATTCATAATTTTATCAAGCTTATTGAGCGTTAAGCCGATTCGGTGATCGGTTACTCGGTTTTGAGGGTAGTTATAGGTCCGAATTCGTTCGGAACGATCCCCAGTCCCGACGGCCGACTTCCGCTGCTCATCATACGCACTTTCTTCTTGTTCATGGTAGTAGTTGTAGACCCGCGCCCGCAAAATTTGCATCGCCTTAGCCCGGTTTTGTTGTTGTGACCGTTCATCTTGCATTGCGACCACGATACCAGTAGGCAAGTGGGTCATCCGAACCGCTGAACTGGTTTTATTGATGTGTTGACCACCAGCACCGGATGAACGGTAAACGTCCGTCCGAATATCCTTTGGATCAATGTCAATATCCACATCTTCGGCTTCCGGCATCACACCGACCGTTGCCGTTGAGGTATGCAATCGACCAGCCGATTCAGTAACCGGAACCCGTTGCACTCGGTGGGCACCACTTTCATACTTCAGTTTTGAATAAACCTTATCGCCACTGATCAGCATAACGATTTCTTTGAAACCACCCACTTCAGTTTCGTTACGGTCAACCACTTCAACTTGCCAGCCCTGCTTTTCAGCATAACGGGAATACATGTCAAATAAGTCGGCGGCAAACAAACTGGCTTCATCGCCACCAGCGGCACCGTGAATCTCCATCACGATGTTTTTATCATCGTTTGGATCTTTAGGTAACAAGAGCACTCGAATTCGGTCTTCCAAAGCTGTTTTTTGGGGTTCAAGTTCCTTGAGCTCATCTTTAACAACGCTTGCCATTTCATCATCAAGTTTTTCACGTAACATTTCGTTGTCTTCATTGATTTGATCCGTGATTTTTTGAAATTCACGGTAGGCTTCAACTGTATCACGCAAGTCAGCCTCTTCTTTAGATAGCGCCATAAAGCGGCGGGTATCCGCAATCACTTCTGGATCACTGATCAGTTCGTTGAGTTCGTCATAGCGATCAACGACTGCTTGTAATCTGTCGAACATTTCGTCCATTTAAATTCTCCTCGTCTAGTCCGTTCCCAGCATATTGATAGGTGGGTTGTAATAGTGTTTTCGACAAACTGGATAGTATGACTCATTGCCACCGATTTGGACCTGTTCGCCCTCATAAACCGGTTGATTATCATGAAAACGAAGATTCATCGTAGCCTTTTTGGCACAGAACCAGCAAATAGTCTTCATCTCTTCTAGCTTGTCGGCATACAGTAACAGGTATTTTGAGCCCTCGAATAGCTCATTACGAAAATCGTTTTTCAATCCAAAAGCCATCACGGGAATCTTCAATTCATCCACGATCTGAGCCAGTTGGAAAACGTGCTGTTTCGTTAAAAACTGAGCCTCATCGATCAACACACAGTTGGCCTTAGGATTAATCGCCTTGACCTGCTCAAAAACGTTATCCTCACTAAAAATCGGGATTGCTTCTCGTTTTAAGCCAATTCGACTTGAAACCAAACCAACACCGTCCCGATTATCCGTACCACTGGTCATAATGATCACTGGCTTGTTTTGTTCTTCATAGTTGTGGGCCACCTTCAAAATCTCAATGGTCTTACCACTATTCATTGCACCGTACTTAAAAAATAATTGTGCCAAAGGTCTCAGTCTCCACTCTTCACAAATTTCTCATCTATTATAGCGGATTTAGCGTCAAAATTCACCCTATGTCCGTCGATATTCATAATTGAAATCGCTTTTTTAGTGAATCTGCGGGGAAAACACCGCTTAAACTCAAGAAACATGGTAAAATATATGCTTAGTTAAATCGACTTAACCCGTTAATGGCGCAAAGTCAGTTGCTCACCAAGCTGAATTGCATGGTTCATGCATCAGCTGACTTGCCTTAACTTCGGCCTAAGTGACGATTGAATTTATCATCAACTTAATAAAGTAACCAATGTGTCAATAACAACTCAGATAAACCCGTTTATCTTGAGTTCACAAGGAGCGAAAAACATGACTTTACGAAGTAACTTTGCAGCCTTTGCCGGCAGATCTTCATACTGGTTTTTACACACCTTTATGAAGGGTGGTAGTTCACTACCTGGCAAGATCACAACTAAGATTGATCCCGACATTTTAAAACACCTCGGTCAAAACTACGACGTGATTGTGATCACCGGGACCAATGGTAAAACCTTGACCACTGCTTTAACCGTCAGAGTTTTAAACCAAAAATACGACCACATCCTAACCAACCCAACCGGTTCAAACATGGAGCAAGGCATTGTCACAACCTTCTTACGGGCGCCAAAGGTAAAGGGTGCCCGCCCGATTGCCGTTCTGGAAGTGGATGAAGCCAACGTGATCAAGGTAACGAAGTACATTAAACCGAAGGCCTTTGTGTTTACCAATATTTTTCGGGACCAAATGGATCGTTATGGTGAAATCTACACCACTTATCAAAAAATTCTGGATGGCGTGGCCTTAGCTCCCGAAGCGACGATTATCGCCAACGGTGATGCCCCGATTTTTCACTCAAAGCACTTACCCAACCCAATGATTTTTTATGGGTTTGCCCACGAGGCAGAACACGATATCAAAGCCAAGCCCAATACAGACGGTGTTTTGTGTCCTAACTGTCAGCATATCTTACACTATCGCTACATCACGTACAGTAACTTAGGCAAGTACTTCTGCCCTAACTGCGGCTTTGAACGACCAGAACTGGCCTACACAGTCACAAAATTAAACGAACTGACCCCTACCAGTTCCACCTTTGAAGTTGATCATAATCCAATGAAAATTGAAATTGGTGGCCTGTACAACATTTATAACGCTTTAGCCGCTTACGCGGTGGGTCGATTCTTAGACGTAACACCGGCTCAAATTGAAACGGCGTTTAGCGAGGATAAAAAGGTGTTTGGCCGTCAAGAAGTCATCAATTTAGATGGTAAACAAGTGACATTGATTCTGGTCAAAAATCCAGTTGGCTTAAATCAAGTGCTCGACATGATTTCAACGGATAAAGCGCCCTTCTCGTTTGTGGGGTTACTTAATGCTAATTACGCTGACGGAATCGATACCAGTTGGATCTGGGACGGCAACTTTGAACAGTTGCCTCACTTAAACGTCCCTGCTTTCATTACTGGCGGTGAACGATACAAGGATATCACCTTCCGTTTGAAAGTTGCTGGCGTCCCAGACGACAAGCACCAAGTTGTGCCTGAACTCAAAGATGTTATTGAAAAGATTAAGACTTTACCAACCGAGCATGTTTATGTTTTGGCAACTTACACAGCTGTGTTACAATTACGGAAATTATTAGCCGATCAGGGCTATATCAAGGAGGGAATGGGCGAATGACCTATGAACTTAACGTGGCTCACCTTTATGGCGACCTGATGAACACGTATGGTGATGTTGGTAATATCTTGGCATTAAACTACTATGCCAAACAAATGGACGTGAAATTAAACGTAGAAGTGGTGAGCTTAGGCCAACCATTTGATGCTAACAAGTATGATATGGGCTTCTTTGGCGGTGGCCAAGATTTTGAACAAGTCATTGTCTCGAAAGATATCCAAGCCAAAAAAGCTGCATTAACTGACTTCATTGAAGATGATGGCCCAGTACTTGCAATTTGTGGGGGCTATCAACTACTTGGCCACTACTATGTGGATGCTAAGGGTGACAAAATTCCTGGTATTGGTGCGTTAGACCACTATACTTTAGCTCAGGACCATAACCGATTTATTGGCGACATCGTTATCAAAAACGAAGAAACTGGTGAAACCTACCACGGGTTTGAAAACCACCAGGGACGTACCTTCCTCGGAAACGGCGAACGTGCCCTTGGTAATGTGCTGGAAGGCAAAGGTAACAACGGCGAAGATGGCACTGAAGGCGCTATTTACAAGAATACTTTTTGTTCCTACTTTCACGGCCCAATCTTGACGCGTAACGGCAACCTGGCCAAACGCTTATTGATCGCCGCACTCAAGCGACGGTACCCTGACGCTGATTTGACGACTCAGGAAGCTTTACCAATTGCAGCAACCTTTTAATTACAATTCAATATTGACACCACAAAAACGGTAATGGCCTTTATGATGGTCATCACCGTTTTTTATTTTAACAATCTTTCAGTCATTCAGTTTTCGAACTTACCGTTTTTTCGGCTAGGTAAGTATTAATAATCGCATTTCTTCTAGCCAAAAAGGCCTCGTTAGGCGCATGGGGGTGTACGCGATTTGACAGAAACACCATCCCCTGCTGCGTGGTTTGATCCAACACCAAAAAAGTACCAGTATAACCACTATGCCAGATACAATTGTGAGCCACTGGTAGTTGTGTGGGTAATAGTGCCCAAGCTAACGAGCGCCACTGTTTCCCTAAGGGGGTCTGATCACGAGTCAATTCAGTCAACCAATGCGTGGCAATTGGCTGACCGGTGTTGAATAACATTGCCTGTTCAAACCGAATTAAATCATCAAGCGTACTAAACAAACCGGCGGAGCCACAGTGATTCTTTAACACGAATGCTTTAGGATCGTGAACCACACCACGAATAAGGCCCCTGGTTGGTGAAACTTCGGTTGGTACACACCTGGTCGGGTCTTCAGGTTGAAAGGTACTATGCGTCATCCGCAACGGATCTAACACCCGTTTTTGAATCAACGTTTGGATTGGCTGACCCAGAATTGCTTCTGCAATCCACCCCAGAAAAATAAAGTTAACGTCAGAATACACCATTTTAACTTCAAAATTTTCACCGACATGCATCGTTAGTAATGCATCGTGCAATTGCGCTGCGGACAATTTATCACGGTGTGGAATATAGCCAGTAATGCCAGATGTATGGGTCAACAAATGCCGAATCGTGACGCGCTGATCTTGCCATTCAGGTAAAAAATCACTGACTTTATCAGTTAAAGCTAACCGCTTTTCAGTAATCAGCTGTAAAATCACGTTGGTCGTTCCGACCACCTTCG
Organism: Secundilactobacillus odoratitofui DSM 19909 = JCM 15043; assembly: GCF_001434895.1. Taxonomy (GTDB): domain Bacteria; phylum Bacillota; class Bacilli; order Lactobacillales; family Lactobacillaceae; genus Secundilactobacillus; species Secundilactobacillus odoratitofui. The sequence continues at coordinate 75,956 of NZ_AZEE01000010.1, forward strand.
TCAGTGAGGCAACATCATAAAGTTGGTTAGGTTTTAATGGCTCGTAACCAGGAATCAATTGTTCCGCACCAAATAAGCCGCGAGTCACGTCTTTTTGATCAATGAAGGCGTAGTTCACGCCTGGTACCACGCCATCTCGGACCAGTTGCTTAATTGCTGCTACTGTTTCTTGATAAACCATTTCTTCTCTCCAATGCTTTTTTTCAAGCCTACCACTTGCTTCAAACAGCCGCAATCTTGAAGATTGAGATCATTTCAAATTAAAAACAGATTGATCCTCGCAACATATTGCGGGTATCAATCTGTTCAGTACGATTGGTGAGTCACAAAACGCTCACGATTAATCGATGAAATTAAAGTTCAACCTTTTGAATCCAGCCTTCAGGTGCCTCTACGTCACCAAATTGGATACCAGTTAAGGTATCATAGAGCTTTTGAGTCACAGGACCAACTTCGGTTTCGCTGTAGAACACGTGTAAGTTATCTTGATATTCAATGCCACCGATTGGTGCAATAACAGCAGCAGTTCCCATTGCGCCAGCCTCAGTGAATCGATCAAGGTTATCGATAAAGACGTCGCCTTGAACTGGCTTCATGCCCAAATTGTGTTCTGCAAGGTACAACAAAGAGTATTTGGTAATACTTGGCAGAATTGAATCGGACTTTGGTGTCACGAATTCATTATCCTTGGTGATACCAAAGAAGTTAGCTGAACCAGCCTCTTCAATCTTAGTATGGGTTGCTGGGTCAAGGTAAATAACGTCTGAGTAACCTGCTTTGTGGGCTTCATCACCTGGTAATAAACTACCACCATAGTTACCGCCGACTTTACTTTGACCAGTACCATGAGGAGCCGCACGGTCGTAATATGAGGTCGTAAAGTTAGTTGGTGTCACACCGCCCTTGTAGTATGCACCAACGGGCATTGCGAAGATGGTAAAGATGTATTCTTGGGCTGGATGAACACCGATATTACCACCAACACCAATCATTAATGGTCGTAGGTAAAGTGTCCCACCAGTGCCATATGGTGGCACGTAATCAGCATTCGCTTTAACAACGGCCTTAACGGCTTCCACAAATTTGTCTTCTGGAAATGCCGGCATTAATAATCGTTCACAACTTTTGTGCATCCGGGCTGCGTTACGATCTGGCCGGAAAAGTTGAATGTCACCATCTTTAGTACGATAAGCCTTTAAGCCTTCAAAGTCAGCCTGACCATAGTGCAATGCAGTTGACCCTTCACTAATATGTAAAGTACCATCTTCAGTTAAACCGCCTTCGTCCCACTTACCATCTTGATAATGGGCTAAGAATCGGTATGGCAAATCCATATAGTTGAATCCTAAGTTTTGCCAGTCAATTTCTGATGCTGCAGGTGCTTTTGCCAAAAAAACCACTCCTTTTAATATGTAATTCTCATTTTAAAATCAGTGAAAACAAATATTCCTCATTGATTTTTAATAAATTGTAAGCTCTATCGGATTGGTTGTCAAGCAACCTCTAAAACGAATATCAAACATTTTTCTAATTGTATCCGGTTTCATAAAGGGTTTAAGCTGACGACGGTGAGAATATTTGCTACAATGAGCTTTGCATTTGAAAGAAAAGAGGGTAATGTTGTGGCCAGTAATTCAGATTCAATATATAACGTACTCACCTATGTCAAACGCCACCCAGATCGTGTCGTCTTCAAACCGCGCGAATATGCGAATGTCGTGACAATTGGCATTCCAGATCAAGTCAAAGTTGCCAACCCCGAAATTTATTTTCCAAGCGACCGCCTGAGCGTCAATTTAATGACTGATTCGTTTGTTGGCGAATATGGTGACTTGCTCAATCACTTTTATGAATTAACCAAACAATCCAAGCCCGACTATCACAATGTTTGGATCACAACCAGTCACCTTAATCAGCAAGCACTGTACCTTTTAGACCTGTCCTTTGAATGATGTTCCAATAAACACTGCTTTATCATATCCTAACTCAATCAAGTGGCCTCCCGATTTTTTCAACAAATCGGGGGCCATTTTTTGAAATTTGTTTCCAGCTACGGGCACAAGATAATGTCCATGTCCATCTGAGCCAATCAGTGGGCATAGAAAAAACGCCTGCATATAAATGCAGACGTTTCATGATTGGGTATACTGGGCTCGAACCAGTAAATTACGGATTCAGAGTCCGCTGCCTTACCAATTTGGCGAATACCCAATAAGCTACCTGACAAGTTAACATTCTAGCGTTTTTTAAAATTGTTGTCAACGATAAATCGAGGAATGCCAGCAAAATTTGAATATTGACCTAACAAGAACGAATATTCTACCAGATAAGTTGACATTTCAGCCATTTTCGTGTAAATTTATATATTGTGTTAAGCAATTGAATAGCTTTCATTTTATAACCTTGCCCGCTGGTCAAATTGGTTAAGACGTCGCCCTCTCAAGGCGGAGTTACGGGTTCGATCCCCGTGCGGGTGATTCATTAGCTTTGTTCGATAAATAAGAAAACTCAAAATGCTGTGTTTTAGGCGTTTTGAGTTTTTTATTTTTTTGGAGGTTATTTCATATGATTTTTACTTGGGGCATTATCATCATTTTAGCGCTGGGACTAATTTCGGGCTACCGCAGCGGGTTTGTGACCGTTGTGATGTCCCTATTAGCCTACATCATTGCCTGGCTGCTTGCGACTGTTTTTAGTCAAAAATTGGCCGAAATCCTGTTTAGCACCTTCACTTCAGTCAACACATCAACTGTGGCCATGCCACGAATGCTAACCGGAACCGTTTTTTTCGTTCTCTTTAGTGTCTGTTACACACTGGTCCGTCACGTTGGCCGCGATTTAAACCTAATCACGCGACTGCCACTGATTCACTCAGTTAACGCCCTCTTAGGTGCAGCCACGAGCTTCATCGTCAGATACCTCTTAATTTTCTTAATTTTAAACATCTTACTGTTATTTCCTAGTCAATGGGTCCAACAACAATACCAGGTCTCTTCCATCGCTCAGAGTATCGTGAAGAAGACCCCGGTAATGTCTAAACAGTTAATGAAACAATGGCAGGCCCAACAGGTTAAATAAACTTTAAACCTGTTAACTGAATGAACTATCACAATCCAAAACGGGTACACTACATGTAATATAACATTACTGGAGGTCTGTCGATGCTGTCACTGATTGTTTTAGGACTAATTGCATTCTTTGGTTTTCGACTCTTTTTTGGCTTGTTTGGCTGGTTATTCCGAATTATCGGTATTTTGATTATTGGCGGACTGGTTTTTGCGTTTGCTTCTTCATTCATCGGTATTTTTTTAGTGGTTGCCGTCGTCCTATTCGGCAGTTGGTTTTTCACGGGATTTACCAATAGCTAACGATCCGTCAATTTGACTTAATGATATTTTAAAAAGGCACTGAAATCAGTTGATTTCAGTGCCTTTTATGTGTAACTTCAGTTTAAAGCCGTTCGTTTAATTCTTTACCAAGTTCTTCAAAACCAGGCTTACCTAACAAGGCAAACATGTTGGTTTTATAGGCTTCAACACCTGGTTGGTTGAATGGGTTGATCCCATTCAAGTAACCAGAAATTGAAACAGCGATTTCAAAGAAGTAAATCAAGTAACCGAGTGTGTAAGCTGACTGATCAGGAATGTGAACACTCATGTTAGGGACGTTTCCATCGGTATGCGCTAGAGTCACACCTTGGAAGGCCTTCGTGTTAGCGAAGTGCATGGTCTCACCTTCAAGATACTGAAGACCATCCAAGTTCTCAGCTTCCTTAGGAATGTCAACATCATGGTTAGGCTTATCAATGAAAATAACAGTTTCCATTAAGTTCCGTAACCCCTCTTGAATATATTGACCTAAGGAGTGTAAATCAGTTGAGAAATTAGCTGATGAAGGGTAAATCCCTTTTTCGTTTTTACCTTCAGATTCACCCATTAGTTGCTTCCACCATTCTGCAAAGTATTGCAGATTTGGTTCGTAGTTCTCTAATAACTCAGTTGTATAGCCCTTACGGTATAAAATATTACGATAAGCAGCATACTGGTACGCTTCGTTCTTGGTCAAATCAGGATCAGTATAGGCGTCCATCGCATCAGCCGCACCAGACATTAATTGATCAATGTCAGCACCTGAAGCAGCAATTGGTAATAAACCAACAGCGGTCAATACCGAGTAACGACCACCAACACCATCTGGAATGACAAAGGTTTCGTAACCCGCTGCATCAGCTTCTTGCTTCAATGCGCCACGCTTTTTATCAGTTGTGGCGTAGATACGAGCCTTGGCGCCCGCTTCACCGTACTTCTTAACCAATAATTGTTTGAAGATCCGAAAGGCAATCGATGGTTCAGTGGTGGTCCCGGACTTCGAAATCACGTTGACAGAAAAATCACGGTCGCCGATTAATTTAATTAAATCGGTGACGTATGATGGACTGATTGAGTTCCCAGCAAACAAAATCTGTGGGAATTCACGTTGGTCATCTGGTAAGTAGTTAAAGAATGTTTCATGTAAGAAATCAACGGCCATCTTGGCACCCAAGTATGAACCACCGATTCCAATCACAACGAGTACCTTAGAATCTGACTGAATTTGCTTTGCTGCTGCCTTAATTCGAGCAAATTCTTCCTTGTCATAGTCCTTTGGTAAGGCTAACCAATCCCGGAAATCGCTCCCGGCACCGGTTCCCTTTCTTAATTCTTCGTCTGCTGCATTTACTAACGCTTGCATCTCACCTAATTCATTGTCGTGGACAAACTTATCAAGTTTTGAAGCGTCGAAGGAAATGTGTGCCATTTAACTTACCTCACTTTTTTTAAGATCATCTACATTATACCCGATTTTCACCCAAAAATGAATGGACTATACCAAATTATTTTAATAATCCTAAAATGACACTACCGGCAATAACTAAAATAGAACCGATGGTGATGTACACCATCTCACGACGAGTTTTGTGTTCACCTAACAATAAGATACTACCGAAAGTTGAGATAATGATCCCGCTTTGAGCTAATGAGTAACTGATGGCCAAACCAACGGCTGGAATCGACATGAACATGAAGAAGTTACCAACACCCCAAACAAGACCAGTCCCAATGTTTTTCACCATTGGTGTCCCAAACGGATGGTTGCGCGCAGCAAAAAGCAAGGCACCAATTACCATCCCAATTGATTGAGGGAATAAAACGGCTTTAGAATCAACACCAGAAGCATTCACAATCACCGTGTAAAGTGTGTAGCCGATGGTTGAGAAGATCAACGCACGAACACCGGCACTCATGTTATAGCTTGTCCGGCCAACACTGCCACTCTTGTCACGTAATGACGTGAAAACAATCCCAGCAATCAAAATGATCATGGCTAAACTACCCAAAAAGAGCATCTTACTAGTGGTCCACTCGTGAAACAAAAAGACACCGGCCAACGTACTGCAGATAAGCTGCAAGCCCGTTGAAACTGGCACTGTGACTGAAATACCAACTGCCTTCATTGATTGAAATTGTTGGAATTGACCCACTGACCAAAAAAGACCTGACGCAATTCCGACCATCCAAACGAGGCTGGTCAATTGAGGATGGAAATAGACAACACTGAAGATACCAAATAACAAAGCACCAACAGTCATCCCGAGGGTTTGTTGATATGATGTTCCACCTAATTTACCACTAATTAATCCGATACTCCCCCAACAAATTGCGGGGATCAATGCCATAAGCACAACCATGAAATTCACTCCGTTCTCTCTTACACGCTTTAATATTTTTTGAAAGCGCTTTTATTATCTTTCATCTTTTATAGTTTACTAGAAAACGACCGAAAAAAAAAGGATTATTTAAAAAATCCTTTTTTTCTAAATATTTTTTTAAGGTGGTGCTCACTACTGAGCGGCTGGTTCATCTGGAAAAATAATGGTAAAGGTAGTTCCCTTACCGGTTTTGCTGGTCACCTCAATCTTACCATTGTGAAGTAATACGAGTTGATGCACAATCGCCAGGCCTAAGCCTGATTCACCATACTTGGTGTTGGTTCTGGAAGGATCCGCCTTGTAAAACCGCTCCCAGATGTTGGCAAGCTGTTCCTTGGTCATGCCAATCCCAGTATCAACGACCTTGAAGATTGTTTCGCGATACCCACGTTCAACCAGAATATTAATTTCACCCTCATCAGTAAATTGAATTGCATTTTGAGTGATATTAAACATGATCTGAACAAATCGATCGTAGTCCGCATAAACTTCGATGGTGGGTGCCCCCGAAACCTTTAGTACATCGTGTGAGGCTTCGGCTTTTTGATGGAGCTGTTCGGCAATGCGCTGCAAAGTTTCTAGTGCATTAAACCGCTGCTTCGTCAACGTAATCTGATTGTTGCGAATTTTTTCGTAGTCCAAATTTTCGTTAACTAAGCGTATCAATCGGTTGGTTTCGTTACGCATCAAGTCGATACTTTGTGCCTTACTCTCTTCTGGAATGGCGTCATAAGCCAGGCCTTCAAGCAAGCCGTTGATGGTCGTCAATGGCGTTCTCATTTCATGAGCCGCATCCGCCATGAACGCACGTCGCCGTTCCTCTTGTCGTTGAATCTCGGCTTTTGATTCCTGCAAAGACAATGCCATATTATTGAAGTCATTAATCAAATCATCAATTTCGTCACGATTTTTGCTGGTTAATTGCACATCATAATTACCACTGGCCACTTGGTTCGTCGCTTTTCGCAAGCGATTGATCCGCAACGTTAGGTAACGGGAGATAAAGTAGGCTAACAGCAATGCAACCACACTAGCAACCAATAAGGCCTTAGTAAGGTTAGCGTTGATCTTGGCAATATTAGAATTAATGTTAGAAATAAAGGCCCCCACTTTAACGACTGCCACTAAATGCTTTTGGTTATTCTTATCCGTGTAAAAATAAGGTTTTAACACGTCTGTCATGGCCGGTTCTGCTTGCCCGGAAGTGGTTTTAAGCTGTGAGTCCGATACCTTTTGCACGATTTTACCCGCGCGTAATTTTTGCCAATCACTTTTGCTAATTTTTGAAGTATAAACATTATCTGGAAAAATGGCCGTATTTTCGCGATTATAAATCGTAAAGTGGACGGATTGGTTGCGCAACAGTACTTCACTATTCAGCAGCGACTCCGAGTCAAACGTCACCTTATCAGGATTGGTTGAAGATACCCGGATGGATTGTTCTACCAAACTATTGGCGTACTTTTCCAGACTCGCCCACGTATTTTGGTAGACGTATTCCTTGGTCATGCTGCTAAATGACAATCCCAGTAGCAACAAAACGGAGGCAATTACCGCCAAAAAAGCTAATAATTGCTGGTAAACCAGTCTCATGATTTACCAACTCCCGTATCGTCGAATTTGTAGCCAACCCCCCAAACGGTCTGAATAATTTGTGGGCCAACCTTTTCAATTTTTTGCCGCAATTTTTTAATGTGGGCGTCAACAGTCCGTTCATCACCGTAGTATTCATAATCCCACACCAACTGTAATAATTGCTCACGTGAAAACACCTGACGAGGCTTTTGTGCTAAAGTTTTCAACAAATCGAATTCCTTGGGTGTTAGATCCATGATTTGTTTTTCGTTTAGATAAGCCTCCCGAGTTTTACTGTTTAACTTAAACTTACCAGTGTCAATGTCAAACCGATCTTCTTCCTTGACCACCGGAGCCACCATTGGTTCATGATCCGTGATTTTACCACCGATCTTAGCCCGCCGATCCAAAGCCTTAATTCTTGCAATCAGCGTGATAGGACTGAACGGCTTGGTTACATAATCATCCGCGCCCATTTCCAAGCCAAGAACCTGATCACTTTCTGAATCTCGCGCAGTCAGCATAATAATCGGCACAGTCGGCGACGATTTTCGAATCTCAGCACTCACCTGCATGCCATCCATACCAGGTAAGTTTAAATCCAAGGTGATCATATCCCAAGTGTCAGGACTTTCGTTAAACATTTTAACCGCCCCAATGCCATCGTAGGCAAAGTGGGCATCCCAAGCCTCTTTTTTAAAAAACATCTGCATCATTTCAGAAACGGATTTATTATCTTCAATCATCAAAAGTTTCATTATTTGCCCCCGTTAGCTGACCTGAACCAATCGCTCAGGTCCTCTTTTCCAGAATTATAATCTGACTTGTGTGCACTCTATACCAACACTGGTTATACAAGTCAGTCCATCTCATTATTACCATTAGTTTATCCGACTACCATTATACTCGAACCCCTATTGTGGTGTAAAACCTAGATTTATTTTTTGATCTCACGGCTTCCACATCGCAACGGCCTTAACTGTGCTACAATCAACTCAGATTAGAAATGAGAAAGGTGTTTTTCAAATGGTTAAAGCAATTGTATTCTTTGATTTAGATGGCACACTCTTAAACGCTCAAACCAAGTTGGATGAGGAAGTCATCGCAGCAGTTCAACAGCTCAAAGCCAATGATATCTTGCCAGTGATCGCCACTGGTCGCAATATTTTTGAAATACGCACCGTTATTCAACAGACTCAAATCGATACGTTAGTTTCTGCTAACGGATCATACGTCGTTGCGAATGGTAAACCCGTTCATACGGCCGCGCTCTCAAAAGACGTTATAGGGCGTTTAACGAAACTAATTGCGGACAATCACGACGCCTACGCAGTCTTAAACCAAAACGCCGACCGCATCAATCAGATGACTGATACGGTTAAAAAAACTTACCACTATATTAATAGCCCGATACCGATTATTGATCCAACGTTTTGGCATCTCTATCCGGTTCATATGATGCTTATTTTAACAACACCAGAACACGATGCCTTATACCAACGGGCATTCAAAGGTGAGTTGGCCTTTTATCGTCAAACACCTTATAGTATTGACGTTGTTGCGCCAGACAGTTCCAAGCAGGCTGGCATTCAACACTTATTGGCTCTCGCCGATTACCAAAATATACCAACTTATGCCTTTGGCGATGGGAACAATGACTTACCAATGTTTCAAACCGTGGATCACGCAATTGCCATGGCAAACGGCCTGGATACCGTTAAACAGGCGGCTGAATTCGTCACGACGGCCAATACTGACCATGGTATCGTTAATGGGTTAAAACACTACCATTTAATTTGATGCTATTACGAATACAAAAGCGGCTGTAATCAAAATGATTACAGCCGCTTTTGTATGATTTAATGGAGTCGGCGGGAGTCGAACCCGCGTCCAAGCATATTGCCATCCAAACCTCTACGCTTATAGCCAGACAATTTAAATTTCGCCGATCAATTCGCCGCCTGTCAGGGCCAAACATGATCAACTAACCTGATTAGTCTCTTCAGTAAACTTCAGATGGGAATTTACTGCGTAAGCCCACTTAATTTAAGACCCGTATCTGACCCATGGGCGAAGTCAGGCGGATCCTTACTTAGCGCTTATTAGGCAGCTAATGCAAGAGATTTTGAACTGTTATTTGCAGTTAAAAATTTAGGTGAGACTTTTTACGTAGATTCTCGCTACGAAACGCAGCCTGAATTCAACCTATACCTGTCGAATCCATAACGACCCCAAAAACTACAGCTTCTAGTTTAGCATATTCAAGATAACTTAGAAAGCCAAACGCTGTAGTAAAAACACTAATACTCAGTGATAGCCTCATCTTCTGATAATTCTAGCCAAAGTGTGATTGCCAATGGATTAAAGTTTGACCACGATGACATGTTTTGATACGCCCGTTCTAATAAGGTACTCTTTTTACGCTTTTTAAGTTCGTCAAACACGCTCAGAGCAAAACCATTTTCTTCTAAATCCGAAATGACCGTTGGTAAATGGTGCTGCCATTCATCAATTAAGTCTTGAAAAATTAACAACTTACGGGCATTTTTTATGGTGAAGTCAACCCCTTGTTCGTGTAACTCTTTGACATAATCTTGATACTCCTGCATAACTGCATCCCGAGCTTCTGCCCATTGCTGTGTGTTATACGTTGGTAATTTTGACATGATATCCCTTCTTACCAAAAAAATGTGAAACAAACCTTACTGTTACTTGAATAAGGTCCTGAAAGCTCGCTACGTCATTGTAAAATTGCACCTATGACTCAGAGTAATAATTTTTATCGACTTTGTCAACAAAACTTCGTCAATTGTCTAACTCACGATACTGCAAGTTATGCTTTCTGGTTAAATAACACGACGATTACAATCAAATGACTGGTCGTACACAGTTTAATTACAAATTACGAGAGTCGGTTGTTTAACGAGCCCACACATGCTATTTTGGGAGATATAAGTTATAGGAGGCAATTATGACCAATTCATCATCTTCACGTATCACACGTCTAACAATGATGCTTGCGACCCTTGCACTAGGGCTGCTATGTATCATGTCGTTTAACCAAACCACAGCATCAGCTGCTAGCTACAGCGTCGTCAGCAGCACAACCGTTTCAAAAACGGCCTATCACCGCGCATCTTCAAAAGGAGCCGTTTATAACCTTGCGCACACCAAAAAGTTAGCGAAACTTAGTAGCTACCCCAACACCACTTGGTATGTCACGAAACGTGTCGTTCTAAAGCACGGTTCAACGAAGGCCATCTACTACGCCGTCAAAAATGGTGCTGGTACCGTTTCTGGCTACATTTGGCATAGTTACTTAACCAAGGGTAAGACACCCTTTGGCTTAAAGTACGCCAAAGCAGCGGTGGCATTGGATGCTTCAACCGATAAAGTTCTTTGGTCCAAGTCAGCAAATACCCCGCGCGCCATTGCTAGTGTTTCAAAGCTCATGACACTCTACTTAGTTGAACAAAAAGTGGCTGGCAATTCTGCTACTTGGAATTCCAAAGTTAACACGTCTTATTCAGGACTAAAAACAATGGGCGCTTCCAGTGTTTATGGTGGTTTCAAATTTACCAAAAACAGTTACACTGTTAAGCAACTTTACCAAGCTGCCCTGATTGATTCTTCAAATAACGCTGCCACTGCGCTTGGTCAATGGGTTGCGGGTGGTTCAACGCCATCTTACAATACCAAGTTCATTAAATTAATGAATGCCCAAGCCAAGAAATGGCAGCTCGATAACGCTAGCTTCGTTTCAGCATCCGGAATTGAGCAGTCGGCCCTTCGTGGATATGGTTACGCCGTCAGTGGTGGCAACGCTAACTTAGTCTCAGCCAAGGATGTCGCCTTGATTGCAAAACATCTCATCACCGACTATCCTTCAGTACTGACCGATAGCAGTAAGCCAACGTTGACTGTCGCTGGTCAAAGTTGTTACAACTACAACAATTTGTTACCTGGTCGTAAATACTATCAATCTTCACTTAAGGTTGATGGCTTAAAAACCGGTTATACCGACCTTGCAGGATATTGCTTCGTTGGTACCGGTCAAAAGACTGGTCATCATCGCTTAATCACCGTTGTTCTGCATGACGAAGATGAATTTACAGAAACTCGCTCACTGATGAATCACGTTTATGCGCTAAATTTAATCTAGTTGAATTTATCACTAAAGAAAATAACCGATTAAAGTTGCCTGACTGGCTGACTTTAATCGGTTATTTTCTTTAGTGACAGCGAATAGAAAAAAAGTCTCACTAACCAAATTTGTGTTTTGTCCGCCTAACCGTAAAAATTCTGCTAAACTAAAAAGATACTGCTAAAAGGAGTGTTCACAGTGAAACGTTTTCTTGCCGTCTTTGGGTTCGGCTTCATCGGCAGTGCCATTCGCCTTGGTATGACCCAGATTTCGCCATCTCATCATTATTTTACGCTGATATTGATCAACATCACCGGATCATTTTTACTGGCAGTTATTACTAACGCGCTGCCAATTGTGATGCCAATTCCAAGTGAACTTCTAACGGGACTGACTGTTGGCCTTATTGGTAGTTTTACGACATTTTCAACTTTTTGCCTTGATGCCGTTCAACTCGGTCAGTCTAGTCCGTTTTGGGCGTTATGCTACTGTCTACTCAGTGTTAGTCTTGGTTTGTCTGCTGCCTATCTTGGCGTCAAGCTGAGTCACCGGTTAATCAGGAGGCACCAGCAATGACAATCACGACTGCCCTTTTGATTTGTTTGTTCGGTGCGGTTGGTGCTTGCCTCCGATTTGGTCTCACACAAGTAACCAACCGACTTCTTCCTGACGTTAAAATACCAGTCGCAACCTTATTCATTAACTGGATTGGTGCAAGTGCCCTTGGCTTGCTTGCTGGCCACTACTCTTCAACTAGTTTGTCCTGGTTGCTTAGTAGTGGTCTGCTCGGAGGCTTCACAACCTTTTCAACCTTTACGAACGAAACGATCATTTTATTTAAAACCCGAACTCATCTTGCAATTCGATATCTGTGTCTTTCTGTAATTGGTGGCATTGGCCTAGCCGCACTCTGTTACTGGCTAGCCTGAGAGGTGGTCTAAATGAAACAAGTCATCGTCGAAATTTTCGTGTTGTTATTAACAATTTTGCTATTCCTAATTGGAATGACTCAATTCAACCAGCCATCCAAATCAAAATCACACCAAAATTTAATTATTCATCAAAATGTATATACTGAAGATTTCCGAGAAAAGAATACAAGGTATATCAGTACCTAAACCGGTTACAGTGAATAGTCTGCGTATGAATATCAAAAAAATCGTATTTTTTAGTCGCTTTTTTGAGTATAACTGTGTATAATAATGACATTCTCAAATCAAGGAAGTGTTAAAAATGAAAGAACAATTATTAGCCACACCTCAAACTCACTTTGACTACGATCATACCCGACCACTTACAACTAAAGACATCCTAATCCTTGATCCCGCAGAACGCAGCTACGTTCAAGCCCATGCATACGGCGTCGACCTTAAATCAAATCAATTTGTCTAATTACATTAAAAATATCTGCCACAAAAAGCCCCTGATGATTGTCATCAGGGGCTTTTTAAATCACTGTATCTCAAATTATGCCGTCTTAGTCAGCTTCCGGATCATCCAAGTCGCGCTCAATATCAATGCCATATAACTGATTGACCGCAGCATCCTTAGGTGCTTGATGCACGACCAAAATTGTCGTTGCCCCTTTGCTGCTGACGTACCCAGCAAAGGTGGTCACTTCTTCAACCACGTATGCTAGGCCATCGGAGTGGATCATATATTGACCCGCAACCGGCATCGTTTCAAAATAAACCTTATTCATTCGAATATAGTCGTCGCCATCATGCAAAACCACCATTGCCTTGAACAAATCAATCTCTCCCTCCATCAACAACATGACGCTTTGTCTTTATTAAACCACGCATGTCTAACTTCTCGCAAGTCCTGGACTGAATTTGACAATGGAAACATGAGGCACAAAAAAACGCATGGTTACCATCCCGTAGCAAACCATGCGCTTAACTTTAACGACGACATATTAATGATTGTTGAATTAACGCAATGTGGTACGTTATGCCACACAACACTACGGACGTGATGAGTGATGATTATCGAGCTGTACCCCAAACAGCTCATCATAGGATTGTACCATCGACCGGAAATGCTTGATGGTTTCGGCATCAATTCGTTCACTAGACTGAATCAACTGGTTAACTAGCCCAGTCTGTACAACTGGATGCCCAGAAAAGTTAATCACGTTCATACTTCTTCCTCCAAAGTCCTTGAACACAACAAATCACTTGACAACGATTTCATTATAGCTCACTTTTCAATATTAGTCTAGCTATTTTATGTGCAGATGCACTAATTTTTAAAATTGTTCACAAATTCAAACAATCGGTAATACCACGTGTGATATAGTCCGAGATAAGCTTGATTTGGCAAACAACCTAAATTTGAATTTGTTATAATATTCCTTAATTGGTATAGTTTATCAATCAACGTTGCACTTTTGAGACGAATCAACTACACTAGTTTCAAAAAGGAGCACGATCAGATGACTAATGACAAACACTATCTCCATAAATATGAAACCGAAGCAATTAATCGGGATGGCCTGAAGGGCGTCGCTTTCGTTCCCAACGGTTTAACCGTTGCCGTCAGTGATCCACTCAACGATGAACCGGGCGCTAATCCTGAACAACTACTTGGACTTTCACTCAGCACGTGTATGGCAGCCACGTTAGAAGCAATTGAAAAAGAGAACGGTCTGCCTCACTTGGCGGAGGTTCGCGTACATGTCAGCATGGTTAAAGGTACGGAAGGCCTTGAATTTCTAGTAACTGCTAAAATTGCAATTCCACATATTACGCATAGTCAGGCTGTTGATTTTGTACGTCAAGCCGAGAAACGATGCCCGGTTTCAAAATTACTCAGCAACAGCGGTAATTATACGATTGAAGTGGTTGACCAATTTAATGACTAACTGCACCAAAAAGCATCATTTGAACCCGGATATCCCCGTCGCTCAAACGATGCTTTTATTTTCAATTCATTATTTTTTTTCGTTAATTCGACCGTTATTTTCAAGTTTAGCAGCATCACTGAACTCCCGAATAAATTCCAGTAAGGAGACTGCTTTATCTTCCCCAAAAATATCGATCCAACTACCAAATCGGTCGGTCGCAACTCTAGCCAAAATTTCTTCAATTTGACGGCCTCGTGGTGTCAAATGTAGATATTGACGTCGATGATCTTTTTCGTCACGTTGCTGATAGATATAATCTAACTTCAGCAACACCTTGATCTGACGTGAAATGGCACTTCGCGTCACACCACGAGTATCCGCAATTCGAGCAAGGGTTACATTGGTCTTTTGGGCAATGTCATGCAAGATAAGATACTGCTCAAACGACAAGTTGTACTTCATCGCTGGTTCAGAGACGAACGAATCCAGATACTTCAGCGATTTGATGTAGACATCGATGTATTCATCAAGCAATTGCGATCGTTTCATATATATTCCCCTAACTTATAACTTTTCTCTTAAGATTCTATCATCGAATCAATAGAATTACTACATCAATGATATAAGACATCCCGTTTAATCGCAACCCAAAAGAGAGTAAAATTAAGTTGGGAGCAACAGAGAATACAGGAGGCGAGGCATATCAATTTTATTCAACGACTTCACCGAATTGAATTAGGAAATTTAACAAAATTCATCTCGGTATGTGACCAATTATCTTTAAATTATTTTCTCATTGGTGGTTCACTGTTAGGCGCTGTTCGTCATAAGGGATTTATTCCTTGGGATGATGATATGGACATCGGGATGACCAGAAATGACTACGAACAATTTGCAAAATACGCGCCAGCACTATTACGTGGTGATCACTACTTTTTACAAACGGCTTATTCAGACTCAAACTACGGTTTTAGCTACATGAAATTATTGGATCGACATACTTACATCGAAGAAAAGGGAAACGTCAACGATGCGCGTAAAGGTGTATTTATTGATATCTTTCCGTTCGATCAGATACCAGACGACCCCGCTTTACGCCGTAGTCAAATGACAGACTTCAAGCTCCTGGATAGTTGGATCATCCTGAAAGCCGGCTACAGCCTTATTGAGACACCGTTGCGGCACTTCAAAGCCGATCCAACGCCCGCAAAGTTAGCGAATTTGAACGACCTCAAACAACAGCGTGAACAGGTCATGCGTCAGTACGAACAAGAACACTTTACGAACCTCAAAAACCTTGCATCACAGTATGCGTATGACCGGGAAATCTTGACTACCAAAGAATCTACAGACTTGATCCAGGTGCCTTTTGAAGCCAGTATTCAGGTCAAGATCCCGGCAAATTATGATGCCATTTTAACCCGAATGTATGGCGATTATATGACCCTACCGCCTGAACACCAACAGACTGAAAAACACATCAGCCGGCTTATCATGGATAACCAAGTATTTCAACAATGACGTTACGGAGGCGATAATATGGCAACTCATTACTTTGGGACCATGATCATCACAGTTCAAGGACTAGAACTACTCATCGTAGATTTGAAAACGCTCAAACCAATCGAACGCGTCCACAAAGAACTGCCAGTTGGTGATGATTTGTATCAACATCAACCCATTCACTTTGATTTAGTCAATCAGATGACATCAGCCCTTCGTGGCTTTTTGCAAATTCTAAATGATTACCAAATCTCGGACTACCAACTTTGGGGCAGTGAAGCACTTTCACGCGCACTTAACGCTGATTTTATTTCGGATCAGGTCTTTTTACGAACTGGCATTAAATTAAACTGGTTATCAATCAGTGAAGAGACCTACTACCGAAATCAAGCGGTTTTAGTTGATTTGCAAGAGGCTAAAAATAGCCCTGAATCTGACTTGATTTATTTAATTGGAATTAATTCTGGTAACACCACGATTACGCAATTTAATCAACTTTCATTTGTTTACTCATCTCATTATTCATTGGGACCAGTACGAATTGCCGAAGATTTACAAAGTTTAAGGCAAAGTGCCCCCAATTCCGTTGAAGTGCTCCGCGACTATATTGATAGTAAATTAGCCGATTACTCGCAGCTGCAACCCCAAGAAGCAGTTAGCGGACCAAGCGAGATTATCTTACTCGGCTCAATGCCTTTAAGCCATCTAACGTTAGAAAATGAACACCGAAATACCCTATCCGCCTCAGAATTCGACACCCTGTTTGACCGAGTGGTGGACGCTTCAGACCAATTTTTAATGGACCAATACAACGTTAAAGAGGCTGAAATTCCACTACTTTTGCCCGAACTATTACTCTTACGTAAGTTGATGCGTTTAACTTCAGCTAAAGCGCTTCACTTTTCACACAATACCGTGTTGGACGGACTCGCAACGAACGCATCCGTTAAGGCTGGCTATAGCAAGTATGATTTCTCAATCCAAACTGTTACAGCCGCTGAAACCATGGCTAACCATTACAAGGTCGAGCCAATCCATCAGCGACTCGTCACCAAATTCGCACTGCATCTTTTTGATCAATTGAAGCCAATTCATCAATTGTCTAATCGTGACCGTCTCTTACTTCAAGTGGCCGCAATTCTGCATGATGTCGGCGCCTACGTTGATACTCACGAACATTATCTGCATTCTGATTACATTATTCAACATACGAGTATCATCGGTTTATCCGTCCACGAACGTCAATTGATTGCTGCTATTACGCGATATCATAGTACGACCACCCCAAGTGAAGACCTGAGTCACTTCCGCAAGCTTGATACAGCTGAACGACTACTGGTTGCAAAATTGGCCGCTATTTTAAGGTTAGCTGACGCCTTAGATGATGATCGCCAACAAAAAATTCAGCGAATCTCAGTCTCGACTAAACCTCATGAACTCGTGATCACAGTTTTCAGTAATGATAATTTATCATTTGAAAACTGGGAATTTTCCTTCAAGAGTCAGTTCTTTAAGGAAACCTTTGGCCTTAACCCGAGACTTAAACAAAGGAGTGTGACTTCAAAATGAGTGATAAACGAAACTATAACGATCCCAATTACTTTACGAACCGGGAACTGAGCTGGATTGATTTTAACGACCGGGTTCTAGAAGAATCACGTGATAAAGCCAATCCCCTTTTGGAGCGTTTAAAGTTCTTGAGTATCACACAAAGTAACTTGGATGAATTCTTCATGGTGCGGGTGGCTTCGTTAGCAAAACTCGCAGCGGTTAATTATCCGAAGCCCGACGCCTCTGGTATGACAGCCGAACAGCAACTCCACGCAGTAAACGATCGCGCACATGACATGTTGATCAAACAGTATACCACGCTTAATCGGTCATTGATTCCCGCTATCGACCAGGTGAATATTCACCTGAAATCACGCGCTGATTTGACACCCGGTCAGTTTCAGTTTATTAAGGGATACTTTCACGACGAACTTTACCCCGTATTAACACCTATGGCAGATGATAGTTCACGGCCATTCCCATTTATTGCCAACGACACACTAAATCTCGCTATTCAACTTACACCGGTCGAGGGCAGTGGCCACCTGTACGCAACCTTGCAAATTCCGGATGTATTTCCACGAGTGGTGCGTCTTCCTGAAGAAGACAACGCCTTTATCTTGCTGGAAGAAATCATTAAGAGCTTTGTTGGTCAATTGTTTATTAACTATCAAGTCAAAGAGAGCGTCGTCTTCCGTGTTATTCGGGATATGGACTTAGATGTGGCAGAAGAAGATACTTCAAACTTACTCAAAGACGTTCAACAACAGCTCAAACTTCGTGAACATGGGAGTGTCATTCGGTTAGAAGTTGAAAACACCATCAGTAAGAAACTGCTCAAACGCCTCAACAAGGAACTAAATACACCCGACTTTGCCGTTTATGAAACTAACGGACCGGTAGACCTCACCTTTTTAAGTAAGTTAACCAGCCAAGTCATTAATCATGATGATTTAAAGTACCCTAAGTTTTCAGCCTATCAGCCAAGCGAACTTGACCATAATCACGATATTTTTGCGGCCATTCGTGACCACGATTGGTTGATGCAGCATCCCTACGATAAATTCGACCCAGTTGTTGAATTCATTCGTCAGGCGGCAACTGATCCGGATACATTAGCTATCAAGATGACCCTTTACCGTGTGTCTGGTGACTCACCCATCATTCGATACCTGGGTCGCGCAGCTCAAAACGGTAAACAAGTAACCGTTTTAGTTGAAGTCAAAGCCCGATTTGATGAACAAAATAACGTTCACTGGGCCAAACAACTGGAAAAAATGGGCTGCCACGTGATTTATGGGCTGATTGGACTTAAGACCCACAGCAAACTGTCACTGGTTGTCAGACGAGAACAAGGTGGTATCAGACGCTACATGCACATGGGTACCGGTAATTACAACGACGTCACGGCCCATTTCTATACCGACATGGGATTATTTACCGTAAATAACGATATGGGGATTGACGCGACGAATATCTTTAACATGCTGTCAGGTTACTCTAAGCCCCCCTATTTCCATCAATTACACATTAGTCCCAATGGTATCCGTGATTTCATTTACGACAAACTTGATCAAGCGATTGAATTAGCCAAAAAGGGCAAGCCTGTGCTGATTAAAATGAAAATGAACTCATTATCCGATCAAAAAATGATTGCACACCTCTACAAGGCGTCACACGCAGGTGTTAAAATTCGGCTGATCATTCGGGGAATTTGTTGCTTAAAGGTGGGTATTCCAGGCATCAGCGATAATATCACCGTTCACTCAATCGTTGGTCGATTTTTGGAGCACAGTCGAATTTATACGTTTGATTTTGATGGCCACCGCAGTATCTACCTATCCAGTGCAGATTTAATGACCCGAAACTTGAATCGTCGGGTTGAGCTCTTGTTCCCAATCCTTCAACCGGACTTAGTTGAACGCGTTGATCGCATTTATGATACGATGTGGGAAGACAATGTTAAGACCCGCGTACTACAGGCTGATAATACGTTTAAACATGTCGACCGTCGGGGCCTAACACCACTTGAGGCCCAGGCAGCCTTCGCTGAAGCAGCAACCTTGCATGGCCAACGGGATCAAGCCGAAGCTGAAGCCAAGACACCAACTGAATTTCAACCGATGTTAAGCCCTCAAAATCAGCCAAATCCACTAAACTATGATGATGGGAGTGAGACTGACTAATGGAAAATTTTGCCGTAATTGACCTAGGTTCTAACTCGGCCCGAATGACCATTACTCAAATTGACAATGATGGCACTTACTCGACCGTAACCCAAATGAAAGAATATGTTCGTTTATCTGAAAACATGGGACCGGAAAAAGTCCTGCAACCCGAAGCCATTGAACGCACGCTCAAAGCGTTGCAGTCCTTTAAAGACGTCTACTCCAAGCTTGAAAATGTCCATCTCAAAGCCGTAGCAACCGCCGCCACCAGGCAAGCAACTAACCAGAAAAAGTTCTTGAAGCAAGTTGAAAATCTGCTTGGTATCAAACTTGAAGTCTTACCTGGGACCATGGAAGCCTACTATGACTATTTGGGTGTCAGCGAAACGCTACCTGCAACGAATGCGGTTATTTTGGATACGGGTGGTGCCAGTTCAGAGATTATTTTGGTCCAGAATGGTGCAATGAGTCATCTCATCAGTATTCCAATTGGCAGTGTCAATTTGACCCAGTCATACTTACCAGACGATGTGATTCCAGCTGCCGACTTATTCAAAGCCATGACATTTGTTAATGACGTCTATAACAATATCTGGTGGTTGCGAAACGGCCTCAACCTCCCCGTTATTGGGTTAGGTGGCAGTAATCGGACAATGGCCAAAATCAATCGTCGGTTTAATAACCTGCTAGATTTTGAAAATGTGCACGGCTACCGGTTAAGTCGTCACTCCGTCGATGATACCTTTGCCCGCATCGTGGCAAACGATTTGGCTGCCCGTAAAGCAATTCCCGGGCTTAGCAAAGACCGCGCCGATATTATTGTTGGTGGGTTGATTCCACTGACCTTACTTATGCGTTACTTGGATTCAGACCACATCACATTCTCCAATAGTGGCCTGCGTGAAGGCATCTTGTTTGAACATTTAAAAGAACAACGTATTCAAAACGTCCATGCTAAATCGAATCTTTCATTTGATGACTAACCAATTTAAACAATTGGGACATCAGAACCAACTACAAATCAGCAGTTAGTCGTGTCAGCTAACCGACAACTCAAAAACACCAAGTAACCGGTAATGGTTGCTTGGTGTTTTTGATTAACTTATGTACATGCATCTGACTGCCCCGGCTGGGATCGAACCAGCGACCTCTTGATTAACAGTCAATTATTCTACCGCTGAACTACGGGGCAATGTGAATGACTCACATGAAAAAAGTAACAAAATAGTCATGTAACTGCCCCGGCTGGGATCGAACCAGCGACCTCTTGATTAACAGTCAATTATTCTACCGCTGAACTACGGGGCAATCAAAACATCATGTAATATTTATACCATAATATTCGTTGACTTGCAAATACTTTCTTAAGAATTGAAAACGAGTCGATTGGTTTTCATTAACCAATATGGTTTTCCTTCAAAATCATGTCCACTTCATGCTGAATTTTGGCTGGCTTTTCCCACTCATCGAAGTGATCCATCTGTTCAGTCGGCATCTCATAATTCGTATTAACGTAGTTTTCATAGGCCTCTACGTGAGGAGAATGTGGAATATTCAGTTGTAAGATTCGAACTTGTTTAATATAACCGCGTTCGGCTGCCAACTCAGCCCGACCGTTTTGGACCATGTTGCTGATCTCCATATATTTGGTCCCGTCCAACCGGGTAATCTCTTCAATTAGTGTTAACACTTCATGACTCTTCACGTTTTCACACTCCCATTTTCAATCAAAACCTCAACTCAGCTATTGTAGCACAGTCCATGATTTCCTGACAAAAATAAGTGTCAAGCAATGCAGTGTCTGATTTTGATTTACATCGGTCACACGACTTGCACTGTTCTCAGATCAGCAATCAGCCGCTCACTTAGTATCACCGCACAAAAAAGCCACTATCCAAGATAGTGGCGGCATAAGAGAGAAAGAGAATTGATTAGAAGGTAATTATTCATACCTTACAAGAAATACTATAACGTATAATGTAAGCGCTGTCAACATCTAATCAAATAATTTCATTCTTATTCATTTTTAACTAATAAAAGCGACCCCATTACGAAGTAATGAAGTCGCTATACATCTAATGCATCACCATTAAATGAGAGATGTCCCTATTCGTCGCATTGACTCATAGGTGGTAAATAAATGGTTAATTAAAGAATAACACTTAAAATTAGAAGTGTCCACATTTTATAATCAAAAACTCATTTTAGGTTATTTATTTAAACTACCGGTTTTATCAACGTGAGACGTCGGTTGTACTAAACTCGTTGGATCACTCAACACTTCAGTCAATGAGTGACCAGAGATATTTACCCAACAAACCATCACGAAGGCAAGCAGGACAACCCAGGTCAGAATCCGACTCCGTAAGGACATTTTTTCACTGATGACCGAACCATAAAAGTCCTTTTTTACTTTAGCAGCAACATTTTTCTCATCGGGCGATTGTTTCTGACGCTCTTCAACCACTGAAGCTTGATAAGCATCAATGTCAAACGCTTTTTGAGCTTCCTTCATTTTTCGTTGAAACTGCTTTTTTTGTTTTTTATCAAGGCCTTTGAACCACTTCACGAATGCCCGATAATCTTTGACGATTGGCGCCGTTTCGCCAACTTCTTTCAAAGTACCATAGTGAATCCACGCAACTCGATCACAGAGCATTTCGATTTGTTTAAGCGAATGGCTCACGAAGATAATCGTTTTACCTTCGGCCTTGAACTCAGAAATTTTATCCACACATTTTTGATAGAAGGTATCGTCACCAACCGAAAGGGCTTCATCGATGATCAAAATGTCAGGATTAACGTGAACCGCGATGGAGAAGCCCAATCGTGACTTCATCCCACTTGAGTAGCTCTTAACTGGCTGGTATAGGAAATCACCAATATCCGCAAAGCTGACAATATCATCCATTAGCTGATCGATTTCTTCATTCGTCAAGCCTTGCATCAGTGCCTTCAAACGGATATTTTCCAAACCACTTAAATTGCCTCGTAAACCGGCACCAATCGCAATAATTGAAGTGTCTCCTCGAACATCCACTACCCCAGTCGTTTGTGGGATAATGCCGGAAATGATATTTGATAACGTTGATTTACCAGAACCATTAACGCCAATCAAGCCAAGGGTTTCACCGGGCTTAATGTCTAGTGAAATGCCCATTAACGACCAGAAATGTGGTACTGGTTTTTGGTTGATTGCAAAGAAGGCCCTTAATTTTTCGGACTGTGTTTTGAATAAATCATATTCCTTCGTGACATTTTGAACCTTGATTTTATAATCAGTTGCCATTTTAAATTCTTCCTAACATCTTATTTCATATCTGAGTTAAAACCACGCAGGTCATTATATCAAAAAATTGTGAATGACACGACCCCATTGTGGTGAACTAGTTGATCTTCAACCCTAGAAGATCAGTGATTTGAACCCAACCGGTGGCCGAACCACTTCTGATTTGGTACCAAATCGTCTGCTTTTGTGTCAAGATACCACGTGATAACACTTTGACCTTTTGATTTGCTAACTGTGCGGTTTTCACATATTTGGCCTTTGCGTTGGCTGTTGGGATGCTCTTGTAGAACCGAATCGTTCCCGGTTTGATGGTTGCTGAGCCAGAGTAAGCCGTGTAACTCACACCCGGTGTTAATTTCGTACTGGTATCAGCATCCGTGCTACTTGCCGTCGACCGATCAAAGCGGTCGTGTAAATCATACTGGGCAATAATCTTATTCAGTTTATTGGCGTAATCGGTATCCGTCGCGTAATTTTGCGCGACAATCGCCGTTGCAGCCATGTATGAACCGGCATTTTCACGCCACGCCCCTTGATACAAGAATGGATTCCAAGTCGTCCCATCGCGCAGGACCTTGGCGTAATCATTCAGTGAAGCTTGAATAGAAGGATAAGCCTTAAACTGAGCCAATGTATTATACATAGAACCGCTTGTATTAGCCTCTGCAGTAGTCATCGAGACATACTGACCGTTGTAATTACCCTTCACACCGAAGTAATTATTCGCTTCGGTAGAGAGTTGACTGGTGCCCCAATCACTCTCTAACGCGGCCTGTGCCATCATGACAGAACCGTAGAGATGGTACTGTCGACTAACTTTCATTACCGGTGTACTCATCTGATTAATAAACGCAGTATGGGTGTCGGCGTGTGCAACTTGAGCTGTCATACCAATCGACAATATCCCAATGAACGTTAATGTAAGTTGTTTCCATAATCTCATCCGGTCTCTCTCCATTCTATTATACTAAGCCGAGACTATTATACCGGTTTTTAATAATTCTACAAGCGCACGGCCGTTAATCAATCAAAAACTTAATCTTTAGTCATCAGTTTCACAAACACCCCCGTTGCAGTGATTATAAAATCACCTGACGGGGGTGTCACAAAGGGTCAACTACCTATCGGCCCACTTCACTAACTTAATTTTGAAATTGCATTTGAATTGACCCAACCCGTAGTGGTGCCAATATGGATTCGATACCAGGTGGTTGTGACGCCGTTTTGAACGTGGGTCGCTTTATTGTCAACAGTCACCGCTTTTGACTTATCGAGAGCCTTGGTCGTTGTCAGTTGCTTGGCGAGATACGATGAATTAAACACGTGATTATAGACCGGATAACTGGTCGTGTTAAGCGTTGCGGTTTTCTTGACGCTCGCATAACTCGTCTTTGGAATACTCAAGGTTTTAGAATAAACCCAGTATTTTTTTGCAGTGGTCTGTTTGCTAAACCGAACCCGGTACCAGTTCGTTGCAGTAGCAGACTTGCGTGCGCGACCATCGATCCAAACCGGACGACCAGTCCAGCCCCCGACTTTGGCCCAACTATACTTAGTTGTCTTATAAGCGCTACCCTTCACGTGGTTATAAATCGCATAATGACGATATTTACTACCAAGCGTGGCAGTCTGACCATCGGCACCTGTGTAGTACGTGATTTTATTGGATTTAGTCGTTGACGTTGTCGGCTTAGTCGTTGTCGTTGGCTTGGTGGTCGTCGAAGTCGCCGACGATGAGGACGCAGCGGATGAAGTATTCGTTGCTGAATCCAGCGAATCAAAATGATATGTGCTGATTAAATTAATTAAAGACGCACCATACGTTGGCGCAGTGGCATAAGTACCAGTCAATGCATTGGCTGCATCCTGATACGTAGCCGCGTTTTCTCGCCAAGTGCCTGAATAGTAACTCGGGTTCCAAGCCGTCCCGTTTCGTAACAATTGTGCGTTGTCCGTCATGGAAGCTGCTATACTTGGATATTTTTTAAAATTCGCCTGTGTGTAGTACAGTTGCCCATTCGAATTATATTCAGCAGTCGTCATTGAAACTGACGCCCCATTATAACTGCCTTTGATGCCAAAATAATTATTAGCGGAAGTTGATAATTGACTAGTCCCCCAACCACTTTCCAACGCCGCTTGTGCCATCATCACGGATGGGTACAATTTATACTGATTGGCGACGCTTTGAACTGGTGACGACATTGTACTGATAAACTGCGTCGTCGTAGCACTCGCGTCAACCTTGGTCGCTTGCCCATTTGACAGGCCACACGCTACAAGGCCAACCGTTGCTAGCCCTAGTATCCAGTTTTTTCGCATGCGTGATAATCCCCCTCAAGTCCTATGAATTTACTTTCATTATAGAGAGAAACGGCCAGCGCTTCAACGACAAAAGCATTACATTTTCATTCGAGACAAACCCGCTGGCAGTATCAGGTGAATTGGTAAAAAAAGAAGAACGGCTCAACCGCTCTTCCTCTCATGCCTTAAATCATGTCATTTGGCGTTATTTGGTTAATTGACTTGCTGCAGCTTCATCAATAATCACTGTGACTTGCTCATGATTTTGAAGGAAGCTGGCTGGAACATCGGTCGTAACAGGCCCCTCAATCATTGCCTTGACCGCAGCCGCTTTTTCAGCGCCATATGCTTCAAGTAAGATGTGCTTGCTGGTCATGATTGATGCAATGCCCATTGAATAAGCGTAACGTGGCACTTCATCTTCATTGTCGAAGAAACGAGCGTTGGCCTTGATCGTCGATTCAGTTAACTTCACTTTATGCGTGCCTACTGCTGGATCAGTACCTGGTTCGTTAAACCCAATATGACCATTTTGGCCAAGTCCTAAAATTTGTAGGTCAATTGGATTATCCGCAATAATTTGATCATAGCGTGCCATTTCGGCTTCAGCATCGTCATTTAGCCCATCTGGCACAAACGATTGTGCGAATGGTTTTTGATCAAACAGGTGCTTTTGCATAAAGTAATGGTAACTTTGTGGATGATCTGGCGCTAAGCCAACGTATTCGTCTAAGTTAACAGACGTCATTTGGCTAAAATCAAGATCACTCTTCGTTAAGGCTTCATAAGTCGTCACTGGTGTGCTCCCAGTTGCCAAGCCAAAGACTTTGGCACCATTTTGGTAGGCAGTTTGAAATACCTGAAACCCTTTTTGACCGCCTTGTTCACGATCCTTCACGACAATCACATTCATTTTTGCTTTAGTAGACTCTGACATGCTTCGCCACTCCCTTTGTTGGTATAGTCCAATAATAATCTATCTAGACCAATATTGCAAGTGAACGACTCGATTTCTTTAATATTTTGACCGCCGTTGTGAATGTTGCCGATCACCGCGCTTGTTAGCAGCAAGGGTGTTTTGCTGTGTCTTAAATTTTTCCCAGGTCGCATCCCGCTTTTCAGCGGCCCGTTTATTTTCAGTTCGTTTCTTAGTAAATTTCATGTTTTAATTGCCTTCTTTCTCGAGCGATTCTATCACCAATTGACAAATGCGTCTAACGATTTGTTCAATCTCCGGCCTTATGCTGGCTGATGGGTTGCGCTATAATAGGACTAATTTTACGATTGGAGGTCCGTCATGTATCATTTTACCAGTCAATCTCTCACAGCGTCACAGCGTTATAAACTCATTTCGGGTAGTCTTGTTCCAAGACCGATTGCCTGGGTGACAACCCTTAACAAGGACGATGCAACCATCGTGAATGCGGCGCCCTTTAGTTACTTCTCGTCAATGCCAAGCGACACACCCTTACTCAGCTTAGCAATCGGTCGCCAGACTAATTTTGAACCAAAAGATACAGCTGCCAACATACTAGCCCGTGAAGAAGCTGTTGTTCACCTCGTAGATGCTGATTTAGCCCGAGAAATGAACCAAACTGCAGCCACTCTGCCAGCTGACCAAAGTGAAGTGACACAACAACATCTGGCCACTATTCCGAGTCAAACCATCAGTGTGCCTGCCTTAGCACTTCCTAAAATTCGCTTCGAAACGGAGCTGTATCAATACGTGCCGATAACTGATGATCATGGTCGCATCCAGGGTGATTTATTTATCTTAAAAATTACTGATTTTTACTTTAAAGAGGATGTTTTGGATCCGAAACAGTTCCACGTAGACGCTAGGATCTTTAACCCACTGGCACGGCTTGCCGGTCCAACGTATGGCCAAATTGATCATACGTTTAACTTGCAACGGCCAAAATAGTGTCATCATTAATCATTCAAAGCTTTCAAAATGAAATAGTGCCGTATATTCCAGCTCCAAATGGTGCAGGGATATACGGCACTATTATTTGTAAAGTCATTTAACTATCAACCAAAAATGGAAAACATTATTCAACGGTCACACTCTTTGCCAAGTTACGTGGCTTATCGACATCTAAGCCCTTGTGTAAACTGGTGTAATAAGCTAGAAGTTGGGTTGGTACAACGCTCAATAGCGGTGTCATTAATTCATCAACGTCTGGCAAAATAATATCATCACCGTCCTTTGCAAGACTCTCAGTTACAATGGTGATGATCTTTGCGCCACGCGCCATGGTCTCTTGCAAGTTAGAACGAGTCAATCCCGCTGTCTTAGCTTGTGTGATGATACCAATGACTGGGGTTCCATCTTCAATCAACGCAATCGTACCATGCTTTAATTCACCTGACGCAAAGCCTTCAGCTTGTACATAGGAAATTTCTTTGAGTTTCAAGGCTGCTTCAAGTGAAACACTCCAGTCAAGACTACGACCAATGTAAAAGGCATTCGGTGTATTTAAGAAAGCACTCTTTGCGAGAGTTTCGAGTTTCGCTTTTTCATCCACGATGGCTTGAATACCAGTAGCTACTAAGCCTAATTGATGGCGCACATCAAACCGTTGTGCCACGATTTGATTGTCCGATTCACCAAGGGCTTTTGCCAAAATGGCTTCAATTGCAATTTGAGCCGTATAAGCTTTGGTTGATGCAACCGCAATCTCAGGACCAGCGTGGAGTAACAACGTATATGTTGCCTCACGAGATAACGTTGAATTTTGAACATTGGTAATGGTCAAGCTTTCATAATTAGCGGCGTTAACATTGACCAACACCTCACGACTATCAGCCGTTTCACCACTTTGAGACAGAAAAATGAAGAATGGTTTCTTTGATAAAATCGGCTGTTCATAGGCAAACTCCGATGAAATATGAACTTCAGTTGGTGTTTGTGTCAGGCTTTCAAATAAGCGCTTGCCGACTAAACCCGCGTGATAACTTGTCCCGGCACCAACGATGTAGATTCGATCAGCCTGCTTCATGGCATTCAAAAGCTTATCGCTAATGACTGGTTCGCCAGTTTCTGACAAATACACCTGAGCTAGTTTACGCATCACATTTGGCTGTTCATCAATTTCTTTAAGCATGTAGAATGGGTAAGTTCCCTTATCAGTCTCATCGGCATCCATATCCACGTGGAATGTATCCCGTTCCACCGTGTTACCATCACGATCTTCAATTCGAACTTCGTTTGGTTTAATGGTCACAACTTCGCCATCCATCAATTCTAGAAAATCATGCGTCTCTCGTAACATGGCGAGTGCATCGGAGCAAACCACGTTGAAACCATCACCCACACCAACTAACAATGGGCTCTTGTTTTTGGCAACGTAAAGGGTATCGGGGTCTTCACGATCCATTAATAAGAATGCGTATGAAGAACCCTTGAGTAAACTGAGTGCCTTCACAAATGCATCATGGGCGTTCAAGCCTTCTTCAACGGCGAGTTTGTCAACCAACTGAACCACGACTTCTGTGTCAGTTTGACTGGTAAATGGTACGTCGCTTAAGTAATCACTTTTAATTTCTTGGAAGTTATCGATCACACCGTTGTGAACAAGGTAGAACCGGTTGTCTTGTGATACTTGGGGGTGCGCATTGGCGACACTCACAACCCCGTGAGTTGCCCAACGGGTATGCCCGATACCTGTAGACCCGTGAACGTCAGAACCAATCTCGCGACGTAAGTCAGTGATTCGACCCTTTTCTTTGACTAAGTAATCTTGCCCATCCTGGTCATTGACATAGATACCAGCAGAATCGTAGCCACGATATTCAAGTTTTTGTAACCCATCAAGTAAAATCTTTACCGCGTTATCGCTACCCGTAACACCAACAATTCCACACATATGCTTTCATCCTCTGATTTTCATTATTTTTAAAATTGGTATAGACATAATTAGTCTCTTAAATTATTTGAACATGTATACTTTACAGCCTTTACGTCATCATGTCAACATTATCGTTTTGAAGTGGTATAGATATAAAAATACTTAAAAATTCAATTCGGATAAAAAATGGTTTTCAAACTTGATTGTTTGAAAACCATCTCATTAATTTCATAGTCGATTCGACGTTCTAATCAACGCCAACCTCTTTTTTAACAACTTCTACGATTCTGTCAACGTACGCAACAACTGCTTCCTTCGTTGGTGCTTCTGCCATCACACGGAGAAGTGGTTCCGTTCCGCTAGGTCTAACTAGTACTCGACCATCACCGGACATTTCCTTTTCAACAGTATCAATAATGGCTTTGATAGCCGGGTTATCTAAGGCTGCCTTTTTATCGGCTACTTTCACATTGGTTAACTGTTGTGGATAATCCTTCACATCAGCCGCTAATTCAGATAATTTCATACCGGTTTCTTTCATGATGTGGAGTAACTGCAAGCTAGTGAGCATCCCATCACCCGTGGTGTTAAAGTCCAAAAAGACGATATGGCCGGATTGCTCACCGCCAAGGTTGTAGCCGTTCGCAAGCATTTCTTCCACGACGTACCGGTCACCAACCTTAGTCTTCACACTGGTCATGCCGTGAGCCGCCATGGCCTTATACATACCGAGGTTGCTCATCACCGTCGTTACGATCGTGTCCTTTTTAAGGCGACCATGTGCCGACATGTATTTCCCACAAATATACATGATTTTGTCACCGTTGATAACATTACCCAATTCGTCAACAGCGATACAACGGTCGCCGTCACCATCAAAAGCCAAACCGACTTGAGCGCCTTGTTCAACCGTAAATTTTTGTAATTTTTCAGGATGGGTAGAGCCAACCTGATCATTGATATTCAGGCCGTTAGGTGTCGTTGCAATGGTATCAAAATCAGCACCTAAATCAGCGTACAGCCGTGACACTAAATTGCTGGTTGCACCATTAGCAGAATCAACGGCAATGTGCATGCCAGATAAATCATCGGCAATCGTCTGCTCTAAAAATTGGATGTATTTTTGACTACCCTCTTGATAATCTTCCACTGTGCCCAGACCTTGAGCAGCCGGCCGTGGCAAATGATCCTCTTGATCCAATAATTTTTCAATTTCTTCTTCTAGACTGTCAGACAACTTATAGCCATCAGCCCCGAAAAATTTGATTCCGTTGTCCTCCACAGGGTTGTGAGAAGCGGTTAACATCACCCCAGCATCCGCACCTTGCGTCCGGACCAGATAAGCAACGGCTGGTGTAGTGATCACACCCAGCCGCAATACTTCGATACCGACTGACAGTAAACCGGCAACCAGTGCTTCTTCCAACATTTGACCAGAAATTCGCGTATCGTGAGCGACAAGCACTTGTGGTTGTTCACGTTCGGTAGCGTGTTCAGTTAGGACATAGCCACCAGCACGACCTAAGCGAAAGGCCAGTTCGGGCGTCAATTCTTGGTTCGCAATACCACGTACACCATCAGTTCCAAAATACTTCATGTTAAAAATTCCTCATTTCCAAATTATCATTTAGATTTAGTTGTAATTGTGACTTTAACGTTACTTGGATCTGTACCGGTCACATGATTAGCCTGGGCATCCAGACTAATTTGTTTGGTTTTTTTATCCTTCACGTCGCTAACATCAACATCCGCCTCAAAACTTGAGACTGCTTTCAAAGCCGACTCAGTACCAAAGACCCGAATCGAAGAAGTATTACTCTTAAACGTGTAGGTCTGTTTGCTGTTAGCATTCTTTGCCTTAAACTTAATTGGGACCTTCTTGGAGTGTCCCTTGATCGTTACTGGCAGGTTCACTTGAGTCGTGGCCGGTGTCAAAATCACGTTAACTGTCCGACCTTGGCTATCTAACGCCTCAATGACGGCTTGACTGTTGGTGGTCTTTTTGGTGTCAGCCGGTAAATTCAGCTGGGCAACCACCTTTGTAATTCGATCAATTTCGCTTTCAGCGCCAGTTGCTTTTACGTTTGTGACATCACTTGTGGCTGTTCCCGCTTGATAATTATCCGCAATCCGGGACTTATCGTATTGGACTGACACTGGGAAGCTCACGGTCTGCCGTGGTTGAATATTGACCTTAATTGAACCTGGATCAATTTGGTAACTAATGTCACGATTGAGCCCATCTTGTCGCAATTTAACAGTGTGTTTTCCGGCCTTCAAACCCGTTAAATTAGCGAAAACCCGAAAGTTTTGTGTATTAGCGGTTGCGGTAACCAAGGCAGCCGGGCCACTTAAGTGCACTTTCACTTTTTCAGGATAACCCGTAACAAAGTATTTATCTGAGTTGACGTTTAACCGTAATTGAACGGAAACGGTTTTTCGCTCCGTGGCCGTTAGCGTGGTTGAATCACTATTCGTACCACTGGTTTGTTGCATCGTGTCGCTCTTGGTACTATTCACGAATAAGAACAACATCACCGCCAAAAACAATGAGAGCAGTCTGAAAGTCCACCGACTATTAAAGATGTTTTTCATTGCCGGTTACCTCCCTTAAAGTGCTGGTCAATGTAATCAATCAACCAGTTCACAGGGTTGCGTTGTTCTGGCTCCTGATCTTTAATCAACTCATTGGTTAGGAACTTCAGGTAATCATTTTGATCCATATTACGCAACAATTCGTTATTCTTGGTGATGGAAACCTCACCCGTTTCTTCTGAAATCACAATCGTCAACGCATCCGTGACTTCAGAAATACCAACAGCTGCCCGGTGTCTAGTCCCCAACTCCTTGGGAATCAAATTACTCTCTGATAACGGCAAGTACGCAGCGGCAACTGCCACCTTGTTATCGCGAATGATAACAGCGCCATCATGTAACGGCGTATTGGGAATAAAAATATTGATTAGCAATTCGCCGGTAATATTAGCGTTCAGTTCAATTCCGGTTTCAATGTAATCTTCCAGACCAGTATCCATTTGAATTGTCATTAAAGCACCAATTCGACGCTTTGACATGTACTGGATGGCTTTATCTAAAGCCGCAATCATTTGTTTTTCAGCCTCATTGACCTGTCGATTACGAACGAAGACGCTCCCTCGACCTAAGTGTTCAAGGCCACGCCGAATCTCGGGCTGAAAAATAATGATCATGGCGATGACACCCCAATTGATGACTTGGTCCATTAACCATGAGACCGTGACGAAGCCGACGTAAACCGCAATAATCTTAATTAAGACAATTACGATGATACCCCGTAACAACTGAACGGCCTTAGTACCCCGTAGCAACATTATCAATTCATAGAACACAAACCAAACAACGAGAATATCGAGGAGGTTTACGATATTGTGCCACGTCAAAAAACTACTCCAATCAAGGTTCATCTGATAGTTTCCCTCCAAAAATCTTTTCAGGTAACATTATAGCACGTCCACCGGCTTTATTGTGCTTCATCAACAATTCGACACCCATTTTCAACTTTGAAAACATGATGATTAAAAATCAACAAAGGCCCTTAAAAATCATGCTACTTCAGAGTGAATCTGTTACTATTTAGTTAGAACTATTTTTAAGGCGGTGATTTCTTGGCAGGCCACGCACGCTGGCAAATTCGTCTCTTTATTGCACTCTGGCTGCTTTTTTTGTGGCGATTTGTCCAAGCACCATTCACTTTTTTGATTCTTAACACCTTTTTGGGATATCTACCCATTGAGATCAGTTTCCACATTAGCCAACAGCGGCCCAAAAACGGCTTGTTGTTTTGGATTTTTACGTTGGTCTGGTTGGTCTTTTATCCCAACGCGCCTTATTTATTGACGGATCTTTTCCACCTATCGTTGTTAAATGCTTATGGTGTCAACGGTTTGTTGCGACTTGACCTGCACGTTTGGCTATACTTCACCTTCGTCTTGATTAGCGCATTATCCTGCGTGATTCTTGGCTTTTGGAGTCTCAATTACGTGGCAACGGTGATCACCAAACGCTACTTACATGGTAGTCAGTGGCTTCAGGCAATCCTGGTGTTGGTTCTGACGTTCCTATCTTCCGTTGGCATCTACACTGGTCGCTTCCTCAGAATTCATACAGTTTATCTGTTCATTTCACCGGAGTTGATCAGCACTCGATTGCTTCACATGTGGACGCCAACGATGATGGTATTCGTTGGCTTGATGACGCTCATTCAGCTATTTGCATACTGGTTAACTTACCTGGCTTATCACCAACGATTAACCCAGAATCAATAGCTACCTCGGATTGATAGACCTCAATAAGTTAAACCTGTACATGACAAAACAACGCTGTCGCCCCCGATTAAGGAGGTGACGGCGTTGTTTTTATATAACACTTTATGAAAAATTAAATTCAGTGGTTATTCAGCCTCTTCACTTAAAGACATCATCAAAACATTTTCAGAATAATTGATGTATTGACGTAAACGAGATGACATTTGCCAAGTAATGTTACCGGCCTCTAATAAGCTTTGGACGCCAGTTCGTTCTGCCCCTAGTGCAACCACTCGGAGTTTATTTAATTGGGTCGCATAATCGGTCCGAGAAACCCGTTGATTTTCACGAGCCCGCTCAATTCGATTACGATAAAATACAACTAAGTGATACAGTGCCTGTTTGTCGAGCTTTTGCGGATCCACATCATCTCTGGCCAGGTACTTAGACAAGGCTTTGATGGCTGCTTTCGCACTTTCTCGATCAATCAACTGCCATTCAGTATCTTGGTTACCGGTTTTCTTACCGTGACTAAAGGTGGTTAACCGACGCCAGAGCCGGTGAAGGGCGACGTTCCAGTTGTGCAAACTGGCAGAAATCGCACTGGTGCTCTGTCGGGTCACCCGTTGCGTGGTCCGCTCAATTGATTTAATGGCCATTCGGTAGGCTCGCGTTGAAATTTGATGATGCACGTGCAGGCGTTCCAAAGCAGAACGTTCACCAGCCAAGCTAACTTGACGCAGTGTCACTTCATCTTGAACCAATTGACGCATCTCAGAATCATCGCGAATCTGAACTTCTAATCGCCGAATAATAAACTGATAGTCGAGGATCAAGTCGTAGGCGGCGCGCTGGTTATTAATTCGTCGTTGCTCTTCAATGGCATTGATGGCAAGCCGCATAATATAAATTCGAGCTTCGGCTTCACTCAGTCGATGAATCGATTCGAGCTCTTCAGACTCATCCGTCACGACAAAATCATCGTCAGTCGTATCGTTGATGCTTGCTCGCGTCTGTAACGGCTGAGGATTGTCTGGGGCAACCAGCGGTAACGTGACGACCGCGGCCACCAAACTAATAATGATGACACCCGCCGCAATAAATAGGGTCAAAGCGCGTTGTGGGAACGGTTCGCCATTTGCAAGGACCAGTGGAAGTGATAGCACCCCAGCCATCGTTACCGCACCACGGACACCGGACAAACCAGCTAATAGTGCCACTCGAAAACTTGGTCGCTTCGGTTTAGTAACCCCTTGATACAGGTAAATCCAAACGACTCGAATCACCAGTAAAATCAACCAGGCACCAAACGCATAAGCCACAGCCTGAAAAGTGCTGAACTGAGAATCTTTAATAATTTTTCCAGTAGCAACCGGCAGCTCATCACCCAAAATTAAGAACACGACACCGTTAAGTAGGTACACAATGATATTCCAGGTTTTCTCCGTGACTAACTTAAGTTCAGGCAAGTCTTCAATCAGCCGACTCTCTTGTGCGTGTGAAACTGCCCCCGCCGTGACAACCGCAATCACCCCAGAGGCGTGGAACACATCTTCGGCAATGACGTATACGACGAATGGTGTCATGATCTGCAAGACCGTATTGAACACCACATCGTTGATCCCCTGCCGCCTCAAAACGTCACGCATTAACTCAATCAGTGACATCAACACAAACCCGGCGATTAAGCCAACTAAACTAATGTATAGGAAATCACCCACAGCATGGCCGAATGAGAACACACCCGTTACCGTCGCCGCAACCGCATATTTAAATGCAATCAAACCAGACGCGTCGTTGATCAAGCTCTCGCCGCTGACTAAATGTAAAATTCGGTCAGGTAAATTCACTCGTTTAGAAATCGACTGAACCGCCACCGGATCGGTGGGTGATAAAATGGCCGCTAACGCAAAACTAACCGGCAATGATAATTTGGGCACAAGTAGGAAAATTAAATAACCGCCAACCACCGTGGTTAAAAAAACCAGCAAAATGGAGTTAGCAAAAATTGGTCCCCGTAATTGCCAAAGTTCACGTTTAGGGAACCGCCGCCCATCGTTAAACAGCAATGGGGCAATGAACAACAACAAGAACCAATCTGTATCTAACGGAATCTCAATTTCCCAAAATAGCGCCATGACTAAACCAAGCGCAATCTGAATCAAACTAACCGGAATAAAAGTTAGGTAGTGGCTGATAACGTTTGAGACCAGTACTAAAACAACTAACAATATAACTGCTTCAACAATCGGCAACTAGGTAACCCCTCTCATTAAGATCGAACCGGATCCTCCCCAATAATGCGTACTTCTGTTTCAAGGTGAACACCCTCTGACGCAAGTACCACCTCTTGAACGTGGTGAATGACTGCGAGATAATCGGAAGCCGTCGCGTGCGCCACGTTCACAATAAACCCAGCATGCTTCGTTGATACCTGAGCGCCACCAAATTGATAGCCCTGCAAACCGGCATCATGAATTAACTTTCCAGCAAAGTAGCCCGTTGGTCGTTTAAACACGCTACCGCAAGACGGTAATTCAAGTGGTTGTTTAGCCGCTCGACGGGCATTAAAATCGTCCATCTCGGCCTGAATCTGCTGACCATCGCCACCATGGAGACTAAACGTTGCGTTTAAGACAACATCGCGTTCATCTTGAACTTGACTATGGCGATAACTAAAATGTAAGTCACGCTTTGTCATGGTTTTAAGTTCACCAGCTGGTGTTAGCACTTGAACCGACTCTGCAACCATGCTGATCTCACCACCATAGGCGCCAGCGTTCATAAAAATGGCACCACCAACGCTGCCAGGAATACCCGCGGCAAACTCTAACCCGCTCAAACTGGCATGTTGCGCAACTTTAGTGACTTCAATCAACGAGGCCCCGGCATCCGCAACCACTTGGTTTGATTGCACCTTGACTTGCTTCATCTCGGTCAGGATCAAGACTAGGCCGCGAATACCACCATCCTTAACAATTAGATTGCTGGCATTGCCAATAATCGTAATCGGCAAATCAGTCTCATTGGCATAGCGAACTAACGCTTGAATCTCTGAAATTGAATTTGGAAATGCAAGAAAATCAGCCTTTCCACCCGTCTTAGTATTCGTGTAGGTTGAAAGTGATTCATTTTTTAACAGCGTTACCTTGGGAAACGCTGCAACAATGTCTGCCGTCATGGTAAAAGGTTCCTTTCGTATCTTGCTTTTAATGCATGCTATCATTTTAACATGGTTGCCGTGGTTAGTGTAATATTTCCCTCGATGGGGTAAACTAAGCCTAACGAACCAGTTGAAAGGATGACGCACATGAAATTTATCAGTTGGAATGTAAATGGTCTCCGTGCAATCGTTAAAAAGGATTTTTTAACCACTTTTAACACGCTAGACGCCGACTTTTTCTGTATTCAAGAAACTAAGATGCAACCTAATCAGTTAACGCTCGATCTGCCGGGCTACCAGCAGTTTTTTAATTCAGCTGATCGTAAGGGATATTCTGGCACCGCAATTTTTACCAAGCACACCCCCCAAAACGTCACGTACGATATTGGTACCGATGAATTCGATCATGAAGGCCGGGTAATCACACTCGAATACCCTGATTTTTACTTGGTCACCTGCTACACACCCAACTCCGGTACAGGTCTAAAACGACTTGATTTTCGAATGGGCTGGGAGCAGGTCTTCCAAGATTACCTTGATTCATTGAATGCCTCTAAACCCGTTATTTTGTGTGGTGATTTAAACGTCGCCCATGAAGAGATTGATATTCGTAATCCTAAGACCAACCATCACAATGCCGGTTTCACAAATGAAGAACGTGAACAATTCAGCCAGCTCTTGTCACGAGGCTATACGGATACTTTCCGTTACTTTAACCCTGACGCCACTGATCGTTATTCGTGGTGGAGCTACCGGTTTAA
This sequence comes from Secundilactobacillus odoratitofui DSM 19909 = JCM 15043, assembly GCF_001434895.1. Taxonomy (GTDB): domain Bacteria; phylum Bacillota; class Bacilli; order Lactobacillales; family Lactobacillaceae; genus Secundilactobacillus; species Secundilactobacillus odoratitofui. The sequence continues at coordinate 113,145 of NZ_AZEE01000010.1, forward strand.
CGCCCGGGATCGTAATGCCGGCTGGCGCATCGATTACTTTGTTACCAGTAACCGGCTTCAAGACCATCTCGTGGAAGCTGATATTAAGGATCAGATTTTTGGTTCCGACCACTGTCCAATTCTCTTGACAACAAAGGATCTACACGTATAATTTAAGCATTTGAGAGGAAGTGTCTAATTGAATTTTGTTGCAATGGATTTTGAAACCGCCAGCGGCAAACGCTACTCTGCTTGTTCGTTGGCACTGACAATCGTCCGTAACAGTAAAGTTGTTGATGAATTTTACACACTTATCAAACCGGACACTGAATTTTTCTGGCGAAACGTCCAGATTCACGGCATTCACGAAGCAGATGTCGCAGACGCCCCTGATTTTCCAACTGTGTGGCCGCATATCGCTTCACTATTTACCCCTAATCAATTGGTGATTGCCCATAACGCACAATTTGATAATGGTGTCCTTAAACAAACGCTGAATCACTTTGGACTAACTGCGCCAAGCTATCTCACGCTAGACACCGTTAAAACCAGTCGACAATTTTTGCCCTTACTCGCCAACCATAAACTCAATACAGTTTGTGACGCACTTGGTATCTCGCTCGAACACCACCATAATGCGTTAGATGATAGTTTGGCTTGTGCCAACATCTTGCTTTCTGAAACCAACACCTTTGGTCAAGCTGCGATTGAACCCTTTATTCGTCCTGTTCGGTAAACCCGACAAAATTCAGAATGTATTATAAAAGCTCGTCATAGGTTCCTAGGATTGGAATCTACGGCGAGCTTTTTAGTCATATTTTGACAACATTTAACACACCAACTCAAAAAGTAACGGTATCACTATTTCACCGCTAATTGCATCTCAACGGCTGCGACTTCTTGACCAGCTGAATTCTTGACCGTTAGTTCTCGAATAGTAGTGAAACCAATTCTATCATACAGCTGTTTTGCAAATTGATTGACGTTTTGAACAGTTAACGTAATGACAGTATATACACTACTTTCTGCCGCCCAATCAAGTGCACTGTACATTAATTCAGTACCGATACCCTGATGCCAGTGCGTTTTTAACACCGCCACACCAACTTCACCAATCGACGCATCATGCGTTGGCAAAATGGTTGCAAGGCCCACAATTTGATCATCAATTGTGGCAACCAGTAAGACCTGAATCTGTGATTGACTAATCTGATTGATCTGCTGCGCCTGCGTGGCTTCATCAACCGTTGGCCCTGTCACTTCAAACGTAGTCGATTCGGTTTTAAGCGTCGCCAACAGTGCCAGTAACACTGCTGCATCCGCGGCATTAGCTTTTCTCACGACCAATTCAGATTTATCGTTCATTCCAGCTCACTCCTAATTGTGAGACAACTTGATCAAAGCGTGCGCCATGCGGTTCAAAGGTCAACTGTCTGAGATTTTCCCCCTGATCGTCTAGGCGTTTGAACGCTACTCTCAAATATTGATCTGGCAATTCATCCGCGACGAAAGTTGACCACTCTACGACACTAACACCATCACCGTTGAAGTACTCATCAAGTCCTAACTCATCTCCAGAGCCATCCTCCAGTCGATAGACATCCATGTGATAAAGTGGCAATCGGCCATCTTGATACTCTCTGATAATGGTAAAAGTTGGACTCTTGACGTTACGTTTGATACCAAGGCCAACTGCAAGTCCTTTGGTAAAGGTTGTTTTGCCGGCTCCCAGATCACCATCGAGTAAAATAACATCTTGCGCAGCTAGCAATGGTGCCAACAATTGTCCAAGTAACATCGTTTCTTCTGGTGTTGAAACAGTTAGTTCCACAGTATCTAACTCCTTAATTCAAAAGGAGCTGCGGCAGCAATGCTACCGACAGCTCCCAGTTTTTAATCGCCTATTCTGCTTGAGCAGCAGTAATGATGGCAACTTTATAAACGTCTTCTTCGTTTGCACCACGTGATAAATCAGAAACAGGTGCGTTTAAGCCTTGCAACAGTGGTCCAATGGCTTCATAGCCACCTAACCGTTGTGCAATCTTGTAGCCAATGTTGCCGGCTTCTAGTTCAGGGAAAATGAACACGTTGGCATGGCCAGCAACGGGTGAACCTGGGGCCTTCAAAGCTGCAACTTCTGGCACGACTGCGGCATCAAATTGTAATTCGCCGTCGATAGCCACATCTGGTGCTTGTTCTTGTGCTAACTTAGTTGCTTCTTGAACCTTGGTAACTTGATCAGCCTTAGCTGAACCCTTTGTTGAAAAGCTGAGAAGTGCAACCTTTGGATCAATATCATACTTCTTGGCAGTGTGTGCACTTTCCACTGCAACTTCAGCCATACCCTCAGCATCGAGATCAATGTTAATGGCGGAATCAGCAAAGAATAATCGTTCATCACCCTTTAACAAGATGAAGTAACCACTAATCCGCTTCACACCTGGCTTAGTCTTAATGATTTGAAGCGCTGGCCGAATGGTGTCACCAGTTGGGTGAGCTGCGCCAGAAACCATAGCGTCAGCTTCACCGAGGTAGACCATCATAGTGCCCCAATAGTTTGGATCTTCCAACATCTTAGCAGCTTGTTCAGGGGTGTTTTTGCCCTTACGACGAGCAACCAAGGCATCTAGCATTTTTTGCTTTTCATCAGCAGAAGCGTTGTTAGGATCAACAATCTTCACACCGGTTAAATCGAAACCTTTGTCACTAGCAGCTGCCTGGATGGCATCCGCATTACCCAACAAAACGGGTTGAAGTAATTTATCTGCGGCGAGTCGGCTGGCAGCGCCAATGATACGGATGTCTTCACCTTCTGGTAAGACCACCGTTTTATTTAAACCACTAATCTTTTGCTTTAAACTATCAAAAAGTTCCACAATCTAGACCTCCAGATGTTTGAAATTCCGACTAGTCAATTCTCTCATTACACTTCTATTTTGGCTGTGTTTCAGCAACTTCAGCATGCTGTGGTAACTGCCAATCAATCGGTGCTTCTCCTAATGAGGTAAGTGCGATGTTGGTTTTTGAAAAGGGCTTGGAACCGAAAAATCCACGGTGAGCAGATAGCGGGCTCGGATGAGCTGACTGAATCACGATGTTTGCCTTCGTATCAATCAACTTAATCTTACTTTGAGCAGCGCGTCCCCACAAAATAAAAACGACGGGGGTTGGCCGCAATGATAGCTGATGAATTGCAGCATCAGTTAACTGTTCCCAACCCTTACCTTTGTGAGAAAATGCCTGACCATTTCGAACGGTTAATACCGAATTCAGTAGCAAAACGCCCTGCTTAGCCCACTTCTCAAGGTAACCGTGATTGACCGGGGCAATCCCCAAATCCGACTGTAGCTCCTTATAGATGTTTTGCAAGCTAGGTGGAATCCTCACCCCAGGCAAGACCGAAAAACTAAGACCATGTGCCTGATTAGGTTCGTGATAGGGATCCTGCCCCAAAATCACAACTTTAACTTGTGAAAATGGTGTCCACTCAAACGCTTCAAAAATGTGAAACATGTCTGGGTGAATCTGCTGTGTCTGGTACTCTTGAATCAAGAAAGCGTGTAAATTTCGGTAATACGCCTTTTCAAATTCAGGTTCCAAAACAGGCCACCAATCATTATGAATAAACGGTTTCATTCCCAACACCTCAAGCTTCATTCTATCATAGATTTTCACAAATTATTAGCCAAATTGATTGAAAATTAAAATTCGAGTATAAGTGAGGTTTCAAATACTTCGTCACAATCTCCTTTGCGTTTCATGGTAAAATATAAATTGATTAGGCAATCTTAAAAGCAGGTTTGATTATTTATTGAAGGGAGGGCTTCCATGCGCACACTTTACATTCGTCAAGAGAGTTTAGCAGCAAAGGGGGCCAGCGTCGTTCGAGATGCCGATAAACGTTCCGTTTATTTACTCATTGGTAAATGGGGACGCCATTCTGATGCCCTCTCCCTTTATCAGATCAGTGGTGATTTACTAGCTGAACTTCGCCAAACGTCACTCGGTCTACTCCCACGATTCGATATTTATGATCATGGTGAAAAAGTTGGCGCAATTTCAAAACGCTTCGGCTTTATGCACGAGATGATTTACATCAGCAGCTTACATTGGCTCATTGTTGGTAATTTTTTAAGCGGTCATTATAAAATCTACCATGGGACCACTACAATCATGACCTCTGATGGAGACGGTGATCTACGCCAGATGACCATTGCGAGCCAGCACTTAGAACCAATCTGTATTTGCATCGCGGCTACTCTGGACCACTGGGCCAATCGTCGTTCACACCTTAAGCTCCCTAGCAAAGCTTGGCACACATCATTTAACGTACCGATGGATCTGCGTGGTAATCGTGCTTGGCATTACGCTAGTCGTCCTCAAAATAAACAGTCCTAACAAAAAGTCACCATCTTCGGCCACAATTGTGGTTGCAGATGGTGACTTTTTAGATGCTTAATAGTGTTTCAACACCCTAGCAATCTGCCGATCTTGATCACGGCGTTTGATTGATTCGCGTTTGTCGTACTCGTGTTTACCTTTTGCAACACCCAACAAGACTTTTGCAAATCCGTTTTTAATATAAATTCTCAGTGGCACAATGGTGATCCCTTTATCTTGCGTTTCACCCTGCAGCTTCGAGATTTCTTTTTTGTGAAGTAACAACTTGCGATTGCGAAGCGGATCATGATTGAACCGGTTTCCCTGATCATACTCACTGATGTGAATATTCATCAACCAAGCTTCACCATTTCGAATTTGTGCAAATCCGTCCGTTAAGTTAACGCGACGAGCCCGAATCGATTTGATTTCCGTCCCAGTTAAGGCAAGTCCGGCTTCATACGTATTGAGGATCGCGTAATCATGTCGCGCCTTTTTATTTTGCGCCATGACATTCTTGTCAGTCGGCGTTTTTTTCTTAGCCAACAATCCTCACCTCACTTTACAAATTAACGATTTTGAGTCCGATTCTGTCGATTGTTAGATTGGCTCTGGCTTCGACGTCCGCCACCATTTTGATTGCTATTACGATTGCGGTTTCGATTATTATTGCCATTTCGATTACCATTATGGTTACCGTTTTGAGAACGCCGGTGATCGTTTGGCCGACCATTTCGGTTACCGCCACGATTGCCATAGTTGCTATGATGTTCACGTTTAGGTAACAAATCAGACACTGGTGCTGTCTTGGGGTCAACCAAGTCAAAATCAATTTGGCTTTGTTCTTTGTCAACATTCACCACTTTGACTTTGACAGCTTGACCAATCCGATAAGTCCGGTGCGTTTTACGACCCACAAGTGCCAGATATTTCTCAACGTACTCATAGTAATCGTCTTGCATGCGGCTAATGTGGATCAGACCTTCGACGGTGTTAGGTAGTTCGATGAACATCCCAAATTTCATCACAGAACTGACAGTGGCTTCGAATTCTTCACCGAGGTGGTCTGCCATGTATTCTGCCTTCTTCATTGAATCAGTATCCCGTTCAGCATCAATTGCGCGCCGTTCCATCTCAGAAGAATGGACACCAATTTCTTCAAGTAAGTCAGCGTAACGTGCCTTACTTTCGGCGTTAATGCCGTGATCTTCATAATAGTGGATCAACCGATGGACCATGGTATCTGGATAACGTCTGATTGGCGACGTGAAATGAGTGTAGTATTCAGCGCCTAAGCCAAAGTGACCGAGAGATTGATCAGTGTACTTCGCTTGTTTAAGGCTCCGCAACATCATCACTGAAACAACCGCTTCTTCTGGCTTACCAGCTACTGACTTTAACACGTTTTGTAACATCTTTGGTCGTAAATGATCTGGGTCACCCTTGACATTGATACCAAACGCCGTCAAAAACTCGAAGAAGTTCTTAACGCGTTCACCATCTGGCGTTTCGTGGACACGGTAAATAAAGGGTGCCTTGGCTTTGTTATAGTGTTCAGCAACCGTTTCGTTAGCAGCTAACATGAACGATTCAATCATCCGTTCAGCTAAACCACGAACCCGCAGTTGAATATCAATAGCATGGCCACTCTCGTCAACAATGATTTCAGCTTCATGATCATCAAAATCAATGGCCCCACGACGCTTACGGTGTTTGTACAAGATTTTGTGCAAATCAGCCATATTTTCAAACATTGGGACAAGGCGATCATACTCATTGCGAGTGGCTTCGTCGTGAGCTTCCAAGATCTTGTTGACGTTAGTATACGTCATCCGTGCAGTCGATTTCATCACACTTGGATGGATCCGGTGTTTGACGACGTTACCTTCCTGGTCAATTTCCATTTCACAACTCATACATAACCGCAAAACGCCTTCATTTAATGAACAAATACCGTTCGATAAGCGACGCGGCAACATTGGAATAACTCGGTCGGTCAAGTAAACACTAGTTCCACGCTTGTAGGCTTCTTGGTCCAGCAGTGAGCCTTCTTTGACGTAGTGTGAGACATCGGCAATATGAACCCCTAAGTGGTAATTACCATTGTCAAGTTTCCAAACGGTCACAGCATCATCCAAGTCTTTTGATGATTCGCCATCGATAGTAACCAAATCCTGGTCAGTGATATCTTCACGACCAGCCATTTCAGCTTCAGTGACGTGGTCTGGGATGGCATCGGCTTCTTGCAGCACATCTTCCGGAAATTCGGAAGGAATATCGTGCGCGTAGACAATTTGTAAAATATCGATACCTGGATCATCGACGCTACCAATCACTTGCTTGGCAATTCCAACCATTGCGAGTGGATGATCGGCGTTTGGATACTCAGTAATCTCAGCGGTAACCACTTCACCTGGTGTTGGTTTCAAACCAGTATCAACCACGTAAAATTTATAACGAGATAACTTTTTATCGGTTAAGCGGACTTGACCGTAGTACCCCATGTCATCTTCCGTCTGTAAGAAACCTCCAACGACGTGCGTGTAGTGGTGTTCAGTAATGGCCGTGACTTTGCCTTCTGGTCCTTTGTCTGAACGTGGATCAGCTGGCCGAACGATTTCCATCGACACTTCATCGCCGTTTAAAGCCATCATCGTATTATCGGGTGCAATGTACGCGTCTGGTAACTCATCGTCATACGCAACAAAACCAAAGCCCTTGTCGTTAGCATGAAAAATGCCAGTCAACACACGCGCTTTTTCGTCTAATTGAAACTCACCATCACCAGTGACGGTGACGATTTTTTCCCGTTCTAAACGTGCGAATTCCTGCACGATCAGTTTGAAAGCAGCTGAGCCATGATAGCCCAGCGCATCTGAAACGTCTTCTACCCGAAACCGCTTCGTAGGATTGGCTCTTAGCAAATCCTCAATCTGTTGCTTTAATTTGTTATCTTCCAAAGTTAATTCCTCGTTATATAGTTTATTATGATTCGTAAATAGCTGTTAAATATGTCATCAAGTCTTGCTCTAGTTGATGATGTGCTGAATTAACGGTGATGACGTGGCCAGCATCTTCATAGTAGTGAAAGCTGACTTGACTATTGATTAACTGATCCCGAAGATCATAGGCTTTAGTCGCTTCAATCAATTCATCTTGACCACCCTGACCCACAAATGTCGGTTGGTGAATCTGATCTAGCCCGGCAGCAACTTCACCCGCAAATTGATTAATTTGGAGAAGTTGATCAGGAACGCGTTCTTGCAAATACTGCAAACGTTGTGCAATTTCTTGTTCACTCAAATCTGAATAGCGATAGGTTGCTTTGGCTAATTTGATGAACTCTGGAATCAGGTGATTCTTTCTTGCCATCACAACTGGTGAACTAAACGAGCCACCCCCAATCAACGTGGGGTCTGATTCTAAAGCCTTCATCGCAAAAATGCCGCCAAGTGACAGACCAAAGATACTGATCTGTTGATACCCTTTTTCCCGCAGAAAATGAATGGCATTTTGCGTGTCTTGCCACCAAGCCTTAGGTGAACCGGCCGTCAAAATATCTGCCGGTTCACCTGTTGCATGGCCTGCGAACATTGGTGCTAACACAGTGTAGCCCTGCTTTTGTAAGAAGCGACCAAGCATTCTAACATCATTGGCACTGCTTGCGTATGCATGTAACAAAATAATTGCCCGTTCTCCTGCCTCAAAGAAAAAAGGTTTAGGCATTTGAATCATCGTTCGTTCACCTCCAGACCTTAAATAGCACTTAAATGCGAAAAATCCCCCTGTGGACATCACAGGAGGATCTCATTGCTAGTGTGAAGATAGGTAAGTTAATGCTAACGCCAACACAAAGAAAATGACTCCCAAAATCACGGTAACCTTCTGCATAAATGCCTCAAAGCCACGAGCTTTTTGTTGTGAGAACAAATCCGTTGAACCGCCACCTAAAGCTGACATAGCGTCATCTTGCTTGGCTGGTTGCATTAACACTGCGATAATGATTAGTACGCTATCAATCATCAGTCCTGCTAATAGTAAATTGTACAAGAAATTGCCTCCTATTGTTTCGCTGTCTCTGACAATACCTCTATACAATTTATCATAAAATCATTAAGAATACTAGTCCTAGCTATACGAACTCATGGCAAGTTTAGAATCAATCTGCGCCGTCTAATTCACTCATTTTCTGACGAATTTTGCTCAGTTGGTCATTGGGAACGTTTAGTAAGAGCGTATCGCCAAGCTTAATAATTGTATCGCCATTCGGGACGAGTACGCGTTCCCCGCGTTTGATTTCAGTCAGTAGTGTTCCAATCGGCCAATTAACTTCTCGAACCTGCTTACCTTCAATCAATGCACCCTCAAAAACTGGGAATTCTAATTGCGTAACTGGTGCTACTTGACCTGTACGTGACTGTCGGAGCTGTTTGTCGAGCATCGCCGCATACACCGGTGCACCACCAAGTACGTCAACTGTCAGATACGCAATGAGCGAAACTAATGCGAGTGGCATTAAATGCTGCAACGTCCCCACCATCTCGGTAATCAGTAAAATCGCAGTAAAGGGCGCTTTGCTGATACCAGCAAAGTAACCAGCCATCGCTGCAATCACAAAAATTGGGACTTCAGCAGCTGCTAATAAGTGCGCTGCTACCAAAATTTGACCAAATAACGCGCCAATCACGGCACCCAAAGTTAAAATTGGCAAAAAGATACCGCCGGGCAGGCCGGTCCCGTAGGCCATCATGGAATAAACAAATCGTAAAATCAGTACAATTAAGAGGACCAACACAGCAGGTGCACGTCCGCCAATGGATACAATCAGACTATTACCACCACCAAGAATTTGTGGCATCCACAACCCAATTGGGATTAATAAAATAAATGCAATTAAACTATTATAGGCATCAGGCAGCCACTTTAGTCGGTGGTACCAATCACCAACGCGTAACACTACTAGTTGATAAACTCTACCTAACAGTCCCAATATCAAGCCTAAAAGGAGTAGCCAGCCATACTGTGGCAATGGTAACGCGTGGACGTAAGTAATATGTAAAACCGGTGTTAAACCAAAGAAAACGGTGGAAACTAAGTCGGCAGCAATCGCACTTGCTAATGCCGTTATCCAGACCATGGTTGAGAAATTATGATAAACCTCTTCCAGTATAAATAATGAACTTGCAATTGGCGCGTTAAAGGCAGCTGAAAGTCCTGCCGACGCACCACTGGCAATCAGCACACGCCGATCATTACCAGTGATTTTTTGAGTAGCAGCAAATCCCTGTCCAACGGTCGCACCAAGTTGAATGGATGGTCCTTCACGACCCAAAAACAACCCACTCCCAATGGCCAATACACCACCAACAAACTTACGCCAAAGTACCGGCCACCAATGATAATCCAACTCCCCCATCAATTGACCTTCAACTTGAGGAATACCGGAACCTTTAATATCAGGTACCTGCTTCAGCCAACGCCCAGTGATCAAAGCCAATATCACACTCAATACGAGCCACACTACGAGTAAACTAGGATGCTGGTGTGATTGGCCAAAGAACCACTGAACAAACAGTAACCCACGGCTAATGAGCAGGCGAAAACAACTCACCACTACACCTGCCATGAGACCGACTAAAACGCCTTGGCCAACAGCGTAAATTCGTGATAAATCCCATTTCTTAGTTTCTGTCTGCTTCATCTCGATACTCCTTACCTAAAAATGTTTACTCTATAGTTTACCACATCAAAAACCGACCGCTGTCTGAACGGTCGGTAATCAAGGTCAATTCATTCGCCATTAATGTACTTGACGCTTTGAATGCTGTAAATGCCGATGTTTATGAGTGACTTTTTGCTGTTTATGACGGTGCTTTTGATTCTTTTTGACGACTCGTTTTTTAGCGACGTTCCGTTTTGAATGATGTGGCTGTTTGACCTTGCTGTGAATCATGCGTTTCTTTTGTTTTAAATAGTGTTTCTTATTTTGTTTTTGAGGTGTTTTACTTTCTTGTTCATGAAGGATAACCACCCAATGGTGATGAACGTGCCTTACAATAATTCTAATATGCTGTGTAACCGGTTTCGGCGAAATCTGGGTTTGATTGGGCTTGACTAAATAATCAGGCAGTTTTTCTGGTTGGGTAAATTTTGTGACCTTTGGTTGTTCAGTTGTTGGTTTTGCTTCTGGTTTTGCTTCTGGTTTTGCTTCTGGTTTTGCTTCTGGTTTTG
>NZ_AZEE01000011.1 GCF_001434895.1 Secundilactobacillus odoratitofui DSM 19909 = JCM 15043
TACACGTTCACAAGTAGCGACTTCATTGCCGGGACTTTGACGATCAAGGCAAAGGCTACAACTGGTGATGAAGAAACTCAGATTACAGTTAACAGTGAAGTGATCGATGAAGGTGATGCAACTCCTGAATTTGGCGTAAGTTACGGTAGTACACTTACTGGACATCCAGTTCTTACTAATTCAGATTTCACCTTTGATGGTGCCGATACAATTCCAACTGCAGTTGGAACTTACGTCATTAATTTGAATCAAGCGGGAAAGCAGAAAGTACGTGATGCAAATTCAAATTACTCACTGAGTGATACTGACTTCATTTCAGGCAATTTTATCATTCAATCTGTTTCCAAAGATCCAGATGGCGGTGTCACCAGAACTCAGGTAGATGGTTCTGGAGCGATTACGCAGATCACCAAGGATTGGCCAGACGGTGACAAGACGGTGGTTGATATCAGTACCGATACGAACACCGCCAGAGTCACTGAAACACCGAAGGGTGAGCCAAACTTGCCAAGTGTGAC
>NZ_AZEE01000012.1 GCF_001434895.1 Secundilactobacillus odoratitofui DSM 19909 = JCM 15043
GCGTGGCAACGTCCTACCCTTGCAGGGGGCGATCCCCCAACTACTCTCGGCGTGCTGAAGCTTAACTTCTGTGTTCGGCATGGGAACAGGTGTATCCTTCAGGCTATCGCCACCACACTATTGAGAACTGGTGCTCTCAAAACTAGCTAATATCAATTTTCTATCCGATGAACACCACTTCGTGGTTAAGTCCTCGACCGATTAGTACTAGTCCGCTCCGTACATCGCTGCACTTCCACTTCTAGCCTATCTACCTGATCATCTCTCAGGGGTCTTACTTCCATAAAGGAATGGGAAATCTCATCTTGAGGCGAGTTTCACACTTAGATGCTTTCAGCGTTTATCTCATCCACACATAGCTACTCAGCAATGCGCCTGGCGGCACAACTGATACACCAGCGGTGTGTCCATTCCGGTCCTCTCGTACTAGGAACAGCTCCTCTCAAATTTCCTACGCCCGCGACGGATAGGGACCGAACTGTCTCACGACGTTCTGAACCCAGCTCGCGTACCGCTTTAATGGGCGAACAGCCCAACCCTTGGGACCGACTACAGCCCCAGGATGCGATGAGCCGACATCGAGGTGCCAAACCTCCCCGTCGATGTGGACTCTTGGGGGAGATAAGCCTGTTATCCCCAGGGTAGCTTTTATCCGTTGAGCGACGGCCCTTCCATACGGTACCGCCGGATCACTAAGCCCGACTTTCGTCCCTGCTCGACCTGTCTGTCTCGCAGTCAAGCTCCCTTGTGCCTTTACACTCTACGAATGATTTCCAACCATTCTGAGGGAACCTTTGGGCGCCTCCGTTACTTTTTAGGAGGCGACCGCCCCAGTCAAACTACCCACCTGACACTGTCTCCCACCACGCTAAGTGGTGCGGGTTAGAGTGTTCACACAACAAGGGTCGTATCCCACCAGCGCCTCTACCGAAACTAGCGTTCCGGTTTCTACGGCTCCGACCTATCCTGTACAAATTGTGTCAACACCCAATATCAAGCTATAGTAAAGCTCCATGGGGTCTTTCCGTCCTGTCGCGGGTAACCTGCATCTTCACAGGTAATATAATTTCACCGAGTCTCTCGTTGAGACAGTGCCCAGATCGTTACGCCTTTCGTGCGGGTCGGAACTTACCCGACAAGGAATTTCGCTACCTTAGGACCGTTATAGTTACGGCCGCCGTTTACTGGGGCTTCATTTCTGGGCTTCGCCGAAGCTAACTCATCCACTTAACCTTCCAGCACCGGGCAGGCGTCAGCCCCTATACGTCATCTTACGATTTTGCAGAAACCTGTGTTTTTGATAAACAGTCGCCTGGGCCTCTTCACTGCGGCTGCACTGACGTGCAGCACCCCTTCTCCCGAAGTTACGGGGTCATTTTGCCGAGTTCCTTAACGAGAGTTCACTCGCTCACCTTAGGATACTCTCCTCGACTACCTGTGTCGGTTTGCGGTACGGGTAGTAAGATACTCACTAGAAGCTTTTCTCGGCAGTGTGACATCGGCCACTTCCCTACTTAAATTCGGTCCTCATCACAGCTTGTCTACCCGGTTAAAAGCATTTAACTGATAACCAGACTTGCTGCTTGAACGCACATTTCCAATCGTGCGCACGGCTTAGCCTCCTGCGTCCCTCCATCGCTCAAACATATCTTACTAGTACAGGAATATCAACCTGTTGGCCATCGTCTACGCCTCTCGGCCTCGACTTAGGTCCCGACTAACCCTGGGAGGACGAGCCTTCCCCAGGAAACCTTAGTCATTCGGTGGATCAGATTCTCACTGATCTTTCGCTACTCATACCGGCATTCTCACTTCTAAGCGCTCCACTAGTCCTTACGATCTAGCTTCACCGCCCTTAGAACGCTCTCCTATCACTCGACCATAAGGTCGAATCCACAATTTCGGTGGTATCCTTAGCCCCGGTACATTTTCGGCGCAGAATCACTCGGCTAGTGAGCTATTACGCACTCTTTAAATGGTGGCTGCTTCTGAGCCAACATCCTAGCTGTCTATGCAACTCCACCGCCTTTTCCACTTAGGATACACTTAGGGACCTTAATTGGTGGTCTGGGCTGTTCCCCTTTCGACAATGGATCTTATCACTCACTGTCTGACTCCCGGATATAAATCAGTGGCATTCGGAGTTTATCTGAATTCAGTAACCCATGACGGGCCCCTAGTCCAAACAGTGCTCTACCTCCACGATTCTCTTTCCGAGGCTAGCCCTAAAGCTATTTCGGAGAGAACCAGCTATCTCCAAGTTCGTTTGGAATTTCACCGCTACCCACACCTCATCCCAGCACTTTTCAACGTACACGGGTTCGGGCCTCCAGTGCGTTTTACCGCACCTTCACCCTGGACATGGGTAGGTCACCTGGTTTCGGGTCTACATCAACATACTGAAACGCCCGTTTCAGACTCGCTTTCGCTACGGCTCCGACTCTTCATCTTAACCTTGCATGTTAACGTAACTCGCCGGTTCATTCTACAAAAGGCACGCTGTCACCCATTAACGGGCTCCAACTAATTGTAGGCACATGGTTTCAGGAACTATTTCACTCCCCTTCCGGGGTGCTTTTCACCTTTCCCTCACGGTACTGGTTCACTATCGGTCACTAGGGAGTATTTAGCCTTGGGAGATGGTCCTCCCGGATTCCGACCAGGTTTCACGTGTCTGGCCGTACTCAGGATCCTGAACTGAGGGTCATTGATTTCGTCTACGGGGCTATCACCCGCTATGGCCGGTCTTCCCAAACCGTTCGACTATCAACAACTTTGGTAACTCAAATGTTCAGTCCTACAACCCCAGGAAGCAAGCTTCCTGGTTTGGGCTGTTCCCACTTCGCTCGCCGCTACTATGGGAATCGCAATTGCTTTCTCTTCCTGTGGGTACTTAGATGTTTCAGTTCCCCACGTCTGCCAATACTTAGCTATGTATTCACTAAGCATTAATCATCGACTAAGATGATTGGGTTTCCCCATTCGGAAATCTCCGGATCAAAGCTTACGTACAGCTCCCCGAAGCATATCGGTGTTAGTCCCGTCCTTCATCGGCTCCTAGTGCCAAGGCATCCACCATGCGCCCTTTATAACTTAACCTCATCACTAACGTGATTGGTTAATTGAGTATTACGCGAAGTAAATAAACTTTACTAATAAAAAACTCAAAATACGCGGTGTTCTCGGCTTAATTAATGAAATTATTAATTAATATAAAA
>NZ_AZEE01000013.1 GCF_001434895.1 Secundilactobacillus odoratitofui DSM 19909 = JCM 15043
TGATATACCCTGCACATTTGTGAAACGAAACTTTGTTCAGTTTTCAAAGGTCTACCAATTAAGATTTAAGTCGTTGTCATTTGACAACTTTTATATCTTAGCATGTCATTTCAAGTTCGTCAACGGTTTTTTATAAGAAGTTTGAATATCTATTCAACATCTTGTTTTGCCGATGCGTTATCTCTTTGACAACGATATTTACTATACCAGCTAAATAATGATTGGTCAACACTTTCACAACACTTTTTTTAAAATCACGAGTACTCAGCATATAGATCTTTCGTGCTTCTAATTGCAGAAGTTCGGAATACATGGTAAATGAATACACATTCATTCTAACTTGAAATGATTTTAGTTAAATAACGAACAAAACCGCACGCTAAATAAATAACGTGCGGTTTTAATCCATATTATTATCGATAATTTTTTTATTCTTCGGGACGCATCGTTGGGAACAATAAAACATCTCGAATTGATTCAGCATCAGTTAAGAACATGACCAAACGATCGATGCCGATACCGAGTCCCCCAGTAGGTGGCATCCCATACTCAAGTGCTTCGATAAAGTCTTCATCAATTCCCTCTGCTTCATCATTACCAGCTTCACGTTCTTTAACTTGAGCTTCAAACCGTTGACGTTGGTCAATTGGGTCATTAAGTTCAGTAAAGGCGTTGGCAAATTCATTACCGAGGATGTAAAGTTCAAACCGATCAGTAAACCTTGGATCATCTGGGTTCTTCTTTGCCAATGGTGAGATTTCAACTGGATGACCATAAATAAAGGTAGGCTGTTCCAACTTAGGCTGAACAAGATCCTCGAAAAAGGCGTTAATAATGTGGCCAACTGCCCAATAGTCTTCATAATGGATGCCGTGTTCATCCGCCAATGCGCGAGCCTGTTCCACAGTCATCTCAGGCCAGAAATCAACCCCAGTGTACTGCTTGATGGCATCGACCATATGCACACGAGCAAAGTCCTTCTTTAAGTCAATCTCGTGGCCTTGGTAGGTGACAAGGCCATCTTCAGTAACGGCTTGAGCAGCAGCCTTAAAGATTCCCTCAGTTTCATCCATGACGTCATGGAAATCAAAATAAGCAACGTAGGTTTCAAGCATCGTAAACTCAGGATTATGTTTAGTATCCATCCCTTCGTTTCGGAAGACGCGCCCAATTTCGTATACTCGTTCCATCCCACCAACAATTAACCGCTTAAGGTGTAATTCTAGTGCGATTCGTAAGTATAAATCAATATCTAAGGCGTTATGGTGGGTAATGAATGGCCGTGCTGACGCACCACCGGCTTGGTTATGCAAGACCGGCGTTTCCACTTCCGTAAAGTCTAAACCATCAAGATAACTACGAACTGCCGTGATGATCTTGCTACGTTTCTTAAAACGATCAAAGCTCTCTGGGTTCGAAATCAAATCCAGATAACGTTGACGATAAATTTGTTCCTTGTTTTGTAAACCATGGTACTTTTCTGGGAGTGGTCGTAGCGCCTTTGATAGGAAGGTTAACTTCGTTGCCCGAATCGTTAACTCACCCATGTCAGTTTTAATGATGTCGCCCTCAATGCCAAGGTGATCACCAATATCTGAGCGTTTGAAGATATGATAAACTTCTTCACCCAAGATATCTTTTCTCACATAAATCTGAATTCGGCCAGTGCGATCTTGAAGATCAGCAAAGCCAACCTTCCCCTTACCACGTTTTGATACCATCCGTCCTGCAATAATTGCCGTCAGATGTTTTTCGTTCAGTTCATCCTTGTCAGATTCCGCAAATTCCTGCTGTAATTGTTCAGCTAAATAAGTTCGTTCGAATCGATGACCAAAAGGATCGATGCCAGCCTCACGCAATTCATCCATCTTTTCGCGACGAACGCGTAGTTGGTCGTTCATTTCTTTATCTTTTCCAGCCACACTAATACCTCCATCTTTTATAGGTCCGCTTTTAATTTTGACAACCCTCAATAAAAAAAGCAAGCTCTTTTGCCTGCTTTTTTAAAAATTATCGGCCACTCACGGGTAATGCCGCCAATTTTTCAAGAAACGCATCGAAAATATCGTGCATCTCTTGTTCAGTTTCTGCATTGTTCAACGCAGCCTTAGTTCTTGCAGAATGCGAAATTCCCTTAAGATAGTAAGCTGCTTGCCCTCTAAATTCACGTGGACCAACGTTTTCACCCTTTAGTTCTACTAGACGGTGTAAATGTTCCTTTGCGGTTTGAATTTTCTTTTCTGGGGATGGCTCCTCAATTAACTCACCAGTTGCCAAATAATGTTCAGTTTGCCGAAGCATCCACGGATTCCCCATAGCTGCTCGACCAATCATAACGGCATCCGCACCAGTGTAATCAAGCATGCGCTTCGCATCTTCTGCAGACTTAACATCACCATTGCCCATAAACGGAATAGTCAACTCGTGGGCAACGTCCTTTAAAACGTCCCAGTCAGCATGACCTTGATACATCTGCTTTCGAGTTCGACCATGCATGGCGAGGGCCGATGCCCCAGCACGTTGCGCAGCCAGAGCATTCTCAACAGCAAAAACGTGTTGATCATCCCAGCCAATTCGCATCTTGACTGTGACCGGTTTCTTAACTGCATCCGTCACATAAGAAACCATTTCATAAACCTTGTTTGGATCTAGCAACCACTTTGCACCAGCATCCGTCTTGACGACTTTGTTAACTGGACAACCCATATTAATGTCAATAATATCGGCCGCGGTGTTTTGATCCACAAACTTAGCGGCTTGAACAAGTGTCTCCTTGCTACCACCGAAAATTTGAATACTCATTGGATGTTCACTGGCATCCACAAACATCATATCTAGCGTTTTTTGATTATGGTACATAATGCCGCGGTCTGAAATCATCTCACAAACCACTAGTCCTGCGCCAAATTCCTTACAAATGACTCGAAAAGCTGAATTAGTCACACCCGCCATGGGGGCAACAACAACTTGATTGGCAATCTTAACGTCTCCAATTTGCCATTCCATATGCTCACCTCTAACTGATTGTACTTACTTTTTTTCTGCGCTTGCTATCATAGCACATAACTGATCACCATGTCATGCACCAAACTTGATCGTCACAACACTACTTAGCTTGACTTGTTTTTAAAATTTCACGCAATTCAGCTTCAGTAAATTCATATTTGTTCTTACAAAAATGACAAACTGCTTCAGCATGGTGATCCTCGTTGATCATGGCCTCTAGTTGATCTTGAGAAACGCTAGCCAGCGCCTTTGCAAATTGTGATTTTGAACAATTACACTTAAAACTAACTGGCATCCGGTCTAAAATTTTAACGTTTTCAGCTCCGAATAATAGGTTGAGCATGTCTTCTGGCTTCTGTCCAGCCAACAACAGCTCTGAAACCATTGGCACTTCTTTAAGCCGTTTTTCCAAATTACCAATGGCATCCTCACTGGCACCCGGCATCACTTGAACTAAGAAACCACCAGCAACTTGAATAGAATTATCATCATTAACGAACACAGACACGCCAACTGCTGACGGAATCTGTTCTGATTGGGCCAAATAGTAAGTAAAATCATCGCCGATTTCACCAGAGGCAAGTGGCACTTGGCCAGTATAAGGCTGATCCAAACCAAGGTCCTTTGTAACAGACAAAAAGCCATCCACTCCGACAGCTTTGGCGACGTCGATTTTGTGGCGATCATTTAACGGGAGGTTGACATGTGGGTTTTGCAAATAACCCTTAACGGTACCATTTGCGTTACCGTCAACGACGATTCCACCTACGGGACCACCACCGTTAATACGAACCGTTAACGTATCGTCGCCCTTCAATACAGATGACGATAACATTAGGGTCGCCACCAAGCTACGTCCCAGTGCTGCTGACGCCGCAGACCAAGTGTCGTGTCGAGACTGGGCTTCTCTCACTAATTCAGTAGCATCAACGGCATAAGCTCGAAATTGGCCGTCGTCAACCACACTCTTTACTAAATAATCTGACATGTTGTCCTCCTTAGAATATTCAAAGTATTATACCATGTTTCACGTTGTACTGTAGTATCTGGACAAATCGGTGCACATGAATCTTTTACAACAACTAAAAACGCCCTACTTAATCAAAGTAGGACGTTCATTCGTGATTAATTAGATCATTAACCTCTGATTACGCTTCATCATCTGGATGAGAATGATCATCATCTGATGGTTGATCTTCCTTTGGCTTAGGCGTTGCTTCTTCATCTTCAGCCGGGGTGTCCTTGTTTTGATTAGCTGCTTGACGCTCAGCTTCACGACGCTCAAGTTCACGCTTTGACTCTTCAAAAGTTGCGGCCTTTTCACTTGGAAATTCACCATTGTTGGACTTATCTGGCATTTCACCAGTTTCATATAAACTGATAATTTGCTTTTCATCCAAGGTTTCATACTTCAGCAGTGCTTCGGCAATAATCTTGTGCTGTTCACGGTGCTCGGAAATAATCTTACGAGCGGTTTCATGTGCTTCATTGATTAAACGACGAACTTCTTCATCAATGGTTGCGGCTGTTTCCTGTGAATAAGCAGGACCTTGACCATACGCAGCACCGGCAAATGGTTGACTGCCAGCACTCTCAAGTGCAACGGTACCGACCTTCTTACTCATCCCGTATTGAGTAACCATTGAACGTGCGATTTGAGTAGCTTGTTCAAAGTCATTGGAAGCCCCTGATGATTCTGAGTCGAAGATAATCTCTTCAGCGGTACGACCACCCATGAGCCCAGCCATTTGTTCCATGGCATCTTTCTTGCTCATGAGCATCTGATCTTCACGTGGCAACATGATGGCGTACCCGCCAGCACGACCCCGTGGCACGATTGTAACCTTGTGAACGACCCGAGCATCATTGAGCACTAACCCAACGATCGTATGGCCAGCTTCATGGTACGCAACAGTTTCACGTTCCTTTTTGCTGATTACTCGGTTACGTTTAGCTGGTCCGGCAATCACACGATCTTCAGCTTCATCAATATCAGAAGCGTCAATCGAGGTCTTGTTACGACGAGCAGCCAACAAAGCCCCTTCGTTTAAGAGGTTTTCCAAGTCAGCACCTACAAAACCAGGTGTTTGCTTGGCAATCTCCTTTAAATCAACGTCATTAGCTAATGGCTTGTTACGGGCATGGACTTTCAAAATTGCTTCACGGCCGTTAACATCTGGACGACCTACAAGAATCTTACGATCGAAACGACCTGGACGCAGCAAGGCTGGATCCAGCACGTCTGAACGGTTAGTAGCCGCCATCACGATAACACCTTCGTTACCAGTAAACCCGTCCATCTCAACCAGCAACTGGTTCAGGGTTTGTTCACGTTCATCGTGACCGCCACCCATACCAGCACCACGTTGACGACCAACAGCATCAATTTCATCAATAAAGATGATTGATGGTGCGTTCTTCTTAGCTTGTTCGAATAAATCACGAACTCGGCTAGCCCCGACACCGACGAACATCTCGACGAAATCAGAACCAGAAATTGAATAGAACGGCACGCCCGCTTCACCAGCAACCGCCTTAGCAAGTAAGGTCTTACCAGTACCAGGAGGTCCCTCGAGTAACACACCCGATGGGATACGTGCACCTAGCGAGACAAACTTACGTGGATCTTTCAAGAATTCGACAACTTCGACCAATTCTTGTTTTTCTTCTTCTTCACCGGCGACGTCAGAGAAACGAATCTTGTTCTCCTTGCTGTCAGTTGGCTTGGCCTTGGACTTACCAAAGTTCATGACCTTACCGTTACCGCCACCTTGACCGGCTTGACCCATCATCATGTAGAAGAAGAAAATGAACGCGATCAGTGGTAAGACGTAAACTAATAGGTTTACCCAAAAGCCACTGGACTCTTCGGCCTTCGTGTTCATTTTGACGTTATGATCCCGTGCATAACGCGTCACCTCAGAAACAGTTGAGTTGTTTTGCAAAACAGCTGTTGAGAAGTTGGTGACCTTCGTACTGGTACTACCCCCGAGGGTAAAGCCAGTAGAAGTCTTAGTCTTTTGAGCAGTCCGATACTCACCGGTAACTTTATAAACGCCACCAGAAGGTTGAACGGAGAACTTCTTGATCTTGTTAGATTTTAGTTGTTGGATGAATTCACTTGACTGAATGTCTTGGGATTGTGAATTTGAGTTATTTCCTTGGAAAAAGTAAATAACGCCCATGACCAACAAGAAGATCACAATGTAGAAAAGACTATTACGAAAAAGTCCATTTCTTCGATTGTTCATTTAGTGCCTCCTTACTCACGGTTCCTCAATTGATCAGGAACGAAACTGAGGGAAATCTCCCCCGCTGATAGAAATTATATTATCACATTTGACCTTGTTTGACTAATGTTTTATTTCGCATAAACATCGGGTTTTAAAACACCTACGTATGGTAAATTTCTGTAGTATTCGTCGTAGTCCAAACCGTAGCCAACCAGAAATTCATTTGGAACGTTAAAACCAACGTAATCAGCCTTAGCTTCAACAACGCGTCCCTCAGGTTTATCAAGCAAAGCACACACTTTGAGTGAACTGGGTTGACGATCCATCAACCGATCTTGTAAGTATGCTAAGGTCCGACCACTGTCCAAAATATCTTCTACTAAGATAACGTCACGACCACGAATGTCGGTGCCAACGTCATGGACTAAGGTAATCTCACCGGTTGATGCAGTCCCACCATGGTAACTGGACACGTCAATAAAGTCCATGTCGGTTAACATGTCTAGTTCACGCATCAGGTCAGTCATGAAAAAAATGACGCCCTTTAAAACACCGATGAACAGCGGTTTTTTCCCCGCATAGTCTGTTGCAATCTCTGCAGCCAGCCTCTTGCAAGCAGCTTTGATGTCGTCTTGGCTGTATAAAACACGCTCGATATCGTTATTCATAAATTTACTCCTCTAATCAGTTTGTTTTAAAACCAGTTCGTAATTGGGGTTGGTTGTCGCAGATAAACGTGCCGAACGTTGAATACCAATCAGCCAAAGTACCTCACCTTTGTTGGTGACCACCACTTGGCGACTGGCGCGATCAACCACTGAAACGTGATGATCGATCAGTAGCCGATGAACCGTCTTATGCCCACCAGAGGCAAGTCGAATTCGATCTTGTGATTGTGCTGGCCTCACCACAAGCGGTAAGTCTGCAGGTGTCAAATACAATGCCATCCGCCATGGATCAGAAAAAGTCGTCTGATGATTGATGCTCAACTGTGCTGACAATCCCTGTGATAACTGCACCCATTGGTTAGATAGTACCACAATTTGATTGGTCGTAACCTGATTTTCAATAACTTTTCCAGCGGAAGTCACGGAAAATTGCTGACGGTATTTCACAAGTTGAAATCCCTGTGCTAGATCAAGCTTTGCCGTGGGTTTCATTCGATTGTGGAGGACTTGTAAAATTTCATCGAGATACCGCCGATTGATGGGCACACCAGCCTCATTCAAAGCAGCGTTCACCACCCCTCGCTGACTAACCGCCGACAGTTTTAAGAAACGCGGCACTGATACGACCAAGGGATTGCGTTGCACGGCAACTGTTGTTAACAACTGCTCAATTTGCGCATCCGCGAGTTGTAAGGCATCCGTTAATTGGGAGGAATATTGCGCCACGTGCCTCAAGAAAGCGGGATTTTCTCGCTTCAAAAGTGGTATCACATCATGCCTGATTCGATTACGAAAGACATCATTAATTTGATTGCTATCATCTTCAAACCAGCGTATTTGATTTGTCTTAGCGTAAGCAACGAGCTGGGCTTTATTAAAATCCAACAACGGTCGGACAAGTTGACCCGTTCCAAACGGCTGCTTGGGTGTGATTCCTTGTAGTTGAGTCAGCTCGCCGCCCCGCACTAACTTCATTAAGACAGTTTCGGCGTTATCATCACTGTGGTGAGCAGTCATCAAACTGGCGGCTTGATTATTAGCCATCACCCGTTCAAAAAATTGATACCGAAAACTTCGTGCTGCCGCTTCAATTCCATTAGCCGGATGAATTTGCTTAGGCCAGTGCGCCTTTACTAGTTTAAGTTGGTGTTTTCGACAATAGTCAGTCAGGTATGTTTCTTCAGCAACACTTTGTGCCCTTAGTTCATGATTCACGTGTGCAACAATTAACTTGGTCCGTTCAATCTCTGGTAGTCGTTGCAATAACGTTAACAAAACCATTGAATCAACGCCAGTCGATACGGCCACCACGATTGGTGATGTAAGGCTATCAAGCAACCGTCCCAGCGAAGCTTTAAATTGTGATTCGATTTCCATGTTGGTGTCTCCGTTTTTAAATTGAGAAAATAATGGCGTCATCGAACTCCACGTGCGGAATTCAATGGCGCCATTCTGATTATTTCATTGCATGCTGGCAATTACAGCGTACATTCAGTCATAAAACTTAACTGCGTCGACCGCCTCGACCGCCACGCTTTCCTTCAGTGTTGCGTTTGAGCGTCGCCAACCGGTCTTCGCTTTCCTTCAAAAAGCCCGACATTAAATCATCGAAACTCTCTTTATGGTTTGAACTTGCGTGATTGTTGTTCCGCGGACGATTGCCGCCGTTGCTGCCACCATGGAAGTGCCCGTTACCACCGTTATGGTGAGCACCGTTACTTTCGTGGTGTTCGTGACTACGATGTGGTCGTTCACTTTGATTAGAATGGCCTTCTGGGTGGTCCGTCGCTTTTCGAATTGACAACGCAATCTTACCGTCATCGCCAATCGACAGCACCTTAACTGTGACCTCATCGCCAACGCTCAAAACGTCGTGGATATCCTTAACGAAACCATCTGAAACTTCGCTAATGTGCACTAACCCAGTTTTGTGGTCGCCTAAATCAATAAACGCACCAAAATTCGTAATACCTGAAACCTTACCAGCAACTTTTGCTCCAACCTCGATTGCCATAAACAAGAAGTTCCTCCTTAAATTTGTACTAATAGTATAGCACATTTCTTGAAAATTCAGCCTGAAGAACAAACGATTTTTTAATCAAAATCTCATGCCACCAAATTCTGGCCATTGATTAGCCGAACATAAAAACGAAGCCGAACCCCAATATCAGGTTGGGACCAGCTTCATCTTACCGTTTATTCATCAGACTACTTGGCCGTTACATCACTTGATTTATCGCCTGGCAGACTATAAATTGTCTCACCTGACTTACCATAGTAGTACTTTGATCGAATCAGATTTTCTAAGTACGATTTGTCATTTAAGAGTTTCACGTGTTCGTTAAGTTGCTGATGCGTGGCCTTGACTTTCGTCAAACGTTCTTGACGTTGGGCAATTGCAGCATCGGTCTTATGAACGGAAGCCCGTGCTTGAAAAATCTGGATCCCTAAAACAGCGAACACAATGAAAAAACAAGAGATAATCATGACCGCCCGTCGCTTGCGAATCTTGGTCAAAACCGACTTGCTTTGACGCTGTTCTTCGCGTTGCTGTACTTGTCTTGTGTACTGATTATCAAGCCGAGTAATTTTTGCTTGCTTCGCCATTTTAACACCCCCAATGCATAGATCCTCGTGTTGAGTATATCAACCATTTTAGACCTTGTCTACGGGCATTAAAACGGATTCACGAAAAGTTACATAATTGTAACGTTACTCACGAAAATCCTGCTCATAATCTTCACTGACAATTTTGTACATATTCTCAGCATCCTGTTTTTTGGTCGTTTCAAGCAATTGTAACACCTGAACCGTCAGTGTTTTATTACCAAATTTAATCACTAAAACATCGTTTGGCATGACGTCAGTGCTCGACTTGGCCGGTCGATCATTGATCATGATGCGTCCCTTATCTGCAATTTCCTTAGCAACTGTCCGTCGTTTAATAATTCGTGAAACCTTTAAAAATTTATCTAATCTCATGATTTCCTCCGTTTTAAGTAACGTTATTGTTATCATCAGGCGCTGTATTACCATGTGTAACCAGCCTAACTAGCGCTTAAACCACCTTAACCACTTGCCAGCCAATGGCAGCATTAGCCATTCCCTCAACGTCAGTAGTTGGTACTTGAGTGCTAAGCTGATAAATATTAAGACACCAACGATGACACCCAGGATTGCTAAAGCGAGTGCCATTGGTCGTGGTGGTAATCCGAAAGCCAACCAACGACCAAATGGCATGGCTAAACGCACACCCAACCACATGGCAATTGAAATGGCTGCTAGCTTGAACAAGAAACTTTCCTTAAAAGCTCCCAGTCGCTGCTTTTTCAGCTGTTTCATCAAGAATAATGTCATGACGAGCAAGGCCAAAACGGTCACCCAGCTGGCACCAATGGCGCCAAAGCTCACGACCGCGCGTTGATTTAACACTAATTTGACCAGTAAACCGAGTCCCAGTCCAGCAATGGTTACCGTAAACTGGTTTAAACTCTGCAAGATACTATTATATATCATGATCAACGTGGCGAAAATGATACTGAGTACGTAGACCTCTAAAATTCGGTTACCTTCTTGGTTACCAAAAAGTAATTGATTCACCTCTGGCATGAGCGCAATCAACCCGACCGCAGCAGCCGTTGCAATCGTCATGCTCATTCTAATGACCGTGTTAGCCTGCTTAATGAACTGGCCATGGCGACCACGCTGTAAGGCGGTTGTGAGCGAAGGCAACAGTGAAGATGCAAATGACGTTGCAACAACCAGCCCCAGTTGAACCAACGGCTGTCCACGATCATAGACACCTTTAACTGATTTAGCAATCATATCAGAATAGCCATGAACCACTAACCCTCGCATGACTGTAAAAGAATCAACGAGTTGAAGCAAGACCATCATCGAAGCAAACAGACTGATTGTACCACCTTCAATCAGCAAGCGTTTGCCAATTGTGGTGTATGACCACGGTGCAGGTTGTGAAATCGGCGTCCAAAAATTTAGCCGAGCCCGGTAAACGTAGATGCCCATCACCACCGAAGCAAAAATGGCTGCAATCGCTGCACTACTCATGGCCCAAGCACCCATTTTATACACCGGCCATTGGTGATGAACTGCCCAGTAAGCTACCATCAAAATAACCCCGACCCGAACAGTTTGCTCGACCAACTGGGACGTAGCGGAGGGGCGCATATCATACTCCCCTTGAAAGTAGCCACGGCTCACTGCTAAAAACGGTGAAAACAAAAACATCCAACTCACTGATTTGATGATTGGCGTCAATCCCGGGTCGCCCATTGCTACAGCAATTTTGAAGGCACACAATTGAAGCAGTCCAAATAAAACCAGTGAACTAATCCCCATAATGACAAAGACGCGAGAAAGCAACGCCATTTTATCCTTTTTCGAATGCGTTTCTGCCACTAATTTTGAAATAAACATCGGCAGACCGCTCAAAGCAAAGGTCATCCCGATACCATAAATTGGGTAAATTTGTTGGTAAACGTAAAAGCCGGTATTGCCCACCATATTTTGGAAAGGCACGCGGTAAACCGCACTTAAAATTTTGGCGATGAGTGACGCGACCGACAGTAAAATGGCGCCCTGCATCACTGTTTTCATTGTTTTTCGTTGCATAAATCACCTATTATTTTGCGGTTGGTTCAGCCACCATTTCACTCAGTGCTGTAACAAACTGTGTCAATTCTGTTAACCAGGTTTGTGGTGTCATCTTCGGTTGGATCACTAATTTCACTACCAATCGGTCGTTCGTCAGACCAACCGTGGCACGCAGTTTAGTTGTGGCTAACGCTTTGAAAACATCCTCACCACTAAATCGCGTCGTGCCTGCAGCCGAGAAGGTCAACGTAATCTGATCCTTGATTCGATGCAGCTTGTCGATCAACGCAGCATCCGCTTGAATCTTAACTTGACTAACAGCTAACAGGTTGGTGACCTCAACGGGATACTCACCAAACCGGTCAATTAAGTCATCTTGAATTTCAACCACGTCATCGTGACCTTCAATCTGACGAATTCGCTTATACATCTCGATTTTTTGCTGTTGATCTGCAATATAACTCTCAGGTAGGTAAGCCTCCAAGCCGAGCTCCACAGCTGCATCAGTTTTAGGTTTAGTTTGCTTACCTTGTTTTTTGGCGACCGAATCCGCCAACATCTGAGAATATAGATCATAACCAACTGAGTCGATAAACCCACTTTGCTGCTTACCGAGTAAATTACCCGCGCCACGAATGGAGAGATCACGCATCGCAATTTTGAACCCAGAGCCCAACTCCGTGAAATCCTTAATGGCCTCGAGTCGTTTTTCACTCACTTCCGTCAACACTTTATTAGGTTGATACATGAAGTATGAATAAGCGACCCGGTTACTTCTACCAATCCGGCCACGCAACTGGTATAGCTGTGATAAGCCCATATGGTCCGCATTTTCAACAAACAAGGTGTTAACGTTGGCAATGTCAATCCCGGTTTCAATGATCGTCGTAGTGACCAAAACATCGTAATCACCACGAATAAAATCATATAAAATCCCTTCAAGTTGAGCCTCAGTCATTTGACCATGAATGTAAGCCACTTCAGCGTCAGGGACTAATGCTTTGATTTGGCTGACCGTTTCCTCAATATCATCCACCCGATTGTGGAGGTAGAAAACTTGACCCCCCCGTTGCATCTCACGTCGAATACCATCTTGAATAGCGCCCGCGTTTTGTTCCATCACGTAGGTTTGAATTGGGAATCGGTTAGCTGGTGGTGTTTCGATCACGGACAAGTCGCGAACCCCCAGCATTGACATGTGCAAGGTTCTTGGAATTGGTGTCGCAGTGAGCGTTAGCACGTCGACTTGTGACTTTAATTGCTTTAACTTTTCCTTGTGTTTAACGCCAAACCGCTGTTCCTCATCAACTAGCAAAAGCCCTAAATCTTTAAACTTAACGTCCTTTGATAATAATCGGTGAGTACCAACGACCACGTCAACACTACCGTCTTCAAGACCGGCAATAATCTCATGAACTTGTTTGGTCGTTTGGAACCGTGACAAGATGGCTACATTAACGGGAAACCCTTCAAATCGGTTAACCATTGTATCGTAATGTTGTTGGGCCAAAATCGTGGTTGGCACTAAAAAGGCAACCTGCTTGCCAGCTTCAATTGCTTTGAATGCTGCTCGCAACGCGACTTCAGTTTTCCCATAGCCAACGTCACCCACCAACAGTCGATCCATTGGCTTGGCCTTTTGCATATCATGTTTGATTTCTTCAATACTTCGAAGTTGATCTGGTGTTTCAGAATACGGAAAATCATTGTCAAACTGTTCTTGATACGTATCATCCGCTGGGAAGGCGTAACCTTTTTCCGAATCACGCTTAGCGTATAGCTCAATCAGGTCATCGGCAATATCTTCAATCTTGGCAGCAACCTTTTTCTTGGTTTTTGCCCAATCTGAGCCACCTAACTTGTTAATTCGTGGCTTCTTATCTTCAGATGAAACGTACTTTTGAATCAAATTCAACTGACTGACTGGAATAAAGAGCTTCGCGCCATTTTGATACGCAATCGTCATGTAATCTTGGTGAACACCGTCAACCTCGAGGGTCTGCGTGCCTTCGAAACGGCCAATTCCGTGGTTAACGTGAACAACGTAATCACCGGGTTTCAAATCCGTATAACTTTTTAGTCGTTCGGCATTTTGTAACGTCTGACGGCGTCGATGATGCTTGGTGACTTGCTTAAACATCTCAGCTTCAGTAATGACGACTAACTTAGCATCTGGTAACTCAAAACCAGTCTGACTTTGAGCTGGAATCAATTGAACCACTCCAGGCTGAATATCTTCCTGCTTGGTCATAACCGCACTGATTCCGAAGTCGTCAAGCGTTTGTGATACTTTAGCCAATCGTTCTTCAGTGGCCATCATCATGACCACGGTCTGCGACGTTAATGACCAACGTTCGATTTCTTGTTTGAGCAGTGGCATTTGGCCGAAAAACTGTTGCATCGCTCGGGTCGGAATTTCGAGTAACTGGTCGAACCGCATATTGCCCATACCCTTTTGGAATAGCGCAAAAAATACCTCTGGATGCTGATCACGTTTTAAAACGTCTTGGAAATGTAGCCCAAATTGCTGTGCTTTAAAAATCTGATGGACCCTGAGTTTATCAACGGACCAGTTTGCTTCATCCAATTCTAGTTGCTTATTGGTATCCCGCAAACGGGGATAATCATCAACCAGAACGACGCCGTCCTCACCCAGATAATCTAATAGGTTGGTTTTTCCAAAAAATGTATCGGCAAACATTCTGAGTTCGGCAGAAACATCCCCCTTGGTTAGCGCTTCAATCAGGGGGGTAATACTATTGTTGAGTAACTCGCCGTCATCATTGGCGAGTGTTTTTTGTTCTTTTTTTAATTGGTCGGTTAGTGTTTTGGCCGCAGTCTGTCGCTGCTCCGGCGTCATCAACAAGTCAGTTACGGGATGGATCGTCACTTCGTCGATGTTGTTCACGCTTCGTTGCGTACTAGCATCAAAGTATCTCAGTGAATCGATTTCGGTATCAAATAAGTCCACCCGAACTGGATATTCCGTGTCTAACGGGTAGATATCAATAATCGCACCCCGAACGGCAAAGTCACCGGGTGCATCCACTAATTTTTGCCGCTTATAGCCCATTCGTTGCAGCCGGGCAGTTAATGATTCAAGTTCAACTTCATCTCCAGTTGCTAACGGAATCTGAGCATCCCGAAAAATGTCGGGATCAGGTAACTGGCGTCGAAGACCCGATACCGAGGTTACGATCACTGCCGGTTTTTGCTGCACAAGTGCACTCAACGCTTGAATCCGCTGACTCTGAAAATCTGGCGAACTCGTAGCAATTTCGGCAGCTAGTAATTCTTCAACTGGAAATTCAAAGAGCTGGTCAGAAGATAACTGACTACTCAATTCATCAGTTAACTGATCAGCATGGTAAACCGTATCGGTCACAAAGATCATCGGCCGCTGTTCTTTTTGTAATAGCGTCTGGATCAGCATTGTTCGTGCAGATCCCGCAATCCCAGTCAGTAATTGACGACCGGCATGATCAAAATCAGCGACTAATTGCTGATATTGAGGCATTTTTGCAAAAAAATCTGCAAGTTGCACGTCACTTCACTCCTTGTAAAAAACTAATTATATTTATTCATTAAAGCGGGCACCTGCTCGCCATCAACCCAATCAAACAAAGCTGCAACAGCATGATCAGCCGCTTGGTTAAACGTTGCGCGCTGATCCGTTGTAAACTTACCTAAAACGTAGTTCACAACACTGCTTTTTTGTGGGTGTTGAATCCCGACTTTGATTCGATTGAACTCACTGGTCCCCAATGCTGCGATAATACTCTTAATGCCATTGTGGCCACCAGCGGATCCCTTTGGTCGAATTCGAATTCGCCCCAATGGCATATCCATATCGTCATGAATCACGATGAGGTCTTCAACGTCGAGTTTGTAGAAATTCATGAGTGCACCTACTGCACGCCCTGATTCATTCATAAACGTCGTTGGTTCAACCAACAACACCTTTTCACCATTAACTTGGCCACTCGCCAACTTAGCTTCCATTTTGCGAGTCGTAAAAGCTAACCCCGCTTCACTGGCGAACTGCTCGACAACCATAAACCCGGTATTATGCCGTGTTTCCTTGTATTGAGGTCCAATGTTGCCAAGTCCAACAATCATCTTCATTAATAAACGCGCTCCATTTCGTGACATTTTCTATATTAAACCATGCTAAATAGCTGAACGATAGCCATAATCGTTCAGCGTTATCAATTCTTACGAACTGTTTACTTCTGAAAGTATAGCATAAGTCCACTTGGGTTGCACTCAAACCCAACTCAAGACAATACTTAGATTTAAATGGGTTGTCATTTAATCAGTTTTAGAGAATTGGTATAGTTAAAATATGCCGATTAAAAAATACATTAATTTTATATTGTTCAGTTACATACCGAAACACCGGCGTTTTCACAAACTCTGTCTCAGAATTCTCACAAATCCCCAAACAAACCATTGGAAAGCGCTTACTATTTCATGATACAATACTTGTGTTCGAAGAATAACTTTTTCAAACACAAGTGTTTAAAAACAAACTTTATGGAAGAGGTGGGTACATTGTCAAAGAGCCATCAAAAAGTCGTACTAGTTGGTGACGGTGCTGTCGGTTCAGCTTACGCCTTTGCATTAATGCAACAAGGATTAGCAGAAGAACTTGTCGTTGTCGATGTGATCAAGGAAAGAACTGTCGGAGACGCACTTGACCTTGAAGACGCGCAAGCCTTCACCGCACCAAAAAAGGTATATGCGGGTGAGTACAGCGATGCTAAAGATGCCGATTTAGTTGTCATCACCGCTGGCGCTCCTCAAAAACCTGGCGAAACCCGGTTGGACCTCGTGAACAAGAACCTCAAAATTTTGAGTTCAATTGTTCAACCAATCGTGGACTCGGGCTTTAACGGCATTTTCTTAATTGCCGCTAACCCAGTTGATATTTTGACCTACGCTACATGGAAATTCTCTGGCTTCCCTAAGAACAAAGTTATTGGTTCAGGGACTTCACTGGATACTTCTCGTTTACGCGTTGCTTTGGGTAAGAAGTTAAACTTAGATCCACGAAGTGTTGACGCTTATATCTTAGGCGAACACGGTGATACTGAATTTGCAGCCTATGAAGAAGCAACCATTGGTTCAAAGCCATTACTTCAGATTGCTGAAGAAAAAGGTATTTCAAAAGATGAATTAGCCGAGATTGAAGATCAAACTCGTAACAAGGCTTACGAAATCATCAATCGTAAAGGTGCTACCTACTATGGTGTTGCAACCAGTTTAATGCGAATCACGCGGGCAATTTTACGTGATGAAAACGCCATTTTACCTGTTGGTGCTTCACTTGATGGTGAATACGGCTTGGATGACGTCTTCATCGGGACGCCTGCTATTATCAATGCCACTGGTTTAGCTGGTGTCATTGAAGTACCTTTGAGCTCTGATGAAAAGGCCAAGATGGCAGCTTCTGCTGAAACATTAAAGAAAGTCACAAAAGACGGCTTAGCAGCTTTAGATGCCTAAACGCTGCTTTACCAATTTTTTCAAAAACGCCCCAAAATTTGGGGCGTTTTTTTAGTGGGTATAAATTGAGTTTTGTGTGGTTATGCCGTATCCTTAAGGAAGTATATAAGGAGGAGCAGATATGACACATCGTTTTCGCTGGGCCACAGTCGGAATTGCCGTCATCGCCATTTTAGGGATTGGCTACGGTTTTCGTACTGCCCATTATCAACATCACTTTTTAAGTGGCACCAAAATCGATGGCGTGCAAGTCGGTGGTCAAACTGCTGACCAAGCGGCCACAACGCTTAGCGCCAAACTGGCAAATCAAGCGTACACCGTCACCGAGCATCAGAGTACGTTGACCACTTTTACGTCACGTGACGCCGGTATTAAAGCACCTACCACAGCTAAACTCAACCAGCTTTTAGCAAAGCAAAACGCCTTTAGCTGGCCACTTCACGTGGTTAGTGCATCAGCCAGTGACCAACAATTGGATGCCAGCGCCATTAATCAAGCTGACTTAACCCAATTGGCTAATCAAATCGTGGCAAAGGCCGGTACCAACCGGACCCAAACCCATAACGCCAAATTAATCTACCAGGATCACGCCTTCACGATTAAGGCACCGGTCTATGGGTCCGAAGTTTCGACCAACTCAGTTAAGGCTGCACTATCTAAGGCTATTGAACGGCATGAAACAACGATTAACCTCAAGCAGGCTTATGTTCAACCAACTGTCTTGGCAAACAGTAAGTCGTTAGTATCCGCCAAAAAAACAGCGCAAAAACTGGCAACTAACAAAATCACCTACCGTTTGTCGAATCATCGTGTCACGATTCCGCGTGATACCATTGCCAGCTGGCTAACAACCAGTCAGGGTAAAGTGACCACGTCCAACAGCAAGATTTTGTCGTACTTAACTAAGCTGAGTTATCGTTATGGCACGGTTCATAAAACCCGCCATTTCAAGACCCACAGTGGGTCAACTGTTTCAGTTCCCGCTGGTCTGTATGGTTGGAGTATCAAAGTGACCTCAGAGACGCCAATCCTAGCCAAGCTCGTGTTAGCCGGCAAGCCAACCACACGCACACCAGTCATTCAAGGAACTGGTTATCACAAGGATGGCACCGATATTGGTAACACTTACGTCGAAGTTTCTAAGTCGGCGCAACACATGTGGGTGCACAAAAATGGTAAAATCGTCATTTCAACCGACGTTGTGACTGGTAAACCCGTCAAAGGTACCACACCATCTGGCGTTTACGTCGTTTGGAACAAGCAACGCAATGCCACTTTACGTGGTCAGAATGACGATGGCTCGAATTACGCGTCACCTGTCAGCTACTGGATGCCCGTTGACGATACCGGTGTCGGGATTCACGATTCGCCTTGGCAGCCTCGCTATGGTGGGTCATGGTACCTCACCCACGGCTCACATGGCTGTGTGAACACCCCACCATCGGTTATGAGTCACGTCTATGCTACCGTAGCCCTACACACACCCGTTGTTATTTATTAACCTGATAACTTAAAAGCGCCCTGAAATTACCAAATTAAGTAATTTCAGGGCGCTTTTGTTTGCTGTTAACTGGATTTTAAATCTAATAGGCGGTTGTTGATTGGAACACTTCTGGATTCTTGTTGGATAGCAATAAGCCATGACCGCTGTTTGTAAAGCTGAGGGCCTCAAACTCACGATGTGAATTGAATTTCGTGTATTTAAAGTCGCGACTCTTCAAAGTGCCCTTGCCATTTAACTTCTTAGCTGGAAAGCTGGTGATTGAATCATCAGCGACCAGGTATAATCGGCCGTTATGGGCGTTGTAACCCATTGCTTGTTCATGTGTCCCTGGACGGTGAGTGAACAGTTGCTTGGTCAGGCGGAAATGAACCGTCTTGGTACCAATACTGCCCTTATAAACCTTCACCTTACTGCCAGAAACTGTCCAGTAGTAGGCGTTACCGCTGTGATCAAACGTTAAGTCGTGCCCGCCTGGTACGTTGGCGCCATAACTACTCATATGAAAGGTGATCGCTTTATTGGGTGTTAACGACGACGTGCTGATGCGTTGTAGCGTCGAGGTCTTCGTTGCACTCATACTGGTGTCCCGCCACATATAAAGTGAATGGTGCTTTTTATCGTAAGCTAACGACTGACCATGACCAGTAGTAAAAATACCGCCGACCTTTACCGCGCTGTTACCGCCCTTACCATCCATAGCCGCCTGTGCTTTGGTGAAGGATAACTTGCTGAGCTTCGCCATATCGTAACGCGCAACAAAGCCCTTGTTCGTCATGCCTTTGGTATAGTGTGGTTGATACACAACATAAAGATAATGACCACCGTCGTAAGCCATTGATTGCGGATTGGTCATATCATATTTACTATTTCCCTTCGCTGCGTGTGTCTTTGGCAATTGATAGCGGGTTTTAAACCTCCACTTTTGATTACCGGCGACACTTTTCAGTGTATTCGTCCCTGAGGGGTTAGTTGCAAACTGGTAGGCACCAGCCGTCACAAATCCCGTTGCCGAATTATTTAACGTTCGCAAACTGCTTGATTTATACTGTGTGATTGCATTACTTGATTGGTGATAGGTCGAAAAAGCGTAGGCAGTTCCCATGGACGTTACCAACGCCAGGCCACCAACCATTAAACTGGTTAAGATACCAAAGTGTTTCATATCGATTCCCCCTAAAAGATTACATCATCTACTTGATGCATTAATTGTAGCACACTCCACATGTGTAAACCTGGCTATCCGTTAGCTTGGTGACCACAAAAAGAAGCGGTGAACACCCTCATTTAGGCGTTCACCGCTTCTTTTGTTTCACTCAGACTTGCTGCAAAATCATCAACTGAATGATTACAAAGATTTACTTGTTGCTGTCTTCGTCTTCATGCTTACGACGTTTTGCTGCTAGTCCTAATAAACCAAGCAAGCTCATTAGACTCAAACCAATTTTCGCTAACGTTGCATCCTGCGTTTTTTCGTTGGTTTGTGGCAATTTGCGACTGTCTGTTGCTTTTTGCTGATTGTCACTATTTTGGGTCTTGTGACTCACTGTCGTTACATTCGCTTGCGCACCTGAAAGGTTGTGAGCTGCCTGCTTGTCAGTTGGTGCAGTTGCCGTATCGTCATCCGTTTCGGTGTAAGTGACTGGTTCCGTCACTTTAATCGTCCCATCTGGTTCAACAATTGCCGTTACAGTCTGTTTATCACTGGTGTAACCATCACGTTGAGGAACATCAACTACGATTGTTTGCCCCGTCTTACCAGTGACGTTGTTAACTGTGAGATTGCCAAGATTGCTGTCGAGGGTCACATCACCAGTCACTTGATTAGGCACATAATCGATATTCGTCGTTGTCGTTGTAATCGTACCGTCTGGATTAATCGTAAACTGAACGACACTTGGCTCACTGGTATACCCTTCCTGAGCGGGTACTGGTACTTCAAGCACTTGCCCGGTCACACCAGTTAAGTCTGGGAAGTTCACGTCACCCAAGTTGCTTGGTACTGTAACCGTACCAGTCACCGTGTTAGGTGTGTAAACAATGGTTTCCGTAATTGAAATGGTGCCATCTGGGTTAACAACGCCAGGGACGGTCGTCTTGTTAGTCGTGTAACCCTGTTTAGCAGGTACGTTAACTTCGACCGTTTGGCCAGTTTTACCCGTAACGCCCTCAACCGTTAAATCACCATAGTTACTTGGAATGGTGACAGTAGTATCAACGGTATTCGGTACGTAAACAACTTGGACGCTGGTATCAGTCGTTGGTACTTCAACGTCTTGGCCAGTCTTCGGCGTGTAACCTTCAACTGTAGGGAAATCAGTAATCACTGTTGCGGTAGTACCAGTTTTAGGCGTTGCTTTCGTATCCGGAATTGGGTTGCCGCTCTCATCAACCGGCGTAATGCTGTACGCGTGTGTCGTTGGGGTATAAACGACTTTAGCGTTACCACCGTCCGTTGGCACAGTCCCAGGGTTAGTTGTAACTTCATAACCAGGAACGTCAGGATACGAAATTTCTGTACCGAGCGCGCCCGTTTCAGGCGTCGCCGTTGTGCCAGGAATGTCGTTGCCATTGGCATCAACTGGTACCGTTGTGTAAGTTGCATCAACCATCACTCTGAATTTCACAACGAAGACGTTCTCGCCAGTATCTGGGTTAAAGGTCTTTGAAACCGTTTGGTCACTCACTAAGTTATAGTTCTGTGCCAAAACAGACTGAATTTCAGATTCAACTGCCGTGTGATCAATGTAACCATCTGTCTTACCCTCAACTGTCTGATCCTCAGCCAATTTATGAGTTGGATTGTCTGCATCAACAAATTCAACTAACCCGTTTTGGCCATCAGCGGTATAGGTGACGGTTTCATTCGGTTTGATGCTGCCATCTGGTTCAATTGTAGCGGTAATGGTGTCAGCCGTTGGGGTGTACCCCTTCTTGGTTGGCACGTTAACCGTTACGGTTTGACCAGTAACACCCGTGACACCAGGGACGGTTGCCGTTCCTGCATGATCGACGTTATTGCCGTCTGTTGTGTCAGTTGGGATGGTGACTGGGGCGTTGACCGGGTTTGGGGTGTAAGTGACATTCACATTTCCATTTTCAACCGTAGGCACTGTTTCATTATTTGGCCGAACTGTATAACCCTTAACATCAGGATAGCTCACTGTCGTACCGGGTTTAGCGTTATAGTGCGTCGGTGTCACATTTGAAATCGGCTTTCCGTCTGCAGTTACCGGGGTCACTGTATAGTCCACCGGAACTGGTACTGTCAGCTCTGTGCTTTGGTTCCCTTTGTCTGGCGTTGCCGTAACGATTTGACCTGGCGTCACTTCGGTATCCGTCACTGGAATGTCAAACTCACCCGTATCCGTAGACTTAGCCGTGATTGGATTGCCGTCGGCATCCTTAATCGGATCGCCGTTCACGTCAGTCAACGTAACGGTTGTATTTGGTGTCGTCTTACCTGTGACATCATAGCCACCATTATTACCGGCGATTGCTGGATCCGTAATGCTTGGTTT
>NZ_AZEE01000014.1 GCF_001434895.1 Secundilactobacillus odoratitofui DSM 19909 = JCM 15043
TCGGAATCAATGGAGAATAGCGGGATCGAACCGCTGACCCCCTGCTTGCAAAGCAGGTGCTCTCCCATCTGAGCTAATTCCCCATAACAAACAAAGTTTG
The DNA here is from genome assembly GCF_001434895.1 of Secundilactobacillus odoratitofui DSM 19909 = JCM 15043. Taxonomy (GTDB): domain Bacteria; phylum Bacillota; class Bacilli; order Lactobacillales; family Lactobacillaceae; genus Secundilactobacillus; species Secundilactobacillus odoratitofui. The sequence goes on from NZ_AZEE01000014.1 coordinate 101, forward strand.
TTGAGTGGGCCTAAATGGACTCGAACCATCGACCTCACGCTTATCAGGCGTGCGCTCTAACCAGCTGAGCTATAGGCCCAAAAAGCATTCAAACTATTTATGAGAGTAGACCTCTCAAAACTAAACAAAGTTTCGTTCCTGTGCAGGTTTCCGTAT
>NZ_AZEE01000015.1 GCF_001434895.1 Secundilactobacillus odoratitofui DSM 19909 = JCM 15043
AATCGTGTAATTACCTTCGTCATCAGTGGTGCCAGTATAAGTGGTCTTGCCGTCGGTGCCCTTAATTGGCGTACCTTTCTCATCAGTTAAGGTCACAACAGTGCCTGCTGGGGCGCCGGTTACTTTACCAGTAACGCTGTAACCGCCGTTATCACCTGTCACTTTGGCCGTGGTCGTGGCCTTTGCTGGGACGGGAATATCCGTACTCTGATTCCCGCCGGCTGGGGTCAAGGTCACGATCTTATCCGTTGGCACTTGACCGTCGGTCATTGGAATTGTAACTTT
>NZ_AZEE01000016.1 GCF_001434895.1 Secundilactobacillus odoratitofui DSM 19909 = JCM 15043
CCAGCACTTTCAGTTGATCCAAAGGATTACTACGTTCAAACACCAGAAGTTAAGGATCCCGATGGTGGGACAACGAAGACTAGTGTGGATGGCGCAGGAGTGGTCGTTCGGATTGAAAAGAATTGGCCAGACGGTGATAAGACGGAAGTGGTTGTCGATACGGAAACCAACACCGCCAGAGTCACTGAAACACCGAAGGGTGAGCCAAACTTGCCAAGTGTGAC
>NZ_AZEE01000017.1:0-51583 GCF_001434895.1 Secundilactobacillus odoratitofui DSM 19909 = JCM 15043
GATCACCATTGGCATCATTGATTGGATCGCCGTTTTGATCAGTTAATGTGACTGTCATCTTCGGAGCGGTTTGACCAGTTATCGTGTAGCCACCGTTATTAGTACTAATACTAGTTTCATTAATGACGGGTGTATAAGTAACTGTTTCGGTAGTTGTAATTGTTCCGTCAGGATTGACCTCAGCTGGTACTGTTGTCTTATCAGCTTTATAACCAGTTAATATCGGAACTGTGACGTCAATCTTCTGACCTGTCTTACCTGAGATATCTGGCACAACCTGATTACCAATATTACTTGGAATAGTAACGGACGCCGTAATTTGATTACCAACATACACGACATTAACATTGCCGTCAGCTGGTACAATCAAATTCTGGTTGCTCTCCACCGTGTAACCCTTGATGGGTGGGAATAATGTAGTATCAACTGCTTCACCAGTCGTTCCGTTTGCCGACACTTCTGCACCAAGTACTGTTTCACTATCATCAACAGGGATTAGTGTGTATGAATGTGCCGCTGGCACATAATTTGCTGTTTCAGTTGTGGTGATCGTACCATCAGGGTTAACCTTCGCCGTGACTTCTGCCGGGTCAGCCGTATAACCAGCCTTTGCTGGCACTGGAACGTTTACGACATTGCCCACAGTTCCTGAAACATCGGGAACCGTTGTGTCTGTGGGGTTTTCTCCGTCAGTAGTTGTAGTGAATGTTACAGTTCCAGTAACCTTATTACCGGTATAATTAATCGTAATTGAAGGTTTCACAAGATTTCCATTAGCATCCGTCGTAAAATCAGCCGTGTATGTGGACTCATCAGGTGTGTATCCTTGAACAGGCTGCGGGGTTATTGTTTGGGTTGTGTTAATATCACCAGTAACACTGTTTTGAGAAGGCACTAAATCTGCCGGTAAACCAGTGTAGTGAATACTTACACTCTGTTGACTTAATGTATATTTCAACGTAATTGAATTATTGTCTGATCCTACAATATAAGAAGTTGGATTGGATGAAAGTGGTGTATAGCCCTCAATACTTGGGCTCGTAACCGTAATATTTTCACCATCGATACCTTTTAATGTCGTATCAGCAGGGAGCAACGAGTTATCAATCGGCTGATTATTCTGATCAACATAATTAACCGTCACTGTTTGTTGTTGAATATAGCTTAAAGTGACAACGTTATTGCCATCACCATCTTTATTAACAACGTACGTTCTTGGGCTATTTGGTTCTAATTCATAGCCATCAATGTTGTAATTATCATCAACTTCAGTCAAGCTAACCGTGGTGCCAAAGGTTGTACCAATTGTCTTGTCATAAGTTCCATTATCAATTGGCGTTCCATTCTCATCAACATGTTTAATTAAAACTGTTTCCTTATTGGCAATGTAATGAAGTGTAACCACATTATCTGCTTGATTAAGAGATGTAATAGCAAAAGTCGTTGGATTATCTGTCACAGTCGACTTAAATTGAGAGTCATACGTATAACCCATAACGGCAATATCTTTGGGAATTGTAGCTGTCCCATTGTATGAGCCAAGTACTGATTGGGGAACACTTGAATCAACATTAATTGGATTTCCCTGTTCGTCCACATATTTTATCGTTATAGGTACTTGATCTGCATTGTAAGTATACGTAATTGTCGTTGTTTGGGGAATAAACGGATTAATTGCCAAATAATTTGCAGCAAGTTTTTCGGTACCCTCAGTTGGATTAGTGTAAGTAGATTTAGGATCATATATTAAATTTCCTCCCACATCACCATAACCAGTTCGTTTATACACAAAGCTCATTGTACCCTTGTCAATATCAGTAACTGTATAAGTCAACGTACCAATGGGTGTCGAACGAATAGTTTCAACGACAGATTGACCCGTGTACGAGAATGGTGACATATACCCCGTGGCATTAGGACTGGGAGTGACTGTATATCCCGGAAAGGCATCGGAAGGACTAGTTGTATACGACTGACCAGATAACCCTGTCATCACAACATTGGTAGCTCCAGGAAGTGCATCACCGTTTTGATCAACGTATTCAGTGGTTTGTGTAATAATGCTTGGCTTTAAAACAGCATCACCAGGCCAAGTCATTGCATTGCCTTTTGAATCAACTCTTTCGCCATCTAGATACCCATAGACGTTTGTTAAGATGGTGTATCCGCTACCACTTAGCCAAATAGAATCTGCGTCATTATACACAGTAACTCCTGAAGAACTATCAGTATAAGACTTCCCTGCTGCCACAGTGTTGCTGGATACTTGTGTCCAAGTATCACCAGTCTGCTTTGTCACGATTACAATCACTTGACTCGCAGTGCTCCGATCAGTCGCAATCGAGACGTGGTATTTATTTTGACTTACTTCAAAATAAATATAGTCATCTGCTAACAACGGATCGTTCGTTGATTCAAGATATGCCGCATAAGTGTCACTTGCATAAGCCGGATCAGTCACACTAAATCCGGCCGGCAAAGTATCAGTTGTCCCGGTAGCGTCGCTAGTTGCACTATCTGAATTCGATATGGCAACGGCGTCGACTTTGGCCCGAAATAACACGATTGAGCTTGCACTCAAATCTGCGCCAGTTAATGAATGATTGCTATTAGATAAGGCAGCACTATCCGTCGCGCTAACAGAACCACTCGAGAGATTAGCAGCATTACTGCCGGATTCAGCACTCGAACTAACTGCACTAGAAGATACCGCTAAGCTGCCCGTGTTGCTGACAGTCGTGTTATTAATATTAGCTGTACTATTGATGTCATTAACTGTCTGTTGCGAAGTTGGCTGCTCAGCTTTTTTAGTTTCAGCACTGATGCCTTCAGATTGAGTGGAACTCGAAGCTTGTTGTTTCGTATTTTCCACCACACTACTACCAGCACTAGCAGCCTGCTCACTAGCCGAGCTAACAGCAGAAGAAGCCGCTTCACTAGAAGCAGTTACACTGTCACTCGTCGCTGATGCGGTTGATGTTGCTGAAGTGCTAGTTGTGGCTGTTGCACTAGTCGCTGTATCTGAAGTGCTTACCGTAGTGGTGTTCTTCAACTTGACACTTGAATCAGCCACAACTGGATTAGCGTCCGTTGCCTCACTAGTACTATCAGCCGTATTCGTGTCCGCTTGTGCCGGCGTGATAAAGCCAGCTTGAGCCAACCCAAAAGAGACCGTTGCTAGTCCAGCAACAAGCCAAAGTTTTCCAGCCTTGTAGAGCTTAAAGTGCTCCTTCTTGGTACTACAATCCCGGTTTAATTTATGATTATGCTTTCCAACATTACCCATATCTACCCCTCCAAACTAAGGTATGTCCTTTGAAATCCCATCAATTCTCTATTGATCAGCCTACGCATTTACATGGTGACTACCCCCGTTCAACTGTTTTGCGACTAACATTGTCCTATATCAACGTTTAAAAGATAAAACTTTTCTTCACATTTTCTATCAATAGATATCCCACTATCTATATAATTACGGTAAAGAGTCGACTATTCAACTAGTATTATAGAATTAAATACATAAAATACCAGTCAATATGATTATTTTTTTATTACATTTTTGTAACTACGATTAGGCCCTTAACGATTTAACCATAGTTTTACCGGATTACCCAAATGAAACGTTTACTTGCCCAACAGATCAGTAATTGAACATTTTGAGTGGCTCATTTAAATTGACTTAGCAAGGTTGAATCAAGTAATTCTATTTATAATTTATGAACATCAAATCCAGCAAAACTGATGTTTAAAATCTGACTATAATTTGAAAAATCAACTATTTTTTTGCTTATAAATCCATCATCACATCCCTCATTCCATTTAATCTAATCACCACGTCCACACCTTGATTCCTTAAACTTTAATTAATCTCATTTTCTCCCCACAAACACCCTATCTTTGTTGTTTCAATCCGGTTATTTATGGTATGATATTCGTAGTTTATTAGAGAGTTCTAATTATTAGGAGGTTACACCCAATGTTGTTGAAATCCTTAGTTAAACCTAAAGAGCGCTTGGTGACAGTTCAGGAAAATGTCACACTTGAAGAGGCTTTGAAGGTACTTGAAGATTCTGGGTATCGTTGTGTGCCGATTCTAGATGAAACTGGCACGATTTTCCGTGGTAACATCTACAAAATGCACATTTATCGTCACAAGTCTCGCGGTGGCGACATGCAACTTCCCGTTACGACGCTGTTAAAAAACGCCACGAAGTTTATTTCGGTCCAAGCTGCTTTCTTTAACGTCTTCTTCTCAATTAAGGACTTACCTTACATTGCAGTTCTGGACACGAACAACAAGTTTTATGGCATCCTCACACATACCCGTTTGATGGATATGCTGTCACAATCTTGGAACGTCAACATTGGTTCTTACGTGTTGACTGTGGTATCACCAGGTAATCGTGGCGATTTAGCCGGCATTGCTAAAATCATTACAAAATATACTAACATTGTGAGTGTCATTAGCCTGGATGCACAAGAAGGCGAATTGGTGCACCGGATCATGTTCACCTTACCAGCCGATGTTGATGAAGATAAGCTTGATCGCATCGTCCATGCGCTGGAACGTAAGGAATTCCGCGTTCCAGAAATTGAATACTTACACAACGAACTTTAATTTCATTACCAAACACAAATAAGGGGTCCAATCAGTCATCTCAATTGACGACTGATTGGACCCTTTTGATTTAAGACTAATACTGTTTATGTAGTTATTTGCTAGGCACGCTTGCGTTTTTTATACTCACTCTTCTTGTTCAGCCCGATGCTGACTTCTAAGGCCCGATCAACTTGTAACATGGTTGCTTCATCGAGCTGGGCAACATGATCCTTCAACCGTTGCTTGTCGATTGTTCTCACCTGTTCTAATAAAATCACCGAGTCTTTTTCAATTCCGGTATGGTGCGCCTTGATCCCAACGTGGGTTGGCATCTTAGGCTTAGAAATCTTAGCCGTAATTGCCGCCACAATTACCGTTGGACTATAGTGGTTCCCAATATTGTTTTGGACGATCAACACTGGCCGCACTCCACCCTGCTCAGAACCAACCACGGGCGATAAATCAGCGTAAAAAATATCGCCCCGCTTAATCTCGTCTTCTGCCATCTCTTCACCCCCTAACGTAACGTTACTCACTTTGGTTCAAATACAGTTGCGCCACCTCGTCTTCACAAGGCAGGTATTCCTGTACAATCTCTTCATTAAGTTGACTCATCTCCTGATACCCGGTAATCAGTGATTCCGTCATGATGACCGACCGTGGTGTTAATTCGAGGCTAGCGCGCTGCTGCACAGCACTCACCAATCGTAACCGTCGAAACGGCGTCTGTAGGTGGTTAAATTGATCACTAGTTTCGTCTCGTACAACATAGTTTTTCATGATAGACTCCTAATCGTTCCGTTACTCATTCTTATAATTCTACCATTGCCAACTCAAAAAAAGAACCCCTCGCCGACTAATCTGACAAAGGATTCTAATCTTGTAATTATAATTAACGATATACGCGGGGTACCCGTGATGTGAACCCGCAAGCAATCTCATAGTGAATCGTTTGGCAGTAATCCGCAACATCCTGTAAGCTGATTGTCAGACCATGGTCCTCGCCAACCAACGTTACCGGTGTTCCAACCGGGTATTCGTGTGGCAGCCGAATCATCAGTTGATCCATGCACACTCGACCAACAATTTCACAGAAGTGACCATCTACAATCACGTGAAACCCTTGTAAACGTCGTTCGTAACCATCTGCATAACCAATTGGCAATGTTGCAATGCACTCATCGGCTTTGGCCGTGTACGTAGCACCATAACTAACGGACCGACCAGCTGGTAATTGTTTAACAAAAACCAGTTCGCTGGTTAAACTCATTGCTGGGTGTAAATCAAACGGTGCCGTTAACTCTGTCCCTGATGGGTTAAGACCGTAAGCTGCTACACCATAGCGAATCATATTACCGTTACAGACCTCATGCCACAAACTTGTTGCTGAGTTGGACACGTGGACGTACTTGGGCTTTTCGGGCAAAACAGCCATGAACGCTTGCCAGCGGGAAACTTGTTGTTCAAAATAGGCCGTATCCGCAGCATCCGCCGTGGCAAAATGCGTGAAGATTCCTTCAAATTCAAGTTGTTCCGAAGCGATTAAATACTTAACAGCCGTTTCAAGTTCGGCTGGATGCTGAAAACCAATTCTGCCCATCCCGGTATCTAACCCTAAGTGAACTGTCAATTGATGGGGCACTTTAATCACCTGGGTTGCGGTTTGCAACCATTCAAGTGAGCCGACTGTCGCAGAAATATGCCGACTAGCCATTAAATCAGCGTACTTCGGGTCAGTAATCCCTAACACTAAAATGGGTTGAGTAAAGCCAGCATCACGTAACGTGAGCGCTTCATCCAAAATTGCCACGCAAAAACCTGTCGCACCGGCCTTCTCAGCTGTTCGTGCAACTTGGGTGATTCCGTGACCGTAACCATTCGCTTTGACGACCTGAAACAGTTCAGTTCCAGGTTTTAAACGGGCCTTTTCAGTCGCGATATTTTGATAAATCGCCGCTTGATCAATAATCAACTGCGTCGGGCGATGTCGTCCAATTGTCATTTTTCTGACACTCCTTCTAATAATACCTGTGTCATGACGAGATCACGTGTGTGTGAGATTGACACAAACCCATTACCTTCAAACGGATGCTGTACCAGCACCGGTTTGCCGGTTTCGTCGTCCAAAATCTCCACATCTTGGAACGATACCGCGTGACCGATTCCGGTCCCAAGCGCCTTACTGTACGCTTCCTTTGCAGACCAGCGTCCAGCCAAGAATTCCGCCGACCGTTTATCACTTAACGCTTCATAAACCGCAACCTCGTTAGGCGTTAAGACCTTGGTCACAAAGTGTTGTCGGTCAGCCATTTTTCGAATTCGGTCAATCTCTTCAATATCCACACCAATCCCGTAAATCACACAAAGTTCCTCACTTTTCTCACTGATTTCGTAGTTTTATTCTACCACACCAATTAAATTTGTAGCGTGACCGTCACTCACCTCAACTTGAATGACTTTCACGATAATTTTCTTGTCAAAAAAACGCCCGATTTCAAAATTGAAATCAGACGTTTAAACTTTTAATTTTCAACGCTGACTCATATCAGCGTGAAAGTGATTAGTCTTTTTTACGGATGGTAAAGCCGTGTTTGCCACCACCGTTGTTCTTGTTACGATCACGATTACCACCATGATCGCGATGATCCTTGTTAGAACCATAGCGACGGTGATTATCGTTACTCTTACCGTAACGACGGTTGTTACCGCCACGTCCATGGCCACCGCCATGACCGCCACGATAGTTACGACTGCCACCATGACCGCCCTTACGCTTAGGTAATGGCCGTTCTGGTGTAATCTTAACGGGTACTTGAGTCGAATCATCCTTAGTTAAGTCATTTAGTAAGGCAGCTACTAAATCAACTGCTTCATACTGGTCAAGTAACTTAGAAGCGACCTTCTCGTACTTTTCAGTATCGGTCTTTTCCACTAATTCCTTAACCGTTGACTCAGCGTTAGAAAGTTGACCGGTAAATGCTTCTTCAGCCGAAGGTGGCTTCAAAGGCAGCATCCGCACCTTGGTTAACTTTTCGATTTCACGCAAGTAGTCCATTTCGTTAGGGGTAACAAAGGTTAATGACACACCATGATGCCCGGCACGACCAGTACGTCCAACACGGTGAACGTAACTATCTGGATCTTGAGGAATATCGTAGTTAAAGACGTGCGTCACATCAGCAACGTCGATCCCACGGGCAGCCACATCGGTTGCCACTAAGATATCAAGTTGACTGTGCTTAAACTGGTTAAGGATCTGCATCCGACGTTTTTGCGTTAAATCACCATGGATCCCGGCAGCATTGTAACCACGTGCTTCCAACCCACGAGTGATCTCATCAACCCGACGCTTAGTACGGGTGAAGATGATACTCAAATCTGGTGCTTGAACGTCTAACATACGGGTCATGACGTCAAACTTCTCATAGTCTTTTGCACGAATATAGTATTGATCAATTAAGTCAGTTGTTAATTCTTTGGCTTTGATCTTAACGTGTTGTGGGTCTTGCATAAATTGAACCCCAACGCGCTTAATCTCTGGTGGCATCGTAGCAGAGAACAACAGAGTTTGTCGTTCAACTGGCATTGCCTTGATAATGGCTTCGATGTCATCCAAGAAGCCCATGTTTAACATCTCATCGGCTTCATCCAGGACCAACGTCTTAACGTGGTCCAGTTTTACCGTGCGACGGTTCATGTGGTCTAATAAACGACCAGGTGTCCCCACTAAGATTTGTGGGTGACTCTTCAAGCTGTTGATTTGGCGACGAATATCAGCACCACCGTAGACGACTTGAACCTTAGCGCGTTCTTCCTTACCCAATTGATACATCTGTTCTTGAGTTTGGATAGCTAATTCACGAGTTGGTGAAATCACCAAGGCTTGAATGTTTGGATCGTCCCGATCAATGGTTTCAAGAATTGGCAGTGAAAATGCGGCCGTCTTCCCGGTACCAGTCTGTGCTTGCCCGATAACATCTTTACCGGCCAATACCAACGGAATTGTTTCTGCTTGAATGGGGGTTGCTTCCTCGTAACCGTTACGCTCAACGGCCTTCAACAAAGCTTTTGATAACCCGAGTTCTGAAAACTTCAAATAAGTATCCTCCTAATAGGCTTTTACAAAGGGGATAGGACTAAGAGAAATCCGTCTCGTGTTGCGTCCTATCCCCCGATTGACATTAAGTTCGAAAAAATTACAACTAAAGTATCATACATCACTGCAACAAAATAAGCAACCAAAGGATTTCCAATGGTTGCCCTTACATTACTATTTTTGTAATGCAGCTAAAACATTTTCAAGGTGAATCCCGTGACTACCCTTGATTAACAAGGTATCAGTCGCTGTCAGGACACTTTGTAAATCCGTAATTAATTTACCTTGCTGATCAACGTTATATAGGTGTAACGCATCTGGTTGATAATCAGCCTGAAGGACATCATATAACGCAGCCATATGCGGTCCAACCAAATAAACATCCTGCACTAGTGCTGAATCAAAGGCCGTTTGAAGGCCAGCGTGCAGTGCATCAGATTGAGCCCCTAATTCAAGCATATCACCGAGGACCACGCGGCGCTTGCCCTCCGTTGCCACCTTCGAAAAGGCAGCCATCACTTCTTTAACTGCCGTTGGGTTGGAGTTATAAACGTCACTTAAGATTCGTTCACCGGCCTTGCCCTGAATCCATTCAGCACGGTTTTTAGTCAAATCCAGTGACTTGAAAGCGTCGACCGCAACGTTAGGTGTAATACGGTAAAGCTTGGCCACACTCAAGGCTGCCAGTGCATTATTAATATTATAATCACCGATCATAGGTACTGTAACCGTCTGATCTGGCCACTGATTGGTCGAAAATTGAGTATGCGTGTCAGTTGCAACCACGTTCGTGGCGTACACATCATCCGTCGCTTGACGCCCAAAGGTTACCTGACGTTGCGTCACGGCTTTAGCACGCTCAGTCAGCAATGGTTCGTCGCCGTCAAAGATAAATGTCCCATCCGCTTTTAGGCCGTGGGTGATCTCCATCTTCGCATCGGCAATCTTATCCCGCGTCCCGAAGAACTCGATGTGTGCTTCACCAATCATGGTGATGATTGCCAAATCGGGCGACACTAACTTGCTCAAGAAATCGAGTTGACCTGGACGATCCATCCCTAATTCCACGACCAGTACTTCGGTATTGGGTTCCATTGCCAAAATCGTAACGGGCACCCCAATTTCGTTGTTGAAGTTATCCGTCGTCTTCGTCACGTTAAACTGTGTCGATAACACCGCAGCAACCATGTCCTTGGTCGTCGTCTTACCGTTCGAACCGGTAATGGCCACCACTTTGGGATTAATTTTAAGCAAATAATGCTTACTGAGTGCTTGCAGTGCCGTTAACGGATCATCCACAACTAGCACTGGAAAATCACTTGGTACGGCACCGTGATCAGCCTTCCACAGGGCAGCTACCGCACCGTTTTGTTTGGCGCTTTGAATAAATTCGTGACCATCGCGTTCACCTTCCAACGGTACAAACAGTGCACCATTTGTCACTTGTCGACTATCAAAAGCAACGCTAGACACTTCAATATCATGCCAAGCAGTCGTATCATTTTGGGCAGTAACCGCCGTAGCGATTTCACCAAGTTGCATCTTCATTGAAAAAAATCTCCTATATCCGTTCTGGTTTAAGTTGACTATCCGAAACATTATACCATGTTTATCGGTAGACAGTTGTGCTGGTTCTTACGTAACGGCGTTCACACCGACGTCAATTATAAATCAATCTCATTTTCGACAAATGGTGCTTGGTCTTGGATGGACAACCCCCACGTTTTGCGTTCCACATCGTAACTGAGTGTCGCGACCTGACGGGTTGTTTCGTACACATCCATCCGGTCATGCCACCAGTTTTGACGTTCTGGGTGCATCTGTAACCGTAACGGAATCAGGTACTGTCGACGTCGCTCAACCGCTTGATCAAACGCCATGATAATGCCATCCGAGAAAACCGTCTCCAACTGTTTCAAAATATCATTTGGAACATCACTCACCGAGAATGGGCGGTTAAACATCATCCAACGGTTGCTGTGCAAGAGTCGTAGATGACGCTTGAGTGAAATATCCAACACGTGATTAAAGGTGCGCATGTCGCGATAATAAACTTTCGAAAAGCCATCGTTCACGCTTAAATAGGCGTATTTGTTTTGGAGTTTAGAATATAGTGGTAAATGATAGTGCGTACCCATGTGCGCCATATAAAGTAGTTCAGCGATCTCACTAGGCATCAAAAGATCTAAATCGTCGTTTTCATGGAAGTCCAGCCACTTCTTCGGTGTCTGAGTCTTCCCAAGCAAAAAGGCCCTTACTGAGCTCTGCCCAGTAACGGTTGGAAAACGCGTATGATTGTTGATTTGATTGCCCTCAAGCTGGCCGTCAATTAACACAATTCGTTGCGGCACATCTGCCACACCATTCACAAAATCTGCTGGGGTAATCCCATAGGAAATAACGAGGTTGTTCACCTGTTCCCAGTTAATGTAGATAAAATTACCTTGCATCACTATACTCACACTCTCCCAAGTTTTAGACACTTTAATTGTACTACGAAACCCCTTAAAAAAGGACGTGAAACCAGTAAACGGTGTAATTATTTTTCACACCTAGCTACCCCCAATTCAACAAGGTTTTCAATTGGAATTTGGCTTGACGGTCTCATAATAGTTCAATATGATGGAGAAAACGTGAAAGGAAGATTGACATGACCAACGTCCTCTTTGTGTGTCTTGGCAATATCTGTCGCTCCCCGATGGCAGAAGCCATCTTTAAAAATTTAGTAAACCAGCAGAATCTAACTGATCAGATTGCAGTCGATTCCTGTGCGACTAGCAGCGAAGAATTAGGTAATCCACCTCATCCTGGCGCTCAAAAGGTAATGGCGGCTCACGGTTTAGACTACAGTGAGATGCACTCGCGCCCAATTACTAAACGTGACTTTGAATGGGCGGATTACATCATTACCATGGATAATCAAAACGTGTTTAACCTACGCCAAAAAGCGCCGACAGCCGATCAAGCCAAAATTCATTTATGCTTAGATATCCTGCCTGGCAAACATGGTGAGGAGATTCCTGATCCTTGGTATACTCACCGGTTTGAGTATACATATCAAGTACTCAGTGACGCTTTGCCCGTTTGGTTAACCAAAATTAAGCAAGATAACGACTTACATTAACGTACTAGTTAAACGAACAGCGCCATAAATTCCGATTTGGAATTTATGGCGCTGTTTGGGTTTGTTCCCATTGGTGGACTCGCTTCATCCTTCATTTCAAGCGTCAGCGAGTCAGCCAACGTTACTTATTATTAAACTTCGCTGCGAATTGTTTTTGGACACTCACAGGTGTATCTGAATACTTAGTCGTGGCTGTCAACTTGCCCCGAATCATTAATCGACGTGCACCCGTGGCATCACAAGTAACTAGTGTAATGATTTTAGACCGTGTCCGGTTAACAACGTCAACTCTGGTCGCATCGATAAAGGCCCGTTTGTAAACTTTATAGGTGTACACTTTTTTCATGTTGGTGAGATAAATCGTGTCACCCACTTTGGTTTTGAAATAAAGTGGTGAGAATAAAATATCTTTGCGCACCATGTGGTGGCCAGCAAGTGGGTAATTGCCTTCACCCATCTTCTGATCCGCACGCATGGTCCCAGCTGCTAGAGCAAGCGTTTCGTTGGCGACCCCTTTGGCAATTGGTAAATGAATCTTAGACTTTGGTACTAAGATCTCCCCGACAACGTGAATCTTTTGCGCGTTCATCCGTGCCTTGGCAACGGTACTGAAGTTCAAAGATTTAGCGTTTTTAAAGTTAAAATCAGCCGACTTCTTGTCGTTGGCAGCAGCCGACTTAGCCGTCACCTTCGGCTGATAAGAACTGACCAAGTAGTTTTTGATTTGTTGGTTAAAAATCAAGCCTAACGAAACTAATATCAGTAACGTAATGCCGATTCGGTATAACCATTTGGCTACCGATGATTGACCCCTTTTTTTCATTTGAATATCTCCCTATCTTCGCGTTCAGTAACCCTTGTCAGCGCTACCACTGACACCAACTGCCAACTTGACAACTTGGTTCACATCACAAAACGTGCTACCCTATATGTTACTGCTATATTTTACTCGTTTTAAGCTATTTTTGAAAGGAAGAAGATCAAGACATTGACTGAACCAGAACCCGTTATTTCCAAGCCACATCGCCCACTATGGCGACGTAATTTGTTTGTTTTGTGGTTTGGTACCTTCATGGCTGGGCTCGCATTTAGCGAAATCATGCCGTTTTTGTCCCTTTACGTTGATACTTTAGGTCAATTTACCAAAGATCAGTTGAATCTCTACTCCGGCATTACCTTTTCGGCTACCTACCTCGTCACTGCCATTGCCAGTCCCATCTGGGGAAAATTGGCCGATAGCAAAGGCCGAAAATTGATGCTCCTGCGCGCCTCGCTCGGTATGGCAATCGTCATGGCACTCATGGGTGCCGTCACGAACGTCTGGGAACTCATGGCATTGCGATTTATTCAGGGGATTTTCTCAGGTTACATTAGTAACGCTAACGCTCTAATGGCCACCCAAGCACCCAAAAGTAAAAGCGGTCAGGCACTTGGTACCCTGGCCACCGGCTACGTTGCCGGGTCACTCTTTGGCCCGCTGCTTGGCGGAATTTTAGCCGAAATCTTTTCATACCGAGTCACCTTTTTCATTACCGGCGCACTCTTATTATCCGTGTTTTTCTTAAGCTACTTTTTTGTAACAGAATCCTTCACACCGGTCAAAAAGGAAAATATGCTCTCTGGCAAAGAAGTGGTGGCCGTTCTCAATCACCCTAAGTTAATCTTGGGCATGTTCATCACAACTTTGATCATCCAGGCTTCCAATATGTCGATTTCACCAATTCTATCACTGTACGTGCGTGAAATTATGCCAAAGGGTGCTGCCATCACCTTCTTCAGCGGCATTGTAGCTGCCATTCCCGGTGTTGCCACACTCTTTGCGGCTCCACAATTAGGCCGCTTAGGCGATAAGGTGGGGACAGAACTGATCCTTTCAATTGGGTTTATTTTTGCCATTATCGTCTACATCCCCATGGCGTTTGTAACCAACGTCTGGCAGCTCATGTTTTTACGGTTTCTAATTGGGATTTCAAACGCAACCATGTTGCCGGCCGTGCAAACCCTCCTATCTAAAAACACACCGCCGCAAGTGACTGGTCGAATTTTCAGTTACAATCAATCATTCCAAGCGGTTGGTAGTGTTTTAGGGCCGATGATTGGATCAACGGTTTCAACTGTCTTTGATTACTCTGGTGTCTTTATTTCCACTTCCATCCTAGTTTTAGCGAACTTCTTACTGGTTTGGCATAACACCGCCAGTTTACGTAAAAAACATTTAAAATAACTATCCGTTAGCCTGCTGTTTTCCTAGGAACTTCAGTTACGCTTTAATCAGACGCGCCGGTAGTGACCTCATCCAGGTCACTGCCGGCGCGTTTTGATTATTATTTAACATCAAAAAAACCACCAACACATCGCTGTGTCAGTGGTTTGGTTGTTTTTACTAGTTGTTTGATAAACCGTACTTCTTGTTGAAACGGTCCACAGCACCATCGGCCTTGGCAAACTTTTGCTTACCAGTGTAGAAAGGATGTGAATCTGAAGAAATTTCAACACGAATCAATGGATAAGTGTTGCCATCTTCCCATTCAACCGTTTCTTCTGAAGTTGCAGTTGAACCTGACAAGAACTTGTAACCAGTACTTGAATCTTGGAATACCACTTGGTGGTAATCTGGATGAATTCCGTTTTTCATAATCGTTTCGCTCCTTTGCCCTGAATCATCGACTGAAACAGAGATTGATTAAATCGTCAACTGTACTAGAATATCATACGCCTTCATGAAATACAAGGACTCAAAAAGGATTAATTACCTTCTTCGATAACTGCTGAGTCGACAATGCTGACGTCAGCGTTCAAGCTGGTTAATTTTTCGACGATACTCCCGTAACCACGCAAAATATTTTCGGCATTTTCAATGGTCGTTTCACCATCGGCCATTAAGGCGGCAATCATCAATGATGCACCAGCGCGAATCTCACCAGCATCGACAGTTGCCCCCACTAATTGTTCGGTATGATCAACGACGATCATATCATCTTCTGGCCGAATCTTAGCGCCCATCTTTTGTAGTTCGGGAACGTGTTTGAGTCGTTGTGGATAAATGGTATCCACAATCACACTACTCCCTTCAGCAGTTAACAAAAGTGGTGTAATCGGTTGTTGTAAGTCAGTTGCAAAGCCTGGAAATGGCATCGTTTTGACCTGAATCGCCTTCAATTGCTTTGATGGCCCAACGTAAGCCTGATCTTCGCCAATTTGAAGATCAACGCCCATTTCAATCAGCTTAGCCGTAAATGACTCTAAATGTTCGGGAATAATATTGTTGATCTGAACCCCGTCACCAACCGCAGCAGCAAGTGACAGAAAAGTGCCCGCTTCAATACGATCTGGAATAATCGTATGCACATTGGTTGCCCGCAAAGCAGGTACCCCTTCAATTCGGATCACGTCCGTACCAGCGCCACGAACGTGAGCCCCCATATTATTGAGGAAAGTTGCAATATCAATAATTTCTGGTTCCTTTGCGGCGTTTTCGATGGTTGTTAAGCCAGTTGCTTTAACGGCCGCTAAGATCGTGTTGATTGTTGCACCAACCGAGACGACATCTAAAAAAATGCGGGCGCCATGAAGGCCACCTTCACCGGTTGTGATGCGCACAGTCCCGTGCTCATCACTGACTTCAGCACCTAAGGCTTTAAACGCCTTGATGTGTTGATCAATTGGCCGTGGCCCAATGTTATCGCCACCAGGAAAAGTCAGCGTTGCACGCCCAAATCGCCCTAATAGTGCACCCATAAAGTAGTAAGATGCCCGCAGGCTCTTAATTGCGCGACTTGGCATTGGTGCTTCAACAATTTCGGTGGGATCGATAGTCAATACGCCATCTCCAAATTCGGAGTGAACATTCATCGACTCCAAAATAAGCATCAGATTATGAACGTCTAAAATATCTGGTACCATATCAAATTTAACGGGTGTATCGGCCAGGATTGCCGCGGGAATTAACGCGACCGTGCTATTTTTAGCGCCACCGATGTTGACGCTACCTGACAGGCGCCGACCACCGTGGATTATCATTTTTTTCATGCCATAATTATCCTCTACTATAAAAATCGTGCTTCGATGCAATCATTAATTAATGATAAATAATGGACAGGCAAAATACAATACTTTAACGCTGATTAGGCGAATTTGTAATATTTAAACCGGAAAAACCTGGGTTTCTGAGTATTTTGCCATCTAATTATGGCTATTCTATTAGGAAAGATGCTTTAATGCCGCTGTTTTATCATTTTGTACTGGAAGGCCTTTTTGACAGTAAAAAAAGCTGTCATAAATTCTAAACTTAGAATCTACGACAGCCTTCATTGAATTCTAAACAACTTCATGTCCTGAATTCGTTTTAGTTAGTTTTACTGATTATCATGTTGATGATTAGCAGCTGCAACAAATGCCTTGAACAATCCTTCAGGTCGGTTTGGTCGTGATAGGAATTCTGGGTGATATTGCGCTGCAACAAAGAACCGGTTAGTTGGTAATTCGATCACTTCAACCAAGTGGTTGTCAGGTGACGTACCAGCAAATACCAAGCCCTTCTTGGTCATCTCATCACGGTAAGCATTGTTGAATTCATAACGGTGACGGTGACGTTCTGAAATAGTTTCTTGGTTACCGTAGGCAGCGGCTGCAACGGTGTTAGGTTGCAACTTGCAAGGATAAGCACCGAGTCGTTGGGTTCCACCCATATCAACCACATCCGTTTGATCGGCCATTAAATCAATGATCTTGTGGGTGGTGTTAGGATTCATTTCAGTTGAATTAGCATCATCATAGCCTAAGACATGACGGGCGAATTCAACACTGGCCATCTGCATCCCAAGGCAGATGCCAAGGAATGGAATATCGTTTTCACGAACGTATTGAATAGCCGTGATCATCCCTTCAATACCACGGTCACCAAAGCCACCAGGTACGATGATACCATCCACGCCACGCAATACTTCAGCAACGTTTTCAGGGGTAACTTTTTCTGAGTCGACCATTTGCAGATCAATGTCAGCATCCAGCGGATAGCCAGCGTGCTTTAGTGCTTCTGCAACCGAAATGTAAGCATCTTGAAGACCCACGTATTTACCAACTAAGGCAATTTTGATGGTCTTCTTCAGGTTTGTCACCTTAGTCACTAATTGAGACCACTCTGTCATGTCAGCGACTGGTGCATCAACGTGTAAATGATCAAGCACTAATTGATCCATGCCTTGCTTTTGAAGCCGCAATGGAATTTCGTAAATCGTGTCAACGTCCATCGACTCAACCACGGCTTCTGGTTTAACGTCACAGAACAACGCAATCTTACGACGCATGGCATCAGTGATTGGTGCTTCCGTTCGAACCACTAACACATTGGGTTGGATCCCTAAGCCGCGTAACTCACGCACACTGTGTTGCGTTGGCTTGGTCTTCATTTCACCGGCCGCATGAAGGTAAGGAATTAACGTCGTGTGAATATAAATCACGTTATCGTCGCCCACTTCGGCCTTCATTTGACGAATGGCTTCCAAGAATGGTTGTGATTCAATATCACCAACCGTCCCACCAATTTCGGTGATCACGATGTCGGCGTTTAACGTCTTACCCGCCCGCATAATCTTTTCTTTGATCATGCCGGTAATGTGTGGAATAACTTGTACAGTTGCGCCAAGGTAATCGCCGTGACGTTCCTTTTCCAGAACTTCTGAGTAAATCTTACCGGTCGTGACGTTAGAATACTTATTGAGGTCATTGTCAATGAACCGTTCGTAGTGACCTAAATCCAAGTCAGTTTCAGTCCCGTCATTCGTAACGAAGACTTCACCATGTTGGTAAGGACTCATGGTTCCGGGGTCAACGTTAATGTAAGGATCAAACTTTTGGATGGTCACCTTTAACCCACGGTTCTTAAGCAAACGTCCAAGGGATGCTGCCACAATTCCTTTGCCAAGTGAAGAAACCACGCCGCCGGTTACAAAAATATATTTGGTCATTGTATAACTCCTCATAGATTAGTTTGGGGTTGAAGCTGTCAGTAAATTAATAAAAAACTCCCTATTCCAACGAATAGGGAGCGTTTATTCCGAACAATGACTTTACGATTCCTCGTAAAGTGCCCAAAAAATATAATACCTTGTTCAACGAAATGCGTCAAGGCGAAACTACC
The DNA here is from genome assembly GCF_001434895.1 of Secundilactobacillus odoratitofui DSM 19909 = JCM 15043. GTDB lineage: Bacteria > Bacillota > Bacilli > Lactobacillales > Lactobacillaceae > Secundilactobacillus > Secundilactobacillus odoratitofui. The sequence goes on from NZ_AZEE01000017.1 coordinate 17,960, forward strand.
GAAAACATTTTGAATTTGCCAAAACCGGGACACAATTACCCGCAGTACTTAGCTAGGTGTGGTTAAATTGATGTCACGATTCTTTGGACAAAAAATCCAGACAAGCAAGCGCTCATCTGGACCATTCGTCAATTAAAAAACTGGCTTACTTTTCTGACTCTTCATCATCGTCATCAAAGTCATCATCATCTTCGTTGAATTCGGAGAGCTGACCTTCAATACCATCAGGCATCTCATCATCAGAATCTTCGTCAGCATCACTGCCGTCGTCGATATCAGCTAAGTCAGCCTTGTACTTGCCAAGTTCCTTAGCGTCGTCTTCATCTTCATCGTCTTCATCTTCGTCGTAATCTGCATCGAGATCGTCGTCATCAACGTCAACGTCATCTTGATCTTCTGGATCATCGTCGTCGTAGTCGATCACATCATCGTCGTCAGCAGAATCAGCTAAGAAGGCGTTAACTTTCTTACGCTTCTTCGCCTTTGGATGATCCTCATCATCCTCTGCACCAATCGTAGCTTCGTCGATTGATTCGAATGGATACCAGGTCCGTAAACCCCAGAGGTTATCACCTAACGAAATGAAACTACCATCAATGTTCATGTCAGTATAGAACTGAGAAAGCCGCTCGCGAATTTCCTTATCCGAATCGCCCAGGTATGCCTGAACCTCATTGGCTAAGTCAACAAACGGCATGGCATCCCCACGTTCAGCTAAGATGGCGTGAGCTACTTCAATCATCGATAATTCGTTTTTGTTTTGGCCTTCAAAGACTTTTAATTCCAAACTGGTGCACGTCCCTTCCACAGTCTACTAAAAACTATACTCGATTATACCGTAAATTGCAATCTAATCTCGTAATTTCCCAATAATTGTTCGCCGGCGTAAAGTTGGTAATCAATTGAAGCGGAACCACCAAACGGTCGTTCATGAAAACCGACCCTTAGTTGAGGTGTCACAGTTTCAACTGGCATCAAGCCATAAGGCGTTCGGTAAGTGGCCCGTACCCGTTTACCAGCGCTAAAATGCATCCGTAAACGGTTCTCACCGTTGCGGGTGAGTGAAACATCGCCGTTTGGCAAAAACTTGATCGTAACTGGCACGCTAGATGGTTGCTCATCACTTTCTGGTTCCTGATATCTTAAATAAATGGTTTCACCAATCTGAACAATTTGACCTTCAACGTCGAGGGCGTAATCGGAGGTTTGACCATCTTGAACAGTATGCGTGGTGAGATGAATACCAACCGGTATGCTGGTTGACAAGTCGTACATCGCAACCCTTCCCTTCTCTTTAAAAAACACTGTGTTTATTATAACGCTTTTTCAAACGGAATTGCATGCTTTAACCTCCAACTTTTATCTGACCGCGACTTAATCCAACGAACTCAATTCTGACACGATTCACAATAAATGGACTAGTCCAAATTTTAGTGACGAACCCCATTTTTTCGGCTATAATGTAAGAAGCTTAATTGAAATAGAATGAGGCCAATAATCATGAAAAATGAACAGCTTTTTTCAACTTTACAAGTGATTGACACCCCACTAACGGTCGATAATCAACTGGCAGCGTTTGGTATGACCAACGCACTGTTGGATCTATGTGGTGAAACCAATCAAGCAATGCTTCACTTTTGGACCCTGCCACCAACTTTGATTCTTGGTTTGAAAGATCGGCGCTTACCAGCATTGTCCGCCGCCCTTGACACCGTCACTCAAAGTGGTTACGGTCACTTCATTCGCAATTCTGGTGGCTTAGCTGTTATCAGTGATGGTGGCATTCTCAACGTATCACTGTTCATCCCGCAGACGACGGCTGAACACCTCTCCGTGGATGCGGGTTATGAATTAATGAAACAACTTTTCTTACAAACCTTTCCTGGCCAACCAATCGAAAGTTATGAGATCACCCACTCTTACTGTCCAGGTGATTACGACTTAAGCATTAATGGCCGTAAAATTGCCGGCATTTCACAACGCCGAAGTCCAAACGCCCTGGTAGTGATGGCCTACCTTAGTGTCACAGGTGATCAAGCTTTTCGGGGCAAGCTTGTCCGTCAATTTTACGAGACCGGCTTAGCTGGTCATACGAATGACTGGGACTTTCCCGATGTTTGGCCAGACAGCATGATCAACGTCGAAGATGCACTTGATCAAACACTCTCGTTGACACAAGTTAAAAGCGCCATGCTAGCAGCTTACCAACAGCAAGGCATTACGCTTGATCAACAGTCACTGATCACACAGACCCAATCACCGGACTTTCAGGCCCGATATTCAAAAGAACTTGCCAAAATGCAAAAACGACAGCTTGGCATTTAATGAAGGAGGCAATGCTGTTTGCCATATCAAGCCGAACGGTTACCACGCGAAAAAGTGTTGCGTGATCCCGTTCATAATTACATTTACATTGAATACCGATTGATCATGGATTTAATTAATACCCGTGAATTTCAACGCTTACGACGGATCAAACAGCTTGGGACGGCCTCACTGGTTTTCCATGGTGCAGAACATACGCGCTTCACCCACTCACTGGGTGTTTACGAAATCACCAGACAAATTTGTGACAATTTCCAACGAAACTTTCCGACTCACACCCCGGGTGATGGCCTTTGGGATGACAACGAACGCTTAGTTGCCCTGTGTGCCGCACTGTTACACGATATTGGCCATGGCCCGTATAGTCATACGTTTGAACACATTTTCAAAACTGATCATGAAGCCATCACCGTTGCAATTTTGACATCGCCTGACACCGAGGTAAATCAAGTGTTACGCTCGGTCAGCCCCGAATTTCCAGCACAGGTTGCTTCAGTGATTCAAAAAACTTACCCGAATCCTCAAGTTGTTCAGATGATTTCCAGCCAAATTGATGCCGATCGTATGGATTACCTTCTGCGAGACGCCTACCATACCGGTACCAAGTACGGCACCTTCGATCTCACTCGGATTTTACGGGTCATGCGCCCCTATCAAGATGGCATTGCCTTTGAAATCAGCGGCATGCACGCGGTGGAAGACTACATTATGAGTCGTTTTCAAATGTATCAACAAATTTACTTTCATCCAGTGTCTCGTGCTATGGAGGTCATTTTGAGTCATCTGCTGCAACGGGCCAAGGAAGACTATGAATCACCTGAAGCCGTTAACGAAGCAGCTGCACCGTACCTGTTATTTCCGTTCTTCAAACACGAGTTCAACCTTGAAGATTACCTTTTACTTGATGATGGCACACTCACCACTTACTTTGCGCACTGGCGTCAATCAAGTGATCCAATTTTAGCGGACCTTTCCCATCGTTTCTTAGACCGGAAACCGCTTAAGTCGGTTAAATTTGATGAACAGTCAAAGGCCAAGTTACCTGAACTGCGCCAACTCATCGAAAAGGCCGGTTTTAACGCCGAATATTACACTGATACCAATAACAGTTACGACCTGCCATATGACGCTTATGATCCTAAAATGAAAAAGCCACTCACCCAGATTGAATTAATGCAATCGGATGGGCAACTCGTGGAATTATCAACGGTCAGTGCCTTGGTCAGCGCCATCACCGGTAAATTTTCAGGTGATCGTCGTTTCTTCTTCCCAAAGGAAATGTTACAACCACAGTCCGGTAACATCGAACTGTTCGATCCAATTTACGAATCATTTCAACAACACCTACACAACGATTACATTATCTAAAAAGGAGTTTTCACATGGCAATCAAACTTATCGCAATCGACATCGACGGTACCTTAGTTAACGATCAAAAACAACTTACACAGCACACAATTGACACGATTACGAAAGCGCGACAAAAGGGCATCAAAGTTGTGCTATGTACTGGCCGACCACTCACTGGTGTCGCCCAATACCTCAAGCCACTTAACATTAGCGGTGATGACGAATATGTCGTCACTTTTAATGGGAGTTTGGCACAGAGCATCTCTGGCAACGTCATCGTTAGCCACAACATTACGACTGATGATTACATTGAACTAGAAGCACTCGCCCGTCGTGCTAACATTCACTTCCACATGGAAACCCTCGACCACATCTACACCGCCAACCGTGACATCAGTCCCTACACGATTGCTGAGGCCTTTTTGGTTCAAATGCCCGTTCGCTATCGGACCCCTGAAGAAATCACTGACGACCTCACCATTTCAAAGGCAATGTTTGTGGACTTCCCAGAAAAGCTGACGCCATTCATTCAACAATTTCCAGCTGAATTGAAGGATCGTTTCTACGTTGTTCAAAGTGAACCCTACTTCTTTGAAGCAATGAACAAAAAAGCCAGCAAAGGTAACGCCGTTGCTGAGTTAGCTGCCACGCTCGGCTTTAGCGCTGATGAAGTCATGGCCATTGGCGATCAAGGCAATGACTTGACCATGGTTGAATATGCAGGCACCGGTGTTGCGATGGGTAACGGCATTGATGACTTAAAGGCCATCGCTCAATTTGTGACTAAAACGAATGAAGAAGATGGTGTTGCGTATGCCATTGAAAAGTTTGCGTTGTAATATGATTATTTTCGAAAAAAACGTGCTTTGCCAATCAAATCTGGCATAGCACGTTTTTTTGGTTATAGCGTCAGTAAAATGCTTAATAAAATTAAACCAACAGCATTAATTAAGCAAAATCGAGCATAGCGATTCACAATAATTGGACCATTTTTAACGGTTGCAACATCCCGTGCTTTAATTTTTTCCTCAGGGAGTTCCATTTCCAACGGCCCGTTGTTCTTCCGGCGCCGTCTGCGCCAACCAGCAAACAGATGCCCTTTTTCCAAAATAAAAAAGGCAGCGCCGATTAAAAAAGCCAAGCCAACCATGAACCAGACGTTTGCCACCGCAACGACGGAGGTCCAAATCATGGCTACTAAACCAATCACGATGATCAAGCCAAGCGTGTACCAGGCCCAGCGATTTTGTTTCATTATCTTCAAACAACTTCACCCACTCTTATTATCTTGCTATCAAGGATAGTTGATTTTGAAAGCTGACACAAGCTTAATTTACGTGACGTCTGTCGGCTGGACGAGTGACGGTCACAATCAATTAGCGTTTCTAGGCGACTTTCATCGCTCTTGGACGCTAACTTCAGACATATAAAAAGCCGGATCAGCAAACTGCTGACCCGGCTTTTTAATACCACCAGACTGCTATTCATTACCGCGGAAACGGTTATGGAATAGTGGACTAACTGGTTTATTTTCGTGGATTCGCTTAATTGCGTCACCAATGAGTGGCCCAACTGAAATCTGCTTAATCTTGTCAATTTGTTTTTCTGGTGGTAACTGAATGGAATCAGTCACAACCAGTTGTTTGATTGCTGAACCTGAAATTCGTTCAATTGCTGGACCAGAAAGAACTGGATGGGTACAACTTGCGTACACTTCCAAAGCACCGGCATCCATCAAAGCTTGTGCGCCAAGTGTAATGGTCCCAGCGGTATCAATCATGTCATCAATCATGATGGCACGCTTGCCCTTAACGTCACCGATAATGTTCATAATCTCAGCAACATTCGCCTTTGGCCGACGCTTGTCGATAATGGCGATTGGCGCTTTCAAAAATTCAGCAAGAGCGCGGGCACGCGTAACCCCACCATGATCGGGTGAAACAACAACGGCGTTTTCATCAATCCCATGGTTAATGAAGTAGTCAGCCAGCAATGGGGCACCCATCAAATGGTCAACTGGTACGTCGAAGAAACCTTGAATCTGAGCAGCGTGTAAATCTAAAGCAACAACTCGGCTAATGCCAGCTTTTTCCAACATGTTGGCAACTAACTTCGCCGTAATTGGTTCACGAGAACGGGCTTTACGGTCTTGACGTGCATAACCGTAATACGGAATGACCACATTAATCGTCTCAGCACTGGCACGACGCAAAGCATCGACCATAATCAACAATTCCATCAAGTTATCATTGACGGGTGCTGAGGTGGACTGAATCACATAAACGTGGCAACCTCGGATACTTTCTTCAATATTGATCCGAATCTCACCATCACTAAAACGATCGACGGACGTTTTACCAAGTTCAACACCCACTTCGTCAGCAATGCGCTGTGCAAGTGGTTTGTTGGAATTTAACGCAAAGATTTTCAACTTTGGGTCATTATATTTCTCTGACATGGGATCCTCCAATGGCTTATTTCTAGCTTCATTTTACACTAACTCTACGATTGCGTACATTACTTTTCAGGGTCATATGGTAACTTTTTAAAGTAACCGGCCTTATTGGTCTGCCTTGCACGTGCGATGGCCATATCATACTGGTTAACCTCATCCGTGATGGTCGAGCCTGCTGCAATGAAGGAATGGTCTGCAACGCTCAATGGTGCAACTAAGTTGGAGTTGCTACCGATGAAAGCATCATCACCGACAGTTGTATCGTGCTTATGGGCCCCGTCGTAATTCACAAAGACGACCCCACAGCCAACGTTGATTCGCTTGCCTAAGTGGGCGTTACCAACGTAGGTTAAATGGCCAACCTTCGTGCCTTCATCAATGGTTGACTTTTTAACTTCTACAAAATTACCCAAGTGCACATTTTTGCCAATGTGAGAATCTGGTCGTAAATGACTCATTGGGCCAATGTTGCTACCGGTGTCCATTTCAGAATCTTCTAGATATGAAGAAGTAACCGTCACGTGGTCGTGTAAGATGGCATCGTGTAGTTCTGAATGAGCGCCAATGAAACAATCCTCACCGATCACTGTCTTACCCTTCAACAATACACCAGGTTCGATGATCGTGTCGGCACCAATCTTAATGTCCACGTCAATGTAAGTGTCTTCCGGGTTGATCAGTGTGACACCATTACGCATGTGGGCTTCGTTGATGCGTCGTTGCATGACCTTGGTGGCCTTGGAAAGCGCAATTCGATCGTTAACACCCATGGACTCCTCAAAATCATTCATCCGGTAAGCAGCAACGATATCACCCTGTTCCTTCAAAATTTGAATCACATCAGTCAGGTAGTATTCGCCTTGTGCATTATTATTTGAAGTCTGGTGCAGGGCCTTAAATAACGCTTGATTATCAAAAACGTAGACACCCGTGTTGATCTCATCAATTTCTTGTTCTTCTTTGGTGGCATCTTTTTGTTCGACGATTTTTTCAACGATGCCAATATCGTTTCGAACGATCCGACCATAACCAGTCGGATCTGGTGCCTTAGAAGTTAGAATAGTGGCAACTGCTTTTTTGGCTTCATGATACTTAAACAACTTTTCGAAGGTTTCAGCTTGAAATAACGGTGTATCGCCACTCACAACAAGGGTTGTGCCTTCTTGATCCTTTAACAAAGGTTCCGTTTGCAAAACGGCATGGCCCGTCCCAAGTTGTTCCTTTTGTAACACGTACTTGGTCCGATCACCTAAAGTCTCCTCGACTTTTTCAGCGCCATAACCAACAACCGTCACCACTTGATCCATGTCAGTTTTTTCAACTTGGGTCAAAACGTGATCCACCATGGCCCGTCCGCAAACTTGGTGAAGTACTTTGTAGAGCTTTGACTTCATCCGGGTACCCTTACCAGCAGCTAAAATGATCGTGTTTCTTGTACTCATCTAAACAAACTCCTTATTTATTCAATTCATCATATCTCGTCGATTATCTTCTGGTTAGTTACTTCTTTAACAGACTCACACGATCAGGCGTATAAATTTGTTCCACAAAGTTTCCTGGGGTCACATCGACGTGATCATTAGTCGCATGAATTCGAAGTAACGACGTGTAATTTGGTACCACGCGTTCACCTTCAAACGCACCTTCTGCAAACACAGCGACACCGGCAACCGTGGCGTCAAATTCTTTGACGAGTGATTGCATACCACCAAGGGTGCCGCCACCCTTCATGAAATCATCAACGATTAAAACCCGGGCACCAGGTGCCAGACTCCGCTTGGAGAGTGCCATTTTTTCGATTCGACTGCTCGAACCCGAAACATAGTTCACACTAACCGTCGACCCCTCAGTAATCTGAGAATCGTGACGGGCGATGACAAAGGGGACGTTTAAGTACTCCGAGATGCTTTGGGCAATTGGAATCCCCTTGGTAGCCACGGTCATCACAGCATCAACTTCATCGCTGAGGTACTGCGTAGCAATCAAACGCCCAATTTGCCGCAATACGTTTGGCCGCCCCAATAAATCAGACATATACAAATAGCCACCAGGTAAGAACCGATCCGCTTCGGAAAGTGATGCAATCACTTCGTCCACAAACTGGGTTGCCTCACCCTGGGTGACGTACGGGATGAACCGTGCGCCACCAGCAGCGCCGGGAACTGTTTCAAGCATCCCAGTGCCCCGGGCTTTAAATGTTCGTTTTAAAATAGTTAAATCTTCGCTGATTGATGACTTAGCCGATTCATAACGTTCCGAAAAAAAGGTCAACGACACTAATCGATGAGGCCGTTCCAACAGGTACCGGGTCATATCAATTAGCCGGTCGCTTCTTCTGACTTTCACTATGGTTTCCTCCATGTCACATATACATCTTATTTAATATTTTTATTTTAGCATAAATGTTCGGGTTTTAGCCATGAATTCTCTGAATCTCATGATTTTATCACTTGACCATGCCGGTTTAAGTCGATTTACCTCGCTTTTTAATTTTGAGTTATCCGGTTTTGGTATCTAAATCAATCCACCATGTATAAGTCAGAAGCTAAATGAAGTGACGGTGAAAGTCTGACGCGTAAAAGCTTTACGTAGCTCGTGTTCGTATCAAAAAAGCACCTCAGATTTCAATGAAAAATCCAAGGTGCACTCGCTTAAGCTTTTAAACGCTGAAAAATCAACGCACTAAAGTAAAACAACACTTCAATCACCGCAATAAAGAAGCTGACTGGCCAGTTAGTCACGTAACTCAAGTATAACCCGATCCACACCCCTAACAGTGAAAACGTCACAGCAACTCCGATCATCATCCCAACCGTGTGGGCATAGTACTTCGCCGCAGCGGCCGGCAACGTGAGTAGAATAAAAATCAGCAATGATCCCACAATTTGGGCTGCAACACTAACTGAAAAAGCCAGTAGAACTAGAAAAATTACCGATAACGTTCTGGTCCATAAACCTTCGACCCTTGCACCAATTGCATCAAAGGAATCGAACTTTAAAAACCGATAAATGAACGCCGTCACAATTAATACTACAGCTGACAAAGCGACCATTTGAATCACGTTTTGCCGGCTGATACCAATCACGCTTCCGAATAAAATACCGGTCGCATAACTGGCATTACTATCGGCCAGTGAAAGAAAGAGGATGCCTAAGCCAATCGCCAAAGCTGAAATCGCCGTAATCGAATTTTCTCGTCGTGAAGACTTGGCCCCAAGCTCGCCGACGCCAATGGAACTAATGGTGGTAAAAAGTAACATGCCATTTAATGGCTGCCAACCCATAAAGATGCCGAACGCCGCACCCGCAAAGCCAATTTCGGATAACGTATGGGTTAAAAATGACATATTACGGGCAATCACAAACACCCCCATGATTCCGGAAATGATGGCAATCAAGGTCCCAGCCATATAGGCATTTTGCATAAAGGGATAACTAAGCATGATCCATGTCACCTACTTTCTCATTGGTTAACGCTGCAATCGGACCGGCTTCATAATGGCCAGCACTCAAAAACAGATAATCATCCGCATAACGCCTTGCCAAGGGAATATCATGGGTCACAAAAATAACCGTCAATTGCTGTTCCTGGTTGATTTGCTTAACCAAATCCAGTAACTCCGTTTTAGCAATTGGGTCCAGGCTGGCGGTTGATTCGTCCAGAATGAGCAAATTCGGTTGGTCCAATAGGGCCTGTGCCAAGTAGGCTTTCTGTTTTTCACCACCAGAGGCCTGCCCTAATGGCCGATGCCTCATTTGAATCAACTTAGTTTCAGCTAAAATGTCACTCACGCGTTTGCGTTCAGCACGATTTAACCACGGCAACCCCACCCGAGCAAAGTTTAGCCCAACAAAATCTTGAATACTGAGTGGGTACTCCGAATCAATATTTCGAAATTGGGGCACGTAGCCCACTTTAACTGCTTGACGATTCGGTAAAAAGCTCAGTGTCCCACCAGTTGGTTTTAATTCCTGCAAAATAAGTCGCATTAAGGTTGTTTTCCCCACACCGTTTTCACCAACGATGCTTAAAAAATCTCCCTTTTTTAAATCATAATTTAAATTTGTAAACACTTGCTTATCTGAATAAGCAAATGCCAATTGATTCAATTTTAGAATTGATTCAGTCATACTACACTCCCATCAATTAGACCATGACGCTCATGGTGATTATAAACCCCAAAATAAAACGAAAATCCAGTAGGCCGTTACCGACCACTCGGACTTTCGACTTAAGAACCTGATTTAAATGAAGTCATCATTCGTGTAAATAGTAATAATTACTATTTCATTCTAATTGATTATGCGCTAATGTCAATCCCTTTTCATAGATACTGCGTTAAAAACTGACTCAAAACTTCACGATAACGCTTAGGGTCGTGGGCGTATGCCTCGATGTGTTGCGTATCAGGTACAATGTACGCCTGCTTTGGGCCCTTGATTGCTTCAAATAAGGCACGAGCATGACCAACCGGAACAACCTGATCTTTTTCGCCGTGAATAATCAGGATTGGTACCATCGCGCGTTTTAATTGGTCCGTGACCCGTTCTTGGCTTAACCGAGAACCGGTACGCCACTTTGCCAACCAGTCCGCGATTGGAACGATTGGATTGGCGGGTAAATGATAGTCCCGCCGCAATGTAGTTTTGGCCATTTGATAAATAGAAGCAAAGCCTGAATCGGCTACCACGGCTTTAACGTTGCTTGGCAGCGTTTCACCAGCCGTCGCAAGTACAGTGGCCGCCCCCATGCTAAAGCCCATCAGCACGATTTCAGTCTGGTCACCCAATTGTGAAATCACCAAGTTGATCCAGCCAAGGTAATCCACGCGATCTGGCCACCCGAATCCGATTCGATGGCCGTCACTTTGACCTTGCGCACGCGCATCCGGCATCAACACATTGTATCCCTGCTCGTGAAACAAGCGCGCGTACGGAATCATCTGTTCACGCGCATGGTTGATGCCATGGGCTAAAATGATAACTTTTTGACTGGTTTGCTCAGCCGGAATATAACTCGCTCGCAAAACCAAGCCATCGTCAGTTGCTTGGTGCCATTCTTGAATCGGCTGTTTGAGATACCAAACGTTATCGGCTGCCGTATTTTCGGCGACTGCTTTTTGATGACCACGGTCTTTTTCTTGATTACTGACGTGCGTCAGGCCATGATAGGCCGTAATGCTTGCCGCTAAGGTTGCCGTAACACCGGCTACAGCAGTTATGGCCGCAACTTTGATCCACTTCGACATTAATTTGACCTCCTGTTTTTACAACGATCGCACTAAGTAGGCTTCCGAACAAAAACCGCGAATACTATTAAAGACGCGCTGAGCACGCGACTGTTTGTTGAAGATTGCAAAAACAGTGGGTCCGGTACCGCTCATAATGGCTGTTTGAGCACCATACACCTGCATTCTTGCTTTAATCTGTTCAATCTCAGGGTAACGGTTGACCGAAATTGGTTCCAATGCATTACCCATATTGGCAACTAATTGCTGATAATCACCCTGTTCAATGGCTGATAAAATCGCCCCGATGGCCGGATGAGCCAGAGAATCATAGTCAATTTGACGTAAAATACTGGGGGTGGAGACGCTCACGTTGGGCTTAGCCAACACAACCCAGACTGGTGTCAAAGGTGGATTCAGTACATGCACGTTTTCACCAAGCCCGGTCACGTGCGCAGTTTTGCTAAAAATACAGTATGGCACGTCCGAATCCACGTTCAAACTCAGCTTTGCCAACTCAGCCAAGGGTAGCTGAAGTCCCCACAGTTCATTTAATGCCCGCATCACCGCGGCCGCATCCGATGAGCCACCACCTAAGCCAGCAGCTACAGGGATGTTTTTTTGGATATTAATAACCGCCCCTTGCTTCACGTGGAAGGTCCGTTGCAGAAGTGATGCCGCTTGAAACGCTAGGTTTCGCTGATCATTCGGTAAAAAGCCAGAGTTAGAAGACACCACGATTTGCGGTGTGCCAGTCGCTTGAACTTCAACATAGTCCGCTAAATCAACTGAGGTCATGACCATGTTCCACTCGGGCATCCCGTCCGAATGCCTGTAGGTCGTATCAAGCCCGAGGTTAATTTTCGCCGCTGCTTTTTCCACTACTTTCAAATTTTGTTCACCTACACTTCAGTTATAAGTCTTGTCTATCGCTGTAGCTCCTTTTGGATATTAGTAATTACTGATATTATACTCGATTTAGGACGGAAAAGAATAGTGTTAAAAAGCTGGTCAATCAAACTACTAAGATAACTGACAGCCAACTCATTAATTAACCATAGTTAGTGAATGAGTCATTAAGCGCCTGACTTTCAAAAATGGACCGGCCAAACACTGCGTCAATATCAGGCAAGTCACAGATAATCCCTAATTAAACACAAAAAAAGAAGGCCCATTCCAATCGGAATTACCTTCTTTTTTAGTTAAAACTATTGCAGATCACAACGAATGCTTATTCGTCATCCTCAGCATCACCAAAGTTAACTTGGATGTTTTGTGTCAAAATATCCGTATAACTGTATGATACCCGTTCAAATGAGTTTTCGTCTTGATCTAAATCCACAACGAACACAGCCGGATATGTCTCCTTCAAAATTCCGTGCCGTTCCGTTGTTTTTTTGCGCCCTGCCTGGGCGACTACCATAAGTTCCTGGCCAATATGACTCTGAAGCCGGTCCTTAATCGTTGCTAAACTTGTTGGCATGACCTCACCCCTTGTGAAACATTCTACCATCGTTTCACAAAAATGTCAAATTATACCACAACTCCTAAATGACAACAAGTATTTTGTTAGAAAATTTTCGATTGTAAGCCTAGTCTCATGCGCTTTTCATCGAAAAAAGTCATAAACACACTGTTCAAAAAAGGCGTGTAAACACCCCTATGATACCCGGATTAGCTTGCACGTCTTAAAAATATTTTTTTATAATAATCCTTCTTCATGTAACGCGTTCACAAGTTCAATAAATTGGGGTATCGTTAGTTTTTCTGACCGGATGGATGGCGAGATTCGGACTCGCTCTAAAACGTTCGTTAAGCGGGTCTTCACGTCACTGTCCTTACCGAACATGGCTAACAGATTGTTCCAAAAACTCTTTCGACGGTGTAGGAAACTACCCTTTACAAATTTCGTAAACGCTTTTTCATCAAATGGCGCCGGATTGAATGGTTCTCGCTTGGTCATGGTCACGATGGCCGAATCCACGTTAGGCTGAGGAATAAAGGCAGTCCGCGGTACCGTGAAGGACACCTTTGCCTCAGTTTGGTACTGCACCGCAATTGATAATGAGCCATATGCTTTGGTCCCAGGTACAGCAACTAACCGGTCAGCAACCTCTTTTTGCATCATCACGGTAATCGCATCAAAATGTAGACCGCTTTGTAAGACGTTCATTAAGATGGGCGTCGTGATGTAGTACGGTAAGTTAGCCACCAATTTTAACGGACGGTCAGGTTCAAAATGTTCCGCAATCAGCTGTGGTAAATTGGCTTGCAAAATATCTTGGTTAATGACCGTAATATTGTCATACTGGGCTAAAGTTTCACCCAAAATTGGTACCAATTGGTCATCAATTTCAAAAGCCAACACTTGGTGGGCGTTTTGAGCTAAAAACTCTGTCAAAGCACCAATGCCGGGGCCAATTTCAATCACGTTATCTTTTGGCGAAAGGTCGGCGGCTTGAACAATGTGTTCCAAAATATTGATATCGGTTAAAAAGTTTTGACCCAAGCTCTTTTTGATATTTAAACCATACCGATTAATGATTGCCTGGGTACGCGCCGGACTCGCAATCAAAGGTGTTTTACTCATACATTGCCCTCCTCTTCATCAATGGCATCAATGGCCTGCCAAAAAACTGCTTGACTGATCTGAAACATCTGAAGCCGCTTTTTAAGTTGCTTACCATTGACGTAACCAATTCGCAAATACTCGCCAAGTGCTTCCCTTCTGCCCTTAGCTTCAGGGCCACCAATCAACCGTGCCTTAATGAGGTCAGCTTGACTAATAGTCTCAGTCGTCGCGTCTGTTTCCGTATACACGTGTGCTAACGCTTCTTGGATGGCAGCGGCACTGGCATGTTCAACGCCGAGTGATCCACCAGCCTTGGTGGGCACACCAGCGGCTTTGGGTAGAAAAGCGTGCTTGGCGTTAGGCACAACTTCAGAAACAATTTTACGAATTTTTTCACCCGAAAAGTCAGGGTCCGTAAAAATAATAATGCCGCGTTTTTTGGCAACTTCTTCGATTAGGGCCAACGTTTCCTCTGGAACCGCCGAACCACGAGTTTCAATCGTATCAGCGTTAATCGCCTTAGCAATTTGTTTCGTATCGTCTTTACCTTCGACGACAATCACTTCTTTAATGGTTTTCAAGCTAGGACTCCTTAATTTTGAAGAATCGGTGCGCGTTATGCCAGGTTGCTTCGGCAATCGCTTCTGGGGTTGTATCACGTTCTTTGGCAATCGCTTCAACAGTATAACGCGTGTAGCCAGGTTCGTTTTGTTCGCCACGGTGTGGTTCAGGCGTCAAGTAGGGGGCATCGGTTTCAACCATCATTCGATCGAGTGGTGTTGCCCGTACCGAATCGTGGACTTCATGCGCATTTTTAAAGCTCGCAACCCCAGAATATGAAATCATCATACCTAAGTCAAGGAACTTTTCAAGCCAGGTTGGATCACCATTGAAGCTGTGCATGACGCCACCAGTTTCTTGAATCCCAACTGATTTAATAATGTTATAAGTATCTTCAAAGGCATCGCGGTTATGAACCACAATCGGTAAACCATGATCCTTAGCAATTTCAATTTGGCGTTTAAATACACGTCGTTGAACATCCTGTGGTGAGCTATCCCAATGGTAATCAAGGCCAATTTCACCAAGCGCAACGACCCGTTCTTCTTCAAGTTGTTGTTCCAGTACTTTTTCGGTGGCCGCATCGTAGAATTTAGAATCCTCTGGGTGCCAACCGACTGCTGCATACAATTGCGGATATTTGTGCGCCAGATTAATGGCTTGCGCGTTTAGTTCGGTGTTCGAGCCGACAATCGTCATCTTATCGACATTCAAATCGGCAGCTTGCTGCAAAAAGCGTGGTACTTCATTAATAAACTCAGGACTGTTTAAATGAGTATGTGAATCAAAAATTTGCATGTTGGTCCCTCCTACATCTAAGAAAAAGTCCGAAATTTCAATAATCTGAAAATTCGGACTTTTGTTGTGTGTTTAGCGTCAATTAATGATCGAATATAATCATTTTGCACGGCAACTAGTCACACAAACCTGCATCATTATTCGACTGTTGAACCATTTTCGATACTGTCAGAAACAGTAATCAAGGTTACGTTACCCTGACTATCCTCAGAAGAAAGTAACATGCCTTGGCTGACTTGTCCACGCATCTTCCGTGGTTTCAAGTTCGCCACGATAATGACCTTTTTACCAATCAAATCCTTAGGTTCTGGGTAGTACTCAGCAATCCCCGAAAGAATCTGGCGGTGATCAGAATCACCAGCGTCCAAACGGAATTGCAGGAGCTTATCAGCACCCTGAACGCGTTGAACATCAATGATTTCAGCCACTTTTAATTCAATCTTTTCGAAAGCTTCAAAGCGAACTTCCTTCTTAGTTGTAGTCAGTTCGGTTTCTTCTGGGTTCCAAACGCCAGCGTTATCGGCAGCCTCCTGCTTCGCAGCAGCCATGGCAGCGCGACCCTTCTTCTTATCAGACTTAGTCATCTGATTGGCGATAAAGGCCACTTCTTCCTCCGCGTCACGCCGTGGGAAAATTGGTGTCCCCTTAGCAACAACGTGGCTGTTTTGAGGTAAATCGGCAATCGACAGGTTCTTCAAGTTAATTTGATCATCAAACTCAAGGCCGAGTTGCACCAAAATTTCTTTTGGTGCATGCGTCATAACGGGACTAAGCAAGTAAGCAATTACCCGTAAACTAGCTGCCAAATGAGCCATAACAGCTGCCAACTTAGCCTTACTATCCGCATCATCACTCTTAGCCAGTACCCAAGGTTCAGTTTCATCGATGTACTTATTAGTTCGAGCAATCAACTTCCATACCTCAGCTAAGGCATCTGACATATGCAATTCATCCATCAACCGATGGTAATTTGCCATGGTTTCAACGGAAGTCGCTTCTAGTGAGGCATCAAAATCAGTCACACCGGCTTCAAACGTTGGAATGACACCATCTTCATACTTATTGATCATGGCAACGGTCCGGTTAAGCAAGTTACCAAGGTCATTGGCCAAATCGTAATTCAAACGATCCACGAAATCTTCCGGTGTAAAGGTCCCGTCGTTACCATAAGGCATCGCACGAATTAGATAGTATCGAACAGAATCTAGACCGTAACGATCAACCAAAGTTTCAGGGTAAATAACGTTTCCCTTTGATTTCGACATCTTACCGTCTTTCATCAAGAGCCAGTTATGACCAAAGACCGTCTTAGGAAGTGGTAAACCAAGCGCATGCAAAATAATTGGCCAGTAAATAGTGTGGAACCGAACGATTTCCTTACCAACCATGTGGACATCGGCTGGCCAGAATTTCTTAAATAAACTGTCATCATCAGTATCATAACCAAGCGCCGTAATGTAATTAGTTAAAGCGTCAAGCCAAACATACACCACGTGCTTTGGATCAGACTTAACTGGTACGCCCCAGCTAAAGGTCGTTCGAGAAACCGCTAAGTCTTCCAAACCTGGTTTAATAAAGTTATTGATCATCTCGTTCATCCGCGTGGCTGGTTGAATGAAATCAGGGTGGCTGTGATAGTAATCAAGTAACCAATCGGCGTACTTGCCCATCTTAAAGAAGTAAGATTCTTCCTTCACCAACTCAACTTCGTGGCCACTTGGTGCTTTACCACCGGTAACCTTGCCGTTTTCATCACGATACACTTCAGCTAATTGGGTCTCGGTGAAATATTCTTCGTCGTCAACAGAATACCAGCCCTCATATTCACCCAGGTAAATATCACCTTGGTCTTGAAGCTGCTGGAACATCTTTTGAACAGCTGCTTCATGGTAGTCGTCCGTTGTTCGGATAAACTTGTCGTTTGAAATTTCAAGTTTCTTCCAGAGTTGCTTGATGCCCGCTGCCATTTCATCGACGTAGCTCTTTGGATCAGTCCCAAGTTTTTCAGCTTTTTCTTCGATCTTTAAGCCGTGTTCATCGGTTCCCGTTAGGAAAAACACGTCATAGCCAGTTTCACGCTTGTAACGGGCTAACGCATCACAAGCAATTGTAGTATAAGAATTACCGATGTGTAATTTACCAGAAGGGTAATAAATCGGCGTGGTTATGTAGTACGTAGGTTTCGTTTCTGCCATGTTGTCAACAGACCCCTTTCAAATCATTTCATTGGTTTAATTTATTTAAATTTTAATGAACAAAGTCTTGAATAGTATAGCATAAATCCCGCCACCGCGGAACCTACGCCTAAAACAAACTCATTTGCTGTGGCCCCAAACCGGTCCAGTTTAAATTTAGCTGATCGCGCAATGACAGCGCATTGGGGGCGGCGTCCTTACCAGAGTTGTTGTTGAAAATGACGCAGACTTCTTTAGCCTGATGGGTCAGTGCTTCAACATGATCGGCAAAAAAGGTCAACTCCGTTTCATTGTAGCGGTATAACGTACGCACCCCGCGCCAATTTGCACCGCGTTCAAACCAACCCTTTTCGTTACGACCATGGAGTCGTAGGAGCGCCAATGACGGCTCGGCAACCTTGGGGACAAATGGCACACCATCATTTAAGCGATGTGGTTCGTCCACGATTACGTGAGTCATTTCAAGCTGCTTCAGATACCCCATCAAGTCATCTACGAGCGCTGGGTCATACCAACTGGGGTTTCGGAACTCAACTGCAATTGGCAAATCGCCCAACTGTTGACGAATTTCAAATAACCACTGTAAGTTCTCAGTGTTCCGTTGAAAAAAAGGTGGAAACTGAAACAAAATACTTTTGAGCTGCTGCCGTTTTACCAGCGGTTTAATTGCGATTTTGTAATCATGAAAGGCTTGACTTCGCGCTTCATCAGCGGCCGGTTTTTGACCGAGATCATGCTTCGTCATCAGTTGGTTGGCCTTCAAAATAAACTGAAATTGTTCTGGCACCTGCTGTTGCCAATTCACGATTGTTGATGAACGCGGAATGCCATAGAACGGCGTGTCAACTTCAACTACGGGTAACACCGCACTATATTCTTGCAAGGTCACATCTCGATCAGCGTCTTGAATCAACGCTGGGTGTTCTTTCCAGGTCGTTAAACCAATTGTAATCATGTTGCTCACCTCACTTATACCGTTTAAATCGACGTACCAACTCAACGGTTTGATCAGCTAACCGCCCATCAAGTTGTGCAATCAAATGTTGGCCGGCCAGCCGATCGTTACGTCGAATTGCGGTAAAGCTTAAATCGATGATGGCCAGAAAAATGACGATAATAATCCCATTTTTTTGACTAAAGTATCGTCCAAGCAGACTCACATCAGGGCCGCCAGCCATCAGTAATTTAACAAACGTATATATCATGAAGAAATCCGCTGTCACCTGCAGGCCAATCATGAGTTTCATATGACGGAGTAGCCGGCCGAGCTGAACTGCAATTTCATTTTCCGACATCCTGCCACCTCCGAATTAATTTTTACTTTGTAAATAATGGTCAACCCGGTGATCTGGAATAATCCAAGGAATCAAGTTGGCAAAAGAAAAGATGGCGACAAACGGTGGCCAGATAAAGCCCAGTAAAATACCGATCAGTGTGAAGCCCATTGAAAACCAAGACTTGTAATTTCGCTGACCAAAGAACGTCGTTAACGCTGAATCGGCAGGATGCACCGCAAGTAACGTCTTAATCAAAACGTAGAAACTCGTATTCACTAAGAAGAAAATTAACCCCATTGTCGCTTCAGGTGCAAAACTGTCAATGTGGGTCCCGGCCCAAGCAGTCGCAATTGGCATCAAACTGATGGTCAATAAGAAAAAGTTATTCGCCCAAAGAACTTTGCCACTCACCTGCTCCGTAATCTGAAATAAGTGGTGGTGATTGTTCCAGTATACGGCAATTGTTAAAAAGCTCAATAAGTAAAGGATCAGCTTATACCGAAGTGGCCATAGCGCCGCAAAAGTTGCCCCATCTGGCTCGGGGATCTCCAATACCAAAATTGTGACGATAATCGCCATTACACCGTCCGTAAAGGCTTCTAAACGATCTTTCCCCATGTGTCTCCTCCTTGTATGTAGCGTGTCACATCAGCAATCAATGACTGACGTGACACCAATTAACTAATCGTATGTGGGTTGTATCATAACAAACCGCCGTTAGACCTGCAATGCTTCAAAAAAACTAGCCGCATCTTGCTGAATCATCTGATAGTCAAACGGAAATGAGAGTGCCTCATTATTGATGACGATCACCGGTGCCATCGGATTGCGGTAGTCTAACAGACCAGCAAATGGATACACTCGCATTGACGTACCAACAATGACGATTAAGTCGGCGTTGCTCATGGCGTTTACCGCATTGGCAATGTTTTCTTCATTGAGGCCTTCTTCATAAAGCACCACATCCGGGCGTAATTGGCCGCCACAATTTGCATGGACGGGGCTTTTCAAGTAGGTCTGCCAGTCAACATCTTGATGACATTTTTGACAGTAAACATGATACAAGTTGCCATGAAATTCAACTAAGTGTTTGGCGTTAGCTTGGTGGTACAAATTATCAATGTTTTGGGTAATAATCGTCGCACGGTCCTGCTGCGTCAAGGCCGCTTGCTTTTCGTGAATCACGTTCGGCTTGGCCTCAGGTTTATAGAGGTTTTGTTTGACGTAATCATAAAAAACACTCGGTTCCTTCGTTAAACAGGTGTGACTCAAATAATATTCGGCGTTTCGATGGCCGGTATATAAGCCGTTGTTTGACCGATAATCCGGAATACCAGAGGGTGTCGAGACGCCCGCACCCGTCAAAAATACGATGCGCTTTGATTGCTCAAACGCGCGTTGAATCGTCGCTTCCATTCCAACATCTCCCGTTCAGAATTTTTCAGGTTACCTAACGTATAATGTAAGGCATTTCAAGCTTCTTGAACAGGTCTTCAACGGTTAAACTATAAATCGCCTTGTAATACTCTGGTGTATCATCTTTTTTGGTTGGTGCCGAAATCACAAACGAATTCTGGTCATCACTGTGGCTAATGCCGACGTAGGCACGTCGTTTTGATTTAATGTCCACCATGTCAGAATGGTAAAGTTCGAATAACTGACGAACTTCTAGGCGTAGCTGACGTTTCGAAACAACACTGGTGATCGTCGCAAATTCTTGCATATTGATTGGCGGTAATCCCCAGTCTTGAAGTTGTGCGTCAAACTGCTTGAACAGTTTCACGATGTTACGTCGCAAAGCAAACGGCGAGTCCACGGGTTTAGCTGTAATGTCGGCATAAAGTTTTTTAGCAGCTTCAAAGCTAACTGGATAATCCGCAGCCAGCTGCTGGTTAACTTCTTTATTATCCGCACCATAGAATACTAAAGCATCGGTTAAGGTTAACAAACGAAGCGTCATTTTATCATCGCCAGCCTCTGATTCAGGGGTAATGGTTGCTTGAACGCCCTTGAGATAGAGCTTTTCGATTTCATCGTCGATCAAATGATGTTTGCGTTGCTCGCTAACTACCACGATATGGCAAACAATGTCGTAGAGTTCAGTTCCAAGCATCATCAATTGCTGATCCAAAGTCTCATCGCCCATTGAGATGGCAAAATAAATCTGTGGAAAACCACGTAACGTCATCAAGATGTGTAAGAGTTCGTGAGAAGCCGTATAGTTCGGTGCGGTTAGATCACTCACCTGAACGCTGATTGCATCCTTATCTTGTACTGCTTGTGCTTGGTCATGCCGGACATAACCGCTCTGTAATTGACCAACAAATTGCAGGTCAACTTTACCTGGAAACAACTCGTTAACTGCATCTAGCAAGGATTGCACGTCATCATTAATTTCAATGTTTTGCATTGTTATCTGCACGTTCCTTTCTCATCTGTGTCAGAATTTGTTGCGCATCAGTCTGCGTCGGGTCTTGATGCGTTTTTAATTGCGTCACCACATCGTCAATTTCATGATCCTGTGCGCCAACGCTCATGGCTAGGGATCGTAATTGCATCCGCATGTGGCCTTGTTGAATACCAGTGGTAACCAGGGCCTTAATGGCTGCAAAATTTTGCGCCAGTCCCACCGAAACAATCAATGCCATCAGTTCCTCTGGCGACTGAATACCCGCAATCTTTTGGTTAACTGCTACTAGGGGTAACACGGTCGTAGCGCCACCAACTGTCCCAACCGGTAACGGTAAAGTCAGTGTGCCCACTAATTGATCACCGTTGACCTGCCACTGACTGAGCCCCCGGTATTGGCCATCACGAGCGGCATACGCGTGAGCCGCACTTTCAATTGCCCGCCAGTCATTACCCATCGCCACCACAACAGCGTCGACACCGTTCATAATGCCCTTATTATGTGTCACTGCACGCATTGGATCGAGTTGTGCAATTTGACTAGCTTGTGCCATTTTAGTTGCGGTCAGTTGCGCTTCAGCATCTTCTTGTGCCAGCTGGGCAATCGGAATCGAACAACTCGCGGTCGCCAAACTTTGATCACCTGCATTGGATAGGATACTAAACAAAGTCGTGTGATGAAGTTTAGTTTGAATGACCTTAGCAACCGCCTCTAGCATCGTGTTCATCATGTTAGCACCCATAGCCGCTCTAACGTCCACACTTAGATCAATGGAAACGAAGCCCTCACCTAAGTCGCGGGTTCGAACCAGTTTAGGGCCACCACCGCGTTTGACGATTGATGGATGAGCTGCGGCAGCAGTCTCCAACAATTCAGTTTGGTGTAACGCCACCCAATCATCAATTGAAGCGTAGACCTTAACGTCACTTAAGACAATTTGGCCAGTCAGTAAGCGCGAAGAAACAGTCGCCGTCATGCCACCGGCCCGTGCTAATTGTTTCGCCCCATTACTGGCAGCTGCTATGACGGACGGTTCTTCTGTCACCATCGGCACCACGTAATCACGCCCGTTCACAACAAAATTGACCGCCACACCCTCAGGTAATTGATAGGCAGCAATCGTGTTCTCAATTAATTGTGGTGCATCGGCATGTGCCTCGTGTGCCTCAAGAATGGCACGTTGTTCATCAGTCAAGCCACGGGTTTGCTGTAAGATTGACAGTCGCTGTTGCTGTGTTCGTTTATAAAAGTGTGAAAACTCGGATTCCATGGTCACCTATTCCTTTGTTCATAATTAATATGCTTGATTCAAATATGCGTTAATAATCCCCTCACGAACGCCACTTTCTGAAAAAATAACGCGATCAGAATCAAGCATCTGCAACAGTAAAATCAATGGCATAATACCACCAACAATGATGTCAGCACGATCAGGCTCAAGCCCAGATATTTGTTGACGTTCAGTACGACTTTTACGAAGTAAGTTTGAAAACAACCGAAAAACGTCTTGTGTCGCCAGTTGATAACCGTGAATTTGTTCAACGTGTAAAACCTGTTGCTGGCGACGACTCATTCTTGCCAGTGAGCGATTAGCGCCACCAAGCAGGATGAACGGTTTGGTTTTAGCTTCATTTAGCCACCAGATATCTTTCAACCGTTGACGTAAGAAGACCGTGGCGTCAAAAAAATCAGCCGAGTTAATTCGGTCAGCCAGCTTAAATTGTTCAGACAGATTCACCGCACCGAAGGGAATACTGATCAGGTTACTTTCTTTACCACCTGCAATATTAACCATTTCTAAGCTGGCACCACCAACATCCAACATCAGTGCGTCCTCAACCCGCAGCCGATTCATCACACCAAGATAATCGTAATAGGCTTCATCATCACCAGACAAAACGTCAAATTGCAGCCCAGTTTCTCGTGACACCCGTTCCAAAAAATCAGCTTGGTTGCTAGCTTGACGCACCGCCGCTGTGGTAATCGCCTTCACGGTTAAATTAGGTAACGTTTGATACCGCTGCTTAAACGCATGAAGTGCAGTGAGCGTTCGTTGGATAGCCGGTTCCTGCAGGATTTTCTCACGACCCATCCCCTCAGATAATCGTGAATCTTCTTTGTAGCGCCCCAATTCACGAAACGTTTTATCAGGTCTAACTTCATTAATCGTCATCCGAACCGAGTTAGACCCCAAATCTACAATTACTAAATTGTCCATTGTGCCAACTCCTCCAGTTATTTACGTTGCGATTAGTCGAAGTAGTTGATGCCAATCGCATTAGTCACTTCTGTCAGTGTCTGGTTAGCGACCTTGTTTGCTTTTTCGCTACCATCCTTCAAAATTTGGTAAACCCCTGGAATATCTTGTGCGTATTGTTCCCGACGCGTCCGAATTGGTTCTAATTTTGCTTGTAAAACATCGTTTAAATACCGTTTAATTTTAACATCACCAAGGCCACCATGCTGGTATTGTGCCTTCAAATCGGCAATTTTTTCCGTATCCTCACCGAAGATATCTAAGTAAGTGAACACCGTGTTACCTTCGACATGACCAGGATCTTCAACGTGAATGTGCGTTGGATCAGTGTACATTGACATGACCTTCTTTTGAATCGTGTCGGCATCATCGGATAGGTAAATGGCGTTACCCAGTGACTTACTCATTTTAGCGTTGCCATCAAGTCCTGGGATTCGACCTTCGCCTTCTGGCGGGAAATAGCCCTCTGGTTCAACTAAGACATCACCGTAAATGTTATTAAAGCTCCGAACAATTTCACGGGTTTGCTCCAGCATTGGTTCTTGATCTTCGCCCACTGGCACCGTGGTAGCCTTAAAAGCCGTAATATCAGCAGCTTGGCTCACTGGATAAATGAAAAAGCCGGCTGGCACACTTTGGCCAAACTTCTTTTGCTTGATTTCGGTTTTGACAGTTGGGTTACGCTCCAATCGTGACACGCTTACCAAATTAAGGTAGTGCATCGTCAATTCACTTAAAGCTGGAATTTGTGATTGCACTAAAATGGTCGATTTTGCAGGATCAATGCCAACAGCCAAATAATCCAAAGCAACTTGGATCAGACTGTTACGAATTTTCTCCGGATCACGTGCATTATCTGTTAATGCTTGTTGATCCGCAATCATGATGTATGACTCGTACTCACCAGAATTTTGTAATTTAACCCGGTTCTGTAATGATCCAACATAGTGACCAATGTGAAGCTTTCCGGTTGGTCGGTCACCCGTTAAAATAATTTTTTTGTTACTCATCTTACTCATCCTTTCGTGATTGTGCACTCATCGTAATCGTCCGAGATTGAAAAAACGCCCCATTGCATATGCAATAGGACGTCAACCGCGGTACCACCTAAAATTGTGACCAAAGTCACCACTCAAGCCGATAAGGAAGCACCCTAAAATTCAATTGCTAGCTCCAAATAAACGATTGTAGTTGGTTTCAGCACTTCCAACCTCTCTGCCATGATCGTCTTAACGCACTAGCGAATTTTTATCAATATAATGTTCTTATTCTAAGCAATTTTACGGTCGATGTCAAAGTGACCGAATGTGTTCTTACCTTAATATAATCAAAATTTTTAAAGGTAAAGCCATTCGCAACCTGACACGTGACTAACTTTCGAGTAAATCCAATTGACAAGCCCAATCAAGGCCACTAGAATGGTTCAAGCAAACTAAACGAAAGAGGCGGTTTCTTGACATCGCAGGAACAAATTAAAGAGCAGCAACGTGTTGATTCGGTGATTCATCAAATCACCGCAAAGATTAAATCAGTTTCCATGGAGTACGCCAAAGCTAAAACTGAAATGAAGTTAGTGCAAGAAAACTACAGTGCTAACACCTCGGTCAACTACATTGAAGTTGATGACCGAATTGAAACTTCAGCCGACTTACAACAGCAACGGGCCCTGGCGTCACGATTGATTGAAAATGAGCAAATCATCGCCGGCCAACTACGGACCTACCAAGATTTGGAAAAGTCACCTTACTTTGGTCGCATTGACATTCAAGATCCAGAGGAACCAACACCAGAACAGCTTTACATCGGAACGGCTTCATTTACCGATGAAAAGCAGAATTTTCTCGTATACGATTGGCGGGCACCTATTTCGGCCGTGTATTACAACGGTACGCTTGGGGACGTCACCTACGATACACCAGCTGGCAAACAACTGACCAAGCTTACCAAGAAGCGTCAATTTTTAATTCAACATGGCCAAATTCAAAGTATGTTCGATACGAACGAAACCGTTGGTGACGAACTACTTCAGCACGTTTTAGGTCAGCAAAACGATGAAACCATGCAAAACATCGTGGCCACTATCCAACGTGAGCAAAATGACATCATTCGCGATACCCGCTCAGATTTGCTCGTCGTACAAGGGGTTGCCGGCTCAGGCAAGACGAGCGCCATTCTACAACGGATTGCTTTTTTGCTCTATCACAGTCGTCAAGAACTTCAAGCTGATCAGATTGTGCTTTTTTCACCAAATAAGCTCTTCAGCCACTACATCTCAGACGTACTGCCCAGCCTTGGTGAACGAAACATGCGACAAGTCACCTTAGCTGAATTTTTAAGTCAACGACTCTTAGGCTTAGACGTTGAGACGCTCTTTGACCGTTACGAAAAGGCTAATCAGCTGACCACTACTCAAGAAATTTATCAACGTTTTAAGTCATCAGCCGCATACATGCACCAGATTAACGATTACTGTCAGCGTTTGACGCCTGACCATTTTAAGTTCAATCACATTTACTTTGAAGGCCGGATCTTTTTTGACCGGGCTGAAATTGAAAAAATTTACCAGTCGCTGCCAGCGTTGCAACCTGCTGAACGGTTCTTACGCACTAAAAACATCTTAATCAAACGTTTGAAGCGACGCATCGGTCAGGAGACTAAGGCCAAGTGGGTCACTGATCAAATCGATCAACTGTCTGATGAACAATATCACGACCTGCTTGGCACGAAACGCCGCCGCGATTTTCAAGCGTTGGATGACGAAGCTGATTACATTGCCCGCAAAATTGTGACGCGGCGGTTACGAGTTATTTATGACGCGATTTATAACAATTACTTTTTAGACACTTATAGTCAATACGCGGATTTTATGCAACAAGTCACACCGCCGACTGGCATCAATCAAGACGACATGTCATTGGACGCCAAACACTTTTTAAATGAAATTGAGTACCACCGATGTCCGTTGGTCGATGCAGCACCGCTGTTATACTTACGTGACCTCCTCACTGGCGGTGGTCAAAACCACGCCATGCAGCATTTATTTGTAGACGAGATGCAAGATTACTCCATTGCCCAACTGCAGTACCTTCACCACGCCTTTCCAAAGGCCCACATGACCTTTCTGGGTGATAGTGAACAAGCGCTCTTTAAAGCAGTTGAATCACCAGAAAGTCTGTTGAAACGACTCAAAGCCGCGTTTAATGTCCACCGGCCACGGCTACTTAAGCTGAATCGGTCATACCGATCAACCGCGCCCATCACAACGTTTGCTAAGGCCCTCTTACCAGACGGTGACCAAATTGAGGCCTTCAGCCGCCCAGGAGATCTACCACGCATGATTATGCGCTACGATACTGAAAGCGGATTAGAGGCACTGGCACAAGAAGCGGCTCGTTTGCGACAAACCAATGGGACTGTTGCTATTCTCACCAAGAATCTGAATCAAGCCCACCTGATCTATCAAAAGCTGCATCATCAATCTGATGACGTTACGCTCATGACGGATGCTGACCTCTCCTTACCAAAGGGAACGTTAGTGCTGCCAATCTACTTAGCCAAGGGCCTAGAATTTGACGCAGTGATTGGTTGGGATGTCAGTCAAACTAATTTTCCTGATCAGCGCTATACGGGAACGCTCTACACCATTGCGACCCGCGCGATGCACCAACTCGTTCTTATGAGTATCGGTCAGGTTTCGCCATTAATAGCATCCGATAAGATGCCACAAACCGTATTACAAATTGAACATGAACTGACTAATTAACTGACAAAGATGTTGCAGTGAAAAAATCTATAAAAGTCTAAATTAGTAAGTATCGAATTGACTTCTCACTCAAAAAAATTAAACATTTTAGTTGGTTTTAAGACTGTTACCTAGTCTATACGTGTGCCACGGCCAAATCAGAGAACGGGCCCGTGAATTCCCAAAAAATCAGGAATTCATGGGCTCGTTCTCTTTCTATATTCTGGGACTCAATGAGCTTTTTCCCACTCTGATATTCAATTCACTTGCTTTTCGCCTGCCAGGTGCTGCTTTGAAACTAACGCCTGTTTTAACACAAACGGCGCAATCATAGTTGCCAGGATAATGACCAACACCATTTTAGAATAGGTCGCAGCCGATAGTAAGCCTGACTGCAATCCGATTTGAACGGTTATCATGCCCATCTCACCACGCGAGATCATGCCACTACCGATCACGTAACTGCTTTTGAGGTCAAAACCAGTTAATTTCGCACCTAAGCCACACCCCAGCAGCTTACTCAAACAAGCCAACACCGTCATAACCACGATCAACCACAATGATTGGCCGAGATACTTAAACGACATACTCAACCCAATTCCAACAAAGAAAAGTGGCACAAAGGTTGCATAGCCAATTGGTTCCATGTGGGCCTCGACCACTTCGCGATACGGTGTGTGAGCGACCGCAATCCCCGCGAAAAAGGCACCAACCGCGCCACTCAAACCAACCGCATCTGCCAACCAAGCCATTCCAAGACAAATCACCATCGACATAATTGTGACACTCGAGTTCATGACCAGCTTTTCACTAATTGACATGAGGTATGGTGCAATCCAACGAACAACAAAATAAGTGCCACCAAAAAAGGCAAGCTGTTCCAATAATATCCAGCCTAAGTTAGGCTGATGACCATGCGAACTTAACCCTTGAGCGCCCATGAAACTAATCATAATCGATAGTAAAATCACCCCAATGATATCGTCTGCAACTGCTGCACCAAGGATGGTCGCCCCCTCAGCTGTGTCCAAAGCTTGATAATCACGCAGTACGGCGACCGATAAGGAAACTGACGTTGCGCTGAAGATAACGCCTATGTAGATTGCTTCAAAAGTACCAAAATGAAATAAAATTGCCGCCCCACCCATCAGCACGACCGGAGCAATAACCCCGCAACATGCAACAATAATGGCTGGCTTAAAAAAGCGCCGTAACAAGGTTAAATTACTCTCTAAACCACCAATGAACATTAGCATGATGACGCCAATATCCGAAAAAGTATTTAAGAGTTGGTTCGGCTGAATCCAATTAAACAGCGCTGGGCCAACAACTACGCCAACCAGGATTTGACCAATCACAGCAGGAATTCCCAGCCGATTGGAAAAATGACCCGCAAAAGTCGTTAGTATCAGTAATAAACAGAGTGTGCCAATAAATGCCATCTGCCACCCACCTTTCAATTTTGTAGTACGATAAACATGTTGATTATCTTTAACATTACGCCACATGCGCAACGAATTCCAGAGTAAGGGAGAACCCGATATGTTTAAAAATTGGCATCAACCCGGTAACATCCTGCAACAAACCACGCGTTATCAAGGACCCGTCTTTTCAGTGGAGCAATGTCACATCAAAACACCAGACGGGCTGCTAGTTGAACGCGACCTAGTGCATTGTTCGGCCACGGTCACCATTTTAGCCATGACCGCAGACCAAGAAGTCGTGTTAACCAGCGAATATCGGGTGGGCGTGAACGCTGATTCAGTGTCGCTACCTGCTGGCCTTGTCAATCCAGGTGAAACAGTATTACAGGCTGCTAAAAGAGAATTTCGAGAAGAAACTGGCTTTATTGCGCAGAGCGCCAAAGTGATGACCACGGTCACAGCTTCAGAAGGTTTTATGGACCAAACTGCGGCACTCGTGTTCATTGAATTTGATCAAAGTATTCGAAAGACCCAACACTTTGATACTGATGAATTCGTCAATGTTAACTTGGTCGATTATATAAAATTGCGTCAATGGCTGGCCGACGGTAAAATCAATACCACGCAAGCTATGGCCGCAGTAGGCTACTATGAATTATTTCTCAAAGATCAGCCTAAAGATTAGTTTGGTGCATCACAAAAGAGGCTGGGAAAAAAGTCTATATTGGCAAAAATCGAACTAGTTCCTTAGCTTCGGATTAATTAAAAATTTCAATTAATTCCAAGACTATTATCTGGTCTAAACGTGCGCAAAAACTCAGGCCCCGGCCATATAACAAGACCGGCCCGTAGATTCTCAAACCAGGAATCCACGGGCCGGTCTTGTTATATTCTGGGACCTAAACGAGTTTTTGCCCACTCTTTTTGAGTCTACCTTGTTCGCTTAAACTTGGCGTTTCCGTTGGCGAACTCGCCAGTAACTTAAGCTACCAACGACGATCAATAACAGTCCGATCAGCCACCAATACAGTGCATTTGAATGCGGATTTAACCGACGTGCTTGAGCCTTTGTGATGGTAAACGTCTGATCACTTAACCATTTTTTTGTCCCGGAAGTGATCACCATCTTTAAGCGATAGGTGCCCGGTTCAAATTTCTGGTTAGGCCAAATAAATTGATAATTAAAACTGGAGTGTGGTGCCATTTGAAGGTTGGTTTTTGAATCGTGAAAGATTTGCGAATCCCCGCCCTTAGGTTGAATGGTTGCCTTTACAGTCATTTGACCAAATGCAGTTGGTGCGTTGTTTTTAATCCTGACACCAACAGCGAGGCGTCCGTGTTGCTTATGCGGTATCACTTTAGCGGTTGAAACTTTGGGTGTCACAGGCTGCCGGTTCATTTGCATCGTGGCGCCAACCACCATCGCATAGTGATTTTTAATTGAAAAACCTTTTTGAGACTGTGAGCGTTGTTTTTCATGAATCGGCGTTAGCTTAAAACCGCCATCAATCATGCCAGCAACCTGATTCTTAGGCGTTTTCAATTTAAACGTCACGCGCTTGGTTGATTTTGGTCCAATCTTGACTACCTGTGGGTTGCTAACAAATCGACTGAACTGTTGGGTAGCTGGGACGGTCTGCGGATTTCGCTGATACGCAATCACACCGTTATCGTTTGTATATGCCGATACGGGTGCTATTTTAACTTGGCGTTCTTGATTGCGCTGATTATGCACTTTTAAAGTTAATGTGATTGTCTGCCGGGGTTTAACTAACAGCTGGAAATAAGCGTTTGTATTGGTCATTTGCTGTTTAGGTTGTTGCACCGTTACCGAATAATTAAGTCCTTCTTGTGCACTTGCGGCATTGGCAGTTTGACAGCTGAAAGTCAGGCTTGCAAGTCCAAGTGCAATAACCGTGAATACTTTTTTTAACATACGACATCCTTTCATCTCAATCCTTCCAAATAAAAAACGCGGCTCGTCGCCCTTCAAACGGTATGAGTCGCGTTTTATTTATCTCCCTGAATGGTCTCACTACTTAGCTGCTGCCACGGCCGGTGTTTGATTAACCGTCCAAGTAACGTTAGAGGTATATTGACCAGTCGCCAGTTGGGCAAGTGAGACATTTGATAAATCAAGGTAAGTCGCTTTCGTGTCAACACTCGCCTTTGTGACACCCAAGGCCGGAGCGCCACTCAATACAGTAGCAGCGTTACCCATGATGTCCACGGAACCAGTTGATTGAGCGGCCTTACTTGATTCGTCATCACCATAGGTGGCCGCTGCATCTGCTTGATCACCCTCTTTAGTAACACCGGGGGTTAAACCTAAGTTAAAGCTGACGTTATTAAGGGTTGCGTCACCGTTCGTAAATGGCGATGCTTCAGCTGTAACTGACCAGTTTTTGACAGTTGAGTCAAAGTTTGAAATCACAAATTGAGGTAATTTGCTGGTCGATTGCAATGCTGTTTTGGCCCGTTTGGCACTGGCAAAATTGCTTAATTTAATACTACCAAAATCAAATTGGCTATCCGTTGTGGTTTGAGCTGCTGTTAGTTCACCATTTTGAATATCAAAACTCGCTTTACTACTACCTGGCGTGTTAGTAATGGTAGTATCCGCCTGGGCGACACTACCCATCGCCATTGTACTAACCATGATGAGGCCTGCAAGACTCAATTGAACTAAACGTTTCATAAAAAATTCCCTCCGAAATATTGTTTTTTAAATGGGTATCTAATAAGAATGGTTATTGGTTGTACGTAGCGCCAATCGTCAACCGCCACTTTAAGCCCACCGAGGCGCTACGATATTGGCTTGTGGTTGGTACCGTCAGTTGAAAGCCTGACAGTTGACTTACCTGTGGTGGATCCAAGCCATTGGTTACTCGTTGAACAGCTTCCGCTACTGTTGGATTCGCCTGGAGCAGCGTTGCTGGATCAGTCATTAAAAACCAATCTTTGGTATCGCGATAACTAAATTGATGGGTGCCCAAGAACACGTTTTGCTGACTGTCTTGTGGATCTGCCACACTGGCATCGCCCATAACTTGTAAATCAAAAGGCGCTGATAAAGTGTTTATAACGCTGACTTGAGGCGTTTCACTGGGCCTGACTGTCACCTCATCGGCGTTCAAGTCACTCACCTGATCAAAGTTGATTCGGGATGGCAAACTCATTTCAAAATCTGCCAGCGGATACGTGATCCGGCTAGACCAAAGTAATTGCGAGTTGTCATCACTCGGCATCTGGGTGGCGAGTGCGAACCGAACTGTTTTCCGATTAGCAGCTTTAAACACGAGTTGGTTATTTAAAACCGATTGTGTCACTACTGGCTCACGAGCTGGGTAAAGTGAGTCACTGTCTGAGGTCGAATCATACTGTCCTTCTCCGCTGCTACCTTTAGTCACCAACCGCCAACTCTGATTGTTGGTTGATTCATATAAATTGGCATCAGGATAGCCTGCCCAATCGATGTAATAATTGACCTGATCATCAAACTTTAGCGTACTATTCAGAGTTGTATCTTCATCAAAGGAGCGAGTAGCCTGTCGACCATCGGCAAATTTCAAAAAGAGCGTGGTGTTCATTTTTTTAGTTGCTGAAGCCCCGTCCGTCTGGTTAGCAGGATCACTAAAATCACTCGGGTTAAAAACCCCTTGCGAGCCATCGGTATTAACTGATGCATTAACTGCAATGTCTTTGGCAGCAATTGCGGTCAAATTGGTATTAAGCTGATTAATTTTAACGGTGGTCGAGGGTGCCAAGACGCTGCCAACAAATTGATGATCGAATTCTAAAGTGTCTAGTGTATTAAAGTTTAACAGTAAGTGGTTTTTATCTTTAATGGTTGACTGATTATCTGCAGGACCATAGGTGACATTGACATGGTCATTCGGACTATAAAGTTCAAAATCTCCCGTTAGCTGTGGAAAGTTCAAAACTACGATTGGTTCGGTTTTGTCTTTGGTAATGTACTTGATTTTAATACTGACATCATTGTTATTTTCACGAAGATCAGCCGCTGTCTCTGCCGGAACGTTAACGACCAGTAACTTGTGGCCACTTGTCTCACTATCCGTGTCATCAACCACTGTATTCACACCTTGATTACGACCTACATCACTTTGGGGGACATCGACCGTTTTTAAAAAATGATCTGCAAAAACGGCTTTTAGTTGTGCTTGATCATCATAAAATGCACTTAGTTGAGTTAATTGCGCCTTCGCGGCCTCAAAACTAGTCAAACCGTTATCGGTAAAATCAGTTACTGTTTGCAACTTATCAGCAACCACTGGCTGACTCGGCGTTGCAGTGTTATGAAGTACCGGTGTCGTTTGATCTTCGGCAGCGAATAGATTAGTGGTCAAATCTGAATTTAGTTTAGTAGACAGTGTATTGGCATCTTGACTTAATTGATTGACAACCAACATGTGAGAATCAATGCCTTCAACCGCATTTTGCCAACCTAAAGTTTGCTGCCAATTATCTAACGTAAAATGATTGGCAGCAATTCGCGCGTTACCAACACTATTAGCCTGAGTGTACTGATCAGTAGCGAATAGATTAAAGTTGGAAGCGACCCCAAGTGCGTATTTATGGGTCACCAAATAGCCTAAAGTAGTTTGATCAGTACTTGGTGTAACTGCTGCTTGGCTTACGAGGGGAAAGTAACAGCTTAACCCTAAGCACATCAGCAGCCATCCGAATAGTTTTTTGATTGTCTGTTCACCTCCCTCATTAATTCAGTACAGTCAAGGAGCCAATTATAGTTATAGTTGACTGAGTAATTTAGAGATTAAGCTATTATTCGGGTTTTAGTTCATGTCATAAACGGACTATAATATATCAAATGAATATGTTGTCAGTTGTATATATTACTCAAAAAACGATTCAATTGCAATGTGGTTTCGATTAGGAAAAACTAAAAAAGCAACTCTCATTTGAGAAATGAGAGTTGCTTTTTTAATATAATATACCGGAGGTGGGGTTCGAACCCACACGTCCTCAACGGACACTGGATTTTGAGT
>NZ_AZEE01000017.1:51593-52060 GCF_001434895.1 Secundilactobacillus odoratitofui DSM 19909 = JCM 15043
AAAATTGATACCTGTATCATATCGTGAATTACATACTTATTCAAGCCCTAATTACGACATATCGGGAAGACAGGATTCGAACCTGCGACCCCCTGGTCCCAAACCAGGTGCTCTACCAAGCTGAGCTACTTCCCGTTAACTTTTCATAAATCGTCAACTATATTAGTATACTACGTTAGTTGTAAAAATACTAGTTTTTCTGGTACTTTTTTATTCAAGCCGCTTATCGGATTTGAACCGATGACCTCTTCCTTACCATGGAAGTGCTCTACCTTCTGAGCTACAGCGGCACCTGCTATTATACCTGCTCCGGTCCCCCATAATCAAGTCCTGGTTCATCCTGAGATTAGCTAAGTATCTTCCGTGGTTATTTTTTATAAAAAAAGAGCTTCCGATTACTCGGAAACTCTGGGTTGCGTGGCAACGTCCTACCCTTGCAGGGGGCGATCCCCCAACTACTCTCGGCG
>NZ_AZEE01000003.1 GCF_001434895.1 Secundilactobacillus odoratitofui DSM 19909 = JCM 15043
GTTGGCTGCTGAACTAGCTGCCGTATTCGCACTATTTAAAGCAGTCGAAGCATCAGATGCAGCGGAACTATCACCAGCGGCAATCGCTGAACTTAAAGCACTTGAAGCACTCGTGATGGCACTGGATGCTGAAGCGGCCGAGCTTGAAGCGTTCGTAGCGGCACTGGAAGCATTATTGACTACATCAGTCAAACTTGAAGCCGCTGAAGATGCACTTTGGAGACTCGTATCACTTGGATAATCACTGGCCATACTTGCGATGGCACTCGATGCGTTCGAAGCCGTTGAGCTGGCACTCGTGGTAGCGGCACTGTTCTGGTCCACGTCGTGGACGGAGCTAGCGGCACTGATTGTTGAGTTCAACGCACTCATCACACTGGCAGCTGATTCAGAAGCGGCTTTCGCTGCGTTTGAGGCAGTTGAAGCAGCCGCTGAAGCGGTAGACGCTGAAGCACTGTTACCAGCGGCAATCAAGTCACTGATCGTCTCAGCCTCATTGGCCGCACTCGTTGCTTGATCACTAGCCGTTTGAGCGTAGCTCGAAGCAGCCTTAGCCAAACTTGAAGCTTGATCAGCCAAGCTACTCAAGGTTGCGTCACTTGGGAAGTCACTGACTAACGACTTTACATCGTTAACTGATGAACTGGCCCCGGCAACGTCCGTCTTGGCACTGGCAGCACTTTCGCTGGCGGTCGTGGCATCGTCATTTGCCTTTTGGCTCATGGCACTACCTAAGGTCGTCTTGGCACTGTTCAAGAGATCGGTAACTGCCGTTGAAGCATT
The DNA here is from genome assembly GCF_001434895.1 of Secundilactobacillus odoratitofui DSM 19909 = JCM 15043. Taxonomy (GTDB): domain Bacteria; phylum Bacillota; class Bacilli; order Lactobacillales; family Lactobacillaceae; genus Secundilactobacillus; species Secundilactobacillus odoratitofui. The sequence continues at coordinate 784 of NZ_AZEE01000003.1, forward strand.
ATTCAAGGCCGTGTTAGCGTCACTGAAGGCTGTAGCCGCATTGGTTGCAGCACTACTGTTGCCAGCAGTAACGGCACTCTTATAATCACTGGCGGCCGTTGAAGCAGCGATGGCAGCGGCACTAGCGGCGCTAGATTCATTGGCCGCGCTAGCGGCTAAGCTACTCAATTCATTGTTGTAACCATTCAACGTCGTATCCGAAGGATAACTTGAATCCATCCC
>NZ_AZEE01000018.1:0-950 GCF_001434895.1 Secundilactobacillus odoratitofui DSM 19909 = JCM 15043
TCTGGTTCAACATCAGTAAGTGACTCAACGTCAACGTCGTTGAGTAATTCGGGTTCGATCTCGGTCAGTGAATCTGGCTCAACGTCAGTAAGTGATTCAACATCAACGTCGTTGAGTGATTCGGGTTCGATCTCGGTCAGTGAATCTGGTTCAACATCAGTAAGCGATGCGACATCAACGTCGTTAAGTGATTCAACTTCGACATCAACATCATTGAGTAATTCAGGCTCAATCTCGATTAGTGAGTCTGGCTCAACGTCGGTGAGTGATTCGGAATCAATCTCTGTCAGTGAATCTGGTTCAACATCAGTGAGTGATTCGACGTCAACGTCGGTGAGTGATTCAACATCAACGTCGTTGAGTGATTCGGGTTCGATCTCTGTCAGTGAATCTGGCTCAACATCAGTAAGTGGCTCAACATCAACGTTGCTGAGTGATTCAACTTCGACATCAACATCATTGAGTAATTCAGGCTCAATCTCGGTTAGTGAGTCTGGCTCGATGTCAGTAAGTGATTCAACCTCGACATCAACATCGTTGAGTAACTCAGAATCAATCTCAGTTAGTGAGTCTGGCTCGACGTCAGTAAGTGATTCGACATCAACATCATTGAGTAATTCAGGCTCAATCTCGGTTAGTGAGTCTGGCTCGACGTCAGTAAGTGATTCAACTTCAGCATCGTTGAGTGATTCGGGTTCAATCTCGATTAGTGAATCTGGCTCAATATCAGTAAGTGACTCAACGTCAACGTCGTTGAGTAATTCGGGTTCTATTTCTGTCAGTGAATCTGGCTCAACGTCTGTAAGTGAATCGACATCAACGTCGTTGAGTAATTCAGGTTCAATTTCTGTCAGTGAATCTGGCTCAACATCAGTAAGTGACTCAACATCAACGTCATTGAGTAATTCAGGCTCAATCTCGGTTAGTGAGTCTGGCTCGACGTCAGTAAG
>NZ_AZEE01000018.1:1049-1610 GCF_001434895.1 Secundilactobacillus odoratitofui DSM 19909 = JCM 15043
AGTAAGTGATTCAACGTCAACGTCGTTGAGTGATTCGGGTTCGACCTCGGTCAGTGAATCTGGCTCAACGTCAGTAAGTGATTCAACTTCAGCATCGTTGAGTGATTCGGGTTCGATCTCGGTCAGTGAGTCTGGCTCAACATCGGTAAGTGAATCGACATCAACGTCGTTGAGTGATTCAACCTCGACATCAACATCATTGAGTAATTCAGGCTCAGTCTCGGTTAGTGAGTCTGGCTCAACATCGGTAAGTGAATCGACATCAACGTCGTTGAGTGATTCAACCTCGACATCAACATCATTGAGTAATTCAGGCTCAGTCTCGGTTAGTGAGTCTGGCTCGACGTCAGTAAGTGATTCAACTTCAGCATCGTTGAGTAACTCAGATTCGATTTCTGTCAGTGAATCTGGCTCAACATCAGTAAGTGACTCAACATCAACGTCGTTGAGTGATTCGGGTTCGATTTCTGTCAGTGAATCTGGTTCAACATCAGTAAGCGATTCGACATCAACGTCATTGAGTGATTCGGGTTCAATCTCGGTCAGTGAGTCCGGCTCAAC
>NZ_AZEE01000004.1 GCF_001434895.1 Secundilactobacillus odoratitofui DSM 19909 = JCM 15043
TGGGGCGCTGTCGTCGTTGGTGCTGGCATGTTTTGTGCGATTCCAGTTCCAACTGGTGTATATCCCGCAATGATTGCTGGGCTTGTTGCTGCGTACCCCTCTTGTGGCGTGTAGACTGAATCATTTGTCACAGCGTCAGTGGAGACGTTCCACGTAATGGTTTGCGTGGTTGGTTCATGCAATACTTGATTGGTCGTTTGTTGTACGTAGTTCACTGTCTGCGTCGTTGTTACAGTGGAATACGTCACATTATGAACTAAATGAACTGTAATATTATCCGAATCATCAAGGGACAAGACATAAGGAATTTCACTATCCTGCCCACTAGCCAAAAGATAATTAGTCGGTGCTGTCGCAGTATAAGTCCCATGTGTATCAACGGTATTAGTAATCTTTGAAGGCGCACCAACGATTGCACCATCATTTGAATCATCCACGTAGGTAACTGTCAACGAAGCTTTCCCGTTAGTCAACTCATAAGTCACTGTATCATCATTGAAATAATACTGAACAACTTGCCCAAACGCAGCAAGTTCATTTGGATGACCATCATAATCACTAACGTCCGAATTTTTGATCGACATTATCAAACTGCCATCAGAATTGGTAGCAAGAACATACTTCGAAGGAATTAGCGCTGTATCATCGGCATTAAAATCAGTCGCAGTTGACGGGAAATCGGTAGTATTCATTGTGTCAACATTGTCGTTATAGGTTTTAGACAAATCTGCTAGCGGAATATAGACGTCTTGTCCGCTATCATCTACGTAATGGAATTGCGCCTTAACGGTTGAAACACCTGTAACGGCAATCGAAGCTGCTTTTTGTGAAACAGAAGGATTCGCATTGTTTGCATAATAAAGACTACCCAAATAGCCAATTTTTCCAGCATCTTCAATTAAATTGTCGACAGTTCCTTCAATCTGAATACGCCCGGTAGAGGTATTAACCGGGATACTACCCACTGAAATATAGACTGAACGAACATCTGACCATGAGTGACCCGAGGCTAATAATTCATCCTCAGTCATAAATGAAGTCGTATCCGGTGTAGTTGAAGTACTGGAACTGTCATAAGTCGATAGTCCGTACAACACTTGTGCGTCCGTTATTGCGGCACCGTTTCCTGCAGCATTTGTGAAATTAGTTGGCAAAGTAATTGGACCAGTAAGATTAAATGTATATGTTGATCCGGCCTCGTCACCAATAGTAGGCAAGTTCAAAATTTCTGAAGTGTTTGAAGTAGCTGTACTTAAAGAGTTCACCATGTTGGCGTAAAAATCCATTGTTGAGCTTCCAGAAACGTCAGAAGTCCCGGCCGAAACAGCATCAGTATCTTGATTACCTTGTGCAAAATTGAATGCGTTTGTAGAACTAACCGTTTTGATGGTCCAATCCCGTTCTCCATTAGTTGCTAATACGGCTCGACTGTCACCGTCCGCAAGGGACAAATCGGTATTAGGGCTTGTTCCTTGAAGCGTTGTCACCGGCGAATAGATTAAGAAATATGATGGATACGTGCCAGCCACTGTGTCAATTGGTGAATCATTCAGAGCCACACCATAAGTGCCGGTTCCTGCCCCTTCATTCATGTATAAGCCAGTGCCTGTATAATCAATTTTTACACCTGTAGCGCCTGAATCCGTCGTATAATAGCTGACTTGAACTCCGGCAGCAAGATCAGTCGCTGGTATTTTAATCTTCTTAACAGAACCATAGGTTGGCAGCACAAAGTAAAGAATTGGCTCATATATATAATTTGTGGTCTGCCCAAAATTCCCAGAATAGTTAGCAATGTACGAATCATGCCCCTGTCCTGGCGTTGTCTGAGAATTGTACGTTTGCAAATAAGCTCTGGCATCAGCAACCGGGTCTGCAACCGTTTCAGTATTTTTCCCAGTAAAAGGTGCTTTATCAGTTTCATTACTTGGAAAATCAACCGACTCATTAAAAACAATATTATCTCCGACAGCAACCGCGGTGCCGTCATCATAATTATTAGACAACGTACCAATTAAGTTAAATTCAAACTTTCCAGAACCGGGTGCTAAATAATTTGGCGTCAAAACAATCGTACGGATAGGACTAGAACTTGTGGAATTGAATGTCCCACCCGCTTTCACAGTACCAGTTTCTACAGTGCCATCAGCGTGTGTCACAGTATAACCATATTCGGTTGTACCAGTAGTGTATGCACCCTTATTGAGATTGGAATTGGTTGCTGGCACCGTAAAGCCAGTGCCATCTACGCCATCTGGGACGTTAATCGTGATTTTGGCATCTGTAATAACATATGCAGAATTGGTATCAACTGAAAAAGAGTTAATATACTTTGGCGAATCTGGTCCAGCGTTTAACATGAGTTTGGTTGGATTAGCAGTATTCGAGTTGCCACCACCGGAAATCGCTCCGGTGGTTGTTGTATCAGGTTCATCGACCGCTGCAATGGTTTCTGTCCACTTCGACCCATCAGCAGTGGTTGCTGTCAAAGTGCCGTTTGGCGCTATTTGGCTTATGGTCGCGCCACCGGCAGCTGTAAGTGTCTGTTGTGCACTCGTTTGCTCAATGTCATACGAGCCAGCCAGATAATAAGGATTCAAGTTATTACCACTCACACCGGTATTCGCAGGTACAGTGATAATAATGTCAGCACCTTCGCCTGTTTGAGTTATTGTTGTGGTGCTTGAAGTAAATCCATTGAGTTGGTTAGTTAAGTCCGAGTTCAACACAAATGAACTTGGCACTGGAATCGTAATAGTAGTACCGCCAGTGTTCATTGTTCTACGTACTTGTTGACTGGGCGCTGCCCAACCTTCAGAAGTAACGTTAATATAGTCAGGCGATTCAGAAAGCGCAAAGCTATATACATAATCGGTGTTTGGTAACACTGACTTGACCGCGTTCGTCCCGGTAGAAGTTGGATTACTTCTCGTTGGAGACGTTGGAATCGCAACAGTAGGATCATAGTACTGCGTGATGGTATAAGAATCATCAGCAACACCGTTGTAAGTACTGGTAATCTGTCCGGTCACACTTTGGCCAACCTGATCTGCCGACATGTTAAGATCCGCGTTATTGTTATAACTAGACAGTTTGGAAGTTTGGATATTAATGCCACTTGCATCAGCTGTAAACGTATCAGTGATTGTTGTAGTACCGTCCGCATTTGGCGTTACAGTGGTAGTTCCGACTCCGTTAACTAAAGTGCTATTCTCGACGTATTTGAGAAGATCCAAATTAGTTGGCAAGGTGTAAGTAATCACGTCCCCAGCCTTAACATTCGAGTACTTGACGGTAATGGTATAGTCTGTTGCACCACCACTGCCGTTCAGTGGCGTCGTACCATGTCCCAGCGAAGAGACTTCTGAAGTAATCACCAACTTATCAGCTGTCGTTGGCTCCCCCGCTACAAATTCAAGTTTTTGTGCTTGTCCGGTTGTAGCATACACAGCCGCGGCAGCAGTTTTAGCGGCCGAAATTTTATCCGCCGTTGGTGCTACCAATTTGGTAACTTTAACATTATCAACATCTGAGGCTACGGTATCGCTGTCACTGTCTGTGATTTGGGCGGCCTTGGTTTCAGTAGAGTTTGTGTCTGTTTGAGCACTTGTGCCAGCGTCTTCAACGGTTGTGGCAGTTTCATTGGTAGTCGAAGCATTCGACTCTTTAGTATTGACCACGGCTTTGGTCGCATTAGCCTGATTACTCTCAGTCGCTTTGCTCTGAGTGGCTGATTGTGCCACTGTCGATTCAGTGTCAGATTCCGTTTCAGCAGTATTTGACTGACTGTCAGAAGTATCCTGGCCAGACTGGTCGTCAACACTCCCGCTATTCGCCGTCGAACTTGACAAAACGACACTCGAACTGGCCGTCGACGTCCCACTTGTCGAGTCTGTACTCGTACTTGTGGTGTCCACGGCTGATGAATCAGTTTTTGCAAAAGTTGTCAGTCCAGCACTAAAGAATAGTACTGCCCCCATCGATAAGCTGGCGATACTGGCAAACACCCAGTGCCGACCAGCCTTATATGTTTTATAATGTTTCTTCAAATTTGCCTGCAATGTCTTTTGATGATTATTTCTTCCTACCATGTCGGTCCCCCCCGAAATAGATGCGCATCAATCTTCAGTGCAAGTTGACTATTAACTTTTTCAACTCCCGTTAACTACAGCTCCCCCCAGATTAAGTACACCTAACCTATCGTTGCAAAATATGATCTACTAGTCGGCCAAGATTTTTCAAATTACTCTTTATGAATACCAACTAATAAATGTCGTCAACTACCTAAATAATGACATATTTCCTTGAATTTGTATAGCGCTTTCATTAACTTTCCAAGGGTATCTTTTGCACGATATTGTGAAGCCTGTTTACGATTAACACGCGACTACATTATATTGGCATAACATGATATAACGATGTTTCATGTTACTAAAAACACTTATAGCCAACTACAATTGTGTGATAATAAACTTGTATCTTATTAATGAAAGGACTGTATTTTTCATGAAAATCAAGGCAGCTGTGGTTGAAAAGGTCAGGCCAGAAGTACCAAACTAAACCTGGCTACCACGTTGTCTTACCATTTTACGACTGTGCAATTGCGATAGTTACTTAAAGAATATTCCAAAACAATATGAGAATTATGCTGCAAATACTAACTAGCTAAAAAAGCTCTATAACAAAGAGTCAAAAAAACGATTGAAATGCCCCCCTGCATTTCAATCGTTTTTATTTATCATTTAACGTTCATCACGTCTCCCGATTATTTCCAGTAGGCGTAACGATAATTACCGTTCGTAATAAGTGTGTAGTTCAATCCGCCAACTTCCTTGCTAACAAGGTATGCTTTTGATTGTTGGTAAAGCGGTACTAAACCGGCATTTTCAGTCACATACTTATCAGCTTTTAACATCAAATTGTAACGTTCTTGCGTCGTGTACTTGGCGGTATCATTGATTTCTTTGATCATGTTTTGATACGTCTTGTCGTTCCACTTGGTGAAGTTAACTGGGTTACTCCCATCAGCCACTTGTAAGAAGTCCAATGGATCATGCCAGTTGGTTGTCCAACCATCTAGGTCAATGTCGTAATCGAGCTTTGCACCCAGTGAAATTTGTTGGGCCAGTGGTACTGACTTAAGGTCAATGGTTAAACCTGGCATATACTTTTGAGCTTGTTGCTGCAAGTATTGAGCCACGTGCTTTTCAACATCCGTATCGGCCGTAATCATCGTCAAAGTTGCCTTCTTGATACCTAATTCTTTCTTGGCCTTGTTCCATAAGCTAGTTGCTTGTTTAGGGTTATAACTGGTTAACTGACCTGCTTCTTTCGTAAAGTCTTCACCGGTCTTAGGGTTTGACAAGTCACCCTTTGGAATCAGACTTTCAGCGGGTTGAGAACCATCTTGTAAGACAGAAGTGGTCAATTGTTTACGGTTAACAACGTTGTTGAAGGCTAAACGAACGTTCTTGTTATGCGTAATTTTATGTTTATCGTTAAATTCAAGGAAACGCATGGACCCGTTTGGTGTCTTAACTAATTGCTTGTTGTTCTCGTTAGCCTTAACGTAAGTCCCAGTAATTTGAGTTTCTTGCAACTTACCTGACTTGAATAGGCTCTGTGCAGTACCTGGATCCTTCACAACTGATACTTTGATTTTATTGATCTTAACGTCATTTTTACCCCAGTAATGCGTGTTTTTCTTGTAATACCAAGTATCTGACGTACTGTTCCAATCACTCAAAGCGTATGGACCGTTGGTGACAGTTGTTTTAGAAGAAGTCCCAAACTTGTTGCCGTACTTCTTAAACGCTGCGGTGTTGATTGGATAGGCTTTGGCGGCCAAAATGTCACCAAACCATGGTTGTGGCTTAGAAAGCGTAATTTGAACCTTGGTTTTACTTAAAGCCTTGATACCAAAGGCACTTGGCTTCACCTTACCCGCCTGAACGGCAGCGAAGTTCTTCACGTATTTCAAATCACTGGCAACTTGTGATTTTGAAGTTGGGTCAACTTGATGATCAAATGAGGTCACAAAATCTTGCGCAGTAACTTGTTGACCGTTGGCCCACTTTGCATTCTTCTTCAGGTTGATGGTGTAAACCGTCCCGTTATTCGTTGGTTTAACGACCTTTTCAGCCACCCCGGCAACAACCTTCCCATTGTTGTCGTAACGGTATAACCCTTCCATCGTTTGTGCAATCATAGCGGAACTGTTCACGTCACCAGAGATGGCTGGGTCAGCCGTTGCTGGATTAGATTGTAACGTCACGTTTAAGACCTTGTTTTTGTTTGCTGAAGATGATGAACTTGACTGGCCACAGCCAGCTAATAGTAGGGCTAACACAACCCCTGCGATCCCAATTGATTTTTTCATACACGTTTCCTCCCAAATGAATAATATACAATATTTATACAATTTCGATAATTATTTTGAATACAAAAAGGCACCCTCGATTCGACTGAATCAAGGGCGCCATCCGCGCGTTACCACCTAGTTATCAAAGACTATTCACATAGCCTTCCTCATTGAGTTATTTAACTCAAGCAAGTTAACGGTTGCCAGCCGGTGCTTTAACGTCTCCAAGACCCGCTTCCCCATGATCACCGATCCGGCTTGCACTATCCCGGACTTGCTAGGCGTGTGATCAATAAGTACTCATCTTTTCGTTGACTTTTAATATTCAAGATTACGATTATTAATGTAATCCTTATTCATTTGGTTGTCAAGCAGAATTCAAACATAATTTAGTTTTCAATTATTTCAAAACAGATGCCTTTACCAATCCTTTACTTTTCCTTTACCAACTCACACGAAAAAGTTCACATTTTTATCACAATTTCTGGCTATTATGTAAACATAGTCAATTAAGCAATTGATTGACTATCCCCTTAAATAGATAACGATATTCCAATGTTTTTCCTCCCCCTAAACATTAGAGAACAACCTAAACTTAAACGTTATCCAACTCCCCCTCGCTCAACCGTACCCCCTAATACGGTTGAGCTTTTTTGTATTATCATTAAAAAGACGGTCAAATCAACATACTGATGATTTGACCGCTCTTTGGCTTGTTCAATTAAGCTTTAAAAATTTCTTTTGCCAGGCCAAACGCTGACCAGGCTTTTGGCCACCCGGTATAAAAGGCCAATTGGGTAATTAATTCGACCATCTCATCCTTTGTCACACCGTTTTGCTTCGCCATTTTCATATGGGCCTCAAGTTGTGGAAACAACCCCTGTGCCATCAACGCGGAACAGGTGATCAAGCTACGATCACGTGCTGACATCTGCGCTTCTCGCGACCAAACTTCACCAAACAATACGTCATCATTTAATTCAGCAAACTTTGGCGCAAATTCACCAAGGGCGTCACGCCCGGCCGTTTGTTTTTTAACCATTTTATTTAGCCTTCGTTTCGACTGCTGCGTATTCAGCGTCACTCACCGGTTCCAACCACTCTGGCGTGCCTGCAGTGATGGCGATGTGTGAAAACCAGCTATCCTTTGTAGCCCCATGCCAGTGTTTAACCCCATCATGAGTCACAACCACATCACCCGGTACCAGGTGCCGAGCAGGTTGGCCAGCCTCTTGATACCAACCCTCACCACCGGTAACCAACAGTAACTGGAAGCCATCGTGATGAATATGCCAGTTATTACGACAACCTGGTTCAAACGTCACGTTACCAACGCCAACGCTAATTTCAGGATCATTTACCAGTCCTTGTAGATAACTTTGACCCACGAAGTACTTGGCATAGGCATCATTTTTAGGTCCCATTTCAAAAATACCGTGCTTAACTTGTTCATTTTTAACCATAATCACTGCCTCCTAGGCTTGTTTTGTTGGATAAATTGTAAACTCATTCAAATTAACATCTTCAGGTTGATCGATTGCAAAATTCACAACGCGCGCAATCGCATCTGGTGTGATACCGACCGCTTCGTACAGTTGATTCATACCCGCTAAGGCTTCTTGATCGGTAATTGTGTGCAATAATTCGGTGTTGATTGCGGCTGGATAAAGCGTCGCAGTTCGAATATTAGTGCCTTCCTGCGCACTTTCCGTCCGAATGACTTCCATTAAATTGCGAACGGCAAACTTAGTGGCACCATATACGCCGGCTCCTGGGAACGACTTAATGCCCGCTACTGAGGAGGTCGTGATGATTTGGCCGTGTTTTTGAGAAGTGAAATCTGGCATTACTGCTGCTACGCCATTTAAAACACCCTTTAAATTAATATCAATCATGTCATTCCACTCAGCCGTCTTCAGTGCACTGATTGGCGACGTTGGCATGATTCCTGCATTGTTAAAAATCACGTCAATACCGCCAAATTCTGATTTAGCCAAAGCGACTAGCTGCATTAAATCATCCGGGTTCCTCACATCGGTCACCCGATAGGCGGCCTGCCCACCAGCTGCTTGAATCCGCGCAACAATTGTCTGTAATTTTTCGGCTCGTCGTGCGCCTAAAACGACCTTAGCGCCATTTTGCGCCAGTAAGGTGGCAGTTGCTTCGCCAATACCTGATGATGCCCCTGTGATTACGATTACTTTATCTTTAACTGTCATATATAAACACTCCTTTAATATTTTGACAAACCATTATCCGTACCCAGTTGATTGGGTTTCAACCTACGCTCTGTATTCCAAAGCCAACCCGCAATGGCGCGTTGCGCTTGCTTAACACGTGAACTTCGAATTGGCAGTCCGGGCAATACGATTGCACCAGGGCTGACTCGCTGCAGATCGGCAACACTGCGACCAAGGCCGCCACCTTCATGGGTACAAAATGGGTAAATCGACACGCCCTCAAGTGACTGCTGACTTAACCAGCTAAGCACCGGTGCAGGCGCCGTACCAAACCAATTTGGATAGCCCAGATAGATGACCCGATGAGTCGCCTCAAGTCGATGCGGTACCAAGTTAACCTCTGGCCGAGCACCCAAGTGACGTTCTGAATCGGCCCGCAAGAGCGTGGCGTTAAACTTGATATCATATGGCTCAACAGGTTGGATTTGATAGCAATCCGCTTGAAGTTGTGCGCTTAACTGCAAGGCAACCTGTTGCGTTAAGCCCACCTCAACTTGTTGCAACTGTCCGCCAACCAAGTTTTCACCTGAATGCGAGAAAGTGACAATTGCCACCAAATCATTCACCTGCTTTCTTGATAAGTTCATCTTACAAGCAATCTGGTCATTGGTAAAATGCCTAAAAAAATAAGGTTCATGCCTAACGGGCATGAACCTTATTTTTGGAAACTATTTTGAAAGTAATGGATAAATTCGTTAACAACAGGTGAAACAATCCGTTCACGCCGCCACACCAGTACACAATTCGTCTGAATGGTTGGCGATAACGGTAAAAATTTAACATCATCCGGCTGTCGGCCACTAATCGAACCCTCAATCATTAAAGCCGCCGCAACTTGATGTGCCACTAACGGGATAACGTTAAACGTTAAGTTGAAGTTACCCACCACGTTCAACTCATTGACGGGTACGCCCGCCCAGTCAGCCATTAAGTGTTGCACATCGGGTCGACCTGACATCATCAGTGGCACACCAATCATTTCTTGTGGTGTAATCTCTGATTGCCGCGCTAGAAACGAATCACTTGAAACGAGCAGCCCCCACTTTTCCGTTCGTGGTAACGTCACAGTCTTATACTTAGTTGTATTGACCGGCTCTAGCAAAATCGCCACATCAAGCAACCCCTTATCTAGACGTTCCATAATAATATCACTGGTCCCACTAAAGATTTCAAACGTCACTTGCGGATAATCGGCCACAAAATCTTCCAACATCATCGCTAACGTATCTGAATTATCGGCTTCTACACAGCCAATTGTGATATGGCCACTAAACAGTTGTTTTTTCCGATTTTCAAACTCAAGTGACGTTTGTTGTGAGAGGGCCAAAATTTCAGCCGCTCGATCCTTCAAAAATGTTCCGGCCTCCGTTAACACTAACCGTTGACGTTCTCGCCGAAACAATTCCGTACCTAGTTCATCTTCTAGATGCTTTAACTGACGACTCAACGTTGGTTGTGTGATATGGAGTACGTCTGCAGCCTTGGTAATATTTTCCTCTTCAGCAATCGTGTAAAAATAACGTAGTGTGCGCAGCTCCACAATTAGGACTCCTCTCAGTCATCTTGGTTTTTAGTTTAGCATGAAACGAAGTAGGACGATTGCCACAATCGACAATCGTCCTACTTTTATATTATGTAAGCGGCGAGGCCGCCGACCTTCTGAACGCACGAATGCGCCGATCATTGGTAACTCGCCATGGTTTGGCACCGTCAGCTAGTATCGCATGAACGTTCCCATCTTGTCAAGCTAAGCGCTATTGTTCGGGTGTATAGGCCACCGATGAAAATTTATTGTACGATTTCACAAACAACAGCTTAACCGTCCCACGAGGACCCGAACGGTTTTTTTCAATGATGACTTCAACTTCACCAACGTCTTGTACGCCATCGTCTCCGCCACCACCGTTATTGTCGTCACTGTCATCGCCATCTTCACGTTCGTAATAATCATCCCGATATAGGAAGGATACGATATCAGCATCTTGTTCAATCGAACCAGACTCACGAATATCAGATAGCACCGGTCGCTTATCTTGACGTTGTTCAACACCACGAGACAGTTGTGATAATGCAATTACTGGTACGTGCAATTCTTTAGCCAGCTTTTTGAGTTGACGAGAAATGGCTGAAACTTCTTGTTGCCGGTTTTCGGCGCCAGAACTTTCGATCAATTGTAGGTAGTCCACTAAAACTAGACCGAGGTTGCCGTTTTGTTCCTTATCCAACCGGCGGCATTTAGCGCGGATCTCAGACATCTTAATGCCAGCTGTATCATCGATGAAAATCTTGGCTTTTGAGAGACTCCCCATGGCTACGATCAGGTTCTGCCACTCGCCCTCTTCAAGCTGACCAGTTCGTAGATGGTTGGCGTTAATGCTACCTTCCGCACACAGCATCCGGTTAACCAACGATTCTGCACTCATTTCCAAACTGAAGATGGCAACTGCCTTGTCCGTCTTAGTGCCGACGTTTTGAGCAATATTTAACGCAAAGGCCGTTTTACCAACGGCTGGCCGAGCAGCTAGGATCATGAGTTCGTCATCGTGCAGGCCAGTAGTCATTTTATCCAGATCCGGATAACCCGTTGATAATCCGGTGATCGTGTCGCCTTGTTGTGACAGTCGATCAATTTCTTCAAAGGTATTATTCAAGACATCTTTGATGACCTTAAAGCCAGACTGATTACGTGATTCATTCACGTTCATGATGGCTTGTTCGGCTTGGTCCAACATCTCATCGACCGGCACGTCTTCCGTATAGCCGTCCGTCACGATCTTAGTCGCTGTTTGAATCAGACGGCGAATGACAGCTTTTTGTGAGACGATTTTAGCATAGTAAGACACGTTAGCCGCCGTTGGTACCGACGATGCTAATTCGGCAATGTAAGGCATACCACCGACGTCTTCCAGCTGGTTTAACCGTGTCAGTTCATCCGATACGGTCACCACATCAATGGCTTCATCTTGATCATTCAGGTTCACCATCGTCTGGAAAATCAACCCATGCGCACGACGATAGAAATCATCCGCAGTGATCTGTTCCATTGCATCAACTAAGGCATCGCCGTTTAAAAAGATTGCCCCTAACACCGCTTTTTCAGCCTCAATATTTTGAGGTGGCGTTTGATCTCTTAACCCTTCACTCATTTTGTACTCCTCATTAATCACTCCGCTGTAAACACGAAGGGGTCGTGGCAATTCACCTGCCTGCGACCCCTTGCCAAATAACTTACTTTTCTGAAACGTGAACCCGAATTCTGGCCGTCACGTCCTGGTGTAACTTAACGGGAACGTTGATGAAACCCATCATCTTAATTGGTTCGCGAAGTTCAATTTTACGTTTATCTAATTTAATACCATACTGCTTTTCAAGTGCTTGCGCAATTTGTTTGCTTGGAATTGACCCAAACAAGCGACCATCCGTGCCGGCCTTAGCAGTGAGTTGAACGATCGTCTCATCAGCTTCCAAAACTTGCTTCACTTTGACAGCTTCTTGACGTTCCTCTTCTTCACGCTTAGCCTCGGCTTTTTGTTGTCCCTTGAGCTGGCTCATTGCACCTGCTGTTGCTGCCTTAGCCTTGCCCTGTTTGATCAAAAAGTTTTGGGCGTAACCGTCAGGCACGTTTTTAACTTCGCCGCGCTTACCTTTACCGCGAACATCTTGTAGAAAGATAACCTTCACAATAAGTCCTCCTCTTAGATACCGTGGTGTTGACTGCACATCACGGTACAACTTATTCGACTCCCACACAGGGAGGTTCATTAACTAACTTTACCATACTTTTGTAACAGTGAAAACTACGCCGATGGTACTGATTCAGCCTCATCTTCACCGTTCAAAATTGCGACCAGTTGCGCTTTAACTTCAGACACTGTACTGTCAGCAATTTGAGTGGCACCACTTGATAAATGACCGCCGCCACCCATTTTTTCCATAATGACTTGTACGTTGATCTCGCCCATACTTCGAGCAGAAACCCCGATTCGGCCATCATCACGCTTAGTAATAACAAATGAAGCGTCGACACCAGACATATTCAGCAGATCGTCAGCTGCCTGTGCCGCAGTCACTGAATCGTACACCTCGTCTTCTTCACCAGCGATGACGGCAAGGTCTTCTTTAACGAAGCTAACCAATTCAATTAAGTGATTGCGTTGCAGATAACTATCAACATTTTCTTTCATAAACTGCTGCATTTGAACCGAATCGGCACCTGCTGAACGCAGGTAACTCGCCGCATCAAAGGTTCGTGAACCCGTCCGTAACGAGAAGGACTTGGTATCAATAAAGATCCCCGTCAACATTGCAGTTGCTTCAATCTTATTAATTGGTTCGCTTTCTTGAGACTGATACTCAAACATTTCGGTAATCAATTCACAAGTTGAACTAGCATACGGTTCAATGTACACCAGCATTGGATTTTCAGGGAATTCTTCGCCGCGTCGATGATGGTCAATGATCATGACGCGGTTTTCTAGACGTTCATACAGGGCTGGCGAAATTGAAAGCGACGGCTTTGAGTGGTCGACCATGACAAGCAGACTCTGTTTGGTCATCTTACTCAAGGCCTCTTCCGGCGTAATAATCGACTCGTAAATTTCCGGGTAATCTCGCAATGAATTCAATAATCGTTGCACGTCGCTGTGCACGTTTTCTTGATCTAAGACAATGTAACAGGTCTTTTGGTTCATCTGGGCGATCCGCCGAATCCCTAAGCAAGCGCCAATCGCATCCATATCAGGTTGCTGATGTCCTTGAACAAAGATTGGATCCGCCTGGTTCATCAATTCTTGGAGGGCTTGGGAAATCATTCTGGCACGAACTCGTGTCCGCTTTTCCATTGGGTTAGTCTTGCCACCGTAGAACCGGGCCTCTTCGTCTTGAGCCCGAACAACAACCTGGTCGCCGCCTCGACCAAGTGCTAAATCAAGGTTACTTTGCGCTTGGTCAGCTAACCGTGTCAGGTCAGCACCACCATAAGCAATCCCGATACTTAAGGTCAACGGGAAGTTTTGCTTTGAAGTACTTTCACGAATCGTATCTAAAATGCTGAATTTATCACTTTCAACTGCCCGCATGGCCTTCGCATACATAAACACCAGAAAATGATCATCATCAAGTCGCTTAAGGTACATCCCGAATCGCTGTGCCCAGGCTGACAGCTCGTTAGTCACGTAATTTCTCAAGTTGGAGATATCTTGGTCCGTCATAGACTGCGTGATTTCATCGTAGTTATCCAAGAACACTTGGCCAATCGCAATTCGTTCGTTTTCATACCGTTGTTCGATTTGAGTAAAGTGGGTCACTTCCATCAGGTAAACAGCCCGAAAATCCTTTTGGACTAAAAATGAGAACTGGCGGTCACGCCAGGTCACAGTTTGGGCACCCTCATCGTTAGCGTGCGATTCAATCAACTGCTCTAAGTCAGGATCGATATCACCCAATCGTTTACTCAAAACCGCTTCATCGCCAAAATAGCGTTGGAGGTAGGGGTTAACCCATTCAATTGCGTCGTTGTCGCCAAAAATCATAACCCCAACGGGCATATCAATGAGCGCCTCTTGTTCACCCCGGTTGATTCGGAATGACAGATCCGCAATGTAACGGTTCATGTCGGCACTAATTTCATTCATGGTATTAAAAGCAAACACTAAGCTAGTGACCACAGCAGCTAATGCCAAGACGCCGAGAATCCATGAGAATAAAAAGGCCAGCACAATTCCAGCGATAGACAGCACCATGATAAACAGTGCAATGCCGCGCAGTCGCTTATTTCTTAGAAATTCAGGTAAATTATCTCGTGAAAAAAAACCGTCCATCTGCAGACTCCCCTATTTTGTCGATGATAGTAGTTATATTTTAGCACAAAACGCCACGGGGTGTGGGGGCCTTCACCAACGATCATTTCAGGGATCTTTTTAGCAACCTTGTTGCCAAAAAATTTTCATATAACGCTACTATTTTATTGTTTCCAAGAAAAAACACTTACGAGAATCTGTTTTTTCTGGTAGTGTAACCAATTGTGAAAAAATATTTTTCAGAAAGTAGGGAAACAAAATAATGGAACAACAAGCAACGTTAAATGCCAGCAAGCCACGGGTGGTTGTCAAACACCCCGCACTCGCTATGGCTAGCATGTTAATTGGTGCTTTCGTGGGGATGTTTTCAGAAACGTCCCTCAACATCGCGTTACCAAAATTAATGGCCAGTTTAGGTGTCACAACCGCGACCGTCCAATGGTTGGTAACAGGCTATATGCTGGTGATTGGTGTCATTTTGCCACTCAACAGCTTAATTACAAAGTGGTTTACAACCCGACAAGTGGTGATTTTTGGCCTAATCGATTTTCTAGTGGGTGCGGTGATTGCCGCCCTTGCACCAAGTTTTGCAATTTTACTGATTGGTCGAATGATTCAAGGTATCGCTACCGGATTGATTTTACCGCTGATGTTCTCAGTGGCCATGCAGGTCTTTCCTCCGGCAAAATTAGGGACCGCTATGGGCGTTTGTGCCCTTGTGATTATGTTCGCCCCCGCTATTGGCCCAACGTTAACAGGGCTCATTTTAGCTAAGTTATCATGGCACTGGATTTTCTGGGCATTCGTCCCATTTTTGGTGATTGCCTTACTCTTCGCCTTAACATCACTTGAAAATGTCGGTGATCTTTCACGGCCAAAAGTAGACGTTTTATCAATTTTAACCAGTGTCATTGGCTTTGCCAGCCTAGTTACTGCGGTTAGTTTTGCCAGTTCTCGTGGCTGGGGCTCACCACTTGTCCTCGGCTTACTTGCATTAGGGATTATCGTGCTCGCAATTTACGCTTACCGTCAAGTTCACATTGCCGAACCAATCTTAAACCTGAAGATTTTTGCTAACCCCGCCTTTCGGGCAGGTGCTTTGATGGTCATGCTTGATTTCGGAATCATCTTATCCGCAATGTATATCTTACCAATGTACATGCAAAAGGGCTTATTACTGCCCGTTGCCATGACCGGGATCATCATGTTACCCGGTGGTATCGTCAACGCCTTAGTTTCAGCCGTTTCTGGTCGTTTATTCGATAGTGTTGGTGCCAAATGGCTTACCCGCCTCGGCTTCATCATTGCCTTAGTTGGCGCCATCATGTTGCTCACAACTGGCACCCATACTGCTGTTGCCTTTGTAATTGCCGCTCACGTTGTCTTAATGATCGGTTGTCCACTGGCCATGTCACCAGCTCAAACGCATGCTCTAAGTGCCTTAAATGGGCCAACTTCTGGTGATGGTAGTACGATTATGAACACCCTACAACAAATCATCGGTGCGATTTCGACTGCGTTAGCGACCAGCCTATTAGGTATTGGTGAAGTAGCTAGTCATGGAACAGCACCACAAGCCTTTACGGCAGGTGTTCACGTGGCTGTTTACTTACCAGTTGTCTTGGCCGTTGTGGCACTCATTATTGCCCTGACGACCCGTTCATTTAAACAACGCGACTAACATAGCGTTGTATCCAGGTATCACATTCAAATTAACTTAATTGAATTCGACAACAAAAAAGCTGTTATTTTTCATCCCGCGGGATGAAAAATAACAGCTTTTTTATGAATCACAATTAGTCTTCAACGACGAAAGGCATTAAGCCCATGATCCGTGAACGCTTGATTGCGATCGTTAACTTACGTTGGTTCTTGGCACTAGTACCAGTCACCCGACGAGGTAAGATCTTACCCCGTTCTGAAACGAAACGCTTCAATAAGTCAGTATCTTTGTAATCGATGTATTCGATGTGGTTTGCGGCGATGAAGTCGACTTTACGACGACGACGGCCACCTCTTCTTTGTTGAGCCATGGTTTTCCCTCCAATTCAGTCCGCTTAGAACGGTAAATCATCATCGGAAATATCAATTGAATCGCCATTATTTGCAAAGGGATCCGCTTGATTTTGTCCGTTGTTTTGATTATTGTTAGCCGCTCCATTGGTGTTTGGATCACCAAACGGATTAGTGTTTTGAGGAGCATTACCAGCAGGTGCATTAAAGTTGTTACCACCGCCGTTGTTGGCGTTCCCGGCATTATTATTCGCTGAACGCGGTTCTAATAATGCAAAGTTCTCAACAACCACTTCAGTAACGTAGACCCGCTGACCCTGTTGATTATCGTAGTTTCTGGTTTGGATTCGACCTTCAAGCCCAACTAACGACCCTTTATGAGTAAAGTTAGCAAAGTTTTCAGCCGACTTACGCCAAATAACGCAGTTAATAAAGTCAGCTTCACGTTCATTGTTTTGATTGGTAAATTGCCGATCAACAGCCAACGTAAAGTTTCCAACTGCCGCCCCGCTTGGGGTATACCGCAAATCAACATCTCTTGTCAAGCGTCCGGTAAGCACTGCCCGGTTGATCATACGACCCGCTCCTCTCAGTAGTTAAATGTCAAAAATTAGTCTTCGCGTTTTACGATCATGTGACGAAGAATATCGTCGCTGATCTTTGAAAGACGGTCGAATTCGTTTAATGCAGCGTCATCGCTAGCGTTAACATTGACGATGTGATAAACACCTTCAGTGTAGCCACCGATTTCATATGCGAAACGAAGCTTCTTCCAGTCTTTTGAATCAATTAGTTCTGCACCATTGTCAGTCAAGATCTTGTCGAAACGTTCAACCAATGCGGTCTTAGCGGCATCGTCAAGGTCTGGACGAATGATGTAGGTAATTTCATACTTCATGAAATTTGCACCTCCTTATGGACTTCAGGCCCTCTTCATTGAGTTTTAAGAGAGCAAGGAGAGTCTTCCGAATGGATTACTCACAGATTATTATTCTACCAAAGTTCATTCAAAAGTGCAAGGTAACTTCTAGCAATAATGCTAATCATTCACCTCCAACACCGTTTGGAACAGTCAGTGAAGTCACGCTGACTGCCCCCATGTATCCTTTCAACTAACCTGACAAGAGATATTGGTTATAGGCCTAACTACGCAAAAAAGAATGGCTAAGTTCGCCATTCTTTTTGCGTATCACTTATTTTTATAAGTCATCATCCGAGTCAGTATCCGATGCTGAGCCATCGTCGGCATCTTCATCGGTTGCCCGTTCAACTAACCGATCTAACGATGTATCGGTCACATCTGCATCAGTCGTTGTTGTCGTTGCTTCAGAAGCCGTCTCACCCTCAGGCGTTTCTTCTTCTGGCGCTTCCTTTTCAACGATTGCCATCGTTGCAACCTTCGCATCATCATCTAGACGAATCAGATGAACCCCTAACGTTGCACGACCCGTTTGAGAAACGTTTTCAACACCAAAGCGAATCATGACACCCTTGTCAGTGATCAACATGATGTCTTCTTCACCAGTAACCGTCGTCAAACCAGCAAGTGGCCCGTTTTTGGCGGTGACGTTTAAGGTCTTGATCCCTTTACCACCACGACCCTTAATCGCGTACTCGCTAGCCGGTGTTTGTTTACCGTACCCTTTTTCAGAGATTACAAACACGTTATCAGTTGGTGCCAACATTGCGGAACCAACAACGTAATCATCATCACGAAGCCGGACACCCCGAACACCAGTTGCTGAACGACCCATTGAACGGACGTCACTAGCTTTAAAACTGACCGCGTAGCCAGAGTGCGTCCCGATAATCATGGCTTGATCACTATCAACGATCGAAACGTTGATAAGCTGATCCTCATCCTTAAGGCTCAAGGCTTTTAACCCGTTACTGCGGATGTTAGCGAATTCACTGACTGGCGTCCGCTTAACGGTCCCATGCAACGTAGTGAAGAACAGGTACTTCTCTTGATCACCGGCCGCATCTGACACGTTGATAACAGCCTGAATCTTTTCACCAGCTTCAATGTTCAATAAGTTAATGACTGGAATACCCTTAGCTGAACGACCGTATTCAGGAATCTCGTAACCCTTCATGCGATAAACCTTACCAGCATTGGTAAAGAATAACAGCACGTCATGGGTCGACGTTGAGATCAAATGCTCAATGAAGTCATCATCATGAATCCCCATGCCCTGAATGCCACGACCACCACGGTTTTGCGCCTTAAATTCAGACGTTGGCAACCGCTTAATGTAGCCGTTATGGGTGAGTGAGACCATGACATTTTCTTCTTCAATCAGGTCTTCATCTTCAAGGCTCAAGACTTCGCCGACCATCAATTCAGTCCGACGTTCGTCACCAAACCGGTTTTGAATCTCAAGTAATTCCTCGTAGATAATCTGATTTTGTTTATCTTCACTGGCCAAAATCGCTTCGTATTCCGCAATTGATTTTTGGAGTTCAGCATATTCATTTTCGACCTTGTCGCGTTCCAAACCGGTCAGTCGAACAAGTCGCATATCCAAAATGGCTTGTGCTTGTTTTTCTGAGAGTGGGTAACGGCTGATCAACTCAGTTTTCGCAATTTCAGCAGTTTGTGAACTACGAATGATTGAGATGATTTCATCGATATGGTCAAGGGCAATCTGTAACCCTTCAAGAATATGTGCCCGAGCCTTAGCTTTTTTTAGCTCAAATTCAGTCCGACGACGGATCACTTCGAGTTGGTGAGCCAGGTAGTACTGCAAAATTTCTTTAAGGCTAAGCACGCGTGGCGACCCATTTACGATGGCTAACATGTTAAAGCCAAATGTCGTTTGCATCATGGTCATCTTATACAGGTTGTTTAAGATAACTTCGGCACTTGCATCGCGCCGAACATCAACCACGATCCGCATCCCTTCGCGGTCAGACTCATCGTTAACATCCGTGATGCCTTCGATTCGCTTATCACGAGCTAAATCAGCAATTCGCTCAATTAACTTGGCCTTATTGACCATGTAGGGAATTTCGGTGGCAACGATTCGTTGCTTGCCATTTTTGTCTTCTTCAATTTCGACTTTAGCGCGTAAAGTAATGGTCCCTTTACCGGTTTCGTAAGCCTTGCGGATGCCTGACTTACCCATCACAACCCCACCAGTTGGAAAATCAGGACCAGGTAAAGCTTCCATCAAATCTGCAGTCGTTGCATCAGGGTTTTTCATCAAAATATGAATTGCACTAATGACTTCAGCCAGATTATGCGTTGGAATGTTCGTTGCCATCCCAACGGCGATCCCAGAAGCACCGTTCACTAACAGGTTAGGAAAACGGGCCGGGAGCACAACGGGTTCTTTTTCAGAACCATCGTAGTTTGGTTGATAATCGATCGTGTCTTTATTAATGTCACGCAGCATCTCCATGCCGACCTTACTCATCCGAGCTTCGGTATAACGCATGGCGGCCGCGCCATCACCATCCACAGAACCAAAGTTCCCGTGGCCGTCAACTAACATGTAACGATAACTGAAATCTTGTGCCATCCGAACCATGGCTTCATAAATCGCAGAGTCACCATGAGGGTGGAACTTCCCCATAACGTCCCCAACGATTCTGGCAGACTTCTTGTATGGTTTATCCGGTGTCACACCCAGTTCACTCATCCCGTATAAAATACGACGGTGAACGGGCTTCAACCCATCACGAACGTCGGGCAGCGCACGAGCAACGATAACACTCATGGCGTAGTCCAAGAACGATGTCCGCATTGTTTTCGCTAAATCCACATCGGTGATGCGACTTGGCAATTCTTCATTCGCCAAAATAGTACCTCCCAGCTGATATGACAAAGACGCAATCATCAAGTGCAACTTATACGATTAAGCACGACGCATTCACTCACCGAAGTAGGTCTGCATCCCTTAGTCACCTTCAGTTAATTTGATATTACACAATGATTACTTTGTCTTATTCTTAACTAAACATCCAAGTTTTCAACGTACTTCGCATTTTGTTCGATAAAGTCACGTCTTGGTTCAACTTTGTCACCCATCAAGGTTGTGAAGACTTCGTTGGCTTCGGCTGCATCGCTTGGATCAACCCGAAGTAAACGACGCTTTTCAGGATCCATCGTTGTTTCCCACAATTGGCTGGCATCCATTTCACCAAGCCCTTTGTAACGTTGAATAACTGGTTTTGGCGAAGGTGGCAGTTGCCCCATAATGTTGTCCAATTCTTCGTCAGAATCGATGTAGCGACGCATCTTGCCTTGACGTACTTGGTACAGCGGTGGCTGTGCGATATACACAAAGCCGGCGTTAAGTAACGGCCGCATGTAACGGTAGATCAAGGTTAACAACAGCGTCCGAATGTGAGCGCCGTCAACATCGGCATCGGTCATGATGATCAACTTGTGATAGTTCACTTTCGAAACGTCAAAATCATCACCGAAGCCAGTCCCCATCGCTGTAAACAATGAGCGGATTTCTTCGTTAGCCAAGATTTTATCCATGGTGGCCTTTTCAACGTTCAAAATTTTCCCACGAATTGGCAATATAGCTTGTGTCAACCGAGAACGCCCCTGCTTAGCAGAACCACCGGCTGAATCACCCTCGACGATAAATAATTCAGAAATTGCGGGGTCTTTACTGGTGTTATCCGCCAATTTACCAGGCAAATTACTAATTTCAAGACCGCTCTTTTTCCGAGTCACTTCACGGGCGCGTTTAGCAGCGACCCGTGCTTTAGAAGCCAAGAGGCCCTTATCGACTACCTTGCGGGCAATCGTTGGGTTTTCCATCATGAACTTCATGAAGTGTTCACTAAACAAGTGATCCGTTGCAGTTCTCGCGTCTGAGTTGCCTAATTTGGTTTTTGTTTGACCTTCAAATTGTGGGTCCGGGTGCTTAACGGAAACAACGGCCGTTAAACCTTCACGAACATCTTCACCACTTAGATTGGGTTCGTTGTCCTTCATCAGG
The DNA here is from genome assembly GCF_001434895.1 of Secundilactobacillus odoratitofui DSM 19909 = JCM 15043. Taxonomy (GTDB): domain Bacteria; phylum Bacillota; class Bacilli; order Lactobacillales; family Lactobacillaceae; genus Secundilactobacillus; species Secundilactobacillus odoratitofui. Next base: position 21,374 of record NZ_AZEE01000004.1, read on the forward strand.
TTATTCTTACGCGCGTAGTCGTTCACGATTCGGGTTAAGGCCCGCTTAAAGCCTTCTTCGTGAGTCCCACCTTCATAGGTGTGAATGTTGTTCGTAAAGGTCAGCAGATTAGAATGAAAGTCATCCGTATACTGCATCGCCACTTCAACTGTGATGCCCTTTTCTTCACCTTCAACGTAGATGGGTTCCTCAAACAAAACATCCTTGTTTTTGTTCAAATACTCAACGTAGTGTTTGATTCCACCTTCGTACATGAAGGATTCTTTAGTCGGCTCTTCTGGGCGTTGGTCCGTAATCGTGATTCGTAGCCCCTTATTCAAAAAGGCTAGCTCACGAACTCGAGTCGTTAACGTTTTAATGTCAAAAACCGTCGTCTCACGGAAAATATCTGGATCTGGCAAGAAGTGTACGGTTGTCCCATGAACGTTGTCAGGCAAATCGGTATCAATCACCTTCATGCCCGTTTTAACGCGACCATAGGCGAAGTCCATGTAATAGCGCTTACCGTCACGAACCACTTTGACATCAAGTTCTGACGACAAGGCGTTAACGACGGATGCACCCACACCATGTAGACCACCGGAAACTTTATAGCCGCCACCGCCGAACTTACCACCGGCATGCAAAATGGTGAAGACTGTTTCGAGGGCGGACTTGCCCGTCTTCTTTTGAGTATCGACTGGAATCCCACGACCGTTATCCATAACAGTAATACTGTTATCTTTTTCAACGGTCACGTTAATGTGATCAGCAAAACCAGCTAAGGCTTCGTCAATCCCGTTATCCACGATTTCCCAAACCAAGTGATGCAGACCTTGTGAGCTCGTTGACCCGATATACATCCCTGGTCGCTTACGAACTGCTTCTAGCCCCTCAAGCACTTGAATCTGGCTCGCGTCATATTCTCTTGCCCGTTCTTTTTTGCTTTCTTGTTCTTCAGCCAAGTGTGTTCCTCCTCACTATTAACCCGTGAAACAACTACGCATCAGTCTGAATCTGACCGTTACTGATATTAAAAACGGTGGGTTGATGAATCAATTTTTGGGCGACACCACTTAAACTGGGTGTCGTTAAAAACGTCTGTACTTTATCTTGAATCGCCGTTAATAGGTGTGTCTGACGACTATCATCCAGTTCGGACAAGACGTCATCAAGCAATAGCACGGGATACTCACCCGTCTGCTCATACATCAGATTGATCTCAGCTAACTTGACGCTTAACGCCGTGGTTCGCTGCTGACCTTGAGAGCCAAAACTAGCAACGTCCTTACCGTTGACGATGAACTTCAAATCATCTCGGTGAGGACCGATCAAGGTTGTCCGCTGAAAAAGTTCCTTTTCGCGACGATCTTGATAGCCTTGTTTTAAAGCCTCGTAGATGTGTTGGGTATCACTTAAATCAGCCGCTTTAACGGCCGTCTCATAACGAAATACCAAGGTTTCTTTTTCTTGTGAGATCTCGTTATGAACCTGAGCGGCCCAGACTTCCAGGCGCTTGAGTAAATTCAAACGCGCGTTGATAATCGACGCGCCGTAATTAGCCAGCTGATCAGATAGCACATCTAACAACACCATATCGGACTGCTGTTTGTTGCCAAGTTCCTTCAGGTAACGGTTACGTTGTTTAAGAATCGTGCGGTACTGGGCAATATCATATAAGTACTTATGACTCATTTGCCCGAATTCCATGTCCATAAACCGTCGTCGTCCTTGCGGTGATCCCTTGACTAAGCTTAGATCCTCTGGCGCAAACAAAATGACGTTCAGCTGCCCAACGTAATCAGACAGCTTAGCCTGTTCCAAATGGTTCACTTTTGCTTTTTTGCCGTGTTTAGATAGCGTCAGCTCTAACGGGGTGTTGCCGCTATGCTTTAACACCCGGCCATAGACCTGCGCCGTATCAGCCTCCCAGCTAATCAACTCACGATCATTACTGGTTCGATGACTACGCGCTAAGGCCAAAAAATAAATGGCCTCTAGCAAATTAGTCTTCCCCTGTGCATTCTCACCGAGTAAGACATTTACGCCTGAGCCAAATGTAACGTCCAAGTCCTGGTAGTTGCGAAAGTGCTGCAACTTCAATTCTTCTAATTTCATAAGCCTATTCAGCCTGATTTAAGCGAATAAAAAACAGTCCGACTTCTTTAACGTCGACCGTATCTCCTGGATATAGTTTTCGTCCGCGCCGATCATCCGGTTCACCATTAACGTCAACCGCATGTTCTTTTAAATACCACTTAGCTTGACCACCAGAACCAACGATTGCTTCTTCTTTCAGCAACTGGCCCAAAGTGATAAACGGTGGTTCAATGAAAACTTCCTTTTTCACGGCTTCACCCACCTTCATTTTCTCTTATAATTATACGCTTTTAAGGGGTAAAAGTATAGTTTCACTTTCCATTTTTGGCCTATGAGCGGTTTTTTATATCAAAAGGGTCATCATACCATTTTGGTTCAAAATCGCTTAGAGGCCAAAAATGACGTTTTTGGGGTTTGAAATCGCTTTTTTAGACATAATGCAGCTTGACACCCACTTTTTTCCGGTTTTAATTCGGCTTAACCCACCTCATTGTTACGTTGACCACCCAAATAGTCGATCGGGTAACGCAACTGCTGATTAATGGCCGAATGATCCTGGGCAAATCTGATATTATTACCAAAGAATGCCAGTTTTGGATACCCCCTTCAGGTATCTAAAGACGTTATCTGACCGTGTAAACACCTGCGTATTTAAGAAAAAAACTCGCAACGTTATCTGTTTTGATAGATAACGTTGCGAGTTGATAGCCCTAAAATTCTAATTAAATTTTGTTTGAATCACACTGTTAGAACGTTCGAACTGGTGTGATCAGTTGAATAAAGTTTTCCTGGTCTTCAGTTGGAACCAAAGTAAATGGTCGCAATGGTGACGTAAAGGCAATTTTAATCACTGCGGCACCAAATGACCGGAGTGCATCCTTCATGTAATCAGGGTTAAATGAAATTTCGAGTGCTTCACCAACCATTTCACTTGGAGCCAATGCTTCTTCAACGTTACCAACGTCAGGTGAGTTTCCAAAAATGGTGGCCGATTCATTAGCTGGATCGAGCGTTAACTTAACGACGTTATTCCGCGATTCGTGAGATAACAGAGAGGCACGTTCAATGGCGGCTAACAGCACTTTGGCGTCAAATTCGGCACTGGTGGTTGATTCGTTGGGAATCAAACGTGATGTATCCGGATAATTGCCTTCCAGCAGCCGTGAATAAAATGACGTGTCGCCAATCGTAAACAAGACTTGGTTTTCTGATAGACGCATTTCGACATCTGGGTTGTCATCGCCAATCATCCGAGATAGTTCCGTTAAACTCTTACCAGGAATAATCACATCATACATGGCAGAAGCGGCCGTTGGTAAGTTAATTTTACGTTGACTTAACCGGTGACTGTCCGTTGCAACGGCTAAAAGTTGGTTATCGACCAACGTGAAATGAACCCCAGTTAAGATTGGGCGACTTTCTTGTGTCGAAACGGCAATAACGGTTTGGTTGATCAATTCACGGAATACGTTACCAGTTAATGAAATCGCGTCAGTTGCGTCGATTTCTGGCAGGCGAGGGTAATTATTGGCATCTAATCCATTGATGGTAAAAGATGCCGAGCCAGAAGTAATCTCGGTTTGGAAGCCTTCAGTAACATCTAACGTCATGTTGTCTTCAGGCAACCGCTTCACAATATCACTAAAGAAGCGAGCGGGGAGCACGATGGCACCTTCGCTTTGAATTGCCAGCTGGTTATCTGGGTTATCCGCGTGAATTAAGGTTTCAATCGAAATATCAGCATCTGAACCAGTTAGGGTTAAACCACTTTCATCAGCCACTAACTTGAGACCCGTTAAAATTGGAATGGTTGTTTTAGATGAAATTGCACGTTGAACATTGTTAAGTTCTTTAATGAACGCTGAACGGTTAATTGTAAACTTCATAGGTGGGCACTCCTTATTGTCTTTAGTATATATAAAAGAATAGTAGTAGTAGGGCGGTGGATACTGTGGATAAGTTTGAGAAACACGCACGGTATTTGAGTTATGCACATGTGGATAACTTGTGTATAACTTTTAAAGTTGTCCACAACGCCTATTTCCAAATCTTCTCCATCATAGCTTAATTAAGTGAGTAAAAAAAGTAGTCAATCTGAATTCTAAGTTCAAATCGATTACTTTTTTCGTGATCAACTTACCGCTCGATTTCAGTCTTCAGATTGTTGATTTCAGCTTGCAGGTCACTGTCCGTTTTAAGCGCATCGGCAATCTTGTCGTACGCATGAATAACAGTGGTATGATCCTTGCCGCCGAATTCATTACCAATCTTAGGTAGTGAACTATCAGTAAGCTCCCGTGACAGGTACATCGCGATTTGTCGTGGCATCACAATGGTCTTCAGACGTTTTTTACCCTTTAAGTCGGTTAGAGAGACGTGGTAGTACTTCGCAACTTTTTCTTGAATCAGTGGAATGGTGAGCTCACTTGAGCGCCGGTCTAACTTGAGGCTCTTAAGTGAGCTAGCGACTAATTCCGTTGTGATCGGTTGATTCACGAGCTTCGAATAGGCATGAACTCGGGCAAGTGCACCCTCTAGTTCACGCACGTTGGAATCAATGCGGCTCGCAATATAACTCAATGTTTCATCAGGAATCGCGATGTTGTCTGCGGTGGCTTTGTTACGTAAAATAGCAATCCGGGTTTCTAGGTCTGGAGGCGTGATATCAACTGATAAGCCCCACGCAAATCGAGAAACGAGACGGTCTTGCAACTTTGGAATCTCGCCAGGCAGTCGATCTGATGTCAATACAATTTGTTTTCCGTCGTCATGGAGCGCGTTAAAAGTATGGAAGAACTCTTCTTGCGTTCCTTCTTTATCAGCAAAAAATTGAATATCATCAACGAGGAGTAGGTCCACGTTGCGATATTCTTCTCGGAATTGATCTTGTGTCTTCGATTGAATGGCGGTGATGAAGTCGTTGGTGAAGGCTTCACTCGTAACGTATTTAATCTTAGTGCTCGGATCATCCGCCAGCATCTTGTTACCAATGGCGTGCATTAAATGTGTTTTGCCTAACCCAACACCCCCATAAAAGAACAGTGGGTTATACATGACACCAGGTTCCTCAGAGACAACTAGTGCAGCAGCGTGTGCCATTTGATTTCCCTTACCAATCACGAATGTATCAAAGGTATACTTGGGATTCAATTTAGCCGATGGACTAAAGCTTGTGGCCGTTGCAGGGTGGTCAAGTGTGGATACCTGAGAGTTGTCATCATCGTCAATCACAAAAACCGGCTGAATATCGACTTGCGCGAATTCATAAGCCAGTTCAACTAACGGTTGGGTTAGGTTGCGTTGCCAATAATCACGGTGCAGCTCTGATGGTAGCTTGATTGTTAGACGGTTATTCGATAACTTCACTGGAATAGCTGTTGAAATCCAAGTGTTAAAAGCTGTCGGGGCGACTTTTTGTTGAAAGCCATCTTTAATAGCGCCCCAAAGTGTGTCTAAATCAAGCACTTTACTTCCTCCCCATATTAAATTGATAAATTCAGTTTAGCATGCCGTAAAAAAGTTTTCCACAGCCTTTTCAACTTGTGGATAATTGTTTCACAGGCAGGTATAAAGTTTTCCACAGGGATGTTCATAACTTTTGGAATAAGTCTGTGAAACATTTTTATCCACAGGCTGTTGTGCAAAACAAATTCAGTAGTATCAAGTGTTTCACAAGTTCGTCCCCAGAATTAACAGGTATTTCATCTTGAGAATCAACAAGCTGTGGACTTGTGGATAAAGCCGTTGAAAACCCTTAAAATTAAATCCGGATTCCACAGGTTATCCACAGCCTAAATTCATGAAACAAATTTTAAATCAACGAAAAAAAGACGCTAATTTTAAATTAGGTCTTTGATGTTCGGCTTAGGTATGATATTATATTTTAGAAATGCATTTGAAGATGTAAATAATGGCTTCATGCCTGAGGATCAGGAGGTGTAATTTTATGAAGCGCACATACCAACCTAAGAAACGTCATCGCTCACGCGTGCACGGTTTCCGTAAGCGGATGAGCACGAGCAACGGCCGTAAGGTTTTAGCCCGTCGTCGTCAAAAGGGTAGAAAAGTTTTGTCTGCATAGACCACTGACCAATCAGTGGTCTTTTATTTTGAAATTTAAAAAACGTGTAACAGACGTTTTGGAGATGCAATATGCGAAAATCTTACCGCGTCAAAAAAGAAGCGGAATTTCAAGAGGTCTTTGAAGCACGCCAGTCGGTGGCAAATCGTCAATTTGTGGTTTACCGCATGGACCGTCCAGACCAACCCCATTTTCGGGTCGGCATATCGGTTGGTAAAAAGATTGGTAACGCCGTTCATCGTAATTGGGTCAAACGTCGAATCAGACAATCGTTGACTGAACTAAAGCCTCATCTTAAACAAGACGTGGACTTTTTGGTCATTGCGCGACCGTCTGCGTCTGAGATGCCCATGCCCGAAGTTAAGGCACACTTGATTCACGTTTTAAAGCTTGCAAAGTTACTCGATCAAGATTACAGCGAGGAAGACTAGTGAAAAAATTAAAACGGTTTTTAACGATGTTTGGGATCGTTGGTCTGGCAGTGTTGTTGACTGCGTGTGGCAATCAGCCAATTACTGAGCACAGCACGGGGTTATGGGATGGTGTTATCCTATTGAACTTCTCGCGGGCAATTATTTGGTTAGCACACGTATTCGGCGGGTACGGGATGGGGATCATCGTCTTTACGATTATCGTCCGGATCATTATCTTACCTTTAATGATCTTCCAAACTCGCAGCATGCGCAAAACCCAAGAAATTCAACCACAGTTAAAGGCACTACAAAAGAAGTATTCATCTCGTGACCAAGAAACCATGGCCAAGCTACGGGAAGAACAACAAAAGCTTTATAGTGAAGCTGGCGTTAACCCAGTAGCGGGATGTTTACCAATGTTAGTGCAACTACCTATTATTTGGGCATTGTACCAAGCCATTTGGCGGACTGACGTTTTGAAGTCAGGTCACTTCTTATGGTTGCAACTAGGGTCACGGGATCCATTCTTGATCCTGCCAATTCTAGCTGCTGTCTTCACCTTTTTAAGTTCATGGCTCATGATGAAAGGTCAACCAGAGTCTAATACCATGACAACTATGATGACGGTAACCACACCAGTGATTATCTTTATCACCGCGTTAAGCTTGCCAAGTGCTTTATCCCTTTACTGGGTAATCACGAACGCATTTCAAGTGGGTCAAACCTTGGTTATTCAAAACCCTTGGAAGATCCAACGTGAACGTGACGAAAAAGAACGTCAACAAAAACAACACGAACGACAAGTTAGAAAGGCTGTACGCCGCGCTAAACAAAGCAAGCGTAAATAGCCTAAAGCCATCAACGGTTTAATCGTTGGTGGCTTTTTACATATCAGGCGTTTTAGGTATTCGTGTGCATATTCTTAACTAAACGTACGTAGCGGAAAGGTCCGCCTTTGGCCGCCAGCCCGTTTTTGGGTGGGTAGCTGTGGGACCGACTTCAACCGCTTCGCGTTTTCCGTCTCGTTGCTGAGCCTCAAAACCCACGAGTCTCAGAAACGTCCAGTACCACTAAGCGCTGCGCGCAAAGTGGTACTATTCACTGCTACCCACCCAAAAACGGGCTTCTGGCACTGCGGCTTACATAGTGGGTGGCGTTTATCGCACCACGTCTTCTTGGAAATAGATTAATGCAGCAAGGGTGCGTATTAATAAACGCTCACATTTCAGTAACGAGAACGGAAAGTAGTGAGAGCAATGAGAGTTTGAACAGCATTGGAACACCCCCTGATTGGCGTTATAATAGCGTCATTTAATACATAGGAGGGTCTTTCGCGTGACATTTTATACGTATGAGTATTTAAAAAATCAGAATTTTACCGTGAGCTATATTCGACTGACTATTTTGACAGTACTGTTAATAGCAGCTTTCATTGTGTTTTTAAGGTATTTTCGTAATCGGACTGCCGTTAAATACCGTGATTTAACGGTGATTTTTTTAATTGCCAGCTTACTGATGATTGGGTTTCAATTTCAAAACTTTTCAGCGCTTAAAAGTACGCGCAATAATAGCAATAACGTTTTGGGAATTTTAACCAAGATTGGGAAACGCAACCACGTGTCGCCTGAAAATCTGCAAACCAATACAACGACGGCCAGTGACAGTATGTTGGTGCGGAATAGTAAAACACAGCAGTACTACCGGGTACTATACAATGATGATCAGTCGGGCTTCATTATTGAAAAAATTAACTTACAGTTAACGAATACGAAGGTTAAAGTCGTGGGGGGCAATTAGATGTTTGCATACAGTGATGTTTTGATTAAATTAGTGATTGGTTTCTTGTTTATTACCGTATTGATCAACCTAACTGGTAAAAGCAATCTGGCGCCGACTTCTGCGATGGACCAGATTCAAAATTACGTCTTAGGTGGCATCGTCGGTGGGGTGCTCTACAACACAAGTATTACGTTGATACAGTTTGTGTTAGTGCTACTCATTTGGTCGCTACTAATTTTGGTGATGCGCTACCTGACGATTCACAGTCAACACATCCAGAAGTTTTTAAATGGCGATCCCGTTACGGTGATTCGAAATGGTGAGATTCTGGTCGACAACTGTCTGAAAGCTAACATCTCAGCGAAGGATATTGCGTTAAAGCTACGGATGGCAGGTGTGGTTGATACGGCGCTTGTTAAACGTGCGATTCTTGAGCAAAATGGGCAACTAACCGTCATCAATCAAGGGGATACCAACGTGAAATTTCCGGTTATTACGGATGGTACGGTGGATCCCGACGTGTTGGATCTAATGGATAAAGATCAGGAATGGTTGGTGGAGGCGCTTAGACGTCAAGGTATAGAACGCGTTCAAGACGTGTACTTAGCGGAATTTCGGAATAATCAGTTGATCATCGCGAAGTATCATTAAAGCAGAACGGCAAACCTTGTAGGACAATTTTATACAGCCATAAAGCGGTCAGAATGGGTTTTGACAGTATTTTGAAACCGTTAATTGATCAAACGAATATTCCGAACGCGTATTTTGTAATATTACGATTTCTAAATCCCGCCATATAACGCGATTTGTCATGCTATACTAGACATAAGAGTTTTATCGAAGGGAGAAACAAGCATGACTTTATACACCAATGAAACTGTTGATGGTGCTATTCAAGATGCACTAAAACAGCTTCAACTTGATCAATCACAAGTGGAGGTGACCGTCTTAACCGAACCGAGACGGGGCTTCTTTGGCATTGGCGCACGTCAAGCACGGGTTGAAATTACACCGTTAGCAACTACTACCACGGCTGCAGTGTCAGTGGCGACTGAACCCGAACCCACCACAAAAAAGGAGGCAGTTGATGCGACGGCAACACCGGCGCCTATCAACACACCTGAACCTGAAACGACTGAGGCGCAACCGGTTGACCGACAAGCTGAGTATCAACAAGTTGCGGCTGAATTAAACGACTATTTGAGCGATATTGTGAACCAGCTTGGTATCGATGCAACAAGTGCCGTTTCAGTCGCGCATCGTCACGTCACGATTGAATTTGAGACGGAACAAGAGGGGCTTTTGATCGGAAAACATGGTCGCACGATCAACGCTTTGCAAAGTCTTGCACAAGTCTTTTTAAACCATAAGCGTTTTTCTAAGTTGGAAGTGACACTAGACGTAGCCAGTTACCGTGAACGCCGACTTGAGACACTGACCCGGTTAGCTGAAAACATGGCCCGGGAAGTGGTTGCCACCGGAAAACCAGTTTATCTGGATCCGATGCCATCATTTGAGCGTAAGCAGATTCACAGTGTTTTAGCGGATAATGAACACGTTATGACATATTCTGCCGGTACTGAGCCAAAACGAGCAGTGGTCATTACGTTGCGATAAATCGCAAAATTTTTAGTGGGTTGTACAGGCCTGTGACTTGACATCGCAGGTCGGCCAGTCTACTATATACAGTAATCATTCTTATCTTAAATAGATAAAGTAGTCAAAGTGCTTTATCCATGCTGTTAGGGGCATGGAGTGGGCACTTTTTTTGTGCGTGAATTTATGAACAAACCAATTATGGAGGGACTAACATGACAGCGACAAGTGAATTTGATACGATTGCGGCCGTTGCAACGCCACCTGGCGAAGGCGGCATTTCAATTATTCGGGTAAGTGGCGACCATGCTTTTGACATGGTTGAACCACTCTTTAAAGGTAAACGGTTGGCCAGTGTCAAAAGTCACACGATCAACTACGGCCACATCGTCGACCCCGAGACCGACTCTGAAGTCGATGAGGTGATGGTGTCGGTTATGCGGGCACCTAAAACGTATACGCGAGAAGATGTGCTAGAAATCAACTGTCATGGTGGTTTAATGGCCACTAATCAAATCTTGCAGCTGGTGATTAGCCAAGGTGCACGGTTGGCGGAGCCTGGTGAGTTTACGAAACGGGCTTTCTTGAATGGCCGAATTGACTTAAGCCAGGCCGAGGCGGTCATGGACCTGATTCGAGCTAAAACAGATCGTTCGATGAAGGTTGCTTTGAATCAATTAGACGGTAATTTGTCTCGCTTGATCAAGCACCTTCGTCAAGATATTTTGGAAGTACTAGCTCAAGTCGAGGTCAATATAGATTATCCTGAGTACGATGACGTTGAAACGATGACGACCAAACTGTTGCTTGAAAAAGCGCAGGAAGTTAAAGCTTCAATTCAACAATTATTGAAGACGGCAAAACAGGGTAAAGTGTTACGAGATGGTCTAGCAACCGCAATCGTTGGCCGTCCTAACGTTGGTAAATCGAGTTTGTTAAACGAGTTACTACATGAGGATAAGGCCATCGTAACCGACGTTGCCGGGACCACCCGTGATGTCATTGAAGAGTACGTGAATGTTGGTGGCGTGCCACTGAAGTTAGTGGACACGGCCGGAATCCATCACACCGATGATAAGGTCGAAAAAATTGGGGTGGAACGCTCAAAACAAGCGATTTCAGCAGCCGACCTAGTGGTGCTGGTACTGAATGCGAGCGAACCGTTAACACCTGAAGACCGCCAATTACTGACTGATACGGCAGCTGAAAAGCGGATCATCATTCTCAACAAGACTGATTTACCAGTTAAAATTGATTTGGCTGAATTACGCGACTTAGCGGGTGACACGAAGATGATCAAAACTTCGATGTTACAGAGTCAAGGTGTTGACCAACTTGAAGGCGAAATCAGTCATTTGTTCTTTGACGAAGGCATTGAGTCTGGTCGGGGCAACGTGATGGTGACTAACGCCCGCCACATTGGCTTGTTAAACCAAGCGAGTCAAGCACTGGATGATGTCATGAACGGGATTGCAGCCGGGATGCCGGTTGATTTAGTTCAAATTGATATGACCCGTTGCTGGAATAAGCTTGGTGAAATTACTGGTGACAGTTACCAAGATGAATTACTGGATCAATTGTTTAGCCAATTTTGTGTCGGTAAGTAATTGTTGAGTACGATGAATTGACTTTACCGTTTAAATTTTTTATTTTAGATAGCTGAAACGTGATAAAGCAGGATCTACCTGTTTTACACTCTTAAGGAGGAAACAACATGCCCGAGATTCAACCATACCGTGGCAAGGACTTCGACGTTATCGTCGTTGGTGCCGGCCACGCTGGTACGGAAGCAGCACTGGCAGCTGCTCGAATGGGGAATAAGACCCTGTTAATGACGATTAATTTAGATATGGTGGCGTTTATGCCATGTAACCCATCAGTTGGTGGGCCCGCAAAGGGAATCGTTGTGCGCGAAATTGACGCTCTTGGTGGCGAAATGGGACGTAATATCGACAAAACCTACGTTCAGATGCGGATGCTAAATACTGGTAAGGGACCAGCTGTCCGTGCCTTGCGGGCGCAAGCTGACAAGCATGCATACCACGCTGAGATGAAGCACACCCTGGAGAAAGAGCCTAACTTAACGCTGCGTCAGGGAATCGTTGACGATCTGATCGTTGAAGACGGTGTTTGTAAGGGTGTGATCACCAATACTGGTGCCAGATACAGCGCCAAGTCAGTCGTGATTGCGGCTGGTACTGCTGCTCGCGGTAAGATTATCATTGGTGAACTGATGTATTCGTCAGGCCCTAACAATTCCCAACCAGCCATGAAATTAACCAAAAATTTGGAAAAGTATGGGTTGGAGCTTAAGCGATTCAAGACTGGGACGCCACCTCGGGTGGATGGTAATACGATTCACTACGATGAAACTGAGGAACAACCGGGTGACGTTGAGCCAAACCACTTCAGTTTTGAGACACCGGATGAGAACTATTTATCACTTAAGAATCAACTCTCTTGCTGGTTAACCTACACCAACGAAACGACTCACAAAATCATTCGCGACAACCTTGACCGCGCGCCAATGTTTACGGGTGTGATCGAAGGGGTCGGGCCACGGTATTGTCCTTCAATTGAAGATAAGATCGTTCGATTCGCAGATAAGAGTCGTCACCAGTTGTTCTTGGAGCCTGAGGGTCGCAAGACGGATGAATGGTACGTTCAAGGTCTTTCAACCTCAATGCCTGAGGAAGTACAACAAAAAATCCTTCACTCTATTAAAGGCCTGGAAGATGCTGAACTTATGCGCCCAGGTTACGCCATTGAATACGACGTTGTGTCACCTTACCAACTACGCCCAACGCTTGAGACTAAGCTAGTAAAGAACCTTTACACAGCTGGCCAAACTAATGGGACTTCTGGTTACGAAGAGGCTGCTGGTCAAGGCATCATGGCTGGAATCAACGCTGGTTTACGTGCACTTGGCAAGGAACAGTTTGTTATGAAGCGCTCTGAAGGTTACATCGGTGTCATGATCGATGATTTGGTGACTAAGGGTACCAACGAACCTTACCGCTTACTCACGAGCCGTGCGGAGTACCGGTTAATTTTACGTCACGACAACGCCGATTTACGTCTAACACCTAAGGGTCATGAATTAGGGTTGATCTCAGATGAGCGTTATAACGCCTTCTTAGCCAAGCGCCAAGCCGTTGAGGATGAAATCGCACGGTTAAATACAGTTCGGGTTAAGCCTTCTGATGAAGTGAACGCCTACGTGGTATCACACAATGAGAAGCCACTCCAAGACGGTGTCTTAGCTGCTGAGTTTTTACGGCGCCCGCGGGTCACCTACGCTGACTTGCTCCGGTTTATTCCAAGCCCAGAGCAACCACTTGATCGCCGTGTGATTGAAGAAATTGAGATTCGAATCAAGTACGCTGGTTACATTAAAAAAGCCGAGGAAAACGTGGCGAAGATGAAGAAGATGGAAGCCAAGAAGATTCCTGACAACATCGACTTCGATGCGATTGATGGCCTTGCTACCGAGGCTCACCAAAAGCTCGATAAGATTCGACCAGAGACCATCGCACAAGCAACGCGGATCAGTGGGGTTAACCCAGCTGACATTGCGATTTTGAGTGTGTATATTGAACAAGGTAAAATCGCTAAGATTCATTAATTAAGAGTGAGTCAAACTTCGTTTAGGTCCCAGAGTATAAGTACAGAGACCCGTGAATTCCTGATCTTTTGGAATTCGCGGGTCTCTGTACTTATACGGCCGGGGCCTGAAGTTTAACTCACGTTTAGACTAGAGAACAGTTAGCATTCACCGAAAGTAATTTTTCATTTAGAAATAATTAAGCGGCCAAATTCCGGGATTGGAGTTTGGCCGCTTGTTGTTTTGAAGTTTAATGAGTCAGTTAGTAGGGGCCATTGGAATCGTCATGGTCACGCATCGCCCAGGAATCGACCCATCCTTGGTCATAGGCATCGTCGTAAGGATCATAGCTACTACTGGTTGAGGAACCGAGTGAATCTAACCAGAGACCAAAGCCAATTACCAAGATTGGGAGCAGCAGCATGCCACCAAGGTAGAGTAAAAAGAGTACCCAGTTACCAATGTATGGCCACAGCCAGTAACCCACTTTATAAACTAAGTAGATGGTGCCAATCGTGCTCAACCAACCCCACTTATGTTCGGCATGTTGGGTTCGAGTTCGCGTTTGAGGTTGGACTAAAGGGGTTGTTATTTTGGTAGATTGGAGGTGGTAAGTATAGTGGTCGGCCGCATGGTTAGAAACGTCAGCTAACTGATAGCCGGTGTTTTGGGTAATTTTGGCTGCGCGTGTTTCATCTGACATTTAGACCACCTCCTCAATTAACTTTATTATACCGCAATCAAAAAATGGTGCCATTTGTCGGGAAATCCACGACTTGGCACCATTTTTTGGTAGTGGTTAGTTTAAATTCAAGTGGCTGAATAGATCTTTTTGGTAAGCCCGGTCCTGTTTGCGTTCAACCAAGCGGTCTTGGTAACCCGCACAGATAAATTTTTCCTCATCTGATTCAGGCACGATAATTGGTAGTTCGGGGTTGGCTGGGTTAGCCATTACGACGAAGGTGACAAAGCAAGTGAAACCAACGAAGCGTTCGCCAGTCAACAGATGCTCGCCCAACCCTTTAACAAATACTTCCAGAGACCGGTTACTCGTACCCGTCACGTAAGATTCAATCACCATAGCGTCTTGCATCACGAAGGGGGCGATGAAGTTCATGTGATCCATTGTTGCGGTAACTTGAACTTGACGCACGGCACGTGAGGCCGCAATTGAACTGGTATTGTCGACCATGTATAAAATCTGGCCACCAAAAACGGTATCATGTTCGTTTAAGTCGGAACTAAAGACACGGTGATTGGTAATTGAAAGGGTATCTTGGCAAGTTAATTGACGTCTGCTCATGCTGTAACCTCCAGTGTTTTCATCTATTTTAGCATAGTTTTGGAGGCGATTTCATTTTCCAGCCAGAATCTTATTAATTGTATTTTACAGTGGTATCTTTCATAATGAAGCCAAAACTAAGGAAGAAGCGATGACTATGACCCGCTATTTAACGATTTCACCTGAAGCAATTGCGAAAATTAAGCCACACTTGAATGAGCATACAAGACTGCTATTAAGTTATGATGATGGCGTTGGACCATACTCACATCACGGTTTAGTGGCGTTACAAGTTTCATTTCAGTTAGTTTTGATCAACGACGATCAACCCTATAAAGACTATGACGAAGTCGTTGAGACGAATTTCGAGCCGGTGTATATCAAAGCCTACTCAGGTAAATTCTTGAGTGACCAAATGAAGTTAAAGCTACAACCAAAGTATCAGACGCTCGTACTTTCGGATGATAGTGAAGAAATTGACCAAAACGTTGAGATCGTGGACGAGCGGAAAACCGTTTAAAATGAAATGAATTCTGAAAGCATCGTTATTCTAAAGCGGATAACGGTGCTTTTTTATTGTAATTTTCTGAAAACGCGCGTTACATAATGAGTTATTTTATGATGTAACAATTGTGAAATAATGACTGAAATTAGTGAAATGATGACGTGCCTTTGACCGAGTGTATACTAAGAATAGTCAATATAATTGGTATGCTCCACACTATACATAATATTATTTTTGTATCAAATCATTCACAAGCCTTGTGAAAGTGGTATGAAAATGGTTTAATGTAAGCGTGTAAGCGGATACATCATTTATGATTTAATTTTGAGGAGGAAACGCGATGACTAGAATTGCAATTGTAACTGGTGGGGGACAAGGTATTGGTGAAGGCATTGCTAAACAGCTGACGGTTTAACTGTTGCTGTAGCTGATTTGAAGCAAGAAAATGCCGAGAAGGTGGCTGCTGAAATTGGTAACGGTGCGAAGGGCTACTTTGTCGACGTTGCTGATAAGCAAAGCGTTTTTGATTTAGTAGATGCAGTTGTTGCAGACTATGGTCAATTAGATGTCATGGTTAACAACGCAGGGATCGCTAAAATCGGCGCCGTGATCGATGCTGAAGAAAAAGACGTTGATCAAATTATGAATGTTAATATCAAGGGCGATATTTTCGGCATTCAAGCTGCAGCCAAGCAATTTAAGAAGCAGGGTAACGGTGGTAAGATTATCAACGCTTGTTCAATTGCCGGCCACGAAGGCTTTGAATTACTGGGCATCTACTCAGCAACCAAGTTCGCTGTTCGGGGTTTGACGCAAGCCGCTGCTAAGGAATTAGCCAAGGATAAGATTACGGTCAATGCTTACTGCCCAGGGATCGTGCTCACGCCAATGTGGGATCAAATTGACGCCGAAATGGCTAAAATTTACAACGTTCCGCTAGGTGATACCTTGCAAAAGTATATCGATGGAATTGCACTGGGTCGTGGCGAACAACCAGCCGATGTTGCCAACCTTGTATCCTTCTTAGCAGATAAGAAGTCCGATTACATCACTGGCCAATCAATTATGGTTGATGGTGGTATCAACTTCGCATAAAAGTATCTTAATTGAATGATTGAAAGTGAGTCTCCAAGCTTTTAGCGGTGACATCGATGAGGTGTTATTTGCTAATAACTTGGAGGCTTTTTAAGTCGTGTTACCACTGCGTAAATTCGGACCGTGATTTTTATGCTTAGTTATCATGCGCAAAATCTATCAGAAAAGCACAACATAACGTTGTTTCACGTGGAACAAAAACGTGAACAAATTAACTTACAAAAAGTAAGTGCAAATTCGTGACTTTGAATTTGAGCGCGCTATACTAGTCATCGTTAAGTGATTGAGATAAACCTAATTGAGTCTCAACCCAGCAACAAACTGATGAGGAGCGCGATTAAAATGACAAAAATGATGGCAGGACAAGCATTAGTTAAAGTTTTGGAAGAGTGGGACGTTGACCACATCTACGGTATTCCAGGCGGTTCAATTAACCACACTGTAGAAGGGTTGTATCTTGAACAGGACAAGATGAAGTACATTCAAGTCCGTCATGAAGAAGTTGGTGCGATTGCAGCTTCAGCTGACGCAAAGTTTACCGGTAAAATTGGGGTAGCCTTTGGTTCAGCCGGTCCTGGGGCCACTCACCTCTTTAACGGCTTATATGATGCCAAGATGGATCATGTACCCGTGCTCGCAATCGTCGGTCAAGTTGGTCAACCCGTTATGAACACCAACTTCTTCCAGGAAATGGACGAAACCCCAATGTTCGCTGATGTAGCGGTTTATAACCGAACCGTCACAACTGCGGAACAGATTCCATACGTCATTAACGAAGCGATTCGTGAAGCTTATCGTCAAAGTGGCGTTGCGGTGGTTGTTCTGCCCGAAGATCTGACAACTCAAGAAATTGATTACGTGCCTGCTAAGACACCAAAAGTAGTTGCGGATAACTTCAAACAAACGGTTGATCCTAAAGCCATTAAAGACAGCCTCGAAATGATTAAAGCAGCTAAACATCCATTGATTTACGCTGGTCGTGGATTGTTGGGTGCACGTCAAGAGCTGACTAAGTTCTCAGAACAATTCAACATCCCAGTTATGAATACGGTACCGGCAACCGGCGTGATTTCAACTGATCATCCAAACTTCATCGGGACGTTTGGCCGATTAGGCACCAAATCGGGGTTTGAGGCGCTTCAGCATGCTGATTTAATCATCTTCTTAGCCTCAGAATTTCCATTTGCAAACTTCTGGCCAAAGGACTTGAAGATTATTCAAGTTAACACCAATCCGTTTGATATCGGTAAAACAGTTGATGTTGATTACGCAGTGATTGCTGATGCCAAAGCTTACTTGACGGATATGATTGCAACCGGTGAAAGTCGGCCTGCTGATACTTGGCTAAAGACTAATCAAACTAACAAGGCAAACTGGGACAAGTGGCTTGACGAACAGGCGAATGATACCAAGGATGGTCTAAATGCGGAAGCAGTGACCAAGAAGATTGCTGAGTTGGCTGGTCCTAATGATACCTACGCCGTTGATACTGGGAACGTTTCTGAATGGGGTGTTCGTGGCTTACCAATGAATCAGAATCAACGATTTGCTATTTCTGGCTTATTTGCCACGATGGGCTTTGGCCTTCCTGGTGGTCTGGCTGGTGCGCTTAGTGTGCCAGATGCGCAAGCTTGGTCACTCTCTGGTGATGGTGGCTTTGCCATGGTTGCACCGGATATCATTACGGAAGCCCGTTACGAACTACCAGTCATCAACGTGGTCTTCTCAAACAGTCGGTTTGGGTTTATCTACTACGAACAAGCTGAAACTAAGCAGCACTTCTATGGTGTTGATTTGACGGATGCTGACTGGGCGAAGGTTGCTGAAGGTTTGGGTGGTATCGGCTTTACGGTTCGCAATCAAGCAGATCTTGACGACGTGTTCGCCAAGGTCAAAGAGTTGCAGGCTAACGGCAACAAGAAGCCAATCGTGATCAACGCGTACATTAAGCCAGACGATCCAATTGCAACGGCCTTCATGCCATTAGATGAAAAATTGTATGGTGCTGATACGGTTAAAGCCTACGCCGAAAAGTATCATATCGATCCAAAGACACAGCCATCACTTGGTGAACTTTTACGGGCACAGGGTGATGAGCAGTAATTAAATTTGATTTTTAATCGCGGCATTTAAAAATATCTGAACGCGCTAACTGACCAGATTTGGGTGAGTTGGCGCGTTTTTTTGATGATTGGAATAATACGGATGAAATTCAAACGTCACAGTTACGCGCAACAAGAGACCACATTTACCAGTATTAGATATATTTCTTATCTGCATATCAAAGTTTTCTGTTACAAATGGTGAAATTGGGTTAAAAAAAGGTGCGAATCTGGTATGATACGAGTAAAGACTTAACCGGAGGAGGATCTGAGATGGCAAAGTGGTTTAGTGGGGAACAACACCATTACATTGCGGGAAGCAACCTGCATGATCATGAACTGGACTATGGGGAGTTCTTTACGAATTATATTAAATCGAAGCAGAAGAATATGGACCGTCAAAGACGCCAAGTTCAGCAGGTGTCTGATCACATTAAAAAAGAACAGCAACGTAACCTTGAACAATAAGCACAAAAAATCGCCCGCATGTCTGATTGAAATTAACAATCAGACATGCGGGCGATTTTTAGTTTAATCAGACGCATTATTCATTATCGGCCTGTGCACGGACACAATTGCGGCCGTTTTGTTTGGCGGCGTAGAGGTTTCGGTCAGCCTTTTTATAAACGTCGTTAGCACTGTAATCACCAGCGCTAACGTGGGCTTGACCAATGGAGCAGGTGATGGTGAGGTTCGGATCAGCCTTTGGAAACCGTACCAGTTTTAAAAGCGTTAAGAAGCGTTCGCCAATTTGCATTGCTTGGGCGTGATTAAGCGGCGTTTGCGCAATAATCGCAAACTCTTCACCGCCCAAACGGTAAGCCGTTGCGGGAAAAGGTAAGGTATCGGCGAAAGCGTCCAGTTCTAAGGCCAGTTGTTTTAACACGATGTTACCGCTTGGATGACCATAGGTGTCGTTGATCTGTTTAAAGTGATCAAGGTCACCTTCGAACACGGAGTATGGAACGCCATTTTGTTGAAATTCGGCAAAGCGTTTGTCTAATTCTTTATTGAAGGTCCCAAAATTATGAACGCCGGTAAGTTCGTCAATACTGGCTAATTCATGAATTTCATCCGTTCGCTGTCTGGTTAAACGCATCAATTGATCAAATTCTAGGCAGAGAACGGCCATGATACTTAACGCAATCAGTTGACGGAACCAAAACCAGTTGTCAGTGGTTAGGTGCATTTGGGCGACCATCGTCAGGATAGCGGCTGCAAAGATTGCAAAGACAGTATACTTTAACAGGCGATTGTGGATTAACCGAGTAGCGTTTGCCTGCGTGATATAAAGTGTTACACAGGCAATCAGAGTGGCAATCCCACCAAGGATGGTCAGTGGCGCGCCAAACGTCAAATAGTAAACAACGATTAACCCCGCATCCACAATTGCCTGCCAGCGTAGGCCAAGTTGTAGATTAAGCAAGTAGATGGTTAAGATCATCATGTTGAGGTAAGTCCAGTGGTAGCCGGTCTGAAGGTGAGTGTAGTAGGCATGATTGAGCATCTGAGCAAATAAGAAGGCCATAAAGCCAAAACCAGTTATGAGCGTGAGCAGTCGGCGATGCGCGAACACAAATGGTGTCGCTGTGCTGGCATTGAGCCAATAGAAAAATGAAGTTGCGCCAACCATGACGATAAAATTAGTGATGAGTGATAAGGTAAATGAGGTAAAAATTTCGGTGAAGGGCATCATTTTCCTCCATTAAAAAGTATATGTACACAGTCAAATGATGACCGGGATGATTATCATTTGACCTAGCTTTGTTAAAATCGGTAACAGCAACCTTACAAGTTAGGCTGCCGTTACCGATTTAAAGTTGCTGATTAGTAACCCAAGCTATTGACGTTAGCGCGCTGAGTTTTCGTACCAGTCCACATTGGCACCTTAACGACCCCAGCAATTTTACTCTTCTTTACAAAGCCCCAGTAGCGACTGTCGTTTGAGACGCTACGGTGGTCACCTAAGACGAAGTACTCACCCTTAGGTACGACGGTGACGTGATTTCCCCAGCCATACTGCTTAGCCAGTGTCTGAAGCGTCCAGTTGTGTGACCCCGTCCCAGCAGTAGCCTCACTATTACTGATGAAGCTTTGGTTAACGACTTTATCGTTAACGTAGAGCTTGTTGTTGATGAAGGATACGGTATCACCTGGCAGACCAATGACTCGCTTAACGTAGTCAGTGCCGGCTGGTGCTTCGGGGTCTTCACCATGAGCGTCAAACACGATGACACTTAGGTGTTTGACTTTTGCTTGCTTAAACATCCAAATCCGTTCATTATTAGTAAGGTTGGGTTCCATTGAAGGGCCGTCCACCCGAACAGGCGAGAGGACGAAACTCTTGAGCAGGAACGCCAAAATCAAACCAATGACGACGGGGAGTATGATTTCTTTAACGAATTTCATATTGATATTTCCCTTCCCTCAACGTCACGTTGAGGTTTTTAATCTAATTAAAATACACCTTATCATACTCTCTTTAATCCACCGGTAGCAACAATTCACACGGATTTAGTGTAATTGTTATCGGCGTGTTAAATAACTTTCGGTAGTTTTTCAGAAAATTCCCGTATGATGAAAGCAAACTTAGCTTAGAAAGGACGACAATAATGTCTGAAACACATCATCGCCTCCGCTTCATTCTAATTTTGGGTACTTTAAGTGCTACTGGGCCATTATCTATTGACCTTTATTTACCAGCGTTACCGCAAATGATGCGGCAATTTCAAACCAACGCTTCCGCAATTCAACTGAGCTTAACGGCCTGCTTATTGGGTTTAGCGTTTGGTCAGTTGATTGCAGGGCCGTTGAGTGATCACTACGGTCGTAAGAAACCGTTGATGATCGGTTTTTTGGCTTTCGGCATTGCCTCATTTTTGATTGCGCTGACGCATTCAATCGTCATGTTGATCATACTACGCTTTATTCAGGGTTTGGCGGGTGCCAGCGGTCAGGTACTGTCACGAGCGGTCGCGCGGGATTTATTTAGCGGCCACGCACTGACGAACTTTTATGCCGTTTTAAACGCCGTTAACGGCTTATTTCCCATCTTAGCACCGATTATTGGTGGTTACATGATCAAGTTTGTCCCTTGGCAAGGGGTCTTCGTGTTACTAGGTATTATCGGTGTGCTTCTAGTGGGCTTGATTATCGTCGGTATTCCAGAAACGCTCGCAACCAAGGATCGATTAACGGGGCCCATTTTTAGTACGTTTAAGTCGTTTGGTGACCTCATGAAAGTGCCGGGCTTTACGCGCAATATCGCCATTACAGGTGTCGTTTACGGATCATTGTTTAGCTATATCTCGGCTTCAACGTTTATCTATCAGCAATTGTTCCATTTGTCAGCCCAATCATTCAGCCTCATCTATGCACTTAACGGATTAGGCATCGTGATTGGCAGCGGGTTACCGAGTCGCTTAAATAATGTACCAGAAAAAAAGCAATTACGAGTGGGCTTAATGCTCGTCATTATTGATAGTTTAGCGTTGTTGGCAGGTTCACTGACACACTTCTCATTGCTTGTCGTTGCAACCCTATTATGGTTGTTGGTGCTTTGCATCGGCATGTTGTTAACGTTGACGACGTCAATCATTATGAATCAAACGGCCAAAAACGCTGGTAGTGCCTCTGCCTTAGTTGGGCTATCACAAAATGCATTTGGCGGCATATCGTCACCACTCGTTGGGCTGTTTGGTACTGCAAGTTATGCGCCAATGGCTGGCTTAGTTTTAATTTATGGGTTATCTGCGCTAGGGCTTTCTCGTACCAAGTAGTAGGTAATCCTTGCGAAAGCCGAGTTGGTAGCATAAGCTTTAGCTATGCAAATCAACAGGAGGTAGCATATGACAAATAAACCTTTAAAACTGACACGAACGGATTTTGAAACCTATCATGAAGCGTTAGCCAAGCGGCCTGAAGCCGACGTCATCAGTCGGGCCGTCATGACAAATGGTGTTGATGCAGCGGCAACTGATCCGGCCGCTAAGGTGCGATTACACCGCGAGTTTTCGGTCGAATTACCCACTGATCAGGTCACAAACCAAAAGCAAAGTGGTCGTTGTTGGGAATTTTCTCTGCTGAACACACTACGGCACCAGTTTGAGCAGACCCACCACGTTAAAAATTTTGAACTGTCTCAAAATTACCTGTTCTTCTGGGATAAGGTTGAGCGCGCCAACATGTTTTATCAGCACATTATCGAAACAGCGGATAAGGGTCCCAATGACCGAGAAGTCGCCTTTTATTTGAAAATGGCTGGCGGAGATGGTGGTCAGTGGCCAATGGCAGCCGCATTAGTTCAAAAGTACGGTGTGATGCCAGCATACGCCATGCCTGAAACTTATAACAACGACCATACCAGTGCGTTTGCGTCGACCTTGGCACGTAAAATGCGTCACGATGCCGTAATTTTGCGGGATTTAGTGGCTCAGGGTGCGGATGAAGAGACGTTAACGGCCAAGCAGCGTGAAATGGTCGGGGAAGTTTATCGGATGGCGGCATATTCATTCGGTGAGCCACCGGCAACGTTTGACTTGGAATACCGTGATAATGATAAGAAGTTGCACTATCAAGCGGATGTTACACCACAGGATTTCTTTAAGGATGCCTTTTCAGTTGATTTAGATGATTACGTGGTGGTGACGAACTCACCAGATAAGCCTCTGAATGAGCTTTATCGCCTGGCAAGCCAAGAAAACATCGTGGGTGGCAAGCAGATTCAGTTTTTAAACGTCGAGATGCCGGTTCTGAAACAAACGGCGATTGCGCAACTACAAGATGGCGAGACGGTCTGGTTTGGTAACGACGTGTTGCAGCAGATGAGTCGCGAACAGGGCTTTTTAGATGCTAAGTTATACCGGCGAGCAGCGTTATTTGGTATCGACTTAGAGATGAGCAAGGCGCAACGGTTTGCCTACCACGAAGCTGAAGTGACGCATGCGATGACGTTAACGGGCGTTAACCTGGTGAACGGGCAACCAAATCGCTGGAAGGTTGAAAATTCCTGGGGTGAAAAGAACGGTGAAAAAGGGTACTTCGTGATGAGTGACGACTGGATGGACCAGTTTGTATACGAAGTAGTCGTTCACAAAAAGTACCTCACGGATGATCAGCGCGCTATTTTGGCCCATCAGCCAGTTGAATTGGCACCTTGGGATCCGTTGATGTAGATGGCCCGAAGTAGCGAGAGATTACGATTTTAGAAGCATACCAGCACCAAGCAATCTAAAAAGAAGGTCAATTCACGAATGAATTGACCTTCTTTTTGTAGATTCAGATATAAAATTACGTACTAATCAAAATGTAATTCAATACCCTTTTGACTATTCGTCACCTTTACGACGACGTTTTGCCAAACCTAGAATACCTAAAGCGCTTAGGAGACTCAAGCCCATAACGGCCATTGAGTTCTCATTAGCATCATTAGTTTGTGGCAATTTAGCCTTCGAGGTATTGGCATCAGTATGGTATTTGGCCATCCGAGTTGTTGCAGCGACGGCTTTAGCCTCTGATGAGGTGGTGGTGGTTTGTGCATTTACACGAGTGCCATCCGTTTCAGTACTGGTTGTTTCTGGTGCAACTGTTGTACCAGGTTCAGTCGTAGTTGTCTCACCAGGTTTAGGGGTAGTCGTTGTGGTGCCCGTTGACCCCGTGGTGTTATCGCCAGAAGTTGACGTCGACGTGCCACCGGTGGTTGAATCACCACTGGTTTCACCAGTAGTACCGCCCGTGGTATTGTCACCGGTAGTAGTACCACTGTTACCGTTATTACCACCGCCATTATCAGTTGATACAACTGTGTACTCGATGGTAGCAGTACTATTAGCTAATTGATCAGCACTTGTTGGTGCTGGGTTAGCGGCTGCAATACCGGTGCTAGTTGTGGTGTAGCCAGTGATAGTTGGTGCGGTAACTGCAGCATAACCATCTTGAGGAGTTGCAACCGTTTCACCAGTAACATCATCCGTAGAAACGTTCCAAGTAATCGTCTGGACAGTTGCCGGTTTCAAACTAGTTTGAGTGCCAGCAACTAGATAATTAATGGTCCGGGTAGTTGTTGCAGTGCTGTGTGTAATGTTGTGGGTCAAGTGGACCGTGATGGCTGAACCTGCTTCCGTAAACGTGTAGGCCACAGAACTTGCTTGATCAGCTGCCAACGTGTAACCCGTTGGTACTTTAACCGTGTAGGTCCCAGTTTCACCAATCGTACCAGTCAAGGTTTCAGCAGCACTGGCAATGGTCTTACCAGTAACATCATCGACGTAGCTAACTGGAATGCTCAATGCGTCGGCCGTGTAGTAGATAGCGGCACTGGTATCACTTGGTGCAGTTGTTGAAGCATCTGGGTTAACTGCAGCAACACTGGTAGTCGTTGGGGTGTAACCCGTAATAGAGGCAGCTTTGGTTGCGTTATAACCACCTTGTGGGGTGTAGATACTGTCACCAGTAACTGCATCGGTTGAAACGTTCCAAGTAAGTGATTGGGTCGTTGCTGGCGCTAAGGCAGTGGTCGTCCCTTTGAGGTAGTAGTTAACCGTTTGAGTCGTCGTAACCGTACTATGGTTAACAGCATGGGCAAGTTGAACGTTGATGACGTTCTTAGCAGCATCGGCGCTAAAGGTGTACGCAATGTCAGCAGCTTGGCCTTTAGCAAGAACGTAGCCTGCTGGCACGATGACGGTGATGCTACCTGATTCACCAGTCGCACCGTGAAGGGTAACTGAGGCGTTATTAACTTTTTCACTGTTAGTTGCATCGACATAGTTGATTGTGATGCTTTGCGGATCGGCAGTGTAGTAAATCGTCGCACTTGTGTCAGTTGGTGCGCTCGTTGATGCATCAGGTGTAACTGCTGCAACACTTGCGGTAGTTGGCGTGTAGCCAGCTACTGTAGCTGCAGTTGTCGCTGCATAGGCACCCTGTGGCGTGTAGACAGTCTGGTTAGTCACTTTGTCAGTAGCCGCTTTCCATGAAATGGTCTGCGTCGTGGCAGGTGCTAAAGCAGTTGTAGTGCCAGTCAGTTGGTAATTGACCGTTTGAGTTGTATCCACGGTGCTGTAGCTAATCGCGTGTGTTAAGTGAACGGTAATCACGTTCTGAGCGGCGTCAGCGCTGAAGGTATAGTCGACGGTTGAAGGTTGACCCGTCGCCAGTTCGTAATTCGTTGGGACCTTGACCGTGTAAGTACCGGTTTGATCTGTTGTACCGGTCAGAGTCGTGTTAGAACTGGCAATCGAATCACCGGTGACATCATCCACGTAGTTGACCTTAATAGTCTGATCGTTAGCCGTATAGTTCACCGTTAACGATTGTGGTGTTGGTGCAGTGGTTGAAGTGGCAAATGAGAAGCTGGACTCGTCTGGATCAGCTGTGTAACCAGCTACAGGTGGAATCGTTGCTGCCTCGCTGGTCGAAGCTGGTGTGTACGTGGTGATGCCAGTGACGTCATCAGTACTTGTCGTCCAGTTCATGGTCTGAGTATTATCGGTTAATGCCTTATCAGCTGGTAAGCCAGTGTAAGTCACTGTGTAAGTTGAACTAGCTGTACCAGCAGTTAGTGCGTGTACCAAGTGAATGGTGATTGTATCATTGTCATTGGCAGTAAACGTGTGCGTACCAGTAGCACTTTGACCGTTTGCTAAAGCATAGTTCGTAGGAGCTTTAGCTTGCCAGTTAGCGATGCTGCCAGTAACGCCAGAAAGCGTTTGGGTATCGCCGACTTGTGCACCACCATTATCATCGTCGACAAACTTCACATCAACTGTCTGGGCATCAGCAACATAGTTTACCGTGGCTGTTTGACTACCCGGATACGTCGTTGATGACGGTAGATTGAAGGAAGTTGACTCTTCTGTAGGAGTGTAACCGGCTACGGTAGGAGTATTAACAACTGAGTAGTCAGGAACGGTTGCGTAAGTGGTGATCCCAGTTACTTCATCGGTCGAAGCCGTCCAAGTCACATCTTGTGAGACAGAGTAAACGGTATTGCCGTTGGCATCAACGGTTGAACTAGTCCAAGTGCCAGTTGATGATGGTGTCGGTGTTGGTGTCACGCCAGCAGGTAAGCCGGTATAGTTCACGGTGTTAGGAATTGTGTATTCTTCAGTTGAAACGGCGTGATCTAGGTAAACCGTGTAGACCGGCGACGTACTATCAGTATCGCCGAAGGTCAGGTCATAGGTAGCTGGGGTGCCGGATTTCAAAGTGTAGCTAGTCGGTGCAGTAATAGCAACGGTTGTTGTATCACCAGGAGTGCCCTTCACCTTTTGAGTCAAGACGGTTGAGCCATCCGTGCTATCAACGTAAGCAATGGTATCAACTACTTTGCCATCAGTTAATTCATAAGTGATCGTATCGCCATCGAAGTAATAAGCAACGGTTTTGCCAAATGCAGCGGTGTCGTTCGGCATACCATCATAGTCACCGTGATCTGAGTTAAGAATTGAAACTTTGAGTGACCCATCAGCATTAGTGGCTAACCAGTACCCAGATGGAATTAGGTTGGTATCGGTGGCACTAAAGCCTGAGGCGCTGCTTGGATACGTTGACGCTGTTAAGGTATCAACGTTATCTTTGTAGGTCTTTTGCAAATCAGCTAATGAGATGTACTGATCATCGCCGTTGTCATCAACGTAGTGGAATTGCACGTTCACCGTTGAGGTCCCGGTGATAGCAATTGAAGCGGCTTTGTTGGTAACGGTTGGGGCTAGCCCATTAATATATAAAGCTGTTTGTAAGTAGCCGGTGTGGTTACCCTGAGCAGCAAAGTCTTTAGCCGTTCCGGAAATATCGATCCGGCCAGTAGAATTACTAGTTGGTAAATTACCGATGCTGATGTAAACGGAACGAATAGTGCTCCAATCAGTTACTTGGTCTTCAGTAACGTAATTACTTAAATCAGGAGTAGCTGTTGAATTGCTGGTATCGTACAGTTGGGTACTGTAGTAAACCGTACCAGACATGGTTGCACCATTATTACTTGAATTTGTGAAATTAGTTGGCAATGTAATTGGACCAGTCAATTCAAAATCATAAGTGGATCCTTGGCTGTCACCCACAGTTGGTAAATTGACGATGACACCCGTATTGGTATCAGTTACGTCAGTTGAATTGGTGACATTTGTGTAAAAGTCCATCTGTGAGGTGCCAGAGACATCTGAAGTACCTGCAGAAACAGCATCGTTGTTTGTATTACCTTGTGCAAACGAAGAGTTTGTCGTGGTAGAAGAAGTTGAAACGGTAAACATTTGAGCATCAATATAGATTGCATTGGTGTCACCGTCAACCAGGGTCTTGTCTGTAGGTTTGTTGGCTTGGCCACCCTTGTCTGTTAGTGCTGTGGTTAAAGAGGTCATGTACAGAGATGCTTTATATTGGCCATTAACAGCATCAGGTAGAATATTTCCTAACGTTACTTTGTAGGTATTAGTTGGTTCATTCAGGTTGACATATTCTCCAGTCCCGGTGTAGTCGATCTTAACGCCAGTTTGACCAGTGTCAGTGGTGTAATACGAGATTTGAGCGCCTGCCGCAAGATCGGCTGCTGGAATGGTAACAGGATCAGTAGCTGCAATTGCATGTGACGCAGGTAGGACAAAATAAATAATTGGTTCATAGACGTAGTCGGTAGTTTGAGTAAAATCGCCCTGGGAGATTGACATTACAGAACCTGCCCCCGTGCCAGGAGTTGTTTTATCCGCGTTCCATGCGTATAGGGCAGTTTTTGCTACACCAGCTGATACGGTTTGAACGTTAGTTGATGTAATTGTTTCGTTACCTTCACCTGGGAAACTAATTTCTGATTTAAAGGTCAATTCATCGTTATTTTTAACGGAAGTACCATCATCGTAGGTTGTTGAGAGTGTACCTATCGTACTGATGACGAGTTTACCCGCACCAGCGGCGATGTAATTGGGAGTGAGCACGATTTGCCGAATTGGTGATGGATTATCCGGTGAGTTGATTTTGCCACCCGCGGCAACCGTGCCAGTTGAGGTTGTACCATCCAGATAAGTAACTACGTATCCATAACTGGTGGTACCAGTGGTGTAGTTGAGCAATACGTCAGTGGTGTTGTTGACTAGCGTAGAACTAGTGGTTGGCACGTAAAAGCCAGTTGCATTAATACCACTTGGAATCGTCAAGGTAATGACACCGTCAGTGACGTTTGAGGCAGAGTTTAATGTAAAGGCCACCTGATTAATGTATTCTGGGTCATCAGAAGTGATGCTATCAAGTGTAATGGCTGATCCACTTTTACTGTTACCAGTACCTGTTACAGTGGCAGAGGTAGTTGTTGTATCAGCGGCGGCAATGGTTTCTGTCCAAACGGAGTTATCCGAAGTAGTTGCGGTGTAAGTGCCAGCGGCATTGATTTGGACGATTGATGCACCACTAGCTGCGGTTACAGTTTGAGCAGTATCGGTTTGAGTAATATCGTAAGAACCCGCTAAGTAATATGGGTATAACAGTGAACCAGTTGAACCCTTACCTGCTGGTACTGTAATGATAATATCTGCGCCAGTACCGGCCTGAGTAATAGTAGTGCCATCGTTAAAGTCATTCAAACTGGCCGTCAGATTACTGTTTAAGGTAAATGAGGCCGGCGTTGGAATAGTAATTACTGTACCACCAGCATTTAAACTTGAAGCAACACGAGTTGAGGCATAGTTGTTTCCATAGTTGTTCACATCATTAATTGAAAAAGTATAGATGTAATCAGTGTCAGCATTAACAGCCGGAGTCGTACTAGTGCTTGGTGTGAATCGAGTTGGTGATGTTGGAATCGTAACGGATGGTTCGTAGTACTGCGTTAAAGCAACACTTGCATCATCCTTACCATTTAGGGTTGTTGTGATGGCCCGAGTAACGGTTTGACCAGCTTGGTCGGCGGAAACAGCAGTACTACTAATATTACCAGCTTGGCTGATCGTCATTGCATTACTAAAATTGGTTCCGGGTGTTGAGGTGAAAGTATAGGTTACTGTAGTGGTACCATCAGCGTTCTGTGTAACTGTTTCGGTACCATATTGATTGGAGCCCATGTCGGTAATGCCACTGTTATTAGGTTCATACTTTAAGGTATCTAAGTCAGTTGGAATATTGACCGTCACAATATCACCGGCCACGATATTAGAGAATGAAACAGTGATAGTATATTTTGTCGTTGAATTAGTCGAGTTTGTCCCTGCACCCAACGTCGTCGTTGGCACCGAAATTGAAATCTTACCACTCGTAGCCGTTGCTAAGGTTGCGTTAACTGCTTGAGCTTGGCCTGTGAGGGCATACTGAGTTGCAGCCGCCGTTTTAGCATCTGCTAATTCGGCCGCTGTTGCATCTGTCAAAGTGACGGTATTAATAGTTGCAGCAGTTGGTGTGGTGACCGTTGTTGTCGTAGGGGTTGTTGCAGTTGCTTGAGTTGCATCTGTTGCAGCCGCCTGTGGTGTCGTTGAACTGCTGGTAATGGTCGGTGCACTATTAGTACTGCTGTCACTGGTTGTTGATTGTGCTTGTGCAGTACTGGTGTCGGCCGTTTTAGTGTTACTTGAAGTGCTTTTGCTTGGTTCACTAGCCGTGGTTTTAGTTGCCTGACTAGTGCTTGTGGTTGCAGTTTTAGCGACGTCAGTTTTAGAAGCATCGGTTGTAGCCGTGTCGTTAGTAGTCGTGTCAGAACTTGCCTGACTTTGACTAGCTGCTTGACTGCTACTGTCAGAGCTCGTATTGCTCGTTGAAGTGTCAGTACTTGATTGGCTGGTTGCTGAATCAGCACTATCCGAAGTTGCAGTCGATGCGCTGTCTGTGTTCGACGTATCAGTCGCCGTCGTGCTTGAACTGGTAGCACTAGAACTGTTGCTTGTGCTGTCATTTGCCACTTGAGTGGTCGTGACAGTGCTATCGGTTGCGGCGAAAGTGGTTAAGTTGCCACTGAAAAAGATTGCAGCGCCAAATGTTAAACTAGCGATACTAGCAAACACCCAGTGTTTACCAACCTTATATGCCTTATAGTGTGTAGAAAGGTTGTTTTGCGCAACCTTCTGATGGTTATTTTTTCCTACCATGTGAATATCCCCCTCTATATCTGTCAGCTAAAAGGTAGGTGAAACCTAATCCCAGCTCCATCTAGGATTAGCAAGCCTGCCATCTTAGTGGTAGTACAATACACGAAAATGCCAGTGTTACAAAAATTCATCAAGGTCGTCAACTATTACGTTTTGAAAAGACCTATTTGGTTAAATAATGACACAATACAGTCAAAATGTATAGGAAAAACGAGCAAAAAATGGCAAAAATAAAATGACTGACACAGCCACCTGAAAAGGCGACAGTATCAGTCATTTTAATGATTTAAAGAACTTTATAAGCGGATAAGAGTGAGATGGTTTCGACGTCATTTAACTGCGCTTTTAAGTCGTGCAGTTGTGCTTTTGACATCTCGTGCGTGATGATGACGACTCGGGCGCTTTGATCGTCGTTTTTAGTTTGAACGATTTGACTGAAACTAGCACCGATTTGAGTCATGATCTGAGTGAGTTTTAACATCTGACCCGGAACGTCTAACATCTTCAAGGAGAGGTAATAGGGGTAGATTACCTGTGCGGGATCCACTTTTCCAAGTTCGTCTCGGAAGTTGTTAAATGAGTTGCCGGTGGTGCCTAGGGCAATATTTTTGGTTACCGAAACAATGTCGCTCAACACGCTGTTAGCGGTCGGCAGACCACCAGCGCCGGGACCGTAGAAGAGTGTTTCGCCAACTGCTTCACCAGTCACCATGACAGCGTTGTTCTCATTATTGATGGTAGCGAGCGGATGATCTTTAGGCACCAAGACTGGGCCAACTTCCGCAAAGACGCCACCGTCGATTCGACGAGAAACGCCCAGTAACTTGATTGTGTAACCAAAGGCATCGGCCTGAGCCACATCCTCAAGTTGAATGGTAGAGATACCTTCAACGGCCATGTCCTCTAACTTAATGTGGGTACCGTATGAGAACTGGGTCAAGATGATCATCTTATATGCAGCATCGATACCTTCCACGTCGTTAGTCGGGTCGGATTCCGCAAAGCCAAGTTCTTGGGCTTTTTGCAGTGACTGGTCATAAGACCAATTCTGGCGTTGCATTTGGGTCAAAATGTAATTCGTAGTACCGTTGACGATGCCTTTAACTTCGGTAATGTGATCGGCCGCAAAGCTGGTGACGATGGTCCGCAAAATCGGAATACCACCCGCAACACTGGCTTCATACATGAGGTCGCAGTGATTTTGGCGTGCCAAGGCAGCTAGTTCTTCCCCGGCAGATGCGATTAAATCCTTGTTAGCGGTAACCACGTGTTTTTTGGCGTTGAGTAACTGCGTGATGACTTCCTTAGCCGGATGAACACCACCCATCACTTCAACCACGATTTTAATTTCGGGGTCATTAATGATTGCATTGAGATCCGTTGTCAATTGGATATCACTTGAAACGGCGTCTTGATGCTTTTTCACATTTCTGACAACCACCGTTTTCACACTTAATTGACGACCGGTAATGTTTTGGACTTTATCCTGATTTTCAGTGACCATTTTCAGTACGCTGCTTCCAACGGTACCAAGGCCAACTAAACCAATTTTAATGTCGTTCATAATTCACAGCTCCATTTATCGTTTAACTAGCAGTATAGCAAATAAAATGAGAAGTTTGTGAAAAAATAAAGGTTTTCTCATTAAAAGAGGTGACTAAAGAAGTGACCAACCTGTTTAAAGAAGTGGCCAAACCAATTTGTACCGCCCGTATTACTTTGCTGAGCAGACTGTTTTTTCACGGTTTTGGTAGCTGTTTCGCCTAAATTAGTCGTAGCTGGTAAACCGGTGTTTTCAAATGACGTCGTTGTGACCTGGCTACCTTTTTGAATCGGCAGCTTGGTGGCCGTCAATTGATTGGACACTTTAATCTTGCTAGCGTCTTGGCCCTTACGGTACCAGATTTTAGTCGTTGTCTCCGTGGGAGCGGCGGTTACTTTTTGATTCTTCACACGGTACGTTTTATTCGATTGTTTGACCGTTTTATTTAAGAGGGTTTTGTCTAAATGGGTAATCAAACCATTCATCGCCGTAAAGGTCGTGTCGCTGCCAAGAATGGTTGCAATAAGTTCACGACCATTGCGCCAATAAGTGACGGTTAGGCACAACCCAGCGGTTTCGGTATAGCCGGTTTTTAGGCCAGTCAGGTGGTTACTTGCCCGATAGTAAGTACCATCTTTGACCAGGGCGTTGGCATTGACCAAAGTCTGTCCGTCCAAGTCATAAGTCGCCTTACTGCTCCACTTGCTGATTTGAGGGAAAGCGGCCACGAGGTGCTGCGCAACAACGGAGATGGCCTTAGCGCTCACCATGTTTTGGGCGCTGGCACTCGTGTTGGGTAACCGGTAGCCATAGTGTTTGAGGTCAGTATTATCCAGACCGGAGCTGCTAATGAAGTGGGCAGCTATCCCCCAGTCCTTGGCCTGTTTATTCATCATGGCAATAAATTTTGCGTTGCTCCCACCAGCGACTGCATTGCCAAGTGCGATTGCGGCCGAATTAGAGGAGGCAATGAGTGCAGCTTGATAGAGTTGCTTAACGGTGTATTGCTTACTTCGCTTGATTTTAAAGGTACCTAAGCCGTAATTCTTACTCATTTTAATGAGGTTCTTGTCGACGGCGACTTTGTCAGACCAGTGGAGCTTGTGTTGGTTAATGGCTTCAGTTGTCAAATACAAGGTCATCATTTTTGATAAGCTTGCAATTGGTAAGGTTTTATCAGCTTTGTTTTCGTACAGTGTTTGACCGCTTTTGGCGTCCATAACGTAGGCTGCCTTAACTTTAGTGTAGTTAGACATCAGACCGTCTTTTTTGCTTTTAGCAAAGCCGGTGGTTGCTGGTGAAAACAACAATAAGAAACAGGTCAGTGCAACGAGGACACTGACCCAGCGTGATCGAGAATGGATGTTTAAAATGGCAGGTTGCCTCCCTAAAAAAGATGAATATAGTATAGCAAAAAAATAACACCAAAGCGGCAAAGAAAGGGTTAAGAAATCAAAAAACATAATCTAAACGATTATTTTTCAGTGAAGGCGGTAAAAATTAGCGGGAAAATGACCGGGATTTGACTAAACGAACGATGACAAAGTAATGCATAATTTATATACTATAAATTTGATAACTTAAAAATAATTGGTTGATAGAATACAAAAAAAACGATCGCCTGGGTGGACGATCGTTGATGGAAAACGTTCCATTTTTACCGAGGTCGCGGTAAAAATAGGGAACATAGATTGGTTATTAGGTTATTTGGTATGCCCATACTATACAGCAAAAAAAGAAGAAATGCACCATTTTTCCTAAAAAAGATTGGCCTTTTCAGTCGCTCAATTTTCGGCATTGTTGATATATTCGCCCAAAATAATTGTATTAATAACCTAAACGTCGCACAACTTTTATCGCGTGATTAATAATAGGGCGTTACCTTCAGAGAAATATATTCAAAAATGATATAATTTGATTTGTAAGAGGGGAGTGAGACCGTCGTGAAAATTAGAAAAATGACCTCAGCGGATGAACCGGCAGTGGCAGCCATCTATCTGAAAGACCGTCAATTATACTTTCCCTGGGTCGCCAAACCAGCACTCGCGGATTTTAATCATGATTCAAAGGGAGAGGCACTATTTGTAGCTGAAATAGATGGTCAAATTGCCGGGTTTGTTTCGTTATACCGCGTAATGGATTTTATCCACCTACTATTCATCGCACCGGAGTACCGTCGACAGGGTGTCGGCCATGCGTTACTGACTGTCATGCGACGTGAAGCCAGGGGACCACTCACTTTAAAGTGCGTCATGACCAACGAGGACGCGCTGAAGTTTTACGCATCGGAAGGCTTCGTCGTCAAGCGAGAGAATCGGTTGGCCGTTCCCGCTAACTATACTTTGATTGATGAGCGCACACAGCAAAATTGAATGCATAAGTCTGGCGTTGTACTCCAGAACCAAAAAACGATACCGTGAATCCCAGTATGTGGCGTTTACGGTATCGTTTTTGATTGGTTAGCACCCAATATTCTTAAATGAATAATGGGTAGCGAGACTAACACAAGGTAGCTTATACATACAGTAAGATTTGGTATCTCAATCAATTAAACATGAGCATCATAAGCCTTGCAGTTGTCACCAGAAACGGTTTCGAGAATATGTTAAAATATGCAAAAATGGAATAGGTTAGGAGTGAACGTGATTGGATATTATTAAGTTAACGGCCTTTGTTGATTTAGCGGAGACGCTCAGCTATACCAAAACGGCTGCCCGGCTATTTTCGACGCAGGCCACTATCTCTAAGCAAATTTTGGCGCTCGAAAAAGAACTCGACATTACGTTAGTGGACCGCACTCATCGTCAAATTGATTTGACTGAGGCCGTTCGGTTAGTTTTACCGTACGCCAAAACCATCGTAGCTGCTCAAGCTGAAATGATTTCAACGCTTAAGCATCAACGGCAAGTTCAGAGTATGACCCTCACGATTCACAGTATTCCATCGGTCTCACAGTACCGCGCTTTTAACCTAATCGCGGCTTTTGCACAGCAACATCCAGAAGTTGACTTACATTTCTCAGAAGCTGAAACGGATACGTTGTTACCGTCATTAAAAAATGGAACTAGTGACATCGTTTTTACCCGATTATTCGATGATCAGGCAGGTTCATATGAAACCCTCATTGAGGAATCTGACCGTTTTGTGGCAGTCTTGCCAAAGACTAATCCGCTGGCGCAGGCTAAACAATTACAGGTCACTCAGTTAAAAGATCAGCCGTTCTTACTATTAAATGAAGTTACTAATCTTTACACACCGGTCATGGCGATGTTAACTGATGCAGGGATCACACCGAAAGAACTTTATCGTGGTCAGCGAATCGATCTCATACTGGGAATGGTGAACCGTGGCATGGGTGTATCAGTTATGATGGCGAAATCACTGGATTTATCCGATTATCAGAATGTGACCACGGTGCCGCTAATGCCTGAATATGCGAGTCAGTTAGCGTTTTTACGCGTAAAGCAGGCTCGGACGCCAGCTAGTGACCTGTTTTGGCAGTTTGTGGCACAGCACGATCAATAAACAACATATGCCATTCCGGAATATGTTATCGACCATAACCGAATTGTTTAATCTGACGAAGACTTGCATAATAAAGTTATCAAGTTGAACGGAGGACGAGAACATGACAACGAACGAACCTTATGATTTACGTAAAGTGCTTGCTGAATTGAAAAACGAACCTGGTCAGTATCATGAAACTGACAAAGAAATCGATCCTAACGCTGATTTAGCAGGGGTTTACCGCTATATTGGCGCTGGTGGGACAGTTAAACGGCCAACCCAAGAGGGACCAGCAATGATGTTTAACAACGTCAAAGGCTTTCCGGGCAGTCGCGTTTTAATTGGCGCAATCGCATCACGTAAGCGTGTTGGGATGATTTTGCACCACGACTACAAGACGCTTGGTCACCTGCTTAATGACGCGGTTAATCACCCAGTGCAGCCCGTGACGGTCTCTAAAGATCAAGCACCTGCACAAGAAGTTGTTTTGAAGGCGACTGATCCCGATTTTGACATTCGTAAAATTTTAGCAGCGCCAACCAACACCGAACAAGATGCTGGTCCGTATATCACAATGGGCGTTGTCTATGGATCAAGTCCTGATAATAAGCAAAGTGACGTTACGATTCACCGGATGGTTTTAGAGGATAAGGACACCATTGGTATGTATATTATGCCAGGCGGCCGTCACTTGGGCGCCTTTTTGAAGGAATATGAGGCGATTAATGAACCAATGCCAATCACCATCAATATTGGGTTAGATCCAGCAATTGCGATTGGTGCAACCTTCGAGCCACCTACCACCCCACTTGGTTACAACGAACTGCAAGTGGCCGGTGCGTTACGTGATGAACCGGTTCAACTCGTTCAAGGTACGACGGTGAACCAACTTGGGATTGCCCGTTCAGAGTGGATCATCGAAGCCGAAATTTTGCCAAATACGCATATGCAAGAAGATATCAACACGAATACTGGGTTTGCCATGCCTGAATTTCCAGGGTACGATGGCCTAGCTAATCCGGCCGTTAACGTGGTTAAAATCAAAGCAGTGACACACCGTAAGGATAACCCAATTGTGCAAACCACGATTGGCCCATCAGAAGAACACGTTTCAATGGCCGGTATTCCAACTGAAGCATCCATTTTGAGCTTGGTTGATCGTGCCATTCCGGGTAAGGTTAAAAACGTCTACAATGCGCCTGCCGGTGGTGGTAAGTTAATGACGATCATGCAGATCCATAAGGAAGATGAAGCGGATGAAGGGATTCAACGTCAGGCTGCTTTACTCGCCTTTTCAGCCTTTAAGGAACTGAAGACCGTGATTTTGGTTGATGATGACGTGGATATCTTTGACTGGAACGATGTGATGTGGACTATTAACACTCGTTTCCAAGCTAGTCGTGACATCATGGTTCTGGAAGGCATGCGCAACCACCCACTCGATCCGTCTGAATTACCAGAATACGATCCAGCTCGAATTCGGATTCGCGGCATGAGTTCAAAACTTGTGCTCGACGGGACGGTGCCATTTGATATGAAGGATAAGTTTGAACGAGCACCATTTAAAGAAATGCCGAACTGGGAAGATTACCTCAAGTAAGCGGCGAAACAGAAAGGAAGTTATGATATGAAACGAATCGTGGTTGGCATTACCGGTGCGTCAGGTACAATTTACGGCTTGCGCTTGTTAGAAGCGCTCAAGGCAACACCGGACGTGGAAACCCACCTCGTCATGAGTAAATGGGCTAAGGAAAACTTGGCCGTTGAGCATACTGGCTATACACTGAAACAAGTTAATGCGTTGGCTGATGTGGTTTATGATGAACGGGATATGGGTGCCACGATTGCTAGCGGTTCGTTCATGCATGACGGAATGGTCATTGTGCCAGCCAGTATGAAGACGGTGGCCTCAATTGCAACCGGATTGGGCGATACTTTAATTGGTCGGGCAGCTGACGTCACCTTGAAAGAACGGCGACCACTGTTATTTGTGCCACGTGAATCACCATTTAATCAGATTCACCTCGAAAACATGCTGAAACTTGCTCAAATGGGCGTTGAGATCATTCCGCCAATTCCAGCTTTTTATAATAATCCTCAAACAATTGATGATTTGATCAATCATAATACGATGAAGTTGCTCGATCATTTGCATATTCAAAATGATTTTGGTGGTCGTTGGCCGGGGTTAAGTCAAGCCAAGGCTGCCTTAAAGGAGCGTGATCGTGGATGAGTCAAACCTTTGTTTTAACGCAAGCAGGTTTTAAATTAGAAGCGATAATTGAACGCCAAAATCAAGACGTGTTAATTCAGCTGATTGGTGGCGACGTGCCCCATTATGGTGTCGTGACGACCGTTGGCCCAACGACAGAACCGCAGACCATTGCGTTGCCGAGTCGTCCCGGCCATCACCATCAAGAGGGCGTTCTCACGGAGTTAATGGCGCGGTTACTAAAGCCGGTGCTGCAAAACAATGCGGTGATCGTCAGTGGTGTCCACGTGAACTGTATTCAACCTGAGCAAATGCAGGCAATGACAGGGATGGTGACCACACTGAGTCACGAAATTGGCAGTTGGTTGACAGCTCACCCGCGAGAAAAGGTGATTGAGCGGTTTGCAAAACGTTAAAAACAATCAACTTTAAATTTATAAAATAGGCGTACCCTGGATTCCTTGATGATTGGAATCTAGCGTACGCCTATTAATTTAGAATTTAGTAAACTGTGAGCTACCCCTTTTTCAGCAGTTGCTTTGGTACAGCTGGTGAAAAGTGTTGGTGTCCCTTGTGTTTGGGATGATTATGATGGTGACAGTGACCGTGGCCACTATGGGCCTTAATTGTTAATTGCTTTGTTTTTTCACGTTCGATTTGGAGTTTTTTCTTATAGATTGAAGCTTTAGCATGACCGTGAATCAACAGGGCTAATGGAATCATTTCGATTGCTAATCCAGCTGGAATCAACCAAGGATTGGCTTGGATGAATTCGATGCGTTGATCAGCGAAATCACGTAGTTGTGAGAGGTCAACAGTTGCCGTTTTCTTTGCCATAAAAACCACACTCCTTTTGAATTCATCATACCTTAAAGTGAGGCAGATTGCAGTAGGAAGCGCTAACAATTCGAAATATTTGACTATTTTTAAAGCAACCGTTTAGCGATAATCTTTTGCTAATTGACGATAGTACGCTAACGACTGTGGGTCAAGCCGAAGCCGTTCACTGAAGGCGGCATCACTTAATTCAGGGTGTTGGAGAAGATCATTAATCACAGCACTTTGAAATAAACGGGTTGGAATAAGGGGAAAGCCCAGTCGTTTTTCATCCGGCTTCAGATATTTATGTAGGCCAGCACTAGTTAGGTGAGGATCGCCACTTAGTCGCTGTTTTAAAAAGAGATCGTGACTGTGGTGACGTGCTTGAAGCGGTTGGATAAAACGCTGATAAGTTGCCCAAAATGTCCGTTCATCAGCATTGAAAGCTTGTGGTTGAAGTTGTTGGTAAAAATTAGGTGCTAAAAACTCTTTTGTGGTATAAAAATGGCTAATGAGAAGCAAAGTTAACCGTGTATAAACAGCCAGCTGCTGATCAGCTAATATATCGGGCATTAAGTGAAGCCATTTGGTTGAGGGCGTTTTTAAGTCATCGTGAGACTTGCCCTTTAAGGTGAGTGTAGGGTAGTGGGTGATGAGGTTGTGCGTAAACAAGTATTTGAAGTAAATGTTAATGTGTGACAGCATTTTATTGTAAGTACCATTGGTGACGTGACGTTGATTGATCAGCATCGCTAGGTATTGTTCAACGTCGCGGTCTAGCAGCGTTGAGACGCGGTGATCTTGCTGGTAACCAGCGTTAAAATTGCTGAGATAGTTGAAGAGGTCGGTCAACACTGAATCGTATTCGGCGATTGTGGCAGTCGCAAGTTCTTGTTGCTGCAGGTATAGCTTAAACGTGTCTTGATAGGGATAAGCGTTCGTGTGTGTCATGGTAAAACCTCCTCAATGGCACTATTATACTAAAAATCTGAGCGTCATAAAAAAACCGGAACAAATTTAATTGCGCCGGTCCCTTTATCAATCTATTAAATTAGCGTTAGTTAGCTTCAACAAAGACAGCATTCGTTTTGTCCATGTCAACGTCACGAACGGCTTGATAGCCACTCATGTGCAATTTAGTGGCTTTATTAGTACCCTTAGTCGTGTTTTTAACGGTCACGGTTTGGGTCATGTCGATTCCAGAAAGCTTACCTGACAGTTTAATGACGGTTTGATTTTTACTGTTCTTAGTGAAAGTGTACTTGACGGTACCTTCCTTGTTAAGTGCGTTCGCCTTTTTAGCGGCACTGTAAGTCTTATAGAATTTATTCACGTTATACATGGTTGCCTTGCCAGTATTCTTATTAAACGCGATAGCTTCAATTCCAGAATTACTTTTATGGTTGATTTTGCCAGCTAAATACCAGAAACCGTCGCCGGATAATACGGATGATTTGACATCTGCATGCTTCGTGGTCGTAGGTTCATTTTTAAAACTGGCTTGTTCATTCGATTTTGTTGATGACTTACTCCCACAAGCCGTTAAAAAAATCGCTAAAACCGCAACAAGACTGAGTAACAGCGCCTTGGTCCGAGTTTTTTTCATTTCTAATCACCTCATTAATTTGTGTGTCGAGTATAGCACACTGCAGCAAGTCGGCAAAGCCGTTGCACAGAACCTTAATATTTTGTTCAAATGATGTAATATACAGATCAGCAGAATTTTTTAAATTTCACCTTTTCTATAAATAAGCCCTATACGATCGCTGGAATTATGTATAATAAGGCTAAAGGGTTAATGAGGGAACCCTGTTTGCAACACGGAAATGAGTTATTTTGGCATAAAGGTATAAGGAGGGGCGTGCGATGGGGCATTTTATTGATTTAACTGGCCAGCGATTTGGTCGGTTATTAGTCATGGAACGGGCTAAAACTGTGGCTAAAAACGGTAATCTTTGTTGGTTGTGCCACTGCGATTGTGGCAAACACGTCGTTGTTGAAGGTTACGCACTAAGAAGTGGTGTTACCAGGAGTTGTGGCTGTCTAAGGCGTGATGTTTCTAGACGCAACGCTAAGTGCAACCAACGATTTATTGCGGCACAGGGTAGTAAATTGGTGGATGAAAATGGTATTGGGTTTTCATCTTTCATTAAATCTAAGCGTAATCAGTCCGGTGTGATTGGGGTGTCATTTGACAAGAAATCAGGTCATTACGTCGCCAGGTTAATGTATCATGGACACTATGTTTTGAATCACACCACCGAAACGTTTGAAGAGGCTGTGGCCTTGCGAAAACAAGCAGAGCAGCATTATTTTAAGCACATAGATGAACAATAAGCTAATCGGTTACCTCAAAGGATGACCGCTAGGCAACAGGCACCCTGCTAACTAATTGGTTAACGGGGTGCCTGTTAAGTTCATCGTTAATAGTTGAATTGACTACTAGACCGAACGTATGTTTCTTGATAAAATTAACGTATTCGCATACGGGAGGAATAGTCATGCCAAGAAGGCGTCGTCGGAGCAATAATTCATTTTTTACTTGGCTGGTGATTGCGGTTGCATTGATTGTTGGTATTTCGTCAACAATGAACGATCAATCCTCATCGACCAAGCATTCGGTCAGTTCAGCAAGTAGCCAAACGACTTTACAAGAGAAGGCCAGTTCGG
This sequence comes from Secundilactobacillus odoratitofui DSM 19909 = JCM 15043, assembly GCF_001434895.1. GTDB lineage: Bacteria > Bacillota > Bacilli > Lactobacillales > Lactobacillaceae > Secundilactobacillus > Secundilactobacillus odoratitofui. The sequence goes on from NZ_AZEE01000004.1 coordinate 62,723, forward strand.
TCATTCACTCGTTTACCGGTCAATCCAATTCAAACACAACGCATTCGAGTGAGACTGGTAAAACCAGTGCAACAAGCACAGCGGGATTGGCAAAGCTGACGTACAGTGGTCAACAAATTGTGAAAGTTAACGATAACGTGCCAACGTTTACGAAGGCCCAGCTCAGTACGGCCAATGGTGCGTGGCAACAATACCATAATTTAGATCAATATAACCGGGTGACTGGTGCTGACGCGCTACTTGCTAAGTCGTTGATGCCTAAGACGGAACGTGAACCGCTTTACGTAACGCCAACGGGTTGGCACAATAAGCGAATTACGTATCAAGGTAAAACAGACTGGTTATACAATCGAAGTCATCTCATTGGGTATCAGTTGACGGGACAGAATAATAACCCTAAGAATTTAATGACGGGTACTCGTTCGCTGAATGCGCCCGGAATGGAAAACTATGAGAGTGAAGTGGCGAGTTATTTAAAATCGCACCCCAGCGACTATGTCCGATACCAAATTACCCCGGTTTTTCGGGGCAGTGAACTGTTAGCGCGTGGCGTCCAGATGCAAGCTGAGTCAATTGGTAGCCAATCAATTCGGTTTAATATTTATATTTTTAACGTTCAGGCCGGTGCACAAATCGACTACGCAACGGGAAGGTCAACGGTTTCTAGTCGGTAACGAAAAACCTAGGTTATACTGGTTAATTACTTATCCGTTATAGCTTCAAGGGCATTCACGGTATAAAATAAGGTATCACGTTGAATGAATGGAGAACGAAACAATGCAGTTAGGCAGTATTGAAGCTGGCGGCACTAAGTTTGTGTGTGCCGTTGGTAGTGAACAGTATGAAGTGATTGAACAGACACAGTTTCCAACTACAACCCCGACGGAAACGCTAGAGCGAACGGTTAACTTTTTTAAACGATTCCCTAATCTAGATGCGATTAGCATTTCGTCTTTTGGACCAATTGAAATTCGTAAGACGGCACCTAAGTATGGCTTTATTACCAATACACCTAAGCCTAATTGGCCTGATACGGATTTCCTGGGTTATATTAAAGCGGCTTTCGATGTGCCAGTCGTTTGGACAACGGATGTGAACGGGTCAGCTTATGGTGAGTATATTTCTTTACCCGTTGCTAAACGGCCAAATTCGCTGGTGTACTTTACGATTGGGACTGGTGTCGGTGCCGGTGAACTCGTGAACGGACACTTTTTGGGTGAGCTTGGACATCCAGAGGTCGGGCATGTGCGCTTAAAACGACACCCAGATGATCTTGATTTTGCTGGTATCTGTCCATACCACGGCGACTGTTTAGAAGGTTTAGTTGCTGGACCGACCTTTGAGGCTCGGACTGGTAAAAAGGGACAGGATGTACCCTTGACCGATCACGTCTGGGATATCATGGCTTACTATATTGCGCAGGCTGCCGTTCAAGAGACCTTGATGTTACGACCGGATAAGATCGTCTTTGGTGGTGGTGTGATGAGTCCAGCATTTTTAACTAAGATTCGTGAACAGTTCAAGTTGTTGATGAACGGTTACGCGGACGTGGGCGAGTTAACCGACTACATGACGATGCCAGTCGTACCGCATAATGGATCTGCAACTGTGGGAAATTTTGCGCTGGCTAAGGCGCAGGTTAAGCGTTAATTAATTTTAGATTGAGATAAACCTGAATAAGGGCTCATTTTAGGCGAAGTTATTCTGCTTAAAATGAGCCTTTTTTGCATCCGTTAGTCATGATTTTCGACTTATTGCGTCAAAGTGGGTGGTGAGCCAGATTCAGCTAAAATTATTAAGTATTTCTTAAGAAAGTATTGAAGCTTTCAGGTACTTTGCACTATGATAGTACTTAATGAAAACAAACTCGAATAACTGTAACAAGGGGAGTGGAAGTATTGAAACGAGTTATGATTGGCCTAGTAAGCTTACTTGCCTGTCTAGCGCTCGGACAGCCGGTTGGGGCGGCTGCTTCGGTTAAGGTCTACCATCAACGGTCATCAGCGTTGACGTATCATCGGAGTTGGATGCGCAAGGTGCACGATACTAAAGTGCGGTACGTCAAAGTACCTAAGAGCTACGCACATATGAAAACAAAATCAAAAGTGAATACGGTTAAGTCAATTGCTGGCACGAAGGTCACTTTTAAGACCCGGCTATTTTTACCGTTACCTGGGAAGAACGGTCAGCGCTGGGGTAACCCGCAGTCGATTGCGGTGTCAAAGAGCGGGTATATGTATGTCGTATACTGCCCAACCAACGTTAAAAACCGCGGTCGAATCGTCCGGTTTAATATGAAACGGCTTGAGCAGCTTGGTGTTTACCGAAATCCGAAACTACTGAAGTCGACCTATGTCAAACATGCCGGTAAGTATAGTGCAACGCAAAAGAACCTCCAAAAAGCAATCAAAGTTGGTGGTATGTTTGATACGGGGCATGGGCAGTCATTGGCCTATAATTTAAAATCACATGCGTTATACATGTGGCGGGATAACGAAAAAGCAGCTCGGGTACCGACTACCAAAACAGGGTACATTCAACACATCAGTACCAGTTCACTGAAGCCAGATCGCGCTATCAGCTTCCACTTGTCAACTCGTGGTATGAGTGTTCCGGGTGGCCACACGTTGGCCTTTGACAAACATGGTAACGCCTATTTCTGGAGTAATCCTGGGTTTGGTGGCTATGTTTATAAGGGGAAAATTTCAGCGCATCACGTTAAATTCCGGTTAACCAGTCAGATTTTAAGCAAAATTCCAGGTACCCGAATTCAGAGTATGGGCTATAACGCTAAGAATGGTCGGCTATACTTAGTTTCGGATGATTCCATTGCCAGTTTTCCTGCTAAGCGCTTAAAGGGGCGGGGCTCACTGACTAACGGATCTTTCAAATGGTCTGGTTTATCACCAAAACGCGAGATGGAAGGCCTGACTTTTGATGCTTCAGGTCACGGTTATCTGTTGTGTAATCACAATCCAGAAGTGCTAATGTCAACGCATGCTTATTAGGTGAATGAACGAGGAGGGTGCGAGTGCCCAAGTGGGTAACTCACGTCCTCCTCATTTCAATTAGTCATAATTAGCGCCGTTGATTGTAGCGGTACAGTGCGTATAAGACGATTGCAAGTAGGAAGCCGAAACCAATCATTGGGTTTTCGCGGAATAACCAGTGAAAAATACGGACAGTACCTAAACCGTGAATACCGTGGAATGCGGTGATGAATAGTGAGGTCATGTTGTACCTTCTTTCTGTCGATTCAAAAAATTCATGTGCTATAATTTGCAAATAAATAGGCGAAATACGGGGGTTAGACGATGGTAATGACACTGACATTGCTTGGTGAAGTCATTTATGCAATTAACGTCATTTTAGCAATAATTATTATCTTTAGGCAACGGCGAGATATTGCTGCCATCTGGGCTTGGCTGTTAGTGTTGCTGTTTTTGCCCGTCGTTGGATTTTTAATCTACGCTTTTTTGGGTCGTCAGCTACCAAAGGGCAAGTTATTCAAAGTAAAAAGTGATGTCCAACTACAGTTAGACGAACTCCTAGTTCGGCAGCGAGCACAATTTGGCAACGAAGATTTACCTGCCGACCTTGTTTCTAATTCAGTACAATCACTGGTAAAGATGTTTGTCACCGCCAATCATGCTTTTTTAGCAAGAAAAAATCGAGTTCGCATTTTAACGGACGGCAAAAAGCTATTTCACGAAATGATTGAGGATATGGAGCGAGCACAAAGCAGCATCCATATTGAATTTTACACCTTTTATAACGACCAAATTGGACAAAAAATCCGCGATTTACTAGTTCGTAAGGCTCAAGCCGGTGTGGAAGTTCGGGTATTGTATGATCCGTTTGGCTCGTTGGGGACTTACCGCTCGTTTTTTAAGCCGTTATTGGCGGCTGGCGGTCATGCCGAAGCGTTTTTGGCTCGTTCCGCGATTTTTGATTTTCGGTTGAACTTCCGTGATCACCGTAAAATTGTGGTGGTTGATGGTAAAGTGGGTTACGTTGGTGGTTTTAACGTAGGTAATCAGTACCTCGGTCGTAAGGAAAAATTTGGTTATTGGCGGGATACGCATCTTCGGGTAACTGGTTCTGCTGTCTTCGGTTTGCAAGGTCGGTTCATTCTTGATTGGAACGCGACCGCTAAGTCGGGGTTATTACCAGCTGACCGAATTGAACCGCAGTATTTTCCAATTACCCGGGTTAAGGGTGATACCAACATGCAAATTGTCAGCAGCGGGCCCGATTCTGAACTGCAGCAAATTAAAATGGGTTACATTAAGTTGATCCAAACAGCTAAACAACGGGTTTGGATTCAAACGCCCTACTTGATTCCTGACGATAGCGTTATGGATGCCTTGCGCATTGCGGTGATGTCAGGCGTTGATGTGCGGATTATGATTCCTAACATGCCAGACCACCCGTTTGTGTACCGTGCGACGCAGTATTATGCCCATGAATTAGCCAAAATCGGCGTTAAAATCTACTATTATGAACACGGCTTTATGCACGCCAAAACAATGGTTGTCGATGACCGATTTGCATCCGTGGGGTCGGCTAATCTCGATTATCGAAGTTTCAAGTTGAACTTTGAAGTGAACGCGTTTTTATATGACGAAAAAATCGCGTTGCAGTTAGCCCGATATTTTGAAGAAGACCAGCGCGTGAGTCGTTTAGTTACAGCAGAAATGTTTGCCCAGCAGTCATTTGTATTGCGGTTCAAACAGAGTTTCAGCCGGCTGTTATCTCCCATTTTGTGAGTTGAATATTCGCGATAATATGGTGAGTCATATTACTTGTAATCGGTTACAATTCGGGTTATTATAATGTTGGAAGGTTAGATAAGACCAATTAGCTTTGAGAGTAGTATCGTTGCTGTGAAGCAACAACAATCCGAGTATTAGTGATGCTAGACCAATCGGATTGGTAGTAGAAACAGATGAGTATTAGGCGGTTTCCTTAGTTGGTTGCATCATGTTAGTGAGGCATCAAGCAACAGGAGATGGAATCGGTGTTTGATGGTAACCCTCAAGCCGACAAGCGTACGAAGCTCAGTGGTTAAGATCCAAGATTTACAATTGGTCGATAGCCTTCTACAGGTACGAAAGGGTCGCGCAGTATGCGACCGGTTTAGATACAAAGGTCGTTTTCCTGATAACGATATCGGGAGAACGATCTTTTTTTGCATTAAAAACGGTAATGAAGCTGGAATGCAACATATTTTAGAACAATGTAACAGGGTAGTTGCTCGTATGAAACGCCAGCACTTGCTAAGCTGATGTTGTGATTAAGAAAGGAATGTAGAAAATGACACTTGGTTTTGGTAACAAAATTCAACAACAGCGACAAACGTTGCACTTAACGCAACAAGCACTTGCATCGAAACTGCATGTAACGCGCCAAACAGTTTCACGGTGGGAAAATGAGAGTACCTACCCTAACTTGGACCTTTTAATTGCCTTGAGTGATGAGCTACATCTTTCTTTAGATGATTTGTTGCGGGCCGATGATGAGCCAGCGATTGTCACCAATTTGAGTCGAGAAGTTCGACGGACGCGCAAATATCGCCGGTGGTTATGGTTGATTGGCATTGTAATTGTTTTAGGAATCGGCTACTTAGGATTATTAAGTTGGGGGCGGTACACCCAAAATGTCTTGATAGACCGTACCAACCCATTCTTACCGACTGTGAGAGGCTTTGCTGTCTTGCCGGAGCAGACACCCACAAAGCGAGTTCGATTGACAGTGACCGAAAATGGCAAAACGACAAAGCAATGGCGAAATGAACCACAACCGGTGAAGGCCTACGTTATCAATGATGTCTTTCAAACCGGTGAGTGGTTAGACTTTGAAGTCGGTGAGATTCCCGAAAAAGGTATGAATTACGCCTATGTGCAACATAAAGGATCGTATGTTAGTCAGGTTCGACTGATCCATAAGAAGGATGCACCGAAATTAATTCAGACACAATTGTGGTCATACATCCCATATAATGCGAAGATTGGCGATAACCGGCGGACCTTGTCACCATTCAACTGAGTCAATCGTTCAGTGACCAAGCGACCGATTATCGGGCGCTTTTCATTTCCTGGGAAATATTTCCAAGATTTGATTGACGACCTGTTGCACTTTGCGTATAGTTAGGTGCGTTCAAATAATGGGCAACATCGGTAGGGAACTGAGGAGGGATACGTTTGGCGTTTTTAGAGTTGCATGATATTCATAAATCGTACTATTTGGGAAAAGAAGAATTTCCCGTTTTAAACGGCATTGATCTTGATTTTGAACGGGGCGAACTCGTTTCGATTTTAGGTGAATCCGGTGGTGGGAAATCGACCTTGATGAACATCATTGGCGGCCTTGACCGTAACTTTACGGGATCGGTGGTTATCAATGGTCAGCAGTTGGATCATACGAAAGAAAAACAGCTCGATAACTATCGTCGGGGTATGATTGGGTACATTTACCAGTCCTACAACCTAATCAGTCACTTAAACATTGTGGATAATGTGTTGGTATCACTGGATATGACTGATTTGAGTGGTGCTGATCGTAAAAAACGCGCCATTGAACTCTTACAAAAGGTTGGCTTGGGTGATCAACTCAAGAAGCATCCTAACCAACTATCTGGTGGTCAAAAGCAACGGGTAGCCATCGCGCGAGCACTTGCCAGCGATCCACAAATTATCATTGCGGATGAACCAACGGGTGCCCTTGATTCCGTAAATACGGCAGAGGTTCTTAGTCTACTCAGTGAGATTGCCCAGGATGGTAAGTTAGTGATTGCCGTGACCCACTCCCAAGATGTGGCTGAACACGGGACGCGGATCGTGCATTTGGCTGATGGGAAAATTGATGGTGATGAACGAATCAAGCCAGCGTATCCATTACCCGAAAAACAAGCACTGATGAAGCCTAAGGTGCTTTCAGCAGGCGCCAGTTACCGCAATGCCTTTAAGCATTTTTCGTTTAATTTCTGGCGAAATCTGATCATTATGATTGGGACGGCCATTGGGTTATTTGCTGTACTGCTGTTCAGCGGGCTTGGAAACGGGGTTAACGCCTTTATCCAAGATCAAATTAGCTCGATGGTCAATCCTAACTCAGTGACGGTCATGAAAAACCCAACTGGTAAAAAGATCAGTATGGCTAAAATGCAGGCCGAGATGAGTAACTATGCCAATGACCCACAAAAAATGATGATTAGTGATTCGTTAGTCAACAAGCTTGATCAGTTAAAAAACGTCAACAAAGTAGAACCAGGGTATCAAATCTCGGCTTACACCTTGTCTTATAAGAAGAAAAATAAAACCGATTCAGGTCTTCAGACTTGGACGAAGGCCTACGCAAGTAATACGATCAAGCAGGGGCATGCACCTAAGAATAACCAAATCGTGATTGATAAATCACAGGCGACCATGTTGATCAGCCAGAGTCACTACAAAGATATTATCGGCAAAAAAGTGACCTTGACCTTTAACACCGTGACCAATCAAAATCGACCAGTTCAGGTGACTAAAAAACTGACGGTGGTCGGGTTAAGTAATGGTGGTCAAGCGGGTGCCATTGCCGGTACGAACTATCAAACCATGCGACAGATGTTAAAGAGCGCAAAGGCTTCAACTAAGGCTAACTTTGTTTCGGTGAACGTGACCGATACCAAAAAGGTTAAAACGGTAGCCAACGCAATCAAAAACGTCAAGGATAGTCATGGTAAGTACGCCTTTGGTGCCATTACCGTTGGTGATATCTTGAATACCGTGAACCAGTATGTATCGATTGCCTCGATTCTGCTATCAGCCATTGCGGGTATTTCATTAGTTGTGTCAGCGCTGATGATTATCGTGACGATGTACATGTCTGTCTCGGAACGAACCAAGGAAATCGGCATTCTGCGGGCACTTGGTGAACGTAAGAAGGATATCCGCCGGTTATTTACGGCTGAGTCACTGTTTATCGGGGTTTTCTCGGCAGTCATTGCATTGGTATTAGCTTATGCTGGTAGTATTTGGTTAAATCATGTGCTTTACGGTATCGTGAAGTTTAACATGGTCCAAATTACACCAGGAAACATCGTAACGACGTTTGTCTTAGCCATCGTGATTTCGTTTGTTGCAGCGTTATTACCGGCAAGACGCGCATCACGACTGAATCCAATTGATGCATTATCAGCTGATTAAGGACGACCAAAAATAAAAGGAGCAACTAATCCAAACGTTGGATTGGTTGCTCCTTTATTGTAGGACGAAATAATCGTTGTCCAAGTTAATCTAACAGATGATGTAAATCGATTTTCAGGTTCATGAGGTAAAGGATAATCGCACCGATTGCTAGTGAAATAAATTCGCCAATCGCAATCGTCCCCCAGTTGATCCAAAAAGTTGGCCAAAAGGCAGTATTGCCTAACCAGGCTAGTTCTAACGCGATCGTAAACATTGAGAAGGTTACGATGAGTACGCCGGCAACTAACTTGGAAATAAAATTAGGCAGCCTTTTAGCGACGTAGTAGAACACTAGCATGGTAGCAAAAGTTGATAAACTGCCCCAGACGATGTCGACCACGCCATACGGCGATGATAGGTTAGCCAATGCCACACCGATTGGTACGGCGAGAACGTAACGTTTATTGTAGATGGCCAGTAAGTTCAGCATTTCGGCGAGTCGAACCTGTACAGGTCCAAAACTGAAAGCTGCCAAGACCATCGTAATTACGACATAGAGTGCAGCGATGACGGCGACTCGAGCTATATCATAGACCGAATCAACGCCAAAGTAAGACGTCTTAGAATTCATAATGCAATTCCTCTTTCGTTTTGGTTTTAATGCGCACAAGATATGTGACGCATCAGACAGTGTTATACATTACCCCATTTAAGCAGAAATGACAAGCTAGTTCTCTTGTTCAAACCGGTGCTTGAGCTTGTTTTCACCATATTGGAAGACTTCGGCAGGATCTAAGTCATATTTACTACAGAGAATCAGAGTCTGGTCGAAGACGTCGCATAGCTCTTCTTTCAGGTGGTTGCGCAACTCGTCTTCTGTCGCGTGGTGCTCGCCTGGGTGATCACGGCCGAGTTCAATTGTACGGACGACTTGGGACAGCTCACCCATTTCTTCAGTGAGAAAATTCATGCGAATCAGTGGATTAAAATGGTACCAGTTGCGACCTTCGTAGAATGATTTCACCCATGCTTGATGTTCTTGAATTGTCATAAGTAACCTCTTTCGTTAAATAATAATTACCCGGGAAATAATAAGACCCTACACCTATTTTAACGGGTGGAGGGTCAAAGTGAGCTTTAAATTGATAAAAAGTGGCCTAACCTTGTTGTAAAATCCAAAGGAAGATAATGAACACAACGGCTAAACCGTACATGATTGGACTAACTTCTTTGCCACGCTTAGCAGCAATCATTGAGAGTGGGTACGTGATGAAGCCTAATGCGATCCCATCAGAGATACTGTAGGTGAGGGGCATACCAACCAGAATTAAGAAAGCTGGTGCAGCGACTTCGAATTTTTCCCAGTGAATGTTCTTAAGTGATTGCGCCATTAAAGTCCCGACGATGATTAGGGCAGGTGCGGTAACTTGACTGGTGATCACGGTCAATAATGGCGAGAAGAACGAACCGAGGAGGAAGAAAATCCCAACAACCACGGCTGTGAAGCCAGAACGACCACCAACTGCGATACCGGCAGATGATTCAACGAAAGCGCCCATTGGTGAAGTACCAAGTAATGATCCGACAACCATTGTCGTTGAATCAGCGGCAAGTGCGCGACCGATTCTTGGAATCTTGTTGTCTTTAACCATACCAGCTTGTTCAGTCAAGCCAACTAACGTCCCGGTAGTATCAAAGAAGGTGACCAGTAAGAAAGTAAGGACGACCACGGCCAACTGCATCGTGTTGATGTTACCGACGTGGCCTAGCGCAACGCCAAAAGTAGAGTGAAGACTCGGAACGCCGGCCACCCAAGCAGATGGTGCGTGAATGAGGCCAGTTGCAAGTCCGATGATCACGTTAATGACCATCCCAATGAAGATGGCACCAGGCACCTTGGCACTCATTAAGATAATCGTTAAAATAAGTCCGATGATGGTGAGCCAAGTTGAGCCAACGTGAAGAGAACCGAGTGCAACAATGGTTGATTTGTTGGCGCTCACTAAACCACCATCACTCAGACCAATAAAGGCAATAAATAAACCGATACCTGCGCTGATCGCCATTTTTAAGTCACGTGGAATTGCATCAACAACCATTTCACGAATCTTAAAGGCAGTGAGGATCATGAATAAGATTGAGGCAACGAAAACGCCAGCTAAAGCGGTCTGCCACGGAATTTTCATACCCAAAACAACGGTGTATGAGAAAAAGGCGTTGATCCCTAAACTAGCTGAAATGGCGATTGGGTAACGGGCAACGATTCCCATTAAGAAACAGCCAAAGGCACTCGCCAACGCGGTTGCTGTAAAAACCGCACCCTTATCCATCCCGGAAACACCCAGGACGTTGGGGTTAACAAACAAAATGTAAACCATTGAGATAAACGTGGTTAAACCGGCTAGAAATTCTTTCTTATAAGAAGTCCCTAGCTCCTCAAATTGAAAATACGACGCAATTTTTTGACCCATAGCAATTTAGTCCCCTTATTAAATATAATAGCAATAATGTTCGTGTTTTGCTTAATAAACAACAGTAACTATCGTAACATTGATTTATATCATTTGCAATATACGAATGTTGTCTTTACCTTGAATGAAAACGTGCTCATTAAAATTGTAACTGACGCTCAGCACATCGATTTAATTTAGTGTAGAGTAGGAACATAATCAAAACGATACGGAGGCATCTTATGCAACGGTGTTTAATCTTAGGAATTGACCAACCAGTCGCGCAACTCGTCGCGGCCCAGTTGACGAATATGGAAGTGATTGGCTTCTCGGGAAAACCAACGCCAGCACTACCATTCAAGCAATTTAATGGGGATGCGAGAAAGGCGGCCAGTTATTTAGACGCAGTCGAAGGCATCGACTTAATTTATTCAGACTATGTCGGGATGGATGTTGATTGGAAGCTAGAAGCGGTTTTTGAAGCCCTTCGTCAACAGCAACAACAAGTTCGAACGGTGATGCGCGCCGTTGCTGGAATTGATCAAGAAGTGACGACACCACTAGAATATCCAGGCATTGATGACGTGACGGAGTACTTGAAGCAACAGCGGTATGCCGTCAAAATTATCGACGAGGCGGAAATGCCTTATACGATATTACGGCCGATTGTGGCTAAACAAGGGACAGACGCGGTCCAGTTAATTAATGAAGGTTTACTGGTACCCAATCAACCGATAGATGAGCAGGCGCTCGCAAATGTTGCGGTTGATGAATTGGTTAACGGTCGTCATATTAATCAATCGATCGCTGTTGTGGGTCAATCATAACGATAAAAGGAGTAAGTCAGGCTAATTTAGCTTGGCTTACTCTTTTTGGTTGTTGCGATATATGTGTTGTATTTTGTGGAGAAATCTATGTGTTGGAGCTATGTGTCGCCCAGGAGGTGGCGTTTGGAAGAATTATGTGTTCGATGTTAGGAGAATTTATGTTGGCTATTAATAGGAAGAAAGTTATTTCTTTTCTAAGCTAGTAGCGGGTGATAAGTTGAAGAATTTAGTGATGGCCCAGCTACCGAGAATCCCAATCAACATGAATGGGAAGAAGTCCAAACCTTGATTGAACAACGGAATGGCGTTACCAGCCCATGCGTTGATCGCTTTGAAGAATGACATGTTAGCAAAGAATGGTGGCAAGGTGTGGATCGCATCTAGGAAGGCTGGAATGAACGTCAAGATGATCGTAGTCTTGTAGATAAATGGATTCTTGCCCATGAATGGGTGAAGTAAACCTAAGAAGATGAGTGACATTGCCAGTGGGTAGATAAAGCTCAGCAATGGAGTTGAGTAGGTAATGATTTGATCCAAACCGAAGTTAGCGATAATGAAGGCGCCAATGGAGCTCAATGAAAGGAAGAAGTGGTAACCAAGTTTTGGAAAACGGTGACCCCAGTCTTCTGAAAGAGCTGCCATCAAACCAATACATGAGGTCATGCAGGCTAAGAAAGTAACGGCACCCAGAATGGCTGTGCCGGCCATACCAGTGTAGTGGGCCATGATGGCGGTAAAGGCAGTACCACCGTCAGCGCTTAACTTGAGATAACTTAGGCTGGAAGCGCCAAGTGCGATTAAGAAGATGTAGATGATGGCTTCAAGGCCCATGCTGATGGCGCCAACTTTAGCAACGGCCTTAGAACGATCCTTAGTGTCAGTCATACCGAAGTATTTTAAGGCGGTGATGATCGTAACACCAAAGCCTAAGCCAGCCAAAGCGTCCATCGTGTTGTACCCTTGTAAGAAACCGTTGATGAGGTTGCTACCAGCACCGGTACCTTGTGGGAAGATTGAGATTTGACGAATATCGCCCTTGATGATGAAAGCCATAAAGAAGATGAAAGCAAGTAGGGCAAGTAAAATTGGGTTGAGTAACTTACCAACGTAGTCCGTGATCTTACTTTGATTCCAAGAGAGGAGCAGTGAGATGCCGAAGAATAAGAAGGAGAAGATGAGTAAGCCCATTTGATCCCAGGCCTTTGGCAAGAAGGGCTGAATCCCAATTGCGAAAGTAGTTGTGGCGGTCCGTGGTGAGGCAACTAAGATACCGAGGGTAGCGTGAATCATAATCAGAAAGAAGAGCGCGAACCCTTTACCGGCCGGTTTGGCCAAATCATAAGCACTGCTACTACGGGTGAGGCTAATGGCTAAAATTGAAAGTAGTGGTAAAACAATGGCAGTTAATAGAAAACCAATGGTTGCAGGTCCCCAGTTACCGGCAGAGAGCTGACCTAAATGAATTGGGAAGATCAAGTTACCTGCACCGAAGAATAAACCGAATAATAACGAGCCTAAAATGGTATATTGACGTTTCGTTAACGTTGTTTTCATAATAAATTCCTCCTGTGTGTTGGTGGTAATAAAAAACGCCCTTAGCTATGTTAGCTAAGGACGTGTTATCGACGTGTTACCACCTTAATTTTCAACCACTTCACAGTGATTGACTTAGAAAGTACGGCCAGCCGATGCGCAGTCGGTTAACGATACTTCATTGCTGTAATGGGCGCATTCCCAGTGACCACTTCGATTAATCGTCGCGGTCACGACTTGTAGATTACTTTCATCAGTAAGGTCAACTGCCTCGTCTCACTATTCAAGGCTCCCTGAGAGTTTTCCAAACGACTACTCTTCTACGCATAGTCTTTGATCAAAAATATTTAGATATGTGATGTAACTTGTTTATGTGGACTATCATAATCGATTTAAATTAAAAGTCAAGGGGAAAGTTAAAACTTTTTAATTTAATATCGCGTTTATCTCATGTGTTTTTCATGGGCATATATGGTAGAATACGAACACATTAAGTTGTCAAAAACTGAAAAATAAGCAATAATGATGGGTAATGAATTAATGGTGATTTGATTAGATTTTGAAAACGGACAGAAGGATGGGAACGAATATGGGAACGCAGCTCAATCAACGAAATCTCGATGTAAAACGCCTCGTCGTTAAAGTTGGGACCAGTACACTCGTTTACCCGAGTGGGGGGCTTAACCTCAGCGCAATTGATCAATTGGCATTTGCCATTAGTACGTTGTGTGGTCAGGGTAAAGAAGTGATCTTGGTGTCGTCAGGTGCAATTGGTGTTGGCCTGAATGCACTTCGCTTGAGTGAGCGACCCAAGGCGATCAGTGAGCAACAAGCACTGGCATCAATCGGACAGAGCAAGCTCATTACTTTGTTTAATCAACGGTTTGCGCATTATAACCAGATGATTGGTCAGCTGCTCTTAACCCACGACGTCTTTGATTTCCCGGCAAGCAATCAACACGTTATGGATACCTTCAACACGTTGTTGAGCAAACACATTGTGCCAATCGTGAATGAAAATGACTCGATTGCGGTTGATGAAATGGATCACCGGACCAAGTTTGGCGATAACGATCAGTTGTCAGCGATTGTCGCAACGCATACGGACGCTGATTTACTCATTATGTTATCCGATATCGAAGGCTTCTATGATGCTAATCCACTGAAGCACGATGATGCCCAACTAATTCCAACGATTCACCAAATTGATGATGAAACCTATGCAGTCGCCGGTGGTAAGGGCAGTCGGTATGGTACGGGCGGTATGGTTACTAAACTAACGGCTGCCGAAATTATGCTGGCTGATCAACGCCAGATGATTTTGGCAAGCGGAGCCGACCCGGCAATTATTCTTGATATCTTAGCTGGTAAATCAATTGGTACGTGGTTTACCCCAGAAGGAAAAGGAGCGGTTCAACATGGCTAGTGAAACGATCAAAACCAGTCAACTTGAGATGATGGGACAGTTAGCTAAAACGGCAGAAACCCAGTTATCGCAGCTTTCTAATCAAGTTCGTAATCAGGGCTTGAAGGTAATGGCTGAAGCGTTAATGACGCATACAGAAGATATTTTAAAAGCGAATCAGATTGATTTGGATAACGCCACTGATTTAAAGGCCAGCTTCGTGGATCGGTTAACGTTGACTGTTGATCGAATCAAAGCAATGGCTGAAGGGATGCAACAGGTGGCCCAATTACCAGACCCAATTGGTAGCGTGGACAAAATGTGGCAAAACGATGCTGGGTTAATGATTGGCAAGCAACGGGTACCACTTGGCGTCATCGGAATCATTTTTGAGGCCCGGCCTAATGTAACCGCCGATGCTTCAGCGTTGGCCTTCAAAAGTGGCAACGCCGTGTTGTTACGAGGTGGCAAGGAAGCCATAAAGACCAATATTGCCATTAGTGATGTGTTACGCGAAGCTTTGGCGTCAATTGACGTTGATGAAAATGCGATTCAGTTAGTTCACGATACGTCGCACGAAACGGCTAACGAAATGATGGCCTTAACGGGATACTTAGACGTGTTAATTCCACGTGGTGGTCGTGGGTTGATTCAACGCGTGGTTACAACGGCTAAGGTTCCAGTCATCGAGACGGGGGCCGGTAACTGTCATATCTATGTCGACCAGTACGCCGAACTTCAAATGGCGGTTGATATTACCGTCAACGCCAAGGTTCAACGGCCATCAGTCTGCAACGCGGCTGAGAAACTAGTCATCCATAGCGCAGTAGCTGATGATTATTTACCTGTAATTGCGGCTGCTTTGGCTGACCAGGGTGTCCAACTACGTGGAGATGAACGAGCTCGCGCAATTGTGCCAAGCATGGTAGCAGCGACTGATGCTGACTGGGATGAAGAATATAATGATTTGATTATGGCCGTTAAGGTGGTCGATTCTGAAGATGAGGCGATTGCACACATCAATGCCCACAATACGAAGCATTCAGAAGCCATTATTACGGACAATTATCAAAATGGTCAGCAATTCCTGAAGCAAATTGATGCTGCTTGTGTTTACATCAATGCTTCAACCCGGTTTACCGATGGTTTTGAATTTGGCTTTGGTGCTGAAATTGGTATCAGTACCCAAAAATTACACGCTCGTGGACCAATGGGATTGCACGAACTGACGTCAACAAAGTACATCATTTATGGTGAAGGTCAGGTTCGGCAGTAAACAGGCCAAGATCATGGTCGGCACGAAATAGGCCACTGATTTATTAGAGAATCATAAAAACACTAAAAAACTATAAATCTATGCATTTCACCTCGTTCCAGTGACTATTTTTTGGTAAACTGTAATCAAAGAGGTGACGTGCCGTGACAATCAAGACTAATCCGGAACAGTTGGATCTACTAAAATCACAAATGGATGAAGCAAATCGAACATCACACTTCGTGATTTTTGAGTCAATTGAGCTTGCCAGCGGTGATCATTTGCGCTTAATTACGGATTACGAGAGCTTTCGAGAAATTCGTAAAACGCACTATGATGAGGCGCGGATGCACATTTTACAAGATATCGTGCCAATTACGGACAACCTTGCAAAGTGGGCAATTGCGGAAAGCCAGGCAACTCACGAATCAGATAATCCAGAAGTGCTTGCGGATCTCGAGTTATATACGAATGAAGTTTTAAAAGAGAATTTTATTGAAATTAATTAGTGTAAGATCAGAGATTCAAATTCGTCAATGCGATGAATAGTGTTCAATTCAGCAGATAAAATAACGTCGTGAGTCTCAGGCAACTGGGACTTGCGACGTTATTTTGTCTACTGATAGCTGTTTAGAATGTACGGATAAAATTGTGAACTAGAAATACCGCAGTATTTGTTTCACGTGAAACTTTTTGAAACACCTTTTGTATTTTTGGTAGCTTGCTTTATAGTTCAAACGAATATCTGTGGTATAGACTCACGTTAAATTAGGCCTGAAATGGATCTTAAAATAACGCAATAAATTTCCAAAAGTCGGTACACGAACATACGTTCAAGTGTGCTATGATTAACTTACAAAACACGTCGCCAAATAACTTTGGCAGAAAGGTGCAACGAATATGACACTACAATTTGTGACTGGCAAAGCGAGTGTAGATCATCAAGCCAGCTTACTTGAATCGTTAGCGCAAACGTATCAGGAACATCCAACGGATCAATTCTATTACTTGGTGCCGAACCACGTTAAATTTGAATCTGAGGTCCAAGTATTATCGCGGCTAGCAACGTTAACGGGTAATCATGATGAGGCCTACGCACAGTCGGCCGTTCAGGTATTGTCGTTGACTCGATTGGCGTGGTTCTTTATGAAAAACGAACCGGCCTATCAGCTACCGAGAATTTCACAGGCCGGCATGAATATGCTGGTCTATCAAGCAATATTGGATCATCAAGATGAGTTAAAGTTATTTGGTGGTGAGGCTGACCGACCAGGATTTATTAGTTTGCTGACACGGCAACTTTTAGAATTAAAAACTGGTCAGGTTAGTGTACTTGACTTACAACAGGTCGCAGAACAATTAACAGATTCGAGTGCGGATCTAGACGCGAAGCTACACGACTTAGTTTTAATTTACGATAGTTTTGAAACCGCGATGCTTGGCAAATACGTGGCAAACACTGATTTATTGAATCAGCTCAGTGATTATTTGGCGAATGTTGATTTAAGCCATGCACACTTTTACTTTGATGGATTTTCTCAGACGCAGTTTTCGGCCCAGGAAGCTAAATTACTGACAACGTTGATGCAACGGGCAGCATCGGTGAAAGTTGCCTTGATTCTTGATCAGGGAACGTCCACACCGGCCGATATCAACGAACAGAGTCTGTTTTACCAACCAGCACGAACTTATCTCCGCCTTTACCAGATTGCCAAGGCCAATTCGATCACCGTTTTGCCAGATGTTCACGCAACGGCGAGCCGTGTTGCACCAGCTTTGACGCAATTGGAACAGTATTGGCAGGCATCAGCAACTGGGCTCGTCAGTCAAAGAACTGAGACGCTTGCCGATACTCAGGCTGTTCAACTTATTGAAGCCGATAATCGCTACACTGAAGTTGCACGAGTAGCAGCAATTATTCGAAAATTAGTGGCTGAAGATGGTTACCAATACCGCGATTTTCTGATTTTAACGCGACATTTAGATCAATATGCGACGGTTATTCCACCGATTATGACGATGCAAGCAATTCCTTATTTTAGTGATGTGTCTCAATCGATGGTGGATCATCCGCTCGTCGAGTTGATCACGGCTTTATTTGAGATCAAACGCAAGCATTTTCAGTACGCTGACATTATGCGGTTATTAAAAACCGAGTTAATGTTACCTAAAACGGATGATGGTCAGTATCTTTCAATTGATGCGTTTCGTGATGCACTCTTTAAAACTGAAAATTGGGTCCTCAAAATGGGTTATCAGGGTCAGCGCTGGCTACAAAAAGAAGATTGGCCATACGCACGGCTTCAAAGCGATGATCTGGGCACGATGACGAGTGCCGACCAGCACACTTATGACCAAATCAACGGGATTCGGCGATTTGTTCGCGATACGTTAATGCCATTTTATCGGCAATTGGATCGGGTCAATAACGGTCGCGAGGCAGCTAAGGTCTTGGTGACCTTTTTAACGAATTGTGGCGTGACTGATCAGTTACTGGTATGGCGTGATCGAGCCATTGAAGCAGGTGATCTTAGTCAAGCTAGTCAACCGGAACAGACGTGGCAAACATTTTGTAACTTGTTAGATGAATACGTGACGATCCTCGGTGATCGTGTATTCAACGCACCCGACTTTTTAGCACTGTTACAAGCTGGGTTTGAAGGTGCCAATTATTCCCAGATTCCATCAACACTCGATCAGGTCACCATTTCTGAAAGTGGAATTATTCAGATGAATAACCGTAAGATCACTTTCATGATTGGTGCAACGGATAAATCAATGCCAGACACAACATTACCAAGCCATTTGCTGAATGATAAAGATCGTCAGAAGTTAGTGCTACCGGAGGGTGAATACCTGGGTGATGATGGTATTTTAACGTTACAAGGCGAGCCGTATCTAAATTACATGGCGTTTATGACGCCATCAGAGCGCTTGATTTTTAGCTATCCAATCAATGCGGGTGACGATGCCCAAAACCAACTGAGTCCATATGTTGCCAGGATTCAAAAGCATTTTAACCTTGAAAAGCAAGTGCATCATGCGACACCGAAAGCTGAAGAAACGGATGTTACGACCTATGTTGGCACCAAACGGGCAACGTTGCGGCACTTAGTTCAGGCCAGCAACGATAGTCGTGAGCGCTCGGTAAGCCTCAGTCCATCGTGGCAATACGTTTACCAGTCACTAACTAAGAGTGAGTTAGGCCCATTGACTGAAAAATTGCTGGGTAGTGTGGCTTATCGAAATGTGCCAACGCCACTTGATCAAGAAATTGTGACTGGGCTTTATGGCACGATGATCAATAGTTCGATTTCTAAACTAGAAGAGTTTTACCGTAATCAGTACGCCTATTTCCTCAAGTATGGGTTAAAACTGCGTGAACGCGATGAATTCGAACTTTCACCGGCCAACACCGGCGAATTCTTTCACGCAGCAATGGATTTCTTAATGAAGCGTGTTAATCAAGAACACATTGATTTAGCCAATTTAGATGACCAGCAGTTAACGCAATTGGTTGAAGAAGTGACGAGTGTCATTTTGAATGATCCGAAAAATTTGCAGTACGCGATTTTGAATAGTAGCGAGCGGATGAAGTTTATTAAGGGGCAATTGATTGGTGTTGTCCGGCATATGGCGAAAATGTTTCATAAACAAAATCAATATACGCCGATGCGAGCTCGTCGAACCGAGGTCCTTTTTGGGCATATTGGGGCCGAAAATGGCTTGCCGCCATTGGCATTTGATCTTGAAAATGATAAAAAAATCAGGGTGCGGGGTAAAATTGACCGAATCGATACGCTCAAACTACCAGACAATGAATACATTGGTATCGTCGATTACAAATCAAGTGAGCGGACGGTGAAGTTCAATGACATCTATGAAGGCATCGCGATGCAAATGATGACTTATCTAGATGTGGTGCAACAAAACATGTCGCTTTTGACCGATGATCCAGATGCACAATTAGCCGGCGCCTTATATTTACACCTTCAAAATCCGCGGCTAAAGCCAAGTGATATCAAGCAAGATATTGAGCGGGCGTTACTAGCAAAGGGTCGCTATGAAGGCGTGCTAGTGTCAGATGACCAGTTGATCCACTCATTGGAGCCACAATTACAGGTCAGTGAAGCTGCTAAAGTCTTTCCATTCAAATTAAAGAAGGACGGTTCAGCTGCCAAGTCGAACTCAATTATCACGATGGACCAGCTGCAGAGTTTATTGCAATTTACCGAGCTGAAAATTAAGGCAGCTGGTAATGCAATTTTTGACGGTCAGATTCAGTTGAACCCGTACAAGCCACTGTCTGGCAATTCTGCCATGACGCATTCACCATACACTGCCATCATGCAGTTCGACCCGATGTTACCAGAAAACAATTATCGATTACAAACAGCGTTATCCAAAAATGACGAGATTATTAAACGAATTCAAGAGGAGGTCAACAATCATGGAATACACTAAGAGTCAGCAACGCGTCTTAGATACGCATCAAACTAATCTACTTGTTTCAGCGTCGGCTGGATCTGGTAAGACCCGTGTGCTAGTTGACCGTGTGATCAACATGATTTTAGCGCATGAAAGCCTTGAAAACCTGTTGATTGTGACCTTTACTCGAGCGGCTGCTAAGGAAATGAAGGAACGTATCGAACGGTCATTGCGAGAGAAAATTAGTCAGATAAATGCCGAGGAACAACGGTACTTATCCCGTGAATTGGCGATTTTACCAGTTGCAGATATTAGTACGTTGGATGCTTTTTGTCAGCGGATCGTTGAACGGTATTATTACCTCATCGATTTAGATCCCGTCTTTCGAATTTTAGGTGACCAAACTGAGAGTGCACTGTTACAAGAAGAAGTGTGGAACGATGTTCGTGAACAGTTTTATCAAAATGATGAGGACGGTCGCTTTAAGCAACTCGTGACAAATTTCTCCAATGATCGTAGTGATGATGGCTTCACGGATCTTGTCTTTCGAGTATTTCAATTTATGGGTGCCAAGCCGGATCCAGAAGGTTGGTTGAAAACCCTGGCTGCGCCTTATCAAGTCACTGGCAATTTGATGGCGTCTACCATTGTTCAGGAACAACTATTACCCATCATCATGCAGCAGTTAACGGATGCGCGGACCGAACTTGAAGCTGCCAAAGAACTGGCGAGTGATCAGCAGATTGAAAAGGCCGTGACTTATATTGACAGTCTGCTGACGCCATTGAATCAGATTAAGCCGCAACAGCTTAGCTGGAACGATTTACGGGACCAATTAATGGCCTTTTCGTGGGGACGACTGCCTTCAATTCGCAAGAGTGCGTCTGAATATGACGACTATCAATTAATTAAGGAACGCTACGTTGCCCACCGTGATAATGCTAGTGACGCAGTTGAAGCAGCAACTAAACTGATGCCGTTACCAGAAGCAGAGACGGTAAGTGCGATGACGCATAGTTATAGTCTGGTCGAAAAACTAGCTGAAGTTGTCCAGGCCTTCGCTGAAGCCTATGATGCTGAGAAGCAACGGCGACACGTTTGGGAGTTTAGTGACATTGAACACTTTGCCTTGAAAATTTTACAGGCTTCGTCGACGGAAGCAAACGCCGTGCGTGAACAGCTCTCAGCGAACTACCACGAAATTATGGTGGACGAGTATCAGGATACCAATGAACTACAGGAAGCCATTGTTACAACGTTGGCGCATACGAACCCTGGTAATTTATTTATGGTGGGCGATATTAAGCAGTCAATTTATCGTTTTCGACTAGCTGAACCTAAGCTGTTCATTGATAAGTTTAACCGCTATCAATCGGACCCAACTGCTGGTACCGAAATTACACTGGCAGAAAACTTCCGTTCCATGAAGAACGTGGACGATTTTACCAATCTGATCTTCACCCAAATCATGGATGAAAAACTCGGTCAAATTTCATACGCTGGTCCGGCAAAGTTGGTCTATGGTGCCAATTACCCGACAGAATTGCCGAATGTTGCGTCCTTGTTAATTTACGATACCGATGCGCCCAGTGAACAGACTGGAAATGATAAACCTGACGGCTCAGAAGGCCAAGTGATGTTAATTGCCCAGACCATCCACGAATTAATACTAAAAGAAACCCAGATATTGGATCGAAAAACTGGCGTAACGCGACCATTAAAGTACCAAGATATTGCGATTATTTCCGCCACTAAGAAAAACAACCTGAACATTCAGGACCAATTTGGTCGTGCGGAAATTCCGGTTCAAATTAACGATGCGCAAAGTTACTTTAAAACGACTGAAGTTCAAATTATGATGTCGCTACTGAAGATTATTGATAATCCTTATCAAGACATTGCCTTGGTAGCTGTGTTACGCTCGCCAATTGTTGGGTTAAATGAAAACGAACTGTCCTACCTTAGAATTACGGATAAGACGGACGATTACTACTCAGCCCTGCAACACTTCTATCAACATTATGATGAACAGTATGCCGGTAACGCATACGCCGATGGGTTATATCCCAAAATTCAGCTATTTTTGTCACAATTAACGACGTTTCAGACGGTTGCGCGGCAAGAACACCTGGCAACGCTGATTTGGGAAATTTATCAAACGACCGGTTTTTTGGACTACGTGGCCGGCATGCCAGCTGGACCGCAGCGTCAGGCAAACTTACACGCTTTATACGAACGGGCAGCTGATTATGAGCAAAACGGGTTTAAGGGGCTGTTTCAGTTTGTTCGCTTTATTGAACGGATGCAGCGTAACGAACACGATTTGGCGGAGGCTAAAACTAAAGCAACGGATAACGCTGTTCAAGTGACGACTATCCATGGTAGTAAGGGATTGGAATATCCAGTCGTCTTCTTGTTAGACGCTTCAAAGAAGTTTAATATGCAGGATTTAACAAGTCGGGCAGTTTTAAATAACCAATTGGGAATCGGTATCGATTACTTGGATGAACAACAGCGACTCGCAGCGCCAACACTCCCTAAACTTGTGATTCAAAACGAAACGCGGAAAGAGGCTTTAGCCGAGGAAATGCGGAAACTTTACGTTGCCTTAACCCGTGCGGAGCAACGACTCTACATCGTTGGTGAATGCAAGGGACAAGAGAGTTTGATTAAAGGTTGGTCTGCCGCTAACCAGGATCAAAATTTAGTGTTGAACGCAGGGCTACGAGAGCGGATGCACACCTACCTTGACTGGATTGGATTGGCACTGATGAGGCACCCTAAATTCACGCTGAACCCGGACCACCAGGTACTGCCGGCATTACAGGCGGATGAAACTGAGTTTGACGTAACCTTTTATTCAGCCGATGATTTGGCCGGTATGGGGCCACGACAAGGTGTTGAAACTGGTGAAAAGTGGCTGTGTGCACTTAAACAGCAAAGTGCAGCAACCGATTATTCCGTGATTGATGTAGATCACATTGATCGACTAATGGGCTATCAATACGATCAGCAAGCCGAAACTGAAACGACTGCTTACCAATCCGTGTCAGAAATTAAACGCTTGTTTGAAGATCCCGATATGACTCAGTTGGGTGATTTCCAACCAGATTGGCAACAACCGAAAGCGCAACACCGGTTTGTGACGCATGAACTGGCAACCCCACAATTTATGCAGATGGTGACCGCACCAAGTGGCGCAGAGATTGGAACGGCAACTCACTTGGTATTGCAGGAGCTTAACTTAAATCAGCCCGTTGACTTGGCTGCCGTTCAATCTGTGATTGATCGATTGGTTGCTAGTCAGGTTATGACCAGTGCCGTAGCCAAACAAATTAAGCAAACTCAGATTACGACCTTTTTCAAAAGCGACTTGGGCCAGAGTATTTTAGCTAACGTGTCCCAGCTACACAGGGAAACGCCGTTCTCACTGTTGCTACCAGCAAAGGATGCCTTTGTAGAGGTTCAGGATGAACAGGCCAAAATCTTAGTCCACGGAATCATTGATGGTTACTTTATTAACGACGACGGCATTACACTGTTTGATTACAAGACGGACTACGTGCAACCTAATGAAGCAGGACTTGGCAAAATCAAACAGCGTTATGAAGGTCAATTAAAGTTGTACGCCTTGGCGTTAACTAAAATGCTGAATTTACCGGTTGTTCACAGATATTTATATCTGTTGTCGGTTGATCAAATCGTGAGCGTTTAGTTGTTGGTAACGTGAGCAATTAACGCGTAGAAGTGTTGAAGATACTGAACTTGATAAAATCTTAAACTTTATTAAGAATAGTCGAAATGACAAATATTTTTTAGACGATTAGTTAAATACTATATACCCTAATAAACCTAGTTTTAAGCGGTGATTAGTCATTCTAAAACACACTAAAATTAAGCTAAAACTAATCATGATAATGGAATTGAGTAAATAATTTTGGAACTTGATAACGACAATCTTGCTGTAATGACAGCAGTTAGTTTGTTTTCCCAGTTGTACTCATGGCATAATGATGGCAGTTAATTTTAGAGAGTTGGAGAGATTTACCGTGAAAAAAATCTATGAAAAATTTCCTGTGTGGCTAGTGTATACAGTTGCATTTGCTTTCATCGTGCTTTGTTCGTTTGGTGCATTGCGTTTTCTTGGCCAAACCACGATTTGGAATGTGGATGGGATCTCTCAACATTACCCAATTTTAGAAGAGTTTTATCGAATTTTACGTGGAACAGCCCATCAGTCATTATTTGGCTGGTCATGGAATCTAGGGCTTGGCGCAGACCAGATGACGACGTTCGCCTACTATGTGGTTGGTGATCCGTTTAGTTATCTAATTGCGTTATTTCCTGCTGATAAACTCGAATTGGGATATCAAGTGCTGACCATTTTGCGGTTATACGCCGTAGGTCTAGCGTTCTTAGTTTTTGCTAAGCAAATGCGGTTAAAACGCAGCGGTTCTTTAGTTGGTGCGCTTATTTACACCTTTGGGAGCTACTCGTTTTACGTGAGTTATCACCATCCCTTTTTCTTGCTACCATTGATCTTTTTCCCATTGCTCTGTGTGGCAATCGATCGAATCTACCACGGCCAGTCATTCCTTTGGTTAGTGGCCATTACAGCTGTTGTTTTGATTAGTAACGTTTATTTTGCGTATGTACTCGCCATTGGGTCACTATTCTTTGCTGTGTTTAGATATGTTGATTTAAAGCAGAAGGGGGAACTAGTTCGGCCATTGCCGCGCTCCCTTGGCTACTTTGCGTTAACAGTAGTTATGGCGCTGATGATTGCTGCCATGATATTACTGCCAAATCTCTTATCAATGTTGAGTTCTTCGCGTTCTGGT
This sequence comes from Secundilactobacillus odoratitofui DSM 19909 = JCM 15043, assembly GCF_001434895.1. Lineage (GTDB taxonomy): Bacteria > Bacillota > Bacilli > Lactobacillales > Lactobacillaceae > Secundilactobacillus > Secundilactobacillus odoratitofui. Next base: position 87,633 of record NZ_AZEE01000004.1, read on the forward strand.
TCAGCCATTTTTGCGAACGGCCTTAAGTTCTATCCGGCAATCTATTACATGAAGCTCCCCAATGCGATTTTAAATGCGAGTGGTCAGATGTATTACTGGGTTGTCATGGGGACGAGTGGTCTGACGTTAATTGCCATGATTTGGTCGTTCCGTCATTTCAAAAAGTACCTGATGCTAAACATCTTGATTCTGTTAATTGCGGTGGGCTTGTTATTTCCAGAGGTAGCTGCCGTGATGAACGTCATGAGTACCCCATCTAATCGTTGGCTATTGCTGGCACAGTTAGCCTTCGGGTTAGTGGCTGGACGTTTTGTTGATCACCTTGATGAATTGGTACCGGCCGACTTTAAGTGGTTTCTTTATGGTACGTTACTGCTGTTCGCCGCAATTTGGGTCAGCAACGGGTTTATTTTCAGACTACAGGCTCACCACTTAATGATCTATGGCATTTATCTGGTGATGTTGTTGGTGATTGCTTACGCCTTGATTGGTGATTTTAAGGGTCCGCGGTTGCGATTCTCGATTTTAGCGTTAGTGATTATTAACGCTGCCAGCACAGGCTTAGGTTTTTATAGCAGTAACTATAGTCATTCACAAGGTGATGAGTTAAGTCGTGGCGTGGCGTCACACTGGACAACGGCTTTCTATGATTATGCCAATCGTTACCTCGCTAAACACGACAAATCATTTTACCGGACAGCAACAACGTCAGATTACTATTCACTACGTTCTGCTGGTAACAACATTCCGATGTTGCTTAATATGCATTCAATCAGTTCCTACTTTTCAATCCAAAGTGGTGCTGTGAACGACTTCAACAAAGCGCTCATGAATAGTGAGAACACCATGAATAATCCGACGCGAAACGTCGATAATCGAACGACGATGACGTCACTCTTAAACGTGAAGTATCTATTCGCACGTCAGGATGAAGTTGGGCAATCCAAGATTCCTTACGGGTTCAAAATTGTTAAGAATCGCAAGGGTAAGACCTTACTGTTTAGAGACCAACCCGTATACAGTTTGGGTAACGGTACTGGTACCGTTATTTATCAAAACAAATATGCGACACCGCTTGCGTATACACAAACGCAACAACTTAGCAGCAGTTCGTACAATAAGTTAACGGCTGCTGATAAGGAACAAGCACTGTTAAGCGGTGCTCAAACTAGCAAAAAGATGAGCGGCGTTAAAACGGTCAAGGCAACGACAACCGCTGAGTCAGTACCATATAAGGTCACCACAACTAGCATTCCAATCACAACGGTTGCCCAAGCAATTAACTACCGACTCACCCATAATACGAACCGGTCGTTATCTGCTAATGTTAATGGTGATTTGAGTACGGCAGATGCTAAAAAATACGCGGCTTCAACTGGTCTGGCCAAACCTTCCAGTGCCATTCAGTCTTTAATTGCCCAGAATAAGGCGATTGTTCAACGAAATACCACGAAGAATCAAAATGGCTTAACTGAAATGACGAGTGATACGTTAGGCCAAAATGCAACTTATCGTCTGACCTTGAAAAATCCAAATGCCTATAAGAACAGTGAGCTTTACATTGAGTTTGATGGTATTAAGGCTAGTTTCCCGTCAACAACAGCGCGCCTGAACTATTCGGCTCGCCGGGCATTGATGGCCAATGTACCGTTCTCGTATGGTACCAAGCTGAATTATTGGCGCAATATTATGAATAATCAGTACTTTGATTCCTACGGGATGAAGATTACGACCCAAAACAAGGATACGTCGATTCGTCAATTGGGCATTAATAATATGTCTGATTACGAAAAGAAGGGGAGCGTACTACTCAATTTAGGCTACTCAACTAGCGCCCGTAAAACCATTGATCTGTCATTTTATGAAGCCAATAACATTAGCTTTAAAAATGTTCGGATCATCGCGGTGCCATTTGGTAAGACCTATCAGCAAAAGGCTAAACAGTTACAAAAACAAAGTCTCAAGCAACTGAAAGTAACGAATAACCAAGTTTCTGGCACCACTGATAACCAGCAGGCAAGTGTGTTGACGACCTCAATTCCGTATTCAACTGGCTGGCAACTTACCGTTGATGGTAAGAAGACGGCTACTCAAAAGGTTAATACTGGGTTTGTGGGGGCTAAGTTACCTGCAGGGCAGCATCAAATTAAGTTGGTTTACCAGACCCCAGGGCTCAAGGCGGGTCGGTTATTATCGATCGTAGGGCTCCTTGTATTCGTGATTGGCTTTGGTTGGCAATTCGTCGTGAAACGGCGGCATGATTAAGTAGATCGATAATCGAGTATGTTACTCAAAAAATAAAGCGCAGTGATTCCGTTGATTGGAATCACTGCGTTTTATTTTATCTGAGTGTTTAATATGAAAAAAAGTTAATTGAATCAGTTTTAAAGTCATTTTATAGCAGGGCTAAATTAAACAATACCCCAGCCATAAATAAAGCTACTAAGATCAGAGGTAGTGTGGTTTTTAAATCAATTCGGTGGTCCTGACGATAATGGCGGATGATAAATGTTAATAATGTTATTAGGCCAACGGTAAAGAGAATCAGGAGCTTGATTTGTACCGCAATATCAGCGTGAGTCATTGATGGTCACCTCAATTATTTAATGAGCAGTTGGTAAGCGTAGCGTAGGGCCTGACTATCATGCATGTAGACGGTGCCACGGTGTTCGAATCCGTTGCTCGTAATCACGTGTTGCATGCCCAAGTTATCTGGATGAGTATCGATTCTAACGTCTTTGTAACCAAGTAGACTCGAAATCGTGATTAAACCACTTACTAATTTGCCAGATAAATGTTGACCACGGAAATGGCTTGAAACGGCAATTCGATGAATAGCAGTGTAGCGGGCATCGATACCGTTTAGCCAGCTACCATCTTCAATTTTAAGGTAGTTAATATCGATTCCCTGGTGCAGTGCGGCAGTGCCGGCGATTTCACCATCGACCACTAAAACAAAGGTAATACCGTCTTCGATATCTTGTTTTAAATCACTGGCAGCTGGATAACCATCCTGCCACTGGTTGATGTTTTGCTGTTTCAAAAAGGCTTTGGCATCTGTGATAATAGCGGTGATGTCGTTTAGATCCGCTTGGGTTGCACGTCGTAAATAAGTTGCTGACATAAAGGTCCTCCTTATAAAGCGAATGTATTGTGATACACCGCGTAATCTATTTGCATTTTACGCCATCGCCTGCCTAAAAAAAAGAGAGTATGGCATAATGGACCTGGAGGTGTTGAGGTTGAAGTATGAAGCAATTCGACTCGCAACGTTTATTGACCGGCCTAACCGATTCGTTGCGCACTGTGAATTAGCAGGTGAGACAGTGACGGTGCACGTTAAGAATACTGGTCGCGGTAAGGAGCTACTGATTGCGGGTACCCAAGTTGCCCTTAACTATCAGCCTAAACCAAATCGAAAGACTGAATATGATTTAGTGTCAGTGAAGAAGGGTGATCATTGGGTAAATATCGATAGCCAGTTACCGAACCGACTCGTGAAAGAAGCACAGGCGGATGGTCAGTTAACGCTGCCGGGGATGCCAACACTCACTGCTTTTCGGCCGGAAAAAGTCTACCATGAGTCCCGGATTGATTTTTGGGGCAAAACGGTTACGGACCACAACTTATGGATCGAGGTCAAAGGGGTCACTTTAGAAAACCAAGGTGTGGCAGCTTTCCCGGATGCGCCGACAGAGCGTGCCGTCAAACACGTTCATGAATTGATACGGACGGTACATGAAGGTGACGTTGCCTACTTGCTTTTCGTCGTTCAGTTAGATTTTGCCCACGTGATGACGATTTATCGGCAACGCGCACCAAAACTGGCTGCTGCCATTGAAGAGGCGCAGCGAGTTGGTGTAAAAGTGGTTGCAATTGATTGTGAGGTAACTGCGGAAACAGTCAGGTTAAGACGTGCAGTTCCATTTGAGTTGGACGCCCCATTTCATGAAGCAGAAGTAGATTGAAGTTAATCATTACGTTGTTGCAAGATTAGCGTACAAAATAGGCCGGTTATCAGCCATTTCTACATTGAAATGGCTGGTAATCGGCCTAGATGATTTAAAAAAGTGATTCATTGGTCATAACTTAGCATTAACGATGAACTGAGAGCGCAATGCCCATACCACCACCGATACAAATGGTGGCAATACCAGTTGTTAGCTGCTCGCGCTCAAGGTCGTGAACCAGAGTGGTCAATATCCGAGCGCCGGAAGCGCCAACTGGATGACCAAGGGCAATCGCACCGCCGTTAACGTTTAATCGGTCGTCAGGAATGTGAAGATCTCTTGAAACAGCAACCGATTGTGCCGCAAAGGCTTCATTAAGCTCATAACGATCAACGTCTGTCACGACGCGATTTTGTTTTTCTAATAGTTTTGAAACAGCGTGATAAGGTGCGTAGCCCATGATAGCAGGATCAATACCAACCTCTTGGTATCCGTCAATCACCGCTAAGTAGGATAATCCAGCGCTGTCAGCGGCATCCTTTGACATCAGTACAAGCATGCTGGCGCCGTCGTTTAAGCCTGCTGAATTGCCAGCAGTAACCGTTCCATTTGCTTTAAAAGCTGGTTTTAGTTTACCCAAGGCCGCCATAGAAGTGTCAGGGCGAATTGGTTCATCTTTAGTAATGGTCGTGTTAACCTTGCCAATAACGGTGACCGGCACGATCTCGGCTTCGAAGTGACCGTTAGTCGTGGCAGTGAGTGCCCGTTGGTGAGAGCGAAGCGAAAAAGCGTCCTGAGCTTCCTTTGTGACGTGAAATTGTTCAGCGACATTTTCAGCGGTAATTCCCATTAAGTCTTGCGAGAAGGCATCACGTAGGCCATCATGTTCAAGACCATCGAGTACCTTGGTCTCACCATAACCAGTGCCACGACGCATGTCGGGTAATAGGTATGGTACATTTGACATACTTTCAGTGCCACCGACAAGAACTGCGGTTGCATCACCCATCGCAATAGCGGCTTGACCTAAGCGGATGGCTTTAATACCAGAACCACATACTTGGTTGATCGTCATGGCGGTACTTGTCACGGGTAAGCCGCTCTTGATTGCAATTTGGCGTGCAACGTTTTGACCTGCGCCCGCTTGTAGGACGTTGCCAATAATGGCCTGATTAATTTGATCAGCAGGAATTTGAGCTTGATCAATCGCAGCTTTCGCAGCAATTGTTCCTAGTTCAACCGAAGTAAGTTGGGAGAATTGACGTCCCATTTTCCCGATTGGTGTGCGAACTGCACTTAATATCACAACTTCTTGCATGTTCTTAACCCCTTTAATTCAGTATACAAACGATAAGGATACACGATTGATGGGAATATGTCTTTAAATTTGGTTGTGATTTAGGATAATTAAAAGGTTTGCAATTAGATAACGGGTTGCCTAGAATGGAAAAATGCAAGGAGGTAGACGGATGCAAAGTTTTGATGAAGAATTAGATCAGTGGTTAGATGCAATAATGGCAGTTCCCAAGTTTGCGAGCATGACTGCAGGAGCACAGGAGCAAGTTGAGATTATTGTGACTGTTAGTGCACAGGTATTAGTAATCGGCTATCAAAAGCAACCAAAGGAGTGGACTACTGTGCTACTTGAAGACCTATTTTTTAATCGATTTGTGCCTATGCTGGATGTATCAGAGAAGCGCGAGGAGTTATTTGACCTGTTGCCAGAAACGCTGCTGACTTGGTTTGATGTTTTAGAGAAGAATGGCCAGTTGAATCAGGCAGATCAATTACGGGCTTGGGTCAAGCAGCATGTCACGCAGTTGACAGCACTGTATGATCCTGTGGCCGACAAGTTCTACGCACAATTAATGTCTGCAATGAAAACGGCGGGTGTCAATCTGACAGATACGTCGGCAGTTAGTCAGTTTACTAAAAACTACCTTGAACAACACCCGGATGAAGGACAAGCATTATTTACGAAGAAACAATAGGAAGTAATTTAAAAGCTTTCATTTTAATTTCCATTTTTTAAAAATTAATTGAAAATAACGATTGACCGATTCATGATCTCTTGGTATGATAGTTTCTGTTGTCGCGAGCAAGAGATGCAATGTGTACCAATTACTGATTAAGTAATTTCGATGTTGACATTGTTCACTCAAGATGATATATTTAATAAGTTGTCTCAGAGACAAATGAAAATCATTAAAACGTTGATATAAAAACTTTTGGTTGACTTTCAAATGGCAATGAGATATAATTAAAAAGCTGATTTAGAAATAAATTAACAGGTAGACCTTTGAAAACTGAACAAAGTTTCGTTTCACAAATGTGCAGGGTATAT
>NZ_AZEE01000019.1 GCF_001434895.1 Secundilactobacillus odoratitofui DSM 19909 = JCM 15043
CTGCCGTCTGGCTTGCTGGTCCCAGTAGCCACTGTGTTACCATCTGGATCCTTGATTGTTACGTTAGTGCTTGGCGTTGTCTGGCCAGTTACCGTGTAATCATCGGTATCCGTATCTTTGGTGATCTTGGCACCAGTTACATCACTTGGTACTGTCACCGTAACTGCTTTTCCGCCGTCCGGCGTAACCGTTAAGGTTTCACCTGGCTTGACAGTCGTACCCGTTACCGGAATATCAACACTGCCGTCTGGCTTGCTGGTCCCAGTAGCCACTGTGTTACCATCTGGATCCTTGATCGTTACGATAGTGCTTGGCGTTGTCTGGCCAGTTACCGTGTAATCATCGGTATCCGTATCTTTG
>NZ_AZEE01000020.1 GCF_001434895.1 Secundilactobacillus odoratitofui DSM 19909 = JCM 15043
CCCGTTTGCGTCATGGTCTTGCTGCCATCTGGATTGATGGTTTCAGTCGTCTTACCTGGTACCGTCGTAGTTTCGATCCCTGTTGGGATTTCACTCGTGCCAGTATCCGTATTGTGTTCCAGTTGAATCCCGTTTGGTTCATTGTTCGTCACAGCTGTGTGACCAACAGTCACCGCGTTACCTGGTTCAACCGTCTCTGCTGGCAAGCTTGGTTCACCCTTTGGCGTTTCGGTGACAGTTGCCGTATTGGTATCAGTATTGATATCAACCACGGTCTTATCACCATCTGGCCAATCTTTGGTGATCTGCGT
>NZ_AZEE01000005.1 GCF_001434895.1 Secundilactobacillus odoratitofui DSM 19909 = JCM 15043
TGAGAGTAGACCTCTCAAAACTAAACAAAGTTTCGTTCCTGTGCAGGTTTCCGTATTATTCCTTAGAAAGGAGGTGATCCAGCCGCAGGTTCTCCTACGGCTACCTTGTTACGACTTCACCCTAATCATCTGCCCCACCTTAGGCGGCTGGCTCCCGAAGGTTACCGAACCGACTTTGGGTGTTGCAAACTCTCATGGTGTGACGGGCGGTGTGTACAAGGCCCGGGAACGTATTCACCGCGGCATGCTGATCCGCGATTACTAGCGATTCCGACTTCGTGCAGGCGAGTTGCAGCCTGCAGTCCGAACTGAGAATGGCTTTAAGAGATTAGCTTACTCTCGCGAGTTCGCAACTCGTTGTACCATCCATTGTAGCACGTGTGTAGCCCAGGTCATAAGGGGCATGATGACTTGACGTCATCCCCACCTTCCTCCGGTTTGTCACCGGCAGTCTCGCCAGAGTGCCCAACTGAATGCTGGCAACTGACAATAAGGGTTGCGCTCGTTGCGGGACTTAACCCAACATCTCACGACACGAGCTGACGACAGCCATGCACCACCTGTATCTGCGTCCCCGAAGGGAACGCCTAATCTCTTAGGTTAGCACAGTATGTCAAGACCTGGTAAGGTTCTTCGCGTAGCTTCGAATTAAACCACATGCTCCACCGCTTGTGCGGGCCCCCGTCAATTCCTTTGAGTTTCAACCTTGCGGTCGTACTCCCCAGGCGGAATGCTTAATGCGTTAGCTGCGGCACTGAAGGGCGGAAACCCTCCAACACCTAGCATTCATCGTTTACGGCATGGACTACCAGGGTATCTAATCCTGTTCGCTACCCATGCTTTCGAGCCTCAGCGTCAGTTACAGACCAGACAGCCGCCTTCGCCACTGGTGTTCTTCCATATATCTACGCATTTCACCGCTACACATGGAGTTCCACTGTCCTCTTCTGCACTCAAGTCTCCCAGTTTCCGATGCACTTCTCCGGTTAAGCCGAAGGCTTTCACATCAGACTTAAGAAACCGCCTGCGCTCGCTTTACGCCCAATAAATCCGGACAACGCTTGCCACCTACGTATTACCGCGGCTGCTGGCACGTAGTTAGCCGTGGCTTTCTGGTTAAATACCGTCAACACCTGAACAGTTACTCTCAGATGTGTTCTTCTTCAACAACAGAGTTTTACGAGCCGAAACCCTTCTTCACTCACGCGGCGTTGCTCCATCAGACTTTCGTCCATTGTGGAAGATTCCCTACTGCTGCCTCCCGTAGGAGTTTGGGCCGTGTCTCAGTCCCAATGTGGCCGATTACCCTCTCAGGTCGGCTACGTATCATTGCCTTGGTGAACCATTACTCCACCAACTAGCTAATACGCCGCGGGTCCATCCAGAAGTGATAGCCGAAACCATCTTTCAAACAAAAACCATGCGGTTTTTGTTGTTATGCGGTATTAGCACCTGTTTCCAAGTGTTATCCCCCGCTTCTGGGCAGGTTACCCACGTGTTACTCACCAGTTCGCCACTCATCCGATGTTAAAAATCAGTGCAAGCACTTCAATTCAACGGGATGCGTTCGACTTGCATGTATTAGGCACGCCGCCAGCGTTCGTCCTGAGCCAGGATCAAACTCTCAATTTATGATTGTTTGTAGCTCATTTAATTATTACTAGCGAATTGACTTCGCAAATTACATTTGATATCACCGAA
>NZ_AZEE01000021.1 GCF_001434895.1 Secundilactobacillus odoratitofui DSM 19909 = JCM 15043
GGTGATAAGACCGTGGTTGATATCAATACCGATACCAATACGGCAACTGTCACCGAAACGCCAAAGGGTGAACCAAGCTTGCCAGCTGTGACCGTTGAACCAGGTAACGCGGTGACCGTTGGTCGCACAACTGTGACGAACAATGAACCAAACGGGATTCAACTGGAACACAACACGGATACTGGCACGAGTGGAATCCCAACGGGAAGCCACACTACGACGGTACCAGGTAAGACGACTGAAACCATCAATCTAGATGGTAGCAAGACCATGACGCAAACGGGCCCAGCACTTTCAGTTGATCCAAAGGATTACTA
>NZ_AZEE01000022.1 GCF_001434895.1 Secundilactobacillus odoratitofui DSM 19909 = JCM 15043
GTTAAGGTCACCACAGTGTCAGCTGGGGCACCGGTTACTTTGCCAGTAACGCTGTAACCGCCGTTATCACCCGTCACTTTAGCCGTGGTCGTGGCCTTAGTTGGGACGGCAATATCCGTACTCTGATTCCCGCCAGCTGGGGTCAAGGTCACAACCTTATCCGTTGGCACTTCACCGTCGGTCATTGGAATTGTAACTTTTCCATCATCACCAGCGGTTGCGGTGATTG
>NZ_AZEE01000023.1 GCF_001434895.1 Secundilactobacillus odoratitofui DSM 19909 = JCM 15043
AATGCCACAATCGATGGTGATAATGGCGGTTATGCCATCACCGGGACGGCCACTGATGCCCCAACTGGGACCACGGTGACGCTGACTGATGAGAATGGCGACCCAATTTTGGATGGCAACGGTGCTCCAATTACGGGTAAGACGACCGATGACACCGGTGACTTTACAGTGCAAGTACCAGATGGTGTCTTGACACCGGATCAAC
>NZ_AZEE01000024.1:0-1394 GCF_001434895.1 Secundilactobacillus odoratitofui DSM 19909 = JCM 15043
ACGTCGTTGAGTGATTCAACCTCGACATCAACATCATTGAGTAATTCAGGCTCAGTTTCGGTTAGTGAGTCTGGCTCGACGTCAGTAAGTGACTCAACGTCAACGTCGTTAAGTGATTCAACCTCGACATCAACATCGTTGAGTAACTCAGAATCAATCTCAGTTAGTGAGTCTGGCTCAACGTCAGTAAGTGATTCAACGTCAACGTCGTTGAGTGATTCGGGTTCAATATCTATCAGTGAATCTGGTTCAACATCAGTAAGTGATTCAACTTCAGCATCGTTGAGTGATTCGGGTTCGATCTCGGTTAGTGAGTCTGGCTCGACGTCAGTAAGTGATTCAACATCAGCATCGTTGAGTAACTCAGGTTCGATTTCTGTCAGTGAATCTGGTTCAACATCAGTAAGTGACTCAACGTCAACGTCGTTGAGTGATTCGGGTTCAATCTCGGTCAGTGAATCTGGTTCAACATCAGTAAGTGACTCAACATCAACGTCATTGAGTGATTCGGGTTCAATCTCGGTCAGTGAGTCCGGCTCAACATCAGTAAGCAATTCAACATCAACGTCGCTGAGTGATTCAACTTCGACATCAACATCATTGAGTAACTCAGGTTCAATCTCGGTTAGTGAGTCTGGCTCGATGTCAGTAAGTGATTCAACTTCGACATCAACATCATTGAGTAACTCAGGTTCGATCTCCGTCAGTGAATCTGGTTCAACATCGGTAAGTGATTCAACCTCGATATCAACATCATTGAGTAATTCAGGCTCAGTCTCGGTTAGTGAGTCTGGCTCGACGTCAGTAAGTGACTCAACATCAACGTCGCTGAGTGATTCAACATCGTTGAGTAACTCAGAATCAATCTCGGATAGTGAATCTGGCTCAACGTCAGTGAGTGATTCGACATCAACGTCGCTGAGTGATTCAACTTCGACATTAACATCATTGAGTAACTCAGGTTCGATCTCCGTAAGTGAATCTGGTTCAACATCGGTAAGTGATTCGACATCAACATCCTTGAGTAATTCAGGCTCAGTCTCGGTTAGTGAATCTGGCTCAACGTCAGTAAGTGATTCAACATCAACGTCGTTGAGTGATTCGGGTTCAATCTCTGTCAGTGAATCTGGTTCAACATCAGTAAGCGATTCGACATCAACGTCGTTAAGTGATTCAACCTCGACATCAACATCGTTGAGTAACTCAGGCTCAATCTCAGTTAGTGAGTCTGGCTCAACGTCAGTAAGTGATTCAACATCAACGTCGTTGAGTGATTCGGGTTCGACCTCGGTCAGTGAATCTGGCTCAACGTCAGTAAGTGATTCAACCTCGACATCGACATCGTTGAGTAACTCAGAATCAATCTCAGTTAGTGAGTCTGGCTCAACGTCAGT
>NZ_AZEE01000024.1:1436-1937 GCF_001434895.1 Secundilactobacillus odoratitofui DSM 19909 = JCM 15043
AGGCTCAACGTCGTTAAGTGATTCAACCTCGACATCAACATCATTGAGTAACTCAGAATCAATCTCAGTTAGTGAGTCTGGCTCGACGTCAGTAAGTGATTCAACTTCAGCATCGTTGAGTAACTCAGGTTCGATTTCTGTCAGTGAATCAGGCTCAACGTCAGTAAGTGACTCAGCTTCAGCATCGTTGAGTAACTCAGGTTCGATCTCTGTCAGTGAATCTGGTTCAACGTCAGTAAGCGAATCGACATCAACGTCGTTGAGTGATTCAACCTCGACATCAACATCATTGAGTAACTCAGGTTCAATCTCGGTCAGTGAATCAGGCTCAACGTCAGTGAGTGACTCGACATCAACGTCGTTGAGAGATTCAACTTCGACATCAACATCGTTGAGTAACTCAGGTTCGATCTCTGTCAGTGAATCTGGTTCAACGTCAGTAAGCGAATCGACATCAACGTCGTTGAGTGATTCAACCTCGACATCAACATCATTGAGTAA